>CAWCGS010000001.1:0-5910 GCA_963795135.1 uncultured Actinomycetota bacterium
GTGTTCCGCGCGTCCCCGTGACGTCGGACCAGCAGTCCACGAGCCGACCAGGGGGCGGAGCGTGACAGTGGGGGACACAACCGCGCCGCTCGGAACTGCCGAGCCGGACGGAGGCGAGGAAGACCTGCGCCGCAGCGTCGGGCGCGGGGCGGTCTGGGCCGCCGTCGGCAACATCGTGATGCGCGTGGCCGGCATCTGCGTCACCGCGGTGGTGGCGCGGATCCTCTCGCCGGACGAGTTCGGCGTCTATGCCATCGCGTTGGCGGTCTTCGTGGTCGTCACGAGCCTGGCTGAGCTGGGCATGGCCTCCGCGGTGGCCCGCTCGGTCATGGAACCCGAGGAGATCGCCGGCACCGTCTCGTCGATCTCCATCCTCGTCAGCCTCGGGCTGGCGTCGTTGATGGCCGTCTTTGCCGGGCCCCTTGCGGCGGTCCTCGGCATGCCCGACGCGGAGGGGCCGATCCGTGTGATGTCGATCTGCCTGGCCTTCACGGGCGTCTTCGCCGTTCCGGGCGCGCAGCTGGTGCGTGACTTCCGCCAGGATCGGATCCTGCTTGCGATGCTGGCCGGATTCGTCCCGGCCAACGTGGTTCTGATCGTGCTCGCGCTGATGGGCCAGGGGGCCATGGCTTTCGCCTGGTCGCGCGTGGTGGGTCAGCTCGTGACGGGGCTGATCTTCGTCGCCTGCCTCAACCGGCGCTACCGCCCGGAGTGGCGACTCGAGCTGGTCGGACCGTTGATGCGGTTCGGACTGCCGCTGGCCATGGCCAACCTCATCAACTGGACGCTGCTCAACGCCGACTACCTCGTGATGGGCCGGCTGCTGACGGCCGAGCAGGTCGGCGTCTACATGATCGCCTTCAACGTGGCCAACTGGTCCACGATGGTGCTCGGCTCCGTGCTCAACGGCGTCGTGCTCCCAGCCTTCGGTCGCGTCGCTGACGACACCCAACGCTTGGTGGAGTCCCTCGTCGCGGCCACCCGTCTGGTGGCACTGGTCGCCCTCCCGGTCGCGGCCTGCACCGTGGCCATGGCGCCGAGCCTGATCCGCACGCTCTTCGGCGAGCAGTGGACCGACGCCGCTCCGGTGCTTTCCGTGCTCGCGGTCTACGGCGCTTGCTTCGCGTTCACGTTGCTCTACGTCAACATGCTGGTTGCCATCGGCGCCACGACCCAGCTGCTGATGGTGCAGGTCGCCTGGGTGTGTGCCCTCGTGCCCACCATGATCTGGGGAATCGAGGTCGGTGGCCTGGTCGCCGCGGCATGGGCCCACGTCGCGGTGGTGCTTCTGGTGTCTCTGCCGGGCTACCTGTGGGCGATGAGGTCACGCCTGGGGCGCCTGCCCGCGGCCCTCGGGCTCACGCTGGTGCGACCCGCGCTCGCCGCCGGGCTGGCCGGAGGTGCCGCCTGGCTCTGCGACCACTGGCTCACCTCCCCTGCTACCGGGCTCCTGACGGGCGGTGTCGTGGCGGTCGGCGTCTATCTCCTCGCCGCCCGGTCGATGATCGAGCAGGACCTCCCGGAGGTCGGCCGGGTGCTGCGTCGGCTGGTCGGGGCCCTTCCGGGACGCCGCACGCGATCCAGAGGAGCAGCCCTGTGACTGCGCTTCGCATCGGTCTCGTCCTCGAGGGCCTCGCACTCGGCGGCTGTCCGATCAATGCCCTCGACCTGGCCCGCGCCCTGCGTGAGCAGGGCCACTACGTGGTCGTCATGGCGGTGGACGAGCAGGTACGGGTCTCGGTGCTGCCGTACGCCGAGGACGCCGGCTTCGACCTCGTCCGGATTCCTGCGGGGATGGGCCTGTTCGGCCGGGCACGGCACCTGCGGCGGATCGCCGCCGAGCACGACCTCGATGTGCTCCACGTGTTCGCCGCGTGGCTGGGACGCAGTGCCGTCCTGGCGTGCGGACTGCGCGGGCGTCGGGTGCCGGTCGTGCTGAACTGGCTGATGGACAACGAGTTCACGACCACGTCGCGCACTCCGCTGGTGGTCGGCACCGGCGGGCTTCACCGCGAGGCGGTGGAGCTGCACGGACCGCGGTCCTACCTCCTCGAGCCGCCCGTCGACCTCGCCCACGACCGACCCGACGACGAGGCGGGCCGGCAGTTCCGCGTCCAGCACGGGCTCGGCGAGGAAGAACTGGTGCTGGTGCTGGTCGGTCGCATCGACATGCTCACGAGTGAGCAGCGGCACCACGGCGTCGCGAAGCTCCCCGGAATCCTGTTGGCCCTGGACGCCTTGCTGGCCCCCGGCGCTCCAGTGGCACGTCTGGTCCTCGTTGGCGACGGCAGCGCGATCGAGCAGGTGTCTGAGCGGGCCGCAGCAGTGAATCGCCTGCTCGGGCGGGAGGCAGTCCTGCTCACCGGCGCCCTCGGCGACCCGCGCCCCGCATACGCCGCTGCCGACGTCGGGCTGGCGATGGGTGGCAGCGCACTCCGGGTGATGGCGCACGGCCGTCCGCTCGTGGTGCTGGGCGATCACGGCTTCAGCCGGATCTTCTGTGCCGAGACCTGCGAGCAGTTCCTCGACGACGGCTACTACGGCACCGTCGCGCCTGACGATCCGGTGGCCCACCTCTGGGCCCAGCTCGACATGCTGCAGGAGGCGAGCGAGCGCAGGCGGCTGGGGGAGTGGGGTCTCGACTTCGTGCGCAGGCGGCACGGCCTCGAGGCCGGTGCCGCGCACCTCGAGGAGATCTACCGTGAGAGCCTCGCGCACGACGACGCGTGGTGGGAGCGACTCGCCGACGTCGGCTACCTCGCCGGGCGCGATGTTCTGGGCCGGCTCGTCCGCCGTGGCGGCGTGCCGCTGCGAACGGTTCGAGGGGCGACCTCGTGAGCCGCGTCCTGCTCGTCAGTCACGAGGCGTCTCGGACAGGAGCCCCCCGCATCGCGGCCCTCGTCGGTCGTGGGCTGGTGGAACAGGGTCATCGGGTCCGCATCGTGTCGCAGCGTCCGGGGCCACTGGTCGCTGACTTCGCCGGAATCTCACCGACCCGGGTCACCCCCATGTGGCGGGTGCTGCGACGGCTGTGGTCACAGCCGGGCAGGGCGCGCGCCCGGCTCGCGGGCCTGCTCGAGGTCGGCACGGCGCTGGTGGTGATCGCCGCGCACCGACCGGACGTGGTCTATGTGAACTCGACGTCGTCGGCCGGCTATGTCCGAGCCGCCGCCATCCTGGGCCGACCGGCCGTGCTGCACGTCCACGAGTCGGGCGAGGTGCTGCGCGGCTTTCTCGATCGGATAGGAATCGACGGCCTGCCCCCGGGGAGGGTGCGGCTCGTCGCATGCTCGCCCAGCGTCGTCGACGCACTGGTCGCGATCGGCGCGCCTCGTGAGGACGTGGATCTGCTGCTCTCCATCCCGGACGCAACGCGGGTCCTGGCCACCGCACCGGCGCGCTCACCCTCACCCTCACGGGCTGCCCTACCCGCACAGCCTGTCGTGATCGGGTGCGTGGGCGCGATCGAGCACCGCAAGGGTGTGGACCTGTGGCTCCAGGTCGCCTCGCTCCTGCTCGCGTCTGCGCGACCCGGGAGCCTGCGGTTCGTGTGGGTCGGTGACGGCGAACCTCCCGCCGAGGCCGCCAGACTCAGAGGTGTGGAGTTCACCGGGCACTCCGCCAACCCCACCTCCGCGATGGCGGACTTCGACATCATGACGCTGCCCTCGCGCGACGACCCGTTCCCCCTCGTGGTGATGGAGGCGATGCTCCTCGGCAAGCCCGTCGTTGCCTTCGACGTCGGTGGAGTCGCGCACCAGCTCGGCGATGCCGGCGTGCTCGTGCCGCGTGAGGACGTCGGTGCCTTCGCCCATGCGGTCGCCGGGCTCAGCGCCGATGCCCCACGCCGGCAGGAGCTCGGGCTCCGGGCATCCGAGCGTGCGTCGACGGTGTTCTCCTGGGAGACGTTCGAGGTGGGGCTCAGTCAAGTGATGTCGAAGGTCTGAGCGCCTCGCGAGCCGTGGCTGGCTCGAGGTCCGATGTCAGCCGCCGCATGGCACCGGCGATCCCCAGGACGAGCATCACGCAGCCGGAGGTCTGGGGAAAGGCGAAGGTGTCGAAGAAGGCCAGGCAGCTCGCACCTGCGAGGATGGACGCCATCACCGCGCGCGCCAGCTGGTGGCCTCCAGGAGCTGTGCTCCGCAGGGAGTGACGAGAGGCGAGAAGGCCCGACGCGAGGACGACGAGGAACCCCAGCAGTCCGAGGACCCCACCCTCGATGAGCAACCCGAGGTAGCCGTTGTCGAGGATCCAGTACTTCGGCAGGAAGGTGCCGAATCCGCGACCGAGGATCGGGCTGTTGGAGACGAAGTCTCCTGCGATGTCGTAGCTGCCGGTCCGCGAAGCCACGCTCGGATCTCCCTCGGCCCTGGAGAACAGGCCCACGATCGTGCCGAGCAGGCCGGGCACGGAGAGGTACATGGCAATCGAGACCACGGCCATGAGTCCGAGGGCCCGAAGGCGTTGACGGTTGCTCCACGACAGCGCGAGCACCAGGAGCCCGACGGCGGCGCAGAGGTAGGCAGAGCGGGACACCGAGAGGTAGATCGACAGGATGATCGGCACGAGCAGCAACCGGTAGATCCACCGGCGATGACTGCCGCTGCTCGACAGCGCGATCACGATCGGGAGCGCCATCGCGAGCACCACGCCATACTCGATCGCGCTGGCCGAGGTCCCGCTCGGGCGGGCGAAGCCGGACCGAGCGCCCAGTTCGGTCACCACCCCCGGTGAGAGACCGGGGATGGAGAGGTGGTCGATCCAGAGCTGGTGGGTGACGTACTGGACGAACCCGAGGATCGCGACCGCGCCGGCGGCCAGGGCAAGACGGCGCAGCAGCACCTGGAGCCGCGCATACGAGGTGATGCCGTCGTTGGCGAGGAGCAGGATGCCGGCCATGCCGAGCAGCCGGAGGACGCCGTTGTCGGCCACGCTCACCTCGTCGCCCGGGATCGGGCCGGCCATGGCGTGCGCATAGACGACCAGCATGATCAGCAGCCACCCGAGCATCGCGGCTCGGACCGGCTGGAAGCCGACGCTGAGCACGTCGGTGCGCCGCACATGGAACCACGCCCACCAGAAGCACACCGCGATACCGAGCAGGTTGGACGGGCTCCCGGCGCTCCCCAGCGCCGGAACGACCATGGACGAGGGGATGAACCACAACAGCACCAGGTAGACGGTGAGCACCGTCGTCGCGTCGGCACCACGACGGGTGCCGAAGCCTTCAGCGCCGGCGACCGCCACGCTTGCCTCGGCGCCTGCGGCGGTCATGGATTCCTTCCAGTGGCCTTCTTCATCGGCCGGGTGGGTGGGACGGGCGCGTGCGGTCCCGAGTCACCAGTGCGGAAGCGCTTCCCGCTGCCAGTCGGCTGGGCGGAGGTAATTGGGATCGGCCATCTCGAGCGAGCCGGGCTCACCGCCAGCTCGGCGTCCACGAGCACCCTCTTCACATAGACCGGCTCGGTGGCCGGGTCTTCCTCGGTTGCTTCAGCCGGCGGGTCGTCCTCCGCGGGCGGGGCTTCCGCGGCCACCTCAGCCGGCGGGTCGTCCTCCGCGGGCGGGGGTTCCGCGGCCACCTCAGCCGGCGGGTCGTTCTCCGCGGGCGGGGGTTCCGCGGCCACCTCAGCCGGCGGGTCGTTCTCCGCGGGCGGGGCTTCCGCGGCCACCTCAGCCGGCGGGTCGTTCTCTGGAGGCACGACTTCGTCGGCTGCTTCCTGCTCCGCCCGAACCCGAGCGCGCACGCCGAGCAACGAGTCCACCAGCGCCAGCAGCAGCAACCCGAGACCGCCGGCAACGGCCGCGGTGAGGAGGCCGGCCCGGATCTGGGTCTTGCGCTCCACCGCCGGCCGGGTGTCCTGGGTGAGCTTGCGTGCCGTGACGTACGCGTCCGGCGGCAGGCCCAGGCCG
>CAWCGS010000002.1:0-26981 GCA_963795135.1 uncultured Actinomycetota bacterium
ATGCCGAGGACGCTGAGCATCCGGACCGACACGGTGTTGGACGACGCCGACGACCAAGGGGCGCGCTGGGAGGTCACGGTGACCGGGTAGGTGCCGAGCGTCAGCAGCGCTGAGGGCACCTGCCAGCTGGTGCCGGAGACCGGATAGATCGTCGAGTTGTAGCTGACCAGGTAGCCGGCCGGCGTCGGGCCCTGGGGAACTGGCCAGCTGATCGTCGGCGTGGAGCCGCCCGACCCGTTGGCGCACGAGATGGCGGGCGCCGACATCCGGCCGGTCGTGAGCGTCCCGCTGGTCGCGGCGCCCCCGTCGGTGAGGTACGCCGTCGTAGGGGTCGGCGGCGGCACCAGGCCCGCGGCCACGGCCACGGCCGCGATCCCCATGGCCCCGGTCGCGACCGACCGCCGGGCCCGGCCGCCGGGGGCGGCAGCGGCGTCGCGGTGGCGGGCGCGCCCGTTCGTCGGCCCGGAGGGCGGACGGCCGCCGAAGCCGAGCAGCAGGAGGCCGGCGACGGCGACCCCCAGGAGCACCACGCCGAGGCGGCTGGAGACCGCGGCGACCACCCGGCCGGCGTACGGCACGTGGAAGAGCACCCGGTCGGCGGTCGTCACGACGTACGGCGCCGCGTCGGGCGTGGCGTTGGCGTCGCCCTGGAGGACCAGGGACGTGGCGTCCGCCTGGGGCGTCAGCGCGACCACGCGGTGGGTGACGCGGACACCTCCGGAGGTCTCGACGCTGACCACGTCGCCGACCGCGAGGTCGCGCGCCGGGACGGCCCGCGCGACGGCGAGGTCGCCGGCCTCGATCGCGGGCGACATCGACCCCGAGACCAGGACCAGCGGCGTGAGGCCGAGGGCGACCGAGGCCAGTGCCCACGCGGCGCAGAGGGCGCCGACGAGCGCGCCGGCCGTCAGGGCCGTCTCGACCGTGCGGTGCTGCCAGGTCGAGCGCGAGTAGTGGTCT
This sequence comes from uncultured Actinomycetota bacterium, assembly GCA_963795135.1. GTDB lineage: Bacteria > Actinomycetota > Actinomycetes > Propionibacteriales > Nocardioidaceae > Nocardioides. Next base: position 961 of record CAWCGS010000002.1, read on the forward strand.
AGCGGCTCGCTGCGCTCGCGCCCCGACCGCCGGGCGGGCCGGCTCACGGGGCGCCCATCTGCGAGGCGTTGACCGTGAACGTCGCGGTGGCGGTCTTGGCCTGGAAGGCGTTGCCGGCCGCGGGGTTGAGCTGGACCCGCAGGCAGACGTTCTCGCTGCCGCCGGCCACGAGGCCGCGCCGACCGGCCGCCCCGCTGGTGCCGATCACCGGGGTCGCGCTCGCGCCGAGGACCTGGTCGGTGACCGCAGGGGTGCCCGCACTGCACGTGCCGCTGCGGTTGCCAGCGGCCTGGGTGCCGGTCTGGGTGTTGTGGGTGGCACCCGGCACCACGGTCCACAGCAGCTGCGGCGCGAGCTCGCCGGTGCTGGTGGCGGTGACGTAGTAGCCCAGCGGCAGGGTGCTCGTGGCGCTCTGCACCACCAGGGTGACCGAGACGCTCTCCCCCGGGACCATGTCGGCCAGGGCCAGGTCGCCCCGGACCTTCGTGCCACCGGGGCCGGCGAGGGTCCCGTCGATCAGCAGGTCGAGGCTGCCCGAGGCGAACGACCCGGTCGGGACCGTCGCGCTGTCGGACCACGAGGCCAGCGTCGTGACCCCACCGACGCCGAGGAGGCAGCCGACTGCGAGCAGGGCCCGCACCCGTCGGTCGCGCAGGGCGGCGATCCTGCCGAGCGGGCGTCGTGCGGCACGGTGCGCGGTCATGCGGGCTGACGCTCCCGGTCGGGCTCGACCCGGCGACGCGCGCGGAGGGCGCCGAGGAACATCCACCCGGCGTAGCCGAGGAGCCCGACCGCGGTCAGCCGGACCAGCCGCTCGTGCTCCTGGCCGGAGAGCCAGGTGTGGGCGTAGCCGAGCAGCGGGACGGCGTACCAGAGCTCACCGCGGACCTGCTCCGGACGCACCCCTGCGGCGTCCGGCACCTCGTTGGCGTCGCCCTGCGTGCGCAGCAGCAGGTCTCCGCGGCCGTCGTAGCCCATGGCCACCACGCGGTGGGTGACCACGGCCGGCTCGCCCGAGACGAGCTGGTAGGTGACGACGGCGCCGATGGCCAGGTCCTTCTCGGCCACCGGGCGCACCACCACGAGCGCCCCCGGTGGCAGGTCCGGGCGCATCGACCCGGTCAGCACGGCGTACGGCGTCGCGCCGGCGACCCGGGGCACCAGCACGGCAGCGCAGAGCGCCGCGGTGGCGGCCAGGATCACCACCCAGGCCAGGACGCGAGCGGGCACGGTCGGCTCAGGCCGGCGGGTCGTCGTGCGTCTGGGTCGCGGTGAACGTGAGGTCGTCGAGCACCGCGGTGAGGTTCTGGCTCGCGTTGACCGCCCCGACGCCGTCGAAGTCGACGGTCACCACCACCGAGATCTCGCCGGTGCCGGTGTCGTCGGCCGAGGTGACGTGGGCCGTCGTGTCGCCACCCACGGTGAAGACGGCCGAGGCCTCCAGGTCGCCGGTCAGCCCATTTACCTCGGTGAACGACGCCTCCTCGAGCTCGAGGTCGGCGCCGAGGTGCTCGCCGTCGGCGACCAGGTCGATCGTGCAGGTCTTGGTGAGGCTGTCACCGGGCACCAGCAGCTGGGTCGTCCAGACCGCACCGCCGTCGATGCTCCAGCCCGTGCCGCAGTCCGGTGCGCCGAGCGAGAGCTGGCCGCTGGAGATGCTGCCACCGTCCACCGTCTCGTTGTCGGTCCAGAACGCCAGCGTGCCCAGGCCGCCCAGCAGCAGCACCGCCGCGCCGCCGGCCGCGACTGCGCCCTTGAAGGTCTTGTCCATGGTCGTGCTCCCTCGCCTCACCCGGGCGGACCCATGTGGTCCGCTCCCAGGAGTACTGGAGCAGCGTGGGGGGTCGTGGGACGGGACTTCGGGGAGATACCCCCCGGGTGTGCCCCCCGGTCTGACCGATCGGACGACCCGTGACTCATCCGATCGGTCGGTCTCACCCCTTCCGGGTGAGGAACGCCTGCATCGCCTCGCGGGCGGCGTCGGAGCCGAAGAGCCGGGCGCTGAGCGCGGCGACCTCCTCGGCCCGGGCGTCGATCCGGGCCAGCAGGTCGGCGTTCAGCAGCGCCTTGGTCTCCCGCAGGCCCTGCGGGGCGCCGGTGACCAGCGACGCGCACACCTCGGTGACGGCGGCGTCGAGGTCGTCGGCCGGCACCGCCCGGGTCACCAGCCCCATCTGTGCTGCGTCGGCCCCGCTGAACACCTCGCCGCCCAGGCAGGTCAGGGCGGCGGCCCGCGAGGTGAGCCGGGGCAGGACGGTCAGCGAGATCACGGCGGGCGCCAGCCCGAGCTTGACCTCGGTCAGGGCGAACGTCGCGTGGTCGGCGGCCACCACGACGTCGGAGGCCGCGACGAGCCCGATCCCCCCGGCGCGCACCGCCCCCTGCACCCGGGTGACCACCGGCTTGCTGTGGGCCACCACCCGGCGCTGCATCTCGACCATGGCCCGGGCGCCCTGCTCCATGCCGCCCTCGGCGGCCTCGGACAGGTCGGCGCCGGAGCAGAAGACCCGGCCCTCCGCCCGGATCAGCACGACCTTCACCGCCTCGTCGGCGTCGGAGGCGGCCAGGCCCTCGAGCAGCTCGCCCACCAGGCGGCGCGACAGCGCGTTGCGGTTGTGGGGGGAGTCCAGGGTGATCGTGGCCACGTCGTCGGTGACGTCGTAGTGCACCAGCTCGTCGCTCATGGCGGCCATCCTGCCGCACCCGACCATCCGCATCGGCTCTGCCTACGAACAACCTCCATGAGCAAGACCACCCCTGACCAGACGCCCGCCCAGGTGCCCTCCCCCACCCCGGATCAGCGCCCCGGCAAGCTGGCCTACGCCGGTTTCGGACTGGTCGCGACCCTCGCCGGCGTCGCCGCGGGCCACCTGCTGGCCTCCCTCCTCAACCCCGACTCCTCCCCGGTGCTGGCTGTCGGGGCGGCCGTGATCGACGCCACCCCCACGCCGGTCAAGGAGTGGGCGATCTCCACCTTCGGGTCCAAGGACAAGCCGATCCTGATCGGCTCGGTCATGGCCGGGGTGCTGGTCCTGGCTGCGGTCGCCGGCGTGCTGACCCGCGCGCGCTTCCGCACCGGCGCCACCATGCTCGTCGTCCTCGTCGCGATCCCCGCGGTCGCGGCCATGACCCGTCCCGGCGCCGAGCTCCTCGACCTGCTGCCCAGCCTGCTCGCCGCCGGCGCCGGCGTGGGCACGCTCCGCCTGCTCGACACCCTGGCCCACCGTCCGCTCCTGGCCTCCGACACCACGTCCGAGGGCCGGCCCGGCCCCTCGCGCCGCGGCGTGCTGATCGGCGCCGGCAGCATGCTGGCGCTGGCCGCGGTCATGGGCGGCGCCGGTCGGTTGATCGCCCGGGTGCGCAGCAAGATCGGCGACATCACCTACCCGACCCCGGCCTCGCCGGCCGGGGAGTTCCCCACGGGTCTGGAGGAGAAGTACCCGGAGATCACCTCGCTGCGCGTCCCGACCGAGGACTTCTACCGGGTCGACACCCGCCTCGACACCCCGCTGGTCGACATCGAGGGCTGGACCCTGACGATCGACGGCGACGTCGACCAGGAGCTCACGTTCACCTTCGACGAGCTGCTGGCGATGCCGCTGATCGAGCGGGACATCACGCTCACCTGCGTCTCCAACAGCGTCGGCGGCCCGTACGTCGGCGGCGCTCGCTGGATCGGCGTCCGCCTCACCGACCTGCTCGACCAGGCCGGCGTCGGCTCGAAGGCCGACCAGATCATCTCCACCGACTTCGACGGCATGACGATCGGCACCCCGCTGGACCTCGCGACCGACGGTCGCGACGCGATGATCGCGCTGGGCATGAACGGCGCTCCGCTGCCGCGGGAGCACGGCTACCCGGCGCGGATGGTGGTGCCGGGTCTCTACGGCTTCATCAGCGCCACCAAGTGGATCACCCGGATCACCCTGACGACGTACGCCGAGAAGAAGTCCTACTGGACCGAGCGCGACTGGTCGACCGTCGCCCCGATCAAGGCCTCCGCCCGGATCGACACCCCCAAGTCGCTGCAGGAGATCTCCGCCGGCAAGACGATCGTCGGCGGCGTCGCGTGGGCCCAGGACGCCATGGGCGTCGCCAAGGTCCAGGTCAAGGTCGACGGGGGCGCCTGGCAGGACGCCACGCTCGGCCCCGACGTCAACAACGTCTACTGGCGCCAGTGGTTCTACGAGTGGGACGCCCCCGAGGGCCAGCACAGCGTGGCCGCACGCGTCATCACCGGATCCGGCGACGAGCAGGTCGCCGTGCGCGCCGAGCCCTTCCCGGAGGGATCCAGCGGCATCCAGACCCTGATCATCCGGGTGGCGTGAGCCACGTCTCACTCCTCATTCGTCCCCGGAGAGCAGAAAACTCCAATCTGTCCGGGGCAGCACGCCGAACACCTCATGACAGACCGCGCAACTCCCCTGAACGGAAGGCTCAACTCCGATGAAGCTCAACACCCTCCGCCGCACCGGCACCGCCGCTGCTGCCGTGCTCGCCCTCTCCGTCTCGCTCGCCGCCTGCGGCAGCGAGGACGACACCAGCGGTTCCGCCGCCGAGGAGACCTCGTCGGCCCCCGCCGAGGCCACCCCCGAGGAGGAGGCCCCCTCCGAGGACACCGCTGACGCCAGCGCCGAGGTCTTCGGCCCGGCCTGCGACCAGGTGCCCGCCGACGGCGCCGGCTCCTTCAACGGCATGGTCACCGACCCGGTCGCCACCGCCGCGAGCAACAACCCGCTCCTGCAGACCCTGGTCGCCGCCGTCGGCGCCGTCGAGGGCCTCGGCGACACGCTGAACAGCCAGGAGGCGCTCACCGTCTTCGCCCCCTTCGAGGGTGCGTTCGCCGAGATCCCCGAGAAGGACCTCAACGGTCTGATCACCGAGGCGCAGGAGAAGGCCGACAAGAGCGCGCTCTACTCGATCCTGGCGCACCACGTGCTGCCGGCGAACAACGACCCGTCCGCCGTCGTGGGCGAGCAGGACACGCTGGCCGGCGACACCCTCACGATCGAGGGCGACACCGACGGGATGACCGTCACCGACGGCACCGTGACCGCCAACGTGCTGTGCGGCAACATCCCCACCGCCAACGCGACGGTCTACGTCATCGACAAGGTCCTGACCGGCGTCAAGTGACGTTCGGCTGATCGTCGAGAGACACTGTTCGCATGTCACATCTCACGCCTGTGCCGTCCGGCACCCCCGACGAGGGGGTGCCGGCGGCGCCGGCCGTCGACCTCGGTGCCCTGCTGAGACAGGCGGCACGGGGTGACCAGGAAGCCTTCGCCCGGCTCTACGACGCCACGGCGGCGCGGGCCTACGGCCTGGCCCTGCGGGTCGTGCGCGACCCGGCCCAGGCCGAGGAGGTCACCCAGGAGGCGTTCCTCGAGATCTGGCGGATGGCCACCCGGTTCGACCCCGCCAAGGGGAGCGCTCCGGCGTGGATGCTGACGATCGTCCACCGCAAGGCCGTCGACCGGGTGCGCTCCGCTGAGGCATCCACCCGACGCGACAACACCTACCACGACCAGAACCAGAGCGTCGACCACGACGCCACCGCCGACGCGGCCCACGCCTCCATGGAGGCGCGCCGGGTGCGCCAAGCCCTGGAGAGCCTCACGGCCGTCCAGCGCGAGGCCCTCGAGCTGGCCTACTTCGGCGGCTACACACACACAGAAGTGGCGAGCATGCTCGACCTCCCGGTCGGCACCGCCAAGACCCGCATCCGAGACGGACTCATCCGGTTGCGCGACACGATGGGAGTTGGGGCATGACCGACGTTCACGCGCTGTCCGGCGCCTACGCCATCGACGCACTCGACGACCTGGAGCGCGCTCACTTCGAGCGCCACCTGGACGACTGCGCCGACTGCCAGGCCGAGGTCGCCAGCCTCCGCGAGGCCTGTGCCCTGGTCGCGGAGACCTCCGCCGTCACCCCGCCCCCTCACCTGCGTGACCGGGTGCTCGCCTCCGTCGGCACGGTCCGCCCGCTGCCGCCCGTCGTGACCGAGCTGGCCCCGAGAGCCGGTCAGCGGCGTCGCCGATTTCAAGGACTGGTGGCGGCAGCCGCCGCGGTGACCGTGCTCGGGGCCGGAGCCGCCGTGTGGCAGCCCTGGAACGAGACCTCGCAGCAGCAGCCCCAGCTCACCGCCGCCGAGCGGGTCATGGCAGCACCCGACGCCGAGAGCTACAGCCAGCCCCTGGGCCAGGGCGGCAAGGCCACGATCGTGCGCTCGCGCTCGCTCAACCAGGCCGTGATCGTCGCCGAGGACATGCCGCAGGTGCCGGACGGCTACGCCTATGCGCTCTGGCTCCAGCACGACGACGTCTTCGTGCCGGCCGGGACCATGCCCGAGGGCGAGGACAACACCGTGGTCCTCAGCGGCGACGCCGCCACGGCCAGTGGTGCCGGGATCACCGTCGAGCTCGCCGACGAGGAGCCGCGGGAGCCCAGCAACGCCCAGGTCGCCTCGTTCGCCTTCAAGCAGACGTGATGGCCGAGTCCCCCCGCCGGGTCGCCGTCGTCGGCTCCGGCGTAGCCGGCCTGGTCGCCGCGTACGTCGCCTCCCGGACCGCGCACGTCACGCTCTTCGAGGCCGACGACCGGCTCGGCGGCCACGCCGACACCCACCGCGTGCCCGAGCCGGGCAACGACCGCCACGACGGCGAGCTCGCCATCGACACCGGCTTCATCGTGCACAACCCGCGGACCTACCCCGTGCTGCTGAAGCTCTTCGCCGAGCTCGGGGTCGAGACCCAGCCCTCCGAGATGTCGATGTCGATCCGCGACGACGCCACCGGGCTCGAGTGGGCCGGTGCGCTCGGACGACGGGGGGTCTTCCCCAGCAGCGACAACCTGCGCCGGCCCCGCTACCTGCTGATGCTGGCGGAGATCCCGCGCTTCCACGCGCGGGCGAAGCGGCTGCTGGCTCAGGGGGTCTCGGCAAGCTCGACCACCGGAGGCAGCCCGACTTCCGGGGACGAGGACGACGAGACGCTGCGTGAGTTCCTGCGGCGCGGTCGGTTCTCGGCGTACTTCGTGCGGCACTTCATGGAGCCGATGGTCGCTGCGGTGTGGTCCTGCGACCCCGAGGTCTCCCTCGACTACCCCGCCCGCTACCTCTTCTCCTTCCTCGAGCACCACGGCATGCTCGGCATCTTCGGCTCCCCCCAGTGGCGCACGGTCACCGGCGGGTCGCACGAGTACGTCCGCCGGGTCGCGGCCGAGATCCCCGAGGTGCGCCTCGGGACCAAGGTCACCTCGGTGCTCGAGACGCCCGACGGCGTCGAGGTCACCGACGGCAACGGCGAGACCACGACGTACGACGCCGTCGTCATCGCCACCCACCCGAGCCACGCCCTCGGCATGCTCGCCGAGCCGACCTGGCTGCAGCGCGACCTGCTGGGCGCGATGCCCTACACCGCCAACACCGCGCTGCTGCACACCGACACCTCGCTGCTCCCGCAGACCACCAACGCCAGGGCCTCGTGGAACTTCCGGAGGCCCGACGAGGCCGTCCGGGCCACGGAGCAGCCCGAGGGCGGGGTGGTCGTGACCTACGACCTCACGCGGCTCCAGCGGCTGCCGACCGACACCCACTACCTCGTCACCCTGGGCGGCGAGCACCTCGTCGACCCGAGCACGGTCATCGACCGGATGGAGTACGAGCACCCGCTCTACAACCCGAGCTCGGTCGCCGCCCAGCGGCGGCTGCCCGAGATCGACACCGACCGGATCGCCTTCGCCGGCGCCTACCACGGGTGGGGCTTCCACGAGGACGGCGCGCGCTCGGGCCTGGCTGCGGCTGAGCGGATCGGGCTGGAGTGGGTGGGCGCTGGTGGTTTCGTGGCTCGCTCCGCTCGCACCTCAACCACCGGGGTGGGCGGCTCGGCTCGCACCTCAACCACCGGGGTGGGCGGCTCCGCTCGCACCTCGACCACCGGGGTGGGCGGCTCGGCTCGCACCTCGACCGCCGGGGGACCGACCGTGGAGACCCCGGCGGTGTACGAGACGACGATCAGGCACACGAGGCGGCAGCCGGTGACGCGGTCGTTCACGCACACGTCGCACATGTGGGTCGTCGACCTCGACGACCTGCCCGACCACGGGGTGCTCGGGCGCTTCGAGGCGCGCGACCACCTGGGGGTGCCCGAGCGCTCGCTGCGCGGCAACGTCGAGGGGTTCCTGGCCCACCACGACGTCGCGCTCGACGGCGGCCGGATCCTGATGGCAGCCCACCCGCGCGCGTTCGGCTACTGCTTCAACCCGATCTCGGTCTTCTGGTGCTTCGACGCGGCCGGCGCGCCGGCCGCGACCGTCGTCGAGGTGCACAACACCTACGGCGACCGGCACGCCTACCTCGTCCACCCCGACGAGCAGGGCCGGGCCACCACCGAGAAGGCCATGTACGTCTCGCCGTTCCACGGCACCGACGGCACCTACACCCTGGCCGTGCCGGTCCCCGGAGAGCGTCTCGACATCGCGATCAGCCTCCGCACCGACGACGGCGCCACCTTCAGCGCCTCGCTGGCCGGGCAGCGCAGCACCACGAGCCCCCTGCGCGCCGCACCCGCGGCGCTGCGTGGCTCGCTCCTGATCCGGGTACACGGCGTCTGGCTGTGGCTCAGCAAGCACCGGCGACTGCCGATCCGGCCGCGCCCCTCCCACCACCAGGAAGGAGTGACGTCATGACCGTCACCTCCAACCGTCTGTCGGCCAACCACTGGCCGGGCCTCGACGAGCTCCCCATCGGACCGCGCAGCAAGGTCGCCGCGCGCATCGCCCGCCGACTGTTCCTGGCCGCGGTCAAGCGCCTCGACGTCCACGTCCTCATCGGGGACACGACGTACGGCAAGGGCGGACCGGTCGCGGTGATCCACCGCCCCGAGGAGTTCTTCGCGCGGCTCGGTCGCGACCAGCTGATCGGCTTCGGCGAGGCCTACCTGACCGGCGCGTGGGACGCCGAGGACCTGGGCGCCTTCCTGACCGTGCTGTCCGCGGAGATGCAGGACCTGGTGCCGAAGAGCCTGCAGAAGCTGCGCTCGGTCGTCGTGTCGCGCCCGCCCCGCCGTCAGGTGAGCAGCAAGGACAACTCGCAGGACAACATCGCGCACCACTACGACCTGTCCAACGACCTCTTCGAGCTCTTCCTGGACCCCACGCTGAGCTACTCCTCGGCCTACTTCACCGACCCGACCCGCCCGACCCGGGGCGACCTCGAGGACGGCCAGGGTCGCAAGATCGAGCGACTGCTCGACCAGGCCGGCGTCGGCCGGGGGACCCGCGTGCTCGAGATCGGCTCCGGCTGGGGCGAGCTCGCGGTGCGCGCCGCCCGCCGAGGTGCGACCGTCCGGACGATCACGCTCTCGGTCGAGCAGAAGCTGCTCGCCGAGGAGCGCGTGGCCGCCGCCGGCTTCAGCGACCAGGTGTCGGTGGACCTCTGCGACTACCGCGACGTGGGCGTCGGCGGCGAGATGTACGACGCCGTCGTGTCGGTCGAGATGATCGAGGCCGTCGGCTGGCAGTACTGGCAGACCTACTTCGAGACCATCGACTCGGTCCTCGCCGAGGGCGGCCGCGTCGCGATCCAGGCCATCACGATGCCGCACGACCGGATGCTGGCCACCCGGCGCACCTACACCTGGATCCACAAGTACATCTTCCCCGGCGGCTTCCTGCCCTCGGTCAAGGTCATCGACGACCTCACGTGCGACCACACCGCGCTGCGGCTCACCGACCGGCTGTCGATGGGTGAGCACTACGCCCAGACGCTCCGGCTGTGGGACGAGGCCTTCCTGGGTGCCTCCGAGGAGGTGCTGGCGCTGGGCTTCGACGAGACGTTCCTGCGGATGTGGCACTTCTACCTCGACTACTCGCGCGCCGGCTTCGCGTCCGGGTACATCGACGTCAACCAGCTGACGTTCACGAAGTCGGGCGTGCGGAGGTGACGGTGGTCTCGGACGGGGTCTCGGCAGGCTCGACCACCGGGGACAGCTCGAGCACCGGGGACAGCTCGAGCACCGGGGCTCGAGCACCGGCACCGGCTCGACCACCGGCACCGGCTCGACCACCGGCACCGGCTCGAGCACCGGCACCGGCTCGACCAGCAGTGGGGTGGCCGGGCAGCTCGCGGAGGCGTTGGCGCCGTTCGTGGGTGGCGCGCTGCCGGTGCGGCTGCGGGCGTGGGACGGCTCGGAGGCCGGGGACGTCCACGGTCCCGTGGTCGAGCTGCGCTCGATCGACGCCGTACGTCGGCTCCTGTGGCACCCGGGCGAGCTCGGCGCCGCGCAGGCCTACGTGACCGGCGAGCTCGACGTACCGAGCGAGGGCGGCTGGGACCTCGACTCCGCCCTCACCCACGCCTTCGCGGTCGCCCGCGAGCGGGGGCTGAGCGGGCGTCGGCCCAGCGCCGCCGCGGTGGTGCAGGCGGTGCGGACAGCCCTGGGCCTCGGCGCCCTGGGTCGACCGCCCGCACCGCCGGCCTCGCAGGCCCGGATCCGGGGTCGGCTGCACAGCCCGCTGCGCGACCGGCGCTCGATCAGCCACCACTACGACCTCTCCAACGAGTTCTACTCCCTCATCCTCGAGCGGTCGATGGCCTACTCCAGCGGCTACCACGCCACGCCCGACGTCTCCCTCGAGGAGGCGCAGGACGCGAAGCTGTCGCTGGTCTGCACCAAGCTCGGCCTCGAGGCCGGCTCCACCCTGCTCGACGTCGGCTGCGGCTGGGGCTCGATGTCGCTGCACGCGGCCGAGCACTTCGGCGCCAAGGTCGTCGGGGTGACCATCGCTGCGGAGCAGAAGAAGTTCATCGACGCCCGGATCGCCGAGCGGGGCCTGCAGGACCGGGTCGAGATCCGGCTCCAGGACTACCGCGAGGTGCCCGAGCGCGACCACTTCGACGCCGTCTCCTCCATCGAGATGGGCGAGCACGTCGGGGAGAAGAACTACCCGACGTACGCCGAGGTGCTGCGCCGCTCGGTGAAGCCGGGCGGGCGCGTGCTCGTGCAGCAGATGTCGCGGGCCGGCACGTGGCCGGGCGGCGGTCCGTTCATCGAGTCCTTCATCGCACCCGACATGTACATGCGCCCCGTCGGCGAGACCGTCGGCTACCTCGAGCGCAGCGGCCTCGAGGTTCGCGACGTGCACGCGCTGCGTGAGCACTACGTGCTCACGGTCGACGGGTGGCTCGAGCGCTTCGAGGCCAACATCGACCGGCTGACCGAGCTGGTCGGCGAGGAGGTCGTGCGCGTGTGGCGGCTCTACCTCGTGGGTGGCTCGATGGCCTTCCGTGACGGACGCATGGGCGTCGACCAGATCCTCATGGTCAGGCCCGGTGCGGCACACTCGCTCGCATGGACACGCAGCTTCTGATCCTCACCCTCGTCGTCGGCCTGGCGGCGGGGGCGCTCGGCATGGCGGCCGCCGCGGTCCGGGCCCACCAGCTCGGCAAGGTCGCGGTGGTCGACGTGGCGTGGGGCGCCGGGTTCGTGCTGATCGCGGTGGTCAGCGCGCTCTTCGGCACCGCGGTCGACGAGGGCACCCCGTGGCGGCGTTGGCTGGTCACGGTGCTCGTGGCCGTCTGGGGGCTGCGGCTGGCCTGGCACGTGCGCAGCCGAGCGATCGGCGACCACGGTGGCCAGGAGGACCCGCGCTACACCGAGATGCTCGGCGGGACGCTCCCCGAGGTCGGCATCGGCACCGCGCTGCGGCGCGTCTTCCTGGTCCAGGGGGTCGTCCAGTGGTTCGTGGCCGTGCCGGTGGTCGTGGGGGCCGTCCTGGAGGTCGTCTGGTGGCCGGTGGTCGTGGCCGGGGTCGCGGTGTGGGTGCTCGGGTTCTACTTCGAGGCCGTCGGTGACCGTCAGCTCGCCGCCTACAAGGCCCAGCCCAAGGACCAGCGCCCGGTCGTGATGGACCAGGGCCTGTGGGGGTTGACCCGGCACCCCAACTACTTCGGCGACGCCGCCATGTGGTGGGGCCTCTGGCTCGCCGCCGGACTCGCGTCCGGCTGGGTCGCCGGCCTCGCGACCGTGCTGTGCCCCCTGGCGATGACCTTCTTCATCCGCAACGTCACCGGCGCCAAGCTGCTCGAGCGGACGATGATGCAGCGTGACGGCTACCCGGAGTACGCCGAGCGGGTCCCGATGTTCTTCCCTCGTCCCGCCTCGGACTAGCCGCTAGCGCAGCACCGTCAGGGGGCCCTCGTCCGCGGTCGGCGGCTCGAAGTGGTCGAAGTGCGACGCGGCGAGCTCCTCGGGGAGCACGTAGTCGTCGGGGTGGGTGCCCCGTCGGTCGCGCATCCGCGCGAGCACGGTCTCGCGATCGGTCGCGAGGTAGATCGTCTCGGGCACGACGCCGGTGGGCGCCAGGAGCGCGCGGTAGTCCTCACGCATCCGACGGGACCAGAACGAGAAGTCGAGGACCACGTCGCGGCCCGCTCCGACGAGCTCCAGGAGCTGGGTCTGCAGACCGGCCTCGATCTCGGCGCGCAGCTGCTCAGGCAGCGGCACCGTGGAGATCCCGCGCCGCCACATCTCCGCGTCGAAGGAGAGACGGACCATCCCCTCGCTCTCCAGGCCCCGGGCGTACGTCGACTTCCCCGACCCCGAGGGACCGCACATGAAGATCACCCGGCTCACGGTCCGACCCTAGACGGCGCCCACCCGTCGCCGAGCCTGCCGAGACCCCGCCCCTCGGACACCCCTCCACTCCGCAGGTGGACGCTCGTCCGTCCATCACCCCCCGATGACCGACCGAACGTCCACCTCCGGCGCAGAACGAGCCTCGGGCAGCGACGCAGGGGCCGCGTCGCGCAGGAGCAGGCGCACATGCCGCTCGAAGAGCGTGCGGACCCGGGGCAGCGGGAGCGGCCGGACCGGGTCGCACACGGCGACCTGGAGCCCGTCGACCAGGGCCAGCACGCCGTCGATCTCCTCGCGGCCCAGCAGGTAGTCGTGGCGGCGGGCCACCAGGGCGCGTTGCTCCGCCCGGTGCCGAGCCACCAGCTGCTCGAGCGCCTCGCGGCTGCGCCCCAGCTCGCACCACCCCAGCCACACCCGGGCGTCGACGACGTCGTCGGGCTCGCGTGGCAGCAGCCCGACGAGCCCGTGCACGGCGACCATCTGACGTTGGTGGTCCAGGAGGCCCGCGCTGGTGGTGTAGCCGGCGACCCGCAGCAGGTGCTCGCGGCTGCCGTAGTGCGAGCCCAGGGCGGCCGTGCTGAGTCGGCACTCGGCCGCGATGCGGCGCATCGTCAGCCCGGCCGCACCGTCGGCGGCCAGCAGGTCGTTGACCGCGTTGGTCACCGTGTTGGTGCGGGAGAGGGTGTCGAGCAGTCGGGGCATGCCGGGCAGTCCAGCACGGCTGCGCCATCCTCGCTCTCGTCCTCCACAGGCCTCGCCCGGCCGTGGGACGAAGGTCTCGGCAGGCTCGACCACCGGGGCTGGCGCCTGCCAGACTGCGCTGCCATGGACGCCGTCGAGGCCGCGTTCGCCGCGCACCCGCGCGCCGGGTTCCTCCCGGCGGCGCTGGCGCGCCGGGCGACGTACGACGGACCGCTGGCGATCGGCGGCGGGCAGACCTGCTCGCAGCCGCGCACCGTGGCCGCGATGCTGCGCCTGCTCGAGGTCCGTCCGGGCATGCACGTCCTGGACGTCGGCTCCGGCTCCGGCTGGACCACCGCCCTGCTGGGCCACCTGACCGGTCCGGACGGCGACGTGCTCGGAGTCGAGATCGACCCCGCCCTGGTGGCTCTGGGCGCTGCGCACGTCGGGGCCACCGGTCAACCCTGGGCGAGCGTGCGGGCCGCCACCCCTGGAGTGCTCGGGGCTCCGGACCACGCCCCCTGGGACCGGATCCTGGTGTCCGCCGCCCCGCAGCACCTGCCGGAGGAGCTGGTCGACCAGCTCGGCGACGACGCCCGGATGGTGATCCCCGTGGCCGGCCAGATGCTGCTCGTCTCCCGCGTCGGTGGGGTCCGACGCACCAGCCGGCACGGCGCCTACCGGTTCGTGCCGCTACGAACCCACCCCTGAGCCGTCCTGGACCGACCCCTTCGCCGGAGCGTTCAGGGGAGTGTTGAGGGGGTGCGTCGTCCGGCCCGACTCGGTCCGCTGGTCCTGCGGCGAGAGCACCGGCGTGCCGCGCGGGGGCGTCTTGGGCTCCAGGACGATCTCGTGGGTGTCACCGTTGCGCTCGTCGAAGCGCACCGCGACCGACTCGAAGCCCTTGAGCGCGTTCATGTGCACCAGGCCGGCGTAGGTGCGGCGGTCCGCATCGGTGAGGTCGACCCGGTCGGTGAACAGCGTGGCCAGCGACCGCGGGTAGAGCCGGCGCGCCAGCACGACGTTGATCTCGATGCCGAGCACCCCCATCACCGCCGCCAGGTAGATCAGCCCGATCAGTCCCAGGACCAGCCCGAAGGTCTGGTTCATCGAGCTGGTGCCGGCCAGCACCTTGGTGGCGTAGATGGTCCCGAGGAACTGCAGTCCCTGCCACATGAACGCCACCGAGAAGGCGCCGGGCCAGGAGCGGCCGACGTAGTCGTGCCGAGCGGCGGCCAGCCGCGACAGGCCGGTCAGCACCAGCCCGACGACCACGAACGTCACGAGCGAGATCAGCACCCGGATCGTGGCGTTGACGTTGTCGCTGAAGACCTCGGTGCTGGTGCCCACGGCCGAGAGCACCGAGATGCCGAGGACCGACATGCCCGCCAGCATCAGGATCAGCAGGCTCTTCATCCGGGCCATCACGGGGTTGGGCCGGCTGTTGCGCGGCACCGCCCAGGCGGTGTTGAGGCAGTTCTGGATGGCCTGGCCGAGCCCCGACGCACCGAAGAGGGCGGCCAGCGTGCCGATGACCACCGCGGCCGTCGAGCCCTGCATCCCCTCCGGACGCCCGAGCTGGTCGCCGATGATCGGGAACTGCGCGAGCGCGGAGTTCAGCACCTGGTCCTGGAGCCCAGGACGGTCCTGGAGGATGAAGCCCAGGATCGAGGAGGCCAGCAGGAGCAGCGGGAAGATCGCCATGAACGCGTAGTAGGTGAGCGCAGCGACCATGTAGTTGCCCTGGTCGTCGTAGAACTTGTAGAAAACCGCGACCGGAACGCCGAGCACCGGCGACCGGCGCTGCGCCCGGTCCAGGCTCCTGACCACGCTCACCCATCCACGGTACCGGGGTGGGAGTCCCCGGCCCGCAGAACCGGCCCCGACGCGCTCAGTAGGACTTCGGCAGCCCGAGCGAGTGCATCGCCACGAAGTTGAGGATCATCTCGCGGCTCACGGGCGCGATCCGGCCCACGCGGGTCGCCACCAGCAGGCCCGCCATGCCGTACTCCTGGCTCGCGCCGTAGCCGCCGTGGGTCTGCACCGCCCGGTCCACCACGTCGCAGGCGGCCTCGGCGGCGGCGTACTTGGCCATGTTGGCGGCCTCACCCGCGCCCATCTCGTCGCCGGAGTCGTACAGCTCGGCGGCCTTCTGGGTCATCAGCCGGGCCAGCTCGATCTCGATGTGGCTCTGCGCCAGCGGGTGCGCGATCGCCTGGTGGGAGCCGATCGCGTCCTGGAAGACCACGCGCTCCTTGGCGTACTTCGAGGCCGCCGCGAGCGCGTAGCGCGCGAGCCCGTTGGAGAACGACGCCGCCATGATCCGCTCGGGGTTGAGGCCGGCGAAGAGCTGCACCAGCCCGCCGTCCTCGTCGCCGACGAGCGCGTCGGACGGGAGCCGGACGTCGTCGATGAAGACCTGGAACTGCTCCTCGGGGCTGACGATCTCCATCGGGATCGAGGTGTACTCGAAGCCCGCGGCGTCGGTCGGCACCACGAACAGCACGGGCTTCACCTTGCCCGTCCTGGCGTCCTCGGCCCGGGCGACGACGAGCACGTTGTCGGCCTCGTCGACGCCGGAGATCCAGATCTTCTGGCCCTTCAGCACCCACTCGTCGCCGTCGCGGCGAGCGGTGGTGGAGATGTTGTGGGTGTTGGTGCCGGCGTCGGGCTCGGTGATCGCGAAGGCCATCGTGCCGGTGCCGTCGCAGATGCCCGGCAGCCAGCGCTGCTTCTGCTCGTCGGTGCCGTAGCGGGTGATGATCGTGCCGCAGATGGCCGGGCTGACGACCATCAGCAGCAGCGGGCAGCCCTGCGCGGCGAGCTCCTCGCAGACCGCCGCGATGTCGCCGATGCCGCCGCCCCCGCCGCCGTACTGCTCGGGGATGTTGATGCCGAGGTAGCCGTTCTTGCCGATCTCCAGCCACAGGTCGGTGGTCTTGCCCCCGGAGCGGGCCTTCTCGGTGAAGTACTCGCGGCCGTACTTGCCGGCCAGCCTGGCGACCTGCTTGCGCAGCTCCTGGCGCTCCTCGGACTCGGTGAACGTGCTCATGCGTCTGCTCCTTCGACTTCATCGGTGGTCGAGCTTGCCGAGACCTCGACGACTGCGAGGACCTCTCCGGCGGCGACCTGCGCGCCGGGCTGGACATGGATCTCGGTCACCGTGCCGGCGCCGGGCGCGCTCACGGTGTGCTGCATCTTCATCGCCTCGAGCACCAGCACCGGGTCGCCCGCGGCGACCTCGGACCCCTGCTCGGCGAGGACCTTCACGACCGTGCCGGGCATCGGAGCCAGCAGGCTGCCGCTCGCCACGGCGTCGGCCGGGTCGACGAACCGCGGCACCCGGACCAGCCGCACGTGACCGTGCGCGCTGTCCACGTCGACCGCGAGCCCCGCGACGCTCACCTCGTACGTCGTCCGCACCCCGTCGGTCTCCAGCGTCACCGCCGTCCCGGTGGTCGAGCTTGTCGAGACCCCGACGATGGTGTGCCCGTCGACGCGGTAGCCGTCGCGCGTGCCGTGCCACGCGACCTCGACGTCGCCCTCGAAGCGCGTGACCTGCGGCTGCGACGCGACGTTGCGCCACCCCACCGGGATCCGTGACTGCACCGTGCGGGCGGCCCCCGCGCGCTCCGCCAGCGCGATCGCCGCCGCCACCACGGGCCCCCGGCCACCCCCGCTGGTCGAGGTGCCACCGCCCCCGCTGGTTGAGGTGCCAGGCGCGCCACCGCCCCCGCTGGTTGAGGTGCGAGGCGCCCCAGCCCCGCCGCTGGTTGAGGTGCGAGGCGCGCCAGCCCCGCCGCTGGTTGAGGTGCGAGGCGCGCCAGCGCCGAGCCTCGAAACCCCCTCCCCCTCCAGGAACGCCGTGCTCACCTCCTCGTCGAGGAACCCCGGGTCCCGCAGGATCGCCACCAGCAGGTCACGGTTGGTGGTGAGCCCGTGGATCCGGGCCCGCGACAGCACGCCGGCGAGCTTGCGCGCCGCCTGCCGCCGGGTGGGCGCGTGCGCGATGACCTTGGCCAGCATCGCGTCGTAGTGGGTCGAGACGGTGCTGCCCGAGGCATAGCCGGTGTCGACCCGGATCCCGTCCTCGACGGGGATCTCGAACCGGGTCAGCACGCCGCTCTGCGGCTGGTAGTCGGCGGCCGGGTCCTCGGCGTACACCCGCACCTCGATCGCGTGCCCGCGCACGGCATCCGGGTCGTGGTGGATCGCCCGGGCGCTGCCGAGGCCGCCCTCGGCCGCCAGGACCTGGAGCTCGACCAGGTCGAGTCCCGTGACGGCCTCGGTGACCGGGTGCTCGACCTGGAGCCGGGTGTTCATCTCCAGGAAGAAGAACCGGTCGCCCTCCTCGTCGAAGAGGAACTCGACCGTGCCGACACCGCGGTAGTCGATGGCCTCGGCGGCCGATCGGGCCGCGTCGTACATGGCCTGCCGAGTGGCGGCGCTCAGCCTGCCGGGGGCCGGTGCCTCCTCGAGCACCTTCTGGTGGCGGCGCTGGATCGAGCAGTCGCGCTCACCGAGCACGGAGACGTTGTGCTGGGCGTCGCCCCAGACCTGGACCTCGACGTGGCGACCCCGCTCGACGTAGGTCTCGACGAAGACGGTGCCGTCGCCGAACGCGGACTCCGCCTCGGCCTGCGCCTGCGCGATCTCGCCGGGCAGGTCGGCCAGCGTGCGCACCACGCGCATGCCGCGACCGCCCCCACCCGCCGAGGCCTTGACCAGCAGCGGCAGGTCGACCTCGGTGGCGGTCTCGACCGTGTGGTTGCGGAGCACGGGGACGCCGGCGCGCTCCATGATCTGCTTGGCCTCGATCTTGGAGCCCATCAGGTCGATGGAGGCCGGGTCGGGCCCGAGCCAGGTCAGCCCCGCGTCGAGCACGGCGCGCGCGAAGGCGGCGTTCTCGGACAGGAAGCCGTAGCCGGGGTGGATCGCGTCGGCCCCGGAGCGGCGCGCGGCCCCGATCAGCAGGTCGGCGCGCAGGTAGGTGTCGGCGGGGGCGTCGCCGGGCAGGCGTACGGCGTGGTCGGCCTCGCCGACGTACGGCAGCGCGGCGTCGGCGTCGGAGTGCACGGCGACGGTCTCGATGCCGAGCGCGCGGCAGGTCCGGAAGACCCGGCTCGCGATCTCGGCGCGGTTGGCGACCAGGAGTTTGGTGATCATGGTCGGAACACCCCGAAACGGTCGGTGCCGGCGTACGGCACGGTGTCGATCACCGAGAGGCAGATGCCCAGCACGGTGCGGGTGTCACGGGGGTCGATGACCCCGTCGTCGTAGAGCATCCCGGACAGGAAGAAGGGCATGGACTGTTCCTCGATCTGGGCCTCGACGACCTCCTTGATGCCCTTGAAGCCCTCGGCGTCGAAGGTCTGCCCCTTGGCCTCCGCCGACTGCTGCGCCACGATCTCGAGGACGCCGGCCAGCTGGGCCGGGCCCATCACCGCCGACTTGGCGCTGGGCCAGGTGAACAGGAACCGCGGGTCGAAGGCGCGGCCGTTCATGCCGTAGTTGCCCGCGCCGTACGACGCCCCCATGATCACGGTCAGGTGCGGCACGGTGCTGTTGCTGATCGCGTTGATCATCATCGCACCGTGCTTGATGATGCCGCCCTGCTCGTACTCCTTGCCGACCATGTAGCCGGTGGTGTTGTGCAGGAACAGCAGCGGTACGTCGATCTGGTTGGCCAGCTGCACGAACTGGGTCGCCTTCTGCGCCTCCTCGCTGAACAGCACGCCCTGCGCGTTGGCCAGGATGCCGATCGGCCGCCCGTGCAGGCGCGCCCAGCCGGTGACCAGCGAAGGACCGTAGAGCGGCTTGAACTCGTCGAAGACCTGCCCGTTGGAGGCCGAGACGCCGTCGCAGACCCGGGCGATCACCTCGCGCGGGTCGAAGGGCTCCTTGAGGTCGGTGGGGATCAGGTCGAGCAACCCGTCCGGGTCGGCGTCCGGCTCGGCGTACGTCGCTTCGGTGGTCGAGGCGCGCAGGCGCCCTGGCGCCTGAGCCACGAGACCCGGTGACTCCCGCGCCTTGCGCCAGTTGAGCCGAGCCACGATCCGGCGCCCGATCCGGATCGCGTCGCGCTCGTCCTCGGCCAGGTAGTCGGCGAGGCCCGAGGTGCGGGCGTGCATCTCGGCGCCGCCGAGCGACTCGTCGTCGGACTCCTCGCCGGTGGCCATCTTCACCAGCGGCGGTCCGCCGAGGAAGACCTTGGCCTGCTCGCGCACCATCACGGTGTAGTCGCTCATGCCCGGGACGTAGGCGCCGCCAGCGGTGGAGTTGCCGAAGACCAGCGCGACGGTCGGATGCTTGGCCGCGCTGGAGCGGGTGATGTCGCGGAAGAGCTTGCCGCCCGGGATGAAGATCTCCTTCTGCGTGGGCAGGTCGGCGCCGCCGGACTCCACCAGGGCGACGGTCGGGAGGCCGTTCTCCTCGGCGATCTGGGAGGCCCGGAAGATCTTCTTCACCGTCCAGGGGTTGCTCGCACCACCCTTCACCGACGGGTCGTTGGCGGTGATGACGCACTCCACGCCCTCGATCACCCCGATGCCGGTGACCACGCTGGCCCCGACGGTGAAGTCGGAGCCCCAGCCGGCCAGCGGGCTGAGCTCGAGGAACGCCGAGCCCTCGTCGACCAGCAGCTCGATCCGCTCCCGCGGCATCAGCTTGCCGCGGTCGTGATGACGCTGGACGCTCCGCTCGCCGCCGCCCGCCACCGCCGTGGCGTGCTCGGCGTCGAGCGCCGCGATCTTCTCCAGCATCGCCTCGCGGTTGCTCATGACGTCTCCCTGTCGCTGGTCGAGGTACGAGGCGCCCCGGCACCCCTCCCGCTGGTTGAGGTACGAGGCCTCCCGCTGGTTGAGGTGCGAGGCGCCCCGGCACCCCTCCCGCTGGTTGAGGTGCGAGGCGCCCCGGCGCCCCTCCCGCTGGTTGAGGTGCGAGGCGCCCCGGCGCCCCTCCCGCTGGTTGAGGTGCGAGGCGCCCCGGCGCCGAGCCTCGAAACCCCGCGAGCAGCCCACCACCGCAGGGACGACACAGGACGAGGCGGACGGTCGGCTTGCTGGGTTTCGAGGCTCGTCGCTGGCGCTCCTCGCACCTCAACCACCGGGCAAGGGCTCGGCGCTGGCGCTCCTCGCACCTCAACCACCGGGCAAGGGCTCGTCGCTGGCGCTCCTCGCACCTCAACCACCGGAGTACCCGAGCAGCTTGGCGGCGAGATCGGTCAGCACCTCGGTGGCTCCTCCTCCGATGGGCAGGATCCGGGCGTCGCGGTAGTGCCGCTCCACCTCGGTCCCGTGCATGTAGCCCGCGCCGCCGTGCAGCTGCACCGCCTGGTCGCAGACGTACGTCGCGGCGTCGCAGGCGGTCTGCTTGGCCAGGCAGGCCTCGGCGATCACCTGCTCGCCAGCGACGTGCCGACGGGCGACCTCGTGGGTGTAGCAGCGCGCGACCTCGACCTGGCGGCGCATCTCGACCAGCTGGTGGCGCACGACCTGGTTGGCGGTCAGCGGCTTGCCGAAGGTCTCCCGCTCGCGGCAGTAGTCGGCGGCCAGCGCCAGCGACCGGGCCGCGATGCCGTAGGCGTGGACGGCCAGCGAGATCCGCTCGACCACGAACTGCTCGGCGATCTGGTAGAAGCCCGCCCCCTCGGCGCCGACCAGGTTGGCCACCGGCACCCGGACGTCGACGTACGACAGCTCGGCGGTGTCGGAGCAGTGCCAGCCCATCTTGCGCAGCGACCGGTCGACGGTGAAGCCGGGCGTGCCGGCCTCGACCACGAGCAGGCTGACCCCGGCGTGACCGGGCCCGCCGGTGCGCACGGCCGTGGTGACGAAGTCGGCGCGGACCCCGCTGGTGATGAAGGTCTTGGCACCGTTGACGACGTACTCGTCGCCCTCGCGGCGCGCCGTGGTCCGCAGCCCGGCCACGTCGGAGCCGCCACCGGGCTCGGTGATGGCCAACGACCCGATCGTCTCGCCCGCCAGGGTGGGCCGCACGAAGCGGTCGACCAGGTCGGTGCGGCCGGTGCTGGTCCAGTCGCTGACCACGTGCGGCAGGGCGATCCCGTGGGTGAAGAGCCCGGCCAGCAGCCCGCTGGACGCACCGGCCTCGAGCATCGCCTCCTGCATGGCCACCGAGTCGAGCAGGTCACCGCCCTGCCCACCGACCTCCTCGGGGAAGCCCAGGCCGAGCAGGCCCTGCTTGGCGGCCGCGCGGTGGAGCTCGCGCGGCATCGTGCCGGCGTCCTCCCAGTCCTGCAGGTGGGGCGCGACCTCGCGGCGGACGAACTCGGTGGCGGTGTCGCGCAGGGCCTGGGTGGTTTCGTGGCTCGTCGCTGGCGCTCCTCGCACCTCAACCACCGATCCCGGCGGTCGAGGTGCGAGCGCAAGCGAGCGACACCCCGGTGGTCGAGGTGCGAGCGAAGGGCGACACCCCGGTGGTTGAGGTGCGAGCGCAGCGAGCCACGAAACCACTCCTGCGGACGACGCCTCCGCTGAGGTGACCGGGTCTCGACGCGCGACCGCGGCTTCGTTCCTCAGCCGCGCGCTTGCTCGACCTGCGCTCACCCACGCGTCGCGCTCGTTCCTCGCACGCCGCTGCTCGCTTCACAGCAGGTCCTCCTGGATGTGGACGATCCGCGACCGGACCCACTCGCCGAGCCCCTTGGCCTGCGGGTCGAAGCGGGTCGAGGCGGCGACACCGGCGCCGAGCAGGCCGCGGACCAGCACGTTGACCCCACCGAGGTTGGGCAGCACGAAGACCTCGACCTCGAGGTCGCGCGCCTCGGGGACGAGCTCGCGGACCTTCTTGGGGGTGATCAGCTTGGTCAGCCAGGTGACCCGGGCCGCGTAGAGCTCCGCGGGGCCGGAGTGGCTGACCCAGAGCCCGAGGTTGGCGTCGCCGCCCTTGTCACCGGAGCGCGCGTGCACGAAGGTGCCGAGCGGCATCCGACGGTTGACCGAGTCCTGCGGCGCCGGGAAGGGCGACGGTCGGCGGCCCGCCGCCGAGTCGGCCACGGAGAAGTCGGTCGGGTCGGCGACGACCTCGCTGGAGCCGTCGGCGTGCACGACGGTGTGCGCGACGGCCGAGCGGTCGACGTACGCCGGGCGGTAGATGCCGTAGGGCGTCGGGCCCGCCGGGAGGCGCGGTCATCGTGAAGCCGGGGTAGGAGGACAGCGCCAGCTCCACGGCCGGGCCGGTGAAGGACTTCGCGACCGGTCCGGCCTCGCTGTCCATGACCGTGCACCGCACCAGGCAGGAGGCGCCCTCCTCGGTGTCGGCGTCGGCGAGCGGCGACGCCGACCGGGTCCAGGCGACGGTCTCGGCCGACAGTGCGGGCTCGAGCTGCATCCGCAGCCAGTCGGCCTTGGCGTCGAGGTCGAGCCCGGTGATCACGAACTCCATGGAGTTGCGCCAGCCGCCGAGCTCGTTGACGCAGACCTTGAGCTGCTCGGGCGGCGCGCTGCCGCGCACGGCGCTGACGCGCACCCGGTCCGGCCCGTCCTGGCTGAGCTCGATCGTGTCGAGGTGGGTGGTGACGTCGGGGTTGAGGTAGGCCGCGGACTGGATCTCGTACATCAGCTGGGCCGTCACCGTGTCGACGAGCACCGCGCCGCCGGTGCCGTCGTGCTTGGTGACCACGCAGCTGCCGTCGGCGGCGATCTCGGCCAGCGGGAAGCCCAGCGGACGCCCGTCGTGCGGCAGCTCCTTGAAGCCGGAGAAGTTGCCCCCGCAGGCCTGCGGCCCGCACTCGAGCACGTGGCCCGCGACGACGGCGCCGGCCAGCTCGTCGTACGCCGTGGGGCCCCAGCCGTGGTGGGCGACCGCCGGACCGACCACGAGCGAGGCGTCGGTGACCCGGCCGGTGACCACGACGTCGGCGCCCTGGCGCAGCGCCGCAGCGATGCCGGAGCCGCCGAGGTAGGCGTTGGCGGTGAGCGCGCCGTCGAAGCCGAGGTCGGCGGCGTGCGCGCGGAGGTCGTCGCCCTCGACGTGGGCGATGGCGGGGTCGAGCCCGAGGCCGCGGGCGACCTCACGCAGCTTGTCGGCCAGGCCGGCCGGGTTGAGACCGCCTGCGTTGCTGACGATCGTGACGCCGCGCTCGAGCGCCAGGCCGAGGCAGTCCTCGAGCTGGCGGACGAAGGTCCGCGCGTAGCCGAGGGCCGGGTCCTTCATCGTGTCCTTGCCGAGGATCAGCATGGTCAGCTCGGCCAGGTAGTCACCGGTGAGGCAGTCGAGCCCGTGTCCGTCGGCGGTGCCCTCGAGCATCTCGCGCATCGCGGAGAGGCGGTCGCCGTAGAAGCCGGAGCAGTTGCCGATGCGGAGGGGCTTCGTGGCTCGCTGCGCTGCGCACCTCGACCGACGCGGGCCCGGTGGTCGAGCCCGGCCCGGTGGTCGAGCCCGGCCCGGTGGTCGAGCCCGGCCCGGTGGTCGAGCCCGCCCCGGTGGTCGAGCCCGCCCCGGTGGTCGAGCCCGCCCCGGTGGTCGAGCCCGGCCCGGTGGTCGAGCCTGTCGAGACCCCGTTCAACGCCGCTCCCGCCCCTCGCCCGGGGGCCCGGCGAAGCACTGGGCGATGCCGAGCCAGTGCTCGGCGTCGTCGCCCGCGGCGACGAGAGCGGTGTCGGCGCGGTGCACGCGCTGGGTGACCAGCAGGCAGAAGTCGTGGGCGGGGCCGGTCACCCGCTGGGCGGCGTCCTCGGGGCCCCAGGCCCAGGTCTCGCCCGAGGGGGCGGTCAGCTCGACGCGGAACGGCTCCGCCGGCGGGGTCTGCTCGTGGACGCCGTACGCGAAGTCGCGGGTGCGGACCCCGAGGTGCGCGACGTGCCGGATCCGGTCGCTCGGCACGTAGTCGACGCCGAGGGTCTCGTAGACGTCGAGCGCGTGCGCCCAGGTCTCCATGAAGCGGGCCGTCGCCATCGAGGCCGGCGACATCGGCGGACCGAACCACGGCATCTTCTGCCCGGCCGGGAACGACCGCAGCGCGGCGACCAGGCCGTCGCGGGCCGTGCCCCACCGGGCCAGCAGGGCCCGCGGCGAGAGCCGGGCGACCTCGTGGGCCTCGGTGTCGACGAAGCCGGTGGGGTCGCCGATCGCGAGCATCACCACCGCGTCCCAGGCCGCCTTGGCCTCCTCGCCCTCGACCGAGCGGGCCGCGGTCGCCGCGGTCTCGTCGGTCCAGAGCAGGTGGGCCACCTGGGTGGCCACCGTCCAGCCGGCGGCCGGGGTGGGCGTGGCCCAGCCACCGTCGGCGGACTCGTCGAGCCCGGTCACGGCGGTGCGCAGCTGGTCGCCCTCCGCCTTGAGGTCGTCGAGGAGTCCCTCGAGCACGTCGGTCACGGTGTCTCCTTCAGGCTCTCGCGAGCGCGTCGTCGAGGGTGGTGGCCCACTGGTCGAGGATCCGGTTGCGCCGGCGGGCGTCGTCGGTGATCGTGTTGGCCAGGCCGAGCCCCCGGACCAGGTCGAGCGTGGCCTGGACCAGCTCACGGATGCCGGGCTGCGTCTCGTCGGCGCCGAGGGCCTCGACGGTCAGCCGGTGGGCCTCTCGACCGACCCGTTGCTCCAGGGGGGCGACCTCGGCCAGCAGGGCGGCGTCGGTGCGGGCCGCCACCCAGAGCTCGAGGGCCGCGCTGAACACCGGGGAGGCGAAGTGGTCGCCGAGCACCTGCAGCACCGCCCGGGTGCGCCGCGGCCCGGTCGGCAGCCGCTCGGCGGCGGAGGCGAGCTCCGCGCCGCGTACGTCGGTGAGGTGCTGGACCGCGGCCACCACCAGGTCGTTCTTGGTCGGGAAGTGGTGCAGCTGGGCCCCCCGGCTGACCCCCGCCCGCTCGGAGACCAGCGTCGTGGACGTGCCGCCGAACCCGCGCTCGACCAGGCAGTCGACCGTCGCCTCGAGCAGCCGCGCCCGCATGGCGCGGGTGCGCTCCTCCTGCGGCACGCGGGCGGTCGTCACCCGCGTCAGCATGTCGTCGCACGAACAAACAGTCAAGCCTGACTTTATCTGGTGAGATGGCTCCGCCACGACGATCAGTCGAGCCGGGCGACCATCGGCAGGCGGGAGCGCGTGGTGAGGCCGACCAGGGCGGCGGTGAGCAGCGGCAGCCCGACGACCACCCCGAGCACCAGCAGCCACGGGACGTCGAGGTAGTGGGACGGCGCCCCGGTCAGCTCCCCGTAGTAGCCGGCCCGGGTCAGCGGGTAGGTGATCGCGATGCCGGGCACGAGGCCGACGAGCGCCCCGAGCAGGGCGCCCACGAGCCCGACCACCAGCGCGTACGACGCCGCGACGCCACGGCGGGTGCGCGGGCTCGCCCCCACCGCGGCCAGCGTGGCCAGGTCGGGACGCGCGTCGGAGAGCGCGAGGAAGGTCGCGGTCAGCGTGCCGCCGAGCATCAGCACCGCCCCGAGACCCCCCAGCACGAGCTGCACGATCACGACCGCGTCGGGGCGCTGGTAGCCGTGCTCGACGTAGAACGTCGGCTGGGCCGGCAGCGCGGCGAGGGCCTCGCGGGCGTCGCGCTCCTCGACGTCCGTGAAGTCGCCGCTCAGGGTCAGCGCGGTGGTCGCGGTCTCGACGCCGAGCCGCTCGGCCACCGGCGGTGAGAGCACCATCAGGGCGTTGGCCCCGCCCTCGGCCACCGGGAGCACGGCCGCGGGCACGGTCGCGCGGGTGCGGCTCGGGCGACGGGCCTCGGGACCCTG
>CAWCGS010000003.1:0-81912 GCA_963795135.1 uncultured Actinomycetota bacterium
TCAGGCCGCGAACGAGAGGGTAGGCGTTGCGTGGAGCAGGTCATCAGGGAGCTGATCGAGGCGTGGCAGCGCTACGCGCGAGTCGCGCCATCGCTGAGCCAGGACGAGGAGCAGCAGCAGTACGCGGCCCTGGCTGCGCGCGTTGAGGCGACCGCCCGAGACACACCCGGCGTGCTCGCAGCGCTACGAGACGTCGTACGGCTCAAGGGCGGTGGCAGCGACACACCGCCGGTAGGTTTCCGCGACTTCGTTCGCGGTGTCGTGACCCCTGACCCGATGCTGGCCCTGGATGACCCTGTTGCGTTCGCGGACCAGCTCGAGGTCGGGCTTCCCAGCGCGGTGATGCCGGCCAAGGCGGCGCTGGTGCTGCCTGTCGCCTCTCGGCTCGTCGCTCGACGACCCGGACTACGCCCACGAGCAGCTGGACTACCAGCTGGTCCTGGTGTTCGCGGAAGATCTCCCGCGAGCGTCTGGACGACTGGCCCCGGCGCGACGACAGGACCGCCCTTTGCCACGTCCTCCAGTGGCGCTCGACGAGGAGGCCGACAACGTCGTCGACCTCGCGAGGGCAGGTCTGCCCGAGACCGGGATCCTGCAGATCTTCCACGACCTGACCACCTGCGGGGAGCCGAGCGACGGAGACCTGCACGCGTGGCAGGTTCGGTGGCTGGCAGACCCGGATGGGCGGCTGGCCGAGAGCGCCACCTCGGCGCCGTGGCCGCAGGACCTCCCCGAGGAGGACCGGGTCGCCGCAGTCCCCATCAACGCCGACATCGCCCCCACCATCCCGTCGCCCCTGGATGTCAGCTCGTTGAGTGACGGCGAGCTCGAACGCTACGTGCGTCTGCGTGCCTATCTCGACGGGTGGCCCACGACCCGCAACATCGCCGGCCGCTCCCTCAGGCCAACAGACCCCGATGAGCCGCAAGGAGACCCGTGGGCGCCGGGGTACGTACCGGCCCAGCCGCTCTCACACCTGGGCGGTGTCGGCTACGTCGAGACCAACCTGGACCACGTCGAGGTGCTGAACGCAGCCCTCCCCGTGACCGGCGACGACGCGCACGTCCTGCTGGCCGACATCAACCCTCGCCAATTCACCGACGCCGACTGGTTCCACGGCGGGCGCCACCTCGAGGTCTGGATCCGTCGGAGTGACCTCGACGCAGAGGCCTTTCGGTTGTGTGGTGCTTCATCCGCACCGATGGCTGACGTGCGCGCCGAGGTGGTCGCCGCAGCCTCACTGCGTCGTGGAGCCGACGACCAGCACGTCGCCGTCGCGTCGACAGACCAGGAGAACACCCCGTCACCCAGGGCGGACCGTCCGCCCGACCTCGTCACTGCGCGTGGCCGCGTCCCGGATGGCCGTGATGGTCCGCCGTGCGTGTCGCATGCGCAGCCAGCGGCCACCAATGGCGGCCACACATCTCCACTTCGGCTTCAGCCGGCCCGAGCCACCTCCCAGGTGCGTCCTGGTCCACTTGCACCGGGCAGTGCCAGACGGCGAAGTAGGCGTGTGGTGCGGGCCACGGATAGCTCGCGGGCGCATCGGGAACGTCGTTGTGCACGTAGCCCAGCAACCGTGGTTGGCGGTCGGTGCTGGTCACGGTCTGGCGCAGCAGATCCGCAACCGGTTCCTGCCATGCCCCATCCCGGACTTCGCGCGTCGGACGTCGAGCCCTCCGCCGTCAGAACGGGCCTGCGCGAGAATGCTCTTCCCGCGGGTCACCAGTAGTCGGACCAGGCAGATTGGTGACGGAGCGACGGGGGGCACCCCGGCCAGTACGACGTCTGCCCGACCCTGAGCGGGTAGCCATCCAGCAGCCTGATGGCTGCGGAGTACGCGTTCCGAGGCCGACACGTCGCAAACGTAGCGCCTGGTCCGGTCAGGTCATCGCCGGGCAGCTGGCTGTCGCAGATCCGGTCGTGCCGCAAGCCGAAACGGCTTGCGGCGACGCCCGGGGCGCCTGAGCAGTGCCCTGGACGTCCAGCCGGAGGATCGGCTTGCGGCGCGCTCTGCCTGCCGATCCGCCAACGGCACGTGACGGGGGCGTGGGGGCCAGGGGCGACTACGCCGCGTCGTAGGCGCGCTTGATCCACGCCTCCGTCTGGTCGTTGATGTCGTCGATGTCATGAGCTCGAGGTGGTGCATGAATACGCCGGGCCACGGTTCGACAACCTCTTTCCAACGTGAATGGCGTCGCGCTCGGGCAACACGACGGAGAGGACCAGCGGGGCGCCGCGCCTGCCGAGGTACTGCCCCGGCGCCCAGGCCAGGGCGAACGTCCGGCGACGCCGAAACGCAACCTGGCTCTTGGACTCTCGCTCGTCGACCGGGCCGATCTCTACGATCGCGCGCCGCAGCTGCTCGAACAGCGCGAGCGATTCATCGTGCTCGTCGAGGTAGTCCCTGAAGGCCATCGACGACATGGTCTCGATGGTCTCAACGCGCGTGCCATGGCCACAAGCGGATCGGCACGCGGAGCGTGACCAGTACGGGATGGTCGATCGGCGAAGTGGGGTGCATGATCGTTCTATGGGAGAACCGAACGATTCAGGAGTTGACGCTCTCGAGGCGGCGGAGCAGTTCAAGAACCTGCCCCCTCAGATTCCGTCGGACGCAACCGTGGCCCACCAGGCTGTTGCAGAGAACCCGTTCGGCGGCCCGGGCGGTGGCGGCGGCGACAGCGCCGACGGGGACGGCGATTGAGCAAGGACCGGTACCTCGACCATGCATCGTCGTCCAGATGAATCTGACCCTTGGGTCGACGTCGGCGCTGCTACGAAGCCATTCCCTTTCCGGACGGGCATGAGAGTGCGTTCAGGTCACCCATGCGGACGGCTGCGCCTGCTCATACTCGGCCGACCGAGACAGAGCCCGTCGTTGAAATGGGCGACTCCGACTACCGACGGATCCGTGACTTCCGGTCCTTGCGCCAGTCGAGGATGGCGGTGATCGCGCGGGCAATCCCATGGTCGTGGCCAC
Organism: uncultured Actinomycetota bacterium; assembly: GCA_963795135.1. Taxonomy (GTDB): domain Bacteria; phylum Actinomycetota; class Actinomycetes; order Propionibacteriales; family Nocardioidaceae; genus Nocardioides. Next base: position 2,984 of record CAWCGS010000003.1, read on the forward strand.
CCATCCAACTCTCTCGGGCGACGCGCGTGGGTGCGTCCGCGTCGGGTACGGGGTTGCGTTCGCCGGGGATGCGCTTGGGAGGTTGGACCATGGCTCAGTAGAACAGACGGTGACCGGCATGTCCGCAGCGGAAGACCCTATGCCCAGAGGCGGCGGGAGCAGCGAGTCTCGGCGGTCCGGTCGCGGGCCCGTCCCGCGCCCCGTTGAGCCGTCCCGCAAGCCGAACCGCTACCGGATCGAATCGAGATTCGACCGGTTGGTGGAGATCATTGGCATCGCCGCCGGGTTTCCGCAAAGGGATCGCTGACCGATGAAGGTTCGTAATGCGGGTCTGCCGCTGGTGCGACCCAGCCGCCGCGCCAGTCCTCTCGCACCGCTTCCCATCGGGCTGTCGAGCAGCAGTACCCGGGCAGTCCGAGGTCTGCGCAGGTCACCTGGGTTCGAGCTGCGCTCGATCCACAGGGAGGGACAGACTGCGGCCAGCGCGCGGACATCCACAGCCGTCAGCATCGCCCGCATGATCGATCACACCCCCCATGTGCTCAGCCGACGGACCATGATCGCGACCGCAGGGGGCAGTGCCGTGCTGGGCCAGGCCGCACATGCCGATGCCTCCGACGCCACCGTCGCTACCGTCGCCACCGGAGCTTCCGCGCCAGGTCCGGCCTCCAGCTCGGTTGAGACACCATTGGCGCTGGACAACATCCAGGGCAACGTCCTCGGCGGGTTCAACAAGGACCATCAGCGTTTCCTGGTCTTCGGCCTGGGACGACCCGCTGCAGCACGTCAGTGGTTGGCCGACATGGTCGACGAGGTCGCCACCGCGGGGGAGGTGGCCGGCTTCAACCGACTCTTCCAAAAGGCTCGAGCGCGCCGCGGCAACGAGGCACAGGCGCCCACCTCCCAATGGATCAACGTCGCCTTCACCTACACCGGCCTGGCCGCCTTGGACGTGAAGGACCGCGACCTGGCACGCTTCCCAGCCGACTTCCGCCAAGGGATGGCCGCCCGCGCGGCACGGATCGGTGACGTCGGATCAGAGCGCGCCTTCGTCCTGGGTCGGCCCGTTCGCCTCGAGCGACCTCCATGGTGTGCTCATCCTGGCCGCTGACGGACCCCACCGCGCTGGAGACCTTGACCCGCAAGCAGCGCCGTGAGATGACCGCCGCCGGGCTCGCGGTCATCGGTTCGACCAGGAGGGCCGGGTGCGTGAGGACCAGGCCGGCCACGAGCACTTCGGGTTCCGCGACGGGATCTCCCAACCCGGCATCCGTGGCTTTACGGAGCCCGCAGAACCCTGACGACCCCGACCAGGGCCTGCCGGGTCAGGACCTCCTGTGGCCCGGGGAGTTCGTGCTCGGCTACCCGACCCAGATCGCCACCGAGCACCCCGATCACCCGGGCGGGGTGAACCCGGACCCGGGACCTGAGGCTCGCAACGGACCAGCCTGGACCGCCGACGGGGCCTACCTGGTCTTCCGCCGCCTCACCCAGGACGTCGCGGGCTTTCGCTCCTTCGTCAGCGAGACCGCACGAGCCCAGGGTGTGAGTGATGAGCAGCTCGGGGCCAAGATCGTCGGGCGATATCCCAGCGGCGCCCCGCTCGAGCACACCGAGGACCAGCCTGCAGGGCTGGACACCACCGCCGGTGACCCCGCGGTCGCCGACCCCTCGCTGCTCGAGGACTCTCGAATCAACAACTTCGAGTTCGGCGACGACATCGACGGCGGCGTGGTCCCGCTGGCCGCCCACGTCCGCAAGACCTACCCCCGCGACGACAACACACCCACCGGCGGTGAGTCCGACACCCAGACACACCGCCTGCTGCGGCGGGGCATTCCGTTCGGACTCTCCTACGACCAGGACGCTCCAGCCACTTCGCAGACCGGCGCCGCCCCCGGCTTTCCCCATGACCGGGGCCTGCTGTTCCTGGCCTACCAGACCTCGATCGAGCGCCAGTTCGAGTTCGTCCAACGCGACTGGGTCAACGACCCTGACGCGCCGGACACGGGCGCCGGCCATGACCTGGTGATCGGACAAGCACAGGCGACACGCACGATGACCCTCCCAGGCGGAAAGCCCGACCACATCACCATGATGAAACGCTTCGTGACCACCAGTGGGGGCGCCTACCTGTTCCAACCCTCGATCACCGCGCTGCGACAGCTCTCCCGCCACGCACCGACCGAGCGTCGTGGGCACCGACGCGGACGGGGATAGGAACTCGGCGCCAGATACGCACTGGGAGAGCGTCCACGTCGACAGCTGCGCGTCGACCACGACCATCGATGGCGAGGTGGCGACCCCTATCCCGTACCGACAGGCTCCGCGAGCCCATCGGCTCGCGGAGCGTGCCAGTGACCGACTGTCACCCGGGAACTGTGTCTTGGCTCTGGGCGGCCCGCCGGGGGATGACGTTCCATGCCGCGTGCTTGCCTGCTCGAGGTGGCCCGGGTCGACGCGACCTACGACGGCCTTGGTTTTCTGGCCTTGACCCCTACCTCGTCGCTTGGGCACCAGCACGCGGCGCGAGGTGCGGTTGCTCGACCCAATTCGCCCGCCGACCAGGCAGTAGCCGCTCTGCACATGGCTGATCGCGACGATGACCGACGGGTGGTCGTTGACTGTTGCTGCATCGCCTGTCGGCCGGCGTCAGGAGCCGAGCGCGTTGACGACCACCCGTGTCGCGTCGGCGACGAGGGCGTCGTCTGTCGCGGCGTCTGCCTCGTCGTGCGTCGTCATTACCGCGATGAGGATCGGGTCGCCCCCGGGAGGGCGGACCACGGCGAGGTCGTTGCGGGTGCCGTATCCCGCGGACCCGGTCTTGTCGGCGACGCGCCAGCTTTGCGGGACCCCGGCGCGGATGAGGGCGTCGCCGGTCTCGGTGCGGCGCATCGTGGTCTCGAGCAGGCGACGGTCGGCTACCGGGAGCACGTCGCCGAGGACGTACCGCCCCAGGGATGTCGCGAGCGCCCGGGGCGTGGTGGTGTCCCGGGGGTCGCCCGGCACCGCGGTGTTCAGGTCGGGCTCGCGGCGCACGACCTCGGTCGTGCGATCGCCGACGTCGTCGGCCAGCGCGGCGTCCAGGGCAGCAGGTCCGCCGACGAGGCCGAAGAGGAGGTTGCCGGCGGTGTTGTCGCTGACGGTGATCGCCGCGTCGATGACCTGCCGTACGGTCAGCCCGTCCTCGACGTGCAGCTCGGTCACGGGGGAGTACTCGACCAGGTCGGCCTCGGTCCAACGCACCCGCTCGCCGAGCTCCCGCCGCGACAGGTCGTCGAGCACCGCGCCCGCGGCGAGCGCCTTGATGGTCGAGGCGTACGCGAACCGCTCGCCGCCGCGGTAGGCGACGCTGCGGCCGGTGCCGGTGTCGACCGCGTAGACGCCGAGGCGGGCGTCGCGCTCCTGCTCGAGCGCGGCGAAGCGGGCACGCGCCGCGGACCGGTCGACTCCCGGGGCGAAGGAAAGGGCGGAGGCCGCTGGGGAGGCCGCGGGGGAGGCCGCGGGGGAGGACATGGGGGAGGACACGGCCGAGGGTGACGTCCCGTCGACGGTGGCGCAGGCGGCGGCGGGGAGCGCCACGGCGGCGGCGGTGGCGAGGCTGGCGACGACGACGGAGGGGCGACGGGTGCGGGCGGGGGACGGGGCTCTGGTCGGGGTCATGCCCGCAGCCTGCGCGAGGGGGGGCGATGCGGTCCAAGACCGATTCGGACGCATGAATGCGGATCGTGCATAGGGTGGCGCCGTGGACCTCGTCGCGGCCTGCCAGGCCTTCGTCAGCGTCGTCGAGCGCGGCAGCTTCACTAGTGGCGCGGCCCGCCTGGGCGTCTCGCAGTCGGTCGTGAGCCGTCGGGTCGCGGCGCTCGAGGCGCACCTCGGCGGCCGGGTCCTCGACCGCGACGGACGGCGCCCCGCCCCCACCGTGCTCGGTAGCCGGGTGCTGCCGACGGCGCGACGGCTCTCCGACCTCGCCGAGACGCTGGTGCAGGACGCCGATGAGGCGCACCTCGTGCCGTGGCCGCTGGCCGTCCCGGCGGGGTGGGACGTGCGCGACCTCGCCGGCCTCGACCTGGCCGGCCGTGACCACGACCTCCCGGTGCAGGTCGTCGAGGCGTCCGCCCGCCGGCGCCCGGAGCTCCTGGCCACCCGCGCGGTGCACGCCGCGCTGCTGGCCAGGCCGGCCGCCGAGGCGACCTGGCGCGTGCCGCTGGGGCTGGCCGCGGCCACGGCCGACCGGTCGGTGCGCCACCTCGAGGACCTCCGCCGAACGCGGCGCGGGTCGGGTGGCCGCGCCATGCGCCTGTGGCTGCTCGAGGAGGACGATGTGCCCCACGTGCGGGACCGGCTGGCGGCGGCGGCCGACGCTGCCGGCCTCGCGCCGTCCCAGGTCGCGCAGGCGGCCTCCCCCGGTGCCGCGGTCGGGGCCGTGCTGGCCTCGAGGGACCTGCTGCTCGCCTCCGCGGAGGAGGCCGCCCGCTACGACCTGGTGTGGTCGCCGCTCGCCTCGCCCACGCTCGAGCGGGGGTACGTCATCGCAGCCGGGGTGCCCGCCGACGCCGACCGCGTCCGCGTCGCGCTCGGTGCTGCGCTGGCCCGCGCCGCGGGGGCGTCGTGACCGGCGCCGAGCGCGTGCTCCGGGAGGTGGCCCGGGACCTCGACGAGGCCGGGCTGACCGGCTGGTGCCTGGCCCGCGACCTCGACACCGGCGAGGAGGTCGGGACCGGGGCGGACGTGCCGGTGCCGCTGGCGTCGCTGGTCAAGGTCCCCCTCGCGCTGTGCGTCCTGGAGCGGGTCCATGCCGGCGAGCTGAACGGTGCCGGCCCGCTGCTCCTCGACGCCCGGGACGCATCCCTCCCCGGCGGGGTGGGCTCGAGCAGGTTCCTCCATCCCGCCCGCGTCGCGCTGGTCGACACGGTCTACCTCTCGGTCGCGCTCAGCGACAACGTCGCCACCGACGCGCTCTTCGCGCTGGTCACCCCCGAGGAGGTCACCGCCCGGATGGTCGCCCTGGGGCTGCGGGACCTCGACGTGCGGCACCCGATCGGCGACCTGTCGCGCACCCCGGCCGAGGCCCTGCCCGGCGACCCCGCCCTGGCCCACGCCCTGGCTGCGGCCGGCGGCACCGCGGGCGGCGGGCACCGCGTCCGGCAGCTCGACACGTCGCGCTCGAGCGCCGGCACCGCCCGCGCGATGGTGGACCTGCTCGCGCTGCTGTGGTCTCACGACGGCCCGCTGGTGCCCGAGGTAGCCGGCCCCGTGCGCCGCCTGATGGGCGAGAACGTGCACCGCCAGCGCTTGTGGCCCGACCTGGCCTCGGACGCGGCCACCTGGTCCTCCAAGACCGGCACCCTGCTCAACCTGCGGCACGAGGCCGGCGTGGTCGAGCACGCCGGGGGCGAGCGGTACGCCGTCGCGGTGCTCACCGAGTCACGGGTGGCCGCGGCCGTGCAGCCGGCGGCGGAGGCCGCGATGGGGCAGGTCGGCCGGCGGCTGCGCGACTACCTGCGCGCCGGCCGCGCGTGAACCCGCAGCATCGACCGCAGCCATACGAGCATCCGGGAATCGGCCGACCCAGGCGCTTTTCATGGCGCCCTCATGGGTGGCGCAGCGGGGTACGGCGTGGCTAGGCGGGGCCAGCCTCTGCTCTTTGCTGCGTCGCTGAAGCGCGTGACTCCCATGCGCGGCGTTCGAGTCAGGTCGCTGCGGGCGGTGCCAATAGGAGCCATTCGGCGGGTGTCGACGACGCGTGAGCTGATCCGTGCGACGGGAAGGCTATTGCGGCAATCGCACCAGTCTCAACCGCGGGTCCCGGGAGACTCCTGTCGGAGTGCCTGGCCAGTCCGGATCTGGCGCGGTCCCGCGTGGCGATCGACATCGAGGCCCCATCCGTGCGGGACTGGCGCGCCGGACGGGAGGAGCACTCGACCGATCGAGCGGGGACGGCACGTCGTACACCGCGTCGCGGATTGGACATGATCGGGCGCGAACTTGTCCGGCACGATCCAACCTGTGCCGCTTCCCATTCTCACGACGGCCCGACTCAGCCTGCGGCCGGTCACCGAGGACGACCTACCGCTCATGGTGGACCTCAACTGCGACGCAGCCGTCATGATGCACATCCTCGTGAGACCCGCCAGCGCCGCGGAGACCGCCGCCGAGTGGGCCGAACGTCTCTCGCTACGCACAGATGCCGCCCGGGGCCTGGGTTACTGGGCTGGCTATCACGCAAAGCAATTCGTCGGCTGGTGGGGAGCAAGCTCGTTCGTGAACCACCACAACACGAGCTCCATCGGCTACCGGCTTCATCGCGCCGCGTGGGGACGTGGGCTGGCAACCGAAGGAACGCAGAGAATGGTCGCGCAAGCTCTTTCGGCGCCAGGCGTCACTCGCGTCGTCGCCAGCACGATGGTGGTGAACCACGCCTCGCGTCACGTGCTCCAGAAGGTGGGCCTTATGCACGTCGGAACCTATGTGCAGGACTGGGACGATCCGATTCCCGGCTGCGAGCAAGGAGATGCCGAATACGCGCTGATATTTAGAGGACTCCTGTCAAGGGCAGGGTGAGGCGCCCGTCGGGGATGCCTCCTCGGCGGGCGCCTTGAGCTCTGCTGCTGATGCTGGTGAGCGTGTCGTTGGCGACGCGTGGTCATGCTGATATGCACGGGTTGGTTACCGCAGGACGGTAGTTCGGCCGGAGTGCTTCCGCGTGTCTAGAAACGAGCGTCGCGGCCCGAGCAGCTGCTCATAGCGCGGTCGCGGGTCACTCCGTGCGCTGCCACCATGACGGTCACGCAGCAGAGCCGTTCGAGGGGTTAGTCCTCCATCACGGCCAGCGACCAGCACCAGCCAGCGAGCTCGCGGGCGATCTCGACGTCGGCGGTGGTGCTGCGCTTGCGGCGGTCGATGAATCTGACCCAGCGGTGATGGAGTCGTCGGTTGCCCTCGTCGCCCCGGATCCTCGCCGCGGCCGGGGCCAGGTCCCAACGGGCGCGCATGGTGGCGCCGACGGTGTAGCGGGGACGGTGGTGCCAGGCGGCCTCGACGAGGAGCCGGCGGGCGTGGCCGTTGCCGGTCTTCGTGATCGACCCCTGGCTCCTGGTCGCACCGGAGGAGTGTTCACTGGGGACCAGACCGACGAACGAGCCGATGGTGTTGCCGGTGAACCGGTGCCAGTCACCGATCTCGACGGCCAACCCGAACCCGGTCAGGGTGCCGATGCCACGCAGGCAGCCCAACCGTTGAACGACCGGCGTGAACTCGCTGTCGGCGGCCATCTCACCACTCGCGGCATCGAGCCGGTCCCGACGAGCCTTGGTCGCGAGCACGGTCTCATAGCCGGAATCGAAGGCCAGCCTGGTCGAACGCCTGGTGAGTTGCGAGAGCGCGTCGACGCGCAGCCACGCCCGGGCGCTGAAACGAGCCCGCGCTGGTAGGTACCTCCTCAACGCGGGCCTCATCCACGGGCCCACCGCAGGGGGCTCGCAAGGCGCCCCCATCCGCACGGCGCTGACGCCGGATGGTGTGCGTTGTGTGGAGGACTTCGACGCCGACCCTGCTCAGATGAGACGCCCCCAGTCAGCTGAATCCCCGACGTACATGCAGGTCAACGACCAGCCTTCTGGCCCGATCGCTCAGGGCAACCACGCTCAGGCCGTGGCGAATATTGGCCCGAGCGCCGCCGACATCGCAGCAATTCGGGACCTCCTCACAGCTGCGGTGCAGGCCGTAGCGGACGCGGAAGACCGCGACGAACTTCAGACGCACGTAGACGACTTCATCACTGCGGTTGATGCAGAGCAGGTCGACATCGAGCAGGTGAAGAGGCGGGCCAACATGTTGAACCGCGCCGCTGGTCGTGTCGGTGACGCCGCCTTGACGACGGCCACCAGCGAAGGCACCCGCCGCGCAGTCGAGTGGTTCACCAACCTTCTGTGATAGCTGCCCGACTAGTACGGCTAGCGACGTGTCGTCATCAAACGTCTGCTCATCGGTCGCTCCTAGCCCATCCGCTCGCGGGCACGACATCGACGTCAACCTGCGAGTTGCAGGGCGCCGCACGAGGTTCCTCCAACGGGACGCGGCGCCCACACGACGACCCGGCTAACGGCGCAGGAGCGCGTGTCTCATCACGGGTCGGGTTCGGTAGGTGCGCCCGATCTCGCTGAACCCCGCCCGCTGGAACATGGCGAGAGTTCCGGTGAAGATGGCAGATGGTGACGGGGTGCCGGTAAGCCCGTTGGTGTCAACTGGGTGGCCGTCGAGTACGGAGGCACCGTGCTGGGCCGCCCAGTCCACCGCGGCCTCGAGCAGCGTTGCCCCGACGCCGCTTTCGCGGTGTTCGCGGCGCACGACGAAACAAGACACCCACCACGCGTCAGGGTCCTCGTCAAGGATCCGGGCAAGTGCCCGGTTCTCGGTGATACCGGGCAGCGTCGAGCGGGGCACGACCCGGGTCCAGCCGACCGCGACGTCATCGCGGTAGGCCAACAGGCCGACGGGCAGCCCTGCTTCCTGGACTTCACGTTGCAGCGCGCTCCGGTTATCAGGCTCCTCGTGCCGGAGGAACCGCTGGCACCAGCATGACGTGGGGTCCTTCTTCCGGTGTCCGAAAACCCACCCAAGCTCCGGCCACCTCTCAACAGTCGCTGGTACTACACGCACCGCCCCTGCCATGTGCTCGGCACCCCCTTCTGCCACGCGAGCATGTCTGTCCGCAGCACTAGAGTCCTGGACCATGACGCTAGACCTCGATGAGCACGGCCGCCCAGAGCCACCGCTGGACGGCAACGAATGGGAAACCCTCACCGGGTTCCTCAACTACCAGCGAGCCACCTTCGCATGGAAGAGCGCCAACCTCACGCCTGCTCAGCTCTCCCAGCGCCTGCCTCCCAGCAGCATGACCATGGGTGGGCTGATGAAGCACCTCGCCTACGTGGAAGACGACTGGTTTGGGCGATGGCTCCAGGACGAGCCACCCCGAGAGCCCTGGGCGTCGGTGGACTGGGCAGCAGACCCGGATTGGGAATGGGACTCTGCCAGCTCCGACGACCCAGACGCAGTCCGCACACTTTGGCAGGAGTCGGTCACCCGCGCTCGCGCCACGGCCGAGAGCGCCTTCGAGGCAGGGGGTCTTGGCTACAAGACGCGTAGAACCTGGCCAGACGGCCGAGCACCCAGTCTCCGCTGGGTCATCACCCACATGATCGAGGAGTACGCACGGCACAACGGCCACGCCGACCTTCTCCGTGAGTCACTTGACGGCCAAGTCGGCGAGTAGCTCCCAGCCCGAAAAGCGATCCGCCTGTGGCACCGCCGGCCCGCAGATCTCCCCGACTCCAGCGTCGCCGCTAGCGGTTCGGCTTGCGGTCGGATCTAGCGCGTGGTCGCCAAGACGGTACCTCCGACGCCGGCCAACGCGGTGCCGGTGGCTCGGTCGCGCCAGGCTTGAAAACGGAGCGAGGACATTCGTCGACCGAGGCGATCGCCTAGCACGATCACGATGGCCCACGGCAGTAACCCGAAGATGACATCGATGACCCCGAGCAGCAGGATCTGACCCGCAATGGATGCGTCGGGCGAGATGAACTGCGGCAGCACGCTTGCGAAGAATAGGACGGCCTTGGGGTTCGTCACGTTGGTGAGGAAACCCTGTCTGAAGGCTCCGCTGCTGATGTCCCTGCGGGTCGCCTCGTCTGCATCTCGCGCTGCGGTCCTCAGAGTTCGCGCCTTCCACGCCAAGGATCCTCCCAGCCACACCAGATAGAGCCCGCCGACGACCCGGATGAGGATGAGCGCGTCCGGGTGTCGGGCGAGGACGGCGCTCAACCCGACGAGTGCCAGAAGCATGTGAACACACAAACCAGTCTGGGCGCCAACAGCTGCGAGCGCGCCGGATCGGCGCGCGCGGGTGGATTGACGCAGGATGACGGCGAAGTCAGGACCCGGGATGACGTAGGCCACCACCATGACGGCCAAGAACGCCGACCAATTGATCGACATGATCACCCTAGACCGGCCGGGCCTGGTTGCGCCCGTACCGCGGAGTGCCGGCGGTGGTGGCGACTGACTCGAGCCCGGTTGCCACACTCAGGGTGACACCACCGTTGGTTGGGACGCTTTCGCACGTATAGCCAGTGGCAGCTCGGCGCGTGACAGAGGGCGATCCGGTCCGAGCCCGTGCTGATCAGATGCACGCTCTCTGCGGCGATGAGGCCGAGAAAGTGGTGCTGGGGCTTTCCTCCGTCGGGTGCGGCCCAGGCAGGGCCAGCCTCGTCGACGACCCGGACCACCGGGTGGGTCAGGCAGGTGCGGGCAAGTTGTTGCAGCGCTGCGGCTGGCGCAACTCGGCCCTCACTCGATGCACTGAAGATATCGATGAGCAGGTCCCGGAGTCTTCGGAAGGTCTTCAGGTCCTGTTGGTCGAAGGACCCGGGAAGGTCGAGTCGGTGCCGGGGCAGTCGGGGTCGTACGACATCGAGCCAAGCTTCGAGGTCGGTGGGGTCGTCGAGGAACTCGACGTTGGTGTCGTCGGCCCAGCGGTACGTGTTCGCTGCGTCCAGGGGCAGGGGTTCGGTGAGCCACGTCCAGATCGGCATCGAGCCACCGTAGCGCGCAACTAATGGTTATATCAGTAGATTCCATTCGGACCGAGCACCTGTGGCTCGCCTCGATCAACCGTGACCCGGCGTGCCACGCTTGGATTCGGACCCGCGTGCGTCCGACTCGGACCACCCCGCAGGGAGATGGACACGCGTGCCGGTAGGCGAACCTCTTCAGGTGCTCTGTTCCGAGTTGGGGTTGATCGGCGCCGGTTGTCTCGCTGGGGTGTCGTATCCAGGACAGCCGACGCCTCGGCAAGTTAGCGGCGTGATCGTGCCTCTGCGACGTCAGCCTTGGCCGCGACTCGCTGGCGTTCGATCGCGCGGTAGACGGTAGAGCGTCCGACGCCGAAGAGCTCGGCCACCTCGAGCGTGCAGTACTCGCCGCTGTGTACCAGAGACACCAGGTGCGCCTGCTTGCGGCTCAACTTGGGCTGCTTGCCCTTCAGTCGACCCTTCGCCTTCGCGACCTTCATCCCCTCAACCGTGCGGAGCCGGATCAGGTCGGACTCGAACTCCGCGACCATGGCCAGGACGTTGAACAGCAGGCGACCGACGGCGTCGGTCGGGTCGTAGACCGACCCACCCAGGCTCAGGCTGATCTGCCGGGTGGTGAGCTCGTCTGCGATCGCCCGCGCATCGGGCAAGGAGCGAGCCAGGCGGTCGAGCTTCGTCACCACCAACGTGTCGCCCGCGCGGCAGGCGGCGAGTGCCTCGCGCAATCCCGGTCGTTCGCGGTTGGTACCGGTCAGGCCGTGGTCGACGTAGATCCGCTCGGCCTCTACCCCGAGCGCGACCAGTCCGTTGCGTTGGGCGGTGAGGTCACGTTGATCGGTGGAGCATCGGGCGTACCCGGCGAGCAGTGCGCTCATGGCGCACCTCCCAATGGAATGGGCCCGGCCGCGCCGCCGGATGCGGATGGCTCGGGCGTCGGACCAAGGCCCGACCCGACCAGCGACGGCTTTCCCTTCCTGGCGCGCAAGTGCCGCGAGCTCGACGACTACTTCCACCGACCTGTTTTTCGTCATACGATATTGCGCATGGTCAGCGACGAGCAGATCCAGCAGTGGTCGGATGAGGCCGAAGCCGGCTACGACGTCGAGGAGCTGAAGCGCCGCGGACGCGGCCGCCCCGGCCGTGGCGCCGAACCGATGCAGGTGGTCGCCGTACGGCTCACCGCTGAAGAGCTCGCTGCGGTCGACGCGACAGCCGAGCGCGACCACATCTCGCGTTCCGAGGCGATCCGCAGGGCGCTGGCCGGCTTCGCCGCGTGAAGGTCCACACCAGCGCGCTCAAGCACGGAGTGCTCCAAGAGGACGCTGTCCAATCAGCCGACTGGCCGCTCTGGGTAGAGTCGATCGAAGGCAATGACTGGCCGCGTCGCGAGCTGCGCCTCGGATTCGACACCTAGGCGCGCCTGCTCGAGACCGTCGTCCTCATCTTCGAGAGCGGCGACGAGATGGTCATCCACGCCATGCCAGCCCGCAAGCAATACTGGGATCTCCTGCCCTGAGCGCAACAATTATTCATCTCGCCAGAAGCGGATCCTGCTCCCTCACTCACGGCTGCGCCCCTTCGGGAAGTCGGCTTTGCAACTGCGGTCTGTGCGGCGACAGGCCTACTCGCCGAGTAGGGCACCCAGTACGCGCTTGGCCTCTTCGAACTCGTCGAGGCACTCGGGATCCTCGAAGGTGGACCGGCACTTGGCGACGGCCTTCCAAAGCGCCCAACCACGTCCTCGTCTCCAGGTCGAGGCATCGACCGCGAGCCGGTCCCGGAAGGCCTGTCGCCCGTCAGCGCTGTGGAGTGTCCAGGCGACGGCGAGGTCACAGGCCGGGTCGCCGACACCGCAGGTCCCGAAATCGATGATGGCTGCGAGTTGCCCTGCATCATCCAGTAGGAGGTTGCCGTCGGCGATGTCACCGTGGAACCAGCGGTCGACGCCGTCCCAAGGTGCGCTCAGCGCGTCGTCCCAGACCTGCCGGGTGTGGTCGACGTCGATGTGACCTCCCAGGTCGTGGAGGGCGCGTCGGGTGTTGGCGTCGAAGGTGCGTAGCGTGCCGCCTCGGAACCAGTTGTGTATGCCGGGCTGAGGTCCCTCGGTCGGATCGACTGCCTGGAGCGCAGAAAGAAACTTCGCCATATCGGTAGCGAAGGTGACCGGGTGGGCAATCCTGTCTGCCGTCGCGGTGCGGCCATCCAGCCACTGGTAGACGGACCACGGATGCGGGTAGTCCGGGCTCGGCGCACCTTGACCGAGAGGTGTCGGGATCGGCAGCGGCAGCAGGTGTGCGAGTGTCGGCAGCCATCGGTGTTCCTTCTCGACCGCTTGGGCGTACTCGGCGGCGCTGGGAAGTCGCACCAACATGTCGTCGCCGAGGTGGAAGGTCCAGTTGTCCCACCCGCCATTCGCGACCAGCCTGATCGGTAAGTCGGCCCACTGCGGGAACTGGCTTGTGATCAGCCGGTGAACCTGGGCGGTCTCGACGCGCACTCGCGTGGGAACGCGCCCGAGATCCGGCGTGTCACTCACGAAAGCCCCTGTCTATCGCTTGGCTGTGGCGCATCGGAGGCTACGGGGACTCTCGTCGTCTGCGAAACGACTTTACGGCTCGGCCTCAGCCCGACCCATCGGCTCACCGGGACGTCCCGTTCGCCGATCCCGTACTGGGGACGGGAAGGTTGTCGCAGGCGTGTCAGATGAGGTGCTCGACCTCGTTCAGCGACACGACCTGATGGTCGCTGGCAACGTCTAGTTGACGCAGGACGCTGATGCTCCCTGGGACGAGCTTGAACTTGACAGAGCCGAGTGACTCCAAAGGCATTCCGATCCAGGCTGCGATCACGAAGGTCGCGGTTCCTCCGTGGGTCACCACCACTGAGTGCTCTGCGCCATGGTCGATGACGCGTTCTACGGCGGCGTAGACCCTGGTGGCGAGCTCGAGTCGGGTCTCGGATCCCTCTACCCCGTCGTGGTGTCGAAGACGATCGCCCGCTACCGGCACGGGCTCGAAGCCGATGGTGCCCACCGGCAGCCCCTCGGCGGCGCCGTACGACTGTTCCCGCAGTCCGCCATCTAAGACCGGGTCCACGTCGAGGCGGGCAGCGATTGCATCGGCCGTGCGACGGGTGCGACGCAAGTCGGAGGCGAAGAGAGCCGTTTCCCGAGCAGGAGTACGGGCAGCAATCGACGTTGCTATCCGTTCGGCTTGCTCGGTTCCCTTCGCAGTGAGGTCGGCATCGAACCAACCGCCGACCAATCTGTCGACGACGTGGGTCGCTTCAGGGTGGGTCACCAGGTAGATCTCCCGCATGAGCTCAGTCTGGCAGCGCCGGGAGGTGGGACAGACCACTTTGTGTCGCATGTGGATCCCTGCAAGGTCACGCTCCGCGTGACGACGGGCTCGCGGAGCGTGCCGGCCGGTGCGTCGTACAACTACGTACAGACCCAGCGCTTTCACCGGACGCTTGCGCCTGGGACCACATCTTGAGCTCGAGAACTGTACGTAGTTCTACGTACGCGTCGCCGGTTCGGGACCGCTACCGGTGTCCGACGTCATCACGAGGCAGGACTTCGTGGTGTTGACACGCGGGCCCGTCACGGATGCCGAGGTCCGCAGATGGTGGTCTCGCGAGGTGCAGCGCGCCGGCCCTGCGTGAGCGGTCGTCCACGTCTGCGGGCTGACTCGAGCGGAGCCGAATGAGGAACCGCATTCGGGCGTCACAAGTGAGTAGATCGGCCGAGGACGCTGGCCGTCCCGGTGGGGTGTCAGATACGGGACAGCCGGCGCCGCGGCTGGGTCAGCTTCTCTATGTCGCTTGCGCGATTCCAGCTTTGGCCGAGATCCGTTGTCGTTCGATGGCTCGGTAGACGGTCGAGCGGCCCACGCCGAAGAGTTCGGCGACTTCGGCGGTGCTGTACTCGCCGCTGTGCACCAGCGAGACCAGGTGAGATTCTTGCTTGTGGTTGAGCTTGGGCTGCTTGCCACGCAGCTTGCCCTTGCCTTTGGCGACCTTCATGCCCTCGCAAGTGCGAAGCCTGATGAGGTCGGACTCGAACTCAGCGACCATCGCAAGAAAGTTGAACCGCAGTCGACCGACGGCGTCGGTGGGGTCGTAGACCGAGCCGCCGAGCGAGAGTCTGATCTGTCGGGTCGTCAGTTCGTCGGCGATCGCTCGAGCATCCGGCAGCGACCTCGCCAGCCGATCGAGTTTGGGTGACCACCAGGGTGTCGCCGGCCCGGCACGCGGCGAGTGCTTCGCGGAGGCCGGGTCGCTCGCGGTTGGTGCCGGTCAGCCCGTGGTCGACGTAGATCCGCTCGGGCTCGACTCCCATTGCGAGCAATGCGTCGCGTTGAGCAGGCAGGTCTTGCTGATCAGTCGAACACCGGGCGTACCCGACAAGCAGCGCGCTCATGGCGCACCTCCAGAGAGATGGGTCCGGCCGGACCGCGGAACGCAATCGACTCGGACGTCGGGCAACCCCCGACCCCAACAGCAGGCTCCCCGCGCCCATTACCGCAACCCCGCAGCGATCCCGCTGTGGTCACGTATCCGCGCTGAGGTGCGGGGGCGGGGCCAAGCGACCCCACCCCTCCAGTCGTGCAAAGTCAGGTCAGCAGACCCGACCGCCGTCGTCCTCAATCCAGACCTCGTCGCTGTTCACGTCGTGGCAGAGTGAGACGCCCCGGTACTTAGTAGCTCGAAGGCCACGCAGGTAGGGGCGACCCTCGATCTTTTTCAGGAACGGCGGGACGCGACCACTTGTGATGAAGTGCGTGCCTTCCGGCCATTCGGCATCGTCGACCGACTCCACTTCGAGGACGCGGCGCAGGAACTTGACCTGGTCGTCGTGAACGACGGCCGTGAACTCAATGTCCTTTACCTTGTTGATGTCGACGGAGTAGCACTGTGCGACGAGAAAAGCCTCGAAGTCGCCCAGGAGGTGTCCCGATGCGCTTTCCTTAGCGGTTCCACGGAGCCGCTCGTGGTTGTCGCGACTGCGGCGGAACAGGATCAGCGGGTAACGCGTGATGCTTTCAGACATGAGGTGTGCCTTTCTGTTGGTGCCTCGGCCACAAAGGGGCAGCCTTGGCGCAAGGTGGCGAACGGACGGGATGCCCGCGCCGTAAAGAACGATAGCGACAGCCTCCGACAGGAGCGATGCTGCTATCCGCAACTGAACGAGTTGGCCTGCTGAACCACTGGCCGCGCCACCGTCGCCGAATGCGGATGCGCATTCGGCGAGACCGTTCCGCATCCGACACCCCAGCGGGACGCCGCCGCTGTAACCGCCGAAGAAGAGCGGGGCGCCCTCTCGAGGTTCGGCGTACGGGACGTCCGGATCTGTCGATGAGCGTGCGGCTGTCGCTGTGCTGGAATGTGCGGTGGACTTGTCTGAATACCCACTTACCCTGACCAACATGAGCAAGTCCATGACTCGGTACGCCGACTACGCCGTGGAAGGAACTCCCCTCGGGCGGTGCGTCGTTCTTCCCGGCAGGCAGTCACGCCCGAAGCCCCATTGCTTTTCTTCGCGGCTCAGGCCGCGCTCATGCGTGGATGGGACGTACGCCAGGTCTGGTGGGAGGCGGCGGAGCGCGGCAGCCTCGCGATCGCTGGGGAGATGGACTGGGTCGGCGATCAACTCGATGCGGCCCTCAATGGCTACACCGGTCGCGTGCTGGTCGTCGCAAAGTCGCTCGGAACGCTGGCCGCAACACGAGCCGCCGCGCGAGGCTATGACGCGGCGTGGCTTACACCCCTGCTCACCGAGCGCGAAGCCGCCGAGCCAATGCGTTCCTACCCCGCCTCCCAGTTCGTAGTCATCGGGGCGAGCGACCCCTACCTGAGCCGGGACGTGCTCGACGTACTGCCTGGCACAAGTCTGGTCGTGCCCGGCGACCACATCCTGCGAGTTCCTGACGACCCCGCCGCCATGGTTGCCAGCCACGAGCAGTTCATCCGGGCGTTCGACGCATGGCTGAAGAGCGTGCAGCCCTGAAACGCTCGAACGTCTGAGCGCAAGCGGATCCCCGTATCTCGACGCAGGCACACCAGCGCAGCAGCGTCAGGACTGGACGTCGTCGCCCGGCCGCTCACCGATGCGGGCGAGCAGATGCTCGCCGAGAACGACATCATGCGGTAGCCGCCCCAACTCCACGGCGTCCACCTCAATGCCCTGGCGCCGCAAGACCGCAGCATGGGAGGCCCAGTGATCTGCCTCCATGTCCATGTGCGAACACCCACCGAACGGCTCGTCCGGGCCGACCACCACGCGCGCCGTGTCCGCAATGTCCTCGACCGATGTCACCGCCCAGATGTTGGCCGAGCCCGAGGATGTCCACCCCCGGTCCGCCAGGAGCAGCACCCGGGCACCGGCCGTCAGCACGGCCTCGTGATGCGCTAACACCGACATCTGCCGAGGGTCAGTGCCAGCGTCATCGACCTCGACGAAGGTCACCAAGCCGGTCACGAGGTTCACCTGCCCATCACAAGTGCGGCGCCCGGGGTTTCCGCTGAGGGATCGGCTCGCGGCCAGGGCGTATGTCGCGCGCTAGCGGGCTAGCAAGGACTGAGGATTACTCGACGAGGACACGCGCCCACTGATAGTGGCCACCATCGTCGAACTGACTCCATACGGCGAACTCGACCACCTCGCCGATCACGGCGAGCATCGATTGAAGTTGATGGTCCGTCCGGCTGTAGAAGTACCGGTCATGATCGTCGGTCCATTCGCGGTCTTGGTCCCCACCCCATACGCCGATCTCGACAAGGCCACCTGTTCGAACGACGCGCTTTAGTTCGGACAGAGCCGTCACCATGCCTTCGGCAGGCAGGTGCATCAAGGTGCTCATCGACCATCCTGCGTCGAACTCAGCATCGGCGAAGGGGAGGGCGAGGGCCGAACCATGGACTGCATCGAGGCCAAACGCACGACACATGTCAACCGATGAGGAGCTCAAGTCCAGGCCCTTGTAGGTCAGTCCCGAGGACTTGAGCACCTTTCCATCTCGGCCGGCGCCACAGCCGATCTCTACAACAGAGGACAGATCTTCCTTCTGACACCGATTGATGAAAGCCGCTAGGCGAGTCTCCCGATGATCCCCCAGCGGGCGCTCGGCTCGGTCGCTCATCTCGTGGTTGTAGTAGCGCTGCAACGCGGCCTCAATGCTGGACATGGAGGGAGCGTAGGTGCAGCCGCCAGTCGCCTGTTGACTGGGGAACAGGGACGTGCCGCAAGCCTAACGGCACGCGGAGCGTGTCATATGGGGAACCTCAAATGGCGACGGCGCTCGCGAGACGACGGCCGAGCTGCGCTGTGTCCCGCAACACCCGGCGGTGGCTGCGCGACGGCGTGGCGGTGCCGGGCGCGCGTCGTACCGCACCAGTAGTCGCCTGACCGGCCGGTCGGTGGCCCGGGTGGCGATGCGCACCTCGAGGGCCAGCCTGGCCGACCGCGGGGTGGGCCGGGGCGTCAGGTCGATCAGCACCCGCGGCGTGTCCTCGCGCACCCGCGCAGTCGACGTCGAGGTCGCCGAGGCGGTCCGATCGCCGTCGGACGCGGTCTCGCGAACCGCGATCCGGGTCCCGACGTTTCCGGCCCCGAGCCGGTAGCGCCGACCGGTCTGCGCTGACGTCGTCCGAGGGACGGTCCGGCGCGGCGTACCCCCTGGAGTGAATACCCCCAGGGGGTACGCTGGTGCCGACGGTGGTGGTGACCTAGCATCGAGAGCACGACGTCTTCTGCAGAGAGGTTCACATGTCACTCCACCTCGGCGACACCGCCCCCGACTTCCAGGTCGACTCCAGCGAGGGCCCCATCTCGTTCCACGAGTGGGCCGGCGACTCGTGGGTCGTCTTCTTCTCCCACCCGGCCGACTTCACCCCGGTGTGCACCACCGAGCTGGGGCGTGTGGGGCAGCTGCGCGAGGAGTGGGAGAAGCGCGGCGTGCAGACGATCGCCCTGTCGGTCGACTCGGTGCAGGACCACGCCAGGTGGAAGCCCGAGATCGAGTCCTACAACCACACCGAGGTGGACTACCCGATCATCGCGGACCCCGACAGGCGGATCGCCGAGCTCTACGACATGATCCACCCGGGTGAGGGTGACTCCTCGTCGGTGCGTTCGGTGTTCGTGATCGACCCGGCCAAGAAGATCCGGCTGACGATGACCTACCCCAAGTCCACTGGCCGCAACTTCCACGAGATCCTCCGCGTCGTCGACGCCCTCCAGGAGGGTGACCGCGGCGGGGTCTCGACCCCGGTCGACTGGCACCCGGGGGAGAAGGTCGTCGTCCCGCCGACGATGTCGACCGAGGACGCCCGCGAGAAGTTCGACGACGTCGAGGAGTTCTTCCCCTACCTGCGGACCGCGCACCTGCGGTCCTAGACGGGATGCCGGCGGCTCGCCCCAGGCGCGGGTCTTGCTGCGACCGCACGGTGGTGGGCAGGGGTCGGTGCACCGGCCGCGAGGGGTGCCGTCAGTCGCCCAGCTCGCGGCGCCGCCGGTCGACGAATGCGGTGAGCCTTCGCTCCAGGTCCGGGTCGAGCGACGGCGCCTCGTAGGACTCGAGGGTGGAGCGCCAGACCCGGCCCGCGCGGACGGCGGCGTCGGGCGCGCCGTTGCGGGTCCAGCGCTCGAAGTTCTCCGTCGAGCCGAGCAGCGGGCGGTAGAAGCAGTCCCGGAACCGCTCCAGGGTGTGCGCCGCGCCCAGGAAGTGGCCCCCGTGGCCGACCTCCTCGTGCGCCCCGAAGGCCAGGGACTCCTCGTCGACCTCCAACGGGGTGAACTGCCGGCGCAGGATGCGCAGGATCTCGATGTCGAGGACGAGCTTCTCCGGGGAGGAGACCAGCCCGGACTCCAGCCAGCCGGCCGACTGGACGACGAGATTGGCTCCCGCGCCGAACGCTGCCTGCAGGGTGTTGAAGGCCTCGTAGCCGGCCTGGGCATCGACGACCTGGCTCGAGGTCAGGCCGCCGCCACCGGCCCGCCACGGCAGGTCGTAGCGCCGCGCCAGCTGGCCGGAGGCGTAGAGGCCCTGCGCGGACTCCGGGCCGCCGAAGCTCGGTGATCCCGACTGCATGTCGATGGTGGAGAGGAAGGAGCCCATCACCGACGGCACGCCCGGCTTGATGAGCTGCATCAGCGCGATCCCGGTCAGCACCTCCGCGGTCTGCTGGGCCAGGGCCGCCGGCACCGTCACCGGGGACATCGCACCCATGAGCAGGAACGGTGTCACGACCACCGCCTGGCCCGCCTTGGCGTAGGCGAGCAGGGCTTCGAGCATGCGGGTGTCGTAGCGGAGCGGGGAGTTGACGTTGACGATCGTCATGATGGACGCCGTGGGGCGCGGGTCGTCGGTGGTCCCGGGGACGAAGAGCTCCTTCCCGGCATGCATGATCCGGACGAACTCGATGCTGTCCTCGGCGTGAGCGGTCGAGAGGGCGGACCCGAAGACCGGCTTGGACGTCGACCTGGCCGCGGTGAGGAGCATGTCCAGGTGGCGGGAGTCCAGAGGCGCGTCGTCGGGCTCGACCACCGGCATCGTCACGAGGTCGAGCTCCGGGAAGGAGTGCACCAGCCGGGCCATCAGCTCGTAGTCGGCGAGCCTGCCCTCCCGCCGCTCGTCCCCGATCCGGAAGAACGGCGGGCCGGAGACCGCCGCGAACACCATCGTCGCGCCGCCGATCGTCACGTCGTGGCGGGGATCGCGAGCCCGGAGGTGGAACTGGCTGGGAGCAAGCGCGACCTGCTCCAGGACCCAGTCGGGATCGAAGTGCACGACCTCGCCCTCGACGCGTTGGCCGGCCTCGCGCAGCAGACCCAGGGCCTCGTCGTGCATGAACTCGATCCCGATCTCGCTGACCAGTCGACGCCAGCCCCCCTCGATGGTCTCGAGGGCGGCCGGGGACAGCACCTCGACGTGGCCCATGTCGTTGCGGAACATCAGGCACCTCCGCTCTGCACGCGTGGCCGCGCACCCTCAGGGTCGTGGGGACTGTCGGGGATGACCCGCGCCGGGGTCCGCTGCCCGACGACGTGGACCTCGAGCTCGCAGCCCACCTGCGCGAGGGCGCGGTCGACGTACGCCAGGGCCAGGCTCGTGCCCACGCTGTGCCCGTAGCCGCCGGAGGTGACGAACCCGACCCGCGCGTCACCGGACCAGATCGGGTCGAAGGTCATGGCCTCGGCATCGAGCCCGTCGACGGCGAGCGTGACCAGCCGCCGCCCCGGCCCCCGGTCGCGCTCCCGCAGGGCGGCGTCGCGGCCCGTGAAGCCCGGCTTGTCGAAGGCCACGAACCGGTCCAGCCCGCTCATCCCGGGCGTGTAGGCCCAGGTGAACTCGCGTGACCAGATGCCGAAGGACTTCTCCAGACGCAGCGCATCGAGCGCCTCGTACCCCAGCGGCAGGGCCCCCAGTCCGTCCCCCGCGTCACGCAGCAGGCGGTAGACACCGGCCAGCTCGGTCGCGGGCACGTTCAGCTCGTAGCCCAGCTCCCCGGTCACGCTCAGCCTGCCCACCCGCACCCGGTGCGGACCCAGGTCGAGCTCGGTGGCGTGCAGCCAGCGCAGGCCCCCGACGTCCGGGGCGAGACGGGACAGCAGCGCCAGCGACTGCGGGCCGGACAGCGACACCCCGGAGACGCGGTCGGACAGGTCCTCGACCCGCACCCGTCCGTCGGTCGGGAGCCGGTCGCGGAACCAGCGCAGGTGCCAGGCCCGCAGGTAGTAGGAGCCCATCAGCCAGAACTCGTCCTCGGCAAAGCAGGTGGTGGTCAGGTCACCGGTCAGCCGCCCCGACTCGCTCAGCATCGGGGTCAGCCTGATGCGGCCGGGCTGGGGGACGACGCCGGCCAGCAGGGTGTCGAGCCACGCCCGGGCCCCGGGCCCGGTGATCGCGTAGCGGGAGAACGCGGTGGTGTCCAACAGTCCGACCCCGCCTCGTGTGCCGCGCACCTCCGCGGCCACGACGTCGAAGGCGTTGCTACGCCGCAGCGACGGGGTCTCGACGAAGTCCGGCTCATCGGGGACGAAGTAGCGGGGGGTCTCCAGTCCCCAGCTCGCGGCGAAGTGCGCACCCTGCGCGACCAGCTGCTCGTGGATCGCGCTGACCTTCAGCGGCCGACCGGCCGGGAGCTTCTCGTTGGGGAACGTCATCACGAACCGGCGCTGGTAGAACTGCCGGGTCGTCGCCGTGAGGTAGCCGTCGGCGCTGGCGAACGGCCCGTAGCGGGCGACGTCCATGCCGAAGACGTCACGCTCCGGCTCGCCGTCCACCATCCACTGCGCCAGCGCCAGCCCGACGCCGCCGCCCTGGCTGAACCCCGCCATCACGCCGCACGCCACCCAGAAGCCGGGCAGCCCGCCGACCGGGCCGACCAGCGGGTTGCCGTCGGGGGTGAAGGTGAAGGCGCCGTTCACCCAGGTCTTGATGCCCGCCGTCTGCAGGCAGGGGTAGCGGGACAGGCCGACCTCCAGCTCGGGGGCGATCCGGTCGAGGTCGGGGGGGAGCAGCCGCATCCCGAAGTCCCAGGGTGCACCTCCGACGTGCCAGTGCCGCGGCTGCAGCTCGTAGACGCCGAGCAGCAGCCCCTGGCCCTCCTGCCGCAGGTAGGTGAAGCCCTCGAGGTCCATCATCATCGGCAGCTCGCCGTCGTGGCCGGCCACCTCGGGGATGGTCTCGGTCACCAGGTAGTGGTGCTCCAGCGGCGCCACCGGCAGGTCCACGCCGGCCATCCGGCCCACGTTGCGCGCCCACAGGCCTCCCGCGTTCACCACGTGGTCGGCCGTGACCGTCCCGTGCTCGGTGACCACGCTCCAGCCACCGGGTCGCTGGTGCAGCTCGACGACGCGGTTGTGCAGCACGATCTCGGCTCCGCGCCGGCGAGCAGCGGCGGCATAGGCGTACGTCGTGCCCGAGGCGTCCAGGTGGCCCTCGTGGGTGTCGTAGAGGCCGCCGTGGATGCCGGCGACGTCGACGATCGGGCACAGCTCCTTGATCTCGTCGGGCCCGACCAGGCGGACCGTCTCGTTGCCGATGGTCTGGAACGTCGCCCACTGCGACTGCAGCCACTCCCAGCGCTCCGGGGTGCCGGCCAGGTTGACGCCGCCGGTCATGTGGACGCCGCAGGACTGGCCGGTCTCGGCCTCCAGCTCGGCGTAGAGGTCGATCGTGTACTTCTGCAGGGCGGCCACGTCGGGGTCGCCGTTGAGGGTGTGGAAGCCGGCCGCTGCGTGCCACGTCGAGCCGGCGGTCAGCTCGGACCGCTCGATCAGGAGCAGGTCGCTCCACCCGAGCTTGGCCAGGTGGTAGAGGACGCTGCCGCCGACGACGCCGCCACCGATCACCACAGCCCTGTAGTGGGTCTGCTTCACGAGCCCTCCCGTGCGTGCTGCCTGTGCTCGCGGGCCCCGCGACCGACGAGCGACTCAACCCAAGACGGTGTTGCTGCTGTCCGGACTGGGCCGGCGCCGACGACTGTACGCCGACAGGTCCAGGTCGATACCGGTCCGCGGCAGATGAGATCTGGCCGGTTCCTCGTCGTGGTCGACCCCCGCCTCGCAGGTGTCGATGATCGCCCTGAGGTACTCGCCGACCAGGGGCGCGTTCTTGAACTGGTTGCCGCTGGTGCCGATCGCGACGTAGAAGCCGGGGAGGGCCGTCTTGTCGTAGATCGGGAGCCAGTCGTCGCTCACGTCGTAGACAGCGCCGATGCCGCGGGGGGTGCCCGGGACGCCGAGGTCCGGCAGTCGTCGGGCGGCGCGGTAGACCTGCGTCTCGTAGAGGGCCCGGGTCACCGACGGGTCGTAGTCGTCGGGGTCCTCCAACCACTCCCACGGGTCGCACGCCGGCTCGGCTCCGCCGACCAGGACCTCGCCGGACGGGGTGCCGCGGAAGTAGGTGCCGAGGTCGACGTCGGCGACCAGCGGCCCGGGCCGGCCGGCGGGCCCGAACCCCGGAGGGGCCGGCACCGAGTGGGTCTCCACCCGCAGCGGGCGGGTGGAGACCATGAAGTCCTCGGCGACGCCCGCCAGGTCGTTGACCTGACCGGAGCTGGGCCCGGAGACGTTGACCACGACGGGTGCGTCCACCACGGTCCCGTCGGTCAGCTCGACCCCGGACACCCGGTCGCCCCGGCGCCTGATCCCCGACACCGTGGCCCGGAACGCGAACCGGGCTCCGCGCCGCCGCGCCGCCGTCGCCAGGTTGTGGGCGGCGAACGAGGGGTCGTCGACGAACCCCGCATCGGGGGTGACGTAGCCGCCGATCTCCCCGGACGGCTCGTCCCAGAACGCGTCGCTGCCGACCGGCTTGGGAGGGTAGTGGCGGGCGGGGTCCAGCCACGGGTAGGCCTGCCGGACCTCCGCCGCGGTGAGCACGTCGTGGGGCACCCCGACCTGCTCGAAGAGCCGCAGCACCCTGGCCCGGTCGTGGGCCGGCGCATCGAGGCACAGCGACCCGGTCCGCCAGAACCGCGCCACCGAGCCGTCCTCGTCCGGCCCGCCCAGGAACCGCTCCCACTCCAGCCACGACCAGTGCGCCTCCCAGGCGGTCGCCACCCCGGCCAGGGTCGAGTAGTTGAAGCGGATGATCGCCGAGGAGGCGCTGGTCGACCCCTGGCCCGGTCCCGGGTGGCGATCCACCACCAGCACGGAGCGGCCCGATCCGGCCAGGGCGTGGGCGACCGAGCACCCGATCACTCCGGCACCGATGACCACGGCGTCCGCGGTACGACGCATGGGCCCAGGCTATGCCCGGTCTGGTGTCCGCGTCGGGTGGCGCTGCGCGTAGGCGGTGCGGACCCGCTCCCGGTCGGGCTCCGGCACGGCGGCGTCCTCGTTCATGCCGCAGATGAGGTCGGCCTGGCGGCGGAGCGCAGCCACCGCGCTGCCGCGGGGCTGTCCCGCCAAGGACTGCTCGAGCTGGTGGAGCACGTCGATCAGGTAGATCAGCACCGTGGGCTGGTCACCGGAGGCGAGCCGGACCTCGTCGAAGGCGAGCCCGACGAGCCCTTCGTGAGTGGTGGCGTGCGGCAGCAGGAGCAGCCGGCCCTGCTCCCCGGTGAGCCGCTGGGCCGGAGGCAGGCGGCGCAGCAGGTCGGACAGGACCGTGCCGAGGTGCGAGATCGCGTCGTGTGCGGTCGTCGGGTCGTTGATGCCGGGCGACATGGCCTTCAGCGCCACGTCCGCGAGCTGACGAACGCCGTAGGCGACGTCCTGCTGCAGCGTCCGGGTCTGGCCCACCATCACGGCCGCCCGGATCCCGTCGCCGACCTCGTCGTCCTCGACCGGCGGCCAGACGTGGCAGATCGGCGTGTTCTGGATGGCGTAGCGCCCGGCGAAGGTGTCCAGCCGCACTCGCGACCCCGGGGGGAGCAGGGCGAGCAGACGGTCGTAGTCCACGTTCTGCACCCAGCCGTGCTCTCGGAAACGTACGGCGACGGCCCCGTCCGGCAGGTCGACGGCCTGGCCGGCCTCGGGCTCCGTCTCCACGCCGGGCGCTGGCTCGGGCCACGCGGCAGCCGCCTGCTGCAGGACCTCCTGCGTGACGCCGTGCAGGATCTTCGACACGTCCATGGAGTGCGCGCCGTGGTTGATGAACGCCACGATGGAGAGGATCGAGGCGATCCCCAGGACCACGGCCAGCAGGATGGACACGCTCGGCACGATGGCGTCGCTGCCCTGCTCGAGCGAGCTGCGCACCGCGCGCAGCACCACCAGGCAGTAGGTGAACGTGCCGATGACCTGGCCCATCACCCGCTTGTTGAACGGGTCCCGGAACATGCCGTGGACGACCCGTGGTGAGTACTGGCTCGACGCGAGCGAGATGAGCAGCAGGCTCACCGAGAACGCGATGCCCGCGAAGGCGAGCGTGGCGCCGGCCACCGTGGTCAGCACCGTCCGGGCGCTGTCCACCGTGGCGGTCAACCGGGAGTCGATGCCGGTGACCTGGGCGTCGACGTACAACATGGCCTCCCCGAGGAGGACCCCGGCCACGACGCAGAGCATCGGTACGAAGAACAGGCTGCTGCGCACCCGGTCGAGGAGAGCCGTGAAGCGGGACACCATGGTCACTTCCAGTCTGCACGCGGGCACCCAGGTGCCGGCGGACGAGTCGCGGGGCGAGGTCGCTCAGGCTAGCGGGAGCCCCTCGCGTCGCCGCGGCGCGCCGCGTCCGGGAGTCGCCGTGCGCATCCGGCACCTCCCGACGTCCGTCCTGAGGTCGGCGCCCAGCGTGGCTCCAGGTCGTGCCTCAGCCGCCGGAGGTCAGCGGGCACCCGACCCGCGGAAGAGCCGGGCCACGGCGCGGGACGGTGAGTTGAGCATGTAGAGCGCCGACCGGATCGCCGAGGAGTGCCACACGTTGGTCCACCTGCGCCACTGCCGCTTCTTGTCGACGCACACCACCGCTGTGTCGACCTCGGGGTCCTGGATCTCGAAGTGGCGGGCCAGGTTGCTCAGCGTCTCGCACCAGAACCTGTTCTCCTGACCGTGACCCCCCATCACCAGACCCAGCTCGAAGATCGGGTCGGAGGCACGCATCAGCACCTGCGCCTGCGCGACCGTCTCCGCCCCGTCGTCGGTGGCGCTGAAGGTGATCCAGCCGGCGAACATGTGGCCCTGCGGAGTCATCAGGGTGAAGGACTCGTCGTCGGCGTACAGCACCAGGACGCCGGTCGAGAGCTTCAGCCGGCCCGGCATCGTGGCGTCGAGCAGGGCGACCTCGCCCGGGGCGATGCCGGTCAGCGGCCCGTAGAAGTGGTTGCCCTCGGGCCAGAAGTCCGGGAAGCGGTGCTTCCAGGTCTCGATCAGGGCCTGGGCAGAGACCCGGGCGCCGGGCAGGCGCACCTGGTAGGTCTTCTGCCACATCTTCCCGAAGCCCTGGATCGGGCTGGCCAGCCGCTTGCCCGAGACGTTGATGCCGGTGGCGCCCTCGGGCACCTCGGAGACGTCGAGCCGGGACACCGACTTGGCCCAGTGGGCCGCGTCGCGCGCGGTGACCTCGGCGGGGTCGGTGTCGGGCGCGTCCTGCCGCATCGGTTCGGTCATGTCGCTTGCCTCCTCACCAGGCGCCCGCTGCACGCAGCGCGGCCTGCTCGTCGTCGTGGATGCCGATCGCCTCGTCGAGGCGGGTCAGCTCGAAGATCTGCCGGTAGTGGTCGCTCAGCCCGTAGGCGAGCAACTTCTGGGAGTGACGGTTGGCGCGGACCAGCAGGGTGACCAGCAACCCGATGCCGCCACTGTTCATGTAGGAGAGCCCGGTGAAGTCCAGGACGATCGCCTTCGCGTCGCCGACCTCGTCGTAGGCCCCCATCAGGACGTGCTCGGACCCGGCGGTCACGTTCCCCTTGATCTCGACCAGGCTGGCTGACCCCTCGCGACGTACGTCGAAGGTGGCGGTGGCCTCGGTCATGTCGTGCTCCCCTCTGCGCCCGTGAGGGCGCTGTTCTCGTCCGGCTCGATCGCCATGAAGTCGGCGAGCCGGGTGATCTCGAAGATCTCGCGGTAGTGCGAGGTCAGTCCGTAGGCACGGATGGGCACGCCGTGGGCCCGCGCCTTGGCGAGCAGGCCGACGATCAGGGCGATGCCGGTGGAGTTGATGTAGCCCGCGCTCTCGAAGTTCAGGACGACGGCCGTGGGCGCCGGGGCCATGGCCTGCGCCCAGGCTTCGTCGAGCGAGCCCTCGGCGCGGGCGTTGATGTCGCCGGCCAGGTCGATGAGCGCCGTCTGCTCCCGGTGCCTGACCGCCGTACGCGTCGCATCACTGGTGGTCATCGCTGCCTCCTTGCTGTAGGTGGGTCCCGGCCGGCTCCTCGAGGTGCATCACCAGCTCGAGCACGTGCTCGGCGCCCTCGGTCAGCTCGTGGGCCTCGTCGACCATGGCCTTGATCAGGAACAGGCCCCATCCACGGGGTCGCTGGAGCCCGGCGAGCTTCGCCTCGAGGTCGGGCACCTCCGCCTCGCGACCCGGCGCTGCCTCGCCCTGGTCGACGATCTGGACCCGCACCCGGTCCGGGTCGGTCAGCACGCGCACGGTCACCGGCTGGTCCTCGCGGTAGGAGTTGCCGTGCTCCATCGCGTTCATCGTCGCCTCGGCGACCGCGGTCTCGAGCCGGTCGAGACGCGCCTGCTCCAGACCCAGGGGCGCGACGATGGCGCTCACCCGCTCCAGCGCGAGGCGCTCGTTGCCCTCGGCGCTCGGGACCTGGAACTCGACGAGCTGTCGGCTCGACTGACTCCCGTGCCCCGCAGACCCGTTGGGGGAGTGGGCCGCGCGGCTCAGGGTGACCATGGTGATGTCGTCCTCCTGCTCGGCGTCCTTGCCGGTGTGGTCGTGGAGGTCGGCGAGCACCCGGTCGATCAGCTCGTGCCCGCCGGGGTAGGCCGCCACGGCCGCCTTGAGCCGCGGGAACCCGAACATCTGCCCGGACGGGTCATGGGCCTCGACGACGCCGTCGGAGTGCAGCAGCAGGGAGTCCCCGGGCGCGAGCACGGTCTCCTTCTCCTCGTAGACCATGCCGGGCATCAGCCCGAGCGGCATGCCGCGAGCCCTCAGCTCCACCGAGCCGCCGGCGGTCTTCACGTAGGGGAGGTCGTGACCGGCGTTGGCGAACCGGAAGTGGCCGCTGGTCGGGTCGAGCACGCCGTAGAGGCAGGTGACGAACATCTTCTCCGGCATGTCCGGACAGAGGTGCTCGTTGACACGCTCGAGAACCTCGCCGGGATTGATCAGACGCTGGGCGGAGGCGCGCAGGACGCTGCGGGTGGCCGCCATCACCAGGGCAGCGGGGACGCCCTTGTCCGTGACGTCGCCGATGACGAAGCCGAGCCGGCCGTCGGAGAACGGGATGACGTCGTAGAAGTCGCCACCGACCTCGCGGGCGGGCCGGTAGTAGGCCGCGACCTGCCAGTCGTCGAGCTCCGGGAGCTGCTTGGGCAGGAAGTTCTGCTGGATCAGCTTGGCGACCTCCAGCTCCTGCTCGAAGCGCTGGCGCGTGGCCGCCTCGGCCTGCTGCTCGCGGACGAGCTGGCCGACCCGCAGGGCCGGTGCCGCCTGGGCTGCGAGGTTGTTGAGGAGCTTGCGGTCGTCGGTGGAGTACTCCTGCTCGGACTGGCGCGGGCCCAGGCTGAGCACGCCGATGAGCTCGCCCTGGCTGACCAGGGGGACGGCGAGCTTGACCCCGGCCGCCTTCATGGCTCGCAGGGCGGGGGACTGGAGCTCCAGCTCCTCCACGTCGACCGCGCCGCTGGCGCTCTGGAGGTAGGCCAGCAACGGGTCGTTGGGCCCGATGTCGACCGGGGCGACCTCCTCGTGCGGGGACTCCAGCACGTCGCCGTGTGCGAGGGCGGCGTGCGACCGCTCGGCCGAGCGGCTGAGGAGCCGGCGGCGGAAGGAGGTGGTCAGTGTCGTCATGGCGTGGCCTTTCTAGTCCGAGGTCGTCCCGGAATCGTTACGGCGGACCTCAGTCATCGGTGCCACGCATCCAGAGCGACACGTGCGAGGGCTGGAAGGTGTCGTTGACGACCACGCGGAGGTCGGTGCCGAGAGTCTCGAGGTCCAGCTCGTGGCGCAGGCGCGTGGTGAAGCCGTCCAACGTCCGTGCCGCGTCGTACCCGGAGCGGTAGAAGCGGCGGTCGACGATCCGCTGGATCCGGGTGCGCAGCGGGCGGAACAGTGCTGCCGCGGCGAGCGTCGACGTGGCGACCGCGAGGTCCGAGCCGCCGACGAGCGGGTCGAGGGCGATGCGGAGCAGCAGCACCGAGATCACGTACGTCGCCACGAGCAGGGCCGTGAGGGTGCCGTAGACCAGGGTCCGGTTGATCAGTCGGTCGATGTCGTAGAGCCGGTGGCGCAGGATCGCGATCCCGATCGAGACCGGCAGTCCGCACAGGAGCAGGGCGAACAGGAAGCCCCCTATCGCGTCGGCCCGGCCCGACTCGGCTGTCCCGAGCAGCTGGGTGGCCAGGAACGCCAGGGGCAGGAAGGTCGTCAACATCGCGGCGGACCAGACGAACCACTTGAGCTGGGTCCGCTCCACCCCGGCCGACCGACGGAAGCGGACGACGACGGACGCGGTGCCGAGACCGAGGATGACGAGGAACGCCGGCTCCGTCGGCACGTCGTGCAGCCAGCGCAGGTCGCCGATGCCGGCCGGGTTGGTGACGCCGGGGAACTCGTAGAGCGGGCCGGGGGCCAGCATCCCCTGGAGGACGACGGGGAGGATGAACACGACGCACGCCGCCATCGCCCAGCGCCAGCGCCGGGAGACCAGGTGCCCGTCCGGGTAGACCATCATCAGCACGGCGAGGACCACGGGCGGGACCACGCTCGACCAGCCGGAGAACCAGGCCGACCACTCCTCGCCCGGAAGGCGGCGACACCGAGATCGAGTAGTGGGCCGTGGCGTACGCGAGCTCCGTGGCTCCCTGGAGCGAGGACAGCACGAGCAACAGCCACCCCACGGGGTTGGCCGGCAGCCGGGACGACACGATCGCGCCGACCAGGCCGAAGACGATCAGCACGACGGAGTAGGACCCCGACAGCCACAGCGAGTCTCCGAGCGCGGCGAGCACCCGGTCCGGCACGAAGGCCAGGATCGCGATCCCCGCGACGTTGGCGGCCGAGGACACCGCGAAGACCGACCACGCCACCAGGCCGGCCGTACGGCGGGTCATGGCGACGCTCGCAGCCACAGAGAGACGTGCGTGGGCTGCATGGTGTCGCTCACGACGGAGCCCAGGTCGGCGGTGACGGCCTCGAGGTCGACCTCCTGGCGCAGGCGCCCGGAGAACTCCTCGATGGTCCGGGAGGCGTCGTACCGGCGGCGGAAGAAGCGCCGGTCGACGACGGCCTGGATGCGTGAGCGCGCGGGCCGGAACAGCGCGGCCACCGCCAGGGTGGAGGCGGCCACGGCGAGGTCGGACTCGCCGACCACCGGTGTCAGCAGCAGGCGGAAGGTCAGGACGAGCCCGAGGTACGTCGCCACCAGCAGCACCGTCAGCGAGCCGTAGACCAGGGTCCGCTTGATGACCACGTCGATGTCGTAGAGCCGGTGCCGCAGGATGGCCACCGCGATCGCGAGCGGCATCCCGACGAGCAGGCAGACCAGGAACACGACCCATCCGACGCTCCCGAGCGCGTCGTAGCCGGTGATCTCGCCGAGGGCCGCCGCTGCCAGGCCGATCAGCAGCATGCCGACGGCGTACGCGAACCACTTCAGCTGCTGGCGCTCCACCCCGTGCGATCGATGCAGCCGCACCGCCACCGCAGCGAACGACCCGAGCATCACGAGCACGAACGCGAAGTCGCCGACGCTCGCCAGCTGCCGCAGCCCCTCGCCCAGGGGTCCGCGGACCGCGACGGGATTGGCGACCGAACCGTCGGACCCCCAGTCGAAACGGGCGGTGCCGAACGCGGTGCCCGCCACACCCGCCCCCATCACGCCCAGCCCGAGCCACAGCAACGGTCGCCACCGGGGGGAGGGCAGGCGGCCGTCAGGGAAGAGCAGCGGCAGCACGATGGCCACCAGGCCCAACCAGACCTCGAGCACCCACTCGTCGAACCACAGCAGCAACGTGACCGGCAACGACGGTGTGGCGTCGTCGACGGACAGGTACACGCCGCTGGCCACCGTGCTTGCGGTGATGAGGAGCGCGAGCAGCATCAGGACGACGCCGATGGAGTTCTCCGGCGCCCGACGCATCAGCAGGGCACCGACGCCGACGAGCACGCACAGGAAGACGTCCAGTGCCGCCTCGACCGGCTCCGACACGGCGAGCTGGAGAGCGGCCGAGGCCACGGCCAGCGCCGCCCAGAGGGCGAGCAGCGGCCAGGCGAGGGCTCGGGCCAGCGGCTGGGCGCCGCGTGACGGCCACATCACGTCATGACCTCCTTCATCACTGGTCATGGGTCACGGTCGGTCGCCACCGTCGTCCGTGCACGTCCGAGAAACGTTACGGCGGCACCCGGCGCCCGGTCGATACCGTCACGGCGGTCAGTCGGAGCATTCGGCTGCGCCGAGGCGCCACGCGACAGCGGCCCCGAGTCCTGCTGCTGCTCGGGGCCGCGACTGAAGCAGGGGCCCACCAGGAGGTTGGACGGAGGACTACTCCGTGGCGTGGTCGTCCAGGGCTCGTCCCAGCGCGGTGCGGTTCGCCACCCCCAGCTTGCGGTAGGCGTTGCTGAGGTGGAACTCCACGGTCTTGGTGCTGAGGACCAGCGCGTCGGCGATGGCCTTGTTGGTGCGCCCCTCTGCGGCCAGGGTCGCCGTGCGGAGCTCGCTGGGGGTGAGAGCCAGGCCCTCCTCTCGGTGGCGAAGGGTCGCCCCGCTCGCCCGGAGCTCCTCCTGGACACGTCGGACCCACGGCTCTGCCGACACTCCCTGGAAGAAGTCCAGCGCCAGTCGCAGCTGTGCGCGTGCCTGCTGACGCCTGCCGGCCCGGCGCAGGCGCTCGCCGATCGCCAGGTGCTCGAAGGCCTGTCCCAGCCCCGGAGGGCTCGACCCGACCAGCTCGAGAAGTCGCTGGGCACCTGCCGACGGGTCCTCGTCGAGGAGCGCCGCCACCCGGAGCCGGACCTGGTCGGACCAGCGACCGTCGTCGACGAGCAGCTCCTGGACACGTCCGCGCCCACCGCACCGGAGGGCAGCGTCCACGGCAGGTGCAGCGCCACCGGGGCCCAGGGGGAGCACCTCGGCGAGCAGTGTCGCTGCCCGGTGCCAGTCACCCAGGGAGAGCGCCCCGAGGCCCTCGACCCAGCCGGCTATGGCGGAGAGCCATGGTACGTCGGCCCGCCGCAGGATGTCCTGCGCCTGTCGCAGCCGGGAGTCGGCGGCCGCCCGGTCGCCGCGCAGGGCGTCCAGCTCGGCGAGCTGCAGCATCGACTCGGCGAGCTGCGTGTGCTGGCCCGACAGGCGTGAGACCAGCTCGCACTCCTCCATGAGGGCGAGCGCCTGCGGCCAGCGGTGGGAGTCGGACTCGCGGCTCGCGGCCAGGTGGGTGACCCTCGGCAGCCAGGTCAGGTCGCCGGAAGCGCGCAGGCGGTCGATGGCGTCCAGCAGCGAACGGTCGAGCCGAGGGTCCACCGGGTCGAACAGCTCGAGGTTGACGGCCCACAGGGTCAGCGCGGGGTTCTGCTCGAGGAGGTCTGCCGAGAGCAGGCGGCGGGCGTCGTCCATCGCCCGG
This sequence comes from uncultured Actinomycetota bacterium, assembly GCA_963795135.1. GTDB lineage: Bacteria > Actinomycetota > Actinomycetes > Propionibacteriales > Nocardioidaceae > Nocardioides. Next base: position 35,771 of record CAWCGS010000003.1, read on the forward strand.
TGGGCGTCCAGCGGCCGATGGTGGAGCGCGAGGGAGGCCCCGGTGGCATGGGAGGCCAGGAACGCGTGGACCGGGTCGTGGGCATCGGCGTGGAGCCGCACGAGCATCGCGGTCCGCTCCACCTGGTCGAGCGCGCCGGCGTACATGGCGGCGTACAAGGCCTCGGCGCTCGCCCACACCCGCAGGTCGCGGTCCTGCCCCAGGTCGGCCGCCTGCAGGAAGAGCTCCAGGGCGCGGCGCGGACTGCCCAGGGTGTGCTGCACGCGTCCGCGTCGCCACAGCAGCCGGGCGGCGGCCTCGGGGCCGGGCTGCAGCTGGAGCGCCGTGTCGATCAGGTCGGCAGCGCGCCGGGTCGCGCCGGCCCGCAGAGCCGCTCCAGCAGCCTCCTCGACCAGCCGGGCGCGCTCGGCGGGGACGGGGTCGAGCGAGGCGGCCCGTTGCCACGCGTCGGCGGCGTCGGCACTCGCCCCCCGCTCGTCCGCAGCGCGGGCGGCCGCCTGCATCACCAGGCTCGCGCTGTGGTCGTGCCCGTCGACGGACTCCGCCAGGTGCCAGGCGGAGGCCGCCCCGCTGCGGGTCCGGTGGGCCTCGGCCAACCAGCCGTGGACCTGGCGGCGCTCGGGGGTCCCTCCTCGTGCCGCGGCAGCCCGGGCGAGCGGGTGGCGCCAGCTCACGGCGGCGTCGACGCGGCACAGCCCGAGCGCCACCACCCCGTCGAGGTCACCGAGCGACATCCCGCCACGGGTGAGGGCGTCCTGGACCACGTCCCGTGGTGCGGAGCCGGCGAGGGCGGCGACCCGGGCAGCGAGACGGTGGCGGGGCGCGAGTGTCGCCAGGCGTCGGCCGAAGACCTGTTCCGGCTGTGAGGTGGGGAGCTGGACAGGCAGCGGCACGACGCATTCCGCCTCGTCGACGGTCAGCTCCGACGCGACCTCGATCATCGCGAGCGGGTTGCCGCCAGTGGCTTCCAGCAGGAGGTCGACGACCCGGACGTGTAGCGACGGCAGCAGGGCCTCGGCCGTGGCTCGGTCCGGCAGACCCTCGAGCCACAGGGTCTGGAGGCCAGCCGTGTCCGGCTCCGGGCCGGCATCGTGGCCGACCTCGTCACCGGTCGCGGGGGAACGCACCGTCGCCAGCAGGGCCACCGGCTCGGCGCGCAGTCGTCGGGCCGCGAAGAGGAGGGCGTCCGCTGACGAGGGGTCCAGCCACTGCAGGTCGTCGACCAGCAGGCACAGCGGCCCACTCGCGGCGAGCACGCCCAGCACCGCTGCGCCGAGGGCCAACCGTCCCGAGGCGGGCCCGACCTCCAGGCCCAGCGCCGTGCGCAGCGCCGCCCGCTGGAGCGGTGGCAGCCCGGCCAGCACCTCGTGGGTCAGGAGGGGACCCAGCAGCGCGTGCAGCCCAGCGTGGGGTACGTCGCGCTCCGCCGGCACGCCGACCACCCGCACCTGCCGCAGCGGGCCGGCGGCCTCGGCCGCGGCGTCCAGCAGGGTCGACTTGCCCACGCCGGCCTCGCCCTTGACGACCAGGACTCCCGCCTGCCCCGAGGCTGCTTCCTCCAGCAGGTCGCGCACCTGTGTCAGCTCGGCCTCGCGCCCGATCACCCCCGCAATCTGCCACACCCGGGGTCGACCCCGGGGTCGAAATGCCGGGGATTCGCCCGGCGCGAGCCAGGGCTCTCCGGGACGAGCCTGGAGGAGTCCGCAAGACCCCGAGAGAGGAAGTCCGATGAACACCAACCGCAAGCTCGCCGGCGCCGTCGCCGGCACGGCCCTGATCGCTCTGTCCGCCGTCGCCGTGCAGGCCGGCACCGAGAGCGCCGGTGCTGCCCGCGTCGCCAGCAAGGAGCTCGTCGACCCGGCCCCGCAGCCCCGGCCCGCTCGCGTGAGCGGCGAGAGCTCGCTGAGCGGCGCCTGGATCGCCACCGTAGACCCGCTGCCCAACCCAGCCGGCGACCAGCCGCCCTTCGAGTCGACGCTGGCCTACAGCCGCTCCCACGTCGTCAACGAGATCACCAGCAGGGCCACCTCGACCTCCGCCGGGCTCGGCGCCTGGGAGAAGGTGGGGGACTCGACGTACCGGACCCGCTGGCAGAAGTACCGGTTCGACGGCACCGGGGCCTACCTCGGCCGGACGGTCGTCACCGAGGAGATCACGGTCGTGGGCAAGAACCGCTACGACGGTCGCGCCCGTACCCAGGTCGTCGACAGCTCGGGGGCGGTGGTCGCGCAGTTCGAGTCCGAGGTCGCTGCCGCGCGGCTCACGCCCTGACGGTCGCCGCCGACCCGCTCGCCCACAGTGGGTGGGCGGGTCGCGACGTCAGGCCCGGCGGGAGCGGCGGGCGGTCGCGTAGGCAGGCTCGCGCAAGCGCCGTACCCAGTCGTAGGTCTCCAGGCCGGGCAGCACATTCTTTACCGGCTCGAACGAGACGAGCAGATCTGCCTTCTCCTCGGCCGGGTCCTCGTCGAGCACCAGCTCGGCGAACGGGTGCCAGGCACCGGAGCCCGCGGCCCACGCCAGCTCGACCCTGGTCCGGCCGGCGAACACCGCGGAGAGCAGGACCGCACCCGTGGGCGTCCGGTAGGGCAGCAGGGTGGTCATCGGCCTGCGGTGCGGTGCTCGGGCCGCGGTCAGCACGTAGCGGGTCAGGCGCCCCGACCCGGTGGACGCGAACAGGAGATCACCGTGGGTGTCGGGGCCGGTCGGCACCCGGATCGCGAGCCCGAAGATGTCGGGGAACGGGGCCGGGAGCCCGACGGCCCGGGACTGCCGGACCAGCACGGTGTCCTCACCCGGTTCGTCCAGCCAGGCGGCCCCCGTCCTCGGTCCTCCGCCGGTGCGGCGGAGTGTGCCTCGCACGACGGTGCCCCGAGGGTGCAGCGGTTTGGCGGTCGGCCGGACGCCGATCGCCCCGGTGGCCGCCCGGAGGGCTTGACCGCCGGCGGACGAGGCGGCCCGGGTCGCAGCTTCGAGGAGGCTCATCGTGCTGGGGTACCCGCCGCGTCCGCGTCCGATGCGGCAGCGGTCCGGGAGCCGACCTGGTCACTCGCGGTCCTTCAGTCCGCCTGACCGTCGGCCGCGGCGTTCTGCCGCCGTGTCCGCCAGGCCTTCTTCGCCGCCCGGCTGCGGCGGCGGTGCAGCCGCTCGGCCTCCAGCTGCGCCTTCTCCCGCGCCTGGCGCGCTCGGCGCGCCAGGGTCTCGGCTCGGCGCTGCTCAGCGGCGAGGACGGACTCGGACCGCACCGGCCACACGTACGGCAGGTCGTCGGGGACGTCGGGGAACAGCGGGCGGTAGTGGTCCGGGTCCTTGCGGACGAGTGCTGACCGGTGGCTGCGGTGCACGGCCTCGTCCCCGAGCCACGCGGGCAGCGCGCTGGCCGCTGCGAGCTCCGGCTGCGTGCGTACGTCGGTGACGCCAGCCTCGCGCAGGTCCGTGGCGATGGTGAGGGCGCACGTGTCGCCGAAGCCGAGCTCGGTCCAGGCGTCGCAGCAGGCGAACCCGTAGCGGCCGAGTGCCTCCTCGAAGCCTCGCCACATCAGGACTGCTGGGTGGTTGCCCCAGCCGTAGTCCGGCCGGGTCAGGGCACGGACGATCTGGATGGTCTCCACGCGCTGCTTGCCGAGCCGCTTGCGGTCCAGGGTGCGAGCCGAGCGCTCGAAGTCGGCGTGGGGGAGGAACGTCTGCACGATCCCAGTCTGCCGGGCGCTCCTGACGCACCGCCGCCGGCGATCGCCTGCCTCTCAGGTGGAGGTGCCGTCGACCTTCTGCGGCCAGTTGTGATGGCCGCCACATTTTGTGTCCCGAAGTCCTTGACAGGCCATGCCGAGCGACCTGACTATTGATGCATGGCCGATCAACAACGAATAGATATGCAGGAACCTCGATTCGGAGCCGGTATCTGGCACTTCGCCAGCTACGTCGACCGCTACGCGACGGAGGGGTACGCCGACCCGGTGTCCACGCTGGAGGCCATCGAGCTCGCCGGCCAGGTGGGCTCACTGTCCGTCGTCGACCTCAACTGGCCCTTCGCTCCGAAGGACGTCGACACCTCCGACATCAAGTCCGCGCTGGGCAAGGCCGGACTGAGCGCGGTGGCGGTGACGCCGGAGATCTACAACCGCGACTACGTCAAGGGCGGCTTCACCAATCCCGACGCCACCGTGCGGGCCCAGGCGATCGACCTCGTCTCGCAGGCCGCCGTGCTCGCCACCGACCTGGGCTGCGACTACGTCAAGCTCTGGCCGGGCCAGGACGGCGTCGACTACCCGTTCCAGGCTGACCACGCCCAGCTGTGGTCCTACTCCGTCGCCGCGGTTCGCGAGCTGGCCACCAACTTCCCCGACATGAAGTTCTGCATCGAGTACAAGCCTCGCGAGCCGCGCAACCGGATGGTCTTCTCCTCCTGCGCCCGCACACTGCTGGCGATCGAGGAGATGGGCTGCGACAACGTCGGCATCCTGCTCGACTTCGGCCACTCCCTGTACGGCGGGGAGTCACCCGCCGAGGCAGCCAAGCTCGCCCTCTCCCGCGACCGGCTCTTCGCCATCGACGTCAACGACAACTTCCGCGGCTGGGACGACGATATGGTCGTGGGCTCGGTGCACCTGCTGGAGACCTTCGAGTTCTTCCACGCGCTGCACACCGCTGGCTGGGAGGGCGTCTGGCAGCTCGACCAGTTCCCCTTCCGCGAGGACTCCGTACAGGCGGCCAAGGACGGCATCGAGACGATGCGCGGGTTCCACCGGGCCCTGCAGCGCCTGGACCACGACGGCCTGCGCGCCGCCCAGGACGCCCAGGACGCCTTGCTGGCCCAACGGGTCGTGAAGAAGGCGCTCTACAGCGCGATGGCGGAGCTGCACGGAGGCCAGGCATGACAGTCCTCGACCAGAGCACGCACACCGCCGCGTCGCTGAGTGTCGACGAGCCCGCTGCCGCGGCGTACGCCGAGGCGGTCGCGCGCCACCGCGGCCTGAGCGGCGACGATCTCCGGACCGCGCTGGCCGGTGTCGCCACCGGCGTACGCCGCGACATCCTCACGACGATCCAGTCCGCCGGCCTCGGCCACGTAGGCGGCGACCTGTCGGTCACCGACATCCTCGTCACCGCCTACTGGTACGCGCTGAGGCTCGACCCCACCCAGCCCGACTCTCCGCAGCGCGACCGCTTCGTGCTCAGCAAAGGGCACTGCGCCGCTGCGCTCTACTCCACTCTGGCCTCCTGCGGGTTCTTCCCGCGGGCCGAGCTCGCCACGTTCGCGCAGCCGCTGTCCCCGCTCAACGGCCACCCCAACCGGGTGAAGGTGCCCGGCGTCGAGACCAACACCGGCCCCCTGGGGCACGGGTTCCCCGTCGCCACCGGCTGCGCCCTCGGCGCGGTCGTGCAAGGCCACGACTTCCGCACGATCGTGGTCATGGGCGACGGCGAGATGCAGGAGGGCAGCAACTGGGAGGCGGCGATGACCGCGGCCCACTACGAACTGCACAACCTCACCGCCGTTGTCGACCGCAACCGCCTCCAGCAGGGAGCGCGCACCGAGGACACCAAGACCCTCGAGCCGCTCCACGACAAGTGGACCAGCTTCGGCTGGGAGACCCGTCGCATCGACGGCCACGACCACCTGGCGCTCGCCGAGGCGATGGGGCCGTCCACGACCGGCAAGCCGGTGGCGATCGTCGCCGACACCGTCAAGGGCAAGGGCGTCTCCTTCATGGAGGACCGCGTCGAGTGGCACCACAAGGTGCCCACCCCAGAGCAGGTTCACGCCGCACTCGAGGAGCTGTCCGCATGACCACCGTCCCCATGTCCGACCTGGGCACCAGCCTGGATGTCGACGCACCCACCTTCGACTGCCGAGTGGACTTCGCCGACGAGCTCTCCCAGCTCGCTCGCGAGGACGCCCGCATCGTCGCGGTGTGCAACGACTCGGTCGGCTCCAGCAACCTCACGGGCTTCCGCGAGGAGTTCCCCGACCGGCTGATCAACGTCGGCATCGCCGAGCAGGACCTCGTCGGGGTCGCCGCAGGCCTCGCGAACGCCGGCCTGATCCCTTTCGTCTGCGCGGCCGCGCCGTTCCTGACCGGGCGCGCGACCGAGCAGATCAAGGCGGACGTCGCCTACAGCCGGCGGCACGTCGTGCTCTGCGGGCAGAGCCCCGGCATGGCCTACGGCGAGCTGGGCCCCACCCACCACTCGATCGAGGACCTCTCCTGGATGCGAGCGGTCGCGGGCCTCCCCGTCGTCGTGCCGGCTGGTCCTCGACACACCCGGGCGGCGGTCCGCTGGGCCGCCGGGCTGGGTCACGGCTCCTACCTGCGGATCCCGCGGTTCAAGGTCCCGGAGGTCTCCGGCGAGCACGACGTCCTCGAGCCCGGCCGCGCCGTCCAGCTCCGTGCCGGCAGTGACGTCACCGTCATCGCCGTCGGCTCGATGGTCTCGCGGGCCCTGTGGGCCGCGGACACCCTTGCCGCCGACGGGATCACCGCCCGCGTGCTCGACATGGCGTTCGTCGCCCCGCTCGACGCTGGGGCCGTCGTGGCCGCCGCGCAGGAGACGGGCGGCATCGTCACCGTCGAAGAGGCCACCGTGAGCGGTGGGCTCGGTGCCGCCGTCGCGTCGGTGGTGACCCAGGAGCAGCCGTGCCGGATGCGCATCCTGGGCGTCCGCGACGCCTTCGCGCCCACCGGCAGCGCCAGCTTCCTGCTCGACCACTTCGACCTGAACGTCGAGGGCATCGTGGCCGCCGCTCGCGACCTGGTCGGACGCGCCCATGCCTGACGACCTGATCCTCGCGATCGACCAGGGCACCAGCTCGACGAAGTCGATGCTGGTGAACCCGAGCGGCCACGTGGTCGCCGAGGCGTCGGTCGCGCTCGGTCAGAGCCACCCTCTACCGGGGTGGGTGGAGCAGGACGCCGAGGAGATCTGGGCGAGCGTCCAGCAGTGCGTGCGCGAGTGCGTCTCCGACGCCGATGCCGTCCGGGTCGCGGGTGTCGCGATCAGCGTGCAGCGCGAGACCATCGTGCTCTGGGACGCAGCGACCGGGCGCGCGGTGGCGCCCGCGCTGAGCTGGCAGGACCAGCGCACCGCCGACCGGGCCACAGAGCTCGAGCAGGCGGGCCACGCCGACGAGGTGCTGGCTCGGACCGGACTGCCGCTCGACCCGATGTTCTCCGCTCTGAAGGCTGGTTGGCTGCTCGACGAGCACGATCCCGACCGGGTCAGGAGCACGACCGGCGACTGGCGCCTCGGCACAGTCGACGCCTGGCTGCTGTCGCACTTCGACGCTGGCACGGTCATCGAGATCGGCAGCGCCTCGCGGACCCAGCTCCTGGATCTCGGGAGCGGCGACTGGGACGACGAGCTCCTGAGCCTGTTCGGTGTGCCTCGCCAGTCGCTGCCTCGCGTGGTGCCGTCGGTGGGTCCCTTCCCGGTCGCCAGGGGCCTCGCGCCCCTGCCCGACGGTGTGCCCGTGCTCGCCGTGATGGCCGACTCCCACGCCGCGCTCTTCGCCCACGCCGGCTGGCGCCCGGGCGTGGTCAAGGCGACCTACGGCACCGGGTCCTCGGTGATGGCGCTCGGCCCCCGGGCCGACGCCGACTCCGGGGTCTGCACGACCATCGCGTGGCAGGTGGATGGGGTCAACCTCGCCCTCGAGGCCAACATCCGTTCCACCGGCCGCACCGTCACCTGGCTCGCCGGGGTGCTCGGCGTCGATGCCGACACCGTCTTCGCCTGGGCCGGGGAGGCCGTCAGCGACGGCGTGACGCTGGTGCCGGCGTTCGGGGGGCTGGGTGCCCCGTGGTGGGACCGCGATGCGGTCCCGCTGATCAGCGGGCTCTCGCTCGGCACCCGGCGCGAGCACCTCGCCCGCGCAGCGATCGAGTCGATCGCCTTCCAGGTCGACGACGCCCTGTCCGCGTTCAGCAAGGTGAGCGGGCCCCTGGTCGAGCTCGCCGCCGACGGCGGGATGACCAGGTCCTCGGTGCTGATGCAGCTGCAGAGCGACGTGAGCGGACTGCCGCTGCAGGTCAGCTCGACCGCCAACCTGTCGGCGCTCGGCGTGGCCCACCTCGCCGGGCTGCGGCTCGGCTGGTGGTCGTGGTCGCAGCTGGAGAACGGCCGCGGGTCCGCACCCGTGCCGCCCACCTGTCTGCCGCGGATCGACGACGACGCCCGGACCGGACTCCGCGCCGGCTGGGCCCGGGAGGTCGCCCGCTCCCGCGGCCTGGCACCTCGCACCGACAACGAGAAGGCGACCTCATGAGCTCGACCCAGTCCCCGGCACCCGCCCGGCGTCGCGTCCCGCCCCGCGTCATCGGCAGTCTCCTGCTGATCGCGCTGCTCGCGGCGATGGCGATCTCGACGACGTACGTCTCGGCCTCCGCACCGGTGCCGGGGGAGAAGCAGACCTTCGACGCCGCGGCGTACGGCCAGGACAACTACCTGTCCACGGTCAAGCCGGCCATCGAGGAGGACCCCGTCGACCTGGCCACGCTCGTGCCGTTGCTGCAGAAGGACGCCGACGCGGCAGGTGAGCAGTACGGCACCCGGCAGGGCACGTCGCCGTTCGCCTACTCGGTCACCGTCACCGGCAAGGCGGGCAAGCCCGAGGGCGCCCTGCTGCCGCTGGAGGTGGCCGGCGTCCCGAAGTCGGTCCGGATCTCGGTCCAGATCGGCCCCGCCATCAACGGCACCGTGCTTCGCGACGCGACCGGGCTGGTCACCTTCAACGACTTCGTCAACCAGGTCGAGTACGCCAACGCCGCCACGGCGCTGAACAACGAGATGAGGAAGGAGCTGCTCGAGGGGCTCGATCCGGAGTCGCTGAGCGGCCAGCAGGTCACGGTGGTCGGTGCGATCGCTCCCTTGAACCCCGAGGTCCTCACGATCACCCCGGTCAGCATCGAGGTGGCGCCGTGAGCCCGGTGAGCCCTGCCGGCACCGTCAGCACGATGACCGCACGTGACGTCACCAAGAACTACGGCGGCACCCGGGCCCTGCGGGGCGTGACCCTGGGGGTAGCAGCGGGACGGGTCACCGCACTCTTCGGCGAGAACGGCGCCGGCAAGTCGACGCTGATGAAGATCCTGTCCGGCATCGAGTCCCCGAGCACCGGCCACGTCGAGCTCGACGGCGAGGTGGTGGACTTCGAGTCACCCCGGCAGGCCGCCGACCACGGGGTCGTGATCATCCACCAGGAGCTGAGCCTGTGCCCCAACCTCTCGATCCAGGACAACCTGTTCCTGGCCCGTGAGGAGCGCGGCCACCTGGGCACGGTCGACCGAGGCCGACAGCGCGAGGCGACCGCCGTCGTGCTCCAGCGGCTCGAGGAGCAGCTCGACCCCGACACCCGGGTCGGCGACCTGAGGATCGGTCAGCAGCAGCTCGTCGAGATCGCTCGAGCCCTGCTCCAGAACGCCCGGGTCCTGATCATGGACGAGCCGACGTCGGCGTTGAGCATGACCGAGGTCCACGTGCTGTTCCGGGTGATCCGCGAGCTGAAGTCGCAGGGCGTCGCGGTCATCTACATCTCCCACCACCTCGAGGAGAGCCTCGAGATCGCCGACGACGTGGCGGTGCTGCGCGACGGGCAGCTGGTGGCGACCGCCCCGGCCGACGACGTCGACCTGGGGTGGGTGGTGCACCACATGGTCGGACGCGACCAGGGGTCCCTGTTCCCCCAGCGACACGTGAGCCTGGGAGAGGTCGTGCTCTCCGTCGACCAGCTCAGGGTGGCCGACCCTTCCAACCCTCATCGGTTGGCCGTCGACGGGGTCGACCTCGAGCTCCGCGCCGGCGAGATCGTCGGTGTCTACGGCCTGATGGCCGCCGGCCGCACCGAGCTGCTCGAGGCGATCGCCGGGCGCCTGCCCACCGCCTCCGGCACGGTGACCTATCGAGGCAGTGAGCTGCGCGGCGAGTCGGTGCGCGAGCGGATACGCCGCGGCATCGCCCTCGTCCCCGAGGACCGGCAGCGCGACGGGCTGGTGCAGACGATGTCGGTCGGCCAGAACCTCTCGCTCAGCTCATTGCTGAGCTTCGTCCGACGAGGGCTCATCGGACGCAGCCGGGAGCACGAGGCCGTCAACACCATGATCACCGACGTCACGGTGAAGACCGCCGGCCAGTCGGCACCCATCGGGTCGCTCAGTGGCGGCAACCAGCAGAAGGTCGTCATCGGCAAGGCCCTCTTGACCCAGCCGAAGGTGCTGCTGCTCGACGAGCCCTCGCGCGGCGTCGACATCGGCGCCAAGGCCGACGTCTTCGCGCTGATGACCGAACAGGCCGAGGCCGGCCTCGCGGTCGTGTTCACCACCTCGGAGGCAGAAGAGGCCCTGCACATCCCCGACCGGCTTCTGATCCTCGAACGCGGTCACCTGGTCGCCGACCTCGACCCACACTCGATCGACCGCGGGCGGCTGATGCAGCTCGCGGACGGCACGTCCCGGAGCAGAAGCGGAGAGACATCGTGACCCAGAGCCCTGCCCCCACCCCGGCGGTCCACGCCGAGCCCCAGGTGACCGCCAAGGACGCGCGTCGGCTGAAGACGCTCAACATGATCTTCGAGCTGCGGGCGTTCATCGCCCTGGCCGTGCTGATCGTGGTCTTCAGCTCGCTCTCCGACTCCTTCTTGACGGTCACCAACCTGATCACGATGACCAAGCACGTAGCGATCAACGCGGTGCTGGCCCTCGGCATGCTGCTGGTGATCCTCAAGGGTGGCATCGACCTGTCGGTCGGCTCGATCGTCGGGCTCTCCGGCATCGTGTGCGGCGAGCTGCTGGACGGGATCCACGTGCCCGGCACCGACACCCTCGCCTTCCCGCCGGTCTGGGTGGTCGTGGTCATCGCGATCGCCGTGGGCACCGGGGTCGGCCTGATCAACGGCATCCTGGTGACCCGCTTCAACGTGGCCCCTTTCATCGCCACGCTCGGCATGCTGTACGTCGCGCGCGGCACCGCCCTGCTCATCTCTGGCGGCTCGACCTACCCCAACCTCGGCGGCAACCCGCGCCTCGGCAACACCGGGTTCTCCTACATCGGCAGCGGCCGGCCACTCGGGCTGCCCTTCTCGATCTGGGTGATGATCGCGCTCGGGCTGGCTACGGCGCTGCTGCTCACCAAGGCGCCGTTCGGCCGCTGGCTCTATGCGACGGGTGGCAACGAGCGCGCCTCCGAGCTCTCCGGCGTACCCGTGCGGCGGGTCAAGACCGTGGTCTACATGCTCTCGGGCGGCTGCGCGGCGATCACCGGCATCATCATCGCCTCCGAGCTGACCTCGGCCGCACCGCAGGCGGGCGAGACCTTCGAGCTCAACGCCATCGCGGCAGTCGTCATCGGTGGCGCTGCGCTCTCGGGCGGGCGCGGCAACGTGCGTGGCACGCTCGTGGGTGCCTTCGTGATCGGCTTCCTCGCCGACGGCCTGGTGATCCTCGGGGTCTCGACGTTCTGGCAGATCTTCATCAAGGGCGCAGTGATCATCCTCGCCGTGATGCTCGACCAGGGCCAGCAACGCTTCCAGCGCAAGGGCGCCGCCGTCGCAGCCACGGTCGAGGCCGCCAGGACGCCCACCCGGTCGGGGTCGGACGATCCCCGAGCGGGCGGCAGCAAGCACACCGACCAGAGCAACTACACGGTCTCCGCCGATGGCGGCACAGAAGCTTCACGGTCCGGGGCAGCGCACCGGTCGGAAGACAGCTCCACCACCACACACGGGTGACAGTCACCCACTCCAGGAGGTAAAGGACATGTTCACACTTTTCGCGCGAGGCACCGGCTTGCGTCTGGCGGCGGTGGCCGCGGCGGGAGCCCTGGTGCTGAGTGGCTGCGGAGGATCTGACTCGACCGAGGCGTCGAGCTCGTCGTCCGGGTCGAGCGAGGGCAGCGGCTACATTGCGATCATCACCCCCTCACCCGACAACCCGTTCTTCAAGGCCGAGGGCGACGCGGCCAAGGCCAAGGCCGAGGAGCTCGGCTACGAGGCGACCGTCGCCTCGCACGACGACGACCCCAACAAGCAGAGCGAGCTGATCGACGCGGCGATCTCCCGCAAGGCTGAGGCGATCATCCTCGACAACGCCGGCGCGGACGCCTCGATCGGTCCGGTCCAGAAGGCCAAGGACGCCGGAATCCCGGTCTTCCTCATCGACCGCGAGATCAACGAGACCGGGGTCGCGGCTGCCCAGATCGTGTCCAACAACGCTCAGGGTGCCCAGCTGTCGGGCCAGGCGTTCGTGGAGGCGATGGGGGAGAAGGGCAACTACGTCGAGCTGGTGGGCAAGGAGTCCGACACCAATGCCGGCGTGCGCTCCGACGGCTACAACGCGGTCATCTCGCAGTACCCTGACCTCAAGCTCGTGCAGCAGGAGACCGCCAACTGGGACCAGCAGGAGGCGTTCACCAAGATGGAGACGATCCTGCAGCGCAACCCCGACATCCAGGGCGTCATCGCGGGCAACGACACCATGGCTCTCGGTGCTGTGGCGGCCATCAAGGCGGCCAAGCTCTCAGACGTCGTCGTGGTCGGCTTCGACGGCAGTCCCGACGCCATCGCTGCGATCAAGGCCGGTGACATGTACGCCACGGCGCTCCAGCCCGCGGCCCTCGGAGCCGAGACGGCGGTCGAGCAGGCCCACAAGATGATCACCGAGGGGTCGACCGGGGCCGACGAGAAGCAGTCCATCGACTGCGAGCTGATCACCGCGGAGAACGCCGACGACTACGGGGTCTTCGCCAAGAAGTGACGGGGCCGCGTGGGGGTGCCGGTGACGGGCGACTCGGCCGTCCCGGCGCGCCCGCGTCCCGTCGTACGCTCACGATGATCCGCTTCTCGCCGATCAGGGGACGATGAGACATGGCTTCCCGGACCACCCCCGACCGCGACCGCATGCGTCTCCTGACCAGGGTTGCGCGGCTCTACCACGAGCAAGGCGTCCGCCAGCCCGAGATCGCAGCCCAGCTGAACCTGTCACAGGCCAGGGTCTCGCGACTGCTGAAGGAGGCAGCCGAGCGCGGCATCGTCCGGACGGTCGTGGTGCCCCCTCCGGGCGTGCACGCCGATCTGGAAGAGGTCCTCGCTGAGAGGTTCGGCTTGCGCGATGTCATCGTCGTCGATGTGGACGGCGGCGCCGGTGACGTCACCAGCGCGCTCGGGTCGGGCGCGGCGGCCTACCTCGACAGCACACTGGTCGGCGGTGATCTGATCGGGGTGTCCTCCTGGAGCGCCACCCTCCTGGCTGCCGTCGAGGTGATGCGTCCCAAGCGGACGCAGGTGGCCGACCGGGTCGTCCAGGTCGTCGGCGGGGTCGGGAGCCCCGAGGTGCAGATGCAGGCGACCCGGCTGACCGGGCGCCTGGCCGAGCTCACCGGTGCCTCACCGGTCTTCATCACCTCTCCGGGGCTGGTGGGGTCACCCGTGCTGCAGCAGGCTCTGATGGCTGATCCCGACGTGATGGCCGTCCGGACGCTGTGGTCGCAGCTGACCGTTCTCCTCGTGGGGATCGGCACCCTGGAGCCCTCACCGCTCCTGCGCCGGAGCGGCAACAGTCTGGCTGCGTCCGAGCAGCAGGACCTCCGCGATGCCGGTGCGGTCGGCGACGTCTGCCTGAGGTACTTCAACGAGCTCGGGCAGGCCGTCCGATCGTCCTTCGACGAACGCATCATCGGCATCGACCGGGCGGACCTGCTCCGCGTGCCGAGACGAATAGGCGTGGCGGGTGGCCTGGAGAAGGTCGACGCGGTGCGAGCTGCGGCGCTGGGCGGGTGGATCAACATCCTCGTCACTGACGACAAGGTGGCCTCGGCACTGGCGGCCGGCTGAGCTCAGCTGGAGGTAGTGAGGTATCCGCGGGCACCCTCGCTGGTGACCGCCTGAGCGGCGGTCGCACACGCGTCCACGGTCGCAGCGACGAGATCCCATCCCTGAGCCAGCCGGGCCGCAACGACCCCCACGAGCACGTCTCCGGCGCCGGTCGTGTCCACGGGACGGACCCTCGGGGCCTCGACCAGGCTCTCACCGGCAGCCTCCACGACGCTGGCGCCGTCCGGGCCGAGCGAGACCACCACGGACGGGCAGCCGAGGTGCTCGCGGAGGGCTCCTGCGAGCGCCGCGGCCACCGGCGTACCGCCGGCGCCGTGATCTCCAGCAGCTGAACCTTCAACCTCAAACTCGCGCAGCAGGTCAGCCGCCTCGTGCTCGTTGACGATGAGCGGGTCTGCCTGGCGCAGCACCTCGAGGCTCAACCCGGCGGTGGGTGCGGCGTTGAGCACGAACCTGATGGAGTGCTGGCGAGCGAGCGCAGCAGCCGCCTCCACCGGGGCCAGACCCGGCTCCGTCTGGGCCAGCACCAGGTCCACGCTCTCGTCGATCGTGCGCGCGACCTGGCCGGGACCCAGTGCGGCGTTGGCTCCCGCGCCGACGACGATGGAGTTCTCACCGTCAGGCGTCAGCAGGATGCACGCCATCCCTGTGGCGGTGCCACCCACGACCTCGACGGCCGAGACATCGACGTGTGCAGCACGCAGGCCATCGAGCTGGTCGGTGCCGGCGGCGTCGTCGCCCACGCTGGCGCACATGCGGACGTCGGCTGCGACGTACGCCGCGGCCACGGCCTGGTTGGCACCCTTGCCGCCCGAGGAGGCCACCGGTCCGGTCCCGACGACGGTCTCACCGCCGCCCGGCCGGGCATCGGCATGAAAGGTCAGGTCGACGTTGATCCCACCGACCACCACCACGGTTCCCACCGGGACACGCTCTCATGAGAGGCCACGTCTCGGGGTTGCGCCGTCGCGTGTAACTATTCGAACAATTCCGCACGGGCCGCGGCGCGATGGGTTGGCAAGGTAAAGGCGTTCCTCTACGTTAGCCAGGTCACAGCGACACATCGTGTCGCATCATCCCTACTCGGGGGGAACCCTTGTTACAAGCACGCCTTTTTCAAGCGGCGACGGCCGCTACCGCGCTGACCGCCGCGACCATCCTCACCTCGGCCGCATCCTCGTCGGCTGAGCCGCTGCCACCGGAACCCGCCGCCACCGCGGCCCCGGCCGGCTCGTTCACGCTGACCGACCAGGAGGCAGCGGACTTCGTGCTGCCGCAGCACATGAAGCAGCTGCACGTCCAGACCCTGCCCGACGGCACGACCGCCACGCGCTACCAGCAGAAGGTGCGCAACGCGACCGTGTTCGGCGGGCAGATCACGGTGATCAAGGCCGCCGACGGCACCCAGACCGCCGTGATCGGTGCCTACTTCCCGGACCTGCAGCCCAAGAACGCGGCCAAGCTCTCCGCCGGCCAGGCCAAGGGGCAGATCACCAAGCAGATCGGCAACGGCGGCGACTTCCGCACCGAGCTGCGCATCGACCCGCGCACCGACCGCTACTTCTACGAGGTCCAGAGCCTCCGCGACACCAGCCGCCCGGTCCGCTGGGTCGACGCGGCCACGGGCGAGACCGTCAAGGCGTTCAACGCCCTCGCGGAGGGTGAGGGCGTCGGGGTGAAGGGTGACGAGAAGACCATCAGCACCACTCCGCGCTCCGCCGGGGGCTATCAGCTGCGCTCCCAGGACAATCGGCAGCTCACCTACGACGCGCACAACACCGGCCAGAACGGCGTCCCGTTCAAGCCCACGGTGATGACCGACGACGACGACGTGTGGGACCTGCCGGGCAACACCAGCCCCGGCCAGGCCGCCGGCGTCGACGCGCACTACTACGCCAACGTGGTCGACGACTTCTACGCCGACACGTTCGGCCGCGACAGCATCGACGACGACGGCATGCAGATCATCTCGGTCACCCACTACGGCCAGGCCTACTGCAACGCCTTCTGGAACGGCGCCTACATGACGTACGGCGACGGCAACGGCACCACCTGCAAGTCGCTGGCCGGCGGCCTGGACGTGGACGGCCACGAGCTGACCCACGGCGTCACCGAGTACACCTCGGGCCTCATCTACGAGGACGCCTCCGGCGCGCTCAACGAGTCCTTCAGCGACATGATGGCCAACACCATCGAGTTCTACGCCGAGGACAACGGGCTCGACCCGGCCGCCGAGCCCGACTGGCTGATCGGCGAGGACGTGATCAACACGCCGGGCGACCCGACCCCCGGCTTCCGCAACATGGCCGACCCGATGCAGGACGGCGACCCGAGCCACCTCTCGCAGGCCTACACCGGTGAGGCGGACAACGGAGGGGTGCACACCAACAGCGGCATCCCCAACCACGCCTACTACCTGACGGCCGAGGGCGGGCGCAACGCCAGCTGCGAGGCGAACGAGTACCACGGCGTGCTGCTCACCGGCAAGGCCGCCAAGGACTGCGCCACCGTGGTCGACGGCATCGGTCTCGACAAGGCGGCGCAGGTCTACTACGCGGGCTTCACCAGCCTTCCGGAGTACGCCAACTACTGCGACGCCCGCAACGCGACCG
Organism: uncultured Actinomycetota bacterium; assembly: GCA_963795135.1. Lineage (GTDB taxonomy): Bacteria > Actinomycetota > Actinomycetes > Propionibacteriales > Nocardioidaceae > Nocardioides. The sequence continues at coordinate 52,202 of CAWCGS010000003.1, forward strand.
TGGCCGTGGCCAAGGCGACGTCCAAGGCCGACGGCGAGAGCGCGGGCAAGACCTACAAGCAGGTCCGTGCCGCCTGGGACGCCGTGGGCGTGCACCAGAGCTGCACCGTCGGTACGCCGCCGCCGCCGCCGTGCGTGGGCGACGCCGACGCCTCGCTGCCGTTCGGGACCCCGAACCCCTACGGCAACAACGGTGACTGCACGTGGACCTACGACAACAGCACCGCCGGCTTCAAGTTCCACTTCAGCCAGCTCAACACCGAGGCCGACTACGACTACGTCTACGTGAAGGACGCCGCCGGCAACACCCTGGCGACCTACTCCGGGAACGCCACGGTCGCCGGCCCGATCAGCAGCCCGTGCATCCCGACCTCGACGGGATCGGTGCAGTTCACCTCCGACGCCGCGGTGGTGGCGCCGGGCTTCACGGTGGACGCCGTCGAAGCCTGCTAGCGAGGTGCCTGCTCTAGCTCGACGGTGAGCAGGGGCAGAGCGGAGGGCCGGAAGCGTCAGCTTCCGGCCCTTCGTGCGCTGCAGGTGCCCCTTGCGGCTGCGCGTTCGACGGTCCTAAGGTCGAGAACAGAGAGCGTGGGGGGCTCTTGCGCTCCTGAGCGATCGGAGCGAGTCATGCGTAGGCAGTCGATGGTGGTCATGGTCGTGGTGGCGGTCTGGATGGCACTGCTCCCCGGGGCGGCGCAGGCCGATCCGGTCGCGGTGAATCCGGCGAACGGTCACGTGTACGAGGTAGTGGCCCTCTCCGGCGAGAGCTGGACCGATGCGAATGCGGCGGCTGAGGCGAGCACTTATGAGGGCGCCCCGGGCCACCTGGTCAGCATCACGAGTGCGGAGGAACAGGCCTTCCTTGAGGAACTCATCGCCAATCGCGACAAGAGCGCCTACATCGGCTTCACGGATTGGGCAGCGGAAGGGACGTTCGTCTGGACGAGCGGAGAGCCGACCGACTACACGAACTGGGGGAGCGGCGAGCCCAACGACTTCTTCGACGAGGACTGCTCGGCGGCGTACGGCGGCAGCTTCCCCGACGAGTCGCGCCGCGGGCACTGGAACGACATCCAGTGCGACGGCGACGCCACCTACGCGGCGGCCCACTTCGACGCTTACATCGTCGAGTACGAAGGACCCTTCGACGCGGATGGCGACGGCATCCCCGACACGGACCCGCCTGCCGACAGGGACGCATGCAAGAAGGGCGGTTGGGCGACCTTCAACAACCCGAGCTTCCGCAATCAGGGACAGTGCGTCTCCTGGGTGAACCACCACACCTGAGCCGAGCAGCACGCCCCGGAACTAGAAGATCGACCAGCCGGTCCGGGTGGTGAAGAGGTCGAGCGCGGCCATGCCGGCCGCGGAGTTGCCCGAGGCACTGAGCCCGGGACTCCAGACGCAGATCGTGCACACGTTGGGGATGACCGCGAGGATCCCGCCGCCCACACCGCTCTTGGCGGGGAGCCCGACCCGGAAGGCGAACTCGCCGGCGGCGTCGTACGTGCCGCACGTGAGCATCACCGCGTTGATCCGCTTGGTCTGGCTGGCCGAGAGGATCCGGCTCCCGTCGGTGAGCACTCCGTGGCGGGCCAGCAGTCCCGCGGTGAGCGCGACCTCGCGGCAGCTCATCGACAGCGAGCACTGCCAGAAGTACTGCTCGAGGACGTCGTCCACCGTGCACTCGAGGTTGTCGTAGCTGGCCAGCAGGTGCGCCATCGCCGCGATCCGGTGTCCGCGCTCGGCCTCGGACCGGGCGATGAGCGGGTCGCCGTCGATGTCCGGGCTGCCGCTCTCGCGCCGCACCAGGTCGCGGATGGTCGCGGAAGCGTCGCCCGTCACGCGGTGCAGCCGGTCGGTGACGACCAGGGCTCCGGCGTTGATGAAGGGGTTGCGCGGCCGGCCCTGCTCCTGGTCGAGGTGCAGCAGCGAGTTGAACGGGTTGCCCGACGGCTCCCGGGACACCCTCCTCCAGACGCGGTCGCTGTCGTGCGCCATCACCAGGGCGAGGCTGAAGACCTTCGAGATGCTCTGCACGGAGAATCGTGTGTCGCAGTCGCCGACCGCGTGGACCTGGCCGTCGTTCATGGCCACGACCATCCCGAACTGGTCGGGATCGACGAGGGCGAGGCCGGGGACGTAGTCGGCGACCTCGCCCGCGCCGACGTACGGCGCCACCTCCGCGCAGATCTCCTCGAGCACCGCACCCAGGTCCATGCCGCCGATTGTGTCCTGGGGACCCGTCGGGTGCTCGGCCAGGCTCGGGTCGGGGGCGAGGGCCTCCCGGCCTGCAATCGCCCGGCGGGGCGCGTGCGCTCACCTGGGCGCGAACGCCGCCCGCAGCTGCTCGAGCGTCGGGGCGCCGGCGTACCCCTCGGGCGTGGGGTACCTGCGGCACGAGAGGCCCACCTGCGCCCCGGGTTCGGCGAACACGTCGACGCCCTCGACCAGGATGCTGGGAGAGCCGAGGAAGCCGGTGCGCTCGGCCTCCTCCGGCGTGTCGACCACACGGCGGGTCACGACGACGTCGGGGCGTTCGGCACTCAGCACGGCCAGGCGCTCGTCGGCGACCCTCCAGCTCGGGCAGCCGTCGAAGTAGAGCAGCGTGACCTCCATGCGCGCGACCCTAGACCCTCATCCCGTCGGCGTCGATGAGACGCAGAGCTCGCTCGTCGTCATACTCTCCAGGTGCGTGAGGACGAGCTGCAGGTCGCGTTGCGGGTCATTCGGGAGGCCGGTGACCTGGACCACGACGACCCCGCTTTCGTCGCGCTCCGGCGGGCGACGTCGGGGCTCTTCAAGGCCGCGAAGGTCGAGCGTCGCCGGGCCCACCACCGGAAGGTGTCGGCCGCCGACCGGGCCGTGGTCGAGCTCACCGCGACCGGCTCGGCCTCGCGGATCGACGACGAGACCGCCGGTCTGCCGCTCACCTCGACGGCCCGCGGGGCCATCGCCGGCCGCCTGCTCGTGGCGCGCTCCTGCTACATGTGCAAGCAGAAGTACGTCGACGTCGACGCGTTCTACCACCAGCTCTGCCCCGCCTGCGCCGCCCTCAGCCACGACAAGCGCGACGCCCGCACCGACCTCACCGGCCGGCGCGCCCTGCTGACCGGCGGTCGGGCGAAGATCGGCATGTACATCGCGCTGCGCCTGCTCCGCGACGGCGCCCACCTGACCATCACCACGCGCTTCCCCCACGACGCCGTACGCCGGTTCGCCAGCCTGCCCGACAGTGCCGACTGGCTCGACCGGCTGCGGGTGGTCGGCATCGACCTGCGCGACCCCGCCCAGGTGATCGCCCTTGCCGACGACGTGCGCGGTCGCGGCCCGCTCGACATCCTGGTCAACAACGCCGCCCAGACCGTACGACGCTCGCCCGGCGCGTACGCGCCCCTCGCGGCGGCAGAGCGCACGGCCCTCCCTGCCGGCGCTGAGCCACGAGAACGGCGGCCCCGAGCTGGCGAGCTTCGGCCACGCGAGCGACCTGCACCCGGCGGCGCTGGTCGGGTCGGTCGACGCCCACCCCGTGCTGGCGACGGAGGGTGGCGCCGACGACGAGCGGCTGACGAGCGAGGCGATGAGCGCCGGGTCCGCCGACCTGAGTCGCTTCGACGCCGGGGGACTGGTGCCCGACCGGGTCGACACCAACAGCTGGGTCCAGGGCATCGGCGAGGTCGGTGAGCTGGAGCTGCTCGAGGTGCAGCTGTGCAACCAGACCGCGCCGTACATCCTGATCAGCAGGCTGCGACCCGCGCTGGCCGCCTCGGCCGCCCGACGTACCTATGTCGTCAACGTCTCGGCGATGGAGGGTCAGTTCGCGCGGCGCTACAAGGGGCCGGGCCACCCGCACACCAACATGGCCAAGGCCGCGCTCAACATGCTGACCCGCACCAGCGCGGGGGAGATGCTGGCCACCGACGGGATCCTGATGACGGCCGTCGACACCGGGTGGATCACCGACGAGCGGCCGCACGAGACGAAGGTGCGACTGGCCGCCGAGGGGTTCAAGGCACCGCTGGACCTGGTGGACGGCGCGGCCCGGGTCTACGACCCCATCGTCCGGGGCGAGACCGGCGAGGACGTGCACGGGGTCTTCCTCAAGGACTACGTCGCCTCGCCCTGGTGACCGCCTGATGAAACCCGCCAGCCACGGTGGTTTCGTGGCTCAGGCCTGGCGGCCTTCGCACCTCAACCAGCGGCCGCCTGCGGTGGTTGAGGTGCGAGCGCAGCGAGCCACGAAACCCGCCAGCCACGGTGGTTTCGTGGCTCAGGCCTGACGGCCTTCACACCTCAACCAGCGGCCGCCCGCGGTGGTTGAGGTGCGAGCGCAGCGAGCCACGAAACCCGCCGGCCACGGTGGTTTCGTGGCTCAGGCCTGGCGGCCTTCGCACCTCAACCAGCGGCCGCCTGCGGTGGTTGAGGTGCGAGCGCAGCGAGCCACGAAACCCGCCAGCCACGGTGGTTTCGTGGCTCAGGCCTGGCGGCCTTCGCACCTCAACCAGCGGCTGCCCGCGGTGGTTGAGGTGCGAGCGCAGCGAGCCCCGAAACCTGCCGGCCACGGTGGTTTCGTGGCTCAGGCCTGGCGGCCTTCACACCTCAACCAGCGGCCACCCGCGGTGGTTGAGGTGCGAGCGCAGCGAGCCACGAAACCCCTGCGGTTGAGCCGGAAAGTCGTTACCAACCCGTGACCCGAGAGCGCTGTGGACAACCCCGAATCCGGGGTCCGACTGTCGGTGGCCAGTGCTTGAGTAGACCCATGAGCAGCCGCACCACCACCACCGCATCGGGCCACCCGATCACCCTCGCAGCTGCCGACATCCACGCCCGTCTCGACCAGCTCACCGACCAACCCACCTGGTCCATGACCGACACCGAGACCGCCACCACCCTGGTCGAGCTCACCCGCCTCACCGCCCGCCTCGCCGAGCTCGAGCTGAGGGTCGCCGCCCACGCCCACACCACCGGCCTCGGCGACGCCTCCGGCGCCACCTCCACCGCCGTCTGGTGGGCCGGCGAGACCCACCAGACCAAGGCCGAGGCGCACCGCAAGATCAAGCTCGCCACCGCCCTCGACACCCACCACGAGCCCGTCCGCACCGCCCTCTCCGCCGGTGACGTGCTGCCCGACCAGGCCGGGGTCATCGTCGCCGCCGTCGACGCGCTGCCCGACGACGTCGACCCCACCGTGGTCACCGCCGGCGAGGAGTTCCTGCTCGCCGAGGCCAAGGCCCACGACGCCAAGGCCCTGCGCATCCTGGGCAAACGCCTGCTCCACGTCATCGACCCCACCGCCGGCGACGCCCACGAAGCCGCCGTCCTCGAACGCGAGGAAGCCGACGCCCTCGCACGAGCATCGCTGAAGATGTTCGACGACGGCCACGGCACCACCCACGGCCGGTTCACCATCCCCACCCTCCACGGCGCGATCCTCAAGAAGGCCGTCCTCGCCATCGCCGCCCCCCAGCACCGCGCCGCCGTCGACGGCCACGCCCCGACCCCCGGACGACCCACCGACCACCGGCTCGGGGAGGCGTTCCTGGAATACCTCGAGAACTACCCCACCGACCGCCTCCCGAGCACCGGCGGCACCGCCGCCTCCGTCGTGGCGATGATCGACTACGACGCCCTCACCGGACACCTCGCCAAAGCCGGGCTCCTCGACACCGGCGAGAAGATCAGCCCCAGCGCCGCCCGCCACCTCGCCTGCAGGCACGGCGTCATCCCCGCCGTCCTCGACGGCGCCTCCCACGTCCTGGACCTCGGCCGCAGACGCCGCTTCCACACCCCCGCCCAACGCCTGGTCTTCACCCTCGAGCAGCACGGCTGCACCACCATCGGCTGCGACACCCCACCCGGGCTGTGCCACGCCCACCACCCCCATCCCTGGGGCCACGGCGGCGGCACCAACCGCGACGGCAAGCTCCTGTGCCCCCGACACCACACCCTCGCCCACCACCCCGACTACCAGACCACCCACCACCCCAACGGCACCGTCAGCTTCCACCGCCGCGAGTAGGCCCATCCGATGTCCTTCATGGAGGCGCGGGGCTATCGTGATTGACCCCGCCCTGCCCGCTGGGAGGCCTCTCATGAAGAGCACACTCGTCTCGGTCGCGTCGGCGGCCATGCTGGCCGGCGCGGTGGCCGTGCCGATCCCGACCGCCGCCGGCGCGACCAGGGTCGCAGCCCCCGAGCCGCCGTACGAGGGGACCGTCTTCCTCGACCCCGGCATCGTCACGGCTGACGATCCCAGCGCCTTCGAGTCGATGTCGTACGCAGGTCGGGGCATGCGCCGCGTCTACGACCGGCGGGCCGCCGACTTCGTCGAGATCGACGCCTACCTGTTCGACGTCGTGTTCGACGACGGGCTGTCCACCGAGGCGGTCGTCAACCCTGAGGTCGGCAGCGTGGCGGCGGCCGAGCAGGAAGCCGATCGCTACGGGCGGGCGGTGGGGCAGCTGCCCCACGTGCTTCGTGTGGACGTCGACCAGCTGTGGATCCATCGTGGGAACGAGCTGTTCGGCGGTGGCAACCGCTCGATCCTGATCCACACGGGCCAGGCCGCCCTCTACCAGGCGGACGGGTTCCTCGAGGAGGCACTGGTCCACGAGGGCGCCCACACGTCCCTCGACGAGCGCTACTACCAGGAGGGCAGCGGGTGGCGGCAGGCGCAGGGCGCGGACGGCGCCTTCATCTCGACGTACGCCCGCGACTTCCCGCTGCGCGAGGACGTCGCCGAGACCTTCGTGCCCTACCTGGCACAGCGCTACCACGCGTCCCGGATCGACCGGGTCACGGAGCGCACCATCCGGACCACCGTGCCGCACCGGCTGAGCTTCCTGGACGAGGAGGACGCTCGACATGTATCCGGTGACCTCGGAGCCGAACGCCACGATCGAGAAGAGCCTCGACGGCTGGGTCCGTGAGTCTCGCCGGACGAGCGGCCGCGCCGGCACGGTGCGGGCGAAGGGGAAGCGGCTGCTGGTCGGTGACGACCGGAGGGGCCGCGAGCTGCGCAGCGTCCTCTCCTTCGCCTACCCCAGGCTGTCCGGCTCCACGAAGACCACGGAGGTCGCCGGGGTCACGCTCCAGCTGACCCGCACCCGGCAGCGCGGTCGGGCGCCGCGCTACCTCCGGGTCGACATCCGGCGCGGGAGCTTCGGGTCTCCGGCGCTCACCCGCAAGGACTTCGTCCGCCGCCCGACCCGGAGCGTGCGGATCCGCTACCGCCCCGGTCGCGGGGTGATGGAGGTGCCGCTCCCCGCCCTGACCGACCTGCTCCGCCCGGGACGCCGGGTGCAGCTGCGGCTGCGCGCTGTGCCTGCCCGCGACCGCAACCGTCGTGCCGACCGGGTGACCTTCGCCAGCGGCGAGTCCTTCCGGAGCGCGCCCCGGCTGGTCCTGGCGTACACGACCCGCTGAGCCAGCGACCAGGAGCGACCCTGGTCTCGTCCTCCTGCCCGCGAGCTGATCAGCCCGTGCCCCCCTTGGGCACGGTGACGGTCGCGGACTCGGTGGTGCTGTTGCCGGCGGCGTCGGTGGCCCGGTAGGTGATGGTGTAGACCCGGCCGTCACCGGCGCCCGAGCGCTCGGCGCGCAGCCGGAACGTCGTGTCGTCGACGATCACGATGTCGCGCGTGGTGTTGCCGTCGCCCTTGCCGTTGTCGGGCTCGTTGGAGGTGACCGAGACCAGCTCCACGGTCGGCTCCGCGGCGTCACCATCGGTGGCGGTGACGGTCGCCTGGACGGTGACGTACTGGTGGTTGGGCGGAGACAGCACGTCGGGGCTCACGCTGACCGCGAGCTCCGGGGCCGTGGTGTCCAGGGACAGCCCGATCAGCACCGGGTCGTGGTCGGAGGACCGGAACGGGTCCGGGGCGTAGAGCGCGTCCTGCGCCGGCTTCTTGAACGAGGTGTCGTAGTCGATCAGGTCGGCCTCGTCGGCGTTGATGTGCCAGTGCTCGGCCCCCGTGACCAGCGGCGTCAGCGCGTCGCTGGACAGTGCGTGGTCGAGGTAGCCGAACTTGCCGTCGAAGACGTAGGAGTAGGCGAGCTCGCCGCCGAACTTCTTCGAGAGGTCGGTGTAGCCCTCGGCCAGGATCGCGTCGATCGGGTCCTCGTGGTCGTAGGCGTTGAGGTCGCCGATGATCAGGAAGCGGTCGGAGCCGCTGCCGGTCGGGTCCCCGTCGAGCCACTCGACCAGGGCCTCCGCTGCCTCGGTGCGGGTGCGGTTGCAGTTGCCCGAGCCGTCACCGGTGTCGGGGTCGCCGAGGTCGTTGCAGTCCGAGCCCTTCGACTTGAGGTGGTTGACCGAGACGGTCACGACCTCGCCGGTGGCCGTCTCGCGGAAGGTCTGGGCCAGTGCGGGACGGTTCTTGGTGTCCAGGAAGCGCGGGTCGACCGAGGAGTCGAGCACCGCGTAGTCACCGACGGGGGAGACGGAGTCGGGCTGGTAGATGAACGCGACCTTGATCGCGTCGGTGCCGACGACTCCGGTGTCGACGTAGTCGTAGCGACCCTCGGCGCCGGGCTGGGCGTTGAGGGCGTCGACCAGCCGGTCGATCGCCGCGGTGTTGTTCTCGATCTCCATCAGCCCGACGACGTCCGCGTCGAGCTCGGTGATCGCGGCGACGATCTTGTCCTCCTGGCGCTGCAGCTCCTCGGCGTTGTCGGCGCCGCGGCTGCCCAGCGTGGTGAAGTAGTTGAGCACGTTGAACGAGCCGACGGTCATGCTGCCGCCGACCTCGGGGCGCTCGGTGCGCGGGTTGGTCGGGGTGTGGTCGGCGCCGGTCGTGGGCTGGATCCGGTACTTGCCGAACTGGTAGTCCATCACCCCCGTGACGTCGCTGACGAGGTCTCCGCCGCGGAACGAGTGGTCGAGGGTGAACTCGCCCCCGTCGGGGTGGCGAGCAGGGTCGGGGTTCGATGCGGAGCGGGCGTCGTCGAGGGTGATCATGCCCAGGGCCTGCTGGGCGGCCAGGGCCACGGCCGCGGGACCGGGCTCGACCACCGAGGTCGGGATCGGCTGCCGCTCGTCGGTGAGCACGAGCTCGTTGAAGCGGTCGAAGTTGAAGTACTCCGAGATGACCAGGTCCTGCGGGAACGTCACGAGCATGCCCTCGTAGCGCTCGAAGGCCTCGGGCGACGAGATCGGCAGCGTGAGCGTCGTCGGCGCCACCGTGGTGATCGCCTCGTCGCACAGGAGCAGGTCGGAGACGTTGGTGATCTCGGTCAGGTCGTTGAACTCGTCGACGGTGCCGCGCACCCGGACGGTCTGACCGACCTGGACCGCCGGCGCATCGGTGAAGACGTAGATCCCGTCGGAGGTGGCCGGGTCGCCGTCACCGGCGGGGTCCTGGAGGTAGAGCGCCCGGCGCGAGCCGGCGGCGAAGTCGCCGACGACGACGCCCTCGGTCAGCACGGACTCGCCGTCCAGGGGGCTGGCGGCGCCGCTGCCCTGGATGGTCGGGATGGCGGTGGTCTCGCTGGTGCAGGAGTCCGGGACCGTGGACAGCTGGTTGGGCTGGCCGGGGGTCCGGTCGGAGCGACCGTTGGTCGGCGTGCCGTCGAAGGCGTGCAGGACCCAGTCGGAGGCGCTGTCGGTGTCGGCGCCGTCGGGGATCCGCGAGGCGCCACCGGCGGGGAAGGTCCCGTTGCTGAGCACGGTGGCGTCGTACGTCGCGTCGCTCGAGCCCGAGCCGCGCACGGCGACGCCGTCGGCGATCGCGGCCCACGGCTCGGAGTCCAGGGTGCCGTCGTCGTCGGTGTCCAGGTCGTCGCCCGGGGCGGCGGAGGAGCCGCGCACGAGCAGCAAGGTGATGGTGCTGTTCAGCAGCGTGTTGGGAGCCAGGTCCGCCAGGTGCAACCCCGCGGCGTCGGTGCCGGCGATGGGGGTCACGGACCTGACCGTGCCGGCGTTGGTCCCGTCGCCACGGACCTGGAGCACGTCGTAGGCGGAGTAGTCGCTGCCGGGCGTGCCGAGGACCTCGAGGTACTCGACGTCGGTGCCGGTCGTGGAGGCGCTGAACTCGTTGAGGACGGGGTCCGCGGGCGGCGGGGGTACGACGCCGCAGGTCGAGGTGTGGGCGCCGAGGCCGTCGAAGGTGTCGTTGGCGAAGCCGTCCCACTCGACGGCGGGGTCGAAGGCGTCGCTGCCGACGGGGTCGCCGGCGCAGATGTCGGCCTTGCGGCGCAGCGTGTTGTCGGCGGTGCTGGTCAGGCCTGTTCCCCACTCGGTGCCCGGGTCGTTCCCGATCTGACCGATCACGTCGAGCACGCTGCCGGCGCGCTCGAGGATGACTGCGTCGTCGCCGTTGAACCAGCCCGAGCCGTTGGTCTGGTCGGCAGCGGCGAGGACTGTCGCGCTCGCGCTGGACTGGGCCAGCACGAAGACGTCGCCGGGGGCGACCGTGCCGGTCAGATTGACCGTGAGACCGGCGGAAGGGTTGCCGTTGAAGAACATCCGCACGCTGTAGCCGCCTGCGCCCAGGTCCACCGGAGCGCCGGTGCCGTTGTAGATCTCCAGCGCCTTGTTGTTGCTGGACCCCTCGACGTACTCCGAGAAGAACAGGTCGGCGGCGACCGCATCGGGCGCGGCTGGCCCAGCGGCGTCCGCGCTCGTGGTGGCGCCGAGCCCCACCGGCAGCATCGCCGCGGCTAGGACGGCGGGCAGGATGGAGGTCAGACGCATGCGCATGTACCGGGCTCCGAGTGGCTCAGGTCCGGCCCGTGTGGCCGGTCTTAGCACCGTACCCGAAATGGTCGGGATCGGGTCCAGGGCACAAAGGCCCTGCCTGAGGCTGCCTCGCCCCATAGCTCCCGCCCGCTCCCACCGACGCGAATCCGGGTCCCAGGACTCGTGACGGCGAGCCCGCTCAGGAGTAGGACGAAAGGGTCCGATTCGGAGTAGAAGGAGACGACCATGCCCACCACCTCAGGCTCTCGGGTCGTTGCGGTGCTCCTCGCCGCCGTCGTGCTGATCGGCGGTGCCAACCTCGCGGCGTACGCCGCCAACGGCAAGCCGCTGCTGCTCGGCAGGACCAGTGTCGAGTCCAAGAAGTCCACCGTGAAGAACACCGGCGCGGGACCGGCGCTGCACCTGAAGACCAAGCCCGGCCAGCCGCCGCTGAAGGTCAACCGCACCAAGAAGGTCAACAAGCTCAACGCCGACCTGGTCGACGGCGCGAACGCCGCCGACCTGGAGACGCGCGGCCACCGCTACGTGGTCGCGTCGACCGCGGCCTCCGGCTCCCACGAGATCAGCTTTCCGGGTCTCCCGCCGGGGGTCTACCTGATGACCTACTCGCTCGTCAGCCGCAACGGGGGCGAGGTCTACTGCATCGCCGACGGCTCCCGGCAGGCGCTGTCCTACGGCTCCGACCTCGGCGCGGCCTACGACACCAACACCGCCTCAGCGATCGTCGACACGACCGGTGGTGCCGAGACGATCAGCTGCTCCGGCCTCCCAGCCCTCGAGCTGTACTCGAACCCGCTCGACGCGGTGTCCGAGGTCGGCTTCGTGCGCCTCGACCAGCTGACGCCGGGTGCCACCACAGTGACGCGCCCCAGCGCACCACTTCGCGACGGCCCGGCCACCCGTCGGTGAGCACACCGGTCACGGGAGGTGCCACCGGGCGCTGAAACGCCCCTCCCGACCGATGTGACTCGCTCGTAACCCCCGGACCATGGCAGGTTGCGGGGCGAAGGGTGCGAGAACAACCTCGCGCTCCGCACAACGGGGGTTCCTGCATGTCGTTCAGCCGCGTGGCGATCGTCAACCGTGGAGAGGCCGCGATGCGGCTCATCCACGCTGTCCGCGAGCTCAACGCGGCGGGTGGCGATCCGGTCCAGGTGATCGCCCTGCACACGACGGGCGAGGCCAACGCCATGTTCGTGCGCGAGGCGGACGTCGCCTACGACCTGGGGCCGGCCTCGGCCCGCCCCTACCTCGACCTCGCGGTGCTCGAGCGGGCGCTCGTGCTGACCGGCGCCGACGCCGTGTGGCCCGGCTGGGGCTTCGTCGCGGAGGACCCGACCTTCGTCGACCTCTGCGACCGGATCGGGGTGACCTTCGTCGGCCCCAGCGCCGCCGCGATGCGCCAGCTCGGCGACAAGATCGGCTCCAAGCTGATCGCCGAGGAGGTCGGCGTGCCCGTCGCTCCGTGGAGCCGGGGCGCCGTCGACAGCCTCGAGGGGGCGCTGGCGGCGGCCGAGCAGATCGGCTACCCGCTGATGCTCAAGGCCACCGCAGGCGGCGGTGGGCGCGGGATCCGCATGGTCGCCGCTCCGGGCGACCTCGAGGACGCCTTCCAGCGCACCAGCGACGAGGCCCAGCGCGCCTTCGGCAACGGGACGCTGTTCCTGGAGCGCCTGGTCACCGGCGCCCGTCACGTCGAGGTGCAGCTGATCGCCGACAGCCACGGCACGGCGTGGGCGATCGGGGTGCGTGACTGCTCGATCCAGCGCCGCAACCAGAAGGTCATCGAGGAGTCCTCCTCGCCGCTGCTCACGCCCGCGCAGAACGAGGAGGTCAAGGCCTCGGCCGAGCGCCTCGCGCTCGCCGTCGGGTACGTCGGCGCCGGCACCGTGGAGTTCCTCTACCACCCTGGCGAGAAGACCTTCGCCTTCCTCGAGGTCAACACCCGCCTCCAGGTGGAGCACTCGATCACCGAGGTCACCACCGACCTCGACCTCGTGAAGGCTCAGCTGCACGTGGCCCAGGGCGGCCGGCTCGAGGGCGAGAAGCCCGTCGAGGTCGGTCACGCCGTGGAGGCCCGGCTCAACGCCGAGGACCCCGACCGCGACTTCGCCCCGTCGCCGGGGCGCATCCTCCGCCTCGACCTGCCCGCCGGCCCCGGCATCCGGGTCGACACCGGGGTCGCCGAGGGCGACACCATCCCGCCCGACTTCGACTCGATGATCGCCAAGATCATCGCCTACGGCCGCACCCGCGACGAGGCCCTGGCGCGACTGCGCCGGGCGATGAAGTCGACCACCGTGGTCATCGAGGGCGGCGCCTGCAACAAGAGCTTCGTGCTCGACCTGCTCGCCCAGCCCGAGGTCGTCGCCGGCTCCGAGCCCGGGGCGGGGGAGCACGGGGGCGGAGCCCCCGTGTGGGCCGACACCGGATGGATCGACCGGGTCCGCGCCGAGGGCCGGCTGGTCGCCCAGGCCCACTCGGGCGTCGCGGTCGTCGCTGCCGCGATCGAGGCGTACGTCGACCGGGTCCGCCTGGAGACCACGCGCCTGCTCGAGACCGCCCGCGGTGGTCGCCCGAGCGCGTCCCACGAGGTCGGCCGGCCCGTGGAGCTCAAGCTGCGCGGCGTGGCCTACCAGGTCTCGACGGTCAACACCGGCCCCGGCCGCTACCGCGTGACGGTCGCCGCCGGTGGCCAGGAGCAGACCGTCGACGTCCGCATGGAGGGTGTCGACGACGTACGTCGTCGCCTGGTCGTCGGCTCCCACCGCTACCACCTCGTCACCGCCACCCAGGGTCCGACGACCCTCGTGGAGGTCGACGGGGTCGCCCACCGGGTCAGCCGCGACGAGGGCGGCGTGCTGCGCTCCCCGGCGCCTGCGCTGGTCGTGGCCACGCCGGTCGGGGTCGGCGACGAGGTCGAGGCCGGCGCCGCCGTCGTCGTCCTGGAGTCGATGAAGATGGAGACCGTGGTGCACGCGCCGTTCGCGGCGCGCGTCAAGGAGCTGTCGGTGATCACCGGCAGCCAGGTCGAGACCGGCACCGCCCTGATCAAGCTCGAGCCGCTCAGCGACGAGGTCGAGGAGGTCGTCGCCGCCGGGCCCACGCTGGACCTGCCCACGTCGACCGAGCACGCCGGCACCGACGCCCCGGGCCTGCGGGCCCGGGCCGCGCTCCAGGCCCTCAAGGCGGTCGTGCTGGGCTACGACGTACCGCCGCAGGACCAGGACGCCGCGCTGTCCGAGTACCTCGGCGTGCGCGACGAGCTCTGCCGCGACGGCGAGCCGGTCGTGGCCGAGGAGCTGTCGCTGCTGGCGATCTTCGCCGACCTCGCCGAGCTGAGCCGCAACCGGCCGGTCGAGGAGGACCAGCACACCGAGCTGCGCGTGCACAGCTCGCGCGAGCACTTCCACACGTTCCTGCAGAGCCTCGACGCCGACCGCGGCGGGCTGCCCGAGCAGTTCCGCGACCGCCTGCTGCGGGTGCTGCGCCACTACGGCGTGGAGGACCTCGAGCGCACCCCCGAGATGGAGGGGGCGGTCTTCCGCATCTTCCTGGCCCAGCAGCGCTCGACCCCCGAGGTCGCGCTGGCCTCGGCGGTGCTCGGCCGCTGGATCGACGAGGCGCCGCCCGCGGGCGAGGACGCCGTGACCGCCCGGGCGCTCCTGGAGCGTCTCGGCCGAGCCACCCAGCTGCGCTACCCGGTGATCGGCGACCTGGCCCGCAGCGTCCGGTTCCGCTGGTTCGACCAGCCCGCGGTCGACGTCGAGCGCTCCACCGTGCTGGCCGACGCCCGCGACGAGCTCGAGGCCCTGGCGGCCGAGGGTGACGTCGCCGACCGCGCCGCGCGGATCGAGGCCCTGGCCGCGATCCCGGAGCAGATCGTGCGCTTCCTGGCCCAGCGCCTCGAGCGCGGCACCCCTGTCCGCGAGCCGATGCTGGAGGTGCTGGCCCGCCGGCACTACCGCGACTACGACCTGCACGACGTGTCGCCGGTGGAGGCCGGGCAGCGCGCGGCCCTGGTCGCGGGCTACACCCTCGACGACCGGCCGACCCGGCTGGTCTCGGCGGTCGGCACGGTCGCCGAGCTGGGGGAGACCTCCGGTGACCTCGTCACGACGGTCACCGACCTGATCTCGGCCCGGCCCGCGGGCGAGCACGCCGTGGCCGACCTCTACCTGCACTGGGCCGACGCGCCCGAGTCGGTCGAGGAGGTCAGCCAGCGGCTCAGCGCCCTGCTGGTCGACCTGCCGGTCGCCCACGACGTACGTCGGACCTGTGTCGCGGTCTGCTCGGGCGCCGACCGGCCGGTGGGCTACTACGTCTTCCGGCCCACCGAGGACGGCCAGGTCGTCGAGGACGACCTGACCCGCGGGGTCCACCCCATGGTCGGTCGCCGACTCAACCTGTGGCGGCTGCGCAACTTCCACGTGACCCGCGTCGAGGCGCCCGAGGACGTCCTGCTCTACGAGTGCGTCGCCCGCGAGAACCCCTCCGACCGCCGGCTCGTGGCCCTGGCCCAGGTCCGGCAGATGTCGGTCGTCCGCGACGAGGCCGGCAGCGTCACCTCCCTGCCCCACGCCGAGCGCGCGGTGGAGAGCTGCCTGGAGGCGATCCGTCGGGCCCGGGTCTCGCGCGGCGCCGCCGGTGCCAAGCTCGACATGAACCACGTGTGGGTCCACGTCTGGCCGGTCGTCGACGTCGACGAGGTCGGCCTCGACGCGCTGGGCGCGAAGATCAGCCCGCTCACCGACGGCGCCGGCATCGAGGAGGTCGTGGCCCAGGGCAAGGTCGCCTCGGGCGGCGGCACCCCGACCCCGGTCGCCGTACGCTTCGGCGCGCAGCCCGGTGCCGGGGTGGTCTCGACCATCGAGGAGCCGCCCACCGAGCTGCTCCAGCCCCTCGACGACTACGCCTCGAAGGTCGTCCGGTCCCGTCGCCGGGGCCTCGTCTACCCCTACGAGCTCAGCGCCGCCCTGACCGGCCCGCACGGCTCCCTGGTGGAGCACGACCTCGACGACACCGGCCGCCTGGTCGCCGTCGACCGACCCCGCGGCCTCAACAAGGCCGGCATCCTGGTCGCGGTCGTCACCACGCCCACCCCGCTGCACCCCGAGGGCGTCACCCGGGTCGTGCTCTGCGGCGACCCCACGAAGTCGCTCGGCTCGGTCGCCGAGGCCGAGTGCCTGCGGGTGATCGCCGCGCTCGACCTCGCCGAGCAGATGCAGGTGCCGGTCGAGTGGTTCGCGATCTCCGCGGGTGCGCGCATCTCCATGGACTCCGGCACCGAGAACATGGACTGGGTGGCCAGGGCCCTGCGCCGGATCGTGGAGTTCACCCAGGACGGTGGCGAGATCAACATCGTCGTCGCCGGCATCAACGTCGGTGCCCAGCCCTACTGGAACGCCGAGGCCACGATGCTGATGCACACCAAGGGCATCCTCGTCATGACGCCCGACAGCGCGATGGTGCTGACCGGCAAGCAGTCGCTGGACTTCTCCGGCGGCGTCTCCGCCGAGGACAACTACGGCATCGGCGGCTACGACCGGGTGATGGGTCCCAACGGACAGGCGCAGTACTGGGCGCCCGACCTCGCCGGCTCCGTGCGCGTGCTGATGGCGCACTACGAGCACACGTACGTCGTCCCGGGGGAGGCCGGTCCGCGCCGCGCGCCCACCACCGACGAGGCCGACCGCGACATCTCGTCGTACCCGCACGAGGCCGAGGGCAGCGACTTCCGCACGGTCGGCGAGATCTTCTCCCCGGCCACCAACCCCGACCGCAAGAAGGCCTTCGACATCCGCACGGTCATGCGGGCCGTCGCCGACCAGGACCACCCGACGCTCGAGCGCTGGGCCGGCATGGCCGACGCCGACACCGCCGTGGTCCAGGACGCCCACCTCGGTGGTCACCCGGTCTGCCTGCTCGGCATCGAGTCCCGCTCCGTACGTCGGGCCGGGTTCCCTCCGACCGACGGCCCCGACACCTACACCGCCGGCACGTTGTTCCCGCGCTCCTCGAAGAAGGCCGCGCGGGCCGTCAACGCCGCCAGTGGCAACCGCCCGCTGGTGGTGCTGGCGAACCTGTCGGGCTTCGACGGCTCACCGGAGTCGATGCGCAACCTCCAGCTCGAGTACGGCGCCGAGATCGGCCGCGCGATCGTCAACTTCCGCGGCCCGATCGTCTTCTGCGTCATCTCCCGCTACCACGGGGGTGCGTTCGTGGTCTTCTCCAAGGCGCTCAACCCGCAGATGACCGTGCTGGCCATCGAGGGCTCGTTCGCCTCGGTGATCGGCGGCGCTCCCGCGGCGGCCGTGGTCTTCAGCGGCGAGGTCGACAAGCGCACGGCGGCCAGCCCCGAGATGCGCGACCTCGACGCCAGGATCGCCGACGCCTCCGGGTCGGAGCGGATCGCGCTCGTGGTCGAGCAGGCCGACCTGCGCGCCAAGACGCGCGCCGCGAAGATCAGCGAGGTCGCTGCCGAGTTCGACGGCATCCACGACATCCACCGTGCGGTGGAGGTCGGCTCGGTCGACGCCGTCATCCCGGCAGCGCGGCTGCGCCCCGAGATCATCCGGGTCATCGAGGAGCACCGGCCGGCGTAGCACCCACCCACCCGGCGCCACGCGCCGTACCGGCCCAGCGGGGTCGTGTGCCTCTCGACGACCCCCTGACCGGGGTCGGGCACACGACCCCGCTGGGCTGTCCCCACGGCTTGACCAAAAGCGTTAGTGACGGCTAACGTATTGATCGTGCCCGACGCCCTGTCTGCCGCTGCTGAGCCGACCCGGCGCCGCATCCTGCAGCTGCTGGCGTCGCAGCCGCTGACCGTCAGCGACATCGCCGCTGAGTTCCCCGTGACCCGCTCTGCGATCTCCCAGCACCTCGGTGTGCTGAGCGAGGCCGGCCTGGTCGTGGGGGAGAAGGTCGGCCGCCAACGGATCTACCGGGTACGTCCCGACGGCCTGCGCCAGCTGCAGGCCGAGATCGACCGCTTCTGGACAGACGAGCTCGACCTGCTGGTTGCCGACGCCACCACCCTGAGGAGAAACCGATGAGCTACACCAAGACCGCCGTCCTGCCCGTCACCCCCGACGAGGCCTTCGCCCTGATCACCGAGCCGGAGCGGCTGCGTCGCTGGCAGACGGTCTCGGCGCAGGTCGACCTCCGCGCCGGCGGTGGGTTCCGGTGGACGATCACCCCGGGTCACATCGCGGCCGGCACCTTCCGCGAGGTCGAGCCCGGCAAGCGGGTCGTCTTCGGGTGGGGCTGGGAGGGCAGCTCCGAGCTGGCTCCCGACTCCTCCACGGTGACCGTCACCCTCGAGCCGGCCCAGGACGGGACGCTGGTCACGCTGACGCACGAAGGCCTCGACGGCGAGCAGGCCGAGCACCACGCCACAGGCTGGAGCCACTACTTCACCCGGCTCGAGAAGGTCGCCTCCGACGGTGACGCCGGCCCCGACGAGTGGGCCGCCACCCCGCAGGAGCTCGACCCGCTCAGCAGCGCGGAGGCCACCCTCGCCGTGCTCCAGGGCGTGCTGCGCCACCTGACCACCGAGGACCGCCGGCGGCAGACGCCGTGCAGCGACTTCGACGGCCACGCCCTGGCCGAGCACCTCTTCGGCTCGCTCACCGGTGTCGGCGGCATGGCCGGTGCCGACGTCGTCGACCCCGAGGAGGGCTCGCTGGAGAACCGGGTCGCCGTGATGGCCTCGCAGGCCATCGACGCCTGGCGTGCCCGTGGGGTCGAGGGCATGGTGCCGGGCCCCGGCGGCCAGGAGATGCCGGCCGTGGTCGGGGCGAACATCCTCTCGATCGAGTTCCTGCTCCACGCCTGGGACTTCGCCCAGACCAGCGGTCAGCAGGTCGTCGTCTCCGACGAGGTCGTGGCCTACGTCCAGGCCATGGCCGACCAGATCATCCCCGGCGCCCGCTCCCGCGGCGCCTTCGGCGAGGAGGTCCGGCCCACGACCGACGCGACCCCGCTCGACCGTCTCGCAGCCTTCTCGGGACGGGTCCCGCTCGCGCCCTGACCCAGCGCGGCCACCACCACCACCAGGAGAGTCCGATGACCAAGTACATGTTCGTCTACCACGCCCCCACGCCCCCCGCCGACGCCCCGGCGCCGAGCGCGGAGCAGATGGAGGCCGTGATGCAGCAGTGGATGGGCTGGGCCGGCACCGTCGGCGACCGGATGGTCGACTTCGGTACGCCGCTGGGCGGGGGCACGCGCGTCGCCGCGGACGGCACCACGACCCCCAGCAGCCGCGAGGTCAGCGGCTACACCGTCCTCGAGACCGCCGACGTCGACGAGGCCCTCGAGCTGGCTCGCAACCACCCGCACCTGCAGATGCCGGGCGGCTGCGAGATCGAGGTCCACGAGCTGCTTCCGGTGCCCGGGATGTGAGTCCGCGCGGATCGGTGGCACCGCGGTCACCAACGTTGACAGCGGTGTCACCTCCGTGAAACAGCCCACCTCCACAGTTGCTTCCGTTCGGGAAAGTCCCCGCCGGCCCAGCCGGCGGGGCAGCGCACAGCGACGTGCCGTCCCGCCGTGCCGCGGTCCTCCGACCGCGCCCCAGAAGGGAAGTAGCTCGTGCCCCATCCCCTCGTGCGCCGCGTCCTCGCGGCCTCCTCCGTCCTCACCCTCGGCCTCGCCGCCGGCGCCTGCGGCGCCAAGGCGGGCGAGCAGGCCTCGGCCGCCGACTCGTGCGTCGACACCAGCGGCGACTCCGTCAAGATCGGCTTCCTCAACTCCCTGTCCGGCACGATGGCGATCAGCGAGACGACCGTCTTCAAGTCGCTGTCCATGGCGGCCGACGAGATCAACGCCGACGGCGGTCTCCTCGGCAAGCAGCTCGAGATCGTCAGCGAGGACGGGCAGTCCGAGCCCACGGTCTTCGCCGAGAAGGCCACCAAGCTGATCCAGCAGGACTGCGTCGCCGCCGTCTTCGGTGGCTGGACCTCCAGCTCCCGCAAGGCGATGCTGCCGGTCTTCGAGGGCAACAACGCCCTGCTGTTCTACCCGGTCCAGTACGAGGGCCTGGAGTCCTCGCCCAACATCTTCTACACCGGCGCCACCACCAACCAGCAGATCATCCCCGGTCTGGACTACCTCAAGGACGAGAAGGGCATCGAGTCCATCTTCCTGGTGGGCTCGGACTACGTCTTCCCGCGCACGGCCAACGCGATCATCCGCGCCTACGCCGAGGAGAACGGGATCGAGGTCCTCGGCGAGGAGTACCAGCCGCTGGGCTCGACCAGCTTCGGCACCGTGGTCGACAAGGTGAAGGCAGCCGGCGCCGACGCGGTGTTCAACACCCTCAACGGCGACTCCAACGTCGCCTTCTTCAAGGAGTACGGCGGCAAGGGACTCACCGCGCAGCAGATGCCGGTCGTCTCGGTCTCGATCGCCGAGGAGGAGGTGCCGGGCGTCGGGGTCGACAACCTGGTCGGGCAGTACACCGCCTGGAACTACTACCAGACCATCGACACCCCGGTGAACACGGCGTTCGTGGAGAGCTTCCAGGCCGCCAACGGCGCGAAGGCGGTGACCTCCGACCCGATGGAGGCGGCGTACACCTCGCTGTACCTGTGGAAGGGCATGGTCGAGGAGGCCGACTCCTTCGACGTCGACGCGGTCGTCGACGCCGCCGACGGGATCACCTTCGAGGCCCCGGAGGGCACCGTCACGGTCGACGGCGACAACCACCACATCGCCAAGACCGCGCTGGTCGGGGAGATCCAGCCCAACGGCCTGATCGACACCGTGTGGTCCTCGGGCGAGCCGATCGAGCCGGACCCCTTCCTGGAGTCCTACCCGTGGTGGAAGGGCGAGTGACCCCAGCACCCCGTCACCCGACCCGCACCTGAAGGGAGCTGTCCGTGGACGCCCTGCTGTCCCAGATCTTCACCGGCCTCTCCGCCGGCGCCGTCCTGCTGCTCATCGCGATCGGGCTCACGCTGACCTTCGGTCAGATGGGCGTGATCAACATGGCGCACGGCGAGTTCATCATGGCCGGCGCCTACACCGCCTACGTGCTCAACATCGTCATCGGCAACGCCGGCGCGAGCCTGCTGATCGGGCTGCCGGTCGGCTTCGCGGTCGGCGGACTGCTCGGGGTGATGCTCGAGGCGGGGGTGATCCGGTGGATCTACCACCGTCCGCTGGACACCCTGCTGGTGACGTACGGCGTGGGGCTGGTGCTGCAGCAGGTCGCCCGGGACGTCTTCGGGGCCCCCGCCAAGGAGGTCCCGGCCCCGGGCTGGCTCTCGGGGGCCCTCCCGGTCCTGGGCTACAGCTTCCCGCTGTCCCGGTTGTTCATCCTGGTCCTCTCGGCGGCCTGCCTGGCGGGGGTCTTCGCGGTGCTGAAGTACACCGCGCTCGGCCGGAAGGTCCGCGCCAGTCGTCCAGACCGGGACATCGCGAAGACCCTCGGCGTCGCCACCCGACGTACGGACGGGACACGTTCTCCTTGGCGCCGGGCTGGCGGGCGTCGCCGGCGTCGCGTCTCGCCGCTGGGCGTCGCGGGGCCGACGATGGGCACGACCTATGTCGTCGATGCGTTCTTCGTCGTCGTGGTCGGCGGCGTCGGCCAGCTCAAGGGCACCGTGATCGCGGCGTTCGGGATCGGCCTGACCGAGTCCTTCCTGGAGAATCGACAGGACCATCGCCAAGGCGCTGGTCTCTGCCATCGTGGTGCTCATCCGGCTTCCGGCCGCAGGGCCTGTTCGTGACGCGGGTGCGCACATGATGTCGCGCAAGACCCGCTATCCAGGTCATCGTCTACGGGGCGGTGTGCGCGGCCATCCTGGTGCTGCCGCTCTTCATCAACGACGATTTCATGCTCAACCGCATCGCCCGCTACTGGTGCTGGCGATCGTCTCGGTGGCACTCGCGTTGTCCTGGGGTTACGCCGGGATTCTCAATCTCGGCCAGGCGATGAGCTTCGGGCTCGGATCGTACTGCATGGCGATGGCGCTCAATCGCGCAGCGATCCCGTGCATCGGGATCGGGGCCCGCCGGACTTCATGGTCTGGAACAACGTCGACAAGCTGCCCTGGTTCTGGCAGCCCTTCTACTCGCTGAGCTTCGCGATCATCGCCGGCATGGCGATCCCTGCCTCCTCGCCGCGGTGCTGGGGCGGTTCATGTTCCGCGGCCGGGTGACGGGCGTCTACGTCGCCATCATCACGCTTGCGACGCTCGTCGTCGTCAACCTCCTGATCATCGATCAGCAATGGGCGACGGGCGGCTTCAACGGCATCACCGATCTCGCACAGCTCGAGCTCTTCGGCATCACCTTCGATGCCTACAGCAAGAATACGTACTACCTGATCGCCGCCGGCGTGACTGTTCGGCGCCGTCGCGCGTGACCAAGACCAAGGCCGGCCTCATCCTGCAGGCGATCCGCGACCAGGAATCGCGCGTGCGGTTCTTCGGCTACGACGTCGGCCTCTTCAAGACGGCGATCTTCTGCATCTCGGCGGCGATCTCGCCGGCATCGCCGGCATGCTCTACACGGTGGTGATGGAGTTCGCCTCGCCGACCTTCCTCGGCGTGCAGCTCAGCCTGTCGATGGTGGTGTGGTGCGCGGTCGGCGGGCGGCAGAGCCTGGTCGGCGCGCTGCTCGGCGCCATCCTCGTCGCCGGCATGCAGGGCGCGCTCTCGGAGTCGGAAGTGTTCCTCGACACCTGGACGCTCTTCATGGGCGCGCTCTTCGTACTCGTCGTGCTCTTCCTGCCGAACGGCATCGCCAGCGTCTTCCAGCAGCTCTCCGGCGGGGGAGAAAACTACGGGCGGGCGGTAAAGTACCAGGTGCCGCGCCGAAGCCGAAGATCGCGGTGCAGCGATGAGCGCGCATCTCGAACTGCAGGGACGTCAGCGCGAGCTTCAACGGCTTCAAGGCCGTCAACGGGCTGTCGCTTACCGTGCAGAAGGGCGAGCTGCGCTGCCTCATCGGCCCAACGGCGCCGGCAAGACACCGGCGCTCGATCTCATCTGCGGCAAGACGGCGCCGGCCTCCGGCTCGATCCACTACCGGGGCATCGAGCTCAGCAAGCTCGACGACTACGCATCGCGCGGGCCGGCGTCGGGCGGAAGTTCCAGGTGCCGAGCGTCTTCCGCCAGCTGACGGTGCGCGAGAATCTCGAAGTCGCCGACTGCAAGCGCAACGGCGTGCTCAGCAACCTGCTGCGCTCGGCGAACTCGGCGGATTCGGACGGCCTCGACAAGCTCGCGGAGTTCGTCGGCCTGGTCGCCGCAACTGAACGTTCCGGCCGGCCACCTGTCGCACGGCCAGACGCAGTGGCTGGAGATCGCGCTCCTGCTTGCGCAGAACGCCGATTGATCCTCCTCGACGAGCCCACGGCCGGCATGACGGCGCAGGAGACGCAGAAGACCGCCGACATCTGCAATCGTTGAAGGGCAAACACACGATCATCGTCGTCGAGCACGACATGGGCTTCGTCAAGGAGATCGGCGACGTCATCTCGGTCATGCACAGGGCAAGCTTCTCGCGGAGGGCACCGTCGCCCAGGTCGAGAGGCGATTCCCTGGTGCGCCAGGTCTATCTCGGATCAGTGGGGATCAGCGGTGCTTGAAATCCAGAATCTCGAGGCCTTCTACGGCATACTCCCGGGCGCTGCAGGGCGTATCAACCTCAAGGTGGCGAACGGCGGCTTCATTTCCGTTCTCGGCCGCAACGGGGTCGGCAAGACGACCTTGTTCAAGGCCATCCTCGGACTTCATGGACCGCTGCGCCGGCGACATCATTCTCGACAACAAAAAAGACCCTCGCAAAACTCCCGACCCACAAGCGGGCGCTCTCCGGCCTTGGCTACGTCCCGCAGGGGCGCGGCATCATTCCGACCTTCACGGTGCGCGAGAATTTGAAGATGGGCACCTTCGCGCGCGACGGCCGCGGCAACGGAGACTACGACGGGCGTCGTCTTCGAGCTGTTCCCGGTCCTCAAGGAGTATCTCGACCGGCGCGGCGGCAATCTGTCCGGCGGACAGCAGCAGCAGCTGGCGATCGGCCGGGCGCTCCTCACCAATCCCAAGATCATGCTCTTCGACGAGCCGACCGAGGGCATCCAGCCCAACATCGTCGAGCAGATCGAGCAGGCGATCGCCGACCTGAGCGTGCGTGGCGACCTCTCCGTGCTGCTCGTGGAGCAGCGCGTGGGCTTCGCGCTGCGCGCGACCCAGGGCTACTACGTGGTGGAGTCGGGTCGGGTGAGCGCGCACGGCAGTGCCGGGCCCGACGCCATGGCCCAGGTCCGCTCCGTGATGGCGGTCTGAGGTGCACCTGACCCCCAGCGACGGCGAGAAGCTGCTGCTCTCGGTGGCCGGCATGGTCGCGCGCGACCGGCTCGACCGTGGCGTGCTGCTGAACTATCCCGAGTCGGTCGCCCTGCTCAGCACCTGGGTGATCGAGCGTGCCCGCGAGGGCGCCACCGTCGCGGACCTGATGGAGCGGGGTCGCCACGTGCTGAGCGCCGACCTCGTGATGCCCGACGTACCCGCGATGGTGAGCGACGTCCAGGTCGAGGCGACCTTCCCGGACGGGCGCAAGCTCGTGACCCTGCACCACCCGATCTCCTAGGACGGCCCGCAGATGACCTCCCGCCACCGAGGGGCCCGGCGCCGTGCGCTGCGCCCCGGGCTCCATCGAGCTCAACGCCGACCGCTCGCCCGAGGAGCGCCGCCGGATCGTCATCGTCAACACGGGCGACCGGCCCGTGCAGATCGGGGTCGCACATCCACCTGCCGCTCGTGAACTCCGCGCTCGAGGTGGACCGTGAGGCGGCGGAGGGCTTCCGGCTCGACGTGCCGTCGGGCACCTCGCAGCGCTTCGAGCCCGGAGCCTCCCGGGAGGTCGCGATCGTGGCGCTGCGCGGGCGTCGTACCGTGCCCGGGATCCAGGTCGGTCAAGTCGGTCAGTTCGGCCAGGTCGGCGGCAGTCGTGGTTGAGATCTCGCGCGAGGCGTACGCCGCGCTCTACGGGCCGACGGTCGGCGACCAGGTCCGCCTCGGCGACACCGACCTGTGGATCGAGGTCGAGCGCGACCTCACCGTCGGCGGCGACGAGGCGATCTTCGGGGGAGGCAAGTCGATCCGCGAGTCGATGCTGCCAGTCCACGCTGCCCCGCAGCGAGGGGGCCCTCGACACCGTCATCACCAACGCGCTGGTTGCTGGACCACTGGGGCGTCGTGCGGGCCGACGTCGGCCTGCGCGAGGGGCGGATCGTCGCGCTCGGCCGGTCCGGCAACCCCGACATCGCCGACGGCGTGCACCCCGACCTGGTGATCGGACCCTCGACCGACGTGATCTCCGGCGAGGGCGGGGTCGCTCACCGCCGGGGGAGTGGACGTGCACGTCCACCTGATCTCGCGCTCCCAGGTCCACGAGGCGCTCGCCACCGGACTCACCACGATCGGCGGCGGGGGCACCGGACCGTCCGAGGGCTCCAAGGCGACCACGGTCACGCCCGGTCCGCTGGCACCTGCGCGCCGTCCACCGGGCCCTCGACCCGCTGCCGGTCAACCTGCTGCTGATGGGCAAGGGCAACACGGTCTCCGCGGCCGGTCTGGCCGAGCAGGCCCTCGGCGGGGCGGCGGCCTACAAGGTGCACGAGGACTGGGGCTCGACCCCGGCCGCGATCGACGCCGCGCTGCGCGCCGCCGACGAGCACGGACTTCAGGTCGCGCTGCACTCCGACAGCCTCAACGAGGCGGGGTTCCTGGAGTCGACGCTGGCCGCGATCGGCGGCCGGTCGATCCACGCCTTCCACGCCGAGGGTGCCGGCGGCGGGCACGCCCCTGACATCGTCAAGGTCGCCGGGCAGCCGCACATCATCCCCGGCTCGCACCAACCCGACCCTGCCGCACACCGTCAACACCGTGGCCGAGCACCTCGACATGCTGATGGTCGGCCACCACCTGAACCCGCGGGTCCCGGAGGACCTCGCCTTCGCGAGGAGTCGCGGATCCGACCGACGACCATCGCCGCCGAGGACCTGCTGCACGACCTCGGTGCCATGTCGATCACCTCCTCGGACGCCCAGGCGATGGGGCGGATCGGCGAGGTCGTCTGCCGCACCTGGCAGGTCGCCCACGTGATGAAGCGCCGCTTCGGTCGTCTCGGCGAGTCGCTGCCGGCCGACAACGAGCGCGCCCGGCGCTACGTCGCGAAGTACACGATCAATCCCGCCATCGCGCACGGCATCGACCACGAGGTGGGCTCCGTGGAGCCCGGCAAGCTGGCCGACCTGGTGCTGTGGGAGCCGAAGTTCTTCGGCATCCGCCCGGCGGTGGTGGTCAAGGGCGGCGCGCTGGTGTGGGCGGCGCTGGGGGACCCCAACGCCTCGATCCCCACCCCGCAGCCGGTGCTGATGAGGCCGACGCTGGTGGAGGAGAGCGGGGCCGACCACGCGGTCTCGTTCGTCGCGCCGTCGGCGCTGGAGGACGGGCTGGGCGAGCGGCTCGGGCTGCGCCGCCGGCTCGCCGCCGTCGCGCCGACCCGCGGCGTGGGCAAGGCGCAGATGGTCAACAACGACGCGCTGCCCGACATCCAGGTCGACCCCGAGACCTTCGCGATCACCATCGACGGCGAGCTTGTGACGCCGGCCCCGGCCGAGGAGCTGCCGCTGGCGCAGCTCTACTCGCTGTTCTGAGCCGATGACGACCGCTCCCGTGGTGGCGCCCGAGGCGCTGGCCCTGCTGCTGGCCGACGCCCGGCTGCCGGTCGCCGGCCACACCCAGTCGGCGGGGCTCGAGCCGGCCCTGGGCGCCGGCCTGGTCGAGCGCGCCGGCGTACGTCGCCCTGCGGTTGCGCACCGTCACCCGCACCGAGGCCGCCACCGCCGTCGTCAGCCGCGCCGTGCTGTGCGCGCAAGGTGACCTCGCACCGGTCGTGGAGGCGTGGGCCGCCCGCACCCCCAGCCGGGCTGTGCGCGAGACCTCGCGGTCGATGGGCAAGGCACTGCTCCGGCTCGGTCAGCGGCTGTGGACGCTGCCCGACCTGCCGGCAGCCGCGCCGCGCCCGGTGGTCCTCGGGGCCGTCGCCGCGGCGACCGGGCTGGGGCCCGCGGCGCTGGCGCGGGTCGTGGGCTACGACGACGTCCAGACCGTCGTCGCCGCCGCGCTCAAGCTGCGTCCGCTCGACCCCGCCGTCGCCACCGGCTGGGCTCGTCGACGCCTTCGGCGACCTCGAGGCCCTGGTGGCCGCGGTCACTCCTCTCGTCTCACCGGGCGACATCCCCGCCCGCAACGCCCCGGCGATCGAGCAGTACGCCGAGGCGCACACCACCACGACCCGGAGGTTGTTCAGTGCCTGAGAATTCCCGCCCGTCCCGACGTGCCCTGCGACTCGGCATCTGCGGCCCCGTCGGCACCGGCAAGAGCTCGCTGATCATGCTGCTCTGCCGCGAGCTGGCCGGCTCGCTCGAGATCGGCGTGGTCACCGACCGACGTGCTCCGCCGACCGACGGAGCGCCCGGATGAATGGCGCGCGCAGGCCGAGCGTCCTGGACGCCGACCGGGTGCGGGCGGTCGAGGACGGGCGCCTGCCCACACCGCCGATCCGCGACGACCTCGCCCGCCAACCTGATCGCCGCCGAGGAGCTCGAGTCCGACCACGGTCCGCTCGACCTGGTGATGATCGAGTCCGGCGGCGACAACCTCACGGCGACCTTCAGCCCGGCGTTGGTCGACGTCCAGGTCTTCGTGATCGACGTGGCCGGCGGCGGTGACGTGGCCCGCAAGGGTGGTCCCGGCATCGAGCGCGCCGACCTGCTGGTGCTCAACAAGACCGACCTCGCGCCGTACGTCGGCGTCGACGTGGCGCAGATGAGGGCCGACGCCGTCGCGGCCCGTGACGGGGGACCGGTGGTGGCGCTGTCGCGTCTGGACCCTGGGTCGGTCGGTGAGCTGGTGGCGTGGCTGCGGGGCCGGCTGGAGGCCTACCGCGGCGGGGACCTGGTGGCGGTCGATCCCGGCCCGATGGCGCCGCACGGGCACGCGCAGACGCATGCGCACGCGCACTGAGCTCACGACCCGGCTGGTGGGCGGGGTCGGCCGGGGGGAGGTGCCGGTTCACCAGCGAGGGAGGGCCGTTCCGGGCGGTGCTGCAGGCGTCGCAGGGCACCCGCGTCCGCGTGGCCCTGGTGCCGGACCGGGCGCTGCTGCTCGCCGGCGACCGGGTGCGCCTGGAGGTCACCGCGGCCGCCGGGACCCACCTGCACCTCGTGGAGACCAGCGGGACGGTCGCCTACGACATGCGGGGCGGGGACGCGGCGTGGGAGGTTGCGGTCGAGGTCCTTGGCGGCCCTGGCGGGTCGTTCGTCCACGAGACGCTGCCCTGGGTGTCGGCAGCAGGCTCCGACGTACGTCGCGCACCACCGAGCTGGTGCTCGCGACGGACGCAGGTGCACTGGTCCGCGAGACGCTCGTGCTGGGGCGGCACGGTGCGACTCCCGGACGGGTCTCGACGCAGCCGGACCGCGGTGCGGCGCGGCGGGCGGGGACGTGCTGGTCGAGCAGCTCGACTCCCGCGACCTCGCCCCGGCCCGGGTCCTCGACGGCGTGCTGTGGGTGGGGGAGGCCTGCATGGGGCCCGGCGGCGACTGTGTCGTCGCCGAGCCCGGGGTCACCCGGCTCGAGACCGAGACGGGGGAGGTGCTCCACCGCGCGCTCGCGACCGAGGCCCATGTGGCTGCCGCCGGGGTCGACCGCGTGTGGGCGAGCCTGGTCGGGAGCCTGCCGACGCACGGGTGCCGGGAGCACGGATCGGCCGCCGCTGGAGCGACAGGGTCTCGGAGCGGCGGCCCCGCCTGACGAGGGCCTCACCGGGACTTACGGACGCGTCCGTAAGTCCGGGAAAGGACACTGCTCGGCCGGCGACCCCGCTGGTTGAGGTGTGAGGGCCGTCAGGCCCGAGCCACGAAACCGCGTGGGCGGGAGGTGGTGGTTTCGTCTCCGCCGCGCTCGCACCTCAACCACCGGGGCTCGCTGCCTCGCACCTCAACCACCGGGGGCTCGGTGCGCTCGCAGCTCAACCACCGGGGCTCGGTGCGCTCGCAGCTCGACCACCGGGACTCGGTGCGCTCGCACCGCGACCACCGATGACCCGTCGCGCGCCGCGCGCGGCCTAAGGTGTCGCGGTGAGCGCAACGCTGGTGACCAAGGACCTGGCGGGGGGCCACGCCCAGCGCACGCTGTTCGAGCACCTCGACCTGACCGTCGCGCCTGGTGACGTCGTGGGCGTGGTGGGAGCCAACGGGGCCGGCAAGACGACGCTGCTCCGCCTGCTCGCGGGCGCCGACGAGCCGCTGGAGGGACAGGTCGCGACGGCGCCGTCCGACGCGTTCGTGGGGTGGTTGCCGCAGGAGCACGAGCGGGTGCCCGGCGAGACCGTCGCGGCGTACGTCGCCCGGCGCACCGGCGCCGCGGGCGCGACGTACGCGATGGAGGTCGCCGCCGACGCGCTCGGCTCGGGAGCCCCGGGCGCCGACGACGTCTACGCCGCAGCGTTCGACCGCTGGATGGCCAGCGGTGCGGCCGACCTCGACGACCGGCTCGCCCCTGTGCTGGGCGAGCTCGGGCTCGACCTCGGGCCCGAGGCGCTGATGACCTCGCTGTCGGGAGGGCAGGCGGCGCGGGCAGCGCTGGCGGCGCTGCTGCTGAGCCGCTTCGACGTCGTGCTGCTCGACGAGCCGACCAACGACCTCGACCTGGAGGGGCTGCGCCGGTTGGAGACCTTCGTGCGCGGGCTGCGCAGTGGCGTCGTGCTCGTCTCCCACGACCGCGAGTTCCTCGCCCGGTGCGTCACCCGCGTGGTGGAGCTCGACCTCGCCCAGAACTCGGTGTCGGTCTTCGACGGCGGCTACGACGCGTTCCTCGCCGAGCGCGCGGTCGCGCGACGCCACGCGCGCGAGGCCTACGAGGCCTTCGCCGACACCAAGGCCGACCTGGTGCAACGGGCCCGCACCCAGCGCGAGTGGAGCTCGC
>CAWCGS010000004.1:0-22797 GCA_963795135.1 uncultured Actinomycetota bacterium
GACGTTCGGCCTGCTCGCCCTGGTCGGCCTGCCGGCCCTGGGCTACGTGCGGATCCAGCTCCGGGACCGGGGGCTGATCGGGGACAGCTACGGCGTCGCCCTGATGGTCATCGGGGGGGCCGGGCTGCTGATCGCGGCGACCCTCCACTCGGCCCACGTGCTGTCGGTGACCGCGGCGGAGGAGGCTCAGGCACGCGAGGCGCTGCGCGAGCTCAACGAGTCGCTCGAGGCGGGCCGCGACCAGGCGTGGCTCCAGGTCAACGAGCTGGCCGACCAGCTGGCCGAGGAGCGCCAGCTCTTCTCCCAGTCGATCTCCCGCTTCGACGACCTGGTGTGGACCGTCAAGGTGGGCCCCGACGGCATCGACCTGGTCTACGCCAGCCCCAACGCGGTCGGTCTGTTCGGCGGCGAGCTCCACCAGACCGTCGACATCACCCGGGCGATGGGCGAGATGGTCCACCCCGAGGACCGGCACCTCAACGCGGAGTTCGTGGCGAGCATGATGGCCGGGGAGGCCGCCGAGAGCCAGTACCGGCTGATCGGCTACGACGGCGAGGTCCGCTGGCTGTGGGTGCGCGGCGTCCCCCGCACCACCGAGGGCGCGCGCTACTACGACGGCATCACCTCCAACATCACCGAGCGGCACCAGCTCGCCGAGCGGGTCCTCGAGCTGGAGCGTGATCGCGTCCTCGACCTCGAGCAGACCCAGCGGGTGCGCGACCAGTTCTTCGCGATGGCCGGGCACGAGCTGCGTACGCCGCTGGCCGTCGCGGGCGGCTACCTCGATCTCGTGCTCAGCGAGCGAGCGCTCGAGGACGAGCAGCGTCGCTACCTCGAGGTGGTCGCCCGCAGCCTGGGCCAGGCCGGCGTGCTGGTCTCCGACCTGTTCGACCTGGCGCGGCTCAACGCCGGGATCCACCGGCTGGAGCCGGAGCCGGTCGATCTCACGGCGCTGGTGCGCCAGGCGGTGAACGCCCAGGCACCGGCCGCTGAGTCCGCCGGGCTCGAGGTCACCGCGCGGCTCGACGACCTCACGGGCTACCACGTCGACCCCCGGCGCCTGCTCCAGGTCGTCGACAACCTGCTCTCCAACGCCGTGAAGTACACCCCTCGAGGCGGCTCGGTCGCGGTGCTCCTCGACGAGGTCGAGGGCCAGGCGCGGCTGCGGGTGTGCGACACGGGGATCGGCATCCCGGAGGAGGAGCTCCCGCTCGTCTTCGACTACCTCTACCGCGCGACGAGCGCCACCGCGACCGGCATCAAGGGCACCGGGCTGGGGCTGGCCCTCACCAAGACCCTGGTCGAGGCCCACGGGGGCAGCATCGTGGTCCGCGCGTGCGACGGGCCGGGCGCCGAGTTCGAGGTGCGCCTGCCGCGGCACCCTCCGGAGGCGCGGACCGCCACCTGACGGGACGTCGTACGGTCGGGGGTACCGTGGACGTCAGTGGTGCGGAGGGATCGGATGATGGCAGGGTCGGCCGACTCGGGCGAGCCGCGGGAGCACGTGCCCCCGGCACCCTCCGACGAGCCCGGCCTCGCGCCCGCACCCGTCCACCAGCTGCGCGCCGTGGTGGTCGACGACCACCCGGACATCCGTGAGCTCCTGCGGATCCAGCTCGACCGCTCCCCCGACATCGTCGTGGTCGGGGTGGCCAGCGACGGGGTCGAGGCGATCGCCCTGACCGAGCGGCTGCAGCCCGACGTCGTCCTGCTGGACCTCGGACTGCCCCGGCTGAGCGGCCTGGAGGCCCTGCCCCACCTGCGGGCGGCGGCTCCCGAGGTCAAGATCATCGCGCTCTCGGGCTTCGAGGAGGGCAGCCAGGCGCGCGAGGCGCGGGCGGCCGGCGTCGATGCCTACGTCGAGAAGGGGTTGAGCATGCAGCTCACCCAGGTGATCCGCGACGTCTGCGTCGCCGGCACCGCGTCCTGACGCCCTGCCGGGCCGGCTCGGGCCGGACCCGGGCCGGCTCGGGCCGGCTGGGCCGGCGGTGGCTAGCGCTTGCGCTCCTTCTTGACCCGGCGCCGCAGCTGCAGGATCCGCGACGTGGCCGCGACCCCCGCCAGCAGGAGTCCCGCCGCGGTGGCGATCAGCAGCAGCACGGCCACCGGCGCGGAGCCCTCCCAGCCCAGGAAGCGGACCGAGGCGCTCTGAGTGTTCTGGGCGATGAAGATGATCAGCAGGACCAGCACCAGGGCGAAGGCGATCAGGGCGACGTAGGCCCCGCTCGTGCGTGAGCCCCGCAGCGGGTCCGAAGCCGGCTTCTTCCCCGGGCCGGCGTCCTTCGAGGCCTTCTTCGGGGGGTCCTGCTGGCTGACCGGCGGCGCCGGGTCGACCGGGGTCGCGGGCCCGGGGGTCGACCCCGCGTCGGTCGCCGTCTCCCGGGCGCTGGGGTCGGGTGTCGTGGTCATCGTGGCCTCTCCTCCGCAGACCCCGGTGCGGGGCCCGGCCCCCACGGTACCCAGCGCGTCCGGGCCCACCGCGCGGCGTGCGCTGCGGCTCGGGTGCGCCGGTGGGCAAGCCACCCCTCGTCGCCCGCGGAACGGTGGCTCACCCACCGCCACGCGCGGGATCCCGGGTACGCCGGTGAGCACACCACCCCTCGTCGCCCGAGGAACGGTGGCCCACCCACCGCCACACGCGAGGCCCGGATACGCCGGTGGGCCAACCACCCTTGTCGCCCGCGAAACGGTGGCTCACCCACCGCCACGCGGGAGGCCCGGGTACGCCGGTGGGCCAACCACCCTTGCCGCCCGAGAAACGGTGGGCCACCCACCGCCACACGCGAGGCCCGGGTACGCCGGTGGGCCAACCCCCCTTGTCGCCCGCGAAACGGTGGCTCACCCACCGCCACACGCGGGATCCCACGTACGCCGGTGGGCAAACCACGCTTGTCGCCCGCGGAACGGTGGCTCACCCACCGCCACACGCGAGGCCCGGGAGGGCCGGCGGGCCAACCACCCTTGTCGCCCGAGGAACGGTGGCCCACCCACCGCCACACGCGGGGTCCCACGTACGCCGGTGACCACACCACCCTTGACGGCCGAGAAACGGTGGCTCACCCACCGCCAGCCCCGGCGGCCCGGCGGCCCGGCGAGCCCCGGCGCCCGAAGTGCCCCACGCCCGCCGGACGATGGCTGACCCAGCTCGGGCTCAGTCCACCTGGGCGGTGAGGCCGGCCGCCTCGATGCCGGCCACGGCCGCGGCCTCGTCGTTGTCGGAGGACTCACCGGAGACGCCCACGGCGCCGAGCAGGGCGCCGGAGGAGTCGCGCACCAGCACGCCGCCGGGCACGGGCACCAGCGAGCCGCCGATGGCGGCGGTGGCCGCGGCGATGAAGTAGGGCTGCTGCTCCGCCCGCGCCATCAGCGCCCGCGAGCCCAGACCGAGGGCGAGCGCCCCGTGGGCCTTGCCGAAGGCGATCTCGAAGCGCTTGTTGGACGAGCCGTCCTCGCGCTCGACGGCGACCACGTGGGCGCCGGCGTCGAGGGCGACGACGGTCAGCGGCTTGAAGCCCTGACCGCGTCCGTGGGCGCGGGCCGCGGCGATGACGGTGCGGGCGGTGTCGAGGTCGAGGCTCATGCGGTGGGGCTCCTGTCGGTGGGGGTGGCGCCGGACAGCTCGGCCTTGAGGGCCTCGCGCCGCCGGTGCAGGATCGGCTCGGTGTAGCCCGACGGCTGGGAGGCGCCCTCGAGCAGCAGGTCGCGGGCGGCCAGGAAGGCCTGGCCGTCGTAGCCCGGCGCCATCGGGCGGTAGTCCGGGTCGGCGGCGTTCTGCTCGTCGACGGTGACCGCCATCCGACGCAGCGCCTCCTCGACCTGCTCGACGGTGACCACGCCGTGGCGCAGCCAGTTGCCGACGTGCTGGGAGCTGATCCGGCAGGTGGCCCGGTCCTCCATCAGCGGGGTGCCCGACAGGTCGGGGACCTTGGAGCAGCCGACGCCGGCGTCGACCCAGCGCACGACGTACCCGAGGGTGCTCTGGGTGTTGTTGTCGAGCTCGGCCGCCCGGTCCTCCTCGCTCCAGTCGGCGGGGTCGCCGAGCGGGAGCGTGAGCAGGTCGCGCAGGCTCGAGCGGCGTGACCCGGCGAGCTCGTGCTGCCGCTCGAGCACGTCGACCTGGTGGTAGTGCGTGGCGTGCAGCGTGGCGGCGGTCGGCGAGGGCACCCAGGCGCAGTTGGCACCGGCCTGCGGGTGGCCGATCTTCTGCTCGAGCATGTCGGCGAGGTCGTCGGGCGCGGCCCACATGCCCTTGCCGATCTGCGCCTTGCCCTGGAAGCCGCACTCCAGACCGATGTCGACGTTGCTGTCCTCGTAGGCCTTGATCCACGGCTGGCTCTTCATCGCCGCCTTGCGGACCACCGGACCGGCGAGGTTGGAGGTGTGGATCTCGTCGCCGGTGCGGTCCAGGAAGCCGGTGTTGATGAAGGCGACCCGGTCGGCGGCGGCCGCGATGCAGGCCTTGAGGTTGGCCGAGGTACGTCGCTCCTCGTCCATGATGCCGATCTTCATCGTGCGCGGCGCGAGGCCGAGCAGGGCCTCGGTGCGGGCCAGGATCTCGCAGCCGAGGGCGACCTCGTCGGGGCCGTGCATCTTGGGCTTGACCACGTACATCGAGCCGGCGCGGGAGTTGCCGCCCGCGGTCTCGCCGCGCAGGTCGTGCACGCTGCCGAGACCGGTCATCAGGGCATCGAGGATGCCCTCGGGGACGGGCTGGCCCTCGGAGTCGCGGACCGCGTCGTTGGTCATCAGGTGGCCGACCTGGCGCACCAGCATCAGCGCGCGGCCGGGCAGCGTCACCTCGCCGCCGCCGGGCGTCGAGTAGGTGCGGTCGGGGTCCATCCCGCGGGTGAACGTGCGCCCGCCCTTGCTGACCTGGGTCTCGAGCCGGCGCTGCATCAGGTGGAGCCAGTTGCGGTAGCCGAGCACCTTGTCGGGGGCGTCCACGGCCGCGACGGAGTCCTCGAGGTCCATGATCGAGGTGAGCGCCGACTCGAGCACGACGTCCTTGACGCCGGCGCGGTCGGTGGAGCCGATCTGGTGGTCCCGGTCGACCTGGATCTCCACGTGCAGGCCGTGGTGGACCAGCAGCACCGAGGTGGGCGACCCGGCCTCGCCCTGGTGGCCGACCAGCTGGGCCGGATCGGCGAGGCGCAGCACCCCGTCGTCGGTCGAGACGGCCAGGCCCTCGTCGTCCACGGCGTACGACGTGGCGTCGCGGTGGGAGCCGGACGTCAACGGCGCGTGCTCGTCGAGGAACGCGCGGGCGCGCTCGATGACAGCCTCGCCCCGCGTGGCGTTGTAGGAGGAGCCGATCTCGCGGCCCTCGGTCTCGGGGATCACGTCAGTGCCGTAGAGGGCGTCGTAGAGCGAGCCCCAGCGAGCGTTGGCGGCGTTGGCGGCGAAGCGCGCGTTGAGCATCGGGACCACCAGCTGCGGGCCGGGCACCCGGGCGATCTCGTCGTCGACGCCGTCGGTGGTGATCGTGACGTCGGCCGGCTCCTCGACGAGATAGCCGATCGAGCGCAGGAAGCGCTCGTAGTCGTCAGGGTCGAGCGGGGTGTGCGCCGGGTCGGCGTGGTAGTCGTCGATCTGGTGCTGCAGCTCGTCGCGACGGGCGAGCAGCGCCCGCACCTGCGGGGCGAGGTCCGCGATCAGGGAGGCGGCCCCGGACCAGAACTCGTCCTCCTCGACCCCCGAGCCGGGCAGCGCCTCGTCGCGGACGAAGTCATGGAGCTCGGTGGCCACATCGAGGCCGGAGACGGTGACACGGGAAGTCATGCGCACCCCTTCACTCTTTCGCATGATGGAATTACTATGTCGAAGGACGAAATTACGGTGACGGGAGCAGCGATGTCAACGCAGGTGGGGCCGGTACCCGACGCGGCTCCTGGCACCCCGGCCTCCGGGGTCCAGTCGCTGCACCGGGCGCTCGACGTGCTCGAGGTCGTCGCCGACGGCGGGCGCAGCCGGTCGATCGCCGAGATCGCGGCCACGGCCGGTCTGCCGGCTCCCACCACCCACCGGTTGCTGCGGACGCTGGTCGAGCGCGGCTACGTGCGCCAGCTGCCCGACCGCCGCTACGCCCTCGGCTTCCGGCTCGTGCCGCTCGGCGCCACCGCCCAGCTCCAGGTCGGCGCCGACGCCGAGACGGTGCTGGCCGACCTCGTCGCCGAGCTCGGCGAGACCGCCAACCTCGCGGTCCTCGCCGGCCACCAGGCCGAGTACGTCGCCCAGGCCCCGTCCCGCTACGCCATGCGGATGTTCACCGAGGTCGGCCGCCGCGTCGACCTGCACTCGACCGGGGTCGGCAAGGCGCTGCTGGCCCAGCTCGACGACACCGCGGTGGCTGCGGTCGTCCGCCGGGCCGGGCTCGAGCGACGTACGCCGCACACCGTCGCCACCGAGGCCGAGCTCACCGCCGCGCTCGACGACGTACGCCGCTCGGGGCACGCGCTCGACGAGCAGGAGCAGGAGCTGGGCGTGCGCTGCGTGGCGGTGCCGGTGGGTACCCCTCCGGCATGGATGGCTGTCTCCGTCTCCGGGCCGGTGACGCGGATGACCGACGAGGTCGTCGCCCGCGCCGTGCCGCTGCTGCACGCCGCCGCCGACCGGCTCGCCGCCTCCCTCGAGCCCCCCGAGGCGTCCGCGCGCCGCTGACCCACCACCGACCTGACCCGACCACGACCACGACCACGAAGTGAGAGGCCCTCGATGACCACGACCACCACCTCGGCCCCCTCGGCCACCTCGATCGACCTGAGCCCACTGGCCGACGCCCTCCCCGAGGGCAGCGTCGTCTCCGACCCCGACCGGATGGCCGGCTACCTCTTCGACCGCGCCAACGCCCCCGACGGCGGCACGCCGCTCGTCGTGGTCCGCGTGACCTGCACCGAGGACGTGCAGGCGGCCGTGCGGTTCGCGGCCGAGCACGGTCTCTCCGTGGTCACCCGGGGCGCCGGGTCGGGTCTGTCGGGCGGAGCCACCGCGCTCGCGGGCTGCCTGATGGTCTCCACCGAGCGGATGCGTTCGATCGAGATCGACCCGACGACCCGCACCTGCGTGGTGGAGCCGGGGCTGATGAACGCCGAGGTCAAGGCGGCCGTCGCCGAGCACGGCCTGTGGTACCCGCCCGACCCCTCCTCCTACGAGATCTGCTCGATCGGCGGCAACATCGCCACCAACGCCGGCGGCCTGTGCTGCGTGAAGTACGGCGTCACCACCGACTACGTCCTCGGCCTCACCGTGGTCCTCGCCGACGGCACCGCCGTCGAGCTCGGCGGCCCGCGGGTCAAGGACAAGGCCGGGCTGCCGCTGACCAAGCTCTTCGTCGGCAGCGAGGGCACCCTCGGCATCGTCACCCGGATCATCCTCAAGCTGCTGCCGGCCCAGCGGGTGCCGTCCACGATGGTCGCGACGTTCGGCAAGCTCGACGACGCCACCGACGCGGTCGCCGAGATCACCCGCAGCCTGCGGCCCTCGATGCTGGAGTTCATGGACAAGGCCTCGATCAACGCCGTCGAGGACATGACCAAGATGGGTCTGGACCGCGAGGCCGAGGCGCTGCTGGTCATCCAGTCCGACGAGGCCGCCGGCGCCGCCGCCGACGAGCTGGCGAAGATCGGTGAGATCTGCCAGTCGCACGACGCCACCGAGGTCTTCTCCACCGACGACCCCGAGGAGGGCGAGGCGTTCGTGACCGCCCGCCGGATGGCCATCCCGGCCGTGGAGCTCAAGGGCTCGCTGCTGCTCGAGGACGTCGGCGTGCCGCTGCCGCAGCTGAGCGCGCTGGTCGACGGGATCGCCGCGATCGCCAAGGAGCGGGCCGTGGAGATCGCGGTGATCGCCCACGCCGGTGACGGCAACACCCACCCGCTGATCGTCTTCGACCCCTCCGACGAGGACCACGCGGCGCGGGCCCAGCAGGCCTACGGCGAGGTGATGGAGCTGGCGATCTCGCTGGGCGGCACGATCACCGGCGAGCACGGCGTGGGGCGGCTGAAGAAGCCCTGGCTCGGCGCCCAGCTCGGCCCGGACGCGATGGCGCTCAACCAGCGGATCAAGGACGCGCTCGACCCGACCGGGATGCTGAACCCGGGCACGATGCTCTAGGTCGCCTCCCTGGTCACCGGGTTTCGAGGCTCGGGCCCGAGGGGCCCTCGCACCTCAACCACCGGCGCTCTCGGTGGTTGAGGTGCGAGCGCAGCGAGCGGCTTGCGGTGGTTGAGGTGCGAGCGCAGCGAGCGGCTCTGCGGTGGTTGAGGTGCGAGCGCAGCAAGCGGCTCTCGGTGGTTGAGGTGCGAGCGCAGCGAGCCACGAAACCCCTCAGCCCAGGAGGCCGTCCAACGCCCTCTCGACCAGCTCGGCCCGCTCGGCAGCCGAGGCCAGCTGCTCCAGGCCGAAGCCCAGCAGCAGCGTGTCGTCGGTCGAGGTGGCGGCGTACTGCGTGATCAGGCCCTCCCCGATCTCCCACTGCGCGGGCGAGGGGCTGGGGCTACCGGCCGGTGGCCCGGCCGGTGTCCACTGGCTGGTCGGGCCCTCGAAGCCGTCGGCCAGGTCCGGGCGGTCGACCCCGTCCACGACGACGTGGGTGTCGTCGACGAAGGCCCCGACCCCGCCGGAGCTCGGGTCGCTGACGTAGGAGACCGAGAGCTCGACGGTGCTGCCGGCGTACGCCGACAGGTCGAAGGCCAGGTCCTGCCAGGTGCCGTCGCCGGTGATCGCGTTCCACTCACCGGTGGTGCCGGGCTCGGTGCAGTCGGCTCCCCCGAGGTAGTGCTCCAGGAACGGGTGCAGCGACAGCAGGAAGCCCCCGGCCTCGCACTCCGCGGGCGGCGTCGTGTCGGTGGCGCCCCCCACCTCCGGGAGGGTGGTCCAGTCGTCGGCGCCGGCGGTGCGGGCCTCGACGACCACGTTGTCGTAGGACTCCTCGGTGTTCCACGAGAGCTTGAGCTGCAGCTCCGCCGAGGTCGCCGCGGCCAGGTCGACGGTGCGGGTGAGCCGGGCGTAGGAGTCGTCGCCGTGCAGCACACCGGCGTAGCGCTCGCCCTCGACGGGAGCGAACTGGCTGCCGGGCTCGATGGGATAGATCGCGCTCCCCTCGCTGGCGAACTGCGGGAACTCCTCGACCGGCAGCACGTCGCTGGTCGGCTGGAGCACCCCCGCCTCGTCGAGCGGGTTGTCCCCCTCCACGACCGGGCCGCCGAGCTCGCCGTCGTAGCCGGACAGCGGCGCGGCGATCCCCTCGACCGACGCCGGGTCGGGGGTGTCGAACCGGGTGAAGGCGCCGAGGTAGTACTGGCGGAAGTCGTCGGCCAGGATCAGGCAGTCCGCGAAGAAGCCCGCGATGCTGCCCGGGTCGTCGGGATCGGTGCCGATCACGCAGTCGGCTCCGGGATCCCCGTTGAGGCCGTAGAAGAGACCGCCCACGGCGTCGCTGATGCCCGGGAGACCCTGGTACTGGGCTGTCTCACCGGCGTGGAGCAGCTTGCCGCCCTCGTTGAGGTAGTCGCGCACGGCCAGCGTGAGGTACTGCTGGCGCTCCGCCACGGCCACGTCGGGCAGCGGGCCGAAGGGGCTCTCGGTCTCCTCGTCCTCGGGGTCCATGGTGATCCGGTTGTCACCGAGGTACCAGAGCACGGCGTCGTAGTGGGAGAGCACGCCGAGGTCGTGCGGCACCCCCTGGGCGTCGACGTCCCAGACGTCGGCGGAGCGCCCGGCGTCGCGGACCGCGGCGACGTGCGCGGCGGCGTACTTGGGTGCGGTGACACCGGCGGGGTACTCGGGGTTGACCCCGGTGTAGTCCTCGTTGGCCACCACCAGCACGTCATGACCGGTGTCGGAGGCGACGCGGTAGGTGAAGCGGCGGCTGCCGACGGTGCGGAACCCCTTGTTCTTGCCCTTCTTCTTCCCCGTGCGCTTCTCCTTGCCGGTGAACCAGACCCGGACCCGGTCGCCGCGGTCGGCGCCCCGGACCTGGCCGCGGTACTCGGCGTAGTAGTCGTCGTTCTCGTCGCCGTAGCGCTCCCCGCC
This sequence comes from uncultured Actinomycetota bacterium, assembly GCA_963795135.1. Lineage (GTDB taxonomy): Bacteria > Actinomycetota > Actinomycetes > Propionibacteriales > Nocardioidaceae > Nocardioides. The sequence continues at coordinate 10,030 of CAWCGS010000004.1, forward strand.
GCGCCACGGGTTCACCTTGGTCGTGCGCACCGGGCCGCGGTTGACGCGGTACTTCATCCGCATCTTCTTCAGCGCGCGCTTGGCCACGACCGCGACGGTCTGCGGGCTGCCGTAGGAGACGTCGAAGGAGTCGACCTGGAAGTTCGGGGCCCTGCGCCCCAGCGAGGACTTCGGGTCGTCGGGGTCACCGGCCGAGCGGGCCAGCGACATCGCGAAGGGGACGTTCTTGGCGAACTCCGCCTGCACCAGGCCCTCGTCGTCGGGGAACTCGAAGCCGCTGCCGCACTCGGCCGACTCCCACTGGTCGTCGGGGTCGATCCGCGAGGCGGTCTCGCAGGTCGTCATCTCGGGCGTGAACCCGAGGGTGCCGTAGCCGGCGGTGATCGCGGTGTCGGTCTCGCCGTTCGTGGTGTAGAGCTCGGCCGCGAGGTCGGGGTCGTAGCCGGGCACGGCCGGCCGGGCGTCGTCACCCGCGAGGGCCTCGTGGATCAGGTCGTCGGGCGTGGGGGTCGCCACCTGCCAGCCGGCGCCGTAGAGGATGAGCTCGGCGGCGGAGTGGTAGTTGACCAGGAACTCGAAGCCGACCCGACGAGCCAGCCGGTCCAGGGCGTAGGTCTCCGGCTCGGAGCCGGGCCCCGGGCCCCGGTAGGTCTGGCTGGTGGGCGCCGGCGAGGAGCCCTCGTTGTCGTAGCCCCACTTGTAGGGCCAGTTGCGGTTGAGGTCGACGCCGTCGTTGCTGGTGAACTCGCCGTCACCGTCGTTGTCGCGCAGGTTCTTGCGCCACAGGCGGTTCCCCTCGGTGAAGGTGTAGTCGTAGCCGTCGGGGTTGGCCACCGGCAGGAACCACAGCTCGGTCCTGGCCAGCAGGCGCTTCATCGACCGGCTGGAGGAGTAGCCCTCGACCACCCGCCGCAGGAGCCGCGTGGTCATCTCGGGGGTGATCCACTCGCGGGCGTGCTGGGCCGACATGTAGAGCACCGACGGACGCTTGCCGTCGCGGGTCTTGTCGGCGCCCTTGGTGACCTTGACGGCGATGATGTCCTGGCCCTGGACGGTCTTGCCGATCGACATGGTCTTGGTGATCCGGGGGTGACGACGCGCCAGCTGCTCGACCTCGGCCTTGATCCCGCCGGGGCCGCTGTACTGCTGCCACACCGTGTGCCCCTCGGCGGCGGCCTCGGTCGCGCGTTGGGTGACGGTCTGGCCCTCGATCTTCTTGGGCGCCATCTCGATGCCCTGGTCGGCCAGCTCGGCGACGTCCTGCCCGCTGAGCACCGCCTCGACCCTGACCCGCGCCTTCTCGCCGTCACCCTGGGCGCCGGCCACGCGACTGACCCCCAGCTCGTGCCGGTCGACCCCGAGCGCGACGAGATCGGCCAGCTGCGTCGGCAGCATCTGCCCGACGTACACCTCGAGACGGTCGCGCTCGGCCCTGGCCTGCGGGGCGGGCGAGGCAGCGGTGGAGACGGGCGCGAGAGCGGCGAGCCCGCTGGCGACCACCGACCCCGCAACGATGTGGACGATGTGGCGGACCGGTCGACGCATGTCTGCTCCCTCAAGCACCCGATGTGACCCTGGTCACCCTGGGGTCTGGTACGGGACGTGTCAAGGGTCAGCCGAGGAAACCCCCGGGTGTGTCGCTCCGGTGGCTCAGGCAGCGTCGACGGCTCGCGGCAGGGCTGCTCTTGGGGCCTTAACCGTTCAATTGTCGCCGTGTAGCCCTCGCGGAGCACCCGAGCAGGTCCACACGGCAGCAATTGCAGCGGGAGTGCCCCGCCGCCAGGCTGGGCGGTCAGCCGCTCTGGGTGGCGATCCGCTCCACGCGGTCCTTCTGGGCCTTGATCTGCGCCGAGGAGGAGGCAGGGTTCACCCGGACCGTCTCCGCGGTGAGCATCACCGCCCCGAACGTCGAGTCGTTGACACGGTCCCCATTCGTGTCGACCGGCGTGCTGAGCCTCACCGACCCGTTGGCGAAGTTGAGCCAGGCCCCGAGCGCGTGCTGGTCGAAGATCACGTCGGCCGAGGACTTGGCGGGATTGTTGAGGACCAAGGTGGCGTCGGCCCGGGAGTCGGCGTCCTTCTTCTCGCTGAAGACCAGGCTCAGGTGGTTGACCACGTCCAGGAAGCACTGGAGCTGGGCCGGGGTGAAGTCGTTGGCCTTCTTCTCCCGGAACTGGTTGAGCCACCACCCGTGGCCCTTCGAGGTGGTCGCGTTGCCGGTCACCAGCACCGTGGCCTGATCGGCCGCTGTCCCGCCGTCATCGTCCGCGACCTCCACGTCGAGGTCGTACGAGCAGGCGTCGGCGTAGACGTGGCTGCGCGTGAGGTCGACCGATCGCGGTTGCACGCTGGGGCTGCCCGCCGGGTCCGGCACCGGTGGGTTGACCAGGGACGTCGCCTGGCTGGTGGTCGCGTCACCCCAGTGCCAGGTGAACGTGAGGTCGTCGCTGCCCGGATCGGTGGAGGAGGCCGGGACAGCGAGCGACTGGCCGGCCCTGAGCACGAAGGCGGAGACTCCGCCGTAGATCTGCTCACCCGAGGAGTCGATGATCGCCGTGGGGTCGAGGTTGGTCACGGAGACGGGGCGAGCGTTCGTCCCTGAGGAGTCGTCGTCGAAACCGGTGACCTTGACCGTGAACGTGCCGTTGTCGCCGTACTGCCGAGGCACGGAGAAGGACAGGGTCGCGTCTGGTCGGACGTTCTCCACCGTCCCGACCAGCGGCTGGGAGCCGGCTCCGTCCCCGAAGTCGATCGTGGCGCTCAGCGGGTCCTGCCACCCCGGGTCCCTGATGATTCCCGAGATCGTGGTCGTCCCATGCTCGTCGATCGCCGGAATCGGGTCGAGGGTGACGGTGGGCGCCACGTTGGCCACCGTGACGTTGGCGGTCGCGGTGTCCGTGGTGCCGAACTCGTCCGTGACGCGGAGCCCGACGGGAAAGACGCCGTCCTGACCCACGGCGGTGAAGTCCGGGGTGGCGCCGGTGGCGTCGTCGTACTGCGTGTCGCCGTCGAGGTCCCACTCGTACGTCGCGACGTTGCCGGCCGTCGAATCGGTCCCCTTGGTCGACCCGATGCCGTCGAGCGTGACGTTGCTGCCCTCGTTGGTCGCGTAGGGACCGCCCGCGTCAGCCGAGGGCCGGCACTCCGGTGGCACCGAGAAGTCCTCGGTGGGCACGGCGTGCAGACCGTTGGAGACGGCGCTGACGCCCATCCCCCGTCCCGCGAACACCGCCCACAGCTCGCACTTGTTGGCGCCGCCATTGGTCGCCTGGTCCGCCGCCATGATCCCGGTCCTGGCGTCGAGGAACGTGGGGTTGGGGCCGTTCGGGGTCGAGCGCATGCCGTCGAGGACCAGCTCGATCGTGGCGTTGTTGAGGCCGAGGGCCGTACGCAGGTCGTACATCGTGGCGGCCCAGATCTCACCGTTGCGGTGGGGGGAGTCCACGCCCGTGCTGTAGTCGCCGTAGGTGTCGGTGTGCTCGTCGTAGTCCTCGCTGCGGATCCCGCCGTTGTTGTTGCCCGTGACGTACTCGCCGATCGTCGCGTCGCCCCAGCGCAAGAACGAGATCGTGTCGCTCCAGCCCTCACCCAACGACCCCGACTGGTCGGTCGCCCCGGAGAGGCCACCGGGGACCAGCCGGTTGCTTACTCCGTGCCCGTACTCGTGGGCGATCACGTCACCGTCCATGGACCCGTCGCGGAACGGGAATCCGGGGATCCACATGTACATCTGCATCCGCGCGGCACTCCCGTCGCCCCCCGTGCCGAAGTTCGCGTTGTTCTTGCACCGGTCCGCGGGGTCCTCGTTGGCCGGGGGGTTGGGGTCGGGGCACCCGAAGTCGTAGCCGTCCTGCGCCTCGGCCAGGACTGCGTCGCCGCTCGCACCCCCGCGATCGAAGTTGTTGACCTGGAAGTTGCCGGACGGCTCGTCGAAGCCCCGCGCGTAGAGCCAGTCGTGCATGTCGTTGACGAAGTAGAACAGCTGCGTGATGACCGCGTCCTGGTCGGCGTCGAGCGCGGCCGTGCTCGTCCTGTCGGCCGTGGTCCTCCAGGCGTCGGTGAAGGTGTAGTTGAAGTGCTGGTCGGCTGCATTCGGCTGGTAGTCGCTGGCGTTGTTGTTGTCGCGGTCGCGGTAGGCGTTGACGTTGTTGCCGCTGGTGGTCGTGCCGCTCACCCAGGACCCGTCGATCCCGCTGAGCGGGGTGACCGCCTGCGTCGAGTCGACGCCCGGGTGCTGCCCGGTGATGACGTTGCCCTCGGGTCCGGCATGCGAGTAGCGGCTGTCCTGCTCCAGCACCAAACCGGTGCCTGCGTCGACCACGCTGGTGACCCAGTCGGTGCTCGACGCCTCGACCTCGGTCCGCCAGGCCTTGCGCAGGCTGCGGTCCTCCTCGAGGTGCCACACGAGCTCGGCGGAGAGTCTCGTCGGGTCGGCGAGGTCGGTGGCGTAGGAGTTGGGGTAGCTGTGCCGACCAGGGTCCTTGGTGCCGGATCCCGGTGGTGCGCTCGCGCCGTCGACGCCCAGCTCGCGGGCTGCCGCCCGGATCGCCTGACCAGCGGACAGCGTGGCTCTGCCTGAGGTACGCAGCTGCCCGCTCGTCCCGCCGATCATCACCAGGCGGCCCCGGCGGTCCACCAGCGCGGTCAGCGTGGCTCCGTCGACCCGCAACCCGGCCACGCGTTGCTCGAGGACCAGGTGGTGGGCGCCGTCGTGGCCGGTCACCACGTCCTTGACGACGGAGAAGGTGCCCGCCTCCCGCGCCGAGAGCCCGAACCGGTCCCGCTCCGCGGCCAGGTAGCGGAGGGCGATGCTGCCGGCCGGCCGGGCAGCCGGCGCCGTCAGATAGCCGCCGGGCTCGAAGAGGACCGTGGAGCCGTCGACCGGGGCCGGAGCCGCCGGGGCGACCAGTGCTGCTGCGCGCGGCGGGGGTGTGGCGGCGCCGGGCGGCTGGGCGGCCAGAGCGGCGGTCAGGCCCACGATGCTGACGGCGGCGATGAGGTGCTGACGACGTGCGCGCATGAGTCTGCGCTCCCTCCGGGACCCCCCTGGCCCTCGACAACCTCCTACTCCTCGCTGGACCGGACACGCCAGGGTCGCCGGCGCAAATGACCCGAACGTGTCACCACTCACCACCCCGAAGAGTCGGTCGGACCCGCTGAGCAGAGCCCGACTGCACGGTCGGACTCCCCTCCTCGGGGGTCCCGCCGGTGGGGGAGGTCCGTCAGGTCGAGGAGACCCCGGGCAGCCGCACGGTCAGGGTCGTGCCGCGACCCGGCACCGACGCCAGGTCGATCGTGCCGTGGTGACGTACGACGATCCGCTGGGCGATGCTCAGCCCCAGCCCGCTGCCCGACGTGGCGCGGGTCTCGGCGCTGGAGGAGCGCGTGAAGACCTCGAAGACGGCGAGCTGGTCCTGCTCGGGGATGCCGTGACCGGTGTCAGCACAGGTCAGGACCACGTCGCCGGTCTCCTCGTCGTCGCGGAGCTCGAGGGCGACGCTCCCGCCCGGCGGGGTGAACTTCACCGCGTTGGAGAGCAGGTTGGTGACCAGCATCAGCAGCTCGTCGGCGTCGCCGGTGGTCAGCGCCGCCCCTGACACCTCGACCTGTACGTCGACCCCGCCCTGGGTGGCCTGGACCGCCAGCTGGGCGACGGCCTCCGCGACGACGTCCCCGAGGTCGACGGTCTCCCGGGACAGGGCCGGGGTGGGGTCCTGGACCTGCCCCAGCAGCAGGAGGTTGCCGACCAGCGCCTTCATCCGCTCGGCGGACCGCTCGATCGACTGCAGCGAGCGGGACCCCTCGTCGGCCTCCGCCAGCAGCTGGACGTGGCCGAGGATCGCGGTGAGCGGGTTCTTCAGCTCGTGGGTCAGCGCCAGGTTGACCTCGTCGCGGTAGCGGCCGAGGGCCCGGAGCTCCTCGACGATGGCCTGCTCCCGCTGCCGGGCCCGCGCGAGGTGGATCGCCAGGCCGGCCTGGGCGGCGTACATCTCCAGGACCTGGCGCTTGAGCTCGGCCGGGCGGCGACCGTCGCGGGGCAGGTCCACCCCGAGGACCCCCACCAGCTCGCCGTCGGGACCGTGCAGCGGCGCGTGGAGGGCGTCCATCGGGTGCCAGGCGTCGGGCAGGTCCAGCGGCAGCACCGAGGGCACCCAGGTGCTCACCGCGTCGGCGGGCAACCGGTCGTACGGCACGAAGCGGAGGTTGCCCCAGCGGTCGGCGAGCTCGAACTCCTCGAGGTACTCCTCCACCCGGATCCGGCGTCCCTGCATCGCGGCCCGGGCCTCGGGGTCCCCGGCGACGGCGAGGATCTCGAGGTAGCCGTCGTCGTGGAGGTAGTTCACGACCGTGAGGTCGAAGCCCAGGGCCTCCACCACGCCCTCGGCGGTCTGCTGCAGGACCGTGCGCAGGTCGTGGCCTGCGCTGACGGCCATCAGCAGGTCGTGCAGGCTCCGCAGCGCGAGCTCCTCGCGCGAGGCCTCCTCGATGTCCATCCGCACCCCTCCCCGGGTCCCGCGGCCACCGTAGAGCCTGGCCGGTGAGGGCACGGCGAACCGACAGCATCCGGTCGTGGTCGCCAGGAGTCAGGTCACCTCAGTCGACGTCGAAGCCGGTGACCTCGCCCTGCTCGTCCGTGACGACCCGCACGGTCGACCCGGAGCGCCGCATCCGCAGGATCGTCTCGACCGCGGACTCGTCGATCCCCAGCAGCTCCCCGGAGGAGAGAGCACCCAGCAGCCGTCCGGCCGGGTCGAAGCGGAGGCCGTCGAGCGGACGCCGACCGGGCCGCCCCGTGGGTCGTCCCTCGACGGTGAAGCCCTCGTCGAGGCTGAGCGTGCCCTGACGCCGAGGCGTCGAGACGACGACCGCCCGGGGTCCGGGCAGCGCGCGCTTGCCGAGGGTGATTCTGGCGACCATCTCCCGAGGGCCGAGCACGTCGAGGCCCTCGACGACCACGCCGTCACCGAAGCCGACGCGGGTGCCCCGCTGCGACCACGACGTGGCGCGACCCTTGAAGTGCACCTCGAGGCTCTGGCCCGGCTCCCCACGGTCGGGGTCGATCGAGAAGCGGGGGTGCCGTTCCTCGCCGACGAGGAACTGCGTGGAGTAGCGACGCACGAGCTCCGGGACGCGCTCGGTCGCAGCGGTCTCGCCGTCCTGCTGCTTCTCCCCGCCGTCGGCACGTCTCGCCTGGTCGGCGACGACGTCCACGGTCACCGTGTGCACGCCGCTGGCCTTGGTCGAGGCGAACCAGCCCTCGTACGAGCCGGACAGGCAGCCGTCGGTGCCGGGGCCCCGCTCCAGGTCGAGCGGCACCGCCTTCCCGTTGGGCAGCGTCACGGTCGCCACCAGGGTGAGGTCGTGCACCGGAGCGTCGTGGTAGAGCCGGAACGCGACCGGGATGCGGGCTCCGGGCTGGTGGTGCCGCGGCACGTGCACCCCTCCCTCGACCGAGCGGTTGCGGGAGAAGACGAAGCGCTGGTACGTCGTGCCGACGTCGCCGAACTCCCGGTCCACCCGCATCCGCCAGCGGCCCGGCTCGGGGCGTTCCACCTGGAATCCGTGCCACGGGTCGCGGCGCCCCAGCTCGCGTGCGCCGGCCGGGACGCTGCCCGAGGAGATGACGGTGCCGTCCGGGGCCTCGAGCGAGACGAAGAGCATCGTCTTGCTGTCGGGCCAGCTGACCCCGAACGTGGCCAGCTCGCTGCCCTTCTCGATCAGGACCTCGGTCTCGAGCGGCTGGTCCTCGACCCGCTCGGGCTGGGTCGTCACCACGCCGCCACCGTCGCGGCTGATGCCGGAGATCTCGATCATCGCGTCGCGGATCGCGGTCTCCTGCCCGGACGGCGAGAGGGTGGGATCGATCCGGTAGAGACTGCCACCGGTGGCCGCGGCGATGCTCTCGAGCAGGGCGGTGTCGATGTCGGCGCCGATGCCGATGGGGTAGACCCGCACGCCGTTGGCCACGAGGTCGGGCAGGACCGCGGACGGGTGCTCGCCGGTGTTGGTCAGGCCGTCGGTGAGGAGCACGACGACCTGGGTCGCCGCTCGCTGGCCCCGGTCCAGGAACTCCCCGAGCGCGGCACGCATCGCATCACCCATCGCGGTGTTGCCGCCTGCGGAGATCGCGGCCACGGCGGCCGATGCTGCGTCTCGGTCGCCCTGGCTCGTGATCGGCTCCAAGGGATGGTCGGCGGGGCTGCTGACGGTCGAGGCGTAGGAGACGACCCCGAGGAGCTCCTCGACCAGGGTCTGCTGGGCCCACCAGTCGGCGCCGAACTTGGCTTCGCCCAGCTTGCTGCCGGCCATGCTCCCGGAGCGGTCGATCACCAGCACGAAGCGCTCCTCGGCGGCCAGCTCGACCCAGCCGATGGTGGCGGCGCCCGCCGGGGCGGGGCCCGCGGGCAGCGTGGTCGGGATCGTCAGGCCGGGGAAGGCATCGGTCATGGTCTCCCAGCAGGACTCGCCGCTGATGTTCTCCTGGTGGGTGTCGGAGTCGGGGTCGTGGTTGCTCGCCACGCAGAGCTCGTTGAAGGCACCCACGACCAGGGCGCCCCCGGTCGCGTCGTCGCCGAACCGGTCGCCCTCCCACCAGCCGCGCTCCATGACGCACGCGTCGTTCGGCGGTCCCGCCCCGATGCACTCGGCGCCGTCGCCGCCCGGGCCGGAGTACTCATCGGCCGGGCCGTAGAGGTAGTGGATCATCTCGTGCAGCAGCACGAAGGGCTTGAACCGCTCGTCGCCGTACAGCGTCATGTGGATGGTCTCGGTCCCGAGGACTCCCAGCCCTCCCGCGCTGGACCTGCCGTCCTCCTCCAGCAGCCACCCGTCGGCGTTGCGGCCGCCGCTGGAGCTGTTGCACACGAAGACGGTGCCGAGCTGGTGCTGCCCGTCGGTGGCGTCGAAGAGCAGCTCCGAGGCCCGCTGGAAGCTCTGGTGCCACTGGTCCAGTCGCGCCGCCGAGGCCTGGTGGCGCACCGACATGATCAGGTTGAAGCGCGAGCCGTCGAGTCGTCCGATACCCATGGGGATCTCCTGCTGGTCGGGGGCGAGCGACCTGGTGCCCGCCACGGCGTACATCGCCGTACCGAGGAGGAGCGGTGACCGGGCCGTCGGATACCTCTCGCCGCTGACCAGACCGACGAACCAAGCGGCCCCCGGTCTAGCCCGCGTGGGTCCGGGCGCCGCGCGAGGTTTCGCGGCACCGTGCGGGGGGACGTCACAGGCATGACCCTCCCCCTCCGCCGGTTGATGACCGGCTCCGCCGTCGCGGCCGTGCTCCTCCTCCCCCTCCCCGTCCAGGCTGTCGCCCCGGTCTCCGACCCCGTCCGTGCAGCCGGCGTCACCTCCCTGACCCCGGAGCCCACCACCGCCTCGCCCGCCGTCGCGAGCCGTCGCGCCTACTCGCGCACGGCGCGCAAGGACCGGGTCGACTCACTGATGCACGGTTCGCTGGCGAGGTTCCACAAGGCCAAGAACCGCGCCAAGAGCGGGATCGACGCGACGTTCAACTGGGACGACGACGGCTGCAGCGCCCCCTGGTGGACCGGCACGCAGGCCTACTCGATCATCTTCAAGAAGGCCTGCCAGCGGCACGACTTCGGCTACCGCAACCTGGGCTGGGGCTACTACACCTCCAAGCAGCTGGCGCTGTCCTCGACCCCCGGCACGAAGGACGCGGTCGACCGCGTCTTCCTCGCCGACATGCGCAAGGCCTGCGAAGGCCGCGGCAGCCAGACCGGTCCGTGCCAGGCCGTCGCGCAGGGCTACTACGGCGGCGTGCGCAAGACCGGGAAGGCCCACACGTCCTTCTACAAGAGGGAGTGCCAGCCCGGCTACCTGTGCCTGTTCGACGACGACGGCTACAACGACCGCCGCGTCCGTCTCTCGGCCTCGGAGGACAACCTCAAGGACGTCAGCTTCGGCGACAAGACCTCGTCGTTGAAGAACACCTCGGGCGTCGCCTGGCGCATCTACGACGACGCCGGCTACAGCGACCGCAGCGTCTGCGTCCCGCGCAACGGCTACTCGACCAACCTCGACGCACTCAGCTTCGGGGACAAGGCCAGCTCGGCGAAGCGCTACTCCACGGCGTCCTGCCCCTGAGCGCCGTTCTCGATGCGTTCCTCTGCGGGGATCAGGTGAGGAGGATGGCCGACAGCGCAGCGGCCACGGCCTCGGGCTGCTCCAGCATCGAGAGCACGTAGGCGTCGGGGACCTCGACCAGCTCGGCGTTCGGGATCAGGTCCGCGAGCCATCGCGGCAGATCCAGGCGCTTTCCGTGGCTGTCACTGCGGACGAGGGGCACGGCCGTGGCGCCCGTCATCTCTCGGGCTGCTGCTCGCGGACGGCCTTCACGGTTTCGTCGCGGAACATGAGGAGCGTGACTCTGCTGCCGTCGGCGGCGGTGTGGGTGTCGGTGACCCGCCTCCGGGGCCGTGAGTCCGGGTTTCCGCTGTCGCGGTGCAGGGCCCCGTACAGGTCCGCCAGCTGTCGCACGGCGATCTCGATGCCGATCTCCTCGCTGATGTTGTCGGCGACGCGGCGGCGGTGAGCCCGGTCGGCGCGCAGCACCCCGAGGGCGGCTCGGGACGTCTCGGCGACGGCACCGAGCGCGACGAGGCCGACCGCCACCTTGATCGCCACGACCGGGACGAGCCCGACCACGAGGACCCCCGGGATGAACGCTGTCAGGACGATGCCGAGCCAGAAGTCCCACCGACCGTAGAACGGGTAGCCCGTCTCGGGTGCCGACCACGGGTAGGTCTTGCTGCGCCGGACCTGCGGGCGCCCGTCGCTCACGACAGGGCCCCGGAGTGGGTGCTCCGGACATCGTGGACGGCGTGGGCGGACATGAGTCTCACGTCTCCTGAGGGGTCTCGGCTCGCGGACGGCGACGGCTTGCTCGACCGGCGGCGAGCCGGCAGCGTCAGTGGGCCATGTCGACGAAGCGGGAGTAGTGGCCCTGGAAGGCGACGGTGATGTCGCGCGTGGCACCGTTGCGGTGCTTGGCCACGATCAGGTCGGCCTCGCCGGGGCGGGTGGACTCCTTCTCGTAGACGTCGTCGCGGTGCAGCAGGATCACCATGTCCGCATCCTGCTCCAGCGATCCCGACTCGCGCAGGTCGCTCATCATCGGGCGCTTGTCGCCGCGCTGCTCGGGGCCACGGTTGAGCTGGGAGAGCGCGATGATCGGGAGCTCGAGCTCCTTGGCCAGCAGCTTGATCTGACGGGAGAACTCCGAGACCTCGAGCTGGCGGGACTCGACCTTCTTGCCCGAGCTCATCAGCTGCATGTAGTCGATCACGATCAGCTTGAGGTCGTGGCGCTGCTTGAGCCGCCGCGCCTTCGCCCGGATCTCCATCATCGTCATGTTGGGTGAGTCGTCGATGAACATGGGCGCGCTGGAGACCTTGCCCATGTGGCGGGCCATCTTCGCCCAGTCGTCGTCGGACATGTTGCCGTTGCGGATGTGGTTGAGCGGCACCTTCGCCTCGGCGGACAGCAGCCGCATGGTGATCTCCGAGCGCGTCATCTCGAGGCTGAAGAAGACGCTGGTCAGGTTGTGGTTGATCGAGGCGGCGCGGCACAGGTCGAGAGCGAGGGTCGAGTTGTGGGTCGGCACCATCGACCGCCCCGCGAGATAGAGGTGGTCGTCGTTGGCCACCTGGACGCAGCGGACCGGCACGGACGGGACGGCGCGGACGTCGGTGACGTAGCGCCGGCCGATGCGTGAGGTCGTCCGTGGCCGCTCCTCCTTGTGCAGCTGGTGCTTGCGGTTGAGCCGGAAGACGTCGTCGGTCGTGGAGAAGTTCAGGATGTAGCAGGTCGAGGACTCGGGCGAGCGCCCACCGACCTGCTTGGTCGTGCGGCCGCACTTGTAACCCAGGCTGACGATCAGCTCGTAGACGTCGTCGGCCAGGCGCTGATGGGTCACGGCGAACTGACACGAACCGACGCCTCGCACCACGGTCCCGTCCGTGTCCATCAGGCCGGCGAGGAGCTCGCGACGCTGCGGCTCGGCGGCGCGGAGGTAGTGCTGGGGGATGTGCTTGTCGCCGAGGACCCCGAGCTTGCGGAGCAGCGCTTGCACGCTTCCGTGATCTGCCCGACAGGATCGACAGGTGCGCCCGGACGACGTGGCCCCGCAGTCGAGGCAGCGTCCGGGAGTGGGCGCCCTGGAGTCGTCCGGCAGCTTGAGGCTGTAGAGCATGTTGCCGTGTGGCTCGACCAGCAGGCCGTGGCCCTCCAGGTACATCGGGATCTCATCGGTCTCGGACGTGAGCCGCGCGCTGGCCGAGTGCCCGTCTCCGAGCCAGGCGCCCAGGACGTAGGGAGGGAGCTCCAGCTGCTGCCAAGCCCCCTCGAGAGGTCCGGCGTTGACCACGGCGTGGTTGGCCCGCTCGTCGTGACCGACCCGGACGGTGTCGCACATCTCCTGCGTCGTCACGACAGCGGAATGGATGTGCTGGCTGCGGGCACCCCTGTAGTGGCGGTCTGCGGCCCACTTCGACTTCCGGGCCGCGCGCGTCTCGGTGAGCCACTGGTGCTGCGCGTCGGCGACGACCGTCGTCCCGTCGGAGAACGTCACCGCGTAGCACGGTCGCTCGCGCAGGACGTCGGTGGCGGCCACCACGCGTGTGGGGCGGCCCTGGGCGTCGAAGAGATCGTCGCCGACCTTGACCTCGCCCATCGTCGTCCACCCTGTCGGGGTCGGGAGCGGGGTGTCGAGCGCCAGCGCCTTCCCCATGGCCGGGCGCGCCGCCA
>CAWCGS010000005.1:0-273749 GCA_963795135.1 uncultured Actinomycetota bacterium
GCCGGGTTCCCGCCGCGTTCTCCGCGAGACGCCCCGGGTCGTCGGGTTCGCGGGAGGCGCTACCGTGTTCGGCCGTGGGCTCCCTCAGCGGGGCACCACCCACCGCACAGCGAAGGAAATGACAAGTCCAGTGGCACACAAGTTGGTGATCGTCGAGTCCCCGGCGAAGGCCCGAACCATCAGTGGGTACCTCGGGTCCGGGTACGTCGTGGAGTCCTCCATCGGCCACATCCGCGACCTTCCCAACAACGCCGCCGACACCCCGGCGAAGATCAAGGACAAGCCGTGGGGTCGGCTGGCGGTCGACGTCGACAACGACTTCACCCCTTACTACGTCGTGCCCCGGGACAAGAAGTCCCACATCTCCAAGCTCAAGTCGCTGCTCAAGGACGCCGACGAGCTCTACCTCGCCACCGACGAGGACCGCGAGGGCGAGGCGATCGCCTGGCACCTCCTCGACGAGCTGAAGCCGAAGAACATCCCGGTGCACCGGATGGTCTTCCACGAGATCACCAAGAGCGCGATCCTCGCGGCCGTCGACAACCCGCGCCAGATCAACGACGACCTCGTCGAGGCCCAGGAGGCGCGCCGGATCCTCGACCGTCTGTACGGCTACGAGGTCTCCCCGGTGCTGTGGAAGAAGGTCATGTCCGGCCTCTCCGCGGGCCGCGTGCAGTCGGTGGCGACCCGGCTGGTCGTCGACAAGGAGCGCGAGCGGATGAAGTTCCGCCTCGCCTCCTACTGGGACCTCGAGGGCACCTTCGACGCCGGCTCCCAGCACGACCAGCGGATGTTCCCGGCCAAGCTGCACTCCATCGACGGCACCCGCGTCGCCCAGGGCTCGAGCTTCGGCCAGGACGGGCAGCTCAAGCCGGGTGCCGACGTCGTCCACCTCGACCGGAGCCGGGCCGAGGCGCTGGTCTCCGCGTTGGCCGACACGGCGTACGACGTCCGCTCGGTGGAGTCCAAGCCCTACAAGCGCTCGCCCTACGCGCCGTTCCGCACCACCACGATGCAGCAGGAGGCCAGCCGCAAGCTCGGCATGAGCGCCTCGGTGGCCATGTCGGTGGCCCAGCGGCTCTACGAGAACGGCTTCATCACCTACATGCGCACGGACTCGACCACGCTGTCGGGCGGCGCGGTCGAGGCCGCCCGCTCGCAGGTGCGCGAGCTCTACGGCGCCGAGTACGTCCCCGAGACCCCGCGCGTCTACGCCAGCAAGGTCAAGAACGCCCAGGAGGCGCACGAGGCGATCCGTCCCGCCGGCGAGACGTTCCGGACGCCGGCTCAGACCGGGCTGACCGGCGAGCAGTTCCGCCTCTACGAGCTGATCTGGATGCGGACCGTCGCCTCGCAGATGAAGGACGCCGTGGGCCAGTCGGTCTCCGTGCGCATCGGCGGCGCCGCGCTGCACCCGTCGGGGCCGGGCGAGGACGTCGTCTTCTCGGCGTCCGGCCGGGTGATCACCTTCCACGGCTTCCTCAAGGCCTACGTCGAGGGCACCGACGACGGTGGCGCCAAGGACGACGCCGAGACCCGGCTGCCCGCCCTGGTGGAGGGCGACGCCGTCTCGGCCGCGTCGTTGAGCGCCAACGGCCACGAGACCAAGCCGCCCGCCCGCTACACCGAGGCGACGCTGATCCGCGAGCTCGAGGAGCGCGAGATCGGCCGCCCGTCGACGTACGCCTCGATCATCGGCACCATCCTCAACCGCGGCTACGTCTACAAGAAGGGCACCGCGCTGGTCCCGGCGTGGCTGGCCTTCTCGGTGATCCGCCTGCTGGAGGAGCACTTCCCGCGGCAGGTCTCCTACGAGTTCACCGCCGTGATGGAGGACGTCCTCGACGCGATCGCCGCCGGCGAGAAGGACCGGGTCACCGAGCTCGGCGAGTTCTACTACGGCTCCGCCGACGTCGCCGGGCTGCACACGCTGGTCAGCGAGCTGGGCGAGATCGACGCCCGCGAGCTGGCGACGTTCCCGGTCGGCGGCCCCGACTCGGGCATCAACCTGCGCGTGGGCCGCTACGGCCCCTACCTCGAGGGCCCCGACGACGAGGGCAACCCGATCGGCAAGCGGGCCAACGTGCCCGACGACCTCCCGCCCGACGAGCTGACGCTCGAGAAGGCCACCGAGCTGTTCGCCAACCCCTCCGGGGAGGAGATCGAGCTCGGCGTGCACCCCGGGACCGGCCTGCAGGTCGTGGCCAAGAACGGCCGCTTCGGCCCCTACGTCACCGAGCTGCTGCCCGAGGACGCACCCAAGAACGCCAAGCCCCGCACCGGCTCGCTGTTCAAGTCGATGTCGCTCGACACGATCACGCTCGACGACGCGCTCAAGCTCCTCTCGCTGCCGCGGGTCGTGGGCGAGGACGCCGAGGGTGTCGAGATCACCGCGCAGAACGGTCGCTACGGGCCCTACCTGAAGAAGGGCACCGACTCGCGCTCGCTGACCACCGAGGACCAGCTCTTCTCGGTGACCCTCGACGAGGCGCTGGCGATCTACGCCCAGCCCAAGCAGCGCGGCCGCGCCGCCGCGGCGCCGCCGCTCAAGGAGCTCGGCAACGACCCCGTCTCGGGTCAGCCGGTCGTGGTGAAGTCGGGCCGCTTCGGTGAGTACGTCACCGACGGCGAGTACAACGCCACCCTCCGCAAGGACGACTCCGTCGAGGCCGTCACCCTCGAGCGGGCCGCCGAGCTGCTCGCCGAGCGGCGCGAGCGCGGCCCGGCCAAGGGTGCGAAGAAGGGCGCGAAGAAGGCCCCGGCCAAGAAGTCCGCCGCGAAGAAGACCGCCGCGAAGAAGACCGCCACAAAGTCGGCGGCGAAGAAGACCACCGCCAAGAAGACCACCGCCAAGAAGACCACGAAGAAGGCCGCCGCCAAGAAGTCCTGACGGCTTCGGCGTTCAGCGCGAGATACCAGCATCTGCTGGTATCTCAGCGCTTCCGGGCTGTTGCGGAGCCCCAGAAGCGGCAGCAGAGGCCCAGAAGCGAGGCGCGAGGAGCGAGAGTCGGGACGGCTCCCCCAGTGGCGTACGTCGAGCCAGCTGCAGGAGCTGCCGGGTCGGCTGCCCGCCCGGGCCGCGGTAGGTTCGGCCGCGTGACCTCCCGACCGCCGACCGGCGTCCCCGCGACCACCGGGACGTCCGCTCGGGCGGCACCGGGGCTCTTCGTCTGCTTCGAGGGCGGTGAGGGGTCCGGCAAGTCCACGCAGTCGCGCCTGCTGTGCGACTGGCTGACCCACCTGGGCCACGAGGTCGTGCTCACCTTCGAGCCGGGCGACACCCCGATCGGCAGACAGCTGCGCCAGATCGTGCTCAGCCCGGAGACCGGCGCGCTGAGCGACCGCACCGAGACCCTGCTGTACGCCGCCGACAAGGCCGAGCACGTCGACTCCGTGGTCACCCCGGCGCTCGAGCGGGGCGCCGTGGTCATCACCGACCGGTACGTCGACTCCACGCTCGCCTACCAGGGCGCCGGCCGGCCGCTGGAGGTCGACGAGGTCGAGCGCGTCGCCCGCTGGGCCACCCGCGACCTGCGCCCCCACCTGACGGTGCTGCTCGACCTCGACCCCGCGGCCGGCCTGCGCCGCTTCGAGGGCCGCGACCGCATCGAGCAGGAGGGCCCCGACTTCCACGAGCGCGTGCGCGCGGCGTTCCTCCGGATGGCCGCTGCCGACCCCGACCACTACCTCGTCCTCGACGCCCGCGCCGACGTCGACGCGATAGCCTCCGCCGTACGCGAGCGCCTCGCCCCCCTGCTGAAGCGGGTGGGGTAGGGGCACCCTGCCCCCGGCCGTCGGACCCGCCGCCTAGGGTGGCCCGCGTGAGCGTGTGGGACAACCTCGTGGGGCAGGAGCGGGCAGCGGAGTCGCTGCGCTCCGCGGCGGGCGGTCACGGCATGAGCCACTCGTGGCTGTTCACCGGTCCGCCCGGGTCGGGGCGCTCCAACGCCGCGATCGCGTTCGCGGGCGCGCTGCAGTGCGAGCAGCAGGGCTGCGGTGAGTGCCACGCGTGCCACACGGTGCTGGCCGGGTCGCACGCCGACGTGGCGCTGATCCGCACCGAGAAGCTCTCCATCGGGGTCGACGAGGTGCGCGACCTGGTCCGGCGCAGCGCGCTGACGCCGGTCGGTCGACGGTGGCAGGTGCTGATCGTCGAGGACGCCGACCGGCTCACCGAGCAGGCCGGCAACGCCCTGCTCAAGGCGATCGAGGAGCCCACCCCCCGCACGGTCTGGATGCTCTGCGCCCCGACCGTCGAGGACGTCCTGCCCACGATCCGCTCCCGCTGCCGCCAGGTCGGCCTGGCCACGCCCTCGACCGCGGCGGTCGCCGCGTTCCTGGTGCGCACCGACGGCGTCGGCGAGGCCCTGGCGACGTACGCCGCGCGGGCCAGCCAGGGCCACATCGGCCGGGCCCGGGCGCTCGCCCGTGACGACGCCACCCGCAACCGGCGCCGCGAGATCGTCGCGATGCCCGCGCGGCTCACCTCGCTCGGCAGCTGCATGAAGGCCGCCACCAACCTGGCCGAGGTCAGCAAGGAGGAGGCCGACGCGATCACCACCGACCTCGACGCCCACGAGAAGGCCGACCTCGACTCGGCCTACGGCGTGGTCGAGCGCGGGCGCCGCCCCCGCGACTACAACCCCGCGCTGTCGGCCCTGGAGCGCGGCCAGAAGACCCGCGCCAAGCGCCGGCAGCTCGACGTCGTCGACCGCGGGCTGATGGACCTCGTCTCGGTCTACCGCGACGCGATCGCCCTGGCCACCGGCGCCCCCGGAGCGTTGGTCAACGAGGAGATCCGCGGTGACATCGCCCTGGTGGCCCGCGCCTCCACCCCCGAGCTCAACCTGCGCCGGATCGGCTGGATCTTCGAGGCGCGCGAGCAGATGCTGGAGTTCAACGTGCCGGTCGCCCTGGCCCTGGAGTCGATGATGGTGGCGCTCAAGGTGCCCGAGGGGAGGGCCTCGTGACCCGCGTCGTCGTCCTGCTGGTCGTGGCGGTCATGCTGCTGGCGGCCGTCGGTGCCGGCGTCCTCGCCCTCGTCGGCGGAGGCGGCGACGGGGCGACGCCCGAGCAGTCCGAGCAGGCCGCCGTGCTGCCGGCGCCGCTGCCGCCGCAGGACGGCGCAGCAGACCCGCCCTCACCCGCGCTCGCGCCCTTCTACTCCCAGACCCTCAGCTGGGAGGAGTGCGGCAGCCTGTGGTGCAGCACCCTCACGGTCCCGGTCGACTACCGCGACCCGGGCGGCGAGACCTTCGAGCTCGCGCTCAACCAGCGCCCGGCCGACCGACCCTCGGGGCGGATCGGTCCGCTGGTCGTCAACCCCGGCGGCCCCGGCGCCCCCGGCACCGACTACGTCGAGCAGGCCGACTTCGCGTTCCGCGACCAGCTGCTCTCCCGCTTCGACCTGATCGGCTTCGACCCCCGCGGCACCGGTGAGTCCGGCCCCGTCGACTGCCTCAGCGACGACGAGCTGGCCGACTTCCTGGCCGCCGACCCCGATCCCGACGACGCCGCCGAGGGCCGGGCGTACGCCGCCACCCAGGAGGAGTTCTTCGACGGCTGCGTGCAGCGCTCCGACTCCCTGATCGGCCACGTGACCACCGCTGAGACCGCGCGCGACATCGACGTCCTGCGCGCGGCGCTCGGCCGCGCCCGCCTCGACTACTTCGGTGCCTCCTACGGCACCAAGCTCGGCGCGACCTACGCCGACCTCTTCCCGGAGAAGGTCGGCCACGCGGTCCTCGACGGGGCCGTCGACGTGACGCTCAGCGCGCGCGAGCTCAGCCTGGGCCAGGCCGGCGGCTTCGAGACCGCCCTGCGCGCCTACGTCGACAACTGCACCCAGGTCACCGACGACTGCTTCCTCGGCCAGAGCGTCGACGCCGGGCTGAGCACGATCACCGACCTGCTCGACACCATCGAGGCCGAGCCGCTGCCCACCAGCCTCGGCGACCGCGAGCTCACCATCGGCAGCGCCTTCTACGGCCTGGTCGCCCCGCTCTACAACCGCGACAACTGGACGCTGCTCAGCCAGGGCCTCGGTCAGGCGCTCGACGGCGACGGCTCGACCCTGCTGCTGCTCTCCGACTTCTACGCCTCCCGCGAGGGCGACACCTACACCGACAACAGCGCCGAGGCGATCTACGCCATCAACTGCCTCGACGACCCCTTCAGCATCGGGCCCGACGAGGTCCCGGCCCAGTACGCCGACTTCGAGCGCGTCTCGCCCACGTTCGGCCGCGTCTTCGCCTGGGGCCTCGTGGGCTGCCGCGGCATCGAGGTGGCCTCGACCGAGCCGCCCCACGACCTGCGCGCGCAGGGGGCGCCGCCGATCCTGGTCACCGGCACCACCCGCGACCCCGCCACCCCCTACGAGTGGGCCGTGGGACTGGCCGACCACCTCGAGTCGGGTGTGCTGCTGACCCGCGACGGCGACGGCCACACCGCCTACAACAGCGGCAACGACTGCATCGACGCGGCGATCGAGGCCTACCTGCTCGACGACGTCGTCCCCGACGACGGCCTGGAGTGCTAGGCCGCCGGCTCGTCGATCAGCGCTCGCCCAGGGGACACGTCGCCGGCCCCTCGAGCACCTGTCCGTCGGGGCCGAAGCGGGAGCCGTGCAGCGGGCAGTCCCAGCTCGCCTCGGCGTCGTTCCAGCGCAGGATCCCGCCGAGGTGCGGGCACACGGCCGAGACCCGTCGCTCGACCCCGCCCACGACCGAGTGGGCGGTGGGCGGTCCGGCGTGGTCGTAGCGGACCACGCCCTCGCCCTCCTCGGGAGGGGCGGCGCGGACGCTGTGGGTGACCGGGCGCACCCACCCGGCGGTCATCTCGAGCCCCACCTCGGCGTTGGCCACCGCGGCGGTCGGCAGGCCGGTGACCTCGTGGCGTGACCACGGCTCGAAGGCCGACGCCCACGGGTAGTGCCCGCCGAGGATCCGGCCGGTCAGGGCCAGGGCCGCCGCGACGCCGTTGGTCATGCCCCACTTCGCGAAACCGCCGGCGACGAGGACCTCGTCGCGGCCGGGGAACGCCGGCCCGGCGACGGGGAGGCCGTGGCTGGGGAGGTAGTCCTGCGCGGACCAGACGTGGGTCTCCTCGGCCTGCGGGAAGTGCTCGGCGGTCCAGGCCCGGAGCGTCTCCACGCGGCGGCCGGTCGGGCCGCCCCGGCCGGGGGTGTGCCCCTCCCCGCCCACGAGGAGCAGGCGGTCGCCGCCGACCTCGGCGTCGCGCAGCGAGCGGGAGGTGCGGTCGGAGGAGAGGTACATCCCGTCGACGGCCTGGGTCGGGGTGCGGAAGGCCAGGCCGTAGGACCGCGCCGGCTTCAGCCGGGCGAACCAGGCGCCGCGGTCGAGCACGGGCAGGTTGGTGGCCACGACGACGCGCTCGGCCGTGGCAGAACCGGCGCTGGTCTCCACCCGCACCGGCCCACGGCCGCGCACCCGCTGCACGCGGGCGCCCTCCACGACGCGTACGCCGTGCGCCTGCGCCTCCGCGGCCAGCCTCTCCACGAGGTCGACCGGGTCGACCTGGAGCTGGTCGTCGAGGCGCACCGCACCCCGGGTCTCGAAGGGGAGCGTGGTCTCCTCGACCCAGGTCACCGGGAGACCGGCCCGTTGGGCGTGCTGCAGCTCGCGCCGCGCGGAGCGGAGTCCTGACGGCGTGGTCGCGTAGGTGTAGGCCGGCCGGCGCTGGGCCGACACCGCGTGCTCGTCGCAGAAGGAGGCCACCCACGCCTGGGCCTCGAGGGTCGCGGCCACGTAGCGCTCCACCACCTCGGCGCTGTGGCGCTGAGCGATCCGGCTGAGCTGGGTGCCCTGCAGGGCGCTGACCTTGGCCGTGCTCCCGCCGGTGGTGCCGGCGCCGAGCCGGCGCGCCTCGACGAGCAGCACGGAGACGCCGGCCCGGCCGAGCAGCACGGCGGTCGTCAGCCCGGTGATGCCGCCTCCGACGACGACCACGTCGTGGTGGCCCTCCACGAGGGGAGCGGGGGTGGGGGTGCGCGGGTGGGCGGCCTGCCAGACGGAGATCAAGGGCATGGCAGCCCAGTGCCCCGCCGTGGTCACCTCATGCCGCGCCCCGCTGTGATCCCGGCCTCCGAGCGGGCGTCCGGTCAGCTGCCGCCGGAGCGCCGCAGACGCCCCAGCCGCGCGTGCAGCAGCGCCGCCCGCGCTGCGTTGCTGCCGGGCGCTCCGTGCACGCCGCCGCCGGGGTGGGCGGACGCCGAGGCCAGGAACAACCCGCGTACGCCGGTCTCCGGACGGGCCCACATCCGCGGGACCGGCCGGAAGACCAGCTCCTGGTGCAGCTGGGAGGTGCCGCCGTTGACCGCGCCGCCGACCAGGTTGGCGTCGCGCTCCTCGAGCTCGCGGGGGCCGAGGACCCGGCGGGCCAGGATGCGCGTCGAGAAGCCGGGCGCCAGCCGCTCGATCCGGGCCTGGATCCGGTCGCCGAACCGCTCGCGGTCCGACTCGTCCCAGACCCCACGGATCTCGTCGGCACCGGCGTCGCGGACCGACGGGTCCGGCTGCGGGACGTGCGCGTAGGCCCACAGCGACTCGGTCCCCGCGGGGGAGCGGGTCGGGTCGGTGGTGGTCATCTGGCCGGCCAGGAGGAACGGGTCGGCCGGGATCCGGCGGGCCGCCACCTGGGCGGTCGCCTCGGCGATCTGCTCGACGGAGTCCGCCACGTGGAAGGTGCCGGGGTCGACCGCCGGCGGCGAGGCCCACGGCACCGGGCCGCTCAACGCCCAGTCGACCTTCACCGTCCCGGGGTCCTGCTGGAAGCGGCGCATGCCCGAGGTGATGCCTGCGGGCAGGTGCTCCGGCGCCACGAGCCGGCCGAAGAGCGCACTCGCCCCGACGTCGGCCAGCACGGCTCGCGCGCAGTCGATCTGCTCGCCGTCAGCGGTGGTCACGCCCCGGGCCCGGCCGTCGACCACGCGGACCCCGGTGACCTCGCACCCGCACCTCACCTCACCGCCGCGGGCCTCGAGGCGGCGTACGAGCGCGTCGCTGAGGGCGCTCGCGCCGCCCTCGGGCACCGGGAAGCCGACGGTCTGCCCGAGCATCGTCATCAGCAGGCCGAAGACGCCCGACCCGGGCGAGGTGAGCGGCATGTCGGAGTGCCCGGCGTTGCCGGCCAGCAGCAGGGCGGGCGCCCGGCCCCCGAAGTGCTGACGACCCAGGTCGGAGACGGGGGTGAGCAGCAGCTTGACGAGGTCGAGCCCGCCGGCACGGGGCAGTCGGGCCGCGAGGCCGAGCCCGGCCCGAGCGGGGGGAAAGGGCGCGAGGAGCCCGGAGACGAGGTGGCCGCCCACACGGTCCCAGGTGGCGCAGAGGTCGAGCCACGCCTCGCCGTCGCCGCGGCAGGCCTGGTCCATCCAGGCTGCCGTCTGCTCGCGGTCGCGACTCTGCAGCGCCCAGTCGCCGTCGGGGGTCGGGTGACCGAGCACGGCGGGGGCGTGGCGCCAGGTGAGGCCGTGCTGCTCCAGGTCGAAGGCCCGCAGCGCCGGGGAGACGGCGGCGAAGGGGTAGAACGCGCTGAAGGTGTCGTGCACGAAGTCCGGGTGGACGTCGCGATCACTGCGTACGGCGCCACCCGCCGTGGGCTGGGCCTCGAGGACCAGCACCGACCAGCCGGCGTCGGCGAGCAGGTTGGCCGCGACCAGCCCGTTGGGGCCGGCCCCCACGACCAGGGCGTCGTAGCGCGATGAGCTCATACGTCCATGGTGCCTGAGGACTCGCGACGCTCCGCGAGGTAGGAGAGCCGGCGCAGCGTCTCGACGTTGCGCCAGCCGATCTGGAGGTGCCGCAGCGGCGCGGGCACCAGGCGACCGGGACCCGCCACCGCGTCCTCCTCGATGACCACCTCGGTCTCCTGGCCGCGAGGACGCAGCCGGATGACGACCTCGGCCTCGCCCGCGGGCCAGCCACGGGCGCGGAGCCGGATCATCGACCTCGGCTCGCACTCCAGGACCGTCGTGGTGTCGTCGAGCAGGGCCGGCCACGCCCCCACCGAGTGGTGCAGCCGGGCGCCGGGCTCGGGCCAGTGCTCGTCGACCTCGCGCATCCGGGAGGCACCGACCACGAAGAGCGGGTAGAGCCAGCCATCGGCCAGGACGTCCCAGACCTGGTCGGCCGGGGCGGAGATCAGGCGGGTGTTCTTGCTCACGGCAGCGGCTCTTTCCGTCTCGACGATGGGCCTCAGCCCGGGAGGGAACCGGTGCCCACGGGGCCCGGCCGCATGCGCGGTCAGCCCGCGTCGCCGCTGGAGCGCAGCTGTGCCACCCAGGGGGCTGCGCCGTTGGCCTCGCCGGGCAGCGCCCGCAGCTCCAGCACCTCTTCGGCGAGGTCGCGCAGCTTGTGGTTGTGCTCGTTGGAGTAGCGGTGCAGGACCTGGAACGCACGTTCGTAGGTGATGTCGTAGCGCACGGCGAGCACCCCCTGGGCGATGCCGATCGTGTGCCGCGAGTCCAACGCGTTGCGCAGCCCCGAGACCAGGCGGGAGGTGCTCATCGCGGCGGCGGCGTGGCTGGCGAAGATCATGGCGACGTCCTGGTCGCCCCGGAAGGCGCCGGGCTGGTCGCTGTAGAGGTTGAGGGCGCCGATGGTGACGTCGTTGGTGGACAGCCGGATCGACAGCGAGGAGCGCAGGCCCAGGGCCGCGGCCCGCGGAGCCCAGGTGGGCCACCGCGTCTCGGTGCGGAGGTCGTCGACGGTGAAGTTCTGGCCCTCGAAGGCGGCGTCCACGCAGGGGCCGTCCTGCAGCGAGTCCTGCAGCGCGTCGGCCTCGGCGGCGAGCTCGTCGGTCGCGGCCACCGACTCGGCGCGACCGCGACGCTTGCGCAGGTGGAGTCCGCAGTGGTCGCAGCCCGGCACGAGCTGCACCGCGCGCTCCACCACGGTCTGGAAGGTCAGCGGGGCGTCGTCGGTCCGCGTGATCTCCTCGCTGAACTCAGCGAAGAAGGCGGCCAGCCGCACGTCGTCGTTCATGGGGTCTCTCCGGGCATCGGGTGGTGCACTGGGCTCGAGCGCAGCGGCTCGAGCAGACCGTAGCCGAGGCCCACGACTCTCGTGGTCACTTCACCCGACCGCCCGCTCCGGTAGGCCGCGCTGCTCGATGACCTGCTCGGCGAGGTCGCGCAGCTTGAGGTTGTGGTCGTTGGAGTAGCGGTGCAGGACCTGGAAGGCACGCTCGTAGGAGATGTCGTAGCGCACGGCGAGCACCCCCTGGGCGATGCCGATCGTGTGCCGCGAGTCCAGCGCGTTGCGGAGCCCCGAGACGAGGTGGGCGGTGCTCATGGCCGTGGCGGCGTGGCTGGCGAAGATGAGCGCCACGTCCTGGTCGCCGTCGAAGGAACGGGGCCGGTCCGAGTAGAGGTTCAGCGCGCCGATGGTCTGGTCGTGGGCGGTCAGGCGGATCGAGAACGACGAGCGCACGCCCAGCTCGGCGACCCGGGAGGCCCACTGCGGCCAGCGCTCGTCGGTGCGCAGGTCGTGCACCACGAAGTTCTCGTCCTCGAACGCCGCGTCCACACAGGGGCCCTCGTCGAGGACCTCCTGCAGGCTGTCGGCGTCGGCCGCGACCTGGTCGGTGGAGGCCACCGACTCCGCCCGCTGCCGGCGGCGGCGCAGGTGCAGCCCGACATGGTCGGTGCCGGGGATCGTGCTGAGCGCGCGGTCGACCACGCGCTGGAAGGTCAGGGGCGGGTCGTGGTCGCTGCTGAGCTCGTCGGCCAGATCGGCGAAGTAGGAGGACAACCGAGGCCGGTCGTCGAGCCGCTCGTCCATCAGCGCTCACCCATCAGGGGGCGGCGTCCTGGGCCTCCGCGTCACCCTGTCCGCCGGTCAGCTCGTCGCGCAGGTCCTCGAGGATGCGGCTGAGCAGGCGCGAGACCTGCATCTGGGTGACGCCGAGGTCGGCGCCGATCTCGGCCTGGGTGAGGTCCTCGACGAAGCGCAGCTGCAGGATCCGGCGGTCGCGCTCGGACAGACGACGTACGACGGGCGACAGGACGACCCGGGCCTCGCTGGCCGCGGACTCGGTGTCCTCCTCCGGGATGAAGTCGCCGAGGGTGGCCGAGGACCCGGGGGAGGCCGGCTGCTCCAGGGAGGTCGGCTGGAAGCACCCGAAGGCCTCCATCGCCTCGCGGTAGTCCTCGTCGCTGAGTCCCATGGCGCTCTTGATCTCAGCGTCGGAGGGCTGGTGGCCCAGCCGCTGCTCGAGCTCCTCGATCTTCTGGTTCACGCGCCACTGCAGCTCCTGGACCCGCCGCGGCGGCCGCACCGACCAGGAATGGTCGCGGAAGTGGCGCAGGAGCTCGCCCCGGATGGTCGGGACGGCGAAGGTGAGCAGGTCGTTGCGGGTCGCGGGGTCGAAGCGTCGTACGGCCTTGGTGAGGCCCTCGTAGGCGACCTGCACGAGGTCGTCACGGGCGAGGCCACGGCCCTGGTAGCGCGAGGCGACGGCCTCCGCGACACCACGGTTGAGGAGGATGACCTCCTCCAGCAGGGCGTGGCGCTCGTCGGGAGGGCAGCCCGCCGCGCGATCGAGGAGCGCGGCGGTTCGTTCGGAGCGCTCGGCGCGCGAGACGCCGCGATCGCCGTCGGGACGGGCACGAGGGGTGGGGCGGGACGTGGGCGTGGTCATGAGGAGCATTCACCTGTTCGGTTGAAGCATCCTCGCCGTCGTCTCCAGCAAGGGAAAAAAGTGATGGTGCCGTCTCGACACTACTCAGCCTGAGGCATTCGTCAACCTGACGGCGCCCCCCGAGGCGTATGACCGCAGCGTCCGGGGGTACCGGACCCGCGTGATTCTCCCGAAGCCCCGCGGTCACCTCAGCGACCAGCTCCTCACCGTGCTGCGAGCGCTGCCCGAGTCGGCCCCCACGGCGTTCGAGTCCCCCGAGGACGACGTCGACGCCGCGCTGTCGCTGTGGGTGCTCTACGAGCTGGCCTACACGGGGTTCGAGGACGTCGACGACGCCGCCGAGTGGGAGCCGGACCTGCTGGCCCTGCGGCGAGAGCTCGAGCGCGACCTGGTGGCGCGGCTCCAGGACCGGTGGCTCGCTGAGCGCGACCCGTCGGTCGACTCGCCCGTCGCCGACGCCGGTGCGCTGGCCGAGCGCCTCTTCGCGTTCATCGAGGCCCACGAGGGCCCGTCGGTGGCCAGGACCGTGCAGGTCGAGGCCACCCGCGAGCAGGTGCTCGACCTGCTCCGCCTCCGCTCGGTCTACCACCTCAAGGAGGCCGACCCCACGGCCTGGGTGGTGCCCCGACTGCCGGTGCGAGCCAAGGCGGCGCTGGTCGAGCTGCAGTACGACGAGTACGGCGCCGGCAACCCCAACCGGCTGCACTCCCACCTGTTCACCCGCGGGCTGGAGGCCGCCGGGCTGCGGTCCGAGCGCGGTGCCTACGTCGACGAGGCCTCGCTCGAGGTGCTGGAGATGAACAACACGCTCTCGCTGTTCGGTCTCCACCGCCGGTGGCGCGGAGCTGCGGTCGGGCACCTGGCCGCGTTCGAGGCGACCAGCTCGCAGCCCTCGCGCCGGTTGGCCCAGGGGCTCGACCGGCTCGGGCTGGGCCAGCCCTTGATCGACTACTACACCGAGCACGTCGCCGCCGACGCGGTGCACGACCAGGTCGCGGTGCGCCAGATCTGCGGGACCTTGGTCGAGGACGAGCCGCACCTGCTCGAGGACGTCTTCTTCGGAGCCTGGACGTGCCTGGACCTCGAGGCTCGGTTCGCCGCCTCCGTGCTCGAGCGGTGGGCCGCCGCGTGAGCGACGTGCCGGACTTCGAGCACGCCGACGTGGTCGTGTGCCCGGCCGGCCCCCTCCTGGTGCGCGGGGTGCGCACGGTGCGGGCGGCCGACGGCACCACGCACCAGACCGACCGACCGGTGACGGCCCTGTGCCGGTGCTCCCGCTCGGCCACGCTGCCCTTCTGCGACGGGACCCACCAGCTGCTTCCGGCCGCGCAGCGGCCCTGACCTCCGGTCGAGACCCCCGGCTCGGGCCCGGCTCGGACCCGAGTCAGGCCAGGCTCAGGCGCTGTCGAGGCGGGCCACGACACCGCCGTCGAAGGCGCGCACCTCGGTCAGCCGCAGCCCCGCGGCGTACGACGGCAGCTCCTCGCCCAGCGCGTGCGCCTGCTCGGCGGTGCCCAGCTGCAGCAGCCCGACCCCGAGCGGTGAGAGGTGGTCGGCCATGACCCGCAGGCACGCACGGGCGACGTCGAGCCCGTCGTCCCCGCCGTCGATCGCCAGCACGGGGTCCTCGGGGAAGCGGCCGATCTCGGCGCGAGGCACCCACGGCGGGTCGGCGATGACGAGCGGGAAGCGCTCGTCCGCGCCGAGCACGCCGCTGAGCCGCCCCAGCCGGACGTCGACGAGGTCGTGCAGCCCGGCGGTCTCGGCGTTGTCCACGGTGTAGGCGCACGCGATCGGGTCCGCGTCCACGCAGACCAGAGCCCGCCCGGTCAGGCTCACCGCGAGCAGGCCGATCTGCCCGGCGCCGCAGCACAGCTCCAGGATCGGGCCGATCCCGAGGCCGACCGACACCTCTGCGGCCCACGTCGACTGCTGGGCGGTCCAGGTCCGGGGACTCAGCACCCGCTCGTCGTAGGCGATCTCGAGGTCGCCGAAGGTGATGGTCTGCGTCATGGCGAGGCGCCGGTACCCCGGATGCCCGCCTCCATGCCGCGTTTGGTGCCCGGTGCCGGGGGATACCGGCCGGCATCGATGGTCGTTGTGACCAGGTCCGGGACGACCACAGGGGGAGGTGCGGGGACGCACGCATGGCAGATGACCTGAACGACACCGCAGCTGCCCTCGAGGCGTTCGAGCAGGCTCCGGCGATGCTGGCCTTCTACGAGGGAGATCCCCTCGTGGTGACGGCCTCCAACGCCATGGCCCGGTCTGTCCTGGGGGCCTCGGTCGGTGACCCCGCCTCCGCTGCCGGCGTCGGGGAGGTCGGCACCCGCCGGCTCGTGGACCTGGTGCAGCAGGTGATGGCCTCCGGTGAGCTCTGCAGCACCGCGGCCTGCCGCGTCGTGGTCGCCGGTGAGCGGGGCGAGCCGACCGAGCTGTCGCTCGACGTCGTCGCCCGGCCGTGCTTCTCCTCCGACGGGTCCGTGCGCGGGGTGGCCACCGTGGCGACGGTGGCCGTGGTCGCCGGCCAGGACGCGCCGAGGCCCGGCCGCGGTCCGGCCGCGCCGGTGGAGGCCGGTCGTGAGATGACCACGGCCCTCCAGGACGCGATCCTCCCTGCGAGCCTGCCCGTGACGCCCGGGGCCCAGATCGCCGCGCGCTACCTCCTCGCCCAGAGCCAGGCCGGCGGTGGCTGGTTCGACGCGGTGGCGCTCGACGACGGTCGGGTGGTGCTGGTGGTCGGCGACGTCGTCGGGCACGGCATCGGCGCCGCGGTGGTGATGGGCGAGCTGCGTGCCATCTTCGACGAGCGGGTCCGGGTCGACGGCGACCTCGGTGCGGCCCTGCAGCTCCTCGACCAGCGGGCCCAGCGCAACCCGGCTGCCCGGGCCTCGACGGTCTGTGCCGCGGTGCTGGATCCGGCCACCGGCGTGCTGCGCTACGCGACCGCCGGACATCCGCCGCCGCTCGTCGTCAGCGGCGACCACGCGACGTACCTGCCGGCGAGCGGGGGCACCGCTCTGGGTGCGGGTGGGCCCTTCCCGGTCGCCGAGCACCAGCTGGCGGTCGACGACCTCGTGCTGCTCTACAGCGACGGGCTGGTCGAGGGCGCCGGCCACCCGCCCGGACGCGGCACGGTGCAGCTGGCCCGGCTCGCCGCCACCGTGCACGAGGCCGAGCGCGCACCCGGCGGGGGCGCCGACGCGGGACTGGTGACACGGTGGTGCGAGCAGCTCATGGTGCAGGCCTGCCGGACGGGCTGTGACGACGACATCGTGCTGCTCGCCCTGCGCCGCACCGAGCCCTCTCCGTCCCTGGACCTGACCCTGGTCGCCGACGGCTCAGCCCTGGCGGTGGTCCGCCGCGAGCTGCGCCGGTGGCTCGCCCGGGTCGGCGTCGCCGGCCTGGACGAGACGGTGCTCCAGCACAGCCTCGGCGAGCTGGTGGGCAACGCGGTCGAGCACGGCTACTCCCACGTCGAGGCCGACGCCCGCGCGCGGTGCCGGGTCCGGGTGCAGGTCGAGCACCGACCGGGCGGTCTGGTCGACGTCACCGTGACCGACCAGGGCGACTGGCGTGAGCCGTCCGAGGCCACGGACCGCGGACGCGGCCTGGCCATGGTGCAGGGCTTCTGCGACGAGCTGGACCTCACCCACGGTCCGTCCGGCACGACGGTGCGGGTGCGCCACCGACCGCGCGTCTCCGCCGAGCTGCTCGTCGCCTCGGGCGCCCCCCGGCAGGGCGAGCGCCGGCTCGAGTTCGAGCACCGGCACGGCGAGCTGTTGGTCCACGGTCCCGTCGACGCGGCCGGGGCCGACCGGCTGAGGCGCCGGCTGGCCACGCACACCCAGGGCGGCACCCGACCGCTGCTGCTCGACCTCACCGACACCACGCTGCTCGGCAGCGGCGGGGTCCAGGCCGTGCTCGACCTGCTCCGCCTCGGCCACGGGCTGCGGGTCCTGGCTCCGCTCGGGTCGCCGGCGCAACACGTCCTGGAGCTCGCCCGGCTGCCCTACGCGACCCACCGGGGCGGGGCGGACAACGGCACCGGGCGCTTGCCCTCCTAGCCAGATCGGGCGTATGACGGTCCGTGGACCGGGGTACCGGGCTGTCTCGGAGAAGTCGATCTGATCGGGAGGTCGCCATGCCACAGCAGGCCTGGAGCAAGAAGCGCGAACGCCAGTACGAGCACATCAAGGACGGCGTCCTCGACCGCGGCGAGAGCGAGGACACCGCCGAGGAGATCGCGGCCCGCACGGTGAACAAGGAGCGGGCACGAGCAGGCGAGTCCGACCAGGCCAGCTCGACGTCGATCGACGACATCTCCTCGAGCCGCCGCGGCGGCAAGCGCTCCCACCAGGGCGCCGGTGGCCGCACCCGAGACCAGCTCTACGCGGAGGCGAGGAAGAAGGACATCGAGGGCCGCTCGAAGATGACCAAGGCACAGCTCGAGCGCGCGCTCGACCGAGGGTGACAGGGCCGACGATGACCAAGCTGCGCGCCGTCGTCCTCGACGTGGACGGCACCCTGCTCGACTCCAACTACCACCACACGATCGCCTGGGGCCGCGCCTTCGCGGCCACCGACGTGTCCGTGCCGATGTGGCGGGTGCACCGCCGGATCGGCATGGGCGGAGACCGCCTCGTCGCCGCTGCGGCCGGCGACGACGTGGAGGCCCGCCACGGCGACCAGCTGCGCGACCGCTGGGAGAAGGAGTACGACGCGCTGATCGAGGAGACGCGGCTCCTCGCCGGCGCCCGCAGCCTGCTCGTGCGGCTGCGCCGGGCCGGGCTGATGGTCGCCCTGGCCAGCTCCGCGATCCCGCGCCACGCCCAGCACGCCTTCGACCTGCTCGACGCCGACGAGCTGACCGACGTGGCGGTCACGGCCGAGGACGCGGCGGAGTCCAAGCCGAGCAGCGCGCTCATCGACACGGTGCTCGACCGGCTCGGCACGTCGGCGGCGTGCATGGTGGGCGACTCGGTCTGGGACGTGCACGCCGCGACCAAGGCCGGCATCGCCACGATCGGGGTGTGCTCCGGCGGCTACGGCCACCAGGAGCTGATCACCGCGGGGGCCGTCTGCGTCTACGACGACCTGGCGCACCTCTCCAGCGACCTCGACCTCGCGCTCAGGCTCTGCGAGCGCTGGTTGGACCGATCGGCTCGCTGACCGCCTGGATGTGACGGGTGGCGACCTCGATCATCACCCGGGCCGCCGGCGACAGGGCCGCGCCCTTGCGGTGCACGATCGCCATCACGTCGTGCTGCTTGGGTCGCAGCGACACGAAGCCGACGTGCGGGGTCATCCGCGGCAGCAGCTGCTCGGCGGCCGCACGCGGCAGCACCGAGTCGGCGTACCCGCGGCCGACCAGCTCGACCGCGGTCTCGACCTCCTCGACCTCGATCCGTGTCGGCGGGTTGTGCCCGGCCTCGTGCAGGAAGTGGCGCAGCACGGTGCGCACCGAGTCGCTGGCCCGCCAGCTGGTCTCGGGCATGACGAGGGTGGCCCGGGCGAGCCGCGCGGCGGTGACGGGCGTGGTCAGCCGCTCGGGGTCGGCCGAGACGTAGACGAGCTCGTCGCGGGCCACCGGGGTGACCTCCATGCCCTCGCTCTCGAGGTTCGAGACCGCCACGAGCGCGGCCTCGAGGCGCCCGCGCCGCAGCTGCTCCTGCACCTCCTCCGAGTGCTGGCCGACCAGCTCGACCCGGACGCCGGGGTAGCGGTCGAGGACGTCGGCGACGATCTGGGCGCCGGCGTACAGCCGGGCGGCGCCGAACATCCCGAAGCGGATCGTCCCGCTCTCCAGCGCCACCGCGCTCTGCACCGCACGCCGGGCGTCCTCCGCGGCCGCGATGGTCTGCTCGGCGTGCGGGCGCAGCGTGTCGGCCAGCGTGGTCGGGACCACGCCGCGCCCCACCCGCCGGAAGAGGCTGGCGCCGAGCGTCTTCTCCAGCGCGCGGACCTGCTCGGAGACCGAGGGCTGGGCGTAGCCGAGCTCGTCGGCCGCCGCGGTGAGCGAGCCGTGCTCGTAGGTGGCCAGGAAGCAGCGCAGCTGGTGCAGGGAAAGCATAGGAATCTCCTTGAGGTGCCTCTGGAAAGCCAGGCTACCCCTGGGTCGACGTAGCAGTCACACTGGAGTGGTTCCAGTTTTCCCAGAGGAGGTCAGCGATGTTCGACAACAACTGCCAGGTGTGCGCCGCGCGCGTGCTCATCTTCCCGAGCCAGGTCACGTCCCTGGCCAACACCGCCGACGGCATCCAGGTCTCGTTCACCTGCTGGTGCGGCACCGAGCAGAGCCGGGTCACCGGCAAGGCCGGCGAGCCCGAGGCGAGTGCTCCGGTCGCGCGTCGCGCGCGGCGTCGTACGCCCGTCGCCGCCTGAGGCCGCGGCTGCGGCTGGGTGGGCCGGTCCCGGACCCGGGAGACCGGCGGATATCGTGAGCGGCCCAGCCCAGCAGCGGAGCCCCGAGAGGTAGGCAGTGCGACGACGACCCCGGGCCGGTGCGCACCGGCTGGCCCCGGAGGCCGTCCGGCCGCCGCCCCCAGCCTCCGGCAGGCACCGCCTGGTCGAGGGTGCCGGCCCACGTACGAGGGGGCGGAGCCTCGTCCTCGCGGTCGGCGCGACGGCGACGGTGGTGGGGGTGGTGCTCGCCGGGCTCGGCACCGCCCAGGGTGACCCGTCGACCACAGCGACGGCTCGGGAGTTCGACGAGCCGCCTCCGGCCGCCGACCAGGGGTCCGCGGTGACCGGCTCCTCGCCTCGGGGGAGCACGCTGGACAGGTCCTCCTCGGTCTCCGGGCGCGAGGCTCGCCCGTCCACGGTGAGGCCGAGGGTCGACCCCGCGCTCCGGGGCGGGCGCGAGGACCAGCAGGTGCCCGAGCGGGCCGAGGGGACGTTCACCTCGGTGTCGCTGGACGGGCCGAAGGACACCGGCGCGACGACGTACGTCGTGCAGGTCGAGGACGGCCTGCCGCTGCCCGCCCGCGCCTTCGGGGCCGCAGTGGCGCGGACGCTGGGCGATCCGCGCAGCTGGGCGGGGGGCGACCCGACGGTGCTCTCCCCGGCCAGCGAGCTCGAGTCCGCCGACTTCCGGGTCGTGCTCGCCTCCCCGGAGACCACCGACGCACTGTGCGCGCCGCTGCTGACCCGCGGCCGCGTCTCCTGCCGCAACGGCGGCGACGTGGTCATCAACGCCTGGCGGTGGGTCAACGGCGCCGACGGCTACGGCGACGACCTGAGGTCCTACCGGGAGTACCTCGTCAACCACGAGGTGGGTCACGCCCTCGGCCACGGCCACGCCGGTTGCCCGGCGCCGGGCGCGCCCGCCCCGGTCATGCTGCAGCAGACCCTGGGGCTGCAGGGTTGTGCGCCCAACCCCTGGCCGGTGAACACCGACCTGCAGGGTCACTGAGCCGCTCCGAGGAATTCGGGGACGCGCCGAGCGTGCTTGACAGGCGACGTCCTCGACGCTCGACATACTCGACTGGCTGCTGATTCCTCAAGTAGGAAGTCGACCTTCCCCCATGTCCTCCCGTCCGAACGACTCCCGCTGGACCGTCATCACCTTCGTCGTGGTGGTCGCCCTGAGCGCCGTGACGCTGGTCTACGTCACGACGCGGGGCGAGGGCCCGACCTCCCGTGTCTCTCCCGCCGTCGCCTGGGTGGCCGGCGCGCCGACCACTCCGACCGTCACCGAGGTCGGCTTCGGGGGCCGGCTCTCGGGATCCGTCGGCCGGACCTCGCCCGGGACCTCCGGCAACCAGGGGCCGTCCGTGGTGGTCTCGACCCCGGAGCCCGTGACCGGCTACGGGACGGTCGGAGTGACCTGGGCACCGAGCTCCTCGACCAGCCCGGAGATCCAGGTCTGGGCCCGGACCCGCCTCGACGGGGCGTGGGGCGAGTGGGTCGACTTCGAGTACGACGCGGAGCACGAGCCAGATCCCTCGAGCGGCGAGGGAGAGGCGGCGCGTCCCGGCACCGACGCCTACCCGGTCGGCGAGGTCGACGCGGTGCAGGTGAAGCTGAGCGCTCCCTCGGTCGAGGGCCTGCCCACCGACCTCCGCCTCGCGGTCGTCGACCCCGGCGTCGAGACCAGTCCGCGACGCGCGACCGCCGCGATCCCGGCCGAGGGGGAGGACGCGGGTGACGCGGAGCTGTCCGCGGCCACCGACGGCGTACCGGCGCGGCCGGCGATCTTCTCCCGGGCCCAGTGGGGCGCGGACGAGTCGATGCGCGACCGGTCGTCGCTGCACTACGGGCGGGTGACCATGGGCTTCGTCCACCACACCGTCAACGCCAACGACTACACGCGCGAGCAGGTCCCCTCGCTGCTGCGCGGCATCTACGCCTACCACACCCGGTCCCGGGGCTGGAGCGACGTCGGCTACAACTTCCTGGTCGACCGGTTCGGCCGGATCTGGGAGGGCCGGTACGGCGGGGTGGCGCGGCCGGTGGGCGGCGCCCACACGCTGGGCTACAACGACGACGCGTTCGCGATGTCCGCGATCGGCAACTTCGACGTGACCCGCCCGAGCCAGGCGATGCTGGACGCCTACGCCCGGCTCTTCGCCTGGAAGCTGTCGCTGCACGGTGTCACCGCCACCGGTCAGCAGAGCCTCCGTGGCACGACCTTCCAGAACCTCAGCGGCCACCGCGACGCCGGCTCCACGGCGTGCCCGGGCCAGTACCTCTACGCCCGGCTCGGCGACATCCGGCTGGCCACGGCCGCACTGCAGAAGTCGTTCGCCTCGCGACAGCTCAGGACCGACCTGGGCGGTGCGCCGAGCCCCGACGCCATCGTGCGCGACGCCGCCACCAAGCGTGCGCTGGTCGTGCGCTTCGTCGCCGACGGGTCGTCCGCGCCGACCCTGGTCCGGACCGCCCTCGACCTTCGAGGAGTCGCCTCGGTCCTCAACGCCGGTGACTGGAACGGCGACGGGACCGGCGACGTCGTCGCCCGGCTCGGCCGCGCTCAGGGCCGACGCCTGGTGCTCTACGCCGGGGGAGCGGAGAAGGACGGCGTCCCGACCTTCGCGGCCCCCGTCGCGATGGACCTCGACACGACCTCGCTGCGCCGGATCACCCCGGTCGGCGACCTGACGGGCGACGGCCGGCCCGACCTGGTCGCCCTCGACAGCGCCAAGGCCCTCCAGGTGCTGCCCGGCGACGGGCGGACCGGGTTCGGGACGGGCTACCCGGTGCGCGGCGCCGGCCGGCCGGCGCTGGGGATCGGTCTGTGGGACCGGGACGGCTCGCCCGACCTGGCGGAGCGCCGTGACGGCACGCTCTACCTGCTGCGGGGCAACGGACCCGGCTTCGCCACGACCACCACCACCCGCGTCGGCGACGTCACCGGCTACCACCGGCTGCGGATGTCGGCGGACGTCACCGGCGACGGTCGTCCCGACGTCCTGGCCCGGCGACGCGGCGCCGAGGGACTGTGGCTGCTGCCCAGCGCGGGGCAGGGCCTGGGCGCCGGGCGCAAGCTCCCGATCGACCTGCCGAGGTTCGACCTGATCGGCTGAGCGGAGTGCCGCGCCGGGGTGTCACGGCCCCGGGGACCGACACGGTTTCGCCTCGCTCGGTCGCGCTCCGTATACTTCCGCGGGTTGCCCTCCGGACCTCGTCCAGCAGGCAGCACGCCGCCTTAGCTCAGTCGGTAGAGCGTCTCACTCGTAATGAGAAGGTCGTCGGTTCGATTCCGACAGGCGGCCCCCTGGAAGGCCCCTGACCCTGAAGACCTGGTCAGGGGCTTTCGTCATTCAGGCGTCGGCCTGGCCGTCCGGCGAGCCGAGACCATCACCGCTCGGCCACCGCCCGGCCGACCGCGTCGAGACTGCGCGCCACGTCGTCCTCGGTGGTCGA
This sequence comes from uncultured Actinomycetota bacterium, assembly GCA_963795135.1. GTDB lineage: Bacteria > Actinomycetota > Actinomycetes > Propionibacteriales > Nocardioidaceae > Nocardioides. The sequence goes on from CAWCGS010000005.1 coordinate 22,525, forward strand.
CCAGTTGCTCACCGAGATCCGCAGCACGCTCCGCTCGTGCCACCGTGAGCCGGACATCCACGTGGTGCCGTCCTCGAGGATCCGACGTACCGCCTCCTGGGTCGCCTCGTCGTCGCCGAGGGTGGCGCACACCTGGGTGAAGACGACGTCGTTGAGGACCGTGGTCCCGGGCAGCTCCTCCAGCCCGCGGGCGAACGCGGCGGCGTGCGCGCACAGCCGGTCGACGAGGTCGGCCACCCCGGACCGGCCCAGCGCGCGCAGCACCGCCCACACGGGGAACGCCCGTCCGCGGCGGGACAGCTCGGGCACCTTGTCGAGCGGCTCTCCCAGCTCGTCGTGGATCAGGTAGGGGCCCTGCACCCCCATCGCCCGGCGAAGCGCGGCGGCGTCGCGGACCACCACGACCCCGCAGTCGTAGGGGACGTTGAGGGTCTTGTGCGCGTCGGTGGCCCAGGAGTCGGCCTGCTCGACCCCGGCGACGAGGTGCCGGTACGTCGGCGACGCAGCGGCCCAGAGCCCGAAGGCGCCGTCGACGTGCACCCAGGCGCCACGACGATGCGCTGCTCGTACCGCCTCGTCGAAGGGGTCGAAGGCGCCGGAGTGCACGTTGCCGGCCTGCAGCACGACCAGGGTGGGGCCCTCCGCCTCCCCCAGGGCGGCGTCGAGGGCGGCGGCGTCGATGCGCCCCTGGTCGTCGACCGCGACCGGCTCCGGCACCCCGAGCCCGAGGTAGCGCAGCGCCAGGTCGACGGTGTCGTGCCGCTCCGCGCCGACCAGGACCCGGACCCGCGGGCCGCCGTTGAGCCCGTGGCGCGCCACGTCCCAGCCGACCCGGCGCAGGACCTCGTCCCGGCCGGCGGCGAGGCCGGTGAAGTTGGCCATCGTGGCGCCGGTCGCGAAGCCGACGCCGCTGTCCGGGGGCAGGCCGAGCAGGTCGAGCAGCCACTCGCCGGCGAGGTCCTCGACGGCGCTGTGGGCCGGGGTCAGCCTGCGCAGCCCGCTGTTCTGGTCCCAGGCGCTGACGAGCCAGTCGGCGGCGAGCCCCGCCGGGTGGGTGCCGCCGATGACGAACCCGAAGAACCGGCCCGACGGCATCGCGGTCAGGCCCGGGTCGCAGGCCGTGGCGAGCAGCTCGACCACCTCCTCCGCGGGCAGGCCCCCGTCGGGCAGGGTCTCCCCGAGCGCGGCGCGGACCTCCTCGATCGAGGCCCGTGGCGGCACCGGCCGGGTGCTCAGCGACTCCAGCCACTCCAGCGAGAGGCGGTGGGCTGCCTCGAGGGCGCCTTCGTGCTCCATGACGGGAGTATCCACCGCGCACGCGGCGGTCGGGGGGCGCTGCCTGTCACGACGGGTGGTCGTGGCTGCTCGCGAGGGCCTGGCGAGCTGGAGCACCACGCGCGCGACGACCGGTCCGCGCGCTCCGAGCCAGGTGGGTCCGTCGCTCGCTGCGCGCACCTCAATCACCGGACCAGGCTCGTTGGTCGAGCAGGGAGGCCTGCCAGGGCCGACCGTAGCGAGACCCCGTACGCCGAGAAGCAGCCGCACCCCAGACGCCGGTCGAGGTGCGAGGGCCGTCAGGCCCGAGCCACGAAACCGACTGCCGGCGAGGGTGGTTTCGAGGCTCGCTGCGCTCGCACCTCAACCGCCGGGGAAGGCTCGTTGGTCGAGTAGGGAGGCCCCCTGGGGCCGACCGTAGCGAGACCCGGTGCCCCGAGAAGCAACAGCGACTTCAGGCGTTGGTTGAGGTGCGAGGGCCGTCAGGCCCGAGCCACGAAACCTCGGTGACGGCCGCTGCATGCCGTCGCAGGGTGGTTTCGTGGCTCGCTGGCGCTCGCACCTCACCACCGCGACCGTGCTCGTTGGTCGAGTGGGAAGGCCCCCCAGGGGCCGACCGTAGCGAGACCCCGTGCGCCGACAAGCAGCAGCGACCCCACGCTGGTTGAGGTGCGAGGGCCGTCAGGCCCGAGCCACGAAACCCTCGCCCGCCGCAAGGGTGGTTTCGTGGCTCGCTGGCGCTCGCACCTCAACCGCCGGGGGAGGCTCAGGACCCCTGCGGTTGAGCGGGAAAGTTTTACCGAAGTACTTTCGGCGGACCCCTGTGCACAACCCCGATTTCGGGGTCCGACTGTCGGTGGCCGGTGCTGCAATAGACCCATGACCGAAGCAGCGCAGACCACCACCGAGACCCTCCTCGGTGCGCTGCGCGCCAACCGCGAGGTCATCGCCAGTGCCGAGGTCGACAAGCTCGAGCTGACCGTGGAGTGGGCGGTCGAGAACACCGTCGAAGCCGACGGGGAGTGGGCTGCCCACCAGGTCAGCCTGTTCGGCGACCGGGCCATGCCGATCGCCGGACCTGGGGCTCCGTTGGTCTCGGAGTTCGCGCTGATGGAGTACGCCGCCGCGCTGGGCCTGTCGACCGACTCCGGCAAGGCCTACGTCGGCAAGACCCTCGAGCTGCGCTACCGCCTCCCGCGACTCTGGGAGCAGGTGGTGACCGGCCGGGTGCCGGTGTGGCGGGCGATGCGGGTCGCCGAGCACACCCTCTGCCTGCCGATGGCCGCGGCCGCCGAGGTCGACCGAGCACTCGCCCCGGCGGCTGGGACGTGCTCGTGGGCCCAGATCGGCCGGCTCGTCGAGGAGGCCCTGGCCCGCCACGACCCCGCCGAGGCCGAGGAGCGTCGCCGGCGCGCCGCGGACGGACGACGGTTCGACGTCGAGACCGACCTCGTCGACACCGCCGGCACCGTCCAGGTCAGCGGCTGCCTCGACCTGGCCGACGCCCTGGACCTCGAGGCCGCGGTCAGCCGGTCCGCGACCCAGCTCGCCGAGCTCGGCTCCACCGAGTCCCTGGACGTACGCCGCTCGATCGCCGTCGGTGAGATCGCCCGCCAGCAGCTCGCCCTCGACCTCGACACCGGCGAGATCCAGACCGGTCGGGGTCGGGGCGTGGTGCTCAACGTCCACCTCACCGACGCCGCCATCGCCGGGGTCGGCGGCAACGTCGCACGCTGCGGCAACACCCGCACCCCGGTCCTGCTCGACCAGGTCACGCGACTGGTGCCAATCAGCCGGGCAGATCACCGTCGTGCCGATCAAGGACCTCGCCGCGCACCACCACGTGGAGGCCTACGAGATCCCCGACCGGATCAAGACCCAGACCGAGCTGCTCAACCACACCTGCGTCTTCCCCCACTGCAATCGTCGCGCGGAAGCCTGCGACCACGACCACATCGACCCCCACGAACCTGACGGCACCGGCGGCGCGACCTGCTCGCACAACATCGCGCCCGCTCTGCCGACGACACCACCGTGCGAAGACCCACGGCCGGTGGCGCTACCGCCGGATCCATCCCACCGGCTACGAGTGGACCACCCCCCACGGCTACCGCATCGTCCGCGACCACCACGGCACCCACCCCGCGATCCCGCCCGACCACCCACCCGGCGAGACCTGACCACTGAGCCCCAGCCCCCGGCGTACCCGCACGACGCCGGGGGTGCCGGCGTGCCTGGGCCCACTGGCTCGTGGCTAGGTCGCGCCGACGGGATCGGCAGGGCGAGGCGACCCGGCTGAGGCCCTGGTGGGCTCGGCGAAGCTGACCTACGGTGGCAGCAGGGACAGCAGGGACTCATCACAGCAGGGACTCATCACCCACCTCGGAGGTATCCCATGTCAGCCAGGCCCGACGTCACCTTCCACGCCTCACCTCGCCTGGCGATGGAGGCGCCGCCCGAGACGCTGGCCTACACGCTGATGCTGAGCCCCGACGGCTCGGCGCCCGACGGGCTGGCCGTGGTCGACGTCGATCCGGGCTCCGCGTCGTTCGGCACGATCGTCCACCAGGTGCTGATGCCCCACACCGGCGACGAGTTCCACCACTTCGGCTGGAACGCCTGCTCCTCGGCGCTGTCGCCGCTGACCGGGCACGCCTTCCTCGAGCGCCGCTACCTGATCATCCCGGGCATCAGGTCGTCGCGGATCTACGTCGTCGACGTCAAGGGCGGCCCGACGGCAGCCAAGCTGCACAAGGTCATCGAGCCCGAGGAGATCTTCGCGAAGACCGGCTACTCGCGGCCGCACACGATCCACTGCGGCCCCGAGGGGATCTACGTCTCGACGCTCGGTGGCGGCGGGGCGGACGGGACCGACGGCCCTCCCGGGATCTTCATCATGGACTGCGAGACCTTCGAGGTGCTCGGCCGCTGGGAGATCGACCGCGGCGTGCAGGACAAGCACTACGACTTCTGGTGGAACCTCCCGCGCGACTACATGGTCTCCTCCGAGTGGGGGCTGCCTCCGCAGTTCGAGGACGGGATCGTCCCCGAGGACCTGCTGAGCAACAAGTACGGCCACAGCCTGCACTTCTGGGACCTGCGCGGACGCCGCAACGTGCAGACCATCGACCTCGGCGAGAACCACCAGATGGCGCTCGAGGTGCGGCCGGCCCACGACCCCTCGCGCGAGTACGGCTTCTGCGGCGTCGTCGTCGACACCACCAACCTCGAGGGGTCGATCTGGACCTGGTGGCGCGAGGACGGTGAGTTCCACGTGAAGAAGACCGCGACGATCCCGGCCGAGCCCGCGGACGCCGACGACCTGCCACCGCTGCTCAAGGGCTTCGAGGCGGTGCCGCCCCTGGTCACCGACATCGACCTGTCGCTGGACGACCGGTTCCTCTACGTCTCCTGCTGGGGGACCGGGGAGATGCGGCAGTACGACGTCAGCGACCCGATGAACCCCACCCTGGCCGGCTCGGTCCACATCGGCGGGATCACCCGCAGGACCGCCCACCCCAACGGGGCGACGTACCTGGGGGGACCTCAGATGGTCGAGATCAGCCGGGACGGCAAGCGGGTCTACTGGACCAACTCGCTGTACTCCACCTGGGACGACCAGTTCTATCCCGACGGCGTCCCTGCCGCGATGGTGAAGGCGGACGTCGGGGACGAGGGCGGGCTGACCCTGGACGACGACTTCTGGGTGGAGTTCCCCGAGGGCTACCGCTCCCACCAGATCCGCCTGGAGGGCGGGGACTGCTCGACCGACAGCTTCTGCTACCCGTCTGCCTGAGCGCGCTCGCCCAGCGTGGACATGGGGGAGGCGTCGACCGCCGCGCTCTGGTGGGCGGTCGCGGTCTCGGGGATCTATCACGGGCTGAACCCCGGCATGGGCTGGCCTCTGGCGGTCTCGGCCGCCCTGATGGAGCGGCGACGCTCGGCCCTGGCCACTGCCCTGGGGATGTTGGCCCTCGGCCACTTCCTGGCGATGGCCGTCATCCTGCTGCCGTTCTCGATGGTCAGTGCGCTCGTCGAGTGGGAGACGCCGGTCCGGCTGGTCGCCTCGGGCGTCGCGATCGCCTTCGGCGGCTACCTGCTGATCTCGCGCCGGCACCACCCCCGCTACCTCGCTCGGGTCGCTCCGCACCGGCTCGTCTGGTGGTCGTTCCTGGCCGCGACCGCCCACGGCGCCGGCCTGATGCTGCTGCCGATCTTCTTGTCGATGGACCACTCCACCATGACGGGCGAGCACGCCGCCGTGGGCCGGCTGGTGGCCGACCGCACCGCGCCGGCGCTGCTCGTCGCCGCCGCGCACACGCTGGCGATGCTGGCGGCCGGGGCGGTGCTCGCGGTCCTGGTCTACCGCTGGTTCGGCTTGCGGGCCGTGTCCCGCACGTGGTTCAACCTCGACACGGTCTGGGCGCTGAGCCTGCTGCTGCTGGGACTGCTCAGTGCCGCGACGGTCCTGTGGTGGTGACGCGTCACACTCGGCCCGTCCCGCGCGTCAGGGGGGTGACGAGCGGAGGTGGAAGGGTGAGGGTCGTGGACGAGACGGACGTGTTCGAGGTCGAGCGACCGCGCCTGGTCGGCATCGCGAGCCGGGTGCTCGGCGACCACACCGAGGCCCAGGACATCGTGCAGCAGGCGTGGCTGCGGCTGCACCGGAGCGAGAGCGACATCGACGACCTGCCGGCCTGGTTGACGACGGTGACCACCCGGCTGTGCCTCGACCGGCTGCGCGCGCGGACCCCGGTGCCGGTGGACGACGTCGAGCCCGGCGGGACCGCCGACGACCCGGCCGCCGACCCCGCCGACGAGGTGGCGCTGGCCGACACCGTCGGCCTGGCGCTGCAGGTCGTGCTCGAGCGGCTCTCCCCGCGTGAGCGGGTCGCGTTCGTGCTGCACGACAGCTTCGGGTTCGAGTTCCCGACGATCGCGCGGATCCTCGACAGCACGCCCGCGGCCGCACGCAAGCTGGCCTCGCGAGCCCGGGCCAAGGTCGCCCAGCCCCGACCCGAGGACCGGCTCGCCGACTGGGAGGTGGTCGACGCGTTCATGGCCGCCGCCCGGGGCGGCGACTTCGACCGGCTGCTGCGGCTGCTCGCGCCCGACGCCGACGTGACCGGGGACGACGCCGCGGTCCGGGTCGGCACGCCGGAGCGGATCGAGGGCCGGGAGCAGGTGGCGTCGTTCTTCGACGGCAGCGCCCAGGCCGCGCTCCCCGTGTACGTCGGTGACCGCCCCGCCAGCGCGTGGTTCCACCGCGGCGCGGCCAGGGTGGTCTTCGACTTCACCGTGCACGACGGTCTCGTCCGCGCCATCCGCTTCCGCGCCGCGCCCGACGTGCTGGCGCAGGTGGTGCGCCGCGACGGTGACCGACCGCTCGACCGACCCACAGCAGGACACGACACCAGGAGATGAGCATGAAGACCATGACCTGCCGGGACCTCGGCGGACCCTGCGACCTCGAGCACCACGGCGAGAGCGCCGACGAGGTGATCAAGGCCCAGGACCGCCACCTCAAGGAGGCCGAGAAGGCCGGCGACGCGACCCACCAGGCCGCCCGCGACGACATGAAGGGCCGCTGGCGGCACCCGAAGAGGTCGATGGGGTGGTACCGCGACACCAAGCAGGCCTTCGCCGCACTGCCCGACGACTGAGGACCGAGGACGGACCGAGGACCGAGGACTGAGGCAGACTGCCGACATGCCCAGCAGGACCGTGGCCGACAAGATGGGGATCAAGCCGGGCTGGCGCACCCATGTGGTCGGCGCGCCGGACGGTGTCATGGAGGCGCTCGGCCTGCCCGACCTCGAGGTCTGCGCCGAGCTCGGAGGGGCCTTCGACTACCTCCACCTCTTCGTGACGACGCAGCAGCGGATGCGCGAGGAGTTCCCGCTGCTGGTGCCGCACCTGGCTCCGCGAGGCAAGCTGTGGCTCTCGTGGCCCAAGGGACGCCGGCTGGGCTCCGACCTGTCGCTGCCGACGGTGATCGAGATCGGCTACGAGTGCGGGCTCGTCGAGAGCACCTGCCTCCGGGTGGACGAGACCTGGAGCGGTCTGCGCTTCACGCACCCGCAGCCGGGCAAGGTCTACGCCAACAGCTACGGGACGCTGCCCGGACAACGGCCCTGAGTCAGGCCCGCTGGTGGTGGGCGCCCAGCGCGCGCCCGATGCCGCGGGCGGCGACGTCGAGCGCGGCGACCAGCCGTGGACGGTCGCGACGCAACGAGCCGACGACCGCGCCGAGGGCGGCGACCACGGTGTCGTCGGGGCCGCGGACGGGTACGGCGACCGAGCAGGCGCCGAGGCTCATCTCCTCACTGGTGGTGGCGAACCCGTCGCGGCGGACCCGTTCGAGCTGCTCGCTCAGCTGTCCCGGCCGGACCACCGTGTACGCGGTCACCCGCGCGAGCCGCGCGAGCACCCGCTCCTGCACCTGGTCGGGGGCGTGGGCGAGCAGCACCTTGCCGACTCCGGTGGCGTGCAGCGGCAGTCGGCTGCCGACGGTGCTGACCACCGGGACCGACGCGTTGCCGCGCAGCCGGGCCAGGTAGAGCGCCTCCTGGCCGTCGCGGACGGCGAGGTGCACGGTCACGCCCGTGGAGCCGAAGAGGTCGTGCAGGAACGGGGAGGCGCTCTCCACCAGGTCGGCCTGCACCGGCGCCAGCAGCCCGACGTCCCACAGCCGTCGCCCCACGACGTACCGGCCGTCGGGTCGCCTGGCCAGCGCGCCCCAGTCGACCAGCTCGGCGACGAGGCGGTGGGCGGTGGGCCGGGGGAGGCCCGCCCGGTCGGCGAGACCGGTGAGCGTGAGCTCGCGGTGCTCGTCGTCGAAGGCGCCGACCAGCGCCAGCGTGCGGGACGCGACGCTGGCGCCGGGGACGGAGGTGTTGCCGGCCATCGCACCATCCTCGCCCACGCGTCCGCTCAGCGGAAGTCGAGGGTGGCGCCGGTCGACGGTGGCCCTGCACGATGACCGCCATGCCCCCGACCTCCGCAGCCGCGCCCCGCGCCCACACCCCGGTGGCCGTGGTGGGCGCCGGCCCCGCCGGCCTGATGCTGACCCACCTGCTGCGCCGCGCCGGCGTCGACTCGGTCGCGATCGACATCCGCACGCGCGAGGAGATCGAGCAGACCCACCGCGCCGGGATCCTCGAGGCCGACAGCGTGCGGCTGCTCGTGGAGACCGGGGTCTCCGACCGCGTCCTGCGCGAGGGCCACGAGCACGCCGGCATCGCGCTGGCCTTCGGTGGCGGCTCGCACCGTCTCGACTTCGTCGACCTGGTCGGTGCCTCGGTGCACCTCTACCCGCAGACCGACGTGTTCACCGACCTCGCGGACGCCGCCGACCGCGAGTCCGGCGAGGTGCACTTCGGGGTCACCGACGTGAGCGTCGACGACCTCACCACCGACCACCCGCTCGTGCGCTTCACCGACGTCGACGGCGTACGCCGCGAGCTCACGTGCGACGTCCTCGTCGGCGCCGACGGCTCCCGAGGCGTGTGCCGCGGGTCGGTGCCGGAGGCCGGGCGGCGCCAGTACTTCCGCGAGTACCCCTTCGCCTGGTTCGGGATCCTCGCCGAGGCGCCGCCGAGCGCGCCCGAGCTGATCTACAACCACTCCGAGGCCGGCTTCGCGCTGATCAGCCAGCGCACCGAGACGCTGCAGCGGATGTACTTCCAGTGCGACCCCGACGAGGACGTCGACGCCTGGTCCGACGACCGGATCTGGGCCGAGCTCCAGGGGCGCGTGGGCGCCAACGGCCACCGGCTCCAGGAGGGCCCGATCACCTCGCGCACGGTGCTGCCCTTCCGCAGCTTCGTCCAGGAGCCCCTGCGCCACGGACGTCTGGTGCTCGCCGGCGACGCCGCGCACACCGTGCCGCCCACCGGCGCCAAGGGCCTCAACCTCGCGCTCGCCGACGTCCGGGTGCTGGCCGAGGAGATCGAGCGCTGCCTGGCCAGCGGCGACGCCGACGTGCTCGACACCTACACCGAGCGCGCGCTCGAGCGCGTGTGGCGGGCCCAGCACTTCTCCTACTGGATGACCACGATGCTGCACCGCCTCCCCGACGCCACCCCCTTCGACGTACGTCGGCAGGTCGGCGAGCTCGGCAGCGTCGTGGCCTCGCGCGCCGGCTCGACCTGGCTGGCCGAGGCCTACACCGGCTGGCCCCGCACGACCACGACCTCAGGACAGGAGCCCGCATGACCACGCCCACCGAGCAGCAGGAGGTCTCGGCCGAGATGGCCGCGATCAGCGAGGCCTTCGAGCGCACCGGGCGCGCGGAGGACCAGCCGCGGCTCGACTACGCGCCCTACCGCTCGAGCCGGCTGCGCCACCCCACCCAGGACCTGCACCTGGCCGACCCCGAGGGCGTCGAGCTGTGGGCGCCGTGCTTCGGGCAGCGCGACGTCGACCCGCTCGAGGCCGACCTGACCCTCGGTGCGGCCGGCGAGGCGATCGGGGAGCGGATGGTCGTGACCGGCCGGGTCGTCGACGGGGAGGGGCGCCCGGTGCGGCACCAGCTCGTGGAGGTCTGGCAGGCCAACGCGGGTGGTCGCTACGTCCACCAGCGCGACCAGCACCCGGCGCCGCTCGACCCGAACTTCACCGGCGCGGGTCGCTGCCTGACCGACGCGGACGGGTGCTACCGGTTCACCACGATCAAGCCCGGTCCCTATCCCTGGCGCAACCACCGCAACGCCTGGCGGCCGGCGCACATCCACTTCTCGCTCTTCGGCACCGACTTCACCCAGCGGATGGTCACCCAGATGTACTTCCCGGGTGACCCGCTCTTCGCTCTCGACCCGATCTACCAGTCCGTCGTCGACCCGGCCGCCCGCGCGCGGCTCGTCGCGACGTACGACCACGACCTGACCCAGCCCGAGTGGGCCACGGGCTACCGCTGGGACATCGTGCTCACCGGCGCGCACCGCACCCTGATGGAGGACGAGAGCTGATGCCCACCCCGACCCCGGGCCAGACGGTCGGCCCGTTCTTCCACTACGCCCTGCCCTACGCCGGTGACCGCGACCTCGTCGCGCCCGGCACCCCGGGCGCGGTCCTGCTGCACGGCACGGTCCGCGACGGCGAGGGCCACGGCGTCCCGGACGCCCTGGTCGAGATCTGGCAGGCCGACCCCCACGGCCGGGTCGTACGACGGGAGGGGTCGCTGCGCCGCGACGGCCACACCTTCACCGGGTGGGGCCGCTCCACCACCGACCGGACCGGGCGCTACACGTTCACGACGCTGCGTCCGGGCGGCGTGGAGGGCGGGCTGCCCTTCCTCGGCGTCACCGTCCTCGCGCGCGGCCTGCTCAACCGGCTCCTCACCCGCGCCTACCTCCCGCTCGACGGCGCCCCGCCCGACCTGCTGCTGACCTCGCTCGGGGAGCGCGCGGGCACGCTGCAGTGCGTCGAGGACGAGGACGGCCTGCGCTTCGACGTGGTCCTGCAGGGTGCGGGGGAGACGGTCTTCCTCACCTACCCGGGCCACGGGGCGGGGTAGGTGAGACTGACCGGATGAGCGGACTCCTCTGGCCCGGCGACGAGCGCGCCCGCGACGTCTTCTCCGACGCCGCGGTGCTCGCGGCGATGGTCGACGTCGAGCAGGCCTGGCTGGGGGTGCTGGTCGACGCCGGCGTCGCGCCCGGCACCGTCGACCCCGCCCTGACCGGCCTGGTCGAGGCCGACGACCTGGCCGGTCTCGCCGCCGCCGCCGAGGCGGGCGGCAACGCCGTCATCCCGCTGGTGGCCCTGCTCCGCTCGCGCGTGCCGGAGGACACGGCGCGGTGGCTGCACCGCGGGCTCACCAGCCAGGACGTGCTCGACACTGCGCTGATGCTCTGCGTCCGCGACGTGCTCAGCGACGTGGCCGCCCGGCTGCGGGCGCAGGTCGAGGCACTCGCCGACCTCGTCCGCACCCACCGGGCGACGCCGATGCTCGGCCGGACCCTGACCCAGCACGCGGTGCCGACCACCTTCGGCCTCAAGGCCGCCGGCTGGCTCACCGGTGTGCTCGACGTGAACGACGACCTGGTGGCCCTCCGGCTGCCGGCCCAGGTGGGCGGGGCCGCCGGCACCCGCGCTGCGGTGGCCGAGCTGGGGGGCGACCCCTCCGCGACCGCCGCGGCGCTCGCCGACCGCCTGGGCCTCGAGACCGCCCCCGTCTGGCACACCCACCGCCGCCCGGTGACGCGCGTCGGTGACACGCTGGTCGCCTGCACCGACGCCTGGGGCCGGGTCGCCCGCGACGTGCTGACGCTGGGCCGTCCCGAGGTCGGCGAGCTCGCCGAGGGGACCGGCGGCGGCTCCTCGACCATGCCCCACAAGGCCAACCCGGTGCTGAGCACGCTGGTGCGCCGCGCCGCGCTCACCGGGCCAGGGCTGGCCGCCACCCTGCACCTGGCCGCCGCCGACCAGGTCGACGAGCGGGCCGACGGCGCGTGGCACGCCGAGTGGGAGACCCTCCAGCTGCTGGCCCGACGTACGCACGTGGCGGCGGCGCAGACCCTCGACCTGCTGGTCGGCCTGCGGGTCGACCCCGCGCGGATGGCCGCCAACCTCGCCGCCGCCGGTGCCGACGTCCGCGCCGAGCAGCGCGCGATGGCCGAGCTCGCCGGGCACGCGCCCTCCGCGGCGTACGCCGGCGACACCGACGCCCAGATCGACGCGGTCCTCGCCCGGGCCGCGCTCCTCACGACTCCGTCCTGAGCACCCGTCCCGACCCGCCCGCCAAGGAGCCCTCCCGATGACCGTCACCCTCGTCCGCCTCGGCGGCCGCCCCGAGCAGCCGCTGCTCGTGCTCGGGCCCTCGCTCGGCACGTCGGCCACCACGCTGTGGACCGCCGCCGCGCAGCGCCTGGCCCAGGACTTCCAGATCGTCGGGTGGGACCTGCCCGGCCACGGCACCAACACCTCGGCCCCGCCGCCGGACCTGACCATGGCCGACCTGGCCCGCGGCGTGCTCGACGCGGTCGACGCGATGGCCGGCGACCTCCAGCTGCCCACGTTCCACTACGCCGGCGACTCGGTGGGCGGCGCGGTCGGCCTCCAGCTGCTGCTCGACGCACCGCAGCGGGTCGCCTCGGCCACCTTGCTCTGCACCGGGGCGCAGATCGGCTCCGCCGAGGCGTGGCAGGAGCGGATCGGGACCGTCCGGTCCAGCGGCACCTCCGCGCTGGTCACCGCGTCGGCCGAGCGCTGGTTCGGCCCCGGCTTCCTCGACCGCGCGCCCGACCTCGGCTCGGCCCTGCTGCGGGTGCTGGCGGAGGCCGACGACGAGGGGTACGCCGCGGTGTGCGGCGCGCTGGCCCGCTTCGACGTCCGCCACCGGCTGGGCCGCATCACGACGCCCGTGCTGGCGGTGGCCGGCTCGGACGACGTCGCGACCCCGCCCGACAAGCTCCGCGAGATCGCCGACGGCGTGCCCGACGGCCACCTGGTGGTCCTCGACGGCGTCGCGCACCTCGCCCCCGTCGAGGCGCCCGACGAGGTGGCCCGCCTGGTCCGCGAGCACGCGCTCGGCCCGGCCACGCCGGTCCGCGACCAGCAGAGCGTGGCGCAGGTGCGCGAGGCCGGCCTCCGGGTCCGGCGCGAGGTGCTGGGCGACGCGCACGTCGACCGGGCCACCGCGGCCGCCACCGACCTGACCGAGGAGTTCCAGCAGTTCATCACCGAGTACGCCTGGGGTGGCATCTGGACCCGGCCCGGCCTCGACCGGCGCTCCCGCTCGCTGATCACGCTCACCGCGCTGGTCGCCCGCGGCCACCACGAGGAGCTCGCGCTGCACCTGCGCGCGGCGCGGACCAACGGGGTCAGCGTCCAGGAGATCAAGGAGCTGCTGCTGCAGACCGCGGTCTACTGCGGCGTGCCCGACGCCAACACCGCCTTCCGGATCGCCCAGCAGGTGCTGAGCGAGACGGGCGACGTCAGCTCGCCGTGACGGCGCGCACCACGTCGGCGACCCGGGTGACCGCGGGGCCGGCGTCGTCGCGGTGGGCCAGGGCCAGCGGCACCTCGGGCACCCGGCCGCCCAGCGGCACGTAGGCGACCCCGTCGAGCCGCAGGGCCCGCACCGACGCCGGGACCAGCCCGATGCCCAGGCCGGCCGCGACGAAGACCACCAGCGTGCCGGTCTCGCCGACCTCGAGCAGCTCGAGCCGCTCGGGGTCGAGACCGGCCTCGCGGCAGGCCTCGAGCACCAGCGGCTGCATGGTCGAGCGGCGACCCGAGGGGTGGGTCACCAGCGTCCGGCCCGCCGGGTCCGACAGCAGGTCGGCGAGCTCGACCCTGGCGGCGCCCGCGGCCGGGTGCGTGCTGGGCAGCACCGCCACGAGCGGCTCGGTGCGCAGCCGGTCGACCACCAGGCCCGGTGGGGGAGGGCCACTGCCCGGGCGCAGCACGGCGAGGTCGAGCGCGCCGTCGTGCACCGCGTCGAGGAGCGCGGGCCCGAGCAGCTCACCGGACAGCTCCAGGTGCAGCTCGGGGTGCTCGGCCCGCACCCGCCGGGCGACCTGCGGCAGCACGTCGTACGTCGCGGTGCCGACGAAGCCCAGGCGCACCGTGCCCGCGCGGCCGGCGCCGACCAGGGCGAGGTCGGCGGCCGTGCGGTCGAGCGCGGCGAGCACGTCGGCGGCCCGGCCCTGGAGCAGCCGGCCGGCGTCGGTGAGGTCGACCCGGCGGGTCGAGCGGTCCAGCAGCCGCGTCCCGACCTCGCGCTCGAGCTGCTGGAGCTGCTGGCTCAGGGCCGGCTGGGCGATGTGCAGCCGCGCGGCGGCCCGGCCGAAGTGGCGCTCGTCGGCGAGCACGACGAACGAGCGCAGGTGTCGGATCTCCACGACGCCAGTCTATGCCGACTGCTTATCAATGACCTCGCATCTACTATTGGACGTGATGAGTGGCCCCGACCTAGGGTCGAGGCGTGACCCAGAGCTTCCTGTACGCCGCCGCCCGCACCCCCTTCGGACGCTTCGGCGGCGCGCTGGCCGACGTCCGCCCCGACGACCTCGCCGCCGTCGCCCTCTCCGGGGTGCTGGCCAGGACGCCCGACCTCGACCCGGCCGAGATCGGCGACGTGGTCTGGGGCAACGCCAACGGCGCCGGTGAGGACAACCGCAACGTCGGCCGGATGGCGGTGCTGCTGGCCGGGCTGCCGACCTCGGTGCCGGCCACCACGATCAACCGGCTCTGCGGCTCCTCGCTCGACGCCGCGATGCAGGGCTCGCGCACGATCGAGACCGGCGACGCCGACGTCGTGGTCGCCGGGGGCGTGGAGTCGATGACCCGTGCGCCGTGGGTGCTGCCCAAGCCCTCGCGCGCCTACCCCGCCGGCCACGTGACGGCCGTGTCCACCACCCTCGGCTGGCGCCTGGTCAACGAGCGGATGCCGGCGGAGTGGACGGTCTCGCTCGGCGAGGCCAACGAGCAGCTGCAGGAGCGCTTCGGCATCTCCCGCGAGCGCCAGGACGAGTTCGCCGCCCGCTCCCACCGCCTCGCCGCAGAGGCCTGGGCGGCCGGCTTCTACGACGACCTGGTGGTGCCCGTCGAGGGAGTCGACCTGGCCCGCGACGAGAGCATCCGCGACGGCTCGACCCCGGAGTCGCTGGCCCGCCTCACGCCGTCGTTCCGCCCCGACGGCTCGATCACCCCCGGCAACGCCAGCCCGCTCAACGACGGCGCCTCCGCGCTGGTGCTGGGCTCCGAGGCCGCCGCCGACCGGATCGGTCGCGCCCCGCTGGCCCGGGTCGCCGGTCGCGGCGCCCACGCGCTGGCTCCCCAGGAGTTCGGCTTCGCCCCGGTCGAGGCGGCCGAGAAGGCGCTCGCGCGGGCCGGCATCGGCTGGGCCGACGTGTCCGCCATCGAGCTCAACGAGGCCTTCGCCGTGCAGTCGCTGGCCTGCGTCGACGCCTGGAAGGTCGACCCCGAGATCGTCAACGCCAAGGGCGGGGCCATCGCCATCGGCCACCCGCTCGGCGCCTCCGGCGGCCGCGTGCTCGGCACGCTCGCTGCCCGGCTGGTCGAGTCCGGCGAGCGCTGGGGCGTCGCCGCGATCTGCATCGGCGTCGGCCAGGGCCTCGCCGTGGTGCTGGAGAACGTCGCGGACGGCGCGGCGTGAGCCGGCTCCAGGTCTGCGAGAGCGCCGACGAGGCCGTCGCGGGGGTCGCCGACGGCTCGACCGTGCTGATCGGCGGCTTCGGCATGGCCGGCATGCCGGTCGCGCTGATCGACGCGCTGATCCGCCAGGGCGCCACCGACCTCACCGTCGTCTCCAACAACGCCGGCAACGGCGACACCGGCCTGGCCGCCCTGCTGGCGAAGGGGCGGGTGCGGCGGATGGTCTGCTCGTTCCCGCGCCAGTCCGACTCCTGGGTCTTCGACGGCCTCTACCGCGCGGGCGACATCGAGCTCGAGGTGGTCCCGCAGGGCAACCTGGCCGAGCGGATGCGGGCCGCCGGGGCGGGGATCGGGGCGTTCTACGGCCCCACCGGCGTCGGCACCCCGCTCGCCGAGGGCAAGGAGACCCGCGAGATCGACGGGCGCACCTACGTGCTCGAGCACCCCCTCAAGGGCGACGTCGCACTGATCGGCGCGCACCGCGCCGACCGCGCCGGCAACCTGGTCTACCGCAAGACCGCTCGCAACTTCGGACCGGTCATGGCCACCGCGGCGGATCTCGTGGTCGCCCAGGTCACCGAGGTCGTCGAGACCGGCGAGCTCGACCCCGAGGCCGTCGTGACCCCGGGCATCTACGTCGACCGCGTCGTGCCGATCGGTCCGAGTGGCCCGACGGACCCGACCCACCCGAGCGCCGGAGGCGAGCGATGACCGTGGAGCACCTCGACCGGGGCCCCCGCAGCAAGGACGAGATCGCCGCGGCCGTGGCCGCCGACATCCCGTCGGGCTCGTTCGTCAACCTCGGCATCGGGCAGCCGACCACGGTCGCCGACCACCTGGCGCCCGGCTCGGGCGTGGTGCTGCACACCGAGAACGGCATGCTCGGGATGGGGCCCGCCGCCGACGGCGACGACGTCGACCCCGACCTGACCAACGCCGGCAAGGTGCCGGTGACCGAGCTGGCGGGGGCGTCGTACTTCCACCACGCCGACTCCTTCGCGATGATGCGCGGCGGGCACCTCGACGTCTGCGTCCTCGGCGCCTTCCAGGTCTCGGGATCCGGTGACCTGGCCAACTGGGACACCGGCGCCCCCGGCTCGATCCCCGCGGTCGGCGGGGCGATGGACCTGGCCATCGGCGCCAAGCAGGTCTTCGTGATGATGACGCTCTTCGCCAAGGACGGCAGCGCCAAGCTGGTGCCGGCGTGCACCTACCCGCTGACCGGGGTGGGCTGCGTCGACCGCGTCTACACCGACGTCGCCACCTTCACGGTGGGCCCCGACGGCGCGCGCGTCACCGAGACCTTCGGCATCAGCGCGGCCGAGCTCGCCGCCCGCCTCGACCTCACGGTGTCTCAGCCGCCGACGTAGGCCGCCAGGTGCCGGCCGGTGAGCGTCGACCCGTCGTCGACGAGGTCGCTGGGCGTCCCCTCGAAGACGATCCGCCCCCCGTCGTGACCGGCGCCCGGGCCGAGGTCGACGATCCAGTCGGCGTGCGCCATCACGGCCTGGTGGTGCTCGATCACGATGACGGTCCGGCCCGCGTCGACCAGCCGGTCGAGCAGGGCGAGCAGCTGCTCGACGTCGGCGAGGTGCAGCCCGGTGGTGGGCTCGTCGAGCACGTAGACCTCGCCCTTGCCGGCCATCTGGGTGGCCAGCTTGAGCCGTTGCCGCTCGCCGCCGGACAGCGTGGTCAGCGGCTGGCCCAGCGCGAGGTAGCCGAGCCCCACGTCGGCGAGCCGGCCGAGGATCCGGTGCGCCGCCGGGGTCGCCGCGGCCCCGTCGGCGAAGAACTCCACCGCCTCGACGACCGGCATCGCCAGCACCTCGCTGATGTCCTTGCCGCCGAGGTGGTGCTCGAGCACCGAGGCCTGGAAGCGTCGGCCCTCGCACTCCTCGCAGGGCGACTCCACGGTGGCCATCACGCCGAGCTCGGTGTAGATGACGCCGGCGCCGTTGCAGGTCGGGCAGGCGCCCTCGGAGTTGGAGCTGAACAGCGCCGGCTTGACGCCGTTGGCCTTCGCGAAGGCCTTGCGGATCGGCTCGAGCAGTCCCGTGTACGTCGCCGGGTTGCTGCGCCGGGAACCGCGGATCGCGCCCTGGTCCACGACCAGCACGCCGTCGCGACCGGCGATCGAGCCGTGCACCAGCGAGCTCTTGCCCGACCCGGCCACCCCCGTCACCACGCAGAGCACCCCCAGGGGCAGGTCGACGTCGACGTCCTGGAGGTTGTGCCGCGAGGCGCCGCGGACCTCCAGCACGCCCGACCGCTGGCGCACCGACGTCTTGAGCCTCGCCCGGTCGTCGAGGTGGCGGCCGGTCACGGTGTCGCTGCCCCGCAGCCCCTCGAGCAGCCCCTCGAAGCAGACGGTGCCGCCACCGGTGCCGGCACCCGGGCCGAGGTCGACGACGTGGTCGGCGATCGCGATCGTCTCCGGCTTGTGCTCCACGACCAGCACGGTGTTGCCCTTGTCGCGCAGCTGCAGCAGCAGGCGGTTCATCCGCTCGATGTCGTGGGGGTGCAGCCCGATCGTGGGCTCGTCGAAGACGTAGGTGACGTCGGTGAGCGACGAGCCGAGGTGGCGGATCATCTTGGTGCGCTGGGCCTCGCCCCCCGACAGGGTCCCCGCGGGCCGGTCGAGGGAGAGGTAGCCCAGCCCGATCTCGGCGAAGGAGTCGAGCAGGTGCTGCAGCCCGGCGAGCAGCGGCGCCACCGACGGCTCGTCGAGCGCACGCACCCACTCCGCGAGGTCGCTGATCTGCTGGGCGGAGAGCTCGGCGATGTTGGCGCCCGCGATCCTGGACGACAGCGCCTCCTGCGTGAGCCGTGTCCCGTCGCAGTCGGGGCACACCTGGAAGGTCACGGCACGCTCGACGAACCGACGTACGTGCGGCTGCATGGCCTCGGGGTCCTTCGAGAGCATCGACTTCTGGATCTTGGGGATGATCCCCTCGAAGGTCAGGTTGATCCCCTCGACCTTGATCTTGGTCGGCTCGGCGTAGAGCATCGTGTCGAGCTGCTTCTTGGTGAACGACGCGATCGGCTTGTCCATCGGCAGGCCGACGCCCTCGAACAGACGGCCGTACCACCCGTCCATCGAGTACCCCGGGACCGTCAGCGCGCCCTCGGAGAGCGACGTGGTCTCGTCGTAGAGCGCGGAGAGGTCGATGTCGTTGACGGTGCCCATGCCCTCGCACCGGGGACACATGCCGCCGAGGTAGACGGCGTCGCGCACGACGCTCCTCTCGACGCGGTCGCCCTTGGTCGTGGACATCACGCCGCTGGCCCGGCGCGTGGGCACGTTGAACGAGAACGCCGTCGGCGGACCGATGTGCGGCTCCCCGAGCCGGCTGAAGAGGATCCGCAGCATCGCGTGGGCGTCGGTGGCGGTGCCGACCGTCGAGCGCGGGTTGGCCCCCATCGGCTCCTGGTCGACGATGATCGCGGTGGTCAGGCCCTCGAGGACGTCGACCTCGGGCCGCGCCAGGCTCGGCATGAAGCCCTGGATGAAGGAGCTGTAGGTCTCGTTGATCATCCGCTGCGACTCCGCGGCGATGGTGCCGAAGACCAGGGAGCTCTTGCCGGAGCCGGAGACCCCGGTGAACACGGTGAGCCGTCGCTTGGGGATCTCCAGGGTGACGTCCTTGAGGTTGTTGACGCGCGCGCCCTGCACGCGGATGAGGTCGTGACGGTCGGCCGGGTGCGGGGTGCTCATGGGCGCATTCTTCCGTCTGTCGACGTCCTCCGCCCGGGGCGAGATCAAGAAATGTCCGTGACTGCCCCAGCCGGCGGCGGACGTGTCACGATCGTCGTCTCATGACCACTCCTCCCCCGGGGGCGCCCACCTGGCGCCCCGACGCCGCGCTCGTCGAGGCGCTCAGCGTGCCCGCGCTGGTGGTCGACGCGCACGGGGTCATGACCTACCGGAACCGCGCGCTCGAGGACGTCCTGGCCCAGGCCCCGGAGCAGGCGCCCCGGGTGGGTGACGTGCTGGGGGCCGATCCGGGCGCCGTCCGCGAGGCCGTCGCGCACGTGCTGACGGGAGCGACCTGGAGCGGCGACCTCGACCTGGGTCTCGGCACCCTGCCGGGCGGGACCACGCCGGCCACGTGGACCCCGGTGCGCGACGGCGAGCGGGTCATCGGCGCGCTGGTGCTGCTGGACCGCGACCCCGCGACCGGCCGACCGGTGGAGGGGATGTTCGCCCGGTTGACCAAGCTGGCCGAGATCACCGCCGACCTGCTGTTCGTGGAGAGCGTGGAGGAGGTCACGAAGCAGGTGACCCACCACATCACCGATGCCGCCGGGGCCACCATCGGCTCCCTCTCCCTGCTGGTGGACGACGAGACCCTGGCCCTGGTCGGCATCCGCGGGGGCCGCGAGGACGTGGCCTCCCGCTGGGCGACGTACCCGTTGTCGGGCCACACGCCGGCGGCCGAGGCGGTCCGGACGGGTCGCACGCTGCTGCTGGTGGGACGGGACGAGATCGAGCGTCGCTACCCCGGTCTGGAGACCTCGGCCCTGGGTGAGCGGACCCTGCTCTGCCTGCCGCTGGCGGCCTCGGGGCGGCGGCTCGGGGTGATGACGCTGTCCTTCCCCGGTCTGCGGGCGATGGACCCGGCCGAGAGCCGGTTCCTACGGCTGCTGGCCGACACCTGCGCCCAGGCCATCGACCGGCTCGAGGCCCAGCAGCGGGCCCACGACCGGGAGGCCAAGCTGCGCTTCCTGGCCGAGGCCGGGGTGCGGCTCTCCGGCAACCTCGACCACGAGACGACGCTGCGGCTCGTCGCGGACCTGGCCGTGCCCTGGTTCGCCGACTGGTGCTCGATCTCCCTGGTGGAGGACGGACGGTTGCACACGCTGTCGGTGGCCCACGCCCACCCGGAGCACGCCGCGCTGATCGAGCAGCTCCAGCGCGACTACCCACCCTCTCCCGGAGCTCCCCGCGGACCCTACGAGGTCCTGCGCAGCGGCGAGAGCGACCTGATCCCCGAGGTGACGGACGCGCTCCTGGAGGCGTCGGCGCAGGACGAGACCCATCTCGGGCTGCTGCGGCAGCTCAGCTTCCGCAGCGCCCTGTCGGTGCCGCTGCGCGGTCGCGACCAGGTGCTGGGCGTGATCACCTGGGTCACCGGCGAGGGCGGCCGGCGCTTCGCCGAGCACGACCGAGCGTTCGGCGAGGACCTCGCCCTGCGGGCGGCCGCCGCGATCGACACCGCCGACCTGCACTCCCAGCTCCGGGACTCGGCGCTGCGGCTGCAGCGGGCAGTGCTCCCCGAGCGGCTGCCCGACGCCCCGGGGTGGACGGTGGCGTTCCGCTACCTCCCGGCCGGCCGCTCCGGCGCGGGCGGCGACTTCTACGACGTGCTGCCGCTCGACGACGGTCGGTCGGCCTTCTTCGTCGGCGACGTGATGGGTCGCGGCGTCGAGGCGACCTCGGTCATGGCCCAGATGCGCTCGGCGGTGCGCACCCTGATCGCGGTCGACCCCGACCCGACCGTGGTGATGACGGGCCTCGACCGGGTCTTCGAGCGGTGGAACCTCGAGCAGCTGGTCACGATCGTCTACGGCATCGCGGACGGCACGACCGGGCAGGTGCAGATGGTCAACGCCGGCCACCCGCCCCCGGTGGTGGTCCGGGCCGACGGAGTGGAGGTCGTGGCCACCCCCGAGACCCTGATCCTGGGGGCCGGCGGCGGCCGGCGGGGCGTGGTGAGCGTCTCGCTCGCGCCCCGCGACCTGCTGCTGGCCTACACCGACGGACTGGTCGAGCGCCGCGACGAGGACCCCGACCGTGGCGTGGACCGCGTCGTGGCCCGGGCCCCCCGGCTGGTCGGCTCGACGGACCTCGAGGCCGACCTGGCCCGACTCGTCGAGGAGCTCCGCGACCCGACCCGCGACGACGACGTCGCGGCACTCGTCCTCGAACGGCGCGACGATAAAACCACCTCTTGGGTCTGACCCGGGGTTAGGCTCCCCACGCATCCAGCGCCAGGGCGGCACCACGCGGCCCTGCGGTCTCGGGGGAGGAACGCGCATGCATCCACTGTCTGCTGCTCGGCGTCGTACGACGCTCTGGGGGACCGGCCTGCTCTCGGCCGGCCTGCTCACCGGCGTCCTGGGCGCGCCACCCGCGGCCGTGTCCGCCTCCCCGGCGGCGGCCGTGCCGCCGGCCGAGGACTGCGCGGAGGCCTACCCGGTGGCGGACCTGGCGGTCGGTGACGCGGTGGACGGGCTGACGGTGACCCGGGGCACGACTCCCGAGGCGTTCACCGGCGAGGTGCTCGGCGTCCTCGACGACGGCATCGGCCTCGACCTCGACATGGTGATGGTCGAGCTGGACATGCCGGAGTTCGACCGCACCCGTGGCATCTGGCAGGGCATGTCCGGCTCGCCGGTCTACGCCGCCGACGGTCGTCTGATCGGCGCGGTCGCCTACGGCTTGTCGTGGGCGCCGACGCCGATCGCCGGGGTGACGCCCTTCGCCGACATGGACGACTACCTCGGGACCACGGCTCCGGGCCGGATCGCGGTGGACCGACGTACGGCGCGCACGATCGCGGCCCGCTCGCAGGTCACGGTCGCCCAGGCCGAGGAGGGCTTCGCCCAGCTGCGGATGCCGCTGGGCATCACTGGGCTCAGCGCGTCGCGGCTGGCCAAGGCCGCCCGGGTCGACAAGCCCTACGCGCTGAAGGACGCCTACAGCACCGGTCGCGCCTCCGCCGAGGACACCGGGCCGGAGTCGATCGTGGCCGGAGGCAACCTGGGCGCGTCGGTGGCCTACGGCGACATCACGATGGTCGGGGTCGGGACCGCCACCTCGGTCTGCGACGGCGAGGTCGTCGGGTTCGGCCACCCGCTGGCCTTCCTCGGCGGCACGACCGAGAGCCTGCACCCGGCCGACGCGCTGTTCGTCCAACCCGACACGCTCGGGTCGCCCTTCAAGCTGGCCAACATCGGCGCGCCGGTCGGCACGATCGCGCACGACCGGCTGACCGGCCTCACCGGGACGTTCGGCGACCTGCCGAAGTCCGCCGACATCACCTCCTCGGTCTCCTACCACGGGCGGTCGCGGGTCGGCACCACCCACGTGACCGTGCCCGACTTCGTGGCCGACGGTCTCTTCGGCGAGTTCCTCGCCAACCACGAGCGGGTCGTGGACGGTGCGCTCAAGGGCACCGAGGTCCAGGAGTGGACGATCCGGGGGACCCGGCCCAGCGGGGCCGAGTTCGCGCTGACCTGGGCCGACCGCCACACCTCGACGTACGACGTCACCTGGACCTCGGTCTTCGGCCTCGCCGACCTCGTCTACACGCTCTCGTCGCTGCCCGGTGTCACGATCTCGTCCGTGGACGTCGACTCCCGGGCCACCGACGAGACCGGCAGCTGGCGGGTCTCGGCCGTGCAGCAGTGGCGCCAGGGAGAGTGGGTCCCGCTCGCCCGCAAGGCCCCCGCGGTCGTGAAGGCGGGCAAGACCCTGCGCCTGCGCACCGTCCTGGCCGGTGCCACAGGCACGAAGAAGCTGCTGACCCGCTTCCGGGTCCCGCTGAAGGCCCGGGGCGTCAAGGCGATGCTCGCCGTCGGTGGCGGCTCCGGGGCGTCCGGCTGGGTGGAGTCGCTGGCGCAGGCCGAGAAGATGATCGGTGAGGCCGTCCGCCAGGACCAGCTCCGGGTCCAGCTCGGCACCAGCGACGCCGTCGACGGCGGGGGCGGCGACGACTTCGACGTCATCTTCCTCCGGGGTCGGCCCCGGCCCTACAGCTTCTCGCGGACCACCCTCCTCGGTCCGCTCGACAAGGTGGTCGAGGGCAGCCGCCGGCTGCGGGTGCGCATCCAGTAGCCAGCCACTCCCTGCGGCTCCCCCGACGCCTCGGCGGCGCCTCCGAGGCGCGGGGCACAGGTCGCGGCTTTCCGGGACCAAGGGCCCTCCCGCGCGGGCGCCCGTGCCTGCCACCGTGGATCCCGAGGGAGAGGGGGAGCCATGTGGGACATGACTCCACGCAAGGTGCTCGTCGCCGTGGACCGGACGGGCTGCGAGGCCGCGCTCGAGTACGCCGCGGAGGAGGCGCGCCGACGACGCTGCGGGGTGCACCTGGTGCACGTGGTCGCGCCGATGTGCGTCGGGCCGAGCCTCGACGCGCTGGTGATGCTCAACGGTGAGCTCCACCTGCGCGGCCGGACGGTGCTGGCCGACGCCGCCTCCCGCCTGGAGCACATGCTGCGGGACGACGACCTCGACGTCAGCACCGAGCTCGCCCACGGCGCCGTCGTGGCGACCCTGGTCGCGGAGAGCGCGCACGCCTGCCTGGTCCTGCTCCAGCACCGCGGCATGGGCGCCGAGGTCGGCCCCCGCGGCCGCTCGGTCACCAACGGGGTCGGGGCCCGGTCGCACGCGCCGGTGGTCGCGGTGCCGCCCGGGTGGCGGCCGGCCCCACCGAGCGTCGTACCCGTCATCACCGTGGGTGTCGGCGACGCCGACGTGGCGCCGCTGGTGGTGCGGGCGGCCGTGGAGGCGGCTGACCGGGGCGACGCGCGGGTGCGGGTCGTGCACGGCTGGGGAGGCCCCGAGGGGCCCGACCCCGCCCGGCACCCGGAGGCGTCGGCCGAGGAGTGCCGGCACCGCGAGGACCAGATCCGCGAGGCCTTCGAGGAGCTCTTCGCCGCCCGCCCCCAGGTGCCGGTGGAGGTCGTGGTGACTCCCGCTCGACCGGCAGAGGGCCTGCTCGCCGAGGCGTCGGCCTCGACGCTGCTCGTCGTGGGCCGACGGCACCCCCGCCTCCCGATCTCCGCACACCTCGGCCCGGTCGCCCGCGCCGTGCTGCGCTGGTCCCCGGTGCCGGTGATGGTCGTGGACCCCGTGCAGGTGGGACCCGACGGACGGGTGCTCTCGCGCGACCTGGCCGGCGCCGCCATCCCTTGAGAGGAGACGCACATGACGCACCCCGAGGGGACCGCCCGGTCGGAGCGGACGAGACGTGAGGAACGGGGACCCGTGGTCGTCGGCGTCGACGGGACCACCGGCAGCGCCGGAGCGCTCCGGTACGCCGTCGAGCAGGCCGGTCGTCGAGGGTGTGGGCTGCACCTGGTCCACGTCGGGCCCGGGCACGTGCCGGTGACCCCCCTGCTGCCCCACCTGCAGCAGTCGGTCGCGCAGGCGGGCCTGGACATCCTGCGGGCCGCCGAGGACGCGGTGGCCGCTGTCGCGCCCGACCTGCCCGTGACCCCGACGACGAGCAGCGGGTCGCGCATCCTCGAGCTGGTCGCCGCCAGCCGGCGGGGACGGTTGCTGGTGGTGGGGCGCGAGACCCGCGGTGGACTGCAGCGTCTGGTCACCGGCACCACGACCGCCGCGGTGGTGGCGAGGGTGCCGGTCCCGGTCGTGGTGGTCCCGGGTGCCTGGCAGCCCCAGCAGGCCGGGGACCGGGTCGTGGTGGGCCTGGGCTCGGCCCGGGGGTCGGGCGAGCTGCTGCGTGCGGCCTTCGAGCACGGCCGGGCCCAGGGGCTGGCCGTCGAGGTCGTGCACGCCTGGCGGCTGCCGGACGCCTACGCCGACCGGATCGAGGAGCGCACCCACCGCGCCGCCTGGGTGAGCGGGGGCACCGAGCTGCTCGAGCACGAGATCGCCCCTTGGTTGGACCGCTACCGCGACGTGGCCGTGACCACCCGGGTGGAGCACGACGACGCGGCGCGGGTGCTGGTCGAGGCGAGCCGGACGGCCGATCTCGTGCTGCTGCTGCGACCCGCCCCCGACCGGTTGCTGGGGCCCCACCTCGGCAGCACCGCCCGCCACGTCGTGGCGCAGGCGTCGTGCCCGGTCGAGGTCGTCCCCGGCGCCGAGGTGCCGCGGCCCGCACCGCGACGCGACCTGGCGGGCTCCGCGGCCCGGCTCGGCTGACCAGCGCTCAGGCGCGGTGCAGCAGGTCCTCGACCGCGCCGGTCACCACGACCATCGAGCCGACGTCGAAGGTCGCCGCGTCGCGCTGGGCCTCGGCCATCTCGGGCGAGCCCAGCGCTGCCTTCATCGCGGCGGCGTCGTCGAACCACAGCTCGGCGACCAGGTGGGGGGCCTCGGCCCCCAGGCCGCGGGGGTGGCTGATCGTGAAGCGCTGGACGCCGGGGACCCGCAGCGCGATCGGCACGTGGACCTCGCGGTAGTGGGCGTCGAAGGCGTCGGCGTCGGCCGGGGCGGTGTAGGTGATCGTGACTCGGTGCATCGGGGTCCTCGCGGTCGGTGGGCGGGCGGGTCGGGGCTGCGGTCCGGGGTGGGGGCGGGTGCGGGTGCGGGTGCGAGCAGTCTGCACCGACCGCTCACCACTCGTAGGTCAGGGGCTCGCCCTCGCCGTCGCCGTCGCCGGTCCCGGGCTGCTGCTCCTGCTCCTCCTGCTGCCGCTGCTCCTCGGCCTCCCGGTCCTGGCGGCGCTGCTGCTGCTCGCGGCGCACCTCCTGGGCCTGCTCGTTGCGCTCCTCGAGCCGGGCGGCGTCCTGCCGGGCCTGCTGCCGGGCCTCGGGGTCGTCGGACTCGGACGTGGGCCCCTCGGGGGGCTGCTGGCCCAGCTTGTCGCGCAGGCGCCGGTCGACCGCGGTCGCGTCGCGCACCTGGGCCCGCCGTTCGGCCCGTCGAGCCCGCCGCGTGTCGTCCTCCGCCTGTCGGGCGTCGGCGCCCGCGTTCTCCGCGCCCGCGTTCTCCGCGTCCTCGTCCTCCGTGGCGCCCGCGGGGTCCTGCTCGTCCGCCTTCTTCTCGGCCGGGGTCAGCTCCAGGCACCCGCCGTCCGTGAGCGCCCGAGCACCCAGGCTCCAGGAGCGACGGGCGGCCTCCCGGTCACCACCTGCGACGGCGGCGTCACCGACCGACTCGTGGGCGAGGCTGAGGTTGATCCGCACCCGGCACTCCTCGGCCGGCGGCACGGTGGCCAGCGCGGTGGTGAGCAGTCGCACCGCCCCGGGGAAGTCGCCGAGCCGGTAGCGGGCCGTGCCCTCGTCGTAGGGCGAGACCCACGGCTCGAGGTAGTTGAGGGTCGCGTTGGCGGAGAAAGAGCTCCGGGCGTCGGCGTAGCCCCCGGCGCCGTACGCCGTGCGGCCCGCGTCGTCGTGGGCCAGCATCACCGCGACCTTGGCCGCGAAGGCCAGCGCCAGCAGCAGCGGGAGCAGTCCCGCCAGCAGCAGTCGGCGCCGCCGGCGCTGCCTCGTGGTCCGCGTCACGCCCGCCCCTCCCGTCGGGCCTCGAGGTAGCGGCGCCACCCCAGCCGCAGCTCGGGCAGCACGAGGAGCAGCAGGAGCAGGGCCCACAGCCACCGCAGCTCGCGCTCGGGCTCCCCGGGCTCCAGGCCGGCGTACGCCGCGTCCTCCAGCGCCGCCGCGACCCGGGCCATGTCCTGGGAGCCGTCGGCCTCGAGGTACGCCGCGCCGAGCTGGTCGGCGATGCCGAGCAGGTTGTCGGGGTCGCGGCGCGACAGCGCCGGCTCGCCGGTGTTGGTGTCGATCACCACGGCACCCACCTCGGTCGGACTGGGCGGCTGCTCGTCGACCGCCACCCGCGCGAGCGGCATCAGCCCGCCCTCGTCGCTGCCGTAGCCCAGCACCACCCCCGCCTCGATCCGGTCGCCCACCGACGTGAACGAGGGCTGCCGCCCGGGCACGGTGTTCTCGCCGTCGGTGACGAGCACGACCACCGGGATCCGCTCGCCCGGCGTCATGTCGGCTCGGTCCAGCTCGTCCTTCAGCGCGCGCACGGCGCGTCCGACCGACGACCCGCTGCCGGCATCGGGTCGCTCGACCTGGATCGCGGCGACGGTCTCGTCGAAGGCGTCCCGGTCGGGGGTGAACGGGAGCTGCACCGCTCGGGAGCGCCCGAAGGTCAGCACCGAGAGCCGCACCTGGTCGAGGTTGCGGACAAGCTCGACGAGGTCGCGGCGCGCCGCGGTGATCCTGGACCCCGTCGGGTCGTCGAGGGCCGACATCGAGGTCGTCACATCGACCGCGACGAGCACGTCGAGCTCGGGCGTGCGCTGCGGGGCGGGTGTCTCGCGGTTGCCCAGGCCGAGCAGGAGCGCGACCAGCACGGCTACCAGCGCCACCCGACGTACGACGGTGAGCCCGGCGCCGCCGAGGCGTCGCCCGGTCACGCCCGCCTCGCACGGCGGCGGCCCAGCAGCGGGCCGGTCCAGGCGAGGAGCAGCAGGCCCACCCCGAGGGCGCTGACCAGGAGGCCGACCCGGTTGTCGTCGTAGGAGACCTTGCGGGGCGGCTCCTCGGCCCGGGCCTTCTCCAGGTCGTCGATGCGCTCGACGATGCGGTCGGTGTCACCGTCCTCGCCCACCAGGGCCAGGAGGCCGCCCGTGGCCTCGACGGCGGCCGCGAGCTCCTCACGCGCCGCCGCGCGGTCGGTCGAGCCGAGCTCGGCGGCCCCCAGGCCGTAGACCAGCACCTTCTGTTCCGTGGCGTAGCGCGCCGCCTCCGGCAGCGGGTAGACGGGCTCGCCGATCGGGGAGTTGTCGGAGGAGACCAGGACCGCCCGGGTCCGGTCCGCGGAGGGGTCGTCGAAGCGCTGGACGCAGGAGACGATGCCGTCGCCGATGAGCGAGGCGCCCCCGGAGCTGTCGGCGCCTGCGAAGAAGCCGTCCGGCTCGCCGGCGAAGGCGCGCTCGGCGGCGTCCAGCTGTGCCCGCACGAAGTCGTAGTCGTCGGTGAGCGGGAAGACGAGCACGGCCGCCCCGCTCCAGATCATCAGGCCGACCCGGTCGCCCTGGAGGTCGTCGACGATGCGGCGCACCTCGCGCACCACGGCCAGGTTGTCGTCGTCCATCGAGACCGAGGCGTCCAGGCAGAGCATCAGGTCGCGGCTGCGGGCCTGCCGCGGCTCGCTGTCGACCTGCTGCGGGCGGATGAGCACCAGCGCCGTGCCGGCCACCACCACCAGCGCTGCCAGCGCGAGCAGCAGCCCCGAGAGGCGGCGACGCCGCAGCAGCTCGACGTAGCGGGGGAGCCCCCGCAGCCGGTCGGTGTGGGCGACCAGCAGCGCGTCGCCGGGCCTGCGACCGCGCGGACGCCGGGCCCACCACAGCAGGAGCACCAGGACGGCCACCGCCACCACGGGCAGGGCCCACGGCCACTTCAGGTCCACGTCGACACCAGCGTCCGGGCCCGGGCCAACGCGGTGCCGAGCTGCGCCCGGGGGAGGTCGTCGCCGGGGGCGAACGCCGGCGCGTAGACCAGCGCGACCACCTCGGCCAGCCGCTCCGGACCCTCGCGCTCGAAGTCGGCCAGGGTCATCGTGGCGGCCGGCACGCCGGCGGCGTCGGCCACGAAGCCACGCACGATCCGGCTGATCGCCTGGTGCCCCTCCCGCGGGGTGCTCCGGCCGGCGGCCACGGCGTACTCCACCTCGTCGAGCCGGGCCAGCCACTCCTCCCGCGGGGGCGGACCGGCCGCGGGGACCGGTCGGGGTCGGGTCGACCAGAGCACGACGGCGTAGTAGACGGCCACCGCGACCAGGCCCGAGGCGGCCAGCAGGAGCCACCGGTCGTCGTAGCCGACCGGGCCCTGCAGCTCATCGACCGCGAGCATGCCGGTTCCTCGCGAGCAGCCGCAGCACGGCGGTGAGGGCGGTCGTCGCCTCGGCCACGTGCTCGTGGACCACGCCCAGGGCCGCCACCCGGGTGTGGAAGGACTGCCGGGCGTCGAGCCGCGAGACGCGGAGCTCCTCGATCAGCCGGGCGTCGCCGCGCAGCCACGTGGGCAGGGCCCGGTCGCCGTCGACGTCGCGCGCCGCGGGCGCCGGCACCGGCACGGCGACGGGGTCGATGTCGCCGACCGTCACCAGGTGCACCTCGTGCTGGACGACGAGGCGGCGCAGCGCCGCGGTCAGCTCGGGCGTGGCCTCCTCCTCGTCGCACACGACGAGCAGGATCGTGCGGCGGCGGACCGTGCGCGCGACGTAGCGCAGCAGCGCCACCAGGTCGGTGGGGGCCGCGTCGGGCCGGACGGCGTCGTGGACCGAGGCCAGGCAGCGCTCGAGGTGCAGCTCTCCGGTGCGCGCCGGGAGCCCGTGCTGGGCGGCGGCATCGCCCCAGGCAGCGGCCACGAAGTCGCCCTGACGCACCGCCAGCCACCCCAGCAGGCCGGCGACCTCGACCGCGAGGTCGCGCTTGCTGGTGTCGAGGGCGTTGGCGGCGGCCATGCTCCGCCCGGTCGAGACGACCAGCAGCACCGTGTGCTTGCGCACCGTGACGAACCGCTTGACCAGGAGCTCGCCCGTGCGGGCCGAGGCCTTCCAGTCCAGGTCCTTGACGTCGTCGCCCCGGACGTACTCGCGCAGGTCGTTGAAGTCCATGCCCCGCCCGGTCTGGATCGAGGCGTACTCACCCTCGAGCAGCCCGCTCACCCTGCGGTGCGCGTGCAGCGACAGCCGCGCCCGGATCCGGGGGACGTGGTCGGCCACGGGTCGGTCCGCTCCGGCGTCAGGGAGTCGGGACGGCGTCGAAGACGGCGTCGATGAGGGTCTCGGGCGGCACCCGGTCGGCCAGCGCCTCGAAGGTCAGGTGCAGGCGGTGGCGCAGCACGCTGTGCCGCAGCTCCCGGACGTCCTCCGGCACGACGTAGGCCCGGCCGCGCAGCACGGCCAGCGCACGCGCGACCGAGAAGAACGCGATCGACCCCCGCGGGCTGGCCCCGGTCTCGACGTAGTCGCCGAGGTCGCGACCGATGACGCGTGGAGGCGTGCCGGGTGGCGTGGACCAGGTCGACGATGTAGCGCTTCACGGCGGGGTCGACGTAGACCCGCGCGGCCAGCGACTGCAGCTGCAGCACCTCCGCGGGACCGACCACGCCGCCGGTGGAGGGCGACTGGGTGAAGGTCCCGTCCCCGACCCGGTCGAGCACCGAGACCTCCTCCTCGGCCGACGGGTAGTCGAGGACCTCCTTGAGCAGGAAGCGGTCCATCTGCGCCTCGGGCAGGACGTAGGTGCCCTCCTGCTCGATGGGGTTCTGCGTGGCCAGGACCATGAACGGCCGGGGCAGCGGGTGCACCTGGCCGGCGATGGAGGTCTGGCGCTCCTGCATCGCCTCGAGCATCGCCGACTGGGTCTTCGCACTGGCGCGGTTGATCTCGT
Organism: uncultured Actinomycetota bacterium; assembly: GCA_963795135.1. Taxonomy (GTDB): domain Bacteria; phylum Actinomycetota; class Actinomycetes; order Propionibacteriales; family Nocardioidaceae; genus Nocardioides. The sequence goes on from CAWCGS010000005.1 coordinate 53,031, forward strand.
CGAGCAGCACGATGTTGGCGTGCACCGGACCGAGCTGGGTCTCGAAGAGGTGGTGGCGCGGGTCGTAGACCTGGGTGCCGATGATGTCGCTGGGCAGGAGGTCGGGGGTGCACTGGATCCGCGCGAAGTCGGCCCGGACGGCCTGGGCCAGCGTCGAGGACGCCAGGGTCTTGGCCAGGCCCGGGACCGACTCGACCAGCAGGTGGCCCTCGGCCAGCAGGGTGACCAGCATCGCCGTGCGCAACCGCTCCTGGCCGACGATGCGCGCGTCGAAGGCGTCGGAGATCGAGCGCAGCACCTCACCGGCCCGGACCAGCTCGGACTCGGCCAGGTGCTCGATCGTGGTCACGGGGGCCATTGTGCCGTCTGTGGAGCGGCCGTCCAGAATGGAGCCATGAGCATCCGTACGACGCCCCTGCGCCGCGCCGCGGTCGCGCCGCTCCTGCTGGTCGTGGCCCTCGCGGCCGGCTGCGGCTCCGACGAGGAGTCCCCGGCCGCGCCTGCGCCGACGACGGCGCCGGCGTCCGAGCCCGCCTCCGAGCCGGCGTCCGAGCCCGCCTCCGAGCCCGCGTCGGAGCCCGCGTCGGAGCCTTCGGAGCCGGAGGGCACCACGATCGAGGTCACCATCGCGGGAGACCGGGTCAGCCCCAGCGGGGAGCGGGTCGAGGTCGCCGCAGGCGAGACCGTGACCTTCCGCGTGACCAGCGACCGGGCCGGTGAGATGCACGTGCACTCGGTCCCCGAGCAGGAGCTCGCCTACGGCGCGGGCGAGACCGACCTCGAGGTGACCATCGACCGGCCCGGAGTGGTCGAGGTCGAGGACCACGACGCCGGGCTCGTCATCGTCCAGCTCCAGGTCTCGTAGGGGGCGGCCAGGCCCTCAGGACGCGGCCGACCCGTATGGCGCTAGCGGGTCGTCGCCGGAGGCAGCGGTGGCGGCCTCCACCTCCGGTGCCACCAGGACCGGGCACGCGCTGTGGTCCAGCACCGAGCGTGCGACGGGGCCGAGGTGGGTGCCCGGTGGCAGGAGGTGGTGGCGTCGCCCCACCACCAGGAGGTCGCTGCCCGCGGTGGCGTCGAGCAGCGCCTGCGCCGCCGGTGCGTGCACGACCGTCAGCGCCAGGCTCAGCGCCGGGTGCCGGGCCCGGGCCTCGGCCAGGACCGGCTCCAGCTCGGCACGGACCCGGCCGACCCAGTCGATGCGCAGTCCTTCGTCGACCATCAGCGTGTCGAGGCCGTTGGCCATCCACCACGCGTGCAGCACCTCCAGCCGGGCTCCGTGCCGCAGCGCCGCCTGCGCGCCGGTCTCGACCAGCGCACGCGCCTCGGCGCCGTCCTGGACGGCGACCGTCACCACCTGGTCGTCCCCGGTCAGGGGCACCCAGCCCTCGGGCACGGCCACGACCGGGACCCGCACCCGCGCCGCCACCCCGTTGGCCACCGAGCGGGTGACCAGCCGGTGCGCCGCGTTCAGCCGACGGTGCTGGAGGACCGCCAGGCTGCCGGCGTCCGCGCTCTCGACGAGCGAGCGCACCAGGAAGCCGTTGTCGACGACCGACCCGGTCACGACCAGGTCGTCGCCACCGAGAGACTCGGCCCGCTCGACGGCCTCGCGCACCAGCGCGCGGGCCAGCACGTCCTGGTCGAGCCACACCTCGGCGAACGGTCCCCGGGGACGCATCACCACGTGCACGAGGTGGAGGGGGTGACCGGTACGTCGGGCCTCCTCCACCGCGAACTGCAGCCCGGCCTCGTAGCCGTGGTCGCCGCTCCCGACGGCCACCACGATCGCGTCGCGGGTCAAGGCGGCCGGCGCGCCGCGGCTCATGCCCTGGTCCCGGGGCGCTCGTCCGTGCTGGCCTCGGGCACGACGGCGACCGTGGCGTGTGCCCGCTCGAGCACCGCGGTGGCCATCGAGCCGACGAACGTCCGCGACCAGAGGTCGAGCGGGTGGCGGCCGACGACGATCAGGTCCCAGCCGCGGCCGCTGGTGAGGACGTGGTCGACCAGCCCGTGCTCGAGCCGGCGGCTGACGTGCACGTCGGGGAACTTCTCCGACAACCCGGCCACCGACTCGGCCAGGAGCGCGCGCAGGTCCGCGGTGTCGTCGTCCGCTCCCGCGGTCAGGTCGCGGGAGCCGTAGGCCGCGGCCGCGTCCCAGTAGCAGTGGACGACCGTGAGCGGCAGCGTGCGGAAGGACGCCTGCCGGAAGGCGAACTCGATGACCGGCAGCGACTCGTGCGTGCCGTCGGCGCCGACGACGACCCCCGCCCCCACCGGGTCGGACTCGACCGGTCGGGCGACCACGACGGGGCACCCGGCGTGCTTGCTGACCGCGGCGCTGACCGATCCCAGCAGCAGGCTGCGCACGACGCCGCGGCCGCGCGATCCCAGCACCACCAGGTGGGCGTGCTGCGACAGCTCGATCAGGACCTGGCGCGGGTCGCCGCCCAGGACGTGGACCCGGGTGGTGAGGTCCAGGCGCCGTGAGATCACCCGGGCTGCTGCTGCCTCGACCGCGCTGCGTGCCGTCTCACGCAGGTCGTCGACGAGCAGTGCGCTGACCATCCCGGCCCCGGCCCAGGGCGCCCCCGGGATCTCCGAGATCCCCGCGACGTGCACCACGTCGAGCGCCCGCTTCTCCAGCGACGCCTGCACCGACGCCCAGCGCAGTGCCCGGTCGGCGTGCTCGGAGCCGTCGTAGGCGACGACGATGGAGTCGAGAGGAATGCTGCGGGCGGTGTTCATGGCCCCAGCCTGGAGCCCCGCACGGCGCAGGGGTACGGGCGCAGGGCCATCAGGGACGGGACCTAGGTCCGGCGGGGGACGAAGGTCCCTGCTAAGAGGGGAGGATCGCCCCCGGGGTCCGGGGGCGTCGGCCCGCTAGCGTGCGACCATGCCCGGCGAGCAGATCACGGTCTACCTGCTCGACGACCACGAGGCCGTGCGGCGGGGGCTGCGCGAGCTGCTCGAGAGCACCGGTGACGTCACCGTCGCCGGCGAGTCGGGCTCGGCGCAGGAGGCCGCCCGGCGCATCCCGGCGCTGCGCCCCGACGTGGCGATCCTCGACGCTCGCCTGCCGGACGGGTCGGGCATCGACGTCTGCCGTGAGGTCCGGTCGAGCGAGCCGCACACGAAGGTCGTGATGCTCACCTCGTGCGACGACGACGAGTCGCTCTTCGCCGCGATCATGGCGGGGGCGGCCGGCTACGTCCTCAAGCAGGTCGACGGGCGCGACCTGGTGGACACCGTGCGCAGGGTCGCGGCCGGCCAGGCGATGCTCGACCCCGCCGTGACGGCCCAGGTCCTGGAGCGGGTGCGCAACGGCCCGCCGATGGACCCCGACCTGGACGGCCTGACCCCCCAGGAGCTGCGGATCCTGCAGCTGATCGGTGAGGGCCGGACGAACCGTGAGATCGCGGCCGCGACCTTCCTGGCCGAGAAGACCGTGAAGAACTACGTCTCGATCATGTTGAGCAAGCTCGGGCTCTCCAGCCGGACCCAGGCCGCCATCCTGTCCGTCAGGCACCGGCAGGGCTGATCGACCCGGGCAGCTGCTCCGAGCACCCGACCCGACCCGACCGTCGACCCACCTGCCAGGGTGTGCCGGTGCCTCCCCGTCAGAAGCGTGCCCCGCGGCCCGCCATGCCCGTCCCACCCGGCGCTCGCGAGGTCTTCACCGACGGGGCCTGCGCGGGCAACCCCGGCCCCGGCGGGTGGGCCTGGGCGCTGGACGGCGAGGTGCAGGCCTCGGGCTTCGACCCGGCCACCACCAACCAGCGCATGGAGATCCGCGCGGCGCTCGAGGCGGTGACCAGCCTCGACGGCCCCCTGCTGGTGGTCAGCGACTCGACGTACGTCGTGCACTGCTTCCGCGACCGCTGGTGGCGCGGCTGGCTCGACCGTGACTGGGTCAGCTCGGCCCGCAAGCCGGTCGCCAACCGCGACCTCTGGGAGCCGTTGATCGACGCGGTCGTCACGCGCGGCGACGTCGGCTTCCGCTGGGTCAAGGGGCACTCCGGGGACCGGATGAACGACCTGGTCGACGCGCTCGCGGTCGCCGCCTGCAAGAGCGGCGCCGGGGTGCGGCGCGGCTTCTAGCGCCGGCTCAGGCGTCCCGGCAGCGTGAACGTCGAGCCCGGGCCGGTGGTCAGGGTCAGCACGTCGGCAGTCTTGGCGTTGTAGGAGGTGTCGTCGGTGGTGGCCAGCACGAGCCGGACCCGGTGTCCCCGCGCGAAGCGGTGCGCGAAGCCGGCGAGGCTCAGCCGGACCGGTCGACCGACGGCGCCGGCCGGCACCCGGACCGGGCTGATCAGCCGGTGGATGAGCGTGGCGCTCCCGCCCGGGGCCACGTCGTAGACCTTCGCGAAGAAGACCATGTCGCGTCCGTTGGCGTTGGTGATCCGCAGCCGGGCCCGGGGGATGCCGACCGCGTCGTGCGCCCGCAGGAAGCGCCCGGACGTGAAGGCGGCGAACTGGCCCGGCACCTCGCGCGGCGGACGGGCGAGCGAGGGCGAGGAGTCGGGACCGGAGAAGTTCGAGGTCTCCGAGTACGCCGCCGGCTGACCGCCCGCGGGGTTGACCATCTGAGTGGTGGCCCGGACGACCTCCGCGCGGGGGGCGGCGAGCCGTCCGCGTCCGGACAGGGTGTAGCGGGTCGAGCCGGGCAGCGGGAAGCGCCGGGCCGCGCCGTACTGCTCGTCGTCGGGCCCCTGGCCCTGGTAGCGGACCCAGTCGCGGTGGTAGGTGAAGCCCGGGCCCCGGCCGCCCTTCGTCCCACGCAGCCAGTGGTCCATCCAACGCAGCGAGCGCAGGCTGAGGTAGCAGCGGTCCATCTCGCGCACGGTGCGTGCGGTGCCGTCGTAGGCCTCGCACTCGCCGGGCTGCGAGGTGTAGCCGCCGTGACCGCCGGAGTTCCAGATCATCCCGACGGGGACGCCGCGGCGCCTCAGTGAGGTGTACGTCGCGGCGGCGTCGTTGAGGTTGAACAGCGTGTCGCTCTGGCCCTGCACCAGCAGCACGGGGATCCGGATGCGGCGCAGGAACGTCGAGGCGGAGGCTCGTGCGATCAGTCGGCGCGACGTGGCGTCGGCGTCACCGGTGGCGGTGAGCAGCTCGGCGGTGCGGCACAGCGCGAGGTAGTAGCCCGGGCAGCTCGGGGCGGCCGCGATCTCGACCGGGTCTCGCGAGTCCAGCTTGGTCTGGGGGCAGCTCCCGCCGCCCATGGCGGGCTGGGCGTTGCCGAGGGCGTAGAACAGCGAGGTCCACTGCTGCTTGAAGACGCCCTGGAGGTTGCGGCCGTGGGCCAGCCCGCTCCGATCGCCGGGGACCACGCGGTTGTTGGGGTCCAGGGAGTAGCGCAGGTCGTTCCAGGTGCGGCCCAGGATGCTGGTGCGGATCCGCTGGTCGGCCGCGGCCAGCGGCAGCTGGATCCCACCGCCGTAGGAGCCGCCGATGGTGCCCACCACGACGCCCTTGCGGTCGTGCTTCACGAAGCGCAGCGGCTCCAGCACCTTGTCGATCAGCTGCGAGGCGCTCTTCACGTCGTAGTCGGCCGACTGCAGGGTCACGCAGCCGCCGCTCCCGCCGAAGCCCGAGGAGGTGTAGGTGAGCACGACGTAGCCGTGCGCGGCCAGGAACTGCGCGGTGCTGACCACCTCGTCGGCGTCCTTGGTGAGGCCGAAGCCGTGGGTCATCAGGATCGCCGGCTGCGGGTGACGACGGGTGGCGCCGCGGGGCTTGTAGAGCCGGGTGTCGAGGTCGAGCGCGATGTCGTTGCGCGGACCGGTCCGCACCGGGACCATCCGCTCGGTGGTGCGCCACTTCTGGCTGCCGCGCGCGTTGCTCACGTGGTCCGACGGCGTCGAGGAGCGAGTCGCGGCGGGTCGCTCGGGCGCGAGGGTCGCGGCGCCGGCCGTGGTCGGAAGAAGGGCGGCGAGCACCGCGCACGCGAGGACCAGCGCCGGCAGGACGGCAGGGTGTCGGTCGTCGCGGCGGCGCATGTCGCACAGCGTAGGTCGGCTCTCCCCGCGGTGGTCGGTTTCTGTCGTGGTCAGCGCGCGAGTGAACGGGCGGCCGCGACCAGCGAGGGGCCGTACCAGGTGAGCAGCCGCCCGGAGACCAGCTCGGTCGGCGTCCGGGCGAACGCCTCCGGCCCGTCGTCGGCGGTGAAGACGTAGGGCTCGTCGGGGAGCAGCACGGCGTCGGCGCCGGCCGCGTCGATGTCGGCGGCGTCGAGCGTGGGGTAGCGGCCCTCGTGGGCGCCGTAGACGTTGTCGAGCCCGAGCCGGCGCAGCAGGTCGCCGGTGAACGTGCGGGAGCCGACGACCATCCACGGGTCCCGCCAGATCGGGACGACGACCCTCCGGGTCACCGGTGGCAGCGCGCCGCACCACAGCGCCTCGGCCTCGGCCAGCCAGTCGGGTCGGCTCCACCCCAGCACCTCGTCGAACAGCCGGTGGTAGGCGCCGATCGCCGCCGGGACGGTCTCGATGTCGGTCACCCACACGGCCACACCGGACTCGCGGAGGCGACGTACGTCGAGCTCGCGGTTCTCCTCCTTGTTGGCGATCACCAGGTCGGGGGAGAGCCTGCGCACCGCGGCGAGGTCGGGGTTCTTGGTGCCGCGCACCCGGGCGACGTCGAGGGACGGGGGGTGGGTGCACCAGTCGGTGGCGCCGACGACCGCGCCGGGCTCCACCGACACCAGCGCCTCGGTGATGGACGGGACCAGCGAGACGACGCGACGAACCGGGGAGGGCAGATCGACGGGGTGGCCGAGGTCGTCGGGGAGGTGGGGCACGGGCCCAGTATCGCGACCGCGGTGGCTAGACCGGGGCCGGTCGTGCGGGACACGCACGGCGCCGCAGTTCTACGCTCCGGACGTGCCTCCTCCCCCCCGTGGCCTGCTGATGCTCCGCGCCGTCGTGCTCACCACCGCACTCAGCCTGGTCGCGGCGGGCTGCACCGGGGACGAGGAGCCGGCGGCGGCCTCACGTCCGGCGACCCCGGCGGCGGACGGGTGGACGGTGCTGCACTACTCGATGGCCGACACCAACCTCGAGCCGTTCATGGTCGAGGACGTCAACGAGATCGGTGCCGTGGGGTCCAACGACAACCTGCGGATCCGCGAGCTGATGGACCGCTCGCGGCAGTACGGGAGGGCGGACGTCCTCGACCAGGGCAACTGGGTGGGCGGGCGGGTCCTCGACATCGGCCAGGGTGGACGCACCACGCTGGTGGAGGACCTCGGTGACGTCGACTCGGCCGACCCGGAGACGCTGGCCGACTTCGTCGCCGACGGCATCCGGGACCACCCGGCCGCGCGCTACGCGCTGATCATCTCCGACCACGGTGCCTCGTGGCCGGGCATCGGACCCGACGAGGGCTCCGAGGACAGCGTGCTCGACCTCGCCGAGCTGACCGAGGGGATCTCCGCGGGGCTCGAGCGCGCCGGGGTGGACCGGCTGGACCTGCTCGGCTTCGACGCCTGCCTGATGGCCGGCTACGAGGTGGCCAGCGCCATGGCGCCGCTGGCCGACCGCCTGGTCGCCTCGCAGGAGCTGGAGCCCGGCCACGGCTGGGACTACCAGGCCCTGGAGCTCCTGGCCGACGACCCGGACGCCACGGCCGACGACCTCGGGAGGGCCCTGATCGACGGCTTCGAGGCGCAGGCCGTCGAGTCCGGCACGGAGGAGTCGATCACGCTCGGCCTCATCGACCTGACCAAGATGGACGCGGTGGACGAGGCGATGGCCGCGTTCGGCGGGGCGCTGGCCGAGCGGGCCGCGACGGTGGCCCCGGTCGTGGGGCGGATCGGCGCCGAGACGCTGGGCTTCGCCCGCAGCCCGGACCAGGCGCAGGACAGCCACATGAAGGACCTGGGCCTGCTCGCGAGCACGATCGGGGTCGAGGCCCTCGACGTCAGCGACCAGGCCGACGCGCTCGTGCGTGCCATCAACGACGCGGTCGTCGCCGACGTCGACGGTGCGGCCACCCGAGGCGCCACCGGCCTGTCGATCTACTTCCCCCCGACCGCCGACCTCGCCGACGGGGCCTACCTCGACGTCGCGAGCGCGTCGCCGTGGGCCGACTTCCTGACGGCGTACTTCGACGCCGGTGCGGCGATCCCCGAGGCGGAGCTCCCGCGGTTCACCAACAACGGCGGCTCGCCGGAGGTCGAGTTCGACGACGACGGCGTGGCGCTGACCGGCACCTACGACGAGCTCGGCCAGGGGAACCTCACGGGCGGGACGATCAGCTATGCGTTCGTCGAGGACGACGGGTCGCTGACCTACTTCGGCGAGGAGTCCGCGGCCGTCGACCCCGAGGGATCGCCGTTGGCCGTGGGGGTCTACGACCTCACGGCGCTCACGATCAGCGACGGGGAGGACACCGGCTACGCCTACCTCGCCCTCGACGTCGAGGACGGTGACGAGACCGCCTCGGTCGACGTGCCGTTGGCCTACTACGCACCCGACGACGTCGACGGCGAGACCTACCAGGACGTGCTGCTCTCGATCATCCTGGACGCCGAGTCCGGCGACCTGATCAGCGAGACCTACTACGCCTACGACCCCGACTCGGGTGGCTACGGCGAGCTGACCGCCGCCCCGGACGGGCTGATCGTGCCGACCGTGCTCACCGTCGGCCCCGACGGCGAGCAGACGTGGGAGCCCGCCAACGACGTGGGCCTCTACGCCGACCTCGCCAACCTCACCTACGACTTCGAGCCGCTGCCGTCGGGCACCGAGCTGCAGCTGGACCTGACCGTCTACGACTACGGCGACAACTCCAGCACGCTGAGCGCGGTCGTCGAGGTGCCGTAGGCCCGCGCGCAGCAGGCGGCACGGGCTGGGCTCACGGGCTCGTGAGGACGACGAGCCGCTGGGTCGCCCGGGTCATCGCGACGTAGCGGTCGACGGCGCCCTCGAGACCGACCCCGAAGTCCTGGGGGTCGACCAGGACGACGAGGTCGAACTCCAGGCCCTTGGCGAGCTCCGGGGTCAGCGTGGAGACGCGGGGTCCCGTCGCTGACCACTCGTCCATGGGCACGCCGTGGCCTGCGCGGACGACGCACGCGGTCCCGTCGGCGTGCTCGGCGAGCCAGGCGTCGAGGACCGCGGGCAGGTCCGACGCCGACCCCTGGACGACGGGGACCCCGCTGCGGCGTACGGAGGTCGGCACGTTGGCGTCGGGCAGCGCCGCGCGGATGACCGGCTCCGCCTCGGCCATGACCTCCTCGGGCGTCCGGTAGTTGATCGTGAGCGAGGCCAGGGCCACGTGCTCGAGCCCGACCCGGGCCAGGCGCTCCCGCCACGACTCGGTGAACCCGTGGCGGGCCTGGGCCCGGTCGCCGACGATCGTGAGGCTGCGCGAGGGGCAGCGGCTCAGCAGCATCTGCCACTCCGCGTCGGTCAGCTCCTGCGCCTCGTCGACCACGACGTGCGCGAAGGGACCGGCGAGCGGGTCCGGCACGGCGTCCGGCACCGCGGCCTCGTCGACCAGGACGCCGCTGAGGTCCTCGCCGCGCAGCATGGACATGACCTGCATGTCGGAGTCGTCGGTCGCCACCAGGTGGTCGACGACGCGGGCCATCTCCTCGCGGTCGGCCGCGAGCACGGCGTCGCGGCGCCGGCGCCGTCGTGACGCCTCGGGGTCGCCGACGCGGCGCCGGGCCGCGTCGAGCAGCGGGAGGTCGGAGACGGTCCAGGCCCGAGGCTCCGCCCGCTGCAGCCGACGTACCTCCTCCGGGTCCAGCCAGGGGGCGCACCGGCGCAGGTAGGCCGGCACCGACCACAGGTCCTCGACGACCTCGGTCGGGTCGATCCGGGGCCAGGCCCGGTCGAAGACCGAGACCAGCTCGTGGTTCTCCAGCAGGGAACGGCGCACCAGGTGGGCGGGGACCTCGTCGTCCTCGGAGCCGTGCTTGTCGACCAGGATCCGGAGCAGCGCCTCCCACACCTGGTCGCGCCCCTCGTGGTGCGGGGTGCCCGGATCGGGTGCGTCGAACGCCTCGGCCCAGTCGGTGGCGCCGAGCCAGAGGTCGCCCCACGGGGTCTCGACCTCCATCCCGGCGGTGGGCGCCTCCTCGTAGAGACGGACGGCGGGCTCGACGGCGCGCACCATGGCCGCGGACGCCTTCAGCCGAGCCACCTCGGCGTCGGTCTCGGGCCGCGCCGCGGGCCCCTCGGGGACCAGGTCGCGCAGCGTGCAGGTCTGCACGCCCTCCTCGCCCAGGCGAGGCAGCACGTCGGCGACGTAGGCGAGGTAGGGCTGGTGCGGGCCGATCACCAGCACTCCGCCCCGCCGGTGGCCCAGGCGCGGGTCGGCGTAGAGCAGGTAGGCGGTGCGGTGCAGGGCGACCACGGTCTTGCCGGTGCCCGGCCCGCCGTCGACGACGAGCGCGCCGCGCGATCCCGCGCGGATGATCGCGTCCTGGTCGGTCTGGATGGTGCCGAGCACGTCGCGCATCCCGGCCGAGTGGCTGCCGCCGAGGCTGGCGATGAACGCCGACTGGTCGTCGAGCGCGGCGGCGTGCCCGTCGAGACCCTGCGCGGTGAAGACCTCGTCCCAGTAGTCGGTGATCCGCCCCCGGGTCCAGCGGTAGCGGCGGCGGCTGGTCAGGCCCATCGGGTCGGCATGGGTCGCCCCGAAGAACGGCTCGGCCGCCGGGGAGCGCCAGTCGACGAGCAGTCGGCGACCGGCAGTGTCGCTGAGCCCGAGCCGACCGACGTACACCGGCTCCGGGTCGTCGGCCCGCACGAGGTGACCCAGGCAGAGGTCCAGCCCGAAGCGGCGCAGCGTCCGCAGCCGCGCGGTCAGCCGGTGGACCTCGAGGTCGCGGTCCATCGCCTGCTGCCCGGTGCCGCCGACCGCCCGACGTACGGCGTCGATCCGGTCGGACAGGTCGACGCGCTGCTCTGCGAGGGCTGTCGCGATCGCCGCGAGGTGCTGCTCGTCGGCGGAGATGAGCATCGGGTCGGCCTTGGGGGTGAGGCGGCCCGAGAGGTCGAAGAGGTCGGACGGCGCGAGGATTCTGTCCACGGCCGGTGATTGTGCGGCCTCCCGGGGGTCTTGCGGCAAGCCCCCGGGTGGGTTATACGTTGAGAGTGGAGGACGTGCGTTCCTTCCCGCGGTGGTCGCAGAGGTGCTGAGGTCGCTGGGGTCGCTGGGGTCGCTCAGGCGTCGAGGTCGATCGCGACCAGCACCGCCGCGAGCGCTCGCTGGTCACCCCTCGCCGCGAAGGCGGACATCGACGTGTCGGCCAGCTTGATCACGTGCTCGCCCCCGTGGTGCACCGCCCGGGCAAGGACGTCGTCGACATCGGTGCCCGACGGTCGGTAGGGCCTCTCGTCTCGCGGCGCGTACGCCGCCAGCACGGCCGCCGACGCCGACCAGGCGGCGTCGAAGCTCGGCCGCCACAGGGCGCGGGGGAGCGAGGGCAGGGTGTTGGCCACCGCCATGGGGGCGGTCGCGGCGTGGACGAGCATCGTCGGGTTGCCGTGGGCCCGGGTCGCGTAGTGCGCGAGGACTTCGTCGACCAGACCGATGAGGTCGCGAGGCACGTCCGCGGCGTCCCGCGGCGGCGCGAGCGAGCGACCCGTCCGGTCCCAGCCCGGGGTGTCGGCGAGCTGAGCGAGGCGGTTGCGGATGCCGTGCTCCTGGCGGGCGACCGGCGGGATCGACGCGAGGACCGACGCCGCGTCGCGGGTGCCGCGCGGGACCACCAGGGGCACGGGCTGCCACCGCGCCGCCCAGTAGGCCAGCGCGTGCGCGAGCTCACGACGTCGCGGCTCGGTCTCCAGCGCGCGCAGGGAACGCACCGCGTGGCCGACGCGGATGACCCCGTGGGTGGCGCCCGCGGCGATCCCCGGCAGCAGCCGGGGCCACCACCGGACCAGCAGCGTCGTCCACGGCTGCTGCTCCACCTCCGCGAGGAAGAAGCCGATCCAGTCACCGCTGCGCGTCGGGTCGCCGAGCGGGTCGCGCCACGCCAGCCGGTCGATGGGCTCGATGCCGCGCGGCACGTCCTCCAGGCGCCGGAGGTAGCCGTCCGACCAGGCGTGCACGCGGTCACCGTGTCCGAGCCGGGTCAGGGCCTCGACGACCATCGGGCCGTGGTTGGACAGCCAGCCCTCGCGCTCGGGGCCGGTGGTGTGGAAGCGCTCGAGCGCCTCGTCGTACGTGCTCGTCGCGGTTAGCATGGTCCCATCCGAAGACATCAAGTGCACTTGAGGTCAACCACGTGGATCGTCGAGACCTGCTTGCCATCGGGGAGGTTGCCCAGCGCTCGGGGGCGGCGCCGTCCGCGTTGCGCTACTACGAGTCGATGGGGCTGATCACCAGCAGCCGCACCGCCGGTGACCGTCGGCGCTACGAGCGGGCGGTGCTGCGCCGGGTCGCCGTGATCAGGGCGGCGCAGCGGGTGGGCCTGAGCCTGGAGGAGATCGGGGCCGCCTTCGCCGACCTCGCTCCCGAGGCGGCGCCGACGCGTGCGCAGTGGGCCCGGATGTCGGCCCGGTGGCGTCCGGCGCTCGACCGGCGCATCGCCGAGCTGGAGGCGGTGCGCGACGACCTCTCGAGCTGCATCGGGTGTGGCTGTCTGTCCCTGCAGCGCTGCCGGCTGTACAACCCCGACGACGCGAGGGGGGCGGAGGGTCCGGGGGCACGACGGCTGTTCCCGGAGGAGCGAGCCTGACGGTGGTCGAGCCTGTCGAGGCCCGAGCCGGCAGGACCCGCAGTAGCATCGCCCGATGATCTCTCGGGTGGTCCGTGCGTCGGTGATGGCGGTGCTGACGGTCGGGCTGCTGTCGCTCGCTCCTGCTGTGGTCCACGCCGACGAGCCCCCCGACACGACCGCACCCCAGGTCGACCTGGACCCGTGCGGCGACGAGGAGACCAGCTGCCGTCGCTTCTACGCGGAGGTCTACGGCGACCTGCAGCCCGGTGACGACCTCGCCGTGCTCGGGGCACGGATCGGCGACGTCGTGCTCGCCGAGCACGTCTACGACGACGGCACGGGCTTCCAGCCCTACGGCCACTTCGCGCCGTACGGGAGCGACGTGGTGATCCCCGTCGACTACGCCCTGAGTGTCCCGGTGCCGCGCGGGACGCACGACCTGACGCTCTACGCTCGCGATCTCGCGGGCAACACCCGCGAGCTGACCACCACGGTCCTCGGTCCGGTCCCGCCGGGTCCGGTGAAGCGGCTCCGAGCCAGTCTCTCCGGGCGGCGAGAGGTGGAGGTGTCCTGGCGCGGGTCCCACCTCAACGGCAGCTGCTGCGCGCGGTACGTCGTCACCACCCGCGGTCGTCGCCCGAAGTCGAGCTACTCGGCCCCACCCTCGTTCTCCCCCCAGCGGGTCACCTACCGCGGGCTCTCGTCGGGCTGGCACCGCTTCACGGTGCAGGCCGGCACCCAGGGCGGCGTCGGGCCGAAGCGGAGCGTGCGCGTGTTCGTGCCGCGCAGGCATGGCAGCCGTTGAGGCGATGACGCTCCTCCAGGCGTCGCGCAAGCCAAGACGTCATACGGACAGTGCCGTCGCAGGCTCCCTCCGTATGACGTCTCGAGGGGCTCGTCCCGCCTCCGGCGTGAGCGACGCCACCGCCCAGACCTCGCGGGAGCGCGCGGACAACAAGCAGGTCCGGAGACTTCCTGCGGGTTGAGCGTCGCGCTCGTCAAGGGGGAGGTCGTCGGCCTCGTCCGTCCTGCAGATTCAGGTCCGATCCGGTTCCGGGGCCATCAGGACGGGGCAGGTGCTCCGGTCCAGGACCGCCCGAGCCACCGGCCCGAGGTGGGTGCCGAGAGGGAGCAGATGGTGGCGCCGACCGACCACGAGCAGGTCGCAGTGGACGGCAGCGTCGAGCAGGACCTCGGCCGCCGGGCCGTGCCGGACGTCGAGGGTGATCGTCAGGTCGGGGAACTCGGCTCGGGCGGAGGCGAGCATCGGCTCCAGCTGGGTCCGGGCACGATGGGCCCAGTCGTCGCGGACGCCGTGGTCGGCCACGACGACGCCGTAGCCGCTGCCCAGCCACCACGCGTGCAGGACGACGAGGCGCGCTCCTCGCTCGACGGCGGTCGCCGCCGCTGCGCGGACCATCGACACTGACTCCGTCGCGTCCTGGACGGCCACGACCACGACCGGGTCCGTGGTGGTGCGGGGCACCCACCCCTCGGGCACGGCGACGACGGGCACCCTGGCGCGCCCGGCGACTCCGTTGACGACCGATCGCGTCACGATCCGGTGCCACGGTCCCGGCCCACGGTGCTGCAGGACCGCGAGGCTGGCTGCGTCGGCGCTCTCGACCAGGGATCCCACCAGCGTCCCGTGCTCGATGACGGCGCTGGTCACCGGCACCTCGCCCGGGCTCAGCTCCCGCGCCCTGGTCACGGCTTCGGCGAGCATCGAGCGTGCGGTGTCGCGGTGAGCGAGCCAGATCTCGGGGTAGGGCCCCGCGGGGAGCATCAGCACGTGCACGAGGTGGATGCCCCGGGCCGTGCGGTGAGCCTCCTGCGCGGCGAAGCGCAGCGCGGCCTCGTAGCCGTCGTCCGAGACGGGCACCACGACCGCGCGCTCGGGCTGGTGGGCCTGGGCCATGGGCTTCAGCGCTCGTCGGTCTCGCTCGCCTCGGAGACGACGGCGACGGTGCAGTCGGCGCGCTCGAGCACGGCGGTGGACATCGAGCCGATGAACGTCCTGCGCCACAGCGGCTTGGCGGGGCGGCCGACGACGATCAGGTCCCAGTCATGGCTGTGGGTGAGGACCTGGTCGACCAGTCCGTGCTCGAGGCGTCGGGTCACCTGGACGTCGGGGAACTTGGCCCCCAGGCCGGCCACGGACTCCGCGAGCAGGGCCTGCAGGTCGTCGGTGTCGGCCTGGAGGGCGGCGGCGGCGACCTGGGAGCCGGCGTACGCCGCGGCGGCGTCCCAGTAGCAGTGCACGACCGTGAGCGGCAGCGACCGGAACGACGCTTGCCGGAAGGCGAACTCGATCACCGGCAGCGACTCCGCGGTCCCGTCGGCACCGACGACGACACCCGCCCGGGCCGGGTCGGCGTCCGTGGGACGCGTGACCACGACGGGGCAGGCGGCGTGCCGGCTGACGGCGGCACTGACCGATCCGAGGAGCAGGCTGCGGACGACGCCGCGACCGCGGGAGCCGAGCACGAGCAGATGGGCGTGCCGGGCGAGGTCGAGGAGCACCTGGCGGGTGTCGCCCTCGCGGACGTGGACCCGGGCGTCGAGGGCCGGGTGGTGCTCCGCCACCTCGGACACCGCAGCCTCGATCAGCAGCCGGGTGTCGGCGGGCAGGTCCTGCACGTCCAGCGGGCTCCGCGACCAGCTGCTCGACCACGGGGCACCCGGCACCGGAGCCGGCCCGGCCACGTGGACGATGTCGAGGCTGCGGTTCTCGAGGTCGGCCTGGTCGGCCGCCCAGTGCAGGGCGCGGTCGGCGTGGGTCGAGCCGTCGTGGGCGACGACGATGGAACCGGCGGGGAGCGTCGTGGTGGTGGTCATGCCTCCAGCCTGCTTGCCGCTCCGCCCGGAGGCACGGGCCCAGTGTCCCGGCTTCGGGGACCTCCGTCCCTGCCTGGCCGGCGCCCCGGCTGCCTACGGTCGGAGCAAGGCGGGGCGACCACGTCCCGCGTGACCAGGGGAGGACCCGATGCCCGACACCGACGACCCGGTCGCACCGTTGACGAGCGATGAGTGCTGGCGCCTGCTGGAGGGCGGCGAGCTCGGCCGGTTGGCCTACCGACTGGTCGACGAGGTGCACATCGTGCCCCTCAACTACGTGGTCGACGGGCGCTCGTTGCTGTTCCGCACCGGCTCGGGCAACAAGCTCCTGGCGGCGGCCCTGCAGTCCGACGTGGCGTTCGAGATCGACGGGTACGACGACGCCACCGCCTGGTCGGTCGTCGCCCGGGGCCACATGAGCCGGCTCGAGGAGGATGAGGCGCACCGTGTCGACCCACTGCCGTCCCACTCGTGGACCGGGACCCTGAAGTACGAGGTGATCGAGCTGGTCCCCGAGGTCCTCACCGGACGTCGCTTCGTGCTGCGCCCCGAGAGCGGCGCAGCACTCAGGGGTGGTGCGGGGCTCGCCGCTAGCCCTTGACGTAGGAGGCCTTCTCGGCGACCAGACCGCCGCGGACCCGGAAGACGTCGACCCCGCGCACGTGTCCGCCTCGCCAGGAGTAGCGCCACAGCGCGACCGCACTGTCGCCCCGGATGATCTGGCCCTCCGCCTCGAAGACAGCATCCGCCGACTCGAGGAAGAACGCGGTCCAGGCGGCTCGTACGGCATCCGGGCCCTCGTGACGGTGCCCGTCGGGTGGAGCGGTGCTCTCGAAGACGCAGTCCGCGGTCATGGCGGCCATGACCGCGTCCACGTCGCGGCGGTCGAAGGCCTCGGCGAACCTGGCCACCGCGGCGGCGGTCGAGCCTTCGTCGCCGGCTTCGGATGCTCGCGTCATCGGGACTGCTCGGCGTAGTGGCTGGCGCCGAACCAGTCGACCACGACGACGTCCTCGTCACCGACCACCCAGGCGTCGTGTCCTGCCGGCAGGGAGGTCACCTGGCCCGGGGTGGCGTCGAACTCACGGCCCTCCGCCGTACGGATCCGCAACGTCCCGGCGACGTGGTACTGGAAGTGCGGCGCCTCGCAGAGCTCGGTGCCCGCGATCGGCTTGACGTGCTCGGCCCAGTGCCAGCCGGGCGAGAGGACCAGTCTCCCGATCTCCGTGCCGCCGACGTTCAGGATCTCGGCGCGGCCCCGGTCGAAGGTCCGCACCTCGTCGGGCGCGGCGAAGTCGCGCTGCTCGATGGTCTGGCTGGTGGTCTGGCTGGTGGTCTGGTCGGTGGTCATGTCGACTCCTCTGAGTGGGTGGGGATGCCGCCACGCTGACGGCGTTCGCCAACCTAGGGAGCACTCCTTGCGGTTTCCTGGCGGTTGGCGATGATGAGTCGGTGACGGAAGCCGGCCCGGTCGAGCTCCGCCTGCTGGGTCGGTTCGCGGCCCTGCGGGACGGGGTGGAGATCGCCCCGGCTGCGTTCGCGGGACGCAAGGTGCGCACGCTGGTGAAGGTCCTGGCCAGCAGGCAGGGGCAGTTCGTCAGCAACGACGTCCTGGCCGAGGCGCTGTGGCCCGACCGGCGACCGGCGGACCCGGTGGCGAACCTCCAGGTCCTGGTCAACCGTGCCCGCCGCGCGCTGGGCGACCCCTCGCTGGTGCTGACGGGTCAGGGGGGCTACGCGCTGGCCGGACACCCGGCTTGCTCGGTCGACACCGAGCGGTTCCTGGCCGCGCTGGCGACCGTCCCGCTGTCGTCGACAGGACTGTGCGACGCGCTCTCCTGGTGGCAGGGCGACCCGCTGCCCGAGGAGGCCTACGACGACTGGGCGGTCGACTATCGCGCCCGGCTCTTCCGGACCCACCAGCAGGCCCTCGAACGGGCCGCCGCCCTGGCCGTGGGTGAGGGCGAGGTCGAGACCGCGGTCGAGCTGGCCAGCCGGGCCGCAGCGGCCGAGCCGCTTCGAGAGGTCGCCGCACTCACGCTGATGGAGGCCCTGGGTGCGGCGGGCGACCGGGCGGCCGCCCTGAAGGTATTCGCGGACTACCGGCTGGCGCTGGCCGAGGAGCTGGGGGTCGCTCCCTCGGAAGAGGCCGGCGCCGTGCACCAGCGTCTGCTCCACGGGAGGCAACGGCCCGGGGGCTCCTGGTCGCGACGTCAGGGGGCCCGCGGGTTCGACGAGCTCGCCTTCGTCGGGCGGGACCGGGAGCTCGAGCGCTTGCGGTCGGCGCTGACAGCGGCGACCGGAGGCGGGACCCTGGTGACGCTCGGTGGTCCCTCCGGCTCGGGGAAGTCCCGCCTGCTGGAGCAGCTGGCTCGCGAGGTCCCGGTCGTCGTGGTCCGCGCCTTCCTCCCCGAGCGCGCCGAGCCCTGGACGCTGCTGCGCAGCCTGCTCCGCGAGCTCGTTGCCCTGGACATCGAGTACGTCGCCGGGCTGCCCGCTCCGATGGCCTCCGCCATCGTCTGGCTGCTTCCCGAGCTCGAGGGCCACGCCGAGGTCGGTGCGGATCCCGAGAGCCGGCGGATCCTCCTCCACGAGGCGTCGCTGCGCGTGCTCGAGGCCGCCGGGGTCGTCGTGGCGGTCGACGACCTCCAGTGGTGCGACCCGAGCAGCCTCAGCCTGCTCGAGGCGGCGGTGGTCCGGATCGCGGGCCTGAGGACGGTGCTGGCGTTCCGACCCGACGAGGTCGCGGACAGCCGGGAGGTGAGCTCGTTCCTCGGGCGGGCCGACGTGACGGTCGACGTCGTTCTCGGCACCCTCCCCGAGGAGTCGCTCCGTGACCTGGTGGAGGACGACGAGGTCGTCGAGGCGCTGGCTCGGCACACCGACCGCACCCCCTTGGCGGTGGCGGAGGTGCTGCGAGCGCTGGCGGCGGAGGGGCTGATGGTGTCTCCGGCCGGGGGCCGGTGGCAGTCGGTCGGACGCGAGGCGCCACGCCGGGCGGCCGCTCTCGCTCGCGAGGGGCAGCGGCGGGCGATCGCCAAGCGCGTGGCGGCCCAGGGCGACGCGGACCGGGAGCTCCTGGCCCTGTTGGCGCTGCTCGGGCGGGAGACCAGGGTCGCGACGCTGGCCTCGGCGAGCCGGTCCGTCGAGCCGGAGGTGGCGGATGCGCTGTCGCGGTTGTTCCGCCGAGGACTGGTGCGGCTGGGCGAGCAGGGCTGGGCCACCAGCCACGACATGGTGACCGAGGTCGTGGCGTCGGGGCTCGACCCCGTCGAGCGCGCCGCGCTGCACGCCGCCCTCGGTCGGGCGCTCAGCTCGGACGACGACCCGCTGCTGCTGGCTCACCACCTGCGAGCGGCGGGGGACGGGCGCGGTGCCGCCGACGCGTTCCTCGCGGCGGCGCAGCGGGCCCTCGACACCTTCGCGGACGACGAGGCGGTGCACCTCACGACCGAGGCCTTGGGGTTGAGACCGTCGACTGCGGTCGGGGCGAGGCTGCACGAGGTCCGAGGCCAGGCGCGGCAGCGTCTCGGTGACCTGCCGGGTGCCCGGGAGGACCTGCGCCGAGCCCTCGCCGCTCACGCCTCCGGGGTGCCACGAGCCAGGGTCCTGGCCCGGCTGGCCATGCTCTCCTCGGGAGCCGAGGACCTCGTGCGGGCGGCTGAGCTGGCCGAGCTCGCGGTGGTGGAGGCCGGGGACGACGTACCGGTCCGAGCCCGCGCGCTGGAGGTCGCCTCGGTGCTCGACATGAACCTCGAGCGCGACGAACGCTCGTCCGCGCGAGCCGCCGAGGCGCTCGTGCTCTACGAACGGGTCCGGGACACCAACGGCATGGCGCGGATCCTGGACGCACGGGCGATGTCCCAGTTCCTTGCGGGTGACGTCCGTGGCGGTGAGGCCGCGCTGCGGCAGGCCGCCGACCTCTTCGAGGACGCCGGGGACCTGGTCCGCGTCGTGACGCCCCGGTCGACAGGCGGTCACGCGCTGGTCTTCGCCGGGCTCGCCGAGCAGGGGCTCGGGCACGTGACCGCGGCCCTGGAGCTGGCCCGGACCCTGGGGCATCCGGAGGGACAGGCGTACGCGTTGTGGCACCGCACCGAGGCGCTCGCAGCACTCGGACGTGGTGAGGAGGCCGCGGCCGAGGCGGCCGAGGCGCTCGCGATCGCGCAGCGGATCGGGCACCGAGGCTGGACCGCCACCGCCTGGCGTGCCGTGGGTCTGGCGGCACAGCAGCGCGGCGAGCTGGACGAGGCGCTGGCGGCGTTCCGGACGTCGCTGGGACTGTCGGAGCACCTGGGGCTGTTCGCCTGCTGGGCGGCGGCTCGCGCCGCGCTGGTCCTGGTGTCGCAGGGCGCGGCCGCCGAGGCCGTCCCGCTGGTGGAGCGGGCGCTCGGCGAGGGGCCGCCGCTGGGCCACTACGAGGCGCGGTGGGCGCAGGCGGAGGTGGCGGTGGCCCGGGACGATGCGGCTGCCCCGGTGCTGGTCCGAGAGGCGCTGGACCGGCTGGCGGCCGGGGGCGTCGTCCAGGGGCGGGAGCCGCTGCTGGCGCTGGTCCGGTCGCTGCCGTGACAGGTACAGGGCTAGCGTGGCCAGCGTGGTTGCCGACCCGAACGCCAGCACTGGGAGCCTGACCGACTTCCTCGACCGCCTCGCGGCCCGGAGCCCGACGCCCGCCAGCGGCTCGGTCGCGGCCCTGTGCACCGCGCAGGCGGCTGCCCTGGTGGCGATGGTCGCGCGCTACTGCGACAGCCAGCCCGTGGTGGAGCAGGCCGAGCAGCTCGTCGCGCGGGCCCGACGACTGGCCGACGAGGACGAGACCGCGTTCGGTGCCGTGGCCGCGGCGTGGGCGCTGCCCCGCGGTACGTCGGCGCAGGACCAGGCACGTCGTACGACGATCGACCGGGCGCTGCGGGAGGCGGCGGTGCCGCAGACGCTCGTGGTCGAGATCGCGATCGAGGTGCTGGTGATGGTCGACCAGCTGCGACCGGCCGGCCGCCCCGGGCTGCTGGCCGACCTCGACGCCGCGGGCGAGGTGGCGCGGGCCGCCTGCGCGATCGCGCGGACCAACGTGGAGTCCAACCTGCGCACGCTCCCCGACTCCGAGGAGCGATCAGCACTGCTCAGGCGCATCGGCGTCACCCAGGGGAGGGACTGAATGCTGTCCGACATCGAGATCGCCACCGCGGCCGAGCTGCGCCCGATCATGCAGGTGGCGCAGGAGGAGCTGGGGATCGACCCGGCGCACCTCGTCCCCTACGGCCACCACAAGGCGAAGGTCGACCTGGGCTACCTGCAGTCGCTCGCCGACCGTCCGCTCGGCAAGCTGATCCTGATGACGGCGATCTCGCCGACGCCGGCCGGGGAGGGCAAGACGACCACGACGGTCGGGCTCGCGGACGCGTTGCACGGCTTGGGACTGAGCTCGATGGCCTGCCTGCGCGAGCCCTCGATGGGCCCGGTCTTCGGCATGAAGGGCGGCGCGGCGGGCGGCGGCTACTCGCAGGTGGTGCCGATGACCGACATCAACCTGCACTTCACCGGCGACTTCGCGGCGATCGGAGCGGCCAACAACCTGCTGGCGGCGCTGATCGACAACCACGTGCACCACGGCAACGCGCTCGACATCGACGTGCGCTCGGTCGAGTGGAAGCGCGTGCTGGACCTCAACGACCGGGCGCTGCGCAGCCTCGTCGTGGGGCTCGGCGGTCTCTCCAACGGCTATCCGCGTGAGGACGGGTTCGACATCGTCGTGGCCTCCGAGCTGATGGCGATCTTCTGCCTCACCGAGTCGTGGGCCGACCTCAAGCGCCGGATCGGTGACATCGTGATCGGCTACACCCGGGCCAAGCAGCCGGTCACGGCTCGCGACCTGAGAGCCGACGGGGCCGTGGCGGTGCTGCTGCGCGACGCTCTGGCCCCCAACCTGGTGCAGACCCTGGAGCACACGCCGGCGTTCGTGCACGGCGGTCCGTTCGCCAACATCGCCCACGGCTGCAGCTCGGTGATCGCGACGCGGGCGGCGCTGCGGATGTCGGACTACGTCGTCACCGAGGCCGGCTTCGGTGCCGACCTGGGGGCGGAGAAGTTCGTCGACATCAAGTGCCGCAAGTCGGGCCTGCGCCCGGACGCCGCCGTCATCGTCGCCACGGTCCGGGCGCTGAAGTTCCACGGTGGCGTCGCGGTGGCGGACGTCGGGCGCGAGGACGTCGGGGCCGTCGAGCGCGGCATCGAGAACCTGGCGCGGCACGTGCGCAACGTGCGCGAGGTCTACGGCATCCCGTGCGTGGTCGCGCTCAACCGCTTCCCCGGCGACACCGACGCCGAGGTCGTCCGGGTCGGCGAGCTGGTCGACGGCCTCGGCGTCCGCGCCTACCCCGCGACGCACTTCGCCGACGGTGGCACCGGCGCCACGGACCTGGCCAAGGGCGTGCTGAGCCTGCTCGACGAGACGGACCCCTCGACGTTCGCGTTCACCTACCCCGACGACGTACCGCTGAAGGAGAAGGCGGAGACGCTCGCCCACCGCCTGTACGGCGCGTCCAGCGTGACGTGGGACGGCAAGGCCAAGCGCCGTCTCGAGCGCCTCGAGGCCCACGGGTACGGCGGCCTGCCGGTCTGCGTCGCGAAGACGCAGTACTCGTTCTCGACCGACCCCACCCTGCGCGGGGCACCGACCGGCCACGACCTGCACGTGCGTGAGGTCCGGCTCTCCGCGGGTGCGGGGTTCGTCGTGCTGGTCTGCGGCGACGTGATGACGATGCCCGGCCTGCCGGCCGACCCCGCCGCCTCGCGGATCGATCTGCTCGACGACGGGACCATCGTCGGGCTGTCGTGACCCCGCCCCGCCCCGACCCGGTGGTCGAGGTGCGAGCGGAGCGAGCCACGAGACCCCGTCAGGTCAGACGTTGCGCCGGTACTGCCCGCCCACCTCGAAGAAGGCCTCGGTGACCTGACCCAGCGAGCAGACGCGGGCGGCGTCCATCAGCGCGGCGAAGACGTTGTCGCCGTTGACCGCGGCCTTCTTGAGCCGGGCCAGCGCCTCGGCGGCCTCGACGTCGTGGACCTCGGTGAAGGTCTGCACCCGGGAGAGCTGCGACTGCTTCTCGTCCTCGGTGGCCCGGGCCAGCTCGACGTGGTCGGGCGTGCCGTCGCCGGTGTCCTTCTTGCGGAAGGTGTTGACCCCGATGATCGGGAGGCTGCCGTCGTGCTTGCGGTGCTCGTAGAGCATCGACTCGTCCTGGATGCGCCCGCGCTGGTAGCCGGTCTCCATCGCGCCGAGCACGCCGCCGCGCTCGCTGATCCGGTCGAACTCCGTCAGCACCGCCTGCTCGACCAGGTCGGTGAGCTGGTCGATGATGAACGAGCCCTGGAGCGGGTTCTCGTTCATCGCCAGGCCCCACTCGCGGTTGATGATCATCTGGATCGCCAGCGCGCGACGTACGGACTCCTCGCCGGGGGTGGTGACGGCCTCGTCGTAGGCGTTGGTGTGCAGGCTGTTGGCGTTGTCGTAGATCGCGATCAGGGCCTGCAGCGTGGTGCGGATGTCGTTGAAGTCCATCTCCTGCGCGTGCAGGGAGCGACCGGACGTCTGCACGTGGTACTTCAGCTTCTGGCTGCGCTCGCTCGCGCCGTACTTCTCCTTCATCGCGACCGCCCAGATCCGGCGGGCGACGCGGCCGATGACGGAGTACTCGGGGTCCATGCCGTTGGAGAAGAAGAACGACAGGTTGGGCGCGAAGTCGTCGATGTCCATGCCGCGGGCCAGGTAGGCCTCGACGTAGGTGAAGCCGTTGGCGAGGGTGAACGCGAGCTGGCTGATCGGGTTCGCCCCGGCCTCGGCGATGTGGTAGCCGGAGATGCTCACGGAGTAGAAGTTGCGCACCTTCTGCTGGATGAACCACTCCTGGATGTCGGCCATCATCCGCAGCGAGAACTCCGTGGAGAACAGGCAGGTGTTCTGGCCCTGGTCCTCCTTGAGGATGTCGGCCTGCACCGTGCCGCGCACGTTGGCCAGGGCGTACGACGCCAGGTCGGCGCGCTCGCCGCCGTCGGGGTCGCGCCCCTCGAGCTCGCGGAACTTCTCGACCTGCTGGTCGATCACGGTGTTGAGGAAGAAGGCCAGCACCGTGGGGGCCGGGCCGTTGATCGTCATCGAGACGCTCGTGCTCGGCGAGACCAGGTCGAAGCCGTCGTAGAGCGCCTTCATGTCCTCCAGCGTGGCGACCGAGACGCCGGACGTGCCGACCTTGCCGTAGATGTCGGGGCGCTCGTCGGGGTCGCGCCCGTAGAGGGTCACCGAGTCGAAGGCGGTGGACAGCCGGGTCGCGTCGCCGTCCTCGGAGAGCAGCTTGAAGCGGCGGTTGGTCCGGAAGGGGTCGCCCTCGCCGGCGAACATCCGCGCGGGGTCCTCGCCGTCACGCTTGAAGGGGAAGACGCCCGCGGTGTAGGGGAAGTAGCCGGGGAGGTTCTCGCGGCGCCAGAAGCGGACCAGCTCGCCGTGGTCCTCGTACGTCGGCAGCGCGACGCGCGGGATCCGGTTGCCCGACAGCGACTCGCGGGTCAGCGTCGTGTGGATCTCCTGGTCGCGCACGACCACGACCTGCTCGTCGCCGGAGTAGGACTCCACGACCGCGGGCCACGCCTCGAGCTGGTCGGCGACCTCGGGGTCGAGGTCCCGACGAGCCTGCCCCAACAACGCCTCCACCCCATCGGTGGTCGAGCCGCCTCCGGTGGTCGAGCCGCCTCCGGTGGTCGAGCCGCCTCCGGTGGTCGAGCCGCCTCCGGTGGTCGAGCTTGCCGAGACCCCGGCCAGCTCCTCGGCCACCAGCGCGAGCCGCTGCACGCGCCGGGCCTGCTCGACCAGCTCGTCGGTGCGCGCGTGGTAGCCGCGCACGGTCTCGGTGATCTCGGCGAGGTAGCGGACCCGGTCGCCGGGCACGACCTGGCGGATGCCGGAGGACTGCTTGACCTGCACCGGCGGGAGCGTCCCCTCGACGAACGGCACGTCGTGCTCGGCCAGCAGGCCGCGCAGGTGCTGGTAGAGACCGGTGACGCCGTCGTCGTTGAAGGTCGCGGCCGAGGTGCCGTAGACCGGCATGTCGGCCGGCTGCTTGCCGAACGCCTCACGGTTGCGCACGAGCTGACGGCCCACGTCGCGCAGGGCGTCGGCGGCGCCACGGCGCTCGAACTTGTTGATCGCCACGACGTCGGCGAAGTCGAGCATGTCGATCTTCTCCAGCTGCGAGGCAGCGCCGAACTCCGGCGTCATCACGTACATCGAGGTGTCGACGAACGGCACGATCGCGGCGTCGCCCTGGCCGATGCCGGGGGTCTCGACCACGACGAGGTCGAAGCCGGCGGCCTTGACCACGTCGATCACGTCGGCGAGGTGGGCCGGCAGCTCGTGGGCGCCGCGCGTGGCCAGGGAGCGGAAGAAGATCCGGTCGCCGTCGAGGGAGTTCATCCGGATCCGGTCGCCCAGCAGGGCGCCGCCGCCCTTGCGGCGGGTGGGGTCGACGGCGATGACAGCGACGCGCAGCTTGTCCTGCTGGTCGACGCGGAAGCGACGTACGAGCTCGTCGGTGAGGGAGGACTTGCCGGAGCCGCCGGTGCCGGTGATGCCGAGCACCGGGGTGGTGCTGCGGGCGGCAGCGTCACGGATCACCGTCAGCATCTCCTCGGAGAGCTGTCCCTGCTCGGCGCCGGTGATCGCGCGGGCGATCGCCGCGCGGTCACCGCTGAGCACCTGCTCCGCCCCGACCTGCTGGGTGGCCCACAGGTCGCGGTCGCAGGAGCGGACGACGGAGTTGATCATGCCGGGCAGGCCCATCCGCTGCCCGTCCTCGGGGGAGAAGATCGTCACGCCGGCGGCGCGCAGCCGCTCGATCTCGTCGTGGACGATGACGCCGCCACCGCCGCCGACGACCTGGACGTGACCGGCGCCCTGGGCGCGCAGGAGCTCGACGAGGTACTCGAAGTACTCGATGTGCCCGCCCTGGTAGGACGAGACCGCGACCCCCTGGACGTCCTCCTCGAGCGCCGCGTCGACGACCTCCTGGACCGAGCGGTTGTGGCCCAGGTGCACGACCTCGCAGCCCTGGGACTGGAAGATCCGCCGCATGATGTTGATCGACGCGTCGTGCCCGTCGAAGAGGCTCGAGGCCGTCACCAGACGCACGGGGTGCACGGGCACGTGGAGCTCGGTCATGAAGGGGTCCTCCGCCAGATAGTTGGATGTCCAAGTAGATCGTAGGATGTCCAAGTAGTTACTGCGAAGTCACCCCGGTGTGATCTGTCACTCACCACGGTTGAACGACTGGGCCCGGTCCGTGACATCGTGGGTCATGGCGGCCCCCGTCGCCGCCGACACCACAGGAGCGTGATGACCACCGTCACCGGGACGATGCGGACCGACAAGCCGCAGCGCTACGCACGACAGCTGTTCAGCCACTGGGCCAACCGCGGCACCGTCACGCAGGGGGACGGTGAGTCCGTGCAGCACTGGATGACCGGCCAGGTGATCCGCCTGCGACCGACCGACGCCGAGCTCGTGGTCACCATCGAGGTGCCCAGAGGGCGCGGACGCCGCGCGCTTCGCCCAGACGGTGAAGGAGCACCTCGAGCGGCTCGGCCGTCAGGACGAGCTCGAGGTCGTCTGGGACCTGTAGGTGTCGGACCGCGACGACCGGGTACGCCGTCTCGAGGGCGCCCACAACGTGCGCGACCTCGGTGGGCTGGTGACGGCTGACGGTCGGGAGGTCCGGCGCGGCCGGATCTTCCGCAGCGACTATCCCGGCTTCGCCGACGTCAGCGAGGGCGCCGCCGTGCGCGACCTCGGCCTGCGCACGGTCGTCGACCTGCGTCGCAGCGCGGAGGCGAGCCTGGAGTGCGTGTCGTGGGAGGACCACGGCGTCCACTACGTGCGGTGCCCGGTCTCAGCGGGCGGGGAGTCGTCGTGGCGGGCGCGCTACCACTCCTACCTCACGCACCTCCCCGAGACCGTGGTCGAGGCGGTCCGTCAGGTGACCACGGTCGAGGCGCACCCGGTGCTGTTCCACTGCGCCGCCGGCAAGGACCGCACCGGCGTCGTCGCCGCGCTCGTGCTCGCCGTGCTCGGGGTCGACCGCGGGGTGGTGGTGGCCGACTACACGCTGACCGCGGCCGCCCTCGAGCCGATCATGGCGCGGCTGATGGGTCTCCCGCACTACGCGGAGATGTTGGGCGACTCCTCCTACGAGGACCAGGTGCCGCACGCCCGCAACATGGAGACCCTCCTCGACTGGGTCGACGAGCAGGGCGGGGCCGAGCGCTGGCTGGTCGACCACGGGCTCGACGCCGATCACCTGGTGCGCTTCCGGCAGGCGATGCTCGGCACCTGAGCACGCCGGCGTCAGTCGAAGTAGGCGAACAACGACTCGGCCACGCAGGCCGGCTTCTCCTCGTCCTCGATCTCGAAGGTCTGGCGCATCCGGAACTTCGAGCCGCCCTCGAGCGGCTCGGCCGCGATGAGGTGGGCGGTCATCCGCAGCCGCGAGCCCACGCGGACCGGGCAGATCCAGCGGACCTTGTCGTAGCCGTAGTTGAGCGCCAGCGAGTGTCCGTTCATCTCGAAGATCTCGTACTGGAACTTCGGGCCCAGCGAGAGCGTGTAGAGCCCGTGCGCGATCGTCACGCCCCAGGGCGTCTCGGCGGCGCGGACCGGGTCGACGTGGAGCCGCTCCCAGTCCTCGGTCGCGTCGGCGAAGGCCTGGACCCGCTCCTGGGTGACGTCGTGCCAAGCGGTCGTGCCCAGGGTCTGACCGACCAGGGCGCGCAGGTCGTCGACGGAGCTGAGGATCCGGGTGTCGGTGGTCATGACCCCATGAAACAGCCCCCCACCCACGAGAGCGAGCCCCCGCGACCCGGTGCCCGCTCGACACCGGCTCCGAGCCTGAGACGATGGCCGGCATGAGCGACGACGAGACGGTGTGGGTCCCCTCCGGGGAGTGGCAGGACATCCGCTACGAGACGACGGCGGACGGGATCGCCAAGATCACGATCGACCGCCCCGAGGTGCACAACGCCTTCCGGCCCCAGACCCTGGTCGAGGTCGACCGGGCCCTGATGCTCGCCCGCGAGGACGAGTCGGTCGGGGCGATCATCCTCACCGGGGCCGGCGACAAGGCGTTCTGCTCCGGCGGTGACCAGCGGGTGCGCGGCGACAGCGGCTACAAGCTCGACGACAACGCCACCGGGCGCTTCCACGTCACCGACCTGCACGTCGCCATGCGTCGGTGCCCCAAGCCGATCGTGGCGATGGTGGCCGGCTGGGCGATCGGGGGCGGTCACGTCCTGCACCTGGTGTGCGACCTGACGATCGCCGCCGACAACGCGCGCTTCGGCCAGGTGGGACCCAAGGTCGGGTCCTTCGACGGTGGCTACGGCTCGAGCATCCTCTCCGACCTCGTCGGACCGAAGAAGGCCAAGGAGATCTGGTTCCTGTGCCGTCAGTACGACGCCGCGCAGGCGCTCGAGATGGGCCTGGTCAACACCGTCGTGCCGCTCGCGGACCTCGAGGCCGAGACCCTGCGCTGGTGCCGCGAGATGCTGGTCCTCTCGCCGCGGGCTCTGCGGATGTCGAAGCTGAGCTTCCACGCCCACGAGGACGGCTACGCCGGCATCCAGCAGCTCGCCCACGACGCCAACCTGCTCTTCTACGGCGACGCCGAGGCGCAGGAGGGCCGCGAGGCCTTCAAGGCCGGTCGCACCCCCGACTTCACGCAGTTCCCGCGGCGCCCCTGACCGTCCGCGTCGCGCCGGCGCGCTCCTCGCGCCCGCTGTGAGAGGCTGGGGCTCCCCCATCGAGGACGTAGCGTGGATCAGCAGCCCGGAGCCGAACGACTGTGGCAGCTGACAGCCGAGCACTCGCCGGTCGGGATGTGCCTCGTCGGGGCCGACGGTGGGCTGCTGAGCGCCAACCGGGCCATGTGCGCGATGCTCGGCTACCGCGAGGACGAGCTCCAGCACCAGGACGTACACGGCATCACGCACCCGGACGACGTGGCTGCCGGCGTCGCGTTGATCGAGGAGGCGCTCGCGGGGCGGCGTACGTCGTTCCGGACCACCAAGCGCTACCTGCACGCCGACGGCTCGATCGTGTGGGGCGACCTCTCCGTGACGCTGGTCCGGGCCGACGACGGCACCCCGAGGCACTTCATCAGCCAGGTCATCGACGTCACCGCCACGCGCCTGGACCGCGAGCGGCTGACGGTGGCGATGGAGGTCATCGACCGTCAGCGCCGCCAGGCCCAGGCGATCCTCGACACCGTGGACGTCGGGCTGGTGCTGATCGACGCCACCGGTCGCTACGAGCGCACCAACCGCCGGCACACCGACTTCGTGGCCCTCGCCTACCCCGACGGCCACGACGGCCTGGCCGGTCAGCTCGGCCTGGTCTACGCGGCCGACGGCACCACGCTGCTGACCCGGGAGGAGATGCCGACGACCCGAGCGGTGGAGGGCGAGGAGTACGACGACTACCGCGTCTGGGTCGGCGACGACCCGCTGACGCGCCGCGCCCTCTCGGTCTCGGCGCGAGCGGTGCGCGACCCGTCGGGCGCCTTCGTCAGCACGGTGCTGGCCTACAAGGACGTCACCGACCTGGTGCGGGCGCTGCAGGGCCAGGAGGACTTCGTCGCGGCGGTCTCCCACGAGCTGCGCAGCCCCTTGAGCTCCGTGCTGGGCCACACCGAGCTGCTGCTCGAGTCCGAGCACCTCGACGACGACGTGGCGCGGGGGCTGGAGGTGGTCAAGCGCAACTCGGTGCGGCTGCAGAACCTGGTGTCCGACCTGCTCCAGACGGCGGTGCAGCGCGAGGACGCCCCGTCGCTGTCGCTCGCGTCGATCGACGTCACCGGTCTCCTGCGCGAGGTCGTGGAGTCGGCGCTGCCGGGTGCGAGTGCCGACGGGATCGGGCTGGTCCTCCAGGCTGCCGCCCCGGTGCTGGCGTCCGTCGACCCGCCCCAGCTGCGCCAGGTGGTCGACAACCTGGTGTCCAACGCCCTGAAGTACACCGACAGCGGCGGGCGGGTCACCGTCGCCCTCCGGGCCGACGAGCACAGCGTCGAGATCACCGTCACCGACACGGGCATCGGCATCGCCCCCGCCGACCTCGACCGGCTCTTCACCCCGTTCTTCCGAGCGCGGCAGGCTCGCGAGCGGAGGGCTCCGGGGGTGGGCCTGGGTCTGGGCATCACCCGGGCCATCGTCGACGCCCACGGCGGCCTGCTCGAGGTCGACAGCACTCCCGGCCGGGGCTCGACGTTCCGCGCCACCCTGCCGCTGGGTCCGGTGGTCGCCGACCGCCGCGGCAGGCCCGCCGTCGTCTGAGACGATCGGGCTCCCCGACGTCCCTGAGCGGAGACTCCCGATGAGCAACTACGGCGACTGGCAGCTCGGCACCTACCTCGCCGGGCTCGAGGGGGTCCGGCCGGACATCCCGATGGACTTCGCCGGCCTGGCCCGTGCCGCCGAGCAGGCGATGACGCCCGAGACCTGGTCGTACGTCGCCGGAGGGGCGGGCGACGAGAACACCCAGGACGCCAACGTCCGGGCGTTCGCCCGCCACGGCCTGATGCCGCGGATGCTGGTCGGCGCGGGCGAGCGCGACCTCTCGGTCGACCTGCTGGGCGAGCGCCTGCCGCACCCGCTGATGCTGGCCCCCGTCGGCGTCCTCGGCCTCTGCGGGGACGACGGGCACGGCGACCTGACCACGGCCCGCGCCGCCGCGTCGGTCGGCGTACCGATGATCGCCTCGACGCTGTCCGAGGACCCGATGGAGGACGTGGCGCAGGCCCTGGGCGAGACCACGGGGTGGTTCCAGCTCTACCCGCCCAACGACCGCGAGCTCACCGAGAGCCTGGTGCGGCGCGCGGACGACGCCGGGTTCACGGCCATCGTGGTCACGCTCGACACCCTCACGCTGGGCTGGCGGCCGCGCGACCTGACGATCGCGAGCTTCCCGCAGCTCAAGGGTCTGTGCCTGGCCAACTACTTCTCCGACCCGGTGTTCCGCAGCCGCCTCGCCGCGCCGCCCGAGGAGGACCTCCAGGCCGCGACCGGGCTCTGGGCGATGACCTTCGGCAACCCCCGGCTGAGCTGGGACGACCTGGCGTGGCTGCGCTCGCTCACCGACCTGCCGATCCTGCTCAAGGGGATCTGCTCGCCGGACGACGCGCGCCGCGCGGCCGACAGCGGCATGGCCGGCCTCTACTGCTCCAACCACGGCGGACGGCAGGCCAACGGGGGCCTGCCCGCCCTGGACTGCCTCGCCGACGTCGTCGACGCGGCCGGCGACCTGCCGGTGGTCTTCGACTCCGGCGTGCGCAGCGGGTCCGACGTGCTCAAGGCCCTCGCGCTCGGCGCGACCGCCGTGGCGATCGGCCGGCCCTACGTCTACGGGCTGGCGGCGGCCGGGCAGGCCGGCGTCGAGCACGTCGTCCGCTGCCTGCTCGCCGAGGCCGACCTGATCATGGCGATCGACGGCTACCCGACGGTCGCCAGCCTCGACCGGGCGGCGCTGCGCGAGGTCCGCTGAGCCGATGACCGCGCTCGACGAGGTCCCCGGACGCGCCGTGGCGCAGCGGCGGCTGGTGGCGCTCGTGCAGGTGCTGGGGCTGGCGGTGTGGTTCTCGGCCACGGCGGTGGTGCCGAGCCTGCGGCAGGAGTGGGGGCTGTCGGGACCCACCGCGGTGTGGCTGACGGCCTCGGTGCAGATCGGCTTCGTGGTGGGGGCGGTCGGCTCCGGCGTGCTCGGGGTGGCCGACCGGTGGCCACCCCAGCGCGTGATGGGTACGGCGGCAGCGGCTGCGGCCGGCTGCACGCTGGTGTTCGCGCTGCTGGCCGACGGGATGGTCACCGCGGTGCCGCTGCGGCTCCTCACCGGGGTCTGCCTCGCGGGGGTCTACCCGGTCGGCATGAAGCTCACGGCCTCCTGGGCGCCGTCGGCCGACCGCGGGCGTGCGTTCGGCGTGCTGATCGGCAGCCTGACCCTGGGCTCCGCGCTGCCGCACCTGCTCTCCAGCGTCGACTCGCTGCCCTGGCGCGCGGTCATGTCGGTCGCGGCCCTGCTCGCGCTGTCCGCCGCCGTGGTCGCCCACGCGCTGGTCCGCCCGGGCCCGCTGCTGGCGGTCGGCGGCCGCCCTCGCGGACGGCTGGTGCTCGCGGGCTTCCGCGACCGCGGCCCGCGGCTGGCCAACCTCGGCTACTTCGGCCACATGTGGGAGCTCTACGCGTTCTGGACCTGGCTGCCGGCGTACGTCACGCTCAGCCGCGGCGGCACGCTCGGCACCCCCGACGGTGCGGTCAGCCTGGTCGTCTTCGTGACCATCGGGGTCGCGGGCGTCGCCGGCTGCCTGCTCGGTGGCTGGGCCTCCGACCGGTTCGGCCGGTCGCCGGCCGCGGTCACCGCGATGGTGGTGAGCGGCGGCTGCTGCCTGCTGTCGCCGCTCGCCTTCGTCGCCGCCCCGGCGGTGCTGCTGGTCTTCCTCTTCGTGTGGGGCGCGGCGGTGATCGCCGACTCCGGTGTCTTCTCCACCGCGCTGAGCGAGACCGCCGACCAGCGCTACGTCGGGACGGCGCTGACCGTGCAGACCGCGGTCGGCTTCACGCTGACCGTGGTCACGATCCAGCTGCTGCCGCTCGTCGCCGGGATCACCGGCTGGCGCTACGCCCTGCTCTTCCTGGCGCCCGGGCCGCTGCTCGGCGCGGTGGCGATGGCGAGGTTCCGCCTCGCCGCGCCCCGCTCGGCCGTCAGAGGCGGTTGAGCCAGCGCAGGACCGTGCCGCGGGTCCGCTTCGCCGAGCGCTCGAGCGGCAGCGCGCTGCCGGCGCCCCGGAGGACCGCGAGCGAGACCGACTCGCTGCCGCCGAACGAGCGGGCGTTGTCACGGGCGGTGCCCGCGCGCATCCGGCGGTCCTCCGAGCCGTACATCAGCAGCACCGGCACCTCGACCCGGTCGGCCGAGGAGGAGGCCACCGCGGTGGCGGAGGGCAGGCTCTCGACGTCGCCGCAGGGGGTGGCGTTGCGCCGCTGCGCCGCGAGTCGCTGCACCTTCGCGGGGGCTGAGACGAAGAGAAGGCGGCGGAAGGCGGCGGCCGAGGCGCCGTACGAGGCATAGCTGCGGCCGGCGCACACCGCGCCCTGGCGGCGGGCCTCGTCGATAGCGGTGCGCGAGGCGTTGCGCCCCGACCACGACATCAGGACCAGGCCCGCGGTGTCGTCGTACGTCGCCGCCTCGATCTGAGCGATGGCCCCACCGGTGCCGTGGCCGTGGACGACGACGCTCCCGGCCTGGGGCACGCTGCCGCGCCCGCGGGCCTCGAACTTGCCGGCGTAGAGGTGCTGGACGACCTGGTGGAGCATGAACGCCTGGGCGCCGAGGCAGGTGTCGTCGCCGTCGGCGAGGGGGCTGCGGCCGTAGCCGAGGCGGTCGAGCACGAGCGACGTCTCGCCGCGCTTGGCCAGCTGGGTGGCGTAGTCGTAGGCGGGGGTGCGGCGCTGGTTCCAGAACCAGGCGCCGGTCCCGGCGTCGTGGACCAGCACGTTGATCCGGGTGGCGGGTCCGTAGCCGCGCACGTCGCGACGGGGGCCGACCAGCCGTCCGCGGACCTGGTGGCCGCGGTTGTCGGGCACGCAGGCCACGGAGGTGTCGTTGCTGTTGACCAGGTCGAAGGTGACCGAGCGGGTCGCGACCCGCTGCGTGCCGTCGGGGCGCGCGACCGCGGGGGGCGTCGAGGCGGAGGCGCCGGCCGTCGGGGCTGACCCGAGGGACAGCGCGAGGCCGGCGACGGCGGTGAGGGCCACGGTCAGGACGGCAGGGAAGGAGGTACGGGGGGTGCGCATGCTGTTGAACGTACGTCAATAAGACCCGCGGGGACGCACCAGCGGTATGTGACGTTGGCGACGTGAGTGTCACATCACCTGCGACGGTCCCCTCGAGGGTGGCGGAGCCGGTGCCATCATGGGCGCCATGACGGGCCGAGAAGAGCTGTTCGCCGCCCGCCGGGAGCGGTGGCTCCCCGACCTGGTCGAGGCGCTCGCGCTGGTCTACGACGACGCCGAGGCGCTGGCCGAGGACCTGCTGGGCCTCGCCGCGGAGCGCTACGCCGAGCGCAGCGACGACCTGCACGCCCTGGACCAGCGCCGCTCGCTCCAGCCCGACTGGTTCCAGCAGCCCTCGATGCTGGGGTACGCCGCCTACGCCGACCGGTTCGCCGGCGCCCTGCCCGACGTCGCGGGGCGGATCGGCTACCTGCGCGACCTCGGCGTCACCTACCTGCACCTGATGCCGCTGCTGCGGCCGCGGCCGGGCGACAACGACGGCGGCTACGCGGTGATGAGCTATCGCGAGGTCCGCCCCGACCTCGGCACCCTCGACGACCTGGAGAGCCTCGCCGCCGACCTGCGTGACAGCGGCATCAGCCTCTGCCTCGACCTGGTCCTCAACCACGTCGCCCGCGAGCACGACTGGGCCGAGCGCGCCCGCGCCGGCGACCCGACGTACCGCTCCTACTTCTACGTCTACCCCGACCGCTCGATGCCCGACGCGTTCGAGCGGACGATGCCCGAGGTCTTCCCCGACTTCGCGCCCGGCAGCTTCACGTGGGACGACGACCTCGACGGCTGGGTCTGGACCACGTTCAACTCCTGGCAGTGGGACGTCAACTGGGCCAACCCGGCCGTGCTCCGCGAGTACGCCGACATCATCCTGAGCCTGGCCAACCGCGGCGTCGAGGTCTTCCGGCTCGACGCGATCGCGTTCCTGTGGAAGCGGCTCGGCACCAACGGCCAGAACCTCCCCGAGGTGCACGCGATCACCCAGGCGCTGCGGGTGCTGGCCCGGATCGCCTGCCCGGCCGTGGTGTTCAAGGCCGAGGCGATCGTGGGCCCGCAGGACCTGCTGGCCTACCTCGGGCAGGGCGTCCACCACGGCAAGGTCAGCGACCTCGCCTACCACAACTCGCTGATGGTGCACCTGTGGTCGATGCTCGCCACCAAGGACGCCTCGATGTCGTCCGCGGCGCTGAAGAACCTGCCCGAGAAGCCGTCGACGACCGCCTGGGTGACCTACGTCCGCTGCCACGACGACATCGGGTGGGCCATCGACGACCAGGACGCCGCGGCCGCCGGTCTCGACGCCCACGCCCACCGCCGCTTCCTCTCCGACTTCTACGAGGGCACGTTCCCGGGGTCGTGGTCGCGCGGCCTGGTCTTCCAGGCCAACGAGCGCACCGGTGACAAGCGGATCTCCGGCTCCCTGGCCTCCCTCGCCGGGCTGGAGGCGGGCGACCCGCTGTCGGTCGAGCGGATCGTGCTCGCCCACGCCGTCATCCTGGGCTTCGGCGGTCTGCCGGTGATCTGGATGGGCGACGAGATCGGGCTGCTCAACGACCCCGACTGGGCCGCGGACCCCGAGCACGCCTCCGACAACCGGTGGGCCCACCGCCCGCGGATGCCGTGGCCGGCGACCGACGAGCACGGCATCTCGGCGCGGCTGCGCCACCTCGCCGGCGTACGTCGGGGTCTGCCGCACCTGCACGCCGCGGCGCCGACCCGGGTGCTGGAGCCGCTGGACCGCGGGGTGTTCACGGTGCTCCGCGACCACCCCCGCGGGCGGCTGCTGATGCTGGCCAACGTCACCCCCGACCTGCGCCGGGTGCGCCACGACGCCGTCACCGGCCGCGTCGGCGGCGAGCACGTCGACCACCTCACCGGCGTCCCCCTGCCGCGGGAGGGCGACGACCTGCTGCTCCAGCCCTACCAGGTGGTCTGGCTGACCGTCCCGGGCCGGTAGTCGTGCGCGACACCGATGTCGGGTCCCTGGACGACGGGCGTCCGGTCCGCCGGCTGACCCTCGGCGCCGCCCCCGGCGTGGAGCTGCAGCTGCTCACGCTCGGGGCGACCACCCACCGCCTCGAGGTCACCGGCGGCGACGGCGTCCGTCGCAACGTCGTGCTCGCCCACGCGGACCCGTCCTCGGCCACCGCCGCGCGCTACTACCTGGGCGGCACGATCGGACGCTACGCCAACCGCATCGCCCGCGGGCGCTTCGACCTCGACGGCCGTGAGGTCACGGTCGGCGCCCACGACCGGGGGCACCACCTCCACGGGGGACCCGACGGGTTCGACCGGCGGCTGTGGGAGGTGGTGGAGCAGCAGAGCTCGGGCGGTGTGGACCGGGCCGTGCTCCGGCTCGACAGCC
Source organism: uncultured Actinomycetota bacterium (assembly GCA_963795135.1). Classification (GTDB taxonomy): domain Bacteria; phylum Actinomycetota; class Actinomycetes; order Propionibacteriales; family Nocardioidaceae; genus Nocardioides. The sequence goes on from CAWCGS010000005.1 coordinate 88,790, forward strand.
CCGACGCCGACCAGGGCTTCCCCGGCAACCTCCGCGCCGAGGTGTCGTTCGAGGTGTCCGGGTCGCGGGTGCGGATCGACTTCACCGCGAGGACCGACGCCGCGACGCTGGTGAACCTGACCAACCACGCCTACTTCAACCTCGACGGTGCCGGGAGCGGGACCGTCGACGACCACGAGCTGGTGGTCCGTGCCGGCGCCTACCTGCCGGTGGACGACACCGGGATCCCGCTCGGCGGCCCGGCTCCGGTGGCCGGCACGCCGTTCGACTTCCGTCACCCGCAGCGCCTCGGCGCGGCGGTCCGCTCGGACCACCCGCAGGTGGTGGCCGCCTCCGGCCTGGACCACGACCTGGTGCTGGACGGCACCGGATGGCGCACCGTGGCCCAGCTCTCCTCCGCCCGTACGGCGACCCGGCTCACGCTGCGCACGGACCAGCCGGGTCTCCAGGTCTACACCGGCAACTCGCTCGACGGCTCGGTGCCGGCAGCGGGCGGCGGGGTGCACCGCCAGGGTGACGGCATCGCGCTGGAGCCCCAGCTGCACCCCGACACCCCGCACCATCCCGAGTGGCCGACCGCCGTGCTGAGGCCGGGGGAGACCTACCGCGCGGCGATGGAGTGGGAGCTCGCGACGATCTCAGGACCGTAGTGCGAGGATGCGTCGCACCGACTCGCGGAGGGGACGCACGTGGAGCAGCGCACACTGGGCAGGACCGGTCGACAGGCCTCGGTCGTAGGACTCGGCACCTGGCAGCTCGGCGCCGACTGGGGCGAGGTGAGCGAGGCCGACGCGCGGGAGGTGCTGGAGGCCTCCGCCGAGGCAGGGGTCACCTTCTACGACACCGCCGACGTCTACGGCGACGGGCGCAGCGAGCAGGTGCTCGGCCGGTTCCTGGCCGACCACGCCGACGAGGGGTTCACGGTCGCCACGAAGATGGGGCGCCGGATGGACCAGGTCCCGGAGAGCTACGTGGCCGCCCACTTCCGCGAGTGGACCGACCGCTCGCGGCGCAACCTCGGCGTCGACACCCTCGACCTGGTGCAGCTGCACTGCCCGCCGTCGGCGGTGATCGAGGACGACGCCACCTACGACGCCCTCGACGTGCTGGTCGCCGACGGCACGATCGCGGCGTACGGCGTGAGCGTGGAGACCGCCGACCAGGCGCTGGCCGCGATCGCCCGGCCGCACGTGGCCTCGGTGCAGATCATCCTCAACGCCTTCCGGCTCAAGCCGCTCGACGAGGTGCTGCCCGCGGCGGTCGAGGCCGGGGTCGGGATCATCGCGCGGGTGCCGTTGGCCTCCGGGCTGCTGTCCGGCAAGTACGACACGTCCACCACGTTCTCCGCCGACGACCACCGCTCCTACAACCGCGACGGCAGCGCCTTCGACGTCGGCGAGACGTTCTCCGGCGTGGGCTGGGAGACCGGGCTCGCGGCGGCCCAGGAGCTCACCGCGCTGGTGCACGAGCACGTCGGTGACGACGTGACGCCGGCCCAGGTCGCGATCGCCTGGTGCTGGCAGCAGCCGGGCTGCACCACGGTCATCCCGGGCGCGCGCTCGGCCGAGCAGGCGCGCGCCAACGCCGCGGCCGGCGAGGTCGACGCGCTTCCGCAGGCGTTCCTCGACGGCGTACGCCGGCTCTACGACCAGCGGCTGCGGGCGGCGGTGCACCCGCGCTGGTGAGGCGCGGGCGAGGGGTCGCGGCGGGTGATCGTGCCGCACGCGAACGGCTCGGTGGAGCCGGCGGTGATCAGGTGCCGACGTCCTCGGGTCGCGCCGGACGGGTGCGGGAGACCACCTCACCCGGCAGGCCCCACTCGCGGCCACCGAGCCGGGCGACCGGGGCCATCCGCGCGAAGCTCGGTCGGCCCTCGACGATGACCTCGTCGGCGACCCAGATCCACACGACCTCACCGAGCACCAGCACGGAGGAGCCGAGGTCCACCGTCGAGTGCAGCCGGCACTCCAGGGCCGCGGGGCTGCCCGACACCCGCGGTGGCGCGACCTGGGACGACGGGGTCATCTCGACGCCGACGGCCTGCGACTCGTCGGTGCCGTGGGCGAAGGGGGCGCTGGTGTCGTTGACCAGGTCGAGCATCGGCTCGCTGGCCAGGCTGATCGTGAACTGCTCGGTCTCCAGGACGTTGCGCAGCGTGTCCTTGCGGCCGATCGAGGCGAAGGCCACCACCGGGGGGTCGGCGCTGGCCACCGTGAAGAAGGAGTGCGGCGCGAGGTTGCCCTCGCCGGCCGCGGACAGCGTCGAGATCCACGCGATCGGCCGGGGCACCACGATCGCGGTGAGCAGGCTGTAGGCGTTGACGTCCTCGGCCGCGGGATCGAAGTCGGTCACAGGACCTGGTCGCCGTACATCTCGCCCAGCGGGTCGGCGATGATCTCGATGCGCGCACCGTCGGGGTCGGTGAAGTACGCCGAGACCTCGCTGTGGATCACGTGCTCGACGCCGGCGGCCTCGAGCTTGCCGACCAGGTGCTGCCAGCGCTCGGGCTCCACGGAGATCGCCACGTGGTGCAGCCCGCCGAGCACCTCGGCGTAGGGGCCGACGTCGAGCCCGGGGAAGTCGAAGAAGGCCAGCAGGTTGCTGTTGCCGATGTCGAAGAAGAAGTGCGAGCTGCCGGGGTAGTCGCGGTTCTCGATGAGCTCGGTCAGCGGGAACTCCAGCAGGTCCTGGTAGAAGCGGATCGTCTGCTCCACGTCGCTGCTGATCAGCGCGGTGTGGTGGAGCCCGCGGGCCGACGACGCCGGCCGGTCGGCCGTCGGTCGCAGGTGCTGCTGGCGGAGCTGCTCGCGGGTGTCGTCGTGGGTGGTCATGGGTCGATCCTCTCTCGTGGCTGGGCGGAACCCGCCGTCCGGACGCCGAGCAGGCCTGTGGAGGAGCGGTCGCGGCGGACGCCGACGGACGGCAGGCTGACGGCGTGCCCACCTATCCCGTGTCGTTCGAGCTGCTCCGGTTGGAGTCTCCGGTCTACGACGACATGCTCACCGACGGGGCGATCTGTCTGCTGGCGGAGCACGGCGTCACCGGCCTGACCGTCCAGGCACTGGCCGACTGGGCCGGGGTGACCCGGCCGGCGCTCAACCAGCGACTGTCTCGGGGCGCGATGCAGGGGCTCGTCGCTCGCCGCTTCGCGGACCGCTGGGTGGCGTGGACGGGTCGCTACGTGCTCGAGACCGTCACCAAGGAGCTGGTCGGCGATCTTACGAGCTGTGGTGTCGAGGGCCGTGGCAGGAGATGTGGCAGGAGATGTGGCAGGAGGGGTGGTCGGAGGCGTGGCCGTTGATCGGCCGGGCCCTCGCGATGCTGCCGGAGACCGAGGACGAAGTGGCGGGGCTGCGTGCCTGGCACGCGCTGGAGGCGCTCGGCGTGACGGTGCCGTCCGTCGCCGCCGCGGTGGCCGGGGCGGGCACGGCCGAGCGTCGGATGATCGGGAAGGCCGCGGCGTGGATGGGCGTGGTGGACGTAGCCCTCCTCGACGCTGTGATTCGCGGGCTGCGGGTGCGGATGAGCGCGCCGGAGGATCGGTTGTCGGGGCGCGATGCCCAGCGGATCCTGCTCCATCACCTCTGCCGGCTCGGCGGCGCCACCCCCTCCGAGGGTGCTCCGTCCTGAGCTTACGGACGTGTACGTAAGCCCAGGAGAGAGCCATGGTCCCGGAGGGCCTCGGGTCCCGGGGCCGTCCGCGGCCGACCGGCCTACCGCGCCTCGTGGCGCGGGGTGAAGTCCTCGGGCTCGCTCTGGATCATGTAGTTGCGGTCGTTGCGGATGCCGTCGACGGTGCGCTCGAGCCAGGCCTGGTCCGAGGTCTCGATGTCGCGCTCGGCCAGCATCTGCTGGAGGGTGCCGAGCAGGTCGGTCTCGCCGGCGTCGTGCGCGGCGGACGTGGAGTCGACCGCGGCCTGCAGGTCGGCGTCGTAGGTGGCCATGGGGGCGTCCTCTCGATCGGGGTGCGGCGCCCGGTACCCACTTCCCGGCGCCGCCTGGTCCCGAGGTCGACGGGGAGCGTCACGGCGTCACACCGAGTGGGAGGTCACAGCTCCACGGTGCCGTGGTCGGAGTCGATCCGCGACCCGGTGACCTTCGCCTTGACCAGGTTGGCCAGCTGGACGAGCTTGCGGCCCCCGGGGGCGTCCCAGTACTCGGCGGAGTCGGGCGTGACCTCGAGCAGGATGTTGTTCGGGTTCTCCGGACCGCCCTCGAGCCAGGAGGAGGTGAAGGTGTCCCACAGCTCCTCCAGCTTGGCGCGGTCATCGACCACGCGCGCCTGACCCGCCAGCGACACCCACGACCCGTTGTTGCTGTAGGACACGTTGACGTGGGGGTGGGCTCCGATGTCGACCGCCTTGTCGGAGCTGCGCTCGGCGATGAACCGCACGGTCCCGTCGTAGTCGGCCTCCTGGGTGGCCATCGGGTGGCTGACGAGCTTGCCCGTGGCGTCGACGTGGGTGAGCATCGCGATCGTCGAGGACTGGATCAGGTCGATCACGCGCTGGGTCTGGTCGTCGTGGTGGCTCATGGGACGCCAGTACCCGGGACCCGCCCAGGCAGTCACCGCTAGCGTCGCCCCCATGAGCGAGTCCTTGGCACCCACCGTCCTGGTGCTCTTCGGCGCCACCGGCGACCTGGCGCAGCGCAAGCTGCTCCCGGCCCTCTACCGGCTCGCGGCAGCGGGTCGCCTGCCGGCCGACTACGCGGTCGTGGGCAGCGGCCGCCACTCGCCCGGCAGCGACGACGACTTCCGCACGCAGGTCGAGGAGGCGGTCACCGACGCGGTGGACGACGACGATCTCGACCAGGAGGTGCTCCGCGACCTGGTGGGCCGCTTCTCCTTCCAGACCTCCGACTCCGACGACGGTGCCGACCTGGCCGCCCACGTGCGCGAGGTCGAGGAGGGGCTCGACGCCGAGGTCGACGACGTACGCCGGTTGGTCTACCTCTCGGTGCCGCCGGCCGCGATGGAGGACATGATCGCGATGCTCGGCCGGGAGGATCTGGTCGACCGCGCTCGACTGGTCGTCGAGAAGCCGTTCGGCACCGACCTGGAGTCGTCGCGGTCGCTGCAGAAGGCCCTGCAGGGGGTCGTCGAGGAGGACCAGGTCTTCCGCATCGACCACTTCCTCGGCAAGGAGGCGGTGCAGAACATCCTGGCCCTGCGCTTCGCCAACGGCCTGTTCGAGCCCGCGTGGGACTCCCGCAGCGTCGCCTCGGTGCAGATCGACGTGCCCGAGGAGCTGGGGCTGGAGGGCCGAGGGAGCTTCTACGAGGCGACCGGCTGCCTGCGCGACATGGTCTCCACCCACCTCGGTCAGCTGATCGGCTTCGCGGCCCTGGAGGACCCCGGCGCCCTCGACGCGCCGTCGATCCGCGACGCCAAGCACGCCGCGCTGGAGGCCCTGCAGCCGCTGGACCCGAGCCGGGTGGTGTTCGGCCAGTTCGAGGGCTACCGCGACGACGAGGACGTCGCCGACGACTCCGAGGTGGAGACGTTCGTCGCGCTGGAGGCACGGATCGACAACGACCGGTGGCGCGGGGTCCCGTTCTACCTGCGCACCGGCAAGGCGATGGCGGCCACCCGGCGGGTGATCACGCTGCGCTTCCGGTCGCCGGAGTCGGGGCTCTTCCCGGACCGGCCGGGTCGCCACGAGCTGGTCCTCGACCTCACCGACGACCCGCAGATCTCGCTCGAGCTCCGCGCCAAGCAGCCAGGCCCCGACCTCACCCTGGCCCCCGCGACGATGCGCCTGGACCTCGCCGAGGAGCTCCCCGAGACCGAGCCGCTCGAGGCCTACGAGCGGCTGCTGCTCGACGTGCTCCGCGGCGACCAGATGCTCTTCACCCGCGACGACGAGGTCGACCGGCTCTGGCAGGTCTGCCAGCCGGTGCTCGACGCGCCGCCGCCGGTGCGCCCCTACGAGCAGGGGTCGTGGGGTCCCGCCGAGGCGCTCGACCTCCCCGAGGGAGGGTGGCGGCTCGATGACTGAGACCGCCGGACCGGACGCCGGGTCCGACGCCGGCACGGACCGCGGCGACCACACCGCCCCCGGCTTCGTCGGGATCCCCGACCACGGCCTGATCGGCGACCTGCGCACCTGCGCCCTGGTCGGCACCGACGCCACGATCGACTGGTTCTGCGCCGGCCGCTTCGACGCCCCCAGCGTCTTCGGCTCCCTGCTCGATCCCGAGCGCGGGGGAGCGTGGCGGCTCGGTCCGGTCGACGGGGCGTCGCGCTCGCACCAGTTCTACTTCCCCGACTCCGGCATCCTGGTCACGCGCTTCCACACCGAGGAGAGCGTGGCCGAGGTCCACGACTTCATGCCGGTGCTGCGCGCCCACGACCCCGACCACCAGCAGCGGATCGTGCGTCGGGTGGTCGCCGTGCGCGGTGCGACCACCATCCGGATGGAGCTCGCCGCCCGGCCTGACTACGGCCGCGTCGTGCCCGACGTCGAGCGCGTGGAGGGCGGGGTGCTGGTCACCGGCGACGGGGTCCGCCTCGGGGTGACCTCCAGCGTCGAGCTCACGACGTACGACGCGTGCGTGGGCGCCGAGCTCAGGCTCGGGGCCGGCGACGAGGCGCTGTTCGTGCTCCAGGTGCTCGAGGAGGGCCAGGAGCTCACGCCCGAGGACTGCGACGACACCGGTCGGCTCTTCGACCAGACCTCCCGCTTCTGGCGGGGCTGGCTGGCCACGTCGACGTACACCGGTCGGTGGCGGGAGATGGTCAACCGCTCGGCGCTGACCCTGAAGATGCTCACCCACGAGCCGACGGGGGCGATCATCGCCTCGCCCACGACCAGCCTGCCCGAGGAGATCGGCGGCGGGCGCAACTGGGACTACCGCTACGTCTGGATCCGCGACGCCGCGTTCAGCCTCTACGCCCTGCTGCGCCTGGGCTTCACCGACGAGGCGCACTCGTTCGTGCAGTGGCTCTCCGCGCGGCTGGAGGAGCGCGCCGAGGAGCCCGACGAGGGCTCCGAGCAGGAGCTCGGCCCGCTGCGCGTCCTCTACGACATCGACGGCCGGGTGCCCGACGCCGAGCGTGAGCTCGACCACCTCAGCGGCTACCGCGACTCGCGGCCGGTGCGGGTCGGCAACGCCGCGGTCGAGCAGCTCCAGCTCGACATCTACGGCGAGCTGATCGACTCGGTCTACCTGTTCAACAAGTACGGCTCCGGCATCAGCCACGAGGCCTGGATGAACCTGACCCGGATCCTCGACTGGCTGATGGAGAACTGGGAGCGGCACGACGCCGGCATGTGGGAGATCCGCGACGAGCCGCGCGCCCACACCACCTCGCGACTGATGTGCTGGGTCGCCTTCGAGCGGATGATGCGGATGGCCCGGCAGCGCGGGCTGCCCGGCGACCTGGTGGCCTGGGGTGCGACCCGGGACGCGATCTACGAGCGGATCATGGAGGAGTGCTGGGACCCCGACGTCGAGGCGTTCATGCTCCACGAGGGCTCCGACAGCCTCGACGCCGGCGTGCTGCTGATGCCGATGGTGAAGTTCGTCGCACCCGACGACCCGCGCTTCGTCTCCACGCTGCGGCTGATCGAGGAGCGGCTGGTCACCGACAGCCTGGTCTTCCGCTACGACGTGGAGAGCTCGCCCGACGGCCTCGACGGCGGCGAGGGCACGTTCTCGCTCTGCTCGTTCTGGTACGTCGAGGCGCTGACCCGCGTGGGCCGGGTCGAGGAGGCGCGGCTCGCGCTGGAGAAGATGTTCACCTACGCCAACCACCTCGGTCTCTACGCCGAGCAGGTCGGGCTCACCGGCGACCAGCAGGGCAACTTCCCGCAGGCCTTCACCCACCTCAGCCTGATCAGCGCCGCGCTCAACCTGGACCGCGCTCTCGGTTGAGGGCTGAGGGCCGATCCCACCTACCCTGGGGATCATGGTCCTGCCCTTCCCCCTCCGCGCCACGATCGCCTTCGGACAGGCCAGCATCGGCGCCGCCCGTCTGCTGGCGCCCGGCGGCCCGCTGGTCCGGCTCCTGGAGCCCGGCGGCGCGCTCGACCGGATCCTGGCCCAGGAGGGCGCGCTCGAGCGGATGCTCGAGCCCGGGGGCGTGATCGATCGCCTGCTCGACCGCGACGCCGCGGCCCTGGAGCCCGCTGCCCGCCGCCGGCGCCCCACCGTCGTCCAGGCCGAGGTCGACGACACCTCCGCGGACGTCACGCTCCCCGGCCTGTCCCTGCTCTAGCCCGCCGCCCCGACCCCACCCCCGGAGCCCCCGCCCGTGCCTCCCTCGCCCCTGCCTGCCCGCCTGCCCTGGCCCGACCTCGCCAAGGGCCTGTGCATCCTGCTCGTGGTCCTGCACCACGTGACGAAGTACGTCGTGACCCAGATGCCCGACGAGCTCGCCGGCGTCGCCACGGGGTGGATGGGGCTGACCGCCGCGCTCAAGCCCGTGCGGATGCCGCTGTTCTTCCTCGTGAGCGGTCTCTTCGCCTCCCGCGCGATCACCCGTCCGTGGGGCGCCAACCGCACCCGGCTGGTGGGTGGGGGCTACCTCTACGTCGTGTGGCTGCTGGTCTTCTGGGGCGTCTACTCCCTCGAGGACACGCTCCGCGTGAACCGCACCCAGGACCTCGCCGACCTCGCCGGTGAGCTGGTGTGGGCCGCCACCAGCATGTGGTTCCTCTACGCGATGGTCGTCTACTTCGTGGTGGCCAAGCTGCTGCGCCGGCTCCCTCCGCTCGTGGTGGTCGCGGGGGCCGCCGCGGTGTCGCTGTCGACGTCCGCCCTGCCGGTCGAGGAGACCAACCGGGTCGCGGTGCTCTTCCACTTCGTGTTCTTCGTGATCGGGGCCTACCGACCCGACGTCGTGCACGCGGTCGCCGACGCCGACTGGTCGCTGCCCGGCCTCCTGGCGGCGTACGTCGGCGGGTCGGTGCTGATGGCCTGGCCCGGGGTGCCACGCAGCGTCGAGATGGTGCTGCTGAGCCTCGTGGGGGTCCCGCTCGGCATCGCCGTCGCCGTGCGCCTGGCCCGGTGGCCGGGGGTGGCGGGTCCGCTGCGCTGGCTGGGCCGGCGCACGCTGCGCGTCTACGTGCTGCACATGGCCGTGCTCTCGGTGCTCGTGCACCTGCCGCGGCCGAGCGTGGAGGACGCCCCGGCCCTCCTCCTGGGGGTCCTCGCCGCGCTCCCGCTGGTCGCGACCGCGGTGGTCGTCGCGCTGTCACTGGGCGCGCACGCCCTGCTGGTGCGCACCGGCGGCGGCTTCCTCTTCGCGGCCCCGGCCGCGCTCACCCCCGCCAACGTGCCGGCCACCGAGCCGGCGCCCACAGCCGCCGAGCCGACCTCGTGGGGGACGCAGCGACGGGTAGCCTGACGGGCGAGCCACCCCTCGAGGAGGAGACACGCGTGGACGCCCGCACCGACGCCGCCGTACCGGCCCCGGCCGGTCAACGGTCGACCCGTCAGCGCCGCGCCGTGGCCGCGCAGCTCCGCTGCTCCGAGGACTTCCGCAGCGCCCAGGAGATCCACGAGGCGCTGCGGCGCGGCGGCGAGGCCGTCGGGCTCGCCACGGTCTACCGGGCGCTCCAGGCGATGGCCGACGCGGGCGAGGTCGACGTGCTGACCCACGCCGGCGAGTCGGTCTACCGGCGCTGCTCCGAGACCCACCACCACCACCTGGTCTGCCGCGAGTGCGGGCGGACGGTGGAGATCGAGGGTCCGGCCGTGGAGCGCTGGACCAGTGCGATGGTCGAGGAGCACGGCTTCACCGAGGTCAGCCACACGCTGGAGCTCTTCGGGGTCTGCCCCGACTGCCAGCGGCGCCGCTGAGGCCGTCCGGCTGGTTCAGGGGCGGGCGACCGGGCAGCCGGGCACGGTGGTGCCGAGGTCCTCGAGACGGAAGCCGTCGGGATGGCTACGGATCCGGCCCAGGTCCGTGACGTAGCGCGGCCGGCGGCGCGCCGGGAGCCGCGCCAGGACCCGGGCCCGGACCCGCATCGCGCCCCGGGAGAGCCGGCGGGCCCGCGGACCGGGCTCGGCGTAGTCGAAGGCCCTCAGCAGCGCGGGGTCCATCAGCGCCCGGCTGAACAGCTCGACGGCCCGGGCCGCGGGCCGCGGGTAGAAGCCGACCAGCAGGCCCAGCGTCGCGTCGGCCACCCGCCGCGACCCGGGGTGGAAGGCGAAGTGCTCGGCCTCGTAGTCGTCCATCAGCCGCGCGAAGTCGTCGTAGGTCTCCGGGAGGTCGCGGATCGACATGTGCCGCCCGAGGTCGCGGTAGTAGTTGACCGAGGCCCGGACCTCGCCGTCGGTGAGCGGTCGCCACCCGAAGTCGGCGATCCACCGGGTGGGGACGACGACGAAGGTCGCGAGCACGTAGCGCATGTCGTCGTTGCTGATGTCGTACATCCGGTGCATCTGGTTGATCCGGCGGATCCCCGTGCGACCCTCGGGACTGGTGAACCCGTGCACCAGCGGGGCCTCCAGGAGCAGCGCCGTGTCGTCGTAGCGCCGCTGGCAGCGGCCGGTGAACTCACCGGTGCGGTCGAGCAGGTCGCCGATGCTCGGGACGGCGTAGGTGCGGAAGAGCGCGAAGCTGAGCGCCTGGTTGAAGTCCCACGGGAACTCGTGCAACGTCAGGATCCGGTAGATCTCCGCGTGGTCGGTCCCGGGGTCCAGCCGCGCGACGTGCTCGGCCCAGTGCTGGCGCCTCAACGGCATGACGGGCCGCGTGGGCTTCATCGGCTCAGGGCTTCCAGGGCGTGAGGACCCCGCTCTGCCGGGTCAGGTCGCCGTCCGGCATCAGCACGCCCGTGCCGATCGTGAACGGCTTCGGCGCGACCCTCAGGTGCTTGGGCATCCCCGAGGGCCGGGTCTCCCACAGCCGGCTGCCGTCGGCCGCGTCGCGGCGCACCGCGTCGTAGTCGCGCAGGGTGAGGTAGGCGTAGTCGTCGGCGATGTCGAGCACGAGGTAGTTGGTCAGGCCGTACTGGAAGGCGCCGCCGTGGGTGATCTGGGTGATCCCGTCGGCCTCCTTGGCGGTCACGTCGTGCACCTCGCCGGCGAGGTAGAGGTCGACGTCGAACTCGCGGAAGGTCTTCCACAGCGCGGAGGCCCGACCGCCCTCGTAGTGCAGCCCGCTGGAGCCGCGCACCCGGACCGGCCACAGGATGGGGGTGTGCCCCTGGACGATGGTCCAGCGGACGCCGTCACGCTGGGCCTTCCTCAGCACCTGGCGCAGCCAGCGCATCTGCTGGGGGTCCAGGCGCACCCGGTGGCGCTGGGGCGTGATGTCGAAGACGTTGAGCGTCACCAGCTGCACGTCGGGTGTCGGCCGGAACGCGTAGGCGGAGTCGTGGTGGACCCCGCTCGGGCGACTGATCGGGGCGTTGATGGCGCGCTCCGGCAGCCCGCCGACGTACGTCGCGTAGGCCCGCTCGAAGGTCCGCGCGAGGCTGCCCTTCGTGCGGCCCCAGGGGTCGTCGCCGTACTCGTGGTCGCCCATCGCGGGCAGCACCTTCAGGCCGCGCTCGGTGAACCGCTCGAGCCACTGCGGGTAGTAGGTGCGCGCGGCGCGACCGAGCGCCCGGCGGCGCTCGGCCGGCGTCCCGACGGGACCGAAGGTGCCGCTGCCGGTGGCGTCGGCGCCCCACCAGCCGTCGACGAGGTCGCCCGCGACCAGCACCGCGTCGGGGGACAGGCTCGCCCAGTCGTCGAGGACGGTGTCGAGCGCGCGGCGGTAGTCGCCGTTGACGGAGTTCTCGGTGCGGCCCGGTCGCCAGCGGTTGGGGCCGCGGCGCAGGTCGCCCACGTCGGCGTTGAGGAAGTCGGGGCTGGAGAGCAGCCGCAGCGAGGATCCCGACGGGGGGGTGCCCGGGGTGACGAGCCGTCGGGGCAGCTCGGTGACGGCGCCGCCCTCGACGCGCACCGTGCCGCTGACGGTCTCGCCGGGGGCGGCGACGACCAGGCCCGCGAAGGGGACCGTGCGCTGCTCGGTCGAGCCCGGGGTCAGGAAGCAGCGCAGCCCGTCGACCTCGGCGTCGATGAACGAGCGCGGGTTGACCGTCGAGCTGCCGGCGCAGCCCCGGGGCAGGGAGAGGAAGCGCGCGCCCTCGAGGTCGACGAGCACGGTCTGCTGCCCACGGCCCGAGACGGTGAAGCTGCCCTGGAGCAGCGTGTAGCCGGGCACCGTGGGGCCCGGGCCCTGCCAGGACGCGGCCACCGGGGCGGCGTCGGCCGCGGCGGTCGAGGAGGCGAGCGAGGGACCGTAGCCGGTGACCAGGGCCGTGGCCAGGATCGCGACCGTCACCCGGGCCCGGGCCGCGACCGAGCGCGTGCCGCGGTGCCTGGGTGTGCTGACGTGCATCGACGAACCTTCCCGACCATCCCCCATGTGCGAAGCGAACGAAGCCTAGCCGGGGGAGGGCCTCGGCCGTGCCACTACGGCCACACCGCCCACCTCCGTGTCCGTCCGGATCTCGGCGTGCAGGCCGGCCGCCGCGAGCAGGGCACGGGTCCGGTCGGCCTGCACGCGCCCGGTCTCGAGCACGACCATGCCCTCGGGGCTCAACCAGGCGGGTGCCGCGGCCGCGACCCGACGGTGCACGTCGAGCCCGTCGAGGCCACCGTCGAGGGCCAGGCGGGGCTCGTGGTCGCGGGCCTCCGGAGGCAGAGCGGCGATCTCCGCGGTCGGCACGTAGGGCGCGTTGACGACCAGCGCGTCCACCCGCCCGCACAGCTCGTCGGGCAGGGCGTCCAGGAGGTCGCCGGCCCACACCCGGGCGGGGTCGAGGTTGCGGCGCGCGCACGCGACCGCGGCCGGGTCGAGGTCGGCGCCGTGCACCTCGGCGGTCGGGACCCGCGCCCGGACGGCCGCCCCCAGGGCGCCGCTGCCGCAGCACAGGTCGACCACGACCGGGCGCCTGCGCCGGGCCAGCGGGGCGACGTGCGCGGTGGCCTCGGCGACCAGCAGCAGGCTGCGTCGGCGGGGCACGAAGACGCCGGGCGCGAGCAGGATCCGCAGACCGTCGAGCTCGGCCCAGCCCAGCACCTGCTCCAGCGGCCGGCCGGCCACCCGGGCGTCCAGCAGGCGACGTACGTCGTCAGGGCCGGTGGCCTGCGCGTGGATCAGCCGGGCCTCGTCCTCGGCGAAGACGCACCCGGCGGTCCGCAGCGCGGCCGTCGTGGCGGTGACGGGGTCCGCGTCGGTCACCCGGCGATGATTGCAGGCGGGCGGGTGGACTAGAACGCGTTACGGTCTCGTGGTGACGCCCGACGTGTTCGCACCGGTCCGGCTGGGACCGGTGGTGCTGCGCAACCGCACCGTCAAGGCGGCGACCTTCGAGGGGCGGACGCCGCACGGGCAGGTGACCGAGGGGCTCGTCGACTTCCACCTGGCGGTGGCGCGCGGCGGGATCGGGCTGACCACGGTCGCCTACCTCGCGGTCGCGCCCGAGGGTCGCACCCACGCCGCCCAGGTCGTGGTGGGGGAGCCCACGCTCGCGGGGCTGGCGCGGCTGGCCGACGCGGTCCATGGCGCCGGCGCCGCGATCGCCGGCCAGGTGGGGCACGCCGGCCCGGTCGCCAACGGCCGGTCCAACGGCGTCCACGCCCTCGCCGCGAGCCGGATGCCGAGCCCGCTGTCGCTCCAGCTGGTCCGCTCGGCCACCGAGCGCGACCTGACCCGGATCACCCGGGCGTACGTCGACACCGCGCGCACGCTCGTGCGGGCCGGCTTCGACGTGCTGGAGCTGCACATGGCGCACAGCTACCTGATCTCCTCGTTCCTGGCGCCCGGGCTCAACCGACGCACCGACCGGTGGGGCGGGACGCTGGAGAACCGCGCCCGGCTGGCCCGGCAGGTCGCCCGCGCCGTGCGCGAGGAGGTGGGCGGCGAGGTCGCCGTCACGGCCAAGCTCAGCCTCGGCGACGGCTTCCGCGGCGGGGTGACCACCGAGGAGGGCCTGGAGGTGGCCCGGCTGCTCGAGGCCGACGGCCACCTCGACGCGCTCCAGCTCAGCGGCGGCTCCTCGCTGATGAACCCGATGTACCTCTTCCGGGGGGATGCTCCTGTCCGCGACTTCGCGGCGGCGATGCCGCTCGCCGTACGCCTGGGGATGCGGACGCCGGTCGGGCGCTCCTTCCTCAAGGAGTATGCGTTCGAGGAGGCCTACTTCTGGGACCGCGCGGTGCGCTTCCGCGAGGCCCTCGCGCTGCCGCTGATGCTGCTCGGGGGGATCAACCGCCTCGACACGATGCAGCGCGCGATGGCCGCCGGCTTCGACTTCGTGGCGATGGGGCGAGCGGTGCTGCGCGAGCCCGACCTGGTCGCCCGGCTCGCCGCCGGCGACGGCCGACGAGGGCGCCTGCATCCACTGCAACCGCTGCCTGCCCACCATCTACACCGGCACCCGCTGCCCGGTGGCGGATCCATGATGACCCTTCCAGAACACTAGAACGTGTTCTAGATTCTCCTCATGACTCAGGCAAGGCAGGACAAGCCGCTGCGGGTGGTCGTGTGGTCGACCGGCACCATCGGGCGGCACGCGATCGCGGGCATCGACCGGCACCCGGCGCTGGAGCTGGTCGGGGTGTGGGTCTCCAACCCGGCCAAGGACGGTCAGGACGCCGGGCGGCTCGCCGACCTCGGCCGTGACCTGGGGGTCCTGGCCACCACCGACCGCGACGCGCTGCTCGCGCTGGCGCCCGACGCGATCGTGCACACCGCGATGGCCGACGACCGCGTCTTCGAGTGCCTCGAGGACCTCGTCTCGTTCGTCGAGGCCGGCGTCAACGTCGTCTCGAGCGGGCCGGTGCTCCTCCAGTGGCCGGAGAAGATCCTGCCGCCGGAGCTCCTGGACCGCATCGACGCCGCGTGCGCCACCGGTGCGGCGAGCCTCTACGTCAACGGGATCGACCCCGGCTTCGCCAACGACGTGCTGCCGCTGGTGCTGACCAGCCTGTCCCAGCGCATCGACCACGTGCGGATGGCCGAGGTCTGCGACTACTCGACGTACACCCAGGACGTCGTCATGAACGACATGTTCGGCTTCGGCCGACCGCTGGACTACCGGGCCATGCTCTGGGAGCCCGGCATCCTCAGCATGGCCTGGGGCAGCTGCGTGCGGCTGGTCGCGGCCGGGCTCGGGATCACCCTCGACGAGCCGCTGACCGAGGAGGTCGACCGCCGCCCGGCCGAGCGCGACGTCTCGACCAGCTCGGTGGAGGTCAAGGAGGGGACCATGGGCGCCGTGCGCTTCCAGGTGATCGGCAAGGTCGACGGCGTGCCGCGCGTGACGCTGGAGCACGTCACCCGCACCGCACCGGACCAGGTGCCCGAGTGGGAGACCCCGCCCGAGGGCGACGGCTGCTACCGCGTCGAGATCCACGGCGAGCCCTACCTGCGCGCCGACCTCGTCCACCACGGCGAGCACGGCGACCACAACGTCTCCGGCATGATCACCACCGCCCAGCGGATCGTGAACTCCGTGCCGGCCGTCGTGGCCGCCCGCCCCGGCCTGGTCACCGCGCTCGACCTGCCGCTGGTCACCGGCCGTGGGCTGGTCTCGACCGCTGCTCCGGGCGGGGCCTCAGCGTGAGCATCCTGGAGCGCTTCGCGGTCACCGGTCAGGTCGCGGTCGTCACCGGCGCGGGGCGCGGCATCGGCGCCGCGACGGCGCTCGCGCTGGCCGAGGCCGGCGCCGACGTGGTCATCTCCAGCCGCACCGAGGCCCAGCTCGACACGGTCGCCGAGGCGATCCGCGCCGTCGGGCAGCGGGCGCTCGTCGTCCCGGCCGACCTGAGCGACACCGCCGCGGTCGCCGGCCTGGCGCAGGCGGCGTACGACGAGTTCGGGCGGCTCGACACGGTCGTCAACAACGTGGGCGGGACCATCCCCAACGCGTTCCTCGACACGACCGTCGACTACCTCGAGGAGGCCTTCCACTTCAACGTCAGCACCGCGCACGCGCTCAGCCTCGCCGCGGTGCCGCTGATGCTGGCCTCGGCGCCGGACGGGCAGAAGTCGATCGTCAACATCAGCTCGATGATGGGCCGGGCGTCCGGGCGCGGCTACCTCGCCTACGGGACCGCCAAGGCGGCGCTCGCCCACTGGGCCCGGCTGGCCGCCGCCGACCTCGCACCGCGGATCCGGGTCAACGGCATCTTCGTCGGCTCGGTGATGACCAGCGCGCTGGAGTTCGTGGCCGGCGTGCCCGAGATGATGGACCAGATGGAGACCAAGACCCCGCTGGGCCGGGTGGGCGAGGCCGAGGACATCGCGGCGGCGGCGCTCTACCTCTCCTCGCGCGCCGGGCAGTACGTCACCGGCAAGATGCTGGAGGTCGACGGCGGCATCCAGGAGCCCAACCTCGACCTGAACCTGCCTGACGTCACCGGGCCCCTCGGATCCGGCGCGGCGTAGGGTCCGGGCGGTGAGCACCGGAGGACAGGTCAGCACCGCGTACGCCGTCTCGCCCGACTCGGGCGAGCACTGGTCCGCCGAGGGCGCCTGGCGCGTGGGCGAGGGCATCTGGCGGATCCCGCTGCCGCTGCCGATGGACGGGCTGAAGGCGATCAACGTCTACGTCCTGGAGACCGACGAGGGGCTGACCCTGATCGACGGCGGCTGGGCGATCCCGGTGGCCCGGGAGCTGCTGGAGCGCTGCCTGCGCGACATCGGGTTCGGCTTTCGCGACCTGCGCCGCTTCCTGGTCACCCACATCCACCGCGACCACTACACGATGGCCGCGGTGCTCGGACAGGAGTTCGGCGCCGACGTGGCGCTCGGGGCCGACGAGAAGCCCGGGCTCGACCTGCTCAACAACCTCGACGAGCTCAGTGACAACCCCTTCATCGGCGTGCTGCTGTCCGCCGGGGCCCGCGAGGTCGCCGACCAGTGGGTCTCGCTCGACCCCGACCGCGAGCTGCCCGACCCGGCACTGTGGCGCTACCCCGACAGCTGGCTCGACGGCGACCACGAGATCACGGTGGGCGCGCGCACCCTCGACGCCGTGCACACCCCGGGGCACACGCCGGGCCACTTCGTCTTCGCCGACCGCGCCGACGGCCTGCTCTTCGCCGGTGACCACGTGCTCCCGACGATCACCCCGTCGATCGGCTTCACCGTGCCGCCGGTCGACCAGCCGCTGCGCGACTTCATGGGCTCGCTGGCCAAGGTCCGCACCCTCCCGGACCTGACGGTCCTCCCGGCCCACGGACCGGTGGCGCCGTCGTCGCACACGCGGGTCGACGAGCTCCTGGCCCACCACGAGCGACGGCTCGACGAGAGCCTCGCCGCGATCACCACGGCCGGCTCCACGGCGTACGACGTCGCCGGGCACCTCGGCTGGACCCGGCACGAGCATCCCTTCGGGCAGCTCGACGTCTTCAGCCAGGGCATGGCCTCGATGGAGACCAAGGCCCACCTCGACCTGCTCGTCGCGCGTGGCCAGGCGATCTCGCGGGACGGGTCCGACGGTGTGGTCTACGCGACCGTGGACAAGGCCTGAGGCCCTGTCCTAGCGTCTCGTCATGACGTATCCCGCACCCCGCTACTCGGGTTCGGGGGACGTGTCCGCGACGTTCCGCCCCGCGCACACCCCGCCCGAGCTGCCCCGCCCCGGGGGCGCCGCGAGCTATCTCGCCACCGGCGCCTCGACCGACGGCCGTTTCGGCCTCTACCGCTGGGACATGGGCCCCGAGCCCGGCGGCGCCAACGCCCACTACCACCGCACGTTCACGGAGTCGTTCTTCGTGCACGCGGGCACGGTCCAGCTCTTCGACGGCACCCGCTGGATCGACTCGCGCCCCGGCGACTTCGCCTTCGTGCCGGAGGGAGGCCTGCACGGCTTCCGCAACGCCTCGGGCGAGCCGGCCACGCTGCTGATCCTGTTCGTCCCTGGAGCGCCGCGCGAGGCCTACTTCGAGGGGCTGGTCGAGATGGCCGAGGGGCGCTGGAAGCCCAGCCACGAGGAGCTCCAGGCGTTCTTGGAGGAGCACGACAACATCTACGTCTGAGGGTCGCCTTGGCGGCTAGGGCTGCGGGGGGCGGCGCATCGGCAGGTGCGGGATGCCGTCCTCGAGGAACTCCGGTCCGGTGACCTCGAAGCCGAAGGTGGCGTACCAGCCGGCCAGCGGTGACTGGGCGTCGAGCACGGTGGCCCGCCCCCCGGTCTCCTCGACCGCGCGTCGGAGCAGGACGTCGGCCAGTCCGCGGCCGCGGGCCTCCTTCGCCAGCACGACGCGACCGATCCGCGCGTGGTCGCCGTCGTCGAGGACGCGGGCGTAGCCGACGACGTGTCCGGCCTCGCGCAGCACCAGGTGGCGGGTGCCGGGCTCGTCGTCGCGGCCGTCGAGGTCGGGGTAGGGGCAGTCCTGCTCGACGACGAAGACGTCCTGGCGCAGCCGCCACACGGCGTACGCCGTGGTGAGGTCGAGCTGGTCGAAGCCGACCACCTCGACGGTGGGCGCAGGAGGTCCGGCCATGGGGGGTCCGTCCATGGGGGGTCCGTCGATGGGGGGTCCGTCGACACCGGGTCCGGTCATGCCGTGGCGCGGAGGAAGTCGAGCGTGGTGCGCCAGGCCCGGGCGGCCTCGGGGAGCAACGGCAGCAGCGGGTAGACGTGGATCAGGTCGGGCTCCTCGACGTAGGTGAGGTCCCAGGCGGTGCCGGCCGCGCGGGTGGCCAGCAGCCGGCAGCCGGGCAGCAGCAGGTCGCGGGTGCCGCAGAACATCAGCGTGGGCGGCAGCCTCGCCAGGTCCGCGCGGTCGGCGAGGGCGGGGGAGACCTCGGGGCGGCCGAGGTCCTCGGGCTCGCCGGCCCACCACTCGGCGTACACGTGGAGCTTGCTGAGGTGCAGCCACCGGTCGACCTCGTCGAGGGCTGCGGTCTCGGGGGTGCTGGTGGTCAGGTCGACCCAGGGGGAGTGCAGCACCATCGAGGTGGGCAGCGCGGCGCCGCGCTCGAGGAGGCTCAGCGCCAGGCCGAGGGCCAGTCCGCCCCCGGCCGAGTCGCCGATGAGCGTGACCGGTCCCAGCGCCGTACGCCGCGCGAGGTCGGCGACCAGGGCGTCGTGGGAGTCGCGCCAGGTGTGCTCGGGCGCCAGCGGGTAGGCCGGCACCACCACCCGGGCCCCGAGCGCGGAGGCCAGCCGGGCGGCGTACCGCACGTGGACGGGGTCGATCGGCGAGACGAAGCCGCCACCGTGCACGAGGTAGACCGTGGTGCGGGGGGCGACGCCGCGCGGCGCGAGGACGTAGGACGGGAAGTCGCCCGAGGCGCCGCTGAGCCGCTCGGTCACCAGGGTGTAGCGGCGCTCGAAGCGCGGCACCAGCCTGGTCGGCAGCCCCGGCTCGAGCCGGGAGTGGCAGCGGGTGACCTGCGTGCGCTCGTCCTCGACGCTGACGAGCTCACCCGAGCCCCGGAGTCGCGGGATCGCCCAGGCCAGCGCGTCGTGGCGGCGGCTCGGCATGGGCCGAGCCTGTCACAACGGGCCCAGGGCCGGCGGTGGGTGAGCCACGCTTCTTGGAGCCACGTACGTGGCTGGGGCACCGCCGCCGCGGGTCGGCGCGATGCGCCGGTGGCTCAGCCACGCCTGCGCCGGCGGCGTACGTGGCTGACTCACCGCCGGCGGGAGTCGGCTGGGTCGCCGGTGGGTCAACCACCGTTTGCGTGCCGTCGTACGTGGCTGACCCACCGCTGCCGCAGGTCGGCGCGATGCGCCGGTGGCTCAGCCACGGTCCCGCCGGCGGCGTACGTGGCTGACTCACCGCCGGCGGGAGTCGGCTGGGTCGCCGGTGGGTCAACCACCGTTTGCGTGCCGTCGTACGTGGCTGACCCACCGCTGCCGCAGGTCGGCGCGATGCGCCGGTGGCTCAGCCACGTCTGCGCCGGCGTCGTACGTGGCTGACTCACCGCCGGCGGGAGTCGGCTGGGTCGCCGGTGGGTCAACCACCGTTTGCGTGCCGTCGTACGTGGCTGACCCACCGCTGCCGCGGACTTGCTGGGACCGGCGGTGGGTGAGCCACCGTCCGTGCGGGTCAGGACGTGGCTGACCCACCGCCGTGCCGGAGCTGTCGGCCGCGGTCGCGGGGGCCGACGGCGACGGAGAGCCGTGCGAAGAGGAGGTCCCACTGGCCACGGAAGCACGGCGGTGGCCCGTCGTAGCCGCCGCGGACCAGCTGCCGGTGCACCTGCACCGCGACGTGTCGCGGCGAGCGCAGCGTCTCGTGGGTGACTTGGACGTAGCGCAGGTCGGCGTCACGCATCTGCGAGTAGCGGTCCAGGTCGGAGCGGTACTGACCCCGGTCGACCTGGTGCTGGTTGCCCTCGTACTCCACCACCAGCCGGTGGTGGCGGTAGAGCAGGTCCACGATCGCCGTCGACCCCTCGAGATGCACGGTGGCGTTGACCTCGGGTCGCGGGAGGCCGGCGAACTCGAGGACCGAGCGAGTCTCGGACTCCTTCTGGGACCGTGAGCGCGCGTCGAGATGGGGCAGGACCCAGATCGCCTCGTGCGAGCCGGGGCGCCACAGCTCGCCCAGCGCGAGGTCGTGCACCTCCCGCGCGGTCATGTGACCGTGGTGCAGGAGCCAGTCGCCGGCCTTGATGGCATCGATCGTCCTGGCGAGCGCGCAGAACGCGATGAAGGCCGCTGGCACGGTGACACCGTCGGAGTCGGTGGGTGGCAGCTTCTTGGTCCGGTGCAGGAACACGCGGTCGAACGCGAGGTGCAGGCCGCCCTGCACGACGAACCGGATCGGGAACAGCGGGCCGAGCTCGAGACCGCACTGCTGCAGGCGCGACAGTCCGGTGAGGTGCGCCTGTGCTGGCAGTGCCAGCGAGGCGGCGGTCCGCCAGTCGTCGTCGGTCATGACGTGGTCGTGGGCTCGCCACACGCGCGGATGGATCCTGACGAACCGGGCGCCGTCGAGCATCCGGGCGGTCAGCCCCTGCTCGAGCGCCTCGGCGCGCGCGAAGGGTCGGTGCCGCAGGGCTTCTGGGATAGGTGTCATGACCCGTGATGTCACCCGCTCGAGAGCGGCTGAGCGACCGCCGTCCGACTGCCTGTGGAGAGCGGCGTACGCCGGCCCGGCTGTGCGCGACAGGTGGGCCGCGGCCGGCCAGCGGGCCGGTGGCTCAGCCACGCCTGCGCCGGCGTCGTACGTGGTGGAGCCACCGCCACCCGGCGCGCACCCACGACGTAGGGTGGCCCCCGAACAGACAGGGGAGCACACCCGGACATCGGGCGCGTGCTGAGAGTGCGGATCCACCCGCAGACCCTCCGAACCTGCACCGGTTAGCACCGGCGAAGGGAGTCCACATGATCACCATGCGCGCGACCCGCACCCTCGGCGCGGCCCTCACGGTGGCGGCGCTGTCCGTCTCGTGCAGCCTCGTCGGCACGGGCGACGACAGCGCCCGCGACAGCGGCGCCGGCACGAGCGAGTCCACGGGCGGAGGAGCAGCCGCGGGCGGGGGCGAGGTCGTCCTGGTCACCCACAGCTCGTTCGTGCTGCCCGACAGGCTCGTCGCCGACTTCGAGGCGGAGTCCGGCTACGACCTGACCATCCGGGCCTCCGGCGACGCCGGCGAGCTCACCAACAAGCTGGTGCTGAGCAAGGCCAACCCCCAGGGCGACGTCGCCTTCGGGGTCGACAACACCTTCGCCAGCCGCGCCCTCGACGAGGACGTCTTCGCCTCCGCGGACGTGGCGTGGCCCGACGGGGTCGACGCCTACGCCGCGGCCGGTGACGACGAGGCCCTGCTCACCCCGGTCGACAACGGCAACGTCTGCGTCAACATCGACCAGGCCTACTTCGCCAAGCAGGGCCTCGACGCCCCCGAGACCCTCGACGACCTCGCGGACCCGGCCTACGAGGACCTCTTCGTGACCCCCGGCGCCGCGACCAGCAGCCCCGGTCTGGCCTTCCTGCTGACCACCATCGACGAGTACGGCGACGACTGGCCGGCGTACTGGGAGGACCTGGTCGCCAACGGCGCGGAGATCACCAGCGGCTGGACCGAGGCCTACCAGGGCTCGTTCAGCCAGGGCGGCGGCGAGGGCCGGCGTCCGATCGTCGTGTCCTACGACTCCTCGCCGGCCTTCACGGTCGCCGGGGGCAGCACCACCACGCGCGCGCTCCTCGACACCTGCTTCCTCCAGGTCGAGTACGCCGGCGTGCTGGCCGGGGCCGACAACCCCGAGGGTGGTGCGGCGCTGGTCGAGTGGCTGCTGAGCGAGGAGGTGCAGGCCGCGCTGCCCGAGAGCATGTACGTGTTCCCCGTCGTGGACGGCGTGGAGCTGCCCGCCGAGTGGGCCGAGTTCGCCGAGCGGCCGACCGACCCGCACACGGTCGACCCCGCCGACATCGCCGCCAACCGCGACGACTGGCTGCGCGAGTGGACCGAGGTCACGACCCGCTGAGCGGCGTGACCCGTGACCCCGCCATGACCCCGCCATGACCCCGTGACCCCGCCATGACCGCCCGCCGCGCGCTCACCCTCGCCGGCCTGGCGCTGCTGCCGCTGGCCGTGCTGGGCGTCTTCTTCCTGCTGCCGGTGGCCGGCATGGTGGGGCGCGGCTTCTGGCCCGACGGGACCTTCGACCCGCAGAGCGTCCTGGACGTGCTGGGCCGTCCTCGGGTCCACCGGGTGCTGTGGTTCACGGTCTGGACCGCGACCACCGCGACGGCCGCCGCCCTGCTGCTCGGCCTCCCGGCGGCGTACGCGCTGCACCGGCTGGACTTCCCGTTCCGGTCGCTGGTCCGGGGGCTGCTGCTGGTGCCGTTCGTGCTGCCGACGGTGGTGGTCGGCGTCGCCTTCCGCCAGCTCCTGGGGGAGGGCGGCCCGCTCGGGGGCCTCGGCCTCGACGGCACCCCGGTCGCGATCCTGGCCGGACTGGTCTTCTTCAACGTCGCGGTGGTGATCCGCACGGTCGGGGCGAGCTGGGAGTCCCTCGACCCGCGTCCCGCCGAGGCCGCGGCGGCGCTGGGCGCGACACCGCTCCAGGTCTTCCGGACCGTCACGCTGCCCACGCTGCGCCCGGCCATCGGCTCCGCGGCGACCGTGGTCTTCCTCTTCTGTGCCACCGCCTTCGGGGTGGTGCTGACGCTGGGCGGCACCCGCTACTCCTCGGTCGAGACCGAGATCTACCTGCTCACCACCGACCTGCTCGACCTCCCCGCCGCGGCGGCCCTGTCGATCCTCCAGCTCGTCGTGGTCGTCGGCCTGCTGCTCGTCGCCGGTCGCGCCCGCGCGCGCCCCGACGCCGCCGTCCGTCGCCGGGTCGTCCGCCCCGCGCCGGTACGCCGCCGCGACCTGCCGCAGCTCGGGCTCACGCTGCTGCTGCTCGCGGCCGTCGCGGCACCCGTGCTGACCCTGGTGTCCGGGTCGCTGCACGCCGACGGCCGCTGGAGCCTGGCCAACTACACCGCGCTCACCGGCGACGGTCCCGACGGCCTGCTGACCGTGCCGGTCACGCAGGCGATGCTCAACTCCGTGCGCACCGCCGTCGACGCGACCTGGATGTCGCTCCTCCTGGGGCTGCTGCTGGCCGTGATCGTGACCCGGCGCTCCCACACCCGGGTCGAGCGACGCGTGCGCGGCGGTCTCGACGGGCTCTTCATGCTGCCGCTCGGGGTCTCGGCCGTGACGCTGGGCTTCGGCTTCCTGATCACGCTCGACAGCGGACTGCTCGACCTGCGCGACTCCCCGCTGCTGGTCCCGATCGCCCAGGCCCTGGTGGCCCTCCCGCTGGTCGTGCGCACGCTGGTCCCGGTGCTGGCCGGCATCGACGACCGGCAGCGCCAGGCTGCTGCGTCACTGGGGGCGGGACCGCTGCGGGCGATGGCCACCGTCGACCTCCCCGTCGTCGCCAAGCCCCTCCTGGCCGCGGCCGGCTTCGCGTTCGCGGTCTCGCTCGGCGAGTTCGGGGCCACCTCGTTCCTGGCCCGCGACGACTACCCGACGATGCCGATCGTGATCTTCCGGCTGATCGGCCGCCCCGGCGAGCTCAACTACGGCATGGCGCTGGCGGCCTCGGTCCTCCTCGCGGCGACGACCGCGCTGGTGATGCTCGCGGTCGAGCGGCTGCGCGTGCCCGCGGTAGGGGCGTTCTGATGCTCGAGATCGACGCGGTCACGGTGACCTACGACGGCCAGCCGGCGGTGAGCGAGGCCTCGGTGACCGTGCCCGACGGCGCGGTGCTCGCGGTGCTGGGGCCCTCGGGGTGCGGCAAGTCCACGCTGCTGCGGGCCGTCGCCGGCCTCGAGCCGGTGACCGAGGGGCGGATCCGCTGGGACGGCCACGACCTGGCGAGCACGCCGACCCACAGGCGCGGCTTCGCGCTGATGTTCCAGGACGGCCAGCTCTTCGACCACCTGTCGGTGGCCCGCAACGTCGCCTACGCGCTCCGGCTGCGCCGCGTCGCCGCCCGCGAGCGCGAGCAACGGGTGGGCGAGCTCCTCGAGCTCGTCGGTCTCGGCGGGTACGCCGCGCGGATGCCGGCGACGCTGTCGGGCGGCGAGCGGCAACGGGTCGCCCTGGCCCGCTCGCTCGCCGCGCAGCCCCGCCTGCTGCTGCTCGACGAGCCGCTCTCGGCGCTCGACGCCGGTCTGCGCGAACGGCTCGCCGGTGACCTGGCGGAGATCCTCCGCGCCGCGGGCACCACCACGGTGCTGGTCACGCACGACCACGAGGAGGCGTTCGCCGTCGCCGACCGGCTCGTGGTCATGCGGGAGGGCCGGGTGGTGCAGCAGGGGGTGATCGGCGAGGTGTGGGCCCGCCCGGTCGACCCCGAGACCGCGCTGTTCCTCGGCTACGCCCGGGTGCTGACCGGCCCCGCCGCCGTACGCGTCCTGGCCGCGGGCGACCTCGTGCCCGCCCCGGCGGTCGCGCTCCGACGCTCGGCGCTCGCGGTGGCCGCCGGGGGCCCGCTGCGGGGCACGGTCCGCTCCGCCCGCGCCACCCCCGAGCAGATCCGCCTGGTCGTCGACCTCGACGACGTCGGCGAGGTCGACGCCGTCGCCTCGCCCGAGCGGCACCCCGGCCCCGGTGAGCGGGTGCGGCTCGCCCTCGACCCGGCCCGGCTGGCCCCGATCCCCGGGACCGAAGCAGACTGACGCTCCTTACACTGGGTCGGGTGTACCGCCGCGCCTACGTCCTGCTGGTGGCCAACGCCGCCCTGATGGGCGGCCTGGCCGTGGTGGCGGCGATCGTCCTCGACAAGCGGCTGGCCGACCCCGAGGGCAGCTTCCTCGGCCCGTCGTGGCTGCGGCTGCCGCTGCTGCTGACCGGCGCGCTGCTGCTCGACCTCCTCCCGCGGGTCCTGTGGTACTCCAAGGGCAAGCCCGGCGCCGTCGTCCCCATCGTGCGCGAGCGCCTGCGCACCCACTGGAACCGCGACCGGCTCACCCTCGTGGCGCTCGGCGTCATCTGCTTCTACGTCGTCTACGTCAGCTACCGCAACCTCAAGTCGTTCCTGCCGTTCGTCATCGAGACCAAGTACGACCGCGAGCTGCACCTGCTCGACCGGGCGTTGATGTTCGGCCACGAGCCGTCGCAGATCCTGCACACGATCTTCGGCACCTCGGTGACGCCGTACCTGCTGTCGAACATCTACCTGTGGTTCCTGCCGCTGGTGCCGCTGGCCGTCACCGCGTGGGTGGTCTGGTCGCGCAACCTCTCGTTCGGCTACTGGTTCGTGACCTCGCAGTGCATCGCCTGGACCCTCGGCACCGCGTCCTACTACGCGCTGCCGACGCTCGGCCCCGGCTTCGAGTACTCCTCCTTCTACACCGACCTGGCGCCCACGCCCACGACCGACCTGATGAGCTCGTTGGCCTACGCGCGCAACGACGTCGTCATGGGCGGGGTCGAGGGCGCCGTGCAGTCCGTGGCCGGCTTCGCCAGCCTGCACTGCGCGATCACGCTGCTGATCGCGCTGATGGTGCAGTTCACCCTGCAGTCGCGGCTGCTCAAGATCATCTTCTGGGTCAACTTCGCGATCACGATCGTGGCCACCCTCTACTTCGGCTGGCACTACATCGCCGACGACATCGCCGGCATCCTGATCGCCCTGGTCGCCTTCTACGTCGGCGGCATCGCCAGCGGCCAGAAGTTCGAGAAGCACGGGCTGGCCTCCCACCCGACGACGACGACCGCGGCCGTCCCCGTCGACCACTCCTGACGCGGAAGTGCCTGACCCGTTCAGGGATCCCCGGTCGACCGGGGATTCCGGCGACCCCCAGACCCCAGTGGTGGGAATTACATCGATGTAATTGTCAAGCCGACACGCCGACGAATCTGAGAAAGTTGCGCACTTCTGTTCCCAATGGGACAGATGAGCACTAGCGTGCTGCGTGTTGCTCGGGAGGCCGGTGTGGTCGGTCCGAGGTCCCCCGCAGCCGACTGCCAGGAGCTCTCCAGTGCGCCCCACCGGGTCCGCCACCGCCCTCGCCCTCACCCTGGTCCTCGGTGGTCTGGTCACCCAGTCCACCGGCGCCGGCGCGCAGGCCGACGAGTCCGTCCCCTCGCGTTCCCAGGTCCGCGACGCCCGCGCGGCCGCCGACTGCCGCGCTCGCCGACGTGGGCGGGATCGAGGCCGCGCTGGCCGCCGCCGATGCGCGACTGCAGCAGCGACAGGTCGAGTCCGCGCAGGCGGCCGAGGCCTTCAACGGCGCCCGGTGGCGCGCCCAGCAGGCCCGGGCGGCCGCCCGGGTGGCCGAGCGGGCGCTGGTCGCGGCCGAGGCGACGTACGACGCCCAGGCCGCGGCGTACTCGGACAGCGTCGTGGACTCCTACGAGAGCGCCCCCGAGCTGTCCGGGCTGACCGCGGTGCTCGGCTCCGACGACTTCGGCACCGCGCTCGACCGCAGCACCACCCTCGAGAACGCCGGCGACGGCATGCAGAGCCGCCACGAGGCGTACGCCGACGCGGCCCGTCGCGCCACGGCGGCCAGCGACCGGGCCGCCGCCGCCCGCGCCGACGCCGACCTGGCCCGGGCGGAGGCCGCGACGGCTCGCGACGCGGCCCACGCCGCGCAGGACGACGCCGCGGCCGAGACCCGGGCCGTGGCGGCCGAGCGGTCGCGGCTGATCGGCGAGCTCGCTCGCCTGCAGGGCGTCTCGGTCGGACTGGCCCAGCAGCGCCAGGAGGGCCTGGAGCAGCGGGCCCGCGACAAGGCGGCCGCAGCCGCACGGGCGGCCCAGGCCGCCGCCGAGCAGGCCGCGGACCAGGCAGCCGCCCAGGCCGCCCAGCAGGCCGCCCAGCAGGCGGCCGACCAGGCGGCGCAGCAGGCCACCGCAGCTCAGGAGGAGGCCGATGCGGCCGCAGCCGGGACGGCTCCGGAGCCGGCACCCGGGACCGCCCCCGCCCCCGCCCCGCCCCGCCCCGGCACCCGCCGCCGCACCTCGCCCCTCGGGCGGCGCGCAGGCCGCGATCGCCTTCGCCCGCGCGCAGATCGGGGAGCCCTACGTCTGGGCGGCCGACGGTCCCGACTCCTGGGACTGCTCCGGCCTGACCATGGGCGCCTGGGCCACCGGCGGCACGTCGCTGCCGCACTACTCCGTGGCCCAGTACGAGCAGTCGACCCCGATCGCGGCCGGCGACCTGCGTCCCGGCGACCTGCTGTTCTGGGGCTCCTCGAGCAGCCCCTCCTCGATCTACCACGTGGCGCTCTACACCGGTGACGGCATGATGATCCACGCGCCGCGCACCGGGCGCGACGTCGAGGAGGTCTCGATGTACTACTGGATCGCGCCGAACTTCTACGCCCGGCCCTGACTCCTGCTTGGCCCAACCGAGGACCCGCGAGGTTCCCGACCAGTAGCGTGACGGCCATGGCCACCGACACCGCCGCCCCCGAGACCGGCTCCGGGTCCGACGACACCCCGAGCTTCGTGACCCCGACGGTCGACGTCGCGGCCCTCCGGACCCTGCTCGACGGCAAGTACGCCGCCATCCGCGAGCTCGTGCGCGGCAACCTGGTCGAGCACGCCTCGATCCTCGACGACGAGGAGCAGCTGACCACCGCCGACTTCCGCGAGCGGGTCAAGGAGGTCGTGGTCGAGATGGCCGCGACGGGCCAGACCGGCATGGGCTTCCCCGAGGAGTACGGCGGCGGCGGCGACATCGGCGCCTCGGTCGCGGCCTTCGAGACGCTCTCCTTCGGCGACCTGTCGGTGCTGGTCAAGGTCGGGGTGCAGTTCGGGCTCTTCGGCGGCGCGATCCTCCAGCTCGGCACCAAGCACCACCACGACACCTACCTCGAGAGCCTGATCACCGGCCGGACGATGGGCTGCTTCGCGATGACCGAGACCGGGCACGGCAGCAACGTGCAGGCCCTCGGCACCGTGGCGACGTACGACCTGGCCGCCCAGGAGTTCGTCATCGAGACCCGCGGCCCGGAGGCCAACAAGGACTACATCGGCAACGCCGCGGACCACGGCGAGCTGGCCGTGGTCTTCGCCCAGCTCGAGGTCGGCGGCGCGTCGCAGGGGGTGCACGCCTTCGTGGTGCCGATCCGCGAGGACGGCGAGGTCTGCGACGGCGTCCGGATCGAGGACGACGGCCCCAAGATGGGCCTCAACGGCGTCGACAACGGGCGGCTGTGGTTCGACGGCGTGCGGGTGCCCCGCGAGGCGTTGCTCAACCAGTTCGCGGACGTGACCGCCGCGGGGGTCTACGAGAGCCCGATCGAGAACGCCAACAAGCGCTTCTTCACCATGCTCGGCACGCTGGTCCAGGGCCGGGTCTGCGTCGGCGGGGCCGGCATCAACGCCTCGAAGGTCGCGCTGACGATCGCCACGAAGTACGCACTGCGTCGGCGCCAGTTCGAGGCCACCTCCGACGACCACGAGGAGCTGCTGCTCGACTACGGGCTGCACCAGCGCCGGCTCTTCCCGCTGCTGGCCCGCACCTACGCCTTCCACTTCATGCAGGAGCGGGTCGCCGCGCAGCTCCACGAGGTGTTCTCCGCACCCGAGGCGACCCCCGACAACGAGCTGGCGCGCCGCGAGCTCGAGCTGATCGCGGCCGGCACGAAGGCGCTCGGCACCTGGCACGCCACCCGCACCATCCAGGAGTGCCGCGAGGCCTGCGGCGGCGCCGGCTACCTCTCGGTCAACCGCTTCGCCGCGCTCAAGGCCGACACCGACGTCTTCACGACGTTCGAGGGCGACAACCACGTGCTGCTGCAGCTGGTCGCCAAGGGCCTGCTCACCGACTACGCCAGCGACTTCGAGGACCTCGACCAGTTCGGGATGGTGCGCTTCGTGGCCAACCTCGGCGTCGAGACCGTGCTGGAGAAGACCGGCGTCCACAAGCTGCTCGAGCGGATCAAGGACGTCCTGCCGGGCGGTGACGAGGGCTGGGACCAGGAGGCGGGGCTGCTCGACCCGGAGTACCAGCTGGCCATGCTCCGCTTCCGCGAGGACCACATGATCGGGGGCGTCGCCCGCCGCCTCAAGCGCGGCGTCGACAACGGCATGAACCCCGGGGCGGTCTTCTCCCGCGTGCAGGACCACGTGATCGCGGCGGCCCGGGCCCACGTCGAGCGCCGCGTGCTCGAGGCCTTCGTCGACAAGACCCGCGAGCTCCCCGACGGCGACCTCAAGGTGGCCCTGAGCCTGCTGTGCGACGTCCACGCGCTCAGCACGATCGAGGCCGACCGGGCCTGGTTCATGGAGCACGGCCGGATGTCCTCGACCCGCTCCAAGGCCATCAGCCGCGAGGTCCTGTCGCTGTGCCGCAAGGTGCGGCCGCTCGCCGACGACCTGGTCGACGCGTTCGGCGTGCCCCCGGAGATGCTGCGCGCCCCCGACCTCGTCGGCACGCCCGCCCTGCCGTGACGACCCGGTCGTGAGGCTCCCGGGTCTGGGCCTCCCGGGTCTGGGTGGCTGGAGCGACGACCCGCTCTGGGCGTCGGTCTACGACTGGACCGTCGAGCACCCCCGCGCCGGGGGGCTGGCGTGGGCCGTCGGCCTGCAGAGCGACCTGCGCCGGCTCTACGCCGCGGCCGAGGAGATCGGCCGGCAGCCGCCCGGCTCGCGCATCCTCGACGTACCGTGCGGCGGTGGGGTCGCGCTGCGGGGCCTCGAGCCCGGTCAGGACGTCGAGTACGTCGCCGCCGACATCGCCCGGAGCATGCTCGACCGCACGATGCGGGCCGCTCGCGTCCGTGGCGTCGCCGACCAGGTCGTCCCGCGGGTCGCCGACGTCGCCGAGCTGCCCTTCGAGGACGAGCAGTTCGACCTCGTGGTGAGCTTCACCGGCCTGCACTGCTTCCCGGAGCCCGCACGGGCGGTCGTCGAGATGCTGCGCGTCCTGCGCCACGGCGGTGTGCTCACCGGGAGCGCCGTGCTCAACGACACCGGGCTGCGGCACGAGCCGCTGCGTCGGGCCGGCCGGCTCGCCGGCCTGATGGGACCCGGCTGCACCGGTCGTGAGCTCACGCACTGGCTCACCGCCCGCGGCTGCACCGACGTCACGATGGAGCGCAGCGGTGCGATCGGCTACTTCCGGGGCGTCAAGGTCTGAGCGGGGAGCAGGTCGGGCGGGGCAGGCGGGGCAGGCTCAGTGCCCGTCGCCGCCCTCGGTCTTGAGCCGCTCGAAGGAGGCGTGCACCTCGGCCTCGGCCTCGGTGCGGCCGACCCAGTCGGCCCCCTCGACGGACTTGCCGGGCTCGAGGTCCTTGTAGACCTCGAAGAAGTGCTGGATCTCCAGCCGGTCGAACTTCGGCAGGTGGTTGATGTCGCGCATGTGCTCGAGCCGCGGGTCGTTGGCGGGGACGCACACCACCTTGTCGTCGCGGCCGGCCTCGTCGGTCATCCGGAACATCCCGATGGCGCGGCACTTGATCAGGCAGCCGGGGAACGTCGGCGCCTGGAGGATGACCAGCGCGTCGAGCGGGTCACCGTCCTGACCGAGGGTGTCCTCGATGTAGCCGTAGTCGGCGGGGTACTGCGTCGAGGTGAAGAGCATGCGGTCCAGCCGCATCCGCCCGCTCTCGTGGTCGACCTCGTACTTGTTGCGCTCCCCCTTGGGGATCTCCACCAGGACGTCGAACTCCAGCACGCTTTTCCTCCGCCACTCGCCGCTTGCACTCGTCCCGGTTGTCCGGGCACCCTCATCCTCGCGCACAATGGCCGCGAACGTGCACCGGGAGAGGAGAGTTCGTGGCGCAGCGTGACGCATCCCACGGCCGACAGCCTCGTCCACGCCGGCGTGGCCGGTGGCTCGTGGTCCTCCTGGTGCTGCTCCTGGCCGCCGGTGGAGCGGCCACCTGGCGCTACGACCTCTACGACGAGCACGCCGCCCCGCTGGTCGAGGACTGGTTCGGCGACGAGCCGCCCGCGGCACCCCCGGAGCCGGCCGTCGTCGCCCCGCCGCCGGGTCTGGACCTGCCGCCCGTCGTGGCGCCCGCCGCGGTCGCCGAGACCGCCCGCTCCCAGGCGCTGGCCCCGGCCCGGGTGAGCGCGGTGCTGAAGCCCTACCTCAGTGACCGCGACCTCGGGCGGCACGTCGTGGCCGCGGTCGCGCCGCTGGCGCAGGACGGGCCGACGTACACGAGCGGGCAGGGGACCGCGACGCCCGCCTCGACGACCAAGATCGTCACCACCGCGGCGGCGCTGCTGGCCCTGGGGCCCGACCACGTCTTCACCACCTCGGTGGTCGCCGGCGGTCCGCGGCGGATCGTGCTGGTCGGGGGCGGCGACCCGTTCCTCGGGCGCGAGAAGCCCGACGCCGAGACGCCCTACCCGGCCCGCGCCGACGTCGTGACCCTGGCCGAGCGCACGGCGAAGCGGCTGCGCCGCCAGGGCAAGCGCCGGGTCTCGATCGGGTACGACGACAGCCTGTTCACCGGCCCGGCGGTCAACCCGACGTGGGAGCCCGACTACGTGCCCGACGGCGTGGTGTCGCCGACCTCGGCCCTGTGGGTCGAGCGAGGGCCGCTCGGCCACCGGCTTCGGCCGGGTCGACGACCCGGCGCTGACTGCGGCGACCACGTTCGCGGGGGCCCTGAGCCAGGCCGGCATCGAGGTGGTCGGCGTCCCGGAGCGCGGCGTGGCCGGGTCCGGTGGGGCCCGGGTGGCGCAGGTGCGCAGCGCGCCGCTCGGCTCGATCGTGGAGCGGATCCTCGAGGTCAGCGACAACGAGGCCTCGGAGGTGCTGCTGCGCCACGTCGGTCTCGCCGAGGACGGCGAGGGGTCCTCGGCCGCCGGGCAGCGTGCTGTCGAGCGGCTGCTGGCCCGGGCCGGCGTCGACCTCGGCGGGGGTGTCCTCCACGACGGCAGCGGCCTCTCGCGGGCCAACCGGATCGCCCCGGCGACGCTGGTCGACGTGCTGCGTCTGGCCGCGTCCCCCGAGCACCCCGAGCTGCGGCAGGTGATCACCGGGCTGCCGGTGGCGGGGTTCACCGGCTCGCTCACCGACCGCTTCGACGGTCCGGTCCCCGAGGGGCGGGGGCGGGTGCGCGCCAAGACCGGCACCCTGACCAACGTCTTCTCGCTGGCCGGCGTGGCCGTGGGGCCCGACGGTGCGCCGATGGTGTTCGCGCTGATGAGCGACCGGATCCGCAAGCCCGACACCCTCGACGCGCTCGAGACGCTCGACAACGCCGCCGCGGCCCTGGGCGCCTGTCGCTGCGGGCGGTAGTCGAGCGGTGGCCTGCAACCCGTCGACTACGGTCGTCGCATGAGCCTCGAGCCCGGCAGCGACCATCCCCAGGACCGGGAGAGCGACCCCGCCGGAGCGATGGTCGACTGGGACCTCGCCGTCCGGCTGGGCTCCCGGCTGGCGGGGGAGGGCCCGGTCGTCGGGCGTGACGAGGCCGACCAGGTGGTCGAGGAGCTCCGCGGTGACGCCGAGCGCTCCACCGGCCTGGTCCGCGACTTCACCGGGCTGGTCGCCCGCGACCACGACGCCCCGGTGCTGGTGGTCGACCGTGCCGGGTGGGTCCAGGCCAACGCCGACGGCTTCCGGCACGCGATCGGGCCGCTGGTCGGCAAGATCGCCTCCGACAAGCCGCCGTCCGCCCTGGCCAAGGCGATCGGGTCGCGGATCACCGGCGCCGAGGTCGGGGGGCTCCTGGGCTTCCTGGGCGGCAAGGTGCTCGGCCAGTTCGACCCCTTCCACGCCCCCGACGGCCGGTTGCTGCTGGTCGCGCCCAACATCGTCCACGTCGAGCGCGAGCTCGGCGTCGACCCCACCGACTTCCGGCTCTGGGTCTGCCTGCACGAGGAGACCCACCGGGTGCAGTTCACGGCCGTGCCCTGGATGCGCGACCACCTCTTCGCCCAGATCCAGGCGATCGCGGCGACGGTCGAGCCCACCTCCTTCCTCGACGACGGCCTCAAGCGGATGACCGAGGCGCTGCGCGGCGGCGTACGCGGCGGCAGCCTCGTCGACGTGCTCAGCACGCCCGAGCAGCGCGAGATCCTCGACCGGGTCACCGGCATGATGTCGCTGCTCGAGGGCCACGCCGACGTCGTGATGGACGGCGTCGGGCCGCAGGTGATCCCCTCGGTCGAGACGATCCGGGGCAAGTTCGACCAGCGCCGCAAGGGCGTCGGCACGCTCGACCGGATCCTGCGGCGGCTGCTGGGGCTGGACGCCAAGATGGCGCAGTACCGCGACGGCGCGGCGTTCGTCCGCGGCGTGGTCGACAAGGTCGGGATGACCGAGTTCAACGCCGTGTGGGAGCGCCCCGAGCACCTGCCCTCGAAGGCCGAGCTGTCCGAGCCCGAGGCCTGGGTGGCTCGCGTCCTCGGATGAGCCTCGACCCGGCCGTGGCCGTCTGCCGGCGCGCGGCGCGGGCCGGACTGGCCGACGTACCGGCCGGCGAGGCGGTGCTGGTGGCCTGCTCCGGCGGGGCGGACTCCCTGGCGCTGCTGGCCGCGACGGTCGCCGAGGCGCGCGGCCGCGTCGTCCGGGTCGTCGGCGTGACCGTCGACCACGCGCTCCAGGACGGGTCGGCCGACCACGCGGCCCGCGTGGTGGCGCAGATGGCGGCGCTCGGCGTCGACGAGACGGCCAGCGCCCGGGTGCAGGTCGACCCCGGGGGCAGGGGCGTCGAGGCCGCGGCCCGCGAGGCGAGGTACGCCGTCCTGGACCGGATGGCCGAGCACTTCGGCGCCGCGGCGGTGCTGCTCGGCCACACGCTCGACGACCAGGCGGAGACCGTGCTGCTGGGACTGGCCCGCGGCTCCGGAGGCCGCTCGATCGCGGGGATGCGACGGGCCTTCGACCGCTACCGACGTCCGCTCCTCGACGTCACCCGCGCCCAGACCGAGGCCGCGTGCCGGGCCGAGGGCATCGACTTCTGGACCGACCCCCACAACGCCGACCCGCGGTTCGCACGCTCGCGGGTCCGGCACACGGTGCTGCCGGTGCTCGAGCGCGAGCTCGGCCCCGGCATCGCCGAGACCCTGGCCCGCACCGCCGACCAGCTGCGCCAGGACATGGAGGCGCTCGACCAGCTGGCGCTCGACGCGCTCGCCGAGCACTACGACGACGAGACCGGCTTCGACGTGTGGCGGATCGAGACGCTGGCGGCCGCCGTACGCACCCGGATGCTGCGGCTCGCGGCCCTGCGCGCCGGCTGCCCGCCCGGTGAGCTCTTCGCGGTGCACGTCGACGCGCTCGAGCAGCAGGTGTGGAACCGCACCCACCTGCCCAAGGTGGTCCAGCTCCCCGGTCACGTCTCGGCGCACCGGTCGCAGGACCGCCTGCGCTTCGCACCGACACCTGTGTCACCCTGAGCGCATGGATGCCTCCGACATCGACGGCGACCTGGTCAACGTGCTCTACACCGAGAAGGAGATCCACGGCCGTCTCTCGGAGCTGGCGGGCGAGATCGAGCGCGACTACGCCGGCGAGGACCTGCTCATCGTGGGGATCCTGCGCGGCGCGGTGATGGTCATGGCCGACCTGGCCCGCGCCTTCTCCCGCCACGTCGAGATGGACTGGATGGCGGTCAGCTCCTACGGCTCCGGCACCAAGTCCTCCGGGGTCGTGCGGATCCTCAAGGACCTCGACACCGACATCTCGGGGCGTCACGTGCTGATCGTCGACGAGATCATCGACACCGGCCTGACCCTGTCGTGGCTCACCGCCAACCTCACCTCGCGCAGCCCCGCGAGCGTCGAGATCTGCACGCTGCTGCGCAAGCCCGAGGCCCAGCGGATGCCGGTCGACGTCAAGTACGTCGGCTGGGACATCCCCAACGAGTTCGTGGTCGGCTACGGCCTCGACTACCGCGAGAAGTACCGCAACCTGCGCGACATCGGCACCCTCGCCCCCCACGTCTACTCCTGACCCCCGGGCCGCGACGCGACCTGGCTCACCCTCCGGCGGGGAACCCCCGCCGGTGCCCGTCCGTTCCCACCACGGGCCTGCGAGAATGAGGACCGAGTGTCTCGCGTGTACCGTCGTGGGACCGTCGAGCGTCGAGTCGAGAGAAGTCTGTGAAGCGTATTTTCAAGGGTCCCTGGGTGTGGATCGGCGTCGCCGTGATCGGCGTGCTCCTCGCCCTGCAGTACCTCGCGCCCGGTGGCGGCTACGACGAGGTGCCGACGTCCAAGCTCGAGTCCTACATCGCCGAGGGCCAGGTCAAGGACATCACCTTCATCGATGGTGACCAGCAGATCCAGGCGACCCTCGACGACGGCACCCGCGAGAGCGGCGACAAGGTGATGTCCTACTACATCATCGGCCAGGCTCCGCGGCTGCTCACCGCCGTCGACAAGCAGGTCGCGGCCGGCACCATCGAGGAGTCCAACTCCGAGAACCCCCAGCCCAGCGTGCTCGGCCAGCTGCTGTTCACGCTGCTGCCGATCGTGCTGATCGTGTTCCTCTTCCTGTTCCTGATGAACAACATGCAGGGCGGCGGCCGCGGCGTCATGCAGTTCGGCAAGTCCAAGGCGAAGCTGATCACCAAGGACATGCCGAAGACCACGTTCAGCGACGTGGCCGGCTGCAACGAGGCCATCGAGGAGCTCGGCGAGATCAAGGAGTTCCTCCAGGAGCCGGCCAAGTTCCAGGCCGTCGGCGCCAAGATCCCCAAGGGCGTCCTGCTCTACGGGCCTCCGGGCACCGGCAAGACGCTGCTCGCCCGGGCCGTCGCCGGTGAGGCCGGGGTGCCGTTCTACTCGATCTCCGGCTCCGACTTCGTCGAGATGTTCGTCGGCGTCGGCGCCTCCCGCGTGCGCGACCTGTTCGAGCAGGCCAAGGAGAACGCCCCGGCGATCGTGTTCATCGACGAGATCGACGCCGTCGGTCGCCACCGCGGCGCCGGCATGGGCGGCGGACACGACGAGCGTGAGCAGACCCTCAACCAGCTGCTGGTCGAGATGGACGGCTTCGACGTACGCGGCGGGGTCATCCTGATCGCGGCGACCAACCGTCCCGACGTGCTCGACCCCGCCCTGCTGCGCCCGGGCCGCTTCGACCGCCAGATCGGTGTCGACGCCCCCGACCTGGCCGGTCGCCACAAGATCCTCGAGGTGCACTCCCGCGGCAAGCCGATGTCGCAGGACATCGACCTGCTGTCCTACGCACGGCGTACGCCGGGCTTCACCGGCGCCGACCTGGCCAACGTGCTCAACGAGGCCGCCCTGCTCACCGCGCGCAACAACGAGAAGCTGATCACCGACCAGGCCCTCGACGAGGCGATCGACCGGGTCATCGCCGGCCCGCAGCGCAGCTCGCGGCTGATGAGCGAGAAGGAGAAGCTGATCACGGCCTACCACGAGGGCGGCCACGCCCTGGTGGCCGCGGCGCTCCCGGGCACCGACCCGGTGCACAAGATCACGATCCTGCCCCGCGGCCGGGCGCTGGGCTACACGATGGTGCTGCCCGACGAGGACAAGTACTCCCAGACGCGCTCGGAGATGCTCGACAAGCTCGCCTACATGCTGGGTGGCCGGGCGGCCGAGGAGATGGTCTTCCACGACCCGACCACCGGCGCCGGCAACGACATCGAGAAGGCCACGAGCCTGGCCCGCGCGATGGTGACCCAGTACGGCATGACCGAGACGCTGGGCGCGATCAAGCTGGGCGACGACGCCTCCGAGCCGTTCCTCGGCCGCGACATGGGCCACCAGCGCAACTACTCCGAGGACGTCGCCGCGAAGATCGACGAGGAGACCAAGAAGTTCCTCGCCGCGGCGCACCAGGAGGCCTTCGACATCCTGGAGGAGAACCGCGACGTCCTCGACGCGCTGGTCCTCTCGCTCCTCGACAAGGAGACCCTCGACAAGGCCGAGGTGGCCGAGGTCTTCGTGCCGCTGCGCCGCCGCCCCGAGCGACCGGCCTGGACCGGGTCGCCCGACCGCAACCCCTCCGACATCCCGCCGATCGAGATCCCCCAGGCGATCCGCGAGCGGGTCGCGGCCAACGGCCGGGCTCCCGAGGAGGAGGCTGCCGGCGCGATCCTCACCCCGCCCGGCGCCGGTGGCGACGTCCACGGCGGTCCGGTGAGCCCGATCGACCCCACCCAGCCGCCGTCGTCGGGGCCGTCGTCGGGGCCGCTCACGCCGTGACCGATCTGATCAGCCAGCCGCTGCGCACGCCGGAGGAGATCCCGGCGTTCGACCACGACCGCGCCGCCGCGGCCGTGCGCGAGCTGTTGATCGCGATCGGCGAGGACCCCGAACGCGAGGGTCTCCGCGAGACCCCGGCGCGAGTCGCGCGCGCCTACGCCGAGCTCACCGCGGGCCTGCGGATGGGGCCCGAGGACGTGCTCTCCACGACGTTCGACATCGGTCACGACGAGATGGTGCTGGTGCGCGACATCGAGCTGTGGTCGATGTGCGAGCACCACCTCGTGCCGTTCACCGGGGTCGCCCACGTGGGCTACATCCCGGCCGAGTCCGGCAAGATCACCGGCCTCTCCAAGCTCGCCCGGTTGGTCGACGTCTACGCCAAGCGCCCGCAGGTGCAGGAGCGGCTGACCACGCAGGTCGCCGACGCGCTGATGGAGATCCTCGAGGCCCGCGGCGTGATCGTGGTGATCGAGGCCGAGCACCTGTGCATGACGATGCGCGGTGTGAAGAAGGCCGGCGCCCGCACCATCACCTCCGCGGTCCGCGGCCAGATGCACAACGCCGCCACCCGCGCCGAGGCGATGGCGCTCATCCACCGCCGCTGAGCGCGCTTGCGTCCGCATCTCCGAGTCTTCTCAGCCACCTGGTGACTGAGAAGACTCGCTGATGCCGCTCTCGGCGCTGACCGGGCAGCGGGGGCCGCACGCGCGCGCCGCGCCGTCCCAGCCGCGGGCCCTCAGCAGCCGCGCCACCGCGGCAGCGAGGCGGCACCCCTCCAGCACCTGGCCCCATCCGGCCCGGACGGTCACGTCGCCGGCGACCACGCTGTCGATGTCGCGGTCCAGGTCGGCCCAGTGCTGGCCGGTCGCGCCGTGGGCCAGGCGCCCGTCGAGCTCGATCACCACCCGCAGCCCGGCGTACTCGACGTCGCGGTAGGCCACGCTCCGTCCGGGCCGCACCCGCCGCTGTCGGGTCGCTGTCGGCAGGCCGTGCGGGCGCTCGACGTGGCGCAGGTAGCGACGCTCGAGCGCCGAGAACGCCCCGGTCGCGACGTCCTCGAGGACGTGACCCAGCAGGGCCTTGTGACGCTGCCGCGGGAGCGTCGCGAGATGGTCGCCCAGCCGGGCGGCCGAGGTGAGGCGGCTCTGGCAGACATCGGCCAGCACCGCGACAGCCGCGTCCTCCCGGCCAGCCAGGCTGGCGACCGTGAGGGCGGCGTGCTCGACCGTCACCCGCGGTGGCGACTTCACAGCCAGGACGACCTCGTCGTACGCCGCGCAGCGCCGGGCCACCACGCCGGCGACGTGGTCGACCGGGCGGCGGGCCGGGACCACCACCTGGATGGGGCCGACGTCGCGGTCGTGCCGGGTCAGGCCGACCGCACGCAGCGCCGAGGCACCGGTGAGCGCCGCCTGAGGATGGACGAGCACCGCCGCCCAGG
Organism: uncultured Actinomycetota bacterium; assembly: GCA_963795135.1. Lineage (GTDB taxonomy): Bacteria > Actinomycetota > Actinomycetes > Propionibacteriales > Nocardioidaceae > Nocardioides. The sequence continues at coordinate 127,750 of CAWCGS010000005.1, forward strand.
CTCGCTGGCGCCATGTCAGGGGACCGGTGTGGTCGACGTACACGCCCGGATGCACGCCGGCCCACTCGCGACGACGCAGGCGGCGCCGGACGTCGTGGTCGAGGTCGCCGCACGCCAGCACCTGGCGGCGGCAGATCACGCCGTCCTGCGCCCACAGCAGCCGGTCGACCTCCACCTCGAGAGTCCTGCCCTGCCGGTTCGCGCCCGACACCTAGGAGCGTCCGGCTGTGGACAACGCGCAGGGCACCGATCAAGGAGTCTTTTCAGCCACCTGGTGGCTGAGAAGACTCGCTGATGCCGAGCCCACCGCCCCCCACCCGGCGCCCTTGGTAGCCTCGCCCGCACCGTGATCACCTCCCACGAGCACCGCTTCATCTTCATGAAGACGCTCAAGACCGCCGGCACGAGCGTCGAGATCGAGCTGTCGCGGGTCTGCGGGCCCGACGACGTGATCACGCCGCTGCCCGAGGACGACGAGGCGCTGCGCCGCGAGCGGGGCGGGCGGGGACCGCAACACTTCACCTCGCCGCCGCTGACCGAGCGGGTCCACGAGCACATCCGGGCCTCGAAGGTGCGCCCGATCCTGGGCCGGGAGGTGTGGGACGGCTACTACAAGCTGGCCATCGAGCGGAACCCCTGGGACGCCGTGGTCAGTCTCTTCTACTGGATGCGCCGCAACGGCAAGGTCGACAGCTTCGAGCGCTTCCTGGCCATGCCCAACCTCGAGACGCTGGCCCGCCGCAACTACCAGGCCTACCACCTCGGCGGGAAGGTCGCGGTCGACCGGCTGCTGCGCTTCGAGACGCTCGCCGACGACCTGGCCGAGGTCTGGACCCACCTGGGCCTCCCGGGCGCGCCCGACCTGCCGCACGCCAAGGCGGGGGCCCGTCCGGCCGGGTCCGACTACCGCGACCTGTACGACGCGGCCTCGGCCGAGCGCGTCCGGGCGCTGTTCGCACCGGTGATCGCCGAGTGCGGCTACGAGTTCTGAGCGGCGCCGCGGGAGGGCCGGGGCGGCGACCCCTACCCTCGATCCCGTGATCGTCTCCCACGAGCGACGGGTGCTCTTCGTCCACGTGCAGAAGACCGGCGGCTCGACCGTCGAGGCGCTGCTGCTGCGCGACCTGCCCGGGGCCGAGCGGGTCTCGGGGCTCCCGGGTGGTCGCCACTCGACCCTGCGCCAGGTGGTCGCGGCCCACCCCGAGGTGCGCGACTACTGGTCCTTCGGCTTCGTCCGCAACCCCTGGGCGCGGCTGTACTCGTGGCACGCGATGGTGCTGCGCCGCGGCGAGGTGGCCGAGGCCGGTCGCGGGCGGATGGCCGAGCGCGTCGACCGCAGCCGCTTCTGGGGGCCGGTGCTGGCGCGCTACCCCGACTTCGAGAGCTTCGTGATGGAGGCGCCCGCCGAGTTCGGGCGGCTGCGCCGCGCCCAGGTCGACTACCTCCGCACCCGCCGGCCCCAGGAGCACCGGGTGGACCTCATCGGCCGCACCGAGACCCTCGACGACGACGTACGTCGGGTCCTGGTGCACCTGGGCCTGCCGGTGCCGGCGTCGGTCCCACGCACCAACGCGGGTCCACCGACCGGCTACCGCGACCACTACACGCCCGCGATGCGCGACCGGGTCGCGGAGCTGTTCTCCGCCGACGTCGAGGAGTTCGGCTACGAGTTCTGACGCCGACCGACGACGCCGGCCTGACTCACAGCACGTGGCGGCTGGACGGCCAGAGCTCCCTCAGGTCGACCGGGAAGCGGGCCTGCACGAAGCGGTAGACCTCGGCGTAGTGCTCGGCCACCTGGCGCACCGTCGACTCCGGGAGCGCCAGCTCGCGCCCGGGGGAGGCGTTGGCACGCTGCTGGAGGTCGGGCTCGGGGCTCTCGATGCCCAGGGCGCCGCAGATCCGGTCCAGCTCGGAGCGCTCGAAGAGCTGCTCGTAGAACGCGTGGGTGACGTCCTGGGCCGGGAACGCCGCGTCGAGCCGCTCGATGATCCGGTCGTAGGCGGTGCGCTGCTCGAAGCCCTCCACCCGGTGCACGCGGAGCAGCGTGTCCTCGGGCGACTCGTGGAAGCGCTCGGGGGTGCGGTGGTGCTGCATCCGCACCTGCGACCAGATCCGGTCGACGGGGTCGCGCATCACGAAGACGGTCGCGGTGCGCACGCCGCGCTCGGCGAACGCCGCGCGGATCGAGCGCAGCCGTGAGGCCGGCAGCAGGGCGTTCTCGGGGGTCATGTCGGCGGTCAGCGCGGCCGCGGGGGAGCGGGTCAGCAGCCCGGTGAAGTAGTCGTAGTAGATCGTGGGGTCGGCGTACATGCTGAGCCGGTGCAGCACCTCGGCGTCGACCTTCCGCCCCGCGCGCGCGTCGACCACCGCCTGCTCGGCGAGGTCGAAGATCCGGGTCCGCATGTAGTCCTGGCCGGGCACGTCGAGGGCATCGAAGACGTGGTACTCCTTGCGGTAGCCCGCCACGAACGCCGGCGACCGCTTCAGGTGGCGGTAGAGCCAGGTGGTGCCGCCCTTCTGGCAGCCGGTCCCCAGGAGGAACGTCGGGGCCGCGGCGGTGCTCACGGCGAGCAACGGTAGCCGCCGGCACCGTCCGATAGGTTCGCGCCATGCTGGTCATGGGCGTCGTCAACGTCACGCCCGACTCGTTCTCCGACGGCGGCCGGTACGCCGACAGTGCGGCCGCCACGGCCCACGGGCGGCGGCTGTGGGCCGAGGGCGCCGACCTGCTCGACATCGGGGGCGAGTCGACGCGACCGGGTGCGACGCGGCCGCTGGTCGGCGAGGAGCTCGACCGCGTCGTGCCCGTGATCGAGAGCCTGGCCGCCGAGGGTGCCCGCGTCTCGGTCGACACCATGCGGGCCGAGGTCGCGGCCGCGGCGCTCGAGGCCGGCGCGAGCGTCGTCAACGACGTCTCCGGCGGTCTGGCCGACCCCGCGATCCTCGACGTCGTCGCCGCGTCCGGGGCGACGTACGTCGCGATGCACTGGCGCGCACACAGCGACCGGATGCGCGACCACGCGGTGTACGACGGTCCGGGCGGCGTCGTGGAGGCCGTCCGCGCCGAGCTGGCCGAGCGGGTCGCCGCGATCCGGGCGGCCGGCGTCGCGGAGGACCGGATCGTGCTCGACCCCGGACTCGGCTTCGCGAAGACCCGTGAGCAGAACTGGCAGCTCCTGCGCGGGCTGGAGCGGCTCGCCGGTCTGGGCTTCCCGCTGCTGGTGGGGGCCAGCCGCAAGAGCTTCCTCGGCGCGCTGCTGGCGGCCCCGGACGGCACGCCGCGCCCCGTCGAGGAGCGGGAGTCCGCGGGGCTGGCGCTGACCGTGGAGCTGGCCCGGCGCGAGGTGTGGGGGGTCCGGGTGCACGACGTACGGGCGCACCGTGATGTGCTGCGGGTGCTGGCACAGCTGCACCCGCCGGCACGGCCGGAAGGAGTCTCGGGATGACCGACGAGCTGAGCATCCTCGGCGTCGAGTGCTGGGGTCACCACGGCGTGTTCGAGCACGAGCGCCGCCAGGGCCAGTCCTTCGTGATCGATCTCACGCTGGGCCTCGACACGGCCCCCGCGGCCGCCTCTGACGACTTGCACGACACGGTGGACTACGGAAGTCTCGTGGCCTCGGTGAAAGCCGCCGTGGAGCACGATCCGGTCGACCTGATCGAGACCCTGGCCCAGAGGATCGCGGACGTCTGCCTGACCGACGTTCGTGTTGAATGGGCCCGCGTGACCGTTCACAAGCCGGATGCACCCATCGACGCGACGTTCCGGGACGTCGCGCTGACGATCACTCGAAACGTGAGGCACGACCGTGACTGAGACCCCCAACCCCAACATCATCGACGCGGACACGCTGACCGGTGAGATGCGACCCATCCGGCGCGTGGTCGTGGCGCTGGGGTCCAACCTCGGTGAGCGGATGGCGAGCCTCCAGGGAGCCGTCGAGTCCCTCGCCGACACCCCCGACGTGTGGGTCACCGGCGTCTCCCCGGTCTACGAGACCGAGCCGGTCGACTCCCCGCCGGGTGCGAAGCCCTACCTCAACGCCGTCGTCCTCGCCGACACGACGCTGGCCGCCAACCGGCTGATGGACCGCGCCCTGGCCATCGAGGACGCCTACGACCGCGAGCGCACCGACGAGGTCAACTCCCCGCGCACGCTCGACGTCGACCTGATCGTCGTCGGCGACCGCCGCAGCGACACCGACGCCCTGCGCCTGCCGCACCCCCGGGCCCACGAGCGCGCGTTCGTGCTCAAGCCGTGGTTCGACCTCGAGCCCGACGCGGTCTTCCCCGGCCACGGGCCGATCGCCGACCTGCTCGCCGACCTCGGTCTCGACGGCATCGTGGTGCGCGAGGACCTCACGCTCGACGTCGGGTGACCCAGGGCCCTCCCCGGGGCTCCGGGGGCTCCTCGGGCCCACCGGGGCCCCAGGGCGCCCTCAGGCCCACCCCACCCGCCGCTGTGGCGGTGTGGGCCGTCGTGGGGCTGGCGGCCGGCTGGTTGATCCACACCGCCGCCGACCGGTTCGGCTCCACGGCCCCGATCGTCACCTGGGTGCAGCCGTTGGCGCTGGCCCTGGTCGCCCTGATCCTCGGCGGCGCCGCCCACGCCACCTGGCGCTCGGTGCACGTGCACCGCGAGCGGCTGCTGCCGCACCAGGCCGTCAACCGGCTCGTGCTGGCCCGGGCCTGCGCCTACGTCGGCGCGCTGGTCGGCAGCGGCTACCTCGGCTACGCGCTGAGCTGGCTCGGGGTCGATGCCGACCTGGCCGAGCAGCGGATGATCCGCTCGTTCGTCGCGGCTGCCTGCGGCGTGCTGGTCGTCGCCGCCGCGTTCCTGCTCGAGCGCGCCTGCCGCGTACGCCGCGACGACGACCCCGGCTCCCCGGCGTAGGGTCGGCCGCCCCACCCCGCGCCCTGTGACGGGTGTGACGCACGGGTCGGACGGGGCGCTGCGGCGTGGCGCGGGGAAGCCGGACACCGGCGCGCCTAGCCTGCCCCCATGACTTCTCCGTCCGGCCCGACCGCAGCCTCAGCCCCGGCGGGCACCTCGGGCACCTCGGGTACGTCGGGCACCTCGCGCTCCGCGGGCACGTCGGGTGCGCCGTCGCGCCGTCGGGCCCGCTCCACGCGCGTCGCGACCTCGCTGGTGCTGCTCGGCCTGGGCGCCGCGTTCGTCGTCGCCGCGGTCGTGGCCGGGTCGTGGGCGCTGCTGACCAGCGCAGCGGCGACCAGCGTGATCCTCGGCGTGGTGGCCCACCGCCTCACCCACACCGAGCTGCTCGACACCCACCGCGAGGCCGCGCGCGACCGCGCGGCGCTGGCGAAGGACTACCGCGACCTCGCCGTGGTCCGCACCGCCGAGCACCAGCGCTTCGTCACCACGGTCCAGGCCCGGATGGACGCCCAGGAGACCCGGCTCACCGAGCAGCACGCGCGCGGCCTGGAGCAGGACGCCCGGCTGTCCCAGCAGGAGGTCCGGATCACCGAGCTGCGCTCCTCGCTCAGCACCGCACGCGCCGAGGCCGAGCGCGCCCGGGCCCGGCTGGCCTCGACGACCGCGCGCGCCGAGCAGTCCGAGCGTGAGGGCCGCGACCTCGAGCGCCGCCTCGGCGACGCCGACGAGCGCGCGGCCCAGGCCATCGTCCGGGTGGCCGAGCTGGAGCAGGAGCTCGACGTCGTCACCGCCCAGTGGCAGGCCGCTGAGACCTTCCGCAAGCACGCCTGAGCCGAGCCGACCTCGGGTCCCACGACGGCTACCGGCAGAATCAGTCCTCGTGATCCCTGAGGAGTCCAGGTTCGAGACCGATCCCGACGAGCTGGTCGACCTGCCACCGACGCTGCCGGACGGGTGGACGATCGACACCCCCGACGCCACGGACCGCTTCCAGGTCGCGCGCCTCACCCAGCTCCTGCGGGCCCACGAGGCCCAGGGCCGCGGGTGGGCCGGGTCGGGGGTCGACGACGTCATGGTCGAGGTCTCCGAGCGCGGCCTGCTGACCCGCGAGAACGTCGTGGTCCGCGACGACGACGGCCGGATCCAGGCCTGGGGCAGCGTCCACGACCGCGCCGGCGGCCGGATGCTCTTCGTGCACATCGTCGCCCGCGAGCTGGACGAGCCGGTCGGGCGCGCGTGCTCCGACGTGCTCGTCGAGTGGGCGGTGGGCCAGGCCAAGCAGGTCGGCGCCGCGCGCGGCCTGGAGACCCAGCAGATCGACACCGGCGCCTTCGCCGACGACGCGCGCCAGCACCGCTGGTTGGCCGCCGGCGGCTTCGAGATGGTGCGCACCTGGTGGCAGATGAGCCGCCCCGTCACCCCGGAGGAGGCCGAGCTGGTCCCCGACCCCGCCCAGTGGGACGGACGCGACGTGACCTTCCGCCGCGTACGCCGCGCCGGCACCGGGATGCCCGAGGACAGCGACCTGCGCGAGCTGCACGAGGTGCTGGAGGGGGCCTTCACCGACCACTTCAACTCCTACGAGGAGACCTTCGAGGAGTTCCTGCACCGGGTCCGTGAGGACCCCGGCCACCGGTGGGACCACTGGTGGCTGGCCGAGCTCAACGACGGGCCCGAGCCGGAGCCGGTCGGCGCGCTGATCGGCACCGTCTCCGAGAGCAGCACCGGCCCCGACGGCTCCTACGTGTCCTACATCGGCGTGCTGGAGTCGGCTCGCGGTCGCGGTGTGGCCAAGGGCCTGCTGCGCACGATCATCGCCGATGCCGCCGCTCGCGGCCGCAACCGGGTGGGGCTCGAGGTCGACGCCGACTCCTCCACCGGCGCGCACGAGCTCTACGCCGGGCTGGGCTGGGAGACGTCGTACGTCACCCAGTCCTGGCACCGCGACGTGCCGATCGCCTGAGGCGAGAAGGGCCCGACCGCTGACGGTCGGGCCCCGCTCGGGTCGTGCTCAGGTGCTGCTCAGAGGAGACCCTTCTCCTCGAGCCACTCCTCGGCGGCGGTGCTGGCCGAGGCCTTCTCGTCACCCTCGACGCGGTCGCGCAGGGCGATCAGGTCCTCGGTGGTGAGCTCGGCCGAGATCGCGTTGAGCACCTCGGCGACCTCGTCGGAGTACACGTCCGTGGCGATCAGCGGGATGATGTTCTGCGAGGAGATCATGTTCTCGGGGTCCTCGAGCACGACCAGGTCCTCGGTGACGATCGCGGGCGAGGTGGTGTAGATGTCGGCCACCTGCACCGAGTCGTCGACCAGCGCCTTGACCGTGTTGGGGCCGCCGAAGTCCTCGATCGGCACGAAGTCGACCTCCGAGGCCGGGACGCCGTAGACGCTCTCGAGGCCGGGGATGCCGTAGCCCAGCTCGCCGAACTGCGGGTTGGCGCCGAGCTTGAACGGCGCGAGCCCGGCCAGGTCGCCGATCGACGTGAGGTCGTTGGCCTCCGCGGTGTCGCTGGTGACGACGTAGGCGTCCTTGTCCTCGGCCTCGGCCGAGTCGAGGACCTGCAGGTCGTCGGCGGCGACCGCGTCGGCCAGCGCGCCGTCGACCTCCTCGGTGGTGCGCTCGGTGTAGGCCTCGTCGTAGTAGGCCAGCAGGTTGCCGTTGTACTCCGGCATCAGGTTGATCGACCCGTCCTGCAGCGCCGGGATGGTCTGCTGGCGCGGCCCGATGTTGAACTTGGTCTCCACGTCGAAGCCGCCGGCCTCCAGCGCCTGGGCGTAGATCTCGCCGAGGATCTCGCTCTCCGGGAAGGCGAAGGAGCCGACGACCAGGGTGTCGCCCCCGCCGCCCCCGCTGTCCGAGGCGGTGTCGGTGGGGTCGTCGGAGCCGCAGGCGGCCACCGTGCTGAGGAGCCCGACCGCGAGGGCGGCCGCTCCGATCCGGTGGAGGCGGGAGGTGCGGGTCATGTGGTTTTCCCTTCGTCTCACGCGCTCTGCGGCGCGTGCGGCCGTGGTGACCGGCTGGAGGTGCGGCGTCGGGCCGCGGGGCGGGGCTGGGTGACGCCGGACGGGGTGGTGGCGCGCTGGACGACGGCGAACAGCCCGTCGGCCAGGAGAGCCAGGGCGATGACCAGCAGGGCGCCGCCCAGGATCAGATCGTAGTTGTTGAGGCCGATGCCGCTGGTGATGATCCGCCCCAGCCCGCCGAGGCCGGCGTACGACGCGATGGTGACGGTGGCGATCACCTGCAGGGTCGAGGCCCGCACGCCGCCCACGATCAGCGGCAGCGCCAGCGGGATCTCCACCTTGGTCAGGATCTGCCACTCGGTCATCCCGTTGGCGCGCGCGGCGTCGATCGTCTGCCGGTCGACGGACTCCAGTCCGGAGTAGGCCCCGGCCAGCATCGAGGGGATGGCCAGGATGACGAAGGAGATCGTGGCGCCGACCAGCGGCGCGGTGTCGAAGGACAGCCAGTAGCCGAAGACCATGAGCAGGAAGTAGAGCAGGCCCAGGGTCGGCAGCGCGCGCATCGACCCGGTGAACGCGATCACGAACTGACGGCCGCGACCTGTGTGCCCGATGTAGAACCCCAGCGGCAGCGCGATCAGGGCGGCGATGAGCATGGCGACGGCGGTGTAGACCAGGTGCTCGAGGAGCCGGTCCTGGAGCGGCAGGGGGCTGCGGCGGCCCGCCTCCCAGTGGGCCGGGTCCACGATCCAGCGCAGGGCGCTCAGGAGGAGGTCCATCAGGCACCCCCGCCCGCGGTCGCGAGGTCCGGCGCCCGCGGGTCAGTGGCGGCGTCGTCGGGAGCGTCGGCGTCGGTGTCGCCGCTGGTGCGTCGACCTCGGCCGCGACGTCCCGACCGGGTGGCGGTCTTGGTGTTCCACGGCATCAGCAGCCGGCCCAGGCCCACGATGAGCAGGTCGAAGAGCAGGGCCAGCAGCAGGCTGATCAGGATGCCGACCACCACCTCCTCGAGGATCCCGCGCTGACTGCCGTTCTGGAAGAAGTAGCCGAGGTTCTTCGAGCCGATGATCACGCCCACCGAGACCAGCGCGATGGTGCTGACCGACACGACGCGGATGCCGGCCAGCAGGACCGGTCCCGCGAGCGGCAGCTCGACACGGAAGAAGCGCGCCCGGGTGGAGTAGCCGACGGCGGTGGAGGCGTCGATCGTGGGCTGGTCGACCGAGGCGAGCGCGTCGGCGGCCGAGCGGGCCATGATCGCCACCCCGTAGATCGTCAGCGCCACCACGAGGTTGGTGTCGTCCAGCACGCGGGTCGGGATGATCAGCGGCAGGATCACGAACAGCGGCAGCGAGGGGATCGTGTAGAGCAGGCTGCCCGTGGTGATGACGATCGAGCGCATCAGCGGCGTGCGGTTGGCCAGCCACCCCAGCGGGATGGACAGCACGAAGCTGAGCACGATCGGCAGCACCGCCAGCCGGACGTGGGTCAACGTCACCTCGCCGATGAGGTCGAGGTTGTTGAACGTCCAGCTCACGAGGCGGCCGCTCCACCCGCGGTGGCCGGCACGTCGTCGCGGTCGAGCACCCCGACCGGGCGTCCGTCGCCGTCGACGACCAGCGTCAGGCCCTCGTCGCCCTGGCGGTGCTGCAGCCGCAGCTCGCGCTTGCCCTTGTCGGCCCCGATGAAGCTGGCGACGAAGTCGTCGGCCGGGTCGGCCAGGATCTGGGCCGGTGTGCCGGCCTGCGCGATGATGCCGCCCTTGCGGAAGATCACCACCTGGTCGGCCAGCAGGAAGGCCTCGTCGATGTCGTGGGTGACGAAGACGATGGTCTTGCCGAGCTCGCGCTGCAGCCGGTTGAGCTCGGTCTGCAGGTCGGCGCGCACGATCGGGTCGACGGCGCCGAAGGGCTCGTCCATCAGCAGGATGTTGGGGTCGCTCGCCAACGCCCGGGCCACGCCCACCCGCTGCTGCTGGCCGCCGGAGAGCTGCCGCGGGTAGCGGTCGGCCAGCCCGCGGTCGAGCCCGACCTTGTCGAGCAGCTCGAGGGCGTCGCTGCGGGCCTGCGCCTTGGGGACCCCGTTGAGCACGGGCACGGTGGCGACGTTGTCGACCACCTTGCGGTGCGGCAGCAGGCCGGAGGACTGCAGCACGTAGCCGATGCTGCGTCTGAGCCTGACCTTGTCCTGCGCGGCCACGTCCTCGCCGTCGATCAGGATCCGTCCGGCCGTCGGGTCGACCATCCGGTTGATCATCCGCAGCAGCGTGGTCTTGCCGCAGCCGGAGGAGCCGACGAGCACCGTGGTCTTGCGGGAGGGGAGCTGGAAGCTGAAGTCCTCGACGGCCATCGTGCCGTCGGGGAACTGCTTGGACACCGACTCGAACTCGATCATCTGGTGGCTCGATCCGTCGCGGGAGGGCTGTCGAGGACAAACCACCCTAGACCGAGACGCGGCCGGGGTGAGGGAGCCTGCACGGAAGGGCGGTACCCAGGACGGGCTCGGGCGACCTCAGGTCACCGCTCACCGGCTCTCAGCAGCAGGGCGACCGGGTCCACCGTGCGCACGTCGAGGACGGGTACGTCGAGGCGCCGGCCGCCCTCGGAGTCGACCCGGTCCGGGGGCCGGCCCAGCCCGGCGACGTACGTCATCACGGCGGCCGCGTCCTCGCGCCGGCCCTGCTCGACCAGCCAGCCGGTGAGCCGCTGCACGGGCGGCAGGCCGCTGTGCACCAGCGACCGCTCGCCCCACAGGTCCGCGACGCCCGCGTGCAGCAGGTCCCACCAGGCGTCGTCGCAGCCGGGGATGGCCACGAAGTAGCGGGGCAGGTCACCGGCGAGCACCCGGTCGATCAGCACCGGCCGGATCCGGTCGGCGTCGGGGGACTCCTCGACCGCGGCCAACGTCATCTACTTGGTCGTCCACCGGTCGCGCAGGTCCTCCACGGACGCCCGCTGCTGGGTGATCGAGGACCCGTCGGAGCGGATCCGCCAGTGGTAGACCGGCTGGGCCAGCACGTCGAACGTGCCTGCGAGGTAGGCCCGGGTCGTGGTCGGCTGGTCCTCGTAGCGCACGCCCTCGGGCCAGGACAGCCCCAGCCGCTCCCACCAGGCCCGCCGGTAGAGCTTGTTCCACGCGAAGACGTCGCCGAGGATCTCGGGGTGCTCGACGGCCCGGATCGCGGTGCGCGGCGGGGTGTGCAGCCGCCGCATCCACGGCGGCTCGCGGAGCGCGGGACCGTCGGGGCCCTGCTCCAGCAGGAGCACCGAGCCGGTGACCAGGTCCGACCCGGACCGCTCCAGCGCCCGCACCAGCACGGCGTACGCCGTGGGCGGGACGACGTCGTCGGAGTCGGCGAAGGCCAGCAGGTCGCCACGCACGTGGCGCAGCCCCTCGTTGCGGGCCGCGCCGAGGCCCTGGTTGGCGGTGTGCACCACGCGGACCCGGGAGTCGCGGGCGGCGTAGGCGTCGGCGATGTCGCCGGAGGCGTCGGTCGAGCCGTCGTCGACCACGACCACGTCGAGCGCGCGGTGGTGGGAGGCCAGCACGCTGTCGAGGCACTGCGGGAGGTAGCCCGCGACGTCGTGGACGGGCACCACGACGCTCACCAGGGAGCGTGACGCGCGGCGCAACTTCATGCGGCGAGGCTAGACCCCGATACGATCACCGACCGTGACCGACCCAGCCGACATCGCGCCCGAGGACTACCCCCGCAAGGTGCTGTTCGTGGCCGGTGCCGGCCGCAGCGGCACGAGCACCATGGCCGGCCTGATGAGCATCCTCGGCCTGCACGTGCCGCAGCCCGAGGTGGAGGCCGACGCGACCAACCCCAAGGGCTTCAGCGAGCCCCGCTGGGTGGTCGACCACCACGACCGCCTGCTCCGGGAGGCGGTCGTCCAGGTCAGCGACGCCCGCCCCGACGCGTGGTTCGAGGCCGGCCGGATCGCGACCCGCGAGCCGGAGCGGATCAAGACCGCGGAGTGGCTCGAGGGCCACTTCGACGTCAACCGCGAGCTGGTCGTCAAGGACCCCCGGCTGAGCTGGTTCCTCTCGCTGTGGCGGGTCGCGGCGATCCGCTGCGGCGCCACCCCGGTGTTCGCCACGATGCTGCGCCCGCCGGCGGAGGTGGTCGGCAGCAAGCAGACCTACTACTCCAACAAGCTCGGTGCTGCCCACCTGACGGCGTCGTGGCTCAACATGCTGCTGCACACCGAGCGGGCCACGCGCGAGTCCGTCGACGGCGCCGTCGACGGCAGCGGCCGGGTCTTCGTGCGCTACGCCGACCTGCTCGACGACTGGACCCGGGTCACGATGTCGGTCGGGGAGCGGCTCCAGCTGCAGAGCGTCACCCACGCGCGGAGCGAGCAGATCCGCGACGGGCACCGCTTCGTCGACCCCTCGCTGCGCCGGATGAGCCAGGGGCTCGACGACCTCGGCCTCCCGCGGCGGCTGCACGACCTCACCGCGCAGACCTGGGAGGAGCTCAACAAGCTGGCCGACGAGGGGGGCGACACCCCCGACGCGCACGCCACCTTCGACCAGCTCCGCGAGGCGTACGTCGATCTCTACGCCGAGTCCGAGGCGATCTCGCGCTCCTCCGTGGTGGCCGCCGAGCAGCAGACCCGGCGCCAGCTCAAGGGCGGCCCGGGCGCTCCGGGCCCGGGCCCGGGTGCCGGCCCCGCCGCGCCCGCGCCGGGCTTCAGCGCCGACAAGCTGCCGCACGGCCTGCGGGCGATGGTGCCGCCGAAGGCCCGTCAGGCCCTGCGTCGCGCGGTCGGCAAGCAGCGCTCGTGACCGCCCACGCGGGCCCCACGGGCCTGAGCAACCTCGAGGGGCACACCGACTTCGACGTGGTGTGGCCCTGGACCCGCGGACCGCTGCACCCCGGCACCACCGCGGTGCTGCGGGTCAAGGACGAGGCGCCGTCGCTGCCGTTCGTGCTGCCGCCGCTGCTGCGGGCCTGCGACCACGTCCTGCTGGTCGACAACGGCTCGACCGACGGCACCCCCGAGGTCGCGGCCGAGACCGCCGCCCGCGTGGGCCGCTCCGACAAGCTGCGGCTGGCGTCGTACCCCTTCGCGGTGGCCCGGGCCGGCGCCGAGCACCGCGCGGTCCACGAGCTGTCGGTGCACTCGCTGTCCTACTTCTACAACTGGTGCTTCGCCCAGGTCGAGACCCGCTACTCCTGGAAGTGGGACGGCGACATGGTGCTGACCACCGAGGGCGAGGCCTCGATCGCCGACCTCGGCTGGCAGGTCGGCGGCGTCCAGTCGATCGTCCGGGTGCCCCGGCACGGGCTCTACCTCGACGGCGACGCCCACGGCTACCTCGACCTCGGGCTGCGCAACGCCGAGGAGTGGGGCTTCCCGATCGGGCCGGACTTCGTCTACACCAAGGCCTTCGAGTGGGAGATCCGCACGACGCCGGAGCGGTGCCGCTCGATCGGGCTGCCGCACGGGCTCTGCGTCGAGCTGAAGTACCTCGACGGCGACGAGTTCGCCCACTGGACCGACCCGGCGTCGTTCGCGACCTCGTGGCGCAACAAGCGCAAGCGCCGCGAGTGGGAGGTCTTCAACGCTCTCCAGGAGGGCCTGGTGCTGCCCGGCGTCCACGAGATCCGGGCGCCCGCCGGCGTGCACATCATCGACCACGTGACCCACGACTGGCTGCCTCGCGCCCCCCGCCCGCTGCAGGTTGGCTGACGGTCGGCTGACGGTCGGCTGAGCGCGGCCGACGTGCCGCATGCCACATTTCGTTCCGCGGCTGGGTCCGGGGGCCTAACCTCGGTGGTGCATCGACAGTTGCCCTGACACCAGGTCGCGCGCAGGCGGGACCGACGAGCACACGTCCGGTACCCACACCGGCCCGCCCCGCCAGGGGTGGGTGGTCGGAGGGACTGGAACGAAAGGTTCGCACCATGTCACGACCCCGGTCGCAGTCCAGCCTGCCCACCCCGGCGACGCATCGTCGCCGCTTCCGCGTGGGCGTCGTCGGCGCTGGACGCGTCGGAGCGGTCCTGGCCGCACGGCTGCAGGCCGCCGGCCACGAGGTGGTCGCCACCGCGGGCGAGTCCGACGCCTCGCGCTCGCGCATCGCCGCCCTGCTGCCGGGCCTGGAGCCGGAGAAGCCCACCGCGGTGGCCAGGGCCTGCGACCTGCTGCTGCTCACGGTGCCCGACGACATGCTCGCCAACGTGGTCTCCGTGCTCTCCGCCAGCGGCGCCCTGCGCCCGGGCCAGTACGTCGTGCACACCTCCGGCCGCCACGGGCTGGCCGTCCTCGAGCCGGCCGCCGCGATGGGTGCCCACCCGGTCGCGCTGCACCCCGCCATGACCTTCACCGGGACCGAGGTCGACCTCGACCGGTTGGCCGGCTGCGTCTTCGGGCTCACCGCCGACGAGCCCGAGCGCACGGTGGCCGCGGACCTGGTGGCCGACCTGGGCGGGCGCGCGATGTGGGTGCCCGAGGAGATGCGCACGCTCTACCACGCCGGTCTGGCCCACGGCGCCAACCACCTGGTCACCCTGGTCACCCAGTCGATGGAGCTGCTGACGGCCGCCGGCGCCGACGACCCGGCCGCCACGCTCCGTCCGCTGCTGACCGCGGCGCTCGACAACGCGCTGGCCTCCGGCGACGCGGCGCTCACCGGCCCCATCGTGCGCGGCGACGCCGGCACCGTGCAGGCGCACCTCGCCGACATCGCCGCGAGCGCGCCCACCACGCTGCCGTCGTACGTCGCCCTGGCGCGCGCCACGCTCGGCCGCGCGGTCACCGACGGCCGGGTGCTGCCGATCCGGGCCCTGAAGATCTCCCAGCTGCTCGAGGAGGCGCTCGCCGAGACCGCCGTGCCCCCGACCTGGGCGACGCCGTGACGGTCACCCCCACCCGGACCCGCCTGGCCACCACCCGGGCCGAGCTGTCGACGCTGCTGGCCGGCGCCCGCCGCGAGGGCCGCCGGGTCGGGTTCGTCCCGACCATGGGCGCCCTCCACGACGGCCACGCCTCGCTGGTGCGCGTGGCGCGCGAGCACGTCGGCGACGGACCGGTCGTGGTCTCGATCTTCGTCAACCCCACCCAGTTCGGCGCCGGTGAGGACCTCGACCGCTACCCCCGCACCCTCGAGGCCGACCTCGAGGTCTGCGAGCGCGAGGGCGTCGACGTGGTCTTCGCGCCCGCCGTCGACGAGGTCTACCCCGGCGGTGTCCCGTCCGGCCCCGACTCCGGGGGAGTGACGATCGACCCCGGACCGCTGGCGCAGGACCTCGAGGGACGCACCCGGCCGGGACACTTCGCCGGGGTGCTGCTCGTGGTGGCCAAGCTCCTCGGCCTGGTCCGCCCCGACGTGGCGGTCTTCGGGCAGAAGGACTACCAGCAGCTGGTCCTGGTCCGCCGGATGGCGGCCGACCTGTGTCTCGGGGTCGAGATCATCGGTGCGGAGACCGCGCGCGAGCCCGACGGGCTGGCCCTCTCCAGCCGCAACCGCTACCTCGACGCCGAGCAGCGCCGTGAGGCGGTCACCCTCGACCGGACCCTGCGCGCGGCCCGCCACGCCGCCCGCTACGGCGTCCACGCCGCCCTCGACGCCGCGCGCGCCGAGCTGCGGGCCTCGACGGCGGTCGACCTCGACTACCTCGCGATCACCACCCCCGACCTGGCTCCGCTGGCCGAGGACGCCGTCCTCGCCCCCGGCACCGAGGGTCGCGTGCTGATCGCGGCCCGGGTCGGCACCACCCGACTGATCGACAACAGGTCGTTGGTCATCGGCTCCGCCCCGGGGCCGAGGTCCGAGGAGGGTTTCGAGGCTCGCTCCGCTCGCACCTCAACCACCGAGGCGGCTCGCTCCGCTCGCACCTCGAGACCACCGAGGCGGCTCGCTCCGCTCCCACCTCGACCACCGAGGCGGCTCGCTCCGCTCGCACCTCGACCACCGAGACCCTCCAGGAGTCCTGATGCTGCGCACGATGATGAAGAGCAAGATCCACCGGGCGACGGTGACCCAGGCCGACCTGCACTACGTCGGCTCGGTGACCGTCGACGAGGACCTCCTCGACGCAGCCGACCTGCTGGCCGGCGAGCTGGTCCACATCGTCGACATCACCAACGGTGCTCGGCTGGAGACCTACACGATCGCCGGCGAGCGCGGCAGCGGCGTGATCGGCATCAACGGGGCCGCGGCCCGGCTGGTGCACCCCGGTGACCTGGTCATCCTCATCGCCTACGGCCAGATGGAGACGGCGGAGGCCCGCGAGCACCAGCCGCACGTGGTCTTCGTCGACGCCGACAACATGATCCTGGCCACGGGCTTCGACCCGGCCGAGACCTTCGCGGACCCCTCGCTCGTCCGCGGTGACCTCACCGCCGGCGGCTCCCGCTAGCCTGCCGGGATGCGCGAGGCACGGGAGCCCAGCCCACCCAGCCCACCAGCGAGGGCAGCCGGCGTGCCGGGGCGGCTCACCGCGCCCGACCCGGGGTGGTCGACCCGCGCCGACGTGGTCATCATCGGCTCCGGGATCGCGGGCCTGACCGCTGCGCTGCGGCTGACCGACCACGTCGACACGGTGCTGGTGGTCACCAAGGACGTGCTCTCCGCCGGGTCGACGCAGTGGGCCCAGGGCGGGATAGCCGCGGCCCTCGGCCCGGGCGACACCCCTGAGGAGCACGAGACCGACACGCTGGTCGCGGGCGCCGGGGCCTGCGACGCGGCCGCCGTACGCGTGCTCGTGACCGAGGGTCCCGAGGCGGTCCACGAGCTGATCGCGCTCGGCACCAACTTCGACCACGACGACCAGGGCGTCATCTCCCTGACCCGGGAGGGCGGTCACCACCGCGACCGGATCGCGCACGCAGGCGGCGACGCCACCGGGGCCGAGATCCAGCGGGCGCTCATCGCGGCCGTGGCGGCCGCGCCGGAGATCGAGGTCATCCAGCACGCGCTGGCCGTCGACCTGCTGCTGGCCGAGGACGGCGGCGTCGCCGGCGTCACCCTCCACGTGATGGGGGAGGGGCAGCGCGACGGCGTCGGGGCGGTGCTCTGCCGGGCCGTGGTGCTGGCGGCCGGCGGCCTCGGCCAGGTGTTCTCCCAGACCACCAACCCCCCGGTGGCCACCGGCGACGGGATGGCGCTGGCGCTGCGGGCCGGGGCGACGTTGCGCGACCTCGAGTTCGTCCAGTTCCACCCGACCGTGATGTACCTCGGACCCGCCTCGATGGGCCAGCAGCCGCTGATCTCGGAGGCGGTCCGCGGCGAGGGGGCCTTCCTGGTCGACTTCGAGGGCCACCGCCTGATGGAGGGCGTCCACCCGCTCGCCGACCTCGCCCCGCGCGACGTCGTGGCCAAGGCGATCACGCGCCGGATGAACGAGACCGGCCACCCGCACATGTGGCTCGACGCGCGCCACCTCGGCCGGGAGTTCTGGGAGCGACGCTTCCCGACCATCCTGACCACCTGCCGCTCCCACGGCGTCGACCCGGTGACCGAGCTGATCCCGGTGGCACCGGCCTGCCACTACGTCTCGGGCGGCGTGCGCACCGACCTGCACGGCCGCTCCGACGTCCCCGGCCTCTACGCCACGGGCGAGGTGGCCTGCTCCGGCGTGCACGGCGCCAACCGCCTGGCCTCCAACTCCCTGCTCGAGGGCCTGGTCTTCTCCCGCCGGATCGCCACGGTGCTGCCCGACGAGCTGCGGCCCTGGTCGCCACCGGTCGACGACGCGCGCACCGCCGGGCTGGTCTCGGGACGGGTACGCACCGAGCTCCAGGAGGTGATGACCTCGCGCGTCGGGGTGCTGCGCCACGCCGCCGGGCTCGCGGAGGCCGGCGAGCTCCTGGCCAAGCTCGGCACCACCCGGGCCGACCTCATCGACCAGGAGTCGTGGGAGACCACCAACCTGCTCACGATCAGCGCCGCCATGACCGACGCCGCGGCGTTGCGCGAGGAGACCCGCGGCTCCCACTGGCGCGAGGACTTCCCCGAGCGCGACGACGCCCGCTTCGCCGGGCACCTCGACACCGAGATGACCGACGGACTGGCCTCGACGTCCTTCCACCCGGCCCCGGCCTCGGACGGAGGGGCGCAGTGACGATCGTCCGGACGCCGTACGCCGCGCTCCCGTCGGGGCTGGTCCAGGAGCTCGCCGCGGCCGGGCTCGACCCCGAGCGCGTGCACGCCCACGTCGCGCAGGCCTTCGAGGAGGACCTGCCCGGCGGTGCCGACGACGTGACGAGCGTGGCCGTCCCCACGCGCGGCCACGGCACCGGCGACTTCGTCGCCCGCGACCGGGGCGTCGTGGCGGGGCTGGCCGTCGCCGAGCTGGCCTTCGTCTACGCGCTCGGTGACGAGGTCGAGATCCTCCACCGTGTCGCCGACGGCACCCGCACGGCTCCGGGCGACACGGTCCTCACGGTCTCGGGCCCGTTCTCGGGGCTGCTCACCGCCGAGCGGACGGCCCTGAACTTCGCCAGCCACCTCTCGGGCGTGGCCACCGCCACCGCCGCCTGGGTCGACGCCCTGGAGGGCACCCGGGCCCGGGTGCTCGACACCCGCAAGACGCTGCCGGGCTGGCGCGCCCTCCAGAAGTACGCCGTGCGCTGCGGCGGGGGCCTCAACCACCGCTTCAGCCTGTCCGACCGGGCCATGGTGAAGGACAACCACGTGGTCGCCGCCGGCGGCGTGGTGCCCGCGTTCGAGGCGGTCCGCGCGGCCTACCCCGGGCTGCGGGTGGAGGTCGAGGTCACCGACCTCGACCAGCTCCGCGAGCTGCTCGAGGCGGGCTGCCGCGAGATCCTGCTCGACAACATGCCGAGCACGACCATGACCGAGGCGGTGCGGATCACCGCGGGCCGGGCGACCCTCGAGGCCTCCGGCGGGCTCACGATCGCGCGGGCCCGCGAGGTGGCCGAGACCGGCGTCGACTTCATCTCGGTCGGCGCGCTGACCCACTCGGTCACCGTCTTCGACCTCGGCCTGGACCTGCGGGCCGGGGCCGAGGGGTCCGACGGGCCCGGGGCCGACCGATGAGGTCGCGGTCGTGACGCTGCTGGCCGTCGACATCGGCAACGCCCACACGATCCTCGGACTGGTCGAGTCCGGCGAGGTCGGCGCGAGCTGGCGGATCGCCACCGACGAGCGTCGTACCTCCGACGAGTGGGCGGTGCTGATCCGCGGTCTTCTCGCCGGTGTTCCGTCCGATATCCGAGGAATAGTCGTGTGTTCCACGGTCCCCGCCGTGCTGCACGAATGGCGTGACATGGTCGTACGCCATTTCGGGTACCTTCCTGCGATTATCGTGGAGCCCGGTGTCCGCACCGGGATCCCGGTGCTCATGGACAATCCCCGCGAGGTCGGGACCGACCGCATCATCAATGCGCTCGCGGCGGCCACGATCTACGGCGGTCCGACGATCGTCGTCGACTTCGGTGGGACCGCGACGACATTCGACGTGGTCAGCGACAAGGGTCAGTACGTCGGCGGCGCGATCGCCCCGGGCATCGAGATCTCGCTCGAGGCGCTGGGCCGCCGGGGGGCCCAGCTGCGCAAGGTCGAGCTGCTGCGCCCGCGCACCGTGATCGCCAAGAACACGGTGGAGGCACTGCAGTCGGGCATGGTCTTCGGCGTGGCCAGCCAGGTCGAGGGCATCGTCGCGCGGATGACCACCGAGCTCGGTGCGACTCCGGGTCAGGTGCACGTGGTGTCCACCGGATATCTGGCACCGGTCATCATCGAGGAATGTCGTTGTTTCACCGATCATAATCCGTGGCTGACCCTCATCGGCCTCGAAATGGTTTTTGACCGGAATTCTTAAGGACTTTAGTCCCCTGAGCGGGTTTTCCTACACCCGGTCTGGCATAGTTGATCGCGTAAATGCAAACCCCCCCAAGATCAACCAAGGCAGGTTATCCATGGCACAAAAGGTCAACATCGTTCTCGTTGACGACATCGACGAGAGTGAAGCGGTCGAGACCGTGACTTTCGGGCTCGACGGCACCTCTTACGAGATAGACCTCAACAAGAAGCACGCCGCCGCCCTGCGTGACGCGGTGAGCTTCTACGTCGGGCACGCCCGCAAGGTGACCGGCGCTGCGCGCGGTCGTCGGGGCAGTGCCAAGACCTCCGTGGGCCCCTCGGCGCGCGAGGTGCGCGACTGGGCCCGCTCCAACGGTCACCAGGTCCCCGACCGGGGCCGGATCCCGGCTGACGTGCGCGAGGCGTTCGACAGCGCCAACTGACCCACGAGACGGCCCCGCACCCCGGGTCGTCCACGACGCAACGGCCCGGGCCTCGGCCCGGGCCGTTGCGCGTCCCGTGTTCGCTGACAGCGATACCTCTGGGGCCCTGAACGGGAACGCGTAGGCTGTCAGCGGGGTTGGACCTGGTGTCGGGCCCCAGTGCCTCACCGCCCGCGCCCGGGCGGGAGGCCCCCCAAAAGCTTCAGGAGCGATGCGATGTTCGAACGGTTCACAGACCGAGCCCGTCGGGTGGTCGTGCTGGCCCAGGAAGAGGCCCGCATGCTCTCCCACAACTACATCGGCACCGAGCACATCCTGCTCGGCCTCATCCACGAGGGCGAGGGGGTCGCCGCCAAGGCCCTCGAGAGCCTGGACATCTCGCTCGAAGCCGTGCGCGCCCAGGTCGAGGAGATCATCGGCCAGGGCCAGCAGGCCCCGAGCGGGCACATCCCGTTCACCCCGCGCGCCAAGAAGGTCCTCGAGCTGTCGCTGCGCGAGGCGCTGCAGCTGGGCCACTCCTACATCGGCACCGAGCACATCCTGCTCGGGCTGATCCGTGAGGGCGAGGGCGTGGCCGCCCAGGTGCTGCAGAAGCTCGGCGCCGACCTCAACCGCGTGCGCCAGCAGGTCATCCAGCTGCTCTCGGGCTTCCAGGGCAAGGAGTCCACGGCCACCGCCGCCGCGCAGTCCGGGAGCGGCGACGCGCCGTCGTCCTCCCTGGTGCTCGACCAGTTCGGCCGCAACCTGACCCAGGACGCCCGCGAGGGCAAGCTCGACCCGGTGATCGGCCGCGAGCAGGAGATCGAGCGGGTCATGCAGATCCTCTCGCGCCGCACGAAGAACAACCCCGTGCTGATCGGTGAGCCCGGGGTCGGCAAGACCACGATCGTGGAGGGCCTGGCCCAGGACATCGTCAAGGGCAACGTGCCCGAGACGCTGAAGGACAAGCAGATCTACACCCTCGACCTCGGTGCGCTCGTCGCCGGCTCCCGCTACCGCGGTGACTTCGAGGAGCGCCTGAAGAAGGTGCTCAAGGAGATCCGCACCCGCGGCGACATCGTGCTGTTCATCGACGAGATCCACACCCTGGTCGGTGCCGGCGCCGCCGAGGGCGCCATCGACGCCGCCAGCATCCTCAAGCCGATGCTGGCCCGCGGCGAGCTGCAGACGATCGGTGCGACCACCCTCGACGAGTACCGCAAGTACCTCGAGAAGGACGCCGCGCTCGAGCGCCGCTTCCAGCCCATCCAGGTCGCCGAGCCCTCGATCGCCCACACGATCGAGATGCTCAAGGGGCTGCGCGACCGCTACGAGGCCCACCACCGGGTGACCATCACCGACGAGGCGCTGGTCTCGGCCGCGACGCTGGCCGACCGCTACATCTCCGACCGCTTCCTGCCCGACAAGGCGATCGACCTCATCGACGAGGCCGGCTCCCGGCTGCGCATCCGCCGGATGACGCAGCCCGCCGACCTCCGCGAGTACGACGACAAGATCGGCGAGGTCCGTCAGCGCAAGGAGGCCGCGATCGACGGTCAGGACTTCGAGGCCGCCGCGCGTCTGCGCGACGAGGAGAAGCAGCTCATGCTCAAGAAGTCCGAGCGCGAGAAGCAGTGGCGCGCCGGTGACATGGACGAGGTCGCCGAGGTCGACGAGGAGCTGATCGCCGAGGTGCTGGCGGTCGCGACCGGCATCCCGATCGTGAAGCTGTCGGAGGAGGAGTCCACGCGGCTGCTCAACATGGAGGACGAGCTGCACAAGCGCGTCATCGGCCAGGAGCAGGCCGTCCAGGCGATCTCGCGGGCGATCCGTCGTACCCGGGCCGGGATGAAGGACCCCAAGCGTCCCGGCGGCTCGTTCATCTTCGCCGGCCCCTCGGGAGTCGGGAAGACCTGGCTGTCCAAGACGCTCGCGGAGTTCCTCTTCGGCGACGAGGACGCGCTGATCCAGCTCGACATGTCGGAGTTCGGCGAGAAGCACACGGTCTCGCGGCTCTTCGGCTCGCCTCCGGGCTACGTCGGCTACGAGGAGGGCGGCCAGCTCACCGAGAAGGTGCGGCGCAAGCCGTTCTCGGTGGTGCTCTTCGACGAGGTCGAGAAGGCCCACCCCGACATCTTCAACAGCTTGCTGCAGATCCTCGAGGAGGGTCGTCTGACCGACTCGCAGGGCCGGGTGGTCGACTTCAAGAACACCGTCATCATCATGACCACCAACCTCGGCACCCGCGACATCTCCAAGAGCGTCAACCTCGGCTTCCAGCAGGACGGCACCGAGGGCTCCTACGAGCGGATGAAGGCCAAGGTCTCCGACGAGCTCAAGCAGCACTTCCGGCCGGAGTTCCTCAACCGGGTCGACGAGATCATCGTCTTCCCGCCGCTGACCCAGGACCAGATCGTGTCCATGGTCGACAACATGATCGCCGGCGTCGAGCTGCGGCTCAAGGACCGCGACATGTCCCTGGAGCTGACCCAGAACGCCAAGAACCTCCTGGCGGTCCGGGGCTTCGACCCCGTGCTGGGCGCACGTCCGCTGCGGCGCACGATCCAGCGCGAGATCGAGGACGTGCTGTCGGAGAAGATGCTCTTCGGCGAGGTCGGCCCCGGCCAGATCGTGCTGGTCGACGTCGAGGGCGAGGGGCCGACGGCCTCGTTCACCTTCTCCGGCCAGAAGGTCGGCGCCCTGCCGGACCTGCCGCCGTTCGAGACCGCCGAGGTGGGCTCGGGAGGCGACCTCCCGGCCATCGACGAGGCCGACGGGCCCCGCGACGTCCCGAAGTCCGGCGGCGCCGAGGCCGGTGGCGCCGAGGGCGCGGCCGGCAGCTAGGCACCGCAGCACCCGCTCGACCCGAGACCCCCGCGAGGCCCACCTCGCGGGGGTCTCGGCGTGCGGGGGGTGTCGGCGTGCGGGGATCAGGGCAGCGCGTAGGTCGCCGGTCCGGCCGCCACCACCAGCCGGTCCTCGATCAGCCCCGCCAGGCAGCGCTCGCGCTGCGCAGGCTCGCTCCACACCGCGTCCAGGGCGGAGCGGTGCACGGCCCCGTCGGCGTCGCGCAGCACGGCGAGCAGCCGGCCCCGGCACTGGCGGTCGGTGCCGGCCCAGGCCTGCGCCCGTCGCGGCGGACCGTCGTACGCCGGGTGGCCGGCCGCGCGCCAGGCGCACAGGTCGGCGACGGGGCAGCGGGGGCACGCCGGTCGGGCGGAGGTGCAGACCAGCGCGCCGAGCTCCATCACCGCGACCGACCACGCGGCGGCGGTGGCCTCGTCGTCGGGCAGCAGCCCAGCGGCCAGGTCGCGCTCGGCCCGGGTCACCGACGGGCCAGGCACCTCCACGCCCGACACCGCGCGGGCCAGGACCCTGCGCACGTTGGTGTCCAGCACGACGTGGCGACGGCCGTAGGCGAACGAGGCGATGGCGGCGGCCGTGTAGTCACCGACCCCGGGCAGCGCGATCAGGTCGGCGTACGACGACGGCACGACGCCGCCGTGAAGGTCCACGATCGCGGTGGCGGCCGCGTGCAGCCGCAGGGCGCGGCGCGGGTAGCCCAGCCGTCCCCAGGCGCGCACGGCCTCGCCGGTCGGCTCGGCCGCCAGCGCGGCCGGGGTCGGCCACCGCTCCAGCCAGGTGGCGTGCACCGGCAGGACCCGGGCGACCGGGGTCTGCTGGAGCATCAGCTCGCTGACCATGACCGACCACGGTGACGCCTCGGGGCCGCGCCACGGCAGCTCACGGGCGTGGTCGGCGTACCAGTCCAGCACGCGGTCGGGCAGCTCCACGACACCGATTCTGCCGAGGTGCGCGTCGGGTCGGTGTGGCACCCCCGCCCGTGGCGGCTCCGTGGCTACGGTGACCGCATGAGCTCGATGACTCGAGGGCCCCTGTCGCCCGGGGTCTACTGGCGGCGGCGCCTCTTCCTGCTCGGTCTCGGCGCGGCGCTGGTGGTCCTGGTCGCCGGCGCCCTGCGCGGCGGCAGCGACGGCTCGTCGGCGATCGACCGCGGTGCCGTCGCCGAGCAGGCCGCTGGGAGCCCCCTCTCGGACCTGCCGTCGCTCGCGGCGACCGACGGCACCGACGCGGCGACCGGTCGCCAGGGCAAGCGGGGCAAGGGGTCCGCCGCGCCGACGCCCACGACCCCGCCCCCGGCCGAGCCCAGCGGCCCCTGCGTCGAGGGCGACGTCGTCGTGGAGCCGGTGGTCGAGGAGGCTGTGGCCGGCAGCGACGTGACGATCGGGCTCGAGCTGCGCACGGTCACCACCGAGGCCTGTACCTGGCGGATCTCCTCCAAGCACGTCACCGTGGTCATCACCTCCGGCACCGACGAGATCTGGGCCAGCCGCAAGTGCCCCCGGACCGTGCCGGTCACCGACGCGGTGATCCGCCGCGACGTGCCGACCCGGACCGCCGTCGTCTGGAACGCCCAGCGCTCCAACCTCGGCTGTCCCGGCCTCTCGAAGTGGGCGATGCC
The DNA here is from genome assembly GCA_963795135.1 of uncultured Actinomycetota bacterium. Classification (GTDB taxonomy): domain Bacteria; phylum Actinomycetota; class Actinomycetes; order Propionibacteriales; family Nocardioidaceae; genus Nocardioides. Next base: position 152,300 of record CAWCGS010000005.1, read on the forward strand.
GGGCTACTACCACGTCGCGGCGGCCGCCCTGGGCGGCGAACCGAGCGACGTGCAGTTCCGCTTGGCGGCCCCGCAGGGCGAGGTCATCACCGAGACGCCGAAGCCCACCCAGAAGCCCGACAGCAAGCCCGGCAGCAAGCCCAGCAGCAAGCCCAGCAGCAAGCCCAGTGGCAAGCCCGGCCAGCAGGCTACGGGCCAGGGCGGGGCCACCGAGCCCGCGCAGCCGCGCAGCAACTAGACGTAGCGCTCGAGGATCGTCGACTCGGCCAGCCGGGTCAGGCCCTCGCGGACGCTGCGGGCGCGGAGCTCGCCGACGCCCTCGACGGCCTGGAGGTCCTCGACCCCGGCGGACAGCAGCTTCTGCATCGTGCCGAAGTGCTCGACCAGGCGGTCGACCACGGGGGCCGGCAGGCGCTGCACCTTGGCCAGCAGCCGGAAGCCGCGCGGGGTGACCGCGCTGTCGAGGTGCTCGCCGGTGCCGAAGCCCAGGGCTCGGGCGGCGGCGGCCGGGTCGACCAGCTCGGTGGCGGAGAGGGCCTCGAGCCGGGCGAGCAGCTGCTCGGGGGACTTGCCGCGGCGCCCGGCCGGGACGTAGTCGCGGATCACCAGCTGGCGCTCCATGTCGACGCCGGTGATCAGCTCCTCGAGCTGCAGCGACAGCAGTCGCCCGTCGGTGCCGAGCTCGAGCACGTAGCCCTCGATCTCGGCGGCGATCCGGGTCACCATCTCGAGCCGTTGGGCGACGACGGCCACGTCGCGCAGCGTGACGAGGTCCTCGATCTCCAGCGCCGACAGGGTGCTGGCCACCTCGTCGAGGCGCTGCTTGTAGCGCTCGAGCGTGGCCAGCGCCTGGTTGGCCCGGGAGAGGATCTGGGCGGAGTCCTCGAGGACGTGGCGGGTCTCGCCGACGTACGCGGCGATGATCTGCATCGACTGCGACACCGAGATGACCGGGAACCCGGTCTGGCGGGCCGCGCGATCGGCCGTGCGGTGCCGGGTGCCGGTCTCCTCGGAGGGGATCGTGTGGTCGGGCATCAGGTGGACCGCGGCCCGGATGATCCGGGTGAGGTCGCGGTCGACGATGATCGCGCCGTCCATCTTGGCCAGCTCGCGCAGGCCGGTGGCGGTGAACGGCACGTCGAGGGTGAAGCCGCCGGTCGAGATCGACTCCACGACCCGGTCGTGGCCGAGCACGATCAGCGCGCCGGTGCGGCCGCGCAGGATCCGCTCGAGCCCGTCGCGCAGCGACGTGCCCGGGGCGATGGAGGCGAGCGTCTCGCGCAGGCGCAGCGCGTCGCCGGTGCGCTCGGTGGAAGGCACCTCGTCGTCACCTCTCGTCGATCCCCATGAGCCGGGGGTCGGCCCCGAAAGCCTTACTCTAACGTTCCTCGACCACCTCCAGCGCGTGCTTGGTCCGCGAGACGAGGTTGAGCACCCGCAGCGCCCCGACCACGTCGGGGACCTCGACCACGCGCATCCCCTCGACGCGTCGGTCGGTGCGCTCGGGACGGACCCCCCGCTGGCCGGGGGGAGCCGGCACGACCGCCATCTGGAAGCCCAGGCGGGCGGCCTCCGCGAGCCGCTGCGGCAGGTCGCGGATCCGGCGCAGCTCACCGGCGAGCCCGATCTCGCCCATCGCGACGACGCCGGCCGGGGGCGGGCTCACGAACGTCGCCGAGGCCAGGGCGATGGCCACCGGGAGGTCGCTGGCCGGGTCGGACAGCCGCGCCCCGCCGACGGTCGAGGCGAAGACGTCGTGACCGGCCAGGCGGATGCCGACGTGCTGCTGCAGGACCGCGAGCACCATCGCGATCCGCGAGCCGTCGAGCCCCGAGGTGGTCCGCCGGGGCCGCTCCAGCGGCGAGGGCGTGACCAGCGCCTGCACCTCGGCGAGCATCGGTCGGCGGCCCTCCATCGTCACCGCGACGCACGTGCCGGCCACGCGACCGTGGTGGTGCTCGACGAACAGGCCGGTGGGGTCGGCCACCGCGCGGATGCCCTCGGAGCCGAGGTCGAAGCAACCGACCTCGTCGACGGGGCCGAAGCGGTTCTTCACCGCGCGCACCATGCGGAAGCGGCTGTTGCGGTCGCCCTCGAAGTGCAGGACGACGTCGACGAGGTGCTCGAGCACCCGGGGCCCGGCGATGGACCCGTCCTTCGTGACGTGGCCGACCAGCACGGTGGTGATGTTGCGGGTCTTGGCCACCCGCACCAGGGCGGCGGCGACCTCCTTGACCTGCGTCACCCCGCCGGGCACGCCGTCGACGCCCGACGCGCCGATGGTCTGGACGGAGTCGACGACCAGCAGGTGGGGCCGCACCTGCTCGATGTGGGTGAGCACGGCGCCGAGGTCGGTCTCGGCGGCGAGGAAGAGCTCCTCGTGGACACCGTCGGTGCGGTCGGCCCGCAGCCGCACCTGGCTCGCCGACTCCTCGCCGGTGATGTAGAGGGTCCGGTGACCGGGGCCGGGGAGCCGGGCGGTCTGGGCCGCGACCTCCAGCAGCAGCGTGCTCTTGCCGACGCCGGGCTCGCCGGCCAGCAGGATCGCGGCGCCCGGCACCAGACCGCCGCCCAGCACCCGGTCGAGCTCGGGCACGCCGCACGAGCGGTAGGCCGACTCCGAGACCGAGACCTGGCTGATCGGCACCGCCGGGGAGGTCACCGGGGCCGCGCTGGCGCGCATCTGGGGGGCCGCGCCCTCGGCGACCGAGCCCCAGGCCTGGCACTCCCCGCAGCGGCCCACCCACTTGGTGGTCTCCCAGCCGCACTCGGTGCAGCGGTAGGAGGCGCGGGGGGCTCGGGGCGGCTTGCTGGAGCTGGACATGCCCCGAGGCTAGGTGTCGGCACCGACATCCCCCCGACGGCGCGGCGTACGGCACTATGCTGCGGACTTGGATCGTTCCAGATGGGTATCTCACGAGTCGTGGAGGAGGACTGATGAGCAGGACGTCGTCGGCTGCGCCGACGTTGGCCGACGTGGCCGAGCGCGCCGGGGTGTCGCGTCAGACGGTGTCCAACGCCGTCAACAACCCCGACCTGCTCCGCATCGACACCCTGGCCCGCGTGCAGGAGGCGATCGCCGAGCTCGGCTACGTGCCCAACCGTGCCGCGCGCAACCTCCGCACCCGCGCCTCGCACCTGATCGGGCTGCGGATGAACCCCGCCCAGGAGTTCACCGCCAACGCCGCGATGGACCGGTTCGTCCACTCCCTGGTCGAGACCTCGCGCGAGGCCGGCTACCACGTGCTGCTCTTCGCCGGCGACCCCACCGACCCGATCGCCGGCTACGACGACCTGCTGCGCTCGACCGCCGTCGACGCCTTCGTCGTCACCGACACCTACCTCGGCAACCCGCAGGCGGCGTGGCTGCGCGAGCAGCGGGCCCCCTTCGTGGCCTTCGGCCGGCCGTGGGACGACCCGGGCGCCACGCACCCGTGGGTCGACGTCGACGGTGCCGCCGGCACCCGCATCGCCACCCGCCACCTGCTCGACCAGGGCCACGAGCGGGTGGCCTGGATCGGCTGGCGCAAGGACTCCTGGATCGGTGAGGACCGCCGGGCCGGCTGGAGCCAGGAGCTCAAGCGGAGCGGGCTGTCGACCACCGGCATGGCCTCCCGGGTCGAGGACACCATCCACAGCGGGCGCGAGGCCAGCGCCGTGCTGCTCGACGAGGCCCGGCCCACGGCGTTCGTGTGCGCCTCCGACACCCTGGCCATGGGCGTGCTGCACACGCTCGCCGACCGCGGGCTGACCGCCGGGCGCGACGTGGCCGTGGTCGGCTTCGACGACTCCCAGGTCGCGCAGGTCGTCCAACCCGGCCTCACCTCCGTGCGGCAGCCGCTCGAGCTGGCCGCCGTCGAGATCGTCAAGGCGCTGGAGGGACTGCTGGCCGCCCCGGCGTGCCTCGGTCCGGGGGTCATGCTCACGCCCACGCTCGCGCTGCGCGGGTCGAGCTAGAAGACCTTCGACCACACGTTGACGGCGTAGTCGACCTCGAGCCCCTCGTGGTGCCGCAGCGCCTCCTCGGCCGCCGCCGGGGGCAGCTCGATGCGCACCACGGCCTCGAGGTCCGCTCGCGAGCCGAAGCGCCAGCCCATGTCGACCGGCGTCCGCGTCCAGCCCCGGACGGCCCAGAACCGCTCGATCTCCGCCGGTGGCGGCAGGTGCGGGTAGCCGCGCCGGAACCAGCCCCCGAACGTCGAGCGGGACCCGTCGTTGTCGATCACCACCGCGGTGCCGCCGCGTCGCACGACCCGGTCCAGCTCGGCCAGGCCCGGCTCGCAGCCCGGCCCGAAGAAGTAGGCCCACCGCACGTGCACCACGTCGACCGACCGGTCCGGCAGCGGCACCTCCTGGGCGGTCCCCGCCAGCACGCGCACCGCTGGCAGGCCGCGCGTACGGCGTCGGGCCAGTGCCACGAGGTCCGGGTGCGGCTCGACGCCGACGACCTCAGCGGCGGTGCGTGCGAACAGCGGCAGGTGGAAGCCGGTGCCGCAGCCGAGGTCGAGCACCGTCCTGCCCGCCCAGGGGACGATCGCCTCGAGCGTCGCCCACAACCGCCCGTCGGGATCGACGGCACGGTTCTCGATCTCGTAGGTCTCCGGGGTGCGCCAGATGTTGGGGCTCGGGACCGCCCCGCGCAGCGGGTTCAGAGACGGACGAGGCCGGCGGGGGTCTGCACCTGGATCGCCAGCACGCCGGGCGTGCCGTTGGGGGCCACCCACTCGACCTTGACGTCCTCGAGCGGGGCCTCGACGGTCTGGCCGAGCCACTCGCTCACGCGCTTGGGGTCACCCGCGATCTCCAGGCAGGCCAGGGAGAAGTCGCCGTCGGCGCCCGCGGAGGGGTGCATCTCGGACGGGCTCTCCCACTGCACGAAGAACGGCAGCTGGGGGTCGGAGATCAGGCCGTTGACCCCGATCTGGCGCCAGCGCAGCTCAGTGCCGTCGGGCCGGTGACGGCTGCCGAGCGCAGAGGAGCGACCCAGTCGCTGCTCGACCACGGCGATGTCGTCGACCGCGACGACCCAGCCCAGCCAGCCACCGCCGGCCGCGGACCGGGCGCGCACGGCCTGGCCGAACGGAGCCTTGTCGGAGGCCGGGTGGTCGAGCACCTCGACGACCTCCAGGTAGGTCGACCCCGCCAGCGGCAGGATCATGTTGCGGGTGCCGAAACGTGGATGGACACCGCCGTCCACGAAGTCTCGACCGAGCAGTCCCCCCAGACGCTGGGCAGTGCTGACGAGGCCATCGGGTCCTGCTGCGAACGAGAGATGGTCCAGGCGCATGTCCATCATTCTCAGCACCTGCTCAGGTCGGGATGACAGCGGGGTCCCACTCTCTTGATGTCGAGACACCGCCCACCAGCTCCGAGCTCGCTTCGCTCGCGCCGCCCTTCTGTTCCGCTGGACCAGGCTCGCTGCGCTCGACGGTCCAGCGGGTTCAGCGGGGGTCCGCCGGATGCAGCGCGAGGGCGGAGCGGGAGCGGACGTGGGCCTCGCAGTGCCGCGCCAGCTCGGCGTACGCCGCCTCGCCGACCAGGGCGGTCAGCTCGGGCGCATGGGTGAGGTAGACCGGCTCCACGGCGACGTGGGCCTCGGTGTTGCCCGAGCAGTACCAGTCCAGGTCGTGACCACCGGCCCCCCAGCCGCGGCGGTCGTACTCGCCGATCGCGACCTCCGTGTACGTCGTCCCGTCCTGGCGCTCGACCTCGCGGAACGTGCGCCGGATCGGCAGCTGCCAGCACACGTCGGGCTTGGTCTCCAGCGGGTTGCGGCCCTGCTCCAGGGCCAGCCCGTGGAGTGCACAGCCGGCGCCGGTGGGGAAGTCGGCCCGGTTGTGGAAGACGCACGCCCGCTGGCCGTCCACCTCGATCGCCAGCGTCTTGCGCTCGCCGTCCTCGTCCTTCTCGACCCAGTCCCGCTTGCGGACCTTGCCGCCGGGGTGGAACTGCCACTGCTCCGGCGTCAGCTCGGCCACGAAGCCCGCGACCCGCTTCTCGTCGTCCTTGTCGGCGAAGTGCGCGCCCAACGTGCAGCAGCCGGTGTCGGGGGAGTCCGCGTAGATGCCGGGACATCCCTGACCGAAGATGCACGTGTAGCTCGACGTCAGCCAGGTGAGGTCGCAACGCAGCACCTCGCTCTCGTCGACCGGGTTGCTGAACTCCACGAACGCACGGGGGAACACCAGGTCGACCTCAGGCATCCGCCCAGCCTACGCACGGACCCCGCGAGGCCCGCGGGCCGCGCGGGGCGCGGGCGGCACCGGTACGTTGGTGCCATGCGCCTGGGCGTCCTCGACATCGGGTCCAACACCGGTCACCTCCTGGTGGTCGACGCCCACGACGGCGCGGCCCCCCTGCCGGCGTTCTCGCACAAGCAGGCGCTGCGGCTGGCGGAGCACCTCGACAGCGACGGCGCCGTCACCGAGAGCGGCATCGACGCCCTGACCGCCTTCGTGGCCGAGGCGCTCGACGTGGCCGAGGACAAGGGCTGCGAGGAGATGCTGCCGTTCGCGACCTCCGCGGTGCGCGACGCGGTGAACTCCGACGCCGTCCTGGCCCACGTGCTCGAGCAGACCGGCGTCGACATCGGGGTGCTGTCCGGGGAGGACGAGGCCCGGCTGACCTTCCTCGCCGTACGTCGCTGGTTCGGCTGGTCGGCCGGGCGCCTGGCGGTCTTCGACATCGGAGGCGGCTCGCTCGAGATCGCCGGCGGCACCGACGAGCGGCCCGACGTCGCCTGGTCGCTGCCGCTGGGTGCGGCCCGTCTCGCGCGCCGGTTCTTCCGCGACGAGGGCCCCGACGAGGGGGAGCTGCGCGACCTGCGCCGACAGATCCGCACCGACCTGGCGCGCGACGCCGGGCACCTCCTGCGTCCCGGCCGCCCGCACCGCGCGGCCGCCACCTCGAAGACCTTCCGCTCGCTGGCCCGGATCTGCGGCGCCGCCCCGTCCGGCGACGGCGCGCTCGTGCCCCGCACGCTGGAGCAGGACGACCTGCGCGAGTGGATCCCCCGGCTGGTGGACATGTCCAAGGACGACCTGGCCGACCTGCCGGGCGTCTCCCCGAGCCGGACCCACCAGATCGTCCCGGGAGCGCTGGTCGCCGAGGCCTGCATGGACATCTTCAACCTCTCCGAGCTCGAGATCTGCCCCTGGGCGCTGCGCGAGGGCGTCATCCTCGAGCGCATCGACAGGCTCAGCTCCCGCGACGAGGGGTGAGCCGATGACCCTCCAGGTGCCGCGGATCGGGCTGTCGACGTCCTCGATCTTCCCGGAGTCGACGGCCCACGCCTTCACCTACGCCGCCACCCTGGGCTACGACGCCGTCGAGGTGATGGTCGGGATCGACGCCCTCTCGCAGCAGACCAGCGCCGTCAAGCAGCTCTCCGAGCACCACGCGATGCCGATCAGCGCGATCCACGCGCCCTGCCTGCTCTTCACCCAGCGGGTGTGGGGCACCGAGCCGTGGGGCAAGCTCCAGCGCTCGGCGGAGATGGCGGCCGAGGTCGGCGCCGAGGTGGTCGTCGTCCACCCGCCGTTCCGGTGGCAGCGCGACTACGCCCGCGACTTCGTCAACGGGATCGCCGCGCTGGAGAACTCCACCGGCATCGCCTTCGCCGTCGAGAACATGTATCCCTGGCGGGCCTCCACCAAGCGGGGCATGCCGATGTACCTGCCCGGGTGGGACCCCTCGGCGGAGCCCTACGCCAACACCACGATCGACCTCTCGCACGCGGCGATCGCCCAGGACGACGTGGTCGAGATGGCGATCCGGCTCGGCGACCGGCTGCGCCACGTCCACCTCACCGACGGCAGCGACTCCGCGAAGGACGAGCACCTCGTGCCGGGCCGCGGGTCGATGGACGCGGCGGGCTTCCTGCGCCACCTGGCGACGGTGGGCTTCGCCGGCGAGATCGTGGTCGAGATCAACACCCGGCGCTGCACCAGCCGCGAGGAGCGCGAGACCGACCTGCGCGAGTCGCTGGACTTCGCCCGCGAGCACTTCGTGGTCGCCTCGCCCCATGGTTGAGCCGGTCCGAGCCGCTGCGTCGTCGGGAGGCGGGCGCCGCGGACGACGCCCCGGGTCGCCCGACACGAGAGCAGCGATCCTCGCCGCCGCCCGCGAGCACTTCGCCACCCAGGGCTTCGCCGGCACCACGATCCGGGCCGTCGCGACCGGCGCCGGGGTCGACGCCGCGCTGGTGCACCACTACTTCGGCAGCAAGGGTGACCTGTTCGTGGCCGCGCTGGAGCTGCCCGTGGACCCGCGTGAGCTCCTCGCACCGGTCATCGCCGCCGGGCCCGACGGCGCGGGCGAGCGGCTGCTCACGGTCTTCGTCGGCGTGTGGGACGACCCGCAGCACCGGCTGCCGCTGCTCGGGATGGTGCGCGGGGTGCTGGACCCCGACGGTGCCCGGCTGCTCACCGAGGGCATCGTGCCGCTGGTGCTGGCTCCTGTGGGGGCGGCGCTCTGCGTCGACCGGCCCGAGCACCGCGTGCCGCTGGTCGCCAGCCAGCTGCTGGGGCTGATCCTCACCCGCTACGTCCACCGGCTCGAGCCGCTCGCCTCGCTGCCCGCCGACGTCGTGGTGGCGACGTACGCCCCGACGATCCAGCGCTACCTCACCGGGGACCTGCCCTGACCCGACGGGACCCTTGACGAGGCTCCACCCGTCGGCGCACAATTCAACACATGATGAAAAACGCGGTGGAGGTGCGCGACCTCGTCGTCGACCGCGGTGGGCGGCGGGTCCTCCCGGGCCTCGACCTGAGCATCGCGGAGGGTGGGGTCACCGGGCTGCTCGGACCCTCCGGCTGCGGCAAGACCACGCTGATGCGCTGCCTGGTCGGCGTCCAGCGGGTCACCTCGGGGGAGGTGACCGTGCTCGGTGCGGCCGCCGGTGACGCGTCGCTGCGCCACCGGATCGGCTACGTCACCCAGGCCGCCAGCGTCTACGACGACCTCAGCGTCGCGGAGAACCTGCGGTTCTTCAGCCGGGTGCTCGGGGTCGACGCGGCCGAGGCGGCCAGGGCGGCGGCGGCCGTGGACCTGGTCGACCACGCCGACCACGTCGTCGGCCGGCTCAGCGGAGGGCAGCGGTCGCGGGTCAGCCTGGCGGTCGCGCTGCTCGGGCGTCCCGACCTGCTGGTCCTCGACGAGCCCACCGTCGGCCTCGACCCGGTGCTGCGCCGCGACCTGTGGGCGCTGTTCCACCGGATCGCCGGCGACGGCGCGACGGTGCTCGTCTCGAGCCACGTCATGGACGAGGCCGACCGCTGCGACCGACTGCTCCTGATGCGGGAGGGCCGGATCATCGCCGACGGCGCGCCCGCCCGGATCCGGGAGGAGACCGGGGCCGCCGACATCGAGCAGGCGTTCCTGACCGTCGTCGAGCGCGACCGGGAGAGTGCGGCATGAACCCGCGGGTCACCCTCGCCGTGGCGGGCCGGGTGCTGGTCCAGCTGCGTCGCGACCGCCGGACGCTGGCGATGCTGCTGGTGCTGCCGTTCGCCCTGATCACCCTGCTGTGGTGGATGTTCCAGGACACCCCGGGGCCGCTGTTCGACCGGCTCGGTCCGGGTCTGCTGGCGATGTTCCCGTTCATCATCATGTTCCTGGTGACCAGCGTGACCACGCTGCGCGAGCGCTCGTCCGGCACCCTCGAGCGGCTGCTGGCGATGCCGATGGGCAAGCTCGACTTCCTGCTCGGCTACGCCCTGGCGTTCGCCCTCGTGGCCGCGGTGCAGTCGGCCCTGGCGGTCGCGGTCTCCGTCGGGCTGCTGGGGCTCGACGTCGCGGGCCCGGTGTGGCTGCTGATGGTCGTGGCCGTGGTCGACGCCGTGCTCGGCTCGGCCCTGGGGCTGTTCGTCAGTGCGTTCGCGCAGACCGAGTTCCAGGCCGTGCAGTTCATGCCCGCGATCGTGATCCCGCAGATCCTGCTCTGCGGGCTGTTCGTGGCGCGCGACCAGCTGCCCGACGTGCTCGGTGCGATCAGCGACGTGCTCCCGCTCTCCTACGCGATCGACGCCATGCAGGCGCTGGGTCGCAGCCCGGATGTGGGCCCGGTGCTGGGCGACGTGGGTGTGGTGGCCGGCTTCGCCGTCGTGGCCCTGGCGCTGGGCGCGGCGACCTTGCGGCGTCGTACGGCCTGAACCGGCGACGACGTAGCCTCTGAGCCATGTCGCTGCTCCGCGCCCCCCTGCTCCTGCTCGCCCGCAGCGCCGGAGTCAAGCGTCTGGTCGGCTCGATGCCCGTCTCCGCCGGGATCGTGCGCAGCCACGTGCCCGGCGAGACCACGGAGTCCGCCGTCGACGCGACCGAGGTGTTGATCGACGACGGGCTGCGCGTCACGCTCGACTTCCTCGGCGAGGACACCCTCGACCTCGAGCAGGCCGAGGCCACCGTGGCGGCGTACGTCGACCTGCTGCAGGCGCTGTCGGCCCGCGGGCTGTCGCGCCAGGCCGAGGTCTCGGTCAAGCTGTCGGCGATCGGCCAGGCGCTGCCGGCCTCCGTGGCCGGGGGAGGGCACAAGATCGCGCTCGAGAACGCCCGCACGATCTGCCGCGCCGCTCGCAACGCCGGCACGACCGTGACCCTCGACATGGAGGACCACACCACCACCGACTCGACGCTGGCCGTGCTGCGGGAGCTCCGCCAGGACTTCCCGGAGACCGGGGCGGTGCTGCAGGCCTACCTGCACCGCACCGAGGCCGACTGCCGGGCCCTGGCCCACGAGGGGTCGCGGGTGCGGCTGTGCAAGGGCGCCTACAACGAGCCCGACGACGTGGCGTTCACCGAGCGGGTCGACGTCGACAAGTCCTACGTCCGCTGCCTGAAGGTGCTGCTCGCCGGCGAGGGCTACCCGATGATCGCCACGCACGACCCGCGGATGGTCGAGATCGCCGCCTCGCTGGCCAGCCGCTACGGCCGACCGCCGGGGTCGTACGAGTTCCAGATGCTCTACGGCATCCGTCCCGAGGAGCAGAAGCGGCTGGCCGGGGCCGGCGAGACCGTGCGGGTCTACGTGCCCTACGGCCAGGAGTGGTACGGCTACCTGATGCGCCGCCTCGCCGAGCGACCGCAGAACCTGACATTCTTCCTCAAGTCCCTCATCTCCAAGAGCTAGTCGGGAGCAACCCATGGCGTCCCCCCAGACCGCGGTCATCGGTGCCGGAGTGATGGGCGAGGCCCTGCTCTCCGGTCTCGTCCGCGCCGGCCGACGCGTCGACAACCTGCTGGTCGGCGAGAAGCGCCCCGAGCGCGCCCGCGAGCTCGAGGAGCGCTACGGCGTCGCCGTGGTCTCCAACGTCGAGGCCGCCGCCCAGGCCGACACGGTCGCGTTGGTGGTCAAGCCGCAGGACATGGCCGCCGTCCTCGAGGAGATCGGCCCCTCCCTGCGCGCCGGTCAGCTGCTCGTCTCGCTGGCCGCCGGCATCACCACCGGCTTCATCGAGGCGCGGGTGCCCGCGGGCGTCGCCGTGGTCCGCGTCATGCCCAACACGCCGGCCCTGGTCGACGAGGGGATGACCGCGATCTCGCCGGGCTCCCACTGCGACGAGGGCCACCTCGCCGAGGCCGAGTCGCTGATGGCGTCGGTGGGGCGCGTGGTGCGGATCCCCGAGCGCCAGCAGGACGCCGTCACCGCGATCTCCGGCTCCGGGCCGGCGTACATCTTCTTCGTCGTCGAGTCGATGATCGAGGCCGGCGTCCACCTCGGGCTGCCCCGCTCGACCGCGAGCGACCTGGTCATCCAGACCCTGGTCGGCTCGGCGAAGATGCTGCGCGAGACCGGCACCCACCCGACGGTGCTGCGCGAGCAGGTCACCTCGCCCGGCGGTACGACGGCCAGCGCGCTGCGCGAGCTGGAGATCCACCGGGTGCGGGCGGCGTTCCTGGCCGCGATGGAGGCCGCCCGCGACCGCTCGCGCGAGCTGGCCGAGGGGTCCTGAGCCTCACCAGGCCGCTGGCAGACTGGCGTGGTGTCCACCTCTGCTGAGCCCGACGTCCGCTTCTGGTTCGACCCGGTCTGCCCGTTCGCGTGGATGACCAGCAAGTGGGTCCGCACCGTCCAGGCGCAACGCGACTACGACGTGGAGTGGCGTTTCATCTCCCTGCGGCTGCTCAACAGTCACATCGACTACGACGCCCACTTCCCGCCGGAGTACGAGGACGGGCACACCGCCGGACTGCGGATGCTCCGGGTCTGCTCGCGCGTCCGTGAGGAGCACGGTGCCGAGGTCGTGGCCCGGCTCTACCCCGCGCTCTCCTCGCGCGTCTTCGACGTGCCGCACGGCGGCTACGTGCCCACCGACCTCGACGGCCTGGTCAGCCAGGCGCTCACCGAGGTCGGGCTCCCCACCTCGCTGGTCGAGGCCCTCGACGACGAGGCCCGCGACGGGGAGATCCAGGAGGAGACCGACGAGGCGCTGGCGCTCACCGGCAAGGACGTCGGCACGCCGATCCTGCACATCGCGCCTCCCGAGGGGGCCGCGTTCTTCGGTCCGGTCATCAGCCGCCTGCCCAGCGACGAGCAGGCCGGCGAGCTCTGGGACCACGTGATCGGCCTCGCCACGTTCCCCGGCTTCTCCGAGCTCAAGCGCAGCCTGCGCGAGCAGCCCCAGCTGCGCTCGTTCGGCGTCGAGCCCGGCGACGCCGGCATCCAGGAGGACTGGCACGGCGGCAGCCGCCGGCAGAAGAAGTAGCCGGTGTCGTCCGGGCGTCCTGACGGACTCCCGCTGGTCTGGGGCGCCACTCCCGACGAGGCCCGGCGGGCCTACCCGGCGGACGAGCTGGTGAGCGGCACCCCGCTGCGGATGACACGGGCGGTCGCGGTGCACGCCCCGCCCACGGTGACCTGGAGGTGGCTCTGCCAGGTCGCGGTGGCGCCGTACTCCTATGACTGGATCGACAACCTCGGTCGGCGCAGCCCGCGCGAGCTCACGCCCGGGGCCGACACCCTCGAGCTGGGTCAGGCCATGGCGATCGTGTTCCGGCTGACGTCGTACGACGCGCCCCACCAGTGGACGGGCGTGACCGGCCGCGGCTCCCGGGTCGTGGGACCGGTCGGCCTCACCTACGCCGCCGAACCCGTCGCCGGCCGGCCCGAGCGTTCCCGGATCGTCGCCCGGATGACCGTCGGCGCGTCCGGCCCGCTCACCCGCGCCCGCGGTCAGGCGCTGGCCTGGGGTGACCTGGTGATGATGCGCAAGCAGCTGCTCACGCTGAAGGGGCTCGCCGAGCGGGACGCGGCACGCGACTGACGCGGAAGCCGGCGTCCGCTCCGCCGAGGCGCCTCCTGCTCAGGGTGCGTGGAGCTCGAAGAAGAGGAAGCAGATGAAGGAACGACCGTCGGCGTGGGGCAGGAGCTCCGCAGGGGTGTCGGCCGCGGGCGCCGGCTCCGTGACCGTCGTGATGCGGAAGCCCGCGCCGATGAACGAGTTGAGGACGTCCTGCAGGGGCCGGTGCCAGTAGGTCATCCACACCGTCTGGTCGTCGTAGTCGTAGTCCTCGGAGTACCGGGTGAGGGCGAAGTAGTCGGCATCGGGGTAGACGACCCCGTAGACCATGGGGTGGATGATCGAGACGGTGAGCCGACCCCCGGGCCGGAGCACCCGCCGCAGCTCGGCCAGCGCCGAGTCCCAGTCCTCCACGTAGTGCAGGGCCAGGGACGCGACGACGAGGTCGAACCTGTCGTCGGCGTACGGCAGAGGTGCACCGAGGTCGGCGACCCGCACGTCGGCGTCCTCGCCCAGCCGCTCGCGCGCCAGCCCGACCATGGCCGGACTCAGGTCGAAGCCGGAGACCGCCGCACCCTTGGCGCGCAGGGCCTCCGCGAGGGGGCCGGACCCGCACCCGGCGTCGAGGACCTCCAGGCCGGCGACGTCGCCGGCGAGCCGGATCATCTCCGGACGCTCGTAGTAGGCGTTGAAGAGGCTGTGCTCGTTCCTGGCCGAGTACGCCGCCGCGAAGCCGTCGTAGTCGGCGGCCGTCGCAGGGGCGGAGGACCTGATCACCGAGTCGGGCACGACACGTTCCTACCCCGGCCGCAGGCGCTCGCCAACCTGACGCGCGGGCCGCTGGGGGACGAGATCTCGTGAGTGGCAGTCAGTGCGCGGGCACTCCGGTCGAGTGCACGTACGACGGACGGAGGAGGCATGAACGCCACGAAGCCCTCGCCCGGCTACCTGTGGCGGCCCGGCTCCTCGCCTCAGGACGATCCGCTCTCGCGTTTCTCGGTGGCGGTCGTGGGGCTCGGCAACGAGACTGAGCCGGGTGAGCACCTCACCGACGTACGACGACCTGCTTGCCCAGGTCAGAGGGCTGGTCGAAGCCACGGATGCCGTCCCGGTGGTCGGGATCAGCGGGCACGGAGGAGCCGGGAAGTCGACCTTGGCCTCGCGGCTCGGCTCCGACCTCGGACTCGATGCCGAGCAGGTCGTGCCGACGGACTGCTTCTACGCCACCACCTGCGGCCCGAACGCTGGACTGTGGGAACAGCACGACTGGCGACTCATCGAGAAGCTCGTGCTCGAAGCGCGCAGACTGCCCGCACCTGACCGGCTGCGATTCGACTACCGCTGGTTCACCGGCGAGACGGGAACGGAGGATCACGAGATGCCCGCAGTCCTCATCGTCGAGGGCATCCGGCTCCTCCACCAGAGCAGACGCCACTGGTTCGACCTCGCGGTCTGGGTCGACCTGGACCCGGCCGTCGCCGGGGGCCGCGCCAAAGCACGCAACTCGCTCCAGGGAGACACCCAGGCCGAGCTCGATCTGTGGGACGACAAGTGGATCCCGGAGGGCTACGCGTATGCCGACGAGGTCAACCCCACGGGACTGGCGGACCTGGTCGTCCCTGCTGGGTGAAGGTCGCACCGACGGTCTGGTGGCCGCGCCGGTTCGGCCCGAGGCACAATCTCGACATGAGTGTCCGGATACGGAGAGCCGTGGCCGAGGATGTAGACGCGATCGTCGCCTTCGGCGCCGCGGTGGTCCCGGCCCACTACGCCCCGCTCCTAGGTGCCGCAGCGGCGCAGGATCAGTTGAACTGGTGGCGACGCGAGCTCACAACGTCAGCCGTGACTGCGGGTCGGGTTCACCTGGCAGTGGTCGGCGAGGCGACGGTGGGCGTGTGCGAGACCGGTGAGCTGGACGGGGAGCAGGTGATCTGGAAGCTCTACCTCGCTCCTGAATCTCGCGGGCGTTCGCTCGGCGTGGAGCTGCTGCGTCACGCCGTGGCCGCCCTACCCGATGAGCCTGGCCACGTCCTCGTCGAGCACTTCGCGGGCAACATCCGAGCAGGCAGGTTCTACGAACGCGAGGGCTTCGCGGTGGTCGGCACCCAGCCGGCCGGCTCTGGCGACCCGAAGGCTGCGGTCGTCTGGCGGAGAGCGGAACTTCCCTTGCGCGCGCAGGCCTGAGCATCCCGATCCGTCGCGGACCGCGCTGAGGTCGCGATCGGCAGCCGACTGACCGAGGTGACACGGTCAGGGGCGGTCGCCGCGCCGGCGGCGCGGGAGTGGAGCCGCTGTGGGCAGGTGGTCAGGGCTCGCCGGGTGCGGGGTCGGGCGGTCGGTCGGGCAGGTGGTCCGGTGGGATCGCCGGGTGGGTGCCGTGGTGGTCGCGGACGATGCGGTAGCCGTGGGGGGTGGTCCACTCGTAGCCGGTGGGGTGGATCCGTCGGTAGCGCCATCGGCCGTGGGTCTTCGCGCGGTGGTGTCTCCGGCAGAGCGGGGCGATGTTGTGCGAGCAGGTGGCGCCGCCGGTGCCGTCGGGTTGGTGGGGGTCGATGTGGTCGTGGTCGCAGGTTTCCGCGCGGCGGTTGCAGTGGGGGAAGACGCAGGTGTGGTTGAGCAGCTCGGTCTGGCTCTTGATCCGGTCGGGGATCTCGTAGGCCTCGACGTGGTGGTGGGCGCCGAGGTCCTTGATCGGGACGACGGTGATCTGACCGGCGCTCCGGCACCAGTCGCGGACCTGGTCGAGCAGGACGGGGGTGCGGGTGTTGCCGCACCGGGCGACGTTGCCGCCGACACCGGTCGATGGCGGCGTCGGTGAGGTGGACGTGGAGCACCACGCCCCGACCCCGGCTGGTGTGGATCTCGCCGGTGTCGAGGTCGAGGGCGAGCTGCTGGCGGGCGATCTCACCGACGGCGATCGAGCGGCGTACGTCGAGGGAGTCGGTGGAGCCCAGCTCGGCGAGCTGGGTGGCGGACCGGCTGACCGCGGCCTCGAGGTCGAGGGCGTCGGCCAGGTCCAGGCAGCCGGTGACCTGGACGGTGCCGGCGGTGTCGACGAGGTCGGTCTCGACGTCGAACCGCCGTCCGTCCGCCGCGCGCCGGCGGCGCTCCTCGGCCTCGGCGGGGTCGTGGCGGGCCAGGGCCTCCTCGACGAGCCGGCCGATCTGGGCCCACGAGCACGTCCCGGCCGCCGGAGCGAGCGCGCGGTCGACCTCGGCGGCCGCGGCCATCGGGAGGCAGAGGGTGTGCTCGGCGACCCGCATCGCCCGCCACACCGGCACCCGGCCGGTCACCACCTGCTCCCAGAGTCGCGGGAGGCGGTAGCGCAGCTCGAGGGTCTTGCCGACGTAGGCCTTGCCGGAGTCGGTCGACAGGCCCAGCGCGGCGGCGTACTCCATCAGCGCGAACTCCGAGACCAGCGGAGCCCCAGGACCGGCGATCGGCAGGGCCCGGTCGCCGAAGGTGCTGACCTGGTGGGCGGCCCACTCCCCGTCGGCTTCGACGGTGTTCTCGACCGCCCACTCCACGGTCAGCTCGAGGCGCTCGACCTCGATGTCGGCGGCCGCGTGGCGGTTGGCGCGCAGCGCACCGAGGAGGGTCTCGGTGGTGGTCTGCGCTGCTTCGGTCATGGGTCTATTGCAGCAGGGGCCACCGACAGTCGGACCCCGAAATCGGGGTTGTGCACAGGGGTCGGCGAAAGTAGTTGGGTAAAGTTTTCCCGCTCAACCGCAGGGGTCCTGAGCTTCCCGCGGTGGTTGAGGTGCGAGCGCAGCGAGCCACGAAACCACCCTTGCGGGGGCGAGGGTTTCGTGGCTCGGGCCTGACGGCCCTCGCACCTCAACCAGCGCCCGGGGAGCGGCTGCTTGTCGGCGTGCGGGGTCTCGCTACGGTCGGCCCCGGGGGGCCTCCCTACTCGACCAGCGGGGACGACCGCGGTGGTTGAGGTGCGAGCGCAGCGAGCCTCGAAACCACCCTTGCGGGGGGCGACGGTTTCGTGGCTCGGGCCTGGCGGCCCTCACACCTCAACCAGCGCGCGCGGACGGCTGCTTGTCGGCGTACGGGGTCTCGCTACGGTCGGCCCTGGGGGCCTTCCTACTCGACCAGCGAGGTCGTCCGCGGTGGTTGAGGTGCGAGCGCAGCGAGCCACGAAACCACCCTCACCGGCAGTCGGTTTCGTGGCTCGGGCCTGGCGGCCCTCGCACCTCAACCAGCGTCTGGGGAGCGGCTGCTTGTCGGCGTGCGGGGTCTCGCTACGGTCGGCCCCGGGGGGCCTCCCTACTCGACCAGCGGGGACGATCCGGTGGTTGAGGTGCGAGCGGAGCGAGCCTCGAAACCACCCTCGCCGGCAGGTCTGGTTTCGTGGCTCGGGCCTGGCGGCCCTCGCACCTCAACCAGCGCGCGAGGACGGCTGCTTGTCGGCGTGCGGGGTCTCGTTACGGTCGGCCCTGGGGGGCCTCCCTACTCGACCAGCGGGGACGATCGCGGTGGTTGAGGTGCGAGCGCAGCGAGCCACGAAACCACCCTCACCGGCAGTCCGGTTTCGTGGCTCGGGCCTGGCGGCCCTCGCACCTCAACCAGCGTGCTGGGGTACGGCTGCTTGGCGGCGTGCGGGGTCTCGTTACGGTCGGCCCTGGGGGGCCTCCCTACTCGACCAGCGGGGACGACCGCGGTGGTTGAGGTGCGAGCGGAGCGAGCCACGAAACCACCCTCACCGGCAGTCGGTTTCGTGGCTCGGGCCTGGCGGCCCTCGCGCCTCAACCAGCGTCTGGGGAGCGGCTGCTTGTCGGCGTGCGGGGTCTCGCTACGGTCGGCCCTGGGGGGCCTCCCTACTCGACCAGCGGGGACGGTCGCGGTGGTTGAGGTGCGAGCGGAGCGAGCCTCGAAACCACCCTCACCGGCAGTCGGTTTCGTGGCTCGGGCCTGGCGGCCCTCGCGCCTCAACCAGCGTCTGGGGTGCGGCTGCTTGTCGGCGTGCGGGGTCTCGTTACGGTCGGCCCTGGGGGGCCTCCCTACTCGACCAACGGGGACGGTCGCGGTGGTTGAGGTGCGAGCGGAGCGAGCCTCGAAGCCACCTGCCGCAGCATTCTCGGTTTCGTGGCTCGGGCCTGGCGGCCCTCGCACCTCAACCAGCGTCTGGGGTGCTGCTGCTTCTTGGCGTGCGCGGTCTCGGGGGTTGAGGTGCGAGCGGAGCGAGCCTCGAAACCACCACCGCTCGCAGGCCTGGTTTCGTGGCTCGGGCCTGGCGGCCCTCGCGCCTCGACCAGCGTGGGGTCGCTGTTGCTTGTGACAGCGACCAGCGGGGTGCCGGGGGAACCGTCGGGGGACGGTTGTGGGGGGCAGTGCGAGACTGCCGGGATGGAGATCTACCGCACACCCGACGAGCGTTTCGCGGACCTGCCCGGCTTCGCCTGGGAGCCGGAGTACGCCGACGTGCCCGACGGCGACGGCGGCAACCTGCGGATGGCGTACGTCGACGCCCGACCGACCGACGGACCGACCGACGGACCGACCGACGCACCCGTCGCGCTGCTGCTGCACGGCGAGCCGACGTGGTCGTTCCTCTACCGCGACGTCATCGACGTGCTGGTCGCCGCGGGCGTGCGCTGCGTGGTGCCCGACCTGGTCGGCTTCGGCCGCTCGGACAAGCCGCTGCGCGCCGAGGACCACTCCTACGCCCGGCACGTCGAGTGGGTCCGGGCCCTCGCTTTCGACCACCTCGACCTGCGCGAGGTCACTCTCGTCGGCCAGGACTGGGGCGGGCTGCTCGGTCTGCGGCTGGTCGCCGAGCACCCGGACCGCTTCGCCCGTGTGGTCGCGAGCAACACCGGCATGCCGACCGGTGACTTCGACATGCCCGAGATCTGGTGGGCCTTCCGCACGGCGGTGGAGACCGCGGAGACCCTCGACATCGGCCGTCTGGTCGCGTCCGGCTGCGTCCGCGGGCTCGACGACGCGGCGCGGGCGGCGTACGACGCCCCCTTCCCGGACGAGGCGAGCAAGGTCGGCCCCCGCGTGATGCCGACGCTGGTGCCGACCCGCCCCGACGATCCCGCCACCGAGGCCAACCGAGCTGCCTGGGACGTCCTGCAGGCCTGGGACAAGCCGTTCCTCACCCCCTTCTCCGACTCCGACCCGATCACCGGGGCGATGGGCCCGGTGATGCGCAAGCTCGTGCCCGGCTGCTCGGGCCTGGAGCACCCGGAGATCGAGCGGGCGGGTCACTTCGTCCAGGAGGACGCCGGAGCCGAGCTCGGCCGGATCGTGGCCGACTTCGTCCGCGGCTGAGCCCGGAGGTCTGTCGAGGATGAGCGCGAACCAGAAGTGCGGACCCAGCAGCGTGGTCTTCGACCCGACGCTGACCCAGTACGACTTCGGGCCCGGGCACCCGATGGCACCGATCCGGGTCGACCTGACCATGCGGCTCGCTGCAGAGGTCGGGGTCTTCGAGGGCGAGGGCGGGCTGTCGGTCGTCCCCGCCCCGGTCGCCGACGAGCAGCTCATCGCCACGGTGCACGACCCGCAGCTGATCGAGGCGGTCACCCGGATGGGCCACCGGCCCGGCCCGGGGGAGGAGGGGCTCGGTCTCGGCACCGACGACAACCCCGTCTTCCTCGGGATGCACGAGGCCGCGGCGCACGTCGTCGGCGCCAGCCACGAGGCCTTCCGCCGCGTCTGGACCGGGGAGTCGCAGCACAGTGCCAACATCGCCGGCGGCCTGCACCACGCCATGCGCGACCGGGCCAGCGGCTTCTGCATCTACAACGACGTCGCGGTCGGCATCCAGTACCTGCTCGACCAGGGCGCCGAGCGCGTGGCCTACGTCGACATCGACGTCCACCACGGCGACGGTGTCGAGCAGATCTTCTACGACGACCCGCGGGTGCTGACGATCTCGTTGCACGAGACCGGGCAGTTCCTCTTCCCCGGCACCGGCTACCCCGAGGAGCTGGGCGGCCCCGATGCGCAGGGCAGCGCGGTCAACGTCGCGCTGCCGCCCGGCACCGCCGACTCGGGGTGGCTGCGCGCCTTCCACGCCGTGGTGCCGCCGATCGTGCGGGAGTTCGCGCCCGAGGTCCTGGTCACCCAGCACGGCTGCGACTCCCACGCCGACGACCCGCTGGCCCACCTGATGCTCAGCATCGACGGCCAGCGCGCCGCCTACCTCGCGCTGCACGACCTGGCCCACGAGGTCGCCGGAGGTCGCTGGGTGGCGCTCGGTGGCGGTGGCTACTCCCTGGTCTCGGTGGTGCCGCGGGCCTGGACCCACCTGCTCGCCACCGTGGCCGGCCGCGAGCTCGACCCGGAGCAGGCGACGCCCGCCTCATGGCTCGAGCACGTCCAGGAGACGTTGGGGCGCAGCGGTCCCGGGCGGATGACGGACGGCCGGTCGGCGGCGTACACGCCGTGGGAGGACGGCTACGACCCGGAGACCTGGCTGGACCGAGCCGTCAACGCCACCCGGATGGCGGCGTTCCCGCTGCACGGACTGGACCCGTTGCCCTGACGAATCCGACCCCGAATGCTCGTGGGTCAAGGCGACACGCCGTCATCCCAGAAGTTTCATCAGTCAATCTCTTCCCCAGGAGTCACTCCAGGCCCTATTCTCACCTCCAGACGCGCTCGTGTGGGCACCGGTGAGCAATCGGTGGCGTGCGCACAGAAAGCGAATGGTGCGCCAATGCCCCCCAACGATCCCGATATCTCGGAGTCGAAGTTCTTGACCATCGCCGAGGTCGCCGCGACCATGCGGGTCTCGAAGATGACCGTCTACCGCCTCGTGCACAACGGTGAGCTGCCGGCGCTGCGCGTGGGCCGGTCCTTCCGCGTCACCGAGAAGGACGTCGACGAGTACCTCCGCAAGAGCTTCTTCAACGCCGGCTGACCCCGACCCCGTCGTTCCCCGGTCCTTATGGCGGACCTCACGGGGGCAGGATGCGAAGGTCCGGCCCGCGGCCGTTAGGCTGGGCCGGTCGTACCGGACACCTCCGGCGCGACCCTGACGTTGGAGAGGTTCGGCACCCGTGGGTTCTGTCATCAAGAAGCGGCGCAAGCGCATGGCGAAGAAGAAGCACCGCAAGCTGCTGAAGAAGACGCGCGTGCAGCGTCGCAAGCTCGGCAAGTAGTCACCCCGGTCTCGGAAGCCTCCATGTCCAGCGGCGCGACCGGCAAGGTCGTCCTCGTCACCGGTGTCTCGCGTGACCTGGGACGCCGGTTCGCGCGCGCGCTCGCGGAGGCACCCGGCGTACGTCGGGTGATCGGCGTCGACGTGGTCCCGCCCGCGGGCGGCGACCTCGGTGACGCCTCGTTCGTGCGCGCCGACATCCGCAACCCGGTGATCGCCAAGATCATCGCCAAGGAGGACGTCGACACCGTCGTCCACATGAGCGTCATCGCCACCCCCGGCTCCACCGGGGGTCGGGGCACGATGAAGGAGCTCAACGTCATCGGGACGATGCAGCTGCTCGCGGCCTGCCAGAAGGCCCCCAGCGTGCAGAACCTCGTGGTGAAGTCGACGACCACGGTCTACGGCGCCAGCAGCCGCGACCCCGCGATGTTCACCGAGGAGATGGAGCCGCGCAAGGCTCCCCGGGCCGGCTACGCCAAGGACGTCGCGGAGATCGAGGGCTACGTGCGCGGCTTCGCCCGGCGCCGGCCCGACTGCCAGGTGACGCTGCTGCGCTGTGCCAACGTGATCGGGCCCCACGTCGTGAGCCCGCTGACGTCCTACTTCCGGCTGCCGGTCCTCCCGACCGTCGCGGGCTTCGACTCCCGCCTGCAGTTCCTGCACGAGACCGACCTCTTCGCGGTCCTCGAGCACTCCGTGCTCACCCCTCGCTCCGGCACCTTCAACGTCGCCGGCGACGGGCTGCTGATGCTCTCGCAGGCCGTCCGCCGGATGCGCCGACCGACGATCCCCATGCCCGGCTTCGCCGTGGGCCGGGTCGGCACGATCCTGCGCTCAGCCCGGCTCGCCGACTTCTCGCCCGAGCAGCTGGCGCTGCTCACCTACGGTCGCGGGGTCGACACGAGCCGGATGCGCGAGGAGCTCGGGTTCGAGCCGGCGTACTCGACCGAGGACGCCTTCGCCGACTTCGCCTCCCACCTGGTCCCGACCGGTGGGCGCACCGACCGGCTGCTGGCCGCCGTCGCCCAGCAGCTGCCCAGCACCCCCGACGAGGTCGGGACCAGCCAGCTCGAGCCCAGCCGGAGCGGGCTCGCCGACAGCGGATCGCGAGGTGGGTCCCGTGGGTGACGCGGAGATCATCCCCATCGGCACCCGGGGCCGTCCGGGCCGCGGGACCGGCACGCAGCCCTCCTCGGCGGCGCGCAGCCTGGCTCCGCGCACCGCCGGGTCGACCCCGGCGAAGCAGGCCGCGTCGGCGCGCCGCCCCGAGCAGCCTGACGAGCCCAGCAGGCCCACCGAGTCCACCAGGACCGCTGGCCCCGGCTCGGTCCTGCCGGGTGAGCCGACCGCCGCCCCGGCCCCCGACGCGCCGCACGCCGCCGAGCCCACCCGGGCGCCGGTCACGACCCGCGAGCGCAACCCGCTGGGCAACATCCCGGCCGCCGAGCTGCTCGGCGCGTTCCAGAACGCCGCGATGGAGCTCTTCGGTGACCAGTGGGAGCCCCGGCTGGCCGCGTTCCTGGCCTTCCTGCGCCGCCGCGTCACCGGTGACTACGTCATCGACGAGTACGGCTTCGACGCCGAGGTCACCCAGCGGTTCATGATGACCGCACTGCGCCCGCTGGCCCAGAAGTGGTTCCGCATCGACGTCCGGGGTGTCGAGAACATCCCCACCGAGGGCGGTGCCCTGGTCGTCTCCAACCACTCGGGCACGGTGCCGATCGACGGGCTGATGACGATGGTCAGCATCCACGACCACACCGGTCGCCACCTGCGCCCGCTGGGCGCCGACCTGGTCTTCCGGATGCCGGTCGTGAGCACGATGGCCCGCAAGAGCGGCGCGACCCTGGCCTGCAACGAGGACGCCGAGCGGATGCTGCGCGGCGGTGAGCTGGTCGGGGTGTGGCCCGAGGGCTTCAAGGGCATCGGCAAGCCGTACGCCGACCGCTACAAGCTCCAGCGCTTCGGCCGCGGCGGCTTCGTCGCTGCCGCGCTCCGCACCGGGGTGCCGATCATCCCGCTGGCGGTCGTCGGCGCCGAGGAGATCTACCCGCTCGTCGGCAACATCCCCTCGCTGGCCCGGCTGCTCGGCATGCCCTACATCCCGATCACGCCGTTCTTCCCGCTGCTCGGCCCGCTCGGTCTGGTGCCGCTGCCGTCGAAGTGGATGCTGGAGTTCGGCGAGCCGATCCGCACCGACGACTACGACGAGGGCGCGGCCGAGGACCCCATGCTGGTCTTCGACGTCACCGACCAGGTCCGCGAGACCATCCAGCAGACGCTCTACTCGCTGCTGATGAAGCGCCAGTCCGTCTTCCGCTGACCCCTCGGGCCGACGAGCCCCCTCAGGGAGCGACGTGCAGCGGCCCTGGACGGCTCAGTCGTCGGTGAGGTCGCGGAGCTCGTCGACGACCTGGTCCACGCCGTCGACGGTGTCCTGCAGCACGTCGTCGAGACCGCCGCTGCTGCGCGGCTCGCGTACGTCGACTCCGCCGGTGAGGCCCTCGGTGAGGTCCTCGACCGGGTTGCTGCCGCCGCGGCTGCCGCGGGGACCGGCCTCGGTGGTGCCGTCGGGGTCAGCGGGGCCGGGGCCGGCCGCACCGGCCTCGAGGGGCAGCTCGGGCACGTCGACCGACGGGCCGTCGGTCGGGGCCTCGTCGCCGCGACGGCCGCCGCGGTCACCGGCCTTCTCCGTCGCCTGCGGGGTCGGGTCGGGAGAGGCGGCGATCCGCTGACCGAGACCCTCGATCAGGTCCTCGACCGGCGACGTGGCCGCGGCCGGGATCTCGCCGACGCCCTGACCACAGCTGGGGCACAGGGCCGCGGCGGTCTCGTCGATCTGGGTGACGACCTGCGCGGCCTCGATGAGGGCGGCGCGCGAGGACTCCGGCACCAGGCTCTCGAGCTCGCGCAGCTGCTCCATGCTGTCGGTGGCGAAGGAGCGCAGCCGCTCGATCGAGCTGGCCCGACCGTCGGCCTCGAAGGAGGCGAGCATCAGGTCGGAGGCGGTCGAGGCCTGCTCGGTGAAGGAGTGCAGCGTGTCGCTGACTGCGTCGGCGGAGTCCCGGTCGGAGGAGCGGGTCAGGGCCGCCACCTCCTGCAGACGACCGGTGGCGTGGTCGAGCAGGCTCGCCCCCCGCTCGTCCTGGTCGACGTGGATGGTGGTCGAGGCGTTCTCGAGGGCCCGCTTGAGGGGGTAGAGCGTGTCGCCGGGCAGGGCGCTCTGCGCGGCCACGGCCATCGAGGCGGTGGCGCTGATGACGGCGAAGCCGCCGACCGCGACGGCCAGGCGGCGCTCGCGGGGGGCGCGGGTGCGCGGGGGCAGGGCGAGGCGGGCCGCGGCCGGGGTCAGCGCGGTCGCCGCCTCGGTCATCAGGCGCTCGCGCAGGTCGCTCACGAACTCGGCCCGCGGCTCGACCGGCCCGGTCGAGCGCAACGCCCCGACGAGCTCGAGGAGGTCGGCGTGCCGGGGGTCGGTGGGAGCGCCGGTCGAGGGAGCCTCGATCGACCTGTGGAACTCCTCGGCGCCTCGTCGCGCCCTGAACCCCGTCATTGCTTCCGCCCTGTGGTGTGGTGTGCCGTCGACAGGTGCAACGACCCGTGGGCGCGAGAAGTTACGCGGGCGTGAGGCCGGTCCTGCGTGCTGCTCGTCACGGGTTGGACCGGGGCCAGCAGGGTAGGCCGGCCGCCCGTCATCGGATCCCCTCGGGCATGAGCTTGGCGAGGTTGCGGACCCCGCGCAGCTGCAGCTGCTTGACCGCTCCGTCGCTGCGTCCCAGGACGGCAGCGGTCTCGGCGATGCTCATCCCCTGCAGGAAGCGCATGACCAGGCAGTCGCGCTGCTCGTCGGGCAGCTCGGTGAGGGCCTGCATCAACAGCTCGTTGGTGAGGTTGGCCAGGACCGCCGACTCGGGCCCCTCGGTCGTGGCGTCGTGCTGCCCCATGTCCTCGGTGGTCATCTCGAGGCGGGTCCGACCGGCCTTGAAGTGGTCGGTGGCGAGGTTGCGGGCGATGGTCATCAGCCAGGCGCCGAAGTCCTTGCCCTGCCACCGGAAGTTGGTCATGCTCCGCAGCGCCCGGAAGAACGTCTCGGAGGCGAGGTCCTCGGCCAGGACCTGCGACCGGGTGCGGTAGAAGAGGAACCGGTAGATCGAGGCCTGGTAGTGGTCGTAGAGCAGGCCGAAGGCGTCCGCGTCACCCTGGCGGGCGAGCTCGACCAGCGCGATCAGGCGGGTGCGCTCCTCCTCCGACTCCTCCGAGGAGGTGGCCAGCTCGGCGTCGTCGTAACCCGTGCCGGCGCTGCGCCCGGCCTGGTCGCCGGGGCCGTGGGCTGCGGGGGCGGCGGCGTTGAGCAGCAGCCCGGCGGGGTCGCGCCGGGTGCCCGGCAGCGGGCCAGCGGCGTACGCCGGGGAGGGGAGCGGAGGCGTCAGGGCAGCAGCGACCGCCGCGCGCAGGGCTTCCCAGCCGTGCACGAGATCCCGACGCTGCGACGACATACGCGGTGATCCTCCCGATCGACGGCCTCCCGAGCCTCCTGGATCCTACGCGGCCGGGGAGAGGTGGGTCACGGCTTCCAGTAAATGGGACCACCGGTAACAGGATCAAGTCCGCCGGTCAGCGCGAGCGTCGACCCCGCAGGGCCACGCCGGCGGCGACGGTGCCGCTCACCGCGCCCGCCAGCGCACCCACGACCAGCCCGGCGCGGGCGGCCTTGCGCCCGGTCCGGTAGTCGCGGACCTGCCAGCCCTGGGCCCGTGCGTGCGCGCGCAGCTTGGCGTCGGGGTTGATCGCGCACGGCTGCCCGACCAGGCTCAGCATCGGCAGGTCGTTGACCGAGTCCGAGTACGCCGAGCAGGCGCTCAGGTCGAGCCCCTCGCGCGCCGCGAGGGCCTTGATCGCCTCCGCCTTGGCCGGACCGTGCAGCAGGTCGCCGACGAGCTTGCCGGTGTAGATCCCGTCGAGGTGCTCCGCGACCGTGCCCATCGCCCCCGTCAGGCCGAGACGGCGCGCGATGATCTGGGCGATCTCGATGGGGGCGGCGGTGACCAGCCACACGCGCTGGCCCTGGTCGAGGTGGAGCTGGGCCAGCGCCCGGGTGCCGGGCCAGATGCGGTGGGCCATCGCCTCCTCGAAGATCTCCTCGCCGAGCTCCTCGAGCTCGGTGACGGTGTGACCGGCGATGAACGACAGGGCGGAGGCGCGCGTCTCGGCGATGTGCTCGGGGTCCTCGACACCGACCACCCGGAAGTAGACCTGCATCCAGATCGCGCCCGCGATGTCGCGGGTGGTGAAGAACTTGCGCCGGTGGAGCCCGCGCGCGAGGTGGAAGATGCTCGCGCCCTGCATCACGGTGTTGTCGACGTCGAAGAACGCCGCGGAGGTCGGGTCGGCCGGGGACTGGAGCGCAGTCTCGACCTCGGCCGCCGCGGCCGCGGCCTCACCGGCGAGGGTCGAGCGCTGCTGGAGGTTGAGCGGGGTCCGACGCTCGGGCGGGGCCATGGCTGCAGCGTAGGCCGTCTCGGCGTCCGTCCGCGCCGGCCGACGGTGGGTGGGCGTGGGTGATCGCCCGCGGGGGATCCCGACGCTGCGTAGGATTCAGCGCATGTCTGTCGACCCCCGCGTGCACGACGTCGCTGCGCTGGTCGCATCGGCGGCGGCCGACCACCCGCAGAAGCTGGCCCTGGTCGAGGCGGGCGGACGGAGCCTCACCTGGGCCGAGCTCGAGCACGAGGTCGGGCGGCTGGCGACCGGGCTCGGTGCCTCCGGCATCGTCGCGGGCCACCGGGTGATGATCGTCCTCGGCAACCGGCTGGAGTTCGTGACCTCCTACCTCGGGGTGCTGCGGGCCCAGGCGGTCGCCGTACCGGTCAATCCCCAGTCGACCGCGGGCGAGATCGCCCGGATGATGGCCGACTCCGGTGCCCGGATGGTGGTCGGCGACGGCGAGACGATCACCGCGGTGCGCGAGGCGAGCGACCTGCTCCGGCAGGCGCTCGACGGCGGCGGCGGTGACGGCGGTGACGGCGGGGACATCGACGAGGAGCTGCTGACCCGGGCCCGTCAGGCGCGGGTGGTCGCTGTCGGGACCACGCTGCGGCCCGGCGAGCGCTCCTACGACCAGCTGCGGGCCGACGGGCCTCGACCGGTCCCGCCGCTGCTGGACCCCGAGAAGCTCGCCGCGCTGCTCTACACCAGCGGCACCTCCGGCCGCCCGCGCGCCGCGATGCTCACCCACCGGGCCCTGCTCGCCAACATCGAGCAGGTCGCGGCCACCGAGCCCCCGATGATGCACGGCGACGACGTGGTGCTCGGGGTGCTGCCGATGTTCCACGTCTACGGCCTCAACGCCGTGCTCGGCGGCGTCCTGTGGCACCGCGCCAAGCTGGTGCTGGCCGAGCGCTTCGATCCCCAGGGCACGCTCGACCTGATCGAGGACGAGGCGTGCAGCGTCGTCCCGCTGGCCCCGCCCGTCTTCGCGCACTGGCGCTCGGTCGAGGCGCTCGAGGAGCGGCTCGGCCCGGTGCGGCTCGTCGTCTGCGGGTCCGCACCGCTGGCCGCCGAGGTGATCGAGGAGTTCGTCGGGCGCACCTCCATCCCGGTCCACCAGGGCTACGGCCTCACCGAGGCCTCCCCGGTGGTGACCAGCACGCTGCGCTCGGTCGAGCTGCAGAACGGGTCCGTCGGCGCCGCCCTGGAGGGCATCGAGCTCCGTCTGCTGGAGGACTCCGGGGTCGCCCCCGTCGGCGACGACCCGGGCCAGATCCAGATCCGCGGCACCAACCTGTTCAGCGGCTACTGGCCCGAGGGGGCCGACGGCCCCGACACCGACGGCTGGTGGTCGACCGGCGACGTCGGCTTCCTCGACCCCAGTGGCGACCTGTTCCTGGTCGACCGGGTCAAGGAGCTGATCATCGTGTCCGGCTTCAACGTCTACCCGGTGGAGGTCGAGGACGTCATCTGCGAGGTCCCCCACGTCGAGGAGGCCGCGGTGATCGGGGCTCCCGACGAGGAGACCGGCGAGATGGTCGTCGCCTACGTCGTGGCCCCGGGCGTCGACCCCGACGCCCTGGTCGACGACGTACGCCGTCACTGCAGCACGCGGCTCGCGCGCTTCAAGCAGCCCCGTCGCATCGAGGTCGTCGAGGCCTTGCCGCTCACGGTGACCGGCAAGGTGCAGAAGGGTCGGCTGCGCGGGATCGAGCGCCGACGGGCCCTGGGCCTGCTCGAGTGAGCGCCCGGGTCACGTTCTACACCCGGCCGGGCTGCCACCTCTGCGACGAGGCCCGCACCGTGGTGGAGCGCGTCTGCGCCGACCTGGGCGAGACCTGGGCCGAGCTCTCCATCGACGGCGACCCCGAGCTCACCCGCCGCTACGGCGAGGAGATCCCGGTGACGCTGGTCGACGGCCGCCAGCACGACTTCTGGCGGGTCGACGAGGAGCGGCTGCGCGCCGCTCTCTCCGGCTGACCCCCCGGGGTCGCCGTCGAGGGGACCCTCTGCGGGTGTGACTTCTCACATGTGGTAGCCCGGCTCGGCCTTGCGGGCCGCTCGGTTTTGTTCCCGCGTTCACAAACTCCTACAGTGACGGTGCCGGGCGCCCCCGAGCAGCGGCCCGGCTGGAGAGAAGAGCAGTGACCGCACGAGGTTCGAGCGAGAGCAGCCGGGACATCCCGGAGGCCACCGTCGCCCGCCTGCCCGTCTACCTTCGGGCACTGACGACGTTGGCCGACGACGGCACGCGCACGTGCTCCAGCGAGCACCTCGCGGCCGCGGCCGGCGTCAACAGCGCGAAGCTGCGCAAGGACCTCTCCTACCTCGGCTCCTACGGCACCCGCGGGGTCGGCTACGACGTCGACTACCTGCGCTACCAGATCGCCCGCGAGATCGGGGTGACCCAGGACTGGCCCGTGGTCATCGTCGGGATCGGCAACCTCGGGCACGCGCTGGCCAACTACTCCGGCTTCCGCAGCCGCGGCTTCCGCGTCGTCGCGCTGCTCGACGCCGACCCGCACCGCAGCGAGGAGGTCGTGGCCGGGGTGGCCGTGCGTCCCTTCGACCAGCTCGAGCAGATCGTCGGCGAGCAGGACGTCGCGATCGGGGTGATCGCGACTCCCGCGGTCGCCGCGCAGGACGTCGCCGACCGGATGGTCGCCTGCGGCATCACCAGCATCCTCAACTTCGCCCCGACCGTCCTCGCGGTCGCCGACGGGGTCGACGTGCGCAAGGTCGACCTGTCGATCGAGCTGCAGATCCTGGCCTACCACGAGCAGCGCAAGGCCCAGCACCTGCCGCAGCACCTGCCGGGCGGGCTCGACGTACGGGGGACGGCATGAGCGTCCTGGTCGTCGGCATCTCCCACAACTCCGCGCCGGTGGCGCTCCTGGAGCAGGTCGCGCTCGACGCCGACGGCGTCCACAAGCTGGTGTCCGGCGTCGCGTCCTGCGAGCACGTCACCGAGGCCACGGTCATCTCCACCTGCAACCGCGTCGAGATCTACGCCGAGGTCGACCGCTTCCACGGCAGCGTCGAGGACCTGTCGCGACTGCTGGTCGACCGGGCCGGCTTCGCGACCGAGGAGATGCTGCCGCACCTCTACGTGCACTACGACGACGGCGCGGTCTCCCACCTCTTCCAGGTCGCCGCGGGGCTGGACTCCATGGCGGTCGGCGAGGGGCAGATCCTCGGCCAGACCCGCGCGGCCCTGCGCCTGGGCCAGGAGCTCGGCACGGCCGGCCCGGCGCTCAACGTGCTCTTCCAGCAGGCCCTGCGGGTCGGCAAGCGCTCGCGCGCGGAGACCGGCATCGACCAGGTGGCGCCCTCGCTCGTCAGCGCTGCCCTCGAGCGTGCCGCCGGGGTCGTCGGTGCGGTCGCCGGCAAGAAGGTCGTGGTGGTCGGCGCCGGCGCCATGGCCGGCCTGGCCACCGCCACGGTCTCCCGCCGCGGTGCCGGTGAGGTGGTCGTGGTCAACCGCAGCGCGGCGCGTGCCGGCCGCCTGGCCGGTGAGCACGGTGCCCGGGTCGCCCCCCTGGCCGACCTCGCCGCCGAGATGGTCGGCGCCGACCTGCTGATCACCTGCACCGGCGCGACCGGCGTCCTGGTCACCCGCGCGATGGTCGAGTCCGCCCGGGCGGGGGCCGAGCGCCCCCTGGCGGTCATCGACGTCGCGCTGCCGCACGACGTGGAGACCGAGGTGGCCGAGATCCCCGGGGTCCTCCTCGTGGGCCTGGCCGAGCTCTCCGAGGTGCTGCACGACACCGAGGTGGGCCGCGAGGTCGTCGAGGTACGTCGCATCGTGGCCCAGGAGGTCACCGCGTTCCTGACCGCCCGGCGCCGCGCCGACGTCACGCCCACCGTGGTGGCCCTGCGCTCGATGGCGACCTCGGTGGTCGACGCCGAGATGGCGCGCCTGGACGGTCGGCTGCCCGCGCTCGACCAGGCCGCGCGCGACGAGGTGCTGCACACCGTGCGCCGCGTCGCCGACAAGCTGCTCCACGAGCCCACCGTGCGCGTCAAGCAGCTCGCCAACGAGCAGGGCGCGATCTCCTACGCCACCGCGCTCGCCGAGCTGTTCGCGCTCGACCCCGACGCCGTCGAGGCCGTCACCCGGCCGGAGGGGCTCGACGCCCCCGTCCGGCAGGCCGACGTACCCGATGCTGCCGGGGCCCCCGGAGACCAGTCATGAGCGCCGCGATCCGCCTGGGCACCCGCGCCTCACGGCTGGCCACGACCCAGTCGGAGTGGGTGGCCGCGCTGCTGCGCGCACGCACCGGCCGCGACGTCGTGCTGGTCGAGATCGCCACCGACGGCGACCGCACCCAGGCCGCCGGCACCCCGATCGGGCAGAGCGGCAGCACCGGCGTGTTCGTCAGCGCCCTGCGCGACGCGCTGCTCGCGGGCGAGGTCGACGTCGCGGTCCACTCCCTCAAGGACCTGCCCACGACTCCCGAGCCCGGCATCACGCTGGCGGCCGTCCCGGAGCGCGAGGACCCGCGCGACGTCGTGGTGGCCCGCGAGGGGCTCACGCTCGGCGAGCTGCCGGTCGGCAGCAGGGTCGGCACGGGCTCTCCGCGGCGCCAGGCCCAGCTGCACGCCCTCGGCCTCGGTTTGGACGTGGTCCCCATCCGTGGCAACGTCGACACCAGGATCGGCAAGGTGCGTGACGGTGAGTACGACGCCGTCGTGCTCGCTCGCGCCGGCCTGGCCCGACTCGGACGGGTCGGGGAGGCCAGCGAGGTGCTCGACCCGCTCCAGATGCTTCCTGCCCCCGGGCAGGGCGCGCTGGCGGTCGAGTGTGCAGAGGGAGCCCTCGGGGGCGAGCTCGCCACCATGCTCGGCTCGCTCGAGGACCCGCGCACGCGGGCCGCGGTCGAGGCGGAGCGGGCGGTCCTGGCCACGCTCGAAGGTGGGTGCTCAGCACCGATCGGCGCGCTGGCCGAGGTCGTGGAGGGCGAGGACGGTGAGGAGCTGTGGATCCGGGCCGTGGTGCTCTCCAGCGACGGGTCGTTGTCGGTGCGGCGCTCGGCCTCCGGGCCGGTGGCCGAGGCGGCAGGACTGGGTCGGCGGCTCGGCGAGGAGATGCTCGAGGACGGGGCGGCTGAGCTGGAGGCGGCCTCGGGCCGCGAGGTCCGCCCCACCGGGACCGAGCCATGACGGGCACGACGAGCACCACCACCGGACGAGCAGGACCAGAAGGACCCAGCAGACCAGCACAGCCAGCAGGACCAGCACAGCCAGCCCAGCTGGCGCCGGCATCAGCGGAACGAGCAGAGGTGCGAGAAGCATGACGCGAGCCAAGACGACCAAGACCGTAGAGACCGCGGCCGAGAGGCTGGCCCGGGCCTGGGTGTCCTTCGTGGGCAGTGGCCCCGGTGACCCCGAGCTCCTCACGGTGCGCGCCGTCGCCCTGCTCCGGGAGGCCGACGTCGTGGTGACCGAGACCCCCGAGCACGACCAGATGGTGCGGACCCTGCTGGGGCTGCCCGACGCCCCGCCCGAGGACGCCGAGGCGCTCGAGGCCGGCGAGAGCCCGGTGACCGACGAGGTGTCCCCCGAGATCGTCGACGGCGGCTTCGGCGAGGACGGTCAGCCGCTGACCCACGCCGCCCGCGCCAAGGTCGTGGTCAAGCAGGCCAAGCGCGGCCTGCGGGTCGTGCGCCTGATGAGCGGCGACCCGTTCCTCTACGCCTCCGGTCCCGAGGAGGCACAGGCGGTCGTCAAGGCCGGTATCGGCTTCGAGATCGTCCCCGGTGTCTCCTCGGTCGGCTCCGTCCCGGCGTACGCCGGCATCCCGCTGACCACCAAGGACCAGCGCGAGGTCTCGGTCATCACCTGCGGTGAGCGGGTCGACTGGCAGCAGTACGGCGACGACCGCACGCTCGTGCTGCTCTCCGCGGTGGGCCAGATCGGCGACATCGCCGAGTCGCTCGTGGCGGCCGGCCGCAGCCCGCAGACCCCGGTCGCGATGACCCGCGTCGGCACCACCACCGAGCAGGCCACGGTCATCTCGACCCTGGAGCACATCGCCGCCGACGCGCGCGCCGCCCGGATGACGCCGCCGGCCGTCGTGGTCGTCGGCAAGGTCGTCGACCTGCGCGAGACGCTGTCGTGGTTCGAGACCAAGCCGCTCTTCGGCTGGCACGTCCTGGTGCCCCGCACCAAGGACCAGGCGGCCTCGCTGTCGACCCGCCTGCGCGGCTACGGCGCGGTGCCCGAGGAGGTCCCGACGATCTCGGTCGAGCCCCCGCGCAACCCGCTGCAGATGGACAAGGCCGTCCGCGGCCTGGTCGAGGGTCGCTACGAGTGGATCGCGTTCACCTCGGTCAACGCGGTCAAGGCCGTGCGCGAGAAGTTCGAGGAGTACGGCCTCGACGCCCGCGCGTTCTCCGGCCTCAAGATCGCCGCCGTCGGCGACAAGACCGCCGCCGCGATCGCCGCGTGGGGCCTGCGGGCCGACCTGGTGCCCTCCGGCGAGCAGTCGGCGGCCGGGCTGCTGGCCGACTGGCCCGAGTACGACGACGTGCTCGACCCCATCAACCGGGTCTTCCTGCCCCGCGCCGACATCGCCACCGAGAACCTCGTGGCCGGTCTCATCGACCTCGGCTGGGAGTGCGACGACGTGACCGCCTACCGCACGGTGCGCGCCGCTCCGCCTCCGGCTCCGACGCGCGACGCGATCAAGTCGGGCAAGTTCGACGCGGTCGTGTTCACCTCGTCCTCGACGGTGCGCAACCTGGTCGGCATCGCCGGCAAGCCGCACCCCTCGACGATCATCGCGGTGATCGGGCCGGCCACGGCGAAGACGGCCGAGGAGCACGGCCTGCGGGTCGACGTGCTCTCGCCCAAGCCCGACGTCGAGGTGCTCGTCGACGCGCTGGCCGACTTCGGCGCCACGCGTCGCGCGGCCATGGTCGAGGCCGGCGACGCCGTCACGAAGCCCTCCGAGCGCAAGCCCTCCACCCGTCGGAAAGTCCGAGCGGAGTGAAGTCCGCCCGAGCGGAGCGACGAGCGGACTGAACGCAGCGAGGAGATCGAGCAAGCCCGCCGCGCGCTTGCGCGCGGCGACGGCGCGTCGAGATCCGGTGGGTCGGGTGCGTGGGTGGGTCTCGGCAGGCTCGACCACCGGGGGACGGTTGCCTCCCGGCCCGTAGCCTGGGCGCGTGACGGTCTCGACGAGCTCGACCCCCGCTGACGGCCCCGCCGCTGAGGTCCGGGGCCCCGTCGTACGCCCTCGACGTCTGCGGACGACGGCCGCGCTGCGGCGTACCGTCGCGGAGACCAGCGTGGAGCCCCGCCAGCTCGTGCTGCCGGTCTTCGTGCGCGAGGGGGCCAGCGAGCCGCGGCCGATCTCCTCGATGCCGGGCGTCGTCCAGCACACCCGCGACAGCCTCAAGCAGGCGGCCGCGGAGGCCGCCGGGCTGGGCCTCGGGGGGCTGATGATCTTCGGTGTCCCCGACGTCAAGGACGCCACGGGCTCCGGCGCCCTGGACCCCGACGGCATCCTCAACGTGGCGATCGCCGACGTGGTCGGCGAGGTCGGCGACACGCTCACGGTGATGAGCGACCTGTGCCTCGACGAGTTCACCGACCACGGCCACTGCGGTGTGCTCGACGCCGGCGGGGGTGTCGACAACGACGCGACCCTGGCGGTGTACGCCGAGATGGCGCTCGCGCACGCCGCCGCGGGCGTCGACCTGGTCGGTCCCAGCGGGATGATGGACGGTCAGGTCGCGGTCATCCGGGCCGCCCTCGACGCGGCCGGCCACACCGACGTGGCGATCCTGGCCTACTCGGCGAAGTACGCCTCGGCGTTCTACGGTCCGTTCCGCGAGGCCGTCGACTCCACGCTGCAGGGCGACCGCCGCACCTACCAGCAGGACCCCGCCAACGCCCGCGAGGGCGTGCGCGAGGCACTGCTCGACGTGGAGCAGGGCGCCGACCTGGTGATGGTGAAGCCGGCGCTGGCCTACCTCGACGTGCTGCGGCGGGTGCGCGACGCCGTCGACGTGCCGGTGGCGGCGTACAACATCTCCGGCGAGTACGCCATGGTCGAGGCGGCCGCCGAGCGCGGCTGGATCGACCGCGAGGCCGCGATCCTGGAGACGCTCACCTCGATCCGGCGCGCCGGCGCCGACGTGGTGCTGACCTACTGGGCGGCCGAGGCCGCCCGGCTGCTGCGCCGCTGATCCCTGACCGCTCCGGTCAGGGGTTCATGTAGTCCTCGACGCACTCGGTGAAGGCAGGCGTCCCGACGAGATGGCCGTCGACGGTGCACTGCGCCACCGCCTGGACCCGGGTCAGCGCCTGGTCGACCGGCGGGATGTTGGTGTCGGGCGCGGGCGGGATCGTGACCGGGGGCGGCTTGACCGGGGGGACCTTCGGACCGCCGCCGGGGTCGGGCACCGGGTCGGGGTCGGGCTCCGGCTCCGGCTCGGGCTCCGGTTGCGGCGCGGGGGCCGGGGTGGAGCCGGTGTCGGTGCCCTGCGGGGTGCCGGTGCCGCTGCCGCCGCGCCCGCCGTTGCCGGTGGCCTGACCACCGCCACCGCCACCGCCACCGAAGCTGGGCAGCGGGGAGATCACGCCGGCGGCGCTGGTGTTGTTGGGGATCGAGGTGAAGTCGCCGTCGAGGTAGGCGTTCATGATCGAGAGCACCAGGTCGACGTAGGACTGGGAGTGGTTGTAGCGGTAGACCGAGGCCCGCTGGCCGGCGACCGTGGACAGGTCGTCGCTGCCGGAGCAGAGGTAGACCGCGGTGCCGAGCGCGGCGTCGTCGATGTCCTGGGGGTTGCGCTCGCCGTCGCCGTCGGCGTCGACCCCGACGGTGGACCAGGTGGAGGGGATGAACTGCATCGGGCCGACCGCGCGGTCGTAGACCAGGTCGTTGTCGTACTGGCCGGCGTCGGTGTCGTTGATCTTGGCGGTGTTGTTCTTGCCGTTGAGCGCGATGCCGTAGATGCCGGGGCGGGCCACGCCCTGGTCGTCGAGGGCGTTGCCGCCGTAGCGGCCGTGGTTGGACTCCACGCGGCCGATCGCCGCGATCAGCTGCCAGGAGAGCATGCAGGACTTGTCGGCGGCATTGATGACGGTCTCGGCGCGCTGGTAGGCCGCGAGCGCGGCCGCAGGGATCGCGTTGGTCGAGGAGGTGGCGAGGATCTGCTGGGCGTCACCGGCGACTCCGGGGGCGATGTCGTCTCCGGAGGAGACGCTCGCCGGGGCCTCGATGGCCTCGTCGGGGACGGTGGCGCCCTCGGGGAGCTGGGCCTGCTCGGTGGACTCGGCGGAGACGACCGCGGCGGTGACCCCGGCACCCGCGAGGGTCGCCGTCCAGGCCGTCGACAGCACGGCCAGGGGCACGAGAGCGGCAGCCTTCTGCAGGCGACCGGTCTTCGGGGTCGGCATCTTTGTCTCCTCGGGCGCGCGCTGGGGTGCGCGCGGTACACAGGTGCTAACGCGTGCTGATACCACGAGGTTACGCGAGAGGTCGCGACCACGCAGGGCTGATCGCGGAACTTCCCCTCGCAGTCCTCGTCCCGAGGACAGCAGAGTACCCGGTGGACGCGCCGGCGGTAGGTGGGCGAGCCCACACCCGAGCCGGGTCGGCGCCGACATGGTCCGGCGGGGACAATGGGCGCGTGACGTCCGACCCGAGCGCCGGCCCCAGCAGCGGGGCCCGACCCGCCGCCCCTGCGACCGACGGCTCGCGGGCCCTCTTCGACCGTGCTCGGGCGGTGACGCCCGGCGGGGTCAACTCACCCGTGCGGGCCTTCGCCGCCGTGGGCGGCACCCCCCGCTTCATCCGGTCGGCGTCCGGCGCCTGGCTCACCGACGTCGACGGCCACGAGTACGTCGACCTGATCTGCTCGTGGGGGCCGATGCTGCTCGGCCACGCCCACCCCGAGGTGCAGGCCGCGGTCCAGGCTGCGGTCGCGCGCGGCACGTCGTACGGCACCCCGACCGAGCCCGAGGTCCTGCTGGCCGAGGAGATCGTGGCGCGGACGTCGGTGGAGAAGGTCCGCTTCGTCTCCTCCGGCACCGAGGCGACCATGTCGGCGATCCGGCTCGCCCGCGGCGCGACCGGTCGCGACGTGGTGGTGAAGTTCGCCGGCTGCTACCACGGTCACGTCGACTCGCTGCTCGCCGCCGGGGGGTCGGGCCTGATGACCTTCGCGGTGCCCGGCACCCCCGGCGTACCGGCGTCCTCCACGGCGCTGACCCTGGTGCTGCCCTACAACGACCGGGCGGCGGTCACCGCCGCGTTCGCCGAGCACGGCGACCGCATCGCGTGCCTGATCACCGAGGCCGCGCCCGGCAACATGGGCGTCGTGCCGCCCGAGCCGGGGTTCAACGCCTTCCTGGCGCAGACCTGCCGCGACCACGGCGCGCTGTTCGTCTCCGACGAGGTGATGACCGGCTTCCGCGCCTCGGCGCAGGGCTACTGGGGCATCGACGGGGCCCACGAGGGCTGGGCCCCCGACCTGGTCACCTTCGGCAAGGTGATGGGCGGTGGCTTCCCGGCCGCGGCCTTCGGCGGTCGCGCCGACGTGATGGCGCAGCTCTCGCCCGAGGGGCCGGTCTACCAGGCCGGCACCCTGTCCGGGAACCCGATCGCCACCACCGCCGGGCTCACCACGCTGCGCCTGGCGACCGCCGAGGTCTACGGCCACGTCACCTCGGTCGGCGAGACCATCAAGGCGGCGGCCGTCGACGCGCTGACGGCGGCGGGGGTGCCGCACCAGGTCTCGGCCGCGGGGACGATGTTCTCGGTGTTCTTCAGCGACCCCGCCGACGGCCCCGTCCGCGACTTCACCGACGCGAGCCGCACCGACACCACGGCGTACGCCGCGTTCTTCAACGCGCTGCTCGACCGCGGGGTCTACCTCCCGCCCTCGGCCTTCGAGGCGTGGTTCCTCTCCTCGGCCCACGACGACCGCGCCGTGCAGACCGTGCTCGACGCCCTGCCCGCCGGCGCCCGCGCCGCCGCGCAGGCGCAGGCCCACCCGTCCGCCGCACCCCACCCCGTCGCCCCGGAGGAGACCACATGAGCACCGAGACCGTCGTCCACCTGCTCCGCCACGGCGAGGTCCACAACCCCGAGGGCGTCCTCTACGGGCGCCGCGACGGCTTCCACCTCTCCGAGCTCGGCAAGCAGATGGCCGAGAAGGTCGCCGGGGCCGTGCAGGACCGCGACATCGTCCACCTGCGCTGCTCCCCGCTCGAGCGGGCGCAGGAGACCGCGGCCCCGTTGGCGCTGGCGCGGGCCCTGGAGGTCACCACCGACGACCGGGTCATCGAGTCGACGAACAAGTTCGAGGGCGAGCAGTTCGGCGCCGGGCGCAACGCGCTGCGCAAGCCCTCGATGTGGCGGCACCTGTGGAACCCCTTCAAGCCCTCGTGGGGCGAGCCCTACGACGACGTCGTGGCCCGGATGATGGCCGCGGTGCACGAGGCCCGCGAGGCGGCCGCGGGCCACGAGGCCGTCGTGGTCTCCCACCAGCTGCCGATCTGGATCACCCGGCTCCACGTCGAGGGCCGCTCGTTCCTCCACGACCCCCGCAAGCGGCAGTGCACGCTGTGCTCGCTGACCTCCCTGCACTTCCGGGACGACAAGGTCACCCGGGTGTCCTACAGCGAGCCCGCGGGCGACCTCATCCCCACGGGCGACAAGAACGCGACGTTCTCCGCCGGCGGCGCCCCCGAGGAGAAGCGGCCCTGACCGCACGCCTGCTCGCCGCCCTCACCCTGGTGCTCCTCGCGGCCACGGGGTGCTCGGCCCTGCCCGGCACCGGTGACAAGGGCTACGTCACCGGCGACGGCGTGGTCAGCCAGCTCGCCGCCACGCAGCGCCAGGCGCCGGTCGAGCTGACCGGTGTCGACCTCGACGGGCGGCCGGTCGACCTCGCGGACTTCCGCGGCACCCCGACCGTGCTGGTCGTCTGGGGCTCGTGGTGCGTGGAGTGCCGGGTCGAGCAGGACGCCGTCAACCAGGCGGTCAGCGAGCTCGACGGGACGGCTGAGTTCCTCGGCATGGACGTCCGCGACAACCTCGGCAGCGCCCAGCTCTACGTGCGCGAGAAGGAGGTGCCCTACCCCTCGATCGACGCCAACGACGGGCAGGCGCTGCTGGCCTTCCAGGGCACGCTGGCGCCCTACACCGTGCCGGCGTTCGTGGTCCTCGACGCCGACGGGCGGGTCGCGGCCTCGATCATCGGTCGCCTCCCCTCGACCCTGACCCTGGTCCGGCTGGTCGAGGACGTCGCCGCCGACGACCGGACCGCCGCGGGGGGCACCGATGGGTGAGTGGTTCCAGGAGCAGGCGCTGGCGGGCTCGCTGCCGCTGGCGATCCCGGTGGCGATCATCGCGGGCCTGGTCTCGTTCTTCTCGCCGTGCGTGATCCCGCTCCTGCCCGGCTACCTCTCCTTCGCCACCGGCCTGTCCGGGGCCGACCTCGCCTCCGGGGCGGCGTCCTCGCACCGGGGGCGGATGCTCCTCGGCTCGGTGCTGTTCGTGCTCGGGTTCGCCGTCGTGTTCGTCTCCCTGGGGGCGCTGTCCGGGGCCCTGGGCTCGTGGCTGGTGGAGTGGCGGCGCACCATCACCGTCGTCCTCGGCCTGCTCACGATCGTGCTCGGCCTGGCCTTCGCCGGCGTGCTGCCGCTGCTGCGCCGCGAGTGGCGGATGCACTCGGTGCCCGCCGTCGGGCTGGGCGCCGCGCCGCTGCTCGGCTTCCTGTTCGGCCTCGGCTGGACGCCGTGCATCGGGCCCACCCTGGCCGCCATCACGACGCTGTCGTTCAACGAGGCCACGGTCTCGCGCAGCGCCGTGCTCGCCGGCTTCTACGCCCTCGGGCTGGGGCTGCCCTTCATCCTGGCCGGCCTGGCCTACCAGCGCGCCCTGGGCGCCCTGGGCTTCGTACGCCGCCACCAGGCGCTGGTGATGCGGGTCGGGGGCGGCATGCTGGTGCTGGTCGGGGTGCTGCTGGTCAGCGGCTTCTGGGACCAGGCGGTGACCTGGGTGCAGTACCACCTGGTCAGCTCCTACGAGGTGGCGGTGTGAGCGCCGGGACGCCGGTCACCAGCCCGCCGAGCCCGTCGACCCCGCCGGAGCGGCGGGCCGGTGAGCTCACCGCGCGCGAGCTGGGCCGCTGGACCTGGCGCCAGCTCACCTCGATGCGCACCGCGCTGGTCCTGCTGCTCCTGCTCGCGCTGGCCGCGATCCCGGGGTCGGTGGTGCCGCAGGAGCGGGTCGACTCGCTGGGGGCCACGCGGTGGAAGACCGACCACCCGAGCCTCACGCCGATCTACGAGCGGCTCGACCTCTTCTCGGTCTACGACTCGGTGTGGTTCTCCGCGATCTACGTGCTGCTGGTCCTCTCGCTCGTCGGGTGCATCGTGCCGCGCACGATCATCTACGCCCGCAACGTCCGGGCCGAGCCGCCCGCGGCCCCGCGCAACCTGACCCGGCTGCCCGACCACACGACGTACGAGACGGACGAGGGGGTCGACGCCGTCCTCGAGCGGGCCCGGCTTGTGTTGCGCAAGCGGGGCTACCGCGTGCGGCCCAGCGCTCCGGGCGACGACGCGGTCAGCGCCGAGCGCGGCTACCTGCGAGAGGTCGGCAACCTGGTCTTCCACCTCTCGGTGCTGGTGGTGCTGGTCGGCTTCGCCACCGGCGGGCTGGTCGGCTACAAGGGCTCGGTGATCGTCGTCGAGGGCGGCGGCTTCGGCAACAACCCCAACCAGTACGACGACTTCGTGCCCGGCAAGCTCTTCACGCTCGACGACATGGACGACTTCTCCTTCGACGTCGACTCCTTCGACGCCGAGTGGCTGGTCGAGGGGCCCAAGGCCGGCACCGCGCGCGGCTTCCGGGCCGGGCTGACCTACCGCGAGGGCACGGGCGGACCCGAGCAGACCTACGACCTGCGCGTCAACCACCCGCTCAAGATCCAGAGCACCGAGCTGTTCCTGGTCGGCCACGGCTACGCGCCGACGGTCACCATCCGCGACGGCAACGGCGACGTGGCCTACTCCGGCCCGACGATCTTCCTGCCCGAGAGCGCCGACTTCCTGTCCTTCGGCGTGGTCAAGGCGCCCGACGCGCAGCCCGCGGGGATCGGCCTGGAGGGGTTGTTCTACCCGACGTTCATCCAGAACGACGAGGGCGACCCGGTCAACCTCATGGGCGACGACAACAACCCGCTGCTCTCGCTGCTGGTCTACGCAGGCGACCTGGGCATGGATGCCGGGCCGTCGCAGTCGATCTACCTGCTCGACAAGAGCAACGCCGAGCAGGTGCTGAAGACCGACGGCAAGCCGCTGCGGCTGGACCTCTCCCAGGGCGAGAGCGTGACCCTGCCCGACGGGCTCGGCTCGGTGACCTTCGAGGGTCTCCAGCCGTGGGTGCGCATCCAGATCAGCAAGACGCCGGGTCAGTGGGTGGCGCTGGGGGGAGTGGTGCTGGCGCTGCTCGGGCTGCTCGGCTCGCTCTTCATCCGGCCCCGTCGCGTCTGGGTCCGCGCCCGGCGCGGCGGCGGCGACCAGGGAGAGGTCACACTGGTCGAGGCCGCGGCTCTCGACCGCTCCGGGGGCGGCGACGTCACCCCCGTGCTGGCCGACCTCGTGCAGGACCTGCGGGGCGCCGCGACCGACGACAGCCAGACGACCGAGGAGACACCGTGAGCGACGCCGACTGGGGCCTGTTGAGCGACCGGGCGGTGGCGGGCGCCGCCGTCGTCTACTTCCTGGCCCTGCTCACCTACCTCGCCGAGTGGGCGTCGCTGCGCACGGTGACGCTGGCCGAGGTGCCGTCCTCCGCCCACGCCACGGCACCGCCTGCCCGCGGCGGCGTCGCGGTCGACACCGGGGG
This sequence comes from uncultured Actinomycetota bacterium, assembly GCA_963795135.1. Taxonomy (GTDB): domain Bacteria; phylum Actinomycetota; class Actinomycetes; order Propionibacteriales; family Nocardioidaceae; genus Nocardioides. The sequence goes on from CAWCGS010000005.1 coordinate 194,022, forward strand.
ACCGTCGTCGGACGGGTCCGGGACCACGAGCGACCGCGGGCACCGGGTGGCCTTCCTGGGCCGGCTGGGCTTCCTGCTCACCGCCCTGGCCCTGGCGTTCCACGCCGTGGCGCTGCTGGGGCGCGGGCTGGCCGCCGAGCCCAACCGGGTGCCGTGGGGCAACATGTACGAGTTCACGCTGTCCGGCACGTTCGTGGTCACGCTGATGTACGTCGCGCTGTTCCGCCGCTTCCGTCTCGACTGGATCGGGCCGGTGGTGGTGGGCTTCGTCCTGCCCGTGCTGATGGTCGCGGTGCTGTGGCTGCACGACGAGGTGGCGCCACTGCCCGAGGCGCTGAACTCCTACTGGCTGGTGATCCACGTCGTGTCCGCGATCATCGCGACCGGCGGGTTCACCCTGGGCGGCATCCTCTCCGCCGCCTACCTGGTCAAGCAGCGCGTCGGCGAGCGGACCACCGGCCCGCTGGCGCGGGTGCCCTCCCTCGCCGTGCTCGACCGGACGTCGTACCGGATCCACGCGTTCGCGTTCCCGGTGTGGACCTTCGCGGTGCTGATCACCGGGCCGATCTGGGCCAAGGAGGCCTGGTCGACGTACTGGAACTGGGACCCCAAGGAGGTGTGGGCGTTCATCACCTGGGTCGTCTACGCCGCCTACCTCCACGCCCGCGCGACGGCCGGCTGGAAGGGTCGCAACGCCGCGATCCTCGCCCTGGTCGGTGTGGCCACGCTGTGGTTCAACTTCATCGGGATCAACTACTTCTCGACGACCAGCCAGCACTCGTACGCCTCGCTGGGCGAGGCGCCCGCCGGGCCCGCTGTCGGCCCTGCCAGCCCTGTGGTCGGCCCTGTGGTCGGCCCTGTGGTTGGCCCTGTGGTCGACCTGCCGGGGGGCGCGCTCTAGCCCTCGGGATCCTCGGGGTTGAGCCGCTTGCGGTCGAGGTCGCGCAGGAAGTCCTCGTCGTCGTCGGGCGCGACCATCTTCGGCGGACGGGTCGGGCGGGGGCGCTTCTTGCGCACCTGCCGCGACTGCGACGGGTTCAGGCCGCGCTCCTGCAGCATCCGCACGACGACGTACGTCACCGCCGCGAACACGATGACGACCAGCAGGAACTTCAGCACCCCTCCAGCGTAGAGCCATCGTGGTCATGGCTACGCTCGGACCCGTGAAGGAGTTCTGGACCTACACCCTGCTGCGGATCGCCCTGTTCGTGGGCACCGCGGCCATCGCCTTCGCCGTGTGGTCGCTGCTGGCCGACGAGGTCTCGGTCCTCGGCATCATCGTGATCGGCTTCGTGGTCAGCGGAGTGGGCTCCTACTACCTGCTGGCCCACCAGCGCGAGGCCTTCGCGCGCCGCGTCGACGACCGCGCCCGCCGGGCGACGGCCAAGATCGAGGAGATGCGCTCGCGGGAGGACGTCGACTAGGTCCCGACCCCTGGCGGCGGAGCCTGGTGAGACCCGTCCCGGTGGTCGAGCGCCCGTCCCGCTGGTCGAGCCGGCCGAGACGCGCTTCGTGCTCGGCTCAGCGGCGCTTGCGGTTCTCCAGCTGGCGCTGGATCCGGCTCTCCGGCTGCCCGAGGATCCTGGCCAGCAGCGGCACGCGCTTGCGATAGGCCACGTACGCCGCAGCGATCACGATCAGGAACAGCACGAACATCATGGGTCCACCGTAGCCCGGGCCTCCTCGGGCGGGCGTCTGGAGTGCAATTGTTGGCCAGGTGCCCTGTCGGGGCGGCTGCCGAGGGCATCGCGCCAACAATTGCACTGGAAACGCCCCGCTCAGGACGCCAGCACGAGCGCGCCGGCGACCAGGACCGCCCAGAGCAGCTCGGCGAGCCCGGTCTGCTGCAGCACGGGGACCAGCCCGGGGCCGGTGGCACCGCGCAGGACCGTGCGGGTGGCCGGGAGGGCCAGGGCCAGGAAGCCGAGGCCCACCACCGCCCACCAGGTCGTGGCCACGGCCACCGCGACGACGGCACCGGCCGCGGCCAGCACCAGGAGCGCGTAGAGCCCACGGGTCCGCTCGGTGCCCATCCGGACGGCCAGGGTGCGCTTGCCGGCGTGGGTGTCGGTCGGGATGTCGCGCAGGTTGTTGGCGACCAGGATCGCGCAGGCCAGTGCGCCGACGCCGACCCCGGCGTAGAGCGCCGCCCACTCCCACGACCGGGTCTGCACGTACGTCGTCCCGATCACCGCGACCAGTCCGAAGAAGACGAAGACCATCACCTCGCCCAGCCCGAGGTAGCCGTAGGGCCGCTCCCCGCCGGTGTAGAACCACGCCGCCAGCACGCAGACCACCCCCACCAGCACGAGCCACCACGCCGTCGTCGCGGCCAGCACGAGGCCCGCGACCCCGGCGACGCCGAAGGCAGCGAACGCCGCGCGCTTGACGACGTACGCCGGGGCCGCGCCGGAGCCGACGAGCCGCATCGGCCCGACCCGGTCGTCGTCGGTGCCGCGGATGCCGTCGGAGTAGTCGTTGGCGTAGTTGACCGCGACCTGGAGCGCCAGGCTCACCACCAGGGCGAGCAGCGCCTTGCCGACGACCAGCCCGTCGACGTACGCCGCCACGCCGGTGCCGGCGAGGACCGGCGCGATCGCGGCCGGGAGCGTGCGCGGCCGGGCGCCGGCCAGCCACTGAGCGGGAGTTGCCACGACCACGGATTCAAGCAGGAGCCGGTGCCGGTCGTCACCGCCGCCCTCGGTGCGCGCAGTAGCGTCTCCCGCGTGAGCCTCCTCCAGCTGTCCGGCGGTCCCGCCGAGGTGGCGACCCAGCTCCGGGGCTGGCTCGACGGCCCGGACGACGTCCGACTCGTGGTCGAGACCTCGGGCTCCTCGGGTCGCCCCAAGCGGGTGGTGCTCGCTCGTGCTGCGGTGCTGGCCTCGGTGGCCGCCACCGAGCGCCGCCTGGGCGGCGCGGGGCCGTGGGTGCTGCGGTTGCCGGCGACGTACGTCGCGGGGGTGCAGGTCGTGGTCCGCTCGCTGGTCGCGGGGCACGAGCCGGTCCTGCCGGAGCGGCCCTGGCCGGCGGGCGAGGGGTGGTTCACCTCGCTCGTGCCGACCCAGCTGCAGCGCATGCTCGAGCAGCCCGACGACCTCAGGGCACTGCGGCGCGCCCACACGGTGCTGCTCGGCGGCGGCCCGATCGATCCGGCGCTGCGGGCCCGCGCCGGCGCCGAGGGGGTGCGGGTGGTGGCGACCTACGGGTCGGCGGAGACCGCCGGCGGCTGTGTCTACGACGGGCTGCCCCTCGACGGCGTCGCGGTGGCCACGGACCCCGTCGGCCGGATCCGGATCGGCGGTCCGACGCTCTTCGACCGCTACGACGGCGACCCGGGCCTGACCGCGGAGTCCCTGGTCGACGGTTGGTTCGTCACCGCCGACGCCGGCCGGATGGACGACGAGGGGCGCCTCGTGGTGCTCGGCCGCGTCGACGACATGGTGGTCACCGGGGGGGTCAACGTGCCCGCCCCCGCCGTGGCGGCGCGGCTGCGCGAGCACCCCGAGGTCACGGCGGCGGAGGTGCTCGGCGTACCCGACGAGGAGTGGGGCACCCGCGTCGTGGCCTTCGTGGTCGGCGACCTGGACCTCGCCGCGGCCCGTGACTGGGTCACGGAGAGCCGGCCGCGCTCCTGGGCCCCCCGCCAGCTCGTGCCGCTCCGCGCGATGCCGCTGCTGGGCAACGGCAAGCCCGACCGGCTGCGGCTGCGGGAGCTCGCCGATGGCTGAGCACCCTCGGGACCGGCTCGCCGTCTGGTCGGTGCCGATGCGCACCCGCTTCCGCGGGATCACCGTGCGGGAGGGCGTGCTGCTGCGCGGCGTCGCCGGGTGGGGCGAGTGGAGCCCCTTCCTGGAGTACGACGCCGCGGTGGCCGAGCCGTGGCTGCGCTGCGCCGAGGAGGCCGCCGCCGGCGACTGGCCAGTGCCCGTGCGCGACGCGGTGCCGGTCAACGTCACGGTCCCCGCCGTCGGCCCCGAGCGGGCCCACGCGATCGTGCTGGCCGGTGGCTGCCGCACGGCGAAGGTGAAGGTCGCCGAGCCCGGGCAGTCGCTCGCCGACGACGAGGCCCGGGTGGAGGCGGTGCGCGATGCGCTGGGCCCGGGGGGTGCGGTGCGGGTCGACGCCAACGGTGGCTGGTCGGTCGAGGAGGCCGTGCGCGCGGTCGCCGTGCTCGACCGCGCCGCCGGCGGCCTGGAGTACGTCGAGCAGCCGGTCGCGTCGGTCGAGGACCTCGCCGTCGTACGTCGCCGGGTCGCCGTGCCGATCGCCGCCGACGAGTCGATCCGCCGCGCCGCCGACCCCTACCGCGTCCGCGACCTCGAGGCCGCGGACATCGCCGTGCTCAAGGTGCAGCCGCTGGGCGGGGTGCGGGCCTGCCTGCGGATCGCCGAGGACATCGGGCTGCCGGTGGTCGTCTCCTCCGCGCTGGAGACCTCGGTCGGGATCGCCGCCGGGGTGGCGCTGGCCGCCGCACTGCCGGAGCTGCCCTACGCCTGCGGGCTCGCCACCGTGCAGCTGCTGACCGACGACGTGGGGCGCACACCGCTGCTGCCCGTCGACGGGGCGCTCCCGGTCGGGCGGCCCGACGTCGACGCCGCAGCGCTCGCCCGGGTGGCGGCCGACCCCGCCCGGGTCGCCCACTGGGAGGCCCGGCTCGCCGACGTACGCCGGCTGCGGCAGGATCGCCTGTCGTGACCGGCCCTGCGACCCACCTCGCCCGTGCCGTGGTCACCGCGCTCGTCGAGGCCGGGGTGACCGACGTCGTGGTCTCGCCGGGGTCGCGCAACGCGCCGCTGTCCTTCGCGGTCTACGACGCTGCCGTCGCGGGGCTGGTGCGGCTGCACACGCGGATCGACGAGCGCGGGGCCGGCTTCCTGGCGCTGGGGCTGACCCGGACCGGCGCGCGGGCTGCGGTCGTGTGCACCTCCGGCACCGCGGTCGCCAACCTGCACCCCGCCGTCCTCGAGGCCGCCCACGCCGGCGTACCGCTCGTCGTGGTCACCGCCGACCGCCCCGAGCGGCTGCGCGGCACCGACGCCAACCAGACCACCGACCAGGTCGGCATCTTCGGACGCCTGGTGGAGACGATCGACGTGGCCTCGGCCGACTGGCTGATGCTGTGGGGCGGTGACGGCCCGTTGCACCTCAACGTCCAGCTCGACGACCCGCTCGTGCCGCCGGACCGCTGGGTCCCGACCGCTGAGCCCCCGCGTGCCGCCGAGCGTGCGCCCGGGCGCACCGTGGAGGGCACGGGGGCGCTGGAGGGCGGGCCGCGGACCGTCGTGGTGGCCGGTGACGACGCCGGACCGCCCGCCCGTCAGCTCGCGCAGGCCGGCGGGTGGCCGCTGTTCGCCGAGCCGACCAGCGGCGCCCGCACCGGCGACCACGCGCTGCGCTGCTACCGCCTGCTGCTCGACACCGACCTCGGCCGCAGCATCGAGCGGGTCCTGGTGCTCGGTCACCCCACGCTGTCGCGGCCGGTCACCCGGCTGCTGGGCAGGGACCACGTCGAGGTGCTGGCCGAGTCCGGCCGCGGTGTCTGGGCCGAGCGGCCGTACGCCGTCGCCGGCCCGATCGGCTGGGTGGACCGCGACGCGGCGCCCGGCACGATGGCCGACCCCGGCTGGCTCCCTGCCTGGCAGGAGGCCGACCGAGCCGTCGCCCGGCAGCTCGACCGGCTGCTGGCGCAGGAGGCGGACCTGACGCCGTACGAGGTGGCGGGCGCGGTGAGCCGCGCGGTGCCGCCCGACGGGCTGCTGGTCGTGGGGGCCTCGAGCCCGATCCGAGACCTCGACCTGATGGCGCGGCCCTACACCGTCGGCGAGCGCCGCAAGGTGATCGCCAACCGTGGCCTGTCGGGCATCGACGGCGTCGTCTCGACCGCGATCGGCGCCGCACTCGGGCGGCCGCAGTCGTCGCGGGCGCTGGCGCTGATGGGCGACGTGACCTTCCTGCACGACAGCACCGGCCTCGTGCTGGGCCCGCGCGAGGCGCGGCCCGACCTGACGATCGTGGTCGTCAACGACGACGGCGGGTCGATCTTCTCGATGCTCGAGCAGGGCGCGGAGCCCTACGCCGACCGGTTCGACGCGCTCTTCGGCACACCCCACGGCGCTGACCTCGCCGCGCTCTGCGCCGCCACCCGGACGCCGCACCTGCGGGTCACCTCGCTGCCCGAGCTCGAGCAGGCCCTGGCCTCGCCCAACGGTGGCGTCGAGGTCGTCGAGGCCGTCGTACGTCGCGACGACCGGCGGGCGCTCGACGAGCGGATCCGGGCCTTGCAGCCCTGAGCCGCCCGACCAGGACGGCGGCGGAGCCGTCGCCGGGGTCAGCAGGCGGTCGCGCACGGCGGACTCGACGCGCCGGGCCGGGTCGACGTCCGTGGTCGTGACGGCGAGCCCTCTGCGGCAGGGGACAATGCAGCGGTGGAGATCGCCGTGCTGCTCGTCTCGCTCGCCGTCAGCGTCCTGGTGGTCACCGCGCTGGCCGAGCGGATCGACGTACCCGCGCCGCTGGTGCTGATCGTGGCCGGCGCCGGGGCGTCGTACCTGCCGGGGCTGCCGGAGGTCCGCCTCGAGCCCGACGTGGTGCTGCTCGGGCTGCTGCCGCCGCTGCTCTACGCGACGGCGATCCGGACCTCGCTGGTCGACTTCAACGCCAACCGGCGCCCGATCCTGCTGCTCTCGGTGGGGCTGATCGTCTTCACCACCGTCGGGGTCGGCGCCCTCGTGCACGCGCTCCTGCCCGACCTCGGGTGGCCGGCGGCGCTGGCGATCGGTGCGGTGGTGGCCCCGCCGGACGCGGTGGCGGCGACGGCGGTGGGCCGCCGGATCGGGCTGCCGCGCCGGATCGTGACGATCCTCGAGGGCGAGTCGCTGCTCAACGACGCCACCGCGCTGGTCTCGCTGCGTACGGCGATCGCCGCCGGCGGGGTCGGGATCACCGCCGCGCAGGTGGGGCGCGACTTCCTCGTCGCAGCGGGCGGGGGAGTCCTGGTCGGGGTGCTGGTCTTCGCTCTCGTGGCCGCAGTCCGCAAGCGGATCACCGACCCGCTGATGGACACCTCGCTGTCGTTCGTGGTGCCGTTCGCGGCCTTCGTGGCGGCCGAGGAGATCCACGCCTCGGGGGTGATCGCGGTGGTCATCGCCGGGCTGCTGCTCGGCCACCGGGCGCCGATCATCCAGGACGCCCAGTCGCGGGTGCTGGAGCGGATGAACTGGCGGGCGATCGCGTTCGTCCTCGAGAACGCCGTCTTCCTGCTGATCGGGCTGCAGGCGAAGTGGATCTTCGGCGACGTGCGCGAGAGCGACCTCTCCACCCCGCGCATCGTCGCGGTCTGCGGCCTGACCCTGGTCGCGGTGATCGTGCTCCGGCTGGTGTGGGTCTTCCCGGCGCGCTACCTGCTGGTGCGCCCCGGGCCCGACGCCAGCACCGGCGCCGCCCCGCCGTGGACCTACACGTTCCTCCTCGGTTGGGCCGGCATGCGCGGGGTGGTCACGCTGGCCGCGGCGTTCGTGATCCCGGTCGGTACGCCGCACCGCGAGGTGCTCCTGCTGGCCGCCTTCACGGTGGTGGCCGGGACGCTGCTGCTCCAGGGCCTCTCGCTGCCGGTGCTGGCCCGTCGGCTCAAGGTGCCCGGCCCCGACCCGATGGACGACGCGCTCGCCCGCGCCACCCTGCTCCAGCAGGCCTCGAAGGCCGGCCACCACGAGCTCGAGACGCTGGAGTACGACGACCCGCACGGCGTCGTGGACCTGATCAAGCAGCGGGTGGAGCAGCGCAACTTCGCAGCCTGGGAGCGGCTCGGCACCACCGCTGACGAGGAGACTCCCAGCGAGCTCTACGCCCGGATCCGGCTGGCCATGCTCGAGGCGGAGCGTCGCCGGGTGCTGGAGATCCGCTCCTCCGGCCAGGTGCCGTCCGAGGTGGTCAGCGACGTGCTGGCGCTGCTCGACGTCGAGGAGTCGATGCTCGACATCGCCACCGCCGAGCGTGACGAGCTGCAGCGCGGCGCCACCGTGCGCCGGCACGGCGAGGAGTGTGTCGACCTGACCGCCCACCCGGCGGTCGCGACCTCCGACGAGGCCGTCTGCCCCGACTGCCTGCGCGACGGCACGCGCTGGGTCGCGCTGCGCCAGTGCCTCGAGTGCGACCACGTCGCCTGCTGCGACTCCTCACCCGGTCGGCACGCCACCCGGCACTTCCACGAGAGCGCCCACCCCGTCATGCAGTCGGCCGAGCCCGACGAGGACTGGCGCTGGTGCTTCGTCCACCACCTGACCGCCTGACCGCCTGACCGCTCGCATTCCTGCGCGACCGATGTCGGTGGAGCCGGTGACCGCGATCATCCGGCAGCGACGGTCGCTCGGGCTGCAATTGTTCCGGAGGTGCCCCCCGGACGCCGATCCCAGGGCACCACGGCGACAATTGCTGGGAAAACGCCCTCCCTCCCGCCCTCCCTCCCGCCCGCCGCACCCACCCGGCGCCCGCTCAGCGCCCCGGGGTGAACCGGATCGGGAACCGTCGCGCGCCGGTGTTGCCGGAGACCGGCATCCAGTCGCCCGGCCCGTCGGGCACGGCGTCCGGCATCCGTCGGGCCAGCAGCGGCAGCGCCACCGCCATGTCGGTGCGGGCGACGAAGTGGCCCAGGCAGTGGTGGATCCCGGCGCCGAACCCGTGGTGCGGCGTGCGGACCTCGGTGATGTCGAACGCCGGCTCCGGGACCGCGCGCGGGTCGGTCCCGGCCGCGTGCGAGAGCACCTGCACGATGCCGCCGCGCGGGACGTGCAGGCCGTCGAGGTCGACGTCCTCCAGGGCCTCGCGGGTCACCCAGGTGACGGTGGGGTTGACCCGCATCACCTCCTCGACGGCGTTGGCGCCCAGCTCGGGCCGCTCGGCGAGCAGCCGCCACTGGTCGGGGTGGGCGAGCAGGGTCTGCAGGGCGAGCCCGAGCTGGTTGCGGGTGGTCTCCATCCCCGCGAAGGCGAGGAAGACCAGCGCCACGCTGAGCTCGTCGGCCGAGAGCCGGTCGCCGTGGTCGGTGGCCTGCACCAGGGTGGTCACCAGGTCGTCGCGGGGCTCACGCCGGCGCTCGGCGACTGCGGCGTCGACGTACCCGCGCAGGCCCTCGAGCGCGGCCTCGATCTTCGGCACCTGGCGGCCCACGTCGATGGAGAACGCCGCCCCGAGATCGTCGGCCCAGTGCGCCACCTGCTGCCAGTCGTCGTCGGGCAGCCCGAGCAGCGCGCAGATGATCCGCGCCGCGTACGGTTCGGCGAACTCCGAGACCAGCTCCACGCTCCCGCGCGGGGCGAACCCGTCGATGAGCTCGCCGGCCAGGGCCTGGAAGGCCGGACGCATCGCCGCGATCGTCTTGTTGCGGAACGCCGGCACGAGGAGCCGGCGGATCCGGGCGTGGTCGTCGCCCTCGAGCGAGAGCAGGGTCTCCTGCCACCAGTCCGAGAACGCCCCGCCGTGGACGCCGTTCTGCGCCGGCCAGCGGGCGTTGCCCTGACGGAAGCGCCGGTCGCGCAGGAGCGCGGAGGCCTCGGCGTGCCGCAGGACCGCCCATCCCCAGGTGGTCTCGACGTACCAGTCCTGCTCGCGCGCGGCGTGCACCACCGGCGAGGTGACGTCGAAGTCCGGGTCGCCGAGGTCGAAGCGCGTCATGGCGCCATCATCGCCCCCGACGCCCTCGTCCCCCGTCGTAGGTTGGCGGCATGCGGATCACGAAGTTCGGCCACGCCTGCGTCCGGCTCGAGCACGACGGCCACGTGGTCGTCGTCGACCCCGGCGTCTTCACCGACGTCGAGGCCGTCGACGGGGCCCACGCGGTGCTGGTCACGCACGAGCACGCCGACCACTACGCCGTCGACCGGCTCGCGGCGACCGACGCGCCGATCTTCACCATCGCCGCGGTGGCGGCCAGGATCCGGGAGGAGTCACCGGAGGTCGCCGAGCGGGTCACCGTCGTGCCACCGGGGGAGTCCTTCGTCGCCGCCGGCCTGCCGGTGCGTGCGGTCGGCGAGCTGCACGCGGTGATCCACCCGGAGTTCCCGCGGTTCACCAACAGCGGGTACGTCGTGGACCTCGGTGACGCGAAGGTCTTCCACCCCGGCGACGCGCTCACCGGCCCCGGCGAGGCGGTCGACGTGCTGCTCGCGCCGGTCTCCGCGCCGTGGCTCAAGGTCTCGGAGGCCCTCGACTTCGTGCGCGAGGTCGGCGCCCCGCGCAGCCTGGGCATCCACGACCGGATCTACACCGACGTCGCCCTCGGCATGCTCGACGGCCACATGGGCCGGATCCTGGAGGGCACCGGCCAGGAGTTCACCCGACGGGGCGACGGCCAGGACCTCTGACGTCGGCTCGCCGCCGCCCCCCAGCCGGGTACGTCGGCTCAGCGCTCGAGGACGCCCTTGAGCCGGGCCAGGTCGGCCCGGTTGGCGCGGCGCATGGCCATCGCCATGGCCGGGGCGCCGATCCGCGCGAAGCCGCTGGGCGAGCCCGCGTTGCGCAGCGTCATCAGCGTGCCGCCGGTCTCGGTGTCGGCCCACGTGTAGGTGGTCCGCATCGGGAACGGGCCCTCGGCGGTCGACATCACGAAGCGCTCGCCGACCACGTGCTCGCGGACCTCGTAGGTGTAGGCGAGCTCGCGGCCCAGGAACTGCGCGACGAACCGCAGCCGCGACCCCACGGCCAGCGGCGGCGGGGTCTCCCAGGCGACGCTGGCGATGTTGGCGTACCAGTCCGTGGCGTGGTCGGGGTCCGCGGCGTACGCCGCCACCTCGCTGCGCGGCCGGGCGATCTCGATCTCGGTCACCACGTCGACAGCCATCCGGTCAGGCTAGGGCGCGGGAGGGGCAGGGCGCCACGGGCGGTGGGTCTGCCGGGACCTCAGCGCCCGGTCAGCGCGTCGCGCACGGGGACGAACTTGGCCTGCGCCTCGGCCAGCTCGGCCTCGGGGTCGGAGTCGCCGACGATGCCGCAGCCGGCGTAGAGCCGGACGGTGTCGCCGTCCACGACGCCGGAGCGCAGGGCGATGCCCCACTCGCCGTCGCCGTCGGCGTCCATCCAGCCCACGGGAGCGGCGTAGCGGCCGCGGTCCATGCCCTCGATCTCGGTGATCAGGTCCTGGGCCGCGGGCGTCGGGGTGCCGCCGACGGCCGCCGAGGGGTGCAGGGCCGCGGCGAGCTGGAGCGAGGAGACGGTCGCGGCGTCGTGGACCACGCCGGCGACGTCGGTCGCGAGGTGCATGACGTTGGGCAGGTGCAGCACGAAGGGTGCCTCGGGCACGTTCATCGAGGAGCAGTGCGGCTCGAGCGCGTCGGCGACCGACCGGACGGCGTACTCGTGCTCCTCGAGGTCCTTCGACGAGCGCGCCAGCGTGGCGGCCAGGGCGAGGTCGCGGCTGTCGTCACCGGTACGCCGGATGGTCCCGGCCAGCACCCGGGAGGTCACCAGCCCGCGCTCGCGCCGCACCAGCAGCTCGGGGGTCGCGCCGAAGAGGCCGTCGACGTGGAAGGTCCAGCACATCGGATAGCCCTCGGTCAGCCGGCGCAGCGGCCAGCGGACGTCGATCGGCTCGTCGGCGGTCGCGATCAGGTCGCGGGCCAGGACGACCTTCTCCAGGTCGCCGCGGTTGATGCGCGCCACGGCGTCGGCGACGACCGTCATCCACTCGTCGCCGTTGAGGGCACCGTCGGCGAAGGTGACGCCGGCGGGCGCGTCCGGCCTGCTGCTCCCGGTGACCGGTCCGACGTCGTCGACGCCAGGCGTGCGCTCCAGCCCGTCCTGCGAGATCGTGGTCACCCAGGCGACGTCGCCGCGGCGCCCGACCACGAGCTGCGGCACGAGCAGCACGGAGTCGCCGGGCTCGGGGGAGAAGCCGAAGCTGCCGAAGCACACCAGGCCCGTGCCGGGCTCGCCCACCTCGTCGTGCACGACGGCGCGGGCCGCGGTCTCGGTCCACCACTTGTCGGCGTCGCTGAAGCGGGCGACCCCGGCGGTGCGCAGCGCGGACGCGCAACCCCAGCCCACCAGGCCCTGCTCCCGGCGTACCCAGGCGACCGGGTCGGCGGCGGGCAGGAGGTCGATCAGCGCGGTCGCGGCGTCGAGGTCGAGCGGGACGGTGCGGACGACCAGGGGGGCGGGCGCGAGGTCGCCAACCAGGGGGGCATCGGTCGTCACGGATCGAGAGTACCCACCGCCCCGCCCCCGCCGGCCCGACGGTGGCGCACCTCACGCCGGGCGGCGGGTGCGGGCGACGCTGGGCTCAGGACCAGTAGACGACCACCGGGTCGCCCACCGACACCTGGTCGAAGAGCCACGCGACGGCGTCGTAGTCCCGCACGTTGACGCACCCGTGCGACGCCCCGGCGTACCCGACCGCGGCGAAGTCGGAGGAGTAGTGCACCGCCTGTCCGCCCGAGAAGAACATCGCGAAGGGCATCGAGCTCTCGTAGAGCGACGACACGTGGTCACGGTTCTTGTAGCCGACGTGGAAGAGCCCCTCGCGGGTCGGCGTGGACGCGCCGCCGAAGCGGACGTCGACCGTGCGCTGGACCGCCCCGTCGACGACCCAGCGCAACGTGCTGCTGGTCTTGTCGATGCACAGCACCCGACCGGTCAGGCAGCGCGCGTCGAGCGCGCCGGGGGTGTTGCCGCCGGAGGTGGCGACCTGGTTGGTCAGCTCGGCCGCGGTCGGCTCCGTGGTCATCGCCCGCAGGCGGTCGGTCGTGCGCTGGTCGACCTCGCCGGTCACCGGGATCTCCCGCTTGGCCTGGAAGCCGCGTACGGCGGCCTCGGTGACCTCGCCGTAGTAGCCGGTGACGTCGGCGTCGAACCAGTCGATCTGGCGCAGCCGGGCCTGCAGGTCCTTGACCGCATCGCTCTCGTCACCGGGGCCGAGCAGCCGCGGACCGGGCTGCAGCACGGGCTCGGGGACCGGCGCCGGCTTCGGCGTCCGGGTCGGCTCCGGCAACGGCGTGACCGGCTTCGGCACCGAGACCCGGACCGGTGCTGAGGGCTTCACGGATGAGCGGTCGGTGCGGGCCGGGGGCTCGCCGGACGACGAGTCGGACGACGAGTCGGAGGAGCGCATCGCGAAGCCGACGCCGTATCCCAGGACGCTGAGCACGAGGGCGGTGACGACGACGAGCGTCAGGCGGCGGGCCGTACGGAGGCGGAGGCTCATGGCGGTGCTTTCGGGTCGCGGGTGGGTCTGTCCCCTGGAAGACGCACCGACCCCCGGTTTGGTTGCGAACCGCTTCGTCACGCCGGGCCCGCGACCCCCGCGCCACCGCCACCGTCCTAGTCTTCGCTCGTGGCCCGTGCAGACCTCGACAAGCAACCGACCGACGTCCGTCGGATGTTCGACACCGTGGCGCGCCGCTACGACCTCACCAACGACGTGCTCTCCCTGGGTCAGGACCGGCGCTGGCGCCATGACGTGATCGAGGCCGTCGACCCGCAGTACGGCGAGCGCGTGCTCGACCTGGCCGCCGGCACCGGCACCTCGAGCCAGCCCTTCGCCGACCGGGGCGCCGTCGTGGTGCCGTGCGACTTCTCCCTCGGCATGCTCGGCGTGGGCAAGCGGGCGCTGCCGCACCTGCCGTTCACGGCCGGCGACGGCACCCGACTGCCCTTCGCCGACGACACCTTCGACGCGGTCACGATCTCCTTCGGCCTGCGCAACATCGTCGACCCGCTGGCCGGGCTCCGCGAGATGCTGCGGGTCACCCGGCCCGGCGGCCGGCTCGTCGTCTGCGAGTTCAGCCACCCCACCTGGTCGCCGTTCCGCACGGTCTACCTGGAGTACCTGATGAAGGCGCTCCCCCCGATCGCGCGGACGATCTCCTCCGCGCCGGAGGCCTACGTCTACCTCGCGGAGTCCATCCGGGCCTGGCCCGACCAGCAGGGGCTGGCGGACCTGGTCGCCACCGCTGGGTGGCAGAGCCCGCAGTGGCGCAACCTCTCCGGTGGGATCGTCGCGCTGCACCGCGCCACGTGCTGAGCGGCCCGGCCACGCCGTGACCCAGGCGCCACCTCATTTAGGGCACGACCCCCTGCTCTAAATGCCCCGGTGCGGGCGGGTGTGGAGCGGTGTCCGAGGGTGGGTACCCGCATGTGACGCGGGCTCCGGCGAGTGGCAGACTGAGGCGCGCGCCACTAGTGATTCCGTTCACAAAGTCACAACCCAGCGCGGGGGAGGAAGCCAGCATGGAGCTCTACACACCGGTTCTCTTCCTGGCGGGACTGGCCACGGTCTTCGTGCTCGGCTCGCTCGGCACCAGCCTGCTGGTCGGCCCGCGGCGCTACAACCGGGCCAAGCTCGACTCCTACGAGTGCGGCATCGAGCCGACCCCGCAGCCGGTCGGTGGCGGCCGCTTCCCGGTGAAGTACTACATCACCGCGATGATGTTCATCATCTTCGACATCGAGATCATCTTCCTCTACCCCTGGGCCGTGCACTTCGACGCGATGCGCTTCTTCGGGCTGGTCGAGATGGTCATCTTCATCGCCACGGTCTTCGTCGCCTACGCCTACGTCTGGCGCCGCGGCGGGCTCGAGTGGGACTGAGAAGCAAGGAACGGGACTAGAGACCAATGGGCATCGAAGACAAGCTGCCGAGCGGCGTCCTCCTCAGCACCGTGGAGGGCCTGGCGGGCTACATGCGCAAGGCGAGCTTCTGGCCCGCCACGTTCGGCCTGGCCTGCTGCGCCATCGAGATGATGACGAGCGGCGGCCCCAAGTACGACCTGGCCCGCTTCGGCATGGAGGTCTTCCGCGCCAGCCCGCGCCAGGCCGACCTGATGATCGTCGCCGGGCGGGTGAGCCAGAAGATGGCACCCGTCCTGCGCCAGATCTACGACCAGATGGCGGAGCCCAAGTACGTCCTGGCCATGGGCGTCTGCGCCAGCAGCGGCGGCATGTTCAACAACTACGCGATCGTGCAGGGCGTCGACCACATCGTGCCGGTCGACATGTACCTCCCCGGCTGCCCTCCCCGTCCGGAGATGCTGATCGACGCGATCCTCAAGCTCCACGACCAGGTGCAGCACACCAAGCTCGGCGCCAACCGCGCCGCCGAGATCGAGCAGCGCGAGAACGACGCGCTGCGGGCGCTGCCGACCTCCGAGATGAAGGGCCTGCTGCGGTGACCGACGAGGACAAGGCCCCCGACCAGCGCGCTCCCGACCAGTCGCCCGAGAACGTCCCGGCCTCCACCGACCCCGAGGTGCGCGCCGTCGGCGTCCGCACCGGCATGTTCGGCGCCAAGGGCACCGGCGACACCAGCGGCTACGGCGGCCTGGTGCAGCCGGTCGTCTACCCCGGCACCGCCCAGCGCCCCTTCGGCGGCTGGTACGACGACGTGGCCGACGCGCTCGAGACCACCACCTCGCTCAGCAGCGTGGTCGTCCACCGCGGCGAGATCACCTTCCACGTACGCCGCGAGGACCTCGCCGCGGTGGCGCGGCTGCTGCGCGACGACCCGCGCCTGCGCTTCGAGCTCTGCTCCGGCGTCAGCGGCGTCCACTACCCCGACGACACCGGGCGCGAGCTGCACGCGGTCTACCACCTGCTCTCGATGACCCACAACCGTCGCATCCGGGTGGAGGTCAGCGTCCCCGACGCCGACCCGCGCATCCCGTCCCTGGTGCCGGTCTACCCGACCATCGACTGGCACGAGCGCGAGACCTACGACATGTTCGGCATCCTCTTCGAGGGTCACCCGGCCCTGACCCGCATCCTCATGCCCGACGACTGGCCGGGCCACCCCCAGCGCAAGGACTACCCGCTGGGTGGCGTCCCCGTCGAGTACAAGGGCGGCACCATCCCGCCGCCCGACCAGCGGAGGTCTTACAACTGATGTCCACCACCGACTCCGGCCCCGGCACCGAGGACCTCTACGCCGGCTCCGCCGACAGCACCGACGGGCGGGTCTTCACCGTCACCGGCCAGGACTGGGACCAGATCGTCGAGGGTCTCGCCGAGGACGGCGACCAGGAGCGCGTCGTCGTCAACATGGGCCCCCAGCACCCCTCGACGCACGGGGTGCTCCGCCTGATCCTCGAGCTCGACGGCGAGACGGTCACCGAGGCCCGCTGCGGCATCGGCTACCTCCACACCGGCATCGAGAAGAACATGGAGTACCGCACCTGGGTGCAGGGCACCACGTTCTGCACCCGGATGGACTACCTCGCCCCGTTCTACAACGAGGCGACGTACTGCCTCGGGGTGGAGCGGCTGCTCGACATCGAGGACGACGTGCCCGAGAAGGCCAACGTCATGCGGGTCCTGATGATGGAGCTCAACCGGATCTCCTCCCACCTGGTGGCCATCGCCACCGGCGGCATGGAGATCGGCGCCCTGACCGTGATGACGATCGGCTTCCGCGAGCGCGAGCTGGTCCTCGACCTCTTCGAGCTGATCACCGGCCTGCGGATGAACCACGCGTTCATCCGCCCCGGCGGCGTGGCCCAGGACCTGCCGCCCGGAGCCCTCGACGAGATCCGCGACTTCGTCGCCCTGATGAAGAAGCGCCTGCCCGAGTACGCCGCGCTCTGCAACGCCAACCCGATCTTCAAGGCCCGCCTCGAGGGCATCGGCCACCTCGACCTCGAGGGCTGTCTCGCCCTCGGGATCACCGGTCCGCCGCTGCGGGCGACCGGCTACCCGTGGGACCTGCGCAAGACCCAGCCCTACTGCGGCTACGAGGACTACGACTTCGACGTCCAGACCTGGGACACCGCCGACTCCTACGGCCGCTTCCGGGTCCGGCTCGCCGAGATGTGGGAGTCGCTGAAGATCATCGAGCAGTGCGCCGACCGGCTCGCCGGCCTCGAGGGTGCCCCCGTGATGGTCGCCGACAAGAAGATCGCCTGGCCCAGCCAGCTCTCGATCGGCAGCGACGGCATGGGCAACAGCCTCGACCACATCCGCCACATCATGGGTGAGTCGATGGAGGCGCTGATCCACCACTTCAAGCTGGTCACCGAGGGCTTCCGGGTCCCCGCGGGCCAGGCCTACGTCCCGGTCGAGAGCCCGCGTGGCGAGCTGGGGGCCCACGTGGTCTCCGACGGCGGCACCCGTCCCTTCCGGGCCCACTTCCGCGACCCCTCGTTCACCAACCTGCAGGCGACCAGCGTGATGAGCGAGGGCGGCATGGTCGCCGACGTGATCGTCGCCATCGCCTCCATCGACCCCGTGATGGGAGGCGTCGACCGATGACCACGACCCAGGGGTCCCACGAGGCCCTGCCCGAGACCACCCTCGGCGAGACGACCCTGGCCGAGCTGCGCGAGATCGCGGCCCGCTACCCCGAGCCGCGCTCGGGCCTGCTGCCGATGCTGCACCTGGTGCAGTCGGTCTCCGGCCGCGTGACGCCCGAGGGCATCGAGGCGTGCGCCGACATCCTCGGGCTCAGCGCCGCGGAGGTCAGCGGGGTCGCGACGTTCTACACGATGTACAAGCGCAAGCCGGTCGGTGACTACCTCGTCGGCGTCTGCACCAACACCCTGTGCGCGGTGATGGGCGGCGACCAGATCTTCGAGCGGCTCAAGGAGCACCTCGACGTCGGCAACGACGAGACCTCCGAGCTGCGGGCCGGCGACCGGGCGAGCGTCACCCTCGAGCACGTCGAGTGCAACGCGGCGTGCGACTACGCCCCGGTGATGATGGTCAACTGGGAGTTCATGGACAACATGACCCCGGCCAGCGCCACGGCGCTGGTCGACGACCTGCGCGCCGGGACCGAGGTCCGCTCGACGCGCGGTCCCCGGATCTGCAGCTGGCGCGAGGCCGAGCGGGTCCTGGCCGGCTACCCCGACGGGCGCGTCGACGAGGGCCCGGCCGCGGGCCACGCGAGCCTGGTCGGGCTGGAGATCGCCCGCGAGCGCGGCTGGACCGCACCCTCGACCGACGACGACGGTCGTGACGGCCGCAGCGACCACGCCGTCCCCGAGGACAGCGGCCAGGCCGTGTCCGGAGCACGCGAGTCCGACGACGACCAGGCCGAGCAGGCCGCGGTCGAGGCCGAGAGCGGCACCACCGAGTCCGCAGCCGAGAAGGGCGAGGCCCGTGACTGACATGTTGACTCCGGTGCTCACCGACGACTGGGACGCCGACCGGTCCTGGACGCTGGCGACCTATGAGTCGCGCGGCGGCTACGACGCCCTGCACACCGCGCTCGGCATGGAGCCTGCGGCCATCGTGGCCGCCGTCAAGGACTCCGGCCTGCGCGGTCGCGGCGGGGCCGGCTTCCCGACCGGCATGAAGTGGAGCTTCATCCCGCAGGACAACCCCAAGCCGAAGTACCTCGTGGTGAACGCCGACGAGTCCGAGCCGGGGACCTGCAAGGACACCCCGCTCATGATGGCCAGCCCGCACACCCTGGTCGAGGGCGTGATCATCTCCAGCTTCGCGATCCGGGCCCACACGGCCTTCATCTACGTGCGTGGCGAGATCCTCCACGTGATCCGTCGGGTGCAGGCCGCGGTGGCCGAGGCGTACGCCGCCGGCCACCTCGGTCGCGACATCCACGGCAGCGGCTTCGACCTCGACGTCGTGGTCCACGCCGGCGCCGGGGCCTACATCTGTGGCGAGGAGACCGCTCTCCTGGAGGGTCTCGAGGGTCGGCGCGGCCAACCCCGCCTGCGACCGCCGTTCCCAGCCGTGGCCGGCCTCTACGCCAGCCCGACGGTCATCAACAACGTCGAGTCGATCGCCTCGGTGCCCAGCATCATCGGCCGCGGGGCCGAGTGGTTCTCCTCCATGGGCACCGAGAAGTCCAAGGGCTACGGCATCTTCTCGCTCTCCGGTCACGTCACCCGTCCCGGCCAGTACGAAGCGCCGCTCGGCATCACCCTGCGCCAGCTGCTCGACCTGGCCGGCGGCATGCGCGAGGGTCACCGGCTGAAGTTCTGGACCCCCGGCGGCTCCAGCACCCCGATCCTCACCGACGAGCACCTCGACGTCGCCCTGGGCTTCGAGGAGGTCGCCGAGGCCGGCTCCATGCTCGGCACCCGCGCGCTGCAGATCTTCGACGAGACCACCTGCGTGGTGCGGGCGGTGCTGCGCTGGACCGAGTTCTACAAGCACGAGTCGTGCGGCAAGTGCACCCCGTGCCGCGAGGGCACGTGGTGGCTGGTGCAGACGCTGGCGGCGCTCGAGCGCGGCGAGGGCAGCGAGTCCGACCTCGACCTGCTGCTCGACCAGTGCGACAACATCCTGGGCCGCTCCTTCTGCGCCCTGGGCGACGGCGCGACCAGCCCGATCTCCAGCTCGATCCAGTACTTCCGCGAGGAGTACCTCGCCCACCTCACCCACGGCGGCTGCCCGTTCGACCACGCCGCCTCCACCGTCTTCGCAGCCGAAGGAGCGATGGCGTGACCCAGACCCCGGAGAAGTCGCCCGAGAAGACCGGCGTCGACCTGGTCACCGTCACGATCGACGGCATCCAGGTCAGCGTGCCCAAGGACACCCTGGTGATCCGGGCCGCCGAGCAGGTCGGCGTGCAGGTCCCGCGGTTCTGCGACCACCCGCTGCTCGCGCCCGTGGGCGCCTGCCGGCAGTGCCTGGTCGAGGTCCCCGATGCCGGCAACGGTCGCGGGTTCCCCAAGCCGCAGGCCTCCTGCACGCTGCCGGTCGCCGAGGGCATGGTCGTCTCCACGCAGAACACCAGCGAGGTCGCCGACAAGGCCCAGCAGGGCATCATGGAGTTCCTGCTGGTCAACCACCCGCTGGACTGCCCGGTCTGCGACAAGGGCGGCGAGTGCCCGCTGCAGAACCAGGCCATGTCCAACGGCCGCGGCGAGTCGCGCTTCGCCACCAGCGGCGGCGTGAAGCGGACCTACCCCAAGCCGATCAACATCTCCGCCCAGGTGCTCCTCGACCGTGAGCGCTGCGTGCTCTGCGCGCGCTGCACCCGGTTCTCCGAGCAGATCGCCGGCGACCCCTTCATCGAGCTCCTCGAGCGCGGTGCCCTCCAGCAGGTCGGCATCTACGAGAAGGAGCCGCTGGAGTCCTACTTCTCCGGCAACACCATCCAGATCTGCCCGGTGGGCGCGCTGACGTCCGCCGACTACCGCTTCCGCTCGCGGCCCTTCGACCTGGTGTCCTCGCCCTCCGTGGGTGAGCACGATGCCTGCGGCTCGGCGATCCGGGTCGACCACCGTCGCGGCAAGGTGATGCGCCGGATGGCCGGCAACGACCCCGAGGTCAACGAGGAGTGGATCACCGACAAGGACCGCTTCGGGTTCACCTACGCCACCCAGCCCGACCGGCTGACCTACCCGCGCGTGCGGGGCGAGGACGGCGCGCTGCGAGCGGCGTCGTGGCCCGAGGCCTTCGCCGTGGCCGCCCGCGGGCTCCACGAGGCCGGTGCCAGCGGTGTGCTGACCGGCGGCCGGCTGACCGCCGAGGACGCCTTCGCCTACAGCACCTTCGCCCGCGTGGCGCTCGGCACCCACGACATCGACTTCCGCGCCCGCCCCCACTCCGCGGAGGAGGCCGAGTTCCTGGCCGCCCACGTGGCGCTGACCGGTCCCGGCGAGGGCGGCGTGACGTACGCCGACCTCGAGGGCGCCGCGACCGTCGTCCTGGCGGGGCTGGAGCCCGAGGACGAGGCCGGCACGATCTTCCTGCGGCTGCGCAAGGCGGCGCTGACCGGCCGCACCCGTGTGCTGTCGCTGGCCCCGTTCTCCAGCCGTGGCCTCGACAAGATGCGCGGCACGCTGCTGCCCACGGCTCCCGGCGACGAGCCCGGCGTCCTCGACTCGCTGGTCGAGCACGCCGAGCACGGCATCGACGCCACCTCGGTGATCCTGGTCGGCGAGCGGCTGGCGGTCGTGCCCGGCGCGCTGAGCGCCGCTGCACGCCTGGCCGCCCGCACCGGGGCCCGCCTGGCGTGGGTCCCGCGCCGCGCCGGTGATCGTGGCGCGGTCGAGGCCGGCTGCCTGCCCACCCTGCTGCCCGGGGGTCGTCCGCTCGCCGACGCCACCGCGCGCGTCGACGCCGCCACCGCGTGGGGCATCGACCACCTGCCCGAGGGGCCCGGACGCGACGGCGACGCCATCGTGGCCGCCCTGGTCGCCGGCGAGCTCGGCGGCCTGGTCGTCGCCGGGGTCGACCCCGACGACACCACCGACCCCGCCGCGACCCGGGCCGCGATCGACGCCGCCCGCTTCGTGGTGGCCCTCGAGCTGCGCGAGACCGACGTGACCCGGGCCGCCGACGTGGTCTTCCCCGTCGCTCCCGTCACCGACAAGGCCGGCACCTTCGTCAACTGGGAGGGTCGTCCGCGACCCTTCCCCCAGGCGCTGGGCAACCCCGGCTCGCTGCCCGACCTGCGGGTCCTCGCCGGCGTGGCCGAGGAGCTGGCCGCGCTCGGCCAGGGCCGTGCGCTCGGCTTCCGCACGGTCGCGGAGGTCCGCGACCGGATGTCCGAGATGGGTCCCTGGGACGGCGAGCGTCCGCGCATGAGCGACGTCGCCGTCGCCGGCGCGCCGTCCGACGCCCCGGGCCTGCGGCTGGCGAGCTGGAAGCAGCTGCTCGACGACGCCTCGATGCTCGACGGCGACAAGCACCTGGCCGCCACCGCGCGGGCGGCGGTCGCCCGGGTCTCGGCGAGCGCCTACGACGCCCTCGGACCCGCCGTGACCATCACCGGTGACCGCGGCTCGGTGACGCTGCCGGCGGTGATCGCCCACGACCTCGTCGACGGCGTGGTGTGGCTCCCGGGCCGCGCCCACGGGCGCGGTGTCCTCGCCGACGTCGCCTCGCCGGGCAGCCGGGTCAAGCTGACGGGAGAAGACGCGTGATCGCGACCTCGCTGGCGAGCCTGCTGGCCGCCCCGCTGCCGATGGTCGCCGACGACCTCAGCGCCTTCGGCAAGGACCCGTGGTGGCTGGTCCTCATCAAGACGGTGCTGATCTTCCTCGTCCTGGTGCTGCTGACGCTGTTCAACATCTGGTTCGAGCGCCGGGTCGTGGCCCGGATGCAGCACCGCATCGGCCCCAACGTCAACGGCCCCTTCGGCCTGCTCCAGTCGCTGGCCGACGGCGCCAAGCTGATGTTCAAGGAAGACCTCATCCCGAAGGCCGCCGACAAGCTCGTCTTCGTGCTGGCGCCGGTCCTGGCCGCCGTCCCCGCCTTCATCACGTTCGCGGTGATCCCGTTCGGCCCCGAGGTGTCGGTGCCGTTCACCGACCGCACCACCCCGCTCCAGCTCACCGACATGCCGGTGGCGGTGCTGTTCGTGATGGCCATCGCCTCGATCGGCATCTACGGCATCGTGCTCGGCGGCTGGTCCAGCGGGTCGACGTACTCGCTGCTGGGAGGGCTGCGCTCGAGCGCCCAGATGATCTCCTACGAGGTCGCGATGGGGCTCGCGCTGGTCGCGGTCTTCCTCTACGCCGGCTCCATGTCGACCTCGACGATCGTCGAGGCGCAGTCCGACCTGTGGTTCGGCCTGATCCTCTTCCCGTCGTTCGTGATCTACACGATCTCGATGGTCGGGGAGACCAACCGCGCGCCGTTCGACCTCCCCGAGGCCGAGGGCGAGCTGGTCGGCGGCTTCCACACCGAGTACTCCTCGATCAAGTTCGCCATGTTCTTCCTCGCCGAGTACATCAACATGGCCACCGTCTCGGCGCTGGCCACGACCCTGTTCCTCGGCGGTTGGCGCGCACCGTTCTGGATCGACCAGCTCTACGCCGGCTTCAACGAGGGCTACTGGCCCGTGCTGTGGTTCTTCGGCAAGGTGCTGTTCTTCGTCTTCCTGTTCATCTGGCTGCGCGGGTCGCTGCCGCGGCTGCGCTACGACCAGTTCATGGCCTTCGGCTGGAAGCGGCTGATCCCGATCTCGCTGCTCTGGATCGTGGCGGTCGCCACCATCCGCGCGATCTCGCTCGACGGCGGCGTCGACCGGCGCTACCTGCTCATCGGCATCGGCATCCTCGCTGTGCTGTTCCTGGCGCTGTTCTTCTTCGCCGAGGACGACGCCGAGGAGCCGCGGCTGCAGCCGGCCGCACCCCGCTCCGGGGGCTTCCCGGTCCCGGCCATGCCCGCCGGTGGCGCCGTGCGCGGTGCAGCCGCCCCGCTGACCTTCGACTCACCGATCCCCACCACCGCCGCGCCAGGCAAGGAGGCACCGGCCGATGGCTGACAAGCCCACACCCAAGACGCTCAAGGAGCAGTTCTTGGACCCCGTCGCCGGCTTCGGGGTGACGTTCCGGACGATGTTCAAGAAGGTCGTCACCGAGCAGTACCCGTTCGAGAAGATGCCGACCGCTCCGCGCTTCCACGGTCGCCACCAGCTCAACCGCTACCCCGACGGCCTCGAGAAGTGCATCGGCTGCGAGCTCTGCGCCTGGGCCTGCCCCGCCGACGCGATCTACGTCGAGGGCGACCAGAACACCGACGACGCCCGGTTCAGCCCGGGGGAGCGGTTCGGCGCCGTCTACCAGATCAACTACCTGCGCTGCATCCTGTGCGGGCTCTGCATCGAGGCCTGCCCGACCCGGGCGCTGACGATGACCAACGAGTACGAGCTGGCCGACACCAACCGCGCCGACCTGATCTACGAGAAGTCCGACCTGCTCGCGCCGCTGCTGCCGGGCATGGAGCAGCCGCCGCACCCGATGCGGCTCGGCGACGACGAGGGCGCCTACTACCGCGGTGAGTACGCCGCCCCCGCGCCCGGACAGGAGACCGCCCGGTGATCGCCTTCTGGATCCTGGCGCCGATCATGGTGCTGGCGGCCCTCGGGCTGCTCTTCGTCCGCAAGGCGGTGCACGCCGCGCTGCTGCTGGCCGTGGTGATGATCAGCCTCGCGATCCTCTACCTCGCGCTCGAGGCGCCGTTCCTCTTCGTGGTGCAGATCATCGTCTACACCGGCGCGATCCTGATGCTCTTCCTGTTCGTGGTGATGCTGGTCGGCGTCGACGCCTCCGACTCGGTCGTGGAGACGATCCGGGGCCACCGGGTCGCCTCGATCCTGCTGGGCCTGGTCCTCGGCGCCGTGCTCGTGACCGGGGTGGGCCAGATCAGCCTCGGGGCCACCGTGGGCCTCGAGGAGGCCAACTCCGGCGGCAACATCCAGGGCCTGGCCAACATCCTCTTCTCCCGCTACGTCTTCGCCTTCGAGACCACGAGCGCGCTGCTGATCACCGCTGCGGTCGGGGCGATGGTGCTCGCGCACCGTGAGCGCCTGACCCCGAAGGCGACCCAGCCGATCCAGGTCGAGCGCCGCCTGCGCGACTACGCCGAGACCGGGGCCCACCTCGGGCCGCTGCCGTCGCCGGGGGTCTACGCCCGCCACAACGCGGTCGACACCCCGGCCCTGCTGCCCGACGGCACGGCCGCCGAGTCCTCGGTCTCGCGGGTGCTGTCGGCGCGGGGGACCATCCGCTCGGCGCCGGCCCTGGCCGACGACATCGACGAGGTGCAGCGCCAGCTCGGCGTCGACCCCGCCGCGATGCCCGAGACGTCGGGACGCGAGGGTGTCCCGACCAGCACGACCGAGGACCAGCAGGGACGAGGAGGTGACCAGCCGTGACCGAGTACATCGTCCTCTCGGCGATCCTCTTCACGATCGGCTGCGTCGGGGTGCTGACCCGGCGCAACGCCATCGTCGTCTTCATGTGCATCGAGCTGATGCTCAACGCCTGCAACCTCGCGCTGGTCGCCTTCGCCCGCCAGCACGGCAACCTCGACGGCCAGATCGCCGCCTTCTTCGTGATGGTGGTGGCGGCGGCCGAGGTCGTGATCGGGCTCGCGATCATCATGACCATCTTCCGGACTCGTCGCTCGGCCTCGGTCGACGACGCCAGCCTGCTGAAGTTCTAGGACAGACATGCCGTTCGCACAGCTCATGACGTTGGCCGCCGAGGGCGGCCACGTCCCTGTCGTGGCCCCTGAGGCCGCCGACGGAGTCTTCTCCCTGATGTGGCTGGTCGTCGGCCTGCCGCTGCTGGGGGCGGTCGTCCTCCTGCTCGGGGGGCGACGTACCGACTCGTGGGGCCACCTGCTCGGCACCGCGCTGCCGGTCGGCTCGTTCGTGATCAGCCTGCTGATGTTCCTCAGCCTGCTGGGGCGCGACGAGGGGGAGCGGCAGATCGGCCAGCAGCTCTACGAGTGGATCGGCGTCGGCGGGCTCGAGGTCGACATGGGGCTGCTCTACGACCCGCTCTCGGCGCTGTTCCTGCTGCTGATCACCGGGGTCGGGTCGCTGATCCACGTCTACTCCATCGGCTACATGGAGCACGACGTACGCCGTCGCCGGTTCTTCGGCTACCTCAACCTCTTCGTCGCCTCCATGCTCCTGCTGGTGCTGGCCGAGAACTACCTCGTGCTCTTCCTCGGTTGGGAGGGCGTCGGCCTGGCCTCCTACCTGCTGATCGGCTTCTGGCAGCACAAGCACTCCGCGGCAGCGGCCGCCAAGAAGGCCTTCGTCATCAACCGCGTCGGCGACATGGGCATGTCGCTGGCCGTGGTCCTCTTCTTCGTCACCTTCGGCACCACCAGCTTCTCCGGCATCAGCGAGGCGTCCTCGGGTGCCTCCGAGGCCACGCTCACCGCGCTCGGCCTGCTGCTGCTGCTCGGCGCGTGCGCGAAGTCCGCCCAGGTGCCGCTCCAGGCCTGGCTGCTCGACGCGATGGAGGGCCCCACCCCGGTCTCGGCCCTGATCCACGCCGCCACCATGGTGACCGCCGGCGTCTACCTCGTGGTCCGCTCCAACTTCGTCTTCGAGCTCGCTCCCGCCGCGCAGACCGCGGTCGTGATCGTGGCCACCGTGACGCTGCTCTGGGGCGCGATCATCGGCTCGGCCAAGGACGACATCAAGAAGACCCTGGCCGGCTCCACGATGAGCCAGATCGGCTACATGATGCTCGGCGCCGGTCTCGGCGTCGCGGGCTACGCCTTCGCGATCTTCCACCTGCTCACCCACGGCTTCTTCAAGGCCAACATGTTCCTGGGCGCCGGCTCGGTCATGCACGGCATGGACGACGACGTCGACATGCGCCACTACGGCGCCCTGCAGAAGGCCATGCCGGTCACGTTCGTCACGTTCGCGATGGGCTACCTCGCGATCATCGGGTTCCCCGGGTTCTCGGGCTTCTGGTCCAAGGACAAGATCATCGAGACCGCGCTGATCGAGAGCCCGATCGTCGGCGTGTGCGCGCTGATCGGCGCCGGCGTCACCGGCTTCTACATGACCCGGCTGATGCTGATGACGTTCTTCACCGAGAAGCGCTGGGCGAAGGACGTCCACCCCCACGAGTCCCCGAAGGTGATGACGTTCCCGCTCATCGTCCTCGCGGCCCTGTCCGTGCTCGGCGGGCTGCTGCTGGCCGGCAACTGGATCGTGGAGTGGCTCTCGCCGGTCGTCGGCACGGCCGAGGAGCACGAGCCCCCGGTGCCGGTCATCCTGATCACCCTGCTCACGGTCGCGGTCGTCGCGATCGGCGTGGCCACCGCGTGGTTCCTGGTCGGCAAGCGCGAGGTGCCCCGCACCGCCCCGCACGACGTCTCCCTGGCCACCCGCGCGGCGCGCGCCGACCTCTACGGCGATGCGATCAACGAGGGCCTGGTGGTGGAGCCCGGTCGCCGCCTGGTCGGCGGGCTGCTGTCCGTCGACCGCCACGGCGCCGACGGTGTCTTCACCGGTGGTGCTGCCGCGATCGCCGCCATCGGCGGCCAGCTCCGGCGGCTCCAGAACGGCTTCGTGCGCTCCTATGCCCTCTCGGTCCTCGGCGGCGTGCTGCTCGTGGTCCTCGCACTCCTGGCGGTGAACCTCCGATGACGGACCTTCCTGTCCTCACCCTGCTGATCCTCGTCCCGCTCCTCGGAGCCGTGGCGATCGCGTTCCTCCCGGCCACGGTCAGCAAGCAGCTCGGCCTGGGGGTCTCGTTGATCACCCTGGCGGTCGCGGTCGCGGTCGGTGCCGGCTACGACGTCGGCGCCGGCATGCAGATGACCGAGCAGCACCAGTGGATCGAGGCGTTCGGCGTCAGCTACGCGCTCGGGGTCGACGGCCTCGGACTGCTGATGATCCTGCTCACCGCCCTGTTGGTGCCGGTCGTGATCGTCGCCGGCTGGCACGACGGTGACAGCAACCCGCGCAGCTTCCTCGCGTGGACCCTGGCCCTCGAGGCGCTCTCGCTGGCCGTCTTCGCCGCCACCGACGTGTTCTTGTTCTACGTCGTGTTCGAGGCGACGCTGATCCCGGCGTACTTCCTGATCGGCGGGTTCGGCCGCGACGGGCGCAGTGCCGCGGCGATGAAGTTCCTGCTCTTCCAGCTCGGCGGCGGCCTGGTCCTGCTCGGCTCGGTCATCGGCCTCTACGTCGTCT
The DNA here is from genome assembly GCA_963795135.1 of uncultured Actinomycetota bacterium. GTDB lineage: Bacteria > Actinomycetota > Actinomycetes > Propionibacteriales > Nocardioidaceae > Nocardioides. The sequence continues at coordinate 221,374 of CAWCGS010000005.1, forward strand.
CCGCTCAGCAGGGTGCCCCCTCCTACCTGCTCGCCGACCTGGCCGAGCTCGACATCGACACCACCGCGGGCCGCTGGCTGTTCGCCGGCTTCTTCATCGCCTTCGCGATCAAGGCCCCGCTCTTCCCGGTGCACACCTGGCTGGCCGACACCACCGAGAAGGCCACGCCCGGCGTCAGCGTGCTGCTGGTCTGCGTGCTCGACAAGATCGGCACCTTCGGCATGCTGCGCTTCTGCCTCGGGATCTTCCCCGAGGCCTCGCAGTGGGCCACCCCGGTCGTGATCACGCTCGCGCTGATCTCCATCGTCTACGGCGCGCTGATCGCGATCGGGCAGGACGACGTGCTGCGCCTGATCGGCCTCACCTCGCTGAGCCACTTCGGCTTCATCGTGCTCGGCATCTGGACCTTCAGCAGCCAGGGCCAGTCCGGGTCGATCCTCTACATGGTCAACCACGGGCTCGGCACGGCCGCGCTCTTCCTGCTCGCCGGCTACCTCATCCGCCGCCGGGGCACCGCGCTGATCAGCGAGATGGGGGCCATGGAGAAGGTCACCCCCGTGCTCGCCGGACTGTTCCTCGTCGCCGGCCTGGCCACCCTCGGCCTGCCGGGCCTGAGCACCTTCGTCTCGGAGTTCCTGGTCATCCTGTCCGCGTTCGCCTACCACCCCGCCGTCGGCGCGGTCGCGGTGACCGGGATCGTGCTGGCCGCGATCTACGTGCTGTGGATGTACCAGCGCATCTTCACCGGCCCCTCGCTGCCCGAGGAGCTGGACGAGCAGAGCGCCGGCGACCTGACCGGGACCTCCGGGGGTGCCACCCTGACCGACCGCCGCGCGGACCCCGTCACGGTCGCCTCCCACGACCTCTCGCTGCGCGAGACGGCAGCGGTCGCGCCACTGGTCGCGGCCCTGGTCCTGTTCGGCTTCTTCCCCGCGCCGCTGCTCGACGTCAGCAACCCCACGGTCGACACCCTGATGCAGCAGGTCGGGGTCACCGACGAGCCGCCGGTGGTCCCACCGGGGTCCGTCGAGCCGCCCGCCACCACCGAAGGTGAGGGTCACTGAGCCATGGAGTTCGTGAAGCCTGTCCTGCAGTACGCCGAGCTGTGGCCGATGATGCTCGTCTTCGGTGTCGGCTGCATCGGCGTCCTCGTCGAGTCGTTCCTGCCCCGTGAGCGCCGCCACCACGTCCAGGTCGCGCTGGCCTCGGCCGGCCTGGTCGCCGCGCTGGTCGGCACCGTCCTCATCGCCGGCGGCCTGGCCCCGCGCGCCGACGGCGCCGCCCGCGGCCTGATCGGGCTCGAGGGGACCCTGGTCATCGACGGCCCGACGGTCTACATCTGGGGGCTGGTCCTGATCTTCGCCCTCGGTGGCGTCGCCCTGTTCGCCGAGCGCAAGCTCGAGGCCGGGGTGTCGGCGTTCGCCGGTCAGGCCGCTGCCCTGCCCGGCACCGAGGCCGAGCGCCAGGCCTCGACCCGCGGGCTCGACCACAGCGAGGTCTACCCGCTGCTGATGTTCGCGGTGATGGGCATGATGCTCTTCCCCGCCGCCGGCGACCTGCTGACGATGTTCGTGGCCCTCGAGGTGCTCTCGCTCCCGCTCTACCTGCTCTGCGGACTGGCGCGTCGACGCCGGCTGCTCAGCCAGGAGGCCGCGCTGAAGTACTTCCTGCTGGGTGCGTTCTCCTCCGGCTTCTTCCTCTACGGCGTCGCGCTCATCTACGGCTACGCCGGGTCGATGGAGCTGGCCCGGATCAACGAGGCGGTCTCCAACGACATCGGCAACGACACCCTGCTGCTGCTCGGCATGGGCCTGCTCACGGTGGGACTGCTCTTCAAGGTCGGCGCGGTCCCGTTCCAGGGCTGGACCCCCGACGTCTACCAGGGCGCCCCCACTGCGGTGACGGCGTTCATGGCGGCCGGCACCAAGATCGCGGCCTTCGGGGCCCTGCTCCGGCTGCTCTACGTCGCCTTCGGACCCGAGCGAGCCAGCTGGCAGCCGATGCTCTGGGTCGTCGCCATCCTCACGATGCTCGTCGGGGCCGTGCTCGCGGTCGTGCAGACCGACGTCAAGCGGATGCTGGCCTACTCCTCGGTGTCCCACACGGGCTTCCTGCTGACCGGCGTGCTCGGCGTGCAGAGCGCCGGGGTGCTCGCGGAGGGTCAGGTCACCTCGCTGCAGGCCGTGCTGTTCTACCTCACCACCTACGGCTTCGCCATGGTCGGCGCGTTCGCGATCGTCACCCTGGTCCGCGACTCCAGCGGCGAGGCCACGACGTTCGAGCGCTGGCGCGGGCTGGGCCACCGCTCGCCGCTGCTGGCCGGCACGTTCGCGTTCCTGCTGCTGTCGATGGCCGGCATCCCGCTGACCGCCGGCTTCGTCGGCAAGTGGGCGGTCTTCGCGGTGGCGCTGTCGGCCGGGGCCTGGCCCGTGGTCGTCGTCGCGATCGCGGCCAGCGTCATCTCGGTGTTCTTCTACGTCCGGCTGATCCTGGTGATGTTCTTCACCGACGACGACGGGCAGGGCGCGCTCGTGCACAGCGCCTCCCCGCTGACCACCGTGACCATCGGGATCTGCGGCGTCGCGACGCTGGCCCTCGGCGTGCTCCCCGGCCCGGTGCTCGACCTCGCGGCCCGTGCGGGAGACTTCATCAGGTGAGTCCTGCCTCTGCGCCCCAGGCGGGAGCCAGCCCTGCGGAGCTGGCCCTGCCGGTCACCGACGACGCCCTGGCCGCCCGCCTGCGCGAGCGGATGGCGGTCGTCGAGGACGCGTTGTTCAGCCACACCCGCAGCCGGGCTCCCTACGTCACCGAGGCCGCGCGGCACCTGCTGGCCGCGGGGGGCAAGCGGATCCGGCCGCTGCTGGTCTTCCTCGCCGCCGAGGCCGGCGACCGCGCCGACAACGACGAGCTCACGACCGCGGCCTGCGTCGTGGAGATCACCCACGTCGGCTCGCTCTACCACGACGACGTGATGGACGAGGCCGACCTGCGCCGCGGCGCCGACTCGGCCAACGCCCGGTGGGACAACCACGTCGCGATCCTGACCGGCGACTTCCTCTTCGCCCGCTCCTCCGAGCTCACCGCGCAGCTCGGGCCCGACGCGGTGCGGATCCAGGCCGAGACGTTCGCGCGACTGGTCGAGGGCCAGATCCTCGAGACCGTGGCCCCGGGCCCCGACGAGGACCCGCTCCAGCACTACCTCGACGTCGTCGCCGGCAAGACCGGGTCGCTGATCGCCACCTCCGCGCGCTACGGCGCCATCTTCGGCGGCGCCACCCGCGAGGTCGAGGACGCCCTGACGGCCTACGGCGAGATCGTGGGCTCGGCGTTCCAGCTCTCCGACGACATCCTCGACGTGGCCTCGGAGTCCGCGGAGTCCGGCAAGACCCCCGGCACCGACCTGCGCGAGGGCGTCCCCACGCTGCCGGTGCTGATGGCCCAGGCCTCCACCGATCCCGCCGACGCCCGGCTGCTCGAGCTGCTCGCCGGTGACCTCACCGACGACGCCCGGCACGCCGAGGCGCTGGCGCTGCTGCGTCGTCACCCGGCGATGGACGAGGCCCGCGCCTACGTCGTCGGGCGCGCCGAGGAGGCCAAGGCGCTGCTGCGGGTGCTGCCCGAGGGATCGGTGCGCGCCGCGCTCGAGGCCTTCGCCGACGTCGTGGCCACCCGCTCCTCCTGACCCCGTCGACGCCGTTGACTCAGCCGGCGGCGGAGGCGGCCACCGTCAGCGAGAGCTGGCGACGGCGGTGGGTGACGGCCTCGACGGTGAAGATCGTCAGCGCGACCCAGACCAGGGCGAAGCCCGCCCACCGGCCGGCGGGCATGTCCTCACCGAAGACCAGCACCCCGAGGGCGAACTGCATGACCGGAGCGAGGTACTGCAGCAGGCCGAGGGACACCATCGAGACCCGCGTGGCCGCTGCGCCGAAGCAGATCAGCGGGATCGCGGTGACGATGCCGGTGGTCGCGTAGAGCGCGGCGTGGCCCGCTCCGTGGGCGCCGAACTGCGCGGCGCCCGTGGCGCCCAGCCACACGACGTACGCCGCTGCGAAGGGCGCGATGACCGCGGTCTCGAACGCCAGGCTCTCCACGGCTCCCACGTCGGCGGTCTTCTTCATCAGCCCGTAGGTGCCGAACGAGAACGCCAGCACGAGCGCCACGTACGGAAGTCGGCCGTAGTCCCAGGTGAGCACGGCGACCGCGGCGAAGCCGATGGCCATCGCCACCCACTGCAGCGGCCGAAGCCGCTCCTTGAGCAGGATCACGCCCATCAGCACCGTCACCAGAGGGTTGATGAAGTAGCCGAGCGAGGTCTCCACGACCCGCCCGCTGTTGACCCCGTAGATGAACGTCGCCCAGTTGCAGGTGATGGTGATGGCGGCGACGACCAGGAGCAGCCGCACCCGACGGTCGGCCCAGATGGCGCGCAGCTGGCGCCAGCGGCCGAAGGCCACGACCAGCGCACCCATCGTGAGCATCGACCACAGGATCCGGTGGGCCAGGATCTCGATGGCGCCGCCCGGCTCGAGCAGCGGCCAGTAGAGCGGGAACAGCCCCCACATCAGGTACGCCGACGCGCCGATCGTCAGTCCGCGTCGGGGATCTGCCACGAGAGCAGGCTACGGCCGGGGTGGTCGGTCCCGACGGGCGGGACGGCCTGGTTTGCCGTTCCCCGACCGGGGCATGGTGGCGGTGGCCCATCCCCCGATCTCGAAAGAGGACCACATGCGCCCTACCCGTCTCCTCACCGCAGTCCTGGCGTTCTGCCTGATCGGCCTCGTGCCGTTCGCGGCCGCTGCGCCGGCCACGGCCGCCGAGCCCCACGCCCGCACCGTCGCCGCGGCGCCCGCCGCGGACGCGGGCGCCGCTGATCGCGCCAAGACCACCCGCAAGGTGGTGTTCAAGTTCCGCAAGACCGGCAACCGGTCGTTCCGTTTCGTCGGCGACGTGCAGGGGGCGAACAAGAAGAAGATCTTCCTGCTCCGCTCCAACACCCAGAAGGGCAAGTACCGCACCTTCCGCACGACCCGCACCGACGGCCGTGGCAAGTACACCTTCGCCAACCTGGGCAAGACCGGCTACTACGGCGTCAAGGTGCCGAGCGACAAGAAGTACAAGACGTCCTACTCGAACGTCATCCGCGTCTTCTACTCCTGAGGAGCGGGCACGGTGAGGTCGGGCGGCGACGCCGCCCGACCTCACCGGGTCAGACGACCGTCCAGGTGTCGCCGCCGTTGATGAGGGCCTCGAGGCGGTCGCTGGGCTCGCCGGGGGCCGCGTCCTGGGAGGAGCGGATCTGGGCGCGGGCCTGGTCGTCGTACGTCGGGCGCTCGACCTGGCGGAAGATGCCGATCGGTGACTGGTTGAGGTAGCCGGAGTCGGTGAGCCGCGAGATCGCGAACGCCGTGGACGGGTCGGGGTTGTGCGCGTCGTGGACCAGCAGTGCGTCGAGGCCGACATCGGCGACCTGGACGCCCTTGACGCCACCGGTCTGGGTGTCGCGGACCAGGCCCTTGGTGCCATGACCCTCGGCGTCGAGGGTCCCGAAGCGGATGGGCTCCCCGTGGACCAGCGGGATGAGGGCGTCGGCCTTGGTGTCGGGGTTCTTGATGGCGTCGAAGGCGCCGTCGTTGAAGATCGGGCAGTTCTGGTAGATCTCGACCAACGACGTGCCGCGGTGGGCGGCGGCGGCCGAGAGCACCGACGTGAGGTGCTTGCGGTCGGAGTCGATGGTGCGCGCGACGAAGCTGGCCTCGGCGCCCAGGGCGAGCGACACGGGGTTGAACGGGTGGTCCAGCGAGCCCATCGGGGTCGACTTGGTGATCTTGCCGGCCTCGGAGGTGGGGGAGTACTGGCCCTTGGTGAGGCCGTAGATCCGGTTGTTGAACAGCAGGATCGTCATGTTGACGTTGCGGCGCAGGGCGTGGATCAGGTGGTTGCCGCCGATGGACAGCGCGTCGCCGTCGCCGGTGACGACCCATACCGAGAGGTCCTCGCGGGCGGTGGCGATGCCGGTGGCGATGGAGGGGGCGCGGCCGTGGATGGAGTGCATCCCGTAGGTGTCGAGGTAGTAGGGGAACCTCGAGGAGCAGCCGATGCCGGAGACGAAGACGATGTTCTCGCGCCGCAGCCCGAGCTGGGGCAGGAAGCCCTGGACGGCCTTCAGGACGGCGTAGTCGCCGCAGCCGGGGCACCAGCGGACCTCCTGGTCGGAGGTGTACTCCTTGGCGGTCTGGGCGGCGTCGTTGAGGGGGACGCCCTCGACGCCGGAGCGCAGACCGGGCAGCGGGAGATCAGCGGTCTGGGTGTGTGTTGTGGTCATGTGCCCACCTCCTGGGGGGTCAGGTCGACCTCGATGCCCTCGGCTTGGGCGACGAGCCCGCCGATCGCCTCGGCGAGCTCGGCGGCCTTGAGCGGGAGCCCGCGTACGTAGTTGTAGCCCACTGCGTCGACGAGGTACTTCGCGCGCAGCAGGGTGGAGAGCTGGCCGAGATTCATCTCGGGGACCAGCACCTTGTCGTAGCGGGCCAGGATCTCGCCGAGGTCCTTCGGGAACGGGTTGAGGTGGCGCAGGTGGACCTGCGCCACGTGGTAGCCGGCCTTGCGGACCCGGCGGCACCCCGCTCCGATCGGGCCGTAGGTGGAGCCCCAGCCGATGACCAGCACCTTGGCCTCGCCGCTGGGGTCGTCGACCTCCAGGGGCGGCAGGGAGTCGGCGATGCGGTCGACCTTGGCCTGGCGGGTGCGGACCATGAAGTCGTGGTTGGCGGGGTCGTAGGAGATGTTGCCGTGGCCCTCGCCCTTCTCCAGCCCGCCGATGCGGTGCTCGAGTCCAGGGGTGCCCGGGATCGCCCACGGACGGGCCAGGGTCTTCTCGTCGCGCAGGTAGGGCCAGAACTCCTGGGTCGGCTCGCCGGGTGTGCCGTCCTTGCCCGGCTTGCCGGGGACCTCGTGGTTGGTCTCGGTCGCGAAGGCGGGGTCGATGACCGGCAGGTCGGCGACGTCGGGGATCCGCCAGGGCTCGGAGCCGTTGGCCAGGTAGCCGTCGGAGAGCAGCATCACCGGGGTGCGGTAGGTGACGGCGATCCGGGCGGCCTCGACCGCAGCCGCGAAGCAGTCACCCGGGGACTGCGGGGCCACGATCGGGACCGGCGCCTCGCCGTTGCGGCCGAACATGGCCTGCATCAGGTCGGCCTGCTCGGTCTTGGTCGGGAGCCCCGTCGAGGGGCCACCGCGCTGGACGTCGATGACCAGCAGCGGCAGCTCGGTCATCACCGCCAGCCCGATCGCCTCGGACTTCAACGCGATCCCCGGGCCGGAGGTGGTCGTGACACCGAGCGAGCCCGCGAACGCGGCACCGATCGCGGCACCGACGCCGGCGATCTCGTCCTCGGCCTGCAGCGTGGTCACGCCGAACGCCTTGTGCTTGCTGAGCTCGTGGAGGATGTCGGAGGCCGGGGTGATCGGGTAGGACCCCAGGAAGACCGGCAGGCCCGACTGGACGCCGGCGGCGACCAGGCCGTAGGACAGCGCGAGGTTGCCGGTGATGTTGCGGTAGGTCCCGGCCGCCATCGGGGCCGGCTTGATCTCGTAGGAGACCACGAACGTCTCGGTGGTCTCCCCGAAGCTCCAGCCCGCGGTGAACGCGCGGATGTTGGCGTCGCGGATGTCGGGGACCTTCGCGAACCGCTTCGACAGGAACGCCTCGGTGGAGTCGGTCGGGCGTCCGTACATCCACGACAGCAGGCCCAGGGCGAACATGTTCTTCGCCCGCGCCGCGTCCTTGCGCGACAGCCCGAACTCCTTGACCGCCTCCACCGTCATCCCGGTCAGGTCCACGGGGTGCACGTCGTAGGCGGCCAGCGGACCGGCGTCGAGGTCGGCCAGCGGGTCGTCGGCGTAGCCGGCCTTGGTGAGGTTGCGCGAGGTGAAGTCGTGGGTGTCGACGATGATCGCCGCGCCGGCCCGGATGTCGTCGAGGTTGGCCCGCAGCGCCGCGGGGTTCATCGCGACCAGGACGTCGGGGGCGTCACCGGCGGTGAGGATGTCGTGGTCGGCGAAGTGCACCTGGAACGACGAGACGCCCGGCAGCGTGCCCTGAGGGGCGCGGATCTCGGCCGGGAAGTTCGGCAGCGTCACCAGGTCGTTGCCGAAGACCGCCGACTCCTGGGTGAACCGGTCCCCGGTCAGCTGCATCCCGTCACCGGAGTCACCAGCGAACCGGATGATCACCCGGTCGAGCTGCTTGACCTGCTTGGACACTGTCCACATCCTCTGCGCTGCTACGTGCTCGGTCGTCCGTCGTCACCTGCGATCGTACGGGCACGGCGAGACCAAACGAGAACACGTTTCAGTTTTCTACGTCACCCTGTCGCAAGTCCCTCCACGATAGGTCCGTCGCGGGGTGTGGAGGTACCCGTCTCCCGTGCTGGATGCGCCCAGCCGCGTGACGTCCGACACTCCGGACATGACGGGCGGACGTGTGGGTTTCGCTAGGTTGTCAGGCGTGAGCGCGGTCGAGGAGTACGACGTCGCGGTCGTCGGGGCGGGACCGGCCGGCTCGTCGGCGGCCCGCGCGGCAGCAGCGGCCGGCGCCCGGGTCGTGCTGCTCGACCGGGCGGACTTCCCGCGCTACAAGACCTGCGGTGGCGGGCTGATCGGGCCGACGCTGGCCCACCTGCCGGGGGAGCCGCCGACGCGGGCCACGATCCGACGGGCCTCGTTCACGCTGCGGGGCGGGAGCCCCCTCGAGCGGGAGTCGACCGAGCCGCTGGTGCTGACCGCGGCGCGCACCGAGCTCGACGACTGGCTGGTGCGCAGCGCGGTGGCCGCGGGTGCGGAGCTGAGGACCGGCTGCGCGGTGACGGGGTTCCACGAGGGCGACGGCCCGGTGGAGCTCACGACCGCGGCGGGAGGCCTGCGCGCCCACGTGGTGGTCGGGGCCGACGGCACGTCGAGCCGGCTGGCCCGCGAGGTCGGGGTCGTGCTCGCCCGCGTCGACCTCGGGCTGGAGGTCGAGCTCGCCGCGGGGGCCCTCGCGGGCCGCTGGACCGACCGGATCCACCTCGACTGGGGGCTGCTACCCGGCTCCTACGGCTGGGTCTTCCCCAAGGGCGACTCGCTCACCGTCGGGGTGATCGCGGCCCGCGGCCGCCCGGCCGAGACCCGCGCGCACCTCACGGACCTGCTGCGGCGGCAAGGGCTGACCGGGCTGCGCGTGCTGCACGAGTCGGGCCACCTCACCCGCTGCCGCGCCCCGACCTCGCCGCTGGGCGCCGGCCGGGTGCTGCTGGCCGGAGACGCGGCCGGGCTGCTGGAGCCGTGGACCCGCGAGGGCATCTCCTTCGCGGTCCGCTCCGGCGAGCTCGCCGGTCGGGTCGCGGCGCAGCACCTCGACGGCGCGGGCCTCCAGGCGGCGTACGTCGCGGGGGTGGGCGTCGAGCTCGGGCCCGAGATGGCCGCGGGTGAGCAGTGCCTGCGCGCCTTCGAGCGGCGTCCCGCCGTCTTCCACCGCCTGATCGGCGGCACCGGCCCCGGCTGGCGGCAGTTCGTCCGTCTCACTCGTGGCGACACGACGCTGACCAGCGCCTGGGAGCGCCGCACCGTGCGCGCCGGCGTGCGGCTGCTCGCGGCGTGACGGTCCTCGCGCGCCAGCCGGCACACGGCCCCGTCACGGCGTACGTGCTGCTTCGCGGCCGGTGAGCAGCAGCAGGATCTCCCGTGCGGTCCCTCGCACCTCGGTGCCCGCACCCCAGGTCCAGTCGGCATCGGTGGCGACCAGGCGCGTGCCGCGCAGCCGGCGGCGGACGCTGCCACCGACGGGGACCGTCATCGGCCAGCGAGCGTCCGCCAGCCAGTCGGCGACGAGGACGAAGGCCTCCGCGTCGAGGTCGTGGGGGACGTCGAGCGGGACGCGGACGTCCAGGCCGTGCACGACCGCGTCGGCGAGCGCGGCGACGGCCGGCATCCCGAGCGGTGTGGCGTCTCGTCGAACGTTCTCGCGCAGCTGCTCCAGGATCGCCGGGCGCCCGCGGCCGCTCCACCGCAGGGCTGCGTCGGCGATGACACGGTTGGTCCGGAACGCCGCGCGGACGGCGATCGGAGTCATCTCCAGGAGCCCGGCGGCCGGCGCCCACGCAAGGTGCGCGGCGACGTCCTGCACCGTCCAGGCCGAGCAGAGTGACGCGGTGGTCCACTGCTCGTCGCTCAGCGTCTCGAGCAGGTCGATGAGCGCCAGGCGCTCGGTGCGGGTGAGGTCGGTCAGGGCGGGCTCGGCGGTCATGGGGACTCCATGAGGACTCGGATGAGATCGGTGATGGGTTCGGTGGGATCGAAGTCGACGCTCGGCATCGCCAGCTCGTGGAGCGTGAGACCGGTGACGTAGTTGGCCACCACGTTGCGGTCACGTTCGGGGTGCTGGGATCCGACGACTCGGAACCATTGGGTGGCCCAGGCGTTCACGGCGGCACCCGTGTCAGCGAGCGTGCGCTGGAGAGTCGGCCGCAGCGCACCTTCGACCAGGAGCGCGTAGCGCGCCAGCGTGATGCTTCGGTTGTCGCGCACGGAGGCGACGGCGAAGTCGGCCAACGTGCGGCCGAGATCCTCGAGGGTCAACGGCACGGCCGACATCGCGATCTGCTCGAAGGCCGCGCGCTCGCGCTGCGCGAAGCGCTCCACGATCCCCTCCAGCAGCCGGTCGCGCGACCGGAAGAGGTTCGACGTCGACCCGGTGGGCAGGCCGGCCGCGTCATCGACCGAACGGTGAGTGAGGCCGCGGATGCCCCTCGAGCCCACCGTCTCGATGGCCGCGTCCAAGATCGCCGTACGCCGGTCGGTCACCACGCCAAACTACATCTGCTGTGAGAATTGCACCAGATGTAGTTGATGCTCCGCGGTGGCGCGCTGACGCCCGGCGTCGTGGGGGGACGCCGTGGGGCGACTGGGCGAGCTGGTCGGGCTGGTCAGGGCTCGCAGTCGGGTGGGTGGTCGGGCGGGATCGCAGGGTGGGTGCCGAGGTGGTCACGGACGATGCGGTAGCCGTGGGGGGTGGTCCACTCGTAGCCGGTGGGATGGATCCGGCGGTAGCGCCACCGCCCGTGGGTCTTCGCGCGGTGGTGTCGCCGGCACAGTGGGGCGATGTTGTGCGAGCAGGTCGCCCCGCCGGTGCCGTCGGGTTGGTGGGGGTCGATGTGGTCGTGGTCGCAGGTCTCGGCTCGGCGGTTGCAGTGCGGGAAGACGCAGGTGTGGTTGAGCAGCTCGGTCTGGGTCTTGATCCGGTCGGGGATCTCGTAGGCCTCCACGTGGTGGTGCGCGGTGAGGTCCTTGATCGGGACGACGGTGATCTGACCCGCTGAGTGGCACCACTCGCTTGACCTGGTCGAGCAGGACCGGGGTGCGGGTGTTGCCGCAACGGGCGACGTTGCCGCCGACCCCGGCGATGGCGGCGTCGGTGAGGTGGACGTTGAGCACCACGCCCCGACCCCGACTGGTCTGGATCTCGCCGGTGTCCAGGTCGAGGGCGAGCTGCTGCCGGGCGATCTCACCCACGGCCATCGACCGGCGTACGTCGAGGGACTCGGTGGAGCCGAGCTCGGCGAGCTGCGTCGCGGACCGGCTGACCGCGGCCTCGAGGTCGAGGGCGTCGGCCAGGTCGAGGCAGCCGGTGACCTGGACGGTGCCGGCGGTGTCGACGAGGTCGGTCTCGACGTCGAACCGTCGTCCGTCCGCGGCGCGCTGGCGGCGCTCCTCGGCCTCGGCGGGGTCGTGGCGGGCCAGGGCCTCCTCGACGAGCCGGCCGATCTGGGCCCACGAGCACGTCCCGGCCGCCGGGGCGAGCGCCCGGTCGACGTCGGCGGCAGCGGCCATCGGGAGGCAGAGGGTGTGCTCGGCGACCCGCATCGCCCGCCACACCGGCACCCGGCCGGTCACCACCTGCTCCCAGAGCCGGGGGAGGCGGTAGCGCAGCTCGAGGGTCTTGCCGACGTAGGCCTTGCCGGAGTCGGTGGACAGGCCCAGCGCGGCGGCGTACTCCATCAGCGCGAACTCCGAGACCAGCGGTGCTCCAGGGCCGGCGATCGGCAAGCGCGCGGTCGCCGAAGGTGCTGACCTGGTGAGCGGCCCACTCGCCGTCGGCGGTGACGGTGTTCTCGACCGCCCACTCCACGGTCAGCTCGAGTCGCTCGACCTCGATGTCGGCGGCTGCGTGACGGTTGGCGCGCAGCGCACCGAGGAGGGTCTCGGTGGTGGTCTGCGCTGCTTCGGTCATGGGTCTATTGCAGCACCGGCCACCGACAGTCGGCCCCGAAATCGGGGTTGTGCACAGGGGTTGGCGAAAGTAGTTGGGTAAAGTTTTCCCGCTCAACCGCAGGGGTCCTGAGCTCTCCGGCGGTGGTTGAGGTGCGAGCGCAGCGAGCCACGAAACCACCCTCGCGGGGCGAGTCGGTTTCGTGGCTCGGGCCCGGCGGCCCGCACACCTCAACCAGCGCCCGGGTCGCGGCTGCTTCCCGGCGTGCGGGGTCTCGCTACGGTCGGCCCCAGGGGGCCTCCCTACTCGACCAGCGGGTGGTCCCGGTGGTTGAGGTGCGAGCGCAGCGAGCCTCGAAACCACCACTCCTCGTGGGCTCGGTTTCGTGGCTCGGGCCTGGCGGCCCTCGCACCTCAACCAGCGCGCGAGGTACGGCTGCTTCTCGGCGTGCGGGGTCTCGCTACGGTCGGCCCTGGGGGGCCTCCCTACTCGACCAACGGGGACGATCGCGGTGGTTGAGGTGCGAGCGCAGCGAGCCTCGAAACCACCCTGCACGGCGTGGGCGTCGCGGTTTCGTGGCTCGGGCCTGGCGGCCCTCGCACCTCGACCAGCGTGGGTTGCGGCGCCTTTCCGGCGTGCGGGGTCTCGCTACGGTCGGCCCTGGGGGGCCTCCCTACTCGACCAGCGGGGACGGTCGCGGTGGTTGAGGTGCGAGCGCAGCGAGCCTCGAAACCACCCTTGCGGGGGTCGAGGGTTTCGTGGCTCGGGCCTGGCGGCCCTCGCACCTCAACCAGCGCGCGAGGACGGCTGCTTCCCGGCGTACGGGGTCTCGCTACGGTCGGCCCTGGGGGGCCTCCCTACTCGACCGGCGGGGACGATCGCGGTGGTTGAGGTGCGAGCGCAGCGAGCCTCGAAACCACCCTTGCGGGGGGCGAGGGTTTCGTGGCTCGGGCCTGGCGGCCCTCGCACCTCAACCAGCGTGGGGTCGCTGCTGCTTGTCGGGGTACGGGGTCTCGCTACGGTCGGCCCTGGGGGGCCTCCCTACTCGACCGGCGGGGACGGTCGCGGTGGTTGAGGTGCGAGCGGAGCGAGCCTCGAAACCACCCTCACCGTCGTCCGGTTTCGTGGCTCGGGCCTGGCGGCCCTCGCGCCTCAACCAGCGTGGGTTGCTGTCGCCTTTCGGGCTGCGGGGGGGTCGGGTCAGCGGTAGTTGGTGAACTGCACCGCGAACTCGTAGTCCTGCCCCTTGACCAGGGCCTGGACGGCCTGGAGGTCGTCGCGCTTCTTCGAGGAGACGCGCAGCTCGTCGCCCTGGATCTGGGCCTTGACGCCCTTGGGGCCCTCGTCTCGGATCAGCTTGCTGATCTTCTTCGCGTCCTCGGAGCTGATGCCCTCCTTGAGCGCGATGCCGATCTTCGACTGCTGGCCGGAGGCGCGCGGGTCGGAGACGTCGAGGATCTTCAGGCTCTGGTTGCGCTTGATCAGCTTCTGCTGGAAGACGTCGAGCACGGCCGTGGCGCGGTCGTCGGCGGATGCGGTGATCTCGATCGCCTCCTCGCCCTGCCAGGCGATCGAGGCGCCGGTCCCCTTGAAGTCGTAGCGGGTCGCGATCTCCTTTGCCGTCTGACCGAGCGCGTTGTCGACCTCCTGGCGGTCGATCTTGCTCACGATGTCGAAGGACGAGTCGGCCATCAGTCACCTGTTCCTGTGTTTTCGTGGGGCGCGGGCTGCTGCGCTATTGTTTCGCCTCGTCGCCGACCGGCCAAGAGCGGGTCGCGGCATCCCGGCAGGTTGCCCGAGCGGCCAAAGGGAGCTGACTGTAAATCAGCCGGCACAGCCTACGCTGGTTCGAATCCAGCACCTGCCACTGTTGGCACGACCAGCAGACCGAGACCCCCGCCTCGTGCGGGGGTTTCGTGTTGGTGCCCGATGCCCGATGCGTGAGCCGGCGTCCGGTGCGTTGGAGATCGGCTCGGTGGGTACCGTGACCGTCGCCACACCAGGCTTCAGCCAGGTCACCGCATCTCGGTCGCCACACCTCTCGGGAGACGCGCATGTTCCAGCAGGACCTCGACCCCGTCGGCGGGTCACTCGCCCTCAGCGCTCTCTGCGGGGCGCTGCCGCTGCTCACGCTCTTCGTGCTCCTCGGCGGGCTGCGGATCAAGGCGTGGCTCTCCGGCGTGATCTCGCTCGGCGTCGCGCTCGTGGTGGCGATCGTGCTGTTCGGGATGCCGGTGGGCCAAGCCCTGCTGGCCGGCACCGAGGGCGCCGCGTTCGGGTTCTTCCCGATCCTGTGGATCGTGATCAACGCGATCTGGGTCTACAACCTCACGGTCTCGACCGGCCACTTCGACGTGCTGCGCCGCTCGTTCGAGAAGGTCAGCCCCGACCAGCGGATCCAGGCGATCATCATCGCCTTCTGCTTCGGCGCGCTCCTCGAGGCGCTCGCCGGCTTCGGCACCCCGGTGGCGATCACCGTCGTGATGCTGCTGGCCCTCGGCTTCGACCCGCTCAAGGCCGCCGCCGTGGCCCTGATCGCCAACACCGCCCCCGTCGCCTTCGGCGCGCTCGCCACGCCGATCGTCACCCTGGCGACGGTCACGTCCGGCGTCTCCGACGACCCCCGCCTCGACGTGGCGACCCTCGGCTCGATGGTCGGGCGGCAGACCCCCATCCTGGCGATCATCGTCCCGCTGATCCTGGTCTTCGTCGTCGACGGCCGACGTGGGGTCAAGCAGACCTGGCTGCCCGCCCTGGTCAGCGGCATCGCCTTCGGCCTCGCGCAGTTCGTGGCCGCCAACTACATCTCCGTGCCGCTGGCCGACATCCTCGCGGCCCTGGTCTCGGCCCTGGCCGTCGTCGCGCTGCTGCGGGTGTGGCAGCCCTCTGAGGTCCTGCCCGCCGAGCCCCGCGCCGACGTTGCTGACGGCGCCGGGGGCGCGTCCGGCAGCGGAGCGGGCAAGCCGTCGCGCGGCCCGGACGGCGGTCCTGGCGCGGTCGCCGTCGAGCGCCGCAACCGCACGCACGACGACACCGCCGACGTGGTGCGCGCCTACGCGCCGTACGGCGTGATCATCGCGATCTTCTCGATCATCAACATCGCCGCGGTCAAGGAGTTCTTCGCCCAGGAGCCGTTCACGAAGGTCATCGCGTGGCCCGGCCTCGAGGTGCTCGACGCGGCCGGCAACCCCCTGTCCAGCACCAACTACACGTTCAACTGGCTGCCCGCCGCCGGCACGCTGATGATCTTCGCCGGGCTGATCACCGCGGTGATCCTGAAGATCTCACCGGCCCAGATGGCGCGCACCTACGTCGACACCTACATCGAGCTGAAGTCGGCGATCATCACCGTGATGGCGGTGCTCGCGCTCGCCTACGTGATGAACCTGTCGGGGCAGACCGTCTCGCTGGGTGCATGGCTGGCCGGCGCGGGTGCGAGCTTCGCGCTCCTCTCGCCGATCCTCGGCTGGATCGGCGTGGCCGTCACCGGGTCCGACACCTCGGCCAACGCGCTCTTCGGGGCGCTCCAGGTGCAGACCGCCACCCAGGCCGGGCTGGACCCGGTGCTGATGGCCTCGGCCAACACCTCCGGGGGCGTGCTCGGCAAGATGGTCAGCCCGCAGAACCTCGCCATCGCCGCCGCCGCGGTGGGGATGGCCGGCCGCGAGGGCGACATCTTCCGCAAGGTGATCGGCTGGAGCCTGGTCCTGCTGCTGTTCATGTGCGTGCTCGTGGGCCTGCAGTCCACGCCGGTGCTGGACTGGATGGTCCCGTCGCCCTGACCCGACGCGGGCGACCCGGGTTCAGGCCCGCTGGAGGTAGAAGACCGGGATCACGCGGGTGGTGCGGGCCTCGTACTTGGCGAAGTTGGGCCAGGTCGCGAGCATGACCTGCCACATCCGCGCCCGCTCCTCACCCTCCACCTCGCGCCACACGACCTCGGTCTCCTCGCGTCCGATCCGGATCCGGGCTCGGTCGGTGGCGCGCAGGTTGGCCACCCACAGCGGGATCGTGGGGGCGCCGAAGTAGGAGCCGGCGATCAGCCAGCCCCCGTCGTGGGGCACGCAGAGCAGCGGGGTGCTGCGCGGGACGCCGCTCTTGCGGCCGGGCACGACCAGCAGCAGGTTGGGCAGGCCGGCGATGTCGAGGATCGTCACCCGCCCACCGGTGAGGCTCTGCAGCCGCTTGTCCGTCCACACGACCTGCGGCAGCAGCTTGGGCATCCAGGAGAGCGACCCGATGCGGACGGCGAGCGGAGTGAGCAGACCCATGGCCCGCAATCTAGCGGCGTGCCCCGTGCATCACTCCCTCGCGGGCTCGATCCGCCCGCGGACCTCGCCGAGGGTGATCCGGCCGCCGTCGGTGCCGGGCGCCGAGTAGCGCAGCACCACCTCGTCGCCGTCCTCCAGGAAGGTGCGGCCGCCCTCGAGCGGCTCCTGGCCGCCCCAGCTCAGCTCGAGCAGCGACCCGCGCTGCTCGCGCTCGGCGCCGCTGATCGTGCCCGAGGCGAAGAGGTCGCCGGTGCGCAGGGAGGCGCCGTTGACGGTCAGGTGGGCCAGCATCTGCGACGGTCCCCAGTACATCGAGGAGTACGGCGGCCGGCTCACCACGACACCGTCGAGCTCGATCTCGACCGCGATGTCGAGTCCGCGCGCGCCGTCGGGGTCGAGGTAGGGGAGCGGGCGCGGGTCCTGACCGGGCAGGTCGACCCACGCCGCATCGAGAGCGGCCAGCGGCGTGACCCAGTGGGAGATCGAGGTCGCGAAGGACTTGCCGAGGAACGGTCCGAGCGGCACGTACTCCCAGGCCTGGATGTCGCGGGCCGACCAGTCGTTGAGCCCCACCACCCCGAAGACGTGGTCGGCGAGCGCACTCGCCGGCACGGGGTGGCCGAGCCGCGAGCCGGCTCCGACGACGAAGCCGAGCTCGGCCTCGATGTCCAGCCGCCGGCTGGGTCCGTGGGTCGGCACCTCCTCGGTCGGCGCCTTGCGCTGCCCGCTGGGGCGCACGACCGGCGTACCGCTCGGGACGACCGTGCCGGCCCGTCCGTGGTAGCCGACCGGAAGGTGCCGCCAGTTGGGGAGCAGCGCCTCGCCGTCGGGTCGGAACATCCGCCCCACGTTGGTGGCGTGCTCCAGCGAGGCGTAGAAGTCGACGTAGTCGGCCACCTCGACCGGCAGGTGCAGCTCCACCTCCTCCAGCGGGTACGCCGGCGCCGCGCCGCTCGCGGCCACGCTGCGGGCCTGGGCCCGGGTCTCGCGCCACACCTCGGGACCGAGCGCCAGGAACGCGTTGAGCGAGGGCCGGTCGAGCTCGGGCCGCCCCGTGGAGGAGAGGTCGACGACCGTGTCGCCGTAGCGCACCCCGACCCGGCGGCGGTCGCCGCTCACGGAGAAGACGCCGTAGGGCAGGTGGTCGAGGCCGTAGCCGCCGTCGCTGCCCGGCTCGGGGGCGCTCACGCGACCAGCCCCAGCTCGCGCAGGTCGGCCAGGGGCTGCGCGACGTCGCAGGAGCCGAACGAGCCGAACCAGCGCCGAGTGCGGACCAGGTCGGCGCCCGCGTCGCGGACCAGACCCGCGAGGACCGGGCCGTCGGTCTGGGCCAGGAGGTCGTGCACCGCCTCGGTGCCGGCGCCGTCGAAGGCCGCGCGCGTGGCCAGCAGGACGTTGAGGAAGCCGTGGTGCTCGAGGCCGTCGTCGAGGTCGGTGTGGCGCACCGCGTGGTGCAGCCCGGCCGTGCACTTGAACGCGGTCTCGCGGTCGAGCGCCGCGTCGATCCAGCGCGCGAGCGTCGGCACGCTCGGGAAGGCGCCGGCGTCGAGCCCGCCGGTGCGCAGCTTGAGCCGCAGCTCGGCGGCGGCCACCTCGTCGGCCGCGGCCAGCCAGCCGTGCTCGGGCGCGGCCGCCGGCAGCTCGACGTAGACCGCGACGTCCTCGGCCAGCGCCCCCGAGGCGCGGGCGGCGTCCACCGCCGTGGTCACCCGGCGCGCGTTGCCGGGCAGGTCGTCGAGGTCGCGCAGGGCGATCTCCAGCGCGGCCAGGCGCAACCCGGCCCGGGCGCAGAAGCCGGCCGGCCCCTCGACCTGGCCCGCGCCGCCGGTGACCACGACCGACAGCGGCACCCCGAGGCCGCGCACCTGAGGGAGGTCGGTGTCGCGGAGGACGAAGGAGGCCACCAGCCCGGCACCCTCCTCGGGCGTGCGAGCGAGGTGGGCCGCGGTGGCCTCGGCCAGCGGCAGATCGCCGGGAGGGAAGATCGCGGCGTCGTCGATGAGTCCGGACCAGGTCGGGTCGAGTTCGGTTGACACGCGACCTACTCTAGACATATCCCACATATCGACGCGCAGCGTCCGATAAACGAACGAGCAAGGGAGTGGTGGTGGCGCACTACCAGCGGATCGGCGAGGTGCCCCCGAAGCGGCACACCCAGCACCGTGACCCCGACGGCCGGCTCTACCACGAGGAGCTGATGGGGGAGGAGGGCTTCTCCTCCGACTCCTCGCTGCTCTACCACCGCGGCGTGCCGTCGGCGATCGTCGCCTCCGAGGTCTGGGAGCTGCCCGACCAGTCGCGCACGCCCAACCACCCGCTCAAGCCGCGACACCTGAGGCTGCACGACCTCGTCACCGGGCCCTGCCCGGTCGAGGGCCGCCGGCTGGTCCTCGGCAACAACGACGTCCGCCTCGCCTACGTCGTCACCGGCACCGACCCCTCGCCGCTCTACCGCAACGCGATCGGCGACGAGTGCGTGTTCGTCGAGGCGGGGTCCGGTGTGGTCGAGACGGTCCTGGGCTCCGTCTCCTACCGCGCCGGCGACTACGTCGTCGTGCCGCGGGCCACGACCCACCGCTGGGTGCCGGCAGAGGCGAGCCGGCTCTACGCGATCGAGGCCAACAGCCACGTCGCGCCCCCCCGGCGCTACCTCTCGCGCTACGGCCAGCTGCTCGAGCACGCGCCGTACTGCGAGCGCGACCTGCACGGCCCCACCGAGCCGCTGCTCGCCGACGGACCCGGGACCACCGACGTCGTCGTGCTGGTCAAGCACCGCACCAGCGCCGGCCTGGTCGGCACCCGGTTGACCTACGCGACCCACCCCTTCGACGTGGTCGGGTGGGACGGCTGCCTCTACCCCTACACGTTCAACCTCGAGGACTACATGCCGATCACCGGCAAGATCCACCAGCCGCCGCCGGTGCACCAGGTCTTCGAGGGGCACAACTTCGTGGTCTGCAACTTCCTGCCCCGCAAGGTCGACTACCACGAGCTGTCGATCCCGGTGCCCTACTACCACTCCAACGTCGACTCCGACGAGGTGATGTTCTACGTCGCCGGCGACTACGAGGCGCGCAAGGGCTCGGGCATCGGCCTGGGGTCGATCTCGCTGCACCCCGGCGGCTTCGCGCACGGACCGCAGCCGAGCGCGATCGAGGCCTCGCTGGGGGTCGAGTACTTCGAGGAGACGGCCGTCATGGTCGACACCTTCGCCCCGCTCGACCTCGGCGAGGGCGGGCACGCGGTCGAGGACCCGGCGTACGCCTGGACCTGGGCGGGCCGGGGCCCGGCGGGGCCCGGCAGCGGCTGAGTCCCGTCTCGCGCGGCTCGGGGCACCCCGTGGGGATGGAGGTGGGGGTTGCCGGGTAAAGGTGTACCTATGAGCCGTAAGCCGCCACGCGAGGACATTGACGAGTCGGACCTGAAGGTGGAGCACTCCGCCCATGCCGCAGCGGGGGTCACCGCGGTGGCCGTGAGCATGAAGCGGTCCATCGAGGCGATGGGCGTCAAGCGGACGGCGCAGACCCTGCTCAAGCTCAACCAGGTCGACGGGTTCGACTGCCAGGGCTGCGCGTGGCCGGACCCGGACCCCGAGCACCGGCACACCGCCGAGTTCTGCGAGAACGGCGCGAAGGCGGTCGCCGAGGAGGCGACGCTGCGTCGGGTCGACCGTGAGTTCTTCGCCGCGCACCCCATCTCCGAGCTGCACGACAAGACCGACTACTGGCTCGGCCAGCAGGGCCGGATCACCGAGCCGATGGTGCTGCGCGACGGCGCGACGCACTACGAGCCGATCTCCTGGGACGGTGCGTTCGAGCTGATCGGGCGTCACCTCAACGCCCTCGACACGCCGGACGAGGCCGTCTTCTACACCTCCGGCAAGACCTCCAACGAGGCGGCGTTCGTCTACCAGCTCTTCGTGCGCGCCTTCGGCACCAACAACCTGCCGGACTGCTCCAACATGTGCCACGAGTCGACCTCGGTGGGCCTCGCCGAGGTGATCGGCATCGGCAAGGCGTCGGTCTCCTTCGACGACGTGCTCAACGCCGACCTGATCGTCATCGCCGGCCAGAACCCCGGCACCAACCACCCCCGGATGCTCACCGCGCTCGAGGAGGCCAAGAAGAACGGCGCCAAGATCCTGGCCATCAACCCCCTCAAGGAGGCGGGCCTGGTGCGGTTCAAGAACCCCCAGAACGCCAAGGGGGTGGTCGGCTCCGGCACCGCGATGGCCGACCAGCACCTGGCGGTGCGCATCAACGGGGACCTCGCGCTCTTCCAGGCGCTCGCCTCGCTGCTGCTGGAGTGGGGCGAGCTCGACCACGAGTTCATCGACCAGCACACGTTCGGCTTCGAGGAGTACGCCGCCCACCTCCGCCAGCTCGACTGGGACGTGGTCCTCGCCTCGACCGGGCTGACCCGGGCCGAGATCGAGCAGGCGGCACGGATGATCGCGGCCTCCGAGAAGACCGTCTACTGCTGGGCGATGGGCATCGTGCAGCACAAGAACGGCGTGGCCAACGTCAAGGAGATCTCCAACCTCGCGTTCCTGCGCGGCGACATCGGCAAGCCGGGCGCGGGTCTCTTCCCGGTCCGCGGCCACTCCAACGTGCAGGGCGACCGGACGATGGGGATCTGGGAGCGGGCCCCCGAGCACTTCCTCGACGCGCTGCGCGACGAGTTCGGCTTCGAGCCCCCGCGCGAGCACGGCTTCGACGCCGTCGCGGCGGTCAAGGCCTTCCGCGACCACCAGGCCAAGGTGTTCTTCGGCATGGGTGGCAACTTCGTCGCGGCCATGTCCGACACCGACGTCACCGAGGACGCCCTGCGCAACGCCGACCTCACCGTGCACGTCTCGACCAAGCCCAACCGCTCCCACGTGGTCCACGGCCGGGAGGCGCTCATCCTCCCGGCGCTCGGACGGAGCGAGAAGGACCTCTCGGGCGGGCAGTCCCAGCGGGTCACCGTCGAGGACTCGCTCTGCTCGGTGCACACCTCACAGGGGCCGCTCAAGCCGGCGTCACCGCACCTGCGGTCCGAGGTGGACATCGTCTGCTCGATGGCCGAGGCCACCCTCGGCGATCGTCACGGGATCCCCTGGTCGGCCTTCCGGGCCGACTACACCGAGATCCGACGCCGGATCGCCCGCGTCGTCCCGGGCTGTGCCGGCTACGACGAGAAGGTCGACCAGCCCGGCGGGTTCGTGCTGCCCCACCCCCCGCGCGACACGCGCACCTTCCCGACCAAGCAGGACAAGGCGATCTTCAGCGTCAGCCCGACCGAGGTGCTGCACGTGCCCGAGGGGCGGCTGCTGCTGCAGACGATGCGCTCGCACGACCAGTTCAACACCACGATCTACGGGCTCGACGACCGCTACCGCGGCATCTCCGGCGGTCGACGGGTGGTCTTCCTCAACCCCGACGACATCGTCTCGCTCGGCCTCGAGGAGGGGCAGATCGTCGACATCATCAGCGAGTGGGAGGACGGCTCGGAGCGGCTGGCACCGCGCTTCCGCGTGGTCTCCTACGACACCCCGCGCGGCTGCACCGGGGCCTACTACCCCGAGACCAACGCGCTGGTCCCGCTCGACTCGAAGGCCGAGGGCAGCAACCAGCCGGCGTTCAAGTCGGTCGTCGTCCGGCTCGAGCCGACCCGCGACGACCGAGCCGGCACGGGGCGTCCCGAGGCCGTGAGCGCCGAGGAGTCGCTCGAGGGTCGCGGCGACGAGGAGAAGCGCGCCGTCCAGCCGCACCAGCTGAGCTGAGCCGCCTGGCAGCATGGTCGGGTGAGCAACCTGGAGGACCGTCCGGACGAGATCGCCTGCACCTCGGTGCCCGCCGCGGGGGTGGAGGTGATGTCGGCCCGCGAGGTGCCGCTCGGCGGCCTGCGGGCGATGACCGTGCGGCGTACGCTGCCGCAGCGCGAGCGCTCGCTGATCGGGGCCTGGTGCTTCGTGGACCACTACGGCCCCGACGACGTCGCCACGACCGGCGGGATGAGCGTGGCGCCGCACCCGCACACCGGGCTGCAGACCGTGAGCTGGCTCTTCGACGGCGAGATCGAGCACCGCGACAGTGCCGGGCACCACGCGATGGTGCGCCCCGGCGAGGTCAACCTGATGACGGCGGGACGGGGCATCAGCCACTCGGAGATGTCCACGCCGGCCACGACCAGCCTGCACGGCGCCCAGCTGTGGGTGGCGCTGCCGTCGGACGCGCGGGGCACCGACCCGGGCTTCGCGCACCACGCGCCGACACCGGTCATCGGGGAGGGCTGGGAGGCGCGGGTCTTCCTCGGCTCGCTGCTCGGCGACACCTCGCCGGTCGCCACCGCCACGCCCCTGCTCGGGGCCGAGATCGTGCTCGGCGCCGGGGCGACGTTGCACCTCGACGTGGACCCGACGTACGAGCACGGGGTGCTCGTCGACACCGGTGCCGTCGAGGTCGACGAGGTGACGGTCGCCTCGGGCGACCTCGCCTACGTGCCGGTCGAGCGCAGCTCGTTGGGCCTCACCGCCGGACCACAGGGCGCGCGGGTGCTGCTGCTCGGCGGCCCGCCGTTCGGGGAGCCGATCGTCATGTGGTGGAACTTCGTGGGGCGCAGCCATGACGAGATCGCGGGGTTCCGCGCCGACTGGCAGGCCCAGGTCGCCGGCGACCGCCTGCTCGACGGTCCCTTCGGCATCCCCGTCGACGACCCCCACCCGCCGATCCCCGCCCCGCCCCTGCCCCAGGTCCGCCTCAAGGAGCGCCGCTGACGCGGCCAGTAGCATCGCTGGGCATGAGCCTCGACCTCGACTTCAGCGACCTGCGCGCCACGTTCCTCAACTGCACGCTCAAGCGCAGCCCGGAGCCGAGCCACACGCAGGGGCTGGTGGAGGCCAGCGCGGCGGTGATGCGCAAGCACGGGGTCGACGTCACGGTGCTGCGCGCCGTCGACCACGACATCGCGACCGGCGTCCAGCCCGACATGCGCGAGCAGGGGTGGCCCGGGGACGCGTGGCCGGACCTCTACCCGGGGATCCTGGCCAGCGACATCCTCGTCATCGCCGGCCCGATCTGGCTGGGCGACAACTCGAGCGTGACCAAGCGGGTCATCGAGCGGCTCTACGCGCTGTCGGGGATGCTCAACGACCAGGGTCAGTCCCTGTTCTACGGGCGGGTGGCGGGCTGCCTGGTCACCGGCAACGAGGACGGCATCAAGCACTGCGCGATGAACATCCTCTACAGCCTCCAGCACCTCGGCTACGCGATCCCGCCGCAGGCCGACGCCGGGTGGATCGGCGAGGCGGGTCCGGGGCCGTCGTACCTCGACGAGGGCAGCGGTGGCCCGGAGAACGACTTCACCAACCGCAACACCGCCTTCATGACGTGGAACCTCCTGCATCTCGCGCGGATGCTCAAGGACGCCGGCGGGGTGCCGGCTCACGGCAACGTGCGCCCCGACTGGGACGACGGCAGCCGGTTCGACTACGAGAACCCCGAGTACCGCTGACCGGGTCGCCGGCGCGCCCCGCCGACGGAGCAGAATGGTCGTCGTGGGCCCGGTGACCGGTGAGGACGGCGTCCCGCGCTGCCCGTGGGCGGGCGGGCCCGGGATCATGCGCGACTACCACGACGGCGAGTGGGGCTGCCGCGTGCACGGCGAGGCGGCGTACCTGGAGCGGCTGACGCTGGAGGCCTTCCAGTCCGGGCTGTCCTGGTCCACGATCCTGCACAAGCGGGCGGCCTTCCGTGAGGTCTTCGCGGGCTTCGACGCCGACGTCGTGGCCGGCTTCGACGAGAGCGACGCTGCGCGGCTGATGGCTGACGCGAGGATCGTGCGCAACCGGCGCAAGATCGACGCGGCCGTCACGAACGCCGGGGCCACCGTGGCCCTGAGGGAGCGGGAGGGGCTGGAGTCCTTCGTGCTCGGCTTCGCCCCCGACGACCCCCCGGGCTGGGCGACGACCGAGGAGATGGCGACGACCTCGGCGGAGTCCGTGGCGCTCTCGAAGGCGCTGAAGCGGCAGGGCTTCGTGTTCGTGGGCCCCACCACGATGTACGCCCTGATGGAGGCGGTCGGCGTCTTCGACCCCCACCTGCTGGGGTGCCACCGGCGCGGGGCCGTGCCCGGGGCCTCGTGACCCTCCGGTGTGACCTGCCGGTAACTTCCCTGCCATGACTCGCGTGCACGCCTACACCGACGACGCCCTCGGCCACCACGACGCGGTCGGGCTGGTCGCCGCCCTGCACGCCGGCGAGGTCACGGTCCCCGAGGTCGTCGACGCGGCGGTCGCGCGGACGCAACGGGTCGACGCGGAGCTCGGCACGATGGCCTTCACCGCCTACGACCGCGCCCGCGCCGAGGCCCGTGCACCGCGTGGCGGCTTCTTCGCCGGCGTCCCCACGGTCGTCAAGGACAACGTCGACGTGGCGGGCCTCCCGACGTGCCACGGCACCGACGCCTGGGTCGGTGCTCCCGCCCGCTCCGACGGCGACTTCGCCCGGATGTACCTCGCGACGGGACTGATCCCGCTCGGCAAGAGCCGTCTCTCCGAGTACGGCTTCAACGCCGCCGCCGAGCACCCGCGCCTGGGAGCGGTGCGCTCGCCCTGGTCGACCGAGCACATCGCCGGCGCCAGCTCGGCAGGGTCGGCCGCCCTGGTGGCCGCCGGGGCCGTCCCGATCGCCCACGCCAACGACGGGGGCGGCTCGATCCGCATCCCGGCCTCGGTCAACGGCCTGGTCGGGCTCAAGCCCACCCGCGACCGGCTGGCCCAGGACGCGATGATGCGCACGATGCCGGTCCGGATCATCTCCGACGGCGTCGTCACCCGCTCGGTGCGCGACACAGCGGCGTTCCTGCGGGAGTCCGAGAAGGTCTACCGCTCGCTGGGGCTGCCGCCCGTCGGCGACATCACCCGGCCCGGACGCCAGCGGCTGCGGGTCGCGCTCAACATCAGCGGGCTCGGGCGCGGCGCCGACCCGGAGGTCGCCGAGCTCACCCTCAAGACCGCGCGCCTGCTCGAGGAGCTCGGGCACACGGTGGTCGAGGTGGAGGCCCCGGCCGACGAGAGCTTCCCCGAGGACTTCCTGCTCTACTGGGCGATGATGGCGCTCTTCGTGCTGCGCACGGGCCGGCGCACGCACGGTCGGACCTTCGACCGCGCCGCGCACGACAACCTGACCCTGGGCCTGGCCAAGCACGCCTCGCGCAACCTGCACCGCATCCCCGGGGCGATCCGCCGGCTCAAGCAGGCGCCGCGCCGCTCGGCTGAGTTCTTCACCCGGTACGACGTCACGCTCACACCGACGCTCGCCCACGCGACGCCGCGGGTGGGCCACCTCGACCCCACCCAGGACTACGACGCGGTCGTCGACCGGCTGCTGGACTGGGTCGCGTTCACGCCGTTGCAGAACGTCAGCGGCGACCCCGCGATCTCGCTCCCGCTGGCCAGCACCGCGGACGGGCTGCCCCTGGGCATGATGTTCGCTGCGGGCGCCGGCCGCGAGGCCGTGCTGCTCGAGCTCGCCTACGAGCTGGAGGAGGCCCAGCCCTTCGCCCGCCTCGGGTGACCCGGGCCGACCCCGCGACTTTTGCCGTGACCTGCTGACGAGCGACGGCGCCAGCCCGCATACTGCAGGGGTTGACCGGGAGTCTGGCCCGGTCGTCGGCAGAGGAGGGCTGCCCTCGTGGATGACGACACGTCCGTGCCCGGCGCCGCGGAGGCAGCCGGGGTGCTGACCCGCACCATCGCACAGCTCTCGACGGTGTCCTCGCTGGAGGAGGTCACCGGGATCGTCTCCGCCGCCGTACGCACGCTGATGGACGCCGACGGGGCCACGTTCGTGCTGCGCGAGGACGAGCACTGCTACTACGTCGACGAGGACGCGATCGAGCCGCTGTGGAAGGGGTCGCGGTTCCCGATCGACGAGTGCATCAGCGGGTGGTCGATGCTGCGCGGTGAGGCCGCGCTCATCCCCGACGTCCGCGTCGACCCGCGGATCCCTCAGGACGCCTACCGCCGCACGTTCGTCCGCAGCCTGTGCATGACGCCCATCCGCGCCTCGGCGCCCATCGGGGCGCTCGGGGCCTACTGGCGCACCGAGCACACCCCGTCGCGGGCCGAGGTCCGGCTGCTCTCGGCGCTCGCCAACAGCTCCGCGGTCGCGATCGAGAACCTCGAGCTCCGCACGGCCGTCGACCGGCGCAGCGCCGAGCGCGACGCCATGACCGCTCGCCGCGACGAGCTCGAGCTGGCGCTGCTGTCCATGGCTCACGACCTGCGCGGCCCGCTGGGCGCCGTGCTCGGCTACGCCGAGCTGCTCGACGACGGGGTGGCCGAGGACCCCGAGGCGGTCCGGCACCTGGGCCGGACCATCCACCAGGCCGGCCAGCGGATGTCCGCCCAGATCGACCAGATGCTCGCGCTCTACCGCGTCACCGGCCGCACGGTCCAGCCCGCCGACGTGGACCTGACGGCGATGGCCGGCTCGATCCTCGCTGAGCTGGTGGCCGGCGAGCCCGACCGGGACATCGAGGTCGAGGTGGCCGAGGGCCTGGCCGCGCACGCCGACCCCGAGCTGATGCACCTGGCCCTGCACAACCTGCTCACCAACGCCCTGAAGTTCACCCGGGGCCGCTCGCCCTCGCGGGTGCAGGTCGGCCGGGCGGGTGCCCACGGGTGTCCCGCGCCGCCGGCGGCCCTCGTGGCCGGTGGGCGCTGCGTCTTCTTCGTCCGCGACAACGGGGCCGGCTTCGACCCCGAGCACGCCCACCGGCTCTTCCAGCCCCTGGTCCGGCTGCACCCCGAGAGCGACTTCCCCGGCACCGGCCTCGGCCTGGCCTCGGTCGCGCGCATCATCGAGGGTCACGGCGGGCAGGTGGCCGCCGACTCCCGGCCCGGTGGCGGGGCGACGTTCTGGTTCTCGCTGCCCACCTCGCGCTCGGACGCGGGCACCGGGACGGACCGGGGTCAGGCGCGGTTCACCACCAGGAGCGCCTGAGCGGAGCGCCCGACCAGCCCGTGGCGGTCGTGGACCCTCGCCTCGGCGAGGGCGGCCGAGCCCGGCCCCAACGTGGTCTGCGCGTCGACGCAGACCCACGGACCGACCGGCGGGCGCAGCAGGTGGACACTCAGCTCGGTGTTGAGGAAGGCCCAGTCCCGTACGTCGAGCTCGGCGGAGACGCCGGAGGCGGAGTCGACGCAGGCCAGCAGGCCCGCCACCGGGCTCGTCGGCTCGCCCTCCACCAGCGGCGGCGGCCGCATCCAGACCACGCCCGGGCCCGGCTCCTCCAGACCGCCGGAGATCCACCGCCAGTCGACGGCGTCGAGGTAGCCCGGGTGCCAGTGCTCGGGTCGCGGTCGGCGTGCTCCGTCGTCCGGTCCGTGGGGGAGGGACACCTGGCCGGAGCTGCCCCGGGGCGGCCCGTCGGTGGAGTCGGGCAGCAGCCAGGCCCGGGCCCGGGCCACCGGCCGCTCAGCCACCTGGTCGACCAGCTCGGCCTCGACCAGCTCCACGCTCCGGCCACCGCGGAGCACCCGCGCGGCGGTGCGGAGCGGACCCACCGGGACCGGCCCGAGCAGCTCCATGGTGAAGCGGGCCACGAAGCGGTCGGGGGCGCTGGCCACCGACTCGATCGCCCGCACCAGCAGCGCCGCCGGGGGTCCGCCGTGCTGGGCGTCGGGGGTCCAGGGACCGGCCGTGGTGGGCAGCGACTCGACGCTGTCGTGGCCCGCCGCGACGGCCTCCACGACGCGGTAGAAGGCCTGCGCTCCAACCGATTTCTCGTTCACCGATCCCCCTGTGTATCGTTCTACGGCGTTGCCCCTTTAGCTCAGTCGGCAGAGCGTCTCCATGGTAAGGAGAAGGTCTACGGTTCGATTCCGTAAAGGGGCTCTGGGTGTGGGTTCCCCACTCCATGGCGGGGTAGCTCAGGTGGTTAGAGCACACGGCTCATAATCGTGGTGTCGCGGGTTCGAGTCCCGCCCCCGCTACAGCACAACGACCAGAACGGCTCGGACCAGACGGCCCCAGCCAGCTCCAGACAGCAGCAGAAGGACTTCCCGTGGCCAGCAAGAGCTCTGACGTTCGCCCCAAGATCACGCTCGCGTGCGTGGACTGCAAGGAGCGCAACTACATCACCAAGAAGAACCGTCGCAACGACCCCGACCGCCTCGAGCTGGCGAAGTTCTGCCCGCGTTGCCGCACGCACAAGGCGCACCGCGAGACCCGCTGACCCGAGCGCACCTGCACCACCGACCCGCCCGAGCACGTCTCTGGCGGGTCGTTGCGTCCCCGGGGGGCACGCGGGGCGGTGCGGCGAGGCGTTAGGTTGGGGGCATGCCTGTCGACTCCTCGCTCGTCGGCCGAACCTTCCCACCCACCGGGCCCTTCGTGGTCGAGGAGGACCGGGTCCGGGAGTTCGCCGCCGCCACCGGCACGCCGTACGACGGCGGCGCCGCCCCCGCGACCTTCCCGATCGTGCTCGCCTTCGAGGCGATGAACGCCTTCCTGGAGGCCGAGCAGGTCGAGCTGTTCCGGATCGTGCACGGCGAGCAGCGCTTCGCCTACACCCGACCGGTGGTGGCCGGCGACGTCCTGACCGCGACCCTGACGGTCGCCTCGCTGCGGCAGATCGGCGGCAACGACATCATCGGCACGACCAGTGAGATCACCGACGACTCGGGCGCGCTGGTGTGCACCACCGGCGCCACGCTCGTCCACCGGGGGCCCGAGGCATGAGCGACCTGACGACGCGGACCTTCACGATCACGCGCGCCGACCTGGTCCGCTACGCGGCGGCCAGCGGTGACCAGAACCCGATCCACCAGGACGAGTCGGTGGCCCTCAGCGTCGGGCTGCCCGGCGTGATCGCCCACGGCATGTACACCATGGCGCTGGCCGCGCAGGCCGTCTCGTCGTGGTTCCCCGGCAGCGAGGTGGTCAGCTTCGGGTGCAAGTTCACCAACCCCGTCGTCGTCCCCGCCGAGGGTGGGGTCGACCTCGAGGTCGCCGGCGAGGCGAAGGAGGCCGACGGCCTCACCACCGTGTCGCTGACCGTGACCTGCGGCGGTCAGAAGGTGCTCGGCATGCCCCGGGCGGTCGTCCGTGCCGCCGGCAGTGCCTGACCTGCTCGCCGACCACACCACCCTGCGCCTCGGCGGACCGGTCGGCTCGCTCGTCACCGCGTCCACCGAGCAGGAGGTCGTCGAGGCCGTCACCGCCGCCACGTCCGCCGGTGAGCCGCTCCTGGTCCTCGGCGGCGGCAGCAACCTCGTCGTCGCCGACGCGGGCTTCCCCGGCACGGTGGTCCGGGTCGCGACACGCGGTGTCCGTCCCGACACCGAGGACGACGACGCCTCGTGCGGCGGCGTCCTCGTGCGGGTCGCCGCCGGGGAGAGCTGGGACGGGCTCGTCGCGACCGCGGTCGAGCGCGGCTGGGTGGGGATCGAGGCGCTGGCCGGCATCCCCGGGCTCGTGGGCGCCACCCCCATCCAGAACGTCGGCGCCTACGGCCAGGAGGTCGCGCAGACCGTCGCGGCGGTCCGGGTGTGGGACCGGCAGCTGGGCGGGGTGCGCACGTTCGCCAACGCCGACTGCGGCTTCGGCTACCGCCACTCGAGGTTCAAGGCCGACCCCGACCGCCACGTGGTCCTCGAGGTGACCTTCCAGCTCCGCCAGGGCGACCTCGGCGCGCCGGTGCAGTACGCCGAGCTCGCGCGCACGCTCGGCGTCGAGCCGGGGGAGCGGGCCCCGCTGGCCGACGTGCGCGAGGCGGTGCTGGGGCTGCGGCGCGGCAAGGGGATGGTGCTCGACGCCGAGGACCACGACACCTGGTCGGCCGGCTCGTTCTTCACCAACCCCGTGGTCGCGCCGGCCGTGCTGCCCGAGGGCGCGCCCGGCTGGCCCCAGCCCGACGGGCGGGTCAAGACCAGCGCCGCCTGGCTGATCGAGCACGCCGGGTTCGCCAAGGGCCACGGCACCGACCGCGTCGCGCTCTCCTCCAAGCACACCCTGGCGCTCACCAACCGCGGCCCGGGCTGCACCGCCGACCTGCTGGCCCTGGCCCGCGAGATCCGCAGCGGCGTCGAGGCCGCCTACGGCATCCGGCTGGTCAACGAGCCCGTGCTGGTCGGCTGCGAGCTCTGAGCGTGCTCTGAGCGAGCTCTCACGGCCCCTCAGAACGGGGTGTCGGAGAACTGGTAGCCGATCACGAACGCCAGTCCGGCCACGACGAGCAGGCTGAGCAGGGTGCCGATGATGCCGCAGGTCAGGCCGGCGACCGCGTGCGACCGGTTGCCGTAGCGACCGGGCTCCCGGTCGATCTCGCGCTGGGCGCTGATCCCCAGCCAGATCGCGAACGGGCCCGTGAGCGCTCCGGGCAGCGTGACACCGCACAGGAACGGTGCGCTGACGAGGGAGGCCAGGCTCACGATGCCGAGCACCATCGCCGTGGTCGCCTTCGCCAGGGACTGCTGGTACGGCGGCGGTGCGCCGTACGGCGGCGGTGCGCCGTACGGCTGCTGGCCGTAGGGCTGCTGGGTGCCGTGGGCGGGCGGCGGAGGGTGGTAGGTCGGCCACTGCGGCGGGGTGTGGTCGGTCCCCTCGGGCTCGCGCTCGGTCACCGCGGCATCGTGCCATCCGGGCCGGGCCCGGCGAGCCACCGGTCGATGTCGGCGAGCGTGGCGGTCACGACGTCGGAGGGGGCCCGGGAGGCCCGCACCGACATCCGGGCCAGCTCGGCCAGGGTGTCGTCGGGGAGGTCGTGGGCGGCACGCATCGTGGCGTACTGGGCGGCCAGCTGCGACCCGAACAGCAGCGGGTCGTCGGCGCCCAGCGCGACCTGGGCCCCGGCGGCGAGCAGGCTCGGCACCGGCACCGACGTCAGGTCGGAGTAGACGCCGAGGGCGACGTTGGAGACCGGGCAGACCTCGAGGGCCACCCCGGCCTCGACGATCCGGTCCAGCAGCGCAGGGTCCTCGACCGACCGGATGCCGTGGCCGAGCCGGTCGGCGTGCAGCACGTCGAGGCAGGTGCGGACGCTGCCGGGGCCGAGCAGCTCACCACCGTGGGGGGCCAGCAGCAGCCCCGCCCGAGCGGCGATCGCGAACGCCGCGGCGAAGTCGGCGGTGCTGCCGCGCCGCTCGTCGTTGGACAGCCCGAAGCCGACCACCCCGCGACCGGCGTACTGGGCCGCGAGGCGAGCCAGCACGCGTGCGTCGAGCGGGTGCCGCGTGCGGTTGGCCGCGATCACGACGGCGATGCCGAGCCCGGTGCGCGAGGAGGCGTCGCGGACGGCGTCGAGGACGAGGTCGGTGAAGGCCGTGATCCCGCCGAACCTGGCGGCGTAGCCGCTCGGATCGACCTGGATCTCCAGCCAGCGACCCCCGTCGCGGACGTCGTCCTCGGCCGCCTCCAGCACGAGCCGGCGTACGTCGGCCTCGGTCCGCAGCACCGAGCGGGCCACGTCGTAGAGCCGCTGGAAGCGGAACCAGCCCTTCTCGTCGGCCGCCGAGAGCTGCGGCGGCCAGTCGGCGACCAGCGAGTCGGGCAGGGCGATCCCGTCACGCGCGGCGAGCTCCAGCAGCGTGCTGTGCCGCATGGAGCCCGTGAAGTGGAGGTGCAGGTGCGCCTTGGGCAGGCGGCGCAGGTCACGCCGCCCTGCGGCCGCCCCCGCTGGTCGAGCGTGCGCCGCCCCTGGTGGCCGAGCCTGCCGAGACCCGTCCACTCAGGTGAAGAGCTTCTGCAGCCGCGTGATCCCCTCGGCGAGGTCGTCGTCGCCGAGTGCGTAGGAGAGGCGGAGGTAGCCGGGGGAGCCGAAGGCCTCGCCCGGCACCACGGCCACCTCGGCCTTCTCGAGGATGTACTCGGCGAGCTCGGCCGAGG
Source organism: uncultured Actinomycetota bacterium (assembly GCA_963795135.1). Classification (GTDB taxonomy): domain Bacteria; phylum Actinomycetota; class Actinomycetes; order Propionibacteriales; family Nocardioidaceae; genus Nocardioides. The sequence goes on from CAWCGS010000005.1 coordinate 253,764, forward strand.
TCTCGATCCGGCGATCGCCGTAGTCCTGGCCGAGCAGCGCCTTGACCTGCGGGTAGACGTAGAACGCGCCGGTCGGCGTGGGGCACACGACGCCGTCGATCTCGTTGAGCATCGAGGTGATGGTGCGGCGCCGCCGGTCGAAGGCGGTCCGCATCTCCGCGACCACGCCGAGGTCGCTCTCGAGCGCGGCGAGGGCGGCGCGCTGGGAGACGTTGGCGACGTTGGAGGTCGCGTGCGACTGGAGGTTGGTGGCGGCCTTGACCAGGTCGGCCGGACCGACCATCCAGCCGACCCGCCACCCGGTCATCGCGTAGGTCTTGGCCACGCCGTTGACGATCACGCACTTGTCGGCGATGTCGGGGCACAGCACCGGCAGCGACCCGGTCTCGACGTCGTCGTAGACGAGGTGCTCGTAGATCTCGTCGGTGAGCACCCACAGGTCGTGCTCGCCCGCCCAGGCGCCGATCGCGCGGATCTCGTCGGCGGTGTAGACCGAACCCGTGGGGTTGGACGGCGAGACGAAGAGCAGCACCTTGGTCCGGTCGGTGCGGGCCGCCTCGAGCTGCTCAGGGGTGACCTTGTAGTCCTGGGTCTCGTCGGCGAGCACCTCGACCGCCACCCCGCCGGCCAGCCCGATCGACTCCGGGTACGTCGTCCAGTAGGGCGCCGGGACGATGACCTCGTCGCCCGGGTCGAGCATGGTGGCGAACGCCTCGTAGATCGCCTGCTTGCCGCCGTTGGTCACCAGCACCTGGCTCGGCTCGATCTCCAGACCGCTGTCGCGGGCGGTCTTGGCCACGATGGCCTTCTTGAGCTCCGGCAGCCCGCCGGCCGGGGTGTAGCGGTGGTTCTTGGGGTCGCGGCAGGCCTCGACGGCGGCCTCGACGACGTAGTCGGGCGTCGGGAAGTCGGGCTCGCCGGCCCCGAAACCGATCACCGGGCGGCCCTCGGCCTTGAGGGCCTTGGCCTTCGCATCGACCTTCAGGGTCGCGGACTCGGCGATGGCGCCGATCCGGTGCGACACCCGGCGCGCGCCGGGGCCGGTGGAGGGTGCGGTCTGGTCTGCGGCAGTGGAGTCCGACATGCTGCCATCGTAGAGCCGGGACTCGCTTTGTCGCCGCGTGGGCTTTGCCCGTAGACTCCTGGTTTGGTGGATTCCCCAAGGCTTTGCCATGCCCTCTCACCGGGCCCGGCGTGCCGGCCGGGACCACCGGAGGGCACTAGCTCAACTGGCAGAGCATCGGTCTCCAAAACCGAAGGTTGGGGGTTCAAGTCCCTCGTGCCCTGCACGACAGCACGAGCAGCACCAGCACGAAGAGCCACCTGCACGCCCCACGAGACGACGTACGACGAGAGGTGAACGGCTGTGTCCGACAGCAGCGCGGTCCGCGGCCCCCGAGGCGGCAACACCGGCGACGCGCCCAAGCGGACCGGTGCCGTGACCTTCTACCGCCAGGTCGTCGCCGAGCTGCGCAAGGTCGTCTACCCGACGCAGGAGCAGCTGGTCACGTACTTCTTCGTGGTCATGATCTTCGTGCTCTTCATGATGGCGTTCGTCTCGATGCTCGACCTGGGCCTGGGCAAGCTGGCCTTCGAGGTCTTCACCCGGGGCGACCAGGCGTGATCCCCGGCCGGTCCGCGCACACCCTGCCGGCCCGGCCACCGCCGCAACACAAGAACTGATGGAGCCACACGTGTCGGAGCAGTACGACGGCGAGAACCTCACCGAGGTCGACGAGCCGGAGACGGTCGAGACCGTCGACCCGGGTGAGTCGGCCGACGCCGGGGGTCCGATCGACCCCGTCGCCGCCGACGAGCCGGTCGACGAGGACCTCGTGGAGGCGACCGAGCTGACCGCCGAGGGTGCGATGCTCGACTCCGTCGAGGCCGACGACGACCCCCTCGACGCGCTGCCGACCGAGGAGCCCGTCGAGGACGTCGTCGCCGCGGTCGAGGAGACGGCCGACGAGGCCGGCGACGTCGTGCTGCCGGTCGACGAGGAGACGGGCGAGGCCGAGGAGGCCGTCGCCGAGGTGGTCGAGGACGACGACCCGCTGGAGGCCTTCCGCCGCGAGCTGTGGGCCAAGCCCGGCGAGTGGTTCGTGGTGCACACCTACTCCGGCATGGAGAACAGGGTGAAGTCCAACCTCGAGAACCGCATCATCTCCTTGAACATGGAGGACTACATCCACGAGATCCAGGTCCCGATCGAGGACGTCGTGGAGATCAAGAACGGTCAGCGCCGCACCCGCAGCAAGCCCTCGCTCCCCGGCTACGTGCTGGTGCGCATGGACCTGACCGACGAGTCCTGGTCGGCCGTGCGGCACACGCCCTCGGTCACCGGCTTCGTGGGCCACCTGCACCAGCCCGTGCCGCTGACCATGGACGAGGTCGAGAAGATGCTGGCTCCCTCCATGGTGGCCGCGCCCAGCGAGTCCGAGACCGCCGGCGGCTCCGCTGCGGGCGGCACGTCCGGTGGGCAGTCGAAGAAGTCGATCGAGGTCGCGGACTTCGACGTCTCCGACTCCGTCATGGTCGTCGACGGCCCGTTCGCCACGCTGCACGCCACGATCACCGAGATCAACGCCGAGGCGCAGCGCGTCAAGGCACTGGTCGAGATCTTCGGCCGGGAGACCCCGGTCGAGCTGAGCTTCAGCCAGATCCAGCGAGTCTGAGCCCAGCACCAGCACCACCCAGCACCACCGCACAGCAACACCCAGGTGGCAGGGGGCCCGCACGGTCCTCGTCATGACCACGAGACAGAAAGAGAACACCACCCATGCCTCCCAAGAAGAAGGTCGCTGCCCTGGTCAAGGTGCAGCTCCAGGCGGGTGCGGCCACCCCGGCTCCGCCCGTCGGCACCGCGCTCGGCCCGCACGGCGTGAACATCATGGACTTCTGCAAGGCCTACAACGCCCAGACCGAGTCCATGCGCGGCAACGTCATCCCCGTCGAGATCACGATCTTCGAGGACCGTTCCTTCACGTTCATCACCAAGACCCCTCCGGCCGCTGAGCTGATCAAGAAGGCCGCCGGCCTGGCCAAGGGTTCCGGTGTCCCGCACAAGGAGAAGGTCGGCAAGCTGACCAAGGACCAGGTGCGCGAGATCGCGGAGACCAAGCTCCCCGACCTGAACGCCAACAACGTCGACGCCGCGATGAAGATCGTCGAGGGCACCGCCCGATCGATGGGCGTCACGACCGAGTAGTCATCGCCCGGGGTCTGACCCCGGGCGCATTCCCCCCGGGGCACGCGCCCCGGACACGCAAGCAGTGGCAGAGCCGCGCTGGCTCACCGAGACCACGACTGGAAGAAAAGAGAACCAGACATGCAGCGCAGCAAGACCTACCGCGCGGCCGCCGAGTCCTTCGACAAGGACGAGCTGTACGCGCCGCTGGCCGCGATCAAGATCGCCAAGTCCGGCAGCAAGAAGAAGTTCGACGAGACCGTCGACGTCGTGATGCGCCTCGGGGTCGACCCCCGCAAGGCCGACCAGATGATCCGCGGCACCGTCAACCTGCCCCACGGCACCGGCAAGACGGCCCGCGTGCTGGTCTTCGCCAACGGTGACAAGGCCGACGCCGCCCGCGAGGCCGGCGCCGACGTGGTCGGTGGCGATGAGCTGATCGAGAAGGTCAACGGCGGTTGGCTCGAGTTCGACGCCGTCGTGGCGACGCCCGACATGATGGGCAAGGTCGGTCGCCTCGGCCGCGTGCTGGGCCCCCGCGGCCTGATGCCGAACCCGAAGACCGGCACGGTCACGCCCGACCCGGCCAAGGCCGTCTCGGACATCAAGGGCGGCAAGATCGAGTTCCGGGTCGACCGGCACGCCAACCTGCACTTCATCATCGGCAAGGCGTCGTTCTCCGAGGTCCAGCTCGCGGAGAACTACGCGGCTGCGCTCGAGGAGGTGCTGCGGCTCAAGCCGTCCAGCTCCAAGGGCCGCTACCTCAAGAAGGTCACCGTCTCCACGACCATGGGCCCCGGCGTCCAGGTCGACCCCAACCGCGTCAAGAACGTCGCTGCGGAGGACGAGGCGCAGGCCTGACCTGCTCGTCGCGCACGCCCCGGTCGCCCCTGTGGTGGCCGGGGCGTCGTCGTTGCGGGCCTCCGGGTCGGCGGTCGGGCCCCGAATTGGTCAGGGCGCCGGCGGCGACGTAGTCTTCCTCTCGAAACCAGAGACCGCCGGTCGTCAGGCTGCACCAGCAGCAGGACCGAAGGCACCGCCCGAGAGGGCGGACGACCAGCGCAGGTGTCAGAGCATGACCTCGCGGAGCGCAGCTCCGCAGCAGTCAACGCCCTGGGCCTGCGCCCAGGGCGTTCGTCGTCTCCCGGGGAGCCGGGCACGGGCGGTCTCTCCGAACAGTTGTCCGGAAGGAGACCCATGGCGCGGCCAGACAAGCAGGCAGCCGTCGCGGAGATCGTTGAGTCCTTCAACGATTCCGCCGGTGCTGTGCTGACCGACTACCGCGGGCTGACCGTCAAGGAGCTGCAGGACCTTCGCCGCTCCCTCGGTGAGAACGCCAACTACGCCGTGGTCAAGAACACGCTGGCCAAGATCGCCGCCAACCAGGTCGGCATCGACGGCTTCGACGACCTTCTCGTCGGCCCCACCGCGATCGCCTTCATCAGTGGCGACGTGGTCGAGGCCGCCAAGGGTCTGCGTGACTTTGCCAAGGAACACCCCGCCCTGATCGTCAAGGGCGGATACCTCGACGGTGCGCCCCTCGACGCGAAGGAGATCGCCAAGCTGGCCGATCTCGAGTCGCGCGAGGTCCTGCTCGGCAAGATGGCGGGCGCCATGCTCGCCTCGCTCAGCCAGGCCGTCTACCTGCTCAACGCCCCGCTCGCCCAGGCTGCCCGGCTCGCCGGCGCCCTGCAGGCGAAGGCGGAGCAGGACCCCTCGATCCTCGCAGGTGGTGCCGGAGCCGAGCCCGTCTCGGAGCAGGCTGCCGCCGAGGAGGCTCCGGCCACGGAGACGCCCGACCCGGAGGAGGCCCCCACCGAGGAGCCGACCGCCGGCGACGACGCCGCCGAGACCGCATCCGCCGACGCCTGAGCCCAGGCCGACGTACACCACCTGAAACCGGCCCCCTGACCGACCGGCAGTGGGCCACCGACTGGAAGGAAACGCCACCATGGCGAAGCTCAGCACCGACGAGCTGCTCGACGCGTTCAAGGAGATGACGCTGATCGAGCTCTCTGAGTTCGTGAAGCAGTTCGAGGAGACCTTCGGCGTGACCGCCGCTGCCCCCGTCGCCGTTGCCGCGGCCCCGGGTGCCGGCGCCGGCGCCGGCGCCGAGGAGGAGGCGGCCCAGGACGAGTTCGACGTCGTCCTCGAGGCGGCCGGTGACAAGAAGATCAACGTCATCAAGGAGGTGCGCGCCCTCACCTCGCTCGGCCTCAAGGAGGCCAAGGACCTGGTCGAGGCCGCCCCCAAGCCGATCCTCGAGAAGGTCGACAAGGCTGCCGCCGAGAAGGCCAAGGACGCCCTCGAGGCGGCCGGCGCCACCGTCACCCTCAAGTGACCCACGGCGTGGTCCGGTCCTGACCCGACCACGCCCAGCACTGCTGCGAGAGCGGCCACCGGTTCCACCGGTGGCCGCTCTCGTGCGTCTGTGCGACGTCCGCGCATCACAGGTGAGTCTCGGAGCGCGCCAAGTGGCAGACGCGGGGCCCCGTTACCGCGTAACCTCGCGCCGGTACCCGCGTTGTTACTCGTCAGTGGGGACCTGCAGATCCAGCGCACGGTCCTGACGGCGATCCGACCGCGCGGTCGAGGCCAGGGAGGAAGTCAGAGCATGGGCGTTGAGATCAAGGTCGAGGACCTCACCAAGTCCTTCGGCAAGCAGCTGATCTGGGGTGACGTCACACTCACCATCCCGGCCGGCGAGATCTCGGTCATGCTCGGCCCCTCCGGGACCGGCAAGTCGGTCTTCCTCAAGGCCCTGATCGGTCTGCTCAAGCCCGACAAGGGCTCGATCATGATCGAGGGCACCGACATCGCCTCCTGCCCGGAGAAGGAGCTCTACGAGATCCGCAAGCTCTTCGGCGTGCTGTTCCAGGACGGCGCGATGTTCGGGTCGATGAACCTCTACGACAACGTGGCCTTCCCGCTGCGCGAGCACACCAAGAAGTCCGAGTCGCAGGTCCGTGACATCGTCATGGAGAAGATGGACCTCGTGGGCCTGCTCGGCGCCGAGGACAAGCTGCCCGGTGAGATCTCCGGCGGCATGCGCAAGCGCGCCGGTCTCGCCCGGGCCCTGGTGCTCGACCCCGAGATCCTGCTCGTCGACGAGCCCGACTCGGGTCTCGACCCGGTGCGCACCTCCTTCATCAACCAGCTCTTCATCGACCTGAACGCGCAGATCGACGCGACGTTCCTGATCGTCACCCACGACATCAACACCGCCCGCACGGTGCCCGACAACATCGGCCTGCTCTACCACCGGCACCTGGCCATGTTCGGTGCCCGCGAGATGCTGCTGAGCTCCCAGGAGCCCGTGGTGCGCCAGTTCCTCAACGCCCAGACCGTCGGCCCCATCGGCATGTCCGAGGAGAAGGACGCCGACGAGCTCGAGGCCGAGAAGGACCTGGAGATGCCTCCGCTGCCGCCGATCCCGTTGCAGCTCGAGCCCTCCAACGGCATCCCGCGGCGCAGCCAGCGCGACCCCGGGGCCTGGTGCCGCGAGAACGGCGTGACCCCGCCCCCGGGCTCGTTCGAGGAGAACATGCCCATGACCACCGGTGTTTGACCGACCGCGACGCAGACACTGAGTAGACGGGACACGACCACCGGTGGCATCCACAACAGCAACGAGGGCTCTCGCGCCCATCGGGGCCGCAGGCAAGCTGTTCGCCTTCGCCCTCGACGTGGGGAGCAACCTGTTCAAGCGTCCCTTCCAGCTGCGCGAGTTCCTGCAGCAGGCGTGGTTCATCGCCTCGGTCACGATCATCCCGACCGCCTTGGTGGCCATCCCCTTCGGTGCGGTCATCGCGCTCCAGGTGGGCGGTCTGATCAAGCAGTTCGGGGCCCAGTCCTTCACCGGCTCGGCCTCCGTGCTGGCGGTGGTCCAGCAGGCCGGACCGATCGCCACCGCCCTGCTGATCGCGGGCGCCGGCGGCTCGGCGATCGCCGCTGACCTGGGAGCTCGCAAGATCCGCGAAGAGCTCGACGCGATGATGGTGCTCGGGATCGACCCGATCCAGCGCCTGGTCGTGCCCCGGGTGCTGGCCTGCATGCTCGTGGCGTTCTTCCTCAACGGCATGGTGACCGTGGTCGGCGTCGCCGGGGGGTACGTCTTCAACGTGATGCTGCAGGACGGCACCCCGGGCGCCTACCTGGCCAGCTTCACGGCGCTGGCGCAGCTGCCCGACCTCTGGATGGGCTTCATCAAGGCCCTCGTCTTCGGACTGATCGCGGCGATCGTCGCCTGCTACAAGGGCATGAACGCCGCCGGGGGCCCGAAGGGTGTCGGGGACGCCGTCAACGAGTCGGTGGTCATCACCTTCCTGCTGCTCTTCGTGGTCAACTTCGTGCTGAGCACGATCTACCTCCAAGTCGTCCCACCGAAGACAGGGTGACGACGTGGCCAATATGAAGTCGGTCTACGAGAAGCCGCTCTCCTCCCTGGACACCATGGGGGGCCAGCTGGCCTTCTACATCGGCGTGCTGCGCGCGGTCCCGCGGTCGATCTCCCGCTACCCCAAGGAGATCCTCCGGATCCTGGCCGAGGTCACCCTCGGCTCCGGTGCGCTGGCGGTCATCGGCGGCACGGTCGGCGTCATCATCGGCATGACCTTCTTCACCGGCGCCCAGGTCGGGCTGTCCGGCTACGCCGCGCTCAACCAGCTCGGCACCGCGCCCTTCGCGGGCTTCGTCTCCGCCTACTTCAACACCCGTGAGATCGCCCCGCTGGTCGCCGGCATCGCCCTGGCGGCCACGGTCGGGTGCGGCTTCACCGCCCAGCTCGGGTCGATGCGCATCTCGGAGGAGGTCGACGCCCTCGAGGTGATGGCGATCCCCTCGATGCCGTTCCTCGTCGCCACCCGGGTGATCGGCGGCCTGATCGCGATCGTCCCGCTCTACGTCGTCGGCCTGCTGTCGTCCTACTTCGCGAGCCGGCTCATCGTCACCCAGTACTACGGGCAGAGTGCAGGCACCTACGACTACTACTTCAACGCCTTCCTGCCACCCGGTGACGTGCTGTGGTCCTTCGGCAAGGTGCTGATCTTCGCGGTGCTGGTCATCCTCATCCACTGCTACCACGGCTACACCGCCTCCGGAGGTCCCGCCGGGGTGGGGGTGGCCGTGGGTCGCGCCGTCCGCACGAGCATCGTGGCGATCAACGTGGTCGACCTGCTGCTGTCCATGGCCATCTGGGGCACGACGACCACAGTCAGGCTGGCGGGGTAGGGATGAAGAGAGTTCTGGGCAACCACAAGGTGCTGGGCGTCGCCTTCCTGGCGCTGGTCGTGCTGGCCGGCTACCTGACCTACGCGACCTTCACCAAGAAGTTCGCCGACTACGACCGGGTGACCCTGCAGACCGCCAACATCGGTCTGGCGCTGCCCAGCCGGGCCGACGTGAAGATCCGGGGGGTCATCGTCGGCGAGGTGCTCGACTTCGACACCACCGAGCAGGGAGCCGAGCTCACGCTCGGCATCTACCCCGACGAGACCGACACGATCCCCGCGAACGTGACCGGCTCGATCGTCCCCAAGACGCTGTTCGGCGAGAAGTACATCGCGTTGATCATCCCCGAGGAGGGGGCCGCCTCCCAGCCGATTGCGCAGGGAGACACGATCACCAAGACCCGGGTCGCGACCGAGGTCGAGGCGGTCCTCAACGACCTCTACCCGTTCCTGACCGCGGTGCAGCCGGGCGACCTCAACATGACCCTCAACGCCCTCTCGACGGCCCTGGAGGGGCGCGGCGAGCTGATCGGCGAGAACCTCGAGACCGTCGACAGCTACCTCAAGCGGGTCAACCCCCAGCTCCCCGAGCTGATCGAGGACCTGCGGCTCACCGCCGAGGTGTCCGACACCTACGCCGAGATCCTCCCCGAGCTCGGCCAGATCCTGGACAACACCGTGACGACCATGCAGACGCTGGAGGGCCGCGAGGCCAGGCTCAACGCGCTCTACAACGACGTCGCGGCCTTCTCCGAGACCACCCGGACCTTCCTCGACGACAACGGTGACGAGCTGGTTCGCCTCGGTGAGGTCAGCGCCGAGCAGCTGCGCGTCTTCGCGCGCTACTCCACCGAGTTCCCCTGCTTGACCAAGGGGATCGTGAGGGCCGGCAAGCTGCAGGCCGAGGCCTTCCGCAACTTCACCCTCCACATCGTCCTGGAGACCCTGCCCCGCCAGCCGCGCAAGTACACCGCGGCCGACGTGCCCCGGATCGCCGAGAACCGCGGTCCCACCTGCCTGCACCTGCCCAACCCACCCTGGAGCCAGGCCAACCCCGTGCGCAAGCAGCCCGACTTCAACGACGGCATCGACGAGCCCACCGGCAAGGGCACCTCCCGTGTCGCGCCGCGCTACGACGACTACCGCTACTCCGGCAGCCCGGCAGACGCGGCGGTGCTCCGCCAGATGCTCGTCGCCTCGGGCGCCGAGGACACCGACCTCGGAGCCCTCCTCGCAGGTCCGCTCGTGGGGGAGGCTCGCTGATGGCCCTGCTCGACAAGAAGACTGCCGGCGACCTCGTCCGGCTGACGATCTTCATCGTCGTCACCACGATGGCCACCGGCCTGCTGGTGCTCCTGATCGGCAACATCTCCTTCGGCGGCTCCAAGAGCTACCAGGCCCAGTTCTCCGACGCGACGGGCGTCGTGAAGGGTGACGACGTCCGCATCGCCGGCGTCAAGGTCGGGACCGTCAAGGACGTGGAGATCGTCGAGGACAAGCTGGCCCTGGTCTCCTTCGACGTCGACGACGACACGCAGCTGAACAAGTCGACCAACGCCCTCATCCGCTACCGCAACCTGGTGGGACAGCGCTACATCTCGCTGACCCAGGCCCAGGGGGACACCGCGGTGCTCGAGGACGGCGACACCATCCCGATCGACCAGACCATGTCGGCGCTCGACCTGACGGTGCTGTTCAACGGCTTCAAGCCGCTGTTCCAGGCCCTCTCGCCCGACGACATCAACAAGCTCTCCTACGAGATCGTGCAGGTCTTCCAGGGCGAGGGCGGCACGCTCGAGAACCTCCTGGGTCGTACGGCCTCGCTCACCAGCACGCTGGCCGACCGCGACGAGGTGATCGGGGCCCTCATCGAGAACCTCGACTACGTGCTCGACCACGTCGCCGACCGCGACCAGCAGCTCAGCAACCTGATCCGCGGATTCCGCACCCTGATCGGCGGGCTCAAGGACGACCGGCAGGCGATCCTGGCCTCGCTCGACGGCATCTCGGACCTGTCGGTCGAGACCGCCGGACTGCTCAAGGGCATCCGGGCGCCGTTCGTCGAGGACATCAAGCAGCTGCGCCGCTTCGCCGGCAACGTCGACCGCAACAAGGCCGAGCTCGACCGGGCGCTCCAGGTCCTCCCCATCAAGCTGACCAAGGTGGGACGGACCGCCATCTACGGATCCTGGTTCAACTTCTACCTCTGCGACTTCGAGGGTCGGGTGAAGCTGCCCGGCAACGTCACGCTCCCGGTCGACTACACCACCGGCGCCGAGAGGTGTGATCTGCGATGAAGCCCTTCCGCGACCGCAACCCCGTGGTCATCGGTGCCGCCAGCCTGGCCGCGCTCGTGCTGCTGCTCCTGGCCGCCTTCCGCGCCCAGGACCTGCCGCTGATCGGCGGCGGCGACACCTACTACGCCTCCTTCGCCGAGGCGGGCGGGCTCAAGGCCAACGACGAGGTCCGGATCGCGGGCGTACGCGTCGGCAAGGTCAACTCGATCGAGCTGGACGACGGCGAGGTGAAGGTCGGCTTCCAGATCAAGACCGACTCCGCTTTCGGCGAGGAGACCGAGGCGGCGATCCGGGTGAAGACCCTGCTCGGGGCCATGTACATCGCCCTGGAGCCGTCGGGGTCGGGTCAGCTCGAGGAGGGGACGACGATCCCCGTCGAGCGCACGAGCTCGCCCTTCGACGTGATCGATGCCTTCTCCGGCCTCGCCGAGACCTCGGCAGAGATCGACACCGACCAGCTGGCCGCCTCGATGACGACGCTCTCCGACCTCACGCGCAACACGCCCGAGGAGTTCCGTGCCGCCCTCTCTGGGCTCTCGGCCCTCTCGAGCAACATCGCCAAGCGTGACTCCGAGATCAACTCGCTGCTGGTCAACCTGCGACGGGTCTCGACGGTCCTCAACGAGCGCGACGACGACATCATCGCGCTGATGTCCGACTCCGACGTGCTCTTCCGGTCCCTGGTCGCCCGCCGCGACTCGATCCACGACCTCCTGGTCGCGACCTCCACCCTGTCGATCGAGCTGACCAAGCTCGTCAGCCAGAGTCGGGCCGACCTCAAGCCGGCCCTGGGCCACCTGGAGAACGTCCTCGCCGTGCTCAACAAGAACGAGGACAACCTCGACAACAGCATCCGGCTGATGGAGCCCTTCTACCGGGTCTTCGCCAACACCCTCGGCACAGGCCCCTGGTTCGACACCTACATCGAGAACCTGCCCCCGGTGGCCAACGCCGGCAACGGGGGTGGCGTCGGATGAGTCTCCTCAAGCGAGCGGTGGTGCCGTTCATCCTGCTGGCCCTGGTCGTGACCGGCGCGATCGTGATGTTCGGTGGTGGCGACGACGAGAAGTCGCTGACGGCGTACTTCCCCCGGGCCATCTCCCTCTACGAGGGCAGCGACGTCCGCGTGCTGGGGGTGCCCGTGGGCACCATCGAGGAGGTCACGCCCGAGGGCACCCGCGTCAAGGTGGTCATCCGCTACGACCCGGAGGTCGACCTGCCGGCCGACGCCGAGGCCGTCATCATCGCCCCCTCGATCGTCGGCGACCGCTACGTCCAGCTGACCCCGGCCTACCAGGGCGGCCCCACGCTCCCGGACAACACCGAGATCGACCAGAGCCGCACCTCGGTCCCGCTCGAGCTGGACCAGATCTACTCCAGCCTCGACCGGCTGACCGTGGCCATCGGACCCGACGGCGCCAACAAGAGGGGCGCGTTCAGCGACCTGCTCGAGACGACCGCCGCCAACTTCGGTGGCCAGGGCGCGAAGTTCAACCAGACCATCAACGACTTCAGCACGCTGAGCCAGACCCTCGACAACAACAAGGAAGAGCTGTTCGGCTCGCTCGGCGAGCTGCAGGGCTTCGTCACCACGCTCGCCGACAACGACACGACCGTGCGGCAGTTCAACCAGTCGCTCGCCTCGGTGTCCACGCTGCTCGACGGCGAGCGCCAGGAGCTCACCGCGGCCCTGAGCAACCTCGGGACGGCGCTGGGTCAGGTCGGGACCTTCGTGGAGGAGAACAAGGCCTCGCTCGGACGCAACATCAAGGGCCTCAACCGGGTCGCCAAGGTGCTGGTCAAGCGGCGCAGCGAGCTCGACCAGGTCCTGCGCACCGCGCCGGTGGCGCTCAACAACCTCGCGCTCACCTACAACCCCGACGCCGGCACGCTCGACACCAACGCCAACGTCGGCAACCTGGAGGCCAACATCGCGAGCGACCCGCGCGGCGTCCTGTGCGCGCTGGTCAGCGCCAACGACCCCGACGGCGAGATCTGTGACGCCATCGGCGGGACGCGCAACCGCAGCGCCCCGTTCGCCGGCGGATCCGGTGGCCGACAAGGCGCCCCGTCCGCCGGTGCGGGCTACCAGCACCGCTTCGACCTCTCCCTGAACGGCCTGGTGTCGGTCCGATGATGCGCCCCAAGCTCGCTGCCGTCCTCGTCCTGCTCGGGGCGCTGACCCTCAGCGCCTGCGACTTCGACGTCGCCTCGCTGCCGCTCCCGGGTGGCACCGACACCGGCGACGACCCGATCTCGATCGAGGTCGAGTTCAACGACGTCCTCGACCTGGTCCCGCAGTCCACGGTCAAGATCAACGACGTGAGCGTCGGGAAGGTGACCGCCGTCGATCTCGACGGTTACTCCGCGCGGGTCCAGCTCGAGCTGCCCAACGACACCGAGCTCCCCGCCAACGCCGTGGCCGAGATCCGCCAGACCAGCCTCCTGGGCGAGAAGTTCGTCCAGCTCGGGCCGCCGACCCAGGGTGCCAGCACGGGCACGCTCGAGGACGGCGACCTGATCCCGCTGGAGCGCACCGGACGCAACCCCGAGGTGGAGGAGGTGCTGGGCGCGCTCAGCCTGATCCTCAACGGCGGCGGCGTCGCGCAGCTGAAGACCATCGCGGCCGAGCTCAACATCGCGCTCGAGGGTCGTGAGGACGCCGCCCGGTCGGTGCTGACCCAGATCGAGAGCTTCACCACGCAGCTCGACGAGAACCGTGGCGACATCGTCAACGCCATCGAGTCCCTGAACCGGCTCGCCATCAGCGCCCGCCAGCAGCAGGGGAGCATCGACTCGGCCCTGGAGGAGCTGCCCAGCGCCCTGGTCTCCCTGGACCGGCAGACCGACGACCTGGTCAAGATGCTGCAGGCGCTGAACCGTCTCGGCGACGTGGGCACCCAGGTCATCCGGGCGTCCAAGGCCAGCACGATCGAGTCGTTCCGCCAGCTCCAGCCCGTGCTGACCGAGCTCGCCAACTCCGGTGACGCGTTCGTCGACGCCTTCAACGTCTTCCTGACCTACCCCTTCGTCGACGAGGTGGTCGGTCGCGACCCCCAGGTGGCGCGCAACCTCCACATGGGCGACTACACCAACCTCTCGGTCCGGCTCGAGCTCGACCTGACCGACCTGCAGCTGCCCGGGGTCCCGTGCCAGCTGCTCGACGAGATCCCCGACGACCTGCCGCTCGACGAGATCCTGGACCTGCCCAATCTCTGCCAGAGCGCGAGCGACGCCCTCGTCCAGTGCGCCAACGACCCCTCGCCGGCCAACTGCCAGGGGCTGCCGGCGGCGATCATCGACGCCGTGTGCGGTTCGCTCACCAACCCGCTGCCGGGCTTGTGCGGCGGCGGCGGCGGAGGCGGGGGCGGCGGCCTGCCCAACCTGCCCAACCTGCCGAACCTGCCGAACCTCGGTGGTGGCAACGGTGGTGGCAACGGCACCGGCGGCGTGCTCGGTGGCGGCCTCGGTGGCCTGCTGCGTCCCCCGGCCTTCGGGGCGACGACGTCCAGCACGGACCGGACCGCAGCGACCGGCCGCGGCCCGACGATGGCGGAGATGATGGACACCTACGACCCGGGGCTCGTGAGCCTCCTCGTCCCCCCGATGGTGGTGCAGCCGTGATCACTCGTCGGACCAAGGTCCAGCTCCTGATCTTCGTGATCATCACCCTGGTGGGGGTGAGCTACGTCGGCGCCCGCTACGCCCGTCTCGACCGGCTCGTCCGTGACGACGCCTACACGGTGGTCGCCCACTTCGAGAAGTCGGGCGGCATCTTCGCCAAGGCGGAGGTGACCTACCGCGGCGTGAACATCGGCGAGGTCGAGCGGCTGGTCCTCACCGAGGACGGTGTCGACGTCCACCTCGGCATCGAGAACAAGTGGGACACGATCCCGAGCGACACCTTCGCGCTGGTCGGCAACAAGTCGGCCGTGGGCGAGCAGTACGTCGAGCTCCAGCCCGGCACCGATCCCGACGAGACCGAGGACTACCTCGTGGAGGACTCGGAGATCGCCATGGGCGACACCGACACTCCCCTGGAGACCGACACGCTGCTGACCAACCTGTCCACCACGGTCGGCTCGGTCGACCTGCCGGCGCTGCAGACGACGGTGTCCGAGCTCGGTGCGGCGTTCGCGGGGACCGGTGAGAACCTCCAGCGGCTCATCGACTCCGGCAACTCCTTCATCGAGGCCGCCAACGACAACTTCGACACCACCACCACGCTGATCCGCGACGGCAACACCGTGCTCAACGGGCAGATCGCCTCGGAGAGCGCGCTGCGCACCTTCGCGCGGGACCTCTCGCGCTTCAGCACCGCCCTGGCCGCGGCCGACGGCGACCTGCGCCAGGTCATCGACAGCGGGTCGTTCACCGCCAACCAGCTGCGCTCGTTCATCGAGGCCAACCGGGTCGAGCTCGGTGGGCTGATCCGCAACCTCACCACCACCGGTGAGATCATCGTCAAGCGGCTGCCCGGGATCAAGCAGGTGCTGGTGATCTACCCCTACGTCGTGGAGGGCGGGTTCACGGTCGTCTCGAAGACGCCGCAGACCGGGCTCTACGACGCCCACTTCGGCATGATCATCACCGACTCCAAGCCCTGCTACCGCGGCTACATCCCGATCGAGGACCGTCGTACGCCCAACGAGCGCAACGACATCCCGATGGCCGAGGACGCCCGGTGCTCGGAGCCGCCGACGCAGAGCAACCCGCGTGGCGAGCAGAACATCCCCCGCCGTGCGCCCGCCGCCTACGACGCCAGCCCGGTGGTGGCGTCCTACGACCCGACCACCGCCCAGGTGACCTGGGGTGCCGCTGAAGGGTCCTTGACTCGGGCCGGTAGCGTGGCTCCTTCGTCCCTGGGAGAGGAGTCGTGGAAGTGGCTGTACCTCCAGCCTCTGCTGGCGCAGTAGGAGAGACCGCCCCCGATCCCACGACCTCGACGCCCGACCCGGCGCCCGCACGGGCAGCCGGCTGGCGTCGGCCGCTGCTCGTGGGACTCGTGGTCGTGATCGTCGGCTGCCTCGCGTCGTTGGTCTTCCTCGCGGTCGACGGCCGCGACGCCGACGACGACTCCGGATCCCCTCAGGCGCAGCGTGAGGAGCTGATGTCGCAGGTCTCGCAGTTCGTGCTGCGGATCAACACCTACGGCCCCGAGCTGCTCGACGCCCAGAACACGATGCCCGACTACGTCGAGGGTGTCTCCGAGCTGATGACCGCCAAGTTCGGCGCGGGCTTCAAGGAGAGCGTGCTGATCCCCGAGCAGCAGGTCGCGCAGACCGGCTACGGCCGCACCGCCCAGGTCTACGCGGTCGGCGTCTCGACCATGGACGCCGACTCGGCGACGGTGCTGGTGGCGTTCGGGCGGACCGACTCCTACCCCGACCCGGAGGCCCCCGACCAGCGCGTCGAGCTCGGTGAGGACCCCGAACGCTGGGAGGTGGAGCTCGTGACCAGCGACGGCGAGTGGCTGGTGGACGACTACGTGGTCATCTCCGAGACCCCGGGCACCGAGGGCGACCCGGAGGACCTGCCGTCCGGCAGCCCGACCCAGCAGCCCAGCCAGCAGCCCAGCCTGCAGCCCAGCACGGGTGCCGGCACGCCGGGCACGCCGAGCGGGGGCGCCTCGTGAGCGTGAACCTCTACGACCTGCTCGACGTGGAGCCGGATGCCTCTCCGGAGGAGATCCGGACGGCCTGGAAGGACGCGATCGCGGACCTGGACCCGGGCGATCGCCGCTTCCGGTCCTACAACGCCGCGGCCGAGGTGCTCCTCGACCCCGCACGCCGGGCCGAGCACGACGCCGCGCTGGTCGAGTCGCCCTCGCCCGAGGAGCCCGACCAGCCCGTCGCGCCCGTGGCGGCAACCCCCGAGCCCGAGCCCGCGCCCCGCACCTCGGAGCCCGGCACCCCGGAGCCCGGCACCCCGGAGCCCGGTGCGCCGGAGCCCGGTGCGCCGCCGGCCGAGCCCGCGACCCCCACCCCCGTCGCCACCTGGCTGCTGGCGGTCGTGGGCCTGGTGACCCTCGCGGTCGTGCTCGCCACCGTCTACGCCTGGACCTCGGTCGACCGGGGGAGCGCGACGGTGGCCGAGCAGGGCGTCCAGGAGGCCGTCTCCGTGGCCGAGGAGGCCGCCGTGCCGGTCCTCTCCTTCGACTACCGCGACCTGGACCAGAGCATCGTGGCGGCGGAGTCGTTCATGACCGCCGAGTACGCCGCCAAGCACAGCCAGCTGATGAACGACCTGCGCGGCGACATCGCCGCCCAGCAGACGGTGGTCGACGCCGAGGTGATGGGCTCCGCGGTGACGCGGACCACCGACGCCGGGGTCGACGTCCTGGTGCTGGTCAACCAGATCACCCAGCGGGCGGCCGGCAAGCCGTTCCTGCTCCCGGTCTGGGCCACCGTGCAGATGGTCGAGCAGGACGGGACCTGGCGGGTCGACAACCTCGTCAACCGGGGAGCTGTGGGGCAGGACCCCGCCGACTCGCCGTCCGACGAGGCCTCGGACGCACCCTCGGACGCTCCGTCCGAGGGGGCCGCGAGCGAGTCGCCCGCGGCCCCCTCGGCCGAGCCGACCTCCTAGACCTGTCCACCGCCGTGCGCCGAGGTGCTTGACCTGAGGCGTCGTACAGCGGATGATCGTCACCACGCTCGTCGATGCGGCGCATGCAGCCTCATCGTCGCGCCTTGATGTTGCTGTGACTTTCCGGTAACGTAGCGCTTTGCGCCTGCCCTCAGATGCTGATCGCCTGCCCGGTGGCTGATCATGTGGTGGGTCGGCGACACTCCACAGCGTTCACGTCGAAGGACACCTCTTGGCCGCGCGCAGCTCCTCTGCCACACCCAAGCCCAAGTTCAACCGCATCTCGTTCGCGAAGATCACCGAACCGCTCGAGGTTCCTCAGCTCCTCTCCCTCCAGACCGACAGCTTCGACTGGCTGGTCGGCAACGAGGCATGGCAGGAGCGGGTCCAGGCCCGGGTCGACTCCGGTGAGGACGTCTCCACCAAGTCGGGCCTGACCGAGATCTTCGAGGAGATCTCCCCGATCGAGGACTTCTCGGAGACGATGTCGCTCTCCTTCGAGAACCCCGTCTTCTACGACCCCAAGTACTCCGTCGACGAGTGCAAGGAGAAGGACTTCACCTACTCCGCGCCGCTCTACGTCTCCGCGGAGTTCACCAACAACGACACCGGTGAGATCAAGGGCCAGACCGTCTTCATGGGCGACTTCCCCCTGATGACCCCCAAGGGCACCTTCGTCATCAACGGCACCGAGCGGGTCGTGGTCTCCCAGCTGGTGCGCTCTCCGGGTGTCTACTTCGAGCGCACGGCCGACAAGACGTCCGACAAGGACATCTACACCTCGCGGCTGATCCCCTCGCGGGGTGCGTGGCTGGAGTTCGAGATCGACAAGCGCGACCTGGTCGGCGTGCGCCTCGACCGCAAGCGCAAGCAGAACGTCACCGTCCTGCTGAAGGCCTTCCAGGCCGTCGCCGAGGAGACCGGTGAGGACTACGACTACGAGGCCGTGATCACCGAGCTGCGGGCCTACGAGTCGATCCAGCTCACCGAGGAGAAGGACAACACCCAGGGCCCGGACGACGCCCTCCTCGACATCTACCGCAAGCTGCGTCCCGGCGAACCGCCCACGCGTGAGGCCGCGCTGACGCTGTTGAAGAACTACTACTTCAACCCCAAGCGCTACGACCTCGCGAAGGTCGGCCGCTACAAGATCAACAAGAAGCTCGGCCAGGACGAGGCGTTCGACCAGCAGACGCTGACGATCGCCGACATCGTGGCGGCGATCCGCTACATCGTGGCCCTGCACGACGGCCGCGAGGAGATCGAGACCCCCACGGGTCCCAACGAGCTCAACCCCGACGACATCGACCACTTCGGCAACCGCCGGATGCGGACCGTGGGCGAGCTGATCCAGAACCAGCTCCGCACGGGTCTGGCCCGGATGGAGCGTGTGGTCCGCGAGCGGATGACGACCCAGGACGTCGAGGCGATCACGCCGCAGTCGCTGATCAACATCCGCCCCGTGGTGGCCGCGCTGAAGGAGTTCTTCGGGACCTCCCAGCTCAGCCAGTTCATGGACCAGACCAACCCGATCGCCGGGCTGACGCACAAGCGTCGTCTCTCGGCTCTGGGCCCGGGTGGTCTCTCCCGTGACCGCGCCGGCATGGAGGTCCGTGACGTCCACCCGTCGCACTACGGCCGCATGTGCCCGATCGAGACGCCGGAAGGGCCCAACATCGGCCTGATCGGCTCGCTGGCCTCCTACGGCCGGATCAACCCGTTCGGGTTCGTCGAGACGCCCTACCGCAAGGTGGTCGAGGGTCAGGTCACCGACCAGGTCGACTACCTCACCGCCGACGACGAGGACCGCTACGTCATCGCCCAGGCCAACGCCGGCCTCGACGACTCCGGCCACTTCGTGGAGGAGCGGGTGCTGGTCCGCCAGCGCCGCGGCGAGGTCGCGGAGATCCTCGCCGGCGACGTCGACTACATGGACGTCTCGCCGCGCCAGATGGTCTCGGTCGCGACCGCGCTGATCCCGTTCCTCGAGCACGACGACGCCAACCGTGCGCTGATGGGCGCCAACATGCAGCGTCAGGCGGTGCCGCTGATCGTGAGCGACTCGCCGCTGGTCGGCACCGGCATGGAGTACCGCGCCGCCGTCGACGCCGGTGACGTGGTCGTCGCCGACAAGGCCGGAGTGGTCAAGGAGGTGTCCGCCGACGTCGTCGAGACGATGAACGACGACGGCACCTACTCGACGTACAAGCTGGCGAAGTTCCGCCGGTCCAACCAGGGCACCTGCATCAACCAGCGTCCCCTGGTGGCCGAGGGCGACCGGCTCGAGCTCGGCAGCCCGATCGCCGACGGTCCGTGCACCGACAAGGCGGAGATGGCGCTCGGCACCAACCTGCTCGTGGCGTTCATGCCGTGGCAGGGCCACAACTACGAGGACGCGATCATCCTCAGCCAGCGTCTGGTGCAGGAGGACGTCCTCACCTCGATCCACATCGAGGAGCACGAGGTCGACGCCCGCGACACCAAGCTCGGCCCCGAGGAGATCACGCGCGACATCCCCAACGTCTCCGAGGAGATGCTGGCCGACCTCGACGAGCGCGGGATCATCCGCATCGGCGCCGAGGTCACGACCGGCGACATCCTGGTCGGCAAGGTCACGCCGAAGGGCGAGACCGAGCTGACCCCCGAGGAGCGGCTGCTGCGCGCGATCTTCGGCGAGAAGGCGCGC
>CAWCGS010000006.1:0-46773 GCA_963795135.1 uncultured Actinomycetota bacterium
ACATCGAGCCGCAGGTCAGTTCTTCGACCTGCGCGCGACGGTCCTCGACTGGCGGCAGACCTGGTTTCGCTAGCCTGCAGGCGTGAAGGTCGTACTCGCGGGTGGGTCGGGCACGTTGGGTAGGAGGTTGTCCCGGGTCCTGGCCACCCGGGGGCACGACGTGGTGGTCCTGAGCCGCACCCCCCGGTCGTTGCCTCATCGAACTGTCGTGTGGGACGGCCTGACCGTTGGCACGTGGGCTGATGAGCTCGCCGGGAGCTGCGTGGTCAATCTGGCCGGAGAACTGGTCGACCGTCGCCCGACTCCGGCAAACATGTCGTTGCTGAGGGACTCCCGCGTGAACCCAACTCGCGCCCTCGCCACCGCTGCGTCTTCACTTGAGACCCCCGTATCCATGTGGCTGCAGGCGAGCACTTTGGCCATCTACGGCGACGCCCACGATGCCGTGCTGACCGAGGAATCCCCGTTAGCCGACGGTCCGCCGCAGATGACCGAGGTGGCCAAGGCCTGGGAGCGGGCAGCCGAGGGCGTGAACGCCGAGCGAAGGGTCATTTTGCGTACAAGCATCGTGCTGGACCGGGACACTCCCGCACTGGACCGACTGACCGGGATCGTCCGGTGGGGGCTGGGCGGGCGGATCGCCTCGGGTCAGCAGTGGTTCAGCTGGATTCATGTCGCCGACTGGCTCAGCATCGCCGTGCAGGCGCTCGAGGGCCAAGGCCCGGCCTCGAGTCTGACTGGAGTGGTGCACGCCACCTCACCGCACCCGATTCGCAACGTCGACCTGATGAGGACCCTGCGCAAGAATCTGCGTCGGCCTGCGGCACCGCCCACGCCAGCATGGGCCGTACAAGCCGGGTCGAGGCTTCTCGGGACCGACCCCGCCCTCGCCCTAACGGGACGCCGGGCGCTCCCCGCGCGGCTGCTTGAGGCGGACTTCGCCTTCGCCTACCCCGAGTTCGAGGGGGCCATCAGCAACGTAATGCCCCCACGCTGACTCGATGCCCGTGGCACTGGCACGTCCGACAGGCGGTGCTGACGTGCCGCAGCCCGCGTCCTCACGGAGGCGGTCGAAGGGAGCCGGGGGGGTGCGAGTCATTGGGACGACCGGACTCTGAATCCTCAGAGCCTGAGCAGGAGCTCACTCGGTTGGCTTCGCCACCTGCCACACATTGGTCCCAGGAGTCGGCATAGACCCAGGTCGCAGCCAGGGCGAGCACGGCGACGAGAGCCAGCGCCACCAAGGCGAGCAGCCACCGAGACGCATTCATCTTCGGCTCCCTCCTCAATCCTCGGTCGTCGAAAATCATGATGTCAGGTGTCCGGATGCGAAGGGGGCGCCCTCAGCGTGTCTTTGAGCACCCCCTCGCGTCAGCTCCGCAGGTTGCTCGTGGCCATCGACGCCCGGAGGTGCCGACCGGACACGGCGTCGATCTCATGCCGAACGCGCGCACCCTGGTCGGTCACCGTCGTCACGATCCAGCGGTCCCGCCCGGTCCATTCGTTGAGGAAAGCGCCGAGCGTCTGCTGCCCCGGTCCGGCCGCCAGCGCCGTCTCGATCGCTGTCTCGCGACTCACGTCCGGGGCCGAGCTCGCGGGCGCGGCTCCCTGCGTGTTGAGCAGTCTGACGATTCGGCCCGAACGCCGGTCGATGTCGAGTGACACGAACCGTTGCGCCCCTTGGGCGGTGATGCCCGACCACTCCAGGCGGAACACACGCTCGCCCTGGACGTCCGTGACCGGCTCCAGCATCGACTCCAACTGGTCGATGTCCAGGGCCGACAGTCCCGACAGGACAACCGCGGCCAGCTCGGCCGCCGCGTGCCGGTCCACGACGTCGGCACCCTCGGTGCGAGCGTTGCCCACGATGTCGAACAGCCGCCCCGCCGCGTCAAACCGTGCGTACGTGTCGGCCGCGACCTCCCGCTCGTGCAGGTCATTCGCGGCCGAGCCCCCGCTGCGCGCCAGCAGCCAGCGGGATACCGACGCAGCGTCGACGCCCGCCGCCGGGCTGGTCTCCGCGGTCGAGCGCAATGTGACGCTCGCGGGCGCGGTGGAGGCGCCCTCGATGACATAGCGGTGGTAGCCGGCGTACGAGCCCTCCTTGGCGTAGAGCTCGTTGAGGCCGCGGGTCAGGGCCACGCCGATCGACTTTCCGTCGCCGAGGTGGTGGCTCACCCGGCTCCACAGGTAGCCGCCCGAGTACTTCGTTTCGGCGACGGGCCTCGAGCCCGTGCTCGTGGGTGAGTAGATCAGCCCCTTGAACGCCAATGCGGAGTCGACGCCTCTCAGCCGGGCAGCCTCGGGCAGCGAGTAGTACGAGTCGCTGAAGCGCTGCGAGGAGTAGCAGCTGGAGAAGATCAGCAGTCGCACGTCGTCGATCTCCTGCGGCAGGTACGAGGAGAGGTTCACCGTTGCACCAGTGAGGTCACCGCCGACCCGGTGGTTGTAGGCGTCGACGGATCCTGCGTACAGGTACGCCGACCCGTCGTCAGCGGGCGCGAAGAGGCCGCTGTTGCCGTGGCCGAAGAAGCCGACGACCTGGGCGTCAGCCGCGCGGTCGAACCAGTCCGCGGGCTGAAGCCTGCCTCCCAGCGAGCTGCCGGTGAACCCCGCCCGTCCTGCGGCGTCGACGAAGGACTGGGACTGCAGTCGCGTGTCGAGCCCGTCCTCCCAGACTCGTCCCTGACTCATGACACTCGGCCTCGAGGCGTCGGAGGCGTAGGCGGCGCCGGGCACCGAGAGTGTGCCCATGCTCAGGCCGACCAGCGCCGCGGCGAGGCATGTCGTCGTAGTTCGTGCCAGGCGTTTTTCGCCTCGTCGTAGGGCCAGGTCGGTCCCCACCGCTCCTGTGGTGCGCTTCATCATGCTCTCCAGATCCGCGTCGATGTCATGGCCTCAGCCCGTGTAGGAGTAGTCCCACTTAGGGCAGGAGAACCTCTCGTAGGTGCTGTTGAGGCACTTGGGATCGACGAGGCGGTGCAGGAAGACCCGGCCGTGCCCGATGGTGCCGTCGCTGTAGACGCGGCGGATATAGGCGTGGTGGTCGGGCATGCGGTCGTGGCTGCCCTCGACCTTGTAGCCGCCGCCGCGGTACATGTCGTGCAGCTGGGTGTAGTCGATGGTGTTCGACCTGCTGCAGTAGGGGTTGCCCGCACTCTGACGCGCGTAGCCGACGGCCTTGGTCGAGTCCATCGTGCCGGCGACCATGATGATCGAGCTCTGCGGCTCCTGGCGCTGGCTGTCGTAGACGAAGGTGCCGGACTTCGTGCGGATGTAGCGCTTGGTGGGCGACACGTCGGTGTAGCTCTGTCCGCGGCTGTCGCCCCAGGTGTACAGCGCCCGCCCGACGGTGCGGTAGCGGGGGTGGTTGTAGGTGGAGCCGCGATCGTCGCCGGCATACCAATAGTCGGACCCGTCGCCGGACTCACAGTCCATCGGAATCATGGCGCTGTCGGGAGCGTCGATGTACTTGGATGGAATGTAGTTTTCATAGACGAACTGGGTGCGCTTGATGGTGATCACGCCGCCGCTGCCGACCGGTCCTGAGTCGTTGGCGGTGCCGTCCGAGCCGCCCCCTGTGGTCGAGGCCGTCGAGCCGCTCCACGCCGGTCGAGGGGGAGTGAGCAGCAGTCCGTTGACGACGTTGACGTACTCCCCGCCCTGACCCGCCAGCCCGATGATCTCGACGTTCTCCTCAGGATCCTGGAGGCGGTGCTCAAGGGTCGTCTCAGTGCCCAGCACCGGCGCTCCGTCGAGGGTCCAGGAGGCGACGCCGGGGGCGCTCGCCCAGTCGATGGCCGTCCCACCGTTGGTGGTGATCGCGACCAGGTCAGGCACCAGCGACCCCTCGCGTGCCCTGGTCGCGATGATCCTGGCGACAACCTCATCGCCCTCCACGACCTGGTAGACGGCCGAGTCCCCCGTGGCCAACGGGGCGCTGAAGGCCTCGGAATCGATAGTCCCGACTGCTGTCGCGGACCGCTCGTCCACCACCATCCCTGTCCGTGAGGACTGCAGGACCAGGACACCGTCCTCGATGGTGCCACGGACGCCCGCCAACGATGTGGTGACCGTTGTCGAAGTCGGGACGGCCTCGGCAACGGCGCCAGACGACATGACGCCGGCGGCCAGGACGGCGACCAACGATCTTGCGACACACTTCTTCGAGCTGTTCAAGGATTCCCCCGAGGGATAGGTGCAGCGTCGTCGCTGCGACTGCTGCCCACAACGACGGCGTGCGACGCGGGTTACGGCCCATGGTTGAGCCGGTTCCTCCACGGGGGGAGTCCGGGTCCGGGTTGAGGCCGGACGCTGCGCCCAACGCCGTCTGACAAGCGCTTGTCACACCCGGGGAGACGTTCGACCTCGCTCCGTGTCCCGTGGTCCCCGACAGCGCCACGGGCGCGAGGCGCGAGACCACGCCCCGGCCCGCAGGGGATGGCCGCCGGACTCAGACGTGGCAGCGCCGACCGTGCCGGTCACGTCATCGCAAAGGGGTGGCGCAGGTCGACGGCGGCGGGGCTCAGCTGAGCCCGGTGATCGGCTACGGGGTGGTCGAGGACCGTCGGGTTCCCGGAGCGCGCTGAGGAGATCGTCTACAACGCCGCACTGCTCGTGGTCCGAGGGACGGTCCTGGGCTTCTACCGCAAGGTCCACCTGTGGGGCGGCGAACCGGTCGCGTTCACAGCGGCCGCCGATCTGCCTCTCGTCCTCGACACGAGCGCCGGGAGGGTGGCAGTCCATCGAGGTGACCAAGGCGCAGGCGGCGTGTGAGCTGATCGCCGGGCCCGCGACGGCACCGGGCGGCACGGCTTCACCTGCGGTCCTGACCGCTCGGCTGGATCTCGCAGCCTCGCGCGACAAGGGGCTCGGTGCCCGGAACCACGTCTGGGCCGACCGCCGGCCGGAGCTCTATCGCGAGACAGACGGCTGGTCGCCCCGCTCGGGGTCGACCACGTCCTCGACACCTCAGCCGTCGCGCGGGTGCTGACGGAGGCCTGGAAGGGCGCGAACAGCCAACTCGGCGTCAGAAAATTCGCAGACGCGGGACGTGGCCGAACGACGGCCTCTAGTCTGCGCTGACCCCCCGACGCAGTGAAAGAGGCACCGATGAAAGCACTCTCCCTCGCGACCCTCCTCAGCTGCGTGGCCGTGGCGCTGGGCGCGAGCGCGACGCCGGCCGTCGCGGTCCCCGCCGCGGACCGGGTCGATGTCTCGTCGATCAAGGTCGTCAATAAGCAGGCACGGGTAGCCGTTCAGTTCGGCTACCGGCAGGCTCCGGTGGACACGCAGTGGGTCGCGACCGTCCTGCTCGACACCGCACCTCGACACAAGGGCCCCGAGTTCGGAGCGTTCTTCGACAACCAGTGTGGCGACGGGTTCGTCTTCGGCCCGGTCAAGAAGTCGGGAGGCCGCTACTACTCGGACCCGGAGCAGAGCGACAAGTGGGGCGCGGGGTGCGGCGACCAGGCGCCCGGGAAGTGCTACGGGACGTACCGCATCGTGAGGGACGAGGACTTCTTCGTCCGCAGCATCACGGTCCGCAAGGTGCGGGGTTGCATGAACCCGAAGAAGATCCGGGTCTACGCCAAGTTCACCTCCCTCGACCTGACCAAGCCCCACGGCGACCCGTCGGTCGACCACGTGCCTGGCAAGAAGAACCAGTACACCCCGTGGACCCGGACGGGCGACACCAGGTTCTGGCGCGACCGCACGTGAACCCAGCGCGGCACTGAGCGTCTCGGCGGGGACCAGCCGCGACGGGGGCTCGCCTCAGATCCACCCGTTCGCCTGAGCCACCCGCGCGGCCTCGGCCCTCGTGGACGCGCCCGTCTTGCCGATCGCGCCCGAGAGGTGGTTGCGCACGGTGCCCGCGGACAGCTGGGCCCGGGCGGCGATCGCCGCGACGGGTGAGCCGTCGAGCGCCAGCAGCAGGATCTCCGCCTCCCGTGCGGTGAGCGGTGAGGGACCGGACATGAGCGACTCGGTCGCCAGGTCGGGGTCGACCACGCGCAGGCCGGCGTGCACCCGGCGTACGGCGTCGGCGAGCTCGCGGGCGGGGGTGTCCTTGACCAGGAAGCCGGCGGCACCGGCGTCGAGAGCCCGACGTACGTAGCCCGGCCGGCCGAAGGTCGTCACGATCAGCGACCGCACGGCGGGCAGCTCCGCCCGCAGCCGCTCCGCGACCTCGAGCCCGGTGAGGCCGGGCATCTCGATGTCGAGCAGGCACACCTCGGCCTGCGACGAGCGCGCGGCGGTCAGCACCTCGTCGCCGCGGCCGACCTGCGCGACGACCTCGAGGTCGGGCTCGAGGTCGAGCAGGGCGGCGAGCGCGCCACGGACCAGCGCCTGGTCGTCGGCCAGCAGCACCCGGATCACGGGAGCACGACCTCCACGCGGGTGCCGGCAGCACCCGACAGCCGCAGGGTGCCACCGGCTGCGGACACGCGCTCGCGCATGCCGCGCAGCCCGTTGCCGTCGCTGACCGTGGTCGGCCTCGAAGCCGGTGCCGTCGTCGGTCACGACCAGGCCTGCGGGCGACAGCTCGATGGAGACCGTCGAGGCGCGGGCGTGCCGGACCACGTTGGTGACCGACTCACGCAGTACCCAGGCCAGCAGGGTGCGGTGCCTCGGGTCGGTGTCGGCGACGGCGCCGACCAGCCGGGTCTCGATGCCGGCGTCGGCGAGCACGCGGGGAGCGGCGGCGAGCTCGGCCTCGAGGTTGGCCGCCCGCAGACCCCCGACGGTCGAGCGGACCTCCGCGAGCGCCTGCCGGGCCGTCTCCTGGATCGACTCCAGCTCGGTGCGCGCCCGCGCAGGGTCGACGTCGATCAGCCGGGCCGCGAGCTCGGCCTTGATCGAGAGCGCCGTCAGCGAGTGACCCAGGACGTCGTGGACGTCGCGGGCGACCCGGTCGCGCTCGGCCACCAGCGCCAGCTCCGCGCGGTCGTCCGCCGACTGCCGCTCGAGCTCCGAGAAGACCCGCATGGCCGTGAAGAACCCGATCAGCGGCCACACCATCAGGAAGAAGAAGGCCGGGAAGTCGCCGCCGATGAGGGACAGCACCGGCAGCAGGGCGCTGACGACCGTGGTCCCCTTCCACCACGGCGCGGGCACCATCAGCGCCGAGAACGCCCCGAGGTAGGGCGTCAGGCCGATGGCCTCGATGCCGATCACCGGCACCGTCCCCAGTCCGAGCAGCAGCATGGCGAACCAGATCTGCACCGCGTGGTCGCGCCACACGCTCCACCCGAGCAGGTAGATCACCGCGAAGGCCGCGATCAGCGCCAGGACCAGCGCCTTGACCGGCGCCGGCGCGTCGGTCTGGAAGGTCTCGATCACCGGGTAGGTGAGGAAGACCAGCCAGATCGCTGCGATCACCCACGCCCACCGCTCCCACGGGGAGCGAGCAGCGGCGACGTCGTCCGAGGAAGGTGTCACACCCGCTCCCGGCGTCGGCGCAGACCCCACACCGCCAGCGCCGCGAAGATCACCGTCCACGAGCCCACGTTAGCGAGCAGCAGCCACACCGGGTCGTGCCCGGCGTCGATGGGCAGGTAGCCCTCCGAGATCGGGTAGCGGGCCAACCCGGCGTAGCCGTAGAGCGGGGTGAAGCGGCCGAGCTCCAGGATGATCCCGTCCATCGGCGTGAAGACGTTGCCGAGGAAGCTCAGGATCACGATCAGCCCGGAGGCGATGCCGGCGGCGTT
The DNA here is from genome assembly GCA_963795135.1 of uncultured Actinomycetota bacterium. Taxonomy (GTDB): domain Bacteria; phylum Actinomycetota; class Actinomycetes; order Propionibacteriales; family Nocardioidaceae; genus Nocardioides. The sequence goes on from CAWCGS010000006.1 coordinate 7,713, forward strand.
CTCGCCCTTGAAGATCAGGCACACCGCCAGGCCGTAGACCGCGAACAGGGCCGAGCCGAGCCACACGATGCCGGCGCTCGCCAGCCAGTCGAACGCGCTGCCCGTCGAGCCGGTCGCCGCACCGATCGCATAGATCAGCGCGATCGGGACGGCCGCGACCAGCATCGCCACGGCGGTCTTGATCGCCACGAAGGCCAACGGCGGCAGCGGCGTCAGCGCGACCTGTCGACCCCACCCCATGGTCTGCTCGGTGGCCGCCGCCCCGGCGACGGTCGTGGTGGCCGTGACCGCGCCGTACGCCGCCATCGAGACCATCACGTACATCGCGACGTTGGCGCTGCCGTAGGTCTCGTCGTCGCCCAGGCCGAAGACGAAGAACAAGAACGCGGGCAGGGCCACGATGAAGAACATGCCCATCCTGTCGCGCAGCTGGCGCTTGAGGTCGAGGCCGGCGTAGGCGACGGCGAGGGGTCGAGGCGTACGACGGCGTGTGGTCGCTGCGCCCGGTGTGCGGGGGCCGGTCATCGTCGTGGTGCTCACGGCAGGGCCTCCTCGGCCTCGGCGGGGGCGCCGGTCAGCGCCAGGAACGCGGCCTCGAGGCCGGCGCTGGAGACCTCGAGGTCGGTGATGCCCAGCGGGGCGACGGCCCTGCGGACCTCGTCCAGCCAGGCCGCGTCGATGCCGTCGACGCCCACGACGTCGGCGGGAGGGCGGAAGGTCACCGTCCGGCCGCCGTACGCCGCCCGCACCTCCGCCGTGGGGCCGTCCGCCCGGATCCGGCCGCCGGCCATCAGCACCGTGCGGTCGGCGAACGCGTCGGCCTCGGCGAGGTAGTGGGTCGCGAAGACGATGGTGCGGCCGTCGGCGGCGTCCGCGCGCATGGTGTCCCAGAAGTCCTGCCGCGCGCCGACGTCCATGCCGGTGGTCGGCTCGTCGAGGATCACCAGGTCCGGGTCGGGGACGAGCGCCAGGGCGAACTTCAGCCGCTGCTGCTCGCCGCCGGAGCACGCCTTCACCAGCCGGTCGGCGAGGTGGTCGAGGCCCGCCCGCTCGACGACGACGTCGACCCGCTCGGGCCGTCCGTGCAATGCGGCGATCGCGCGGATCGTCTCGCGCACCGTGAAGTCGGGCAGCAGTCCGCCGGTCTGCATCACCGCGGAGACCCGGCCGTCCACGACGGCGCGGTGCGGCGACTCGCCGTACACCTCGATCGTCCCGCTGGTCGGCGACGTGAGCCCGAGGAACATGTCGACCGTGGTGGTCTTGCCGGCGCCGTTGGGGCCGAGGAACGCGACGATCTCGCCGGACCCGATGGTCAGGTCGATGCCGTCGACCGCGGTGACGGTCTCGCCGCCGCGCCCGCGGAACCGCTTCGTCAGGCCGATCGCCTGGAGTGCCGGTGAGGTCATGGCTCCACCCTCCGGCCCGGAGCTCTCCGAGCCCCGGGGGAGTTGTCACCACCTGCCCATGACACCTGTCACGGGGCCGCGTGCCTGGGGCTCGGGGCTACGGTCGGGGGACCAGCCCAGCGCCGACTCGGAGGACCCGCATGGATCAGCACGAGATCGTGATCGTCGGGGGCGGCAACGCCGGCATCTCGTTGGCCGCCCGGCTGCTCCGCGACGGCGCGCAGGACGTCGCGGTGGTGGAGTCCGAGTCCGTCCACCGCTACCGGCCGCTGCTCAACTACGTCGGCGCCGGCGAGGCGACGATGTCCTCGCTGGAGCGGCCGGCGGCCTCGGTGATGCCCGACGGGTGCACCTGGATCCAGGACCAGGTCGTGTCGGTCGACGTCACGGGCCCGGGCGGCCCGAGCGTCTCGACGCGGGACGGGCGCGAGATCGGCTGCACCACGCTGGTGGTCTGCACCGGGCTCGAGGAGGACTGGGAGGCCACCCCCGGTCTGCGGGAGGCCTACGAGGCCGGTTGGGCCGGGTCGACCTTCGTCGTCGAGACGGCCCCGCAGGTGTGGCCGGCGCTGCGCGACCTGACCGCAGGGCGGGTGGTCTTCACGATGCCGCCCGAGCCGGCTCCCTGCGGCGCGACCGCGCTGAAGCCGCTGTTCATGGCGTGCGACCACTGGCGGCGTGCCGGGGTGCTGCCGGACCTCGACGTGCACCTGGTGCTCCCGGGCCCGTCTCCCCTCGGGGTGCCGAAGGCCGACCGGTTGCTCGAGCAGACCCTCTCGTCGTACGGCGTCCAGGTGCTGCGCGACGCCCGGGTCACCGAGCTCGATGCCCGACGGGTGCGGGTGACCACGCCCGCGGGTGACCACGACCTCGACGACCTCGTCTACGCCCACGTCGTCCCGCACTACCGGGCTCCGCGGTGGGTCGCCGAGAGCGACCTGGCCGGGACGACCGAGGCCGGTCTGGTGGACGTCGATCCGCAGACGATGCGGCACCGGCGGCACCCCGCGGTCTGGTCGCTCGGCGACGTCGCCGACCTCCGCACCAAGCCGTCCGGCGGCGGGCTGCGCAAGCAGGTCGCGGCGCTGGCCCACAACATCACGGCCGACGACCCCGCCGACCTCCAGCAGTACGACGGCTACACCGTCATGCCGATCACGGTCGCCCGCCACCGGCTGATGCTGGTCGAGGTCGACCGCGACGGGAAGCCGACCCCGTCGGTGCCCTTCCCCGACCTCGTCCGACCCCGACGGGTGACGTGGGCGGCGGACCGCTACGGCCTCCCGGTCACCTACTTCAAGCGCATCCTGCGCGGCAAGGTCTGACCGGCTGCGCTGCGCGGCGACGACGGTGCGGTCACCCGCCCCACCGGCTCGGCGTCCTCCGCCCGCACCGGCAGGCACGAGCACGTCGCATCGAGCAGCGCCAGCTCCCGGCAGGCACGGCACGCGGTGCGGAGCAGCCAGCGACGCGCGGCGGCGGGGTCCTTCGGGAGGGAGCCGGCCGAGCGCCAGGCCGCGTCGAAGGTGCTGATCGTCGCCTGCTCGGCCCGCACCAGGTCGCCCGAGACGATCAGGCTCGCGCGCCAGACGTCGTCGCCGAGGAGGTCGTAGAGCTCACCGACGGCCGAGACCAGCCCGACGGACATCGCCGCGAGGACCTCACCGAGGCTCCGTGACCGCTCGTCGTCGAGGTGGACCGACGACCAGGTCCCGCCGCTCTCTCGAACCATCCCGACCCCCTCGACCGTGCGCGTGGCGACTGATCGGGGTCCGGGACCAGGGTGAACTTCTTCAGACGATACGCCCGGACGTCCCGTCCCACCATCGAGTCGCCCAGCCCGGTCCGCGCGGGTGTCCGGGCGCACCCGCGGGAGCCGGTCAGGAGCGGTCGGCGACCCGCTCAGCAAGGCGTACGGCGGCGTGAGCGGCCACGTCGTGCAGGTCGGGGTCGGCGGCGGCCTGCTCGGGGACGCGGCCACCGAGCAGGGCGGCGGGCTGGGTGAGCCAGCCCCAGGCGCGCCAGGGGTCCATGCCCGCCGCGAGCAGCGGCCGCAGCACCGGAGCGAGGTCGGCGCGGGGCTGCCCGGCCTCGTCCAGCTGGAAGGCGGGGACGAGCGAGCGCTCGCCCTCGGCCACCACGAGCAGGTGGTGCTCGCCCGCCGCCTTGACCACGGCGAAGCGGGTGGCGTTGACCGAGGTGCCGCGCAGCTCGGCCAGCGACTCGTAGGTGAACCACGGGCGGGTCAGCAGCTCCTCGCGCACCCGCGCCTGGCGGGCAATCTGCAGCAGTCCCACCGGGACGCCGTGCCGGGGGTCCGAGCCCTGCTCGCGCAGCATGGCCTCGAGCTCGGCGAGCCGCTCGTCGCCGAGCTCCTCCCCGGTGGCCGGGTCGGTCCAGACCGCGCGGCCCCGGTCGTCGCGGACGACCGAGGGCAGGCCGGCCGTGGCCAGGTGCGGCAGCAGCTCCAGCCCGTCGAGCCAGGCGGCCAGCCGCTCGCCCGGCTCCCCGCTGGTGTCGGCGCCGCCGTCGGTCGAAGTCATGGCGCCAGCCTGCCGCATCCGCCCTGAGCGGTCGCCGGCTGCGTCGGGTTCCGCGGGACCGTCGTGACCGGTCCCTCGCCGACGCGTCGGCGGACCGGCTTCGTAGACTCCTCGCGTGGTGGCGGGCAGACGGCGAGGGCGCGACCGCGCACTGCCGGTCGGCGAGGCCCGTGAGCTGGTGCGGCGACTGACCGAGCAGGGGCTGTCGCCCGAGGTCCACGAGGCCGAGCGGACCGTCTCGCGACCCGGCCCCCGCGGGGAGCGGCCCGAGCAGACGCGGGAGCGGCTGCGGGTCGTGAGGGTGCGGTTGCCTGAGCTGCTCGACCTGGGCCAGCACGTCGACGAGCTGTGGTGGCCGGTGTCCGGTGACGGCACCCAGGTGACGCTCCACCCCGACCTGCGGGAGCTCAACGACCACTGGCTCGGGCGCGCGCGGCGGCTGCGGAGCCTGCGCGCGCAGGGCATCCGTCCCGAGGGTCTCGTCGAGCTGGTGCTGGCCGAGGCGCCCGCCTCGCGTGGCGACCTGCGGGAGACCGCTCCCCCTCCCGCGCGGATCCTCGGGCCCGCCGAGGACGCGGCGCGTCCCCGACGCAGCGGGGGGCCGCGGCTCCCAGGCCTGCTGCGTGTCGGGGCGTCGATCGTGTCCTTCGTGCTCTTCCTCGTCGTCCTCGTCCAGATCCTCCAGGAGTGGCGCGACGTCCGGGCACGCGGTCTGGTCGAGGAGAGCGCCGCGGCGTACGCCGCCGGGGTCGCGACGGCCGGGCCGGGACCCTCGGAGGCGCGGCTGCGCGAGGTCTTCGCCGGGGCGGTCCCCGCGGCGGCTGTGCGCGAGCGCTACTACAAGGGAGACGTCCGGGTGGCCTGGACGGTGCTCGACCCGGCCGCCGGGGACACCGAGGGCTCCGCACCGGAGTTCGTGACCTGCGTCGAGATGCGCTCGGTCTCCGGTGAGGAGGCGTACGCCGCCGCCTGGGCAGCCTCGGGCCGTGCCAGCCGCGGCTGGGTGACCCGGACGGTCAAGGGGGAGGGGTGCGGCCCGGAGCCGCTCGACCACGGGGCGGCGCTGCAGGCGGCCAACGACGCGAGCGGCTGAGCACCCGGATGATCAGGCCGGCTCGGCGATCAGTGGGGAGAGCGCGTCGCGCAGCCGGTGCAGGCCGTCGCGGATCCGGCTCTTCGCCGTCCCGAGCGGGATCCGCAGCAGGGCCGACACCTCGACGTAGGTGTGCCCGCCGAAGTAGGCCAGCTCGATGGCCTGGCGCTGCAGCGGGGCGAGGTCGACGAGCGCGGACCGCACCAGCTGCGCCTCGACCGAGTGCTGGACGGCGTCGGCGGTCGAGTCGGACGAGGTGTCGAGCATCGGGTCGGTCGCCACGACGTGCTCGTTGTCGCGACGGCGTACGGCGGCGCTGGCGCGCACCCGGTCGACCGCCCGACGGTGGGCCAGCGTCATCACCCACGCACGCGCCGAGCCGCGCGCCGGGTCGAACGCGGCCGCCGTCTGCCAGACCTGGAGGAGCACCTCCTGGGTGACCTCCTCCGCCTGGTGCGCGTCGCGCAGGGTCCGCAGCACCACCCCGTAGATCCGCGGCGCGAGGACGTCGTAGAGCCGGGCGAACGCCGCAGCGTCCCCCTGACCGACCGCGAGCAGGGACACCTCGAGGGGGTGCTGAGCGGGGTCCTGCGCGAGCGTCTGGGTCATGGCCGTCTTTTCGTCGGAAGGGTGGCGACCCCGAGCCGCGCCCATCTTGTGTGCAAGTTGCTTGCGGGACAGGTACCCACCCGTGGTGTAACCATTACGGCATGACCGAGGAGGACGCACCGCCGCTGTCGGCGCAGCTGTGCTTCGACCTGTACGCCGCGTCCCGGGCGGTCATCGGCGCCTACCGGCCGGCGCTGAAGAAGCTGGACCTGACCTACCCGCAGTACCTCGTCCTGATCGTCTTGTGGGAGCGCGGCGACTGCACGGTCCGCGAGATCGCCGAGGCGCTCTCCCTCGACCACGGCACCCTCACGCCGCTGCTGCGGCGGATGGAGACCCACGGCCTGCTCACCCGACGCCGCAGGCAGACCGACGAGCGCTTCGTCGAGATCGGGCTCACCGAGCACGGCGACGGCCTGCGCCGCCATGCCACCCAGATCCAGTGCGACATGAAGGATCTGATGGGCCTGACCGAGCCGGAGTTCGCGGTCCTGCAGCAGACGCTGCGCACGATGACCGAGCGGGTGACCGGGTAGCCCTGGCCGTCCGGGTCAGCCGAACAGGTCGATCACCGGTCCGATCGAGTTCACCGCGAGGTAGAGGGTGACCAGCCACGCGGCGCTGCCGACGACGAGCAGCCACCGTGGGTAGGTGTAGCCGCGCAGCAGGTCCGTGCGGACCCACGCGACCCAGAGCAGCACCCCGATCCCGACCGGCAGCAGGATCCCGTTGAACGCGCCCGCGAAGACCAGCAGGGTGGTGGGCGGGGTCCCGACGGCGACGAACGCGCCGCCGGTCACGACGATGAAGCCCACCACGAGCATCGTGCGCACACGCTCGCTGGTGCCCGTGCGGGAGGTCACGAAGCTGACCGAGGTGTAGGAGGCGCCGATGATGCTGGTGATCGCCGCGGCCCACAGGACGACGCCGAAGACCCGCATCCCGGCCTCGCCGGCGGCGTTCTCGAACGCGGACGCCGTCTGGTTGCTCGGGTCGAGAGAGGCGCCCCCGGCGACGACGCCGAGGATGGCCAGGAACAGCAGCACCCGCATCACGCCGGTGATGACGATGCCGGTGACCGAGGAGCGGGTGATGTCCCGCACCCGCTCGGGGCCGGAGACCCCGGAGTCCAGCAGCCGGTGGGCGCCGGCGTAGACGATGTAGCCGCCGATCGTGCCGCCGATCAGGGTGGTGATCGCCAGGAAGCTGACGTCGTCGGGGAGGACCGTGCTGCGCAGCGCCTCGCCGACCGGCGGCGAGGAGGTGACGGCGACGTAGAGGGTCAGCACGATCATCAGGCCGCCGAGACCGACGACGATCCGGTCCATCGCCACGCCGGCCCGGTGTGAGAGGAAGATGCCGATCGCGAGCAGTCCGGACAGGGCGCCGCCCAGGCGCGGGTCGAGGCCGAGCATCGCGTCGGTGCCGAGCCCGGCGCCGCTGATGTTGCCGATGTTGAAGACCAGGCCGCCGATCACGAGCAGTGCGGCCATCGCGAAGCCGAGCCCGGGCAGCACCAGGTTGCCGAGCTCCTGGGCGCGATGACCCGAGACGCCGATGACGCGCCAGACGTTCAGCTGCAGGGCGATGTCGAGGAGCAGCGAGATCACGATCGCGAACGCGAACGCGGCCCCCAGCTCGACGGTGAACGACGTGGTCTGCGTGATGAACCCCGGCCCGATCGCCGAGGTGGCCATCAGGAAGATCGCGCCCAGCAGCGTCGAGCGGACGCCGCTCGTCGCAGCCGTGTCCGCGCCTGCTGCGGGGCCGGAACCGGTGTCCGGCGGAGGTCGGTGGTCGGGGTCGGGCATGCCGAGGCTCCAGTCCGAGAGGGTGCCGTACGCCGTCCGGTGCCCGGGCTCTGCGCGGTCCATGCCCCGGAGGTCGAGCCCGTCGAGACCCCCAGCCAGCGGTCAGGCGGTGATGGCGGCGCCCACGTCGCCCGGCGTCGGGGTGACGCCGAGCAGCCGGTCGCGCAGCCGGACCAGCTCGGACACGGCGGCGAGGAAGCGCACGGTGCTGTCGCCGACCTGGAGGTCGTCGAAGTAGTGGTGCCGCATGGCGACCCGCGCGAGGTGGTGCTCGTCGTGCTCCAGCCGCGAGGTCAGCAGCGCGGTGAGCTCGTCGATGTCGTCCTCGTCGACGACGTCGGCGCAGCGGCTGACCGGGACGTCCTGGCGCAGCCGCTCGGCGTCGCGGTGGCGGTCGGTGAGGAAGACCGGCTTCTCGGTGCGCAGGTAGAGCCAGTCGAGACCGACCGAGGAGACGTCGGTGATCATCGCGTCGCAGTCGGGCAGCACCGCGAGGATGTCGCCGACCGTGACCGCCTGGTGGCCGGCGTCGGGCTCGCGGTGGCCGGCGTCGGCGAGCAGGGCCAGGATCTCCAGGTGGGCCTCCCGCACGGCCGGCGTACGGCTCGTGGCCACCTGGGGGTGCGGCTTGTAGACCAGGCGTACGTCGGGCACGGCCAGCACGGCGCGCGCGATCCGCACGCCGAGGGTGTCGACCGAGGTGTAGTCGTTGTAGTCGGCGTCGCCCTCCCACGTCGGGGCGTAGAGGACCGTACGACGGCTGGTCGGCGCGAGCAGCGACGCAGGACGCTGGTCGAGCTGGGGCCGCCCGACCCGCACGAGGCGCCTGGTGTCGAGCTCCATGAGGCCGGCGACATGCCGCTGCACGGCGGCCTCGCCGGCCACGAAGACCCGGTCGTAGGCCTTGGCGTTGTTGCTCGCCATGCTCTGCTTGTCGCTCTCGCCGTGGTTGATGTGGGCGTGGAGGAGGCGACCGTCGATCAGCGACTGGAAGTTGAGCATCGAGTTGTTGCAGTAGAGCACGACCTTGGCGTCGAGCTCGCTGTAGAGCGCGGTCAGCTCGGGGAACGACGGTGCCGTGAGGACCGGCAGCGTCGTGCGGGGGCGCAGGGCGGCCGCCGATGCGGGGTCGCGGACCACGATCGCGACCGGGTGCTCGCGGTGCAGCAGCTCCAGCACGGCGAGCCACGGGACGAGCTGGTAGGTCCGCGTGGGGTCATCGGCGAAGTAGGCGATGACGGAGACCTCTGGCACGGACAGAGTTTACGTGCTGACCGGTGGTCCCACGGACGTTCGCCCTGGCCGCCTGGCCACGTGGTCCCGTGGGGTCCCGGGCGGTGCTCTAGCCGGGCGGCTGAGTGGGGCCCTGCGCGAGTCGCCGGAAGAGCGGCTCGGCCAGGTCGCCCACCGAGGCGTACGTCGCCGCCACGGCGTCGTAGCGACGTACGCCGTCGGGGTCGGGCTCGGTGACCGGTCCCGGCGAGACCATCGCGGCGACGGCCTCGGCGAAGGAGGCGTGCCGGCCGGTGCCGACCGCCGCGCAGACCGCGGCGCCGAGACCGGCGGCGTCGGGGACGGCCGCCTGCTCCACGGGGCGGGCGAAGACGTCGGCGACGATGCGGCGGACGAGCGCCGAGCGGGAGCCGCCGCCGGAGAGCACGAGTCTCGGGGAGGTAGCGCCGAGGGCGGCCTCCATCCGCTCCGCGTGGTGGCGCATGGTGATCGCGATGCCCTCCAGCAGCGACCGGTAGAGGTGGGCGCGTCCCATCGTCGCGTCGAGACCGAGGATCGCGCCGCGGCGGTGGGGCGCGTGGTCGGGCGCCAGCCAGTCCGGGATCGTCATCAGGCCCCCGCAGCCCGGCGGCACCTCCCACGCCCCGGTCTCGAGCGCGTCGACGTCGCTCGGGTGGGGGACGGCCCCGACCAGGTCGCGCAGCCACGACACCGTCCACATGCCGCGCCGGATCCCCTCGCTCTCGGCGAGGTGCCGGCCGGGGACCGCAGCGGCGTTGCGCCAGACCCGGGGGTCGTCCGCGGGCACGTGGTCGGTCACGGTCATCGCCGTGACGTAGGTGCCGAGCGAGAGCAGCAGCGGGCCGGGGCCGGCCGGCCCCACGCCGAGCCCGCAGCCCAGGGCCTCCACGGCCTTGTCGTTGGCGGTGGCCACGACCGGGCAGCCGGGCGGCAGCCCCAGGGCTCCGGCGGCCTCCGGGGTCAGGCCGCCCAGCACCTCCCCCGGGTCGACCAGCTCGGGCAGCAGGTGTGGCGGCATCCCGGTCCGCGCCGCCTCGCCCGGGTCGCTCGACCAGCGGCCGGTCGCCGGGTCGAGCGGCCACATCCCGGCGTACGCCGCTGCGCTGTCGCGCCGCTGCCCGGTCAGCCGGACGGCGAGGTAGCCGCCGGCGCTGGTGACGGTGGCGACCTCCGGCCCGACCGGCGGCAGGGGCTGCGCGACCCGCGTGTCCATCCAGCTCAGCACCGGCTCGACCAGCCGGCCCCGGGCGTCGAGCAGCGCGCGGCAGGAGCGGATCCCGCAGAGACCGACCCCTGCGATGTCGGCGGCGCTGCCCTCGAAGGCTGCCAGCGCCTCGCGGCACGCGGCCACCAGGGAGTCCCACAGGTCGTCGCCGGGGTGCACGGCCTCGCCGTCCGGCCCGAGCTCGTAGGGCCGCAGCGCGACCCGCCCGGTGGCGTGGACCCGCCCGACGTCGTCGAGCACCGAGACCTTGGTGCTCTGCGACCCGCCGTCGATCGCGAGCAGGTAGGTCGGGCCCGTGGTCACGGCAGCGGCTCGCCGTGCTCGTCGAGCGGATAGATCGTGCCGGGGTTCATCACGCCCGCGGGGTCGAAGGTCTGCTTGAGCCCGCGGAGCAGCCGCCAGGCGCTGCCGTGCTCCTCGTGGATCCACGGCGTGCGGTACTTCCCGACCCCGTGGTGGTGCACCATCGACCCGCCCACGCGCAGCGCCTCCTCGACGACGATCGCGTTGAGCGGCCGGTGGTAGAGGTCGATCTCCTCGCGCGGCTCGCAGCGGATGTCGTAGTCGTAGACGAAGTAGAGGTTCGTCCCGGTCTGGTAGGAGTGCGAGGAGTGGGCGCCCAGCAGGGTCAGGTCCTCGACCCGGTCGAACTCCGCGTGGATGCGCGCCATCACCGCCTCGTAGAGCTCGGCCGTGCGCGACCAGTCGACCGAGACCTCGGTGGTGTAGCCGAGGTGGGGGGCCGCGAGCATCGACTCCTTCTCGGCGTCGAGCTTGTCCTGGCCCCAGTTGAGGCCGGCGAACCACTCGCGGATGGTCTCCTCGGCGACCCGCTCGTGCGGCACCGCGGCGGCGGCGTCCTCGATCGCCTGGGCGGTGGCTGCCACGAGGGGGGCGGGACCCTCGGCGGTGAGGACCGCGAGGAACCGGTCGGCGGGGTGGTCCGCGAAGTGCTGCCGCGCGTCGGCGGGGGAGTAGACCCGCGCGACGGCCGGTCGGTAGCCGTCGACGACGACCTCGCGCAGCACCCCGACCGCCGCGGCGAGGTCGGCGATCCGGAAGCCGAAGTGGCGCACGTGGTCGGGGTGGTGGCGGAAGACCTTCACGGTCACCTCGGTGACGAACGCGAGCGCTCCCTCGTTGCCGACCAGCACATGGCGTACGTCGGGGCCCGCGGCGCGGCGAGGCACGTTCTTGACGCGCACGACCTCGCCGCCGGCGAGCACCGCCTCGAGGCCGACGACCATGTCCTCGATGCCGCCGTAGAGGGTGGAGAGCTGGCCGATGGAGCGGGTGGCGACCAGGCCGCCGTACTGGGCGATCGGCTTGGACTGGGGCGAGTGGCCCGTGGTCAGTCCCTGCTCCCGCAGGGCGTCCTCGAGGACCTGCAGCGGCACCCCGCACTGCACGGTGGCCATCATGTCGGGCTCGTTGATGGTCAGGATCCGGTCCATCCGCGACCCGTCGACCACCAGGGCGTCGGCCACGACGGTCTCCAGCCCGCCCTCGGTGCTGGTGCCGCCCGTGCGCGGGACGACCGCGATCCGCTCGCGCTGGGCCAGCTCGAGGACGGCCGCGACCTGCGCGGTGCTGGTGGGGTAGGCGATCGCGGCCGGCTGCGGGCCGTCGAAGATGCCGTGCACGGCGGTGTACTTGCGGAAGCGGTCGACGCTCGCGGCGCGGAGCCGGGCCGGGTCGGTGTCGACCTGGTCGGCGCCGAGCAGGTCGGTGACGGCGGCGACGACCTGGTCGCGGGTCAGGGTCGAGCGGGAGGCGGTCATCGGGGCCCTTCCGGGTCGGGTGTCGGGTGTCGGGTGCGGAGTGCGGAGTGCGGGGTGCGGGGTCGGGAGGCGGGTCAGCGGACGAGGTAGCCGCCGTCGACCACGAGCACGTGGCCGTTGACGTAGTCGGAGGCGCGGGAGGCCAGGAAGACCAGTGCCCCCATGAGGTCGGCGGGATCGCCCCAGCGGCCGGCCGGGACGTGCTCGACGATGCGGCGGTGCGACTCGGGGTCGGCCCGGGTGGCGGCGGTGATCGCGGTGGCGATGTAGCCCGGCGCGAGGGCGTTGACCTGGACACCGCGTCCGGCGAGCTCGTCGCAGTAGGCCTTGGTGAAGCCGACCAGCCCGGCCTTGCTGGCGGCGTACGCCGGGGAGCGCCGGCCGCCCAGGAAGGAGAACAGCGAGGCGATGTTGATGATCTTGCCGTGGCCCTGCGCCGCCATCAGCACGCCCGCGTGGTGGGCCATCTCGAAGGCGGCGGTCATGTTGACCGCGATCATCGGGTCCCACTGGGCGCGGTCGAACTCCACCACGTCGGAGAGCACGCAGATGCCCGCGGAGTTGACCAGCACGTCGAGCCCGCCGAGCTCCTCGACGCAACGCTCGACCACCCGGGCGGGCGCTCCGGGTGCGGTCAGGTCCGCCGGCACCTCGACGTAGCGCCGACCGACCGCCTCGACCGACGACCGGGTCTCGCCGGCGTCGTCGTCGAGGCCGGTGACCAGGACGTCGGCCCCGGCCCGGGCCAGCGCCAGGGTGAACGCCCGCCCGAGGCCGGTGTTGCCGCCGGTGACCAGCGCCCGCGACCCGCGCAGCGAGAAGTGGTCGAGGGTGAAGTCGTCGATCTGCACTGGGCCGCCCTCCGTGGCGTCGCGGTCACTGCACCGCGGTCACTGCGCAGTGTGCCGCGTGGCGACGTACAGCGTGCTGGCCGACTCGCCGCCGGTCAACGGGTTGGCGAAGCTGACCACGTGCGTCGTGGGCCGTTCGAGCACCGCCGCCAGCGCGGCCTCGAAGTCGCCGTCCGGCGGGTCGTCGGACCACAGCCCGAAGACACCGCCCGGGGTCAGCACCGCCGCCAGCCGCGCCAGGCCCTCGGGCGTGTAGAGCCCGCCGTGGCTGTGGTGGAGCAGGTTCTGCGGCGAGTGGTCGATGTCGAGCAGCACCACGTCGTACGCCGCGTCGAGGGGTGCGCCGGCCAGCTCGCCCGCAGCGATGGTCGCGAAGAAGTCCGCGTGCACGAGGTCGACCCGGGGGTCGGCGGCGAGGCCGACGGTGTCGGGCAGCAGGTCGCGCTGGTGCCAGTCGATGACCGGCGCCACGAGCTCGACCACGGTCAGGGCCGTGACGCGCGGGTCCTCCAGGGCGGCGCGCGCCGTGTAGCCCAGGCCGAGGCCGCCGACCAGCACCCGCAGCCGGTCGCCGGTGGCGCGGGCCAGGCCCAGGTGGGCGAGCTCCTGCTCGACGACCGTGAAGAGGCTCGACATCAGGAACTCGTCGTCGATCTTGACCTCGTAGACGTCCTGGTCGACGACGGGGTCGTGCCGTCGCCGCAGGCTGATCACCCCGATCGGCGTCTCGCACCAGTCGAGCTCCTCGATCCGCCGCGCGCTCATCACCCCACCCTCCCAGACGCGCGTCGGGGGGTGGTCGGGCCGAGCTCGGAGGCCCTCGAGATCGACCGGGAGGAGTCCTACAGTGCTGGGCATGACGGGGACTCGGACGGACTGGCGGCTCGTCGACGGCGTGATGACGGCATGGTTCGACGCGCCGTCCCTGACCGCGGGAGCCGCACTGGCCCGTCGTCTCCCCACCCCGGTGGTCGAGCCGGCCCCGGTGGTCGAGCCGGCCTCGGTGGTCGAGCCTGTCGAGACCGGCATCGCCGTCGACCTGCGCGCGACCGGCGTCCGGGTACGGCTCGACGCGCACGAGCACGCCGAGGCGGCGTCGGCCGCCGCGCGCGAGCTCGGGCTGACCGCTGACCCTGCCGCCCTGCAGCACCTGAGCGTCGTGCTCGAGTCCGCGGATCCGGCTGCGGTGAAGGGGTTCTGGCAGCGCGCGCTCGACTACGTTCCGGCGGAGGACGGCGGTCTCGTGGATCCGATGCGGCGCGACCCCGCGATCCGGATCCGACGGTCGACCGAGCCGCGGCCGTTGCGCAACCGCATCCACCTCGACGTGGTGCGGTCGGCGGAGGCGATCGACCAGGCGGGGCTGGGTGAGGGATCGGGACCCTACGGGGTCCGTCGTGCCGACGCCGACGGCAACGAGGTCGACCTGGTGCCGGGCGGGGCGCTCGGCGAGGGGGACGGGAGCGCCGACTGGCAGGCGGTCTTCAGCGCGATGGCGTGCTACCGCGTCACCTCGCCGACCCAGCAGCACGACCTGGTCGCCGCCGCAGCAGCACGGGCCGACGCCTCCGGATTCCCCCTGCTGGTCGACGTACGCCCCGGGCTCGTCATCGTCGACAGCGGCAAGGACCAGTCGGACGACGACGCCCATGGCCTGGCGCTCGACTTCACCGAGCTCGCCGCAGACCTCCAGACCGCTGCCCGCGAGCTCGGAGCCACTGCCGACCCGGGGCTGCCGCGCTTCGCCCAGCTCTTCCTCGACGCCGCGGACGTCGCTGCGGTCCGGGCGTTCTGGGTCGCCGCCCTCGGCTACGTCCACGACCGGCGAGCCGAGGTCAGCGACATCTACGACCCACGTCGGCTCGACCCGGTGCTGGTGTTCCAGCAGATCGACGTCTCCGAGACCGAGCGGCGCCGGCAGCGCAACCGCGTCCACCTCGAGCTGGCCGTGCCGCTGGACCAGGCGCAGGCGCGCCTCGCCGCGACCCTCGCCGCCGGCGGCCGGCTCCTGGAGGAGTCGGAGACCCGGTGGCGGGTCGCCGACCCCGAGGGCAACGAGCTGGTGATCGTCGCAGGGCCCTGACCCTCGCGCCCCTCTCCGTTGGTCGAGCTTGCCGAGATCCCTCGCGCGCCGGTCAACTTCCCGTTGGTCGAGCTTGCCGAGACCCTGTCGCCAGTCCGGGCACTCGTACAACTACGTACAGACCTGCCCACCCGGAGAGGGCTGCCCGCCTGGGCGGCCCCCGGGGGAGTCAGGTCTGTACGTCGTTGTACGACCCGGTCAGCGGACCTCGCGGTCGTGGGAGCACTCCCCTGAGGGCGTGCGGCCGGACAGGCAGTCGCGCGGCAGCCCGTACTGGGCCGCGAGCACGACCAGTGGCTGCACGACCAGCACCCCGACCAGCCACAGCGCGACCGTCCGACCCCGGGCGGGGCGGCCGGCGCGGCGACCCCGCCTCGCCAGCGCCACCGGCACGAGCGCGACGAGCAGGCCGATGATGCCAGCGACGGCGAGGACGATCGGGACGCCGACCGTCTCCATCTCAGGCATCCCGGGCAGGGGTCGGGCGTCGCACATCAGGGTCGAGTACGGCGAGTCCGGGGCCGCCATCGATCCCTCGTCGTCGTAGTCGGGACACGGATCGTCGAAGGCGGTGAAGCCGACGACGAGCACCAGGGCCAGCACACCGCCGACCAGGAACGCCACCACCGCAGCCGCGGTGACGAGCCTGGACCGGCCCCGGGCGGACGGAGCGCCGGAGGCCCCGGCGCCGGGGACGTCGGTGCGGTGGTGGTGGTGCGGTCGGTCCGGCACGTCGCTGACCGGTGGGGTCAGCGCTCGGTGTGCGTGGGTGGCAGCTCGTCGCGGCGCTCCTTCGCCAGCTTCTCCTGGTATTCGCGCTCCCAGCGCTCCGCCAGGCCGGACTCCTCTTGGCGCCGACGGCGCCGCTGCTCCCGGGTCAGGCCCATGTCGCGGCGCTTCTCCGGGTCGCGGTAGTCGCGGACGTAGATCGCGAGGGAGATCAGGAGCGCCACGGTGACCACGGCGACGACGAAAGGATCGGGCACGTCCTGCGTCTTCCCCGGGTGCGGACCGGCAAACCTCCGCGACATCGGGGGATCAGGGGTTGACGCCGATCACTAAACCGGTTTAGATAACGGCCATGCCTCGGCCCACCATCAACGACGTCGCCCGCCACGCGGGGGTGTCGAAGGGCGCCGTGTCGTTCGCGCTCAACGACAAGCCGGGGCTGGCCGACGAGACGCGGAAGCGGATCCTGGCCTCGGCCCGCGAGCTCGGGTGGACGCCGAGCTTCCGAGCCCGGGCGCTGTCGGTCTCCCGCGCGCTGGCGGTCGGCCTGGTCATGGCCCGGCAGCCCGAGACGCTGCGCGCCGACCCGTTCTTCCCCTCGTTCATCGCCGGCGTCGAGGGCGTGCTCTCCGCCAACGGCTACGCACTCCTCCTGCAGATGGTCCCGGAGGACGACGAGGGCAGTGCGTCCTACCGACGCCTGGCCGACCAGGGCCGCGTCGACGGCGTCTTCCTCACCGACCTCCTGGTCGACGACCCGCGCCCCGCGCTGCTCACCGACGTCGGGCTCCCCGCCGTCATCGTCGGCCCCGCGGTCGACAGCGCCCTGTGGCCCGCCGTCGGCGTCGACGACCGACCCGGCGTGACCGCGGTCGTCGACCACCTCGTCTCCCTCGGGCACACCCGGATCGCCCAGGTCGGTGGGCCCGAGGCGATGGTCCACGGCCGGTCGCGTCGCGAGGCGTGGGCCGCGGCCCTGGAGAGCGCCGGGCTGGCCCCGGGCCCCTTCGTCGAGGCCGACTTCTCCGCCGAGGCCGGCGCCGCGGCGACCCACCGACTGCTCGACCTCGCCCAGCCGCCCACCGCGGTCGTCTTCGCCAACGACCTGATGGCGATGGCCGGCCTCTCGGTCGCGGCCGGCCGCGGCGTCGACGTCCCCGGGCAGCTCTCGATCACCGGCTTCGACGACACCGAGCTCGCCGCCCACGTGCGGCCCTCGCTGACCACCGTCGCCACCGACGTCACCGGGTGGGGCCGCGCCGCGGCCACCCGGCTGCTCGAGCTGATCGACCACCGCGACCCGACCGACGTCGACCTCGCTCCGCCCCGTCTCGTCGTGCGCGACTCCACCGGGCCCGCACCGACCGCCGCCTGACCCCCGCCTGACCCCCGCCTGACCGCCCCACCCCCAACCGTCGCGCACGCCCGTGCGCACCAGATCGGAGACACCATGAGGACCAGGACCATCACCGCCACCATCGGCGCGCTGACGCTCGGGCTCACCGCAGCCTGTGGGGGTGGCGGCGACGGTTCCGAGGCCGGCAACGACGCCCGCGGCCCGATCAAGGTGTGGCTCTCCAACAACCCCGAGGAGATCGCCTGGGGCGAGGCCATGGTGGAGGCCTGGAACGCCGACCACCCCGACGAGGAGATCACCGCCCAGGAGATCCCGGCCGGGCAGAGCTCCGAGGAGGTCATCGGCGCGGCGATCACCGCCGGCAACGCGCCGTGCCTGGTCTTCAACACCTCGCCCGCCGCGGTGCCGCAGTTCCAGAAGCAGGGCGGCCTGGTCGCTCTCGACGGCTTCGAGGGCGGCGCCGACTACGTCGAGGAGCGCTCCGGCGACGTGGCCGAGCAGTACCAGTCGCCCGACGGCAGCTACTACCAGATCCCGTGGAAGTCCAACCCCGTGATGATCTTCTACAACAAGGACCTGATGAAGAAGGCCGGGGTCGACCCGGAGAACCCGCCCCTGGCGACGTACGACGAGTTCCTCGCCACCAGCCGGAAGATCGTCGACAGCGGTGCGGCGCAGGCGGCCGTCTGGCCGGCCCCGACCAGCGAGTTCTTCCAGTCCTGGTTCGACTTCTACCCGCTCTTCGCCGCCGAGTCCGGCGGTCGGCAGCTGGTCGAGGACGGCGAGGCCGCGTTCGACTCCGAGGAGGGCCAGCGCGTCGCCGACTTCTGGGCCACGATGTACGAGGAGGGCCTGTCCCCGAAGGAGGCCTACAACGCCGACTCCTTCGCCGACGGCAAGGCCGCCATGGCCATCGTCGGCCCGTGGGCCATCTCGGTCTACGGCGAGGACGTCAACTGGGGCGCCGTCCCGGTCCCGACCTCGGCGGGCACGGCCCCCGAGGAGACCTACACGTTCTCCGACGCCAAGAACATCGGCCTCTACGCCGCGTGCGAGAACCAGGGCACGGCGTACGACGTCCTGGAGTTCGCCACCAGCGAGGAGCAGGACGGCAGCCTGCTGGAGCTCACCGGCCAGATGCCGCTGCGCGAGGACCTGACCGGGACCTACCCCGAGTACTTCGAGGCCCACCCCGAGTACGAGGTCTTCGCCGACCAGGCCTCCCGCACCGTCGAGGTGCCCAACGTGGCCAACTCGATCGAGATCTGGCAGACCTTCCGCGACGCCTACAGCGCCTCGGTGATCTTCGGTGAGTCCGCGCCCGAGGACGTCCTCGGGGACACCGCGGGCGAGGTCACCGACCTCGCCGGACAGGGCTGAGCATGAGCACCGCGCAGACGCAGCCGACGCAGTCCGGGGAGGCCCGGCGTACGCCGCCCCGGACGCGCCGCTCACGGGTGGCGGCCCTGCTGGGTCGCCACCCGGTGGGGATCCTGCTCGCTGCCCCCTACGCGGTGTTCCTGGTCGTGGTCTTCGCCTGGCCGCTGGCCCTGGCGGTGTGGATCAGCTTCCACGACTACTTCTTCGCCGCTCCCGGGGCGCAGGTCGACCGGCCGTTCGTCGGTCTCGACAACTACCGGGAGGTGCTCGCCGACCCCGACGTGCGCGAGTCCTTCGTCAACGTCGGGATCTTCCTGGTCATCAACGTGCCGCTGACCGTCGGGCTCTCGCTGGTGCTGGCCGCCGCCCTCAACGGCGCGGTCCGCGGACGCACGTTCCTGCGGGTCTCCTTCTACATCCCCTACGTCACGGCGAGCGTGGCGCTGGTGGCGGTGTGGCTCTTCCTGTTCAGCAGCGGGGGCATGGTCAACCAGCTGCTCGGCCCGCTGGCGCCCGACCCCTCGTGGCTGGTGAACAGCGGCCTGGCGATGCCGGTGATCGCGATGTTCGTGACCTGGAAGCAGATGGGCTTCTTCATCCTGCTCTACCTCGCGGCGCTGCAGAACGTGCCCAAGGAGCTCTACGAGTCCGCGTCGACCGACGGTGCGTCGACCCTGCGGTCCTTCCGGCACGTCACCGTGCCGGGCGTCCGGCCGGCGACGGTGCTGGTGGTCATCCTGGCCACGATCACCGGCGCCAACCTGTTCACCGAGCCCTACCTGCTCACCAACGGCGGCGGCCCCAACGGCGCCTCCACCTCGCCGGTGCTGCTGATGTACCAGCGCGGCATCGAGCAGGGCAACCCCGACGTCGCCTCGGCCATCGGCGTGCTGCTCGTGATCGCGGTGCTGCTGATCTCCCTGGTCAACCGCCGTCTGCTGGAGAGGGACTGACATGACCGACGTGACCCACGCGCCCGAGGAGACCCGCGACGCCCCGCGCAGCAGGATCCGCACGGTGCTGCGCCACCTCGCGCTCTACCTCGGCGCCGCGCTCTTCCTCTTCCCCTTCTACTACATGGTCGTCGGCTCGCTGCAGGAGGAGCCGGACACCTCGCTGATGGGCGCCATTCCCCTGGGCGGGCTGACGCTGAAGAACTACACCGACATCAACGCCCGGGTCGACCTGGTGCAGAGCCTGGTCAACTCCGGCATCGTGACCGGGGGCGTCCTGCTCGGCACCGTGGTGTTCGGGGTGCTGGCCGGCTACGCGCTGGCCCGGCTGCGCTTCCGCGGCCAGGGCACGCTGTTCGCGACGATGCTGCTGGTCCAGATCATCCCGTTCCAGCTGCTGATCATCCCCATCTACGTGATGATCGTGCGCACCTACGGGCTGGCCGACAGCTACCTCGGGATGATCCTGCCGTTCGCGATCAACTCGACCGCGGTGTTCATCTTCCGCCAGTTCTTCATGCAGCTGCCCGAGGAGCTCTTCTCGGCCGCCCGCCTCGACGGCGCCAGCGAGCTGCGGATCCTCTGGTCGGTGGCGCTGCCCCTGGTCAAGCCCGCTCTGCTGACCGCGATCCTGCTGACGTTCATCGGACCGTGGAACGAGTTCCTGTGGCCCTTCCTGGTCACCAAGGACGCCGGCATGCAGCCGCTCGCGGTCTCGCTGGCCAACTACATCAACAACGTCGCCGGCCGCGCCGCCAACCCGTTCGGCGCGATCCTCGCCGGCTCCGTGGTGCTCGCCGCCCCGGCGGTGGCGCTGTTCGTGATCTTCCAGAAGCGCTTCACCGCCTCCGACCTCGGCTCCGGGGTCAAGGGATGACCCGCGCCACCCACCACCTACCTCCAGCCTCGACTCTCGGAAATGAGGACCACCCGATGAACCCCACCCCCAGGCCCCGCGCGGGCCGCCCCGTCGCGCTCGCCGCGGTCACGCTGGCTGCGCTCGTGCTGCCCGGCACCGCCGTGGCCGCCGTGGCCGGCCCTGCCGCGCCCTCGGCCGGTACGGCGAGCACGTCCGCCGCAGCCGCCTCGACCGCGCCCGCGGCCCGGCGTGCGCTGACCAACCTCGACCACCTCGACTGGCTGACGGTGCGCGTCGACCCGCCCGCCCAGGCCGGCCACACGACGTACCGGCTGGAGGCGGAGCCCGAGGTCGCGGTGCCGTGGACCTACGCCGAGCCCACCGACGACGGCAGCTTCCGCCACGTCGGCGGTGGCGCGTACGACGCCGAGACCGACACCTGGAGCCAGGGCGCCTTCAACGCCGACGACATCTCCCGCGCAGCGGTCGTCTACCTGCGCCACTGGGAGCAGACCGGCGACCGCAGCAGCCGGGACCAGGCCTACGACATGCTTCGCGGGCTGACCTACCTGCAGACCACCACCGGCGCGGACGCCGGCAACGTCGTGCTGTGGATGCAGCCCGACGGCACGCTCAACCCCAGCGCCGAGCCCGTCGAGCTGCCCGACCCCTCCGACAGCGACGCGTCGTACTGGCTGGCCCGCACGATCTGGGCGCTCGGCGAGGGCTACGCGGCGTTCGCGGAGAAGGACCCGGCGTTCGCGGCGTTCCTGCGCGACCGGATGGAGCTCTCGATCGACGCGGTCGACCGGCAGGTGCTCGACGCCTACGGGCAGTACCTCGACATCGACGGCCAGCGCACCCCCGCCTGGCTGATCGCCGACGGCGCCGACGCCTCGGCCGAGGCGATCCTCGGCCTCGCGGCGTACGTCGACGCGGGGGGCGCCCGGGGCGGCTCCGGCGCGCGGGTCGCGCTCGAGCGGCTCGCCGAGGGCGTCGCCCGGCTCACCGGCGGCGACGCGCAGACCTGGCCCTTCGGCTCGGTCCGGCCCTGGGCGCTGTCGCGCTCGATCTGGCACGGCTGGGGCTCGCAGATGCCGGCCGCGCTGGCCGAGGCGTCCAGCACGCTGGGCCGCCAGGGGCTGCTGCGCGGCGCGAAGAGCGACGCGTTCACGTTCGACCCGTGGCTGCTCACCTCGGGCGGCGCCGACAACGGCCGCCTGCCGACGCGCGGCGACGCCTCGCAGATCGCCTACGGCGCCGACTCGCGCCTGCAGTCGCTGCTCGCGACCGACGCGGTGATGGACCGGCCGGTGCTGCGCGACCTCGCGGGCATCTTCGGGGCCTGGTACTTCGGCGCGAACCCCGCGGGTGAGCCGATGTACGACCGCGCGACCGGCCGCACGTACGACGGCATCTCCGCCACCGGCGAGATCAACCGCAACTCCGGGGCGGAGTCGACCATCCACGGCCTGCTCTCGATGATCGCGCTCGACGAGCACCGCGACGTGCGGGCCGCGGCGCAGGTCGCCTCGATCACCCAGCGTCGCGGGACCCGCACCCTGGAGGCCGAGGACGGCACCCTGGGCGGCGGCGCCGTCGCCGAGCAGCCGGAGTCGCTGTGGACCGGGGAGTCGCTCTTCAGCGGCGCCGGCTACGCCTCGCTCGGCGACCGGGGCACCGTCTCGCTGCCCGTCTCGGGTCGGCAGCGGCACCTGGTGCTGCCGGTCGTCGAGCTCCAGCCCGGCAGCGACGCGGTCACGACCTTCCGGGTCGGCAGCCGCGTGCTGGGCCGGGTCGACTCGGGCGCGATCGGCGCCCAGGGCGACTCGCCCGCGCCCGGAGCGCTGCTCCCGGTGACGCTGGCGCGGATGACGCAGGCCCGCAAGGGGAAGGCCGGTGCCACGCGGATCACCGCCACCACCACCACCGACGGCGCGCCCGCCCGGCTCGACGCCGTGCTGCTCGAGCCCGCCGTGTCGCGGCTCGTGCTCCGCGGAGCCGGCGGCGGCACCGCACTGCTGTCCAGCGCCTCGCGGCGCGCCGAGCGGACCGTCGTCCGCGTGGCCGGCAAGGGCCGGGCCACCGCCGCGACGTACGACGCGAAGGGGCGGCTGGTCCGCACCCGCACCACCAAGGCGCGCACCGTGCGCGTCGTCGTACCGGCCGGGGGCTTCGCCCTCGTGACGCGCCGATGACCCTGACCGACGAGAACCTCCTGACCGACCCGACCCACGAGACCGACCCGACCAGCCACCCCAGCAGCCACCCCAGCCAAGGAGACCGACCCGCCATGACGCACCCGCACGCCGAGTTCCCGCTCGGACCCTTCCGTCCCCACGAGCACAACCCGATCCTGTCCCCGCAGGGCGACGGCTGGGAGTCCGGCCACGTCTACAACCCGGCCGCCGTCGTCAAGGACGACAAGGTCGTGCTGCTCTACCGCGCGCACGCCGACGACCTCGTGTCGTACGTCGGCCTGGCCACCAGCACCGACGGCATCAACTTCGAGCGGCACCCCGAGCCGGTGCTCTCGCCGACCGAGCCCTACGAGAAGCACGGCGCGGAGGACCCGCGCGTGGTCGAGATCGACGGCACCTACTACCTGACCTACACCGGGTGGGACCGCACCTCGGCCCTGCTGTGCCTGGCCACCTCGACCGACCTGTTCACCTGGACCAAGCACGGCCCGATGTTCCCGGACTTCAACACCTTCCTGCCCCAGGGCAACGGGCAGGACGCGCCGTGGAGCAAGGCCGGCGCGATCGTGCCGGTCCAGGTCGACGGTCGCTGGCTGATGTACTTCGGCGAGGGCTCGATCTACCACGCCTGGTCCGACGACCTGATCCACTGGGAGCCGTGCTCCAACGACGAGCCGCTGATGGTGCCGACCGCGCCGGGCACGTTCGGGGAGTTCCTGGTCGAGGTCGGTCCGCAGCCGATCGTCACCAACAACGGGCTGCTCCTGCTGCTGCACAACGCTGCGGTGAAGAACCCCGACGGGTCGGTGCGCTACACCTGCGGCCAGCTGCTGATCGACCCGGCCGACCCCACCACGATCCTGGCCCAGATGAACCGGCCGTGGCTCGAGCCGTCGACGTACGAGGACACCCACGGGCTGGTCTCCAACGTCACGTTCGTCGAGGGCCTGGTGCACTACAAGGGCACCTGGTTCGCCTACTACGGGCAGAGCGACTCCACGCTCGGGGTGGCGACGTACGAGGTCGGGGAGCGCTACTCCTCGCTCGGCGCGTGAGCCCCACAGCTCCGTCGGGCCCGGGGCCCTGGCTCGGGTCGCCGGCGCACGCCCGGTGGCTCGAGGCCGAGGCCGACCGGCTGCTGGACTTCAGCCGCGCCTCGCGCCACCCCGGTGGCGGGTTCGCGTGGCTCGACGAGACCGGCCAGCCGGAGACCGACCGCCCGGTGGAGCTGTGGATCACCTGCCGGATGACGCACGTCTTCGCGCTGGGCCACCTGCTCGGCCGGCCGGGCTGCGGCCCGCTGGTCGACCACGGCCTGCGCTCGCTCGAGGGGCTCTTCCGCGACGCCGAGCACGGAGGCTGGTACGCCGCCGTCGGGCCGGACGGTCCGACCGGTCCGTCGGGGCGGAGCAAGACCGCCTACCCGCACGCGTTCGTCGTGCTCGCGGCGGCCAGCGCGACCTGCGCCGGCCGTCCGGGCGCGGCCGACCTCCTGGGCGAGGCGCTCGACGTGCTGCTCACGCTGTTCTGGGACGCCGAGCACGGCATGGTCGTCGAGGAGTGGGACGAGGACTGGACCACGCTCGACGCCTACCGTGGCGTCAACGCCAACATGCACACGGTCGAGGCGCTGCTCGCGGCCGCCGACGCGACCGGCGACCGGACCCTGCTCGACCCCGCGCTGCGGATCGTGACCCGCGTGGTCCACGACCTCGGCCGGGCCGGTGAGGGACGGCTGCCGGAGCACTTCGACGAGCAGTGGACCCCGCTGCCCGACTTCAACCGCGAGGAGCCGGCGCACCCGTTCCGGCCCTACGGCGCCACCATCGGTCACGGGCTGGAGTGGGCGCGCCTCGCGCTGCACCTGCGCGCGGCCCTGGGTCCCGAGGCTCCCGACTGGCTGCTCGACGACGCGGTGCTGCTCTTCGACGCCGCGGTCCGCGACGGCTGGGCCGTCGACGGGCCGGAGGGTCCCGACGGCTTCGTCTACACCGTGGACTGGGACGGCTCCCCGGTCGTCCGGGAGCGGATGCACTGGGTGGCCGCGGAGGCGACGGCCACGGCCGCGGCCCTGCACGCCGCGACCGGCGACCCGTCGTACGCCGCCTGGTACGCCACCTGGTGGGACCACGTCGCGGAGGTCTTCCTCGACACCGCGCGCGGCTCCTGGCACCACGAGCTCGACGCGGCCAACCGGCCCAGCTCCACCACGTGGGCGGGCAAGCCCGACACCTACCACGCGGTGCAGGCCACGCTGATCCCGCGGCTGCCGCTGGCGCCCACGCTGGCCGCGGCGCTGCGCGACGGGCTGCTGGACGAGGTCAGGAGTCGAGCAGCTCCCGCATCCGGGTGATCTCGGCGGCCTGGCCCGCGCTGACGTCGGCCGCCAGCTCGGCCACCTGCACCGCCGAACCCGCGGCGCCGACGGTGTCGGCCATGGCGACGGCGCCGGCGTGGTGGCGGATCATGCCGCGCAGGAACAGCCGGTCGAACCGGGCCCCGCGCGCGGCCTCGAGCTCCGCCATCTGCGCCGGGGTCAGCATGCCCTCCATGGCGTCGTGGCCGTGCTCGCTGTGGTCGTAGGACATCGGGTCCTCGGCCGCGGTCGGCACGTCCACCCCCTGCTGCTCCAGCCACGAGGCCATCAGCAGGATCTCCGGCCCCTGGGAGGCCTTGATCCGCTGCGCCAGGCGGCGTACGACGGGGCTCGCGGCGTGGCTCGGGGCCAGCCGCGACATCTGCAGGGCCTGCGCGTGGTGGGGCACCATCATCTGCACGAAGGCGATGTCGGAGTGGTTCCACGGCGCCGGCTCGAGCGGCTCGGGCGGGGCACCGGTCTCGGCGTCCTCGCCCGGCGAGCCGGGGCGGATCACGGTGGCCCCGGCGTCCTGGTCGACGTCCGGGTCGCCGCCCGCGGTCGCCTCCGGGGCCGCCGTCGTGGCGTCACCGGGTGGTGAGGCGTCGTCGGTCGAGGCGCTGCACGCGCCGAGGAGACCGGCGCTCAGGAGCAGCGCCGCGAAAATAGTCAGTGCCCGAGTCTTTACTTTCATCGCACGGGCACGGTACGACAGACGAGCACATTCGTGCACCCCCTGGCTCGTTCTCGGAAGGACCTGCGCCTTGAGTCGTACACACACGACCCGTTCCCATCGCCGCCGCACGATCGTCGCGGCGCTCGCCACCCTGGGGCTGGCGGCCACCGCCGTCCCCGCCGCCACCGCCCACGACGGGTCCCACCAGGGCTCGCAGGAGGCGGCCGGATCGGCCGCTCCCGAGCGGCTCTGCCCACCGGGCCTGCAGAAGAAGCTGAAGCGTGCCCAGGACCGGTTCGGTGCCGGCTGCTCGGTCGCGGGCGGTGACCTGGCCGCCCTCGACGACAGCGGCACCACCCTCGCCTCGGGCGAGACGGCGAGCAGCCCCAACATGCGGCTGGTCGCCAACGTGCCCAAGTACGGCGAGTTCGAGCCGGAGACCTCCTACAACAGCGACCTGGCGTTCCAGGGCGACTACGCCTACGCCGGCAACTACAACGGCTTCACCGTCTACGACATCAAGAAGCCCACGCGTCCGAAGGCGGTCGCCCAGGTGCTGTGCCCCGGGGCCCAGAACGACGTCTCGGTCTGGAAGGACCTGCTGATCCTCAGCGTCGACTCCAGCCGCAACGACGCCTCCTGTGCCAGCAGCAGCCAGACGGCCGCGCAGAAGTCGTCGTGGGAGGGGGTGCGGGTCTTCGACATCAGCGACCCGGCGAGCCCGGAGTACGTCGCCGCGGTCGAGACGCCGTGCGGGTCGCACACCCACACCCTGGCGCCGTCCGCGAGCGGCAAGGACCTCTTCGTCTACGTCTCCTCCTACGGGCCCAACACCGCCTTCCCCGACTGCCAGCCGCCGCACGACCGGATCAGCGTGGTGAAGGTGCCGCGCAAGAAGCCCCAGGCCGCCTTCCTCGCCGGCACCCCGCTGCTCTTCCCCGAGGGCGGCAACCCCGGGCGCAACCTCGACGGAAGCGGATCGGCGCGGACCGACGGCTGCCACGACATCACCGCCTACCCCGCGAAGGACATCGCGGCCGGGGCCTGCATGGGTGACGGCGTGGTCATGGACATCTCCGACCGCCTGAACCCGGTCGTGACCGAGACCGTGCGCGACACCGAGAACTTCGCCTTCTGGCACTCCGCCACCTTCAACAACGCCGGCACCAAGGTCGTCTTCACCGACGAGCTCGGCGGCGGCGGCGCCCCCACCTGCAACCCCTCCGTCGGGCCGAACAAGGGGGCCGACGCCATCTACGACCTGGTCGGCGGGCAGCTGGAGTTCGCCAGCTACTACAAGATGCCGCGCACCCAGTCCAACAACGAGAACTGCGTGGCCCACAACGGCTCGCTGATCCCGGTGAAGGGCAAGGACCTGATGGTCCAGGCCTGGTACCAGGGCGGGATCTCGGTCATCGACTTCACCGACTCCGACTCCCCGGAGGAGTTCGCCTGGTTCGACCGGGGTGCCGTCTCCGACGAGAAGCTCGTGCTCGGCGGGTCGTGGTCGGCGTACTGGTACGACGGCCACATCTACAGCAACGACATCCAGAAGGGTCTGGACGTCTTCGAGCTGAAGGACAAGCGGGTCAAGGGCGCCCGCAAGCAGGACACCCTCAACCCGCAGTCGCAGGCGGCGTACAAGGGCTGACGCTCGGGCCGCCGCCGCCTCCAGGGAGGCGGCGGCGGTCCAGCCACCCTGGACGCGCCCCGGGCGGGCCGCCACACTCAGCGGGATGGTCGAGCGCCTGATCCGCCGCATGTACGACGCGCTGGGCTCCCGCTACCGCTACGTGCTGCTGGTGGGGGAGGCCGGCGCGTCGGTGGTGATCGCGGTCGCCACCGTGGCGCTGATCGCCGCCTACTACGACCCACCACTGCTCGACGTGGTGGCGGTGGCCGCGCTCGGGTCGCTGCTCACCGTGCTGGCCGTCGCCTTCGCCGCGCTCCAGGCCCAGTCGGCGATCGAGACCGTCGACCGGTGGCGGGCGACGCCGATGCCGACGCCGCGCGAGACCGTGGCCGCGTGGGAGGTGGCCACGACCTTCACCCTGCGGCAGTACCGGCGCAGCTCCGGGCTGGTCAACGTCCTCGCGGTGGTCCCGACCAGCCTGCTCGCGGCGTGGCTGTGGGGGATCGGCTGGGGAGGCTTCGTGGCGATGGTGGTCGCCTGCGTCATCCCCGCGGCGTACGCGACCGTGCTGAGCTACTCGGTGGGGGAGATCCTCGCGCGGCCGCTGATCGAGGACATCGCCGCGCAGCTGCCCGACGAGTTCGGGCTCCAGGCTCGCGGGCTGTCGCTGGCGAAGCGGCTGCGGATCTCCGTCCCGGCGACCACCACCTTCACCGGGATCGCCGTCGCGGCAGTCGTCGACGGCGACGGCGGCTCGGGCCGGCTGCTGCTGGCCGTCGCGGTCGCCGCCGCGGTCGGTCTGGTGCTCTCCCACGAGCTCACCGCGATCCTGTCGGCCAGCATCACCCGCCCGATCGCCGACGTACGGACCCAGCTGACCCGCGTGCACGAGGGCGAGTACGCCGCGCGGGCCGCGGTGCTGAGCAGCGACGAGCTCGGCGAGCTCGCCCACGACTTCAACCGGATGGCCCGGGGCCTCGCCGAGCGCGAGGAGCTGCGCGACGCCTTCGGCACCTACGTCGACAAGGAGGTGATGGCGCTGATCCTCAGCGGGCAGTTCCCGCAGGAGGGCATCGAGGTCGACGTCTCGATCCTCTTCTGCGACGTCCGCGACTTCACGTCGTACGCCGAGCAGGCCGAGGCCACCGAGGTGATCGCCACGCTCAACACCCTCTTCGCCGAGATCGTGCCGGTGGTCGAGGCCTACGGCGGCCACGTGGACAAGTTCCTCGGCGACGGCCTGCTGGCGGTCTTCGGCGCGCCGGAGGTCCAGCCGGACCACGCCGACCGGGCGGTCGACACGGCGCGGATGATCGTCGACACCGTGGCCCAGGGCGAGAGCGGGCTGCGCGTCTCGTGCGGGGTCAACTCCGGGCGCGTGGTCGCCGGCCCGCTCGGCGGTGCGGGGCGGCTCAACTTCAGCGTGATCGGCGACGCGGTCAACGTCGCGGCCCGGGTCGAGGCCGCCACCCGGCAGACCGGCGACGACGTGCTGGTCACCGGCGCCACCCGGGCGATGCTGGTGCGTCCGCAGGTGCTGGTCTCCCGCGGGGCGCTGCCGCTGAAGGGCAAGAGCGAGCCGGTCGAGCTCTTCGCGCAGCTCTTGACGCCGCTCTCCACCCAGCTCTCCACCCAGGGGGCGCCCGAGGTCGACCCGGTGACGGCTCAGCCGCAGGTGTCGGAGCCGGAGTCGCGCACCGCGTCGTCGACGTCGACGAACTCCCACTCGTAGCCGGTCGGGGTCAGCATCAGGTCGAGCACCCCGAAGGAGCCGTCGACGCCGACCTCGGAGCCGGCGATCGGGTCCTTGAGCTGGTAGAGCGAGCGTCCGCCGGTGCCGACCACGAACTGCCGGGTGCCGCCCTCCTCGTCGTCGGCCAGCGGCTGCCCGTCGACGTCGAGACGCGCGAACCGCTCGTAGCTGTGGTCGTGCGCGGCCAGGGCCAGGTCGACCCCGGCCTCGGACGCGGCGACCCACAGCGGGTTCGTCATCACCTGGGAGCCGTGGTCGCCGGAGGACCAGCGGGCGTGGTGGGTGGCGATGGCGGTGCAGTCGGTGGGGTTGGCGTCCATGTCCTCCTGCATCCACTCCACCTGCGCCTCGCAGTCGATGATGTCGCAGTCGGAGTCGAGGAAGTAGACCCGCCAGGCGCCGATGTCCTCGGCGTAGTGCAGCTGGGCGCCCTCCTGCGCGTCGAAGTAGTCGCGGTAGCCCGCGGCGTCCTCGGTCTTGTACTCGTGGTTGCCGGGCACCGGCGACAGGATGTCGTCGAAGCGGCCCCAGCGCTGCGTCCAGGTCGACTCGAAGTCCTCGAGCTCGCCGGCCTCGTACTGCAGGTCACCCAGCCCGATGACCACGTCGGGGTCGCGGCGCGACGTGAGGTCGGCGGTGGCCTCGTCCTGGCACTCGATCGACGGGTCACCGGGCTCGAAGCCCGGGTCGCAGGAGATGTCGCCGACCGCCACGACCCGCACGGACCCCTTCGGCGGGGCCTCCTGGTCGGGCGTGGCCCGGTCGGGCCCCTGGACGCCGACCGCCCCGTCCCCCGCGTCGTCCCCGGAGCAGCCGGCGAGCGCCGGGACGAGCGTCAGGGCGAGGAGCAGGGCACCGGTCGCGCGACGGCGCAGGGGGGTCATGCGACCAGCCTAGGGATGGGGTCTCGGCAAGCTCGACCACCGGGCGCCGGTGGTCGAGCTTGCCGAGACCGTGGTCGAGCGTCACCCCGGTGGTCGAGCTTGCCGAGACCGTGCTCGAGCGTCACCCCGGTGGTCGAGCTTGCCGAGCCCGGTGGTCGAGCTTGCCCCCGGTGGTCGAGCTTGCCGAGACCGTGGTCTGCTGGTCGCGTGCGCGCCTGGGTCTTCGACGAGTACGCCGGCCCGCTGGCGCTGCGGGACGTGCCCGACCCGCCCTGCCCGCCGGACGGCGTCGTGGTCGAGGTCGCCTCGACCGGTCTGTGCCGCAGCGACTGGCACGGCTGGCAGGGCCACGACGCCGGCATCGCGCTGCCCCACGTGCCGGGCCACGAGCTGGCCGGCACGGTCGTCGCCGTCGGTCCCGACGTCCGCACGCACGAGGTCGGCGAGCGGGTCACCACGCCGTTCGTGCTGGCCTGCGGCGCCTGCCCGGCCTGCCGCCGCGGCGACCAGCAGGTCTGCGAGCGCCAGCTCCAGCCGGGCTTCACCCAGTGGGGCTCCTACGCCGAGCTGGTCGCGCTGCCGCGCGCCGACGTCAACCTGGTCCGACTGCCCGACGAGGTCGACCTCGACGTCGGAGCGGTGCTGGGCTGCCGGGTGGCGACGGCCTACCGGGCGGTGGTCGACGTGGCGCAGGTGCGGGCCGGTGAGAGCGTCGTCGTCCACGGGTGCGGCGGGGTGGGCCTGTCGGCGGTGATGGTGGCGCTCGCGCGCGGCGCCACGACGTACGCCGTCGACACCGCGCGGGCCTCGCTCGACCTGGCCGCCGAGCTCGGCGCCGTACCGGTCGAGGTCGCCGACCTGACCGCGCTGGCCGACCTGACCGGCGGCGGGGCCGACGTCTCGCTCGACGCCTTCGGCAGCCGCGCCACCCTCGCGCAGTCGCTGGCCTGCCTGCGCCCGCGGGGACGGCACGTGCAGGTGGGGCTGCTCGGCGGCGCCGACGCCGACGCCGCGGTGGACATGGGTCGGGTGGTGGCGCACGAGCTCCAGGTGCTGGGCAGCCACGGCATGGCCGCGCACGCCTACCCCGAGCTGCTGGCCCTCGTCGCGAGCGGCGCGCTCGCCCCGCAGCGGCTCGTCCGGGAGCGGATCGGCCTGGACCAGGCCGGCCCCCGCCTGGCCGGTCTCGGTCGTCCCGGAGCAGGCGCAGGTGGTATGACGGTCATCCACCCCCAGGCCCCCAGGTGAGCGCTGCCCGGCTGGCCGACCTGCGAAAGGCGGACACATGAGCGATGCGGAGCAGGCCCTCGACGAGGCAGGTGTGCAGAACCCGCACGTGCGGGAGTACGTGACCTACTGGGCCGGGATCACCGAGCCCGACCGCGTCGAGGTGGTCAACACCTCCGACGACGACCGCCTGGTGGCGGAGGCCCTCGACGCCGGGGAGCTCTTCCCGGCGGGTGAGGGTCTCTACTACTCACGCAGCTACTTCAAGGACACCGCGCGCTCGGAGGAGCGCACGATCGTCGCGACCAGCAAGCCCGAGGACCGGGGCGTCTACAACAACTGGCGCGACGCCGAGGAGATGACCGCCGGCCAGCTGGAGCGGATGCGCGGCGCCTCGCGCGGCAAGACGATGTACGTCGTCCCCTACCTGATGGCGCCTCCCGGCTCGCCCCTGGAGCCCTACGCCGCCGGCGTCGAGCTGACCGACAACCGCCCGGTCGTGCTGCACATGATCCGGATGGCGCGGGTCGGCGTGGCCCACCTCGACAACCTGCAGACCCCGGAGATGTTCGTCCGGGCGGTGCACGTCACCGGCGACCTGCCCAACCTCGGGCAGGGCACCCCGGACGACCAGCGCTACTTCGTCACCGTGGCCGACCAGCGCACGATCCTGCACTTCGGGTCGTCGTACGGCGGCAACGCGCTGCTGGGCAAGATCGCCCACGGCCTGCGGCAGGCCTGCTACGACGGGCGCGCGTCGGGCAGGTTCCTCGCCGAGCAGTTCATGCTGCTCGGCATCCACGACAAGGAGACCGGGCAGCGGTGGCACGTCTGCGGCGGCTTCCCGAGCGCCTCGGGCAAGACCAACCTGGCGATGACGCTGGCGCCCGACGCCCTCGGCGAGCGCTACACGGTGGACTTCTACGGCGACGACATCGCGTGGCTGTGGGTGGCCGACGACGGGCGGGTGCGCGCGATCAACCCCGAGTACGGCGTCTTCGGCGTCGCCAAGGACACCAACGAGCTCACCAACCCGGGCGCGCTGCGCTCGATCGAGCCCGGCACCGGCGCGATCTTCACCAACGTCGCCTACAACCCCCGGACCCACGAGGTCTGGTGGGAGGGCAAGACGCCCGAGCCGCCGACCGACCTGGAGGGCTGGGAGGACTGGAAGGGCGAGGCGATCGCCGACCGCGCCGAGGGCGACACCGCGCCGTGGGCCCACCCCAACAGCCGCTTCACCACGACCCTGGCCAACGTCCCCAACGTCGCCGCCGACTTCGAGGAGCCGATGGGCGTCCCGGTCGACGCGATCATCTTCGGCGGCCGCACCCGTGACCGCGAGCCGCTGATCCGGGCGATCACCGACCTCGCCGAGGGCGTGTACGACGGCCTGACGCTCGGCGCCGAGGCGACGTTCGCCGCCGACGGCCTCGACGGCCAGCTGCGCTACGACCCGATGTCGATGCGACCGTTCCTGGCCTACGCCGAGGCCGACTACGCCCGGCACTGGCTGGAGATCATCGGCGCGGCCGACGACCAGCCGATCTTCGCGCACGTCAACTGGTTCCAGCGCGACGCCGACGACGGCCACTTCCTGTGGCCGGGCTACCGCGAGAACCTCCGCGCCCTGCTCTGGCTCGTCCGCCTGCGCGACGGCGAGGTCACCGGCCGCCCGACGCCGGTCGGCGTACTGCCGCTGCGCGAGGAGCTGGAGCTCACCGGCCTGGAGATGCCCGAGCAGGACCTCGAGCGGATCCTCGACATCGACGTGGACCGCTGGCGCCAGGAGATGGGCTTCCGCGAGGAGCACCTGGCCCAGTTCGACGGCTTGCCGGAGGAGATCTGGGAGGCGCACCGCCGCGTGGCGAAGGCGCTCGAGGCCTGACCCCACCCCCTCCCGCTGTAACGCGGAGTTATCCCCTCTGCCGCGGGGTTGCAGACCCGCGGTAGAGGTGGCGAACCCGCGGAAGATAGGGCGGCGACCCGGCGGCCGGTGGGACCACCGGCCGTGTGGCCACCGACCTTCGGCCCTGAGGACCGCGCCGCTGCCGCCCTAGCGTGACGGGTGACCGACGTACCGACGGGGAGGCCCCATGCCCACCACCACCGCCAACCACCCGGACCAGGCGCCCGCAGGCGCGACCGGCCACGCCGAGGAGCTCGACGCGATCGCGGACCTCGACGACGACCTGCGTCCGGAGGGTCAGGAGTCCGACGACCGGGCCGGACCCGACGGTCTGCCGCCGTGGCGGGAGGGCTACCCCTACGAGACCAAGCTGTCGCGTCGTCGCTACGAGCGCACGAAGCGGCTGCTGCAGATCGAGCTGCTCAAGCTCCAGGCCCACGTGCGGGACACCGACCAGAAGGTCGTGGTCCTCTTCGAGGGGCGGGACGCCGCCGGCAAGGGCGGGTCGATCAAGCGGTTCATGGAGCACCTGAACCCGCGCGGGGCGCGCGTCGTGGCGCTGGGGGTGCCCACCGCCCAGGAGAAGAGCCAGTGGTACTTCCAGCGCTACGTGCCGCACCTGCCCAGCGGCGGGGAGATCGTCTTCTTCGACCGGTCCTGGTACAACCGGGCCGGCGTCGAGCGGGTGATGGACTACTGCACGCCGCAGGACTACCTGAACTTCGTGCGCGAGGCCCCGGAGTTCGAGCGGATGCTCGTCCACGCCGGGACCCGCCTGGTCAAGCTGTGGTTCTCGGTGTCGCACGACGAGCAGGCGGCCCGCTTCGCGGCCCGGTCGCTCGACCCGGTCAAGCAGTGGAAGCTCTCGCCGACCGACCTCGCCAGCCGCGACAAGTGGGACGCCTACACCGAGGCCAAGGAGGCGATGTTCTTCTACACCGACACCGGCGACGCCCCGTGGACGGTGGTGAAGTCCAACGACAAGAAGCGCGCCCGGCTCGAGGCGATGCGGGTGCTGCTCAGCCAGTTCGACTACCCCTCGAAGGACCACGCGGTGGTCGGCGAGCCGGACCCCCTCATCGTCGGGCCGGCCTCACGGGTGCACGAGGTCGGCGAGCGCGTCGGTCGGCTCTTCCCCACGGTGCGCCCCGCCACGCGCTGACGCTCGCCCTGATGGTCGATGCCTGCCGGTGGGCAGGGCCCGGCCGGGGCGCGTCCACGTGCCGCCCGGTGACATCGTCGGTGCCGTGCCCGAGACTGACCGGGTGACAGACGAGTACGTCGAGACCGAGCAGTTCCGCGGCGCGCGGATCCACCTGTGCGACCTGGCTGGTCTGGAGATCCGCGACTGCGAGGTGAGTGGTCTCAAGATCGTGGACTGCTGGGGAGGAGACGTCTACCTGGGCGGCGCCTTCGATCGGCTCGTGGTCAACGACGTCGACGTGACGGCGTACGTCGAGGGCGAGCTCGACCGCCAGCACCCGGCGCGGGTGCTGGCGCGGGAGGCCACGACCCCGGAGGACTACCGAGCCGCGTGGGCCGCCATCGAGTCGCTGTGGGAGGCGACGCTCGAGCGCGCCAGGCTGCTGCCCGAGCCGAAGCTCCACGAGCGGGTCGACGGGGAGTGGTCGTTCGTCGAGACCCACCGCCACCTGCTGTTCGCGAGCGACGCCTGGCTGGGCAGCGCCGTGCTCGAGGAGGAGGCGCCCTACCACCCGCTCGGCTATCCGGCCGGCGGCATGCCGGCCGACGCGTCGGCCCGGCTGGGCCTCACCCTGGACGCCACCCCGACGCTCGACGAGGTGCTGGCGGCGCGGCGCCAACGCATGGCGACCCTCGGCCGCGTCATCGAGGAACTCACCGACGCTGAGCTCGATCGGACCTGCGACCGCAAGCCCGCCGAGCCGTATCCCGACCAGGAGTACGTCGTGCGTCGGTGTCTCAAGGTGGTGCTGAAGGAAGAAGCCGAGCACCACCGGTACGCCGTGCGCGACCTGGCCGTGCTTGAGGGCGGCCAGCGACCCGAGTGAGCCGAGTGGCCTAGCGACGGCGATCTGCGTGCGCGCCGCGGAGGCACAGCCACGGGTGCTCCGCTGCGGCTGGGTGCATGTGGCGCGTGGCGGACTTCGAGCGCCGTGCGGTCGGCAGAGACGTGGCACCCGTCGTACCCGGGCTCGACGAAGCTGCGGTGCAGGGTGTCAGGGGTGCGTGGGAGTGCACGGTGACGGGCCGGATGGCGGAGTGCGTCCTTGCACCCACTATGCAGCGCCTCCGACCGCAAAGAGCCACCTTGACTCGATCCAGCCACCGCGGGTCGAGGCGGGTTAAACCATTCCGATCTGACTGCTGGCAGGGCCGCCCCGCCAACGAGAATGGCTTTAGCCTTCGACCTCCGGCTCTTCATCGACATCGTCGAGCCATTCGGCAGGTATCAGCGCCGCGGACCCGCGCCACTTTTCGATTACTGCATCCTGAAACCAGGGCTCCGAAAGGAAGTCGGCGTGGTCAAGTACAAGAACCTGCAATTTTCCCGATGCTGAGGTCACCGCGTCGTTGATCAACATAAACAGGCGACGAGTTCGCTCCTTGTCGCCGACCTCGAGATCATCAAAATCGACCGCGTCCCCTTCTGGCGCGGAATCCTCTTCGGGGAAGAACACCTGCGATGGCTGGTCGAAGACGATGAACGAGGGAACGGGGCGGGAGTGCTCGATGAAGTACGCCTGCATTGCCAGGTACGTGGCTAGGTGGTAGCCCACCCAGTTCATGCCCCCACCAATCTCCTTCTCGCTCATATACGCGGGCCCAGACGGAAGATCGGCCACCACGGTCAACCGTTGAGGATCGATGCGCACCCCAGTCGTTGAGTGCTCTAAGCCTAAGAATTGCGCGTATTCAGCCATCCGCCGGGAAACGAGATTCATCAGCGACTGCGTCCGAGAACGAACTGCGTCGCCGTCGATCCGATCCTCGAGTTGCTGGATCTGTCGCCGTAGATCCGCGCTCCGGGAGGTCAGCAGTTGGCGATCGACGTCTGTCGCCTCGTCGTGGGTGTCCAAGAATTGGGAGATGCGTCCGACGACAAAACTGCGCATCTCAAGGGAGCGTGCACGCTCTGTCTCTTGCGCCCGTAGCCGGTCAATCTCTCGCAGCGCGGCTTGAGTAGCCTCGTAGCCGACACGATCCCTTTCAATCGATTCTTGTAGCTCCGAGATCGAGGCAGCGATTTGCCTCTGGTCCCGTGCAGCCGACTTGAGACGGTGGTCAGCGTCACCGGTAGCCACAGCGAGGTTCGAACTCATCACTTCATCCAAACCGGCGACGCCTTGCCCACAGATAGGACAATGTCCTTCGATCTCAGGCTCTGGAACAAGACGGGCCGAGGCCAGGCGCGAACGCTGCTCGGAAACCTCCCCTTCGTAGCCAGCAGAGTCGGCGGCAAAGCGATTCAACCGTCGAAGCTGTGCAGACTTCTCGCGCATGGATTCCCGGAGCATCCTGGAATCGTCGATTAGGCGCTCGTACTCATCTTGAGGAACGGAGGCGGGCGTCTCGACGCCGAAGCCAGAGGTAGCCGAGGCCAGCGCTGACCGCAGAGAGTCAATGGCGGACTCGTCCGCGACCGACTCCGCGACATCGAGGATCCCAAAGTCTCGTGCCTGGCCCATCAGGGTCCTGGCGACGGCGGTCTCCTGAAGTTGAAACGCATCGAGTTGACCAAGTTGCAGTTCGATCCGCCGTCGATCCCTACGAAGACCCCGCAGCCGGTCTCGCAGGGCCATCTCATCCCGCCCCTGGGCGCCGATGAAGTAGGGCAGAGTGTCGCGAATGGCTTGCGCTTGGAAATCAAGAGTCTGATGGTGGAAGAGGCTGTAGGGGTTCGCTATCTCGCCTTGCTCCAAGAAGCAGTAGTACAGCGAGTGGACGAAGGTTGCGGCCAGTGGAGCGCGCGTGTGTCCGGGATCGGGAACATTCTCGTTTGCTCCAATGCCAAGAAGCCCACCGAGGTGATTGCGAACCTCTTCGGCTGTCGCGTTTGTCGCCAGGTCGTCGTATGCGGGCGCGTTAGTCGCACCGGGGAGCCACATCGCCTGATTGGTGGTCTGGCTGCCACCTACTCGCGGACGCCCAATGAAGAACGACTCTTCGCCCACTGAGGCCAAAAGGCCGTACCAGGAAACCGCCCCGCGGATGAGCGCCGGCGCGTGGGGTGAGTCAGAACCAAGCAGGTATCGAAGAATCCCGATGAGACTCGACTTTCCCTTCAGCGATGCGCCCGTGATTATATTCAGGCGTCCAGGAAGCAGAGCGAGAACTCGTTTCTTTCCAGAGTTGCTGTAGAGAATGATCTGATTGATTTGCATTAAGGGCTAACTCCCAAGTATCCGAAGGTAAGTTCGGGCGTTGCTTGTCGCGCTAGCCAACGCCCGACCTGCGCGGACTTGCTGAAGCACTCGAGCACTTCGCTCGTCAACCCACGGGGGCGTCGTCGCGCACTGCCGGGGTACAAGCGACCACCGTCCGAAATGATCAGACCAGTAGCGCAACCATAAACTGTGCCTTGTGCAATATAGGGCGCAAGCGCCTTCGCATTTCGTGGAAACGTCTCTACTAGGGCTGGGTTCTCGTATATCCAGGCCACGAGACCGCGAGCCGTCGACCTAGGAAGTTCTCGGCGGCTCGGGCCGTGAAGAACGAGAGGAAGAACCAGAAATCCGTAGCTAAGATGCATCCCAGTTTCGGCTGTCTTGAACCACCCGTCGGACGCCTGACGAAGGAGAACGGCGATGAAGGCTGGGTTGAATAGGGACCATTCCGATGGCGGCGCTACTGGGATCGTCGATAGCGACTCGTCCGGACTGTCGCTCATGCCACCCCGGCCTCAGGGTCGGCGGCATCAGTGAGCACTCCCTTTAATCGTGCGAACCACTCCGGATGCCAGCCGACCTCGAGGCGGTCAGCAAGAATGTGCAGGGACCCGGTTGCGATGAACTCCTCACTCACACCGTGGCGGATCCGTGGAAGTTGGCTACTTTCCAGGGCAAGGTATCGGTCCCGGGCACCCGCGCAGACCATGTCCTCGTCCGATGCGCCGGCCTGATGCGAAGACGTCGTCGCGGGCAGGAAGTGTCGCTTCCACGCGGTCTTGAGCCGGTCATCGTATGCGTCCAGCTCGCCAACGCGGACGAGCGACTCCCGCTGCCAGTACGAGCGATTGAAGAACGCCCGATTGTGGTCTTGAACGCACAGGGCGATCCGCTCGTCGAGTAGCGCGATCAGCCGAAGCTGTATGACGAAATTTCGGTCCTCGCCGCTGACAGGTAGCTCGCCAATGTCGACTGCAATTGGCAGGTCGTCGTCCCTAAGTCGATTCCGGATCGCATCCATCTCGAGCTCCATGTCAAGGAGATCGATATACGTAAGCGAGTCGTTCCAGAAGCTCATGAGGTGCGTACGTACTCGATTCAGCCACCATCCGCTAAGCGCTGTGGCTCCGGCAGAACTGAAACGTGGCCCGAAGCATGGTCGCACTCGACGAACAAGTTGTTCATGTAGTTCATCAGCCTGTGGGGCGTCGAAGACAACTTCGACCAGATCGAGGAACTCCACCCGTTGGGCTGGAGTGAGATCGAGCCATTCCTGTGATCTCTCAGCCATCAGTGCCGACCCAGAATCCTCGCGGGCAGCATCAAGGCCATCC
The DNA here is from genome assembly GCA_963795135.1 of uncultured Actinomycetota bacterium. Lineage (GTDB taxonomy): Bacteria > Actinomycetota > Actinomycetes > Propionibacteriales > Nocardioidaceae > Nocardioides. The sequence goes on from CAWCGS010000006.1 coordinate 45,990, forward strand.
GCTGCGGCACCCGGGTCGCGGTCCTCCGCGCGCAAATGCCGCAGCGCCGATTGATCTCCGCAACTGGCTGTAGTCGAAGAGAACCGTGTTGACTCACCGGCAGAGCGACTCCTTAGCCAGATCGAAATTGTCTTCCAGAACTCGAGGTCTCCATCTTTGAGTTCGCGCTCACTGTCAACCGAATGTTTGGTCTGCCACCACTCAGCGTGTGCGGAGCTCCTTCGACTTTGCGGAGAAATCGTCCTCAAGCTCGACGGCGAATCGCATGGTGACATCACCGTCCAGAAGAGCGTCGACTGCGCGAAGCAGGGCGTACTCAGCCTGCGCCATGTACCCCAACATCGATCCGGCAGCCGACGAAGAGCTTAGATGGACCATGGCGCGCAGGTTAAGTCACCGAGCCACGTGATGGAAGCAGATGCGCTGCGGCGACCAACCGAATGCTCTCGACCCGAGCTATCGCGCGATGAGTTGAGCGCGCGATGAGTCACTCCCCCGCGCTCAACGGGCTGCGCATCCCTACGAGCCGATGCTTCCTGCGGCGGTCCAACCAACCCTGCGCCAAGTCTTTTCGCCGCATCACGACTTCAATCAGCGATTGACCTCATTTCGGGCGCTGGTCGAAGGGGCCGGTCAGCGTGCCCAACTCGTCCCGCCTCCACCACCGGCTCCCGGCATCGCGGAAGGTCATATCGATCATGGCCCGACGTGTCAGTCCCGACGCCGCCAAGGTTGTGGAGCGGTCAGCAGCCCATACGGTTAAGGGCAGGCTCATCGTCACGTC
>CAWCGS010000007.1:0-17019 GCA_963795135.1 uncultured Actinomycetota bacterium
GCGCGCATGACCACGCGCCGCGGGCTGTTCGTCGCCCCCTTCGATGCCCTGGCCGACCCGCGGGTGGTCGGCGACCTGGCTGCCGCAGCCGAGACCGCCGGCTGGGACGGGTTCTTCCTCTGGGACCACGTGCAGTACGGCGAGCGGGTCGCCGCCGTCGCCGACGTGTGGACCTGCTGCGCGGCCGTCGCGATGCGGACCGAGCGGCTGCTCCTCGGGCCGATGGTGACCCCGTTGGCGCGGCGCCGGCCCCAGGTCCTCGCCCGCCAGGCGGCCAGCCTGGCGGTGCTCTCGGATGGCCGGTTCGTGCTGGGGCTGGGGCTGGGTGACGACTGGGTGGGTGAGTTCAGCGCGTACGGCGACGAGCCGGACCCGCGGGTGCGCGGCCAGATGCTCGACGAAGGACTGGAGGTCCTCACCGCCCTGCTGGCCGGCGGCCCGGTCGACCACGACGGCGCTCACTACACCGCTCGGGGCGCGCGTTTCCACCCCGCTCCTGCCGTGCCGATCTGGCTGGGTGGGCGGTTCGGCAACCGCGCGCCGGTGCGCCGAGCAGCACGGCACGACGGCTTCTTCGTCATCGGCCTGGACGGGCCCGACGACCTCGCCGCGGTGACCGCCGGTCTCGCCGAGCACGACCCGGCGCCGGGCTTCGAGGTGGTGGTCGACCTTCAGCCCGAGCAGGACCCGGATCCCTGGCTGGACCGCGGCGCCTCCTGGGTGCTGACCCGGATCGGCCCCTACGACCTCGACCTCGCCGACGTACGACGGATCGTCGAGGCCGGTCCGTGAGTGCCGGTCCGTGAGTGCCGAGCCGGCCACCGCGGTGGACGTCGAGGATGGCTAGCCTGTCCCGGTGACGGACACGGATCAGATCGCCGAGCTGCTGGCTGACTTCCCGGTGCAGGTCGACGTCCCCGTCGCCTGGGCCGACATGGATGCCATGGGCCACGTCAACAACGTCGTCTACTTCCGCTACTTCGAGACTGCGCGGATCACGTGTTTCGCTGAGCTCGGCCTGGGGCCCATCGAGCAGTCCGACGATGTCGGACCGATCCTGCACTCGGCGAGCTGCCGGTTCCGGATCCCGCTCACCTACCCCGACACCGTCACCGTCGGGGCGCGCATCGGCGAGGTCGGCGAGGACCGGTTCGCCATGCTCTACCGCGCCGTGAGCCACCGTCACGGCGCGATCGCAGCGGACGGAGAGTCAGTGATCGTCACCTTCTCCTACGCGACCCAGACGAAGGCTCCGGTGTCGGACGATCTTCGGGCGCTCCTCCTCGGTCTGCGCGGGAAGGCGTCAGCACCACTTTCTTCGAACCGGTGACGGCAGAAAGTTCCGCTCGTCGTGATCCGTTCCGGCCGCTACACGCGACAGTGTTGGTGTGCAGCACCTCTCCGACTCCGAGCTCCTGGGTCTGGTCGCCCAGGGTGACGAGGCTGCCCTGCGCGAGCTGGTGGAGCGGCACTCGGCGTGGCTGCTGCTGAGGCTGCGTCGGCGTACTGCTGATGAGGACCTGGCGGCCGAGGCGCTGCACGACGCCTTCGTCGCGGTCTGGCGGAGCCCGCGTTCGTTCCGGGGCGACGGGGACGTGGGTGCGTGGCTGTGGGGGATCGCGATCCGGCAGCTGGTCTCCCGGCTGCGCAAGCGCGCCCAGCCGGTGCCGATGGAGAGCCGGATGCTGTCGGCCCTGTCGCCGACCGTGCGCAGTGCGGAGGATGAGCTGCTGGTCGCGGTCGAGCACGGTTCGGTCGGCGACGCCCTGCGCTCGCTCTCGCCGGAGCTGCGGCAGGCGTTGCAGGCGACGGTGATCGACGGGCTCTCCACGAGGGAGTCCGCCCATCTCCTCGGCATCCCGCAGGGCACGGTCAAGAGCCGCGTCCGCATCGCGAAGTCGAGGCTGCGCGAGCAGCTGATCTCGTTGGAGGCACAGTCATGACCTGGCACATCGATGCTCCTGTCTGGGAGGCGTACGCCGCGGGCCGGCTCGAGCCGGTCGCCGAGCTGAGCCTGGAGTCCCACCTGGTCGGATGTCATGAGTGCCGCTCGTCGGCGAGGTCCCAGGTCGCGTCCGGGACCGCGGACGTGGTGTGGTCCGGCGTACGCGCAACGATCTCCGCTCCTGCCCCGTCGCTTCCGCAGCGGGCTCTGCAGCGGCTCGGCGTCGCACCTGCTGACGGCGTGGTCGTCACCGCCGCGGACGCGTTCCTGGTCCCGTGGGCGGTCGCGGTCGGCTTCGCGGTCGCGTCCGCCTGCATCGTGGGGCTGATGGGTCTGGGCCAGGCCAGCCGCGATGCGGCGTTCCTGGCCCTCGCTCCGCTGGTCCCCGTCCTCGCGGTGGTGACGTCGTACGACGCCCTTGACCCGCTGCGTGAGCTGATGGCCACCACGCCCTACAGCAAGCTCCGGCTCGCGCTGCTGCGGGCGACCGCAGCACTCACGGTCGCGGTGCCGGCCACGATGGCGATCGGGCTCGTCGTACCGGGCATGGACGACCTCGTCCTGGCCTGGCTCGCGCCCTCGCTCGGCCTCACCCTCGCGGCGCTGCTGCTGCTCACGTGGTTCGAGGCGTGGGTGACCGGTGTGCTGGTCGCCTCGGCCTGGGTGACGGTGGTCGCGCTGCTACGGACCGGCGACCGGGTCGATGCGCTGACGACGCTCGTCGGGCAGGTCGGCTTCGTGGTGGGGGCCGGTGTGCTCGTGCTCGCACTGGTGCTGCGCACCTCGACCCTTCGCCTGCAAGGAGGAGAGCTGTGAGCGCCATCGCGTCGTTCGAGGGAGTGTCCAAGAAGTACGGCCGCGCCCCGGCACTGCGCCCGACGACCCTCGACCTGCACCGCGGGGTGGTGGGCCTGCTGGGGCCGAACGGCGCGGGCAAGACCACGATGCTGCGGCTGCTGTCGACCGCGCTGCCCCCGAGCAGCGGTCGGATCGTGGTCGCGGGCTTCGACGTCACCGAGTCCCACGCCGAGCGCGTCGAGGCCCGACGGCGGATCGGCTACTGCCCGCAGGAGGTCACGTTCCCGCGCGGGATGACGGCCTTCGTCTTCCTGGACTACCTCGCGGTGCTCAAGGAGTGGACGGACAAGAGCAGGCGCCACGCCGAGGTGCACCGCGTGCTCGACCTGGTCCACCTCGGCGACCGGGGCGCCATGAAGATCGCGAAGCTGTCGGGCGGGCAGCGGCGACGGCTCGCCATCGCCCAGGCCCTGCTCGGCTCGCCCGAGCTGCTCATCCTCGACGAGCCCACCACCGGGCTCGACCCCGAACAGCGCGCCTCCCTGCGTGGCCTCCTCTCCGGCCTGGCAGGGACGGTGCTGATCTCGACGCACCAGACCGAGGACGTCTCGGCCCTGTGCGATCGGGTGCTCGTCATCGACGCCGGAGCCATTCGCTTCGACGGCACGGTGCCCGAGCTCCTGGCCACGGCAGCCGGCCGTGTCCACCTCGGACCCGCCGCGACCAGCGGCGCCGTCCAGACCTGGAAGACCGGAACCGGGCTGGTCCGGTCCGTCGGGGGGCAGCCCGCTCCCGACTCCTCAGTCGTCGACCCGTCGGTCGAGGACGCGTACCTGCTGCTCCGCTCGGAGCGGCACACAACACAAGGAGTCACACCATGAGCACCACCTACGAGACGGGCTCCACGCTGGGGGTCCTCGCCCGTCAGGAGATCCGCAACTACCTCCGGCACAAGCTGTTCTGGTTCGGCACCGCGATGACCGCCCTGGTGGTGGTCTCGGCCTTCGCCTGGGACGACGCCGGCTCTGCCGCCGCCTACATGATCGGTCCCGGGGTCATGCTCGGGGTCCTCGGTCTGGTCGTGATGTTCGGGCTGACCCGTCGCTCCGACCGGGCGGCGGAGGCGGCCGGCGCGGTCGCCGTGCCGGAGCGCACCCGCACGCTGGCGCTGGCCTGCGCGATCGTGGTGCCGTTCTCGGCCGCGATGGCGGCCTACGTCGCCGCGGTCGTGGCCTGGTACGTCCGGCCGCCCGAGGAGTGGATCGTCCCTCCCGGCGTGAGCGACCTGTTCATCAACGCCCAGATGTTCGGCGACGGCGTCATCTGCGCGGTGGGCGGACCGCTCCTCGGGCTGCTGCTCGCGCGCTACCTGCCCAAGCGTGGCGTGGCGGCGATCGCCTCGGTGCTGCTGGTCCTGGTCACGATCATGCTGCAGGGCAACTTCGCCGGGGGGCAGCCCTACCGGGTGTTCTGGGTCTGGACCTACTTCCTCGGCCAGCTCGGCTGGGCTGCCGACCCCGACGGATCCATCCACTTCAGGACCGCACCCGGCAACCCGTTCATCTGGGTGCTCTACCTGGTGGTCGTGTGCGCGCTCGGCCTCGTGGTCGCCCTCCTCCACGATCCCGAGTCGGACCGGACCCGGCTGCGCAAGGTCGCGCTCGGGCTGGTCGGGCTCGCGCTGGCGCTCGGGGTGCTGACCATGCTCGTCGGCTACACCGACGTGCTGGTGAACCCCGTTCCCTGCGCCAGCTGCTGATGAACGTGTACGTCGCCAGGGCGGTCCCGTGGACGCGGGTCGCCCTGGCGGCAGGGCTGGTCGTCGTGCTGATGGAGCTCGTCCGGTGGAACCCGTGGGTCCTCTGGCCGCTGCAGGGCACGGCGGTCGGACTGGTCGCGGGGGCGACCGCGTGGTGCTTCGACGAGACGTCCGCCTCCGTCGTCGACGCAGCTCCTCGCGGCCTCGCCTGGCGCACGATGGCGCGCAGCCCCGGACCGCTGGTGCTCCTGGGCACGTGGACGGCCGTCGTGCTCCACGCCGGCGCCGGGGCGACGTTCGAGCATCGCGGCGTCATCTGGTTCCAAGGTGTCGCGGCGTGCCTGGCCGGTGCGGCGTACACCAGCTGGCGACGGTCGGGCGGGGACGCATCACCGGGGCTGAGGTTCGCCACGGCGGTCGTCCCGACGACCACGGCGTGGGCGCTGCTGCGCCCGCTCGACAACCTCCTGTCCGTCTTCCCCTACGCCACCACCACGCCCGCCGGGTGGGACCACAGCACCTTCGGCTGGGTCGCGCTCGCCCTCGCCTCCGTCGTCACCTTCGGCGCCGTGCTCGCCGATGCCCGTTGGTGGAGGTTGGCCCCTGCGGTGCGGACGGCGAAACTGGGTCTCTGACCTGGGCAACCAGTGTTCGGCTCGCCCAGGTCGCGGTGTCGGCAGGCCGAGGTCGACAGGAACGGCGGCTGTTCGACTCATCCGACTGTGTCGCCTCACGTCAGGTCGCGCCTGCCGGTTGATGCATACTGCTGCGCATGAGGCTGAGGCTTGTCCACATCGGTGTAGGCCTGTTCGTACTCGCAGGCATGCTTACCGTCGGGCTTTCAGCCGTGGCCTCCGAGCAAGCGACGGCCGCAGCAGGACGACCAGCTGACGCGTCGTCATCGTTTCCTGCGACCGCCTCTCGGAAAGTATCGTTCGCGACCTGGACGGTGCCAGAGCCATTTGGCGTGCAGGGACCTCCAGCGTTCGGTCAGGTCACGTGGCACCGTCCTTACAAGCGGTTCGAGTTCCAGGTCGGCGCGAGCAGTGGCTACCGGTTCGGCGGCTTCAGATGGACAGCATGGAAGGCCCGTACGGTCACCGGGCGTGGGCGAGCATCGTTTTGCAACTACCAGGGTTGTACTGAGCCGACGCGTGCCCGCATCAAGCTGAAAAATCGTGTGATCATCCACTGTGGCGACTCGACGAAAGACATCGGGATCTACACCCGATACGAGTTTCGGCACGCCGGCCACGGCGGAACCTACCGATCCGTCACCGGCTGTTGACGGCGCCACAGGGCTCGATGGGTCGCAGCCCTCGGCGATAGCGATGGCCAAGACGACGTCACTGTCGCTGTCGTGCGGACCGGTCCCCGTGCGTCGCCGGTACGTCCGAAGTCGAGAACCAGGGCACCCGTCGGCACGCGCTGATCAAGTCGATCGGCTGCCGACGCCGAAGGAGAGGAACGAGAGCCTCGATGTGTCACCGTGACCACTGACCAACCCGAGCTGGCCTCGGACCAGCAGCACCAGGACGATCGAGCTTGCCACGAGCCGACATCGGTCGACGTGGTCATCGTCGGCGCCGGCATCAGCGGCCTGGCCGTCGCCGACGCGCTGACCCGCGTGGGCATCGACGTAGCTGTCCTGGAGGCCCGCCATCGCACCGGTGGTCGGCTCCTCAGCACGCCGCTCGACCTGGGGGCCACGTGGTTCTGGGACGGCGAGCGCCGGGTTCGCGCGCTGACCGAGCGGTTCGGCGTGGCCACGTTCTCCCAGCACCTGGCCGGCGACACGATCGTGGAGGACCTCAACGGCGTCCAGCGGTACGCCGGCAACCTGATCGACGCCCCGTCGTACCGCTACGCCGGCGGTGCGGCCACGCTGACCGACGCTCTGGCCGCGAGCCTGCCCGCCGGCGCGCTTCACCTCGACCATCCGGTGGAGAGGATCTCGCTGGTCACGGCGTCGATCACCGCGAGCCAGACGCCCACCGTGGACGTCTCGGCTCGCGGACGCACCTGGCGGGCACGTCAGGTGGTCCTCGCCGTCCCCCCGGCCATCGCCGTCGACACCATCGAGCTGCCGGCCGAGCTGCCGCCCGAGCTGAGCCGGCTGGCGGCGGCAACGCCGGTGTGGATGGGACAGGTGGTGAAGATCGTCGCGGTCTACGACGAGCCGTTCTGGCGACATGACGGCCTCGCGGGGGCCGCCGCGAGTCGACGCGGGCCGATGCAGGAGATCCACGACATGTCCGGCCCCGAGGGGTACCCAGCCGCCCTGTTCGGGTTTGCCGCCGCTGCATCCATCGACTCCGATGCGGACCGAGCCGTGCGTGATCAGCTCACCCGGATGTTCGGTCCGCGAGCGTCCGACCCGCTGCACATCACGATCGCGGACTGGAGCACCGAGAAGTGGACGAGCCCTGCTCCGAGAGTCGCTGACTCCGGGTCGACCGGCCCGGCACCCATCGACTACGGCCGCTTCGGTCACCCCGACTACCAGCAGCCGGGCCTCGACGGGCGACTGCACTGGGCCGCGACCGAGACCGCGACCGCCTACCCCGGTCACGTCGAGGGCGCCCTGGAAGCCGCCGAGCGCGCCGTCGCAGCCATCCGCGGTATCGCCGTCGAGATCACCCGGTCAGGCGTCGATGCTCGCGCCAGTCTCGTGTCCGATGGCCTTGCCGAGGTGGTGGGATCACAGCAGCCTCGCGATGCGCGATGATGAGGGCGTTGCCCGAGGTCCACGGTGGCGGGCACCTCGAGCTGGAGCAGGTGACGGTGTTGTGCGGAGCCAAGGTCGAGGTCCGGCCCGCGGCACTGCGGGTCCTGTCGTGAGGAAGTTCCTCGATCACGAGGCGGCCCTCGTGGTGATGGCCGACAAGATGACCGAGCTGAAGCCACGGCTGCGGGGCTGGCTGCACGCGGGCTCTGTCCCGTTCGTGATCGCGGCGGGGATCGTGCTGATCGTGCTGTCCCCGAGCACCGGGACCAAGGTCGGCGCGGGGGTCTTCACCGGCTCGGCACTCCTGCTGTTCGGCGTGTCCGCGATCTATCACCGCGTCACCTGGCAGCCAGCCGTCTGGGCGCTGTTGCGTCGACTCGACCACTCCAACATCTTCATCCTCATCGCCGGCACCTACACCGCCTTCGCGATGCTGCTCCTGCAGGGAGATGCCCGAGTACACCTCCTCGTCGGCATCTGGAGCGGCGCCCTGCTCGGGGTGTTCTTCCGGGTCTTCTGGACGGGCGCCCCACGCTGGCTCTACACGCCGATCTACATCGGACTGGGCTGGTTCGCGGTGTTCTTCATCCCGGACTTCGTCGATGGCGCCGGTCGCCTGGGCACCGCCACCGCCGTGTCGGTGGTCGTGCTGCTCGTGATCGGCGGCCTCTTCTACACCCTCGGTGGGGTCGTCTACGGACTCAAGAGGCCGAACCCGAGTCCCGCGTGGTTCGGCTTCCACGAGGTCTTCCACGCCCTCACGATCCTGGCCTTCATCGCGCACTACGTGGCGGTCTCACTGGCGACGTACGCCATGCGCTGAACTCTCCTCCGCAGCCGTCAACCACCGGGGCTGCCGACGACAGGGCGCGCTCCTCCAGCTCGTCGTCGTCATCAACGAAGCACACCTCATGGCGCAGGCGCGCGACCTCGGCGTACCGACGGCCGAGGTGCTCGGCGTCGAGCACCTCGAGCACGACGGCGAGCTCCTGTGGTTTTCGATCCAGCAGCATCTGCCGGGCCGTTCGCTCGACCAGATCGTGCGCGAGCTGCCGCACTCAGACCGGGATCGGCTCGTTGTCGACGGTGGCGAGCTGCTGGCAAGGATCCACAGCATCATCCCGGACCGCGGTGTCCTACATCAGCTACGGCTGCCCGCGGACATCGCAGTGGCCCGGGTGGTGCGCATCGTCGACAAGGCCCTTGGGGCAGATGCGGCCGGCGTCGTCGTGCAGGGTGCCGACTTCCTGCGCGAAGAGGTGAGGACACGTCCGGCGCCGTCGCTCTCGCTGGCTCAGGGCGACTTCCTGCCCGAGAACATCTTGGTCGACCAGGGCGCGATCGTCGGCGTCATCGACTGGGAGTTCGCCGGCCCTGCGCCAGCGGCCTTCGACCTCGCGCGCTGGGAGGTGTCGGCAGGCGCCGCATGGCACGATCGTTCGGACCTGCTTCGGCACGGGTATGCACGAGTCGCCGATCCTGAGTCTGCCGCGGCCGGGTGGGTGCCGGCCTTCGCCGTCGACTGGGCTCTCGAGAAGCTCGGCTGGCAGAACCCCGCGTCACCGGCGCAGTTCCAGCGCTGCGTCGACGTCATTGCCCGCTACGCCGCTGCTTGACGGTCGTCTGCCGAACGAACCACGACGACCGCACAGGGGATCGGTTCCTCGTGCTCGAACGCGGCGCCGTCACCGGTCGAGGATGGGCTCGCGGAGCGCGCCTGTACGAACGGAGGTGCGACGCCGCCTGTGCGGCAAGGAACGTGCAGCCGGGTCAGGTTGCCAGGTCCCCGGCTGCACCCCGCTGTCGTAGATTCACCTCATGCTCAGTCTGCAGCAGGCAGTGGCCTTCGCGGCTGTTGCCGCGATCATCATCGCCATCCCCGGGCCCAGTGTCGTGTTCGCCATCAGCCGGGCGCTGGTGCACGGCCGTCGGACGGCTATGGCGAGCGTCGCCGGCAACGCCGTCGGTCTGCTGGTGCTCGTCGTCCTGGTCGCCGCCGGCCTGGGCGCCCTGGTGGCCCGGTCCGAGACGCTGTTCTGGGTCATATAGGCGCTGGGCGCCGGGTACCTGGTGCACCTCGGCATCCAGGCACTCCGTCACCGGCAGGACTTCGGCATCGACCCCAAGGGACCCGAGCATGCCGCGATCTCGTGGAGTACATCTCTGCGCCAAGGGTTCGTCGTGGGTGTCTCGAACCCGAAGTCGTTCATCCTCGTCGCCGCTGTGCTGCCCCAGTTCGTCGACCGGGGCGCGGGGCAGTTCGGGCTACAGGTGTTTCTGCTCGGCGTCATCCTCGTGTCGATCGCCCTGGCGTCCGACACCGTCTGGGCTCTGCTCGCCGCCCGGATGCGCGCCTGGCTCAGCCGCTCGCCGCGACGCGGCAGGCTGCTCGGGACCGTCGGCGGCGTCTCGATGATCGGGCTCGGCGTCTCGGTCGCCCTTACCGGGAATCACTCCAGCTAGCCGCCCGCTTCTCCAGGACGAGCGGATCGGCCGTCGGGAGTGCCGACGGCACGTCGAGGCGACGATGGGGCTGTCCGTGCGGCTCGAGCAAATTAGTCATGACCTCCAATCGAACCCGGGCCGCGGCCTCGCCGCACCACTGGCCGATCCAGCACCACCGCTCGCGCAGGTAGTGCCCGCGATCCGACCCGGAGGCCTGCTCGCGGTGGTGGAGCTGGCTCGGTCAATCGTTATCGGCCTCCCTCCGTCCCATACCGATCTGGCCAGCGCGTACGCCTTCGCCACTCTGTCGCGCCTTCGTGCCGCGGTCACCGATCGCGGCTGGCGACCGCCTCGACCGGCTGCTCGACGGTGGGTGAGCGACGTACGTCACCGCGACCACCTGCACGTCAGCACTAGCGTCACGTGGGGATCGCGCGCAGGCCGACCTCGAGCTGATCACCCCCGGGAGCGCTCACTGGCGACGGCTGGGGCCGGTCCGACGCCCGGCTCAACGCTCCGGCGCATCCCGATCTAGGTTGGTGGGATGGCCGAAATCGCATCCCTTGCCGACGTTCTCGCTCGCCTCCGCTCGTGTGAGTGGATCGACCTGACCCACGCATTCGGGCCAGGCATCCCCCACTACTTCGCGTTCCCCGACGAGGAGCGCGAGACGCTCTTCCACTTCGACGAGGGGGTCGGCTCGGCCGGCACGGGCTTCTTGGCGCACCGCTTCACCCACATCGGGCAGTGGGGCACCCACGTCGACCCGCCCGCCCACTTCGCACGAGGTGGTCGCTTCCTCGACGAGCTCCCCGTGACCGACATGATCCTGCCGTTGGTGGTCGTCGATGTACGCCGCCAGGTCGCGGCCGACGCCGACCACACCGTCACGGTCGCCGACCTCGAGGCCCACGAGACCGAGCACGGCACGATCCCCACCGGCGCGTTCGTGGCCCTGCTCACCGGATGGGCCGATCGTTGGCCCGACGGTGAGGCGATGGCCAACCGAGACGCGGAGGGGCTCGCCCATTACCCGGGCTGGGGCGTGGAGGCGCTGGCCTTCCTGGTCGAGGAGCGAGAGGTGACCGCCGTCGGGCACGACACGACCGACACCGACCCGGGTGCCGTCGTGGGCGCCGGCTCCGCGCCCGCCGAGACCTACATCCTCGGCGCGGACAAGTGGCAGATCGAGGTGCTCGCCGGCCTCGACCGGGTGCCGCCCACCGGCGCCCTCGTCGTGGCGACCTGGCCCAAGCCGCAGGACGGCTCCGGCTTCCCGGCGCGGGTCTTCGCGATCGTCGACCGAGGCTGAGGTCGTGCGACAGCACCGGCGATGCAAATCGTCGGCAAGGTGGGCGTGAAAGCGGCGGGACGGCGCAGGTCCGCCGCCGCGCGCACCGTCAGGCGTGGCCGGACCGAGCGGTACACGTCACGCCAAGCCTGAAGATGGCCCACGGGACACCGCTCACCCCGGTGGGCGATCAACGCCGGAGCGCGGTCGGGCGCGAACAGGCGACGGTTGGCGATCGGTGAACCGAACAACGTCGCGTGGGCGCAGATGGCCCGTGTCCCCGGTGACCGTGGGCAGACTTTCGACGAGGTCAAGATCGGCCGTCCGGCCACCGGTGCCCTCGTGGACGTCGGCCACAGGTCGTTGTCTGATCTGCCGAAGAATCTCGATGCGTTGAGCGATCTGCACGGCGTGGGCCCGAGAGCCGTAGCGTTGCTGAAGGACGCACTAGGCCGCTAGCGCTTCACAGAGGGATCGGCACGCGGAGCGTGTGCGCCTGCTAACGGGCTGTGCGCACGCGGTGGAGGTCTGCTCCGAAGATGAGCGCGGGTCCACCATGCTTGTGGACCTCACGCTCGAGCTCCAGCCCGATCTTCCTCGCCACAGCCTGGGATGCCAGGTTCTCCGGCCGAATGATCGCGATCAGGTGTCTGACGCCGAGACCCTCGGCGGTGCCACGCACTGCCTCTGCCGCCTCGGCGGCGTACCCCTGGCGACGCAGAGCCGCGAGCACGTGCCAGCCCACCTCCACCAGCCACTCGCCCTGCACCTCCTGCATGGTCAGACCGCAGTCGCCGACGAATTCACCGGCAGGGGTCTCGATCACCCAGAGCCCAAACCCGTGGCGGGTGTAGTTCTCCCGGTTCCACGCGATCCAGCCCTCAGGGCCTCGGGCACCGCCGATGTCCAAGCAGGCGATGTGGGGCCGGTCCGCCTCGGCCATCTCGCGGAAGCGGAGCCGAGCGGTGGGGGCCGGCAACACCTGAGAATGCTAGCCCGCCAGCGTCTCACCCGGCCCTGCCGACCAGCCGTGCCGCTCCCGCACCGGCGCCGGCAGGCCGATGACACGCGCACTGGCGGCGAACCACCGACAACCAGCGGGGTCGCCGAACGCATCCTTCAAGTCCGCGAGTCGGTCTTCGTCTCGCTCCGCCATGTAGCCCCACTCATCGAAGACGTGTTGCCCCACCTGAACCTCGAGACCCCACGACTCAAGCTCAGACTTGACGGCCGCCACGCCCGCCTCGACGGGTGTGCTTGCGGGCGAAAGGACCCTCACAACATCACCGCGCCTCAGACGGGGCCAAGAACAGACGGTCGTGTCATCGGGAGCCATAGATGCATCCTGCCCGGACTACGAGACTGGCCACGGTCTCTACCTGCCGGGAACTCCGCGAGAAGTCCCGATGGTCGAACCCTGGGACGCCCCCTCGTCGTGCTGACGGCGACGGACGCCGGCGTTCCGCTGAGGTGTCGGACACGGGACAGCCGCACCGATAGTGAATCGGCACGCGGAGCGTGCCACAGAGCGATCGACTTGCGGTCAGCCTCCGCGCGGATCGCGGCAGATGCGTGCAGTCGCCTCAAGGTAGGAGCGATATTCCAAACCAGGGCAAGCATGGGTCGAGACCGCTCAGAGTGACTGGCTTTCCTGCTCCGGAGGCACGCCACTCCTCAGCCGTCAGACGCAGGTGCGCGAGTTCCACCGGCCCGCGGCCTGAACGGTTCAGACTGACGCCGTTGTCGCGGTATCCAACATGCCGCGAGACCCCGAGCGAGGCAGCATTGTCCATACGGGCGGACGTCACCGCGGCGAGTGCACCTAGATGGTCGAAGGCCAGCGCCAGGATCGCCGTGCGCATCGCGATGCCGACACCTCGACCCCTGGCCGAACCAACCAGCCATGACCCGGAGTCGACGGTGCGGAGGTCGAGGAAGTCATCGGCTTCAAGCGACTGGACCCCTACGAGGGCGCCTTCGTGCTCGACAGCAAAGTCGAGGCACCACGATGACGGCGACCACGTCCCCAAGGCGTGCCAGTAGCCCTGATAGACGAGCCGCCGCCGATGCCCAGCCAGGTCCTCGCCTGGGAAAGCCGCAGCCGAGGGGTCGTGTTCGTAGTCGGCCGGCTGCAGGTCCGCCAGTTGCGGGAGGTCTTGCTCCCGCACCGGGCGAAGGAGGACGTCATTGCAGCGAAGCCGCAGCCCGAACAGCGGCCAGTGTGCGACAGAGTCGTCGTCGAGCGGATCAGACACCGAAGCAGTGTCACACGCCCCAGCGACTGGTCGCTTTCACAACGTCTGCGTCGTCGGAACTCAGCGCGTGTGCCCGAATTCGGTCAGGTCCGCGCACAATGCGGCATGGGCGGCTCACGCTGATGCGCACGCCACGCGGCATGGTCGGGCGCAGCCCCCCTGGCGGCCGAGCAGGATGCGGCGCCCATCCGCCGAAGTACTGGGGGAAGTCGACTCCACGGTCGTTCGCCAACGCTCAGAGCACGCGGCGTCAAGGACTTTGGTCAGTAGTTCGGCAGGCAGGTCGAGACATCGTGAACTGACAGCGAGGCGTCCGAACATCGGCATGAGCGGTCGTCCCGGTAGCCGAACGACATGCGGCGACGCCGGCCACAGCTCGCCGATGCCGCGACGAGCGATCGTCGTGGCCGGATGGGGATCCCGCACCGGGTCGGTCCGCGAGTCCTTCGGGCGTGGCACGCTCCGCTATTGCTCAGCCTGTGCGCGGATCGCGGCAGATCCGGATACCGCGAGTACCCGAGTTTCAGGGCCGCAGGCTCACCAGCCATGCGTCGAAGGCCCGGACAAACTGCTCATGGCTGCCAACCATGGCGGCCGCGTCGTCGGCCACTCTCATGACGTGGTCGCCTGGGACGACCAGACTGGTGCCAGGCAGCACATCGAGCACCTCGCGGCTCAGGTACGGGTCACTCGACCCGATCACTACAAACTGGGCGGCAGGGTACGTCAGTAGCGGTTTTGCGGCCTCGGGCTCGGTGAGCAGGGGTGTGAGCCATGCGGCGTCAATGCACCGAGCAGCGGCTCGTGTCGCGGCCAGCGTTCCGAGCGACTTCCCGATGACCATCTGGCGGCCGGTGTAGCCCTCAAAGGCCTGATCCAGTTGATCACCAACCCAGTCCATCTCGTCAGCGATCGGGAGACTGCCTCGCTCCGGAGCCTCCCACCAGACCTGGCGCACGTCCCATCCCCGAATCAGTGCGGCTTGCGCCGCGAAGAACAGCAACGGGCCGTCGGGCGTGTACTGCCTGCCGGGAAGAACG
This sequence comes from uncultured Actinomycetota bacterium, assembly GCA_963795135.1. GTDB lineage: Bacteria > Actinomycetota > Actinomycetes > Propionibacteriales > Nocardioidaceae > Nocardioides. Next base: position 14,262 of record CAWCGS010000007.1, read on the forward strand.
AGGCATCGTCCTACAGGAGTGCCCTCTCCCGCGGAGTCGACGTACCGACTCGTGGGCGCGTTCATGGTGGTCAGAGTAGGTGCATTCACAGCCAGCCCGGGACGAACTGTCATCGGCAGATCCGGTCGTCCCGCAAGCCGAACCCTCTGCTGGGCGGCACTCCCCGGGACGGGCGAGAAGGTGCGTTGTCCCGCATCACCCGTCCGATGATGTTCCCGGGACAGGGGCCTGATCCGGGACCGTCCTGGATGCTGGAGAGCAGCACCTCGCGGCTAGAAAGTCTCCTGGGCCCGGACCGTCAGCGACGCATTCTTGCTGGCCATGAAGCGGGGTTAGTGCCCTGACCTGCGCAAACAGGCTCGAAGGTCACTGCGGCGGCGGTGTCGGTGGTCGGTGCTTGACTGGGGTCATGCTCGGAGCGCAGGCGTTGGCGGAGATGTCGGAGGACGAGGTCCTCGACGCCGCCACGACCTGCGCGGAGACCGTCCGGCTGGCCGAGGTCGACCTGTTGCGGGTGGCCTACCAGTGGGCGGTGCTGCATGACCCGGCTCGGCTCGACCCCGCCGAGAGCGCGAGGCCCGGGCGGGAGCGGGCGCGGCGCTACGGCGGCGCGGGGGTCGCGGAGGTCTCGGAGTTCGCGGCGGCTGAGCTGGGGGCGCGGATCGGGCGCACCACCCACGCCGCGGCAGCGTTGATCGCCGACGCCCAGGACCTCCACCACCGCCACCCCGAGCTGTGGGCCCGGGTGCAGGCCGGTGAGGTCCGCTCCTCCTACGCCCGGCACGTGTGCGCCCAGACCCGCAGCCTGTCGCCGGCTGAGGCGGGGTACGTCGACGCGGAGGTCGCGGAGTCCGCGGACGGTCGGATCCCGTGGACGAGGTTCGAGGCGTTGGTGGCCGGGAAGGTCGTGGCTGCTGCTCCGGCGGTGGCGCGGGCGAAGGAGGAGAAGGCGCGGCGGGCGCGGTTCGCGAAGCGGATCGGGAGGACCGAGCACGGGATGGCCTCGTTCCTGGTCCGCGCCGACCTCGCGACGATCGAGGCCCTCGACGCCGCGGTCACCGCGGCCGCGGCGGGGCTGGAGGAGACCTATCCCGACGACCCCGACCCCGAGACCCTCGAGCCCGGTGAGACCGCGATGAGCGTGGACGACCGGCGGGTGCTGGGTCTGCTGGGGCTGACCCAGCCCGACAGAGGGCTTACAGCGGATCTGGGTGGGGTGTTGCCGCAGGTGACGTTGTTCGTGCACCTCGACGGCCGCACCGAGCGCGAGACCGACGAGCACGGTCAGCCCGTGGAGCGCATCGCACGGGTCGAGGGCCACGGCCCGGTGACCGGGTCGTGGCTGCGGGAGGTGCTGGGACCTCACGCGCGGTTCACGGTGCGCCCGGTGATCGACCTGGCCGGTCAGGTGCCGGTGGACGCCTATGAGATCCCGCAGCGACATCGTCGGGCCGTGCGCCTGATGACGCCGGCCGACATCTTCCCGTTCTCCTCCTGCACCTCACCAGGGATGCAGATCGACCACACCGTCCCCCACGACGGCGGGGGTCCTCAGGGCGGGCTGAAGTCGGGCGGGCAGAGGTCGGGCGGTCGGAGCGAGGTCGGCAACTACGGACCGATGACCACGCTGCACCACCGGATCAAGACCCACGCGCAGTGGCAGGTCCACCAGCCCTTCCCAGGCATCTACGTGTGGCGCGACCCGCACGGCGCGTTCTACCTGGTCGACCACACCGGCACACGGAGGGTCACCAGGGGCGACCTCGACCTGGCTTCGTGAGGGTCCCCTCAGGGGGAGGGCAGGGTCTCGGGTGTCGGTACGGCGGTCGGCTCGGGGACGGACGGCTCGGTGGTGGTGGGCGCGGTCGGCTCGGTGGTGGGCTCGTCGGTCGGCTCGACGTCGTCCGGCTCCTCCGACTCCGGCGGCCGCTCCTCGGGCGGGAGCTTCCCGTCCTCGTCCTGGTCGGGTGTCCCGGGCGACTGATCTGCCGGTTTGTCCTGGGGGTCGTCGCCGCCCCCGCTGAAGCCCGGGATCGAGGTTCGCCGGTCGGAGTCGCTGCCGCCGGTGTAGGAGGAGACGGCCCGACCGGTGGCGAGCTCGAAGGCCAGGATCACCACCATGGCGGCGGCGAAGGTCGCGATGGCGCCCAGGGCGAGGCGCTTCCACGGCAGCCCGCCCAGGACGCTGCGCCAGTCCGGCTTCTCGTCGGACTTGTCCAGGTCGTCCTCGAGCGCGGTGCGGGCGTGGTCGAGGTCCACCTCGGCCTCCGCGATGTCGTGCGCGGCCTCCTCGGCGGCTCCCGGTCGCCGCTCGGCCATCTCCCCGGACGCCTCCCGCACCCGGGCCTGGGCCAGACCGATCCGGGCCACGGCGACGGTCTGGGCCGTCGCCACCCGCTGGCGAGCCGCCTTGATCGAGTAGGTGTAGAACGCGCCCCCCACGGTGATCACGAGCGAACCCACGGCCGCGCCGATCAGGGTGCCGGCGACGCCGAACGTGGAGAGCAGGACCGCGGAGGACACGGCCGCGAGCGCTCCGCCGGAGGACTGGACCCAGTTGATCTCGAGCCGTGGCCGTTCCTCGCTCTCACTCATCGTGGACCCAGTATCCCCGGTCGTGACAAGCGCGCCGGCGGTGGGACGGGGTCGTCGGAGCGAACGGGCGCTGGCGGCGCATGTCGAAGCTGCTCGCTTGTGAGTGAGCACTCACTCACTTAGGGTGGGGCGGGTGACGGAGAGCAGGCGGGAGCGGGCGCGG
>CAWCGS010000008.1:0-542943 GCA_963795135.1 uncultured Actinomycetota bacterium
TGGTCGACGTCTCGCAGGACGTCATCATCCGTGAGGACGACTGCGGGACCGAGCGGGGTCTGCCCAAGCGGATCGGTGACCGTCTCGAGGACGGCACCGTGGTCAAGGCGGAGAACGCCGAGACCGCGGCGTACGCCCGCTCGGCCGCCACCGAGATCACCCACCCCGAGACCGGCGACGTGCTCGCCGTCGGTGGCGAGGACCTGGGTGACGTCAAGATCGGTGAGCTCGTCGCCGCCGGCATCGAGGAGGTCAAGGTCCGCTCCGTGCTGACCTGTGACGCCAAGACCGGCACCTGCGCCAAGTGCTACGGCCGCTCGCTGGCCACCGGCAAGCTCGTCGACATCGGTGAGGCGGTCGGCATCATCGCCGCCCAGTCGATCGGTGAGCCGGGCACGCAGCTGACGATGCGTACCTTCCACACCGGTGGTGTGGCCTCCGCCGACGACATCACGCAGGGTCTGCCCCGTGTGGTCGAGCTCTTCGAGGCCCGCTCGCCCAAGGGCATGACGCCGATCTCCGAGGCGGCCGGACGGATCGAGATCGAGGAGACCGACAAGGCCCGCAAGGTCCTGGTCACCCCCGACGACGGTTCCGAGGTCCAGGAGTACGCCGTGTCCAAGCGGGCGCGCCTCAACGTCGACGACGGCCAGCACGTCGAGGTGGGTCACCACCTGACGTCCGGCACGCCCGACCCGCAGGACGTGCTCCGCGTGCTCGGTGTCCGCAAGGCGCAGGAGCACCTGGTCGACGAGGTGCAGAAGGTGTACCGCAGCCAGGGCGTGGCGATCCACGACAAGCACATCGAGATCATCGTGCGGCAGATGCTGCGCCGGGTCACGGTCATCGAGTCGGGGGAGACGGCGCTGCTGCCCTCCGACCTGGTCGACCGGGTGCGCTTCGAGGAGGAGAACCGTCGGGTCGTCTCCGAGAGCGGCACCCCCGCCTCGGGTCGCCCGGTGCTCATGGGCATCACCAAGGCGTCGCTCGCGACGGAGTCGTGGCTCTCGGCGGCCTCCTTCCAGGAGACCACCCGGGTGCTCACCGACGCCGCGATCCACGGTCGCTCCGACAGCCTGCGTGGGCTGAAGGAGAACGTGATCATCGGCAAGCTGATCCCGGCCGGCACCGGTCTGGAGCGCTACCGCAACATCCGGGTCGAGCCGACCGAGGAGGCTCGGGCCGCGGCGTACTCCGTCACCGGCTACGACTCCTACGACTACGAGTTCGGGAACTCCGGGGGCGGCCAGGCCGTCGCGCTGGACGACTTCGACTTCGGCTCCTACCAGAATTGAGCGCCCTCAGCCCGGAGCGAGCTCCGGGCTGAGGCCAGGCGCGAAGGTCGAGTGGCGTCGACGCGCCCCCACGAAGTCGGGGGCGCGTGACGCGTACCGAGACCAGCCGAGTCAGCTCACCAGCACCTCAACCGCAGGGCCCCGCACCCGAGAGGGAGCGGGGCCCTCGGCATGTGCTGAGGGGCTCGACCACCGGTGTCTCGGCAGGCTCGACCAACGCCCAGGGGGCTGCCTCAGTGCGACTGCGCAGCGTCCGCATCCGTGGCCTGCCGCGCACCGGCGGGCTCGCCGCCGGGGGCGAACGGAGGCAGCGGGGGCGTGTCGGTGAACGCGGGCAGGTCGACGGCGACCACGAAGCCCCCGCCGGCCCGGGTCCGGGCACTGACCCGCCCGCCGTGGGTCTCCACGATCGCCTTCACGACGGCCAGCCCGAGGCCGGTGCCGAAGACGGTCTGCTGCTGGCCGCTGCTGGCTCGGAAGAAGCGCTCGAAGACGTGCGGCAGCTCTTCGGGCGGGACCCCGATGCCGTCGTCGGCGACGGTGATGATCGCGCGACCGTGCACCTCGGCGCAGGTCACGCTGACCGCGCCGCCGGGTCGGCCGTACTTGACGGCGTTGTCGAGGAGGTTGTCGAGCACCTGACGCAGCCGGGTCAGGTCCGCGGCGACCGTCACCGGGTGCACGTCGCAGGTCAGCGTCATCTCCTGGTCGGCGGCGGCCGGCGCGTGGTCCTCCACGGCGTCGACCACGAGCCCCGAGAGGCCCACCGGGGAGAGGTCCAGGGAGACCCGGCCGTTCTCGTAGGTGGCCAGGTCGAAGAAGTCGCCGACCAGCGCCTCGAGCTGCTCGGCCCGGCGGGCGATCGCGGCAGCCTGCTGGGCCGCGGCGGGGTCGTGCTCGACCCGCTCGCCCAGCGTCTCGGCGTACCCGCGGATCACGGTCAGCGGGGTCCGGAGCTCGTGACCGGCGATGGCCAGGAACTGGTTGCGGAGGTCGTCGAGGGCCTTGCGCTCGGTCACGTCGGTGGTGATCCCCTCGAGCACCATCCGGCCGCCGACCAGGCGCGCGCTGGCGCGGGACCAGGCCCAGCGGACAGCGCCCTCGTCGTCGCCCCGGATGCGGAACTCCGCCTCGGCGCTCCCCGAGCCGATCAGGTCCTCGCGGAACGCGACCACCAGGGGCCGGTCCTCGGCCACCACGCGGCTCAGCAGCTCGGCGTAGGCGTCTCCGGTGCCGCTGCCGGGCATCGGGCCGCCGAAGACCGCCGCGCCCCGCGCGCTGGCGAACAGCAGGCCCATGGTCCCGTCGGGACGCACCTCGGCGGACCAGATGAAGTCGTCGAGCCGGTTGAGCAGCCCGTCGAAGCGCGCGGTCGCCTCGGCGAGACGCTGGGTGAGGTGACGCTGTCCCAGGGTGCTGGTCGAGAGGAGCAGTCCCGTGATCGCGGTGAACGAGACGAACAGCTGGACGATGACCGAGCGGACCAGCGGTTCGTCGACGCCCGCGAAGGTGCCGAGCCCCGCAGCGGTCGCGTAGGCACCGAAGACGCTGATCGTCACCGTGTAGAGACCCACGATCACCGGGCTGAAGCGCAGCCCGGTCCAGACCGCGAGCGCGACCAGGACGAACGAGACCGGCAGGCCGTGCTCGATCCCGAACACGAGGTAGCCCAGCGCGGCCGTGGCCAGCGTCAGCACCGTGAGCTCGAGCCCGACCCGGGCCCTCGGCGCCGGGACGAGCTGGAGGCGGACGGGCAGCCCCTCGCTGCGGCGGTGCCACAGCTGGGCGATCAGCAGGACCGTGCCGCCCACCGCGAACATCGTCACCGAGTTGCGGGTGACCCAGACGAGCCAGATCCAGGGGTCCCACTGCTCGGTGTCGAGGGCGATCGCGATCGAGGCGGGCGCTGCGGTCACCAGGGCGGCCACGACGACGGCCCGGCCGAAGCGCAGCAGGTCGGCGGTGGTGGTCAGGTCGAGGGAGCGGCTCGGGTCCGGCTCGCCCCCGGGATGGCGGGTCAGCAGCTGCTGGGCGCCCACCACCAGGACGACGTGCGCCAGGGCGACCAGCAGCATCGAGAACGGCACGCTGCCCGCGCCGTGCAGCTGCAGGGCGAGCGTGGCCGACACGAACAGGACGACGGCCCACGGCAGGCGTCGCCCGCTCGCGAGCAGGAGCCAGGCGAGCGCGATGCCGGCCGAGGGCCAGAAGATGTCGGGTCCGGTCTCGACCAGGGACTGCGAGTCGTTGGCCAGGACGGTGAGCACGACGTAGACCACGACCCAGGGCAGGCTCCACGCCACGTGGCGTGCGGTCTGCCGCGGTGCGGCTACGACAGGGTGGGGCATTCGACCCTCGGGAGGTGGGGGGAGGAGCAGAGGCGAGAGGTCTCGACTTTAGGCGCTGGGCGTTGTCGCGGGCAGCAGAACCGGTCATCTGGCGACCCCGTGTCCCGGGGTCGCCGGCGGCTCCGTCGCCCGAGCGTGTGGCACCGGCTGTCGCACCGGCCGCCGGATTGGGTGCGCGTTGGGGCCTCCTGAGAGAATCGGGGCGTGAGCCACCCACCCACCGAGACAGACGTGCTCGTCGTCGGTGCCGGCCCCGCGGGCTCCGCCGCAGCCGCCTGGGCCGCCCGGGCCGGGGCCGAGGTCATGCTCGCCGACGCGGCGGTCTTCCCGCGCGACAAGACCTGCGGTGACGGGCTCACCCCTCGCGCGGTGGGGGAGCTCCAGCGGCTCGGTCTCGAGGACTGGCTCCGTGCCCGCACCATCAACCAGGGCCTGCGGGCGCACGGCTTCGGCCAGACGCTGCTGCTGCCCTGGCCCGGCGGCACGCTGCCGTCCTGGGGCAGCGCCGTCCCGCGCACCGAGCTCGACGACCACCTGCGGACCACCGCGCTGAAAGCCGGCGCGACGGCGCTGGACGGCGCCCGGGCGCTCGACGTACGCCGTGAGGGCGGGCGCGTCGTCGCCGTGCTGTTCCAGGGTCCCGGCGGAGAGCGCTTCGAGGTGGCGTGCCGCCGTCTGGTCGTCGCCGACGGGGTCCGCTCGCCCCTGGGCAAGGTGCTCGGGCGCACGTGGCACCGCGAGACGGTCTACGGCGTGGCCGGGCGCACCTACGTCACCTCCGAGATGGCCGACGACCCGTGGATCAGCTCGCACCTCGAGCTGCGCGGCGAGGACGGTCAGATCCTCTCCGGCTACGGCTGGATCTTCCCGCTGGGCTCCTCCGGCGCCCCGGGCGGCACCGGGGAGGTCAACCTCGGCGTCGGCACGCTCGCCACGGCCGCACGTCCGGCCGGGATCGCGATCAAGCCCCTGATGCGCCACTACGCCGAGCAGCGGCGCGAGGAGTTCGGGCTCAGCGGCGAGCTGCGCGCACCGACCTCGGCCCTGCTCCCGATGGGCGGCGCCGTGTCCGGTGTCGCCGGCCCCAACTGGGCGCTGATCGGCGATGCGGCCGGCTGCGTCAACCCGCTCAACGGCGAGGGCATCGACTACGGCCTCGAGACCGGGCGTCTCATCGCCGAGCTGATGACCGAGCGCCCCGACCGGGCCGACCTGCACCACGTGTGGCCGGTGGTGCTGCGCGACCACTACGGCGAGTCCTTCTCGATCGCCCGGCGGCTGGCCGGCCTGGTGACGGTGCCGCGGCTGCTGCCGGCGCTGGGGCCCGCCGGCATGCGCTCCGACTGGTTGATGACCCTGGCCCTGCGCTGGATGGGCAACCTGGTCACCGACGAGGACCGCGACCGCGCGGCCCGGGTCTGGCGCTGGGCCGGACGCCGCTCGCTCGCGGTCGACCACCGACCCCCGTTCGCCTGAGCGGCCGGGTCGGCGCACGATGGGGGAGGGCTACTACCGCGCGGCGATCGCGATCGGCAAGGTCGGACTGCGGGCGCTCGACGTCCGCACCCGCGCCCGCGGCCAGGAGCACGTCCCGGCCACCGGCCCGGTCGTGCTGGCCGCCAACCACGTCTCCTTCCCCGACTTCCTCTTCGTCCAGCAGGCCCTGCTCGGCTCCGGCCGCTACGTGCGGTTCATGTGTCGCCACGACATCTGGTCGACGCCGGCGCTGGCCCGCGCCATGGACGGGATGCAGCACGTCCCGGTCGACCGGCAGGTCCCGGCGGCGGCGTACCTCAAGGCGCGTCGGCTGCTCTCGGAGGGCGAGGCCGTCTGCGCGTTCCCCGAGGGCGGCATCTCCGCGGCGTACGTCGTGCGGGCGCTGATGCCGGGCGCCGTCGCGCTGGCCCGCGAGACCGGGGCGCCGCTGGTGCCGGTGACGATGTGGGGCGCCCAGCGGCTCTGGGCGCAGAAGCGGTCGGCCGACGCGCCGCTGCCGCGGCCCGACCTGACCCGCGGTCGACTGGTCGACGTGCGCTTCCACACCCCGATGCACGTCGCGCCCGACGCCGATCTCGCGGCGACCGTGCGTGAGCTCGGCACCCGGTTGTGGGCCGGGGTCGAGGAGCTCCAACGGCTGCCCGAGCACCGACCGCGCCCCGGCGAGCGCGCGCCGTGGTATCCCCAGCACCTCGGCGGGCACGGACTGGACCGCGCGGAGTCCTTCGTGGTCGACGCGATGCCGCGCTCGGCGGTCCTGCCGACGTGGGGTCCGCTGTAGCCTGCGGCGGGTGGTCCGACGACGACAGCGCCTGGGCGCCTACGCCGTGGTGGTGCGCGACGGTCAGATCCTGCTGAGCCGGCTGGCTTCGTACCTGACCGACGACGAGCTCTGGACGCTGCCCGGCGGCGGCATCGAGCACGGTGAGGACCCGCGCGACGCCGTCGTCCGCGAGGTGCACGAGGAGACCGGCCTCGACGTGCACGTGGGCGAGGAGGCCCGGGTCTTCTCCGTTCACCTGCCCGAGGCCTCCCGCAAGGGCAGGCCGGTGGACCACCACGCGGTCCGGCTCGTCTACGCCGGCTGGGTGCCGCCCGACTCGCCGCAGCCGCGCGTGGTGGAGGTCGGCGGTTCCACGGTCGACGCCGCCTGGCACCCGTTGACGGACGTGCAGGACGGCTCGCTCCCGGTGGGGGCCCTGGTGACCGAGGCCCTGGCGGCCTACCGGCCGGCGCGCCAGCAGCGGGTCGCGGCGTACGCGCTGGTGGTGCAGGACGAGCGGGTGCTGCTCACCCGCTTCTCCGGCCGGGGCTTCCACACCGGGACCTGGGGCCTGCCCGGCGGCGGCATCGAGCACGGCGAGGCGCCGGTCGACGCCGTGGCCCGCGAGGTGCGCGAGGAGACCGGCCTCGACTGCGAGGTGGGGCGCGTGCTCGCCGTCGACGACGTCCGGGTCCGGGGCACGGCGCCGTCCGGGCGCGACGAGGAGTTCCACTCCGTCGGCATCGTGTACGCAGCGACCGTCGCGCCGGGCGCGCAGCCCCGGGTGGTCGAGGTGGACGGCACCACCGACGCCGTGGCCTGGGTCCCGCTCGCCGAGGTCGACTCCGGGGCGGTGCCGGTCGTCGAGACGGTGCGCGTGGCGTTGGCTGCGCGCTGACCCGCTGGTCGACCCGCTGGTCGACCCGCGGGCCTGCTGCGGGGAGGGCTCAGGGCGCCGGTGGGGGCGGCAGGTCGGGCGTCGGGGGCTCGACGGGGTCCTCGCTGCGTGGCAGAGGGGGGTCGTCGTCGCGGACGCGCCCGCTCAGCTCGGCCAGCGCCGCAGCCGGGACGCGACCGGTGGAGCGGGCCAGGCGGGGCACCGCCCGCAGGTAGGACCCGAGGTAGGCAGCCACCTCGGGGCGTTGCCAGGACCGCAGCGTCGTGGTGAGCAGCCGGGGGCGCGACAGCGGGTAGTCGCCGACCGAGATGGAGCCCGCGTCGGGCAGCGTGCACCCGGTCGGGGCTGGGCCCGAGGTGATCGACAGGGCCGTCGTACGGTCGCGGTGGCGCAGGTAGTCGGCGTAGGGCAGCACCGCGACCCGGCCGAGGCGTGCGTCCTCGGCGCTGCGCGCCGCCACGGAGGCCTCGTAGCGGTCGAGCACGCCGTCGTACTCCCGGCGCACCCGGGCCCGGAGGGCGTAGCCGGGGTCGCCCGCGGACGGTGCGGCGGCGCGCAGACGGGCGAGCCGGGCGCGGTACGCCGCGAGGGTGCGCGTCCGTCGGGGGAGCGCGGCGGCGTCCTCCCGCTGCTGGTCGGTCCCGAGCAGCCAGTCGAGCCGGCCGTCGAGGTCGATGCCGACGCTGCGAGCGCTCAACGACGTCGGGTCGAGGCCGAGCTGGGCCCACGAGGTGACGGTGGGCGGGTCGGCGAGCATGCCTGCCAGCTGGTCGGTGGTCAGGCACGCGTCGAGGGAGGCGGCGCGGTCGACGACCACGGCGGTGGCCTCGGTGGCGACCTCCATCTGGACGACCTGGAGACCTCCGGCGACGCAGACCTCGCGCTCGGCCTCGGCCATCGGCCGGACGGTCTCGACCACGTCGGCCCGGCCGGTGCACAGCAGGTCGAAGGAGAGCTCGTCGGTGGCGGTGCGGAGGCTGACCGGGGCCGGCCCCGCGGGAGCGACGGCGTCGCCGTCGAGGCGGCGCGCCAGTGCCGCGGGTCCGGCCGCGACGTCCACGCGGCCCTGCGTCGGCGCCGGGAGGCCGCGGTGGCGGGCCCGGACCGAGGCCGCGTCGTCCACCGCGTCGCGGTAGACCGTCGCCTGGGTCGGGGTGATCGCCCCCCGCGGCTCGGCCTCCGGGGCCGAGCAGGCGCCGAGCGCCAGGCCGGCCGCCACCGCGGCTGCCACCACCGCCCCCGCCGGCGCGAGCGCGCCGGGCCGCCCCCGTCGACCCAGGCGCCGGTCGCGACCCCCGGCGCCGGGGATCGCTGCGGGGTCCGAGGTCACGGGGCCCCGGGGTCGAACAGGTCGTCGGACGAGAACCCACCCGCGAAGCCGGACGGGTCGTCCCACTCGTCGAGACGGCCCTCGAAGGCCTCGGTGAACCGCGCGAAGGACTTGCCGACCTCGTCGAGCTGACGTGCCTCCTCGGAGGCCGCGGCGCCGTCGCCGCCGCGCATCCGGGCCGCGGTGATGATCGCGTGCGCCTCGCGCCGGGCGTGCAGCCGGATCAGCTCGGCGTCGAGCTCGGCCTGAGCGGTGAGCAGCTCGCAGCGTCGGGCCGCCTCGGCCTCGAGCGCCTCCAGGTGGCGCCGGTTGGCCTCGCCGGCCTCACGCATCCGGGCGATCACCGCGGCCGCGACCGCGTCGACCGAGAGGGCCAGGTGGCGCAGCTGGTCCTCCGGCGCGCCGAGACCCCCGACCGGGGCCGGCTGTCCGGCGGGAGCCGGAGGGGAGGGGACCTCCGACGCGCCTGGCGCGGCGGGGGCAGCAGGGGCGGCAGGTGCGCAGAGGCGGCAGCGGCCACGGGGTGCGTCGAGCCCCGGACCGAGCGCAGGCGCGGCGGCGCCGGGGACGCGGACGGGGCGCTCTGAGCGGCGCGAGGCGCGACGGACGCGGGCGTGGTGGCCGGACGTGCCTCGGAGGTGGGGCGAGCCGGAGCGGGCGCCGCGGTCACGCGCCTGTCCTCGGCGTCGAGCACCTCCCGCAGCGACGGCGACGGCGAGACCAGCGAGGCGAGCGCGGAGGGCGGGTGGCGCACCGGGTCGGGGTGCTCGGTCATGGTCGTACCTCGGCTTCGTCGGGCCCGCCCGGGTCGTCGGTGGGGCCGTCGTCGGAGAGCACCTGGACCAGCACGTAGCGCGGGGTCCGGTAGGACACCGTCAGGCGTGGGTCGGCGCCGGCCGCAGCGGCGGGATAGATCCGGCTGAGCCGGTCGCTGCGGGGGTCGGTGGACAGGAGCAGGTAGGAGATGTCCTGTGCCTGTGGGTCGTCGGCGAGGGTGCGCCAGACCTCGGCCGTGGTGCCGAGCCGGTCGACGAAGAGGTCGGGCTCGCCGGCGCGCACCTGCACGGCGTACGTCGCGGCCCCGTCGGTGAGGATCGCGCCGGGCTCGCTCACGTGGGAGCGCACGAAGGCGGCCATCGCCGCCTCCGAGGCGTAGCCGACCTGGGCGCCGCCGGCGGTGAGGACACCCTCCTGCGAGCGGCCGGTGCGCAGCGCGTCGACGAAGCTCGCCTCGAGCACCTGCCCGTCGTACGTCGTCATCGCGCGGAAGGTCCAGGGCGCGCTGACGACGACGAGCAGCAGGGCCAGCACGCCGATCGAGCGCGGGGCGCGGGCGTCGTCGCGGGCCCGGGCGAGCCACACCGCGCCGACCACCCCGACGAGCAGCACCGGCACGGCGTCGCGCAGGAGCGGCGGACCCGTGCGTCCGAGCGCGGCCAGGGCGCCCGGGAGGAGGGCGACGGTGGCGAGCACGGCGGCCAGTACCCCGGCGAAGCCGTCACGACGCACCAGCCACGCGTACAGCAGGGCCGGGAGGACGAGCAGGGCCAGCGGCGCCCCGTGGAGCACCAGGCTGCCGGTGTGCTCCAGGGCCTCGGAGACCGGGAGGTGCCGCCCCACGGGGGTCGTCCCGAGCGGGTCGCGACCGACGGCGGCCAGCCAGCTGAAGGGGCGGCCGGTGAGCACCAGCCCGAAGGCGACCCACAGGCCCAGCGCCGCGACGGTCGGCAGGGTGAGGGCCACCATCGTGGTCCGCACCTCCCCGCCGCGCGCCCCGAGCCGCACCAGGGTGGCGCTCAGCGTGATCACGGTGACCACGAGCCAGGCCAGCACGTCGTAGTCGCACATCACGGCCAGGCCGAAGGCGAGGCCGGCAGCGAGCACGAAGCGGACGTCGGCCGTGGAGCGCCAGGCCAGCAGCGAGGAGAGGGCGCCGAGGGCGAAGCACAGCCCGATGAAGAGCCGGTCGCCGTCGGCGGCATAGAGCAGGACCAGGGGGTTGAAGCCCACCGCGAGCAGTCCGACCACGCGGGTGAGCGCGCCCAGCCCGGCCCGGCGCATCAGCGCGTCGAGGACGACCATGGTGGCGGCCGCGAAGACCGCGGAGACCACGGGTACGACGGCGAAGGAGCGCAGCAGGGCGGGGACGAGCGTGAACGGCGCGGTCAGCACGGTCGCGAGCGGGCCGGGGTCGTCGGCGAGCGTCACCGGTCCCCGCCCGGGGTCGAGCGAGACCGTGAGGGCGCGGTGGAGCCGGTCGAGGGTCTCGAAGCCCACGACGTGGGCCTCACGCACCAGCCACTGGCCCAGGAGCGTGTAGGCGACGGCGAAGCCGAGGAAGACCGAGAGGGACTCCCAGCGGTGGCCGGTGAGCAGCGATCGCAGCGCACCGGTCCGGGGAGGCCGGGGGGAGCGGGGCTGGCAGTGCTCCGTGGCGTTGCCCGGGGGGGCGCCGACGAGCTGCGTGGTCATCCGAGCACCTCGCGGTCCCGACCGTCGGGGGCCACTCGCACCGGCTGGGTGAGGAGCCGGCCGAGGCCGCGCCAGGCCGCGACGGTCATCAGCACCGCGGTCGCGGGGGCGAGCAGGACGCCGATGAGCAGGTCGTCCTCGCCGCGCTGCAGGGTGCCGGCGAGGAGGGCCAGGACGAAGCCGGCGTGGCCCAGGACGAGCACCGTCATCGTCAGCAGGCCGACGGCGTCGGGGATCGGGCCTGCCGAGGCGCGGGTCACGAGCCAGACGCCGAGCGTGACCCAGAGCAGCGGCTGCACGAGCAGCACCCCCACCCCGGCCAGGGACAGGACCAGGCTCGCGGCGGCCCGCCCGCCGAGCTCGGAGACCAGACGGGCGGGGTGACGCAGGTGCACCAGGGCGGTCAGCAGCGTGCCCGTGCTCCACCGGGACTGGTGCTCCAGCCACTCGCCGAGCCGATTCGGCGCGGTGGAGGCGGTGGCGGAGTCGAGCACCGCGGTGCGGTGGCCGGCGCGGTGCAGCCGGGCACCGAGGTCGGCGGCGGCGGTGACGTTGAAGGGGTCCCACCCGCCCACCTCGCGGAGCACCGAGGCCGGGAGGTGGTGGCCGGAGGCGCCGAGCAGCACGGGCGCGCGCACGGCGGCCAGCGCGGGGACCTCCAGCTCGAAGCGCGCCGCCTGGAGGCTCCGCGCCCACGCGCTCACCAGACCGGACTGGCGGTCGGGGTCGTGACCGTGCCCGCGGTCGTGGCGGGGCGTGGTCTGCACGCAGCCGGGGCCGGCGGGGCGGGACAGCACGACGGCGGCGTCGAGGAGCTGGGTCGGCTCGGGGCGGTCGTCGGCGTCGTAGACCACGACCAGGTCACCGCGCGCCAGCCGGAACCCGAGGTTGCACGCCTTGGCCTTGGTGACCGGGTGGCTGTCGGGGACCACGACGACGCGCATGTGCGCCGGCACCGGGAGGGAGGCGAGTGCCTCCACCGTGGCGGGGTCGTCCTCCTCGCAGAGCAGCAGGACCTCGAGCCGGGTGCGTGGGTAGTCCAGGGCCGCGAGGCCGTCGAGCAGCCCGGGCAGGCTGGGGACCTCGTGGTGCAGCGGGACCAGCACGGTGTAGCGGGGCAGGCCCGGCGCGGCGGGTGCGGTCGGTGCGGACCCGCTCTGCCGCGGGTGGGTGCGCAGCCCCCGGGCGAGCAGCAGCGCGTGGCGGAGCCCGACGGTGACGCAGCCCGCGAGGGCCAGCAGCGTGAGCGCGACGAGGGTGGTGGCGGGACGCACGGCCAGGGCGAGCACCACGGCGAGCCCCACGAGCGCTCCGGCGGCGCGCTGGCCGGGGGAGGCCACGACGTGGGCGGACTCGTCGGGACGGCGCATCATCACCGCCGTACGCGCCTCGTCGACGAGGTCGGCGGCGTGGGCGCGCACGATCAGGCGCTCGATCTCCGCGAGGTGGGCGAGCACCGGGCGGACCGGCCGGGCGAGGTGGCGCTCGAGGACCTCGAGGTCCTCGGCCGGCAGTGGTCGGGTCACGGCGACGACCACGTGCCGCGCGGTCTCGGCGACCGGGGTGGCCCGCAGCCGCAACGAGCTCGACAGCGGCACCCGTCGAGCCAGCGTCGGGTCGGGCTCGACGTCGAGCAGGCACACCCGCTGCAGCCCGTGGACCTCGGAGAGGACGGCGAGGTGGACGTCCTCGGTGATCGCGCCCGAGGCGACGAGCACCTCACCCACCGTTGCGCCGTGGCGCAGGTGCTCCTGGTCGGCACGGTGGAGCTCGGCGTTGGTGACCAGGCCGCTGCGCAGCAGCAGCTGGCCGACCTGGAGCCGCACCCGTCGCTGGTCGGGGGACTCCGGGCGACGACCGGGCGGGTAGGCCTCGTCGAGGGCGTGGCGGACCTCGGGCTCGGGGTGCGCGACCAGCCGGACGGGCCGGCCGAGCAGGTCGGAGACGACGTGTGCCGTGATCGCGTCGTCGCCGTCGGCGGCCGCGACCAGCAGGACGCCGTCGCCGTCGCCGGTGCCGTCGTCGTCGGCGTACGGCAGGACGAGGAACGTGCGGCACAGTCCCTCGGGCAGGAGGTGTCGTACGTCGGGGTCCGCGGCGAGGGGGGCGGCGGAGGACTCCGAGGCCAGCGTGCGCGTGCGCTCCGGGGTCACCGTGGACATCGGGTCGCCGTCCGGGCAGCGTCGAGGGGAGCGTCGCGGGGGGCGACCGGGGTGCCGGGGCGTGCTTGGAGGAGGACCCGGTGGACCCCCGTGAATGTTCTTCTGTTGACCCCCCCGGCCCCAGACGAGCCGAGAGGTCGTGCGGTATTTCCAGACATGCAGAGCACCGACATTTGTACATCCCCCCTGATGTCCCCAGGGCCCGTGACCGAGATCGCAGGCACCGGGGCTGTCGGAGGCCAATATAGCCATGGAGTTCCTGTTACCCCAGTTCCGAGCGGCGGGGGTGGGCTGGTCCGGTTGGGTCAGGTCCGGGTAGTCAGGTCGGGCCATGCCCGGAGCGGGACCCCTAGGATGCGAGCGTGACCGAGACCGTCTTCACGTACGCCGCCCCTGGCCTCAAGTTCGGACCCGGTGCCTCCGCCGAGGTCGGCCACGACCTCGCCGCCTGGGGGGCGCAGCGGGTGCTGCTGATCACCGACGCGGGCGTCGCCGCCACCGGCCACCCGGCCCGGATCGCCGAGCAGATCGAGGCCGTCGGCCTCGCGGTGACGACGTACGACGGGGCCCGGGTCGAGCCCACCGACGAATCGATGGCCCACGCGATCGCCTTCGCCCGCGACGGCGGACCGTTCGACGCGATCGTCGCGGTCGGCGGGGGGTCGGCCATCGACACGGCCAAGGCCGTCAACCTGCTGACGACCAACCCCGGCGAGCTGATGGACTACATCAATGCGCCCGTCGGCAAGGCTCGACCGCCCGAGGCGCCGCTGCTCCCGCTGCTCGCCGTGCCGACCACCACCGGCACCGGCAGCGAGAGCACCACGATCTGCGTGCTCGACGTCCTGTCGCTGAAGGTCAAGACCGGGATCAGCCACCCCGCGCTGCGCCCGCGGCTGGCCGTCGTCGACCCCTCGCTCACCGCCACCCAGCCCGCGCTCGTCACCGCTGCCGCCGGCATGGACATCCTCTGCCACGCGCTCGAGAGCTACACCGCCCGCTGGTACGCCGACTTCGACGCCAAGCGGCCCGAGCAGCGGGTGCCCTACTGCGGCGCCAACCCGATCGCCGACATGTGGTCGGAGAAGGCGATGTCGCTGCTCTCGGGGGCCTTCCGCCGCGCGGTCGCCGACGGCGGTGACCTGCCGGCCCGGGAGGAGATGGCGCTGGCCGCCACCTTCGCCGGCCTCGGCTTCGGCAACGCCGGCGTCCACATCCCGCACGCCAACGCCTACCCGATCGCCGGCCGGGTCCGCGACTTCCGCCCCGCCGGCTACCCCCAGGACGAACCGATCGTGCCCCACGGCATGGCCGTCTCGCTGACCGCCCCGCAGGCCTTCCGCTTCACCTTCGACGCCTCGCCCGAGCGTCACCTGCGGGCCGCGCGCCTGCTCGACCCCGACGTCACCGGTGAGGGACCCGACACGCTGCCCGGCGTCCTCACCGCGCTGATGCGCGACATCGGCATCCCCAACGGCCTCGGCGAGATCGGCTACGGCGAGGGCGACGTCGGCGACCTGGTCGCCGGCGCCCTCCAGCAGCAGCGCCTGCTCGCCACCGCGCCCAAGCCGGTCACCGACGAGGACCTCGCCGCGGTCTTCCAGGGGTCGATGGAGCACTGGTGACCGCTCCCCGCGGCTGACCCGTCCACCGCCACCGGCCGGGGGCCGGGCGTCACCGGCGCGATGGGAGAATGAGCGGGTGCCCACGACGACGCCGGACCTGGTCGCCGAGCTCGTACGTCGGGGGGTCACCGACGTCGACGACTCGGTCCTGGCCCGGGCCCTCTACTCCACCGACGCCTCGCTCTACCGCGTCGTCCCGCAGGTCGTGGTCCGGCCGCGGCACGTCGATGAGCTGCACGCGGTGCTGGACGCCTCGGCCGCCACGGGGGCGCCGGTCACGATGCGCGGGGCGGGCACCTCGATCGCCGGCAACGCCGTCGGCGCCGGGATCGTGGTCGACACGCTCAAGCACCTCAACCGGGTCGAGTCGATCGACCCCGAGAGCCGGACGGCGGTCGTGCAGCCGGGGGTCGTGCACGCCGACCTGCAGCGAGCGGCGGCTCCGCTGGGGCTGCGCTTCGGGCCCGACCCCTCGACCCACACCCGCTGCACGATCGGCGGGATGATCGGCAACAACGCCTGCGGATCCCGCGCGCTCGGCTACGGCCGCACCGTCGACAACATCGTGGCCCTCGACGTCGCCCACGGACCCGGGGCCGAGGACGTGCCGGCCCGGCTCGCGGCGCTGGTGGACGACCACCTCGCCCACGTGCGCACGAGCTTCGGCCGCTTCTCGCGACAGGTCAGCGGCTACTCGCTGGAGCACCTGCTGCCCGAGCGCGACCGCAGCCTCGACCGCTTCCTGGCCGGCTCCGAGGGCACGCTGGGCGTGGTCCTCGGCGCGACGGTGCGGCTGGTCCAGGAGGAGGCCGACCGGCGCCTCGTGGTCCTGGGCTACCCCTCGATGGTCGAGGCCGCCGACGCCGTCCCGGCCCTGCTCGCGGCCACCGACCGGCGGATGATCGCGTGCGAGGGCCTCGACGCGCGCATCGTCGACCTGGTGCGCGCCCGCGGCAACGCGGTGCCCGAGCTGCCGCGCGGAGCCGGCTGGCTCTTCGTCGAGGTCGCGGGCGCCGAGGCCGCCTCGCTCGTCGACGACGTGATCGCCTCCGCGGGGGCGCTGGGCCACCGGGTCGTCGTCGACGCGGCCGAGTCCGCGGCGCTGTGGCGGATCCGCGAGGACGGCGCCGGCCTGGCCGCGCGCAGCCTGTCGCGGCCGGCGTACTCCGGGTGGGAGGACGCCGCCGTCCCGCCCGAGCGGCTGGGCGCCTGGCTGCGCGACTTCGACCAGCTGCTGAAGGAGCACGACCTCGACGGGGTTCCCTACGGCCACTTCGGCGACGGCTGCGTGCACGTCCGGATCGACTTCCCCTTCCAGGGCGAGGGGGCCGCCGACGGCGCCGCCGGCTTCCGCGAGTTCCTCACCCGGTGCGCGCTCAAGCTGCGTGAGCACGGCGGCTCGCTCTCCGGGGAGCACGGCGACGGTCGGGCCCGCTCCGAGCTGCTGCCCCTGATGTACGACGAGGAGTCGATCCGGCTCTTCGGCGCGGTCAAGGCGATCTGCGACCCCCGCAACCTGCTCAACCCCGGCAACATCGTCGACCCCGCACCACTGGACGCCGACCTCCGCCCGACCCGGCCCCGCCAGCAGGTGCGCACGGCGCTGCGGCTGGTCCACGACGGCGGCTCGCTCGGCAACGCCGTGCACCGCTGCACCGGCGTCGGCAAGTGCGTCGTGCCGCAGACCAGCGGCGTGATGTGCCCGTCCTACCTCGCGACCCGCAACGAGAAGGACTCCACCCGGGGTCGCGCGCGGGTGCTCCAGGAGGCGCTCGACGGCACCCTGGTCGCCGGGCTCGGCGACCCGGCCGTCGCCGACGCGCTCGACCTCTGCCTGGCCTGCAAGGGCTGCGCGTCCGACTGCCCGACCGGCGTCGACATGGCGACCTACAAGGCGGAGGCGCTCTACCAGCGCTACGACGGACCCGACGCCACCGAGCGCCGTCCCCGGGGCCACTACCTGCTCGGCCGGCTGCCCACCTGGGCCGCGCGGACCGCGCCGGTCGCGCCCCTCGCCAACCGGATGATGCGGCTGGGTCCCGTCGCCCGGATGGCCAAGGCCGTCGCCGGCATCGACCAGCGCCGCTCGATCCCGGCCTTCGCGCCGCGCACGCTGCGCCGCTCGGTGGCCGGCGCGGCCTCCACGGCCGAGCCTGAGACCGCCCCGGACGTCTGGATCTGGGCCGACTCGTTCACCGACCACTTCTTCCCCGCCAACGGCCACGCCGCGATCCGGGTGCTGGAGGCCGCCGGCCTGCGGGCCCGGGTCATCTCCGAGGACGCCTGCTGCGCGCTGACCTGGATCACCACCGGCCAGCTCGACCAGGCCCGCGCCATCATGGAGCGCACCGTCGCCACGCTCGCGCCGTACGTCGCCTCGGGGGTGCCCGTGGTCGGCCTCGAGCCGTCCTGCCTGGCCACGCTGCGCAGCGACGCCGTCGAGCTCACCGACAGCGAGCACGCGGTGACGGTGGCCGAGGGCGTGCTGTCCTTCGCCGAGCTGCTCGACCGGCTCGCGGTGCCGCTGCCCGACCTGAGCGGCGTGCAGGTCGTCGCGCAGCCGCACTGCCACCAGCACGCCGTGATCGGCTGGACCGCCGACCGGCGGCTGCTCGAGCGCGCGGGTGCCTCGGTCACCCAGGTCTCCGGCTGCTGCGGCCTCGCCGGCAACTTCGGCATGGAGAAGGGCCACTACGAGACCTCGGTCGCGGTGGCCGAGACCTCCCTGCTGCCGGCCGTGCGCCAGGACCCGGGGGCGGTCGTGCTGGCCGACGGCATGTCCTGCCGGGTGCAGCTCGGCGACCTGGCCGGCGTCGAGGCGATGCACCTCGCCGAGCTGCTGGCTTCTAGGCTTGACCGGTGAAGCCCCGCCACCAGCGCCTCGTGATCCCGATCGCGTTGGTGGGACTGCTCGTGGTCGTGGTCGTGGCGGCACTGCTGCGCTGAGCGACGACCGCCGCCGCTGAACAGTCACGGAGGAAGGAGGCGACCCGTGGGACAACCCCTGCACGAGGCCCTGGCCCAGGTGCGCGCGCGCCTGCTCGACCCCGAGACCCTCGTCCGCGCGGTGGCCTCCGGGCGCCAGCGCGGACACGAGCCGCCGTGGCGCCGCGTCGAGCTGCGCTACGTCGACCTCAAGGCCGGGCGTCACCTCCAGGTCACGGCGTACGACGCCACCCAGGCGCACACGGCCAACCACGCGGTGGGCGGCCCGGCCGCGACCGCCGTGGAGGGGCTGCTCGACCAGCCGTTCGGCAACTGGCACCTCGAGACCGCCACCGAGACCCTCCAGCTGCGGGTGACCAAGAAGCGTGAGGCGCTGGTGCACACCACCGCACGGACCGCCGAGGTCGCCGTCGACCACGGGCACGACCGCGAGAAGGAGCGCCTCGTCCCCGCCGACGACCCGCTGTGGCGGGCGCTGGGCCTGGCCGGCGGCGACGGGCGCATCAAGCCCAGCCGGCAGGCCAAGTGGCGCCAGGTCGAGGAGTTCCTGCGCGTCCTCGACGGCACGGTCACCGAGGCCCTCGCCGCCGGTCACCTGCGCCGCCCCACCGCCGAGGATCCGCTGCGGCTGGTCGACCTGGGCTGCGGCAACGGCTACCTCACCTTCGCGGCCCACCACCTGCTGCGGGTGCGTCACGACCTGCCGGTGCGGGTGATCGGCGTCGACAGCAAGCAGCAGTCGTGCGACCACAACACCGAGGTCGCCGGCGGGCTCGGGCTCGTCGCGGGCACGGACGCCGAGTTCGTGGTCGGCACGATCCGCGACGCGCCCGTGGCCGAGCCGCCCGACGTCGTGCTCGCGCTGCACGCCTGCGACACCGCCACCGACGAGGCGCTCGCGCGCGCCGTGGGGTGGCAGGCGCCGGTGGTGCTGGCCGCGCCGTGCTGCCACCACGACATCGCCGCCCAGCTGCGCACGGCGCCCGACCCCCGCGCCGTACGCGCTGCTCACCCGCCACGGCATCCTGCGCGAGCGACTGGCCGACACGCTCACCGACGGGTTGCGCGCAGCCCTGCTGCGGCGCGAGGGCTACCGCGTCGACGTGATGGAGTTCGTCGCCAGCGAGCACACGCCGCGCAACACCCTGCTGCGGGCGGTGCGCACCGGAGGTCCGGTGGCCGACGTCGCCCACCGCGAGTACGACGACCTGGTGGCTGCGTGGTCGGTGCACCCGCGGCTGGCCGACCTGCTCGACGCCCGCGAGGAGGCCTGGTGAGGCGTCGTCTCGAGGCGCTCGGTGTCGCCGTGGCCGCGCTGCCGTTCGGCGTGGGTGCGGTCGTGGCGGCCGCGCAGGCCCCCGACGACGAGACCCGGGTGGTCTTCCGCTGGCAGGACGAGCAGATCGTGGAGTCCAGCGGCCTGGCCGTGGTCGACGGATTGTTCGTGACCGTCAACGACTCCGGCGACTCCGGGCGCACGTTCGTGGTCGACCCCGACACCGGGCGCACCGTCGGGGGAGCCGCCTGGAGCGAGACGCCCGTCGACGTCGAGGCGCTGGCCCCGATGCCCGACGGCTCGGTGCTCGTCGGCGACATGGGCGGCAACAACCAGCCCCGCGACAGCGTGTCGGTCCTGGAGGTGCCGCTCGCGCGCGGGTTCACCGACGTCACGCCCCGCCGGCACGTGCTGACCTACCCCGACGGCACCCACGACGCCGAGACCCTGCTCGTGCACCCCGTCACCGGTCGGGTCTACGTGGTCACCAAGAGCTTCGAGGGTGGCGTCGTCTACGCCGCCCCGGGCGAGCTGAGCCCCGACGGCAGCGACCCCTTGACCCCCGTGGGGGTGCTGCCCGGCTACCTCACCGACGGCGCGTTCTTCCCCGACGGCAAGCACGTCGTGGTCCGCAAGTACGTCGGCGCCACCGTCCACGCGTGGCCCTCGCTGGAGCAGGTGGGCGAGCTGCGGCTGCCGGCGCAGCAGCAGGGCGAGGCGATCGCGGTCGCCCGTGACGGACGGGTCTTCGTCAGCACCGAGGGCCAGTTCAGCGCCGTGCACCGGGTCGACGTACCCCCGGAGCTCGCGGCGGTCGTGCTGCCCGACGGGGACGCGGCCCCGACCCCGTCCCAGAGCCCGTCAGAGGACCCGACGCAGGAGCCGTCACCGAGCCCGTCGGAGAGCTCCTCGCCGACCGCCGAGGCCTCGGAGCCGGCCGGCACCTCGACGGAGGAGGACGCCGCCGAGGAGGTCGAGGTGACCCGCTCGCCCTGGATCTGGTGGCTGGGCGGCCTGGTGGGTATCGGCATCGTCGTGGTGCTCCTCCGTTCCCTCCGTCCCCGCTGATCTGGGCTGCCGCCGTGGTGCGACTGCGCAAGACCTCCCCCGACCAGCCCGGCTGGACCCGCCGCCGCGCGGGCCGCGGCTTCGTCTACCTCGACGAGGCCGGGGCGCGCCTGCCCGAGGAGCACGTCCAGCGGATCAAGGGCCTGGTGATCCCGCCGGCCTGGCGCGACGTGTGGGTGACCCCGCACCCCAACGGCCACCTGCAGGCGGTCGGCACCGACGACGCCGGCCGGCGCCAGTACCTCTACCACCCCGAGTGGCGCACCCGGCGCGACGCCGAGAAGTTCGAGCGGATGCTGCTGTTCGGCAAGGGGCTGGTCAAGGCCCGCGAGCTCGTGATGACCGACCTGGGCCGCGAGGGCATGCCGCTGGAGCGGGCCTGCGCCGCGGCGGTGCGCCTGCTCGACCTCGGCTACTTCCGGATCGGCAACGACGTCTACGCCGACGAGAACGGCAGCTTCGGGCTGACCACCCTGGAGCGTCGTCACGTGCGCCGCCAGCAGGACCGGCTCGTCTTCGCCTTCGTCGGCAAGTCGGGGGTCGAGCACCGGATCGAGATCGACGACGCCACGGTGATCGAGGCCGTCGACATCATGCGGCGGCGCCGCAGCAAGGGCGACCCCCGGCTGCTGGCCTTCCAGAACGGACGGTCCTGGCGCTCGGTGATCCCCGACCTGGTCAACGACTACCTGCGCGAGACCACGGGGCTGGAGGCCACCGCCAAGGACTTCCGGACCTGGCACGCCACGGTGCTGGCCGCGGCCGCGCTGGCCGAGACCAGCGAGCCGGGCGAGACCACGGCGTCGCGCAAGCGCGCGGTGGCCGGGGCGATGCAGGAGGTCTCGGAGTTCCTCGGCAACACCCCCACGCTGGCCCGCAGCTCCTACGTCGACCCGCGGGTCATCGAGGCCTACGAGCGCGGCCGGACCATCCGGGGCACCACCCGACGTACCTATGACACCCCGGACGCTCGACAGGCCGCGCTCGAGCGGGCCACGCTGAAGCTGATCCGGGCCAGCTGAGCCGTCGGCAGTCGAGAAGGAAGCGCTCGTCGTGGACCTCACCGTCGTGCAGGGCGACATCACCGCACAGGACGTCGACGCGGTCGTCAACGCCGCCAGCAGCCGGATGCGCGGCGGGGGTGGCGTCGACGGCGCCATCCACCGCGTGGGCGGTCCGGCGGTGCTCGAGGACTGCCGGCGACGCTTCCCCGACGGGCTCGCCACCGGCGACGCCGGCTGGACGACGGCCGGCGACCTGGCCGCGCGGTGGGTGATCCACGTGGTCGGGCCCAACCGCCACGCCGGCCAGACCGACCGCTCGCTGCTCACCTCCTGCTACGCCCGGGCCGTCGAGGTGGCCGAGGAGCTCGGCGCGCAGACGCTGGCGTTCCCGCTCATCAGCGCCGGCATCTACGGCTGGCCCAAGGACGACGCCGTCGCGGCGGCGATCGAGACCCTCCGCGCCGCCGCCGACCGCGGCACCCCCGTCATCGAGGCCCGGCTGGTCGCCTACGACGGCCCGACGTACGACCTGATCGTGGCGGCGCTCGCGTAGCGCGAGTTACCACCGGTCGGTGGTGCCTTGACGCTTCTGGGCCATCCGGGTGCCCCAGAAGCGTCGACTTACCAGCAGACGGTGGTATTTCGCCGGCCCGGGCGCGGGGGCGCGGGGCCGGGTCAGGTGTGGTCGACGACGTAGTCGATGCACGCCGTGAGCGCCTCGACGTCGGCCGGGTCGATCGCGGGATACATCGCGATCCGCAGCTGGTTGCGGCCCAGCTTGCGGTAGGGCTCGGTGTCGACGATGCCGTTGGCGCGCAGGGTCGCGGCGAGTGCGGCGGCGTCGATGTCGTCGTCGAAGTCGATGGTGCCGATCACCAGCGAGCGGTGGGCCGGGTCGGCGACGTACGGCGTGGTCCACGCGGTCTTCTCGGCCCAGCCGTAGAGCGCGTCGGAGGAGGCGGTGGTGCGCTCGACCATGCCGGCGAGGCCGCCCTGGGCGTTCATCCAGTCCAGCTGCTCGGCCATCAGGAAGAGCGTCGCGACCGACGGGGTGTTGTAGGTCTGGTTCTTCGTCGAGTTGTCGATCGCGGTGGGCAGGTCGAAGAACGCCGGCACGTGGCGGTCGGAGGCGGCGATCACCGCCGCGCGCTCCAGCGCGGCCGGCGACATCAGCGCGATCCAGAGCCCGCCGTCGGAGGCGAAGGACTTCTGCGGCGCGAAGTAGTAGACGTCGGCCTCGGTCACGTCGACGGGCAGCCCCCCGGCGCCCGAGGTCGCGTCGATCAGCACCAGCGCGTCGCCCTCGGTGCCCGCGGGGCGCACGACGGGGGCCATGACGGCGGTCGAGGTCTCGTTGTGAGCCCACGCGTAGGCGTCGACGCCGTCCTCGGCGACCGGATCGGGGCGCGTGCCGGGGTCGCCGGCGATGATCGAGGGGTCCTCGAGCCAGGGCGCGTCCTTGGCGGCCTTCGCGAACTTCGAGGAGAACTCCCCGAAGGTCAGGTGCTGGCTCCTGCGCTCGATGAGCCCGTAGGTCGCGATGTCCCAGAACGCCGTCGCACCACCGTTGCCGAGCACGACCTCGTAGCCCTCCGGCAGCGAGAACAGCTCCGCCAGGCCCTCGCGGACGCGGCCCACGGTGTCGCGCACCGGCGCCTGGCGGTGCGAGGTGCCCATCAGCGACGACCCCGTCGCGGCCAGCGCGTCGAGGTGGGAGGTCTGGATCTTCGAGGGGCCTGCGCCGAAGCGCCCGTCGGCGGGCAGCAGGTCGGCAGGGATCCGGAGGGCGTCGGTCACGGGGCAGCCTTTCGGGCCGGGCGGGTGCGGGGCGGGGGCAGGATCGCGTGCTGACGACGCTGTCAGGGCCTCCAGTCTGTCAGCCGTTCCTCAGGGGACGTACGGCACCATGAGGGCCGAGACGAGAGAGGCAGGTGCAGGTGCAGACCCAGGTGCGGATCGAAGCGGTGGCCTACGGGCATCCCGACGCGGTGCGGATGGTCGAGGAGGTCCAGGGCGAGTACGTCGCGCGCTACGGCAGCCGCGACGAGTCACCCGTCGACCCGTTGCTGTTCACGCTGCCCCACGGGCTGTTCGTGATCGCCTACGACGGCGAGGAGCCGCTGGCGACCGGGGCGTGGCGGCGCAGCAGCGTCGAGGCGTTCGGCACCAGCAGCACCGCCGAGATCAAGCGGATGTACGTCGTGCCCTCCGCGCGCGGCCGCGGGCTCGCGCGGCAGGTCCTGGCCCACCTGGAGCAGACCGCCCGCGCTGCGGGCACGGAGGCCCTGGTCCTGGAGACGGGGCTCGCGCAGCCGGAGGCCATCGCGCTCTACGAGTCGTCGGGCTACACCCCGATCGCGGGCTTCGGCTACTACTGCGGCTCCCACCTGTCGCGGTGCTTCGGCAAGCCCCTGCCGGTCTGACCCGCCGGCCCACGCGAGTCCTGACCCGGGCGGACTGGCCCGTCGGAGGGGGGCCGATGACCGATCGGTCAATTGTCGGTGTCGATCGGTCAGGCGCCGCGCGAACCGCTGCCCGGGATGCTATGCGGCTCCTAGCGTCGCTGCATGGCCCCCCACCAGCTCCCCCTTCGCCGACTCCTGTCCGCGGCCGCGGTCGCCCTCGCGGTGACGCTCGGTGTCACGCTGCTGCCGGCCGCCGCGCAGCCCCGTTCGCCGGCCGTCGTCGACGACTACGCGGCGTACGAGCCGCAGACGTCGTGCTCGCCCACGGCCAAGCCCGCGATGGAGTACCTCGCCCGGTGGCTCGTGCGCCGCTTCGGTGGTGAGTACGGCGGCATCTCCCGCGCCTGCGGTGGCTCGAAGTCCGAGCACAAGGAGGGGCGTGCCTTCGACTGGACGATGGACGCCGACGACGCGGGTGACCAGCGCCGCGTGCAGCGCTTCCTGAAGAAGGTGCTGCGCACCGACCGTCGCGGCAACGAGCACGCGCTGGCCCGCCGGATGGGGATCATGTACATCATCTGGGACGACCAGCTGTACGCCGCCTACGACCGCTTCGTGCCCAAGCCCTACCGGCACTCGGACTGCACCTCGGTGACCCGCTGCTCCAAGACGCTGCGCCACCGCGACCACGTGCACATCTCGCTCAGCCGCGCCGGCGGGGCCGCGGAGACGAGCTGGTACTCCCGGGAGCTCAAGCGGGTCCTGGCGCGGCGCGCCGCCCGCGCGGAGGCAGCCCGCAGGGCGGAGGCCGAGCAGGCCGAGCAGACCAAGCGGGCGAAGCGGGCGAAGCGGGCCAAGCAGACCAAGCAGACCAAGCAGGCCCCGCCGGATCGGCGTGCCCTGACCGAGGTGCGCTCGATCCAGGACGTCACCGGCCCCAGCTGGGGCTTCGCCTCCTAGACGACCGAGCTCAGTCGGCCCACTCGCTCTTCCAGCCGTCGACCTGGTCGGCGCTGCGCGAGGACGGGCCGGTGTAGATCGCGGAGGGCCGGATCAGTCGGCCGGTGCGCTTCTGCTCCAGGATGTGCGCCGACCAGCCGCCGGTGCGGGCGCAGGTGAACATCGAGGTGAACATCGACGCGGGGACCTCGGCGAAGTCGAGCACGATCGCGGCCCAGAACTCCACGTTGGTCTCGAGCACGCGGTCGGGACGACGCTCCTTGAGCTCGGCCAGCGCGGCCTTCTCCAGGGCCTCGGCGACCTCGTAGCGCGGGGCGTCGAGCTCCTTGGCCGTACGTCGCAGCACGCGGGCGCGCGGGTCCTCGGCGCGGTAGACGCGGTGGCCGAAGCCCATCAGCCGGTCGCCGCGGTCGAGCAGGCCCTTGACGTAGGCCTCGGCGTCGCCGGACTTCTCGACGTCGGCGATCATGCCCAGCACCCGCGAGGGCGCGCCGCCGTGCAGCGGGCCGCTCATCGCGCCGATGGCGCCGGAGAAGGCAGCGGCCACGTCGGCGCCGGTGGAGGTGATCACGCGGGCGGTGAAGGTGGAGGCGTTCATGCCGTGCTCGGCGGCCGAGCTCCAGTAGGCGTCGATCGCCTTGACGTGCTTGGGGTCGGCCTCGCCCTTCCAGCGGATCAGGAACTTCTCCGCGAGCGTCTCGGCCGGGTCGACCTCGCTCTGCGGCACCACGGGCTGGTTGAGCCCGCGAGCCGACTGGGCGGCGTACGAGAGGACCATGACGGCCACGCGGCCGAGGTCCTCACGCGCCTGCTCGTCGCTGATGTCGTAGGTCTGGCCGAAGCCGAAGGCCGGCGCGAGCATCGCGACCGCGGCCTGCACGTCGACGCGGACGTCGCCGGTGTGGACGGGGAGGTTGTAGGGCTCGGCGGGGGCGAGGCCCGGGTCGTAGGTGCCGTCGATCAGCAGGCCCCAGATGTTCTCGAACGGGACGCGCCCGACGATCTCCTCGATGTCGACACCGCGGTAGCGGAGGGCTGAGCCCTCCTTGTCGGGCTCGGCGATCTCGGTCTCGAACGCGACGACGCCCTCGAGTCCGTGGTGTACCTCGGTCATCGTCTCGACTCCTTCGTCGACGGCCTGCGTGGGTGGCGCCCGGCGAGGGCGCCGCAGGCATTCTGCCGCACGGACCCTGGGCTAGGTTCGGCCGCATGGTGAGCGACCCGCTGGCGACGATGCGCGAGGACTACTCCCGGGCCGGGCTCGACGAGTCCGACCTGCTGCCCGATCCGGTCGCGATGGTGCGGCGCTGGCTCGGAGGAGGCCGTCGCGGCGGGGCTGCACGAGCCCAACGCGATGGTGGTCTCCACGGTCTCCGCCGACGGGCAGCCCTCGTCGCGCACGGTGCTGCTCAAGGGGCTCACCGACGCCGGCTTCGTCTTCTTCACCAACACCGCCTCCCGCAAGGGACGTGAGCTCGCCGACGACCCGCGCTGCGCCCTGCTCTTCCCCTGGCACCCGCTCGAGCGCCAGGTCCGGGTCGAGGGCGTCGCGACCGCGCTGCCGCGAGCCGAGGTCGAGGCCTACTTCGCGCAGCGTCCCCGCGACTCCCAGCTCGGCGCCTGGGCCTCCCACCAGTCGTCGGTGGTCGCCGACCGCGACGAGCTGGAGGACGCCTGGCGGGCCGCCGACGAGCGCTTCCCCGACGAGGTTCCCGTGCCCGAGGAGTGGGGCGGGTACGTCGTGCGTCCCGACGTGGTCGAGCTCTGGCAGGGGCGTCCGGGCCGGCTGCACGACCGACTCGTCTACCGCCGGGGTGCGGGCGTGGGTGCCGGCGAGTGGGAGCGGGTGCGGCTGGCACCGTGAGGGCGGGGGGCGCGAGGTGTGTGGCCTTCCGCCTAGATTCTCAGCCATGGAGGAGATCGAGCGGCTCAAGGAGATCTTGCCGGGCCATCACGCCCGGATCGAGGCGATGGTCGAGCCGTTCGCCCGGATGCTGCCGAGCCGCGAGGCACCCGTGATCACCGGCTCCTTCGTCGGCGGGCACCCGTTCGTCCCGGCCACGGCCCGGTCCGCTGACGCGTGGCCCACCCACACGGACGGTCGGCCCCTGGTGTTCCTGTGCCAAGTGAACTTCGCCGACGTGCCCTCTCTGCCCGGCTACCCCACCGAGGGGCTGTTGCAGTGGTTCGTCGCAGCCGACGACTGCTGGGGGCTGACCTTCGACGAGCCCGACTCGGGCCGGGTCGGCTTCCACGTGCGCTGGTATTCCGGCCACGAACTTGGTGCTCGCGGCTTCGAGTGACCCGGACGCTCAGTGTCCCCCGCCGGTGAGCGAGGAGTGGGGAACGCCGCTGACCGTCGAAAGGGCCACGGCGGTGACCTTCACGGCCGGCCGGGGGCTCCCCTCCTTCAACAGCCTCAACGAGGATCCCCGATTCGAGTGGTTCCAGGAGCTCCTCGAGGACGAGGACGCCGTGTGGATCGATGCCGCCGGGGACGAGCGCTCCGTGGTTGAGAGCATCGAGGAGCTCCAGGATCGCGACCCCGAGGGCTTCGGGGCGGGCGACCGGGTCGGCGGCTGGCCCTTCTTCGCGCAGCACCCCACGACGTCGCGCTACCCGCACCGGCCCAGCGACCTGCTGATCCAGCTGGACTCCGACGCTGGCGGATTCACCAGCTGGGGTGACGGCGGCGCCGGTCAGCTGTTCGGCAACCCGGCCGAGGTCGCCGTCGGGAACCTGTCGTCGGTGTGGTGGGACTGGGCCTGCTACTGAACGCCGTCGCCCTCGCGGGAAGCAACCGACGG
Organism: uncultured Actinomycetota bacterium; assembly: GCA_963795135.1. Lineage (GTDB taxonomy): Bacteria > Actinomycetota > Actinomycetes > Propionibacteriales > Nocardioidaceae > Nocardioides. The sequence goes on from CAWCGS010000008.1 coordinate 26,857, forward strand.
TCCGCGTGGTTGGCGACTCCATGCGCATCTTCTTCACGGGCGGCAGCGGCAAGGCCGGCAGGCACGTCGCGACGTACCTCGCCGAGCAGGGCCACCAGGTCACCAACGCCGACCTCGTCCCGCTGGGGCACCCCGCGGTCGCGGACCTGCGGGTCGACCTCACCGACGCCGGCGAGACCTACTCGGCGCTGGCCGGTCTCGCGACGATGGCGGAGCTCGACCTGCCCGAGAAGCCGACGTACGACGCGGTCGTGCACTTCGCCGCGGTCCCGCGGATCCTGCTCGCGCCCGACGCGACGACGTACGCCGCCAACGTGCTCAGCACCTACAACGTGCTCGAGGCGGCGACCCGGCTCGGGGTGCGCAAGGTCGTGTTCGCCTCCTCGGAGACGACGTACGGGATCTGCTTCGCCCAGGGGGAGCGGCGCCCGCTCTACGTGCCGGTCGACGAGGAGCACCCGACCGTCCCCGAGGACGCCTACGCGATGTCGAAGGTCGCCGGCGAGGTGACCGCGCGCTCGTTCCAGGCGCGCACCGGGGCGGACGTCTACGGCCTGCGGATCAACAACGTCATCGAGCCCGACGAGTACGCCGAGATGTTCCCCGCCTTCCTCGAGGACCCGTCACTGCGACGGCGCAACGTCTTCGCCTACATCGACACCCGCGACCTCGGCCAGATGGTGCGGCGCTGCCTGGAGACCGACGGGCTCGGCTACGAGGTCTTCAACGTCGCCAACGCCGACATGTCCGTCGCCGCGACCACGCAGGAGGTCCGCGACCGCTTCTACGACGACGTGGAGGTACGTCGGGAGATGGGTCGCGACGAGACGTTCTACGCGATCGACAAGGCGCGCGACCTCCTCGGCTTCGCGCCCGAGCACTCCTGGCGCGACGTGCTGGCGGACCCGGGGGACCAGCTCCACGTCCGGTGAAACACTGGCCCCCGACCGGACAGGTAGGGGACATGACGACATCGGGCCCGGACGCGCGGCGGTCGCGCGAGGCGCGCTTCCGGGCGGTCTACGAGGCGACGTACGACGACCTGCTGCGGTTCGCGCAGCGGCGCGTCCACCCCGGCCACGCCGAGGACGTCGCCGCCGACGTGTTCCTCGTGGCCTGGCGCCGGCTGGACGAGATGCCGGAGGGCGTCGAGGACGCGCGGCCGTGGCTGTTCGGGGTCGCCCGGGCCACGATGCTCAACCACCGTAGAGGCGACCGGCGCCGCGACGCCCTCGCGGTCCGGCTGGCCGACGCGACGCTCGCGGGCGGGGTCGACGGCGCCGACGAGCTCGTCGCCAGCCGGCTCGACCTCGCGGCCGGCTGGGCCCGGCTGTCCGGCGCCGAGCAGGAGGCGATCGGCCTCAGCGTCTTCGAGGGCCTGACCTCCGCCCAGGCCGGCGTCGTCCTCGGCTGCTCCGCGACGGCGTACCGGATCCGGCTCTCCCGGGCCCGCCGCTCCCTGAGGCGCCACCTCGACGCGACGCCCACGTCCGACTCCTCCGCGCGCACCAGCGCGACGACCTCCGAGGGACACCCGCGATGACGACGTACGACGACTCCCCGACCACCCGCCGCCTGCGCGACCTCGACGCGGCGGACCGCGAGCTGAGCCCGGCCCAGCGCGGCCGCGCCGCCGTGACGCTCGAGCAGGTCCTGGCCACTGACCCGGGTGCCGCGGCGCCGACCGCGAGCCCTGCCCGTCCGCCCCGCCGCCGGCTCCTGCTGGTCGCCGGTGGCGTGGTGGCCGCCGTGACCGCCGCGATCGTGGTGGTCCCGACCTTCACCGGGGGACCCGCGGCCTTCGCCTCCTGGTCACCGGTGCCGGTCGCGCTCGTCGGCGCCGAGCGCGCCGCCGCGCTCGAGGCGTGCGTCGTGCTGCAGAGCGGCGAGGCGGGGCGACCGCCGCCGCGACGCCTCGCGGTCCGGCTGGCCGACGCGACGCCGCGGGCGGGTCGACGCCGCCGACGACCTGGTCGCGAGCCGGCTGGACCTCGCCGCCGGGTGGGCCCGGCTCACCGAGAGCGAGCAGGAGGCGATCAGCCTCACGGTCTGCGAGGGGCTGACCTCCGCCCAGGCCGGCGTCGTCCTCGGCTGCTCCGCGACGGCGTACCGGATCCGGCTGTCCCGGGCCCGCCGCTCCCTGAGGCGCCACCTCGACGCGGCGCCCCGTCCGACTCCTCCGCGCGCGCCGGCGCGACGACATCCGAGGGACATCCGTGATGACGACGCACGACGACTCCCCGACCACCCGGCTCCTGCGCGACCTCGACGCCGCTGACCGCGAGCTGAGCCCGGGGCAGCGCGGCCGCGCCGCCGTGACGCTCGAGCGGATCCTGGCGAGCGACCCGGGCGCAACGGCGCCGACCGCGAGCCCTGCCCGTCCGCCGCGCCGTCGGCTCCTGCTGCTGGCCGGTGGCGCGGTCGCCGCCGTGACCGCCGCGGTCGTGGTGGTCCCGACCTTCACCGGGGGACCCGCGGCCTTCGCGTCGTGGTCGCCGGTGCCGGTCGGCCTCGTCGGCGCCGAGCGTGCGGCCGCGCTCGAGGCCTGCGTGGTGCTGCAGAGCGGCGAGTCCGGGCAGCTCGCTCTCGACCCCGACGCCGCCGCCTCGGCGCTGCTGGCGGAGGCGCGAGGCGGGTGGAGCTACGTCCTCTTCACCGCGGCCGGCCCGTCCGGCCGCGAGCTCCAGGGCTCCTGCCTGGTGCCCGACGACCTCGTCGCAGACCCCCGGCCCGACGTCGGGGGGTTCTTCGGCAGCCTCGGGCCGACGGACGACGAGGCCCTGCCCGCGCCGGCCCCCCGGGTGGCGCGCGAGGACACCAGCGGCGTCGGGTCCGTCGACGGGGAGGCGTTCGTCTACGCCGAGGGCCGGGCCGGCGCCGACGTGGTCGGCATCGAGGTCACCACCCCGGGAGGCGTGGAGGTCGAGGCCTCTCTGGAGGGCGGGCGCTGGGCCGTGTGGTGGCCCGCCGGCGACGACTCCATGCGCAACCCGAACCTGACGCAGGCGCCGACGTACCTGGTGCGGTTGAGGGACGGCAGCGAGGCCGACACCGTGCGCTGATGGGTGGGCCAGACCCTAGGCTGCACCGTCACGCCACCGATCGACGATGCGTCAAGTGAGGAAAGCTGATGTGCCGAGTTCTCGCCTACATCGGGCCGGAGATCCCCCTGGACAGCCTGCTGCTGGAGCCGGACAACAGCCTGGTCAACCAGACCCTCGATCCGGAGCGGCACCCCCTGCTGCAGCTGGCCGGGTGGGGCTTCGGGGCCTGGAGCGAGCACCTGCTGAAGCCGGAGGTGCCGCTGCTCTACCGCCGACCGATGGCGGCGTTCTACGACGACAACGCCAACGGCATCATCCCGAGCCTCCAGGTCAGCACGCTGCTCGCGCACGTGAGAGCAGCCGCCTACGACTCGGTCACGGTGCTGGCCGACGAGAACTGCCACCCGTTCTCCTACCAGGAGACCCCCTGGATCGTCGCCCAGAACGGCGACCTGCCGCACTGGAAGCTCCTGCAGCGGGAGCTGCTGGCCCAGTGCAAGGACGCCTACCTCGAGCAGATGCGGGGCACCACCGACACCGAGTTCCTCTACGTGCTGCTGCTCTCCCTGCTCGAGGGTGACAGCGACGAGGACGTGCAGCGCGGGTTCGAGGAGATGTTGCAGCTCATCGTCCAGGCCATGAAGAAGCTCGATCTCGTCGCGCTGGCCAAGCTGAAGATGGCCCTGGTCGCGCCCAACCGGATCATCGGGGTCAACTTCGGTGCCGGACACCACGGCGAGACCGCTCCGGCCGGTGACTGGCGGGAGCTGAGGAAGTCCGGACCGGGCACGGACGACTACGCGCTGTCGATGCTCCTGGAGCCGATGTACCTGCTGGTGGGTCGCAACTTCCAGGACTACGAGACGTCCTACGAGATCGACGTGACCTCGGTCGAGGAGGCGACGTCGGTCATCTTCGCCTCCGAGCCCCTGACCGAGAACGGCGACGACTGGTTGGACCTGGAGTTCGGCGAGATCGTGTTCCTCGAGAGGAAGGGCTCGGGCATCACGAAGCGCGTCGAGAAGCTGAAGGTGTAGGCGCGCATGACCACGCGCCGCGGGCTGTTCGTCGCCCCCTTCGATGCCCTGGCCGACCCGCGGGTGGTCGGCGACCTGGCTGCCGCAGCCGAGACCGCCGGCTGGGACGGGTTCTTCCTCTGGGACCACGTGCAGTACGGCGAGCGGGTCGCCGCCGTCGCCGACGTGTGGACCTGCTGCGCGGCCGTCGCGATGCGGACCGAGCGGCTGCTCCTCGGGCCGATGGTGACCCCGTTGGCGCGGCGCCGGCCCCAGGTCCTCGCCCGCCAGGCGGCCAGCCTGGCGGTGCTCTCGGATGGCCGGTTCGTGCTGGGGCTGGGGCTGGGTGACGACTGGGTGGGTGAGTTCAGCGCGTACGGCGACGAGCCGGACCCGCGGGTGCGCGGCCAGATGCTCGACGAAGGACTGGAGGTCCTCACCGCCCTGCTGGCCGGCGGCCCGGTCGACCACGACGGCGCTCACTACACCGCTCGGGGCGCCCGTTTCCACCCCCTGCTCCTGCCGTGCCGATCTGGCTGGGTGGGCGGTTCGGCAACCGCGCGCCGGTGCGCCGGGCCGCACGGCACGACGGCTTCTTCGTCATCGGCCTGGACGGGCCCGACGACCTCGCCGCGGTGACCGCCGGTCTCGCCGAGCACGACCCGGCGCCGGGCTTCGAGGTGGTGGTCGACCTCCGGCCCGAGCAGGACCCGGATCCCTGGCTGGACCGCGGCGCCTCCTGGGTGCTGACCCGGATCGGCCCCTACGACCTCGACCTCGCCGACGTACGACGGATCGTCGAGGCCGGTCCGTGAGTGCCGGTCCGTGAGTGCCGAGCCGGCCACCGCGGTGGACGTCGAGGATGGCTAGCCTGTCCCGGTGACGGACACGGATCAGATCGCCGAGCTGCTGGCTGACTTCCCGGTGCAGGTCGACGTCCCCGTCGCCTGGGCCGACATGGATGCCATGGGCCACGTCAACAACGTCGTCTACTTCCGCTACTTCGAGACTGCGCGGATCACGTGTTTCGCTGAGCTCGGCCTGGGGCCCATCGAGCAGTCCGACGACGTCGGACCGATCCTGCACTCGGCGAGCTGCCGGTTCCGGATCCCGCTCACCTACCCCGACACCGTCACCGTCGGGGCGCGCATCGGCGAGGTCGGCGAGGACCGGTTCGCCATGCTCTACCGCGCGGTGAGCCACCGTCACGGCGCGATCGCCGCGGACGGTGAGTCAGTGGTCGTCACCTTCTCCTACGCGACCCACACGAAGGCCCGGGTGTCGGATGATCTTCGAGCGCTCCTCCTCGATCTGCGCGGCCACGCTGTCCCGGCACCCCGGTCGGTTCAGCAGTAGCCCGTCGGCGGTGGGAGGACGCGGCGAAGGGGACGCAGCTTCGCGGCTCGCCGCACGCAGGCTCCGCGCCGCGTCATTACCAGTTCAGCGCAGCTTCGACCGGGTCACCGATGGCCTTCCCTGAGCCGGCAGCTCCTTGGACGAGCTGGACGGCGCGGCCGCCCTGGACGTCGACGGTGCGGAGGAGCTCGAGGTCCGCGGTTGCGGCGACGAGGCTGAGGAGCGGCGGCGGCGCTGTCCGACCAGCGCCGGCAGCGTGAGAAGCATCCCGAGGGCTGCGACGACGACCAGCCCGCCGCCTGGCCCAGCCACCGCCGAGAGCGGACCGGCCAGCAGCGAGCCGAGCGCGATGGCGCCCACGTTGAGCTGGTCATAGATCCCGAACACTCGGGCCAGCGTCCCGCTGTCGGTCCCGCGCTGGAGCAGCGTGACCGCGGCCACCTCCGCCACCAGGGTGGCGCCACCGGCGACCGCGACGAGCGCGACGCCGAACGCGGTGGCGCCGACCGCTCCGAGGGCGATGAGGCTGGCGCAGAAGCCGAGGAGGGTCACGACGAGGACTGGGGAGGTCCGGTCGCCGCGGGTCAACCGGTTGACGACCAGCATCGACCCCAGGGCCCCAGCGGTCAGGGTGGCGTTGAGCAGACCGAGCAGGCTGTCCCCGTCCGGCGCCGCGTCGGCGAGCAGCACGATCGCCACGACCAGGTAGCCGTAGAGGAAGTTGTCGAGGACAGCGAGGCTCATCGGCCTGCGGATCTCGGGCCGACGGGCCACGGCGGCCACCCCGGCGGCGAGGTCGCTCAGCCAGCTGGTCGGCTGAGGCCGGACCGGTCGATGAAGTCGCACGGGCGTGGCGAGGGTGCCGGCGACGACGAACAAGGCAGCGGAGACAAGCACCATCCCTTCCGTCCCTGCTCCGGCCAGGACGAGCAACCCGAACACTCCGGGCCCGCCGATCCAGGTGACGTTCTCGACGCAGGTGACGAGCGCGTTCGCCGGCGGCAGGTCGCGGTCCGGCACGCACTCCGGCGTGGCAGCGGCGAGCGCGGGGTACGACGGCGTCGCGGCCACTGCGACCAGGGCGGTGACACCGACCAGGACGGCGGTCGGCCATCCGACGACTGTCCCGAGGACGAGCCCGAGTGCGAGGGCCGCTCGTACCCACGCGGCGCCGGCCAGCACGGCACTGCGCGACCGGCGGTCGGCCAGGACACCAGCGAGCGCGGAGCAGAGGGCGTACGGCGCGAAGGCCAGCGCGACCGTGACGGAGACCCAGACGCCTGACCGGGTCTCCACCAGGACGTGCACCCCCACCGCGAGGGTGAGGACGAGCTGACCGACCGTGGACACGCCGTGAGCGAGGCAGAGCCGGCGAAACGCCCTGCTCGCCAGTGCCGACTGGAAGCCCGGATGGTTCACCGATGTACCTCGCGGAGGGGCGCGAACCCGTTGAACCCGACGGAGGAGTACGTCGTGGTGTAGGCGCCGGCCGCATGGATGCGCAGCCGGTCTCCCACCCGCAGGTCGAGCGGCAGCTGTGGACGGTGCTGCTGGTAGAGGACGTCGACGCTGTCGCAGGTCGGTCCGGCCAGGACCACGTCTGCGGTCCGTCCTCGGAGTGGGCGCCCGTCGCGGTGAGCCGTGATCCGGTAGCGAATCGCTTCGCCCATCGTCTCCGTCAGCCCGGAGAACAGTCCCACGTCGACGTACACCCACCGCCGGCCGCCGCGCTCGGAGACGAGGACCACCTCGGTCTCGAGGGTGCCGGCGTCGGCGACGAGCCCACGACCCGGCTCGGCCATGAGCGGCGGCACGTCCGGACCGAGGTAGCGCCCGACCGCCGCCATGATCGCGTTGCCGAACGACGACACCTCCGGCGTCGGAACTGCAGTGTGCGCCGGGAAGCCTCCGCCGAGGTCGACGACGGCGAGTTCGGAGCCGTGGGCCCGGACGACGGCGCGGAGCCGGGCGGCCGTCGCCAGCGGCTCGTCCCACGCCGTGACGTCATGCTGCTGGCTTCCGACGTGGAAGCAGATGCCCACCGGGTGGTCGTGCGCGGCCGCCCGGGCGAGCAACCGGCCGGCCGTCACCTCGTCGCAGCCGAACTTCTGACCGAGTGCCCAGTCGGCGCCGGCTCCGCTGGTGGTGATCCGCACCAGCAGCGTGGCGCCAGGTGCCAGGGCGATGAGCTTGTCCAGCTCGGCGTCGCAGTCGACGGAGAACCGGCGCACGCCGCGGGCGTGGGCGTGGGTGATGTCGACAGGCTTCTTGACAGTGTTGCCGTAGGAGAGCCGCGCCGGATCGGGGTCGACGGCGAGGACGGCCTCGATCTCACGGGGGCTGGCAACGTCCCAGCGAGCGCCCTCGTCGAGGAGTGCGTCGAGCACCGGCGGTGACGGGTTCGCCTTGACGGCGTAGTGCAGGTCGACGCCAGGCAGCGCGGCCTGCAGCTGCCGGTAGGAGCCGCGGACCGTCGCCAGGTCGACGGTGAGCATCGGCGTCGTCGGAGCGCCCGTGGTCGGGCGGAAGCGTGGCTCGGCGGGAGGCCGAGAGATCGGTGAGAGGGGCGGGGCGATCGCCACAGGTGGCTCCTTCTGTCCGTCGGCAGCCCGCGCACTTGGAGCCGTCCTTCCCCCTAGGAGTCGGCGAGTCAGGCAGTGATACATCCGCCGAGCGAAACGGACGCGGTCCGCGGCCGCGGGCGTGATCAGGGACGACATCGGACCGATCCTGCACTCGGCGAGCTGCCGGTTCCGGATCCCGCTCACCTACCCCGACACCGTCACCGTCGGGGCGCGGATCGGCGAGGTCGGCGAGGACCGCTTCGTCATGCTCTACCGCGCGGTGAGCCACCGCCACGGCGCGATCGCCGCGGACGGTGAGTCACTGGTCGTCACCTTCTCCTACGCGACCCACACCAAGGCCCGGGTGTCGGATGATCTCCGAGCGCTCCTCCTCGATCTGGGCGGCCACGCTGTCCCGGCACCCCGGTCGGCTCAGCAGTAGCCCATCGGCGGTGGAATGACGCACGTGGGGGTCGACCTCGGATCCGTGACACGTCGCTGGCTCCACGCCGGCTGCGTGCTCCCGCGCGGAGGTGAAGGTGAACGTTCCGCGCGGCGTCGGCGGGCTCGCCTCATGAATCGAGCTCGACCATCACGCTGACTATTCGGTCGACGTGCGTGCGGAATGCCCGACCCCGAGGCAGCAGCTCCGGGGTCGCATGAGCCATCTGGAGGTGCCCGAGGTAGGCCGTGTAGGCGAGGAGCGCGTGATCGCGAGCGCGAGCGTTGGAGAGCCCGAGCGCCGAGTACAGCTCTCTCATGGCGGCGACCCGACGACGTGTGACCCGCTGCAGCGCCGCCGCGACCATCGGGTGTGACACGCTCGACTGGAGTGCGAGCTCGATCGAACCAGCGCCTGCCTCCGCTCCCCGCTGGACCGATAGAAGCGCCAGCTCCACCAAGTTGCGCAACCTCGTGGCGTGGTCCTGCGTCTCGTCGATGCCAAGCGCCTATCAAGCGACACAGCAGGACACCCCACCCCCAAGAAGGAGCAGAGCCGATGACGACGATCGCAATCGCAGGTGGCACCGGCGTGGTCGGTCGCCGAGTGGTCGAGAGCGTGCGCCGCCTCGGCGTCGAGCCAGTCGTCATAGCACGATCGACCGGGGTCGACGTGACCACCGGGACAGGGCTGGACGACGTGCTTGCCGGTGTGGACGCCGTCATCGACGTCACCAACATCGTCACGCAGAACCGCCGCCGCGCCACCACGTTCTTCGAGACGGCGACCCGCCATCTGCTCGACGCCGAGGAGCGCCACGGGGTCGAGCACCACGTGCTGCTGTCGATCGTCGGCATCGACACCGTCGGCCTGGGCTACTACCGGGCCAAGCTGGCACAGGAGGACCTCGTGCGACGGGGTCCCGTCCCGTGGACCATCCTTCGGGCCACCCAGTTCCATGAGTTCGCCGCACAGATGCTGGGCGACGGCCCCGTCGCAGTCATCCCCTCGATGCTCAGCCAGCCGGTGGCCGCGCAGGACGTCGCGGACGAGCTGGTCCGCCTCGCAACGGCTCCGGCCGCCGGCATGGCGGCAGAACTCGCCGGTCCCCGGGAGGAGCGAGTCCCGGACATGGCACGCCGCCTGGCCTCCGCCCAGGGCCGTCAGCCTCTCGTGGTGACCCTGCCGTTGCCCGGAGCCACCGGGAAAGGCATGCGCAACGGCGCCCTGCTGCCCACCAGCCCCGGGCCACGAGGACTTCAGACGTTCGAACAGTGGCTGCAGGACAAGACTGTCCGAGGATATGGCACTCCTCGAGGGGACCAATGACCCGCGAGACGACGGTGCGCGAATTAACGACCGACGCGGTCGACCCGTCGTGGCCATCGTCCTTGCGGCAGGCCTCCTGGTCATGGGGGCCCGAGCACATCTACGACCTCGTCATCCTCCCACGGACTGATTCCAGGCTACGAGAACGTCTTCGTCACTGCGGTCCGTTCATCCACTCCTACGAAGCGTTCAGAAGTGCGGACCGGCAGCGGAGCTGCGACGGCCGGTTGCTCAGGCTTGCGCAGGCAGCGCTTCCCGGCCCATCACGGGCACCGCGATCCTCGCGCGCGCGACAGCTGCGAAAGCAGCTGTGATGAGCACCCAGACGGCAGCGGCGACAACCGTGAGCGTGCTGGCGGCCATGTCGCCGATGACCGCAGCTCCGACCGCGACCGGCACCCACCCGGGCGTCACGCCGGCTCGCCACAAAGCAGTCGTCAGGACGATGAGGCCGCCAAAGGTGCAGAGGAGCATCATCGCGGTCATCGCTATCGCCACCGGGCTGCCCGGCAAGGACTCCGCCGCCGCCAAGCCGGCCTCACCGCTCATGCTGCGGGCGATCTGCAGCTCGGCGCTGCTCAACATGAGGACCCCGCTCCATCCGACGAGACCGGCAGCCACCAGGCTGCCGCCTGCCATGGCCGCGCGTGGACGGCGGGGCTGCAGCAGCCGATACATCCCCGCCACGGCCGGGATGAACAGCACGATCGTCACCAGGTTCAGCGTGTGAGCCACCTGGGTGCGTTCCGCGGCGTCGGCGAGGATCGCGAGTCGCTCCGAGGCATCGAGCGGCGTGCGTGGCCACACGAGCGTCGTGACCAGCCCGGCGACCGGCGCAGCGACGAGCGCCACTGCCTGGGAACGGCGAGTGGCGGTGTGGTCGGAAAGGATCGTCATGTTCGTGCTCCTGGGAGGTGGGACGTCGGATGCCGACGACGCTATGGCTGTGCCCGGGCCTCGCTCGTCCATCCAGGAGCCGCCTCGCCCGCTTGCCGGGTGTGGATGTCGCCATGCCGGACTGCAACCTGAGGTGGGTGGGCACTGTCCCTGGGGTGCAGGACAGGGGCGTAGCCGTGCACTAGCGTCCAGTCATGTCGCTGCGACCGCTCGTGGGGCGGAGCCTTCCGCTGAGGGACGTCGTCGCCGCAGCGCTGCTGACGGCGTTCACGCAGTACGAAGTGTGGACCTACGACGGGGTCTCGGCGCCGCTGGTGGGCCAAGCTGTGTGCTTCGCGCTGGCGACCCTGCCCCTGGGCGCGCGACGCGCCGCTCCCCTCGCCGCACTGACCGTCTGCGCGGTCGCGCTCACCGCACAGGCCGTGGCGCTCGGGGAGGCACCGGTGGCGGGCGGCTTCCTGGCAGTCCTTGCCCTCACCTATTCCGTCGCGGCGCACTCCAGGCTTCCCACCGCGATGATCGGTTTGCTCGTCCTGTTCGCAGCCCTCCTCGTCGAGCCTGTGGTGCGCAGCGAGGCGCGGTCGGTCGCTGATGCGGTGGGAAACCTTGCCGTCTTCGCCCTGGTGTGGGGAGCGGGATGCGTAGTCCGTGGACTGCGACAGCGCGGTGCCTGGTGGGAGGGCCGGGCCGACGACCTGGAACGGGGTCGGGAGGAGCATGTGCTCGCCGCGGTCACCGAGGAGCGGCAACGAATCGCCCGCGAGCTGCACGACGTCGTGGCGCACAGCGTCAGCGTGATGGTCCTGCATGCAGGAGCGGCGCGGCAGTACCTCACCCTGGATCCCGGACGGGCCACACAGCCGTTGCTGCTTGTCGAAGAGGTGGGTCGTCAGGCCCTGGACGAGCTGCAGAGGTTGTTGCAGGTGCTGCGGGACAGCGACGAGGAGTCGCCGTCGATGGTGGGGTTGGGCGACGTGGACCAGCTTGTCGAGCACGTCAGGCAGGCCGGTGTCAGGGTTCGTCTCGACGTCCGTGGCACCCCCCAACCGCTGGCCCCAGGTCTTGACATGACGGCGTACCGGATCCTGCAAGAGGCGCTGACCAACGTGCTCAAGCACGCACCCACGGCTCACCCCGAGGTGAGCATCGTCTACAGCGAGCGGGAGCTGTTGCTCTCGGTCCTGGACGAGGGCTCCGGCGGAGTCCGTAGAACAACCGCGGTCGGTGGCAACGGGCTGGTCGGGATGCGCGAGCGTGTCCAGCTGTACGGCGGATGCCTCGACGTCGGGCCGAGCGAGGACGGCGGATTCGCGGTCCGGGCCCGGCTCCCACTCGTCCCCTCGGGGGGGTTGTGATGAGTGGACCGACGCGTGTCGTGATCGCCGACGACCAGACTCTCGTGCGCAGCGGGATCCGCCTCATCCTGGAGGCGCACGCTGACCTCGAGGTGATCGGCGAGGCCGGCGACGGTATCGAGGCCGTGCAGATCACGCGAGACCTGGATCCCGATGTCGTCCTCATGGACATCCAGATGCCTCGTCTGGATGGAATAGGGGCCATCGCCCGCCTCTGCGCCACACCCGTCGAAGCGCCGCACATTCTCGTGCTCACCACCTTCGACCAGGACGATCACCTGTACGACGCAGCGCGCGCCGGTGCTACGGGCTTCCTGTTGAAGACCGCTCCCCCCGAGCAGCTGGTGGCCGCGGTGCGGGCGACCGCCGCTGGTGAGACGCTGCTCGCGCCGTCCATCACCCGGCGTCTTCTCGACGAGTTCACACGGCGCCCGCCCGGACAACACGTCCCCACAGCGGTCTCATCGCTCACGGAGCGGGAGCGCGAGGTCCTGGTCCTGGTGGCCCGCGGCCTGTCGAATCTCGAAGTCGCCCGTGAGCTGGTCGTGAGCGAAGGGACGGTGAAGAGCCACCTCAACCGGCTGCTCGCCAAGCTCGGCGTTCGTGACCGGGTCCAAGCGGTCGTGCTGGCCTACGAGTCAGGATTGGTGCGTCCAGGCGACGGCTGACCTGCTGAGGAGGGTCCGAGCCACCTACTCCGGCGGGGGGCTCCCGTGCCGGTGCGCCACCTTCCACGCACCGTCCTCACGACGGTAGATCTGCGTGGCCCGCAGGGTGTAGGCACGCGGCACGCCGTTCACGGACGCGGAGGTGTGCTCGAGGCCTACCGTATAGGCGGTGTCTCCGCGCACCTCGGCTCCGAGGAGCTCGAACTCGTACGACGTGCAGTCCGAGAAACTCTCGGCGAGATGATGGAACAGGTCGTTCAGCTCTTCCTGCCCGCTCGCGTTCTTCCACGCGCCCAGCACGGTCACCGGGTCGTTGCGTGACCAGATGGCGCGACGTGGCCCGGCGTCACCGTTGTGGACGGCGATCTCTGCGTCTACCAGAACCGACTGCACCCAGGCAACGAACTCCTCGTACTGGTCCATCCCTTGATGGTGCTCCGAATCGAGATCACTGACAACCGCAAGGAGAAGCGAGCGATGCGTTCTGGCCCTGGTCCCCACAGGCGGTGAGAAGGCGCGGCCTTGGAGGCTCGGGTCGCGGCACGTCCGGATGGCATGTATCGAGGGCTGCGGCACCTGATGACCGCGGCTAGCGGTGCTCGGGAGAATGTTTTGGCAGGATGCAACCGAACCCACCCTCCCGTGAGTCGTCTTTGTGAAGCGAAGGGAGGTGCCGCGTGCGCGACATCGACGTCAAGGAGCTGTACGCCGCGTCGTGGCGGCGCCTGTTGGCACTCACCCTGGTCCTGCTCGTGACGTCGTGCAGCTCGAGCACGTCAGCCGATCGCGCCGCTGCTACCCCGTCGCCCTTGCCGAGTGGGGCCGCTTCTACCCCATCGCCCTCACCGAGTGAGCAGGCCGAAGCGTTTCCGGTCTCCGCCTTCGCGAGGATCAGTGCGGACCCGGTGTCCGAGGAGCGTTCCGAGGAGTTCCAGGCAGCGCTCAGCGAGATGAGCGAGCGGTTCGGCGGGGTGGGCTTCTCGGCCACGGTCCTGTCGCCTGCTGGCACGTGGAGCGGAGCTGTGGGCAAGGCGGACAGCGTCCGGGAGGTGGGCATCGGCGATCAGTTCGCTATCGGCAGCGTCACGAAGTCGCTGGTGGCCGCCCAGATGATGCGACTGGTCGAAGCAGGCAGGCTGCGCCTTGATGACCCGGCTGACAGGTACCTTCCAGCAGGCCTCGACTTCGACACCAACGACGCGACCATCCGTCAGCTCATGGGACATCGCAGCGGAATCCCCGACTACTGGGAGGAAGTCGTGGCGACGCTGGAGACCCACCCGCGACGAGTCTGGACACCCGACGACATGCTGGCGCTGGTCCGCCCCGAGCGCACGCCAGCGGGCACGACCCATGAGTACGCAGACACGAACTACCTGCTGCTCCAACTCGTGATCGAGCAGGTCAGTGGGCGCACGGTGATCGAGACCATGCGCAACGGAGGAGTTCTCGACATCGACGGGATCGAGCGACTCGTCTATCAACCGGATGAGCGACCGACGGCCCCGATGGCGCTGCCCAACGCCATGTCCCCGGCCGAATGGAAGAAAGGTCGTGGCTACCTCCCCTCCATCGCCGGCACAGCGGGCCCGACTGCCGGCTCCATCGCAACAAACTCATTGTCGCTGGCACGTTGGTGGCAGGCGCTCTGCTCCGGGCAGCTCATCTCCCGCGCCTCGCTGACCACGATGGGGACCTTCGTCGACGGGTACGGACTCGGGCTCATGGACGCCACCGCGCCCTACGCGACGTCCTTCGGACACCCCGGGTCGAACCTCGGCTTCATCGCGTGGGCAGGCTGCCTCCCCGACAGCGAGTCGGTCATCGTCGTCCTGAGCAACACCGGAGTGGAAGACATCACCATGATGCGGCCGTTGGTGGTCGCCGCAGAGTCCGACGCAAGCACAGCCACCACGCCATGAGCCGTCAACCTCGAGCGAGGGGAGGTGCCGCATGAGCGATGTCGAGATCCAGGAGCTCTACGCCGCGTCGTACCGGCGTCTGCTCGGGCAGCTCATCGGCGTGACCGGCAGCGTGGCGGAGGCCGAGGACGTGGTCCAAGAGGCGTTCGTGCGTGGTCTCGACCATCCGCGGCGGCTGCTGAACGCCGACAATCCGGAGGCCTGGCTCCGCACCGTCGCGGTGAACCTCGCGCGCAGCCGGTGGCGGCGGGCGCAGCGCCTGGTCGGACTCGCTCCGCGACTCGTCGAGGAGCGTTGCGACGATGACACCGATGGCAACCTCGTCCTGCTCCAGGCGCTGCGCAAGCTTCCGGCCGGCCAGCGCGAGGTGATCGCGCTGCACCACCTGGCCGACCTGACGGTGGTTCAGGTGGCCGACACTCTCGGCCTGCCGACCGGGACGGTCAAGGCACGACTGTCCCGCGGTCGGGCCGCTCTCTCCGCACTGCTCGTCAAGGAGGGACCACATGTCTGAGTTCACGCCTCTACGTGAGGCCGTCGAGAGCCTGACCGACCGCGCGGCGTCGCCGGACTTCAGCGAGCTCGAGCGCCGGGCCACCCGTCGGGGCCGGCGACGCGTCGTCATGGTCGCCACCCTCACCGCTGCGGTGATCGTCGGCTCGGCGCTTGCCTTCACCGGCGGCCCCGACGACGACCGACGCATCGACCCCGTCGGTCAGCCCACGCCCTCGGCCACGGTGCGGGAGAGTGCCGAGTCGCAGACTTCTCTCGAGGAGCTCGGGCAAGAGCTGGACACACTGCTTGACCTGGAGCCCGGCTGGACCGTCACCAGGCCCGCGACCTACCCCGAGGACTATGACTACGCCCTCAACGGACCGTGTTCGAGAGACTGGGACGAAGGCGCCATTTCAGGAGGCGACGGCGGCATCTTCGGCACGTCGCTGGACGTCGGCCACGGTAAGGCCGGCTTCTCTTCGGAGGCCCGAGCCTCGGACGCGGCAGCCGAGTTCGTCGAGAACCTCGCCTCCTGCAAGGAGACTGCATGGCGGACTCAGCCGATCCCGCAGACCGGTGCGGTGCTGGCCTCCTCGGACCATGCAGTGGCCTGGATCCAGGAGGGTCACCGCGAGGTCCATGTCCTGCAGGCAACCACGATCGACGGGCCGCCGCCCGCAAGCGTCCAGGTCGCAGTGGCCGAGTGGTTGGTCGCTTACATCACAGAGGAGAACACCGACTGAGCCGTGAACGACTCACGGCCCGCTGCGTCGCCGTGGACAACGGTGAGCGACGGTGCCTCGCATGCCAGAGCACCTGTCAACTGCTGCCTACTGGGCGTCGTGGGGCGGCACTGGCCCTCTGACCTGCGCAAACAGGCTCGAAGGTCACTGCGGCGGCGGTGTCGGTGGTCGGTGCTTGACTGGGGTCATGCTCGGAGCGCAGGCGTTGGCGGAGATGTCGGAGGACGAGGTCCTCGACGCCGCCACGACCTGCGCGGAGACCGTCCGGCTGGCCGAGGTCGACCTGTTGCGGGTGGCCTACCAGTGGGCGGTGCTGCACGACCCGGCTCGGCTCGACCCCGCCGAGAGCGCGAGGCCCGGGCGGGAGCGGGCGCGGCGCTACGGCGGTGCGGGTGTCGCGGAGGTGTCTGAGTTCGCGGCGGCTGAGCTGGGGGCGCGGATCGGGCGCACCACCCACGCCGCGGCGGCGTTGATCGCCGACGCCCAGGACCTCCACCACCGCCACCCCGAGCTGTGGGCCCGGGTGCAGGCCGGTGAGGTCCGCTCCTCCTACGCCCGGCACGTGTGCGCCCAGACCCGCAGCCTGTCGCCGGCTGAGGCGGGGTACGTCGACGCGGAGGTCGCGGAGTCCGCGGACGGGCGGATCCCGTGGACGAGGTTCGAGGCGTTGGTGGCCGGGAAGGTCGTGGCTGCTGCTCCGGCGGTGGCGCGGGCGAAGGAGGAGAAGGCGCGGCGGGCGCGGTTCGCGAAGCGGATCGGGAGGACCGAGCACGGGATGGCCTCGTTCCTGGTCCGCGCCGACCTCGCGACGATCGAGGCCCTCGACGCCGCGGTCACCGCGGCCGCGGCGGGGCTGGAGGAGACCTATCCCGACGACCCCGACCCCGAGACCCTCGAGCCCGGTGAGACCGCGATGAGCGTGGACGACCGGCGGGTGCTGGGTCTGCTGGGGCTGCACCCAGACCCGGCAGTGGGCCTGGCGGCTGGACCTGGGGGCGGTGCTGCCGCAGGTGACGTTGTTCGTGCACCTCGACGGCCGCACCGAGCGCGAGACCGACGAGCACGGCCAGCCCGTGGAGCGGGTCGCACGGGTCGAGGGTCATGGTCCGGTGACCGGGTCGTGGTTGCGGGAGGTGCTGGGACCTCATGCCCGGTTCACGGTGCGGCCCGGTGATCGACCTGGCCGGTCAGGTGCCGGTGGACGCCTATGAGATCCCGCAGCGACATCGTCGGGCCGTGCGCCTGATGACGCCGGCCGACATCTTCCCGTTCTCCTCCTGCACCTCACCAGGGATGCAGATCGACCACACCGTCCCCCACGACGGCGGGGGTCCTCAGGGCGGGCTGAAGTCGGGCGGGCAGAGGTCGGGCGGTCGGAGCGAGGTCGGCAACTACGGACCGATGACCACGCTGCACCACCGGATCAAGACCCACGCGCAGTGGCAGGTCCACCAGCCCTTCCCAGGCATCTACGTGTGGCGCGACCCGCACGGCGCGTTCTACCTGGTCGACCACACCGGCACACGGAGGGTCACCAGGGGCGACCTCGACCTGGCTTCGTGAGGGTCCCCTCAGGGGGAGGGCAGGGTCTCGGGTGTCGGTACGGCGGTCGGCTCGGGGACGGACGGCTCGGTGGTGGTGGGCGCGGTCGGCTCGGTGGTGGGCTCGTCGGTCGGCTCGACGTCGTCCGGCTCCTCCGACTCCGGCGGCCGCTCCTCGGGCGGGAGCTTCCCGTCCTCGTCCTGGTCGGGTGTCCCGGGCGACTGATCTGCCGGTTTGTCCTGGGGGTCGTCGCCGCCCCCGCTGAAGCCCGGGATCGAGGTTCGCCGGTCGGAGTCGCTGCCGCCGGTGTAGGAGGAGACGGCCCGACCGGTGGCGAGCTCGAAGGCCAGGATCACCACCATGGCGGCGGCGAAGGTCGCGATGGCGCCCAGGGCGAGGCGCTTCCACGGCAGCCCGCCCAGGACGCTGCGCCAGTCCGGCTTCTCGTCGGACTTGTCCAGGTCGTCCTCGAGCGCGGTGCGGGCGTGGTCGAGGTCCACCTCGGCCTCCGCGATGTCGTGCGCGGCCTCCTCGGCGGCTCCCGGTCGCCGCTCGGCCATCTCCCCGGACGCCTCCCGCACCCGGGCCTGGGCCAGACCGATCCGGGCCACGGCGACGGTCTGGGCCGTCGCCACCCGCTGGCGAGCCGCCTTGATCGAGTAGGTGTAGAACGCGCCCCCCACGGTGATCACGAGCGAACCCACGGCCGCGCCGATCAGGGTGCCGGCGACGCCGAACGTGGAGAGCAGGACCGCGGAGGACACGGCCGCGAGCGCTCCGCCGGAGGACTGGACCCAGTTGATCTCGAGCCGTGGCCGTTCCTCGCTCTCACTCATCGTGGACCCAGTATCCCCGGTCGTGACAAGCGCGCCGGCGGTGGGACGGGGTCGTCGGAGCGAACGGGCGCTGGCGGCGCATGTCGAAGCTGCTCGCTTGTGAGTGAGCACTCACTCACTTAGGGTGGGGCGGGTGACGGAGAGCAGGCGGGAGCGGGCGCGACCGATGGCGCCCGAGGACCGGCGTGAGGCCATCGTGTGCGCGGCGCGGCCGCTGCTGATCGAGCACGGGCGAGCGGCGACCACCAAGCAGATCGCGGACGCGGCGGGGGTCGCCGAGGGCACGATCTTCCGCGTCTTCCCGACCAAGGAGGAGCTCGTCGAGGCGGTGCTCGACGCCGAGGCCGACACCGGTGAGTTCCTCGAGCAGCTCGACCGGATCGACCTCGACCAGCCGCTGCGCGAGCGGCTGGTCGACTTCGTCAGCCTGCTGCAGCAGCGGTTCATCGGCATCTTCGCGCTGATGACGGCCCTGGCCGTCCCGCGTCCCCCTCAGCAAGCACCTCGACGGTCGAGGCCCGCCGGGCGGCCGCCGAGGCGCGGGCCCTGCGGCTGGTCCTGCCCGACGCCGACACCCTGCGGGTCGCGCCCGAGGAGGTGGTCCGCCTGCTGCGGCTGCTGACCTTCTCCGGCAGCCACCCGCACGTCTCCGAGCAGCGGCCGCTGACGCCGGAGGAGATCGTCGACGTCATCCTCGACGGGACCCTCCGCCGGCCCGAGTGCGACCTCGCCGGCCATGAGGTGGCGCCGCGATGAGCCTGCTCCGGCTGATGCGCACGCACCTGGCGCCCTACCGCACCTGGCTGGCGGCGATCGTGGTGCTGCAGTTCACCGCGACGATGGCGATGCTCTACCTGCCCAGCCTCAACGCCGACATCATCGACCGCGGCGTCGCGCTCGGCGACGAGGCCTACATCAAGCGCGCCGGCATGGTGATGCTCGCGGTCTCGTTCGGCCAGATCCTCTGCTCGGTCACGGCGGTGTGGTTCGCCTCCCGCACGGCGATGGCCGCCGGTCGCGACCTGCGGGGCGCGGTCTTCCACCGGGTCACGTCGTTCTCGGGCCGCGAGGTCACCACGTTCGGCGCGCCGTCGCTGATCACCCGTACGACCAACGACGTGCAGCAGGTGCAGATGCTCACGCTGATGACCTGCACGATGGCCGTGCAGGTGCCGATCATGATGGTCGGCGGCATCCTGATGGCGATGCGCGAGGACTTCGGGCTCTCGTGGCTCCTGGCCGTCGTGGTGCCGGTCCTGCTGCTGGCCGTCGCGGTCGTGGTGTCGCAGATGGTGCCGAGCTTCCGACTGGTCCAGGAGCGGATCGACGAGGTCAACCGGGTGCTGCGCGAGCAGATCACCGGCATCCGCGTCGTGCGCGCCTTCGTCCGCGAGCCCCTCGAGACCCGGCGCTTCGCGACCGCCAACGACGCGCTCACCGACGTCTCCATCACGGCGGGCCGCTGGCTGGCGACGATGTTCCCGCTGGTGATGCTGGTCGTCAACGTCGCCAGCGTCGCGGTGATCTGGTTCGGCGGCCAGCGCGTCGACGCCGGCGAGATGCAGGTGGGTGCGCTGACCGCGTTCCTGACCTACCTCATGCAGATCCTGATGGCGGTGATGATGGGCACCTTCATGCTGATGATGGTGCCGCGCTCGGCGGTGTGCGCCGACCGGATCAGCGAGGTGCTCGACACCGACTCCACGGTGGTCCCGCCGAGCGAGCCGGTGCGCGAGGTCGACGTACGCGGCCACCTCGACCTCGAGTCCGTGGGCTTCACCTTCCCCGGCGCCGAGGTGCCGGTGCTGCGCGACGTCACGTTCTCGGCCCGCCCCGGCCAGACCGTCGCGATCATCGGCTCCACCGGCTCCGGCAAGAGCACGCTGGTCGACCTCGTGCCCCGACTCTTCGACGTCACGGCCGGCGCGGTCCACGTCGACGGGGTCGACGTACGCCGCCTCGACCCCGACGTGCTCTGGGCCCGGATCGGGCTGGTCCCGCAGCGGGCGTTCCTCTTCAGCGGCACGATCGCGAGCAACCTGCGCCACGGCAAGGCCGACGCCACCGACGCCGAGCTCTGGCACGCGCTGGACGTCGCCCAGGCCCGCGACTTCGTCGAGGCGATGCCCGAGGGCCTCGACGCCCCGGTCTCCCAGGGCGGCACCAACCTCTCCGGCGGCCAGCGGCAGCGGATCGCGATCGCCCGGGCCCTGGTCCGGCGGCCGGAGATCTACCTCTTCGACGACGCCTTCTCCGCCCTCGACCTCGCCACCGACGCCCGGCTGCGCGCGGCGCTCGCGCCCGAGACCCGTGACGCCACGGTGGTCGTGGTCGCCCAGCGGGTGGCCACGATCCGGTCCGCCGACCTGATCCTGGTGCTCGAGGACGGCGCGGTCGTGGGGCGCGGCACGCACGAGGAGCTGCTGGCCGGCAGCGCGACGTACCAGGAGATCGTCGCCTCCCAGCTCAGCGCGGAGGAGGTCGCGTGACCAGCACCCAGGCCCCCGGCCAGATGAAGGAGACCGAGCGCGTCGTCGCCGGACCCGGTCCCGGGCGCGGACCCATGGGCGGCGGGATGGTCGGCCAGAAGGCGATGACCTTCGTCCCCTCGGTCAAGCGGCTCGTACGCCGGATGGCCCCCGAGCGCGCCAAGGCGATCGGCGTGGTGGTGCTCGCGGTGCTCAGCGTGGGGCTGATGGCCTTCGGGCCGCGGCTGCTCGGTCGCGCCACCGACCTGATCTTCGACGGGTTCCTGGCCCAGCGCCCGATCGACTTCGACGGGGTCCGCGACATCCTGCTGCTCGTGCTCGCGGTCTACGCCGGCGCCTCGGTTCTCGGCTGGCTGCAGGGCTACCTGCTCAACGACGTCGTCCAGCACACCGTGCGCCGGATGCGCGCCGACGTCGAGGACAAGGTCAACAGCCTGCCGCTGGAGTACTTCGACCGGCAGCCCCGCGGCGAGCTGCTCAGCCGCGTCACCAACGACATCGACAACGTCAGCCAGACCCTCCAGCAGACGATGAGCCAGCTGCTCACCTCGCTGCTGACGGTGGCCGCGGTGCTCTCGATGATGGTCTGGATCTCGCCCACGCTGGCGCTGATCGCGCTCGTCTCGGTGCCGGTCTCGGTGCTCCTGACGATGCAGATCATGAAGCGCTCGCAGAGCCAGTTCATCGCGCAGTGGCGCCAGACCGGCCGCCTCAACGCCCACATCGAGGAGTCGTTCTCCGGCCACGCGCTGGTCACGGTCTTCGGTCGTCAGGCCGAGGTGGAGCGCACCTTCGCGGAGCAGAACGACGCGCTCTACGACGCCTCGCAGCGCGCCCAGTTCATCAGCGGGCTGATCATGCCGGTGATGATGTTCGTCGGGAACCTCAACTACGTCGTCATCGCCGTCGTCGGCGGGCTGCGCGTCTCCTCGGGCACCCTCTCGCTGGGCGACGTCCAGGCCTTCATCCAGTACACCCGCCAGTTCACCCAGCCACTGACCACGCTGGCCTCCATGGCCAACCTG
Source organism: uncultured Actinomycetota bacterium (assembly GCA_963795135.1). Lineage (GTDB taxonomy): Bacteria > Actinomycetota > Actinomycetes > Propionibacteriales > Nocardioidaceae > Nocardioides. The sequence continues at coordinate 48,580 of CAWCGS010000008.1, forward strand.
CTCCAGTCGGGCGTCGCGTCGGCCGAGCGGGTCTTCGAGCTGCTCGACGCCGAGCAGCAGGTGCCCGACGCCGCGGCCCGACCGGCCGCACCCGGCAGCCCGACCCGGACTCCCGACGTACGCCGCGGCGAGGTCGCCTTCGAGCGCGTCTCGTTCTCCTACGACCCCGACCGGCCGCTGATCGAGGACCTCTCGCTCGTCGCCTCGCCGGGCCAGACCGTGGCCATCGTCGGGCCGACCGGCGCCGGCAAGACCACCCTGGTCAACCTGGTGATGCGCTTCTACGAGCTGCGCGGCGGCCGGATCACCCTCGACGGCGTCGACATCACGGCGCTGCCGCGCGCCGAGCTGCGCGGCCAGATCGGGATGGTGCTGCAGGACGCGTGGCTCTTCGGAGGCACGATCCGCGACAACATCGCCTACGGCCGCCCCCAGGCCACCGAGGAGGAGATCCTCCAGGCCGCCCGCGCGACGTTCGTGGACCGCTTCGTGCACTCGCTGCCCGACGGCTACGACACGGTGGTCGACGAGGACGGCGGCAACCTGTCGGCGGGGGAGCGGCAGCTGCTGACGATCGCCCGCGCGTTCCTGGCCGACCCGGCGCTGCTGATCCTCGACGAGGCGACCTCCTCGGTCGACACCCGCACCGAGGTGCTGGTGCAGCACGCGATGTCGGCGCTGCGCAGCGACCGGACGTCGTTCGTCATCGCCCACCGGCTCTCCACGATCCGCGACGCCGACCTGATCGTGGTGATGGAGGACGGGCGGATCGTCGAGCAGGGCACCCACGACTCCCTGCGCGGCGTCGGCGGCGCCTACGCCCGGCTCTACGACGCGCAGTTCGCCGCGGCCGCGGACTGACGCCTCGGCCGGCTCACCGAAACCCCTTGTCCGGCGTCCGCGGGCGTCCTATCGTTTTCGCACACGGGAAAGGAGGTGGTCCGAGGAATGAGTTCTTCTAGGACGCGTGAGGTGGCTGCCCGCTAGCAGCCCAGCATCACTCGGGCGGAGTCGTCCGAGCGGCTGCTGGTGAATTCCAAGCAGCAACCCGACCCGCAGGTGATCCGGGCGCACGTCCCCCGGAGCGGCACCTCCTGCCAGGCCCGTCCTGGCCGGGGTGCCACGCCTGCGGGTTGTCCTATTTCCGGGGGGCCCGCTGCCGGCCCCGCGGGGTAGTCCCGGACGAAATCGGGGTGATTCGAGCCGTTTCGGCCCGGAATCGTCAGGGACTACCCCGACTGTGCGCTGCGCCACCTACGGTTGACGAAGGCAACCATCTCTCGTACGGTTGACCTCATCAACCTTGTCGTCGTACGGATCGAGATGCCGCAGTGACCGCCACCCGAGCAGAGAGCGCGCGCGCCGCGGAGCCGAGCGGGGAGATGACCCACCGCGAGGTGCTCGAGGCCCTCAGCGGACTGCTGCTGGCGATGTTCGTCGCCATGCTGTCGAGCACGGTGGTCACCAACGCGCTGCCGAGCATCGTCGCCGACCTGGAGGGAAGCCAGACCGGCTACACCTGGGTGGTCGTGGCCACGCTCCTCTCGATGACCGCCACGACCCCCATCTGGGGCAAGCTCGCCGACCTGTTCAGCAAGAAGCTGCTGGTCCAGTCGGCGCTGGTCATCTACTCCGTCGGCTCGCTGATCGCGGCCTTCGCCCAGAACATGGAGACCCTGATCGGCGCTCGCGTCGTCCAGGGCCTCGGCGTCGGGGGTCTCACCGCGCTGGTCCAGGTCGTCATCGCCAGCATGGTGAGCCCCCGCGAGCGCGGCCGGTACGCCGGCTACATCGGCGCGGTCTTCGCGCTGGCCACCGTGAGCGGACCGCTGATCGGGGGCCTGATCGTGGACAGCCCGCTGGGCTGGCGCGGCACGTTCTTCATCGGGCTGCCGGTCGCGGCGCTGGCCTTCGGCGTCCTCCAGGCCAAGCTGCACCTGCCCGTGGTGAAGCGCGAGGTCTCGATCGACTACGCCGGCGCCACCTTGATCATCGCGGGCGTCAGCATGCTGCTGGTCTGGGTCTCCCTGGCCGGCCAGCAGTTCGACTGGGTCTCGACCACCTCGGCGCTCCTGGTCGTCGGCGGCGTGGTCGTCATCGCCGCCGCGGTCTGGGTCGAGGCGCGGGTCGCCGTCGAGCCGGTCATCCCGCTGCGGCTCTTCCGCGACCGCACCACGTCGCTCGCCACCCTCGCCTCGGTGCTGATCGGCGTGGCGATGTTCGGCTCGACGGTCTACCTCAGCCAGTACTTCCAGCTCGCCCGCGGCATGAGCCCCACCGAGGCCGGCCTGATGTCGATCGCGATGGTCGGCGGCCTGCTCTTCTCGAGCATCGCCACCGGCCGGATCATCAGCACCACCGGCTTCTGGAAGCGCTACCTCGTCGGCGGCATGGTCCTGGTCATCGTCGGTCTCGCGCTGCTCAGCACGATCGACGAGGCCACCAACCTGGTCGCCGTCGGTGCCTTCATGGGCGTGCTCGGCGTGGGCCTGGGCGCCACCATGCAGAACCTCGTGCTGGCCGTCCAGAACAACACCGCCGGCTCCGACCTCGGAGCGGCCAGCTCCGTCGTGGCCTTCTTCCGGTCGATGGGCGGCTCGATCGGGGTCTCCGTGCTCGGTGCCATCCTCGCCGGCCGCGTCGCCAGCAGCGTGGCCGCAGCCACCGGCGGAGCGGTCGACCACGAGAGCCACGCGATCCCCGACCTGTCGACGCTCCCCGCGCCGGCCCGGCTGGTCTTCGAGCAGGCCTTCGGCGAGGCCACCGGCCATCTCTTCCTGGTCGCGCTGCCGTTCGCGGTGCTGGCCCTGGTCGCGGTGCTGCTGATCCGCGAGGTGCCGCTGCGCACGACGGTCGACACCGCCGAGGAGCTGGCCCCCGAGGCCACCGCGCAGGTGGCGGAGGTCGAGCGCCGATGACCCGCGAGCCGGTGACCCGCGAGGAGACGCTGATGACGCTCGAGCAGGAGGTCGGCGTCCTGATCCGCCGCGTCAAGCGCGTCATCGGCGAGCGGGCCCGCGCCATCCACGAGTCGCTCCAGCCGGCGTCCTACCTGATGCTCGGGTACGTCGCCGAGCACGGCCCGATCCGGGCCTCGGCGATGGCGGGGGTCTTCGACATCGACAAGGGCGCGATCAGCCGCCAGGTCACCCACCTGATGGACCTGGGGCTGATCAGCGGCTCGCCCGACCCCGACGACGGCCGGGCGACCCTGCTGAGCGTCACCGACGAGGCGCTGCGCCGGATGGAGGACCTGAGGGCCCACCGCCGCACGTGGCTCGACGAGCAGCTCGGCGACTGGTCCGACGACCAGCTCGCGGGGTTCGTCCGCGAGCTGGGTCGCTACAACGCCGCGCTCACGCCTGCGGAGCCGCCGAGCTGATCCAGGCGGCCGCGTTGCCCGGCAGCTGGTCGCCGTCGAGCGACGCGCTGGCCATGAGCACCTCGCCCGCGGGGAGCGGCCGGGCCTGCTCGCCGCAGTTGAGCACCGCGACCAGCGGGCCGCGGCGTACGACGAGCAGGTCGCCGTCGACGCTCACCTCGACCTCGCCGCCGGCGTCGACCACGTGCGTGCGCCGGGCCGCCAGGGCCGCCTGGTAGAACGCCAGCGTGGAGTCGGGGTCGCTCTCCTGCGCGGCGACCGTCACGCCCGCCCAGTCGTCGGGCTGCGGGATCCACGGCTGCCCCTCACCGGGGCCGAACCCGAACGGCGCCGCGTCGCCCGACCACGGGATCGGCACCCGGCAGCCGTCGCGACCGGGCTTGCCGGTGCGGAACCACGAGGGGTCCTGCCGGTGCTCGGGGGCCACGTCGATCTCCTCGAGCCCCAGCTCCTCGCCCTGGTAGAGGTAGGCCGAGCCGGGGAAGGCCAGCGCCATCAGGGTCGCGGCCCTCGCCCGGGCCAGCCCGAGCTCGCCGCCGCCGTAGCGGGTCACGTGGCGCTGCACGTCGTGGTTGCTGAGCACCCAGGTGGCGGTGCCGCCGACGGCGTCCAGCGCTGCCAGGGTCGTCTCGACGACCTCGCCGAACGAGGCTGCCGACCAGTCGGAGAGCAGCCAGGCGAAGTTGAACGCCTGGTTGAGCTCGTCGGGGCGCACGTACGCCGCGACGGCGTCCGGCGTGCGGGCCCAGGCCTCGGCCACCGCCATCCGGTCGCCCGGGTAGTCGGCCAGCACGTCGTGCCAGCGACGGTAGACCTCGTGCACCTCGGGCTGGTCCCAGAACGGCTCGTCCTCGATCTCGGGCGCGTCGATCATCGACCCGTCCTCGTCGGTCGCCCCGGCCTCGGCCAGGTCGAGCCGGCGCTGCTCCTCGGGCGTGATCACCTGGTCGGGCAGACCCGCGGCCTTGTGCAGCCCGTGGGCCACGTCGACGCGGAAGCCGTCGACCCCGCGGTCGAGCCAGAAGCGCAGCACGTCCTCGAACATGTCGCCGACCTCGGGGTTGAGCCACTCGAGGTCGGGCTGGGTGGTGTCGAAGATGTGGAGGTACCACTGGTCGGTGCCCTCGATCCGCGTCCAGGCCCGACCGCCGAAGACCGACCGCCAGTTGTTGGGCGGCTCCTCGCCCTCGGGGCCACGCCCGGTGCGGAAGATGTAGCGCGCGCGCTCCGCGCTGCCGGGCTCGGCGGCCAGCGCCTGCTGGAACCACGCGTGCTGGGAGGACGTGTGGTTGGGCACGACGTCGACGATCACCTTCAGACCGAGGTCGTGGGCCGTGGCGATCAGCGTGTCGGCGTCGCCGAGCGTGCCGAACAGCGGGTCGACGTCGCGGTAGTCGGCGACGTCGTAGCCGTGGTCGTGCTGCGGCGAGGTGTAGAAGGGCGTCAGCCAGACCGCGTCGACGCCGAGGTCGCGCAGGTAGGGCAGTCGCGAGGTGATCCCCGGCAGGTCGCCGACGCCGTCGCCGTTCGCGTCGGCGAAGCTGCGGACGTAGACCTGGTAGACCACCGCGTGGCGCCACCACGCGGTGTCGGAGGCCTTCTTTGGATCGTTAAAATTCCCCATGCAAAAAGCGTACGACGTCAGGGGTGCTGAGTGGAAATCAGAATCTCGCGCCCCGACCGAGCCCGAGGGCCGGTCAGGCGAAGAAGGCGGGGTCGACGGCGATCCACACGTGCTCGGCCGTGCCCAGCAGCCGCCCGCGGGCGTCGTACACGCTCGCGGCGCTGAAGGTCTTGCGACCCTCCTGCCCGCGTCCCTCGCCCACGACCACGTGCGGCTCGCCGATGACCGGGCGGTGGTGGACCACCGCGGTCATCGTCCCGAGCACCATCAGCCGCTCGCCGCCGTCGGCGCCCCACGCGCCGGCGCAGTCCAGGGCGGCCCAGGTGACGGCCAGCGAGGCCTGCGGCCGGGCCTCGTCGTAGGTGTGGAAGTCCTCGACCACGCTCGGGTGCGGGGTCCAGGTCGCGGCGGCGCGGCCGGTGCCCGGCGCACCGTCGACCGGGCCCGGGAAGATCCGCAGCCCGTCGCCCGGCTCGCGCTCGGTGCCGCACGAGACGCAGCTCGGGAAGGGGTGCGAGCGCAGACCCGGGTACGCCGCCTCGCCGGTCCGCGCCGTCTCCAGGTCGACCGGTGCGACCGGCACCGGGTCGGCGTCGGCCAGCCGGGCCGAGGCGACCGGACGACCGTCGTGGCTCGCGGTCAGCCCCGTCTCGGTGTGCTCCAGCGAGATCGCGGTGTCGAGCGGGGGCGGCATCCGCAGCGCGACCGTCACCGCGCGGGCGTGGTCGGGGTCGAGCACCTGCGCCAGCGAGCCCGACGTCCAGCCGCCGTTGCCGGAGGCGGCCGGCCCGCAGAACCTTGCCGGCACCACGAGCGCCTCCGGGCCCTCGGTGCCGGTCGGTGCGATGGTCGGGATGGTCATCAGCGGATCTCCTCCCAGCGGTCCAGCGCCTCGCGGCGCTCGGCCTGGTGGTCGACGACGGGCTCGGGATAGCCGACCCGGCGGCGGTCCTCGGGGCTGGGGTCGTGCGGGTCGTCGACGTCGGCGAGCTCGGGCACCCAGCGCCGTACGTAGGCGCCGTCGGGGTCGAACTTGCGGCCCTGCGTGGTCGGGTTGAAGACCCGGAAGAACGGCGAGGCGTCGGTGCCGGTGCCGGCCGTCCACTGCCAGCCGTGCTGGTTGGAGGCGAGGTCGCCGTCGACCAGCCACCGCATGAAGTGCCGCGCGCCGTGCTGCCACTCCAGGTGGAGGTCCTTGACCAGGAAGCTCGCGACGATCATCCGCAGTCGGTTGTGCATCCACCCGGCGCCGCGCAGCTGGCGCATGCCGGCGTCGACGATCGGGAATCCCGTGCGGCCCTGCTGCCAGGCCTCGAGGTGGCTGCCCCGCGCGTCGGGGCGCTCGTAGCGCATCTGCGCGAACTCGGGCTTGAGGTAGTCGCGGGCGGTGTGCGGCTGCGCGAAGAGCACGTCGGCGTAGAACTCCCGCCAGGCCAGCTCCTTGCGGTACGTCGTGGCACCCCGCGACCGCAGCCGGGCCAGGTCGGCGAGCATCGTGCGGGGGTGGATCTCGCCCCACTTCAGGTGCACCGACATCCGCGAGGTGCCGTCGATCCCGGGCTTGTCGCGGTCGTCGTCGTAGTCGCCCACCTGCTCGAGGAAGGCCTGCCAGCGGCGGTGCGCGGCCTCCTCCCCGGCGGGGGGCAGCTCGAGGTCGTCGGGCAGGGCGGGGTCGGGGATCCCGGTGGTGTCGTCGAGGTCGGTGACCCACGAGGGGGAGCGGGGCGCGTCGACCGGGTCGCGCCAGCCGTGCTCGGCCCAGGCCCGGCTGAACGGCGTGTAGACCTTGAACGGTGTGCCCGCGCCCGAGGTGACCCGCCCCGGCGCCACGGCGTACGGCGACCCGGTGCGGACCAGCTCGATCCCGGCGTCCGCGAGCGCCTCCTCGACGGCCTGGTCGCGACGGTGGCCGTAGGGGCCGTAGTCGGCCGCGACGTGGACGCGGCCCGCCCCGACCTGCTGGGCGGCCAGCACCACCCGGCGTACGGGATCACCGCGGACGACGCTGAGCGGGATCCGCCCGGCCAGGTCGCGCAGCGCGGCGCCGAGGTAGGTGCGCCGCACCTCGCCCGCCGGACCCCACAGCGTGGGGTCGAGGACGAACAGCGGCAGCACGTCGCCGTCGGCGCACGCCTCGAGCAGCGCGGGGTTGTCGGAGAGCCGCAGGTCGCGGCGGAACCACATCACGGAGGTCGTCTTCTCGGCCATCGCCGTCCACCCTGCCAGGGCTATGGGTGATGAGGGACAATGAAGCACGTGAGTGACCTCATCGACACCACGGAGATGTACCTCCGGACCATCTACGAGCTGGTCGAGGAGGGCATCGTGCCGCTCCGGGCCCGGATCGCCGAGCGCCTGCACCAGAGCGGCCCCACGGTCTCGCAGACCGTGGCGCGCATGGAGCGCGACGGGCTGGTGACGGTCGAGGGTGACCGCCACCTCGAGCTCACCGAGGAGGGCCTGCGGCTCGCCACGCGGGTGATGCGCAAGCACCGTCTGGCCGAGCGCCTGCTCACCGACGTCATCGGCCTCGACTGGGAGCTCGTGCACGAGGAGGCCTGCCGCTGGGAGCACGTGATCTCCGAGACCGTCGAGCGCCGGCTCCTCGAGCTGCTCGACAACCCCACGGAGTCGCCCTACGGCAACCCGATCCCGGGGCTCGACGAGCTGGGCCAGGAAGCGGTGAGCGAGTCGTTCATGGACGGCGTCGAGCCGCTGTCGAGCGCCGCCGGCGCCGAGGAGGGCCGCGTGCTGGTGCGCCGGATCTCCGAGGAGATGCAGAAGGACGAGGTGCTGATGAGCGCGATGCGCCGCGTCGGCGCCCTGCCCGACAAGACCGTCACCATCATCGCCACCCCCGAGGGCGTCCTGATCGGCTCCGGCGGCGAGAGCGCCGAGATCGTGCCGGAGGCCGCCGACCACATCTTCGTCAAGCGGATGTGACGCTCGGCCTCGCCGTGCGCTGGTCGACCAGCGCGGTGAGGAACTCCGAGCAGCCGGCCTCGAGCTTGAGGGCCGCGAGGTCGTCGCCGCGGGTCGGGCCACGGTTGACGATGACGGTCGGTACGTCGAGCTTCGCCGCGCGGCGCACGAACCGGAAGCCGCTCATCACCGTCAGGCTCGACCCGACCACGAGCAGGGCACCGTCGCGCAGCGCCAGCGCGTCGACCGCGTCGAAGCAGCGCTCCACCCGGGGGGCCGGGACGCTCTCGCCGAAGAAGACCACGTCGGGCTTCAGCACCCCGCCGCAGTGGGCGCAGGCCGGGACGACGAAGGCCGCGATCGCGCCGGTGTCCTCGAGGTCGACGTCGCCGTCGGGGCGCACCTGCACCGCGGCGTGCTCCCGCTCCCAGCCGGGGTTGAGCTCGGTGAGCCGGTCGTGGAGCGCCGCGCGGGAGGTCTGGCGGCGGCAGCCCAGGCAGACCACGTCGGCGATCCGGCCGTGCAGGGCGACCAGGTGGCGCGAGCCCGCGGCCTCGTGGAGGCCGTCGACGTTCTGGGTGATCAGCAGGTCGGGGTCGAGGCGGGCCGTGGCGACGTGCCCGGCGTTGGGCTCGGCGCGCTTCATCCGGCCCCAGCCGAGATGGCTCCGGGCCCAGTAGCGCTGCCGCGCGCCCTCCCCGGACACGAACTCCTGATAGGTCATCGGCATCCGGTTGGGCGAGCCGGGCCCGCGGTAGTCCGGGATGCCGGAGTCGGTGGACAGCCCGGCGCCGGTCAGCAGCACCAGAGGTCGGTCGGCGAGCAGGTCGAGGGCCGCTCTCACCCGACGTGCCTCACCGGGCGTACCGGACCGCCGCCCGGGCGCGGGCCTTGGTCGCCTCCACCTCGCGGTCCTTGGGCGGCGCGGTGGTGACGAGGTCCTCGAGGAGGTGCGCGGTGACGTGGGCGATCTCGGCGACCGCCCGGTCGAACGCGGCCTGGTTGGCCTGCGACGGCTTGGTCGAGCCGCTCACCTTGCGCACGTACTGCAGGGCGGCTGCCGTGACCTCGTCGCCGGAGGCCGGCGGCTCGAAGTTGTGGAGCTGTCGGATGTTGCGACACATGCCCACCAGCGTACGTCGCGTCCCCGCCGGTGCGGGTGGCGTCAGAGCGTGAAGAACTCGGCGTCGTCCGCGGTCGAGAGCACCACGCGGCCGTCGGGGAGGGGGACCAGGCGCAGCGTCGCGACGTCGGTGCCGTGCTCGGCCTCGACCATCCGGTTGGTCATCGCGCCGTCGTCGAGGGAGAGCACGGAGACCCAGCCGGTGCGGCCGCGCCAGCCCTTCGCGATCACCGTCAGCACCACGCGGTCCGCGGGCAGCCAGGTGAGCTGGCGCGGGTCGGCGCCGGCGAGCGCCTCGGTGCCGGGGCGATAGCTCACCACGGCCAGCCGGCGCGGGTCGGTGAGGTCGCTGACCTTGAAGAGCCCGGCCTGGGCACCCCACTGCCGGCCCTGGCCGGTGGGGCCCTGGCCCATCCCGATCAGGCGGTTCGCGCCGAGCGGGTGGAGGTAGTCGGAGAAGCCCGGGATCTTCAGCTCGCCCATCAGCGTCGGCGCCTCCGGGTCGGTGAGGTCGACGGTGTAGAACGGGTCGACCTGACGGAAGGTCACCAGGATCGCCAGCCCGTCGAACCACCGCACCGACTGGAGCATCTCGCCCTTGCCGAGCCCGTCGAGCCGGCCGACCTCCGCCAGCCGGTCGTCCTCGCGGCGCAGGGTCACGACCGAGGTGAAGTCGCCCGTGCGCTCGGTCGGGCTGAGCGCGAGCCGGAGCACCCCGTCGTGCTCGTCCATCGCCCAGCGGTCGTCGACGCGGCCGTCGACCTCGCCGGAGCCGACGTACGCCGTGCCGGTGCGGGTGAGCTCGAAGTCGAAGACCTGGGTGGTGCCGGCCGTGTCGGACTCCGCCGCCGGCGCCCCGTCGAACGGGCCGCAGAAGTCGATGCAGATCGGCCCCTGCTGGGGCGCCGCGGCGAGGTAGAGGTGCTGGGCGGAGGCGTAGGCGATGGAGGTGTCGGCGGCGAGCGCGGTGACCTCCCACGCGGCGGGGTCGGCGGCGTCGAAGCCGATCACGCTGACGGTGTCGAGACCGAGGTCGGAGCGCGGGACGGCGACGTCCTCGCACTCGGTCAGCCGCTCGTCGGTGCCGCCGTCGACCGAGGCGGTCGGCAGCCAGTCGGCGATCGTCGTCTCGCGGACGAGGGCCTCGTTGCGGCGCAGCGCCTCCTTCCACGGCAGCCCGCCGCGGCGACCGTTGCCGGGCTCGGCGAAGTCGAGGTCGGGCAGCCCGGCGGAGGTGACCAGCCGGACGGTGTCGCCGTGCTGGCGGGCGGTCACGAGGGAGGAGTCGACGTCGACCGTCTCGGTGACCTCGGGCGCGGCCGGGTCGGAGACGTCGATGCTCAGCACGCGCGTGGTCGTCGACGGCGACGGCTCGCCGTACATGTCGTAGCGTCGCGTGTCGCGCGACCCGTCGCCACCGACGGCCACCACGGTGTCACCGGCGAGCAGGAGCTCGCCGTCGCTCAGCGTGCCGAGGTCGAGGTCGGCCAGCCGTCGGGCCGCGTCGCCGGAGACGTCGTACGTCGTCAGGGTGCTGCCGTCGATCCGGAAGAGCGTCGTGCCGTCGGTCTTGACCACGTCGGGCTCGTCGACGCCGGCCTCCTGGACGTTGGTGCCGGTGCCGCTGCTCTCGGCGCGCTGGGAGGCCGGCGCGGGCACGTTCGCCGCGGCGCAGCGAGCTCGGACCGGGCCGTGCCGGCGACGTCGTCCACGAGCCCGCCGGACTGGAAGATGACGTCGCCTCCGTAGAAGGGGGACTCCCAGCCGTAGGGCCCGACCAGCGCGACCCCGCGCTCGACGTAGAAGTCCAGCAAGCGCCTCGCACGACTCCGCGGCGACCAGCTCACCGTGGAAGGCGGCCACCTGCGGCGCGCCGCCCTCACCCGGGGTGCCCGGCCCGGGAGCGGTGGCGGGCGGCCCGCCGACCGTCGTACCCACCAGGAAGGCGCCGCCGAGCGCGGCCAGCGCACCGACCGAGCCGAGCGGGCGCAGCAGCCCGCGCCCCGTCACCGCTCGCCGCAGGCGGCTGCGGCGACCGGCCGAGGCCCGTGCCTCGCGGAGGATCTGCGCGGTGGGCGCCGGGGAGACGGGGAGGTCGTCCCAGAGGTCTTCGAGGTCAGTCATGGTGGGGCCCTTCGGAGGCGTCTGCGAGGTGGCGGTCGGTGGAGAGGTGGGCCAGCGCCCGGGACAGCCGGCTCTTGACGGTGCCGGTCGGCACCCCGAGGGCGGCGGCGGTCTGGGCCTCGCTGAGCTGGGCGAAGTAGCGCAGCACCACCACGGCCCGGTTGACCTCGGAGAGGCCCGCGAGCGCGCGGTGCACGGCGTCGGTGGTGTCGACCGCGGTGGTGGCGTCCGCCGTCGAGCGGTCCGGCAGGACGTCGGTCGACCGCTCGCGGCGCCAGGGCCGGCGGTGGCTGTCGCGCAGGGCGTTGACCAGCATCCGGTAGACGTAGGCGTCCCGGTTGTCGACCGCCCGCACCCGCGGCCAGGCGCCGTAGGCCTTGACCAGCGTGGTCTGCGCGACGTCCTCGGCGTCGGCGAGCGAGCAGCCCAGGAAGACGGCCGAGCGCACCAGCGAGCCCCAGCTCTCGTCGGCGTACGCCGCGAACTCCGCCTCGTGCTCCATGTCGCCGTCGTCCTCGTCCCTGGTCAGCCGGTCATGGGTACGACGCGAGGAGTGGGCACGTCGGTTCCCTGCTGGCGCCGGTCTGTAACGATGAGGTCATGTCCGCACCTGAGAAGTCGCCCGCTGACCGTCCCTACGACCTCGTCGTCTTCGGTGCGACCGGCTTCACGGGGGGCCTCACCGCTGAGTACCTCGCGAACAACGCGCGTGACGGTCTCCGCTGGGCCCTGGTCGGCCGCAGCCGCGACAAGCTGGAGGCGGTCCGCAGCCGGCTCGCGAAGATCGACCCCGAGCTGAAGAACCTCGACCTGCTGGTCGCCGACGCCTCCGACGCCGCCTCGCTGGCCGAGGTGGCCACGCAGACGCGGGTGGTCATCACCACCGTCGGCCCCTACCTCCACCACGGCGAGCCGCTGGTCGCCGCCTGCGCCGAGGCCGGCACCGACTACGTCGACCTCACCGGGGAGCCGGAGTTCGTCGACCGGATGTACGTCGACCACCACGCGACCGCCGTGCGCACCGGCGCCCGGATCGTCCACGCCTGCGGCTTCGACTCGATCCCGCACGACCTCGGGGCGTTCTTCACCGTGCAGCAGCTCGACGCGACCGGGCCGATCACCATGCGCGGCGTGGTCCGCGCGGGCGGGATGTTCTCCGGCGGCACGTTCCACTCGGCCATCAACGCGATGTCGAGGCCGAAGCAGATGAAGGCCGCCACGAAGGCCCGCCGGCAGCAGGAGCCCCGCCCCGACGGGCGCTCCTCGCGCGCCGTGGCCGGCAAGCCCCACCGCGACGGCACGCTCGGCTACTGGCTGCTCCCGATGCCGACCATCGACCCGGCGGTGGTGGCCCGCAGCGGTGCGGCCCTGGCGGCGTACGGGCCCGACTTCCGCTACTCCCACTTCGCCGGCACCAAGACCCTGCGGTACGCCGCCGGCGGCGCGGTCGGCGTCACCGCGATGGCGCTCTCGGCCCAGGTCAAGCCGCTGCGCACGCTGCTGCTCGGTCGGGTCGAGCAGGGCCAGGGCCCCGACGAGGCCAAGCGCGAGAAGTCGTGGTTCACCGTCGACTTCGTCGCCGAGGGCACCTCAGACGGCCGGCCGCGCACGGTCCACACGCGCGTCTCGGGCGGCGACCCGGGCTACTCCGAGACCGCCAAGATGCTCGCGGAGTCCGCGCTGTGCCTGGCCTTCGACGACAACCCGCCCAGCGCCGGCAACGTCACCACCGCGCAGGCCATGGGCGACAACCTCCTGGCGCGGCTGCAGGCCGCCGGCATCACCTTCGAGGTCATGGCCGACTGAGTCGGCGGGGTGCCTGGAGCCGGGTCGCGGTGTACTCGGTCTCCGGGGTCGTCGGTGTCGTGAACCGGGCGTTGGGCAGGTAGAGCCCGCGTCCGGAGCGTGCGATCGTCGTGGGGACGTCGAAGGTGTCCGAGGTGAGCGTGCGGACCACCCGGCCGCGACGTCCGTCGCGAGCCAGTCGGACCACCGCCACCTGGTTCAGCCGGTTCTGCACCGCGTAGAGCGTGCGGCCCTCGCGCAGCAGGCCGTCGCCGTTGGTGAGCCGGGCGCCGCCCAGATCGACCTTGCGCGCCCGGCCGGTGCCCCTGTCAACGCGGTAGAGCCGACCGTTGGCGGAGCTGACCACCAGCAGGGCCCGACCGTCCGGTGTGGTGCTGATGCCGTTGGCGTTGAGGCCCGGGCGCTGCCGCCACTGGCCGCGCAGCCGGAGTTTGCCCACCGTGACCGTCGTGGAGCGGTCTTGCACGCGCACGTCGACCTCGTAGAGGAAGGGGTTCTCAGAGTCGGTGAACCAGGCCCGCCGGCCCGTGAGCACGACGTCGTTGATGAACGACGTCCGGCTGCGCTGGACGAGCTGGACCCCCGCGAGGAGCGTGCCGCTGCGGGCGTCGACCACGCGGGCGTCGCCACCGGAGCCGCCGGCCACGAAGAGCCGCCGGCCCTGCACCTTCATGCCGAGCGAGGGGCTGCCGGGTCCCTGGGTGATCACCCGACCCCGTCCGGTGCGCAGGTCGACGCGGTAGATGTCGCCGTCGTCGCGCGAGCCGAACCAGGCCCGGTGTCCCCGGGTGGCGATGCCCTCGGGAGGGAAGCCGTCGGGCAGGGCGATGGTGGAGGGGCGCGCGTCGGCGCGCGAGGGTGCGGACGGGGTCGCCGGGGCCGGCACCGCGGCGACCGCGGGGGCGGCGAGCCCCAGGGTCACCACCGCCACCAGCAGCGGCGTACGTCGGGCGCGAGACAGGATGTGCACCATCGGACCTCCTGGGGTGCGGTGCGCCGAGACTGCCGTCCGGCACCGGGAACGGGACGCTCCCGACGGTAGACCGGATCACCAACCCAGCCGCGGGCCGCGACGAGCGGGACGGTCGCGCGAGGAGTAGCGTCGAGATGTGAGCTTCGACGTGGCTGCGGAGGCCTACGGGCGCTTCATGGGGCGCTTCTCCGAGCCGCTGGCCGAGCTGTTTCTCGCCGAGGTCGAGACTCGGCGGGCCGCGCCTGAGGCGGCCCCCCGACGGGCCCTCGACGTGGGGGCCGGCCCGGGTGCGCTGACCAGCCGCCTGGTCGACCTGCTGGGGGGCGACGCAGTGACGGCGGTCGAGCCCTCGGCGTCCTTCGTCGGCGCACTGGAGCGTCGGCTGCCGGGCGTGACGGTCCACCGGGGAGCGGCCGAGGACCTGCCGCTCGCCGACGACTCCGTCGACCTGGCCCTGGCCCAGCTGGTGGTCCACTTCATGACCGACCCGGTCGCCGGACTGCGCGAGATGGCCCGGGCGACGCGGCCCGGCGGGGTCCTGGGCGCCTGCGTCTGGGACCACGGGGGCGACCGCGGCCCGCTGGTCACCTTCTGGCGAGCCGCCCGCGACCTCGACCCGACGGTGCGCGACGAGTCGGGGCTGGCCGGCACCCGGGAGGGGCACCTGGTCGAGCTGGCCTCAGCCGCCGGCTGGACCGACCTCCACGCGCGCGTGCTCACGGTCGTGCTGCCGATGGCGTCGTTCGAGGAGTGGTGGGCGCCGTTCACGCTGGGCGTCGGCCCGGCCGGTGCCCACGTCGCCGGCCTCAGCGAGCCCGACCGAGCCGCGCTGCGCGCCCGCTGCGAGGAGCTGATGCCGGCGCCGCCGTGCACGGTCGAGGCCTCGGCCTGGTGTGTCACGGGGCTGGCGCCGTAGCCCCGATGTCGGAGCGGCCGGGAGCCTCCGCTCCTGAGCGCTGTTCCCGTCCCTCGCCCTGCCGCGAGCCCGCGAGGCCCTGGCCGCGCAGGGGGGTCAGTCGCCCTTGCGGTGCCAGCGCTCGGAGTGCGGGCAGCTCCGTCCGTGCTTGAGTCGGCACTGCAGCCATCGGGTCCAGCGTCGGGACACGCTCATGCTCCGATATTGGAGCGGTCGGGGCCTGCGTCGCAACCCATCTGGTGTTAAAGGTGGGGCACCATCGTCCAGAGCACCCCCGACGAGACGGAGTCATCGTGACGTCCAGCTACTACGCCCCGCGCGGCGGCCTGCCCGCCCAGACCGAGCTCACCACCAACCGGGCGATGTTCACCGAGGCCTACGCGGTGCTGCCGCGCGGGACGATGACCGACATCGTCACCAGCCGGCTGCCGCACTGGGACGACACCCGGCTCTGGGTGATCGCGCGACCCCTGTCCGGGTTCGCCGAGACGTTCTCCCAGTACGTCATGGAGGTCGCGCCCGGCGGGGGCAGCCGGCGGCCCGAGCCCGACCCCACCGCCCAGGGCGTGCTGTTCGTGGTGGAGGGGCGGATGCGGCTGACCCTCGGCGGCGACGAGCACGACCTCGCGCCCGGCGGCTACGCCTACCTCCCGCCCGCCGCGGACTGGACGGTGCACAACGCCGGGGACGAGGCGCTGCGCTTCCACTGGATCCGCAAGGCCTGGGAGCCGGTCGACGGCCTCGAGCCGCCGCCCGCGCTGGTCACCAGCGACGCCGAGTGCGAGGGCGTGGCGATGCCCGACACCGACGGTGCGTGGGTCACCCAGCGGTTCGTCGACCCCGAGGACCTGCGCCACGACATGCACGTCAACATCGTCACGTTCGAGCCGGGCGGGGTGATCCCCTTCCCCGAGACGCACGTGATGGAGCACGGCCTCTACGTGCTGGAGGGCAAGGCGGTCTACCTGCTCAACCAGGACTGGGTCGAGGTGCAGGAGGGCGACTTCATGTGGCTGCGCGCCTTCTGCCCGCAGGCCTGCTACGCCGGCGGGCCGGGGCGGTTCCGCTACCTGCTCTACAAGGACGTGAACCGGCACGCCCGGCTCGGACGGCCCTTCTCGTGAGCACCTGGACCGTGGCCGAGCTGAACGCGGCCGAGCCCGGTGACGTCGACGGCGTGCTCCGGCCCTGCCTCGACGTCGACCGGTGGGTCGCCGAGGTCGTCGCCGCCCGGCCGTACGTCGACCGCGTGGCCCTGCTGGACGCCGCGCGCGCCGCGGCCGACCCGCTGACCGATGCGGAGGTCGAGGGAGCCCTGGCCCACCACCCCCGGATCGGTGACCGTCCCGCCGGGGCCTCCACGGAGGAGTCGATGTCGCGGGCCGAGCAGGCGGGGCTCGGCCTCGACGCCGGCGGTGACGTCACCGCGCGGCTGGCTGCGGGCAATCGCGCCTACGAGCAGCGCTTCGGACGGGTCTTCCTGATCCGGGCCGCCGGTCGCTCCAGCGAGGAGATCCTGGCGGCTCTGGAGGAACGGATGGGGTTCGACCCGGCCACCGAGCTCGACGTCGTGCGCCACCAGCTGCGCGAGATCGCGCTGCTGCGCCTGGAGGGGAGACTGGCCCCATGAGCTTCCTCTCCGCACACGTCCTGGACGCCGTCGTCGGCGCCCCCGCGGTCGGCGTACGCGTGTCGCTCGCCGACGGTGCGGGCCGACCGCTCGGCGAGTCCGTCACCGACGCCGACGGCCGGGTCACCGATCTCGGGCCCGACCACCTGGCGGCGGGCGACTACGCGGTCACCTTCGCCACCGCGGGCTACTTCAGCGACCAGGGGCTGACCACGTTCTTCCCGCAGGTCACCGTGCACTTCACCGTGGAGGCCGGCGAGCGGCACTACCACGTGCCGCTGCTGCTGAGCCGCTACTCCTACACCACCTACCGCGGCAGCTGAGACCACCCGTGACCACGGGCACGACCACGAGGGAGCACGCATGAGTGACGTCATCCTGGGGGCCAACCAGTACGGCAAGGCCGAGAACCACGTCGTGCGGGTGACCCGCGACTCCGCGCGCCACGACGTGATCGACCTGGAGGTGACCTCGCTGCTGCGCGGTGACTTCGCCGCCGCGCACACCCGCGGCGACAACGCGCACGTGGTGCCGACCGACACCCAGAAGAACACCGTCTTCGCCCTGGCCCGCGACGGGATCGCCGACCCGGAGTCCTTCCTGCTGCGGCTGTCCGAGCACTTCACGTCTGAGTTCGCGTGGGTGGACGGGGGCGTGTGGTCGGCGCAGGAGCACGGCTGGAGCCGGATCGCCGGCCACGACCACTGCTTCTACCGCAGCGCGCCCGAGGTGCGGACCGCCGCGGTCGTCCGCGACGGCGACCGCACGGCGGTGCTGGCGGGCTTCCACGGGCTGACGGTCATGAAGACCACGCAGTCCGGCTTCGCGGGCTTCCCGCGCGATGCCTACACGACGCTGCCGGAGACCGACGACCGGATCCTGGCCACGGAGATCTCCACGCGCTGGCGGTACGGCGCGGGGGCCGCTGGCGCGGCAGCCGGTGGCCTGGACTTCGACGCGGTCTACGAGGACGTGAAGCGGCTGATCCTGGAGGCGTTCACCGACCACTACTCGCGTGCGCTGCAGGAGACGATCTACCTGATGGGCGAGCGAGTGCTGGACGGCCACCCCGAGATCGAGGAGATCCGGTTCTCCTGCCCCAACAAGCACCACTTCCTCTCCGACCTGGCCTTCGCCGGCCTCGACAACCCCGGACTGGTCTTCTACGCCGCCGACCGGCCCTACGGGCTGATCGAGGCCAGCGTGCGCCGCGCCGGCGCCGAGCCGGCGGAGACGGTGTGGGCGGGCGTCAGCGACTTCTGCTGAGCAGCCGCCCGGTGGTCGAGCCTGCCGAGACCCTCCGACCGGCCAGGTAGGTCGCCCGGACCGCGCCGGTGACCTCGCGGCCGTCGTACGGGCTGACGGCGTGGCGGTGGTGGAGGCGGGCGGCCTCGACCGTCCATTGC
Organism: uncultured Actinomycetota bacterium; assembly: GCA_963795135.1. Taxonomy (GTDB): domain Bacteria; phylum Actinomycetota; class Actinomycetes; order Propionibacteriales; family Nocardioidaceae; genus Nocardioides. The sequence continues at coordinate 66,486 of CAWCGS010000008.1, forward strand.
TCGTCGGGGGCGAGGACGACCAGGTCGGCGTCGTGGCCCGCGGCGATCGCGCCCTTGCCGGTCACGCCCATGACCTGCGCCGGGGCGTGGGACATCCACCCCACGACGTCCTCCAGGGCCAGCCCGCGAGCCCGCGCCGCCGTCCACACGAGCGGGAGGCCGATCTGGAGGGAGGAGATGCCGCCCCAGGCGGTGCCGAAGTCGCCGCCGTCCAGCGACTTCAGCTCCGGGGTGCTGGGGGAGTGGTCGGAGACGACGAGGTCGATCAGCCCGTCGGCCAGGCCGTCCCACAGGCCGTCGGCGTTGGCGGCGTCGCGCACCGGCGGGCAGCACTTGAACTGGGTCGCGCCGTCGGCCACGTCCTCGGCGGCGAGGGTCAGGTAGTGCGGGCAGGTCTCGACCGTGAGCGGTACGCCGTCGGCGCGGGCCGCGGCGATCGCCGGCAGCGCCGCCGCGCTGGAGAGGTGGACGACGTGGGTGCGGCAGCCGGTCTCGCGGGCGGCCTCGATCAGCGTGCCGATGGCGGTGGCCTCCGACTCGGGCGGTCGGGTGGCCAGGAAGTCGCGGTAGCGGCGGCTGTGCAGGTCGGTGCCCCCGACCAGCCCGGGGTCCTCGGCGTGGGCGATCAGGCGGCCCCCGAAGGACGCGATCTCGCGCATCGCCGCGTGGACCTGCTCGGTGTCCAGGTGCGGGAACTCGGGCACGCCCGAGTCGAGCAGGAAGCACTTGAAGCCGAAGACCCCCGCGTCCCACAGCTCCTCCAGCCGACCCAGGCTCGCCGGCACCGCACCGCCCCAGAAGCCCACGTCGACCGTGCACTGCCCCGCGGCGGCCTCCTGCTTGGTCCGCAGCGCCGCGGGGTCGGTGGTCGGCGGGATCGAGTTGAGCGGCATGTCGAGCAGGGTGGTGACCCCGCCGGCCGCGGCCGCGCGGGTCGCGGTGGCGAACCCCTCCCACTCGGTGCGACCCGGCTCGTTGACGTGCACGTGGGTGTCGACGAGCCCGGGGACCAGCACCTCGTCCGCGGTCAGTCGCACCTCGGCCGCCGGCGGGCTCGCCGCGGGCGCCGGCGCCTCGTACGCCGCGACCCGCTCGACCCGGCCGTCGGCCACCCACACCGAGGCCGGGCGCCAGCCCTCGGGCGTCAGCACGCGTTCGGCGCGCAGCACCAGGTCGACCTCGCTCATGGCGGGCACCCTATGCGGCGACGTGCTTCGTGGTGCCCCAGGCAGGAGTCGAACCTGCGACCTTTCGCTTAGGAGGCGGCTGCTCTATCCGCTGAGCTACTGGGGCGAGTGGCAGCGCTCATCCTGTCAGGACCCCGCGGCGCATCCGAACTCACCGCCGTCACCAGCGTGCAGCAGCCGGTCGCGCGGTCCGCGGCGTAGGTTTGGCGGCAACGGGGGCGTAGGTCACAATTTGGCTTGGCCGTTAGGTTCACAACGGCGCAAGCGCCCCCGTCCCGTCCAGCCAGCAGACCGAGCGTCCACGAGAGCGACCATGTCCGAGCGTCCTGAGGGAGCCGTCCCGGCCGAATCGGCCCGAGGTGGCCGCCGGCGCGGCAAGAACCGCCGCCGCCACCTGGTGGGACGCGTCGTCGTGGCCACCGCCGTGGTCCTCGGGATGGTCACCGGCCTGTCGGTCGTCTACTTCTACCGTCACCTCAACGACAACCTGACGATCCTCGACATCGCCCAGCAGCTCGACAACCGTCCCGACAAGGAGCGCAGCTCGCTGCCCAAGGAGCCGCTCAACATCCTGGTGATGGGCTCCGACGACCGCGACGGCGCCGGCAACAACATCGACGGGCTGACCGGCGACGGCGCCCGCTCGGACACCACGATCCTCTTCCACCTCAGCGCCGACCGGAAGAACGCCTACGGGATCAGCATCCCGCGCGACACCCTGGTCGACCGGCCCGACTGCACCGACGAGGACGGCGAGACGCTCCCCGGGGCCACCGGCGCCATGTGGAACGAGGCCTTCGCCGTGGGCGGGCCCGCCTGCACCGTGCAGCAGGTCGAGCAGGTCACGGGGATCTTCGTCGACCACTTCATCGTCGTCGACTTCGCCGGCTTCCAGGACATGGTCGACGCCATCGACGGGGTCGAGGTGTGCATCCCCGAGGACATCAGCGACCCCGCGCACGGCATCAACATCCCGGCCGGCACCCGCGAGATCGAGGGCAAGGAGGCGCTCAACTACGTGCGCGCGCGCTACACCCTGGGCGACGGCTCCGACATCGGCCGGGTCAAGCGGCAGCAGGCGTTCATCGCGGCGATGGCCAACAAGGTCGTCTCCAACGGCGTGCTCGCCCGCTTCGACCGGTTGGTGCCCTTCCTCGACGCGGCCACCAAGTCGCTGGTCGTCGACCAGGACATGGGCAACGTGTTCAAGATCGGCAAGGTCGGCCTCGGCTTCAAGAACATCGGGCTCGACAACATCAAGTTCATCACCGTGCCGTTCCAGTACAGCGAGGCGCAGCCCGGACGGGTGGAGTTCCTGCCCGAGGCCGACGACCTGTGGCAGCGCGTGATCGACGACGAGCCGCTGACGCGCCGGCTCTCCGAGGGTGTGATCACCGCCGGGGACGACGTGTCGGGCTCGAGCGGCGGACCCAGCGGTTCTCCGTCAGCCTCGCCCAGCGACGACCCGAGCGCCTCGGAGTCGGCCGACCCCGACCAGTCCGAGGCGGCCGCGGCCCGGGAGCAGGCCGGTCTCTGTGCCTGAGGCAGCCGCCGACCCGGACGGGCCCGAGGCGGGCTGGGAGCGCAAGCGCCGCCTCGCCGAGGTCTTCGGCGACGTCCTGCCGGCGACCACCTCCGACGAGCGGGGCGACGACGGCGGGGCCGCCGAGCGCAGCTCCGAGGCGTGGCTCAAGGCGCAGGTGCCGCCCCACCACGGGTGAGACGGCACCCTCGGTCGATCAGCGGATCGGCAGTGCAGCGACTCAGTGGCGCGGCGTGGTGATCTCCGCCTGGCCCCCGGTGGCCAGCAGGTCGCGGATCTCCTGCAGCAGCTTGATGTCCTCCGGCGTGCCCGGCTCGGGGCTCGGGAAGTAGCGCTCCTTGGCCTTCGTGTAGGGGGTGATGACCAGGAAGTACACGACCGCGGCGAGCACCAGGAACGCGATCACCGCGTTCATGAACGCACCGAACGAGTTCTCCGTGTTGGTGAAGACCTTGTCGAGCTCCTTGGGCATCTGCGCGGTGAGCCAGTTGGTGAAGGTGGTGACGACCAGCCCGAACGACGTGGCGATGATGACCGCGACGGCCAGGTCGACCAGGTTGCCGCGCAGGACGAAGTTCTTGAACCCACTCATACGGGAAGCTCCTTGTGCTGGTCCGAGACCTTGTGTGCCTGACATGGGGGGCACCCGAAAACCTAGCGGGTCCGCCAGACGTAGCTCAGCACGGTGTCGACGGCGGCGGCGACCAGGGGGTCGACCTCGTCGGTCGCCACCCCTACCACCAGCAGCCGACCCGGCAGCCCCGTGGCGCCGGTGCCGGCGTCGTCCGGATCGGTGCTCGGTAGGGCCAGCACCCGCGCGCCGGCGACCACGGTGCGGGCGCCACCGCCACGGGGGTCGGCGCCCACGAGGTCGACCACGTCGCCGACGCGGAGCAGCCCGACCGACCCCGCGTCGGGCAGTCGCAGCGGTACGGCGACCACCCCGTCGAGCCCCTCGGTGAGGTCGGGCCCCACCAGGCGCACGTCGGTCACCGGCTCGCCCGCGCGCAGCCCGGCGGCCAGGGTGCGGCCGGCCGGCGAGCGCACCGTCGCGGCCGGTACGACGCCCGGCGGCACCGCCACCACCCGCAGGTCGTCGGCCTCCAGCACCCGGCCGGGCGGGAGGTCGGTCGCCGCGACCGTCACCTCCACGGTGGCCGGAGGCGGGGCAGCGACGCTGCGCAGGCCGCTCGCGACGGCCACGGCGACCAGCAGGGCCACCAGCAGCCGGCGGCGGCGCAGCACCGCGCGGCGTACGGCGCGGGCCAGGCGGGTCAGGCGGCGCTCGGGCGCGGGGTGCTCAGGGGGTCGCGGCAGCATCCTGCGACGCTAGGCGACGTGGGGCTTGCCCGCGCCGGCTCTCCACAGGGCCCGCGACCGGGCTCGTAGAGCCGGGGTCAGGAGGAGGCGGCAGCCGCGGCGGTCTTGCCGGAGCCGGAGCCGGACGACGAGGCGCCGGAGGAGGCGGAGCCGCTGGAGGAGGAGTCGGACGACTTCTTCTCCGAGGAGCCCTTGTCGCTGGAGCTCGAGTCGCCCGAGCCGCTGGCGGAGTCGCCGGCCTTCTTCTCCGTCGTGCCCGAGCCGTTGCCCGAGGCGCTCGCCGCCGCTCCGTTGCGGGCGTCGGCCCGGCTGTCGGTGCGGTAGAAGCCGCTGCCCTTGAAGACGACGCCGACGGCGTTGAACAGCTTGCGCAGCCGCCCCTGGCAGCGGGGGCACTCGGTGAGGGAGTCCTCGGAGAAGCTCTGGACCTGCTCGAAGGCGTGCTCGCACTCGGTGCAGGCGTACTGGTACGTCGGCATGGGCGCTCCTGAGGCGTGTGGTGCCGCGTGGTCGGGGGCCCGGGGCTGGCACTCGTCCCCGGCGAGTGCCAATGCTACGACACGGCACAATGTCCCGCACCATGAGCGGCACCACAGCCCCGGACCCCCGGGCCGACGACCAGCCTCCGGCCCGCCCGCGGCGGACCACGTGGTGGCAGCGCCACCTCCGGCTGCCGCGCGCGCTGCGGGTCACGACGTACCTCGGGATCGTGCTGGCGCTGCTGCTCGTCGCGGGCCTGGCCGTGGGGGCCGTCGTCGTACGCCGTCCGCTGCCGCAGACCGGCGGCACCCAGGACCTGCCGGGTCTCGACGCCGAGGTCGAGGTGCTGCGCGACGACGCCGGGGTGCCGCAGATCTACGCCGACTCCGTCGCCGACCTGATGCGGGCCCAGGGCTACGTGCACGCCCAGGAGCGCTTCTTCGAGATGGACGTGCGTCGGCACGCGACCGCCGGTCGGCTGGCCGAGCTCTTCGGCGAGGACGCCGTGGAGTCCGACGTGCTCGTGCGGACGATGGGCTGGCGCCGCGTCGCCGAGCAGGAGCTGGCGCTGCTCGAGCCCGAGACCCGCGACGCCCTCCAGGCCTACGCCGAGGGCGTCAACGCCTACCTCGCCAGCCACGACCCCTCGGAGATCGCGCTCGAGTACACCGTGCTGGACCTCGGCGGCCTCGACTACCGCCCCGCCGACTGGGTGCCGGCCGACTCGCTGGCCTGGCTCAAGGCGATGGCCTGGGACCTCCGCGGCAACCTGCAGGAGGAGATCGACCGGTCGCAGCTGGCCACGCTGGCGGGCACCTCCGACGCGGTGCCGGCCGACGCCCTGGAGACGCTCTACCCGGAGTACCCCTACCAGGAGCACCGCGCGATCGTCGACCAGGGCGTCGTGGTCGACGGGGTCTTCGAGCAGGACGCCACCGAGGGCGGCAGCCGGGTCCCGGAGCGCCCGCCGTGGGGCCCGCGCGCCCAGCGGCTGCTGGCCGACGTCGGGCAGCGGGTCGGCCGGATGCCGGCGTGGCTGGGCCGCGGCGACGGCCTGGGCAGCAACTCCTGGGTCGTCGACGGCGAGCACTCCGCGACCGGCGCGCCGCTGCTGGCCAACGACCCCCACCTGGGCGTCTCGCTGCCCGGCGTGTGGATGCAGGTCGGCCTGCACTGCCGCACCGTCGACGAGGACTGCCCCTTCGACGTGGCCGGCTTCAGCTTCTCCGGGGTGCCCGGCGTGGTCATCGGCCACAACGCCGACATCGCGTGGGGCTTCACCAACCTCGGTCCCGACGTCACCGACCTCTACGTCGAGCGGATCCGTGGCGACCGCTGGCTCAGCGACGGCCGGCTGGTCCCGCTGCGCAGCCGTGAGGAGACGATCGAGGTCGTCGGCGGCGACGACGTGCGGATCACCGTGCGCACCACCGACCACGGACCGGTCCTCTCCGACGCCGACGCGGCGCTCGACCACGTGCTCGGCGACGTCGCCGAGGAGTCCCCGCTGCGGCGCGGGCGTCCGGAGCCCCGCGCGGCCGACGAGGAGTACGCCGTGTCGCTGGCGTGGACGGCGCTCTCGCCCACCACGACGGCCGACGCGATCCTCGGTCTGGGCCGGGCGCGCGACTGGGACGACTTCCGGGCCGCGGCCGCCGACTTCGCCGTACCGGCGCAGAACCTCGTCTACGCCGACCGTGAGGGCCACATCGGCTACCAGGCGCCCGGCCGGGTCCCGATCCGCAAGTCCGGCAACGACGGCCTGCTGCCCTCGGCCGGCTGGCGCTCCGAGAACGACTGGACCGGCGAGCTCGTCCCCTTCGCCGGGCTCCCGTCGGTGCTGGACCCCGAGGAAGGCTTCGTGGTCACCGCCAACCAGGCGGTGACGGCGCCCGACTACCCCTACTTCCTCACCGACGACTGGGACCTCGGCTACCGCGCCCAGCGGATCCGCGACCGGATCATCGTGGGCGGCGAGCTCTCGACCGACGACATGCTCGACCTGCAGCTCGACGCGTTCAACCCGATGGCGCCGGTCCTGACCCCCTACCTCACCGCGGTGGACCTGCCCGAGGGCTACTTCTCCGACGGCCAGCGGCTGCTCGACGGCTGGGACTTCCAGCAGGGCGCCGACAGCGCTGCCGCGGCCTACTACAACGTCGTGTGGCGGCGGCTGCTCGCCGACACCTTCCACGACCAGCTCCCCGCGAGCCTGTGGCCCGACGGGGGCGACCGGTGGTTCGGGGTCGTGCGGCGGCTGCTCGCCGACGGCGACTCCGCGTGGTGGGACGACGTCGACACCGAGACCGTCACCGAGACCCGTGACGACGTGCTGGCCGACGTGCTGCGCGAGGCCCGCGACGAGCTCACGATGCGGCAGTCACCCGACACCGCCGAGTGGCGCTGGGGCGACCTGCACCGGCTCTACCTGGAGTCCAGCACCCTGGGCCAGGCCGGCCCGGATGCCGTGCGCCGGCTGTTCAACCGCGGCCCGTGGGACGCCGCCGGCGGCTCCTCGATCGTCAACGCCACCTCGTGGGACGCCGCCGAGGGCTACGGCGTCACCGCCGCCCCGTCCATGCGGATGGTGGTGTCCCTCGACGACCTCGACGACTCGCGCTGGATCAACCTCACCGGGGTCTCGGGCCACCCCTTCAGCAGCCACTACACCGACCAGACCGACCTCTGGGCCCGCGGCGAGACGCTGCCCTGGGCCTTCAGCCGCGACGCGGTCGAGGCGGCGGGCGCCGACACGCTGCGCCTGGTGCCGGCCGACTGAGCCGCGGCCGAGTCAACCGGGGCCGGCGAAGCGCACCACCCGGGTCGGGGTCGCCGCGGCGGTCACGGTGCGGTCGTGCGGCTCGGCCGGGACGTCGAGGCCGACCTCGTGGTCGAGCAGCAGGCAGCAGGTGAACGTGCCGACCGGCACCCGCCCCAGCGCGCGGTCGTAGGAGCCGCCGCCGCGGCCCAGCCGCAGGCCGGTGGGGGAGACCGCGAGCCCCGGCACGAGCACCACGTCGGCGGTGGCGACCGCGTCGACGCCGAGCCGCCGGCCGACCGGCTCCAGCAGCCCCAGCCGCGCGGGCGCCAGCGACCCGTCGCCGTCGTACGCCGCCCAGTCGAGGTCGCCGTCGGGCAGCAGCACCGGGAGCACCACCCGCTGGCCGGCGGCGGCGAGCGCGGCCAGCAGGTGCCCGGTGCCGGGCTCGCTGCCGATCGAGACGTACGCCGCGACCGTGCCCGCCCGACGTACCTCCGGGAGCTGCGTCACGACCGCCGCCAGGTCGCGGGCGACCTCGCCGAGCGCGGCCACGCCGAGCCGACCGCGCGCGGTCAGCAGCTGGTCGCGCAGGGCGGTCTTGGCGGGCTGATTCCGACCAGGCTGAGACGCGGGCACCGCACGAGCCTACGATCGGCAGCATGGGTAATACAGCCAGCAAGGGCCTCCGGCTCGCGCGCGAGAAGATGGTCGCCGCGGGCGTGGACGAGGTGGCGATCCAGACGTTCGAGCACTACCACCGTCTGCTCGAGCACGGCGAGACCGGGATGATCCCCGAGAGCAGCATCGAGCCGGTCGGCATGGACGCCCTGGCCGACGTCGAGGTGGACGACGACGTGGCCGCCGACGCCCTGCGGCACACGGTCGTGATCAAGCTCAACGGCGGGCTCGGCACGTCGATGGGCATGGAGCGTGCGAAGTCGCTGCTGTGCGTGCGCCGCGGTCTCTCCTTCCTCGACGTCATCGCCCGGCAGGTGCTGCACCTGCGCGAGCAGCACGGCGCGACGCTGCCGCTGATCTTCATGAACTCCTTCCGCACCTCGGCCGACACCCTCGCCGCCGTCGCCCGCTACGACGGGCTCGAGGTCGAGGGGCTGCCGCTGGAGTTCCTGCAGAACAAGGAGCCCAAGCTCCTGGAGAAGGAGCTCACGCCGGTCAGCTATCCCAAGGACCCCGACCTCGAGTGGTGCCCGCCCGGCCACGGCGACCTCTACACCGCGCTGCGCGGCACCGGCCTGCTCGACCGGCTGATCGAGCTCGGCTACCGCCACGTCTTCGTCTCCAACTCCGACAACCTCGGGGCCGTGCCCGACCCGCGGGTCGCGGGCTGGTTCGCGGCCTCCGGTGCGCCGTTCGCGATCGAGGCCGTGCGACGTACGCCGTCGGACCGCAAGGGCGGCCACTTCGCGCGCCGCAAGGCCGACGGCCGGCTGGTGCTGCGCGAGACCGCGCAGACCCCCGACGCCGACGCCGAGGCCCTGGCCGACCTCGAGCGCCACCGCTACTGCTCCACCAACAACCTGTGGTTCGACCTGGCCGCGATGAAGCACACGCTCGACGTGCGCGACGGCATCCTGGGCCTCCCGCTGATCCGCAACGTCAAGAGCGTCGACCCCGGCGACCCGCGCACCCCGAAGGTGGTCCAGATCGAGACCGCCATGGGGGCCGCGATCGAGGTCTTCGAGGGCGCGCAGCTGATCGAGGTCGGGCGCGACCGCTTCGTGCCCGTGAAGACCACCAACGACCTGCTCGTGCTGCGCTCCGACGTCTACGACCTGGGCCAGGACTTCGTGCTGGACCTCGCCGCCGAGGAGATCCCGTACGTCGAGCTCGACACCGACCACTACCAGCTGGTCCGCGAGTTCGACAAGCGCTTCCCCGAGGGCGCGCCCTCGCTGCAGAAGGCCACCTCCTTCAAGGTCGGGGGCGACTGGACCTTCGGCCACGGCGTCCAGGTCGTCGGCGACGTCGAGCTCGAGTCGTCGAAGGCCGAGCGGGTGCCGGGGTCCACGGTGCTCACCGCCACCGACCCCGGCTCCTGAGCGCGGGACCCCGATGACCGACATCGCGCCCGCGCCCGCCCTGGTCTCGGTCGACGACCACCTGGCCCGGATCCTCTCCACCGTGCAGCCGCTGCCGGACTTCCAGCAGCCGTTGATGGACAGCCTGGGCCTGGCCTGCTCCGAGGACGTCGTCGCGCCGCTCGACCTGCCGCGCTTCGACAACTCCGCCATGGACGGGTACGCCGTGCGCGCGGCCGAGGTGGCCGGCGCCGGACCCACCTCGCCGGTCGTGCTGCCGGTCTCGGGTGAGATCGGCGCGGGCCAGGTGTCGCTGCGCACCCTGCCGCCCGGCACGGTCGCCAAGATCATGACCGGCGCGCCGATGCCCGCCGGAGCCGACTCGGTGGTGCCCTACGAGTGGACCGACCGCGGCGCCGACCAGGTCCGGATCGAGCAGGCCCCCGAGGTCCACCAGCACGTGCGCGACGCCGGCGAGGACGTCCGCGAGGGCGACCGGGTCCTGCCCGCCGGCACCGTTCTCGGCCCGCGCCACATCGGGCTGCTGGCGGCGCTCGGCCGCGCCAGCGTGCGGGCCCGCACCCGTCCGCGCGTGGTGATCATGTCGACCGGCTCCGAGCTCGCCGACGCCGGCACGCCCTTGATGACCGACAGCATCTACGACAGCAACTCCTTCCTGCTCGCCGCCGCGGTCCGTCGGGCCGGGGCCGTGGCGCACCGGGTCGGGATCGTCAGCGACGACCCGACGCGGTTCCTCAGCTCGCTGCACCACCACATCGTCCGGGCCGACGTGGTGGTCACCTCGGGCGGCGTCTCGCAGGGCGACTTCGACGTCGTCAAGGAGGCGCTGCGCCCGCTCGGCACCGTGTGGTTCGGCGGCGTCGCGATGCAGCCGGGCAAGCCGCAGGGCTTCGGGATGATCGGCGACGTCCCGATCTTCACGCTGCCCGGCAACCCCGTGTCGTCCTACCTCTCGTTCGAGATCTTCGTGCGACCCGCGCTGCGCCGGATGATGGGCGTCGAGCCCGCGGTCGAGCCGCTGCGCACGGCCCGGCTCACCCAGGCGGTGCGCTCGCCCGGGGGCAAGCGCCAGTACCGCCGCGGCTGGTACGACGACCTCGAGGCCGAGCCGACCGTCGCCCCGGTCGGCGGTCCCGGGTCGCACCTGGTGGCCGACCTGGCCCGCGCCAACTCGCTGATCCTGGTCCCCGAGGACGTGACCTCGCTCGAGGCCGGCGCCCGCGTGGCCGTCGTACCGCTGGACCGGGCGTGAGCGCCGTGCCGCCGGACGGCCCGTCGCCGGGTGCGCGGCTGACGCACGTCGACGAGGCCGGCGCGGCCCGGATGGTCGACGTCTCGGACAAGGCCGTGACGGCGCGCGAGGCCACCGCCACCGGGCGCGTGCTCGTCTCCACCGACGTCGTCGCGCTGCTGCGCGGGGCAGGCGTGCCCAAGGGCGACACCCTGGCGGTCGCGCGGCTGGCCGGGATCATGGGCGCCAAGCAGACGCCGGCGCTGATCCCGCTGTGCCACCCGCTGGCCATCTCGGGGGTCACGCTCGACCTCGTGGTCGTCGACGACGCGGTCGAGATCGCCGCGACGGTGCGCACGACCGACCGCACCGGCGTCGAGATGGAGGCGCTCACGGCCGTCTCCGTGGCGGCGCTGACCGTGATCGACATGGTCAAGGCCGTCGACAAGGGCGCGGTGATCACCGACGTACGCATCGAGGCCAAGAGCGGCGGCAAGTCCGGTGACTGGCGGCGGGAGGGGGCGGGGGCATGAGCCTGCGAGGCGAGGTCGTGGTGGCCTCCAACCGGGCCGCGGCCGGGGTCTACGAGGACACGACCGGACCGCTGATCGTCGCCTTCCTGCGCGAGCTCGGCTTCCTGGTCGAGGCGCCCGTGGTCGTGCCCGACGGCGAGCCGGTGGGGCGGGCGATCGCCGCCGCGGCCACCGGCGGGGCCCGGGTCGTGCTCACCACGGGCGGCACCGGCCTGACCCCGACCGACCGCACGCCGGAGGTCACCCGGGCGCTGCTGGACTTCGAGGTGCCGGGGCTCGCCGACGCGATCCGCGCTGCGGGCGTGGCCCAGGGCGTGCCGACCGCGGTGCTCTCGCGCGGTCTCGCCGGGGTCGTCGGCAGCTGCCTGGTGGTCAACCTGCCGGGCTCGCGCGGCGGTGTGAAGGACGGTCTCGAGGTGCTGCGACCGGTGCTGGTGCACGCGGTGGAGCAGGTCGTCGGGAGCGATCATTGAGCGGGTCCGTGCGGGGCTGGCCCACGCGGATGACCTCGGGCACCGACCCGGTCGTGACCCTGCGGCCGCTGGTGGCCTCCGACGCCCGGGCCTGGCACGACGCGCGCCGCAGCAACGCCGCCTGGCTGGTGCGCTGGGACGCCACGGTCCCGCCCGGGGGTGACGCCCGCAGCACGAGCTTTCGGGCGCTGGTGCGCCGGCAGCGCCGCGCCGCGCGCGCCGGGACGACGTACCCCTTCGCCGTCGAGGTCGACGGCGACTTCGCCGGTCAGCTGACGATCAACAACATCGTGCGCGGCTCGGCGCAGTTCGCCTCCGCCGGCTACTGGATCGACCAGCAGTACGCCGGCCGCGGCGTCATCCCGCGTGCCCTCGCGATGGCGGTCGACCACTGCTTCACCGCCGGCGGCCTGCACCGGATCGAGGTCGCGATCCGGCCGGAGAACACCAACTCGCTGCGCGTGGTGGAGAAGCTCGGCCTCCGGGAGGTCGGCTACGCCCCCCGCTTCCTGCACATCGACGGCGAGTGGCGCGACCACCGCCTCTACGCCGTCACGGTCGAGGAGGTCCCCGACGGCCTCGTCCGGCGCCTGGAACCCCCCGACGCGGGGTAGCCCGCCGGGTGCGTAGTCCCTGACGAAATCGGGGTGAAACCGGCCGATCGACCCCGGAATCGTCCGGGACTACGCACCCAGCGCCGACGACCCCGAGTCACACGAGCAACAACAGCAATTTGCGACACACGGGTAGACATCCGACCCTGCCTGCGCTATCGCTCCTAACCTCTGAGCGTGGACCTGAGCGCACTGATCTTCGTCGCCCTGGCGGTTGCCTGGGCTGCCTACCTGATTCCCAAGGCGCTCAAGCACCACGAGGAGGACCAGCGCAACCGCACGGTCGACAGCTTCTCCTCCTCGATCCGGGTGCTGGCCCGCCGCGACTCCCTCGACGGGCGTACGGCGCGGCTCGTGGTCCCGGGCCGTCCCGCGGGAGCCTCGATCGAGATCGGCACCGGCCCGGCCCCCGCGGTCGGCACGACCGCCCGTCGCGCGAGTGCCGCCCGCCGCCGGCGCCGGGTGCTGAGCGCGATCCTGCTGATCAACGTCGCGGTCGCCGCGCTGGCCGCGGTCGGCGTCGTCGCCTGGCCCTACCTCGCGATCCCCGGGGCGCTGCTCGTCGGCTGGCTGGTGGCCTGCCGGCTGATGGTGCGCTCCGAGCGCCGGGCCCGCCGCCTGGTGGTCCGCCTCCCGGGCGTGGCCCCGCAACCCGCGCCCGACGTCGAGGACGAAGGTCCGCTCACCGAGGAGATCGACGCCGTCCCCACCGCCGTGACCGTGGAGGTCGCCGAGGGCGAGACGGTCAAGGTCGGCTGGGACCCGGTGCCGGTCACCCTCCCGACGTACGTCACCAAGGAGCCTGCCGCCCGCCGCAGCGTCCGCACGATCGACCTCGACTCCACGGGCGTCTGGACCTCCGGACGCAGCGAGATCGACAGCGCCCTGGCCCGCGGTGCCGAGGAGACCGAGAAGGCCGACAAGGCCGCCCGCGAGGCCGCCGCCGACGCCGAGCGCCGCCGCGCCACCGGCTCCTGATCCACGACCGCCCCGACCCCGCCCCGCCCCCCGGAACCGATTGCGGATCCGCCGAGGGCCGGTGCTAACGTTCACTCTCGCCTGGGGCTGTGGCGCAGTTGGTAGCGCGTCTCGTTCGCAATGAGAAGGTCAGGGGTTCGAATCCCCTCAGCTCCACCAAGCCAAACATGCAGGTCAGCGGGCTCCGGCCCTCTCACATGGAACGGTCCTGTTCTTCGGTCCGGATCAGGCCGCTCTCGAACGCAAAGATGACGGCCTGCACTCGATCTCGAATGCCGAGCTTGGCGAGCACGTTGCTCACATGCGTCTTGACAGTGGCTTCGCCCACGTAGAGCAGTCGGGCGATGTCGGCATTGCTGTGCCCGGCGGCGACGACTCGCACGGTCTCGACCAGCTGCTCGGCTGTCGCGTCCTTGAGCAGAAAACCCGAGGCGCCGGCTCGCAGGGCAGCGAAGACGTACTCGTCGAGGTCGAACGTGGTGAGCACGACGGTCCGGGTCGCCAGCCCGGACGAGGAGATGAGCCGGGTGGCGGTGATGCCGTCCATGCTCGGCATCCGGATGTCCGTGAGTGCCACGTGCGGGCGGTGCTGCCGGACCGCCGCGACCGCTTGCTCTCCGTCGCCGGCCTCGGCGACGACGCGGTCGTCATGGTGCTCCTCGAGCAGGGCCCGGATCCCGGAGCGGACCATCGATTGATCATCGGCGATGACTACGTCGATCATCACGCTCCCGCCCTCGGGAGCTGGGCGCTCACGATGAACCCGCCGCCCTGGTGAGGGCCGGCGGTGACGTGGCCGCCGTACGGCGCAACACGTTCACGTATGCCGACGAGACCGTGCCCGAAGGCGTTGGCGTCTTCGGCGTCGCCGTCCCCGTCGTCGATCACGATGATCTCCAGCGCGTTGTTCGTGCCGCGTACGTCGATCGAGGCATGTCGGGCCCGTGAGTGCTTGAGAATGTTCGTGGTGGCCTCCTGAACGATGCGGTACGTCGGGCTGCGGCTCCAGGGGCAGACCTCCCTCGGCTCGCAGGAGGCCGACGAGGCGACGCAGCTCCACCAGCGCCGAACGGGCAGCGTCCTCGGCTGCCTGGAGTGCAACGCGGTCCCGGGCGTCATCTGGCCCCAATCGGCGACGCACTCCTCGGGTCTGGAGGGTGACGATGGAGGCGAGTGCGTCACCACGTCGTGGAGCCCGACTGCTCCGCGAGTGACGGCGCCTGCACCCAGTGCCAGGTTCGTGGCCTTGTCAGCCACTTTCTCCTCGAACCAGCTGGCGACATGTCTGCGCGGCGTCCAGAATCCGAGCATGGCATACGACGAGCGCCTGGCGGGGCGGGTCCGCGACCTGCTCAGCGGCCAGGTCGAGGCGGAGAAGAAGACGTTCGGCGGCTTGGCCTTCATGGTGGAAGGCCGGATGGCCTGTTGCGTGAGCGGGCAGGGACTGCTGATCAAGGTCGGGCGTGAGGCGTTTCCTGAGCTGGTCGAGCTCGATCATGTCGAGCCGATGACGATGCGCGACGCGGTCTCGGACTCCTGGGTCGACGTCGGTGACGACGCCCTGATCGACGAACCCGCCCTGCGCCTGTGGCTCGAGCGCGGTCTTGCGGCGAACCCGCCCAAGCCTCGTTCGTAGAGTGCTACCGCCTGTCTGGGGGGCTGCGGTTCGCCCAAAGCCTACGGTCCGCCCAGAGCCCTGGTGAGGAACGGTTCCACAGCTTCTGCTCCGGGTCGCAGCGGCTGCCACCGTGCGTGCGCCGACCCTTTCGGCGAGGTGCGCACGGAGACGCCGGACGGGCCACGCTCGCCGTGCAGTTGCATCAGCTCGCCCCTACGGGAAATAGCCCTGGCCGGAACGACGAACGCGGGATCCGGATGCGAGGGCGGCGAACTGGTCAGGTGGGGGTGAAGCGCTCATCTCTTCGCACACACAGGCGCTGCGCGTCATGGTGGAGAGTCCCAGGTGGTGGTGGGGTTTGAGGACCGGCGTGGCTGCGTCAAGGTGGAGCCGGAAAGACCCATCTCGATGCGGCCAGGTGACTTCTGCACCGTCACACGGTCGGTCACACGTCGCTGGGGCAGGCTCCTGATGCGTGAGGACGGACCTCGACGCACACAAGGAGGATGACATGGAGACGTTCGTGATCGAGCGTGGAATCGACCGGATCGGCGAGGCGAGCACTGAGGAGTTGCGGGCGGTGTCGCAGAAGTCGTGCTCGGTGCTGGCCGAGCTGGGTTCGGGCGTGCAGTGGGTCCACAGCTATGTGACCGACGACAAGATCTACTGCGTGTACCGAGCCGAGAGCGCGGACCTGGTGCACGAGCACGCCCGACGCGGAGGGTTCCCGGCTGACAGCGTCGCGGCCGTGCGCTCGGTCATCGACCCCACGACGGCGGCCCTGCCGGCGCCGGCCGCGGTCTAAGGGCACGACGAGACGCCGGCGCGCGCGGCAGGATGGCCCCCGTGGCTCTGACTGTCCGTCTGCTGGGCGTCCCGGAGGTGCGCCGGGACGGCCAGGTCGTGCCTGCGCCGCGGGGCAACAAGCCGTGGGGCCTGCTGGCCTACCTCCTGCTGACCGACGCCCCGGTCAGCCGCGCGTCGCTGTGCTCGTTGCTGTTCGCTGAGGCCGAGGATCCCCGGGCGGCCCTGCGGTGGAACCTGTCCGCGCTGCGCCAGGTCGTCGGGGACCGGGACGGCCTGTCCGCTGACCCGGTGGTGCTGGGGTCGGCGGAGGGAGACGAGGTCGACGTGCTCGATCAGGCGCCGAGGTGTTGGGGCGGAGAGCTTCTCGGGTCGATGACGTTCGGCTCGGCTCCGACGTTCGACCTGTGGTTGGAGACCCAGCGGGCCAGGTTGCGGGGTGCCCGGGTCCAGGACCTGCACGACTCGGCGCTGCGTGTCCTGGCCGCCGGAGGAGCAGCTGAGGCGGTGGAGCTGGCTGGGCGGCTGGTCACGCTGTCGCCGTACGACGAGGCGCACCACGCTCTTCTCGTCCGCTCTCTCGCCGCCGCGGGTGACGGCCTGGCTGCCGCTCGACGGGTGGCGGCCTGCCGCGAGCTCTTCCGGCGTGACCTCGGGGTGGAGCCGGGGCCTGAGCTGGATGCGGCGGCTGCGGCGGCCACGGGCCGACCGGTGGCATCGCCGCGCGTCGGGAGGGTGGCGATTCTGTCCCAGGTAGAAGCGGGCGAGGCGGCGATCTCGGCGGGTGCGGTGGATGCTGGACTCGAGTGCCTGCGCCGTGCCGCGGTCGAGGCCGCGGGTGATGCGGACAGCTCCGCGCGTGCCCTGCTGGCGCTGGGATCCGCCCTGGTCCACGCGGTGCGTGGTCGCGACGAGGAGGGTGTCACGGCGCTCCACCGGGCGGTCGCGGTGGCCGAGCCGCAATCACCCGAGGTGGCGGCTGCTGCTTGCGTTGAGCTCGGCTACGTCGAGTACCTGCGCGGTCACCTCGACGCGGTCGATCCGTGGCTGGTGCGAGCCGAATCCGCCAACCCCACGGATGCCGCCACCACGACCCGGGTGGAGACGGTGCGCGGGAGCGCACTGAGCGACGCCGGGAGGTACGCCGAGGCGCAGGCGGCCCTGTGTCGCGCGCTGGCTGCCACTGACGACGGACGGCGACGCGCCTACGTGCACGCCATGATCGGTCGCGCACACCTGCTCTGCGGAGAGCTCGATGCGGCTCGTGAGGCGCTGGAGATCGCGCTCGACGGCTCCCTCCGCACCGCGTGGCGAACTTTCACCCCGTGGCCCGAGAGCCTGCTAGCCGAGGTCGATCTCGTTCAGGACCGGGTGGACGAAGCCGGAGAACGTCTGGAGACGGCTTTCGCGACGAGCTGCGAGCTCGGTGACCCCTGCTGGGAGGGTGTCTCCGGACGCGGCCGCGGACAGGTGCTCGCGCGTCGAGGTAGACGCGAGGACGCGCTCGAGACGCTCTTCGACGCCCGACGTCGCAGCCGGCGGGTGCCGGACGGCTACCGCTGGGTCGATGCCTGGACGCTCGAGGCGCTGTGCCAGCACCTCCCGGACCGCGAGCGCGGTCACGCCCATGCGATCGAGCTCACCGACCTCACCTCGAGCACGGGCATGCGGCACCTGCTCGAGCTCGGCATGCGGCACCGCGCGCGCTGGGGCGAGTCGGCTTGCCTGGACTTCGCCGATCACCTCGGCGGTGCCGACTCGCTCACCGGTTCGATTCCCCTCGGCTCCACTCCAGCGGCAGGTCCCTGATCGGCCGTCCCCGCCGAGGACCCGTAGGCTGTCGAGCCTCCACCATGCAACCGCCGGTGACGACCAGCTCGTGGCCGGCGAAGAACGGACGTACCGTGAGCCATCCCCATCCCGAGCTCCAGAAGCCACCCAAGCTCGACCCGCGCGACCTGCGGGTCGTCGCGCTCGGCGGCCTCGGTGAGATCGGTCGCAACATGACCGTCTTCGAGCACGCCGGCAAGCTGCTCATCGTCGACTGCGGGGTGCTCTTCCCCGAGGAGCACCAGCCCGGCGTCGACGTGATCCTGCCCGACTTCAGCTGGATCCGCGACCGGCTCGACCAGGTGGTGGGCGTCGTGCTCACCCACGGTCACGAGGACCACATCGGCGGGGTGCCCTACCTGCTGCGCGAGCGTGCGGACATCCCGCTGATCGGGTCGCGCCTGACCCTGGCCCTGATCAGGGAGAAGCTCAAGGAGCACCGGATCCGTCCGGAGCTGCAGGAGGTCAAGGAGGGCGACCACGCCCAGCTCGGGCCGTTCGACTGCGAGTTCCTCGCCGTCAACCACTCGATCCCGGACGGCCTCGCCGTCGGCATCCGGACCAAGGCCGGCCTGGTCCTGCACACCGGTGACTTCAAGATGGACCAGTTCCCGCTCGACAAGCGGATCACCGACCTGCGCGGCTTCGCGCGGCTCGGCGAGGAGGGCGTCGACCTCTTCCTGACCGACTCGACCAACGCCGAGGTGCCGGGCTTCACCACCTCCGAGAAGGAGCTGGCCCCCGCGATCGAGCAGGTCTTCCGGACCGCGCCGCGCCGGGTGATCGTGTCCAGCTTCGCCAGCCACGTGCACCGGATCCAGCAGGTGCTCGACACCGCGCACGCGCACGGTCGCAAGGTGGCGTTCGTGGGCCGCTCGATGGTGCGCAACATGGGGGTGGCGCAGGACCTGGGCTACCTCACCGTGCCGCAGGGCCTGATCGTCCCGCTCGACCAGCTCGAGAAGCTGCCCGCCAACAAGGCGACGCTGATCTGCACCGGATCCCAGGGCGAGCCGCTGGCGGCGCTGTCGCGGATGGCCAGCCGTGACCACAAGATCCGCGTCGGCGAGGGCGACACGATCCTGATGGCCTCCTCGGTCATCCCGGGCAACGAGAACGCCATCTCCAACGTCATCAACGGGCTCACCCGCTGGGGCGCGAACGTCGTGCACAAGGGCAACGCGAAGGTGCACGTCTCGGGCCACGCCAGCGCCGGTGAGCTCGTCTACTGCTACAACATCGTCAAGCCCAAGAACGTCATGCCGGTGCACGGCGAGTACCGCCACCTGCGGGCCAACGCCGACCTGGCGATCAGCACCGGCATGGACCCCGACCGGGTGGTGCTGTCCGAGGACGGCGTCGTCGTCGACCTGAGCCGGGGCAAGGCCAAGATCACGGGCAAGGTCGCCGCGGGCAACGTCTACGTCGACGCGCAGGTCGTCGGTGGCGTCACCGAGGCCACGCTCAAGGACCGTCGCACCCTCGCCGAGGAAGGCGTGGTCACCGTGCTGGCGATCGTGGACGCCGACACCGGTGCGCTCGCCGACCCGCCCGACTTCCTGGTCCGCGGCTTCGAGCACGAGCCCGGTGCCTTCCAGCCGGCCATGACGGTGATCGAGAAGACTCTGGCGCGGGCGGCGTCCGAGGGCATCGGCGACGCCCACCAGCTCGAGCAGATGATCGGTCGCGACGTCTCGCGCTGGGCGCACCGCGCGTTCCGACGTACGCCGCTGATCATCCCGATCGTCATCGACGCCTGAGGTCGCTCCGCGACGCCCGCCGCACCTCGGCGGGCGGTGCGCGATTGGGCCTGGGCCCCAGCGGGTACCCCCGGGACGTTCACGACCCCGGATGAAGGAGTACCCATGTCGGACGACGCGAAGGTCGCCAAGGAGCTCGTCGAGACCCTCAAGGACGGCGAGAAGGGTTTCAGCAGCGCTGCTGACAAGCTGCGCGACAGCGACCGCGCCGAGTGGGCGACGACGATGCAACGCCTGGCGGACCAGCGAGCGGGCTTCCGCCGCGAGATCGTCGAGCTGGGTCACGACTACGGCGACGACGTCGACGACAGCGGGACTGCCGCAGCGGCTCTCCACCGCGGGTGGATCTCGCTCAAGGACGCCCTGACCGGTGACGACGCCGGCAGTGTCGTGTCGGCCGCCGAGACCGGCGAGGACCACGCGGTGTCGGAGTACGAGAAGGCGCTGGAGGCCGACCTCAGCTCCGGGTTCCGCGATGTCGTGACCCGCCAGCACGCGGCCGTGTCCGCCGCACGCGACGAGGTCAAGGGGTTGCGCGCCGCGGACTGACCTCCTGGCGGCAGGTCTGGGAGGATCTCCCGCGTGACAGAGCAGGTCAGGTTCCCGAGCACGAGTGGCCCGACCCTCGCGGGGTTGATCGACCAGCCCGAGGGGAAGGTGCGCGGCTGGGGCGTGTTCTCGCACGGCTTCACCCTCGGCAAGGAGAGCGTGGCGGCCAGCCGCATCTGCAAGCAGCTGGCACGTGAGGGCATCGGGATGCTGCGCTTCGACAACATCGGCCTGGGTGACTCGGAGGGCGACTGGGGCGACGGCTCGTTCTCGCACAAGGTCGCCGACACCGCTCAGGCAGTCCGCTTCATGCAGGGCCTGGGTCACGACGTGCGGTTGCTGGTCGGGCACTCCTTCGGTGGGGCGGCTGTCATCGGCGCGGCTCACCAGGTGGAGTCCGTGCGGGCGGTGGTCAGCATCGGCGCCCCCTACGAGCCGGCCCACGTCGAGCACCACTACGACGCCCTCATCGATCGCATCCTGGCCGAGGGCGAGGCCCCGTTCCTCATCGGCGGCAAGGCGTTGACGTTGCGTCGTGACTTCATCGAGGACATCCGGGCGGCCGACCTGAGGGAGGAGATCCGCACGCTCAGGCGTGCGCTGCTGGTGATGCACGCTCCTTCGGACAACACGGTGGGCATCGCCAATGCGAGCGAGATCTTCCGGGCCGCACGACACCCCCGCAGCTTCGTCTCGCTGGAGGGCGCCGACCACCTGCTGACCGGTCGCGACCAGGCGGTCAGGGCAGCCCGCATCGTCAGCGCCTGGGCCGACCCCTACCTGTCCGGGGCCTGAGGCGGCCGCCGACCAGGATCACGAGACGGCGCGGAACGGGTCGTGCTCGGCGAGGAGCTTGTCGACGCGGGCCTGGTCGAGCCGGCTGACGACGTACTTGTCGTCCTGGGCGTCGCGGATCACCTTCGCCAGCGTGAAGGACGACGAGACCAGGAACAGGCAGGTCATGCCCAGGAAGCCACGCTGCCAGGGATCCATCGGCATGTAGAGCAGTGCCCACAGCAGGCCGAGCATGGCGATGCCGAACGAGGCGCCGGCCTGGAAGAAGAAGGCCTGGGTGTTCTTGGTGGGTGCGGACTGGCTGGTCATGGCGACTCTCTCCGTCGGGCTCGGCTGGACGACTGGAGTCTGGTCGAGCCGGGCGCAGCTCCGCATGAGCGCGGGTACTCAAGCCGGCGCTGAGCAGCTCAGGGGTGCTGGGGCCCGTCCTGGGCCAGGGGGAGTCGTACGACGAACCGGGTGCCACCGCCGGGCCGCTCGTCGACGGTGATCTCGCCGCCGTGGGACTGCACGATCGCCCGGGTGATGAACAGGCCCAGCCCGAGGCCGGGGATGGACCGGCGTTCGACGTCGCTGCCACGGACGAACTTCTCGAAGATGGTCTCCCGCTCGGCGGGCGGGATGCCCGGTCCGGTGTCGGCCACGGTGAGCAGGGCGGCGTCGCCCTGGTGCGCGACGGTCACCGTGATCTCGCCCCCGGTCGGGGTGTACTTCGCGGCGTTCGAGACGAGGTTGTCCACCACCTCGACGAAGGACTCGTCGATCGTCACGGTCACCGGCGGACCGGTCCTCAGCTCCAGACGGAGCCCAGCGTGCTCGACCCCGGGGCGCGCGGACTCGGCGGCCTGCTCGACGACGCCGACCAGGTCCACGGGACGTCGCAGATCGGGGTGGTGCCGGTTCTCGCCGGCCACGCGCAGGATCTGCTCCACCAGCCGCTCCATCCGCGCGATGTTGCGGGCCGCCACCTGCAGGTGGGCGGCGAGCTGGACCGGGTCGGCCTGCGACTCGAGGGACTCACCGGCTATCTCGACGTACCCCCGCACCGACGTCAGCGGTGTGCGCAGCTCGTGCGCGACGAGGGTGACGAACTCCTCCTGGGCCCGCGTCGCTGCCAGTCGCTCGGTGATGTCGCGCTGCACGGTGGCGAGGGCGAAGGGCTCGCCGGTCTCGGGGTCGGGGACCAGGAAGCTGGAGATCTCGACCGGGACCGGTGGGCCGTCGGCTCGCCGCAGGGTCGACTCACCGCGCCAGCGTCCGTGTGCGACGACGGCGGGCTGCTCGATTCGCTTGGAGCGCTCGATGCCGTCGGGGGTGAGGTAGTCGCTGATCGTCGTGGTGGACACATCGACGTCGGGGGCCATCCCGACCAGCTCGCGCCCGGCCGGGTTGAGGTAGCGGACGACGCCGTCGAGGCCGGCGATGGCGATGAAGTCGCTCGAGGCCTCGACCAGCGCCCGGAACTGCTTCAGGTCCGCGTTGGTGGCGCGCAGCGTGGCTTCCGCGCCTCTGAGCTCGGTGATGTCCTGCGCGATCCAGCCGGTGCCGAGCCGGCGGGAGCCGTCGGCGTCGTGGAGCGGGAACAGCTGCGCACGGAGGACGAGGTCACCCTCCGGGAGCGTCATCACGACGTCTCCCGACCACCGGGCGCCGCTCTCGAGGTGGGTGCGCAGCTCGGTGGCCAGGGGAACGCCCATCACCTCCGCCACGGTCGGCCACACGTCGTCAGGTGCGAAGGACCGGTCCCGCTCCGTCAGGCGGGGGTTGAGGTAGGTGGGGATGCCGTCCGCGTCGGCGATAGCGATGAAGTCCTGCGAGTCCTCCGCCAGCGCCCGGAAGCGACTGAGGTCCTCCTGGGTCCGCACGTGCTCGGTCAGGTCGGTGGCGACCCCGACGACGCCCTCGAGGGAACCGTCGGGCCCGTGGACCGGCTCGAAGTACGTCTGCAGCAGCCGACCGTTGACCAGGCCCCGCTCCGTGAACGACTCACCCGCCAGGGCCCTCCGAAGTGCCGCCTGGTCCTCGGGGGCGGAGTACAGCGCGAGGAGGTCCTGCCCCACGAGCTGGCCGGGTCTCAGTCCCTGCTCCTGGAGACCCGGGCCCACGGACAGGGTGCAGCGCCCGTGCGGGTCCATCCCGAAGATGACCTGGGGCCCGACACTGGTGTAGTCGCCCTCCGGCTGCCCCATGGCGTTCCTCCCTCGCGGTCCAGACTCTCGTCGGTGACCGGGGGGACCGTCGCAGCTGTTGCCGAGATCTTAGAGCACCTGTGCGCCAGGCGCCGTGGATCTACTGCTCGGCGTAGCGCTGCTCCAGGTCGCGGACCTCGGGGAGCCCGATCAGGTCGGTGAAGCCGTCGAACGTCGGCAGAGCGTCCATCGCGGCGAGGGGCGTGCCGTCGCGCTTGAGGGTCTCGAGCACCGAGCGCACGCCCGCGGTGGCGGCCAGGAGCGTGGCGATGGGGTAGATGACCAGGGAGAAGCCGAGCTCGGCGATGCGCTCCAGCGGGATCGGCGGGGTGCGACCGCCCTCGGCCCAGTTGAAGACCAGGGGCGCGACCCCGTGCAGCTCCGAGGCCACCCGGGCGATGTCGTCCTCGCTGGTCGGAGCCTCGACGAAGAGCACGTCGGCCCCCGCCTCGGCAAAGGCCCGGGCCCGCGAGATGGCCTCCTCCAGGCCGTGCACGGCGGCGGCGTCGGTGCGGGCGATGAGCACCAGGTCGGGGTCGCGGCGCGCGTCGACGGCGGCGCGGATCTTGCCGACCATCTCGGCGGTGGGGATCACGGCCTTGCCGCTCATGTGGCCGCACTTCTTCGGCATCACCTGGTCCTCGAGGTGGAGCCCGGAGACGCCGGCCTGCTCGTAGGCACGCACGGTGCGGACCACGTTGATCGCGTTGCCGTAGCCGGTGTCGGCGTCGGCGATCACGGGCCGCTCCACGGCGTCGACGATCCGACGGACGTGATCGACCATCTCCGCACCGCCCAGCAGCCCCACGTCCGGGCGACCGAGGAGGGAGGCGCTGGTGCCGAAGCCGGTCATGTAGACGACGTCGAAGCCGGCCTGCTCGACCAGGCGGGCCGAGAGTGCGTCGTAGGCGCCCGGCGCGACCACCGGCTCGGGGCCCGCGAGCAGCTCGCGCAGTCGTCTACGCGGACTGGCCGGCCCGGTCAGCATCGCACCCATCGCAACTCCCTGGTCCTCGTATTGCATGCAGTAGGGCGGAATGTACGCCTGCACCCCTTGTGGACGCCACGCCGCCGGACCTACATTGCACACAATCGTCCGTCAGAGTCCAGCAACGTCGTCGAGCGGAGCACCGCGGTGGCCACCAGCGTGACCTCGAGCGAACGCGTGGTCGGCCTGGTCCGCGACATGATCCTCGACGGTCGGCTGGCCCCCGGCGCCCGGCTGGGCGAGGTGGAGCTGGCCGGCCACCTCGGCGTCAGCCGTACCCCCGTGCGCGAGGCGCTCAACCGCCTGGGCGCGGAGGGGCTGGTGGAGCACTCGCCCAACCGGGGGGCCCGGGTGGCCACGTGGAGCCTCGCCGAGATCGAGTCGGTCTTCGAGCTCCGCTCGACCCTCGAGCCGCGGCTGACCGCGCTGGCTGTCCCGGCCGCGACCGGGGAGGACGTCGACCTGCTCGCCGACCTCGCCGAGCAGATGCTGCGCGTCGGCCTCCCGGGCCCCCAGCAGGACCTCGACGCGGTCGTCCCGCTCAACCGCGCCTTCCACGACCACCTCGTCCGGCTGGCCGACCACACTGCGCTGGCCAACGCCCTCGCCACCGCAGTGAACGCCCCGATGCAGCGCCGCAACTTCTCGGCGTACGACGAGCGCTCCCTGCGCCGCAGCCTGGCCCACCACGTCGAGATCGTCGACGCGATCCGGGCCGGTGACCCCGTCTGGGCCCAGGCCGTGATGACCGCGCACATCCACAACGCCCGCGCCGTCATGGTGCGGGCGGCGACTGACCAGGAGGAGACCCGATGACCTACCGACTCGGAGTGGACGTGGGTGGCACGTTCACGGACGTGCTGCTGATGGAGGAGGACAGCGGGGAGACCTGGCGGGCCAAGACCGCCAGCACGCCCGCCGACCAGTCCGTCGGGGTGCTCCACGGCATCGCCCAGGTCTGCGAGGAGGCCGGCATCTCGCTCGGCGAGGTCGCCCAGGTGCTCCACGGGACCACGGTGGCGACCAACGCGATCCTCGAGGGCAAGGGCGCCCGCGTCGGGCTGGTCACCACCCAGGGCTTCCGGCAGGTGCTGCAGATCGCCCGCTCCTTCGTCCCCGGCGGCCTCGCCGGCTGGATCATCTGGCCCAAGCCCGAGCCGCTCGCGGCGCTCGAGGACACCGTCGAGGTCGTCGGTCGGCTCGCCAGCGACGGCACCGTGATCCGCGAGATCGACGAGGACGACATCCGTGCCCAGCTGAGCAGGCTCGAGGGCGTCGAGGCGCTGGCCGTCTCCCTGATCAACTCCTTCGCCAACGGCGACCACGAGCGCCGCGTGGGAGAGATCGCGGCGGAGGTCCTCCCCGGGGTGCCGGTCTCGCTCTCCTCCGACGTGCTGCCGGAGATGCGCGAGTACGAGCGGACGGTCACCACCGTCGCGAACGCCTACGTGCAGCCCCAGGTCAAGCGCTACGTCTCCTCCCTCGTCGACCAGCTCGCGGAGGCGGGCGTCGCGGGCGAGCTCGCCATCCTGCGCAGCGACGGCGGGCTCTCGGCCGCCCGGCTGGCCACGGAGTCGCCGGTCACGATGCTGCTCTCCGGTCCCGCCGGGGGTGTCACCGGCGCGGTGTGGACGGCCGAGCAGTGCGGCTACCGCGACCTGATCACCTTCGACATGGGCGGTACGTCGACCGACATCGCGCTCGTGCAGGGGCTCTCGCCGCGGATCGGCCGGGAGACCAAGGTCGGTGACCTCACCGTGCGGGCCTCCTCGGTCGACGTCCGCACCGTCGGCGCAGGTGGTGGCTCGATCGCGCACGTGCCCGAGCTGACCAAGGCGCTGCGCGTCGGCCCCCAGAGCGCGGGCGCCGCCCCGGGCCCGGCGGCGTACGGCAAGGGCGGCGAGGAGCCCACCGTCACCGACGCCAACGTGGTCCTGGGCTACCTGCCGGCCGACCTCGCCGGCGGCGAGATCGCCCTGGACGTCGAGGCCGCCCGCGCCGCGGTCTCCGGTGTCGCCGACGCGATGGGGCTGGCCTCGCCCGAGGCGGCTGCGGCGGGGGTGATCGACATCGTCAACGAGAACATGCTCGGTGGCCTCCGCCTGGTCTCGGTGCAGCAGGGCTTCGACCCCCGCGACTTCGCGCTGGTGGCCTTCGGGGGCGCCGGCCCGCTCCACGCCAACGCCCTGGGCGTCCTGACCGGCGCGTGGCCGGTCATCGTGCCGCCCTCGCCCGGGGTGCTCTGCGCGCTGGGTGACGCCACCACCAGCCTCCGCGACGAGTCCGCCCGCACCGTGCTGCGCCGCTTCGCCGACCTCTCGGGAGCCGAGCTCGACGCGCTGCTGCGCGAGCTCGCCGCGGACGCCGGCTCGCGGCTGCGCGACCAGGACATCGCCGACGCCGACCAGGAGGTCGGCTACCAGGTCGACGTCCGCTACCACGGCCAGGGCTTCGAGATCCCGGTCCACTTCGACGCCGCGTGGCTGGAGGACCCCGACACCGCGCTCGAGCGGCTGCGGGAGGCCTTCGACGCCGAGCACCAGCGGCTGTTCTCCTTCCTGCTCTCGGTCGACCACGAGCTCGTCAACGCGCGGGCCACCGTCACCGGTCCACGACCCGAGCTCCAGACCGTGACCCTCGAGCAGAGCCAGGGCGCGCCCGAGGGCGAGGCCCACCGGATCTACGTCGGCGGGCAGAGCGTCGAGGCGCGGCTGCACGAGCGGGGCACGCTGCGCGCCGGCGACGTCGTGGTCGGTCCGGCGGTCATCACCGAGATGGACTCCACCACCCTCGTGCTGCCCGACCACCAGGCGGAGGTCCATCCGTCCGGGAGCCTGCTGATCACCCCGACCCCGTCATCGAGCCAGACATCGACCCAGAACGCGGAGGCCTGAGCCATGGCAACCATCGTCGAGACCGCCACCGAGGCTGTCGAGAAGCGCGACGTCGACCCGGTCACGCTGGACCTCATCGAGAACTCGCTGCGCAACGCGCGCTACGAGATGGACGAGGTGCTGTTCCGCACCGCGCTGTCGCCAGGCATCCGTGAGCAGCACGACGAGTTCCCGCTCATCGCCGACCGCGACGGCAAGATGGTCGTCGGCCAGTTCGGCCTGTCGATCCCCGACTTCCTCGACGGGTTCGACGGCACGATCGAGGAGGGCGACGTGCTGCTCACCTCCGACCCCTACGCCTGCGGCGCGGCGATCAGCCACGCCAACGACTGGCTGATCGTGGTCCCGATCTTCCACGAGGGGCGCGTGGTGGGCTGGGCGTCGATGTTCGGCCACATGTCCGACGTGGGTGG
Organism: uncultured Actinomycetota bacterium; assembly: GCA_963795135.1. GTDB lineage: Bacteria > Actinomycetota > Actinomycetes > Propionibacteriales > Nocardioidaceae > Nocardioides. The sequence goes on from CAWCGS010000008.1 coordinate 93,506, forward strand.
CAAGACACCGTCCTCGATGCCGACCGACGCCACGACCATCTACGAGGAGGGGGTGGTGATCCCGCCCTTCAAGCTCTACGCGAAGGGCGTGCTCAACGAGGACGCGCTGCGGATCGTCCTCAACCAGGTGCGGGTGCCGGACTGGAACCGCGCCGACCTCAACGGGCTCGTGGCCGCCTGTCGCACGGCGAGCCGGCGGGTCGTGGAGATGTGCGTGCGCTTCGGCACGTCGACGTACCTCTCGGCGCTCGACGCGCTGCTGCAGCGCAACTACGAGGCGATGAAGGTGCTGCTCTCGATGGTGTTCGAGGAGGGCCGGACGCTGTCGTTCACCGACTACATCTGCGACGACGGCGTCGGCTACGGGCCCTACGAGCTGAAGATCTCGCTGACCCGCACCGGCGAGAAGGTGCACATCGACTTCACCGGCTCCAGCCCGCAGGCCGTCGGACCGATCAACTACTACATCAACGAGAACCTCACCCGGATGTTCTTCGGGATCTACATGATCACCGTCGCCGACCCGCAGATCCTGTGGAACGACGGGTTCTACCCGCTGGTCGACGTGACCATCCCCGACGGGTCCTACTGGAAGCCCAAGCACCCGGCGGCGCTGTCGGGTCGCAACCACGGCATCGGTCGGGTCTTCGACCTCTTCGGCGGGCTGCTCGGTCAGACCAACCCGGCGCTGCTGAACGCCGCCGGCTTCTCCTCCAGCCCGCACTTCATGTTCTCCGGGCACTACACCGAGGGGGACCGCGCAGGTGAGTGGTTCCAGCTCTACTCGATCGGCTTCGGCGGCATCCCCGGCCGACCGCTCGGCGACGGGCCCGACGGGCACTCGCTGTGGCCGAGCTTCGTCAACATCCCGTGCGAGTACCTCGAGTCGTACTACCCGCTGCGGATCGAGAAGTGGGAGACGGTCGCCGACACCGGAGGAGCCGGACTGCACCGCGGCGGCAACGGCGTCGACGTGGTCTACGTCTTCGAGGAGCCCGGTGCGATCGCGATCCACGACGACCGCTGGCTGACCTACCCGTGGGGCGTCAACGGCGGCACCCCGGGCACGCGAGGCACCAAGTGGCTCGAGCGGGTCGACGGCACCCGGCAGGTGCTGCCGTCGAAGTGCCACGACGTCCCGGTCGCCGCCGGCGACGTCCTGCACTTCGTCACCTGGGGCGGCGGCGGGTGGGGCGACCCGCTCGAGCGCGACCCCGCGCTCGTCGCCCTGGAGGTACGGCGCGGCCTGGTCACCGCCGCCGGGTCACGTCGCTACGGCGTGGTCGTCTCGGACGACGGCGCGGTCGACGACGCCGCCACCGAGGAGCTGCGCGCGCAGATGCGGGGCGACCGGCCCGACGAGCTGCCGGTCTTCGACATGGGCCCCCCGATCGAGGAGCTGCTGGAGCGGTGCCTGGAGGAGACCGGGCTGCCCGCGCCCACCCGGCCCGTCTGGACGTGAGCGCCGGGCCGCACGGCGCGGCGTTCTCGGGCCGGGTCGGCTGGGGTACGGCGCCGGCCCTCGTGGTGATCGACCTGTGCCGGGCGTACACCGACGCCGACGGCCCGTTCGCGCTGCCTGAGGCCCACGTCGCGGTGAGCGCGACCGAGCAGCTGGTCGCCGCAGCACGCGCCGGCGGCCGACCCGTGCTCTGGACGGCGGTGCGCTACCGCCCGGACCTCGCGGACGCCGGTTGGTTCGGGGTGAAGGTGCCGGCGCTGCGCGCCTTCGCATCCGACGCGACCGAGGGCTGGGGCGAGCTGACGCTCGAGCCGGCCGCCGAGGAGCAGGTGGTGGTCAAGCAGCACGCGTCCGGCTTCGCCGGCACCGACCTGGCCGCCCGCCTGGCCGCGCTGCACGTCGACACGCTGGTGGTGGCCGGCGTCTCGACCTCCGGTTGCGTCCGCGCCACGGCCACCGACGCCATCGCGGAGGGGTTCCGCCCGATCGTGGTGGCGGACGCCTGTGCCGACCGCACCGAGGAGGTGCACCGCAGCAATCTCGCGGACCTCGACGCCAAGTACGCCGACGTGGTGGACCTGGCCGAAGCACTGGCCCGCCTGCGCTGACTCGCGGTGCGAGGAGGTGGAGCCCGGACCGGGTCCGTGACCTTTGGCGGCGCGGTGCGTTCCACAGCATGAGCGACCCGCCGCAGACCGGCGCCTCCGGGTGGGCGGCGTCGCCGCAACCACCCTCGCCAAGGAATGAGCGTCGTGCCCGAGTCCCTGCCCCTGTCCCTGACCGCAGCCCGTCGACGTGGCCCAGCAGCGCTGGTCGCGGTCGTGCTGGTGGCCTCGCTGCTGCTGCCCGGCGCCCCCGCGCAGTCGCAGGCCGCCGCGCAGTCCCAGGCGCCTGCGGCGAGCGGGATCTGCGGCGACGTGCGGCAGCGACCGTGGTGCAACCCCCGGCTCACGCCCGACAAGCGGGCCGGTCTGGTGCTGTCCAGGATGACGCTGGAGGAGAAGATCGGGTTGCTCGGCGGTGACGAGCTGTTCGGGGTCGCGGGCGGCGAGGGGTCGCACACCGGCACCAGCGACGGTGTCTCCCGACTGGGGATCCCGACGCTGTACTTCAGCGACGGCCCGGTCGGCACGCGGCAGGGCAGGGCCACCCAGATGCCGTCCCCGATGGCGGTCGCGTCGTCGTTCTCGCCCGCCACCGCGCGGGTGGCCGGCACGGTGATCGCCGACGAGGCTCGCAAGAAGGGCAACCACGTCGTCTTCGCGCCGGGGGTCAACATCGGGCGGACCCCGTTGAACGGCCGCACGTTCGAGTACTACGGCGAGGACCCCTACCTCGCCGGGCAGATGGGCCTGGGCTTCATCCGCGGCATCCAGGGCCAGGGCGTGATCGCCAACGTCAAGCACTACGCCGTCAACAACCAGGAGGGCGAGGGCTACTCCGTGCCCGGCTCGCCCCTCGGGGCCGGGGTCGAGGGCAACCGTCTGTTCGTCAACGCGGTCGTCGCCGAGCGAGCGCTGCGCGAGATCTACCTGCCGGCCTTCGAGACCGCGGTCAAGGACGCGAACGTCGGCACGGTGATGTGCTCCTACAACCGGGTCAACGGCACCTACGGCTGCGAGAACGAGCACCTGCTGGTCGACATCCTCAAGGGCGAGTGGGGGTTCGACGGGTTCGTCCTCACCGACTACGGCGCCGCGAAGAACGCCCTCAACTCGCTCAACAACGGCCTCGACCTCGACATCTGGCCCGGACTGGTCTACGACCCGCTGGCGGTGCGGGCCCTGGTGGCGACCTCGCAGGTCAGCACCGCGACGATCGACGAGCACGTACGACGGATCCTGCGCACGATGTTCGCCTACGGCATCTTCGACGCGCCGGCCTTCACCGACGACGCCTCGCGCATCGACGTCAGCGCGCACCACGCCCGCGCGGCGAGGGTCGAGGCGCAGGGCATGGTGCTGCTGAAGAACACGAGGTCCCTGCTGCCGCTGCAGCCGCGCCGGGTGCGCACCCTCGCCGTGATCGGGCCCGAGGCCGACACGATCCGCACCGGTGGCGGGTCCTCGGACGTCAAGCCGCTGCGGCGCGTCACGCCGCTCGCCGGGCTCCGGGCCCGGCTGGGCGCGCGCCGCGTGCTGTACGACGACGGCTCCGACGCGGCCCGCGCCGCCGCGGTCGCACGTCGCGCCGACGTGGCGGTGGTCGTCGTGGGCGACAAGATGACCGAGGGCTCGGACAAGGCGGCCCCCACGCTCAACTCGGGGCAGACCGACGGCATCGACCGCGACGCCCTGGTGCGGGCGGTCGCCGCGGCCCAGCCGCGCACCGTGGCGGTCCTGCAGAGCGGCGGCCCCGTGCTGACACCGTGGCGCGGCCAGGTGCCGGCGGTCCTCGAAGCGTGGTACCCCGGCCAGAACGTCGGTACGGCGCTCGCGCAGGTGCTGTTCGGCGACCTCGAGCCGGGCGGGCGGCTGCCGATGACCTTCCCCCGTCGCGCCGCGGACCTCCCCACCGCGGGCGACCGGGCGGCGTACCCGGGCATCGCGGGCACGGTCCGCTACACGGAGGGCGTGATGGTCGGCTACCGGCACTTCGACGAGCGCCGCATCCGCCCGGCGTACGCGTTCGGGCACGGGCTGGGCTACACGCGCTTCCGCTTCTCGGCTCCTGTGCTACGGCGCGGCGGTCCCGGGGCGGTGGCCACGGTGTCGCTCCGGGTCACCAACACCGGCCGGCGCGCGGGCACGGCGGTCCCGCAGGTGTACGTCGGGATGCCGACGCCGAACCGCTCGACCCCGCAGCCACCGAAGCAGCTCAAGGGCTTCAGCAGGGTGCGGCTGGCCGCCGGGGCGTCCCGCACCGTCACGGTGCCGCTGGACCGGCGGGCCTTCTCCTACTGGGACACCGCGGCCGACCGGTGGCGGATCGCCCGGGGCTGCTACGAGGTGATGGTCGGGAAGTCGTCGCGTCAGGTCACGGGTCGGGCCCGCGCGGCCTGGTCCGCCCGCTGCGGTCAGGGGGCGTTGAGGCTGCGCTGAGGTCCGCGTCCTCGGGCGGGTATCTCGGCCCCCGATGGCTGCTCCTCCTGGGCACGGGCTCGACACGGGTCGGGCCGTGACACGAAGGAGAAGGCTCATGTGGGATCCGGAGAACTTCCCCGGCGCGGACAACGTGCCGTGGCCGCTGCTCATCCGGGCGCGGTTCGCGCACGAGGTCGACGCGATCCTCGCGTCGGTGGTCGTGGCGCGGGTGGGCGCCGTGGCGTCCGTGGAGACGACCAAGAAGCTCACGGAGGTGGCCGCGCAGGCCGTCGTCCGTGATCGCGAGAAGATGTCCTCCTCGGCCCGGGTCCGCGCGCTGTCCGCCGCGGCGGACTTCGACGACTGGTGGTGCGGGACGCCGTGGCCCCGGCACTGGCCGCCGAAGCCGCACGGGGTCTTCGACGACCTCGAGGACCCGATCGCCGGGCTGGTGGTCACGCAGGCCTTCCAGATGGTGCAGGCCGGCGGGAGCGAGGCGCTCCAGAAGTCGCTCGGTGAGGTGCTGGCCGAGGTCGGTGGCCTCCAGGTGTGAGGCGCAGGCCCTGACCGACCCGGGGCCCCGGGTCAGTCGGGACCGCGCGGCTCCAGCAGCGCGATCACGATCTCGGCGACGCGACGGTCGGTGACGCCGGCTCGGGCGGCGGCCTGCCGGATCCGGTCGCGGGCGTCGGCCGGGCCGGCTCGCTGGACCGCCGCCAGCATGCCTGCGGCGATGTCGATCAGGGCGGTCGTCCGCAGGACCTCGGGGGCCGCCCGAGCGGCTTCCCGCGTGGAGAAGCCGAGGTCGGCGTTGGTGACGACGGCGACCGCGTCGGCGCCGACGATGGCGGCGAGCCGCTCGTGCTCGCCGTCGAAGCAGCTCGCGCTGCCGCCGTAGAGGTTGACCCCGCCGACGACCCGGTCGTCCTCGACGAGGGGGAGCGAGAGCGTGCTGGCCACCCCGCGCGCGGCGGCCGCCCGGGCGAAGAGCTGCCAGGTCCGCTCGTCCAGGGCGTCGAGCACGACGTCCACCGTCTCGTGCTGCCGGACGCTCTGCTCGCAGGGGCCACCGTCGAGGTACTGCACGGCGTCCAGGACCTCGACCAGCTCCGTCGAGGCCACCAGCGTGACGGTGACGCCGTGCTCGAGGGCGGTCAGGCTGATGCCGATGCAGTCCGGGACGACCTCGTGGATGCGGTCCGCCAGGTGCTGGATCCGGGACCGCATCCCGGTGTCGCCGGTGGTCCTGGCGATCTCCTCGATCGTCTCGGCAGATTCATGGATGGGTTCCATCAGGTCGCTCCCTCCCGGGCGAGGTTGCCCCGCAGGTACCCCGCAACCGACCCGTCATCACAGCGTCGCACCTCGTCTCGGATCCGAGACGGGCAGTGGCCGGAACGCATGGCCCCGGCGGCGCGGAGTGCGTTGGATGGGGGGCATGCACCCACACCTGCCCTCCGTCGTCGTCGGCACGGGCCCCGTCTCCCCGGACGAGGTCGTCGCGGTGGCCCGCCACGGCGCCGGCGTCCGGCTCGGCGACGACGCCCTGGCCGCGATGGCGCGGGCCCGGGAGGTCGTCGAGGAGCTCGCGGCGGCGACCACGCCGGCGTACGGGATCTCGACCGGGTTCGGGGCGCTGGCGACCCGGCACATCCCGGCCGAGATGCGCGCCCAGCTGCAGCGGTCCCTGGTCCGCTCGCACGCCGCCGGCTCCGGGCCGGAGGTCGAGCGCGAGGTCACGCGCGGGCTGATGCTGCTGCGGCTCTCGACGCTGGCGACCGGCCACACCGGGATCCGGGTCGGGACGGCGCAGCTGATGGCCGACCTGCTCACGCACGGCATCACCCCCGTCGTCCACGAGTACGGCTCGCTCGGCTGCTCCGGCGACCTGGCGCCGCTGTCCCACTGCGCGCTGGCGTTGATGGGGGAGGGGCCGGTCCGCGACGCCGACGGCGTGCTGATGCCGGCAGCGGACGCCCTGGCGGCCGCAGGGCTGTCGCCGGTCGAGCTGGGGCCGAAGGAGGGGCTGGCGCTGATCAACGGCACCGACGGCATGCTCGGCATGCTGGTGCTGGCGCTGCACGACCTCCGGGTCCTGCTGCGCACCGCCGACGTCTCCGCGGCCATGTCGGTCGAGGGCCAGCTCGGCACCGACCGCGTCTTCGCCGCCGAGCTCCAGGCCATCCGGCCGCACCCGGGGCAGGCCGCCTCGGCCGCCAACCTGGTGCGGCTCCTGGCCGGCTCGGGGGTCGTGGCCTCCCACCGCGGGCCCGACTGCAACCGCGTCCAGGACGCCTACTCGCTGCGCTGCTCACCGCAGGTGCACGGGGCCGCCCGCGACACGGTCGCGCACGCCGCGTCGGTCGCGGGCCGGGAGCTCGCGTCCGCTGTCGACAACCCGGTCGTCCTCGCGGACGAGGGCCGGGTCGAGAGCAACGGCAACTTCCACGGTGCCCCGGTCGCCTACGTGCTCGACTTCCTCGCGATCGTGGCCGCCGACGTGGCGTCGATGAGCGAGCGGCGCACCGACCGCTTCCTGGACAAGACCCGCAGCCACGGGCTCCCGCCGTTCCTGGCCCACGACCCCGGCGTCGACAGCGGTCTGATGATCGCGCAGTACACCCAGGCCGCGATCGTCTCCGAGCTCAAGCGGCTGGCCGTCCCCGCCTCGGTCGACTCGATCCCCAGCAGCGCCATGCAGGAGGACCACGTCTCGATGGGCTGGTCGGCGGCGCGCAAGCTGCGCCGCTCGGTCGACGGGCTGACCCGCGTGGTGGCCATCGAGGCCCTCACCGCCGCTCGGGCGCTCGACCTGCGCGCCCCCCTCGCCCCGGCGCCGGCCACCGCCGCCGTCGTCCGCCTGCTGCGGGAGGCGGGCGTCGAGGGCCCCGGCCCCGACCGGCACCTCTCACCCGAGATCGAGACCGCGGTCGAGCTGGTGCGCTCCGGTGCCGTGCTGGCCGCGGTCGAGGAGCAGATCGGGGCGCTGGCGTGAGGGGCCGGGGTTCAGGCGCCGCCGCTCGACGCCTGAGTGGTGAAGCGCTGGCACAGCCAGCAGGCGAAGAGGACCAGCCCGGGCTCAGACTCGACCGAGGACGCGATGCGCAGGGTGACGGGCCGCTTGGCTCGCCCCTTGACGTCGAGCTCCACGAGTGGATGCTCGCCGAGGGAGACCGCGAAGCGCTGCCGCCACCTGCTCGTCGAGGCCAGGTCGTAGGACCGGGAGTGCCAGGTGACGGTGCCGGCGTACGACAGCTTCCCGGTGCGCCGGTAGTCCCCGACGGGCAGGCCGCTCACGCCGTCCAGGGCCTCGGCGCGACCGCCCGTCCAGCCGCGGGGCACGAAGGTCCAGTGCTGACCGCCGGTCACGCCGGCCTCGGTGCGCGGCCGGAGCAGTCCCGAGCTGCGGAGCCAGCCGAGCCCCTCGAGCTCATAGCGGCTGCGGTCGGTCGCCGATCGCGTCAGCTCCACCTCTCGCACGACCAGGATCCTAGCCACCCGCGACACCAGGAGCGCGTCCGATGAACCTCAACCCCCGTCTCCCGATCCACGCCGCCACCGGCACCGAGCTGACCGCGAAGTCGTGGCAGACCGAGGCCCCGCTGCGGATGCTGATGAACAACCTCGACCCCGCCAACGCCGAGCGACCCGAGGACCTGGTGGTCTACGGCGGCACCGGCAAGGCCGCGCGCAGCTGGGCGGCGTACGACGCGCTGGTGGCGACGCTGCGCGACCTCGAGGACGACGAGACCATGCTCGTGCAGTCCGGCAAGCCCGTCGGCGTGATGCGCACCCACACCTGGGCGCCGCGGGTGCTGATCGCCAACTCCAACCTGGTCGGCGACTGGGCCAACTGGGAGGAGTTCCGCCGGCTCGAGGACCTCGGGTTGACGATGTACGGCCAGATGACCGCGGGGTCGTGGATCTACATCGGCACCCAGGGCATCCTGCAGGGCACGTTCGAGACCTTCGCGGCCGTGGCCGACAAGCGGTACGACGGCACCCTGGCCGGGACGATCACCGTCACCGCCGGGCTCGGCGGCATGGGCGGCGCGCAGCCGTTGGCGGTCACCATGAACGACGGCGTGGCGATCTGCATCGAGTGCGACCCGGCCCGGATCGCCCGGCGGATCGAGCACCGCTACCTCGACGTGCAGGCCGACTCGCTCGACCACGCCCTCGAGCTGGCCATCGAGGCGCGCGACGCCCGGCGACCGCTCTCGATCGGCGTGCTCGGCAACGCCGCGGAGCTGCTGCCGCTGCTGCTCGAGCGCGACGCGCCGGTCGACATCGTGACCGACCAGACCTCCGCCCACGACCCGCTCTTCTACCTGCCCGCCGGCACCCGCTTCGAGGACTGGGAGACCGAGCGGACCGAGGACCCGGTCGGCTTCACCAAGCGCGCCCAGGCCTCGATGGCCACCCACGTCCGCGCGATGGTCGAGCTGCAGGACAAGGGCGCCGAGGTCTTCGACTACGGCAACTCGATCCGCGACGAGGCCCGCAAGGGCGGCTACGACCGGGCCTTCGAGTTCCCCGGCTTCGTGCCGGCCTACATCCGGCCGCTGTTCTGCGAGGGCAAGGGCCCCTTCCGGTGGGCCGCGCTCTCCGGCGACCCCGCCGACATCGCCGCCACCGACCGGGCGATCCTCGAGCTCTTCCCGGCGCAGGAGAAGCCGGAGTACGAGCGTCTGCACAAGTGGATCACCATGGCCTCGGAGCGGGTGGCCTTCCAGGGCCTGCCGGCGCGGATCTGCTGGCTGGGCTACGGCGACCGGCACCGCGCCGGCTTGAGGTTCAACGAGATGGTCGCCTCCGGTGAGCTGAAGGCGCCGATCGTGATCGGCCGCGACCACCTCGACTGCGGCTCGGTCGCCTCGCCCTACCGCGAGACCGAGTCGATGCTCGACGGCTCCGACGCCATCGCCGACTGGGCGCTGCTCAACGCGCTGGTCAACACCGCGTCCGGGGCCACGTGGGTCTCGATCCACCACGGCGGCGGCGTCGGCATGGGCCGCTCGATCCACGCGGGCCAGGTGTGCGTCGCCGACGGCACGGCGCTGGCCGCGGAGAAGATCGAGCGGGTGCTCACCAACGACCCGGGCATGGGCGTGATCCGGCACGTCGACGCCGGCTACGACCTCGCGGTCGAGGTGGCTCAGGAGCGGGGCGTGCGGGTGCCCATGCACGAGCAGTGACCACGTCGTCGTACCTGCTCGAGCGGGCGCTGCTGCCCGACGGCGTCGCCGACGAGGTGCTGGTGACGATCGTGGACGGGCGGTTCGCGGACGTGGTGGCAGGGTCTCGGCAGGCTCGACCACCGGAGGGGGCTCGACCGCCGGAGGGGGCTCGACCGCCGGAGGGGGCTCGACCGCCGGAGGGGGCTGGCGCACCGGAGGGGGCTCGCGCACCGGAGGCGCCTCGCCCACCGGAGCGGCTGCCTGGGCTCACCATCCCCGGGCTGGCCGACGCCCACAGCCATGCCTTCCACCGGGCGCTGCGCGGGCGCACCCAGCGCGACCGCGGCACCTTCTGGACCTGGCGCGAGCAGATGTACGCCGTCGCGGAGCGGCTCGACCCCGACTCCTACCACCGGCTGGCCCGCGCGGTGTTCCGCGAGATGGCGGCCGCAGGGATCACCTGCGTGGGCGAGTTCCACTACCTCCACCACGGGCCGGGGGGCACGCCGTACGACGATCCCAACGCGATGGGCGCGGCCGTCATCGAGGCCGCCCGGGAGGCGGGGGTGAGGATCACGCTGCTCGACACCTGCTACCTCACCGCCGGGATCGGGCGGGCCCCCGAGGGGGTCCAGGCGCGGTTCTCCGACGGCGACGCGGCGGCCTGGTCGCGCCGCGTCTCGCTGCTCGACGACGCGGGTCGCACCGACGGGGTGCGGATCGGCCAGGCCTTCCACTCCGTGCGCGCCGTCCCGCGCGACCAGATGGTCGCGGACCCCACGCGGCCGCTCCACGTGCACGTCTCGGAGCAGCGGGCCGAGAACGAGCAGTGCCTGGCGGCCTACGGCCTGACCCCGACACAGGTCCTGGCCGAGGCCGGCCACCTCGGCCCGCTCACGACGGCCGTGCACGCCACGCACCTGAGCGACACCGACGTCGCGCTGCTCGGCTCCGCCGCGGCGTACGTCGACTTCTGCCCCACCACCGAGCGCGACCTCGGCGACGGGGTCGGTCCCAGCCGCCGGTTGCACGAGGCCGGCGCCCGACTGACGCTGGGCAGCGACAGCCACGCGGTGATCGACCTCTTCGAGGAGATGCGCGCCGTGGAGCTCGACGAGCGGCTGGTCAGCGAGGAGCGCGGCCACTGGGCTGCGGCCGAGCTGCTCACGGCCGCCACCGTGACCGGCCACCTCAGCCTCGGGTGGGACGACGCCGGGCAGATCGCCGTCGGGCAGCGCGCCGACCTCGTCACCCTCGACACCGCCAGCCCCCGCACCGCCGGCACGGGCGCCGACGAGCACACCGCGGTGTTCGCCGCCGGAGCCGAGGACGTCGTGTCGGTCATCGCCGACGGCCGCGTCGTCAGCGGGCGCCACGAGCGCGAGTCGGTCGGCCACGAGCTCGACGCCGCCATCGCGGCTCTTTGGCGCTGAGCCGCGCCCCGACCGGGTGTCACGACCGGCGGAGCGCGCGTCCGAGTGCTTGGATGACCGGATGCAGTGGTCGCTGTTCGCCAGCCTGACTGACTCGGAGCGGGCCGACGTCCTGGCGCTGGCGCGGCGCCGGCGCTTCGCCCGCAACGAGGTGGTCTGCCACGCCGGCGACCCGGCCGACTCGATCCACCTGGTCAGCGAGGGTCACCTGTCGGTCCGGGTGTCGCTGGCCTCGGGGGAGAGCGGGCTGGTCAACGTGCTCGGGCCCGGCGACTACTTCGGGGAGCTGGCCCTGCTGCGCGCCGAGCAGTCGCGGACCGCGACGATCACCGCGCTGGAGCCGGCCGAGACGCTGGTGCTCACTGCCTCCGCCTTCCGCCGGGTATGCGACGCGCGCCCGGACGTCGAGCGGGCGCTGACCGGGATGCTGGCCGACCGGATCGACGAGCTGAGCGAGCGGCTGCTCGAGGTGATGTACGTCGGTCTCGACCGCCGGCTCAACCGCCGGCTGGCCGACCTGGCCCGGGCCTACTGGTCCGGGGAGGGGCCGGTCACGATCCCGTTGACCCAGAGCCAGCTCGCCGAGCTCACCGGTGGGACCCGCCCCAGCATCAACCAGGCCCTGCAGCGCCTGGTCGACCAGGGCATCGTCGCCGTCCAGCGCGGGCGGATCGACGTCCTCGACCTTCCGCGGCTCACCGCCAAGTGCGGGTGGTGACCACACCGGTGCCAAGGACGCCCGCACGACGACGGCAACCCGACGCTGGTTGTGTCGCGCAGCCGACAGTCGCCGGCGCCACCGCGACGCACACTTCTCGACACCAGGCAGCATCGGAGCCCGACACCAAGGAGTCAGCAATGAACGACGAGACCACCACCCCTCCGCCGGACGACGACGTCGAGGGTCACCGCCGTCCGCACAACCCGATCGTCCCCGAGGACGACGACGTGGAGGGCCACAGGTACCACCACGGCCGGCTGACCAGCGACGGTGACGACGACGTCGAGGGTCACCGCCGTCCGCACAACCCGATCGTCCCCGAGGAGACCGACGACGTGGAGGGCCACAGGTACCACCACGGCCGGCTGATGAGCGACGGTGACGAGGACGTCGAGGGCCACAAGAGGTACAAGTAGGTCCACGACCCCGACGTGGGCGGCGCCTCCGGGCGGCGCCCACGTCACCTGTCGTCACCACCATGGGGAGAGGACGCAATGGCCTCCGGCTCGGGCCTGACCGCGGCGCTGAAGCACCGTGACTACCGCTACCTGATCTCGGCGTTCACGCTGTCCGACACCGGGTCGTGGGCCTACAACGTCGCGTTGACGGTGTGGGTCTTCGAGGCCACCGGCTCGGTCGCCTGGATCGCGGCGGCCACGGTGTGCCGCTTCGTGCCCGCGCTGCTCCTCAGCGCCTACGCCGGCGTCGTCGCCGAGCGCTACGACAAGGCCCACTTCCTGCGCGTGATCGACCTGCTCAGCGTCGCGGTGATGGCCGCGCTGGCGCTCGTGATGACCTTCGACGGGCCGGTCGTCGCCGTGCTCGTCGTGGCCGCGCTCGCCTCCACGCTCGGCACGGCCTACGACCCCGCGGCCGCGGCCCTGACCCCCCACGTCGTCCCGGCGGCCGACCTCGCCTCCGCCAACGCGCTGCGCAACACCATCGACAACGTCACGGTCATCGCCGGCCCGGCGATGGGCGCCCTCCTGCTGTTCGCCGGCCCCCCTCAGAACGCGGTCTGGATCAACGCCGGCGCGTTCCTGGTCTCGGCGGTGCTGATCTCACGGGTCCGGACCCGGACCGAGGGGGTGGACGTCACCGAGGGCGGCGAGCTCGGACCCCTCGCGCAGATGACGACCGGCATCCGCACGATCCTGTCCGTCCCCGCGACCGCGGTCATGGTCGCCTACAGCGTGCTCGCGACGCTGGCCTTCGGCGTCGACACGGTCCTGTTCGTGGCCGCCTCCGAGCAGATCCTCGGGACCGGCCCGGACGGCTACGGCTACCTGCTGGCCGGCCTGGGGATCGGTGGCCTGCTCGCCGCGCCCCTGGTCACCCGGGCCGAGTCCCGGCCCGCACTGGGCCCGATCATCCTGGCCGGGATGGTGCTCTACTGCCTGCCCACCCTGGTCCTGCTGGTCAGTGACGAGCCCGTGGTGGCCTTCGTGGCCCAGGTCGTGCGCGGGGCCGCCACACTCTTCGTCGACGTCCTCGCGGTGACGGCGCTGCAGCGCACGCTGCCGGGCGACGTGCTGGCCCGGGTCTTCGGCGCGTTCAACACCTTGATGATCGGGGCGATCCTGATCGGCTCGCTGGTGACCTCGTGGGTGATCGAGGGCCTCGGGGTGGAGGCCGCGATCTGGGTGGCCGGCGCCGGGCTCTCGGCGGTCAGCCTGCTCGGGTGGCCGTGGCTGAAGCAGATGGACCGGGACGCCGCGGCCCGCCGCGAGCTGCTCGGCACCCGGATCGAGCTCCTGACCGGGTGCGACCTGTTCGAGAAGGTCGCCGACGGCGACCTCACCCAGCTCGCGTCGCAGGCCGAGCCGGTCGACGTACCGCCCGGCGCTGTGGTGGTCGCCGAGGGCGCGCCGGCCGATGCGTTCTACGTCGTGGCGTCGGGCCGGATGGCCGTGACCAGCGCGAGCGGCGTCGACGTGCCCGACCTGGTCGCCGGCGACTACTTCGGCGAGATCGGCCTGATCGAGCGGATCCCCCGCACGGCCACGGTGACCGCGGTCGGCGCCGCGAGCCTGCTGCGCGTCGACGGCGCGGCGTTCCTCGAGGCGCTCACCGCCGACAAGCCGTCGGTGGCGCTGCTCGACGGCGCCGCGCTCCGGCTGCGACGTACCCACCCCACCCTCGCCCTGAGCAGCTCCGGCCTCGCGTCGGAGCAGAAGGAGATCCCGTGACCCTCACGTCCGAGCTCGAGGCGGTGCTCGCCTCCACCCGGGGCCTGTTCGCCGCCGCAGCCTGCTCCTGCGCCCTGGCCACCGAGGACGGCTCGAGCCTGACCTTCGTGGCCGCCTCGGGGGCCGGCGCCGCCGAGATCGTCGGGGTGACGCTGCCGGTCAGCCGCGGGATCGTCGGGTACGTCGCCCTGTCGGGGCAGCCGATCGTCGTCGCCGACGTGCACCGCGACGAGCGCTTCGCGCGAGACATCGCCGAGACGACGGACTACGTGCCGCAGACCATCCTCGCCGTCCCCATGCTCGACCCCGACGGTGACGTGATGGGCGTGATCGAGGTCCTCGACCCCACGACCGGTGACCAGGAGAGCCGGCTGGGCGGCCAGCGCGGCACGGTCGCCGAGCTGGGCGTGCTCACGGTGATCGCGAGTCAGGTCGCCGCGGTCGTGCGGCTCGTGCGCGCACCCGCCCCCGGTGACGACCGTCTCGACGCGGCGCTGGCCGGGCTCGACGCCACGTCGGCCCGCCAGGTGCTGGCGGTGCTGGGTGCGGTCGCCGAGCGGGTGGAGCGCGAGGCGTGAGCCTGCCGGCCTGGTCCGCGGCCTTCGAGGACGTCACGTCGGTCTCGGCCCTGCCGCTGGGGGAGGACGCGCGCGAGTGGGCCTGGGGAGGCGCCGACGGCTCGGGCGTCAAGGTCGCCGTCGTCGACTCCGGCGTGATGGCCGAGCATCCCGCGGTGGGCGGCGTCGACGGCTACGTCGCCGTCGTCGCGGACCCCGAGCAGGAGACCGGCTTCCGCTACGACGAGTCCCCGCACGCGGACCTCGTCGGCCACGGCACCGCGTGCGCGGGGATCATCCGCTCGATCGCGCCCGGGGTCGAGATCTACTCGGTCCGGGTGCTGGGCGAGAACCTCAAGGGCCAGGGGGCGCTCCTGCTCGCCGGCATCGAGTGGGCCGTCGACCACGACATGCACGTGGTCAACATGAGCCTGTCGAGCAAGGCCGAGCGGATGTTCGCCCCGCTGCACGAGATCGCCGACGAGGCCTACTTCGGCAGCAACCTGCTGGTCTGCGCCGCCAACAACGTCCCCGGGCCGACGTACCCCTCGCAGTTCGCCTCGGTCGTCTCCGTGGCGTGCATGCCCGGTGACGACCCGTTCGCGCTGGCCTACAACCCCGACCCTCCGGTCGAGTTCGCCGCGCGCGGCGTCGACATCGAGGTCCCGTGGACCGGCGCCGAGGGCTCGATCGTGGCCACCGGCAACAGCTTCGCCGCCCCGCACGTCGCCGGCCTCGCCGCCCTGGTCCTCTCCAAGCACCCCGGGCTGGCGCCGTTCCAGGTCAAGGCCGTCCTCCAGGCGGTCAGCGACAACGCCCGCTGACCCGGCTCCAGGCCCCGGGCTAGCCTTCGGGGCGTGGTCGCGCGCGCAGGGATCGTCGTCACCGGGACCGAGGTGCTCACCGGGCGGGTGACCGACCGCAACGGGCCGTGGCTGGCCGAGGAGCTGCGCCGGCACGGGGTGGACGTCGGGCACGTCGTGGTCGTCGGCGACCGCCCCGAGGACCTGCGCTCCGCGATCGTCATGCTGCGGGCCACCAACGACCTGGTCATCACCACCGGCGGGCTCGGTCCGACCGCCGACGACCTCACCGCCGAGGTGGTCGCCGAGGTGCTGGGCCGACCGCCGCGCCTGGTGCCCGAGCTGGAGACCCGCATCGCCGAGATCGTGGAGCGGCTCTCGGCCGGCAAGGGCTGGCGACGCGACCCGGCGGCCACCGCCGCGGGCGTGCGCAAGCAGGCGCTGGTGCCCGAGGGGGCCGCGGTGCTCGACCCGGTCGGGACCGCGCCCGGGCTCGTGGTCCCGCCGCGCGAGGGCGACGACGGGCCGCCGGTCGTGGTGCTGCCCGGGCCGCCGGCCGAGCTGCAGGGGATGTGGGACGACGCGCTGGCCGACGCCGCCGTGCGTGCGGCCCTGTCCGATCGCGAGCCGCTGGCCCAGGCGACGGTGCGACTGTGGGGGACCCCCGAGTCCGAGCTGGCGGCGATGCTCCGCCGCGTCGACGACCTCACCGGGCTCGAGGTCACCACCTGCCTGCGCGAGGGCGAGCTCGAGGTCGTCACCCGCTACGCGCCCGCCGCGGAGGCGACGTACGACGGGCTGGTCGCTGCGCTGCGGCGCGACTTCGCCGCCACGCTGTTCTCCGACGACGGCCGCACGGTCGACGAGATCGTGGCCCACGGCCTGCGCGCGCGTGGCTGGACGATCGGCACCGCCGAGTCGTGCACCGCGGGGCTGCTGGCCGGGCGGCTCGCCGACCTGTCCGGCTCCTCGGCCTACCTCGAGGGCGGGCTGGTCACCTACAGCAACACCGCGAAGCAGACCCAGCTCGGCGTCGACGCCGAGCTGCTGGAGCGGGTCGGCGCGGTCAGCGCGGAGGTCGCGAAGGCGATGGCCGACGGGGCCCGCGATCGGCTCGGGACTGATGTCGGCGTCGGCATCACCGGCGTCGCCGGACCGGGCGGCGGCACGGCCGAGAAGCCGGTCGGGCTGGTTCACGTGTGCGTCACGACCGCGACGGACGAGCTGGCGCAGGAGCTCCGGCTCGGCGGCGACCGTGCCGCGGTCCGCTCCCGCACGGTCGTCGCCGCGCTCCACCTCGTACGCCGGCTGCTCGACGACGCCGCTCCTCCCGCGTAGGGCCGCTGCGCAGCGGAGTGCGTCGTAGAACGACGTACAGACCGAGGGTCTCGGCGGTTGCTCAGACGGGGCCCGGGGGCTGACCGGCCCGGTCTGTACGTAGTTCTACGAGGGCGAGGCCGCGGCCGCTGATCCGGGCTCAGCCGGCCCGCTCTGGGCTTAGGCTGCGGGTGTGCCCGAGTTCACCTGGCGCCCGGCCAACCAGGCGACGACCGAGGACGTCGAGACGGTGTTCGCCACCGGCGGCGCGAGCAAGTGCCGCTGCCAGGCCCTGAAGGTCCCGGGCTGGATCTGGCGCGACACCACCCAGGAGGAGCGGGACGACGCCCTGCTCGAGCAGGCCGGCTGCGGCACCGACGGACCGACGTCCGGCCTCCTCGGGTACGTCGACGGGGAGCCGGCCGGCTGGGTCGCGGTCGAGCCGCGCGAGAACTACCCCCGGGTGTGGAGCCGCAAGAAGTCGTGGATGCGGATGGACCCTGATCTCGAGGGCGTCTGGTCGGTCACCTGCTTCGTGGTCCGTCCTGGCTTCCGCCGGGCGGGGCTGATGTACGAGCTGACCGCGGCCACCGTCGAGCACGGCCGGCAGGTCGGTGCCCGCGTGCTCGAGGGCTATCCCACCGAGCCGCCCCCCGGGAAGACCGTGATCTGGGACGAGGCGTCGGTGGGGCTGCTGCAGGTCTTCCTCGACGCCGGGTACGAGGTCGTGGCCTCGCCGACCCTGCGCCGGAGGGTGGTGCGTCACCGGCTCGCCGAGTCGTCGTGACGGGTCGGCCCGAGCGGGAGGTCGTCGAGGGCGGCCCCTCGCGGGCGCCGCTGACCGACAGGGTCCCGCAGGTCTGGCGGCGTCGCGGGGTGGTCCTGCTCGCGCTGGTGCTCGGAGCTCTCGCCGGTGCGGGCGCGGCCCGGTGGTGGGACGACCGGTCGCCGGGCGAGGGGCCGGAGCCGAGCCGCGAGGCGGCGGCCGGCTCCCAGGTGCGACTCGTCCTCCACGGGGTCGTCCCGCCGGCACCGCAGGGTCCGACGGACGGCGTACGGAGGAATGCTGCGTTGTGGCTCGACGCGGTGCTGCTGCACGGTCGCGGCCCCGGGACCGCGACCGTCACGCGGATCCATCGCCCAGGCGGGAGCGTCGCGATCGTGGTCCCCGACCTGCCGGTCCGACTGTCGGTCAACCACTCCTTCCAGCGGGTCCGCCTGCGCCTGCGGCCGCGGGACTGCCGGCTCGCGACCGAGTGGACGCCGAGCGCTCAGCCGTTCGTTCTCACCTGGCGGGACGCCGAGGGAGTCGTCCACGGCGAGCTCGGCGGGGACCACGACGCCGCGCTGGAGCTGGCGCTGATCGATCACCTCAACGCGGTGTGCGGGCCCCGGACCCAGGACTGACCCGCGTCCGCGGATCAGCTGCCCGCCGGCCGGGAGCTCCTCGAGCATCACGTCGGGGTTGTCGCGCGCGGTGGCGCCGGCGCGCCACTGGTCGACGAAGAGCGCGAGGTGGGTGCCGTCGGCCCGTTGCAGCACCTCGACGCCGCGCTTGCCGGCCAGCGCCACGGCACCGTCGGCGTCGGTACGTCGGGCCACGCGGTAGTCCAGCTGGGAGAGCCGGATGGGGGAGTTGAACTCGTTGGCCATCCGCTCCTGCACCACCTCGAACTGCATCGGCCCGACCGCGGCCAGGACCGGGCTCTGGTCACCGCGCAGGTCCGAGCGCAGCACCTGCACGACGCCCTCCTGGTCGAGCTGGTCGATGCCCTTGCGGAACTGCTTGTAGCGGCCGATGTCGGCGGCGGTGGCGGTCATGAAGTGCTCGGGCGCGAAGCTCGGGACCGGTGGGTACTCGATCGCGTCGCCGACGTACACGGTGTCGCCGACGCGGAGCGCGTTGGCGTTGACCAGGCCGATGATGTCGCCGGGGAAGGCCTCCTCGATCGAGGACAGCTCGCGGCCGAAGACGGCCTGGGCGTACTTCGTGGCGAAGGGCTTGCGGGTGCCGGCGTGCGTGACGACCATGCCGCGCTCGAAGGTGCCGGAGACCACGCGGGCGTAGGCGAGCCGGTCGCGGTGGGCGGCGTTCATGCCGGACTGCACCTTGAACACGAACGCGCTGAAGTCGTCGTCGACGTCGCGCACCGACCCGTCGACCCCGGGCGTGCGTCCGGGCGCGGGCGCGAGGTCGAGCAGCAGGTCGAGCAGCTGGGCGACGCCGAAGTTCAGCAGCGCCGAGGCGAACATCACCGGGGTCGTGGTGCCGGCCAGGAACAGCTCCTGGTCGTGGTCGGCGCCGTCGGCGGAGAGCAGCTCGTGCTCCTCGACCGCGGCCTGCCAGACGTCGCGCTCGGCCTCGCCGACCTCGGTGGGCGGCATCCGTCGCTCTGGCGCACGGGTGGCCCCGCCCGCGGTCCGGGTGTACTGCACGAACTCGCCCGTACGTCGGTCCAGCACGCCCTTGAAGTCGCCGGCCTCGCCGACCGGCCAGGTGAGCGGGGTGGGGCGGAGCTTGATCTTCTGCTCGATCAGGTCCATCAGCTCCAGCGCCGCCAGCCCGGGACGGTCCCACTTGTTGATGACCGTGATCACCGGGATGCCGCGCAGCGCGCAGACCTTGAAGAGCTTGAGGGTCTGGGGCTCCAGCCCCTTGCCGGCGTCGACCAGCATCACGGCGGAGTCGACGGCCGACAGCACGCGGTAGGTGTCCTCGGAGAAGTCGCTGTGGCCCGGGGTGTCGACCAGGTTGACCACGTGGTCGCGGTACTGGAACTGCAGCGCGGCCGAGGTGATCGAGATGCCGCGCGCCTTCTCCATGTCCATCCAGTCCGACACCGTGGAGCGACGGTTGCCCTTGCCGTGCACCGCCCCGGCCTCCATGATCACCCGCGCGTGCAGCGCCAGGGCCTCGGTGAGGGTGGACTTGCCGGCGTCGGGGTGGCTGATCACCGCGAAGGTGCGTCGGGGGCGGCTGTCGGGCATCCCGCGAACCTACCCGGCACCCGGATGCCCGGCGGCACGGCCCAGCAGTCGCCGCGAGACGACCGCGGCCGTCCGTCGTACCTCGCCGGCGACCGCCTCGTCCGGCCGGTCGCCGGCGTAGGTCACCGCGACCCCCGCGACCGGGAAGCCGTTGTGGTCCAGGACCGGCGCAGCGACGCTGGCGAAGCCCGGCGTGATCTCGCCGACCTCGGTGGCGTAGCCGCGCTGCCGGGTCGAGGAGAGCAGGTTGCGCAGCGTCCCGGGCGAGGACGGCCCGTGCTCGCCGCGCGTCACGAACGCCGCCCGGTCGGGGTAGAGCGCCCGGACCTGGTTGGCCGGCAGCGCCGCGAGGAGGGCACGCCCGCTCGCGGTCAGGTGCGCGGGCAGGCGTACGCCGACGTCGGTGACCAGCGGCGGCCGCCCCGGGGCGCGCTCCTCGACGAGGTAGAGCACGTCGCGGCCGTGCAGCACCGCCAGGTGGGCGGACTGTCCGGTGACGTCGACCAGCGCCGCGAGCGGTCGCCGCGCGATCCGCTGCAGCGGCTCCTGACGCGAGAACCCCATCCCGACCTCGAACGCCGCGACCCCCAGCCCGTAGCAGCGCTCGTCGGCGAGGTGCACGACGAAGCCCTCCTCGACCATCGCGCCGACCAGGTGGTACGCCGTGCTCCGGGGCAGGCCCACCGCCCGGGCGATGGTCTCGAGCGGCACCGGGTGGGGCTGGCCGGCCAGGTAGCGGAGCACCCGCAGCGTGCGGGTCGCTGCCGGGACCTGGCTCACCTCTCCACCGTAGTGCCCCCCGGGGGAGACGGCACCGACCCGGCGTTCCACCGGATCTGACGCTCCACAAGGTAAAGGGGGACTACGCTGCCCCCAGCGCCTGAGACAAACGGTCGGGCCGCCCTCGGACGCCGAACCCAGCTCTGAAGGCGACCTCCGGCACCGCCCGGGCGTCCCGCGTGCTCGGTGCCGGCGAAGGGGAGGGGTGGTCATGGACGCGTCACAGGGCGAGGAGGTCGACCGGAGGTCGACATCGCCGGCGACCGTGGTCAAGGCCGTGACCGGGATCCGCGGCTTCGACGAGATCACCCACGGCGGGCTGCCGCGCGGCCGGGCCACGCTCATCACCGGAGCGGCCGGCTCCGGCAAGTCGCTGTTCGGGACCGAGTTCCTGGTCCGGGGGGCGCTCGAGCACGGCGAGACCGGTGTCCTGGTCACCTTCGAGGAGTCCACCGAGGACATCGTCGCCAACGCCGGCTCCCTCGGGTTCGACCTCGACGCGCTGCGGGCCGAGGGGCTGCTGGTCATCGACTCCCTGGTCGGCGACACCGACGACCTGGTCGGCAGCGGCGACTTCGACCTCGCGGGACTCCTCATCCGGCTCGGCCACGCCATCGACACGGTGGGGGCGCAGCGCGTGGTGCTCGACACGATCGAGGTGCTGTTCGCGTCGCTGCCCGACGAGCAGACCGTGCGCCACGAGCTCGGCCGGCTGCTGCGCTGGCTCAAGCAGCGCGGGATGACCGTGCTGGTGACCGGCGAGCGCGGGGTCGACACCCTGACCCGCTACGGCATCGAGGAGTACGTCTCCGACTGCGTGGTGGTCCTCGACCAGCGCGTGGTCGACGAGGTCTCCACGCGCCGCCTGCGGGTGGCCAAGTACCGCGGCTCGGGCCACGCCACCAACGAGTTCCCGTTCCTGATCACCGCCTCGGGTCTGAGCGTCATGCCGATCGGCAGCGGTGACGAGCAGACGGTCGCCAGCGACGAGCGCATCGGCCTCGGCATCCCGCGGCTCGACGAGATGCTGGGTGGGGGCGTCTACCGCGGGACGACCACGATGATCAGCGGCACCGCCGGCACCGGCAAGACCAGCATCGCCGCCAGTGCCGCCGCGGCGGCCTGCGCCCGCGGCGAGCGCGCCCTGTTCGTCTCCCTCGAGGAGTCCGCTCCCCAGCTCGTGCGCAACATGCGCTCGATCGGCCTCGACCTCACGCCCTGGATGGAGCAGGGCACGCTGCGCATCGTCCACCTGCGGCCGGCCGCCATGGGGCTGGAGGAGCACCTCGCCCGGGTCCACCTGCTGCTCGACGAGTGCCGCCCCGACGTCGTGGTCATCGATGCCGTCGCGAGCCTCAACCGCGGGGTCAGCGCCCACGCCACCGCCTCGGTGGTCGCCCGTGACATCGACCTGCTGCGTACTCGGGGGGTGACGTCCGTGCTCACGGCGCTCGCCGAGGACACCCGTGACGAGAGCACCGACGTGTCGGCGTCCTCGCTCGTCGACACCTGGATGCTCCTGCGCAACGTCGAGAGCAACGGGGAACGCAACCGGCTGCTGTTCGTGATCAAGAACCGCGGCTCGGCCCACTCCAACCAGGTGCGCGAGTTCGTGATGAGCTCCGAGGGACCCGAGCTGCTCGACGTCTTCGTCGGTCCCGACGGCGTGCTCACGGGGTCGCGGCGACGCGAGCAGGTCGATCGTGACCGCCGCGACTCACGCGAGCGCGGCGAGGAGGCGGCCCGCCTGCGGCGTCACCTGGAGATGCGCGGCGCCGCGGTCGAGGCCCAGGTGGCCGCCCTGCGGCGCCAGCTCGAGGACGAGACGGTCGAGATGACCCGACAGGCCGGCAGGCTCGAGGAGCAGAGCCGCCACGACACGACCGGCCGCGTCAGCCTGGCCGTGCAGCGCTCCGCGCCGGACGGTGCGCATGAGTGACGACGACGCGCCCGTCTACGAGCTGCGGCTCTACGTCGCCGGCCAGACCCCGCGGTCGGCCGTGGCGCGGATCAACCTGCGGCGGGTGTGTGCGGCCCACCTCGACGGGCGGCACAAGATTGAGGTCGTCGACCTCCTCCAGCAGCCCGCCCGCGCCAGCACCGACGGCATCATCGCCGTGCCCACGCTGGTCCGCTGCCACCCGGAGCCGCGACGCAAGGTCGTCGGCGACCTCTCCGACACCGCCCAGCTGCTGGCCGGTCTCGACCTGACCGAGGAGACCTCGTGAGCGACGACGTGCCGAGCCCGGGCGACCTCGGGACCGGCCCGCGGTTCGAGGTGCCGGCCGGTGGTGCCGACGAGGTGGCGCTGCTGCGCGAGCGGCTGCGCGAGGTCGAGGAGGCCCTGCTGGCCGTCCGCGCCGGTCGGGTCGACGCCCTGGTCGTGGGCGGCCTCGGCGACGAGCGCGTCGCGGTGTTCTCGGGGGCCCTGCTGCCCTACCGCGTCATGGTCGAGAGCCTCGGGGAGGGCGCCGCGACCCTCTCCCGCGACGGCGCGTTCCTCTTCGCCAACCGTCAGCTGGCGACGCTCCTCGGCGCCGGTGTCGACGTCCTGGTCGGCCGCGACGTGATGACGTACGTCGACGCCGACGACCGCGAGCACGTCTCGACGCTGCTCTCGGTCGGCGAGGGCGAGACGCGCCGCGCGGAGCTGCGGCTGGTGACCGCCCGGGGCGAGGCGACGGTGCTCATCGCCGTGACCGCCCTGTCCGTCGACGGTCTGGCGCTGGTCTGCTGCGTCATCACCGACATCACCTCACAGCGCCGGCTGGAGTCCTACGTCGCGCAGGAGATGCGGCTGGCCGAGCAGCGGGCCGAGCGGCTGCGGGTGGCCCACGACCTCAACGACACCATCGTGCAGCACCTCGTGACCGCCGAGATGGCCTTCGACCTCGACGACGTGGAGCGCGCCCGCGAGCTGGTCACCACCACCTCGCGCCAGGCGCGGGCCCTGATCGGTGAGCTCGTCGGGGGCCGGCTCGTGCCGGGCATGGCGGTCCGCGACGTCGCCGTCACCCACCACGAGGACCGCGCATGACGTGCGCCGTCGTGGTGGTCGACGACGCCGAGGACCTCCGCGAGCTGATCTGCATGGTGCTCGAGCGCCGTGGCGACGGAGCGTTCACGGTGGTCGGCACCGCCGGCGACGGCGTCGCCGCGAGCGCGGTCGTCACCGCCACCCAGCCCGACCTCGTGCTGATGGACATCGCCATGCCCGTGATGGACGGCCTGCAGGCCCTCCCGCACGTCCGCCTCGCCTCGCCCAACGCCCTGGTCGTGATGCTGTCGGGCTTCCCCTCGGCCACAGCGGAGGCGGGGGCCCTGGAGGCCGGCGCGGATGCCTACGTCGAGAAGAACGACCTCGTGCGCACCCTGGTGCCGCAGCTGCAGCGGATCGTCGCCGACCACGCCTGAGACGACCGGCCGGGGTCCGCGGTGGTTACGGACGCAGGGTGCTGCGCAGCCAGCGGCCGAGCAGCTCGCTGCCCAGGCTGACCGCGAACGAGGCGACCAGCAGCGTCGTGACGACCGGGAAGCGGAAGACGGCGAGGTTCTCGGCGAACAACCGGCCCAGACCGGCCGCACCCACGACCCCGACGACGGCGGTGTCGCGCACGCAGATCTCGAAGCGGTAGAGCGTGTAGGTCAGCAGCTGGTGGCTCGACGGCGGCACGGACGCGGCCAGGCCCGCCAGCCCCCGGCGTACGCCGGAGTGGCGCAGGGCGTCGCGGGCGCGGACGTCGACGCTCTCCCAGGCCTCCGCCACCAGCCGGCCCAGGATGCCGCCGGTGTAGAGCCCGAGGGCCAGCGCACCGGGCAGCACCCCGGGGAAGAGCACGAGCAGGGCGATCACGGCCCAGACGGTCGGCGGGATCGAGCGCAGGACCAGCAGCACGGCGCGGGCCAGCCACCAGGTGACCCGGCGCGCGGAGCGAGCGGCGAGCGGCGTCGGCTGCTCGGTGGGCGCCGGGCGGGGGCTGGTGGCCCAGGGTGCCACGAGCAGGGTGAGCGCCACCGCGACCACCATGGCCAGGACCGCCATCGCGAGGGTGTCCAGGACGGCGCCGGTGAGCACGGGCCACCCACCGAGCGGCAGCTGCGGAGGCCACAGGTCGTCGAGCAGGCTGCCGGTGAGATCGCGGGTCCGCGGGCTGGTCAGGCCGCCGAGCGCGACCCCGGAGGCCAGCCAGGCCACGACGAGTCCCGGCACCAGGAGCAGGGCCGACCACCGGGCCCAGCGGGACGTCACACCGCGGCCGGTCCCGCGCGTCTCCCGGCTGCCGCCGGACCAGTCCGAGCAGCTCACCACGGCCATGTCGGTGCGGACCCGGGTGCTCCACAGGTCCACCAGCGCCGAGAGCAGCAGCACCGCACCGATCAGCGTCCACACCTCGGCCCAGTTGCGGGACTGGAGGCTGACCACCAGCTCCTGGCCGAGCCCGCCGACCCCGACGACACCGAGGAGCACCGTGGACCGGACCGCGCACTCGAAGCGGTAGAACGAGTAGGACAGCAGCAGCGGCGACGCTCCCGGCAGCAGCGCGTAGACCAATGCCGAGACCGGCCGGGCCCCGGCGCCGCGGACCGAGTCGAGCGGCCCGTGGGGCACGCCGTCGAGGGTCTGCCCGAAGACCTGGGCGGTCTGTGCCCCGAACGGCAGCGCGATGGCCAGCACCGCCACCAGCGGGTCGAGGCCGAGCACGCTCACGAACAGCAGCGCCCAGATGAGCTCGTGCACGGACCGGACGGCGACCAGCAGCCCGCGCAGCACGAGCCGGAGGATCCGCACCGGCCACGGCGGTCGGCGCGACCAGGCGGCGTCGCTGAGCACCAGGCCGCCGAGCAGACCGAGGACGAGCGCGCCACCGGTCCCGAGGGCGGCGAAGGCCAGGGTGGTCCCGGTGGCGTCGAGCACCAGCAGGAGGAAGTCGGGGTCGAGCTCCGGCGAGAGCGCCCGCGCGAGCAGGTCGCGCAGCAGCGGCACGCCACCGGGGTTGACCAGGTCGCCCCCGGCGGGGATCGCCCGCTGCCACGCCCACAGCACGGGGACGACGACGAGCAGCAGACCCACGATCCTCCGGGTGAGCACCTGCCGTCGGGTCACCACGCGCTGCCCGACCGGCCCGGGGGCGGGAGGCGGTGCGGCCAGCGGCTCCGGCTCGAGGAGCTGGGTCATGCCAGGACGTAGAGGTCGGACAGCAGCGCGTCGGTGAGGTCCTCGATGGCGACGTCGAAGGCGAGCGCGCCGTCGCGCAGCCCGATCGCGCGCGAGCAGTGCCGCCGCGCCAGGTCCGGCTGATGCAGGCTGACCAGGAGCGTGCTGCCCTCGGCCGGAGCCCGCAGCAGGTCGAGCATCCCGGCCGCGCGGGCGGGGTCGAGGCTGGAGACGGGCTCGTCGGCGAGGATCAGGTCGGGCTCCTGGACGAGCAGGCGGGCGATGGCCACGCGCTGGCGCTCGCCGCCCGAGAGCCGCTCGGTGCGCTCGTGCAGGGCCCACCCCAGGCCCACCTGGTCCAGGGCGCTGCGTACGACGTCGTCCGGACGCGGCCAGACCATCGCGCCGAGCGCGCGCAGCGTGCTCCATCGGCCCAGCCGGCCGGCGTTGACGTTGTGCATCACCCGCACCTGCTCGATCAGGTCCAACCGCTGGGTGACGGTGCCGATCCGGCGCTGCAGCTCGCGCCGGCGTCCGGTGGGCAGGTGGGCCAGGGGCTCGCCGAAGACCTCGACGGACCCGTCGGTGGGGGCCATGGAGCCGTTGACCAGCGCGAGCAGGGTGCTCTTGCCGGCGCCGCTGGCGCCCAGGATCGCGACGCGCTCGCCGGCGTGCACCGTCAGGTCGACCCCGCGGAGTGCCGGGTGGTGCCCGAAGCTCCGCCCGGCCCCTCGCAGCTCGATGACGGCCTGCACCACCGACGGGCCAGGGGTCACGCCAGCAGGCCCTGCTCCTGCGCGACCGCCTCGATCTGGTCGTAGTTGGCGTTCTCGGTCGCGACGAACGACTCGGCGCCGAAGAGCTCCAGGATCGCGGCGTCCTCGGCGTCGGCTGCGTCCAGCCCGAGCAGGAACGTCGTGATCGACTCGGTCGTGCCGTCGCCGTAGACCTCGTCGAGGTCGGGGCGGGCCAGCCAGTGGTAGTCGGCGTAGCCGGGCGTGCGCCAGAGCACGACGACGTCGCTGACGTCGACCTCGCCGGCCTCGAGGGTCGCGGTCCAGACCTGCTCGTTGACCGCTCCGACCTCGAAGCTGCCGGCGGCGACCGCCTCGATGGTGGCGTCGTGGGAGCCCGAGAACGCCGGCGTCCCCTTCAGGTCGGCCTGGTCGAGGCCGCCCTCCTCCATGAAGAACTGCGGCATCAGGCGGCCCGAGGTCGAGGTCTCGCTGCCGAACGTGAGCGTGTGCCCCGCCAGGGTCTGCAGGCCCTCCACGTCCTCGAAGGGCTCGAGGCCGGACTTCGAGTTCGCGATGAACAGGCTGTGGAAGTCGGCGTCGATGTCGCGCTGCGCGATCGCGGTCGCGCCGTCCACCCGGGCCCGGGCCTGGACGCCGGTGAGGCCGCCCATCCAGGCCAGGTGGATGTCACCGATCTCGAAGGCGCGCACCACTGCCGGGTAGTCGGTCACCGGGCGGTAGACGACCTCGAGGCCGGTCTCGGAGGCGAACCGCGCGGCGAGGTCCGGGTAGAGGCGGTTGAGCAGCTCGGGGTCCTGGTCGGGGATGGCGGAGATGCCGAGCGGACCGGCCTCGGCGGCCCCGGACCGCCCCGGACTTCTCGCTGTCCTTGTCGTTGCCGCACGCGGTGAGGACGAAGAGTCCGGCGGTGCCGAGCAGCAGGGAGCGTCGATTGGTCTGCATGAAGTTGTCCTCTGGAAGTGGGTGCGGGATGCGGGAGGGCTGGGCGCGGTCGGGCCGCGCTCAGCTGGTGGGTTGTCGCCGACGCCCTCCCGGGGAGGTGGCGCTGCGGCTGGTCGTGGCCGCGACGAGCGCGAGGCAGAGCAGCACCGCCGCCGAGGTCGGGGTGCCGCCCAGGAGGGGGTCGGTGAAGCCGATCTGGGCGTGCAGCGAGAGCGCACCCAGCGCGGCCAGGGCCGCTGCGGCCTGACCGAGTCGGGGCCGGCCGGTCGACGAGCCGGCGATCATCAGGCCGCCCACCACGACCAGGACGAGCCCGCCGACCAGGTTGTACTGGCCGGTGCTCATCGACAGGTCGGTCGACCGGAAGCCGAAGCCCACCTTGGCCAGCGGGTCGCCGAGCGAGCCGAGCGCGCTGATGACTCCGAGCACGACGGCCAGCCCGCCCCAGAGCCGGGCGAGCATCGCGGCGGGGGAGAGGCCCGCGCGGACCGCGTCGACGGCGACGTACCGGCCGGCGGAGCTGACCAGCAGCAGGGCGTGGATGCCGATCATCATCCAGTACGCCCAGGGCCACTCGTCAGGAGCGAACGCCACCGACAGCGCGATCGCGACCGACTGGGCGAGGCCCAGCGCGGCGGCGAGTCGGACCCAGGCACCGGTGAGCAGCATGACGGCGAGGGTGGTCTCGGCGATCAGGACCATGATCCCGAAGGGGGTGAAGACCTTCAGGACGAGGTTCTCGACGATCCAGCTGTAGGGCGGGAGGACGGGGTGGCTGACGGCGTACGAGGTGAACTTGTAGAGACCGTTGCCGGCCTCCTGGCCGAAGTCGGGGACGCGCTTCCAGGCGACGTTGTAGAGCCACAGCATCCCGATCAGGATCCGCAGGCCGGTAGCGCCGATGGCCTGCGCCTTCGGCACCTCCTCCGTGGCGGGGGCGAGCAGCCAGCCCACCGGGCCCCGGAGACGCGCGGGCAGACGGTCGGACAACCGGGGCTCAGGCACAGCGGAACACCTCCCGGCCGCTCGCGGCGGCCGCGCTCTGGACGGTCAGGGTGTCGCGGACGACGCCGAAGATCTCCTCGACCGGCAGCGGGGCGTCGGCGATCCGCATGTGGGGGTTGGTGATCGCCACCGGGTGCCACCAGGCGCCGTCGGCGGTGATCACGGGCTCGGGCTCGAGGTTGTCGATCGAGACGTGCACCCCGGTGTCGGCGAAGCCCTCGGCCGCGACGGGCCGGATGACGCGGTCCTCGGCGGCGATCCCCTCGGCGTCGAGCCGCGTGTGCAGGGCCGCGACCCCGGTCGGGTCCTCGTCGAACATGGTGGCGGCCACCCGCACCCGGAAGCCCAGCTGGCGGGCCAGCACGATCCCGTCGAGGGCGCGGGCCCACGAGCCGGCCCCGCGCTGCTTGTCGTGCAGGTCGGGCGTGGCGGAGTCGAGGCTGACCTGCAGGACGACCGAGCGGTCCATGTCCTCCAGCATCTGGCGGCGGGTGCCCTTCCCGAAGACCATGGCGTTGGTGAGGATCGTGCGCTCCAGGCCCTCGCCGGCGCGCACGATCTCGCCGAGCTCGGGGTGCATGAAGGGCTCGCCGCCGGTCAGGAAGAGCTCACGCCCCCCCAGCGAGGCGAACTCGGCGAAGGCCGCCCGGGCCACGTCGACGGGCAGTCGGCGGGCGTCGGCCTTCGGGCTGGACTCCGCGCAGCAGTAGAGGCAGGCGAGGTTGCAGTTGAAGTTGGTGTAGGCCCAGAGGCGGTGCCCGACCGGGGTCGAGCTGCCCTGGCTGAAGACGGTGCCGGTGCTGGTCGCGCCGGCCTTGCGCACCGAGAACCACCAGGGGCCGTGCTCGGTCTCGGCCACCTCGGCGACCACGTCGTGGCCCACCAGCTCGGCCCACACCGGTAGGTCGGTCACGACGCTCGCCTCCGCGCTGCGGATGCCGAGGTCCTGGCCGGCCTCGAGGCGCCGCATCGCCCGGGTGATCAGCAGCAGCAGCCCGCTGCCGCAGTCCATGTCGCCCCCGTCGATGAGCCGGGCGATGTCGCCCAGCGGTGTGGGAGTGTCCTGGTCGTGCTCGGCTGCGGTGGGCATTACCTCAGCGTAGGCCGCTGCCGTCTGAGCGCGGTCACCAAAAGTATGACCTTTCGGTGACGATCGGCCCTGGTGCCCGGCCGTGCCGCTGCGCCCGTGCGAGGCGACGTACGACCGCCTAGTGTCGAGGCATGTCCGCCGACCCCCTGCCCCGTCCCGAGGACGCCGCCGCCCGCAGCTCCTTCTGGGAGGGGGTGCACGACAGCAAGGACGTCGACGGCGTCTCCTGGTGGCAGTCCGTGCCGGGGCTGTCCCTCGGCCTCGTGGACGAGACCGGGGTCGGGCTCGACGAGCCGATCATCGACGTGGGTGCCGGCTGGTCGACGCTGATCGACCACCTGGTGGAGCGCGGCTACTCCGACCTGATGGCCATCGACCTCTCCGCGACCGCGTTGCAGACCGTGCGGGAGCGGATCGGCGAGCCCGGCGCGTCGGTGGTGCTCGAGGTGGCCGACGTGCTCGACTTCCGCCCGGGCCGGCAGTTCGCGCTGTGGCACGACCGCGCGGTCTACCACTTCCTCACCGAGCCCGACGAGCGCGAGGACTACCTGCTCTCGCTCGACCGGTGCCTGCGCCCGGGGGGCTACCTCGTGGTGGCCACCTTCGGCCCCGACGGCCCCGACACCTGCAGCGGGCTGCCGATCGTGAAGTACACCCACGAGCAGCTGGCCGCCGAGTTCCCGGCGTACGAGCTGGTCTCGACCGCCGGCGAGGACCACGTGACCCCGTGGGGCAACACCCAGCAGTTCACCGCGGTCCTGCTCCGCCGCCCCGCCTGACGCAATCTCCGGCGGTTGAGGTGCGAGGAGCGCCAGCGACGAGCCAGCCACGGGGGTTGAGGTGCGAGGAGCGCCAGCGACGAGCCAGCCACGGGGGTTGAGGTGCGAGGAGCGCCAGCGACGTGCCGGCCACGGGGGTTGAGGTGCGAGGAGCGCCAGCGACGAGCCACGAAACCCCTCGAGCTGGACGCCGCCACGCCCGCCCCGTCGCGCGACAGGGGAGAATCCAGCCGTGACCTCGACGCCCTTCCTGCACCTGCGCTCCGCCGGCACCAGCCTCGTCCTCGACTGCCGGGGCGACGGGCTGCCCAGCGTGCTGCACTGGGGCCGCGACCTCGGTGACCTGGGGGCGGCGGAGAGCGAGGTGCTGCACGCGCTCGCGGTGGCCTCGGTGGCCCCGCTGGTCAGCAACACCATGGACGGCGCGGTCCCGCTGAGCCTGCTGCCCGAGGCCTCCGGGGGCTGGGCGGGGACACCCGGACTGCTCGCCCACCGGGACGGCCGCGACTTCTCGACCCGGTTCGTGGTCCGGGAGGTCACGGCACCGGACCCGACCGATCCGGAGCCCCTGGTCGTCGTGCACGCCGCCGACGAGTCGGCGGCCGTGGCGGTGCGCCTCGAGGTGGGCCTCTCCGCGGCCGGGATCGTGCGCCTGCGGGCGGCCGTGACCAACACCGGCGACGGGCTGCTCGAGGTGCAGGGTCTGGTCCTCGCCCTGCCCGTGCCCGCGCTCGCCCAGGAGGTGCTCGACCTCACCGGTCGGCACCTGCGCGAGCGCAGCCCGCAGCGTCACGAGCTCACGCTCGGCACGCACCTGCGCGAGAACAGGCGGGGCCGCACCGGCACCGACGCGACCCTGCTGCACGTGGTGGGCGAGCGCGGGTTCGGCTTCGGGTCGGGCCAGGTCTGGGGCGTCCACGTGGCGTGGAGCGGCAACTACCGGACGCTCGCCGAGGCGCTCCCGTCAGGAGCCCGGGTGCTCGCCGGCGGCGAGAGCCTGCTGCCCGGCGAGGTCCGGCTGACGGCGGGCGGGACCCACACCGCCCCGTGGGTGTACGCCGCGCACGGTGACGGCCTCGACGCCCTGGCGGGCCGCTTCCACGACCACCTGCGCGCGCGTCCGGCCCACCCCACCTCACCGCGTCCGGTCACGCTCAACACCTGGGAGGCCGTCTACTTCGACCACGACCTCGACCGGCTGAAGGGCCTCGCCGACCGCGCCGCCGAGATCGGGGTGGAGCGCTTCGTGCTCGACGACGGCTGGTTCCGCGGGCGCCGCGACGACCACGCCGGTCTCGGCGACTGGGAGGTCGACCCCGACGTGTGGCCGGAGGGGCTGCACCCGCTGGTCGACCACGTGGTGGGGCTCGGCATGGAGTTCGGGCTGTGGGTCGAGCCGGAGATGGTCAACCCCGACTCCGACCTGGCCCGCGCGCACCCCGACTGGATCATGCAGACCGGCGACCGGCTGCCGCCGCTGTCGCGCTTCCAGCACACCCTCGACCTCGGTCGCCCCGAGGTGGTCGCCCACCTGCTGGAGCGGCTGGACGCGGTGCTGTCGGCCTACCCCATCGGCTACCTCAAGTGGGACCACAACCGTGACCTCGTCGACCCGGGCAACGCGGTCGGGACCGCGGGGCTGCACGCCCACACCCGCGGCGTCTACGACCTGATGGACCAGCTGCGGCGGCGTCACCCCGGCGTCGAGATCGAGTCCTGCTCCTCCGGGGGCGGGCGAGTCGACCTGGAGGTGCTGGAGCGCACCGAGCGGGTCTGGGGCAGCGACTGCGTCGACCCGCTGGAGCGGCAGCTGATCCAGCGCTGGACCGGGCAGCTGCTGCCCCCCGAGATGGTCGGCTCGCACATCGGCTCACCGGTCTCGCACACGACCGGCCGCACCCACACGCTGGACTTCCGGGCCGTGACCGCCTTCTTCGACCACTTCGGCATCGAGTGGGACCTCGGCACCGTGGACGACGACGACCGCGCGCGCCTCGCCGCCTGGATCGCCGCGCACCGCCGGCTGCGTCCGCTGCTCCACCACGGCCGCGTGGTGCGCGGCGACCACCCGGACCCCGGGCTGTGGGTGCACGGCGTGGTGGCTCACGACGGCGCCCACGCGGTGCACGCGCTGGTGCAGGTCGCGACCTCCGTGCAGAGCCCCCCGGGGCGGGTCTGCCTGCCCGGCCTCGCACCCGACGCGACGTACGTCGTGCGGCCGCTGCCCCCGGGCGACGTCGTGCGCGGTCCGGGGCTCACGCTGCCCGACTGGTGGACCGAGCAGGGCGTCACCCTGCCCGGCCGGCTGCTCCTCGAGGTCGGCGTCCAGGCACCGGGGCTGCACCCCGAGGCGGCGGTCCTGGTGGAGTCGCGACGGGTCGACTGACCGCGGCGCGGTCGTGGGGTTAGGATGGCCCCGAGCACCGCCGCACATCGCGTGTCGTCCGTCCGGGTCCAGCAGGGCCGTGTCACGACTGGCGCACCTCCGGGACCTCTGTGGTGTGACGCCTCGTCGTCGCTCCTCCCCGGGGTCCGGTTCGCTGCGCTGTGCTGATCGCCCGACGCAGTCCGATGCGGCGGGCATCGTGAGGAGGAGATTCGTGGCTCGACGAGGCCAACGCCAGTCAGGCGGGAACCGCACGGCAACCCGCCAACGGCGTACCCGCCCGCAGGACAACGAGGGCATCATGCCGGTGCTGGCCAAGGCCGTGCGTGAGGTCGAGGGCGACGTCCAGCGGGGTCGGGTCAGCCAGTCGACCCACACCAACTTCCAGGTGATCGCCCTGCTGGTGCGCGAGGAGCGCTCCCGGGTCAAGGCCGACAAGGAGACCACCGAGGCGCAGCGCACCGAGCAGCTCAAGCGCCTCGACGGGGTCGCCACGATCCTGGCCAAGACCGCCGCCCGGCACCCCGCGCTGTTCGCCCTGCTCGACGAGGGCGCCGAGATCTCCAGCGACGCCAGAGCGCTGCGCCGCGAGATGGAGGAGGCCGCCGGGCTCGAGCAGCCCGAGCCGGTCGAGGCCACCGTCGACCCCGACGCCCCCGTCCCGGTCGAGCGTCAGGTCGTGCCGCAGGCCGTCATCGCCCGCCAGCTCGCCAACCCCTTCATGCCCCCGGACTTCACCGGCGTCCAGCGCCGCGAGGCGCGGCCCCGTCGCCTGGACAGCTGGGAGCTGCTCGAGCCGCTGCTGCGGGCCTTCGAGGACGCCACCGACGGGACCGCGGCCTGCATGGAGCTGCCCGCGCCCGACGCCACCCGCTTCGCCCAGGTCAAGCCGGGTCTGTCGCTGATGCCCCACCAGGCGCGCGTGGTCGCCGCCGCCGAGGCCGGTCACCGCACCTTCCTGCTCGCCGACGAGCCGGGTCTGGGCAAGACCGCGCAGGCGTTGCTGGCCGCGCAGGCCGCCGACGCCTACCCGCTGCTCGTGGTCGTGCCCAACGTGGTCAAGACCAACTGGGCCCGCGAGGCCGACATCTGGACCCCGGCCCACCCGGCCACCGTCATCCACGGCAACGGCGACGACATGGACGGCTTCGCCGACATCGTGGTCGTCAACTACGAGATCCTCGACCGCCACGTCGGCTGGCTCGGCAAGCTCGGCTTCCGCGGGATGGTCGTCGACGAGGCCCACTTCATCAAGAACAAGTCCTCGCAGCGCTCGCAGCACGTGCTGCAGCTCTCCGAGCGGATCCGGGCCCGGGTCGCGCGGCCGCTGTTCATGGCGTTGACCGGGACCCCGCTGATCAACGACATCGAGGACTTCAAGGCGATCTGGCAGTTCCTGGGCTGGATCGACGCGAAGAAGCCGCGCCACGACCTGATGGAGGCGCTCGAGGACACCGGGCTGACGCCCATCGACCGCGCGTTCTACCCGGCGGCCCGCAGCAAGGTGATCGAACAGGGCATCGTGCGGCGCCGCAAGATCGACGTCGCCGCCGACATCCCGGCCCGCCGGGTCGCCGACCTCCCCGTCGAGCTCGACGGCGAGGAGGGCCGCTCGATCCTCAACGCCGAGCGCGACCTGGCCCGGCGTCTGGTCTCGCGCTACGACAGCGCGATGGCCGCGCGGACCTCCCGGCCGATGGTCGAGGGGATCGACCCCGAGCTCGTCCGCCGGGTCGCCACCTGGGAGCGCGAGGACAGCGACAGCTCCACCAGCGGCGAGAACGTCTTCTCGATGATGCAGCGCATCGGTGTCGCGAAGGCCGGCCTGGCCGCCGACTACGCCGTGCAGCTGGCACGCAACGTCGGCAAGGTCGTCTTCTTCGCCAAGCACATCGAGGCGATGGACATCGCCGAGGCGACCTTCGCCCGCCGTGGCCTGCGCTACACCTCGATCCGCGGCAACCAGACCTCCACGGTCCGCCAGAAGAACATCGACGCCTTCGTCAACGACCCCGACGTCGCGGTCGTCGTCTGCTCGCTCTCCGCGGCCGGCGTCGGCCTCAACCTCCAGGTCGCCTCCAACATGGTCCTCGCCGAGCTGTCCTGGACCGACGCCGAGCAGACCCAGGCCATCGACCGGATCCACCGGATCGGCCAGGACCAGCCGGTCACCGCCTGGCGGGTCATCGCCGCCCAGACCATCGACGCCCGGGTCGCCGAGCTGATCGACAGCAAGGCCGGCCTCGCCGCCCGCGCGCTCGACGGCTCCGACCAGGAGGTCTCCTCCTCCGCCGACATCCAGCTCGAGGCGCTCGTCGCGCTGCTCACCGACGCTCTCGCCGTCCGTACGCCGGGGATGATCTCGGCCTGAGGGCTGCGGCTGGGGCTGGCCTGCGGGGGTGGCGGTGGGTGAGCCACCGTTGTGGTGCTGCGAAGGGTGGGTGAGCCACCGCCGGGTGCGACGTACGGACCGCGCGGGACACCTGCGCCGGGAGCGCCGCCGCCGTCGGATTTCGGCTGTAGGCGGTGTCCTTTAGGATGACTCCTGCTGACGGTCCCGCGGACGAGACGAGGTGAGGTCGTGAGGCGCTGGCTGCCGCCGATCATCAAGGCGACGGCGATCGCGGTCCTGGCCCTCTTCCTGGTGGGGGCCGCCACCGCGGTCAGTGGCGAGCGCACCGGCCGGGTCGCGACCACCAAGCTCGCCGGCCAGAACGCCCGGCTGTCCTACCCCTCCGGCACCGGCACCCCCAAGGGCGTGGCCCTGTGGTTCCACGGTCAGGGCGGCAACGCCGCCAACCGGGTCCAGGGCCCCTGGCTGGAGGCGCTGCGCCGCGACGGCTGGATCATCGCCTCGAGCGACTTCCACCGCACCTCCTGGGGCAATGCCGCCTCCACCGAGGACGCTCGCCGCCTGGTCGCGTGGGCCGAGGACGAGACCGACCTCGACGTGAAGATCTGGGTCAGCGGTTCCATGGGCGGCGCGGTCGCCCTCAACGCGCTCAACTTCGGCGTCCAGCCCCCGCCCTGCTGGTACGGCGTCAAGCCGGCGATCAGCCTCACGCAGATGGACAACGTGCCCGGTGGCCGCAAGTTCATCGCCGCCGCGTTCAACGGCGAGGTCCCGGTCTCGCGCGATCCCGTCCGCAACCTCGACTCGCTGCCGACCTCGACCCGCTACCGCGTCGTGGCCTCCCAGGACGACCACTGGGTCCTCTACGACGAGAACGCCGGCCCGCTGATCCGGACGCTGACCGGCGTCGGCGCCGACGTCTCCCTGCTGCGGGCCACCGGGCTCCACGAGGACCCCTCCCACTTCAACGCCCCCGACCTCGTCGAGTTCGCCGAGTCCTGCCGCGGCGAGGAGACCACCCAGTCCGCCGCGCGCGGCTGAGCCTGCCGCTCGGGCCGCTCCGGCCGACCCCGCCCGTGGCCGGACAGGGTCAGCCGAAGAGCCCGGTCGAGCCGACGAACCGGTCGACCTCGATCCGCAGGGCCACGCGGGTGGGGCTCACGCTCGGCGTGCGGTAGCGGGCGGCGTACCGCTCGACGGCCCGCGCCACCGACGCCTCGTCCCGACGTACGGTCGCGACGCCCTCCAGGCTCGACCAGCGGCCCCCGTCGACCGCGCAGGCGACGACGAGACCACCGGCGGTCTCCTCGAGGTTGCGCACCTTGCGCGAGGCCCCGCGGGTGATCACCCAGGCGCACTGCTCCTCGTGGTCCAGCGCCACCCCGACCGGGACCACGTGCGGGCGTCCGTCGGGGCGCAGCGTGGTCAGCGTGCACAGGTGCCGCTCGGTCCAGAAGTCCAGCAGGCTCGGGGGGAAGTCCCCCCAGCCGGGTCGCCAGGCCACCATCGGTCCACCTCTCGTGCGGTCTCGGGTCGATCCTGTGTGGTGCGGGGCGGTGCGGGGCGGTGCGAGCGGGCAGGGTGCGGTCAGATCCAGCGTGCGAACCAGATCCGGTCCAGCCACTCCGACCGGGTGAGCAGCTCGTTGGTCCAGACCGGCCAGAACCACGCGAAGTTGAGCAGCACCAGCACCACGAACGAGCCGGCCACGATCACCCCGGCGGTACGTCGGGGGGTCGGGCCGCGGTCCGTGCCGACCAGCCTCCCGATACCCAGGGTCAGGGCGATGACCAGGAACGGCAGGATCGCGATCGCGTAGAACAAGAAGATCGGCCGGTCGTCGTAGGCCAGCCAGGGCAGCCAGGTCGAGCCGGTGCCGACGACCGCGAGCCCGAAGCGCCAGTCGCGCGCGCCGAGCCACATGGCCACGGCGTAGACGAGGGCCACGATCCCGCCCCACCAGATCATCGGGGTGCCGAGCAGCAGCACCTGCTTGAGGCACTCGCTGCCGGCCGGGGCGTCGCAGCCGCGGGTGCCGGGCTCGATGTCGGTGTCGGCCGCCACGCCGACCGACCGGTTCAGCAGCAGCCAGCCCGACGGCTTGGACTCGTAGAAGTGCTCGCTGCAGTTCAGGAAGTGGGCGTGGAAGGTGTAGACGTCCTGGTGGTAGGACCACAGCGAGCGCAGCGACTGGGTCACCTCGCCGAGGCCGGTGGCGTCCTTCTCGGCCGCGGTCGGCCAGCGGCCCTCCCCGAGGACGTTGTCGGTCTCGCCGTCCACGCAGGGTGCCTCGGCCACGAAGCGGGTGTACTGGGTGGAGGAGAGGCTCTCCTCGTACTGGTCGGCGTGCACCAGCCAGCCGGTCCACGAGGCGACGTAGACGACGAGCGCGACCAGCACCAGGTGCACGAACGCCGGGACGCCGTCGACCAGCGCCGAGCGCACCAGCGCCCAGCGCACGCCGAACGAGCGGCGGGCCCCCGCGCTCCAGAGCCAGGCCAGCAGGCCGAACGCCGCCATCGGGAAGAGCGCGGTCCACTTGGTGCCGACCGCCAGGCCGAAGCTGATCCCGCCGAGCAGCAGCCACGGCCGCCACAGCAGGCCCCGGACCGGCCCCCAGTGCCCCGGCCCCACGGTCGAGCCGCCGGCGCCGCCGCCGTCGACCAGCCGGGCCATCCGCGCGCGCATCCAGTAGCGGTCGTTGACCACGCAGGTCACCGCGCAGAGCAGGAAGAAGGCCAGGAAGATGTCGAGCAGCGCCAGCCGGGAGAGCACCAGGTGCATGCCGTCGAAGGCGAGCAGCCCGCCGGCCACGCAGCCGAGCAGGGTGGAGCCGGTCAGCCTCCGGGCCAGGCGGGCCATCACGAGCACCATCAGGGCGCCGACCACCGCCGACATGACCCGCCAGCCGAAGGGGTCCATGCCGAAGGCCTTCTCGCCCAGCGCGATCAGCCACTTGCCCACCTCGGGGTGGACGATCATCGACGGGTCGTCCTGCCAGATCCGCGAGGTGGTGCCGTCGAGGATCGCGTCGTCGACGCCGACGCCGCCGACCTTCTCGACGTACCCGCGCACGTAGCCGAACTGCGCGAGCGACCAGGCGTCCTTGGCGTAGTAGGTCTCGTCGAACTGGAAGCGGTGCGGGTCGCCGAGGTGCCACAGGCGCATCCCGAGCGCGAGCACGGTCAGGGCCAGCGGCGCGAGCCAGCCGACGAGCCGGTCGGACAGCCGGCCAGGCAGCCGGCCAGGTAGGCGGTCAAGCAGACGGTCCCGGCCCCGAGCCCGCTCCGCCGCCAGGGGTACGTCGTCGCCCGCCGCCGTGCGCGACAGGCCCGTCCGCGGCGGTGGGGGCACGGTCGTCACGTCCGGGAACTCTACGGGCTGACATCATCGGGCCCGTGACCACAGATCCCCCCGCGGGGCAGGCCGGCGTGCTGGTGCTGGCCGCGACCCCGATCGGCCGACCCGACGACGCGCCCCCGCGGCTGGTGGCCGAGCTCGCCGGGGCCGACGTGGTGGCCGCGGAGGACACCCGGCGGCTCAAGCGGCTGACCACCGACCTCGGGGTGAGCATCAGCGGCCGGGTGGTCTCCTACTTCGAGGGCAACGAGGCCGCGCGCACCCCGGCGCTGCTCGAGGCCCTGCTGGCCGGCGAGCGGGTGCTGCTGGTCACCGACGCGGGCATGCCCAGCGTGTCCGACCCGGGCTACCGGATCGTCGCCGCGGCGGTCGAGGCCGGCGTCCGCGTGACCGCGGTGCCGGGCCCCTCGGCGGTGCTGACCGCGCTGGCGGTCTCCGGCCTGCCGGTCGACCGGTTCTGCTTCGAGGGCTTCCTGCCCCGCAAGCCGGGGGAGAGGTCGCGCCGGCTGGCGGGCCTGGCGGCCGAGGAGCGCACGCTGGTCTTCTTCGAGGCCCCGCACCGCACGGCCGCGACGCTGACGGCGATGGCGGAGGCCTTCGGGCCCGACCGCATCGCCGCCGTGTGCCGCGAGCTGACCAAGACCCACGAGGAGGTACGCCGCGGCCCGCTGCGCGACCTCGCCGACTGGGCGGGCGCTGGCGTGCGGGGCGAGGTCACCCTGGTCGTCACCGGGGCGGCCGGCGGCCCGAGCATCGACACCGACGAGCACAGCCTCCGCTCCGCGGTGGCGCGACGAGAGGATGCAGGGATGAGTCGCAAGCAGGCGATCGTGGAGGTCGCCGGCCTGGCCGGGGTGCCCAAGCGCGAGGTCTACGCGCTGGTGCACGGCGCCGGGCCCGCGGGTGGCCCCGCGGCTGGGCCCGCAGGCCCGACGGGTGGCCCCGCATGAGCGGCGCCCGGCAGCGGATGCGGGCGCTCAAGCACGCCGGCCTGCGCTTCGACGTCCACGACGAGGGTCCGCTCGACGGCGAGGTCGTCCTGCTGCTGCACGGCTTCCCGGAGCGCAGCACGTGCTGGCGCGAGGTCGCGCCGCTGCTGCACGCCGAGGGCTACCGCACGGTGGCGATGGACCAGCGCGGCTACTCCGAGGGCGCCCGGCCGCCGCGGCGCCGCGACTACCAGGTCACCGAGCTGGCCGGTGACGTCGAGGCCCTGGCCGCGTGCTTCGGCGGACCCGTCCACGTGGTCGGGCACGACTGGGGCGCCGTGGTGGCCTGGACGGTCGCGGCGCGGCGACCCGACCTGGTGCGGACGCTCACGGCGGTCTCGGTGCCGCACCCCACGGCGTACCTGTCCTCGGTGGTGCGCTCGCGCCAGTTCCTCAAGTCCTGGTACATGCTCCTCTTCCAGCTCCCGCGGCTGCCCGAGCGGCTGGCCCGGCGAGCCGGGGGACCGGTCGACCGGCTGCTGGGCAAGACCGGCATGACCGGCAGCGACGTCGAGCGCTTCCGCGACGAGATCGTGGACAGCGGCGCCTTCCCGCACGCCCTGGGCTGGTACCGCGCGATGCCCTTCCTCGACCGCAGCCTGCTCGGGCGCAAGGTCACGGTCCCGACCACGTTGGTGTGGAGCGACGGCGACAGCGCGATCGACCGCGCCGGCGTCGACCGCACGCCGGAGTACGTCGACGCGCCGTACGCACTGGTCGTGCTCGAGGGGGTCAGCCACTGGATCCCCACCCAGGCGCCCCAGGCGCTCGCCGAGGCGGTCCTGGCCCGCGTGGGTGCTCCGGCGGGTGACGCGTGAGCGAGCGCCCGCCCGCCCCGGAGCCGCTGCCGCACCCGGTCGTCGACAACCACTGCCACCTCGACATCGCCCGTGACGGCGAGGAGGTCGACGTCCCCGCTGCCCTCGCGGCCGCGGCCGCGGTCGGGGTGCCGCGCGTCGTGCAGATCGGCTGCGACCTGCCGGGCGCGCGCTGGGCGGTCGAGGCGGCCACGACGTACGACGCGCTGGTCGCGGGCGTCGCGCTGCACCCCAACGAGGCCCCGCGGCTCGCGGCGCAGGGGCGGCTGGAGGAGGCGCTGGCCGAGATCGAGGCCCTCGCCGGCTCGCACGAGCGGGTGCGGGCCGTGGGGGAGACCGGGCTCGACCACTTCCGCACCGGCGAGGAGGGGCGCGCGGCGCAGGTGGAGTCCTTCGCGTGGCACATCGACCTGGCCAAGCGGCTCGACAAGACCCTGGTCATCCACGACCGCGACGCCCACGACGAGGTGCTCGAGGTGATCGACGCCGAGGGGGCCCCGGAGCGGTGGGTGATGCACTGCTTCTCCGGGGACGCCGACTTCGCCCGGCGGTGCCTGGACCGCGGTGCCTACCTGTCCTTCGCCGGCACCGTCACCTTCAAGAACGCCGCCCCGCTGCGCGGGGCCCTGGTGGTCGCACCGCGCGACCGGCTCCTGGTCGAGACCGATGCGCCGTACCTGACCCCCCACCCGTTCCGCGGCCGTACCAACGCCTCCTACCTGGTGCCGCTGACCGTCCGCTCGATGGCGGAGACTCGCGGTGACGACCTCACCGACCTGTGCGCCGCCCTCGACGTCAACACCGAGACCGCCTTCGGGGGCGCCTGGTAGTGGTTTCGTGGCTCGCTGCGCTCGCACCTCAACCACCGGGGTGCGGTGGTCGAGGTGCGAGGAGCGCCGGATGCTGTTTTCGGTGGTTGAGGTGCGAGGAGCGCTGGAGCTGTCTTCGGTGGTTGAGGTGCGAGGAGCGCAGCGACGAGCCACGAAACCACCACACCCCACCCCCGCCGCCGCGTCGTCCACAGCCCGCCCACCGGCGGTGGCGCTCGGTCGGCCCGGCGGTGATCGTGGGCGGATGCCCTTCACCTACCTGCTCCGCTGCGCCGACGGGAGCTACTACTGCGGCAGCACCTGGGACCTCGACCGCCGCCTCTGGCAGCACGGCACCGACGACCAGGGTCCGCTGTACACCCGCCGGCGTCGTCCGGTGGTGCTCGTCTGGTCGACCTGGAGCGAGTCCGTGGCCGATGCCTACGCGTACGAGAAGCGGATCCAGGGATGGAGCAGGAAGAAGCGCGAGGCGCTGATCCGCGGTGAGGTGGACCTGCTGCCCAAGCTGTCGCGTCGCAAGGGGGTGCAGCAACGGGAGGCGTGAGTGGTTTCGTGGCTCGCTGCGCTCGCACCTCAACCACCGTGGGCCGCTCGCTGCGCTCGCACCTCAACCACCGTGGGCCGCTCGCTGCGCTCGCACCTCAACCACCGTGGGCCGCTCGCTGCGCTCGCACCTCAACCACCGGGGCAATTCGTTGGTTGAGGTGCGAGGAGCGTCAGCGACGAGCCACGAAACCACTCGCCGGTCCCAGGCCCTCAGCGGCCGCCGGACCAGCGAACCGCTCTCCAAGACCCCTCCTCACCCGTGCGATCCCGGTCACGTCCACCGCCGGATCCACGCCTGGGGGAGTCGGGACCAAGGTCCCCGCGACTTGCACTCCCGGGGGCCGCCCTGTTGTCGTGGAGCACTGATGGCCGGGATCGGGAACGATCTGTGCCAGTGCGAGGGGTGGCCGCCGCGGTCCGGTGCGGACGCTGTGGTGGTCCCCGAGCAACACCGAGTGGCCCGCGCGAGATGTGCGCGGGCGGCGCGCGCTGGCTCCTGAGGACCGGACAAGACGACGTACGGAGAACTGTGCCCGAGACAGGACACACGCCCACCATGACTTCCGACGAGACCAGCCAGACCAGCCCCCGCTCGACCGGCCGGGCCCGCCTGAAGGCGCTGCTCGGCAGCCGCGCGGTGCTCGCGTCGTTCGTGGCCGTGGCGCTGCTGGCCGTGGCCGGCACGACCTACGGCTACTCCGCGATGACCACCGACGTGACCGTCTCGGTGGACGGCGAGGACCGTGAGGTCAGCACGCTGGGCGACACCGTCGCCGACGTCCTGGCCGAGGAGGGCATCGAGGTCGAGGCCCGCGACATCGTCGCGCCCGGCCTCGACGAGACGCTCTCCGACGGCGACCGGGTCAACGTGAAGTTCGCCCGGCCCCTGGAGCTGACCGTCGACGGCGAGACCACGACGCACTGGGTCACCTCCGACGAGGTCAGCCTCGCGCTCGGCGAGATCGGCCGCGACTTCGACGAGGCCCGGCTGTCCACCAGCCGCGGTGCCGCGATCGACCGCGGTGGACTCGCCCTGGAGGTCGTCACCCCCAAGAAGCTCACGCTCGTCGTGGCCGACAAGTCGCCGGTCA
This sequence comes from uncultured Actinomycetota bacterium, assembly GCA_963795135.1. Taxonomy (GTDB): domain Bacteria; phylum Actinomycetota; class Actinomycetes; order Propionibacteriales; family Nocardioidaceae; genus Nocardioides. Next base: position 136,061 of record CAWCGS010000008.1, read on the forward strand.
AGAAGACGATGGCCGTGCTGACCGTGAAGGACGCCCTGAAGCGCATGGGCGTCAAGGTCGACAAGCTCGACCGGACCAAGCCCGCGCGCACCCAGGTGCTCGAGGACGGCGACCGCGTCGTCTACACCGACATCCGGGTCACCAAGAAGCGGGTCAAGGACGAGGCGCTGGCCTTCTCGACCGTCGAGCGCGAGGACGACTCCGCGACCGAGGGCGAGACCACGGTGGTCCGCGAGGGCCGCTCCGGGGTGCGTGACGTGACCTACCGCCTGGTGCTCCGCAACGGCGAGGTGACCAAGCGCACGGTGCTCCGCGCCGAGCGGCTCCGCGATCCCGTCGCCAAGATCGTCGAGGTCGGCACGGCCGAGCCCGCGCCGACCACCAACTTCGCCTCCGGCGGCACCGTGTGGGACTCCCTCGCGCAGTGCGAGTCGGGCGGCAACTGGGCCATCAACACCGGCAACGGCTACTACGGCGGGCTGCAGTTCAACCTCGGCACGTGGCAGTCCTACGGCGGCACCGGCCTGCCGAGCAACAACTCGCGCGAGACCCAGATCGCGGTGGCCACCCGGCTCCGCGACGCCAGCGGCGGGTACGGCGCGTGGCCCGGCTGCGCCGCCAAGCTCGGCCTGCCCCGGTGACCGCTCGAGCGGGCACTAGCCTCTAGGCATGAACACCTCCGCTGGGCCGAGGTTGCTCGGTCCGGCGGAGGTACGTCGCCTCGCCGAGCGCCTCGACCTGCGCCCGACCAAGCAGCGAGGCCAGAACTTCGTGATCGACGCCAACACCGTGCGCCGCATCGTCCGCGAGGCGGGCGTCACCGGCGACGACGTGGTGCTCGAGGTCGGGCCGGGCCTGGGCTCACTCACGCTGGCCCTGCTCGGCGTGGCCCGGCGGGTCGTCGCGATCGAGGTCGACGACAAGCTGGCCGGGCTGCTGCCCGAGACGATCGCTGAGCACGCGCCGGCGCAGGCCGACCGCTTCGAGGTGGTGCTGGCCGACGCGATGCGGGTCACCGAGCTGCCGGGGCCTCCGCCGACCGCGCTGGTGGCCAACCTGCCCTACAACGTCTCGGTGCCGGTCCTGCTCCACCTGCTGGCCCTGCTCCCGTCGCTGGAGCGCGGCCTGGTCATGGTCCAGGCGGAGGTGGCCGACCGGCTCGCCGCGCCCCCGGGCTCCAAGACCTACGGCATCCCGTCGGTGAAGGCCGCCTGGTTCGCCGACGTACGTCGCTCGGGCGCGGTGTCGCGCTCGGTCTTCTGGCCGGCGCCCAACGTCGACTCCGGGCTGGTGGCCTGGACCCGGCGCGACCCGCCGGAGACGACCGCCACCCGCGAGCAGGTCTTCGCGGTGGTCGACGCCGCGTTCGCCCAGCGCCGCAAGGTGCTGCGCGGGACGCTCCGCGGGATCGCCGGCTCCAGCGAGCGCGCCCACGCGGCGCTGGCCCACGCCGGCGTCGACCCGCTCGCGCGCGGTGAGTCGCTGGGCGTCGAGGACTTCGCCCGGGTGGCCGAGGCGCTGCAGGTGGTCGCGTGATCACCGTGCGCGCGGCCGCGAAGGTCAACCTCCACCTCGGCGTCGGGGCGCCCCGCGACGACGGGTTCCACCCGCTGCACACGGTCTACCAGGCGGTGGGCCTGTGCGACGACGTCGTCGCCTACGAGGCGCGCGAGTGGGACCTCCAGGTGCGGGGGAGCGCCTGGGTCGACCTGGACGACGTACCCCTCGGCGAGGACAACCTCGTCACCCGGGCCGCCACCGCGCTCGCCGAGCACCACGGGGTCGACCGCACCGGTCACGTCGAGGTCGTCAAGGCGATCCCCGTGGCCGGCGGCCTGGCCGGCGGCTCCGCCGACGCCGCCGCGACGCTGGTGGCGCTCGACCGGCTCTGGGACGTGGAGACCACCGACGCCGACCTGCTGCGGCTGGCCGCCGGGCTGGGCAGCGACGTGCCGTTCGCGCTGATGGGCGGCACCGCCCTCGGGACCGGGCGCGGCGAGGTCGTCGTGCCCGTGGCCGACGAGGCGATCTGGTGGTGGGTGCTCGTGCCGAGCCACGAGGGACTCTCGACGCCGGCGGTCTACCGCCGCTTCGACGAGCTCGTGCCCGAGGCGCCGACCCAGCCGCTGCCCGCCGACGACCTGCTGGACGCGCTCGCCACGGGCGAGCCGCTCGCGCTGGCCCGGCTGCTGCACAACGACCTCCAGGAAGCCGCGGTCGACCTGCGGCCCGACCTCGCCGAGCTGATCGTGCGCGGGGAGGCCGAGGGCGCCCTGCGTGGCATCGTCTCGGGCTCCGGGCCGACGTGCGCCTTCCTCTGCGGCTCCGCCGACGAGGCTCGCGCCGTCGCCGGGGCACTGCAGGCCGACCGTGACGACACCGTCCTGGTCGCCAATGCGCCGGTCGCCGGCGCCCACGTGGTTCTGTGAGGAGCACCTGATGGCCACCCCCAACCTGCTCAACCTCGAGCGGGTCTCCAAGTCCTACGGCGTCCGGCCGTTGCTGACCGACGTCTCGCTCGGCGTCGCCGCCGGCGAGCGGATCGGCATCGTCGGCCGCAACGGCGACGGCAAGACCACCCTGCTGGAGGTGATGACCGGTCTGGAGGAGCCCGACTCCGGACGGGTCTCGCAGAGCCGGGGCCTGCACATCGGCTACCTGCACCAGGGCGACGAGCTGGTCGACACCCACACCGTCCGCGAGGCGGTGCTCGGCGGCATGGACGACCACGAGTGGGCCGCGGACTCCACGACGCGCGAGATCGTCGAGGAGCTGCTGGTCGGGGTGAGCCTCGACCGGCCCGTGGTCGGTCTCTCCGGCGGGGAGCGCCGTCGCTGCTCGCTGGCCGCGCTGCTGCTCGGCGACCACGACCTGGTGGTCCTCGACGAGCCCACCAACCACCTCGACGTCGAGGCGGTGGCCTGGCTGGCCGCCCACCTCAAGCGACGTACGTCGGCGATGATCGTGGTCACCCACGACCGCTGGTTCCTCGACGAGGTGTGCCAGTGGACCTGGGAGGTCCACGACGGCGTCGTCGACGCCTACGAGGGCGGGTACGCCGCGTACGTGCTCGCCAAGGCCGAGCGGACGCGCCAGGCCTCGGCGTCGGAGACCCGCCGCCAGAACCTCGCCAAGAAGGAGCTCGCCTGGCTGCGCCGCGGCGCACCGGCGCGCACCGCGAAGCCGAAGTTCCGGATCGAGGCCGCCAACGCCCTGATCGAGGACGTGCCGCCGCCGCGCGACCGGCTGGAGCTGCAGAAGTTCGCGATCCAGCGGCTCGGCAAGCAGGTGCTCGACGTCGAGCACGTCGACCTCCAGCGGGGCGAGCGGACCCTGCTGACCGACGCGACCTGGCGCCTGGGGCCCGGCGACCGGGTCGGTCTGGTCGGGGTCAACGGCGCCGGCAAGACCTCGGTGCTCTCGCTGCTCTCCGGCGACCTGGCGCCGTCGTCCGGGAAGGTCAAGCAGGGTCGGACGATCTCGCTGCGGCACCTGACCCAGCAGCTGGACACCCTCGACCCCGAGGTGCGGGTGCTGCCGATGGTGGAGTCCTACCGCCGGGTCGTGAAGACCGACGGCGGCGAGATCACCGCGACCTCGATGCTGGAGCGCTTCGGCTTCACCGGCGACAAGCTGACCGCGCGGATCGGGGAGCTCTCCGGTGGCGAGCGGCGCCGCTTCCAGCTGCTGATGCTGCTGCTCGAGGAGCCCAACGTGCTGCTGCTCGACGAGCCCACCAACGACCTCGACATCGACACCCTCAACGTGCTCGAGGACTTCCTCGACGCCTGGCCCGGCACCCTGGTCGTGGTCTCCCACGACCGCTACTTCCTCGAGCGCGTCACCGACTCCGTCTGGGCCCTGCTCGGCGACGGCCAGATCTCGATGCTGCCCCGCGGGGTCGATGAGTACCTGGAGCGACGCGAGCGCGCAGCCGAGCGCGAGGAACGAGCGCGCGGCGTCAGCGCGCGAAGGTAGAGCAAGCGACGCGACCGAGGAACGAGGTCGCGAGAGCGCGTCGAAACCCGGTGAGGTCAGCGCGACATCGGGCACGAGCGGCCCAGCGAAGGCCAAGCCCGGCAGCGCCGAGGAGCGCGCCGCCCGCAAGACCCTCTCCCGCCTCGACAAGCAGCTCAAGCGCCTCGCCGCCGAGGAGGCCACGCTCACCACCGACCTCGCGGCCGCCTCGGAGGCGGGCGACTACGCGCGCCTCGCCGAGCTCGGCGCCCGCCTGAAGGTCCTCCACGCCGAGCGCGAGGGCTTCGAGCTGGAGTGGCTGGAGGCGTCCGACCTCGTCGAGTGACCCCCGGTGTGTAGTCCCGGACGAAATCGGGGTCGAACGGCTCGAGTCACCCCGATTTCGTCAGGGACTACCCCGACTGCGGGTGCGAGTACGGCGCCAGGAGCGTGCGGAGCAGGGACGCCAGGCGGGCGCGGTCGCGCGGGGGGAGGTCGTTGAGGAGCACCGCCTCGGCGTCGAGGAGGGCCTCGAAGGCGCCGTCGACGGCGGTCTTGCCCTCTCCGGTGAGCCGCACGATCACCCCGCGCCGGTCGGCCGGGTCGGGCGAGCGCTCGACCAGGCCCCGGGCGGTGAGCCGGTCGACGCGGTTGGTCATCGTCCCGCTGGTCACCAGGGTCTCGCGCAGCAGCCGGCCCGGCGACAGCTCGTAGGGTTCGCCCGCGCGGCGCAGTGCGGCCAGCACGTCGAACTCCCAGGACTCGATGCCGTGCGCGGCGAAGGCCGCGCGGCGGGCCAGGTCGAGGTGGCGCGCGAGCCGGGAGATCCGGGAGAAGACCGCGACGGGCGCCAGGTCGAGGTCGTCGCGCTCGCGGGCCCAGGCCTCCACCAGCTCGTCGACCTCGTCCCGCATGACCGAAGTCTAGCCGGTCCGGTCGAGATTCTTGACATCAAGGTATCTTGAGATCAAGATAGTCGGGTGACTGCGCCCTGGGACCCCGACCGCTACCTCACGTACGCCGACGAGCGCGGCCGCCCCTTCGTCGACCTGCTCGCCCGGGTCGAGGCCCGCGACCCCGCGCAGGTGGTCGACCTGGGCTGCGGACCCGGCAACCTCACCCGGCTGCTCGCCGAGCGCTGGCCCGCGGCTCAGGTCTCGGGCGTCGACAGCAGCGCCGAGATGGTGGCCACCGCCCGCGAGACCGCTCGGGCCGCGACGCTGAGCTTCGAGCAGGCCGACCTCCGCGACTGGCGCCCGGAGCAACCCGTCGACGTCCTGGTCAGCAACGCCACGCTCCAGTGGGTGCCCGACCACCTCGACCTGCTGCCCCGGTTGATCGGCTCGGTGGCGCCCGGAGGCTGGCTGGCCTTCCAGGTGCCCGGCAACTTCGAGGAGCCCAGCCACACGCTCCTGCGCGAGCTCGCCGACGACGCGGCGTACGTCGAGCACACCCGTGGCGTCGAGCGACCGGCATCGCACGACCCGGCGACCTACCTCGAGGCCCTGCTCGACCTCGGCTGCACCGCCGACGTGTGGGAGACGACGTACCTGCACGTGCTGCAGGGTGAGGACCCGGTCTTCGCCTGGATCAGCGCGACCGGTGCCCGGCCGGTGCTGGCCGCCCTGCCCGCCGGTCTGCGTGCGGACTTCGAGCACGACTACCGGGCTCGGCTGCGCGCGGCGTACCCGCCCCGGCCCCACGGGGTGGTGCTGCCGTTCCGGCGGATCTTCGCCGTCGCCCGCGTGGGCACGGGGGCCGGTCGATGAGGCTGCACCACGTCCAGGTCGCCTGCCCGCCCGGGGGCGAGGAGGAGGTACGCCGGTTCTACGCCGGCGCGCTCGGGCTCACCGAGGTCGAGAAGCCGGCAGACCTGGCGGGGCGGGGAGGTGCGTGGTTCCGCGCCCACGACGACGCGGGCCGGGTCACCGCCGAGATCCACGTCGGCGTCGAGGACCCGTTCCGACCCGCCCGCAAGGCCCACCCCGCGCTGCTCCTCGACGGTCCCGCGGCGCCGACCCCCGCCGCGCTGGGCGCCCGGCTGGAGGCGCTCGGCTTCCCGGTCGACCTGAGCCAGCAGCACACGTTCCCGGGCTACGAGCGCCTCCACACGGCCGACGCGCACGGCAACCGGGTCGAGGTTCTGTTCCTTCCGCATGGTTCCCGGGGCTAATCTCTAGCAACGGCGACCCCAGGCACGTGGGGATCTGGGTCTGCCGTCTCCGGAGGTGGACTGATGGATGTGCGGGCACGGGAGATGAACGGGGCGGTCAACCGCCTCAAACGGGCCCAGGGCCAGCTGAGCGGGATCCTGGAGATGATCGACACCGGCCGGGACACCGAGGCGATCCTCCAGCAGCTCAAGGCCGTGACCAAGGCGCTGGACCGGGCGGCGTACGTCGTGCTGGTCGCCGACCTCAAGGGGTCGATCCCCGGCGAGGCCGGCATCCCGAGCGAGGAGCTGGCCCGCGCGGAGCGGCTCTTCCTCTCGCTGCGCTGAGAGCCCGACCGTCGACACGTCGACGGGGCAGGGCTGCCTCTCAATGTTACTGACTGGTAGCATCGCGGGATGAGCAGCATCCTGACCCTGTGGCACAAGACCACCACCCTCCCGGTCGTGGGACCGGCGCTCGGCGCGCGCGTGTTCTCCTTCGCGTTCAGCCAGAAGGCGCCCTACTTCGCCTCGATCCGACCGCGGTTCACCGAGATCGGCCCCAACCGCGCGTCGCTGGTGATCCCCAAGCGCAGGGGGGTGCACAACCACCTCGGCACCGTGCACGCGATCGCGCTCTGCAACGGGCTCGAGGCGGCGATGGGGGCGCTCGCCGAGGCCACGATCCCGGCGGACAAGCGGTGGATCCCCAAGGGCATGGAGGTCTCCTACACCGCCAAGGCGACCAGCGACATCACCTGCACCGCCGAGACCGACGCCGCGCAGTGGGCCTCCGACGACCCGGACCTGCCGGTGCGGGTGCGGGGCGTGCGCGAGGACGGCACCGTCGTGATCGAGGGCGTCATCCGGCTCTGGGTGACGCCGAAGTCCCGCTGACCCCCTCCAGGCCGACCCCAGGGCGACCTCAGGCGGCCGGCAGGCCCGCCGCCGCCTGGCCGGCGTCGACCGGCTTGTGCTCGCCCACGAACTTCTTCTGCGCCCACGTGGCCAGCCAGGTCAGCAGCAGGTTGACCAGGATGTAGAGGCTGGCGATCACGAACATCGTCGGGACCCGGTTGTCGAACTCCAGGAAGATCCGCTGGTAGATCTTCGTCAGACCGGGCGCCACCACGAACTGACCGAGCGCGGTGTCCTTGAGGGCCACGACGCACTGGCTGATGATCGCCGGCAGCATGATCTTCACGGCCTGCGGCAGCAGCACGATGTTCATCACCGCCGTCTTGCGCATGCCGATCGCGTACGCCGCCTCGCGCTGGCCCTTGGGCACGGCGTTGACGCCGGCGCGCAGCACCTCGGCGAGCACGGCGCCGTTGTAGAGCATCAGCGCGATGACCACGGCCCAGAACGAGCTGCCGGACTTCTCGATGCCGAGCATGTACCAGATGAAGACCATCAGCAGCAGCACGGGCACGGCGCGGAAGAACTCCACCACCAGCCACGACGGCCAGCGCACCAAGGCGTGCTCCGACATCTTGCCGACGCCGAAGACGAACCCGAACGCCACCGCCAGCACGATGGCGAAACCGGCCATCTTGAGGGTGTTGAGCAGGCCGTCGACCAGGATGACCTGGATGTACTTGGGGGTGAAGAAGACCTCCCACTTGTCGCCGTCGAACTGGCCGTCGTCGTAGAGGCGCCACAGGGCGCCGCCGACGATCGCCAGCAGCACCAGTGCGCCGACGATGCTGTACATCCGGTGCCGCGCGACCGTCTTGGGACCGGGGGCGTCGAACAGGACACTCGTGCTCATGCGGCCACCCGGTATCGGCGTTCGGCCCTGATGGCCACGAAGGAGAAGAGCTCGACGATGATGATGTAGCCGAGGGCGAAGGTGAGGAAGATGCCGATCCGCTGCGAGCCGAAGTCGTTGGTGAAGCTGCGCATCCGGGAGACCGCTTCGGCGACGCCGAAGACGGCGGCCACCGAGGTGTTCTTGATCAGCGCGATCTGCACGCTGGCCAGCGGGGGGATCGCAGCCCGGAACGCCTGCGGGAGCACGACGTTCGTCATCACGCCGGTGAACGGCAGTCCGATGGCCCGGGCGGCCTCGGCCTGGCCCAAGGACACCGAGTTGACCCCGGACCGCATCGCCTCGCACACGAAGGTCGAGGTGTAGAGCGTCAGCGAGACGACGGCTGCCCCGAAGAACGCGGTGAAGCTGAACGGCCCGATGCTGACCTGGAGCCAGTTGAAGCGGATCCCGAAGATCGGGGCGACGAAGGAGAAGAACGCGAAGACGATGACCAGCGGCGTGTTGCGCACCACGGTCACGTAGGTGGCCGCGGCGCGACGCAGCACGGCGACCGGACCCACGCGGAGCGCGACCAGGATCGTGCCGAGGATCATCGAGGCGACGCCGGCGACCAGGAACAGGAACACGGTGTAGCCGAACGCCCTGAGATAGACGTCGAAGTTGTCGAGTACGGCGCTCACCCGGCGGTGCTCCTTCCTGCGGTGCAGTCAGTGCGATGCGTCCGGGGCGGCGTACTGCGTGCGCCGCCCCGGACGTCAGCGGAGGATCAGGGGCACTCGTCGAGCGCCGGCGGGTCGGGCGTCTCGACACCCGACGGGCCGAGCGTCAGCTCGAAGGCCTCGGCCCAGGAGCCGTCCTCGAAGGCCTCGGTCAGCACGCCGTTGATCCACTCGCACATCTCGGGGTGCTCCAGGCTGTAGCCGACGCCGATCCGCTCCTCGGAGAAGGTCTCGCCGACGACCTTGAGCTCGCCCTCGTTCTCGGCGGCGAAGCCGGCCAGGATCGAGCCGTCGGTCGACATCCCCTCGACGGTGCCGTCGAGCACCTTCTGCACGCACTCGGAGTAGGAGTCGAAGCCGACGCCCTTGGCGCCCTTCTCGTTGATCGTGTCGATCGAGGTCGACCCGGTCACCGAGCAGACCTCCTGACCCTGGAGGTCCTCGATGCTCTCCACGTCGCTGTCGGCCGGGACCAGCAGCTGCTGGCCGGTGACGAAGTAGGGGCCGGTCTGGCCGACGATCTTGCGGCGGTCGTCGGTGATCGAGTACGACGCGAGCACCAGGTCGACCTTGCCGGACTCCAGGAACGGCTCGCGGTTGTCGGAGATCGTCTCGGTGTAGCTGACCGAGCTCGTGTCGGTGGGGTCGATGCCGAGGTCGGCGACCAGGATCTTGGCGATCTCGACGTCGAAGCCGGAGGGCAGGTCGTCGGCGGCACCCTTGAAGCCCAGGCCGGGCTGGTCGAACTTGACCCCGACGTTGACCGAGCCGGCCTCCGCCAGCTCGGCCATGTAGGAACCGGCCTCGAACTTGTCGTCAGCGACGTCCTCGGCCTCGACCTCGCGCCCTGCGCCCTCGTCGCCGGCGTCGCCGCAGGCGGCCAGGGATCCAGCGAGGAGCAGGCCCACCGCCGCGACCTTGAAGTTCAATCTGCGCATTCCGTATCTCCCTTTGCTCGTTGCTCGTGACAGTCGTGGATCAGTGCTTGAGGATCTTGCCGAGGAAGTCCTTGGCGCGATCGCTCTGCGGGTTGGTGAAGAACTCCTCGGGGGTGTTCTCCTCGGCGATGGCGCCGTCGGACATGAAGATCACGCGGTGGGCGGCGGTGCGTGCGAAGCCCATCTCGTGGGTGACCACGACCATCGTCATGCCGCCCTCGGCGAGGTCGACCATGACGTCGAGCACCTCCTTGATCATCTCGGGATCCAGGGCCGAGGTGGGCTCGTCGAAGAGCATCACCTTGGGCTCCATCGCCAACGCCCGCGCGATCGCGACGCGCTGCTGCTGGCCGCCGGAGAGCTGGGCGGGGTACTTCGCGGCCTGGTGGCCGACCCCCACCCGGTCGAGCAGCTCCTGCCCGCGCTTGTCGGCCTCGGCCTTGTTCTTCTTGCGGACCTTGATCGGGCCGAGCGTGACGTTCTCGAGGATCGTCTTGTGGGCGAAGAGGTTGAAGCTCTGGAAGACCATCCCGACCTCGGCGCGCAGGTTGGCCAGCTCCTTGCCCTCCTGGGGCAGCGGCTTGCCGTCGAGGGTGATCGAGCCCTTGTCGATGGTCTCCAGCCGGTTGATCGCCCGGCACAGCGTCGACTTGCCCGACCCCGACGGACCGATGACCACGACGACCTCGCCACGCTTGACGGAGATGTTGATGTCCTGGAGCACGTGCAGGTCGCCGAACCACTTGTCGACGTGGTCGAGGACCACCAACGGCTCGCCCGTGCCGGACGGCCTCGCGGCCTCGTCCTGAAGCGTCATGTCCAGGACCCTAGCCTCATCGGGTCCCGAGGGGCCATGAGCCGCGCGCGACTGCAACCGGCTCGTGACCCAACCGATTCGGGCCGCCCGTCGCGCCGCCGTACCCTGGGGCGGTCATGACTACTGCGACCTCTCTCCCGACGCATGAGCCCGCCACGGTGGGGAAACGCACCTACGAGGTCCGCACCTACGGGTGCCAGATGAACGTGCACGACTCCGAGCGTCTGACCGGGTTGCTGGAGGACGCCGGCTACGTCGCCGCGCCCACCGGGGAGCAGGCCGACGTGGTCGTCTTCAACACCTGCGCGGTCCGCGAGAACGCCGACAACAAGCTCTACGGCAACCTCAGCCACCTGGCGCCGGTCAAGGCGGCCAACCCCGGCATGCAGATCGCCGTCGGCGGCTGCCTGGCCCAGAAGGACCGCGCCACGATCACCGCGAAGGCGCCGTACGTCGACGTCGTCTTCGGCACCCACAACATCGGCTCGCTGCCGGTGCTGCTGGAGCGGGCGCGGGTCGCCGAGGAGGCGCAGGTCGAGATCCTCGAGTCGCTCGAGGTCTTCCCCTCGACGCTGCCGACCAAGCGCGAGTCGGCGTACGCCGCCTGGGTGTCGATCTCGGTCGGGTGCAACAACACCTGCACGTTCTGCATCGTGCCGGCACTGCGCGGCAAGGAGAAGGACCGCCGGCCCGGCGAGATCCTCGCCGAGATCGAGGCGCTGGTGGCCGACGGCGTCTCGGAGGTCACGCTGCTGGGCCAGAACGTCAACGCCTACGGCGTGGAGTTCGGCGACCGCCAGGCGTTCTCCAAGCTGCTGCGCGCCTGCGGCGACGTCGTCGGGCTCGAGCGGGTGCGCTTCACCAGCCCGCACCCCGCGGAGTTCACCGACGACGTGATCGAGGCGATGGCCCAGACCCGCAACGTGATGCCGTCGCTGCACATGCCGCTGCAGTCGGGCTCCGACCGGGTCTTGAGGGCGATGAAGCGCTCCTACCGTCAGTCGAAGTACCTCGGCATCATCGAGCGGGTGCGCGCGGCCATGCCCGACGCCGCGATCACCACCGACATCATCGTCGGCTTCCCGGGTGAGACCGAGGAGGACTTCGAGGCGACGCTCGACGTCGTGCGGGCCGCGCGCTTCTCGGGGGCGTTCACGTTCCAGTACTCCAAGCGGCCCGGCACTCCCGCCGCCACGCTGCCCGACCAGATCACGCCCGACGTGGTCCGAGACCGCTACGAGCGACTGGTGGAGGTCGTCAACGAGGTCGCCTGGACCGAGAGCCGTCGCCTCGTCGGGCAGCGGGTCGAGCTGATGGTCGCCGAGGGTGAGGGCCGCAAGGACGCCGCCACGCACCGGCTGTCGGGGCGGGGGCGCGACAACCGCCTGGTCCACTTCACCCCGCCGGTCGACGAGGCCGGTGAGCCCGTCGAGATCCGGCCCGGTGACATGGTCACCGCCGAGATCACCTACGCCGCGCCGCACCACCTGGTCGCCGACGGTCCGGCCACCGACGTGCGCCGGACCCGCTCGGGCGACGCCTGGGAGGCTCGTCGGGGCGGCACGTCCGGCGCTGCGCCGGCCGGGGTGGTGCTCGGCATGCCGTCGGTCGGCGTACCCTCGCCGCTGGCGGAGGCTCCGGCCTGCGGCTGACCGCCGCTGACCCACCACCCCCTCCACTCTCGGGAGCCCCCATGGCCGCTGACGCGCCCACCATCCTCGCCACCTCCGGCGGGCTCGTGCCCGGCCGACGTACCCGCTGGGCCGCCGGGCCGCTGATGACGTACGCCGTGGAGCTCGCCGGCGTGACCGGTCGGGCCCCGCGGGTGTGCTCGGTGGGCACGGCCGGGGGCGACAACCCGGAGCGGTACCGCGACTTCTACGACCTGGCCCACGCTGCGGGCTACGCGGGCTCGCACCTGCAGCTGTTCACGATGCCGAACGTCGAGGACGTCCGCGCGCACCTGCTGGCCCAGGACGTCGTCTGGGTCGGCGGCGGCAGCGTGGCCGGCCTGCTCGCGCTGTGGGAGCTGCACGGGGTCGGCGACGCGATGCGCGCCGCCTGGGAGGCCGGCGTCGTGCTGACCGGGGTCTCGGCCGGGTCGATCTGCTGGCACATCGGGGGCACCACCGACTCCTTCGGTCCCGACCTGCGCCCGATCACCAACGGTCTCGCGCTGCTGCCCTTCTCCAACGGCGTCCACTACGACTCCGAGCCGCAGCGACGCCCGGTGTACCAGTCCCTGGTGGCCGACGGCACCCTGCCCGCGGGCTACGCCACCGACGACGGTGCCGGCCTGCACTACCGCGGCACCGAGCTGGTCGAGGCGCTCGCCGAGCGTGACGGCGCGTGCGGCTACCTCGTCGAGCGCGGCCCGGACGGCACCGCCGTCGAGACCCCGCTGGACACCCGCCTGCTGCGCTGACCCTCGTCGCTCGAGGTGCGAGAGCTCAGTCCGAGAGCTCAGTCCGAGCGCGGGTCCGTGGAGGAGTAGCCGGCCTTCGGGGTGAGGCCCTCGGGGTTGGTCTCCTCGCCCCCGGCGGACTGCTCGCGCGGCTTCTCGTCCTCGGGCCGGGGGTCGCCCTCGAGGGTGTCGCGGGTGCCGGTGGGGGCGTGCTGGCCAGGACCGGCGTGACCCTCGCGCTCACTGCTCACGCCCAGGTCGCCGCTGATGTCCTGGTCGGACTGGGTGACGTCGTAGTCGGGGTCCTGGGAGCTCATACCGGTGCCTCCTCCTCGGGGTCGACGTCGTCGCTGTCGCCGTCGCCCTTGGTGGCCTCGGTGTCGGTGTCCTCGCCCATCTTCATCTCCTCGGGCAGGGCGTCCTCGACGGCCGGGTTGCTGTCGGGATCGAGGTCGCGCGGTGCCGGATCGGCACTGGCGGTCTCGCCGTCGACCCCGTCGCTGTCGGTCACGGCGTCGACGCCGCCGGGGTTCTGCTCACCGGGCTCGATCTGTGGTTCGGGCTGGGGCCCCAGGTCGGGGTCGGGCATGGCTCCTCCTCGGGGTGGTGCGGGTCAGAATCCGAAAGTCGAGTACGGGGTGACGGTGCCCTCTCGCAGCGCGTCCAACACCCGCCGCTCGTGGGGCACGACCGGGTCGGGCAGGTCGTCGAGCGGGCACCAGCGCAGCTCCGCGCACTTGTGCGGCTCGACGATGCGCGGCTCGCCGGACCAGGAGCGGGCCGTGAAGAAGAAGTCGACCCGCTCGTCGATCGCCAGGTCGTGGCGGGTGCGCTGCATCGAGGTCACGAACGCCAGGTCGAGGTCGGCGACGTCGATCTCCTCCGCGGCCTCACGGCGAGCGGCCGCGATCGCGGTCTCGCCGCGCTCGACGTGACCGGCAGCCGCCGCCGCCCAGTGGTCGTCCATGTAGCCGGTGTTGCGGCGCAGCTGCAGCAGCACCTCCGTGCGACCGTCCTCCTGCTCGCGGAGCAGGAAGACGTACGACGCCGGCACGACGACGAAGCGGCCGTGCGGATCCGCGTCGGTCACGGCGTCGTCCGAGGCAGAAGCGCTCACGCGGCGCTCACTGCGAGGGCTGGTCCTGGGAGGACTCGGCGTTCTCCTCCTGCTCGGCGCCCTCGGGCTGGTCGGTCCCTGAGGCCGAGTCGTCGCCGTCGGGCAGGTCGTCGGAGTGCTCGCCCGGTGGCTGGTCGGTCACGTCGAGCGCGTCGTTGCGCTCCTCCGGCACGGGAGCGGTCACCGGAGGTCGTCGTTCTTGCCGTCGAGCTTGTCGAGGGCGTCCTTGGCCTTCTCGGCTCCGGAGGCGATCTTGTCGGCGTGCTTGCCGCCGGTCTTGTCGTCCGCGGCACGGGCCGCCTTGTCGATGCCGTCGGAGATCTTGTCGCCGTGCTTGTCGACGGCGTCGCCCAGCTTGTCCTTGGCCTTGTCGAGGAATCCCACGAGATCGCCTCCTTGTCCGGGGGCCGGCGCCCTGCTGGCGTCGGCGTGCTTGCCACACTAGCGGCGATGACTGAGCAGCCCGGGCCGGGAGGTGTCCCGCCGATCGTGGCCGTCGTGGGCTGCACCGCGTCGGGCAAGACCGGCCTGTCCCTGGACCTCGCCCGGTCGCTGGCCGGCGAGGTCCTCAACACCGACGCCATGCAGGTCTACCGCGGCATGGACATCGGCACCGCCAAGCTCCCGCCCGTCGAGCGCCGCGGCGTGCCCCACCACCTGCTCGACCTCCTCGACGTGCGCGAGACGCTGACCGTGTCGGACTTCCAGGGGTGGGCGCGGGCGGAGATCGCCGAGGTCCGCGGCCGCGGCCGGGTGCCGGTCCTGGTCGGCGGGTCCGCGCTCTACACCCGCGCGATCCTGGACCGCTTCGAGTTCCCCGGCACCGACGCCGAGGTCCGGTCCCGGTGGGAGGGCGAGCTGGCGGACGGCGGACCGGCCGCCCTGCACGCGCGACTCGCCGTGGCCGATCCCGAGGCGGCCGAGCGGATCGGGCCCGACAACGGGCGACGGCTCGTCCGGGCGCTGGAGGTCATCGAGCTCACCGGTCGCGCCTACTCCGCCTCGCTCCCGGTGCTCGAGCACCTCGACCCGGCGACGGTCCAGATCGGGGTCGACATCGACCGGCCCACGCTCGACCTGCGGATCGAGGAGCGGGTGCGGACCATGTTCGCCGGCGGGTTCGTCGCGGAGGTCGCGGCGCTGCTCGCGGCCGGGCTCGCACACGGGCGTACGGCGTCCCGGGCGATCGGCTACCCGGAGGTGACCGCCCACCTGGCCGGTGAGCTCAGCCTCGAGGAGGCCACCATGCGCACGGTCTTCGCCACCCGCCGCTTCGCCCGCCGGCAGGACTCGTGGTGGCGCAAGGACCCGCGCATCGTGTGGGTGCGCCACGACGACCCCGACCGGCTGGCCACGGCGCTGGCGGCCGTCGACGCCGTACGCCGCTGAGGGAGGGCAATCGCGGTCGGGTGCGGGACCGCGGGGTCGGTCCAGACTGGTCGCATGACCGACACCGGACGCGACCGACTGCGGGAGCTGCTGGACTCCGTGCTCGACGAGGACCACCGGACCCTGACCGAGATGGCCGACGGCGCCTACGCGAGCCCGTTCCACTTCACCCGCCGCCTGTCGCGCGAGGCGGGGGAGCCCCCGGTGGCGATGCGGCGCCGGGTGATGCTCGAGCGGGCGGCCTGGCAGCTCGGCGAGGGCACGTCGGTCGCCGACGCCGCGTGGGCGGCGGGCTACGAGTCCGTCGAGGGCTTCAGCCGTGCCTTCACCCGGGCCTTCGGGCACCCGCCGAGCCAGACGGCGACGCACGGCCGGGGCCGCTGGCTGCCGGCGCCCAACGGCATCCACTTCCACCCGCCCACCTCGCTGTGGGTGCACACCACGGAGCAGCCGATGAACCCGCTCACCGACCAGCTGGTCAGCCACGACCTCGACGACACCCGCCACCTCATCGACCTGGCCAAGGGCCTGCCCGACGACGAGCTCCGGGCCCAGCGCGGCCAGGGCCGGACCGTCCTGCTCTGGGACGGACCCGAGGACTCGATCGCCGCCGTCCTCGAGCGCCTGGTCTTCACCAAGGAGGTGTGGCTGGCCGCGATCGACGGGCTGGACCTCCCCGACCGCGAGGAGCACGCCGACCTCGTCCGGCTGCGCGAGCGGCACGACGCGGCCGCCGCGCGATGGCGTGCGATGGTCCACGACCTCGACCGTCGTGGCGCCTGGGACGACCTCCTGGTCGACGCGCTCTGCGACCCGCCGGAGAGCTTCGTGATGAGCAGCGTCGTCGCCCACGTGCTGACCTTCTCGGCCCACCGGCGTCAGCTCGCGCGCCAGCTGATGCGCGAGGCCGGGGTGGAGGTCGACGACGGCGACCCGATCACCTGGCTGCGTCGCCGGATGGATGCGGACCCGCGATGACCCGCACCGTCTACTACACCGCAGCCACCCTCGACGGCTTCCTGGCCGACGAGCACGACTCGCTCGACTGGCTCTTCGTGCAGGACAACGATCCTGCGGGGCCGATGGGCTACTCCGAGTTCATCGCCGGGGTCGGGGCGATCGCCATGGGGGCGACGACGTACGAGTGGGTGGTCGCCCACCAGCAGCGCACGGGTGAGCCGTGGGGCTACGAGGTGCCGTGCTCGGTCTTCACCCACCGCGACCTGGAGCCGGTGGCCGACAGCATCACGATGGTGTCCGGACCGCCGGCCGAGGTGCACGCCGACCTGGCCGCCGCCGCCGGAGGCCGCGACGTGTGGGTGGTCGGCGGGGGCGACCTGGCGGCCCAGTTCGCGGAGGCCGGGCTGCTCGACCAGGTGATGGTCTCGATCGCGCCGGTCACGCTCGGTGCGGGTCGCCCGCTCTTCCCGCGGCGCTTCGACCTGCGGTTGACGCGGCTGGAGCGCAACGGCGACTTCGCCTGTGCCTGGTACGACGTGGTCGGCCCGGGGGCGTGGCCGCCCGGGTGAGCCGGTGTGGACCCCGGCGGCAGGGTCGTGTGCCCGAGACCGGGCCAGGAGGCGGCGAGAGGCACACGACCCCGCCGCCGTGGCCCCCGCCGTGGGAGCGGCCGTTAGCCTCGCCCCCATGAGCCTCCCCATCCCCGGACCCGACCGTGCCGCCGTCGTCACCGGCGCCTCCTCCGGCATCGGCGCCGAGATCGCCCGCGAGCTGTCGCGGCGCGGCCACACCGTCGTGCTCGTGGCCCGGACCGAGGCGAAGCTGACCGCCCTCGCCGAGGAGATCACCGCCGGCGGCGGCCGGGCCCACGTCGTGACGATGGACCTGGGCGACCGCACCGCACGCTCGAGCCTCGCCGACCGCGTCGAGGCGCTCGGGCTGGTCCCGCAGATCCTGGTCAACAACGCGGGCTTCTCGACGCTGGGGCCGGTGAGCCAGGCCGACCCGGCCTCGGAGATGGCGATGCTCGAGGTCGACGTGGTCGCGGTCGCGGACCTCTGCACGCGCTTCCTGCCCGGCATGGTCGAGCGGGGCGAGGGCGCGGTGCTCAACGTCGCCTCGACCGCGGCGTTCCAGCCGCTGCCGGGCCAGGCGGGCTACGGCGCCGGCAAGTCCTTCGTGCTGTCCTACACGCAGAGCCTGGCCGGCGAGCTGCGCGGCAGCGGCGTCACCGCGACGGCGCTCTGCCCGGGGCCGGTCGAGACCGGCTTCGGCGAGCGGGCCGGCTTCACCGACGAGGAGGCCCAGGAGGCCCTGCCCGCGGTGATGTGGGTCGGGGCGGACGCCGTGGCCCGGGCCGCCGTCGCCGGCATGGCCAAGGGCCGGATGGTCGTCATCCCGGGCCGCGCCAACCGCGTGGCCGCCGCCCTCGCCCAGGTCGCGCCGCGCTCGCTGCTCGTGCCCGTGCTCGCGAGGAGCCACCCCGGCCTGAAGTGACCGGCGGGGTGAGCCCCTGCCTGGCGGGCTGTCTCGTGCCTGGCGGGCGACCACCGCGGGGCAGACCGTCGCGCCGTCTCGGCGGCGCGGTTTGGTCACCAACCGCACGGGCGCCGGCTTGGAGGCGACGGTTTGTGACCAAACCGCACCCGAGGGACGCAGGCGCGAAGACAGCCGTGGATCTCAGGCAGCCCGTGACCAGGATCAACGGCCATGGGTGGCTCGCGAACTGACGTGCGGCGATCTGGGTCCTCCCGGGAGAACCCGTCGACGACGGTCGACAACTGTCGGTGGGTGGGTGCAGGGTGGACCCCCCAGCGACCTCTCGGGAGGAAATATGCTCCGCCGGACCGCCTTCGCCGTCCCCGTCACCCTCGCCCTGGCCAGCGCCGGAGCGTTGACCACGCCGGCGGTCTCGACCCCCGCCGGTGCTCCAGCAGCCGTCGCTGGCCCCGCCGCGAGCGTGGCCCCGGCCGCGGCCCCACGACGTACGCCGCCGAAGCAGGCGACCGCCCGCGGCAAGGGTGGTGCGGTCTCCTCGGTCGACCCCTACGCCTCCGCGGTCGGGGTGCGGGTGCTCAAGCGTGGGGGCAACGCCGTCGACGCGGCCGTCGCCACCGCGGCGGCGCTGGGGGTCACCGAGCCCTACAGCACCGGCATCGGCGGGGGCGGCTTCTTCGTCTACTACGACGCGAGGACCAAGCGGGTCCACACCATCGACGGTCGCGAGACCGCGCCCGCCTCGATGCCGAACGACGCGTTCATCGACCCCGAGACCGGCAACCCCTACCCCTTCACCCCCGACCGGGTGACCAGCGGCGTGTCGGTGGGCGTGCCCGGCACCCCGCTCACCTGGATCCGGGCGCTGAGGAAGTGGGGCACCCGCTCGCTGGCGCAGTCGTTGCGGCCCGCGGTGCGCATCGCGCGCGAGGGCTTCGTCGTCGACGAGACCTTCCGCAGGCAGACCGACGACAACCGTGAGCGCTTCGAGCAGTTCACCTCGACCAAGCGTCTCTACCTGCGCGGCGGTGACCTGCCGCGGGTCGGCAGCCGCTTCCGCAACCCCCAGCTCGCCCGCACCTACGAGCGGTTCGGCGAGGGCGGACGTCGCTACTTCTACGACAGCCGGCTGTCGCGCGAGATCGTGCGGGCGGTCCGCAAGCCGCCGACGGTGCGCGAGCCGAGCCTGCCCGTCCCCACCGGCTTCATGACCCGCGACGACCTCCGGCGCTACGCCACGCTCGGCAAGCGGCCGACCCGGGTGCGCTACCTCGGCCACGACGTCTACGGCATGGCCGGCTCCTCCAGCGGCGGCATCGCGGTCGGCGAGGCGCTCAACATGCTCGAGCGCTCCGACCTCGCTGCCCTGCCCCGCTCGCAGGCGATGCACCGCTACCTCGAGGCCAGCGCGCTCTCGTTCGCCGATCGCGGCGAGTACGTCGGCGACGAGGAGTACGTCGACGTCCCCAAGCGCGACCTGCTCTCGCAGCGCTTCGCCGACGAGCGCGCCTGCGAGATCAACCCCGCGCGGGCCGCGGACAAGCCGGTCGCGCCGGGCGACGTCACCGACTACGACGGCGCCTGCGCCCCCGGGTCCGCCCGCGGCGAGGTCGACGAGGACAACGAGAACATCTCGACCTCCCACCTCAGCGTCGTCGACAAGCGCGGCAACGTCGTCGCCTACACGCTCACGATCGAGCAGACCGGCGGCTCGGGCATCGTCGTGCCCAAGCGCGGCTTCCTGCTCAACAACGAGCTCACCGACTTCAGCGCCGTCCACGACCCCGAGGACCCCAACCGGATCGAGGGCGGCAAGCGTCCGCGCAGCTCGATGTCGCCCACGATCGTGCTCAAGGACCGCAAGCCGGTGCTCGCCCTCGGCTCGCCGGGCGGGTCGACGATCATCACCACCGTGCTGCAGATCCTGGTCAACCGGCTGGCTCTCGGCATGAGCCTGCCGGAGGCCGTCGCGGCTCCCCGGGCCTCCCAGCGCAACACCGCCACGGTCACCGCCGAGCAGGAGTTCATCGACACCTACGGCGCCGAGCTCGAGGCCCTCGGCCACGACCTGGTCCCCGCCGGCGACGGCCTGACCAGCGACCCCTACATCGGCGCGGCCGCGGCGATCGAGATCGGTCGCGGGCGGCTGCTGACCGCCGCCGCGGAGCCCGTACGCCGCGGGGGCGGGGCTGCGCGGGTGGTGCGGCCACGCTGACCCCGGGGCGGACCGCTGGCCGCGCGCGAGTTACCAGCATCTGCTGGTAACTCGTCGCTTCTGGGCCACCCCAGCACCCCAGAAGCGTCAGTGCAGGCCCAGAACCTCCGAGGCCCGCGCCGGGCCGGTACGACGTACCGTGGGCGGGTGAGCAGCCCACCCACGTCCCGTGACCTCAGCGCCCCCCGCCCCGACACCGGCGCCACCGGCGCCACCGGAGCGACCGGAGCGACCGGAGCGGTCGAGGTCACCGATGTCGCCTCGCTGACCGCGCTGCTCGGCGAGCCCACCCAGCGCGCCCGCGACAAGACCCGGACCACGCTGCTGCCGGTCGACCGTGACTGGCTGGCGGCGAGCCCCTTCTGCGTGCTGGCGACGGCCTCGGCCGACGGGGTGTGCGACGCCTCGCCCAAGGGCGACCCGGCGGGCTGGCTGGTGCACGTGCTCGACGACGCGACGATCGCGATCGCCGAGCGGCCGGGCAACCGGCGGGCCGACGGCTACCGCAACATCCTGGAGAATCCCCACGTGGGGCTGCTCTTCGTCATCCCCGGTCGGGGCGACACCCTGCGCGTCAACGGGCGGGCCCGCCTGGTCTCGGATGCGCCCTTCTTCGACGAGCTCGCGGTGCAGGGACACCGACCCGTGCTGGCCGTGGTGGTCGACATCGACGAGATCTTCTTCCACTGCGCGAAGGCCTTCCTCCGCGCCGGGCTCTGGGAGCCGGAGACCTGGGAGCCCGAGGCCCGGGTGCCGCGACGGGCCGTGATCGCCCGCGAGGTCGAGCCCTCCGAGCTGACGGTGGAGCAGCTCGACGACTACTACCGGCCCGAGAACTACCGACGGGGCCTCTATGCCTGACGCCGCCGCCCACCCGACGCCGTACCCGTTCCTGAAGGGCCACGGCACCGAGAACGACTTCGTGCTGCTGCCCGACCACGACGGGTCGGTGCACGGCGACCTCGCTGCCGAGCGGGTCCGAGCACTGTGCGACCGCCGCGCCGGGATCGGGGGCGACGGGGTGCTCCGGGTGATCCGGTCCTCGGCGCTCGACGCGGGGCGGGGTCAGGACGCGGAGTGGTTCATGGACTACCGCAACGCCGACGGGTCCCTGTCGGAGATGTGCGGCAACGGCATCCGGGTCTTCGCGCGCCACCTCGTCGAGGAGGGCCTGGCCGACCCGACCGCGCCGATCCGGGTCGGCACCCGCGACGGCGTCAAGGTGCTCACGGTCGAGGGCGACCTGGTCACCGCCGACCTCGGCATCCCGAAGGTCCTCGGCGAGACCGAGGTGGGGGTCGAGGGGCACACGTGGCCGGCTCGTCACGTCGACCTCGGCAACCCCCACGCAGTGGTGTTCGTCGACGACCTCGCCGACGCCGGCGCCCTGCTGACGCCGCCGACGCGCGACGAGACGCTCTACCCCGAGGGAGTCAACGTCGAGTTCGTCGTACGCCGCGGCGAGCACCACGTCGCCATGCGGGTCCACGAGCGGGGCTCGGGCGAGACCCGCTCCTGCGGCACCGGCGCCTGTGCGGTGATGGTCGCGAGCGCGCTGGCCGACGAGGCGCCGCGCGACACGGCGTACCGCGTCGACCTGCCCGGGGGAACCCTCTCGATCACCTGGACCGCCGACGACCGGCTGCTGATGACCGGGCCCGCCGTCGTCGTGGCGTGGGGCGCCACGACGCTGGGCTGAGCGGGTCCGTCGGGCCCGTGCCCTAGCCGCGGCCGCGGGCGCGCAGCCGCTGGCCGCGGGCGTTGAGCCGGAGCGCGGGGGCGGTCGATCCCAGCCAGCCCCGGCCGCGGCCGGGAGCGGTGACGAGGTAGGCGAACAGGCGTCCGCGGCGCTCGAGCGCCCGCAGGAGGTCCTCGGCGGTCGGCACCGCGCCGATCTGGAGCGCGACGAGCTGGTGGAGGCTGCGGCGCGCCGACCAGGTGACCAGGAACGGACCGGCCACGCACAGCGCGAGGCCCAGCGCGGCGCACCAGACCAGGGTGGCGCCCAGCCAGCCGGGGGCGTCGGTGAGCTCGTCGTGGCGCTCGGCGACCAGGAACCACGCGCCCCAGGCGACCGCGAGGTAGAGCACGCCGTAGACCGCGGCCCACCCGGCCGAGACCCCGGCCGGGTGGCTGGCCTGCTCCTCCAGCCGCCATCCGCCGCCGAGCTCCTCCCGCCACAGCCGCATGCCGCGCCCGCGGAACCAGCCGCCGGCCACCGCGGCCACGACGGCGAGCGCCGTCACGACCAGCGAGCCGCCGAGGGTCGGCACCGCCAGCAGGGAGTCGATCGACCACGAGGAGGACTCGGGTCGGGTGGCGACGTACGAGACGACGGCCACGACCGCGCCCACCGCGACCAGCACGCCGACGGCGACGAGGAGCCGACGGCTGCGCCAGCCCGAGACGACGGCGGCCGCCGGCGACCGGACCGGGTTGGGCAGCGAGGCCAGCACGATCAGCCCGAGGGCGACGGCCAGCACGGTCAGCACCGAGGTCAACGAGCTGTCGGCGGAGGCGTCGGGCGATTCGGATCGCAGGCGGACGCCGAGCGCGACCAGGGGGACGACCGGTCCGAGCAGCACGACGCCGTGCAGGACGGTGCCGGTGCGCAGCGCCGCGAAGGCCAGCGCGCCCAGGACGGTGCCGGTGCCGACAGCGGCGCCGGCGCTGGAGAGCCCGCCGAGGACCCCGAGCACGCTCAGGGTCAGCACCACGCCGCCGACCGCGAAGCCGAGCAGGGCCAGGGAGCGCGCGGCACCGGATCCCGAGGTGAGGCCGGTGACGAGCCAGTAGGGGAGCAGGGCGCCGCCGCGGAGGATCTTGGTGAACGGGCGCACGGCCTTGACCCCGAGCTGCTCGCTGTCGGCCACGGTGACGATCGAGGCCGCCGCGGTGACGGCGGTGCGGATCATCGCGTCGCTGCGCGACTCGGACTCCAGCGGCTCGCGGCCGATGCCGGCCTGGTCGAAGGCGGTCAGCGCCTCGGCGCCGTGCCGGTGCCAGGCGTCGGGTCCGGCGTCGGCGATGGCCGCGAGCAGCGGCTGCTGCTGGGCGAGGAAGCGCCGGCCGTGGGACCGCTCGCTCGCCCCGGCCACCTGGTCGGCGCGGACGGCGGCGGCCAGCGCGGGCAGCTCCTGGACGACGATCCGCTGCTGGACGGGGTAGGCCGCCAGTGCGGCGAGCCCGGGCAGGAAGCCGCGCTCGGCGGCGGTCGGGTCGTCGGCCAGCAGGCGACGCAGCTCCTCGGTGGCGTCGTCGCGCAGCCGGACGAACCGCCGGTCGCCGGGCGGTTCGGCGCCGGCGTACGACGCGGTGACGAGCTCGTCGACCATCGACTCGGCGTCCTGCCCGGTGAGGGCGTGGATCCGCAGCAGCCGCTCGGGGTCGAGCACCAGCCGGCACAGCATCTGGGCGGCGTCGAGCCGGCCCCAGATCCAGTCGTTGAGGCGCCAGGAGCGCTTGAGGAAGCCACCGAAGCGGTGCAGCTCGCTGCCGGCGACCTTGTCGTCGGGGGTCTTGCTGGCCGTGGCGAAGGGGTGCTCGAGGTCGAGGCTGAGCTGGGCCAGCCGGATCTCCTGCGAGGTGCCCTGCGACTCGGCGTCGGCGAGCAGCCAGGTGGCGCAGTCCAGGGCGAGCAGCCGGGTCAGCAGCCGGAGGCGCTCGTCGGTGGGCTCCCCGGGGTTGTCCTGCGGGTCGAGGAGCTCGGCCCACGGGCCGAGCCGTGTCATCGGACCGCGTAGGGGGTCCTGGGCGATGCCGACGACGACGTCCGCGGCCGCCAGCAGCGCAGTCACGACGCACCACACGGCGGCGGCGGTCTGCTCGCCGCAGGTGGAGGCGGGGTGGGTGTCGAGCAACGCCTGCCGCAGCGCCACCGGGTCGGCGACCGGGCCGCCCTCGGCACGGCGCAGCCGATCGACCAGCCCGGTCATCAGCTGCTCGTCGTCGGCGCCGGCGCCGGGGCCGAGCATCGCGCGGCGGTAGCAGAACAGCCGGGTCTGCCAGTACGTCGCGTCGGGGGCCAGCCCGAGCATCCCCGGGGTGTCCCACCAGCACCGGTCGAAGCCGTCGCGGACCTCGAGCATCATGTCGCGGGCGTCGGAGACCGCGACCAGGGCGCCGTTGAGCTCGCGCAGCTCCTCGCCGGAGCGGGCCACGCCCTGCGCCTGGCGCAGGATCTCACCGGCGGAGTCGGCGATGCCGAGCGCCACCGTGGTGCCCCAGGGCCAGGCGGTGCCGAGCGTCCCGTCGGCCGCGAGGGTCGGCGGTGCGTCGAGCGGCGAGCGCAGCGGGACGTAGGGGAGGGGCTCGCCGGTGAGCTGCGACCAGGCCTGGTTGCCGGTCGCGGCGGCCTCGACGACCCGGGCGTGGGTCCAGCCCTCCGGCCGCGGCACCCGGTCGGCCAGCGTGCGGGCCGCGGCCCGGGTGCGGGCCCAGCGGTAGTGCCGCCAGGCCGAGCGCACCAGCGAGTAGACGCCGTCGAGATCGCTGTTCTCGATCACCTGCATCCGGCCGCCGCGCCACCGGGCGGCCTCACGGTTGTGGGCCTCGATCTCCTCCACGAAGGTCAGCGACCCCTGCGCGGTCAGCGCCCCGAGGACCCCGGTGAGCGAGCCGGTCACGGTGGGCGGCCGGTCGGGGCGGTCGGCGGGATCGACCTGCCGGGCGCCGGCCTCGATGACCGGTGCGTGCGGGAAGACCAGCATCATCAGGCGCCGCATCGGTCGCTGTGCGGGACGGCGGTCGATCGCGTCGAGCGCCTCGCGGGTGGGGGTGTTGGCCAGGACCCCACCGTCGACGGCGAACCGCGACTGGTCCGACTCCGGCTCGCCGCCCCTCGCCGCCCAGCTCGCCCAGGCCGCCATGTCGGGGCGTACGACGCCGGGGGGCTCCTCGACGTCCGGGCCGGCCGGCGCGCCCTCGCGGTCGGTGCCGACGGGCACGAAGCTGGGCTCGAAGGCGAACGGGAAGCCGGCCGTGCACCGCGCCGCCAGCGCCATCGCGGTGGCGGTCGCCCCGACCCGGCCGGGCGCGAAGTCGTTGTCGCGCCCCAGGTCGCGGGAGGTCGAGAAGCGGAACCGGGCGCCGTGGTGGCGTTGCGGCAGCCGCTGACCGAGTCCGTCGGTGGTCACCGAGAGCGCGCCGTTGAGCAGGGTCGTGGTGATGGTCAGGTCGACGTCGGCCTCGGTGGGCGCGAAGTCCGCAGTCAGTCCCCGCATCGCGCGGGTCAGCGCGGGCAGGAAGTACTCATCGCCGCGGAGCAGCGAGTTGGGCTGCCCGCGGAACGGTGGGCGCAGCAGGTTGTCGAGGTCGCCCTGCTCGGCCCACAGGTCGCGCAGCGCGCCGAGCTCGGCGTTCTCGTTGACCTGCGAGAGGGCCAGCGCGGCGCCGTTGATGCCGCCGGCCGACGTACCGGAGATGACGTCGACGGCCGCCCACGTGCGGGCCAGGTCGAGCACAGCGGCGTACGGGCCCTGCGCGCGGTCGCGCTGCCCGCTCCGGTTGGCGCGCACGAGGTCGTCGACCTCGCGCGTGGTGCCGCCCATCCACACCGCCAGGCTGACGCCGCCGTTGAGCACCAACGCCAGTCGCAGCTCCTCCAGCGGCGCCTGCGCCGCACCCTCGGCCACCCGTTCATTGTGTGGCGTGCGGGGCAGAAGGTAAAGGGGTGACGCGGCGGGGTGTGGTGCCCGGCGGCCGGGGCGGGCGACCCGGCGGCCCGCCGGGGTCGTGTGCCCCACGCCCACCCGGAGCCCCGTGTGGGGCACACGACCCCGCAGCGGTCAGGGCGAGCGACCCACTACCCTCCGACGCATGGAACTCAGCGGATCAACTGCCATCGTCACCGGCGCCGCGAGCGGCATCGGGGCCGCGGCCGCGCGCCGGCTCGCCGCCCTGGGCTGCACCGTCGTGGTCGCCGACCTCCAGGCCGACAAGGGCGAGGCCCTGGCCGAGGAGATCAAGGGCGTGTTCGCGCACGTCGACGTCACCGACACCGAGCAGATCGCGGGCGCGGTCAAGGCGGCCGCCGAGATCGCGCCGCTGCGCGCCGTGGTCAACTCCGCCGGGATCGGTTGGGCCCAGCGCACGGTCGGCCGCGACGGCACGCCCGAGTCGGCGCACAGCCTCGAGGCCTTCACCAAGGTCGTGCAGATCAACCTGATCGGCACCTTCGACATGGTCCGCCAGGCCGCGACCGCGATGAGCCACAACGAGCCCGACGCCGACGGCTGCCGCGGTGCGATCGTCAACCTGGCCAGCGTCGCCGCCTTCGACGGCCAGATCGGCCAGGCGGCGTACTCCGCCTCGAAGGGCGGCGTGGTCGGCATGACGCTGCCGGTGGCACGCGACCTCTCGGCCGCCGGCATCCGCCTCAACACCGTCGCGCCCGGCCTGATCGACACCCCGATCTACGGCGAGGGCCCGGACTCCGAGGCGTTCAAGGCCAAGCTGGGCGAGAGCGTGCTCTTCCCGAAGCGGCTCGGCGTGCCCGACGAGCTGGCCTCGATGGTCATCGAGTGCCTCACCAACTCCTACATGAACGGTGAGACGGTCCGCCTCGACGGCGGCATCCGGATGCCCCCGAAGTAGCCGGCGCGCGCTCCACTGCGGGCGGCCGTCTTCAGAGCAATTGCTGGCGAGATGCCCTTCAAGTGCAAAATTTAGGGCAACAACCGGGCAATTGCAGCCGAAACGGCCCGGCGCGGCCCGGGCGAGGCAAGGCGGCCCACTCAGGGAGCCGGCTCAGACGGTCCAGCCGGTGAGGTCGAGGACGCGGTCCGCGCGTACGGCGGCGGCCTCGACCAGCGCGGCGTTCGGGTCGTCGACGCTCGCGACCCAGGCGCTGGCCTGCGCGGGCGACTTGCCGTGGGCGACGTGCCGGGCGACCAGCCGCTCGCGGCGTACGGCGTCGTCGACGTGCACGTGCCACACCTCCTCGACCTGCGCCCGCACCTCCCGCCAGCGTGGCTCGTCGAGCAGCAGGTAGTTGCCCTCGGTGATCACCAGCCCCGCCTCGGGCACCGCGATCGCGCCCGCGAGCGGCTGCTCGAGGCCGCGCTCGAACGCGGGGGCGACCACGTCGGCGTCGCCGCTGCGCACCCGTCGCAGCAGCGCGGCGTACCCCTCGGCGTCGAAGGTCCCCGGCGCGCCCTTGCGGTCGCGCAGCCCGCGCCGGACGAGCTCGACGTCGGCGTAGTGGAACCCGTCCATCGGCACCACCCCCGCCGCCGCCCCTGCCGCGACCAGCGCCGCGGTCAGCGTCGTCTTGCCGGATCCCGGGGCGCCGGTGATGCCGAGCAGGCGTACGTCGGGCAGCTCCGGCAGCTGCGGCAGCCCCGGCAGGGCGGGCTGGTTCATCCCGACCACGCGCCCAGGTCGAGCCGGGTCGCGGCCGGGAGGTCGAGTGCCTTGAGGCTGTGGCCCAGCGCCCGCACGGCCCCCTCGCCGAGCCGGTCCCGCCAGGAGTCCACCACCTCGTCGAAAGCCCTCGCCGAGGCGGCCAGCAGGTCCTGACCGTGGGGAGTCACCACCACGGTGCGGCGTCGGGCGTCGGTCGGGTCGAGGGAACGGGCGACGTAGCCCTGCTGCTCCAGCAGCGTCAGCGTCTTCGTGGCGGCCTGCTTGCTCACCCCGAGCCGGGCTCCGACCTCGGAGGCGGTGGCGCCGGCGCCGACGGCCTGGAGGGTGAAGCCGTGGGCGGGGCGTACGTCGGGGTGGCCGCGCTCGGCCAGCGACGCGTGCGCCTGGTCGACCAGCGTGCGGAAGCCGCCGAGCAGCAGGAGCGCCAGCTCCCAGGACGGCACTTGATCGACAACCGAGTTGTCGTTATCGTCAACCATGTTGTCCATCATAGGAGGAAGCCATGCAGATCGTCGTCGCCGCCGACCGGCGCGAGACCGTCACACCCAACGCCACGATGACCACCCTCGCCTCGCCCACCCTCGGCGCCGCCGGCGCCAGCCTGTGGCTGGTCGAGATGCACCCCGACGCCGCCGGGCCGGCGCACGCGTTCGACAGCGAGGTCGTCTGGGCGATCACCCATGGCCGGGCACGGC
Organism: uncultured Actinomycetota bacterium; assembly: GCA_963795135.1. GTDB lineage: Bacteria > Actinomycetota > Actinomycetes > Propionibacteriales > Nocardioidaceae > Nocardioides. The sequence goes on from CAWCGS010000008.1 coordinate 164,060, forward strand.
TCGAGGTGGGGTCCACGGCGTACGACCTCACGGAGGGCGACACCGTGGTGCTGCCCGCGGGGGAGATGCGGCGGTTCGTGGCCGGTCCGGAGGGATTCGGGGCCGTCGCCACCACCGTCGGGTCCGGGGCCGTCACCCGCGCGGACGGCGAGCCGGCCGACGTCGCCCCCTGGGTGGCCTGACCCGGGCTGACCGCCCCGCCCGCTGGGCGGCCCGACGGCGGTGGCTCAGCCACGTGCTCGCGGGTGGGAAGGGTGGTGGACCCACCGCGGCCTGGGGGTCGTGGGCGGGGCGGTGGCTTGGCCACGTGTGCCCGCGTTGAAAGGGTGGTGGACCCACCGCCGCCTGGGGGGTGCGTGCAGGGCGGTGGCTCAGCCACGTGCTCGCGGGTGGGAAGGGTGGTTTGCCCACCGCCGCCTGGGGGTCGCGTGCGGGGCGGTGGCTCGGCCACGTGTGCGCGGGTCAGAAGGGTGGCGTACCCACCGCCGCTCAGGACCACCGCCCGGCACCACCGCCCGGCACCGCCCCGCCCGGCGGGATGAAACCCGCTCGTCAACGCGTTGACACCGACCTAGGCTGGAGGCATATGACGACCAACGCACCTGACTTCTCCCTCGACGACGAGCTCGAGGCCACCGACGACTGGGACGACGAGGCGCGCGACGCCGACGAGCCCGACGGCGACGACGAGTTCGTCTCCGGGTACGCCGACGAGCCGGACCCCGAGGCCGACGGCGTCTTCGCCGACGACACCACCGACGGGCCCACCGCCGACACCACGGCCGACCCCACCACCGGGGCGATGGAGCTGGCCGAGCGCCACGCGCTGCGCCGGGTCGTCGGGCTCTCGACCGAGCTCGAGGACATCAGCGAGGTCGAGTACCGCCAGCTGCGGCTCGAGCGGGTCGTCCTGGTCGGCGTGTGGACCGAGGGTTCGGTCGCCGACGCCGAGAACTCCATGGCCGAGCTGGCCCTGCTCGCCGAGACCGCCGGCTCCGAGGTGCTCGACGCGCTCTACCAGCGTCGCCAGAACCCCGATCCCGCCACGTTCATCGGACGCGGCAAGGTCGACGGGCTGCGCGAGATCGTCCAGGTGACCGGCGCCGACACGGTGATCTGCGACGGCGAGCTCGCCCCCAGCCAGCTGCGCAACCTCGAGGACCGCCTCAAGGTCAAGGTCGTCGACCGCACCGCGCTGATCCTCGACATCTTCGCCCAGCACGCCAAGTCGCGCGAGGGCCAGGCGCAGGTCGAGCTGGCCCAGCTCAGCTACATGAAGCAGCGGCTGCGTGGCTGGGGCGGCAGCCTGTCGCGCCAGGCCGGTGGCCGGGTCGGCGCCGACGGCGGCGGCATCGGTGGCCGTGGCCCCGGTGAGACCAAGATCGAGACCGACCGGCGCCGGATCAACGACAAGATCGCCAAGCTGCGTCGCGACCTCAAGGCGATGAAGGGCACCCGCGACACCAAGCGCCAGGAGCGCCTGCGCCACCGCATCCCCTCGGTCGCGATCGCGGGCTACACCAACGCCGGCAAGTCCTCGCTGCTCAACCGGCTCACCGGCTCCGGGGTGCTGGTCGAGGACTCGCTCTTCGCGACCCTCGACCCGACCACCCGCCGTACGACGACGTCCGACGGCCGCGTCTTCACGATGAGCGACACCGTCGGGTTCGTGCGCCACCTGCCCCACCAGCTGGTCGAGGCCTTCCGCTCCACCCTGGAGGAGGTGGCCGAGTCCGACCTGATCCTGCACGTCGTCGACGGCTCCCACCCCGACCCCGAGGGCCAGATCAACGCCGTGCGCGAGGTCTTCGCCGAGATCGGCGCCGACACGGTGCCCGAGCTGATCGTGGTCAACAAGGCCGACGCGGCCGACCCGATGGTGCTGGCCCGGCTGCGTCAGCGCGAGCCGCACTGCCTGGTCGTCAGCGCCAAGACCGGCGAGGGCATCGCCGAGGCGCTGGCCGTCGTCGAGGGCGAGCTGCCGCGGCCCGACGTGGAGTTCCGCGCGCTGCTGCCCTACGAGCGCGGTGACCTGGTCAACCGGCTCCACCAGCACGGTGAGATCGACTCGATGGACCACACGGCCGACGGCACGCTGGTCAGCGGTCGCGCCAACGAGGACCTCGCCGGCGAGCTGGCCGAGTACGCCGTCACGTCGGCCTGACCCGCCCCGCCGGCGGCCGCCGGCGGGGGCGCTCCCTCACAGTTCGGTAAACCCCCTTGCGCCGACCCGCGCGGGACGCACAATTGGTCCGTGGCACACGGGGGACAGGTGCTCCCGCGGCTGGTGCCGCGGTCGAGACGGTGGTGGGTGGCGGTGGCGACCGCTGCGGTCCTCGTCGTCCTCTCGGTGCACCTGATCGACTCCGCGAGCGGCGGCGTGACCGAGCGCTGCGACCGCTTCACGCGGGCCGCCGCGGCCCGCGTCGCGTCCGACGCCGGCCCGGCCGACGGGCGTCGGGTGACGGTGATCGGCGACTCCTACTCCGTCGGCCTCGGTCTCGACCACCCCGAGGAGTCCTGGCCGGCCCGGCTGGTCGGTCCGCTGGACGCCCGGGTCCACGTCGACGGCTTCTCCGGCTCCGGCTTCAGTGCCCGCGCCAGTCGGTGCGGGTCGGTGTCCTTCGCGGTCCGCGCCGGGTCCGCGGCCCGTGGTGCCGAGCTGGTCGTGGTCGAGGGCGGTCTCAACGACGTCGACCGCCCCGACGCCGAGATCCGCGCCGGCTTCGAGCGGATGATGACCGCGCTCACCGGTCGCGACGCGGACGTGGTCGTCGTCGGACCGGCCGCCGCACCCTCGCGGGCCCGCGGGGTGCCGCGGGTCGACGCCCTCCTCGCCGGGCTCGCCGAGCGGCACGGGGCGACGTACGTGTCGATGAGCGGGCTCGACCTGCCCTACCTCGCCGACCGCCTGCACCTCACCGCCGCCGGTCACCGCGCCTTCGGCGACGCCGTCGCGGCCGCGCTCGCCCCCGCCGGGCTGTGACGCGGGGCTGACCACCTCTGCCGCGGGTGTGCAGCCCCGCAGGAGTGCGGCCAGACCCGCGGTAGTCCGGCGGATCCGCCGTCACCCGGCCGACCCGCCGTCACCCGGCCGATCCGCGGTCAGTCGCCGGAGCTGAACGCCGCGTCGAAGGACGCGGTCGGCGGCGCGTAGTCGAAGCGGCGCAGGAACTCCAGCGCCTCGGGCGCACCGTGCAGGCGGTCCATGCCGGCGTCCTCCCACTCGACCGAGACCGGGCCGTCGTAGCCGATGGCGGCGAGGGCGCGGAAGCAGTCCTCCCACGGTACGTCGCCCCGACCGGTCGACACGAAGTCCCAGCCGCGGCGCTGGTCGCCCCAGGGCAGGTGCGAGGAGAGCCGGCCGTTGCGGCCGCCGCCGACGCGCATCCGGGTGTCCTTGCAGTCGACGTGGTAGATCCGGTCGGCGAAGTCGGTGATGAACGCGACCGGGTCGAGGTCCTGCCACATCATGTGGCTGGGGTCCCAGTTGAGCCCGAACGCCGGCCGGTGCCCGATCGCCTCCAGCGTGCGGACCGTCGACCAGTAGTCGTAGGCGATCTCCGAGGGGTGCACCTCGTGGGCGAACCGCACGCCGCACTCGTCGAAGACGTCGAGGATCGGGTTCCAGCGGTCGGCGAAGTCGGCGTAGCCGGCCTCGATCCGTGCGGCCGGCACCGGCGGGAACATCGCGACGTACGGCCAGATCGAGGAGCCGGTGAAGCCGACGACCGTGTCGACGCCCATCGCCTGGGCGAGCCGTGCGGTGAGCTTCAGCTCCTCGGCGGCCCGCCGGCGTACGCCCTCGGGGTCGCCGTCGCCCCACACCCGCTCGCGGAGGATCGCCCGGTGCCGCTCGTCGATCGGGTCGTCGCAGACGGCCTGCCCGGTGAGGTGGTTGCTGATCGCCCACACCTTCAGGCCGTGCCGCTCGAGCAGTGCGAGCCGCTCCTCGACGTACCCCGGCTCGTCGACCCGCCATGCGTCGAGGTGCTCGCCGGAGACGGCGATCTCCAGGCCGTCGTAGCCCCATCCGGCGGCCAGCCCCGCGACCTCCTCCAGGGTCAGGTCGGCCCACTGGCCGGTGAAGAGCGTGAAGCGCTTGCCCATCTCAGTCCTCCTGTACGTCGACGCAGGCGCCCGAGCCTGCCGCACTCTGCTCCACGGCGGCCAGCACCCGCTGGACGCCGAGCCCGTCGGCGAACGACGGCGTCGGGTCGGTGCCGTCGGCGATCGCGGTCAGGAAGTCGGCGGCCTGGGCGATGAAGGTGCTGTCCCAGCCGAGCACGTGGCCCGGCGGCCACCACGCCCCGACGTAGGGGTGCTCGGCCTCGGTGACCACCACCCGCCGCGCGCCCGAGGTCGACCCGTCGGCGCCGTCGAGCACCTGCAGCTCGTTGAGGCGCTCGAGGTCGAAGGAGAGCGACCCCCGGGAGCCGTAGACCTCGATCGTGAGGCCGTTCTTGCGTCCGGTGGCCATCCGCGAGACCTCGACGCTCGCCACCGCCCCCGACGCGGTCCCGAGCGTCGCCCACGCGGCGTCGTCGACGGTCACCGGCTCGCGGCCGGACGACCCGTCGCGCTCGGTCACGAAGGTGTGCAGCAGTCCGCGGGCGGTGGTGACCCGCTCGCCGAGCAGCTGCTGCACCTGGTCGACCACGTGGGAGCCGAGGTCGCCGAGCGCGCCCGAGCCGGCGCTCTCACGGCGCAGCCGCCAGGTCATCGGGGCCTGGTCGTCGGCCAGCCAGTCCTGGAGGTACGCCGCCCGCACCTGGCGCACGGTGCCGATCCGGCCGTCCGCGACCAGGTCGCGCGCCAGGGCCAGGGCAGGCACCCGGCGGTAGTTGAAGCCGATCATCGACCGGGCGCCGTGGGCGCGCGCGGCGGCCGCGGCAGCCACCATCGCCTCCGACTCGGCCACGGAGTTGGCCAGCGGCTTCTCGACCAGCACGTGCTTGCCCGCGGCCAGCGCCGCGACCGCGATGTCGTGGTGGCTCTCCCCGGGGGTGCAGATGTCGACCACGTCGATGTCGTCGCGCCCCACCACCTGCTCCCACGAGGTGGCCGTCTCGGCCCAGCCGTAGCGGGCGCCGGCCTCCTTGACCTGCGCCTCGTCGCGGCCGACCAGCACGGCCTGCCGCACCTGTGGGGTGCCGGGGAAGAACGCGCCGACGTTGCGCCAGGCGTGCGAGTGGGCCTTGCCCATGAAGGAGTAGCCGATCACGGCCACGCCGAGCGGCCGGCCCGGTGGGCGGCCAGGTGAACGGGAGGTGGGGTCGGTCATCGTGGGGCTCCGTCGGTGAGGAGGGTGCGCAGGAAGGTGAGGCCGTCGCGGGCCAGGTCGTCGGGGGAGTCCGCCAACGGCCGCCAGATCGAGGCGGCCACGGCGATCGAGGCGTTGTCGGGGGTGAAGCTCTCGATGGTCAGGCCGCCGTCGTAGCCGACGTGGTCGAGCGCCGCCATGATCGCGGGCCAGTCGGTCTGGTCGCCGCCGGGGGCCCCGCGGTCGTTGCCGCAGACCTGGAGGTGCACGAGGTGCTCACCGGCCGCGCGGATCGCGTCGGCGCTGCTGCGCTCCTCGATGTTGAGGTGGTAGGTGTCCAGCCCCAGGCCCAGCACCCCGCCGCTGGTCTCCAGCAGCGGGCCGAGCCCGGTCAGCGCCTGGTCGACGGTGGTGACCAGCGAGGTCTCGTAGCGGTTGAGCGGCTCGATCCCGATCGCGCACCCCGCTCGTCGCGGCGTGCTCCACGACCGGCGCGAGAGCCTCGCGCCACGCGGCGTACGTCGTGGTCCGCTCCTCGGCGCTGAGCCGCCAGGTGCGGCCGGTGGCGGCGTAGAACGGACCGCACACGGCCGGGGCGCCGACCGCAGCGGCCAGGTCGACGCAGGCCCGCAGGTAGTCCTGGGTGTCGGCGACCGCTTGCGGGGTGGTGGCGACCAGGTCGCGGCCGGGCGCCATCGCGCCGACCACCCACGCCGACAGACCGGCCTCGACGAGCGCGGCGGCAGTGGTGGCGAGGTCGAGGTCGCCGGCGTTCTCCAGCGGCAGCTCGACCCCGTCGAAGCCGAGGTCGGCGATCGTGCGCAGCAGCCCCGGGAGGGTGCTGTCGGTGAGCGGGGAGGTCCACACCCAGGTGTTGATGCCGATCGGACGCACGGTGCTGCCTCTCAGTCACGAGCGGGCGGGGGCCGGTGCGGCCCAGGGTGCGCCGCAGCGCACCCTGGGCCCCACGGGGCGGTCAGGGGATGATGCGGTCCTGCCAGACCTCCGGGTAGCCGGGCAGGTCCTCGCCGCCGAACTTCGCGTAGTGGCCGTCGGGCATCCCGTCGTTGGCCTCGAGGTAGTCGGCCCGCTCGTCCTCGGTGATCGGCGTCTGCGGGAGGACCCACTCGGCCGGGACCTCCTCGCCGGCGGCGATCTTGCCGACCGCGAGCAGCGGGGTGCGCCACTGGAAGTTGGAGTAGACGGGCGCGAGGCCGGTCAGCCCGGTCTCCTCCCACTTGCGCAGGAAGCTCATCTCGTCCTCGCCGGTCATCACGGGGTAGTCCAGGCCCTGGTCCTCGAAGGCCTCGATCGCGGCGACGGCACCGTCGCCGGCGTCCATCCACACCCCGGCGACGTCACCCTTGGTGAGCTCGTCGGTGATGATGCCCTTGATCTTGGTGGGGTCGGCGCCGGTGAAGTAGTCGACCGCCTCGATGCCGTTCTCCTCGAAGATCTTCTGTGCGGCGCCCCAGCGCGTCTCGAGCACGTCGACGCCGGGCAGGATGCGCAGCGCGACGACCTTGTCGCCCTCCTCGAGGTTGTCGACGAGGAACTCGGCGGTGTCGATGCCCCAGGCGTAGCCACCGATCGGGTGGATGAACGTCGTGGGGCAGTCGGTCTGCACGCCGCGGTCGAAGACGATGACCGGCTTGCCGGTGTCGCAGGCCCGCTCGACGGCGGGGGTCATCGCCGCCGTGGAGTTGGGCGAGATGATGAAGACGTCGCAGTTGCCCTCGCTGATGAAGTAGTCGATGTCGGCGATCTGCGTGTCGTCGTTGTCCTGGGCGTCGCGGGTCTCCATCTCGGAGATCACGCCCTCGTCCTGGAGCACCTCGAGCTGCTGGTTCATGGTGATCCAGCCGGTCTGGCGCCACGGGTTGCTGATCGAGGCGTTGGCGAAGCAGACCTTCTGCGCCTCCTGGGTCGCGAAGGCCTTGGTGTCGGTCATCGGCCCGTCGATGTACTGCAGCCAGGGCTCGGCCTCGTCGCCCTCGAAGGTCGCCGAGCGCTGCTCGTCCTGGGTGTCCATGACGGCCTGGTCGAAGAACTCCGAGGCGCCGGAGGCCTCGTCGGGGCTGGTCTCGCTGGACGCGTCGGGTTCGCTGCCGGTCGAGTCGAGCGAGTCGTCGGTGCTGCAGGCGGCGAGCGCCGCGACGACCGCCGCGGCCCCGATCACGCCCGTGAGCTTCTTGGTGCGCATCAGCTGTCTCCTGTTGTCGTGCCCGGGGCGGGCCTGGTGGATGGTGCAGTGGTTGGTGCTGGGGTTGGTGCTGTCCGAGACGTGTGGGGGCCGGCGCCGGAGTGGGAGCCCGTACGTCGGCCGGTGCGGCGCGCGGGGCGGCGTCCGGCCTGCCAGGCGCGGCCGGCCACGGCGACGGCGGCGATGATGATCAGTCCCTGCACGGTGTCGCGCCAGGTGGAGGCGACGCCGACCGCGGTGAGGAAGGTGAAGAGCAGCTCGAGGGCGTAGGCGCCCGCGGCGGCGGAGAGCACCCAGCCGCGGCCGCCGCCCAGCAGCACGCCGCCCAGCACCACGGCGGTGATGGCCATGAACTCATAGCCCCTGCCGACCGAGGGGTGCACGCCGGCGTACCCGACGAGCAGGATGCCGGCGACCGTCGCGGAGAGCGAGGAGAGCACGAAGGCGCGGGTCTTGAGCCAGACCAGCGAGCCGCCGGCGACGCTGGCCGCCTCGGGGTTGTCGCCGGCCGCGATCAGGCTGCGGCCGTAGGGGCGGCGCATCAGCCAGGTGGCGGCGACGGCGACGACCGCGAGGATCAGCAGGGAGTAGGGGATGACGTCGACGACGGGGATGTCGGTGAGGCCGCCGCGCCCGATCTCGCGGAACCCGTCGGGCGGGTTGCCCTTGGCGGCGCCGCCGGTGAGGTAGTCGACGATGCCGGCCAGGGCCAGCATCGTGCCGAGGGTGACGATGAAGCTCGGCACCCGCAGGACGGTGGTGGCCAGGCCGTTGACCACGCCGATGGCGGCGCCGAGGGCGAGCATCAGCACCAGGCCGGGCAGGATCCGGCCGGCGTCGTCGCCGATGAAGTTGCCCGCCAGCACCACCTGCATCGAGATGACCGCGGCCATGGAGAGGTCGAACTCGCCGGCGACGATCACGTAGTACTGGCCGATGGCGGCGATGGCGATCGGCGCCGTGCGGCCGACGAAGCGGATGATCACGCCGGGGTCGCCGAAGTTGGGGTTGGCCACGATCGTGGCGACCAGCAGCAGGCCGGCGAGCACGAAGATCGCGCCCCCCGGGGTGGAGACCGCGGCCGCGGCCCGGCCGGCGTACCCGCGCTGGTGGGCCGGGAGCGGGGCGCGGTCCGGCGCGCCGGACCGGCCGGTGACGCCCTCGATCGTGGTCATCGGGCCTCCTGCAGGGCGGCGTCGCGCCGGTGGGGGTGGTCGCGTGGGTCGCGGCGCTCGGGATGGTCGAAGGGCGCGGGGCGGCGCTCGATCTCGCGGCGGGCGTAGACGGCCACGGCGAGCACGATGACCAGGCCGCGGATCACGTCCTGGAGGAACGACTTCACCTCGAGCACGCTCATCACCTGGCTCATCACCGCGAAGATCGCGACGCCGCCGAGGGTGCCGAGGATGTTGCCCTTGCCGCCGGCCAGCAGCGTGCCGCCGAGCACGACGGCGGCGATCGACATCAGGTCGTAGTCGCCCTGGGAGCCGATCGTGGGGCTGCCGACGCTCAGCCGGGCCAGGAGCAGCAGCCCGGCGAGCCCCGACAGCACCGAGCACAGCGCGTGGGCGACGACCACCGGGACGGCGGTGCGGATGCCGGAGAGCCGGGCCACCTCGCGGTTGCCGCCGACGGCGTAGAGGTGCAGGCCGACCCGGGTACGTCGCAGCAGCAGGACGGCGAGCCCGGCGCACCCGAGCATGATCAGCGTCGAGAGCGGCACCGGACCGATCTGGGTGGCGCCGATGAGTCGGAACGAGCGCGGCGCGGAGCCGTGGCTGCCCTGGTAGTTGCTGGCGAGGTAGCCGCTGATGATCAGCCCCATGCCGAGCGAGGCCACGAAGCCGTGCACGCCGAGCAGGCTCACCACCAGCCCGTTGACGGTGCCGATCGCCGCGGCCACGAGCAGGGCGACCAGCACGCCGGGCACGACGTTGCCGGTCTGGCCGGCCATCACCCCGCCGCCGACCACGCTGCTGAGGCTGACCACGAACGGCACCGACAGGTCGAGGCTGCCGGCCAGGATGACCAGCGTCTGGCCGATCGCGATGAAGCCCAGGACGCTGGTGAAGGTCAGGATCGCGGAGATGTTGCCGCCGGCGAAGAAGCTGCGGCCGTCGAGGGTGACCAGCACCGCGCCGACGACGACGGCGAGCAGCAGGACGACGTACACGATGCCGGTGGAGGTGAGCCGGCCCAACCGGCGGTCAGCGTAGGCGCGGTCATGACGCCACCTCGCTGGCGGTGGTGACGCCGGTGGCGAGCTGGAGGACGGTCTCCTCGGTGGAGCCGGCGGGCAGCTCCCCGGCCAGACGGCCGTCGCGCATGACCAGGATCCGGTCGGACATGCCGATCACCTCGGGGAGCTCGCTGGAGACCATCAGCACCGCCGCACCCTGGGCGGCCAGGGAGCGGATCAGCTCGTAGATGGAGTGCTTGGCGCCGACGTCGATGCCGCGGGTGGGCTCGTCCATCAGCACGACGCGGGGCTCGGTGGCCAGCCAGCGGGCGAGGACCACCTTCTGCTGGTTGCCGCCGGAGAGGTACTGCACCTCCTGGTCCATCGCGCGGGCCGAGACCTCGAGCGAGGAGAGCAGACCGGGCACGTCGCGCCGCGCCGCCGTCGTACGTCGGGGGAAGACGCTGCGGACCACGCCGAGCGCGTTGTCGAGGATGCTCTGGTTGAGGGCCAGGCCGGTGGCCTTGCGGTCCTCGGTGATCAGCGCCAGCCCGGCGCGGATGGCGGCTCGCGGCGACCGTGGACGCACCGCCCTGCCGTCGAGGAGCATCTCGCCGCGGGTGATCGGACGGACGCCGAAGACGGCCTCGAGCAGCTCGGTGCGGCCCGAGCCCTGCAGCCCGGAGACGCCGACGACCTCACCGGCGCGCAGGGTCAGGTCGACCCCGTCGACGTAGCCGTTGCCGACGCCGCGCAGCTCCAGGCGGGGCTCGCCGACCTCGGTGCCGGCGACCGGGCCGGGGAAGAAGGAGGAGATCGACCGGCCGACCATCAGTCGGACCAGCTCGGCCTCGTCGAGGTCGGCGGCGGGGCGGGTGGTGACCTGCTGGCCGTCCTTGAGCACCGTGATCGTGTCGCAGAGGTCGAAGATCTCCTTGAGCCGGTGGGAGACGTAGAGGATGCCGACGCCGCGGTCGGTGAGCCGGCGGACGATCGCGTAGAGCAGGGCCACCTCGTGCTCGGCGAGCGCCGCGGTCGGCTCGTCCATGGAGATGATCCGCGCGTCGTAGCTGACGGCCTTGGCGATCTCGACGACCTGCTGCTCGGCGACCGAGAGCGTGCGGACGCGCTGGGCGGGCCGCAGGCCCGTGGCGCCGAGGTCGGCCAGCAGCGCCTCGGTGTCGCGCTGCATCCGGTCGGTGTCGACCAGGCCGCGGCGACGCGGCTCGCGGCCGAGGTAGATGTTCTCGGCGATGCTGCGCTCGGGCAGCAGGTTGAACTCCTGGAAGACCGTCGACAGCCCGGCCTGCTGGGCCTGGACCGGGTGGGAGAAGGAGTGCGGCCGGCCCCCGAGCTCGACGGTGCCGGAGTCGGGGGAGTGGACGCCGGCCAGCACCTTCATCAGCGTCGACTTGCCGGCGCCGTTCTCGCCGACCAGCCCGAGGACCTGACCGGGGTGGAGGTCGAGGTCGACGTCGTGGAGCACCCGGTGGCCGTGGAAGCTCTTCGACACCCCGCGCACGCGCAGCAGCGGCGTCGTGGACGTCGGGGTGGGCTCGTGGCCGGAGGAGTGGACGGGCTGCTGGGGCACAGCAGCACTGTGGCACCGGTCACCCGCTTTTGTCGAGAGTTCGGCATAAGATGTTTGTTGCTCATTCAGAAGACGCCGTGGTTCACTTCCGAAGGTGAGGACCAGCGACGTGTTCGAGCTGCTGCGCGACGGTGAGCCGCGCACCCGGGCCCAGCTGGTGGACCTCTCCGGCATGGCCCGCTCGACCATCGCCTCGCGGATCGACGTGCTGATGCGCCTCGGCCTCGTGGCGCCGTACGGCGGGGGCGTCTCGACCGGGGGGCGACCGCCGTCGCTGCTGGCGCTCAACCCCGGCGCGCGGGTCGTCGCGGGGGTGGACATCGGGGCCAGCCACGCGCGGGCGTGCCTCGCGGACCTGTCCGGCACGATCCTGGCCGAGCACCGTGCCGACCTCGACGTGGCGACCGGACCCGCGCGGGTGCTGGGCTGGGCCGAGCAGACGATCGGTGAGCTGCTGGAGCGGCAGGGCCGGGCGGTCGGCGAGCTGGCCGCGATCGGGATGGGCCTGCCCGGGCCCGGTCGAGCACTCCACCGGGCGGGCGATCAACCCGCCGATCATGCCGGGCTGGGACCGGTACGACGTGCCCGACCACGTGCAGCGCGCCTACGCCGTGCCCGGTGCTGATCGACAACGACGTCAACATCATGGCGCTGGGCGAGCAGCACGCCCACCTGCCGCAGGTCAGCGACCTGATCTTCGTCAAGGTCAGCACCGGCGTCGGAGCGGGGCTGATCTCCGGCGGGGCGCTGCAGCGTGGAGCGCAGGGCACCGCGGGCGACCTCGGGCACGTGCGGGTCACGCGGGCCGAGGGGGTGGCCTGCCGCTGCGGCAACGACGGCTGCCTCGAGGCGGTCGCCGCCGGGCCCGCGCTCGCCGCGGCGCTGCGTCAGCTCGACGTGGCCGCCCAGAGCGCCCAGGACGTCGTCGACCTCGTCCGCGCCGGCAACGTCGCCGCCGGCCAGGTCGTGCGGCAGGCCGGTCGCGACCTCGGCGAGGTGCTGGCCACGCTGGTCAACGTGATCAACCCCTCGGCCATCGTGATCGGCGGCTCGCTCGCCGACGCGGGCGAGAGCCTGCTGGCCGGGATCCGCGAGGTCGTCTACTCCCGCTCGCTCCCGCTCGCCACCGAGCACCTGAGCATCACCACCTCGCTGGCCGGCGAGCGCGCCGGCGTCCTCGGCGCCGCTGCCCTCGCCATCGGCCACGTGCTCTCCCCCGACGCGATCGACCGGGCGAGCGTCGCGTTGATGGGCAGCTGACCCACCCCCTGACGAGCTCTCGGATCACCCTGGGGCGCCTCGGCGCGGGCCCGCTCGCTCCGGCGGTTGGCTGTCCCCGGGTCGGTCGGGTCCGTAACGAAGTCAGGACGGTCAGCTGGTTCGGTGACCACCATGAGAGCCACCCACGTCACAGCGGCAGCCCCGGCCACCGCGGTCGACGACGCGGGACTCGCTGGTCGACGGCGACAGCACGGTGCTCGAGCACGCCGACGGCACGAGCTGCCACCGCTGGGAGGTCGTCGACGACCGTGACCAGGCCCCGGCTCGACGAACCGCGAGGATGCGCGCCATGACCGCAACGGCCGCGGGGACCTCGGGGACGCGGCCGCGCGCGCGGCTCCCACGGGTGCGGCCGACGGCCGTGGCCTGGGGCTGGTGCGGAGCCTCGCTGGGTGTGGTGGCCGCGCGCATGGTCCTGGCCGTCGCCGACCCGGCCTCCTCCGACGCCTCGACCGCGCCGGGGGTGCCGGGCGGTGGGCTGCCGCTGGCGATCTTCGAGGGCCTCACGCTCGGGACGATCGCGATCCTCGGGGCGGTGGTGGCCTCCCGGCAGCCCCGCAACCCGATCGGGTGGATCCTGAGCGCCATCGCCTTCTTCGTCGGGGTCGTCATCCTCTGCTCACACCTGTTCTGGGCCCTCTCGCTCGGTGAGGCCGAGCCGGGAGGCGGAGCCCTGGTCTCGGCCTGGTTGGTCAGCTGGGCCTGGATCCCGGCCGTGATCCCGGCGCTGGGGCTCTTCCCGCTGTACTTCCCGACCGGACAGCTCCCCACGCCTCGGTGGAGATGGCTCCCCTGGGTGGTCGCGTCGTCGATGGTGGCCGCGTTCGTCGGCGAGGCCTTCGCCCCCGGTCCGTTCGACGAGACCCCGTCGGTCGTGAACCCGGTCGGGGCGGAGGGCGGCTTCGGCACGGCAGTGGACGTGGCCGGGATCGTGGGCATCACGACGATGATCGTCGCGATGCTGGGTGCCCCGATCTCACTGGTCGCGCGCTTCCACCGCTCGCGCGACCAGGAGCGGCAGCAGATCAAGTGGGTCGCGACCGCAGCAGTGCTGTTCCTCGTCATCTTCCTCTTCCCCACCGAGAGTCTCGCGGGGGTGGACGCCGACTTCGCCAGCATGCTGGCCGGACTGCTGATCGTCGCCGGCGCGGTGGCCGTCTCGGTCCTGAGGTACCGGCTGTACGACATCGACGTCGTGATCAACCGCACGGTGGTCTACGGCTCGCTCACCGCGACGCTCGCCAGCGTCTACGTCGGCAGCGTGCTGCTCCTCCAGCTGGTGCTCAGCGGTCTCACCGAGGGCTCGGGACTGGCGGTGGCCGCCTCGACCCTGGCGACCGCCGCCCTGTTCCGCCCGGTGCGGAGCCGGATCCAGGCGACAGTGGACCGGCGCTTCTTCCGCAGCCGTTACGACGCTCGTCAGACCATCGACCTGTTCGCTGCGCGGCTGCGCGACGAGGTCGACCTCGCCACGGTGAGCGCCGACCTCCAGGCCGTCGCGGTCGAGACCCTGCGCCCCGACCACGTGTCGCTCTGGCTGCGAACGCCGGGGCCGCCGCCCCGACCCCAGGCGCCGCCGACCCCGCTCCCACAGCTGTAACGCGGAGTCATCCCCGCTGCCGCGGGTGTGCACCGGCGCGGAAGTGTGCTCGAGACCCGCGGAAGTGCCCGTCGCCGCCGGGGCGGCCGGGCTGTGGGCGGGGCTGTGGGCGGGGCGGTCGTGGTGTCGGTCGGCGCGACTAGGGTGCTCGGGTGCTCGAGGAGACCGCCACCGACCGTCCGCCCGCTGCCGGCGCGGCGGGCGAGCGCGCCTCCGGCCTCGACGGCGTACGTCGGCTGCTCGCGACGGCCGTCTCGGCGCTCGGCGGGCAGGAGCGGGCCGGCCAGGTGCAGATGGCCGAGGCCGTCACCGAGGCGATGAGCGAGGGCCGCCACCTGCTGGTGCAGGCCGGCACCGGCACCGGCAAGTCGCTCGGCTACCTCGTGCCCGCGCTGCTCCACGACAAGCGGGTCGTGGTCGCCACCGCCACCCTGGCCCTCCAGCACCAGCTGGTCGAGCGCGACCTGCCCCGGCTGGTCGAGGCGGTCGAGGGGCAGCCCGGCGTCGACACGTCCTACGCCGTGCTCAAGGGGCGCTCCAACTACGCCTGCCTCCACCGCATCCGCGAGGGTGTGCCCGACGACCAGGGCGTGCTGGTCGACGTCCCGCCCGGCTCGATGGCCGAGACCGTGCTGGAGCTGCGGTCCTGGGCCGAGGAGCAGGCCGAGACCAAGGGCAGCGGCGAGCGCGACGCCGCGCCGCGCCACACCGACCGCGAGTGGCGCCAGGTCAGCGTCGGCCACCGCGACTGCCTGGGGGCGAGCAAGTGCCCCTTCGGCGAGGAGTGCTTCGTCGAGGTGGCCCGCGAGAAGGCCCACCGGTCCCACCTGGTCATCACCAACCACTCGCTGCTCGCGATCGACGCGATCGAGGGGGTGCCGATGATCCCCGACTACGACGTGGTGGTCATCGACGAGGCCCACGAGCTCACCGCGCGCGTCACCCAGGCGGCCACCGACGAGCTCTCGGCCGGCGACGTCGAGCGCGCGGCCCGGCGCAGCCAGCGCCACGTCGAGGGGAGCGAGGCCGACGACCTGGGCGACGCCGCGGAGGCGCTGCGCCACGCCATCGCCGAGGCACGCCCCGGCCGCTTCGAGACCACGCCGGCCGAGGTCGCCGACGCGCTGGTGCTGGTGCGCGACGCGGCGCGCGCGTGCTTCTCGGCCTACCCCAAGCCCAGCGGCGACGGCGGCGGCGAGCCCGACGCCGGGCTGCAGCAGGCGCGCGGCACCGTGCAGGAGGTCTTCACGACCGCCGAGCGGATGGCCGCCGGCGCCGAGTCCGACGTGCTGTGGCTGAGCGAGGGCGGCTCCGGGGCGCAGAGCAAGATCCCGCCCCGGCTGTGCGTGGCGCCGCTGCAGGTCTGGGGACCGATGCGCGACAAGCTGCTCACCGACAAGACCACCGTGATGACCTCCGCGACCCTGATGCTCGGCGGCGACTTCTCCTCCCTCGCGACCAGCGTCGGGCTCAAGCCGCGCGAGCGCGTCGACGTGGGCCTCGACGTGCCGCTCGGGGCCGAGGGGGTGCTGCCCTGGGTGGGGCTCGACGTCGGCAGCCCGTTCGACTACGGCCAGCAGGCGATCCTCTACCTCGCCCGCCACCTCCCGCCGCCGGGCCGCGACGGCCTCGGCGCCGCCACGCTCGACGAGATCGTCGGGCTGGTCGACGCCGCCGAGGGGCGCACGCTCGGGCTCTTCTCCTCCCGGCGCGCCGCCGAGGCCGCCGCCGAGGTGGTCCGCGAGCGGCTCCCGCACCTCACCACTCTCGCGCAGGGCGAGGCCCAGCTGCCCGAGCTGGCCAAGCAGTTCGTGGCCGACCCGCACACCTGCCTGTTCGGCACGCTCAGCCTGTGGCAGGGGCTCGACGTACCCGGTGAGACCTGCCAGCTGGTGATCATCGACCGGATCCCCTTCCCGCGCCCCGACGACCCGCTGATGAGCGCGCGCCAGCAGGCCGCCGACAAGGCCGGCGGCAACGGCTTCATGCAGGTCGCCGCCACCCACGCCGCGCTGCTGCTCGCGCAGGGGGCCGGCCGGCTGATCCGCACCACCACCGACCGTGGCGTGGTCGCGGTCCTCGACCCGCGCCTGGCCACCGCCCGCTACGGCGGCTTCCTCAAGGCCAGCCTCCCGCCGATGTGGACCACCACCGACTCCGCGCTGGTGCGTCAGGCCCTCGCCCGACTCGCCTCCTCCTGACGGGACCGGCCCCCGGAGTCACCACGCAGCACCAGCGCCGCTCCGCTCAGCAGTGCCAACCCGCCGGAGAGGACGAGCAGCGCCTCGGGACCCAGGGCGGGGACGACGGTGCCGGCGACGGCGGGCGCGACGACCGAGCTGACGGCCCCGACGACCAGGCAGGCCGTGAACGCCTGGCCCGCGCGGTCGGGCACCAGCTCGGCG
Organism: uncultured Actinomycetota bacterium; assembly: GCA_963795135.1. Classification (GTDB taxonomy): domain Bacteria; phylum Actinomycetota; class Actinomycetes; order Propionibacteriales; family Nocardioidaceae; genus Nocardioides. The sequence goes on from CAWCGS010000008.1 coordinate 180,582, forward strand.
GTCCAGACGGCGAGCACCGCCGACCCGGTCATGTAGCCCGCACCGAACAGGCTCGCCGACATCGCCGTCGCGGCCACGGAGTCACTGGCCAGACCGAGCAGCACGAGCGCCGCGGCCACCGTGAGCAGGCACAGGCCTGCGACCGCGACGCTGCCCGTCCGTGTGGTCAGCGCACCGGTCGCCACGCCCACCATGCCGGTGAGGCCGAGCACCACGTACAGCACCGGTACGGCGCCCGTGGGGAGGTGGCCGCGGTCGACGACCTCGGTGGCGTAGGTGAAGTAGACGACCACGACCGCGAAGTACACGACGGAGTACGCGGCCGGGACCCGCAGCGCCCTCGCCATCGAACCGGCCTCGCGCCACCCTCCCGGTCGAGGGGAAGGCGGAGTCCGCGGCGCCAGGCGCAGGTTGAGCAGGGCCGCGGCCACCGCGGCGAGGCCGACACCGGCCCAGACCAGCCGCCACGACCCCACAGCAGTGAGGAAGGCCAGACCCCCCAGCACGACGAGTCCGCCGCTGGTGCCGGTCGTGATGATCGCCAACGCCCGCGGCTGCTGCCGCGGGGGAAGCGTCCGCGTCACGAGGTCGGAGTAGGGAGCCCAGACCCAGCCGCCTGCGCTGCCCGCGAGGACCGCGCCCAGGGCGAGCAGCCAGGGGGACTGCGCGACCGTCACGATCGCGGCGCCGGCTGCGCCGCAAGCCCCACCCACGGTGGTCGGAGCGCGCGGTCCGCGCCGCGCGGCGAGCGGCCCCGCGAGCAGCAGCCCCGCTAGGAAGCCGGTGAACGTCGCGCTGGCGACGAGGCCGAGCACCACCTCCGAGAGCTCCAGCTCCTGCTGGATGTCGGGCAGGGTCAGGCCGTAGGCGTAGCGAGCCATGCCGAAGGCGACTCCCACGACCGCTGCGCCGGCCACGCCGATCCGACCCGCCGGTGACGACGTCATGAACCCCCCTCGCGCTCGGCACGCGCCGCACGCGTGCTGCTCCTCCGCGGGGCCGCGCCCGCCGCCCCCCTGTTCCCGTCCGACCGGGGGGTGGAAACCCGATCCGTCGCGGAATCACGCTCGGCGGGGGAGGGTCAGAGGCGGGCGCGCCCGTCCCAGCCGCCCTTCGGGGCCCCACGCAGGCCGAAGAACGAGGCCACGGTGGGCGCCACGTCGACGGTCTTCGCGTGGGCCGAGGAGGCGGAGCGACGCTCGACGCGGCGGTGGCCGCCGCCGATGAAGAACGGGATCGCCCGGGTCGCAGGGTGGCCGTGGTTGCCCGGGATCGGGTTGTCGACGTACGGCGTGGGGTCGCTGAAGCGCCAGCCCGAGCGGCAGTAGGCCACGACGTCGCCGGCCTCGGGCCCGAGCCGCAGCGAGGGGTGGGTGCGCGGGTGCGCCGCGAGCACGCCCGGCTCCGCCGAGGCCAGCGTCCGGATCCGGGCGATGGCGCGCTCGCGGTCGCTCGACGCGCCGGTCCAGTAGAGGAGGTCGGCGCCGCCGTTGCCGGCGATCGTCACCTTCCCGGCCAGGAACGGGTCGTCGTCCATCACGCCCTGCAGCGAGATCACGCGGTCGGGGCGCGACCAGTCCATCGAGTGGTCGGCCAGCACCAGCACCATCGAGTGCTGCCAGCGCCCGGTGCGCTTGAGCAGCGCCACGAAGTCGCCGACCAGCCGGTCGGTGTTGGCCAGCGCCAGCCGACGCCCCAGCCGGACCGACTGGCCCGTGAAGTCCGCGTGCCCGAAGCGGTCGATGTCGCCGAGGTTGACGAACATCAGGTGGGGGTCGAACCTCTCGACCATCTCGGTCGCCGCGCGCATCGTGAACACGTCGGGGGCGTGCCCCGAGACCGGGATGATCGGCGCCGGCTCCCACCGGTGGGTCGCCCGGCCGCCGAAGACGCCGTAGAGGTACTCCTTGCTGAGCACCGTGCCGGTGCGGAAGCCGTGGCGGTTGAGCCGCTCGATCACCGTGTCGGAGGTGATGTCGGAGGGGCGGTCGAGCTCGCGCACCTCGCCCTCGGCCCGGTCGTAGACGGAGTTGGCCGGCACCCCGTTGCGGTCCGGCCGCAGCCCGGTCATCATCATCACGTGGTTGGGGAGGGTCTCCATGACCGGCATCGAGGAGGCCCGCGGCCACCGCATGCCGCCGTCGCGGAGCGCCTTGAGGTGGGGGGTCAGGCCCTCGTCGATCTCCTCGGGGCGGCAGCCGTCGACGACGATCACGTAGGCCCGCTTCTTGCGGCCCCGTCGCGGCCGCCCGGCCGCACCGGCGGCCGACGCACCCTCGGCCGCACCGACCCCTGCCAGCGTCGAGAAGGCCAGCCCGGCCCCGCCGAGCTGGAGCAGCGTACGGCGACCGGTCTCGACCTCGGCCAGCCCGGCGGCGTACGCCGCTCCGGCTCGGGCCCGGCTCCCGTGCGTCTCACACATCAGCGCACCGGCCTGTTCACGCGCTCCACCTTGCCGGTGCCGCTGCGGGTCCGGTAGGACGCGGTGTGCCTGATCGACGTACGTCGGTCGGCGCGGTCGCCGATCACGTACCAGTCCATCTGCGCCCGCGCCGGGGTGATGTCGAGCACCGAGAAGCCGTGGTCGTCGAAGTTGAGGTACTTGATGTGCCGGTTGTTGGCCAGGATGGCCGCCTCGACGAGCCGGCTGGCGGTCCGCGGCGGGGCGCCGAGGATGTCCTTGAGGTTGTTGGAGGTGACCGAGGTGCAGACGAACTCCACGCCGGCGCTGTCGCCGACGAGCGGGTAGGCGCCCACGTCGTAGGGCAGCTCGCAGGCCCAGCCCGAGTGGATGTCACCGGTGATGAACAGCGCGTCCTTGACCTGGTGGTCCTTGATGTGGCGGAAGATCTCGCGCCGGTCGTGGGTGTAGCCGTCCCACTGGTCGACGTTGTAGGGCAGCCCGTCGGAGGGCAGCAGCCCGGTCACGTCGTTGACCGGGTCGATCAGGTCGCGGGGGAGCGAGGCGAAGGTGACCGGCGCGATCATCACGGGGTTGCCGACGACCTTCCACTGCGGCCCGCCGCGGCGCAGCGACCGCTTGAGCCAGGCCATCTGCGCGGCGCCCACGATCGTCCGGCCGGGGTCGTTGACGTCGCCCTGGGGCGAGGGCACCGGCGGCGGGGTGAGCGGGTCGACCTGCTCGGAGCGGTAGGTGCGCAGGTCGAGCATGCTGAGCTCGGCCAGCCGCCCGAAGCGGATCCGGCGGAAGAGGCGGTCGCCGTCGCCCAGCTTCGCCGTGCCCGACATCCGCACCGGCATCCACTCGTCGTACGCGCGGTGCGCCCTGGCCCGGCGGGCGGGATAGCTGCCCTCGTCGGGCTGGTGGTTCTCGGCACCGTCCTTCCACTGGTCGTTGGTGACCTCGTGGTCGTCCCAGGTGACGATGAACGGGTACTTCGCGTGCAGGTCCTGCAGGTCGGTGTCGGTCTTGTACTGAGCGTGGCGGCGGCGGTAGTCCTCGAGGCTGACGATCTCGTGGGCAGGGTCGTGCTTGCGGATGTCGACCTCGGACTGGCCGTAGCCGTAGCGGCCGGGGGCGTACTCGTAGAGGTAGTCGCCCAGGTGCACCACCGCGTGCAGGTCGTCGCGCGCCGCGAGACCGCGGTACGCCGAGAACCACCCCGCCTGCAGGTTGGCGCACGAGACCACGCCGAGGCGCAGGTTGCCCGGCAGCGCGCGACGGGCCGGAGCCGTGCGGGTGCGGCCGACCCGGCTGGTGCTGCCGCGGTAGGTGAAGCGGTAGTGGTACCAGGTGGCGGGCTTGAGGCCCCCGACGTCGACCTTCACGGTGTGGTCGCGATGGGCGGCGGTGGTGAAGGTGCCGCGCTTGACGATCTTGCGGAACTTCGCGTCGCGGGAGACCTCCCAGTGCACCTTCGCCTGCGGACCTCGGCCCGATCCCGGCGTCGCGGCGGACGTCGGGGTCACCCGGGTCCAGAGCATGACGCGGTTCGGCAGGGGGTCACCGGAGGCGACGCCGTGGCGGAAGTGGCGGCGCCCGGAGGCACTCGCGGCGTCGGCCGCGCCGTGGGTGGCCGCGGCCCCGACGGCGGCGAGCCCGGCGCCGGTGGCCAGGACGGTACGGCGGGGCAGGGAGGTCAACGGTTCGGTCACGGTTGATTCAACGACACGGAGCCCCGCTCGTCACCCGAAACGACGAAACGGCGGGTGGTGTTCACCCGCCGTTCCGCCTCACGTCGTACGTCGGAGCCCCCGCGCGGGGGTCAGCTGCGGCCCTCGGGCTTCGGCGCGCGCCCGACCACCTGGAGCCGGAAGCCCTCGGTGGCGTTGTCGTTGCGGGAGTAGCCCCGGCAGGAGTAGGCCCCGCCCTTGAAGCAGCGGTACTGGGTGCCGGCGTTGGCCAGCGTCAGCTCGACGTACTTGACCTTCTTCGCGGAGAACGGCAGCACCTTCGCACCGGACCCGGTCTTGCTGATCGGGATGTTCACCCGACGGGTCTTGCCGGAGCGCAGCTTGATGCTGGCCACCGCCGCCGAGCCGCGGGCCGCCTTCGCCATGTCGAGGGAGACCCGCAGCCTCCAGGCGGTGCGGCCGCGCAGGTTCGCGGCCGGGGTCGCGCGGAGGGTGGCGCTGGTCAGGTGGTCCAGGCGCAGGACGGCCCGACGCGTGGCGCGCTGGCCGAGCTTGTAGCGCTTGACCAGCGGCGCCGCCTTGTAGCGGTTGGCGCGGGCCTCCGAGTAGGTCGCGCGCGGGCGCCGGTTGGCGTTGCTGAACTGGGCGAAGAGCTTCGGGAAGTCCTGCTTCTTCGCCCGCAGCACCGACTTCACGGCCTGCATGGAGTAGAGGTCGCGGCCGCCGGTCGCGCCGTCGGCCAGGCGCCACATGTCGCGCACGATGACCGGGAGCCCGGCCTGGGCGGCCGGGAAGCGCTCGGAGAGGTAGCGGAAGAAGATCCAGGTGCCGTAGTGGAAGCTGCCGCCGAAGGTGTCGAGCGGGGTCCGCGGCTGCCGCAACGGGCTCGTGGCGAGGTACTGGAGGTTGTCGTCGACGTCGTCGTAGAACTCGTCCTCGGCCCAGGCGGCGGTGGCCTCCAGGAACCAGCTGTCCTCGTTGACGTCGTAGCCGAACTGCACGGCGTGGAAGAACTCGTGGGCCACGGTGACCTGGAGGTTCTCGACCGAGGTGTTGGTCGGGAACTCGTTGGCGGCGTAGTCGTCGTCGATCACGCAGTAGGCCCACGCGTCGGAGGGCCCCTGCTTGGGCACGTGCTGATCGGTCGTGCAGTAGCCGTAGAGGCCGTTGTCGCCGATGTCGGCGATGTAGACGTCGGTCGCGCTGGTGCCGCCCTTGGTGCCGTCGGGCTTGGGGGAGCGGTAGCCGGCCGCGACGAAGCGGTCGTGCACGCTGCTCACCGTCGAGAAGGCGGTGTCGACGTAGTCGGGGCGCCCGTTGGTGTTGGCGTCGGCCAGCGGCGGGGCGTCGTTGGTGGTCGCGACGTAGTGGACGCAGACCTCGGTGTTGCAGACCGGCGGTGCCTCGGGCACGGAGTAGGCGGTGTCGGGGTTGCTCCCGTCATCGGGGTCGGTGGGCCGGGCGAAGTAGCGCTCGGCCTCCTCGCGCGCCGCGCCGCTGAGCTCGTCCTTGACCAGGGCGAGCTCGCGCAGGGCCAGCGTGGCGTCGTACGCCGCGGGGTCGGCGGGGGTGCCCTCCTGGACGAAGCCGCGTCCACCGCGCCGGGCGCCGTCGAAGATCGAGCGCACCACGCGCAGCGCCGTGAGCGCCTCGGACGAGGCGCTGGCGCTGGCGCGGGGAGCGGGCGCGGCGGGCGCCGGCGCCGAGGAGGCTCCGGGCATCGTCAGGACCGAGGTCAGCAGCGCGGCCGAGGCGGCCAGGACGAGCGAGGACCGTCGTGGGGTCATGAACACTCCAAGATGGGGGTGGACGCCGTGACGTCGGACCTGCGGAGTGTACGTCGACTCGGTGCTGCGGGCCTCACATCCGGCGCAGCACCGCGGTGACCTTGCCGAGGATCGTGGCGTGGGTGCCGTCGATCGGCTCGAAGGCCGGGTTGTGCGGGAGCAGCCACACGTGGCCGTCCTTGTTCTGGTAGGTCTTGACCGTCGCCTCGCCGTCGATCATCGCCGCGACGATCTCGCCGTTGGAGGCGGTGGGCTGCTGGCGGATGACGACGTAGTCGCCGTGGCAGATCGCCGCCTCGATCATCGACTCGCCGCTGACCTGGAGCAGGAAGAGCTGGCCGTCGCCCACGAGCTGCTTGGGCAGCGGGAAGACGTCCTCGATCCGCTCCTCGGCCAGGATCGGGCCGCCGGCCGCGATCCGGCCGACCATCGGCACCATCGTGGGCCGCGGTGCCGCGTCGCCGATGCCGGTCTCGTCGTACGACGTCTCCTCGGCCGTGCCGAGCGAGCGGCGGGCCGCCATCACCTCGGGCAGGAAGACCTCCAGGGCACGCGGCCGGTTGGGGTCGCGCTTGAGGTAGCCCTTCTCCTCCAGCACCCGCAGCTGGTGGGCGACGCTGGAGGTGCTGGTCAGGCCGACCGCACCGCCGATCTCGCGCATGCTGGGCGGGTAGCCGCGCTTCTCGATGCTGTCCTTGATGTGCTGCAGCACGCGCTGCTGCCGGGGGGTCAGCCCGGTCGCGTCGGGAGGCCCGTCAGGGAACTCGGTGACGGTCTTCTTGCCGGTGCCCGAGCCGGAGGCGGGCTTCGGTGTCTTCGCAGCCATGAGGCTGAACCTAGACCTTGCCACGGACAGATTCAAACACCTGTTCGAACCCGCGTGTCGCGTCGTGTCGCACGGAAGAAGTCGAACACGTGTTCGCCCCAGGTCTTGATTTCGTTCGAACACCTGATCTAGTCTCGCTCAGGTGTTCGATCGAACGTCTGATCGAGCAGCTGTCCCGAGCAGGTCCCGAGGGACTGTCGGTGGTCGCCACTAGACATCTCTCATCAGCACCACACCCCTTCCCCAGGAGTCGACCATGAGCACCACCTACGCCGTCCGCCCGTTCAGCACCCCGAGCAGCTCGCTGCGTCTGACCCGGCGTGGTCGCCTCGTGGTCTTCCTCGCCGCGCTGCTGCTCGCGCTCACGGCGTTCTGGCTGCTCTCGGGCGTCTCCTCGGCCACCGACCGGCCCGAGGCCACGCAGGTGCTCCTCGTCGGCCCCGGCGACACCCTCTGGGACATCGCCTCCGAGCACGCCGACTCCGGCGACGTCCTGGCGATGATGGCCCACATCAAGGACCTCAACGACCTGGACTCCGGCTCCCTCCAGGCCGGCCAGCAGCTGCGCGTCCCCGCGTAGCCCACTCACTTCGTCAGCCCCGCTCCACCGACTCGACCCCGGTGGCGCCACAGAGCTGACGGGCCGGGGAAGACGAGGGGCGAGGCTCACCACGCGTAGAGCCTCGCCCCTCGCGGCATTTCCCCCGCGCGCTGGTCGAGGTGCGAGCCGCCCAGCGCCCGCGCTGGTTGAGGTGCGAGCCGCCCAGCGCCTGCGCTGGTTGAGGTGCGAGCCGCCCAGCGCCTGCGCTGGTTGAGGTGCGAGCCGCCCAGCGCCTGCGTTGGTTGAGGTGCGAGCCGCCCAGCGCCTGCGTTGGTTGAGGTGCGAGGCGCCCCAGCGCCGAGCCACGAAACCACCGAAAGCCCCTACCCTCACCCCATGCCCGGCTACAGCAGCACCCCGCTGGTCACCAAGCTCGGCATCACGCCCGGCCACACGCTCCTCCTCGACGGCGGCGACCGGGTGCCCGACCTCGACCTGGGCGACCTGGTCGGCGTGCACGTCGTACGCCGCCTGCCGCGCGAGGTCGACGTCACCCTCACCTTCCACACCCACGTCTCGACCCTGCGGGTGCGCCTGCCGGTGCTGCTCGAGCGCACCGCGACCGCCGGGATGGTGTGGGTCTGCTGGCCCAAGCTGGCCGCCCGCAAGGCCCAGGGCCTCGATGCCGACCTCGACGGGAACCTCGTGCGTGAGCTCGGCCTGGACCTCGGGTTCGTGGACGTCAAGGTGGCCGCGGTCGACGAGACCTGGTCCGGCCTCAAGCTCGTCCGCCGCCTGCGCGACCGCTGACCAAGCGGGTCTCGGCAAGCTCGACCACCAAGCGGGTCTCGGCAAGCTCGACCACCAAGCGGGTCTCGGCAAGCTCGACCACCAAGCGGGTCTCGGCAAGCTCGACCACCAAGCGGGTCTCGGCAAGCTCGACCACCAAGCGGGTCTCGGCAAGCTCGACCACCAAGGGCCCGTTGGTCGAGCCTGTCGAGACCCCGGACGCCCGTCCCGCTAGTCGACCGCTGACCCGCCCCCGGTGGTCGAGCCTGCCGAGACCCGGCCCCCGGCCGGCGTGACTACTGAGGCGCCCGCGTGACCCCGAGCGCGCGCAGCAGCCGCGCGACCAGCATCAGCCCGACGAACAGGCACGCGACCGCCCCCACCGCGGCCAGCGCGAGGAACAGCCAGCCCTGCCCGTCGCCCTCGCGGGCCGACGTACCGAAGTCGATGGCGGCGTAGACCAGGTAGCCCCAGGCCAGCACGCAGGCGGTGACCCCGGCAGCGAGCAGCGCGAGGGCAGGCTGGAAGCCCTGCTTCTTCTTCGGTCCCGCCCTCTTGCCCGTGGCCACCGCGCAATTGTGGCTGATCCTCGCGCGAGCCCGACGACCGACACGAGCCAGAGCGCCGCGGGTGGGTACCCCCACGTCATGGACGTGCTCCCCGACCTGGTCCCGCCGAAGCCCCGCGTGGTCTTCTGCGGGCTCGCCAACACCTGCAGCCCCGGGCGCCGCGAGCACCGCTACGACGGCCCCGGCAACGGCTTCTGGGACCACCTCCACCGCTCCGGCCTGTCGCCGCGGCGGCTGGCGCCGCACGAGGAGGAGCAGGTGCTCGACCTCGGGCTCGGGCTCACCGACCTGGTCCGCCGGGGCGAACCGCTGGCGTGGGACGTCGAGGACCTGGTCGAGCGGGTGGAGCGCTGGAGCCCCGAGTGGCTGGCCTTCACCGGCAAGACCAACGCGGCGATCGTCGCCCGCGCCCTGGGGGAGCGCCGCCCCTCGCTCGGCCCCACCGACTGGTACGTCGGGCCCGCCCAGGTCTTCGTCCTCCCGGGGCCCAGCGGTGCCAACCAGCGCCGCGACTACGACGGTCGCCCCGACCGCCTGTCGTGGTGGCACACGCTCGCCGAGCTCCTGTGACCTCTACGGCCTCCTCGGAGGCCCTCCGGCACCTCCGACACGCCCGCCGGGAGTGGACCGGACCAGCCCCCGCAGGCCGCTGACCTGCACGAACGACACCGGTCGGATCCGGTTCCCGCGAATGTGGCGGGACCACTTGCACAGCGCCGGAACGGGGGCGTACGGTTACCACAACATCTAGTAGTTACACCGGTGTAGTTATCCACATCTAGTTCACAGGCCGGATGGGGAAGCCTCACAGATCAGCAGGCGTTCTACACAGCAGGACCGGAGTTATCCACAGCCCCACACCCTCGATCGAGGGTGTCCCAGCCGCGCCCGAGAGGAGGCCCGCGATGCACTGTCCCTACTGCCGGGCCACCGACACCCGGGTGGTCGACTCGCGGGTCGCCGACGACGGCGGCTCGATCCGCCGCCGGCGTACCTGCTCGGCGTGCGAGCGGCGCTTCACCACCGTCGAGCTGATGCAGCTGACCGTGCTCAAGCGCTCCGGGGCCACCGAGCCGTTCACCCGTCAGAAGGCCATCGCCGGCGTCCGCAAGGCCTGCAAGGGTCGCCCGGTCACCGAGGACCAGCTCGACTGCCTCGGCCAGGAGGTCGAGGACGCCCTGCGCCTCGCCGGAGCCGCCGAGATCCCCGCCCACGAGGTCGGCATGGCCATCCTCGGCCCGCTGCGCCGCCTCGACGAGGTCGCCTACCTCCGCTTCGCCAGCGTCTACCGCGCCTTCGCCTCGGCCGACGACTTCGAGGCCGAGATCGCAGCACTGCGAGCGGAGCGAGCCGCCCCGGTGGTTGAGGAGGGCGAGGCACGAGCCCGTCTCGAAACCCGAGCGGAGCGAGCCGCCCCGGTGGTTGAGGAGGGCGAGGCACGAGCCCGTCTCGAAACCCGAGCGGAGCGGGTCCCCGACTCGCCCGCGGCGCTCGCCCACCCAGCCCCCAGCGGCTGACCCCAAGAACCGCCCGGCAGGCAGTGGGGAAGCTGCCTGTCGGGCGCACCACCTACCCCCCACGACGTCGCCACCGAGTGTCGGTGGCACCTGTTTGACTCATCTGCACAGCACCTGGGATCGAAGGAGAACCATGACCGAGACGGCCAACCCCGCCACCTCTGCCGGGACGAAGACGGGCCTGGTGATGGAGCGCGTCTTCAGCACCCCCGGAGTGCACCCCTACGACCAGCTCACCTGGGAGCGTCGTGACGTCGTCCAGACCAACTGGAAGACCGGCGAGGCCGTCTTCGAGCAGAAGGGCGTGGAGTTCCCCGCCACCTGGTCGGTCAACGCCTCCACGATCGTCACCACCAAGTACTTCCGCGGCGCCGTCGGCACCGAGACCCGCGAGTGGAGCCTGCGCCAGCTCATCGACCGGGTCGTCTCCCGCTACGTCGCGGCCGGCCGCGAGCACGGCTACTTCGCCACCGAGGCCGACGTCGAGGTCTTCGAGCACGAGCTGACCTGGCTCCTGGTCAACCAGTACTTCTCCTTCAACTCGCCCGTCTGGTTCAACGTCGGCACCGAGTCGCCGCAGCAGGTCTCGGCCTGCTTCATCCTCTCGGTCGACGACTCGATGGACTCGATCCTCAACTGGTACAAGGAGGAGGGCTTCATCTTCAAGGGCGGCTCCGGTGCCGGCCTCAACATCTCCCGCATCCGCTCCTCCAAGGAGCTGCTCCGCTCCTCCGGCGGGACGGCGTCCGGCCCGGTCTCCTTCATGCGCGGCGCCGACGCCTCCGCCGGCACCATCAAGTCCGGCGGCGCCACCCGCCGCGCGGCGAAGATGGTCGTCCTCGACGTCGACCACCCCGACATCGTGGAGTTCGTCGAGACCAAGGCGCGCGAGGAGGACAAGATCCGCGCGCTGCGCGACGCCGGCTTCGACATGGACCTCGGCGGCCGCGACATCACCTCGGTCCAGTACCAGAACGCCAACAACTCCGTCCGCGTCTCCGACGAGTTCATGCGCGCGGTCGAGGACGGCACCGACTTCGGGCTGCGCTCGCGCACCAACGGCGAGGTCATCGAGCGCGTCGACGCCCGCGAGCTGTTCCACAAGATCAGCTCCGCCGCGTGGGAGTGCGCCGACCCCGGCCTCCAGTACGACGACACGATCAACGACTGGCACACCAACCCCGAGACCGGTCGGATCACGGCGTCCAACCCGTGCTCCGAATACATGTCGCTCGACAACTCCTCGTGCAACCTCGCCAGCCTCAACCTGCTGAAGTTCCTCAAGGACGACGACACCTTCGACGGCGCGCTGTTCGCCAAGGCGGTCGAGGTGATCATCACCGCGATGGACATCTCGATCTGCTTCGCCGACTTCCCGACCCAGGCGATCGGCGACACGACCCGCGACTACCGCCAGCTCGGCATCGGCTACGCCAACCTCGGTGCGCTGCTGATGGCGATGGGTCTGGGCTACGACTCCGACGGCGGCCGCTCGATGGCCGCGACGATCACCTCGCTGATGACCGGTGTCTCCTACAAGCGCTCGGCCGAGCTCGCCGGCGTCGTCGGCCCCTACGCCGGCTACGCCCGCAACGCCGACGCCCACCAGCGGGTGATGCGCAAGCACCAGGCCGCCAACGACACCGTCCGCACCCTCCACGTCAACGACTCCCAGGTGCACCGGCTCGCCACCCAGGCCTGGGCCGACGTGGTCGCGCTCGGCCAGGACCTCGGCTTCCGCAACGCCCAGGCCTCCGTGCTCGCGCCCACCGGCACCATCGGCTTCATGATGGACTGCGACACCACCGGCATCGAGCCCGACTTCTCGCTGGTCAAGTTCAAGAAGCTCGTCGGCGGCGGCTCGATGCAGATCGTCAACCAGACGATCCCGCGCGCGCTGCGCAAGATGGGCTACCAGCCCGAGCAGGTCGAGGCGATCGTCGACTACATCGGCGACAAGGGCCACGTCATCGACGCCCCGGGCCTGCGCCAGGAGCACTACGAGGTCTTCGACACCGCGATGGGCGCCCGCTCGCTCAAGCCGATGGGCCACGTCCGGATGATGTCGGCCTGCCAGCCGTTCCTCTCCGGCGCCATCTCCAAGACCGTCAACCTGCCGGAGTCGGCCACGGTCGAGGAGATCGAGGACGTCTACCTCCAGTCCTGGAAGCTCGGCCTCAAGGCCACCGCCGTCTACCGCGACAACTGCAAGGTCGGCCAGCCCCTCTCCGACGGTGGCTCCACCGCCAAGGACGCCGCGGCCGCCACCGCCGCGTCGTTGGTCGAGCCTGCCGAGACCGCCGAGACCAAGGTCATCGAGAAGGTCGTCTACGCCCCGACCCGCAAGCGGCTGCCGAAGTCGCGCACCTCGCGCACCACGAGCTTCACCGTCGGCGGCGCCGAGGGCTACATGACCTCCGGCGCCCACGACGACGGCGAGCTCGGCGAGGTCTTCCTCAAGCTCGGCAAGCAGGGCTCCACCCTGGCCGGGGTGATGGACGCCTTCTCGATCGCGGTCTCGATCGGCCTCCAGTACGGCGTCCCGCTGGAGACCTACGTCTCGAAGTTCACCAACCTGCGCTTCGAGCCCGCCGGCCTCACCGACGACCCCGACGTGCGGATGAGCCAGTCGATCATGGACTACATCTTCCGCCGCCTGGCCCTGGACTACATGTCCTTCGAGCAGCGCTCCGCCATGGGCATCTACTCCGCCGACGAGCGCCGCCGCCACCTCGAGACCGGCTCCTACGAGCCCCTCGAGGAGACCGGCTCCGCCTCCGAGCTCCTCGACCCGCCGTCCCCACTGGTTGAGGTGCGAGGCGCGCAAGCGCCGAGCCACGAAACCACTGACGCCGTCGACGCCGACCTCGTCGAGACCGACGACACCCGGGGCCACAACCAGCGCGAGGTCCCGGCGCGGTCGGTGGTTGAGGAGGGCCGCCAGGCCCGTCTCGAAACCGTCCACACCTCCGCCGAGCTGATGGAGAAGATCACCGGCACCGCCGTCGACTCCCCGCTCTGCATGACCTGCGGCACCAAGATGCGCCCCGCCGGCTCCTGCTACGTCTGCGAGGGCTGCGGCAGCACCAGCGGCTGCAGCTGACAAGTCGTACATGGGTGGCCCCGACGCGTGAGCGCCGGGGCCACACACGTTTGCATCAGGTGGACATGGCCTGCCATCGAGTGCCGTGCGACCTGCTGGGTCAGGAGGCCGCGACAGTGGCTTGCTCGAAGAAGTCCGCCGGCATGGCCGACTCCAACCGCCACGTGATCGCGATCGGTCGCTCGCCCTCGTGCGACACCAAGCTGACAGGCCCCAAGAACATGTAGGGGCTCGTATCGAAGGCCCCCTTCTCTTCCTCGCGGACGAAGAGCAAGACGTTGCTGGTCCCGTCCAGGTACCGCCGTCCGGTGGGGGAGCCCACTGTCGTTGTCGACTGAGACTCCCAATGAAAAAGCGTGCGGCTGATCGGATAGTCGCGATACATCGTGGTGGGGGAGTAGTCGGCCTCTGACTTCTTCAACGTCACGAACAGGATGTCGGTATTACGGACGGCCGAGTACGCGACACCCTGCATGACGCTGATGGGTCGTCGCTCGAACGACGCATAGTCCAACGCGGCCAGGATCTCCTCCCGTTGGTAGCGGGCGTGGATCTCGAGCGGTACGTCGGCCAGCTGACCACCGAGCGCGACGGTGGTCCGCCGACCCCCTTCGAAGGCGAAGTCGACGACGGAAGCCAACTCGTCACGCGCGGCCGCGTCCGCTCGGAGTGCAGCGAGGCCATCGGCATAGGACTCGAAACCTCCCCCGTCGGGGAACAGACTGAAGAAGAGCATGCGCCCCAGCGTCTGATCACGAGGCGACAGGGCGGAGTATCTGGGCGCATCGTCGGCGAGGAGTTGCTGATAGGTGTGCGCTCGCCCTCTGTCCTCGACGTGGGCGAGTGACGGTGCACGTCGCAAGAGCGCGGCCTCCGCATCAGTCGATTCGCGCACGGGCAGCCCGGACTCGCGCCGCAGCCGGGTCCACGATCTCTTGCCCTGGCGACGTACGACATCCGACAGCTCGATGCCGGTCTCGTTGACGTAGCGACGCAAGCTCGATTCGCCGAGGGTTCGCGCTTCGGCCACCATCTGCGGCCAGCGGTTCGCCACCTGCGCCTTGATGTTCTCCAGGATCAATTCTTGCGCCTGCCGATCCATGACGATCTGTGATCCGGCCGGCAGGAAGGGAAAGCCAAGCTCGAGGTCGCGTTCGAGGCCGCGCCGTGTGGTGCCGGTCAGCGCCCGGAGCTTGCGGTCGAAGCGGAACTCCTTGCGCTGGTGGCCGACGAAGTCCAGAGCAGTGAGCACAGGCTTGGTAGCCGTGCGGCGCAAGCCGCGACCGAGTTGCTGCAGGAACACGGTGGCACTGTCGGTGGGGCGGAGGAAGAGCACGGTGTCCACGTCGGGGAGGTCGATCCCCTCGTTGAAGAGATCCACGGTGAAAAGGGCCTGCACGCCACCGGTCCGGAACTCCGCCAGCGATTGCTGTCGCACCGCGGCGGGGGTTGTCCCCGAGAGCGCCCGAGCGGGGATGCCGTTCCTACTGAACTGGTCTGCCATGAACTCGGCGTGCGCAACGCTCACGCAGAACCCCAGGGCCTGCATACGACTCACGTCAGCGACCTTGTCGCGCAGTTCCCGCATGACCAGGCTGGCCCGCGCGTGGTTGCCGGTGTACACGTTCTCGAGCTGGGCCTCGTCGTAGCGGCCGCGAGTCCACCCCACGCTCCGTAGGTCGGTGTGATCTGCGACAGCGAAGTAGTGGAAGGGGCAGAGCAGATCGGCCCCCAGGGCATCCCAGAGGCGCAGTTCGCTGGCGGTGCGGCCGTCGAAGAAGGTGCGTACGTCGAAACCGTCTGTCCGCTCGGGGGTAGCGGTGAGTCCCAGAAGCTCGGTGGGGTTCAGGTGCGAGAGCAAGCGACGGTAGGTAGCGGCCTGAGCGTGGTGGAACTCGTCCACGACCACGACGTCGAACGAGCCCGGAGGGATCTGTTCGACTCCGTAGGCAGTCAGCGACTGGATGCTCGCAAAGACGTGCTGCCATCGCTCGGGACGAGCCCGGCCGACGTAGAGCTCGCCAAAGCTGGCGTCGGACAAGACCTCTTGGTAGGTGCGAAGCGCTTGCTCGAGAATCTCGCCACGATGAGCCACGAAGAGCAGACGGGGACGGTCGCCTCTCGCTTGTTCGGTCAATCGTCGATAGTCGAGCGCGGCGACGACCGTCTTGCCGGTGCCGGTGGCGGCCACGAGGAGGTTGCGATGCCGATCATGAACGACGCGTTCGGCCTCGATCTCATCGAGCATTCGCTGCTGATGTGGAAACGCCGTGACGTCGAGTCCCGACAACGACAGGGTGACGCGATCACGCCCCCGGCCGCCGCCGGCTGCCTCATGCAGTGAGTCGTCCAGTCGGTCACGATCGCGCGTGGGGTCGTAGGGCTCGTAGGACGCGTCGTGCCAATAGGTGTCGAAGGTGGCGCTGAACTTGTCGAGCAGCGCCGGGGTCCCTACCCGCGAGAGCCGGACGTTCCATTCCACTCCGTCAAGCAGCGCAACATGGGAGAGGTTGGAGGAGCCGACGTAGGCCGTGTCGTAGCCCGTGTGGCGATGAAACAGCCAGGCCTTGGCGTGCAAACGGGTGCGTTGCACGTCGTACTGAATGCGGACCTCGGCGCCGAACTCTTCGATGAGTCGGTCCAGTGCGCGCCGCTCAGTGGCCCCCATGTAGGTCGTCGTCACGACGCGAAGCCGTCCGCCACGTTCGCGAAGCCCCCGTAGCTGAGCCTCCAGAAGTCGCAGCCCATGCCACTTCACGAACGCGCAGAGCAGATCGACGTTGTCGGAGGTGTCGACCTCAGCGCGCAATTCGGATCCGAGACTGGGCTCATCGTGGGCATTGGTGAGCAGCGCTGCCTCGGCCAACGGGGTGCGGGGGCGCGAGTCGGGGTATGTCGCAACGCCTGGGCCGGGCGCGGCGTCGTAGCGCAGAAGTTGTCGGGCCGGAGGCGCGATAGGGGCGGCGTCGCCGGTGCGAGCGAGCAGGTCGTTGGCCAACTGCAATCGCTCTTGCGGATCCCGGATAGATCGCAGCGCACGCTCGACCTGAGCAGCGACGTGGCGGGCCAGCACGTGAGGTTGGTCAGCGTGGTCGATGGAACCGATCTCGATCGCGGCTGACCCGTCCTGGGCGGTGGAAGCAGCGACCGTCTCAGTGAGGAGCAGCTCGTAAAGCCCGCGGCGCATGAGCGCGAGCTTGCCAGTTGGATCGCGGTTGCGTCGGATTGATGCCTCCGCGCATGTCCGGACCTCCATGACGCTCTCACCTCTGGCCCTTTCGGGTGAGGCCGTATGGCCGATCGGTCCTCCTTGCGCTGAGTCCCGGTGCCGTCGCGACCGTTCTGCCTACGGTGCCGGTTCTTGGATCTTGGGAGGAACCATGGCGGCCGAATCGGCACGAGCAAAGGCAAGCCATCACCAGCAGATCGCTGACCGGTACGGACGTGGGGCGGACGGTGAGGAAGCCACAGCTGAAGCGCTGGCAGCGCTGGACCCGCAGCGGTGGGTCGTCCTGCACGACGTCGCCTGGCCCGGCCGCCGGCTCGCGAACCTCGACCATGTCGCGATCGGACCATCAGGAGTGTTCGTCATCGACTCGAAGAACTGGTCGGGGCGAGTCGCGATCGAAGGCGGCGTCCTCCGCCAGAACGGACGGGCGAGGACCACCACGGTGACCAGTGCCGAGGGGGCTGCGTCCGCAGTCGCTGATGTGGTGCCACAGGTGCCGCACCAGTGCGTGCGAGCGGTGCTCACGTTCACCGCAGGCTCGCCGACTCAAAAGATAGGCGACGTCTTGGTGTGTACGACGGAGACGTTGATCGCGACGTTGACTGCTCAGCCGACGTGTCTGGCTCCTGAGCAGGTCAAGGCCCTGGCGGAGGAGGTGCGCAAGAAGCTGACGCCCGCGACCGACCCCCGCCGGAAGGGCGTGCCGGCGGGAGACGCGGCGGGTTCCGTTCGCGACGTCCATCGCAGTCCGCGCGCTTCCCGGTCATCTCGCCGAACGCGACGGCGCCGGGTCAACCTGGTGGGACCAGTCGCTGGGCTGGTGTTCGGAGCGACGATGCTGTTGAACCCGGGTCTGGTGTCAGCTGGGGCCCAGCGCATTTCTGATCTCTTGGTTGACCAGTTCACGCCGACGGTCGAGCCGATCGACGCACCAGTGAAGCCGACTGAGAAACCCGTGCGCAAGAAGCAGCAGCGACCATCTGGGGAGCAACGCGCTCGGTGAGAACGACGTACGCGCAGGCGTCGATCATCGGAAGGGCCAGGTGGTGACCCCAGTCGTCGGTCCGCCCAGGCCAGCATCTCCTCGGACGGCGGGCCGTGCTGGGCGTCGAGGTCGTCGAGGATGGCCGAGAGGGAGTCACCGCCACCGTGGGCTGGCATGGCTTCGGCGACGAACGCCGAGACCGACATCGCTCGCCCGTCGGCAACGGCGCGTCGTGCCTGGCGCAACGAGGTCGTGGGGGAGGCTGACGGTGATTTCACGGCCCACCAGCATGACGAGCGCCAGCGCTTTCTCATCCGATGGCACGACTAAGAGGGCACCTTGGTGACCCCCCGGGGGATGGGGCTAGGGCGAGGTGGGCACCATGAAGTGCATGACAGCGACGCTCACGCCGGTCGAGCAAACAGCGAACCCCGACTCGACGGGCCCGCACGGTCTGACCCCCGATCAGGTCGAGCAGCTCGGCCGCGAGCTCGACCAGATCCGGCAGGACGTCGTCGAGAGTCGTGGCGCGCGGGACGCGGCGTACATCCGACGGGTGATCCGGACGCAGCGCGTGCTGGAGCTCGGCAGCCGGTTGGCGTTGCTCGGCGGTCGGAGCAAGGTGGCGTGGGCGCTCGGCACGGCTGCGCTCAGCACCGCCAAGATCCTCGACAACATGGAGATCGGGCACAACGTCCTGCACGGGCAGTGGGACTGGATGCGCGACCCCAAGATCCACTCGAGCACCTGGGACTGGGACCACTCCTCGCCCGCGGCGCAGTGGAAGCGCGCCCACAACGAGGTGCACCACCGCTACACGAACATCATCGGCCGCGACAACGACCTCGGCTACGGCATCATGCGCGTCGACGAGGGGCAGGAGTGGCAGCGCCGCTACCTCGCGCAGCCGGCGTTGAACTTCGTGACCGCCTGCATCTTCGAGTGGGGCATCGCGATGTACGACCTCGACCTCGGCGACCATCTGCGCGACAAGCGCTCGATGTCCCCGGAGAAGAAGGCCGAGGCGCGGGTGACGCTGAAGAAGGCCGCGTCGCTGGCCATGAAGGACTACGTGATCTGGCCGGCGCTGTCGGGTCGCGGGTGGAAGGCCGCGCTGGCGGCCAGCGCGACCGCCAACCTGACCCGCAACCTGTGGAGCCACTCGATCATCATGTGCGGTCACTTCCCCGAGGGGGTCTCCGTCTTCGAGCTGGAGGAGCTCGACGAGGGCGAGACCCGCGGCGAGTGGTACGTCCGCCAGATGCTGGGGTCGGCCAACATCAGCGGCTCGCCCTTCCTGCACCTGATGAGCGGCAACCTGTCCCACCAGATCGAGCACCACTGCTTCCCGGACCTCCCGAGCAACCGGTACGCCGAGATCGCGCCGCGGGTGCGTGAGCTGTTCGACCGCTACGGCCTGGCCTACAACGCCCGCCCGCTCGTGCGGCAGGTCGGCAGCGCCTGGCACCGCGTCGTACGCCTCTCGCTGCCCAACGGGTGGCTGGCCGAGACCAACCGCGGGAACTGGCGTACGCAGCTCAAGCAGCTCGTGGCGCAGCCTGCGGTCAGCCCGGCCTGACCGCCAGATCGACGGGACGTCTCGGCGTGGCGGTCGTCGGCGCGCCCAGCAGTCACAGCAGCATCCCTGGGCGGGACGTTCCTGAAACCGCCGGTCCAGGGCGTCAGGCGCGCACGCCCCGGCGCAGGGTGAGCGCGAGCGTGGCGGCGGCAGCAGCGGCGACGACCAGCCAGAAGACCAGCACCCCGGCGGAGAAGTCACCGATCGGGTAGATCGACGGCCAGCCCAGGAACGAGGTGATCACGACCGGGCCGATGGCTGCGAGGGCGACGACGCCGGCAAGCAGTGCACTGGGCGCCGGGACCTCACGACGCGAGGCGAGCGCGGCGACGCCGACGGTGAGGGCGATCACGGCGCCGCCCACGAGCCACCAGCCGGAGCGCTCGAGCGGGAGGTCGCCGGGGCGGGCGAGGACGACCAGGGCCCAGAGCCCGAGCGGGAGGGCCGCCACGGCGAGCCGCGTCGTACGCCGCCAGGTCGCGCCGCGCGGGGTGACCGCCACGACCCGCACCGCCGCCTCGTCGAAGAGGAAGGCGGCGGCGGTGGCGCAGCAGGCCAGCAGGGCCGGGAGCAGGACCACCGCCGTCGACGGCCAGCGGGCCAGGCACCCGGCCAGCAACCCCGCCGCTGCGCACGCCGAGAGGACGGCGGGCCAGGGGAGGCTGTGGCGCAGGTACCACCAGCGCTGGGTCACGTCTCGACCCGGGACGGGATCAGGTCGGAGTCGACGTTCTCGGAGCTGCCGGTGGTCATCGCGAGGGTCAGGCAGGCCAGAGCGGCGACCACGACGCCGGCGATCAGGGCCCGCAGCTGACGGGTGCGGGCGGTGCGGTCGTGCCAGATCGCCACCAGGACGGCGACCGCGCAGAGGCACAGCACGTAGCCGAGGTAGGCGAGCGGGTTGCCGGCCAGGATCGTGGCCCAGCCCCCGTCCTCCGTGCCGGAGTGGAACATCGCCCACGGGACCCACAGCCGCAGCTCCGAGGTGGGCTCGTAGGCGAAGGGCATCTGGGCGACCAGGTCGAGAGCCACGAGGGCGACGACCACCACCGCCGCGGCGCCGGGGAAGCGCACCCACCGCCCGGTGAGCACGCCGAGCAGTCCACCGCCCAGGCAGGCGACCGGACCCAGAGCGAGCAGGATGCTCCACACCTGCCAGTCGGGCAGGGTGCCGAACCACCACTCCTGGGGTGCCACTCCGCGCGTGGTCGTGATGACGAGCAGCAGCGCCGTCCACACCGCCCCGGCGGCGAACGGCACGAGACAGGCCACGGCGAGCGCCGCCGTACGGCGGGCCTCGGTGCCGGGGGCGGTGGCCACCGCCTCGACCGCGGCCTCGGTCGACCGGGTCAGCCGTGCGGTGGTGACCAGGCTGGTCAGCCCGATGAAGAACGCCGGGATGACCGGCGTCGACAGCGCGTCGGGGAAGTAGGGGCCGTCGTCGAGGACGTACATCAGGCCGAGCACCAGGTACGCGAGCGCGGCGCCGACGAGGAAGACGGGGTGACGGGCGAGGCGGCGCGCCTCGATCCGCGCCATGGGGCCGAGTCCGGCGTAGCCGGTCGTGGACACAGACGTGGTGGTCATGGCTGCTCCTGGGACGCAGTGGACGAGGTGGACGAGGTGGACGAGGTGGACGAGCTGGAAGGGATCAGGCAGGAGCGCGGACGCCGCGGGCGTCGGTGCCGAGCATCAGCAGGTAGGCGTCCTCGAGCGTCGGCTCGGTGGCCATGGCACCGGGCGGCGGCGTACCGCCCACGACGTGGTGGCGGCCGGTGCCGGTGCGCCAGCTCACGAGCGCGTCGGGGCCGGGCTCGTCGCAGAGCCAGACCCGGCCCTCGGCGGTGGCGACCAGGTCGGTGACGGCGCCGTCGAAGCGGACGGTGCCGCCGGCGAGGACCACGACGCGTTCGCAGAGGGCGGCGACGTCCTCGGTCTGGTGGGTCGAGAGCAGCACCGCGCACCGGCCGGCGAGCACCGAGAGGGTACGTCGCAGGTCGGCGCGCTGGGTCGGGTCGAGGCCGGTCGTGGGCTCGTCGAGCACGAGCAGCCGCGGGTCGCCGAGCAGCGCCTGCGCGAGGGCCACCCGGCGCCGCTGCCCGCCGGAGAGCTTGGAGACCCGCTTGGTGCTGAGCTCGCCGAGCCCGACGAGGTCGAGCACGCGACGCACCTCGCGCAGGCGCGGGCCGCGGTCGTTCCACTCCTTGAGCACCGCGACGTACTCGACGAAGCCGAAGGCGGTCATGTCGCTGGGGTAGCCGAGCTCCTGGGGCAGGTAGCCGAGGCCGCGGCGGATCGCGGTGACCTCGCCGTGAGCGCCGTGCGGGTCGTGGCCGAGCAGGCTGACCCGGCCGGAGTCGGCGGCGATCGAGGTGGCGACGATCCGCAGCAGCGTGGTCTTGCCGGCGCCGTTGGGGCCGAGCAGACCGGTCACGCCGCGGTCGAAGGCGAGGTCGACGCCGTCGAGGGCGCGGGTGCGGCCGTAGGTCTTGGTGACGCCGGTGAGCTCGACGGTGGTCACAGCACTGCTCCGATCTGACGGTCCTGACGGGACTTGAGGGCGAGGACGACGCACGCCGCGGCGGCGAGCGCGAGGTAGGCGAGCTGCTGGGTGGTCTCGACGGGCCAGGTGGCCGGCACCACCCGCACCGAGAGCAGCACGACGCCGCACCAGGCGATGGCGAGCACGGCGGCGCCGGCGCGGGGCCCGACGTAGGCGGAGAGGGCGAGCAGCACCGGGACCAGCGCGAGGGCGGGGCCCAGCCAGGCGAGCGCCAGCCAGGCGGGACCGGGCAGCAGCAGGCCGAGGGCGGCGGTGAACGGCAGCACCGAGACCAGCACCGCCAGCGTCCGGACCAGGATCAGCCGGGTGCGGCCGAAGGGCGCGGTGACGACGAGGGACTCCAGCGGGTCCGTGAGCGGACCGTAGGCAGCCGCGACGCCGACCACCGGGACCATCGGCGCCACCAGCAGGAACGGCGCGATCAGCTCCTCGCCGCTGAGGGCGACCGCGAGGGTCGCGAACCCCACGGCCACGAACGCGCTCGCCAGCCAGGCCGTGCGCAGCGACGCGGTGGCGGCGAGCAGCACGGACGTGGGCTCCGAGACCCCGCAGCGCCGGGCCAGGCGCACCACCAGCGGCTGCGGTGGGCTCTGCACCCGGTCGCGGACGCCGGCCCAGGCGCGCTCCAGCGGCGGCGCGGCGACCACGCTCGTGATGCTCGCGCGGCAGTCGGCGCAGCGCACGAGGTGCTGCTCGACCGACGCGCCGCCGACCGCGTCGAGCGACCCGGCGACGTACGCCGTCAGCAGTGCGGGGTCGGCGTGCCAGCTCTGGGTGGTCATGTCCGTCCCTCCTGGGTCAGGGTGAGCGATCCGCGCAGCTGCGCCTTGGCGCGGTGCAGGCGGGTCTTGACGGTGTTCTCGCGGACGCCGAGCAGCCGCCCGGCCTCCTTGGTGGTCAGGCCGTCGAGGACGACCGCCTGCACGACCGAGCGGAACTCCGGCGAGAGCCGACGCAGCGCGCCGGCCAGGTCGCCGTACTCGACGCCGAGCAGCACCTCGTCCTCCGCGGCAGGTGCGGTGGGGGTGCGGCCCGGGACCTGGGTGTCCCAGTCGGGCAGCAGCACGACGTCCTTGCGCGAGCGCAGCCGCGAGACCATCCGCCGGAAGGCGATGCCCCAGAGCCAGCCCGCGACCTCGCCGTCACCGCGGTAGCGGCGGGCGTCCTTCCACAACGCCACGAACGTGTCCTGCAGCACGTCGGCCACGACGTCGGCGTCGTTGCAGCGGCGCAGCAGTCGCGCGTAGAGCCACGCCGAGTGCCGGCGGTAGAGCTCCTCGAGCGCCGTCAGGTCGTCGTCGGCGACCAGCCGGACCAGGACGCTGTCGTCCCGTTCCTGCTGGGCCGGGCCGACGCCCGACTGCGTGACTCCCATGTCAAACACTGTCGCACCGGAGAGCCGAAATGGTTCCCGTGATTGTCGGCGCCGGCCCACGTGTCGTCCACAGGTGGGGGTCGGCGCCGCGTCGTCCACAGATCGCGCGGGGCCACTGGCGAGACGCCCGACCGCGGGTTTGCCTGAGTCCATGCCGAAGTCACGCAAGCGCCGCCCCCGTCGTACGTCGTCCAAGCGCCCGGCCCGCCAGGCCCGCCAGGCCCGCCAGGCCCGTCCGGCCAGCCCGCCGGAGCACCCGCTCGCGCACCTGGGTCCCTGGTTGGCGGCGATGTCCGCGGTCGACGCGGCGGAGGCGCGCGGTGACGCCGCCGGCGCCCTCGACGCCATGGCTCTGCTCCCGACGGGACCTGACGGCAGACTCTTCTGGCGTCCGTGGCGCATCCGTCACCTCACGCAGATCCTGGCTCTGGGTCCCGCGACCCCCGGGTGGGTCATGTCGCGGTGGGTGCTGTGCCAGGCGATGCAGGTCTCCGACAGGTCGCGCCGCGGCTCGGTGCTGCGGGCGATGGACGTCGCGGTCGGCCTGCAGGGCGGCGAGGGGTGGCTGCCCGGTGTCGACGAGACGGACGCGCACTCCCGCGTGATCGACCGGGACTGGGTCTTCCGCCAGGTCCTGCTCTACGAGGAGGGCGGCGTCTCCTACTTCCTGCGACACGTGGCCGCGCCCGACCTCGTCGCCGCCACCTGCCGCATCGAGGAGTGGGCCACGGCCACGATGGGTGGCTACCAGCTGCTCGGCCGCACCCCGGGCACGACCACCTGGGCGCAGGTCGGCCGCGACGACCCCCTCGTCGTGCCCAACATCGGGACCGCGATGCGGATCACCCCCGGGGAGCACGTCATCGGCCGGGTCGTGCCGACCGACGAGGGGTGGATGTTCGAGGCGGAGCCGCTGCGGGTCCCCGAGGAGGTCGCCCGCAGGGTCGCGAGTGCGCCCCACGAGTGGCTCGACGCCCTGACCGAGGCCTGCGCGGAGGATCCCGGTGAGATCCTCACCACCCCTCACTACGCGTCGCTGCTCTGCGACGTGCCCGACGGGATGTGGCAGTACGCCATGCTGCGCGCCGACTCCTGTGTCCGCGGAGGTCGGCTGCTCGCCCCGACGCCGGGCAACCTGGCCGACGTCACCCTGTGGCTGGCCTGGTCCGCGCTGCTCGACCCGTCGTTCACCGAGGACCCCGACGTGTTCGACATCTGGGCCTGCCTGGCCGCAGCGGTGCTCGAGCCCTCGGTGGCCGAGGCCCTCAGCGACGACGTCGACGACGAGGCGGCCGAGGTGCTCCGCGAGCTCTCCGTCGTGCTCGCCGAGCCTGCCGCCACGGTGTGCCGCCGTCTCGCCGACCGCGACCAGCGCGCTGCGTGATCCTCGATGTGCTACGCAGCGCTACAGTCGGAGGGTGAGGACGATCAGCCAGCGAGAGCTCCGCAACGACAACGCCGCGATCATCCGCGCCGTCGTGGACGACGGTGAATCCTTCACCGTCACTCGCCACGGGGTCCCGGTGGCCCGGCTCGTGCCCCTCGGAGCCGGCTCGGACCTCCCGTGCGAGCGCCCGGCCACCAGCCGGCCCCGCTACGCGGACCGACCGCGGGTCACGGCGTCCACGTCGAGCGACGAACTGCTCGACGAGCTGCGCGAGGGCCGTTGACCCGCCTCTACCTCGACACCTCGGCGGCTCTCAAGCTCGTCCTCGACGAGCCGGAGTCGGCCGCCCTGGTGGCGCATCTCGATCGTCAGCGACCAGAGCTCCTCGCGTGCTGGTTGCTCGAGACCGAGCTCAGGCGGGCCGCCGTCCGCGAACCGGCTCTGACCCAGACCGCGGTCTCGGACCTCCTGACGGGGGTCGCGCTGCACGGCACGCCGGCGTCGCTGTTCCGCGAGGCAGGGTTGCTCCCCGGGCCGCACCTGCGGTCCCTCGACGCTCTCCACCTGGCCGCGGCCCTCCGGTTGGGTGTCGACCGCCTGCTCACCTACGACGGACGCATGGCGTCCGCGGCTCGCGAGCTCGGCCTCGCGGTCCTGGCTCCGGCCTGAAAGTCCGGGCCATCGCCCGGCGGGTTCGGGCCTGATCCCGCCGCCGATGCCGACTTTGCCCCCGGGCGACGTAGGTTTGTCTGATGACTTCTTCTTCTGAGTACGCCGTGGATGAGCAAGCTCGGGAAGCGGAGGCGGAGGCCGGCGATCATGAGACCGGTCCCCAGGACGTCTCCGAGGTGGGGCCCGAGGCTGCTCGCGCCGCCTGGGTCGCCGCCGGCCGCGAGGTGCTGATCGAGCTCGCTGCGACGTACCAGGCGACGATCACCCACCGCGAGCTGTCGCAGCGGGTCATGGAGCGCTCGGGCATCACCACGCGCCAGCTCTCCCAGCACTGGATCGGCGACGTGCTCACCGGCGTCGGCGAGGACTCGGCGTCCCGCGGCGAGCCGCGGCTCTCCTCGCTCGTGGTGGACTCGCAGGGCAGCGTCGGCAAGGGGTACGTCGACGAGGCGACCGGCACGCCCGACGGAGGCGCCCAGGAGGGTGCCGACGACCGCGCCGCGATCGAGCGGTTCCGCTGCTACGAGACCTTCGGCGCCACCATGCCCGCCGACGGCGGCCGCGCGGCGCTGACCCCGCAGCTGGCCCGGGCCCGTGAGCGCCAGCGGCAGGCCCGGATCGCCGCGATCGAGCCGACCGTCTGCGCGTCGTGCAACTTCGTCATCCCCCCGACCGGCGTCTGCGACAACTGCGGCTGACGCACGCGTCGGTCCGTGGCCGGCCCGCAGGGTCGTGTGCCCGTGCCCGACGTACCGACCGTCGTGGGACACACGACCCCGCACCGCCCGACATCAGGGGCCGGCGACGGGGTCGCCGCTAGCCTGGAACCGTGCCGGACCAGCCTGACCCTCCGCCCGACGCCCAGCCCGACCGCCGGATCGACCAGCTGCCCGCCAACGTGATCCCGATGCCGGGCCTCGACCCGGCGTCGATCTTCCGCGACATGCGGGCCGGCAGCGCGGACGCGGCTGACCACCTCTCCCTCGAGGAGGCGCTGGCGCAGGACCCGCCCCAGCCGCTGCCGCGACCGGCGTCGCCCCGCCGGCTCACCGTGCGCGTCGACCTCGACGGCGCCCGGCCGCCGATCTGGCGCCGGCTCGAGCTCGACGGCGCGATGAGCCTGGCCCGGCTGCACGAGGTGCTCCAGGCGGCGATGGGGTGGACCGACTCGCACCTGCACCAGTTCCGGATGGGTCCGATGCAGGTCGACCACGGAGTCGCACCGTTCGTGAGCGACTTCGCGGAGTCCGAGGGCGACGAGGGGCCGCTCGAGCGCGAGGTGTGCCTCGACGAGGTGGTGGCGGAGCCGGGTCACCTGCTGGTCTACGAGTACGACTTCGGCGACGGCTGGGACCACACCCTGCGGGTGGAGTCGGTCGGCCCGCACGACGACGGCGCACCCCCGGCCCGCTGCCTGGCGGGCAAGCGGGCCTGCCCGCCCGAGGACGTCGGGGGCGTCGGTGGCTACGAGGACCTCGTCGAGCTGCTGTCCGGCGGCGCCCCGGTCACCGAGTGGGACGAGCACCGTCTCGCCTGGATCGGCCCGGACTTCGACCCCGAGGCCTTCGACCTCGACGCGGCCGACGCCGCGGTGCAGCGGGCCGCGACGGCCACGGGCCGCAGCGGGCTCCCTCCGGTGGAGGCGGTGGCGCCCGGCCTCGGGCAGATGCTGCCCAAGCTCGACCACCGGGGCGCGGCGTACGTCGCGACCTGGCTCGCCGCCGGCGCGCTCGACGAGGTGAACCTCGACGATGAGGCCGCGGCGGCGCTGACCGCGCCCTGGCGCACCCTGCTGGCCGCCGTCGGCGAGGACGGCCTCGCCCTGACCGGCGCCGGCTACCTCCGTCCGGCCACGGTGGTCGAGCTGCTGGCGACCCTGCCGATGCGCCACCCCGTCTGGGGCAAGGGCAACCGTGAGGAGCACGTGCCGCCGGTGGCCGCCCTCCGCTCGTCGGCGACCGCCCTCGGCCTGGTGCGCAAGGTGCGCGGACGCCTGCTGCCCACCGCCGCCGGACGGTCGCTGGCCGATGACCCGGTGGCGCTGGTCCACCACCTCGCGGCCCGTCTGCCGTGCGGCCGGGCGCCGCACGAGACCGACGCCGGGTGGCTGGCGCTGGTCGGGACCGCCGCCGGCGACGTCGAGGTCGAGCGGCTGACCGCCCGGGTCCTCTACGGCCTGGGCTGGGCGATCGACGGGGGAGTCGCGCCCCGCGATGCCCGGCACTGGTCACGCCCGACCCGCGACGTGCTGTCCCTCGCCGGCTGGAACCCCGACCGCTGGGCCGACCTCGAGCACGACCCTCGGGCCCGCGTCCTGGCCCAGCTCGCCGTCCGCCCGTGACGAGCGAGGACCCGTCGACCACGCTGCCGCGCGAGCCGACGAGCGAGCTGCTGCTGGTCGGTGCCGGTCACACCCACCTGTACGTCGCCACCCACGCGGCCACGCTGGCCGCGGCCGGCTACCACGTGCGGCTGCTGGCCCCGCGCTACTTCCACTACAGCGGCGTCGCCTCCGCGACCGCCGCGGGCGACCTGCCGGTGACCGCCGGACGGATCGACGTGGCTCGGCTCGCGCGCGCGGCCGGGATCACCTTCCACGAGGGCACCCTGGCGGACCTGGACCGCGACCGGCGCGTCGCCGTGACCGCCGACGGCGCGGAGCTGCCCTACGACGTGCTGTCGCTCAACCTCGGCAGCGCCGCGGCCCCGCGCGACATGCAGGTCGACCCCGCCGTGCTGCGGGTCAAGCCGCTGAGCAGCCTCGCCCACCTCGGCGCACGTCTCGCGGCCACCGACGACGCGACGGTCACGGTGGTCGGCGGCGGTGCGACCGGGCTCGAGCTCGCCGCCCACCTGGCCGTACGTCGCGGGGTCGCCCGCGTGCGGCTCCTCGAGGGCGGACCCCGGGTCGGCGCCGACCTCTCGCGCGGTGCCCGGCGCGGCCTCGACCGCCTGCTCGCGCGCCGCGGGGTCGAGGTCCGCACCGACTGCGCGGTGACCCACCTGGGCGCGGGCGCGGCCACCACGGCCGACGGTCGGACGCTGACGCACGACGCGGCCGTGCTGGCCACCGGGCTGGCTGCCCCGTCGCTGCTCGCCGACCTCGGACTCGGCGACGCCGACGGGGTCCCGGTGCGGGCCACGCTGCAGCACGTCGACCACGACGAGATCTACGCCGTGGGCGACTGCGCCCACTTCCTGCCCGAGCCGCTGCCGCGGATCGGCGTGCACGGGGTCCGCCAAGGGCCGGTGCTGCACCGCAGCCTCCTGGCCCGGCGCTCCGGCGACGCGCTGCCGACGTACGACCCCCAGCGCCGGGCGCTGGCCATCCTCGACCTCGGCGCCGGCACCGGCCTCGCGGTGTGGGGACCCTTCTGGTGGCAGGGTGCCGCGGCCCTGCGGCTCAAGCGGCGGATCGACCGGCGCTGGCTGGCGACGTACCAGGCCTAGGCCGGCCGGTGTCTAGAGCGAGCTGAGGTCGGGCGGTACGTCGACGGCGTTGGCCCGCAGCACCTCGAGCGGGATCAGCTCCAGCGCACGCTCGTTGGTGGAGGCGAGCACCACCGGGGCGGCGGCCCCGGCCTGCACGGCCTGCAGCCACCGCACCGCGACCACGCACCACCGGTCGCCCGGCACGAGCCCCGGGAACCCCCACTGCGGTCGCGGCGTCGAGAGGTCGTTGCCGACCTGCTGCTGGTGGGCGAGGAACTCCGGGGTGACCACCGCGCAGACCGCGTGCAGGCCCTGGTCCTCCGGGCCGCAGGAGCAGCTGCCGTCGCGGTAGAAGCCCGTCACCGGGTCGGTCCCGCAGGGCTCCAGCGGCCCGCCCAGCACGTTGCGCTCGCTCACGCGGTCAGCCTAGTGGCGCCGGGGTGCGGCCAGGGCCGGAGGAGCGCCCGGGACGCTCCCGGGCGCTCACCGTCGGCTACCGGATCCGCATCAGCCCGCCGGGTCCGAAGATCGGGGCGGTGACGTAGACGCCGTCGGCGACGTCGACCCCTGCGGGCATCGAGAAGCGCCCCGGGAAGAGCTCGGTGGCCTGCGTGCCCCCGCGCGTGCGTCGCATCCGCTTCACCGACCCCTCCTCGGAGCCCGGCACGCCGAACTCCATCTGGAGCCAGCTCTTCTTCGACAGCTCGACGGCGTAGACGACGGGCTTGCGGACGTTGCGGCGCACGCGGAGCTTGCCCCAGGCCAGGTCCATGATCGAGGTCAGGCCGTCGGCGTAGCGCTTGCAGGCGCCCGCCTTCGGGCGGTCGGGGTCGCAGGTCGCGTTGGTGGTGCCGGCCTTGACCCGCCAGATCTGCGAGGTGCCGGGGGTGGCCGGGAAGCCGCGGAGCTCACCGACGTACCAGTAGCCGTCGCGACCCACCGCCACCGACGTCGTCACGGCCTCCGACGGCATCGGGGTGCCGGCCGGCGGGAGCGGGCCGCCCTCCTCGGGCGGGACGTCGGGGAAGCCGGACGGCATCGGCACCGTCCGGGGCTTGACCCGCAGCACGGTCGTGATCGCCCCGGCCGGCGTGACGCGGAGCAGGTCGTTGCCGGCGGCATCCGCGACCAGCACGCTGCCGTCACCGAGCGCGGCGAGGCCGAAGGGGTTGCTGTCCTCCGGGTAGTCCTCGAGGTCGTAGGGGTCGGGGTCGGTGGCCTGGTAGGCGCCGATGTCGGCGACCGCGACCGGGGCGTCCATGCCCGGGCGCCAGCGGTAGAGCGTGGTCCCGGCCGGCGGCACCGGCTCGGCCTCGGCGCCCTCGAGCTGGCGCATCATCTCCTCCTCGGGCGGCCCGGCCGCGCCGGTGAGCAGCCAGACCGTGAAGCCGCGCCCCAGGGCGACCGCAGGGGCGAACCCGCCGCCGACGTTGCCGAGCGGCAGCGTCACCGGTCGGCGGCCGCGACGCTCGACCACCAGGCTGAAGGACCCGTCGCCCTCGGTGACCAGGGTCAGTCCGTCGCCGAGGGCGTCGACCCCGCGCGGGCTGTCGAGCGGGACGACGGTGCTGAGCGTGGCGGCCTTGGCGCTGGGTGCCGCACGCTGGCCGGTGGCGGGGGCCGTCGTGGCGACGGCGAGGGCCACGGCCGAAGCAGTGGCGAGCGCGATGAGCGGGCGAGCGAGCAACATGAGATCCCCCAGGAGATAAGCCCCATGCGAAGTCGTACCTGATGTCCTATCTAGATAGGCCCGGTCGCTCTCGGTGTCAATACCCGCCGAGGTTCCGGTGGGCTAGGCGCCGGTGATGTTGACCAGCCAGATCATCCCGAACCGGTCGGCGAGCTGCCCGAACTCGTCGCCCCACATCTGCTTCTCCAGCGGCGTCTGCACCTCGCCGCCCTCGGCGAGCGCCGCGAACCAGCCGCGGAGCTCCTCCACGCCGTCCCCGTTGAGGCAGAGCCGCACGGAGAGGCCGGGGGTCATCGACTGGCCCTCGGGCAGGTCGCCGGCCATCAGCGTCAGGGCCGGTGCGGTGAGGCTGCTGTGCATCACCTTGTGCGCGTCCGGCCCCTCCATCCCCATGTCGGCGAAGGCCATCACCTCGAGGTCACCTCCGAACACCGAGTGGTAGAAGGCCATCGCCTCGCGGGCCTCGCCGTCGAAGAGCAGGTAGGGGTTCAGCTGGTTGGTCATGGTTCCTCCTGGTGGGGCGTCGGTCGACACAGGGGCAGACCCGGCGCCGCTCGCGTAGTCATCGGTCATCCTCCTCGGTCCCGACCGCGTTGGAGGCGTCGGGAACAATGCCGAGGTGACCCGACCCCGCCGCCGACGCCTCGTCCAGGGAGCGGCGGCGCTCGTCACCGCGGTGGTCGTGGTGGTCGGGGTGGTCGCGCTCACCGGCTCGGACCCCCAGGCCGTCGACGTCACCGAGACCCCGCTCGAGGTGCCGGTGGGCGCCGAGGACTCCGGTGACACCGTGACGCTCGACGCCTCCGTCTTCACCCCCACCGACGACGTCGGAGCGGACAGCGAGGGCCGGCACGCCGCGGTGGTGCTCGCCCACGGCTTCGGGGGCAGCAAGGCCGACCTGGCGGAGCAGGCGCGCGACGTCGCCGCCGAGGGGTACGTCGTGCTGACCTACACCGCGCGCGGGTTCGACGGCTCCGGCGGGCTGATCCACCTCAACTCACCCGACTACGAGGTGGCCGACGCGTCCCGCCTGCTCGACGTGCTCGCCGAGCGCGACGACGTACGCCTGGACGGCGAGGGCGACCCGGTGGTGGGGATGGCCGGTGGCTCCTACGGCGGCGCGATCTCGCTGCTGACCGCGGCCTACGACGACCGGGTCGACGCGATCGTCCCGGCGATCACCTGGAACGACCTGGCGCAGAGCCTCTACCCGCAGTCCGCGGTCACGCCGGTCCGGGGCGGGCCCACGTCGCCGGCCACCGTCGACCCGGTCGCGGACCCCGGCGTGCTGAAGCGGCGCTGGGCCTCGCTCTTCTTCGCCGGCGCGCTGGAGGGCATCGCCGACGGACCGGGCGGCGCCGCGCGCTCGGACGCCCCCGGCCCGGCGGCGTGCGGCCGGTTCGACCCCGAGATCTGCGCCCTGTACGCCGAGTCGGCCACCACCGGCCGACCCACCAGCGAGGTGCTGGCGCTGCTGCGGCGCAGCTCGCCCGCGCCGGTGCTCGACCGGGTGACCGCGCCGACGCTGCTCGTGCAGGGCGAGCAGGACTCGCTCTTCGGCCTCGACCAGGCCGACGCCACCGCCCGGGCGCTGGCGGCCACCGGCACCCCGGTCGGCATGCGGTGGATCGACGGCGGCCACGACGCCTCGGGCGACACCTCCTTCGCCGCGGACCTGATCGACCCCGCGAAGGCCTGGTTCGACCACTACCTGCGCGGCGGCCCCGACCCCGGCACCGGATTCGAGTTCACGCTGCCCAACGCGGCGCTGGAGGACGGCCCGGTCGAGCGCCGGCAGGCAGCGGCGTACCCGAGCGACGGCGCCGGCCTCGAGACGCAGACGGATCGATCTCGCCGGCGGTGCGCAGCCGGTGGTCTCGCCGCCGGGGGGTGAGCCCACCGCGCTCACCGGCCTGCCCGGCACCGGGCCGCTGCTGGGCGCGGCGGCCGGGCTGAGCGGCGCCGGCTTCCGCCTCGCCGCGATCCCGGGCGCCTCCGCGGTCTTCGAGTCACCGCCCAGCGACAGCGGCCTGGTCGTGGTGGGTGCCCCGCGCGTCCGGCTCTCGGTGACGTCCACGACCACCGACGCGACCCTCTTCGCCTCCCTGTGGATCGTCTCCACCGACGGCACCCCCCTGCTGCCGCGCCAGCTGGTCTCGCCGGTGCAGCTCTCCGGCCTGACCCCCGGCGAGCCTCGCGAGGTCGACGTCGCGCTGCCGGCGTCGGCCTACGAGGTGGCCGAGGGCCAGCGCCTGCGCCTGCTCGTCTCCAGCACCGACGCGGCGTACGCCGTGCCGCGCGACGGGCGCGCCTACCAGGTCGCGCTGGCCGACGGGGTCGACGGCGCGCTCCGGCTGCCGCTGGTCGCCTCCGAGCGCGCCGCGAGCAGCGGCCCGCTGGTGCCGCTGCCGCTGCTCGTGACGGTCGGCCTGCTGCTGCTCGCGGCGGCGCTCGTGGCCCTGCTCGGCGTACGTCGCCGGCGGCCGGCGCCCGTGGTCGAGGACCTGCGCGAGGTGCCGCTGGTCGTCGACGGGCTGGTCAAGGCCTACCGCAACGGCTTCCGCGCGGTCGACGACGTCTCCTGGCGCGCCGAGCGCGGCCAGGTCGTCGGGCTGCTCGGCCCCAACGGCGCCGGCAAGACCACCACGATGCGGATGCTGGTGGGGCTGATCCGCGCCGACGGCGGCCGGATCCACGTGCTCGGCCACGAGGTCGTCGCCGGGGCCCCGGTGCTGAGCCGGGTCGGTGCGCTGATCGAGGGACCGGGCTTCCTGCCCCACCTCACCGGCCGCGAGAACCTGCACGCCTTCTGGGCCGCCACCGGCAAGCCCGAGGAGGCCGCCGGCTACGAGGAGGCGCTCGCGATCGCGGACCTCGGCGTGGCCCTCGACAAGCCGGTCCGCTCCTACAGCCACGGCATGCAGCAGCGGCTCGGCATCGCCCAGTCCATGCTCGGCCTGCCCGAGCTGCTGCTGCTCGACGAGCCCACCAACGGCCTCGACCCGCCGCAGATCCGCGCGATGCGCGGCGTCCTGGCCAGGTACGCCGCCGGCGGCCGCACCGTCGTCGTCTCCAGCCACCTGCTCAGCGAGGTCGAGCAGACCTGCAGCCACGTCGTGGTCATGCACCGCGGCCGCGTCGTGCTGGAGGGCGCCGTGGCCGACCTGGTCGAGGGCTCGGAGACCACCGTGGTGACGGTCGACGGCGACTCCGCCGCCGCCGCGGACGTGCTCCGGCAGATCGACGGCGTCACCGACGTCTCCCTCGACGACGAGGGCCGGGTGCGGGTCGAGGGCACGGCCCCCCGGCCCCGGCTGGTCGCGACGCTGGTCGAGCACGGCGTCGCGGTCTCGTCGGTCGACGGCCGCCGCCACCTCGAGGAGGTCTTCATGAGCCTGGTCGGCGACGACCGTCCCGCGCAGGTCCAGGAGACGTACGTCGGGGGGCGGGCATGAGCGAGTCGACGACGGCGATCCCCGTCCACCGCGCCCTGCCGCTGCGCGCCGAGCTGCGCCGCCAGCTCGGGCGGCGGCGTACCCAGATGTCGTTCGGCTTCCTGCTGCTCCTCCCGCTGCTGCTGGTCGGGGCCTTCGCGCTCGGCTCCGACGACGGCGACGACGGGGGGCGCGCGACGTTCGTCGACCTGGCGCAGAAGGGGCCGGCCAACTTCACGGTCTTCGCGCTCTTCGCCTCCACGGGCTTCCTGCTCGTCGTGCTGGTCGCGCTCTTCGCCGGCGACGCCGTGCCGGCCGAGGCGAGCTGGTCCTCGCTGCGCTACCTGCTCGCCGCACCGGTGCCGCGGGCGCGCCTGCTGCGGGTCAAGCTCGCGGTCGCGGCGCTGACCAGCGCGGCCGCGCTGGTGGTGCTGCCGCTGTGGTGCCTGCTCGTCGGGACCGTCGCCTACGGCACCGGGTCCTTCGAGGGGCCGAGCGGCGAGCGGCTGGGCTGGGGCGAGTTCGCGGTCCGGCTGACGATCATCGCGGCCTACATGTTCGTCAGCCTGCTCTTCGTGCTGGCGCTGGCGTTCTTCGTCGGCGTCCTCACCGACGCGCCGCTGGGCGCGGTGGGCACGGCCGTGATGCTGACGATCGTCTCCTCCATCCTCGACAGCATCGAGCCGTTGGGTGCCGTGCGGGAGGGGTTGCCGACCCACGCGCAGTTCGCGTGGGCCGACGCGCTCCAGCGCGACGTGCAGTGGGACCAGATGGCGACCGGGTCGCTGTGGGCGGTCGGCTACACGGTGGTGCTGGTCACCGCGGCGTTCCTGGTCTTCTCGCGCAAGGACATCCTCAGCTGAGCGGCTGCGGTGAGCGTGGGCGCCGCCGGCTGTCCACAGGCAGTACGCCGGGACTGGCGTCGCGGGCCGCTGTCGGTGACGGTGGGTAGCGTCCACGACGTCCCGGGAGAAAGCGACCTGCCCGTGCCCGACCTCTTCCCGCTGCTCGACGAGACGGCGCTGCGCGCCGACTTCGACGACGGCTCGCTCGCGCGCGGTCGCCTGCTGGCCGCCCAGGGTGCGGTGCACGGGCTCCAGCTGGAGCAGACCGGTGAGCGCACCGAGGCCGTGGCGTCGGTGCAGGGCAGCTCGCCCGTGCCCTACCGCGTGCACATCTGGCTGCACGCCGACTCCCTCCACGGGGTCGCCACGACCACCTCGTGCACCTGCCCGGTCTCCCGGCAGTGCAAGCACGGCGTCGCGGTGAGCCTCGCGGCCCGCGAGCTCCACCTGCGCGGTGCCCGGCCCGAGTGGGAGCGCTCGCTCGACGTGGTCCTCGACGAGCTCGGCGACCACCGTCCGAAGCAGTCGGCCGACCCGGCGCCGCTGGCCCTCCAGCTCGAGCTGCTCAGCCCCACGGTGGGTCGCGCCTGGCGCGACCACGGCGACCCCGTGATCCTGCTGCGGCCGATGCGCCGCGGCGCCAAGGGCGACACCTGGGTCAAGAGCGGCGTCGGCTGGAACCGTCTCGTCGGCTGGGCCGACTGGGGCGCCTACGTGCCCGAGCACGTCGAGCTGCTCACCCAGCTCCACGCCGCGGCGGTCGGTCGCCGTTCCTACATCTACGGCAACGACCAGATCGTCATCGGCGACGTCGGTCCGCGGCTGTGGACCCTGCTGCGCACCGCGCGCGACCTCGGCATCGAGCTGCTCGCCGCCGGGGCGCTGAGCGCGGTCGAGGTGCTCGACGATCCGGTCGAGATGGCGGTCGACCTGCGGAGGGCCGACGAGGGGGCCACCGAGGTGGTCCTCGGCGTCCAGGCCCTGGGTCGCTGGTGGAGCGGTGACCCCGTGCTGCCCGTCGGGCTGCCCGCCCACGGCGTGGTGCTGCTCGAGCGCGTGGCCGAGGAGGCCGGGCGGGGCGCCGCCCGCGGCCGGGGCGGGCCGACGTACGTCGCGAGGCTGGCGGGCCTGACGCGGCCGGTGCCGGCGGCGACCCTGCGGCTGGGTCGCAGCCCCCTGCTCGTGCCGCGGGCCGAGCGCGAGAGCCTCGAGACCGGCTACCTCCCGCGGCTGGTGCGCCAGCTGCGGGTCGGGTCCAGCGACAGCTCGGTGCGGGTGCCGGCGCCGCTTCCCCCGCGGCTGCTGCTGGAGGTGACGTGGAGCGACGCCGACGCCGCCGACCTGGTGTGGCGCTGGGGCTACGGCACCGGTCGGGCGCGTCAGACCTGCGACCTCGGCGACCGCTCTGCGCTGCCCGGGCTCCGCGACGAGGAGGCCGAGCAGAAGCGGCTGGCCGAGCTGCTGGCCACCGGTCACGTCGACCGGCTGGTCCCGGCGTCGGGCCGCCTGCCGGCGCGGCTGACCGTCAGCGGTGCGGCGGCCCTGGCACTGGGTCGCTGGGTGCTGCCGGCCCTGCGCGGCAGCGACCTGGTCGAGGTGACCGAGGTCGAGCCGCCGGTCTTCCGCGAGGCGGAGGGGGCGCCGCAGATCCGCTTCGACGCGGTGGAGCCGCCGCGTCCCGAGGGCGAGTCGACGGCCACCGACTGGCTCGACCTGGCCGTGGTCATCGAGATCGACGGCGAGCAGGTCCCGCTGCCGGCGGTGCTCGCCGCGCTCACCCTCGGCGACGAGATGATCGTGCTGCCCAGCGGCCTCTTCTTCACCACCGACCGGCCCGAGCTGGCCCGGCTGCGCGAGCTGGTCGCCGCCGCCGCCGAGATCCACGGCGACTCCGACGGCGACGACGACGAGACGCTGCGGGTCTCGCTGGTCGACGTGGACACCTGGGCCCAGCTGGAGGCCACCGGGCTCGTCGACCGGCAGGCCGAGGAGTGGCTGCGCCGCGCCGCGGTGCTGCGCGACCTCACCGAGCTGCCCGCCCACGAGCCGGTCGGGCTGACGGCGACGCTGCGCGGCTACCAGCTCGACGGCTTCCGCTGGCTCGCCTTCCTGCGCGAGCACGGCCTCGGCGGGATCCTGGCCGACGACATGGGCCTGGGCAAGACGCTCCAGGTGCTGGCGATGATCAGCCACGCGCAGGCCGCCGACCCCGGTCCGTTCCTCGTGGTCGCGCCGACCAGTGTCGTCGGTGCCTGGGAGGGCGAGGCGGCGCGCCACGCGCCCGACCTGCGGGTGCTGGTGCTGACCTCCTCGCTCGCCCGTCGTGGCGGTCCGGAGGCGCTCGCGGCGCTGGTGGCCGAGGCCGACGTCGTGGTCACCAGCTACACCCTGCTGCGGCTCGAC
The DNA here is from genome assembly GCA_963795135.1 of uncultured Actinomycetota bacterium. Classification (GTDB taxonomy): domain Bacteria; phylum Actinomycetota; class Actinomycetes; order Propionibacteriales; family Nocardioidaceae; genus Nocardioides. The sequence continues at coordinate 217,403 of CAWCGS010000008.1, forward strand.
GAGCCGGCGTACGCCGCGATCACGTGGGGCGGGCTCGTGCTCGACGAGGCCCAGCACGTGAAGAACCACAAGTCGAAGGGCTACCAGGCGGTGCGGCGGATCGAGGCGCCGTTCAAGCTCGCGGTGACCGGCACGCCGTTCGAGAACCGCCTGATGGAGCTGTGGTCGCTGCTCTCGATCACCAACCCCGGGCTCTACCCGTGGCCGGCGCGGTTCAGCCGGCACGTCGTGCGGCCGGTCGAGGCGGGCGAGCGCGACGTGCTGCAGCGGCTGCAGCGGCGGATCCGGCCGTTCCTGCTGCGACGTACCAAGGAGGTCGTCGCCGCCGACCTGCCGCCCAAGCAGGAGCAGGTGCTCGAGGTCGAGCTGGCGCCGCGCCACCGCCGCGCCTACGACACCCACCTCCAGCGGGAGCGGCAGCGCATCCTGGGGCTGCTCGACGACTTCGCCGAGAACCGGATCGCGATCTTCGCCGCCCTCACCCGGCTGCGGCTGCTCGCGCTGCACGCCGGGTTGGTCGACGAGGCGCACGACACCGTGGCCTCGGCCAAGCTCGACCTGCTCGTCGACCACCTGCGCGAGCTCGCCGCCGAGGGTCACCGAGCGCTGGTCTTCAGCCAGTTCACCTCGTTCCTGGCCCGCGTCCGGGACCGGCTCGACGCCGAGGGCATCGCCACCTCCTACCTCGACGGGTCGACCCGCGACCGGCCCTCGGTGGTCGAGGGCTTCCGCAGCGGCGCCGACCCGGTCTTCCTGATCAGCCTCAAGGCCGGCGGGGTGGGGCTCACGCTCACCGAGGCCGACTACGTCTTCGTGCTCGACCCCTGGTGGAACCCCGCCGTCGAGGCGCAGGCCGTCGACCGCGCCCACCGGATCGGCCAGACCAAGCCGGTCATCGTCTACCGGCTGGTCGCCTCCGACACCATCGAGGAGAAGGTGATGGCCCTCAAGGAGCGCAAGGCCCGGCTCTTCGCCGACGTCATCGACGGCGAGGGCGGCTTCGGCGCGGCGGTGGGGGTCGACGACATCCGCGGCCTGCTGGGCGAGGAGTGAGCGCGCTCGTGACCGCCCCCGTGAGCGACCCGCGAGCGCCCCTGTGAGCGCCCCGCGGCAGGGGTGTCGGTGGCAGCCTCTAGCCTCCCCGGCATGGACCTGAGCGACGCCCACTCCCTGGGCCAGAGGCTGCTGGCCCAGCACGGGCTGACGGCGGCGGGCTGGCGGGTGGTCTTCGACCGCGCCAAGCGACGGGCCGGGGTGTGCCGCTTCGGTCCGAAGGAGATCAGCCTCAGCGCCCCGATCACCCGGCTGCACGACGAGGCCGAGGTGCGCGACACGATCCTCCACGAGATCGCCCACGCGCTGGTCGGCGCCCGCCACGGGCACGACGCCACCTGGCGGCGTACGGCGCGCGAGATCGGCTGCTCCGGCTCGCGCTGCACCTCGGCCGACGCACCCCGGGTCGAGCCGCCGTGGCTCGGCGTCTGCGCGGCCGGCCACACCACCGGCCGCCACCGGCGCCCCGAGCGGGTGATGACCTGCGCGGCCTGCTCCCGCCGCTTCGACCTGACCCACCTGGTCACCTGGACCTACCGTGGCGCGCCGGCCCCGATGCACCCCAACTACGACGCCGAGCTCGCGCGGCTGCGCGCCGGCCAGGGCACCACGCTGCTGCCGGTCGGTGCGTCCGTCCGGGTGACCGCGGCCGGCGACCTCCACGGCAGCGAGGGACGGGTGGTCAAGCGTGGCCGCACCCGCTACCACGTGCGCGTCGGTCGCCAGGTGCTCACGGTCCCGTTCGCGTGGGTGGAGCCGGTCGGTCGGGTGCGCTGAGCCTGGTGTCGGGCTGAGCCTGGTGTCGGGCTGAGCCCGGTGCCGGGGAGCCCGATCTCGGGCTGAGCCAGGGGTCGGGCTGCCCAGGAGCCGTCCACAGCCGGGGGTCCGGGCGCGGCTCTCCACAGCCTGGGGCCCGTCCGCTGTCGTACGTCGGTGATCGCGACCAGGGTCGGAGCACGCGGCCCGCCGAGACGGTGTCGCGTCATCCGACCCGACCAGCGACCCCGGAGGTCCTCGTGGCGACATCCACCACCGAGCAGCAGGAGAGCCCACCCCAGGAGGCCGCGAGCCTCGGCCCGCACGCGGGGTTGCCCGCGGGCGTCCTCGAGGACGTGCGCCGCGACGGGGCCGACGCCCAGCTCCACGCGTGGGTCGAGGCCCAGGTGGCCGGTGGGCTCGGCCGACGTACCGCCTGCCGCCTGGGGGTGCTCGTGCTGTGCGTGCGGGGCGTCCAGCGCGACGCCGGCTTCCTGCTGGGTGCGGCCGCGCACGTGGAGGCGGCGCTGCTCGACCCCCGTGTCTTCGCGGCCGCCGGCGACAGCTGTGTCGGGGCCGACCTCGAGCGGGTGTGGCGCGTGCTGGCCGGCTGCGTGACCGGTGTGAGCAGCGAGCGCTGCCTCGAGCTGGCCCGGATGAGCCGGCGGCGCGGCCTGGCGGTGGTGGCCCCGTGAGGCGGGTGCTGGTCGCGGCGGTGGCGGTGGCGTCGGTGGTGGGGTCCTGTGTCGCGCTGCCGGGTCTGGCGACGGCAGCGCCGGCTGGGCCGGTGGTGCCGGTGTCGGACGCGGGGCCCGCCCCCGCCGCGCGGGTGGTGGCTCCGTCGGACTGCCGCCGGATCGATCCCAACCTGGTCCGCGGCGTCTGCCTGCGCTACACCGTGGGGCGCCACCGCGGGCTCACCTGGCTCGGCACCTACCGCGCACCCAGCGGCCGGGTGTTCTTCTGCATCGACTACCTCTACGACTCACGGCTGCCGCGCCGGGCCGAGCTCCGGTCGACCGACGACCTGGTCAACCAGCTCGGCGAGCCGGTGGGCGACGCCGAGGTGGCGGCCCTCAACTACGTCGTGTCCCGGTGGGCCGGTCGCGGCTCGACCGGGAGCGCCGCCCGCGACGCCGCCATCGCGCTGATCGTGCGCGAGGTGATGAGCGACGGCACCGGTCGCGGGGGACTGGTCGTCTACCCCGGCGGGCTCGAGGTCGGCGGGACCGTCCGTCCACCTGCCGGCGGGCTGCCCGGCCCGGTGGTGCCGCTGGCGCAGCAGATGTGGACGCTGGCCTCGCGCGACCGCGGGCCCTATGCGCTGGCGCTCACGACGAGGGCCTCCGGTCCGGTGCGGCTGGGCCGGGTCCGGGCCTACCGCGTGAGCGTCACCGGCGCCGCCGGCCGGCGCGTGCCCGGTGTCCGGGTGGAGCTGAGCTGCACGGGTCCGGTGCGCTGTCCGGAGCCCGTCGTCACCCGCCGTCACCCGGTGCGGCTCACGGTCAAGCCGCGCGAGCTGGGCCGCTTCCGGATCCGGGCCACCGCCACCGGGCCGGGCTCCGACGGCCGGCTCTACGTCGCTGCCGGCTGGCACACCCATCCGGGAGCGACGGCGCGCGATGCCGGGGTGCAGCGCGGCTGGATCGCCGGCCGCAGCCGGACCACCGCCGTCGTCCGCGCCCGCGCCGAGATCCGGCGCGCGCGACCGCGCGTCGTCACCGAGACCTCCGACGTGGAGGTCATGCCCGGTGCGGCGATCCACGACCGGGTGGTCGTCAGCGGCGTCCCGCGTGGCTACGACGCGACCGCCACCGCCTTCCTGTACGGACCGTTCGCGGAGCAGCCGGGCGCGGGCGACTGCGTCGGGGAGCGGCTGGTCGGGCAGGTGAGCTTCGAGGTCGCGAGAGCCGGACGCTACGCGACGCCCGCCCTGGTCGTGGAGCAGCCCGGCTACTACACCTGGGTCGTGCAGCTGCCCGGCGACCGCCACACGCTGCCCGTCACCACCACCTGCGGACTGGTGCCGGAGACCACGCGGGTGGTCCGCGCGACACCGGCGGTCTCGACGGTCGCCTCCACGCAGCGCGCGTACGTCGGTGCCCGGCTGCGCGACACCGTGCGGGTGACGGGCGTGGGCGCCCACCCGCTGACGGTGCAGTGGACGCTGCACGGCCCGGTGCCGCCGCACGACGGGTCGTGCGACGGGCTGACGTGGGCCGGCGCGCCCGTGGCCGGGCGCGGAGCGATCGAGATGCCTGGTGACGGGACGATCCTGACGCCGCCGGTCCGGGTCACCGCCGGTGGCTGCTACACCTTCAGCGAGCACCTGCCCGCGACCGCCTACACCGAGCCGGCCACCAGCCTGCCGGGCCAGCCGCTCGAGACCGTGGTCGTCGACCGACGTACGCCGCGGGTGCACACGGTGGCCTCGCGCCAGCACGCGCTGGTCGGCGCGACGATCCACGACCGGGTCGTCGTGCGCGGCCTGCCCGACTGGGTCTCGGTCGCGGTCAGGTGGCGGCTGCACGGCCCGCTCGCTCCTCGGCCCGACGGCTCGTGCGACCGCCTCGACTGGACTGGTGCACCGGTCCTCGACAGCGGCGTCTTCGTGGCCCGCGACAACGGCAGCCACCTCACCGGCCGTACCCGGCTGGAGGTCTCGGGCTGCTACACCTACAGCGAGCGGCTCGCGGCGACCGCGAGCACGGTGCCCGTGGTCAGCGAGCCGGGTCAGCCGCTCGAGACCGCGCTGGTGACCCGGCCGGCGGTGCCCTACATCCCCGAGGTGCCGACCGGGCCGGCGCCTGCCGCGCCCTCGTCCTCGGCTGCCTCGCCGCTGCGTCCCGTGGCGCTCGACGGTGACCGAGCGCGCCGCGGGGCAGTGGTGCCGACCGCGCGAGCGGTCCCGCGCCACCTGGTCACCCGCTACCGATCCGCCGCGAGCCTGGTGTCGCGATCGGCCGGAGGCACGCTGTCCCTGCCCTCGGTCGGCATCTCCGCAGCCGTCGACGGCGTCGGCCTCGACCGCGGGACGATGGCGATCCCCAACGACCCGCGCCGCGTGGGCTGGCTCGACCGCTCGGCCGCCGCCGACGACCTGGTCGGCGCGAGCGTGATCTCCGGTCACGTCTCGAGCCGCACCGACCGCCCCGGTGCGCTGTGGCGCCTGCGCGGGGTCCGGGTCGGCGACCGGGTGCAGTGGACCGCCGACGGCCGCACCCACACCTTCGAGGTCACCGGCGTACGTCGCCACCCCCGCGCCACCGGCCTGCCCGCCGACCTCTTCCGCACCGACGGCCGGCGCACCCTCCACCTGATCACCTGCGCGCGCCGCGTCCGCCGCGGCGGCGGCTTCCACTACGCCGACAACCTGGTGGTGACTGCGCGGGCGATGTGAGCCGGCGGCGGGCCGACCCGAGGAGGGGGACGGTCCCTCGGAGATGGCCGCGGATCTCAGTCACCGGCTGACTGGGATCCGCGGCCATCGTCTGTCTGCGGCCCGGCGGGCCACCACCGGGGGCAACCCGTCGCGCCGCCTCCGCGGGGCGGATTGGTCACCAACCGCACGGGCGTCGGCCTGCGGGCGGCGGTTGGTGACCAAACCGCAGCCGTCAGGAGCGCTGGCGCGAGGACAGCCGTGGATCTCAGTCGTTCCCTGACCAGGATCCACGGCCATCTCTGGCTGGCGGACAGATCAGTCGCTGCCGACGAGCCTCGGTGGCGCGGTGCGTACGTCGAGCGCGGCGCTCGGCCCGGGGATCGTCACGCTGCCAGGCACCGGCCGGCTCGGGCCGCCGTCGACGCGGTAGGTCGCGGTGTAGGTCGTGGCGACGCTGGGGCTGACCTGGGCCTGGCGCAGGTAGGCGTGGGTGACGTCGAGGTCGGGGTAGGCGGCGCCCGGGGTGGCCGTGCTGGTGGTCGTGCCGTCGCCGAAGGTCCAGGTCCAGGTGGTGGGGGTGATGTCGAGGGTGATCCGGCGCCCGAGCAGGGTGACGGCGCGGGTCAGGGGTGCGGACTCGGTGTAGAAGTTGGTCTCGAAGTTGACCAGCGTGCGGCCGTTCGCGGGCTGGATGTTCAGCGTGCTCGCCGGCAGGGGAATGCGCTGGAAGGCCGCGGCGACCATGTCGGGGGTGAGCTGGACGGTTGCGACTTCCTCGACGGGGATGCCGCAGAAGCTGAGCGGGTCTTGGTCCTGGGCGAGGGCTTCACGGACGCAGACGCGTGTCGAGATCTGGTGAGTCGCGAGGTGGATCGACAGCAGCGCTGAGTCCCCGGTGTTAGTGCGTCTGCCATCATCACGCTGACGCAGACGGTCACCAAAGTGATCACGGCGGATCCCTCTACGAACGTTGGTCTCGTGCGTCCAGTCGACACTCCGCAGCGATGGCGGGTGCCGGGGCGACGACGAATGAGGCTACGGCGACCGCACAGCGCAAAGACGCGCACTCATGCAAGATCGAAACGGCGACCACGCCGAGTTTCCATCCAGCACTGCCACGGATGAGATCGAAGGTCGATCAGGTGCGTTCTCTGCGGCGAACTGATCGGCTCGGCGTCCGCCGCTTGGGATGGTCTGCCCGGCCGACGAACCGGACTGCGGCGCGCACTTCGGCTGCGTTGATCTCGCTCGGTCGCGATGCGGATGCTCTCGACCGTCCAGCCGTCGCTCCCGATGCGACCTCCAGCGCGATAGACCTTGCATCGAGTTCGAAGGCCGAGATCTGCAGTTCGCAGTCGAGCCGCTCAGGGCTCAGTCGTGACCGGTTCGCCGTCAGCGAGTGCCGGTGAGCGCGCCTCGATCCACGCGCGAACCGTCTCCTCTGGATCGAGCTCCGCGGTGGCGGTGTGGCTGGGGGTGGGGTCGGAGGGCTCCACGCTCGGCGCTCGGCGACTCCGAGGGCGCGACCTTGGGCTCAGGGTCACCGGAGCAGCCGGCGAGGGCGGCGGCGACCGCGAGGGCGGTGACCAGGCGCGTGAACGTCATGGGCAGGGTCCTTCCCGAGATGTTCCGACCGTACCCAAGCGGCTGGGAGTCGGAAAGCGCGACGGGTCGGCCTGTGGACAAGGGCTTGTGCCGCGCTGCGGTGCCAGCGGGTGACACCGCAGCGCGGCACAAGCCGGTTGGGCGGGGGACGGGCGGCGTGGTCGCACCTGGGATCCGCGGGCTGGGCTGGACCGGTCGGACCAGCCGACGACGCCGGGAGCCCTGGTGGCCTAGCGTGAGAGACGTGGCCCAGGAGGATCCTCCCGCGGGCGGTGCGGGGGAGCGCGACGGCGACCCGACGTGGTCGACGTACACACCGCCGCGCGTCAGGGCCGGTCAGGTCGACCCGGCCGCGGACCGGGAGGTGGGGCCGAGCGGGGGAGTGCCGCACGTGCCCTACGGGCCGAGCAGCCCGACGCCCCCGACGGTCACCGGAGGCGGCACCACCTTCGACACCACCTTCGGCACCTCCACCAGCACCACGGCCAGCGGCGACGAGCGGACCGGGCGCCGGATCATCCTGCCGATCGTCGCGCTGGCGATCCTGGTGCCGATGGTGATCGGGATCGTCGCAGCGGTCCGCAGCTACGACGACGGCACCAGCGGCGGCGGCGCGGCGGACCGCGCGGGGAGTCCCGTGCAGCTGCACACCGCCGCCGGCTTCGCCCAGCTCGTCGAGGCGGTGGAGCAGGAGACGGGGAGCGCGACGGTCTTCGACGCGGTCATCTACCCGACGTACGCCGTCGTGTCGGCGCCGGCGGAGGCGAGCGGGGGGCGGTCCCACTCCTACTACTTCGACGGAGCGCTGCGCCGCACCGGGCAGGGGACCACCACCGAGCCGCGGTTCGACCTCGGGCGGCTCGACGCCGAGGTGATGACGCAGCTGGTGGCCCGCGCACGCACCGAGCTGGTCGAGAAGCCCACGATGGTCTACCTGATCGTCCGGCGGCCCCAGAGGTCGGCGGACGCGTGGTGGTCGGTCTACGCGAGCAACGCCTACACCGAGTCCGGCTACCTGCAGGCCGATCGCACGGGGAAGGTCGTCTTCCGCTACGTCAGCACCGAGTGAGGTCGTGCAGGTAGCGGCTGGTCGGCACCAGGTCGAGGTCGCGGTCGGCGCCGATCCGGGCCACGCTCGCCATCAGGCGGGTCAGCCGGGCGGTGAGCTCGTCGTCGTCGCCCCCGCTGCCGTAGAAGGCGTGCAGGTCCGTGATCGCCGCGCTCACGAAGAGCTCCTCGACGAAGGCGCTGACGTCGGGGGCTCCGTCGGTGACCGGCTCGACGACGATGTTCTGCACGTAGCCGAAGGACGCCTGGGTCTCGATCGCGACCGGCGTGTGGTCGACCAGCCAGCGGTGCAGCCACTCCGCGTGCGTGAGCTCCGGCGGCCGCCGCAGCACGGCCACGTTGGCGAGCCCGTCGAGCCGCGACCCGTCCCAGGTCTCGGGCGGGTCGATCGGTCGGCGCTCGTCGACGACCCAGCCGTGCACCAGCCCGGTCAGACCGGCCAGCGAGGGCGCCAGCGCCGACGGAGCGACGGCCTCGGCGAGCCAGACGCCGACCACCGCGGTGATCGGCTCGCCGGTCGGGATCCGCAGGGCGGCGGCCACCGGCTCGTCGTCGAGGTTCAGCTGCAGCCGCTCGGCCCCGGCCGCACGGAGGGCGGCGTGCCACGCCGGGTCGTGGAGCTCGGTCAGGTCGGCGCCGCGGACGGCGTGGATCACCTTGGTCACGGCGCCGAACCCTACTGCGCGGACGTGGCGGCCAGGTCAGGCCGAGGCACTGAGCGGGACGTCGTCCAGCGGGATCGGCACGACCGCCACGTCGGTCGCCAGGTGGACGACCTCGGCCGGCGCGCCGGCGCGCGACGTCGCGGTGTAGAGAGCGGCGGCGAAGGCCCGGTCGGTCTCGGTGGCGCCGTCGCGCCCCGGCCGCGACCGCAGGAACGCCACGCGCCCGCCCGGCAGCAGGTCGCGCACGAGCATGCCGATGAACGTCGCGAGCTGCTCGACCTGCTCGGCATCGGGGACGTCGACGGCGTCCTCGATCTCGGTGAGCTGGGGCAGGGCGCGGCCGTCGGCGTCGATGAGCATCAGCCACACGCTGTGCCGCCCGAAGCCCAGCGGGCTCATCAGGTGGAGCCAGGTGCGCTCGAGGTCGGACTGGGACGAGATGGTGGGTCGGAAGGTCATGCCCCGAGCCTGGACCCGATCGCGGCATCGCGCGAACGGTCCTCCACAGGCTGCGGCCGGGGGCGGTTCACAGGACGCCGGCGGCGCGCGCGGGGGCGGCGTACGCCGTGGCGAGCGAGGCCACGGTCTCGTGCGCGTTGAGCCCGCTCGGGTTCGGCACCACCCACAGCCGGGCCCCGTGCAGCGGCTCCGGCTGGAGGCCGGCGACGGCGTGGCGCTGCCCGAAGGCCGTGCGGTACGCCGTGATCCCGGCCACCGCGACCACGGCCGGTGCCTCGCGGCGGACCAGCGCGGCGAGGGCGGCGCCTCCCTCGCGGAGCTCCTCCTCACCGAGCTCGGAGGCCTTGGCGGTCGCCCGGCGCGCGAGGTTGGTGATGCCGAGACCGCGCCGGCGCAGGTGGTCACGGTCCTCGTCGGTCATCCCGGCGGCGGGGTCGATGCGCCGCTCGAGGATCCCCGCCTGGTGCAGGGCGGGGTAGAAGCGGTTGCCGGGGTGGGCGAAGTGGGTCTGCGTGGCCGCCGTCCAGAGGCCAGGGTTGATCCCGACGAAGAGCAGCCGCAGGTCGGGTCCGAGCAGGTCGGGCACCTCGGTGTCGCGGAAGGACTCCAGCTCGGCCCGTGTGAAGCTGCGGCGGCGGGGGGTCGGCTCGCTCACGCGGCCAGCCTGCCAGGCGTGCGGGAACCCGACGGCGCGGGCTACCGTCCTACCACCATGCGACGTACCCCCACACACCCGCGCACCCGCTCCGGTCGGGCGGCGCCGGTCGCGCTCCTGGTGGCCCTGGTCCTGGGCGGTCAGGTCGGCGGATGCGGTCGCGACGACACCGCCGCCGACCTCGCCGAGGAGTCGAGCCCCTCAGCGACGAGCACGCCCACATCGACCCCCACCACCGGGACAGACACCAAGCCCGACACCGGGGGCGACGACTGGCGCCTGGTCGAGATCGTGCACGCCACCGCGGCGGGCGGCCGCACCTCGCGCGTCCCGAGCCCCGTCGGCGATGCGTCGTCGCGGGCGAAGTTCACTGCCCAGTTCACCCGCGGGGGGCTGGCCGAGGAGGTCGACCAGGTGGCCCGGACCGCGCAGACCCGGCCGGGCACGACGCTGGTCGCGGCCGTGATCGCGATCGGGTGCGACGTACCGCCAGGCGTCGTCTTCGCCGATGGCGAGGTCACGCCCGAGAAGGTCGCCGAGCCGCTGAAGGAGTGCTTCGCGCCGGTGACGTCGGTGGCCGTCCTCGAGGTCGCCGGCTGAGCGGCGGCGCCGGACGGACCAGGGTCAGCGCCGGGGACGGTAGGTGATCTCCAGCCCGTTGGGCACGTTGCGCTGGTGCCCGTCGGAGGGCCGGTTGACCACGCCCACGGTGCCGTCGCGCTTGCGGGCGACCATGGTGGAGGACCCACCGCCGTCGAGGTTCAGCGCCTCCTCGGCGCCGAGGTCGATCATCAGGTGGGCCAGCTCGACCATCGTGAAGCCCCGGCTGAACGACTGGCGTCCGTCGACCACGAGCAGCAGCAGCTGATGGGTCTCGCGGTCGATGCCCACGGCCGTGCGGGGGTGCATCTCACGGTCGTCGACGACCTGGACGACGCCGCTGCGGACCAGGAACTTGTTGCCGGTGATCGCCATCCGCGGGCGCCCCTCCAGCCAGCGGTGCAGCGAGATCTTGCGTCCGAGGCGCACCTTCTGCAGCTGCGCGGCACCCTCGCCGCGGCCGATCAGCACGGTGCCGCGGATCGGGCGCCCGGAGGTCAGCTGTGCGCGGTTGGCGACGACCCGACCGCGCCGCACCTCGAGCATCCGGACGTTCTTGGTCTGCCCGGCGGTGACGCGGTAGCCGGACGTGGCGCCCCACGCGCTGGTGTAGGCGCCGATCCCGCCGGGGGGCACCTCGGGGGAGTTGACGTTGGTGATCGACCATCGCGGGTGCTGCTTGACGCGGGCGACCATCGGCAGCGTGTCGATGTCGTAGCGACCGGTGCGGGACTGGAAGAGCGCGGCGTTCCAGCCGGCGGTCGGGGCGTGCCGCAGGCCCTGCTGGCGGTCCTGGCCCACGCCGAGCGGCGCACCGGTGTCGCCGATGTCGAAGAAGTCGCCGTTGACGCCGGCGACGGCCTTGTGCTGGGCCAGGATCGAGGTCAGCGGCGCGGTGGTGCTGACGCGGCCGGCGTCGACGTGGTCGACCTGGAGCCCGCGGGTGCGCAGGTCGACGCTCAGCAGCTGCAGGCGCACGGGTCCGCGGGAGGTGGCCTGGTCCCACTTGGTCACGCGCACGCCGGGGGCGGCCGCCCACTGCTGGAAGACCGTGGCCCGTCCCGGGCTCCGTCGGTACGCCGGCAGCTCGGCCGCGATCGCGCCGGGGACCCCGTCGGAGGAGTGCTGCCAGCGGTGCGGCACGCGCGGACCCTCCAGCCGCGGCAGCACGGGCGCGTGGGGGTCGGCGATCGCGCCGAGGTGGCTGCTCCGACCCGGTGCGTCGGGGGCGGGACGGCCGGGGTCGGCCGCGGTGGAGGCCAGGGGCGCCAGGAGCGTCAGGGCGCCGACGAGCACGCCGGTGACGAGTGGGGGACGGGAGCGCACCGACCCAAGGGTAGGCGGCCGGAGCGCCCGCCGTGGGCAACTCGGGGTCGGGCGCGTCAGCTGCAGGGCACGCCGCCCAGCAGGGCCAGGCCGGTGAGGTCGCCGCGACCGAGCGTCGTACGACCGAGGTTGGCGGCGAACATCAGCTCGCCGGCATCGTCCACGTGGTCGAGGCCGACCAGGTGGCCCAGCTCGTGCATCAGGATCGCCTGCTGCTGCTCGGCGCCGCCCCGGACGCCCTCGAGCTCGTCGGAGGAGTCCTGGTCGAGCACGACCATGCCGCTGACGTAGCGGCTGCGGCCACCCATCGTGCGCGTCACCGGGCCGCCGATCCCGGCCACGTCGCCGGCGAGCTCGGGCACCTCGTCCTCGGTGGCCCAGCCGACCAGCACCGGCCCGGCCCCGCGGAAGCCCACCCGGTCGGAGAAGCTGCGGTCGTCGGTCGTGCCGTCGTACTCGAAGCTCAGCCCGGCGGCCCGGCCGACCGTGCTGATGCTCCGGCGGACCAGCTCCTCCCAACCCTCGGGGGCGCCCTCGGGGTTGACGGCGAAGTGGATGGGCGAGCAGGGGTCCCAGGCCACCGGCTGCCGGCCGCCGGGCTGGGTGGCGAAGAACGCATAGCTGCCCTCACCCGACGTCGAGACCGCCCCCACCAGGCGGTCCTCCAGGCCGAGCAGGCGCCGGAAGCGGCTGCCGTTGTCGCCGGGATCGATCATCAGCACGCTCACGGCGGCGATCAGCGCGAGCAGTCCGGCGAGGTAGGCGCGGGACCGGTCCGAGAGCCCCGCTCGACGCCGGCGCGGCTTCTCCCAGGGATCCACAGGGTCAATCATGGACCGCCCGCACAAGCGGCGGGGGCAGAAGGGCAACGCGACCGGCACTAGGGTGCGCGGGGTGTGGAACACCTTCGTCGAGGGCGACAACCTCGACGTGCTCCGTGCGCTGCGGCCGGGGTCGGTCGACCTGGTCTACATCGACCCGCCGTACAACACCGGTCACGACTTCGCCTACGTCGACGACTTCCGGCACGCCGACGCGCGCGGGCGTACGACGCGACACGCGGCGTGGGCGGCGATGATGCGCCCGCGCCTGGAGGCGGCCCGCGCGGTGCTGAGGCCCACCGGGGCGATCTTCGTCAGCATCGACGACCACGAGGCCGCCCACCTGCGCCTGCTGATGGACGAGCTCTTCGGCGAGGAGCAGCTGCTGGCCCAGGTCGTGGTCAACCTCAACGCCAAGGGTCGCCAGCTCGGCCGCGGCTTCGCGACCAGCCACGAGTACCTCCAGGTCTACGCCGTCGACGCCGCACGCTGCGTGCTCGACGCGAGCTCGGCCGACACCGTCGACCCGCGCGACTTCCCGCTGTCCGAGCCCGACGGACGGCGCTACCGGCGGTTGCCGCTGCGCAACACCAACAAGAAGTTCAACCCCACCACGGCCCGCACCCTGCACTTCCCGGTCTGGGGAGACCCGGAGTCGGGGGAGGTGCGGCCCGAGCCCTTCGCGGGAGCGGTGGAGATCGAGCCGGTCTTCGGCGACGGCCGGCCGGCGGTGTGGCGCTGGAGCCGCCCCAAGATGGAGGCCCAGCGCGACGACCTGGTCTGCCGCGTCGTCCGCGGTCGGACGGGGGAGCGGGTCGACGTCTTCCAGAAGGACTGGCTGCACCCGGGCCGTCGCCGCAAGAAGCTGCGGACGATCTGGCTGGCCGAGGAGGTCGGCTCCACCGACACCGCCGTGGCCGAGCTCAAGGCCATCGTCGGGCACGTCTTCGAGTCGCCGAAGCCCACCGGGCTGCTGCTGCGCGTGCTCGGCACGATGCCGTCTGACGCCGTGGTGCTGGACTTCTTCGCCGGCAGCGGTACGACGGGCCACGCGGTGGCGTTGGCCAACCTCGCCGACGACGGCACCCGGCGCTGCCTGTCGGTCAACTCGGCCGAGCCGACGCGCCCCGGCTCCAACGCGGCACTCGCCGGCCTGGCCACCGTCGCCGACATCACCCGCGCGCGGCTGCGCGCCGTCGCCGTCGCGCTGGGCGGCGGCCTTCGCGAGGAGACCCTCGAGACGGTCGCTGCCTGGGGCGACGAACCTCCCCCGGAGGCCGGGTCGGCGACGAGCTAGACGCCGGCGGCCTTCTCGAGGACCTTCACCTCGTCGTCGAGGTGGGTCAGCATCCGCTGCAGGTGCGGCACGGTGCGCCGGCAGCCGGTGAGGCCGAACGCCATGTTGCCGTCGTACGACGCGCAGGTGATGTTGATGGCCATGCCGTTGATCGGGATCGACAGCGGGTAGTTGCCGAGCAGCTGCGCGCCGTTCCAGTACTGCGTGGAGCGCGGCCCCGGCACGTTGCTGATGATCACGTTGTAGGGCGGTCGGACGATGCCCTGCATCCGCAGCATCGGCGTCAGGATCGCGGGCGCCTGCCCGATCGCGCTCATGGCCAGGATCTGCACCGGCGTCATCGACGACAGCGCCTGCTTGCCGTCCTGCATGGAGGCGTGGATCGTGCGGAGCCGCTTCTCCGGGTCGCTGAGGTTGGTCGCGAGCTGCGCCATCACCGCACCGACCGCGTTGCCGCCCTCGGCCGAGGCGATCTGCGACTGCTTGGCGTTGAGCCCGACCGGGACCATCGCCACCAGCGGCGCCTCCGGGAGCGCGTCGAGCTCGAGCAGGTAGGACCGCAGCGCGCCGGCGCACATCGCGAGCACCACGTCGTTGAGGGTGGTGCCGCTGGCCTTGCCGATCGCCTTGAGCCGCTCGATCGGCCAGTCCTGGGCGGCGAAGCGTCGCGAGCCGGTGATCGACTGGTTGAAGATCGTGCGCGGGGCGTGCAGCGAGACCGCCGACGTCTCGTTGCGCAGGCCCTTGCCGATCGTCTTCACCAGCGCCGTCGGGAGGCCGGCTGCCTCCGCGGTGATGCCGTAGGCGGTCCGCAGGGCCGAGATCGGCACCCCCGCCAGCGACTTCTCGGCCTTGTCGACCTCCTTGCGGACACGGGCCGCGCCCACCCCGGCGCCCCACGGCGCCGGCATCCCGCGCTTGTCGGGATCGGTGGTGTGGGCGCTCTGCAGCAGCCGGTTGGCGGAGATCCCGTCGACGAGCGCGTGGTGGATCTTGGTGTACGTCGCCACCCGGCCGTCGCGCAGGCCCTCGATGACGTGGACCTCCCACAGCGGGCGCTCCCAGGCGAGCCGGGTGCTGTGCAGGCGGCTGCAGAGCTCGAGCAGCTCGCGGATCCGGCCCGGCTTGGGCAGGGCGCTGTGGCGCACGTGGTGCTCGGCGTCGAACTGGTCGTCGGGCTGCCAGACCAGCTGCCCCGCGGTCTTCACCGAGCGGTGCGGCGTGCGCAGGAACAGCGGCGCCACCTCGGGGGTGTCACGCATCTGCTCGTACATCTCCCGGACGTAGCTGCGCCCCGCGCCCTCCGGCTTCTTGTACAGCGCCAGACCGCCCACGTGCATCGGCATGGAGCGGCTCTCGGCGAGCAGGAACGCAGCGGAGGTCGGGTCGATCGGAGTGGCCACGGAGACACCTTTCGTTGGGCCTGATCCAACCGGCAGGTGACCCCGGACACAAGACGGCCTGCGCGACCTCGGCGGCGTGGTGCGCCGAACGGCCCACCTGTCGTCCACAGCCCGCCGTCCGAGGCGCCTCCTCCACAGGACGCACCGGACCCGGGGCGGATCGTCCCCGGTGGCTCCTAGCGTCTCGGACGTCACCGGATCCGCCCGGTGCGACCCGTCCCGAGGAGTGCCCATGACCCGCCCGCGATCCCCGTCCCGTCGCCCGTCCGCCCCTCGCCCGTCCGCCCATCGGCCGGCCGTTCATCGACTGGCCGTTCACCTCCTGGCCACCCTGCTCGGGGCTGCCCTGCTCGGGGTGTCCCTCCTGGCCGGCTCGACCGGTGCCGGGGCGGCGGTCGCGGGCCGCGAGCCCGCCCCCGACACGATCGTCGCCGTCGACGGCGACAAGGCCCACGGCTTCACGATCCACTTCTACGACGGCAGCGCGCTCTTCCCGCCGACGGCCTCCGAGGCGCGCGCCGAGTGCCGCGAGCCCGTGACCCGGGTGGCCCGCGTGCGCTGCCGCACCGAGGTGCGCGTCTGGTACCGCGACCTCGGTGACCTGAAGCAGGCGCTGGCCCATGCCCACTCCTAGCCCGGCCGGCGTCGTCGCTCGCGGCGGCCGCCTCGAGCCGGTGCTGCCACCTGGCAGGATCGGGGCATGGAGCACGGTCCGCTCGACCGGATGTGGAGCCGAGGTCGGACCTCGGCGCGTCAGCGCGCTGCCCGGTGGCGCGCCAAGCGCTTCCACATCGCCCAGTGCGCGCTCGCCGCCGGCGCGGCCTGGTTCCTGGCCTCCGACGTCCTGGGTCACCCCACGCCGTTCTTCGCCCCGATCGCCGCGGTCGTCAGCCTCGGCACCTCCTACGGCCAGCGCCTGCGCCGCGTCGCTGAGGTGACCCTGGGGGTCGCCATCGGGGTGCTGGTCGCCGACCTGCTCGTGCAGGTGATCGGCTCCGGCGCCTGGCAGCTCGTGCTGATCGTGTCGCTGGCGATGTCGACGGCGCTGCTGCTCGACACCGGCAACATCTTCGTCACGCAGGCGGCGGTGCAGTCGATCGTGGTCAGCACGCTGATCCCCGACCCCGACGCGGCCCTGACCCGGTGGACCGACGCCCTCATCGGCGGTGCGGTCGCCCTCGTGGCGGCCACGGTGGCGCCGGCGGCGCCGCTGCGCCGTCCACGGGAGCAGGCCGCCCTGGTGATGCGCAAGATCGCCGAGCTGCTGCGCACCGCCGGGGAGGTGATGGTCGACGGCGAGGTGGACCGCGGGCTCGACCTGCTGGCCGACGCCCGGGCCACCGACTACCTCATCCGCGAGCTGCAGCTCGCGGCCGACGAGGGCATGTCGGTGGTGGCGTCCTCGCCGTTCCGGGTGCGTCACAAGGTGGGGCTGCGTCGGATGAGCGAGCTCGTCGACCCGCTCGACCGGGCCCTGCGCAGCACCCGGGTGCTGGTCCGGCAGACCGCGGTGACGGCCTACCACCGTCGTCCGGTCCCGTCGTCCTACGCGCGGATCGCCGGCGACCTCGCGGCCGCTGCCGAGGTGGTGGCCGACGAGCTCGCGGCCGACCGGATGGCCGCGGGCGCCCGCGACGCGCTGGTCGCGGTGGGGGAGGCGACCGGGCGGGTCGAGCGCTCGGAGGAGCTGGCCGCGGAGGCGATCCTGGCCCAGCTGCGCTCCATCGTGGTCGACCTGCTGCTGCTCAGCGGGCTCGACCAGCTGGAGTCCACCGACGTGCTGCCCCCGCCACCGGGGTCCTGACGTGGGGGCCGCGGCGACCCGGTGGGTGCTCCACGTCGACCTCGACCAGTTCATCGCCGCCGTGGAGGTGCTGCGCCGACCCGAGCTGGCCGGGCTCCCGGTCGTCGTGGGTGGCCGGGGCGACCCGACCGAGCGCGGCGTGGTCGCGACGGCGTCCTA
The DNA here is from genome assembly GCA_963795135.1 of uncultured Actinomycetota bacterium. Classification (GTDB taxonomy): domain Bacteria; phylum Actinomycetota; class Actinomycetes; order Propionibacteriales; family Nocardioidaceae; genus Nocardioides. The sequence goes on from CAWCGS010000008.1 coordinate 234,456, forward strand.
CGCGGCGCGGGCCTTCGGCGTCGGGTCGGGCACGCCGCTGCGGGTCGCGGCCCGCAAGTGCCCCGAGGCGGTCTTCCTGCCGGTCGACGCGCCGGCGTACGACGCGGCCTCGGTGGAGGTGATGGCGACGCTGCGCGGCCTGACCTGGGACGGCGTCCCGGTGGTGGTCGAGGTGCTGGGCTGGGACGAGGCGTTCGTCGCACCGGGGACGGCGTCGGCAGCAGACGGTGAGGGGGAGGGGGGTGGGTCTCCCCGAGAAGGGCCACCGGCCGCCGGCCGCGACCCGGTCGCGTTCGCGGGCGAGGTCCGGGCCGCGGTGCTGGGGGCGACCGGGCTGCACTGCTCGGTCGGCATCGGCAACAACAAGCTGCAGGCCAAGATCGCCACCGACTTCGGCAAGCCCGACCCCGGGGTCCACGTGATCACCGACGACACCTGGTTCGAGCAGATGGGTCACCGGCCGACTCGGGCCCTGTGGGGGGTGGGCGCCAAGATCTCCGCGCGGCTCGCCGCCGTCGGCATCGACACCGTGGCCCAGCTGGCCACCTCCGACGCCCGGCTGCTGGCGGCGGAGATCGGTCCGACGATGGGGCCCTGGTACCACCGGCTCGGCCGAGGCGTCGACCCCAGCCCCGTCGACGCCACGCCCTGGGTGCCGCGGGCCCACGGCCGCGAGGAGACCTTCCAGAGCGACCTGGAGGACTGGGCGGAGGTCGAGGACGCCGTACGTCGGATCACCCGGCGGGTCGTCGCCGACATCGACCGCGAGGGCCGCCCGGCGTTCCGGGTGGGGCTCAAGCTGCGCTACCGCCCGTTCACCACGATCAGCCGCAGCCACAAGCTCGGCGCCCCGACCAACGACCCCGACCTGCTGGCGCAGGAGGCGGTCCAGCTGCTCGACCGGGTCGACCGGGAGCGCGCGGTGCGGCTGGTCGGGGTGCGGCTCGAGATGGTGCCGCCCGAGGGCGGCTACTGACCGACCCACCGGAGCCGGCAGTAGGCCCGCAGGCCGCAGGCCGCCGCGATCAGCGCAGCCCGGCCCGCAGCTCCTCGACCACCGAGTCGACGACCGCGACCAGGTCGTGGTCGGTCCGCTCGGCCACCGCGCGCTGGCGCTGGTAGGACGCGCCGCGTCGAGGGATCTCGGCGACCGCGGCGAGCTCCGCGGCGCAGCCGAGCCGCTCGGCCACCGGCTCCAGGCGCACCAGCAGGTCGGCCAGGTCGTCGGTGACCAGCCGCTCGGCGGAGCGGTCGTCGACGATCACGATGGCGTCGAGGCCGTAGCGGGCGGCGCGCCACTTGTTCTCCTGGACGTGCCACGGCGGCAGCGTCGGCAGGGTCTCACCGGCGGCGAGCCGCTCGTCGAGATGGACCACCAGGCAGTGCATCAGCGCGGTGAGCGAGGCGAGGTCCTCGAAGGTCGAGACCCCGTCGCAGACGCGGTTCTCCAGCGTGCCGAGGTGGCACGCGGGCCGCACGTCCCACCGGATCTCGGACTGCTCGTCGATGACCCCGGTCGTGAGCTGGTCCTGCACGAAGTGCTCGTACTCCGCCCAGGTCGTGAACTGGAAGGGCAACCCCGCGGTCGGCAGCTGCTGGAACATCAGCGCCCGGTTGGAGGCGTACCCGGTGTCGATCCCGGCCCAGATCGGCGAGGAGGCCGAGAGCGCCTGCAGGTGGGGGTAGTAGGTGAGCAGCGCCGAGAGCACCGGCAGCACCCGGTCGCGCGCGGGCATGCCCACGTGCACGTGCACCCCCCAGATCAGCATCTGGCGGCCCCACCACTGGGTGCGGTTGATCAGCTCCTGGTAGCGGTGGCCCTCGGTGAGCTCCTGCGCGGTCCACGACGCGAACGGGTGGGTGCCGCCGCCGAACAGGTCGAGGTCGAGCTCGTCGCCCGCGACCACGACGTGGCCGAGGGTCTCGCGCAGGCTGCCCATGGCCTCCTCGACGGTCGCGCAGACGGGGGTGACGAGCTCGATGGTGTTGCGCAGCAGCTCCTGGTGCAGCCGGCCCGGCTCGGGCAGCCGCGGGCGGGCGCGGGCGAAGAGGTGCGACACGTCGTTGCGCAGGTCGCGGGTGCGTCGGTCGACCAGCGCGAGCTCCCACTCGACCCCGAGCGTGGGTCGGGGTGACGCATGGAAGTCGAGGCGCACCGCGCAAGCGAACCACACGGCCGGGCAGCGCCCCTCGCGCGCGGGCCGGTCAGGCGTCGGCGCCGTCGGGCTCCACGCGGCCCACGAGCCCCGCGAGCTCGACGAACCAGGGCTCGGCGCTGCCGTCGTACGGCGCCAGCCCCTCGCTCAGCAGGCCGCGGACACGGGTCGCGGTGCTGAGGGCCAGCTCCACGATCTCGATCGGGTAGCCGAGCTCGAGCCGGTGCCGGGCGAACTCGTCCTCGTCGTCGACCCACACCCGTCCGCTGGGCCCGCGGACCACGTCGAGGTCGAGGTCGACGGCGTTGAGGTCGAGCCCGGTCCAGTACGGCGGCGTGGTCATGTCGACGTAGGTGTGCGCGGGGCCCCCGGCGGCGTGGAAGGTCGCCAGCCAGCCGCGCTCGCTGGTGGGCCCGGAGGTGGGGACGAGGCACACCTGGTCGACCGGCGCCACGTACGTCGCCCCCGGGCGGGCCATCTGCGTCCCGGCGGGGACGCCGAGCCAGTCGCCCGCCTCGTCGGAGCCGAGGAACAGCGCGTCGAACTCCCAGTGCGGGCGGCGCCCCCACTTGGTCATGACGACGTGCACGTCGTCACCGCGCAGAGGACCCATGCAGGTGTTCTACCAGGCGAGCCCGGGTCGTCGGAGGCGTACGCCGCGCGACGAGGGCTCGGGTCAGACCACGGCGGCCTTGGCCGGGAGCACCTTCTTCGACGCCTTGGCGAGGATGTCCTGGTAGCGCGATCCGGTGAGCTTGGCGAAGTGGTGCAGCGCGTGGGCGTCGAGCCCGACCAGCACCCGCGCCTGGTTGCGCAGGATGCCGCGGATGATGATCTCGGCGGCCCGCTCGGGGGTCATCCGGGCCAGCTTCTCGTCGAAGAACGTGGCGGTGGCGTCCTTGTCCTCCTGCTCGGAGACGCGGGAGTTGCGGGCGATCGCGGTCTTGATGCCGCCGGGGTGCACCGAGGTCACGCCCACCGGGTGGCCGGCGATCAGCATCTCCTCGCGCAGCGCCTCGGTCATGCCGCGCACGGCGTACTTGGTGGCGTTGTAGAGGCTCTGGCCCGGCATGGAGATCAGCCCGAAGAGCGAGGACAGGTTGACCACGTGGCCGTCGCCGGAGGCGATCAGGTGCGGCAGGAACTCCTTGGTGCCGTGGACGACGCCCCAGAAGTTGATGCCGACGATCCAGTCCATGTCGTCGTAGGTCAGGTCGTCGAGGTTGCCGGCCAGTGCGACGCCTGCGTTGTTGATGACCACGTTGACCCGGCCGAACTGCTCGGCCACGGCCGCGGCGTACGCGGCGAAGGCCTCCCGGTCGGCCACGTCGAGGTGGTCGCTGCGCAGCTCGCGGGCGCCGACGGCCTTGACCAGGTCGACGGTCTCGGCCAGGCCGTGGTCGTCGACGTCGGAGAGGGCGAGGAGCGAGCCGCGGGCGGCGAGGTCGAGGGCGAGGGCGCGGCCGATGCCGGACCCGGCGCCGGTGACCACGACCACCTTGTCGTCGAGGGTCTTCATGCGTTGATCTCCTGCTTCTCGAGCGGGCTGGGGGAGGGGGTCGTGCTCGGCGCCTCGACCCGGTAGGCCGCGACGTCGAACTCGGAGGTCTCGCCCCGGAACGCGAACGTCGTGCGCGGCCACAGGGTGGTGTTGTTGCCGCGGTCGTCGAGGTACCAGCTGGCGCAGCCGCCGGTGGTCCAGACGGTGCGCTTCATCCGGCGCTGCAGGTCGGCGTTGTAGTCGTCCTGCGCCTGGCGGTCGACCTCGACCACGGCGTACTCGTTGCGCCGCATCGCGCGGATCGCCTCGCGGATGTAGGTCACCTGCGACTCGATCATGAAGACCATGCTCGAGTGGCCGAGCCCGGTGTTGGGGCCGACGATGAAGAAGAGGTTGGGGAAGTCGGCCACGGCGGTGCCCTTGTAGGCGGCCATGCCCCGCTCGCGCCACGTGTCGGCCAGCGTGCGGCCCTGCTTGCCGGTGATCCTCTCGGTGATCGGCAGCTCGGTGGTGAAGAACCCGGTGGCCACGATCAGCACGTCGATCGGTCGCTCGACGCCGTCGGCGGTGACGATCGCGTCGCCGGTGATCCTGGCGATGCCGTCGGTGACCAGGTCGACGTTGTCGGAGTCGAGCGCGGGGTAGTAGGTGTTGGAGATCAGGATCCGCTTGCAGCCGATCTCGAAGTGGGGCGTCACCTTCGCGCGCAGCTCGGGGTCGGAGATGCCCTTCTCGATGTTGCGCAGCGCCATCTTCTTGGCGGGCGCGGCCAGCTTGGGCTGGATCGTGAAGCCCGGCACGTAGGCCTCGCGGGCCCAGTAGATCGCGCTGCGGTAGAGGCTCTGCAGGCCCGGCACGTGGCGCAGCGCGAGGCGCTCGAGCCGCCCGTAGGTCCGGTCGTTGCGGGGCAGGACGTACGGCGCCGTGCGCTGGTAGACGTCGACGTGGCCGGCGACCTCCTGCACCTCGGGCACGATCTGGATCGAGGAGGCGCCGGTGCCGATCACGGCCACGCGCTTGCCGGTGAGGTCGACGTCGTGGTTCCACCGGGCGGAGTGGAACAGCTCGCCCTGGAAGCCCTCGATGCCCTCGATGTCGGGCAGCTTCGGCTCGGAGAGACCGCCGGCGCCGCTGATCACGGTGCGCGCCACGAAGCGGCCGGCGGAGGTCTCGACGACCCAGCGCTGCGCGGCCTCGTCCCACGTGGCCTGGTCGACGGTGGTGTCGAAGTGGAAGCGGTCGAGCGTGCCGGAGCGCTCGGCCACCCGGCGGATGTAGGCCTGGATCTCCGACTGGGGGGAGAAGGAGCTGGACCACTCCGGGTTGGGGGCGAAGGAGAACGAGTAGAGCTGGCTGGGCACGTCGCAGGCGGCGCCGGGGTAGGTGTTGTCGCGCCAGGTGCCGCCGACGTCCGAGCCCTTCTCGATCACGACGAAGTCCCGCTCGCCGTCCTCGTCGAGCTTGATGGCGGCGCACAGGCCGGCGAAGCCGGCGCCGATGATCAGGTGCTTGACCTCACGAGTGCTCATGTCCCTACGGTATTGGCGTTATTGAACAAGTGTCAATAGAATGGTCGACGTGACCCGCACCACACGCACCCGACTCTCGCCGGAGCAGCGCCGATCGCAGCTGCTCGACCTCGGCGTCCGCCTGCTGGCGAACCGGTCGATCGACGAGCTCTCGATCGACGTGCTGGCCGAGGAGGCCGGCATCTCGCGCGGGCTGCTCTACCACTACTTCGGCAACAAGCACGCCTTCCACGAAGCCGTCGTACGACGGGCCGCCGACGACCTGATCGCGCAGACGGCGCCGCCCAGCGAGGGCGACCCGCTGACGCGGATGATGACCTCGATGGCGGCCTACCTCGACTACGTCGTGGCCAACTACGAGGGCTACCTCTCGCTGGTCAAGGGCTCCGTCGGTGGCGACGACGCGCTGCGCCAGATCTACGAGGAGGCCAGGTCGGTGCTCACCGACCGGATCTTCGTCGAGGACGCCGAGGGCGAGCTGATCACCGACACCCCGACCAACCGGCTGATCGTGCGGGGCTGGGCCGCGATGACCGAGGAGATCGCGCTGACCTGGGCCGCCACTCCCGAGGATCCCGACGTCTCGCGCGACGACGTCCTCGCGATCATCGCCGGCTCCCTGCCGACCCTGGTCGCCCAGCACGGGCGCTGAGCAGGCGCAGGGGTCAGCCGACGACGGCGGCGAGCTGCTCGAGACCCCAGACCAGGTCCTCCTCGCTGATGACCAGCGGGGGAGCGAGGCGGATCGTGGAGCCGTGGGTGTCCTTGGCCAGGACGCCGCGGGCCATCAGCGCCTCGCACACCTCACGGCCGGTGCCGACCGTCGGGTCGATGTCGATGCCGGCCCACAGGCCGCGGGTGCGGACGGCGAGGACGCCGTGGCCGACCATCGCCTCGAGCCGGTCGCGCAGCACGACGCCGAGCTCGGCGGCCCGGGCCTGCGGCTCACCGGTCTGCAGCAGGGTGACCACGGCGTGGCCGACCGCGCAGGCCAGCGGGTTGCCGCCGAAGGTGGAGCCGTGCTGGCCGGGGCGGAGCACGCCGAGCACGTCACGGTCCGCGACGACGGCCGAGACGGGGACGATGCCGCCGCCGAGGGCCTTGCCGAGGATGTAGAGGTCGGGGACGACGCCCTCGTGGTCGCACGCGAAGGTGCGCCCGGTGCGGCCGAGCCCGGCCTGGATCTCGTCGGCGGCCAGGAGCACGTTGGTGCGCGTGCAGAGCTCGCGCAGCCCGGGCAGGAAGCCCTCGGGCGGGATGACCACGCCGCCCTCGCCCTGGATCGGCTCGACCAGCACCGCGACGGTGTCGTCGTCGATCGCGGCCTCGACGGCGGCCAGGTCGCCGTAGGGGACTGCCTCGAAGCCGGGGGTGAACGGGCCGAAGCCGTTGTGGGCGTCGGGGTCGTCGGAGAAGCCGACGATGGTGGTGGTCCGGCCGTGGAAGTTGCCGGTCATCACGATGATCTTGGCCTGGCCGGGGGTCACGCCCTTGACCTCGTAGCCCCACTTGCGGGAGACCTTGATCGCGGTCTCGACCGCCTCGGCGCCGGTGTTCATCGGCAGCACCAGCTCCTTGCCGCACAGGTCGCCGAGCGCGGCGCAGAAGTCGGCGAACCGGTCGTGCACGAAGGCGCGGCTGGTGAGCGTGAGCCGGTCGAGCTGCTCGTGGGCGACCCGCAGCAGCTCGGGGTGGCTGTGCCCGAAGTTGAGGGCCGAGTAGCCGGCCAGCAGGTCGAGGTAGCGCGAGCCGTCGACGTCGGTCATCCAGGCACCCTCCGCGTGCTCCACCACCACCGGCAGGGGGTGGTAGTTGTGCGCGGTGCGCTCCTCAGCCAGCTGGAAGGGGGAGCGGGTGCTGGTGATCGTCACGGGGGGCCTGCCTTTCGTCCCCCCAAGATTGTCAGACAATCTGTCGTGACGCTACTCGGCGGGGAGGGTGACCTCGATGGTGCTGGCTCCGGGCCGGCTTCTCAAACCGACGGACCCGCCGTGCGCGGACACGATGGCCTCGACCAGGGCCAGACCGAGCCCCGCACCGCCCTCGCGGTGGCGCGCGGCGTCGCCCCGCGCGAAGCGCTCGAACGCCCCGCGGCCGTCGTCGCCGACCAGGTCGGGCGGGAAGCCCGGGCCGTCGTCGTGGACCGTGAGACGCCCACCCCCGGGGGCGCCCGGGCCGCCTCCCGTCGGGTACGCCGAGACCGTCACGGTCGTGCCGGGCGGGGTGTGCTTGCGGGCGTTGGTCAACAGGTTGGTCACCACCTGGTGCAGCCGCCGCTCGTCACCGACCACCTCGACGGAGGTCTCCGGCAGCTCCAGGCGCCACCGGTGGTCGGGGGCGACCACGCGCGCGTCGGAGACCGCCTCGAGCAGCAGCCGGGTCAGGTCGACCGGCTCGCCCACGAGCGGCCGGCCGGCGTCGAGGCGGGCCAGCAGCAGCAGGTCCTCGACCAGGGCGGTCATCCGGCTCGACTCCTCCTCCACCTTGGCCAGGGCGGTGGACGCGGTGCCGGGGTCGTCGGGTCGCCGACGGGCGAGCTCGGTGTAGCCGACGATCGTGGCCAGCGGCGTGCGCAGCTCGTGCGAGGCGTCGGCCACGAACTGCCGCACCTGCTGCTCGCTGCGGTGCCGCGCGTCGAGCGAGGACTCCACGTGCGCCAGGAGGGTGTTGAGCGCACTGCCGACCTGACCGACCTCGGTGCCCTCGTCGGTGAGGTGCACCGGCACCCGCTCGGTCACCCCGATGGCGCCCGAGGCCAGCGGCAGCGCGGAGACCGCGTGCGCGGTCTCGGCGACCTCACGCAGCGGGCGCAGCTGCCGGCGTACGACGAGGTTGCCGGCGACCCCGGCCGCGACGACGCCGAGCAGGGCCAGCAGCAGCTCGATGCGCACCACCGAGGCCACGGCCTCGTCGACGTCGCGCGTCGGCAGCCCGGTGACGAGCGTCCCGGCAGGGGTGTCGACCGCGACCACGCGATAGCTGCCGTGGTCGTCGATGTCGACCGTGCGGACCCGGCCGTCCCGCGGGATGTCGCCCAGAGCCTCGACCTCCTCGGAGGACAGGTCCTGCTCGTCGCCACGCTGGTCGTTGAGGACGACGCCGCGACCCAGGTCGGGGCAGGCCACGAGAGTCCCGGGCTCCTGGTTGCCGAGCTCGCCGCACGGCGTGAGCGCCGTCGGTGGCTGCGTGCGCGCGCCCCGGTTGCCCCGGTCCCCGTCACCGTCGGGGTCGAACGGCCCGTCGACGCGGCGCTGGGAGGAGGTGATCTTGTCGTCGAGCTGGCCGGTCAGGTAGGCGCGCATGGCCAGCGCGGTGGCCGCCCCGATCAGGACCGCGACCACCGCCACCAGGGCGACCGCGGTCACCACCAGGCGCGCGGTGAGCGTGCGCGGCACCCGGAGCCCGCCGCGCGGCAGCCGCGTCACGACCCGGGGGTCCCGCCGGAGGGCTTCAGGACGTAGCCGGCGCCACGCATCGTGTGGATCATCGGTTCCCGGCCGACGTCGACCTTCTTGCGCAGGTAGGACACGTAGAGCTCGACGACGTTGGCCTGGCCGCCGAAGTCGTAGTTCCAGACGCGGTCGAGGATCTGGGCCTTGCTCAGCACCCGTCGCGGGTTGCGCATCAAGAAGCGCAGCAGCTCGAACTCGGTCGCGGTCAGGCTGATCTCCTCGCCGTCGCGCACGACCTCGTGGCTGTCCTCGTCGAGGCTGAGGTCGCCGACGGTCAGCACCGAGGAGGACGCCGCCTGCTGCGCCCCGGAGCGGCGCATCAGGCCGCGCAGGCGGGCCACCACCTCCTCGAGCGAGAAGGGCTTGGTCACGTAGTCGTCGCCCCCCGCGGTGAGCCCCGCGACGCGGTCCTCGACGGCGTCGCGGGCGGTCAGGAACAGCACGGGTACGTCGGGGTCGGTGCCGCGCATCCGGCGCAGCACCTCGAGGCCGTCGAAGTCGGGCAGCATCATGTCGAGCACCACCGCGTCGGGCCGGGCCTCCTTCGCGACCGCTACGGCCTTGATGCCGGTGTGGGCGGTGTCGACCTGCCAGCCCTCGTAGCGCAGGGCCATCGAGATCAGCTCGGCGATGTTGACCTCGTCGTCGACGACCAGGACGCGCAGCGGGGAACCGTCGGGCCGGGTGAGGTCCGCTGGGGTGGTGGGCATGGCCCCACTGTGCCAAAGGCGCCTGTGCGTCTGCTGTGGATGCTCTGTGTCGCCGCTGCGATCCGGTGGCGACCTCATCTGCGGCGCACGGGCGATGCACAGGTCGAGCACAGGTTGCGGGCCCACGCTCGGGGTCGTGACCGAGGACCCGAACCCCCAGGACCCCGCCCGGACTCCCGCTGACCCGGCCGCCCCGGCCCGGCCCCGCTGGACGCAACGGACGGCCGAACGACTGCAGGGCACCCGCGGCGTGATCGCCGTCGGCGTGGCCGGCCTGGTGCTCGGGGGGTTCGGTGGCGCAGCGATAGCGGCGACGGCCGGTGGCGACGACGACGGCCGGGACGGTCGGGACGGCCGCGACGGCGTCGGTCGCCACGACAGGCCGGGACGGGACGACCAGCGGGGACCGAGAGACGACGGGCTGGCCCCGGACGACGGGCCGACCCCGGACGACGGACCGATCCCGGACGACGGGCCGACCCCCAGGGTCGGGGGTTGAGGTGCGAGCGAAGCGAGCCACGAAACCACTCCTCCGCAGCAGTCTTGGCACAATGGCCCGGCCATGCCCGCCGACCCCTCCCTGCCCCCCGACGCCGCGCCCTCGCTGAAGATCACCTATCCCGCTGAGCTGCCGGTCAGCCAGCGCCGCGACGACATCGCGGCGGCGGTCCGCGACCACCAGGTGGTGATCGTGGCCGGGGAGACCGGGTCGGGCAAGACCACCCAGCTGCCCAAGATCTGTCTCGAGCTCGGCCGCGGACGCCCGCGGCAGGACGGCGGGGGCGGGCTGATCGGGCACACCCAGCCGCGGCGGATCGCCGCGCGCTCGGTGGCCGAGCGGATCGCCAGCGAGCTCGGCACCGAGCTGGGCGACCTGGTCGGCTACCAGGTGCGCTTCACCGACCGCACCTCCCGCTCCAGCCGGGTGAAGCTGATGACCGACGGGATCCTGCTGGCCGAGCTGCAGCGCGACCGGCAGCTGCGCAAGTACGACACGATCATCATCGACGAGGCCCACGAGCGCAGCCTCAACATCGACTTCCTGCTCGGCTACCTCAAGCGGCTGCTGCCCCAGCGCCCCGACCTCAAGCTGATCATCACCAGCGCCACGATCGACGTGGAGCGCTTCGCCCAGCACTTCGACGCTCCCGTGGTCGAGGTCAGCGGCCGCACCTACCCGGTCGAGGTCCGCTACCGCCCGCTCATGGAGCTCTCCGAGGACGACGAGGAGGGCGAGACCGTCGTCCGCGACCAGACCGAGGCGATCGTCGAGGCGGTCAAGGAGCTCAGTGCCGAGGGGCCCGGCGACATCCTGGTCTTCCTGCCCGGCGAGCGGGAGATCCGCGACACCGCGGACACGCTGGGCGACCTCGTCCAGCGCAACGGACTGCGCGGCGGGCTGGAGGTCGTCCCGCTCTACTCCCGGCTCTCGGCCGCGGAGCAGCACCGGGTCTTCGCCCCCCACACCGGACGCCGCGTGGTGCTGGCCACCAACGTCGCCGAGACCTCGCTGACCGTCCCCGGCATCCGGTACGTCGTCGACACCGGCGTCGCACGCATCTCGCGCTACTCGGTGCGCACCAAGGTCCAGCGGCTGCCGATCGAGCCGATCAGCCAGGCCTCGGCCAACCAGCGCTCGGGCCGCTGCGGGCGGGTCGCGGCCGGCATCGCGGTCCGGCTCTACTCGGAGGAGGACTTCGAGGGCCGCCCGGAGTTCACCGAGCCCGAGATCCTGCGCACCAACCTGGCCTCGGTGATCCTGCAGATGACGAGCCTGGGCCTCGGTGAGCTGGGCCGGTTCCCGTTCGTCGAGCCGCCCGACAAGCGCAACGTCACGGCCGGCGTCCAGCTTCTCGAGGAGCTCGGCGCGCTCCAGCCCGGCAGCGGGTCGACCACCGCGCCCCGGCTCACCGCGACCGGCAAGCGGCTTGCCCGGCTGCCGATCGACCCGCGTCTGGGCCGGATGGTCCTGGAGGCCGACCGGCTGGGCTGCGTGCGCGAGGTGATCGTGATCGCCGCGGCGCTGTCGCTGCAGGACCCGCGCGAGCGCCCCGCCGAGATGCGCCCCCAGGCCGACCAGCAGCACGCGCGCTTCAAGGACGACTCCTCCGACTTCCTGACCCTGCTCAACCTCTGGCGCTACGTCAAGGAGCAGCAGCGCGAGCTCAGCAGCAGCGCCTTCCGGCGGATGTGCAAGCGGGAGTTCCTCAACTACCTGCGGGTGCGCGAGTGGCAGGACTTCGAGTCCCAGCTGCGGCAGGTCGTCAAGGAGATGGGTCTCGAGGCTCGCTCCGCTCGCACCTCGACCACCGAGCAGGCTCGCTCCGCTCGCACCTCGACCACCGAGCAGGCTCGCTCCGCTCGCACCTCGACCACCGAGCAGGCTCGCTCCGCTCGCACCTCGACCACCGAGGGGACGCACGGCGGAGCCGCCTACGACGCCGACGGCATCCACCAGGCCCTGCTCTCGGGGCTGCTGTCGCACATCGGGGCGCTGGAGGAGCGGGAGACCACGTCGGGCGCCGGCGCGGCGGGTCGCACCGGCGGCCGCAAGCCGATGCGCGAGTACCTCGGCGCCCGCGGCGCGCGGTTCGCGATCTTCCCCGGCAGCGGGCTGAAGGGGAAGAACCCACCGTTCCTGATGGCCGGCGAGCTGGTCGAGACCGGGCGGCTGTGGGCCCGCCAGAACGCCGCGATCAAGCCCGAGTGGGCCGAGCGGCTGGCCGGCGACCTGGCCAAGCGCACCTACTCCGAGCCGCACTGGTCGAAGAAGCGGGCCGCGGTCATGGCCCGCGAGCGGGTCACCCTCTACGGCGTACCCCTGGTCGCGGACCGGCTGATCTCCTTCGGCAAGGTGGACCGGGCGCTGTCGCGCGAGCTCTTCATCCGGCACGCGCTGGTCTACGGCGAGTGGCACACCCGGCAGCGCTTCCTGGCCGACAACCGCAGGCTGATGGAGGAGGCCGAGGAGCTCGAGCACCGCGCCCGGCGCCGCGACCTGGTCGTCGACGAGCACACGCTCTTCGACTTCTACGACGCCCGCATCGGCCCCGACGTGGTCAGCGGCGCGCACTTCGACACGTGGTGGAAGAAGACCCGGCGCGAGCAGCCCGACCTGCTCACCTTCGACCCGGCGATGCTCACCCACGACACCGTCGAGCAGGTGCGCGAGGCCGACTACCCGCAGGAGTGGGTGGCCCGGGGAGCGACGGGCGGGGCCGGCGACGGCGGCCTGACCTTCCCGATCAGCTACCACTTCGAGCCCGGCGCGGCCGACGACGGCCTGACCATCGACGTCCCGGTGGCCACCCTCAACCGGGTCGTGGCCGACGACTTCTCCTGGAACGTGCCGGGCCTGCGCGAGGAGCTGGTCACCAGCCTGGTCCGCAGCCTGCCCAAGAGCCTGCGGGTCAGCTTCGTGCCCGCCCCCGACCGGGCTCGCGACTTCCTGGCCGCCACCCCGGCGGGGGAGGAGCCGCTCCTCGACGCCCTGGAGCGGTGGTGCCGCGCCACCACCGGCGTCGTGGTGCCGCGCGAGGCCTGGGACTGGTCGAAGGTGCCCGAGCACCTGCGCCCGACGTACCGGGTGGTCGACGACGCGGGCCGCGAGCAGGGCCGGGGCAAGGACCTCGAGGCGCTCAAGGAGCCGCTGCGCCCGCAGTTCGCGCAGGCCATGGCCGCCGTTGCCGCCGACTCCGGCCTGGCCCGCACCGGTGAGACCACCTGGGTCTTCGGCACCCTCGAGGACTCCTTCACCGAGGTCCGGGCCGGCCACGAGATCCAGGGCTACCCCGGGCTGGTCGACGAGGGCGCGACCGTGGGGCTGGCGGTCTTCGGCAGCCAGGACGAGCGCGACGCCCGCCACCGGCTCGGCGTACGCCGGCTCGTGCTGCTGGGCCTGGACCGCCTCGACCAGCGCGGCGGTGTGGTCAAGCGCGTCGTCGACGGTCTCACCAACGCCGAGAAGCTCGCCCTGGCCGCCTCGCCGTACCCCTCGGTCGCCGCCCTGCTCGAGGACTGCCGGGCGGCGCTGGTGCAGCAGCGCATCGATGCCCGGGAGCCGGTGCGCGACGAGGCGGCCCACGACGCGCTGCTGGCCGAGGCCCGCGACGAGGAGCCCGCGCTGCGCGCGCTGCTGCCCGACCTGACCCGCACGCTGGAGGCCTGGCGCGAGGCCGACCGCTTGCTCAGCGGCCGCGCCGAGATGGCCATGCTGCCGGCGCTCTCGGACATGAAGGCCCAGCTCGAGCGGCTGGTCCACCGCGGCTTCGTCGGAGAGGCCGGGGTCGAGCAGCTGCGCCGCATCCCCGTGCACCTCGCGGCCCTCGCGCACCGGCGCCGTCGGCTCGACGAGGGCGGCGGGTCGGTCAACCGCGACCGCGCGCTGCTCGACCGGGTCACCGAGCTCCAGGAGGCCTACCTCCACCAGGTCGCGGCGCTGCCGGAGGGGCGACCGCCGGGGGAGCGGCTGCGGCGGGTGCGCTGGATGCTGGAGGAGTACCGCGTCTCGCTCTGGGCCCAGCAGCTCGGCACCGCCCATGCCGTCAGCGACCAGCGCATCCGCAAGGCCCTGGGTCCTGCGTCCTAGAGTGACCGGATGGCCGACCGCGCGCACCACCGCCCGACGCAGCGCGAGGCCGAGTTCTTCGACGAGTTCGTCGGCGGCGTCGACCCGGCCCTGATCAGCGAGGCCGCCGACCGCGCGGCGGCCCTGCTGGTCCGCGGGGCCCGCGACAGCGGTGACGACCAGGTCGCCGAGCGGCTGCTGCACCTGGCCGACACCGAGGGCATCGAGACCGTGGCGGAGGTCTGGTCGGGCTCGCCCGCCGACTCGCTGGCCGGCTGCCTGTGGCGGCTCTACGTGCTGCGCTCCTGGGTGTACGCCGACCCGCTGGCCGTGGCGACCGAGTTCGACGAGGGCCGGACCCGGGCCCAGGTGGCCCGGGTGGTCGCGGGCGTGGCCGACCCGCCCGGACCCGACGAGATGCGGGCCATGATCGACGAGGTGCTGCGCGGCATCGTCACCGGCGACTTCGCCGACGTGCTCTTCCGCGCCGCCGCCTTCGCCCGGGTCGTCACCGCCGGCCGGGCGTCCCTGTCGACGTCGAGCGACGCCGACGTCAGCCGGATGCTGCTGCTCGCCGAGCAGCTCGAGGCCGCCGGTCACCTCGAGCTCGCCCGCGGACTGGCCTGAGGAGGCCCCGGTGGCCCTCGTCCGCTGCGACTTCTTCTCCGAGGCCCTCGAGATCTCCACCTCGATCACCGTGCTGCTGCCGCAGCCGGCCGCCGGCATCGGCCTCGACGCGGCGGCGGCCGCCGACTCCGCGGGGACCGGCCAGCACGAGGCCGCCGACGGACCGCCGCTGCTCTACCTGCTGCACGGGCTCTCCGACGACCACACCGCCTGGACCCGCTACACCTCGCTCGAGCGCTACGCCGCCGAGCAGGGGCTGGCCGTCGTCATGCCCGCCGCCGGGCGCAGCTTCTACGCCGACGAGCGGCACGGGCACGCCTACTGGACCTACGTCTCCGAGGAGCTGCCGCAGGTCGTGTCGCAGTTCTTCCGGGTGACCCAGGACCCCGCCCGCACCTACGTCGCCGGTCTCTCGATGGGCGGCTACGGCGCGCTCAAGCTCGCCCTGACCCACCCCGAGCGGTACGCCGGGGCTGCCGCCCTCTCCGGTGCGCTGGACATCCGGCGGCTGGCGGAGTGGGGCGAGCGCGAGGAGCTCTTCGGTCGGATCTTCGGTGGACCGCCGGGCGACGACGACGACCTCCTCGTCCTGCTGGGGCGCCTCGACCCCGGGCGGGTGCCGCCGCTGCACGTCTCCTGCGGCACCGAGGACGAGCTGGTCGGCGACGTCCGCGCGTTCGTGCGGGCGGCCACTGCCGCGGGCGTCGACGTGACCAGCGACCTCCGGGCCGGCGACCACGCGTGGTCGCTGTGGGACGCCCTGCTGCCCGACGTCCTGGCCTGGTTGCCGCGTCCCTGACGGGCCCCTGGTCGCCTCCTGCCAGGTGTCGGCGACCCTGCGTGCGCTCACCACGACTGCCCTAGGGTGGAGCCACGTGCACGTCGGGCTGCGGCAGCCCCGGGTCCCACAAGAAGCCGCTACGAGCGGCCATGCGCCGTGAGGCGCTCCCAGTCCGGCGTGCACGTGCTCCCAGTGGCCACGGCGGCTGCGTCGCCGTCGGCCGCGAGCGGTACTGTGACGCGTTCCAGATGGCCACGACGGGAGCACGCAGGCAGATGGTGAGGCACCGGCTCGGGGGCCGTCGTACCCCGTTGGCTGCGACCGCGCTGCTGCTGGTCGCCGGCGTGCTCGCGGCGTGCACCACCGACGCCGACCCCGGCCCCGCGCCCTCGCCCACCCCTACGGCCACGCCCGCCCCGACCCGGCTGACGCTCGGCATCTACGGCAGCCAGCCCGAGGTCGAGGCCTTCCGCGGGGTCGTCGACTCCTACACCGAGAGCGTCGAGGGCGTGCAGATCGAGCTGCGCGCCTACCCCGACGCCGACCGGCTCGCCGCCGCCGTGCTCGAGGACGCCGACCCGCCCGACGTGTTCCTGCTCTCGCGCGCCGACCTCGAGGACGTCACCACGGCCGAGCGCAACACCCCGCTGCTCGAGCTCGTCGACGAGCGGGGCGTCGACTTCGGCGACGGCTACTCCCGCGACGCGGTGCTCGCCTTCTCGGCGGCCAACGACCAGCAGTGCATGCCCTACGGCGTCTCGCCGATGGTCGTCTACTACAACACCGCGCTGGTCGACCTCGACAAGATGGCCGCTCGCGAGATCGACGTCCCGGTCCCCGACGAGGAGACGGGCAGCGTCGACAGGTGGACGCTCGACCAGTTCCGCGCGGCCGCCCAGTTCGCCAGCCGGCCCCGGCGCGACACCAAGGGCGTGCACGTCGACCCGACGCTGCGCGGCCTCGCCTCGTTCATCTACTCCGGGGGTGGCGACCTCTTCGACGACGCCATCGAGCCCACCTCGCTGGTCTTCTCCTCCGACGGCACCCGCGAGGCCCTGCTGCCGACCCTCGAGCTCCTGCGCGACCCGGCGCTCACCCTGACCGACGACCAGCTGGCGGCCTCACCGGCCTTGGAGTGGTTCAAGCGCGGCAAGCTCGGCATGATCACGGGCTTCCGCTCCGCCACGCCTCAGCTGCGGGCCCAGCCCGACCTCGACTTCGACGTGCTGCCGATGCCGACGATCGACGACGAGGCCACCGTCGGTGACCTGTCGGGGCTGTGCATCTCCTCCGAGAGCGACAGCGTGCCCGCGGCGGCCGACTTCCTGGTCTACCTCATCTCCGCCGAGGCGGTGGCCCGGGTCAGCAGCGCCGGCTACCTCGTCCCGGCCAACCTCGAGGTCGCCGCGTCGACCGACTTCCTGCAGCCCGACCAGCGGCCGGCCCACGCCCAGGTCTTCACCGGCAGCATCCGCTCGATGCGGGTGCTTCCGCTGATCGACAGCTACGAGGAGCTGGAGCGGGCGGTGGCGGCGCCGCTGCAGCAGCTGTTCACGATGCCCGTGCCCGACATCGAGGCGCTCACCACCCAGATCGACGAGCAGTCCCGCACCGTGCTCGACCCCGATGCGGTCTCCGGCACCCCCGACGACGAGCTCTCGGAGTCCACGGCGCCCGAGTGATCCGTCGGCGCGAGAGCGTGACGGCCCGCGCCGGTCAGGACGGGTCGGTGGGCTCTGCGCCTGCGTGGGCCTCGGTGGACGTAGGAGCGGACGGGTCCTCGGGTGTCTCGTCGTCGACGAGAGCTGACTCCGCCGCCTGGGCGGCCGCGGCGGAGGCGGCGGCCGCGTGGGCCGTGGCGGCCTCGGCGGCCTCGGCTGCCTCGCGGTCGGCGTCGAGGACGGCCTGGGCCAGCAGCCCTGCGGTCAGGCCGATCTGCCAGCTGCGCGCACCCAGCGCGGCGAGCTGTCCGGCGACGGCGTCGAGCAGGTCACCGGGCTCGCGCGTGGTCGGCGGGGCCCACAGCGTGCGGCGCAGGTAGTCGGGGGTCAGCACGTTCTCGACCGGCAGGTGGTGCTGCTCGGCCAGCTCGGTCATCGCCGCCCGGGCGAGCTCGAGCCGTCTCGCGGCGACCGGGTCCTTCTCGGCCCAGGCCCGGGGGACCGGGGGACCGTCACCCCGGGCGGTGCGGGCGGGCAGGTCGTCCTCGTCGAGCTCGTGGGCCTCCTCCAGCGCGGCCAGCCAGCGCGCGGTGTAGCGCTCCGCGCCCCGACCGTGGAAGCCCTTGGTCTCCAGCAACGTACGTCGGTCGGTCGGCATCGCCGAGGCGGCCGCCACGATCGCGGCGTCGGGGATGATCCGGCCCGGCGTGACGTCACGCGACTGCGCGATGTCGTCGCGGGCCTCCCACAGACCGCGCACGGCGGCGAGGCCTCGCCGTCCGCGTACGCGGTGCATGCCCGACGTACGACGCCAGGCCTCGACGCGCACGGTGGGGGTGAAGTGACGCAGGTGGTCGAACTCCTGGCGCGCCCAGTCGTCCTTGCCGGCCGCGACGAGCTGCTCGCCCAGGAGCTCGCGCAGCTCGACCAGCACCTCGACGTCGAGGGCGGCGTACTCCAGCCAGGACCGGGGGAACGGGCGGGTCGACCAGTCGACCGCGGAGTGCTCCTTCTTCATCCGCCAGCCCAGCAGGGTCTCGACGAGCGTGGCCAGGCCGACCCGGGGGTAGCCCAGCAGGCGGCCGGCGAGCTCGGTGTCGAAGAGCTCGGTCGGCGTGAGCCCGATCTCGGCCAGGCACGGGAGGTCCTGGGTGGCGGCGTGCAGGATCCACTCCGTGCCCTCGAGCACCGCCTGGAGCGGGGCCAGGCTCTCGAACGCGATCGGGTCGATCAGCGCGGTCGTGCTGCCGCGACGGCGGAGCTGGAGGAGGTAGGCGCGGTTGGAGTAGCGGTAGCCGGAGGCGCGCTCGGCGTCGATCGCCACCGGTCCCTCGCCTGCTGCGAGCGCGGCGCAGACCGCGGCCAGCGCCTCCTCGGTCTCGGTGACCTCGGGCAGGCCGTCGGCGAGGGTGAGCAGCGGCGGGCGCTCGGGGACCACCTCGTCGGAGGTGTCGGCGTCGGGGGTGTCGGGGGTCTGAGGGGTCTCGGTGGGGTCGAGGGTCGTGTCGTCGTCCGGGACGGTGGGGGGACTGAGGTCGGGCATCAGCGCTCGGCGCCTCGTTGCCCCCGTCGACTCGGCATCACGGCCACGCCCGCGGGCACGGGCTCCAAGCCCGAAGCGGTGCAGAGCAGCTCGCCCCAGGCCTCGACGTGCGGAGCGATGTCGGGCGGGCCCGGCATCGCGGACGGTCCGGAGGGGCCCGGCGCGCCCGAGGCGGCGCTGGGCGTCGTGGGGGTCCAGGACGCGCGGATCTCGATCTGGGCGGTCCCGCCCTCGTCGGCCATCCCGCCGAAGCTGTCGGTGGCGACCCGGGTCACCGTGCCGGACGCGGCGGTGTAGGTGGCGCCGTGGCCCTCCAGGGCGTCGGTGAGCCAGGTCCAGCCCACCTCGGCGAGCAGGGGGTCGGTGATCAGGTCGAGGTCGATCTCGGCCCGGGCGTAGGCCACGCAGCGGAACGTGCCGTCCCAGGCGTCGTTGCCGGCGGGGTCGTGGAGCAGGATGATCCGGCCGGTCCCGACGTCGGTGCCCTCCACGGTCACGTCGGCCGAGAGGGCCGCGGCGTAGGGAGCGATCCGCTGGGGTGCGGGCATCTCCTCGCAGAAGATCTCGGGGCGCAGCGTGGCGGCGCGCATCGTGGCCACCGCCTGCCGGAACTCCGGCGGGCTGGCGGCCGCGCCCGGTCCGGGGCGCGTCTCCTGACTGACGACCATAGGGTCACAGTAGGTCGGACCGGCTCGAACCGATATGCGAACACGCCGGACGACCTGGGAGGCTTGCCGGGTGGAGCACGCACCCGAGACCGTCCCCGCTGCCGACAGCGGCCCCGGCACGACCCCTGATCCCGTCCGCGGCACCCCCCGCGACCCCCGCCTCGTGGAGAGCGACTTCCTGCGCGCCGCCCGCGGCGCACCGGTCCGACGTACGCCGGTCTGGTTCATGCGCCAGGCGGGCCGCTCGCTGCCGGAGTACCTCGCGATCCGCGAGGGCGTCGGCATGCTCGAGGCCTGCATGGACGCCGACCTGGTCGTCGAGATCACCCTGCAGCCGGTGCGCCGCTACGGGGTCGACGCCGCGATCTTCTTCTCCGACATCGTGCTGCCGCTCAAGGCCGTCGGTGTCGACCTCGACATCAAGCCCGGTGTCGGCCCCGTGGTCGCCTCACCGGTGCGGACGCTGGCCGACGTCGAGGCCATCCCCGACCTCACCCCCGAGCACGTGCCGTTCATCACCGCGGCGGTGCAGGGCCTGGTCGCCGAGCTGGGCGGGACCCCGCTGATCGGCTTCGCGGGGGCGCCGTTCACCGTCGCGTCGTACCTCGTGGAGGGCGGCCCCTCCAAGGACCACGCCCGCACCAAGGCGATGATGTTCGGCGCACCCGAGGTCTGGGCGGCCCTGATGAACAAGATCGGCCAGATCTCCGCGGCCTACCTCGAGGTGCAGGTGGCGGCCGGCGCCAGCGCCGTCCAGCTCTTCGACTCCTGGGCCGGGGCCCTGACGCCCGGCGACTACGAGCGCCTGGTGATGCCCTACTCCGCCGAGGTGCTGCGGCGGGCCGGCGCGCTCGGCGTCCCGCGCATCCACTTCGGCGTCGGCACCGCCAACCTGCTGGGACTGATGGGCGACGCGGGCGCCGACGTGGTCGGCGTCGACTGGCGTACGCCGCTGGCCACCGCCCTGCCGCTGGTCGGCGAGCGGGCGGTCCAGGGCAACCTCGACCCGACCCTGGTCTTCGCCCCCACCGAGGTGATGCTCGAGCGGGCCGGCGAGGTCATCGAGGCCGGCCGCGCCGCCCACGGGCACATCTTCAACCTCGGCCACGGCGTCATCCCCAGCACCGACCCCGACCAGCTGGCGCGCCTCACGGAGTACGTGCAGGGCTACGAGCTCTGAGGGCCGCGGCCGGGTCTGCGGCGGGGCACTAGCGCTGCAATTGTCGGCGCGATGCCCTCTTGCCGCCGGCGAACGGGCACTTGGCCAGCAATTGCACTGGAGCCACCCGCAGGCCGGGCGACCCGGTGCCGCGAGGACACGAGGAGGACACAATTCTGCTCGATTGCGCGGTTGTGAGCGCGGACTGGTCTACGGTGACCGAGCCGGCCCCGCAGACCCGGGTCGGTCGCGGGGGTTGTGCAGCGAGACCTCGCGTGTTGCTTTCGACACATGCGCTGGAGGAACGTGAGCTTCTTCGAGTACCTCTCCAACAGCTATGACAACCTCTTCGAGCTGTCGCTCGAGCACATCCGCCTGGTCGTCATCGCGATGGGTATCGCCATCGCGATCGGTCTGCCGCTGGGGGTGGTCGCGCACCGGGTCCGCTTCCTGCGTGACCCGATCATCACCGTCACCTCCTTCTTCCTGACGCTGCCCTCGCTGGCGCTCTTCGCGCTCTTCATCCCGATCGTCGGGATCGGTGCGACTCCGGCCATCGCGGCCCTGACGCTCTACGCCCTGCTGCCGGTGGTGAGCAACACGCTGGCCGGTCTCTCCTCGGTGAGCCCCGCCATCATCAAGGCCTCGCGCGGCATGGGCATGGGCTCCACGCGCCGGCTCATGCAGATCGAGCTGCCGCTGGCCTGGCCGGTGATCATCACCGGCGTCCGGGTCTCGACCCAGGTCGTGGTCGGCATCGCCGCCATCGCCGTGTTCGTGGGCGGTCCGGGCCTGGGCAACGAGATCTTCCGCGGCATCCGCTCCGTCCCCAACGCCAACGCCCCGAACCTGATCTACGGCGGCACCCTCGCCGTCGTGGTGCTCGCGCTGCTGTTCGACGCCGTGTTCGTCCTGATCCGCCGACTCACCACCTCACGAGGTATCCGATGACCACGACCGAGCCCCAGCCGGGCACCTTCGAGACCAACGAGCCCGCCCGCGAGACGATGATCGAGCTCGTCGAGCTGACCAAGAAGTTCCCCGGGCAGGACCAGCCCGCCGTCGACCGGCTCAGCCTGAAGGTCTCGACGGGCGAGATCGTCGTCTTCGTCGGTCCGTCGGGATGCGGCAAGACCACCTCGATGGAGCTGATCAACCGCCTCATCGAGCCGACCTCGGGCCACATCATCATCAACGGCGAGGACGTCACCAACGGCAACCCCGACGAGCTGCGGCGCCGGATCGGCTACGTGATCCAGGAGACCGGGCTCCTGCCCCACCGCACCATCGCCCAGAACATCGCCACCGTGCCCAAGATGCTCGGCTGGAAGAAGGACCAGATCACCGACCGGGTCGACGAGCTGCTCGGCATGGTCGGCATGGACCCGGGCATGTACCGCTCGCGCTACCCCAAGGAGCTCTCCGGCGGCCAGCGCCAGCGGGTCGGGGTGGCCCGCGCGCTGGCGGCCGACCCCCCGGTGATGCTGATGGACGAGCCGTTCGGCGCGATCGACCCGATCACCCGCGAGCGGCTGCAGAACGAGTTCCTCCGTCTGCAGCAGCAGGTGCAGAAGACGATCATCTTCGTCACCCACGACATCGACGAGGCGATCAAGATGGGCGACAAGATCGCGGTGCTCCGCGACCAGTCGCACATCGCGCAGTTCGACACCCCGGAGAACATCCTCACCGCCCCGGCCGACGACTACGTCGCCGACTTCATCGGGGCGGGGGCCTCGCTCAAGCGGCTCAACCTCTCGCGGATCCGCGACGTCGAGATCACCCACGACGCACCGACCGGGTCGGTCAACGACGACCCGGCCGATCTGCAGCGCACCCTGCTGGCCTCCGACTGGTCGGCGATGCTGCTGACCGACACCCAGGGCCGCCCGGCCCGCTGGGCCACCATGGGCGACCTGCGGCGCGGGGGCGACCTCTCGCGGATCGGCCTGGCGGCCCGGGCGGTGGTCGAGCCGCACGCCACACTGTCCGACGCGCTCAACGAGCTGATCACCTCCAACGGCGGCTGCGCGATCGTGGTCGACGGCAGCGGCGTCTACCAGGGGGTCGTCGACCTCGAGACGATCATGTCGGCGGTGCGCACCATGCGCGACCAGCACGCCGCGTTCTACCTCGCTCAGAAGACCCACCACGACGAGGGTCCCGGCAGCAGCGAGGACCCCCGATGACGGTCACCGAGCCGGTGATCGTCCCCTCGGCGGCCGATCCGGTCAGGCCGGTCGACACCTCCCACCGCCCGACGCTGCTCGAGTGGGTCGGCATGCCGCTGCTGCTCCTCGTGATCGGCGGGGCGACGTACTTCTGGGTCAACTCCCAGACGCTGGACTCGATCGAGACCCGCAGCCTGGCCGGCAAGGTGCTGCGGTCCCGCACCATCGAGCACCTCCAGCTGACCGCGGTCTCGACCCTGATCGTGATCCTGATCGCGATCCCGCTCGGCATCATGCTGACCCGTTCGTGGGCCCGCTTCTCGGTCCCGGTCGTGCTCGGCGTCGCCAACATCGGCCAGGGCATCCCGTCGCTGGGCCTGCTCGCGGTGATCTACGTGGCCACGGGGGCATTGGGCTTCAGGCCCGTGGTCATCGGGCTGGTCGCCTACTCGACGCTGCCGATCCTGCGCAACACCATGGTCGGGCTCCAGCAGGTGGACCGCAGCCTGATCAAGGCCTCGCGCGGCATGGGCATGTCCCCGCTGATGGTGCTGCTCCGGGTCGAGCTGCCGCTGGCCGTGCCGGTGATGATCGCCGGGATCCGCACCGCGCTGATCATCAACGTCGGCACCGCCACCCTCGCGACGTTCTTCGGGGCCGGCGGTCTCGGGTACGTCGTCTACAACGGCATCACGCTCAACCGCAACACCGTGCTGATCACCGGCGTCGTCCTGGTCTCGGGCCTGGCCCTGCTGGTGTCCTACCTGGCCGGGATGGCGGGGCGGCTCCTCGCCCCGCGCGGCTTGTAGCCCACCGCCGGCCGAACCGACCGGCCCAGCCGGTCCGGCCTGCCCGCACCGATGAACGCCAGAACCGATGAACCGATGAACGGCCCGACACGAAGCTCTCGAAAGGAGCATCACATGCACAGCAAGAAAATCCTGGCCGCGACCGGCGTAGTCGCCCTTGCCCTGGGCCTCGCGGCCTGCGGCGACGACGGCGGTGGCGGGTCCGCCACCGAGGGCACCCTGAGCGGCGCCTCGATCACGGTCGGCTCGAAGGACTTCGACGAGCAGCTGATCCTCGGCAACATCAGCAAGCTGGCGCTCGAGAACGCCGGCGCCGACGTCAAGGACGAGATCAACACCGGTGGCACCGACGTCACCCGCCGGGCACTGACCAGCGGGGCGATCAACACCTACTGGGAGTACAACGGCACCGCCTGGGTCTCCTTCTTCAAGGAGACCGAGCCGATCCCGGACCGGGTCGAGCAGTACGAGGTCGTGCGTGACCGCGACCTGGAGGAGAACAAGCTCCACTGGCTCGAGCCGGCCGACTTCAACAACACCTACGCGCTGGCCTACGCCAGCGAGGCCGCCGACGAACTCGGCAACCCCGAGACGCTCTCGGACCTGGGTGACCTGATCAGCAGCGACCCCGACAAGGCGACGATCTGCGTGGAGAGCGAGTTCTCCGCCCGTGACGACGGCCTGCCGGGCATGGAGAAGACCTACGGCTACACGTTCCCGTCGAGCAACATCACGGTGCTCGACACCGCGATCGTCTACTCCGCCGCCGACAAGCAGGACCCCTGCTACTTCGGTGAGGTCTTCACCAGCGACGGTCGCGTCAGCGCCCTCGACCTGACCGTCCTCGAGGACGACAAGGGGTTCTTCCCGCTCTACAACCCGAGCCCGGTCTTCACCGACGACGTCTACTCCGAGTACGGCGACGCCCTCGACGAGATCTTCAACCCGATCTCCGAGGCGCTCACCCAGGAGGAGATGACGGCTCTCAACGAGAAGGTGTCGGTCGACCTCGAGCAGCCCGACCAGGTGGCCGAGGACTGGATGAAGGACAACGGCTTCATCTGAGCCGACCCCAGGCTCCCGCACCGTCCCGGCGGCCGTCACCTCGTCACGTCGACGAGGGGGCGGCCGCCGGTCGCGTCGGACGACCGGGTCGGGCCGTACGGCGCCGCAGCAGCAGCCAGGCCGGCGTACCGAGGAGGACCAGCAGGGCGGCGAACGGCAGCACCGTGCCCGCCACGGTGGCGAGGCCGGTGAGGACCGTGCCCAGCGCCTTCCAGCCGTCCGCGAGACCGGGCAGGAACCCGGCGTCGTCGGTGGCGGGCTCCTCCTCCGCCCGGGTCCGCTCCAGGTGCACGGTGATCGTCGACAGCGAGGTCTGGTCGGCGAGGTAGGCCTGCTGGGACTTCAGGCTGTCGAGCGCGGCCTGGCGGCGCGTGAGCTGGGCCTCGATCGCGACGACGTCACGGATCGAGGTGGCGCGGCCGAAGAGCACCTCCACCCGCGCCAGGCTCTGCTCCTGGGCCCGGATCCGGGCCACGACGTCGATCACCTGCGTGGAGACGTCCTCCGAGCTGCGGGTGGAGGACTCCAGGTCCCCGATCTGCTCCAGCGCCGACACGGCCTCGCTGAAGTCGGCCGACGGCACGCGCACCACCAGCCGTGAGCGGCGTACGCCGTCACCGCCGTCGTCCGCGGTGGAGGTCTCCTCGTCGGTGACCTCGCCGCGCATCTCGTCGACCAGCTTCTGCACCGCGAAGCGCGCGTCGGCCACGTCGTCGGTGCGCAGCGAGACGGTGGCGGTGGAGATGACCGACCGCTGCTCGATGGCGGTCTGCGTGGCCGCGTCGACGTCCTGAGCTGCGAACGCGTCCCCGGTCACGGACGCGGTGTCGCCCCCGCCGGACCCCGAGTCCTCGGCAGCAGGCGCAGGAACGACCTCGGTGGTGGAGCTCCCCGAGGACGCGTCCTCCGAGTCGGAGCCTCCCCCGAGAGCGCAACCGGCGATGAGCAGCACGGGGGCGGTGACGGCGGCCAGCAGGAGGGAGGCCCGGGAGCGCCGCCGTGATCGTGGGTTCATGGCAGTCGGACGCCCGGTGCCCGCTGGTGGTTCCCGCACGTCGATGAGGCATCGGTACGGCGTCCGCGCCTGGTCCGTGCGGCGGTCTGGCAGGGTGGAGGCGTGCGCGTGCTGGTGGTCGGAGCGGGACTGGCCGGACTCACCGCGGCGCACGACCTCGCGGTCGCCGGGCACGACGTGCTGGTGCTGGAGGGTGCCGCGCGGGTCGGCGGCAAGCTGCGCCGCCAGCGGGTGGCCGGGGTGGAGGTCGACGTCGGCGCCGAGGCGATGCTCAACCGTCGTCCGGAGGGGGTCGAGCTGGCCCGGTCGCTGGGGCTGGAGCCGGTGCACCCCAGCGCGGCGACGTCGCGAGTGTGGACCCGGGGAGCCTTGCGCCCGCTGCCGCGCACGCTGCTCGGCGCACCCCTGGACGGCGACCAGCTCGCGGCGTCCGGGGTGCTGAGCGACGCCGGGGTGGCGCGGGCGCTGGCCGAGGTGGTCGGCCCGGTCGAGGGGGACCCGTCGGTGGGCGACCTGGTGGCGGCGCGCTTCGGCGACGAGGTGACCGACCGGCTGGTCGAGCCGCTGCTCGGCGGGGTGTACGCCGGTCGCGCGCGCGAGATCTCGGCCCGTGCTGCTGCGCCCCAGCTGGTCGCGCTGGCCCGGCGCGGCTCGATCCTCGAGCAGGCGGCGCTGCTGCCCGTGGACTCCTCACCGGTCTTCGCCGGTCTGGTCGGTGGGATGACCGGGCTGGTCGACGCGCTCGCCGCTGGTCCGTTCGAGGTCCGGACCGGGGTGCAGGTGCGGGAGGTGCTGCGGGTGAGGGGTGGTTTCGTGGCTCGCTGCGCTCGCACCTCAACCACCGATCGGGCGTCCGCTCGCACGTCGACCACCGATCGGGCGTCCGCTCGCACGTCGACCACCGATCGGGCGTCCGCTCGCACGTCGACCGCCGATCGGGCGTCCGCTCGCACGTCGACCGCCGATCGGGCGTCCGCTCGCGCGTCGGGCGCCGGGGCGGAGCGGTTCGAGACCGAGGTGTTCGACGCGGTGGTGATGGCGACGCCCGCAGCGCCGACGTCGCGCCTGCTCGTCGAGCTCGCGCCGGCCGCCGCCGCGGAGCTCGCGGGCATCGACTCCGCCTCGATGGCCGTGGTGACGCTGGCCTTCCGGACCGCTGAGGTGCCCGACCTGGTGAGGACCGGCGCCTCCGGCTTCCTCGTGCCCCCCGTCGACCGGAGGCGGATCAAGGCCGCGACGTTCTCGTTCGCCAAGTGGGACTGGGTGGGCGACGCCGGGGCCGCCGAGGGCGTGCTCCACCTGCGCACCTCGATCGGTCGGATCGGGGAGGAGTCGGACCTCCAGGCCACCGACGACGAGCTCGTCGCCCGCTCGCTGGTCGAGCTCGCCGACGCGGTCGACCTCCGCGCCGTACCGGTCGACACCCACGTGCAGAGGTGGGGCGGCGGGTTGCCGCAGTACCGACCCGGCCACCTCGACCGCGTCGCGCGGATCCGCGCCGACCTGGCGGGTGTGCCGGGGCTGGCCGTCTGCGGCGCGGCGTACGACGGCGTGGGCCTGCCCGCGGTGATCGCCTCGGCCCACCGCGCCGTGCGCGACCTCACCGCCGACCCCGCCTGAGCCGCTGTGCCCGTGCCCAGGCATCGGCCCAGCGCCGGCCCACGTGCAGGGTCCACACCACGAAGCCGCGACTAGGGTCGACCGCATGCACGAGCACAAGGGGTTCGACGACGAGGCCGCCACGTGGGACGACGATCCGGGTCACGAGGCGCGGCAGGTGGCGGTGGCCAGGGCCATCGCGGAGACCGTGGAGCTGGGGCCCGGGACGAGCGCGGTCGACATCGGCGGCGGCACCGGTCGGCTGAGCATCCTGCTTGCCGACCGGGTCGGCTCCGTCGTCGTGACCGACCCGTCCGCCGGGATGGTGCAGGTCGCACGGGAGCGGATCGAGGCGGCGGGGCTGCGTGACCGGCTGCGCGCCGTCCAGGCCGACCTCACGAGGGACCGGCTCGAGGGGACCTACGACGTGGTCTGGAGCTCGATGGCCCTGCACCACGTGCGCGACCCGGACGCGCTGCTGCGGTCGGTGGCGGGGCTCCTGGTCGAGGGTGGCTGGCTGGCGATCGCCGACCTGGACGCGGATCCCGAGGGGGCCTTCCACGCCGACAAGGTCGACTTCGACGGACACGACGGGTTCGACAGGGAGCGTCTTGCCGAGCAGCTGGCCCGGGCCGGGTTCGTCGAGGTCCGCTTCGTCGACGCCACGACCATCCTCAAGGGCGATCGCGAGTTCGGTGTCTTCCTGTGCACGGCGACCAAGGGCGCCTGAGCCCATCGGGTTGCCAAGACCGTCGCCCCCACCGCGCAGGATGCGGTGACGGCTCGGGGGGCCGCACCTCGGCGACCGGCTGGTCCAGGCGAGGCACCCCTGCGGCGAACGCCTGGCGCGGCGGCCACCGCTCGATCATCCACGACCCCCGGGCAGAATGGCAGCATGAGCGACGACACGACCACCCAGAGCAACGCCGCCCGGCTGCGGGAGATCAACGAGTCGATCCGCTACACCATGTGGTCGGTCTTCCGGCTCCGCGACGTGCTGGGTGACGATGCCGACCGCACCGCCGAGGGCGCCGAGGTCGAGAAGCTCTTCGCCGAGCTCGCCTCCGAGGACGTCGTGGTCCGTGGCGTCTACGACGTCAGCGGGCTGCGGGCCGACGCCGACCTGATGGTCTGGTGGCACGCGTCGCAGAGCGAGCCGCTGCAGGGCGCCTACCACCGCTTCCGGCGTACGGCGTTCGGTCGCCGCCTCGACCCCGTCTGGTCGCAGCTGGCGCTGCACCGGCCGGCGGAGTTCAACAAGAGCCACGTGCCGGCGTTCCTCAACGACGAGGCGCCCAAGGCGCACCTGTCGGTCTACCCGTTCGTCCGCTCCTACGAGTGGTACCTCCTGCCCGACGAGGAGCGCCGCGCGCTGCTCGCCGAGCACGGCAAGATGGCCCGCCCCTACCCCGACGTGCGCGCCAACACGGTCGCGTCGTTCGCGCTCGGTGACTACGAGTGGATGCTGGCCTTCGAGGCCGACGACCTGTTCCGCATCGTCGACCTGATGCGCGACCTGCGCGCCTCCGCCGCCCGCCGGCACGTGCGCGAGGAGGTGCCGTTCTACACCGGCTCCCTGGTGCCGATCGCCGATCTGGTCGACCGCCTGCCGTAGGGCACGCTCGGTGGTGGCGGTGGGTGGGCCACCGTCGGGCGGCCAGCCGGCCGCGGAGCAGACGCAGGAAAAGGGCATGCGGGACTCCGGGGGAGTGGTGCCCGGGTCGACCGTGGGAGGAGATGCGTTCGACTGATCAACGACCCCGCGCGCCAGAGGTGACGCACGGAACCTCGTCGTGCCGGTGGCCGTCAGACCCCCATGCGCACCCCACTCACGGCCGTGCCCGCCGCCCTGCTCCTGGCCCTGCTCCTGACCGTGGTGCTGACCGCCTGCTCCTCCGAGCCGACCGGCGGGAGCGGTGACCGTGCGGACGACCCGGCCGGCCGTTCGGCCGACCCCGGGCCGATGCCCACCAGCGCCCCGGCCGCGGCGGGCGAGGTGGTCACCCGGGCGCCGGTCACGGTGATGGACACCGGCTCGCCCGAGCTCTGCCTCGGCCCGGTCGCCGAGTCCTACCCGCCCCAGTGCGGCGGGCCGGCGCTGGTCGGGTGGGCGTGGGGCGACCACGGCGGAGAGCTCGAGAGGGTCGGCGACGTGCGGTGGGGCGAGTTCGTGGTGACCGGCACCTGGGACGGGACGTCGGTGACGGTCGCCTCGGCACGGGCCGCCGGACCGGGTGACCGACCCGTCGACGACGCCCCGCACCCGGCCCCGA
Organism: uncultured Actinomycetota bacterium; assembly: GCA_963795135.1. Classification (GTDB taxonomy): domain Bacteria; phylum Actinomycetota; class Actinomycetes; order Propionibacteriales; family Nocardioidaceae; genus Nocardioides. The sequence goes on from CAWCGS010000008.1 coordinate 263,742, forward strand.
CGCACAGGCTGTCGGCTGACGAGCTGGCCGGGATCGCCGAGGAGGTCGGCGACCTGGGCGGCGCCCGCAGCGCGGGCGGCGCCTACGCCACGCAGGAGCAGGTCCTCGTCGACGTGGTCTACGACGACGGCTCCCTCCAGTCGTGGGCCGACGCGACGTACGGCGTGGGTGTGGTCCTGGTGACCGCGGGCCTGGTCGACGCCTGACTCGACGCCCGACTCGACGCCGTGCCGCCCCGGTGACTCAGATCGGGTGGTTGGCCACGAACCGTCCCGTCGGGTCGTACGTCGCCCGCAGGTGCGACAGCCGCGCCCAGTCCTCCCCGTCGTAGAGCGCGCTGGTGTCGACCCGGTTGTCGGTGAACGTCGCCGCCAGGCCGGCCAACGACCAGGGCGCCAGCGCCCGGTCGACCCGGGCGCAGGCGGCCCGTCCGGGCTCGACCGCCTCCGGCACCGGGGTCACCGCGATCGAGTGCAGCGCGTAGTCGCCGCGGAGGCAGGAGAGCGCACCCCCGTGCCCCGCGGGTCTGGAGAAGGCGCCTCCGAGGTGGCGGATCTCGGCGAAGAGCAGCCCGCTCGCGGTGCCGGGGCCGACCTCGGCCAGCAGGGCCTGGACCGCCTCCTCGGGCACCTCGTCGAGCATGCTGTGCCCGGCCACCGCGGGCGTCGGCATCGGCGGGTCCATGTGCACGTCGAGCAGCCCGGGGGCAGGGATCCGCCCGAAGGTGTCCATCTCGGGCCCCAGGTCGCGGAGCGGGGCCAGCACCTCGGCGGCCCGGTCGTCCTCCTCCAGCACGGCGCCGTCGATCACCACGAGGTCGCGGCCGCTGAGGAACGGCGGCAGCTCGGGGAGCGGCGGGAAGCTCATCACGCGCAGCGACGTCGTGGCCGACTCCGGGGCCGAGCGGGTCCACGAGGCCCAGGCCCGGACCACCTCGGGGGCGCGCTCGCGGTCCCACAGCAGCATCCCGGCGTACACGTCGGCGTAGGGGAGCAGGTCGATCTCCATCGCGACCACGACCCCGAAGTTGCCGCCGCCGCCCCGGACCGCCCAGAAGAGGTCGGGCTCGGTCGCGGCGTCCGCGCGGACGAGCGACCCGTCGGCGGTGACGACCTCCACCGCGCGCACGGCGTTGGCGGCCAGGCCGTGGGCGCGGCCGTAGAAGGACAGGCCCCCCGAGAGGAGGTAGCCGGCCACGGCCACGTCGGGCGCACTGCCGTGCAGGGCCGTGAGCCCGTGGGCCGCGGCAGCAGCGACGACCTGGTGCCACTGGGTGCCGCCGACGACCCGGGCCGTGCGGGCGGCCGGGTCGACGGTGACACCGGTCAGCTCGGAGAGCCGGAGCAGCACGACGTCCGCGAGCGAGACGCCGACCAGCGGTCCGGCTCCGTGGCCGGTGCTCTGCGGGGCGACCCGCAGCCCGGCCCCGGCCGCGGCGCGGACGACGTCGGCGACCTCCTCGGCGCTGCGCGGGACGGCGACCGCGGCGGGTCGCTGGTCGACGACGAGGTTCCAGGGCGTGCGGGCGGCGTCGTACCCGGGGTCGCCGGGCAGGTGTGCCTCGCACACGCCGCGCAGGGTCTCGGCCGACGGGCCGGGGGCTGTGGTGGTCATGGGTGTTCCTCCGGTGGTGGGTCCAGCAGGTGGTTCCCGAGAGGTCGGTGGGCAGGGGTCCAGTCGGTCTCGACCGGACCGCCGGGCCAGGGCGGCTGCAGGCGCAGCAGCCGGTCGACGGCGAGGAACTCGCGCTGCAGCGCCTCGTCCATCGCATCGAACGGCGGCACCTGCGAGGCGTGGGCGCGGATCGCGGCCCAGCGCAGCTCCAGCAGGTCCGCGACGTCGACGAGCGTGGTGACCGCCTCGTCCGGGGTCCCGAGCGTGTCGACGCCGGTGAGCTCGGTCATGGCGGCGCGCCCGAGGCAGAAGAGGTAGAGCGCGCCGGGCCGGTGACGTGCGACGTCGTACGCCGCCAGGGTCGCGTCGCGCACGACCGCGTGGTCGCGGTGACCGTCGCTGGCGTCGAGCGTGACCACGACGTCGGGCCGGAGGTCGTCGAGGTACGTCGCGACCCGGTCGCGCAGCTCGGTCGGGTCGGCGGCGGCCAACGAGCCCGGGGCCGGCGCGCCGTCCACGCCCGAGTCGCGGTAGTCGAGCACCTCGACGTGGTCAACGCCGAGCAGGTCGCAGGCCCGGCGCAGCTCGCGCTCCCGTGCGGTGGGCAGGTCGGCGGCGGTCAGGCCGGAGCCGGGCGCCGGCTCGCCGAGCTCGCCCCGGGTCGCGCAGACCACCCAGGAGCGGACCCCGGTCCGCGCGGCGTGGGCCAGCACGGACCCGCAGCCGAAGGCCTCGTCGTCGGGGTGGGCCACCACGACCAGCAGCCGCGGGGCGACCCCGGCCTCGAGGGCCACCCGCATCCCCGGCACCCCCAGGTCGGCGGTCTCGGCCACGGTGAGCGCCGGGGTGGCGCCGAGGTCGTCCAGCCGGTCGGTGAGCACGTCGAGGACCTCGTCGGCCGCGGCCCGGTCGGTCGTCAGCACCCGGAGGGAGACCAGGTCGGTGGCGGTGCGCCCGGCGTGGGCCACGACGTCCTCGACGCGGCTCAGCGCCAGCGCGAGCTGCGCCGCGACGTCGTCCTCGTGCACGAGCCGGCCCACGTCGTCGAGCGGACCGGTGGCGGGGATGGTGAGCATGCTCCGATGCTCACCCGGGAGAGTGGACACGGCCATCCCAGGCCTACCGGAAGTCCTAGCCCGGCGCGACTGGTGGTATAGACCACCCAGCAATGTGGGATGTCGTCGCGCGGGCCCTCGCTCGATACTGACGACATGCCCAGAGCGCTCACCGCCGAGCGCGTGGCGCAGGACATCGGGGTCGTGGCGCGCGCCGGACTGGATCTCGAGACCTTCCTCGCCGAGGCCGTGGAGTCGGTCTGTCGGGCGGTGCCCTGGGTCGCTGCGTGCATGGCCACCCAGGACCCCGGTACGCAGCTGCTCACCAGCGCCCGCAAGTTCGGCGCGCTGCAGGGCCTCAACGACCACGACCGGGAGTTCGGCCTCGTCGAGTACGGCGCCCTGGAGCCCACCGCCTTCGCCGAGATCGCCCGGTCGCCCCTCCCGGCGGCCGGGGTGCACGCCTTCCACGAGGGGGAGGTCGAGCAGTCGCAGCGGATGCGGACGTTCATGCGGCCCCGCTTCGACTTCTGCGACGAGGCGCGCGTGGTCTTCCGCGACGGCGACCAGACCTGGGGTGCCATGTCGCTCTTCCGAGGGCTCGAGGACCACCCGTTCTCCGAGGACGAGGTGAGGTTCCTGGGCTCCCTGTCCCAGCAGCTGGCCCTCGGGGTGCGCACCGGCCTGCTGGCCCGGATCGCCGGTGCCCCGCACCCGAGCGCGGCGAGCGGGACGGCCGTCCTGGTCATCGGCCCGGACGACCGGATCATCCAGATGAGCCTGGGGGCCGAGGCGCGGATCGCCGACCTGATCGCGACGGGAGCGTCCTCCGGCGACCCGCTGGCCGCGGTGGGGGCGCTGGTGGGTGCGGCGCGCCGCTACGCCCGGGGGGAGTCCTCGACGCCGCCGCGGTCACGGGTACGCGGGGCGAGCGGCATGTGGCTGGTGCTCCAGGCCTCGCCGCTGACCTCGTCCGGCGACCGGGTGGGCGAGGTGGTGGTCACGATCGAGGAGGCCCGGCCGCCCGAGATCGTGGCGCTGGTGGTTGCCGCCTTCGACCTGACCCCGCGCGAGCGTGACGTCACCCAGCTGGTCCTGCAGGGAGTCGACACCAAGGAGGTCGCGGCCGCCCTGCACGTCTCGGCGTACACGGTGCAGGACCACCTGAAGTCGATCTTCGAGAAGGCCGACGTCCGGTCGCGGCGGGAGCTGGTCGCGCGCATCTACTTCGACCAGTACGTGCCGCGGATGGGCTCCGAGCTGGGCCCGGCGGGGTGGTTCAGCACCTCCTGACCGTCCGCCCCTCAGGCGCGGACGGTCCGCACCTCAGGCCTCGTCGGCCGGCTCGAGGGTCAGGCTGATCGAGTTGATGCAGTAGCGGTCGCCGGTCGGGGTGCCGTGGCCGTCGGGAAAGACGTGCCCGAGGTGGGAGCCGCACGCGGCGCACCGGACCTCGACGCGCTTCATCCCGAGGGTGGAGTCGTCGACGTACTCGACCGTGTCGGTGATCGGCTGGTAGAAGCTCGGCCAGCCGCAGCCGGAGTGGAACTTGGTGTCGGACTCGAAGAGCTTGGCCTGGCAGGCCTTGCAGCGGTAGATCCCGGTCGTCTCGGTGTCGGTGTACTCACCGACGAAAGCGCGCTCGGTGCCGGCCTTGCGGAGCACGGCGTACTCGTCGGGGGAGAGCTGCTGACGCCACTCGGAGTCGGACTTCTCGACGTTGTAAGGCATGAACCGATCGTAGTGTGGATACCAAGGTTGACGAGTTCGGAGAACATGTGTTCACTGAACCGCTCCGAGACATCGTCGACCGAAGGGGCCGCCGTGGCCACGAAGGCAGCAAGCACGATCCCGTGGGACCGCGTGCGCCGCGCCGGCTCCAAGCTCACCACCCCGCTGCTGCCCGACGACTACCTGACGCTGCTCAACCCGCTGTGGACCACCCGCGAGCTGCGCGGACGGATCGAGAAGGTCGTCCCCGAGACCGATGACGCGGCCACCCTGGTCATCCGGCCGGGCTGGGGCTGGCGCCACGACCACCGCGCCGGTCAGTACGTCGGCATCGGGGTGCAGGTCGACGGTCGGTTCCAGTGGCGCTCCTACTCGATCAGCTCCCCGCCGAAGCGCGGCCGGCGCACGATCACGATCACCGTGCGGGCGATGCCGGAGGGCCTGCTCTCCTCCCACCTGGTCAGCGGCCTGGAGCCCGGCACCATCGTGCGGCTCGCCTCGCCCGAGGGCGACTTCGTGCTGCCGGAGCCGCCGCCCGAGCGGATGCTCTTCCTGGTCGGCGGCTCGGGGATCACCCCGGTGATGGCCATGCTGCGCACCCTCGACCGGCGCGACTCCATGCCCGACGTGGTCGTCCACTACTCCTCGCCGACGGCCGAGCGGATGATCTTCCGCGACGAGCTCACCGCCCTCGCCGACCGGCACGACGGGCTCACGCTGCACCTGCGGGAGACCGACTCCGAGGGCGTGCTCGACCCGTCCGGGCTCGACGAGCTGTGCCCCGACTGGCGCGACCGCGAGACCTACGCCTGCGGCCCGGCGCCGATGCTCGACGCGGTGACCGAGCACTTCGAGGCCGCGGACCTGGAGGACCAGCTGCACCTCGAGCGGTTCTCCCTCGAGCTCGGCGGCGAGGGCGGCGAGGGCGGCACCATCACCTTCCGCAACTCCAACAAGACCATCGACGCCGACGGTGCGACGACGGTCCTCGAGGCCGGCGAGGAGGTCGGCATCGGCATGCCCTACGGCTGCCGGATGGGCATCTGCCACACCTGCACGCTGACCATGGTCTCCGGCACCGTCCGCGACCTGCGCAACGGCACCGAGTACAACCAGCCCAACGAGCAGATCCAGACCTGCGTGACGGCCGCCGTGGGCGACTGCACGCTCGACATCTAGCCACATCCAGACCCGAGAACCGAAGGGGCACCCGCATGGCGATCAGTGACGTCCAGGCCTACACCCACCTCAGCGACGAGGAGGTGGAGCAGATCGGACGCGAGCTCGACGCGATCCGCGCCGAGATCGAGGAGTCCCGCAGCGACGCCGACGCGGCGTACATCAACCGGATGATCCGCATCCAGCGCGGCCTCGCGGCCGCGGGGCGGATCACCCTGATCGCCGGCACGCAGTCCTCGAAGACCCGCAAGCCGGCCTGGGCGCTGGGCGCCGGGCTGCTCGGCGTGGCCAAGATCCTCGAGAACATGGAGATCGGCCACAACGTCATGCACGGCCAGTGGGACTGGATGAACGACCCGGAGATCCACTCCTCCAACTGGGAGTGGGACACCGCCCAGCCCGCCGAGCAGTGGAAGCACTCCCACAACTACGTGCACCACCAGTTCACCAACGTGCTGGGCTACGACAACGACATCGGCTACGGCATCCTGCGGATGGCGCGCGAGCAGAAGTGGTCGCCGTTCAACCTCGGGCAGCCGGTCTACAACGCCGCGCTCGCCGGGCTCTTCCAGTGGGGCGTCGCGCTGCACGACCTCGACATCGAGGCGATCCGCAAGGGCAAGAAGGACCCCAAGGAGATGAAGCGCCAGCTCAAGCAGATCTGGCGCAAGGGCCGCAACCAGGTGCTCAAGGACTACGTCGTCTACCCCGCGCTGAGCGGCAAGCACTGGAAGACCACGCTCACCGCCAACGCGACCGCCAACTTCACCCGCAACGTGTGGTCCTACATGATCATCTTCTGCGGGCACTTCCCCGACGGTGCCCTGCACTTCACCGAGGAGGAGATCGAGGACGAGACCCGCGCCGACTGGTACCTCCGCCAGATCCTCGGCGCCGCCAACTTCACCGGCAGCGACCTGCTGCACATCATGTCCGGCAACCTCGGCTTCCAGATCGAGCACCACCTCTTCCCGGACCTGCCCAGCAACCGCTACGCCGAGATCTCGGTGAAGGTGCAGGCCTTGTGCGAGAAGTACGACATCCCCTACACCACGGGCCCGCTCGCCCGGCAGTACGGCCAGACGCTGCGCACGATCATGAAGCTCTCGTTGCCCAACAAGATGACCGCCAGCAACCAGCCCGAGCCGCCCACGACGCCGGTCGAGCGCACCCGCAAGACCGACGCCGAGCGGCCCAGCCGTCGCCGTGAGCTGGGGGCCTGGTCGCGGAGCGCCTCGTGAGCGGGGCGTTCGGCGCGGGCGACGTCGTGGCCCTGCCGTTCGCCTGGTCCGGCTCGCTGCACCACGTGGAGCGCAAGCGCGTGACCCAGTGCGCGCTGAGCCGGATCTGCGGGGTGTGCCGCGAGTCGCTGGGGCGACCCATCGCGTTCGTCGGCACTCCCGAGGAGGTCGGCCGCAACGCCTTCCACTTCCCCCCGCTGCACGTGGGCTGTGCCGAGACCCTCGTCGCCTACGACGGCGCCGACCCCGCGTGGACGATCACGACGACCGCGGCCTTCGAGTTCGTCCGGCCCGGGCGGGACGACCTCGACCGCGAGCCGCGCTTCGAGCCGAGCGCGCTGCTGTGAGGCGGCCCGCCTAGCGGCCTCCCCTCGTGGCGTCAGAGGGTGAGTGGTCGGGCGCGAGCGGACCCGCCCCGCGTTGCCGGCGACGTACCACGACCGTGAGCACGACGCCCAGGGTGAGCAGCACGTAGACGGTGGCGGCGAACGGGCTGGTCACCAGGGCCGTGGGATCGCCCTGGCTGATCGCCAGGGTCCGACGCAGCTGCTCCTCGGCGATCGGTCCGAGGATCAGTCCGATCACGGCCGGCCCGACCGGGTAGCCGAAGCGACGCATCCCGTAGCCCAGCACTCCCACCGCGAGCAGGACCCAGAGGTCCGTGCGGACGCCGTTGAGGGCGTAGCCGCCGAGGGCGGAGAACGTCAGGATCCCGGCGTAGAGGTAGGGCCGCGGGATCTGCAGCAGGCGGACCCAGAGCCCCACCAGGGGCAGGTTCAGCAGGAGCAGCATCACGTTGCCGATGTAGAGGCTGGCGATCAGCGCCCACACCAGGGGTCCCTCGGTCTCGAAGAGCAGCGGGCCCGGCTGGATGCCGTAGGTCTGGAACGCCGCGATCAGCACCGCGGCCGTCGCCGAGGTCGGCAGGCCGAGCGTCAGCAGCGGGACGAGGACGCCCGCGGCCGAGGCGTTGTTGGCCGCCTCCGGCCCGGCGACGCCCTCGATCGCGCCGTGCCCGAACTCCTCGGGGTGCGGTGAGAGCTTCTTCTCCAGCGCGTAGGACATGAACGTCGGGATCTCGGCGCCACCGGCCGGCATCGCGCCGATCGGGAAGCCGAGGGCGGTGCCGCGCAGCCACGGCTTCCAGGAGCGACGCAGGTCGTCGCGGCTCATCCAGCCCCGGCTCACCGGGATCACGTGCACGGGGCCGTGCCGCAGCCGCGAGGCCACCCAGAGCGCCTCGCCCACGGCGAAGATGCCCACCGCGAACGTCGCCACGTCGACCCCGTCGGCCAGCACGGGCAGGTCGAGGGTGAAGCGACGCTGGCCGGTCAGGCTGTCGGTGCCGACCAGTCCGACCAGCAGGCCGACGCTGAGCGCGGCGACCCCCCGCGAGACCGAGCTGCCGAGCAGCGCCGAGACCGTCAGGAGCGCGACCACGGTCAGTGCGACGTAGTCGGGCGGCCCGATCTCGACCGCGAGTCCCGCCAGGGTCGGGGCGGCGATCGTCAGGCCGATCGTGGCGATGGTGCCGGCCACGAACGAGCCGATCGCCGCCGTCGCGAGCGCCGCGGCGCCGCGTCCGGCTCGGGCCATCTTGTTGCCCTCGAGGGCGGTGATGATCGAGGCGGACTCACCCGGTGTGTTGAGCAGGATCGAGGTGGTCGACCCGCCGTACATCCCGCCGTAGTAGATCCCGGCGAACATGATGAACGCCGCGGTGGGCTCGAGCGTGTAGGTGACGGGCAGCAGCAGCGCCACCGTCATCGCGGGCCCGATGCCCGGGAGGACGCCGACGGCGGTGCCGAGCGTGACCCCGACGAGGGCGTAGAGCAGGAAGATCGGCTGCAGCGCCGTGCCGAAACCGTCCATGAGGGCAGCGAAGTCACCCATCGAGGAGGGTCACCCCCTCGAACGGACCGGCCGGCAGGGTCACGCCGAGCGCGGAGACGAACAGGGCCTGAGCGGTGAAGCCGATGATCACGCCGGCCAGGGCGGCCCGGCCGAGGTGGGCACCCAGGGACCAGGCGACCAGCGCGAAGAGCAGGGCTCCGGCCAGGGCCCAGCCGGCCACGTCGACCACGGCGACGTGGGCGACGAACGCGAGCACGATCTTGGCCAGCGTGACCCAGTCGGTCGAGGCGGTCGGGTCGACGTCCTCGCCCTCCTCGGGGGCGGCCAGCCGCCCCCGGAGCGCGGAGGTCAGCACGGCCGCCCCCGCGAGCACCAGGGCGACCCCGACGGCGTACGGGAAGACCCGCGGGCCGACCACGTTGGAGCTCAGCGGCACCGTGATCCGGGTGGCGCCCAGCAGGGTGGCCACGCCGAGCAGGATGATGCCCGAGGCGACGACGGCGTCGGGGACGACGGAACGCGTCGTCCCCGACTCGGCGGTGGTGCTCATGTCAGCTCACGAGGCCGAGGTCGCGCAGGACGGTGGTGGTCACCTGGCGCTCCTCGTCGATGAAGGTCGCGAACTCGTCGCCGGTCAGGAACGTGTCGTCCCAGCCGTTGGTCTCCAGCGCGTCCTGCCACTCGGCGGAGTCGTGCATCTCGGTGACCAGGTCGACCAGACGGGTCGTCGCCTCCTCCGAGAGGTCGGCCGGGGCGACGACGCCGCGCCAGTTGATGAACTCGACGTCGAAGCCGGCCTCGGTCAGCGTGGGAGCGTCGATCCCCTCGACGCGGTCGGGGCCGGTCACGGCGAGGGCGCGGAGCTTGCCGGCCTTGACCTGCTCGGCGTACTCGCTGACGCCGGAGACCCCGGCGGCGACCTTGTTGCCGAGCAGCGCGGCCACGGTCTCGCCGCCGCCCGAGAAGGCGATGTAGTTGAGGTCCTCGGGGCTCGCCCCGGCCGCCTCGGCCAGGAGGCCCGCCACGATGTGGTCGGTGCCGCCGGCCGAGCCGCCGGCGATGGCGACGTCGCGGCCGTTGGCCGCGAGGTCGTCGGCGAGGTCCTGGATCGTCTCGTAGGGGCTCTCGGCCGGGACCACGACGATCTCGTCCTCGGCGGTCAGCCGCGCGATCGGGGTGACGTCGTCGAGGGTGGCCTCGGACTGGTTGGTCTCGACCGCCCCGACCATCACGAGGCCCATCACCATCAGGTAGTCCTCGCTCGTCTCGTTCGCGAGCTGGGCCAGGCCGATGGTGCCGCCGGCGCCGGGGACATTGCTGACCTGGGTGGACTTGGCGAGGCCGGCGCCCTCCAGGCTGCTGGCCATGGCCCGGGCGGTGCCGTCCCAGCCGCCGCCCGGGTCGGCCGGCGCCATCAGCTGGATCCGGGCGCTGGCACCGTCGGACGCGCTGTCGGTGGAGCCGGAGCACGCCGAGAGGGCCAGCGCGGCAGCGCCGAGGACGGCGACCACAGAGGCGGTGCGTCCGCGGGGGCGGGGAGGGAGCGAGAGGGACAGGGACATGGTCGGATCCTTCGTTTCGGGGACGTGACGTGACGAGATGCTCGGACGCTAGGTCCGGCACGCAGGGGCGACCAGCCTCCGGTCGTACCGGTCGTACTGTTCGTTTCGGTCGTGACGCTCGCCACGTCGTGGTGGTGCACGATGGCGGGGTGAGACGTCGGGTTCCGCTCGCAGCGCAGCTGCTGGCCATGCAGGTCGCGATCGTGCTCGCGGTCCTGGTGGCCGCGGGGATGCTGGCCTTCCAGCTCCAGCAGGACCAGACCCGCGATGCGTACGCCGACCGGGTGCTGGGCATGGCGCGGAGCCTCGCCGACCAGCCTGCGGTCCTCGAGGCCTATGGGTCGGAGGACCCGTCGGCGCTGCTCCAGCCGCTGGCCGAGCTCGTCCGACGCGCGGGGGGCGCGGAGTTCGTCGTGTTCACCGACACCGCCGGGCTGCGCTACTCCCACCCGGACCCGGAGAAGATCGGGCGCCGCGTCTCGACGGACCCCAGCGTCGCGCTGAGCGGCGGCGAGTTCGTCGGCACCGAGACCGGGACCCTGGGTGTCTCGCTGCGCGCGAAGGTGCCGGTGCGCGACGACGCCGGCAGCATCGTGGGCCAGGTGTCGGTCGGGATCCTCGAGAGCAAGCTGTCCTCCGAGCTCGAGGGGGTGCTGCCGCGGCTGGTGGCCTGGCTGACCGCGGCGGCGTTCGTCGGGGTGCTGGGTGCCATCGGCGTGACGCGCCTGGTGCGACGCCGGATCCACGGACTGGAGCCGGAGGAGATCGTGGAGCTGCTCCAGGCCAGGGACGCGATGCTGCACGGCGTGCGCGACGGCGTGGTCGCCGTCGACGACCGGGGGCGGCTGGCCCTGGTCAACGACGAGGCGATGCGGCTGCTGGGTCTGCGGGACGACCCCACCCGCCGTCGCGCCGACGAGGTCCTGGACGGCGACGACCTGCTGCCGCTCGTCGAGCGCCCCGACGACGTCTCGGACCGGGTCGTGCTGGTGGGGGAGCGGGTCCTGGTCGTCAGCTGCACGACCGCCCGGGTCGAGGGCCGCGTGGTGGGGCGGGTGCTGGTGCTGCGTGACCGGACCGAGCTGACCGAGGCCCTGCGGGCACTCGACGGGGAGCGCACGATCACCGACGCGCTGCGGGCGCAGGCGCACGAGTTCTCCAACAACCTCCATGTCCTGTCCGGGCTGATCGAGCTCGGGCGCGACGACGACGCGGTCGGGTTCATCGAGCGGGTGGGCGGGGGCACGGCCACCGGCGGGGGATCCCCGTTGCGCCACGTGGAGGACCCGTCGGTCGCCGCCCTCCTGCTGGCCAAGACGGCGGCGGCCCGGGAGAAGGGCCGCATCCTCCGGCTCGACCCCGCCTCCGAGGTGGCGGACGGCGCCGGCGACGACGTGGTCACGATCCTCGGCAACCTCGTCGACAACGCGCTGGAGGCCGTGGGACCCGGAGGGGCTGTCGACCTCCTGGTCCGGCACACAGCCGGCGGTGTGCACGTGCAGGTGAGCGACGACGGTCCCGGTGTGCCGGCGTCGCTGCGCGACGAGATCTTCCGGATCGGGGTGAGCACCAAGGTCGCGACCAACGAGCACCAGGGCCGGGGGATCGGGCTCGTGCTCGTGGCCCGGATCGTCGCTCGCCGGCACGGTACGGTCAGCGTGGGCGACCGTCCGGGCGGAGGCGCGGTCTTCACCGTGGACCTGCCGCCGGACGCGGTCGCGATGTCGGCCGCCTCTCGTGCGGCGAGGGCGGGGGAGGCGTGATGGGAGCGAAGGCGCCTATCCGCGTCCTGGTGGTCGACGACGACTTCGCCGTCGCGGAGGTGCACCGGGCCTACGTCGAGGCGGTGCCCGGCTTCTCGGTCGTCGCGGTCGCCCAGACCGGCGGCCAGGCCCTGCTGGCCGTCGAGGAGCAGCAGCCGGACCTGGTCCTGCTCGACATCCACCTGCCCGACATGTCGGGTCTGGAGGTCCTGCGACGGCTCCGCTCGCGAGTAGGCGGCACCGATCTCGACGTCCTGGCCATCACGGCGGCCCGCGAGGTGGAGACCGTGCGCACCGCCATGGCCGGGGGCGTCACCGACTACCTGGTCAAGCCCTTCCCGATGCGCGTCCTGCGCGAGCGGCTGCAGGCCTACGCCGTCCAGCGCGACCACCTGCAGCGGCTGGCCGACCGGCAGGCCACCGTGCAGGACCAGCACGAGGTGGACCGCATGCTCTCCGCCCGGCTGCACCGCAGCGAGCGCCGCGACCTCCCCAAAGGCCTGGCCCAGCACACGCTGACCCTGGTCGCCGACGTGCTCCGCGAGGCAGGAGGCGACCTGTCCGCGGGGGAGGCAGCGAGCCGCAGCGGTCTCTCGCGGGTCAGCGCCCGTCGCTACCTCGAGCAGCTCGCCGCCATGGGCCTGGCCGAGATCCGGCCGCGCTACGGGTCGGCCGGGAGACCGGAGCACGGCTACCTGTGGTCCGGCGGTCCGGGCGCTGGCCCCGGCTAGGACCGTGAGCGGCGGTCCTTGGGGGCTCGCTGGGGGCTAGGTTGGGCGGATGGACGGAACCGGCACCCCCGAGGACCCCTGGCAGCTGACGACGGCGCCCGGGAGCTCGACGTACACGATGCACCGCGACGAGTCGGCCGACCCGCCCCTGCTGGTCTGCCAGGTGGGGTCCACCAAGCTCACCTACCTCGCCTCGGCGGTCGACGACCTCCACGCGTGGCTGGTCGAGCAGGGCGACTGGGTGCCGCTGGGTGCCGCCGACGAGAAGAAGGAGCCTGCCGACGGCACGGTGGAGGCCTTCGGGCGCGTCGAGGAGAACCCGGTCGGCGGCTGGTACGGCCAGCGCAAGGGCTACCGCGGCCGCTTCGGCATGTACCTCCCGCCGCTGCTCGAGGCGCTCGGCCTGGTCGAGCTGGAGCACAACGCCCGCAACAACCGGGTCCGCGCCCTCTGACAGCCGTGCGCGGTCGAGCAGCGACAGGCCCGCCACCGGGCCACCACGTTGGTCGAGTAGGGAGGCCCCCCAGGGCCGACCGTAGCGAGACCCCGTACGCCGAGAAGCAGCCGACTTCACGCGCTGGTTGAGGTGTGAGGGCCGCCAGGCCCGAGCCACGAAACCGACTGCGGGGGTGGTGGTTTCGAGGCTCGCTGCGCTCGCACCTCAACCACCGGGCCACCACGTTGGTCGAGTAGGGAGGCCCCCCAGGGCCGACCGTAGCGAGACCCCGTGCCCCGAGACCGACTGCCGGCGAGGGTGGTTTCGAGGCTCGCTGGCGCTCGCACCTCAACCACCGGGCCACCACGTTGGTCGAGTAGGGAGGCCCCCCGGGGCCGACCGTAGCGAGACCCCGTGCCCCGAGAAGTAGCCGACTTCACGCGTTGGTTGAGGTGTGAGGGCCGCCAGGCCCGAGCCACGAAACCGGGCCTGCGAGGGGTGGTGGTTTCGAGGCTCGCTCCGCTCGCACCTCAACCACCGGGATCGCTCGTTGGTCGAGTAGGGAGGCCCCCCGGGGCCGACCGTAGCGAGACCCCGTGCCCCGAGAAGTAGCCGCAACCCGTCGCTGGTTGAGGTGCGAGGGCCGTCAGGCCCGAGCCACGAAACCGGGCGCGCGCCGAAGGTGGTTTCGTGGCTCGCTGCGCTCGCACCTCAACCACCGCCGGGATGGCTCAGGACCCCTGCGGTTGAGCGGGAAAACTTTACCCAACTACTTTCGCCAACCCCTGTGCACAACCCCGATTTCGGGGTCCGACTGTCGGTGGCCCCTGCTGCAATAGACCCATGACCGAAGCAGCGCCGACCACCACCGAGACCCTCCTCGGCGAGCTGCGCACGGCCAACACCGACATCGCCCAGGTGGAGATCCGCAAGCTCGAGCTGACGGTGGAGTGGGCGGTCGAGAACACCGTCGAAGCCGACGGGGAGTGGGCCGCCCACCAGGTCAGCCTCTTCGGCGACCGGGCCCTGCCGATCGCCGGGCCTGGGGCTCCGCTGGTCTCGGAGTTCGCGCTGATGGAGTACGCCGCCGCGCTGGGCCTGTCGACCGACTCCGGCAAGGCCTACGTCGGCAAGACCCTCGAGCTGCGCTACCGCCTCCCCCGGCTCTGGGAGCAGGTGATGACCGGGCGGGTGCCGGTGTGGCGGGCGATGCGGGTCGCCGAGCACACCCTCTGCCTCCCGATGGCCGCAGCCGCCGACGTCGACACCGCACTCGCTCCCGCTGCTGGGACGTGCTCGTGGGCCCAGATCGGCCGGCTCGTCGAGGAGGCCCTGGCCCGCCACGACCCCGCCGAGGCCGAGGAGCGTCGCCGGCGCGCCGCGGACGGACGACGCTTCGACGTCGAGACCGACCTCGTCGACACCGCCGGCACCGTCCAGGTCACCGGCTGCCTCGACCTGGCCGACGCGCTGGACCTCGAGGCGGCGGTCAGCCGGTCCGCGACCCAGCTGGCCGAGCTGGGCTCCACCGAGACCCTCGACGTACGCCGCTCGATCGCCGTCGGTGAGATCGCCCGGCAGCAGCTCGCCCTCGACCTGGAGACCGGCGAGATCCAGCCCAGTCGGGGTCGGGGCGTGGTGCTCCACGTCCACCTCACCGACGCCGCCATCACCGGGGTCGGCGGCAACGTCGCCCGCTGCGGCAACACCCGCACCCCGGTCCTGCTCGACCAGGTCAAGCAGTGGTGCCAATCAGCGGGGCAGATCACCGTCGTCCCGATCAAGGACCTCGGCGCCCACCACCACGTGGAGGCCTACGAGATCCCGGACCGGATCAAGACCCAGACCGAGCTGCTCAACCACACCTGCGTCTTCCCCCACTGCACCCGCCGCGCCGAGAGCTGCGACCACGACCACATCGACCCCCACCACCCCGACGGCACCGGCGGCGCCACCTGCTCGCACAACATCGCGCCACTCTGCCGGACGACACCACCGGGCGAAGACCCACGGCCGATGGCGCTACCGACGGATCCATCCCACCGGCTACGAGTGGACCACCCCGCACGGCTACCGGATCCTCCGCGACCACCACGGCACCCACCCCGCCGTTCCGCCCGACCACCCACCCGACCGCGAGCCCTGACCCAGCCCCGAGCCCCGGCGTACCCCCCACCACGCCGGGGCCACCGGCACGCCGGTCCAACGGGCCGTAGCCGGCCGCAGCGCCGGCGGGTGGCGGCGCCTGCGGATTGGTCACCAACCGCAGGCCGCACGCCGAAATCACTGCGGTTTGGTCCCAAACCGACGACCGCGGGCCAGCAACCTTGCGGTTTGGTCCCAAACCGACGCGGCGCGCGGGCTCGCCACCGGACCGGCTGGGACCCGGACCGTCCCGATCAAGACCCCGCGAGCGGAACAGCGAGGGTTCTCAGTCACTGGGTGACTGAGAACCCTCGCTGTTCGTCGAGCAGTGGCGGCAATGGCCGCGCGGGCGCGCGGGCGCGCGGTGCGTCAGCCGCGGAAGCCGACGGTGCCGGAGACGCCGCCACCGATCTCGACGTAGGCGATCTTCGAGCCGGGGATGACGGTACGACGGCCCTTGCTGTCGGTCAGCGACAGCAGGCCGTGCTCGGTGCCGAGGGCCTCGGAGACCAGGCTCTCGATCGCCTCGGCCTTCTCGTCGGTCTCGAGGACGATCTCGCGAGGGGCGTGCTGGATGCCGATCTTGACCTCCACGGTCGGTACTCCTTCAGATCCTTGGTGCTGGGTGGGTGCGCTGGGGGTGCGGTGGGTCAGGACGTGCTGGGCTTCACGGGCTTGCCCGCCGCCTCGGCCGCCTGCTCGGCGGCGTGCTCGTCGGTCAAGGGGTAGCCGCGGATACCGCGCCACGCGAGCCCGGCGACCAGGTCGGAGGCCTGCTTGCGGGCGATGCCGCCGGCCTCGATCAACCAGAACCGCGCGCTGACCTGAGCCATTCCGACCAGCGACACCGCGAGCAGTCGCGCGGCCTCGTCGGGCAGCCCGGTGTCGTCGCGGATCACGTGGGCGATCAGGTCGGCGCACTCGGTGGTCACCCGGTCGACGTGCTCGCGCACCGCCGGCTCGTTGGTGAGGTCGGACTCGAAGACCAGCCGGAAGGCGCCGGTGTCGTTGGCGACGTAGTCGAAGAAGGCGCCCACGGCGGCCTCGACGCGCAGCTTGTTGTCGGCCGTGGACTCCAGCGCGCCCCGACAGTTGTCGATGATCGTGTCGCAGGAGGAGTCCAGGAGCGCGAGGTAGAGGTCGAGCTTGCCGGGGAAGTGCTGGTAGAGGACCGGCTTGGACACCCCGGCCCTCTCGGCGATGTCGTCCATCGCCGCCGAGTGGTAGCCGTGGTTGACGAAGACCTCCAGCGCCGACTCGAGCAGCTGGACCCGCCGCTCACGTCGGGGGAGGCGCCCTCCCCGGGGTCGCGCCTCCTCGACCATCCGATGCGTCTCGCTCATGCCTCGGAGCCTACCCGCCGGTACCGGCAGGTCCGGATGACGGGACGCGCGGGTCGGGCCACCACCTGCGAGCCACGATGGGACGACCAGGGGAACACCGCGAGCGGCGACGACGTTGTGCCGGTTCCCGCCCCACCCGCAGACGTGACCCCCATGTCGTGACCGAGGAGTGACACCGTGAGTTTCCCCGCGCTGGTCGAGCCCGCCGATGAGCTGACGATCGACGAGGTACGCCGCTACAGCCGCCACCTGATCATCCCCGACGTGGGCATGACCGGGCAGAAGCGGCTGAAGAACGCCAAGGTGCTGGTCATCGGCGCCGGAGGCCTCGGCAGCCCCGCCCTGCTCTACCTGGCCGCGGCCGGTGTGGGCACGCTCGGCATCGCCGAGTTCGACGAGGTCGACGAGTCCAACCTGCAGCGCCAGATCATCCACACCCAGTCCGACATCGGGAAGTCCAAGGCCGTCTCCGCGAAGGAGTCGATCAACGAGGCCAACCCCTACGTCGACGTGGTCCTGCACGAGGAGCGCCTCGACAACGACAACGTGATGGGCGTCTTCGAGGGCTATGACCTGATCGTCGACGGGACCGACAACTTCGCGACCCGCTACATGGTCAACGACGCGGCGTACTTCCTCGGGATCCCCTACGTCTGGGGCTCGATCTACCGCTTCGACGGCCAGGCCTCGGTCTTCGCGCCGACGATGAGCGACGACGCTCCCTGCTACCGCTGCCTCTACCCCGAGCCGCCCCCGCCGGGCATGGTCCCGAGCTGCGCCGAGGGCGGCGTGCTCGGCGTCCTGTGCGCCAGCATCGGGTCGATCCAGGTCAACGAGGCGATCAAGGTGATCACCGGCATCGGCGACCCGGCCATCGGCAAGCTCGTCATCTACGACGCGCTCGAGCTCGAGTGGCGCAAGCTCAAGGTCCGCAAGGACCCCAACTGCGCGCTCTGCGGCGAGAACGCCACGGTGACCGGGCTGATCGACTACGACGCGTTCTGCGGCGCGGTCTCCGACGAGGCCGCCGACGCGGCGGTCGGGTCGACGATCTCGGTCACCCAGCTCGAGCACATGCTCAAGGAGCGCGAGGAGGGGACCCGCGACTTCGTCCTGGTCGACGTCCGCGAGCCCAACGAGTACGAGATCAACCAGATCCCCGGCTCGGTGCTGATCCCCAAGGGCGAGTTCCTCAACGGCAACGCGCTCGGCGAGCTCAGCCAGGACACCCCGGTCGTGCTGCACTGCAAGAGCGGCGTCCGCTCGGCCGAGGCGCTCGCGGTGCTCAAGGGCGCCGGGTACGGCGATGCCGTGCACGTCGGCGGCGGCGTGGTCGCCTGGGTCAACCAGATCGACCCCAGCCAGCCGTCGTACTGACCGTCCGACCGGCAAGGACTACGCCCGTCTAGTCATTTATGACTAGGCGGGCGTAACCCTTCTGGAACTCGCTCGTTGTCATCACCATGCTGACCACGAAGCCGCGACTCGGCCGTACCTTTGCCACCCTCGCCCTGGCCACCACGGCCACGCTGGGCGCCACTCTCTCCGTCGCCTCCCCGGCGACCTCGGCCGGACAGGGCTACGCGCCCGCCGACACCGCCACGATCACGCCCGGCGTCCAGATGTACACCGACGGTGCGCAGTGCACCGGCAACTTCGTCTTCACCGACGCCAGCGCCAACACCTACGTCGGGTACGCCGCCCACTGCGCCGGCATGGGTGCGGCGACCGACACCAACGGCTGCCTCAACGACTCGGTCGCCCTCGGCACCCCCGTCGAGTTCCGCCGCGGCGGCTCCTTGGTCACCAGCGGCACCAAGGTCGGTGCGGGGACGCTGGCCTACAGCTCGTGGCGGACCATGCGGGCCCAGGGCGAGGACCCGGCCGGCAACGCCTGCGCCTACAACGACTTCGCGCTGGTCAAGGTCAACGCCGCCGACACCGGCAAGGTCAACCCGAGCGTCCCGTTCTGGGGCGGCCCGACCGGGATCGACACCGACGGCACCGACGCGGGCGACCGGGTCTACTCCTACGGCAACTCCAGCCTGCGTGGCGGCGTCGAGGCCCTCTCGCCGAAGACCGGCATCTCGCTCGGCGACGACGCGGCCGACGGCGGCTGGTCGCACCCGCTCTACACCGTGACCCCCGGCGTCCCCGGAGACTCGGGCTCGGCCTTCCTCAGCGAGAACGGGCAGGCCATCGGCACGCTGTCGACGCTGGGCCTCGCCCCGCTGCCGGCCTCCAACAACATCGGCGACCTCAGCCGTGAGCTGGCCTACGCCCAGGCCAACTCCGGCATCGCCGGCCTGCGTCTGGTCCCGGGCACCGAGCCCTTCGACCCGATCCTCTGACGGCACACGTCGGCGACGCGCGATCCTCGGGCCCGGCGGACCCCCGGCGGTACGTTGAGCCCCATGGCCGCGGACAACCGGGACGAGTCGCCCCGCAGCCACCGCGCGCCTGACGCGGCCGACACCTGCGTGACACCTGCACCCACGGGCACCGCCACCACGGCGGTGCCCGTGGGTGCTGTCGTGACTGACGCCGAGGAGCACGTCGAGGCCGTGCTCGGCCTGGTCGAGCGGGTGCCGCCGGGCCGGGTGACGACGTACGGCGCCCTCGCGGCCGTGGTGGGCGGCGGCCCGCGGCAGGTCGGGGCGGTGATGTCGCGCCACGGCGGTCCGGTGCCGTGGTGGCGCGTGGTCCGCGCCGACGGGTCGCTGCCGCCGAGCCACCTCGGGGAGGCGCAGCGGCGCTACACCGAGGAGGGCACCCCGCGCCGACCGTCGGGGGCGGTGGACATGGGCGGGGCCTTCTGGGACCCCGCCCGACCCGACTGACCTTTCCCGACCGGACTGACCTTTCCCGACCGGTCGGCCGCGGACCGACGGCGAGGGTCAGCGCAGCCGCTCCAGGTAGCCGGCCGTCAGCCGCGCCTCGCCCAGCCGGCGCTCCCAGGTCACGCCGACCAGCGTGAGCAGCGCGCCGGCCAGCCCGATCAGCACCCACTGCGGGGTCTGGGCGGCGTACGGCGCGAGCTCGCGCAGCACGAGCACCCCGCCGCCGGTGGCGCCCACCACGAGCGGGGCGTTCCAGCGCAGCCGGGTGCCGAGGAGGGCGAGGGTGAGCAGCGCACCCCCGAGCAGGGCCGCGCGGGGCGTCAGCGGGTCGTCCAGCACCCACAGCAGCGAGGGAACGGTGCCGAGCAGCAGCCCGGGCAGCAGCACCGAGCTCGGCGCTCCGGGCCGCTGCTTCAGGCGGTGCAGGCCCAGGAGCAGCAGCACCGTCGCGGTCGGGAGCGTGTAGGCCTCCGGCGCGGTGACGCCGAGGTCGGCGAGGCGGACCCAGGTGGCGGCCGCGAGCAGCAGCCCGCCGAGGGCGGCCGCGGGACGGCGGTGGTCGTGGAGCAGCGAGGTGGAGGTCACCAAGGCGCCGGCGACGGTCAGGTGCAGGGCGAGCGACGTGGCCGGGTCGGTGGCGGCGACGACCGCGGAGGCGCCGGCCAGCACGGCAGCGAGACCGGCAGTGGTCTCGACCTCGGCCCGCGGGAGGGCCAGGGCGAGGAGGCCGACGGCGACGAGCACGGGCAGCCCCCGCGCCGCCAGGTCGAGGTCGACGACCTCACCGAGCGACCAGAGGGTGCCGGCCAGGGTCACCGGCAGCAGCAGCCCGGCCCCGGCGACCGTCCGCGGCCCGCGGTCGCGCAGCAGCAGCCCGACCGCGACCACGGTCGCCGCCCCCGCGCTCAGGGCGGTGAGCCCGGCGCTGGGCAGGGCGACCAGGGCTGCGGCCGTGAGCACGCCGGCCGCGGCCGCCAGACCCCCCTCGCCCGCGACCACGCCACGCGCCGTGAGGGCGCCGGCGAGCCCGAGCAGCGCCACGGTCACGACCCACAGCGGCGTGGGGAGCAGTCCGAGCGTGGCGATCCCGGCGAGCGCCACCAGCGTCAGCGGAGCCGCGAGCGGCACCCGGACCGCCCGCGACCCGAGCCCCACCAGGCCTACCAGCAGGAGGACGGCGACCGAGGGGACCAGGACGCCCGGGGCGGCCACCAGCACGAGCGGGGCGACCCGCACGCCGGCGCCGGCCGCGAACGGCTCGCCGAGAGTGAGCAGCGCCGAGACGCCCTGCACTCCCAGCGCGAGCACGGTCACGACCAGCGGCAGCGAGGCGAAGCCGGCCGGCGCGAGCGGGACGCCCGACCAACGGCGGGGGACGCGGACGGCGATCGCGGCGCCGAGCAGGGCGATGACCAGGGCGGCCACGGTGACCCGGGTCAGGCCCTCGTCCACGACCGGGAGGGCGACGACGCCGACCACCAGCGACCCGGCGCCGGCGAGGCCCAGCACCTGCACGGAGTGGTCGCGGACCACGACCAGGGGGAGCAGCAGCAGCGCCGCCGAGGCCAGCAGCGACCAGGCGGTCCCGTCGGCGGACCAGACCGTGGCGAGGCTCGGTCGCTCGAGCGCCGCGGCGAGCCCGTGGAGCGTCAGCGCCGACCAGGTCAGCCCGCCGGTGAGCAGACCTACCCAGGGCAGCACCGCAGCACCCCGCGACAGCCCCAGCCCGGCGAGGCCCGCGGCGGCGATGACGGCCAGGGACTCCACGAGCAGGGCCGAGGCGCTGAGCTCCATCGCGGCGGCGTACGCCGTGGCGAAGCCGAGGCCGGCGAACAGCTGGGGCGCGGCCAGCCGCGGCTGCGCCACCGTCCAGCCCAGGGCGGCGACCAGCAGCGTCAGGCCGACCGTGAGCAGGGTCTGCGGGTAGTCCAGCGACCCCAGCCAGCCGGCGTGCTCGGCCCCGAGCACGTCGAGGGTCAGCAGGCCGAGGGCCACCGTGCTCAGCGCCTCCCCGGCCACCCGCAGCCCGCGCCGGGCCAGGCCGGCACCGACGGCGCCCGAGGCGGCGGTGAGCGCGACCAGGACCGCCGTACGCCCGCCGACACCGAGCCAGGACCACGCGACGGCGAGGAAGATGACGGCGGCGACGAGCAGGCACAGCGCGCCGAGGCCGAGCAGGACCACCGGCACCGAGGTGGGGCGCAGGCCGCGGCGGCGGTGCGGGGCGGGCCCGGGAGCGGTGGCGGGGACAGCGACCGTCGGGACCGTCAGCGGCTCCGGTGCGGTGGAGACCACGCGCAGCCGACCGAGCAGCGAGTCGGCCCGCTGCAGGGTCCCGAAGAGCTCGTGGCTCAGCGGGTGGCGCAGCAGCAGGCCGCAGGCGGGGCAGTCCGGAGCGCCGGCGGGGAGGTCGGCGGAGCAGTCGGGACAGGCGTGTGGGTCGGCGTAGCGCGTCATGGGTCCATTGACGCGCCCGGACCGGGTACGGCGCCGCGGCCGAGCGACTCAACCCGGGTGAGTACCCGGGCTCAGCCGCTCGGGGAGGGGAGCCTCAGGCGGTCAGGCCGAGCGCGGAGACCGCGGCGTCGTAGTCGGGCTCCTGGGCGATCTCGGGGACCAGCTCGGAGTGGAGCACCGTGCCGTCCTCGTCGACCACGACCACGGCGCGGGCCAGCAGACCCTCGAACTTGCCGTCGAGCAGGCGCACCCCGTAGTCGTCACCGAAGCTGGAGCGGAAGGCCGAGGCGGCGGTGACGCCCTCGATGCCCTCGGAGCCGCAGAAGCGCGCCTGGGCGAACGGCAGGTCGTGGGAGACGCAGACCACGCGGGTGTTGTCGAGGTCAGCGGCGATCTCGTTGAACTTGCGCACGCTCTGGGCGCAGGTGCCGGTGTCGACGCTGGGGAAGATGTTGATGACGGTGCGGGTGCCGGACGGCAGCGTCACGTCGCCGAAGTCGGAGCCGATCAGCGCGAACCCCGGAGCCGGCGAGCCCACGGTGGGGAGGTCGCCGATGGTCTGGACGGGGTTGCCGCCGAGTGCAGTGGTAGCCATGGCTGCATTTTTGCAGAGGGCTGGTCAGCGGCCCGCATCCGCGCGTGCGGCCGAGCTGCGGGCGAGGTCGGCCAGCCGGGCCAGCGCCGCCGGGAAGATCTCCGTCGGCGGGGTGACCAGCCCGGCGCCGACCTGGCCCACGCCGGCCACCTTGCCGGCCATGCCGGTGTTGATCTGGGGCAGGATCCCGGTGCGGCAGACCCGGGTGACGTCGATGCCGGTCGGGGTGCCCTGGAACTCCAGCACCGGCACCGACCAGCGGGGGTTCTCGCCGAGCGTGATCTCGTGCATGCGGCGGGTCGTGGCCAGGGCGTCGGGCACCGAGCCACCCACCAGCCGGACGATCGCCGGGGCCGTCGCCATCGCGAAGCCGCCCAGGCCCGCGGTCTCGGTGATCGCGCTGTCGCCGATGTCGGGGTTGGCGTCGTCGGGTCCGAAGTCACCGAGGTAGAGGCCGTCGGCGACCTGGGCCGGCCCCGTGAACCACTGATCGCCGGTGCCGGCGGTCTGGATGCCGAAGTCGGTGCCGTTGCGGGCCATGGCCACGACCATCGTGGACCCCTCGGTGCCCCGGGCGGCGTCGAGGGCGAGCTTGCAGGCGGGCATGGCGAGGTTGAGGAAGAAGTGGTCGTTGCCGCCGACGAAGCGCAGCACCTCGCTCACGTCCGCCGGGTCGCCGGTGGTGACCAGGGCGGGCGCGAGGTCGCGCAGCAGCATCAGCGTGCCGGCGCGGTTGCGGTTGTGGGCCTCGTCGCCCATCTGGAGCATCTGGGTCAGGATCCCGGTGACGTCGACCGGCTCCACGGCCCGGACGGCGCCCCGCAGCAGCGGCCCGAGCACCTCACCCATCCAGCGCAGGCGGGTGAGCACGTCGGGGGAGTAGGCGCCGTAGCGCAGCACCTTGCCGAGACCCTCGTTGAGGGAGCAGTGGGTACGTCGCCCGGTGGCGCGGTCCTCCAGCACCCACATCCACATGCTGGGCGTGACCACGCCGGCCATCGGCCCGACCGTGCGGCGGTGGTGACACGGCTGGAGGCTGACGCCCTCGCCCGACTCGAAGAGGGCGACGGCGTCCTCGGGGTCGCCGACCAGGCCCTCGAGCGCCGCGCCGGCCATCAGCGCGCCGCGCATCGGCCCCGAGGCCCGCTCCCAGCTGAGCGGGGGGCCCGCGTGGAGGAACTCGCCCTGCTGGAGGCCGAGCACCTCCGCGGCCGGCGCCACGTCGACCAGGTGGGCGGTGACACCGAGGACGGCGGCGAGCGCGGCGGCGTTCGCCTCCGCCCGGCGCGGGTCGGCCGCCACCGTCGCCAGGTCGGCCTCGGTGCCGGGCAGGGGCGGGCGCCAGTCGACGCGGGCCACGTCGACGGCCTGGGCCGCGACGGCGTCGCCGAGCAGGTCGGCGCCGGTGTTGACGATCCTCATCGCGTGCCCCCGACCCAGCGCAGGGCGTAGCGGGCGGCGGCGGCGTTGGAGAGGTGCACCTGGGCGCCGGTCTCGGCGAGCGCCTCCCGTTGACGCTGGAGGTCCTGGGGGTCCGCGCGGGTCCCGACCACGACCACCGACACGACCGGGCGCGCGCCGTCGAGCAGCGGGGCGAGCGCGGCCGCGGGGTCGGCCTCGGCGCCGTGGCCGAGGACCACGTCGAGCAGCACCGACGCCGTCGCCGGGTCGCCGAGCACCTCACCCAGGTGCTCGAGGCGGACCGTGGGGTCGATCATCGGGTGGGCCCGACCGCGGGTGAGCGTGTCGTCGCCGAAGTCGACCACCGCGTGGCCGGAGCGCAGCGCGTCGGGCGTGCTGCCCACCTCGCCGAGCTGGTCGGCAGCCAGCTGCCGGGCCTCGCCGGCCAGGGTGCCGCCGACGAAGAGCCCGCGCAGGAAGCCCGAGCGCTCGTCGGTGCGTGGTCGCCGCGTGCCCAGGAGGGGCCAGTCGGGCACGCCCCAGCCCAGCCGGCGCAGCACGGCCTCGGTGGCGGCGGTCAGGTCGGGGCGCCCGGGGCCCAGCAGCGCGAGCTCGACCGGGGTGTCCAGGGTGGCGGCGTACGCCTGGACGGCCGTGGCCACCTCGGGTGCGGGCGGCTTCGAGACCAGCACGATCAGCTCCACGGCGGGGTCGGCGTCGAGCCGACGCAGCGCCTCGCGGGTGGACAGCCCGCCGACCTCCGCCGACAGGTCGCGCCCGCCGACGCCCAGCGCGGCGCTGACGCCGACGCCCGCGTGGTCGAGGAGGGCCAGCACCTGCTGGCAGCCGGTGCCGGAGGCGGCGACGATGCCGACGGGGCCGGGGGCGACGACGTTGGCGAAGCCCAGCCCGACGCCGCCGACGATCGCAGTGCCGCAGTCGGGGCCCAGCACCAGCAGCCCGCGCGTCGGCGGCCGCCTGCTTCAGCGCGACCTCCTGGTCGAGCGGCACGTTGTCGCTGAAGACCATCACGTCGTGACCCGCCTCGACCGCGTCCACGGCCTCGACGAACGCCGAGGCGCCGGGCACGGAGACCAGGACGACGGTGTCGTCCGGCTCGCCGCGCAGGGCGGCGGCCGTCGTGCGGTGCGGCGCGACCTCGCCGGCCGCGGCCGGACGCCGGCCGGAGCCGGCCAGGGCCGCGGTGACGCCGGCGAGCGCCGCGGCGTGGTCGCCGTCGGGGCCGAGCCGCAGGGCCACCACGAGGTCGTTGACATCCGTGTCGGCCGGCACCGCGAACCCCATGCCGGTGAGCACCTCGACGTTGAGGGCGGTGGCCATGGCCACCTGCGCGGTGACCACGCCCGGCAGCTGCTGGACGGCCCGGCTGACCTGGAGCAGGGTGATCGAGTCGGCGTAGGCCCCGCGGCGCAGCTCCACGTGGTCGCGGGCTCCACGTGGTCGACGGTGCCGAGGGGGGCGTCGGGCTGCCCGCTCATGCCGCGAGCGCCCATCGCGCGCCCTCGAGCAGCCCGGTGCCCGAGGAGCCACCGACCGCGACCAGCGCGTCGGTGGCCGCCGGCTCGTCGGGGGAGCCGAGCGCGGTCAGCCACGCGGCGTACTCCGGCAGGACCTCGCCGTGCAGGGCGCAGTCGAGCAGCGTGGCAGAGAGCAGCGTGGTGCGGTCGAGCAGCCGGCGCACCTCGGCGTCGACGGTGGGGGTCGCCCGGCCCGCGGCGCGGTGCGCGGCCAGCCAACCGCAGAGGACGTCGTCGCCGTAGGGCGTCAGTCCGTCGCCGGCCCCGACCAGGTCACCCACCGGCGTGCGCAGGGCACCGGTGGCGTCGAGCCCGGCGCCGAGCCGGGGCGCGGTCACGTCGGCGAGCCGGCCCACGACGTACGTCGTGCCGTCGAGCAGCAGCCGTCCGTCGCGCACCTCCGCACCGACCGGTCGCGGGAGGCTCGGCAGCCGGGTGCGCAGGGCGCACGGCACGGCGCTGGCCCGCGCCGAGAGGACGCCGAGGCACCGACCGTCGAGGTCGACGTACACCGCGTCCGGTCCGACGTGCACGAGCGGCAGCGGTCCGTCGGGTGCGGCGCGCAGCCGCTCGGCGACGCGGGCGGGTGCGCTCACGGGGACCGGAGACGGCTGCACCGGCCCGACGCTACCCCGAGTCGCGCGCCGGGGGTCGCTGCGGCGTTCCTCCGACACGCCGGGGCCGGGAGGGTGTCTCATGTCCTGCAGGGGGCGGGCTCCACCGCCCCGAGCGTCGGGAGGTTGTGCGATGTCGATGTTCAGCTGGACGGTGGTCGACCCGGGTCCGGACGAGGCGGTGGCCCCGCACGAGCGGCTGGCCTGGGGCAAGACCGTGGGGCTCGGGGCGCAGCACGTCGTGGCGATGTTCGGGGCGACGTTCGTCTTCCCGATCATCATGGGGCTCAACCCCAACCTCGCGATCATGATGAGCGGGATCGCGACCATCTGCTTCCTGCTGATCGTCAAGGGCAAGGTGCCGAGCTATCTGGGCACCTCCGCGTCCTTCGTCGGCGGCGCGACGGCGATCTACACCTACGAGGGCGCCGGCGGCCCCGGTGGTCCCGCCGACGTGACGGGCGCGATCCTGGTCGCCGGCGTCGTGCTCGCCCTGGTGGGCGTGGTCATCCACGTGCTGGGCGCCGACGCCGTCAACGCCGTGCTGCCGCCGGTCGTGACCGGCGCGGTCGTGATGCTGATCGGCTTCAACCTCGCACCGGTCGCCACCCAGACCTACATGCCCTCCGACCCGTGGGTCGCGATCATCACGATGACGCTGGTGATCGTGATGGCGGTCGGGCTGCGCGGGTTCTTCGGCCGGATCGCGATCTTCCTCGGGCTGATCGCCGGCTACGTCGTCTCGGCGCTGGCCGACGTGATCTTCGGCCAGACCTCGCTGCCGCTGCCCGGCAACCCCGAGCCCGGCCCGCACGACCGGGTCAACTGGGACGCCGTGAGCGGCTCCGACTGGTTCGGCTTCCCGACGCAGACCCAGGACGGCCTGGTCGGCAACCAGAACGCCAACCCCGACTTCCTGTCGGTCGTGGGCTGGCACCTGCCGTCGTTCTCGATCGTCTTCGTGCTGCTGGTGCTGCCGGCGGTGATCGCGCTGGTCGCCGAGAACCTCGGCCACGTCAAGGCCGTCGGTGAGATGACCGGGGTCGACCTCGACCCCGTGATGGGGCGCGCGGTCGCCGCCGACGGCGTCGGCACCGTGATCGCCACCTCGGTCGGCGGCTCGCCCACGACGACGTACGCCGAGAACATCGGCGTCATGGCGGCCACCAAGGTCTACTCGACCGCGGCCTACTACGTCGCGGCGATCGTGGCGATCCTGCTCGGGCTGGTGCCGAAGTTCGGCGCCCTGGTCAACGCCACGCCGCCCGCCGTGCTCGGTGGCATCACCTTGGTGCTCTACGGGATGATCGGGCTCCTCGGTGCCAAGATCTGGAAGGAGAACGGGGTGGACTTCGGCCGACCGATCAACCTCGTCCCGGTCAGCGCCGGCATCATCCTCGCGATCGGCAACGCGTCGTTGGAGGTCACCGACGACTTCGTGCTCAGCGGCATCGCCCTCGGCACGCTGGTGACGGTGCTCGGCTACCACCTGGCGCGCCTGGTCAGCCGCGGCGGCGACGACGGCACGATGATCGCGGTCGGGCACGAGGGGGCCCACACCGAGTGAAGCCCGCTCCGTTCGCCTACCTGCGGCCGTCCTCGCTCGAGGAGGCGGTCGCGGCCCTGGCCGCGGACCCCGGGGCGAAGGTGCTCGCCGGAGGGCAGTCGCTGGTGCCGCTGCTGTCGATGCGGCTGGCCGCGCCGTCGCTGCTCGTCGACCTCAACGGCCTGCCCGGGCTGGACGCCGTCTCGGTCGACGAGTCGGGGGTGCGGGTCGGCGCGCTGGCCCGCCACAGCGACGTGCTCGCGTCGCCCGACGTACGTCGGGTCCAGCCGCTGCTGAGCACGGCGCTGACCTACGTGGCCCACCCGACGATCCGCAACCGCGGCACCGCTGTCGGGTCGTTGGTGCACGCCGACGCCGCCGCGGAGCTGCCGGTGGTGCTGCGGCTGCTCGACGGCTCCCTCGACGTGGTCGGGCCCGACGGTGCGCGCACGATCGCGGCGTCCGAGCTCTTCCTCGGACCGCTGGAGACCTCGCTGCGCCACGACGAGATCGCCACGTCGGCGTGGTTCCCGGCCCTGGCGCCGGGAGCGCGGGTCGGCTTCGCGGAGATCGCGCGACGCCACGGCGACTACGCCCTGGTGGGGGTCGCGGTGGTCGCCGACGGGGCGTCGGTGCGGGCCGGCTACGTCTCGGTCAGCGACGTCCCGGTCGTCGTCGACCTCACGGGTCTCTCGCCGGAGGAGGCGGGCGACGTGGCGCTGCGCGAGCTCAGTCCCGCCGACGACGTGCACGCGACCGCCGACTACCGCGCCCACCTCGTGCGCGTGCTGACCGCGCGGGTGCTGCGCGAGGTGCAGGCGGAGGTGGCGGCATGACCGAGCCCGCCGAGCAGCTCCACGACGTACGCCTCTCCGTCAACGGGGTCGCCCACGACGTGCGCGTCCCGGCCCGGCGGCTGCTGTCCGACGCGCTGCGCCACGACCTGGGCCTGACCGGCACCCACGTCGGCTGCGAGCACGGCGTGTGCGGGGCGTGCACGGTGCTGATGGACGGCCGGCCGGTGCGGGCCTGCCTGCTGCTCGCGGTCTCGGCAGTGGACGCGGAGATCACCACCGTCGAGGGGCTCGCGCCGTCCGACGGGCCGATGAGCCCCGTGCAGCGGGCCTTCGCCGAGTGCCACGCCCTCCAGTGCGGCTTCTGCACGCCCGGCTTCCTGACCACCGTCACCGCCGGCCTGCGCGACAACCCCACCCCCAGCCACGACCAGGCGCGGCAGATGATCGCCGGCAACCTGTGCCGGTGCACCGGCTACCAGAACATCGTGGCCGCGGTGGAGCGGGCGGCGGAGCTCGCCGTGGTCGAGGGGCAGGCTCCGGGCCGGGAGGGGGAGCGGTGACCACGCGGCTGATGGGCACCGGCGTCCCGCGGGTGGAGGACGAGCGTTTCCTGCGGGGGCAGGGGCGCTTCGCCGACGACGTGGCCGTCGGGCCCGCCACGCTGCACGCGGCCGTGCTGCGCTCACCGCACGCGCACGCGCGCATCATCGACATCGACGTCGAGGCCGTGCTCGACCTCGACGGCGTCCACCTGGTGTGGACCTACGAGGACCTCGGCGCGCTGTCGGCGCCGATGGCCGACCCGCTGCCGCTGCTGATCCCGCACCCCGACCTGACCCACGGCCGCACCCAGCACGCGCTGGCCAAGGAGCAGGTCAACCACGTGGGCGAGGCGATCGCCTTCGTCGTCGCCGACGACCGCTACGTCGCCGAGGACGCCGTCGGCCGGATCCGGGTCACCTACGAGGTGCTGCCGCCGGTGGTCGGCATCCCGGCCGCGCGGGCCGCCGAGCGGCTGGTGCACGACGACGTGCCCGGCAACGTCGGCGCCGAGATGGTGCAGAGCACCGGGGACGTCGAGGCGGCGCTGGCGGCCTCGCCGCACCGGCTGGCGCTCGACCTCACCGTGGAGCGCAGTGCGTGCACGCCGCTGGAGGGCCGCGGCACCGTCGCCCGCTGGGATCCCGACTCCGGCCGGCTCCAGGTCTGGACGTCGACGCAGACCTCCACCGGCGTCCGCGCCGCCGTGGCCGTCAAGCTCGGCCTCGACCTCGGGCAGGTCGACGTGATCACCCCCGACGTCGGTGGCGGCTTCGGGGTCAAGATCAACCACCCGTGGCCCGAGGAGCTGCTGGTCCCGCTGGCGGCGCGCGCCCTGGGCCGCACGGTGAAGTTCACCGAGGACCGGCGCGAGCACTTCGTCTCCACCGCCCACGAGCGAGGGCAGGTGCACCACGTCGAGGTCGGCTTCGACGACGACGGGCGGCTGCTGGGGCTCGACGTGACGTTCTGGCACGACCACGGCGCCTACACGCCGTACGGCCTGATCGTCCCGATCATCACCTCCACCCAGCTGCTCGGGCCCTACAAGCCGGCCGTCTACCGGGTGCGGTTCGAGTCGCTCTACACCAACACCGTCATGGTCACGCCCTACCGCGGGGCCGGGCGGCCGCAGGGCTGCTACGTCATGGAGCGCACGATGGACGCGATCGCCGCGGCGCTCGGGCGCGACCGCACCGAGGTGCGCGCGGCGAACTTCATCCAGCCCGACGAGTTCCCCTTCGACCAGGGGCTGATCTTCCAGGACGGGCGCGAGCTCGAGTACGACTCCGGCGACTACCCCGCGATGCTGGAGAAGATCAAGACGCTGGTGGGGTGGGACGAGTTCCCCGCCTTCCGGGCGGAGATGGCGGCCGAGGGACGCCGGGTCGGGCTCGGGCTGGCCTGCTACGTCGAGGGCACCGGCGTCGGTCCCTACGAGGGCGCCCACGTGCACGTCGAGACCACCGGCAAGGTCAAGGTCTCGACCGGCCTGACCACCCAGGGGCAGGGACACGAGACCGTCTTCGCCCAGCTGGTCGCCGACGCGCTCGGCTGCCGGTTCGAGGACGTCGAGGTGGTCACCGGCGACACCCGCCGGATGCCCTACGCCGTCGGCACCTTCGCCTCGCGGGCGGCGGTGATGAGCGGGTCGGCCGTCCACCTCGCGGCCCGACGTACTCGCGAGAAGGTGCTGCGGATCGCCGCCGACGCCCTCGAGGCCGCCGAGGACGACCTCGAGATCGTGGACGGCACCGTGCGGGTCAAGGGCTCGCCGGGCTCGGCGATCGACCTCGGCACCGTGTCGGTGCTCTCCAACCCGCTGCGCTACGCCTTCGACGAGGCCTCCAAGGCCGCCACGCAGTTCTCGGTGGGCGACCCGGGCAAGCCACCGGTCGCCGAGGACGACGAGCCGGGGCTCGAGGGGCGCGACTTCTACTCGCCCGAGCGGGCCACGTTCGCCTCCGGCATGCACGCGGTGATCGTCGAGACCGACCCCGAGACCGCCGAGATCACGGTGCTGAAGTACGCCGTCGTCCACGACTGCGGGCGGCTGATCAACCCGATGATCGTGCGCGGGCAGATCCACGGCGGTGTCGCCCAGGGCGTGGCCGGCGCGCTCTACGAGCGGATGGCCTACGACGACGACGGCCAGCTGCTCAACGCCTCGTTCATGGACTTCCTGATGCCCTACGTGACCGAGGTGCCCGACGGCATCGACATCGACCACCTCGAGACGCCGTCGCCCCTCAACCCACTCGGCATCAAGGGGGCCGGTGAGGCCGGCGTGATCCCGTCGGCCGCGGTCTTCGCCGCCGCGATCGAGGACGCCGAAGGGCTCCGTCCTGGCGCCCTGGCGATCACGGCGATGCCGATCTCGCCGTCCGACCTGTTCCACCTGCGGCTGCAGCACAGCGAGGAGCGCTCATGAAGATCGTCGACCAGGTCACCGTGCCCGCTCCCCGCGAGCGGGTGTGGGCCTCGATCCTCGACGGCGGGGTGCTGGTGCGGGCCATCCCGGGCTGCGAGCGGCTGGTCAGCACCGCCGAGCACGAGTACGACATGACCGTCACCGCCGGCGTCGCCTCGATCCGCGGGACCTACGAGGGCCACTGCCGGCTGAGCGACCTGGTCGACGGCGAGTCGCTGGTGATGTCGCTGACCGGGTCGGGCGCCCCTGGCACCGTCGACGCCACCGTGCGGGTCCGGCTCAGCGACGACGCCGGCGCGACCACCGTGGCCTACGACGCCGACGCCACCGTGGGCGGCATGGTCGGCGGGGTCGGCCAGCGGATGCTGACCTCGGTGTCGCGGCGGATGGCGCGGGAGTTCTTCGACAACCTCGCCGGCCAGATCGCTGCGCCCGCCGCCTCCTCCGGTCGCGGGTCTGCGGACGCTCCGGTGGGTGCCTCCGCGCCGGACGCCGGGCCCGCAGTCCCCGGGACGGTCTTCGCGCCGCCGCCCGCCCGGGGCGGGGGAGCGGGGGGTGCGGGCGCGAGCGGCGACTTCGTCCGTGGCATCGCGGTCGGCGCCGGTCTGGTGCTGATCGGGGTGCTCGCCGGCTCCCGCCTCGGCCGCCGCCGCGGGTGACCGGTCGGCGGTGGGTGTGCCACCGGATCTGCGGCGTAGGAGGTGGTTGAGCCACCGCCGCACGGGGTCGGCTGCGGCGGGGTCGGGCATGCTGGCCCCATGTCCGGGACCGAGCTGACCGCGTCGTCGACCGCCCGCGAGATGCGCGACGCCGTGCAGGCGCGGCGAATCTCCGCCCGTGAGCTGCTCGAGCTGCACCTGGAGCGGATCGCGGAGCGCAACCCCGAGCTGACCGCCGTCGTCGCCCTCGACGCCGAGCGGGCCCGGGCGGGCGCGGCAGCGGCCGACCAGCATCTCGCCTCGGGGGCGCCGACCGGGCCGCTGCACGGTCTGCCGTTCGCGGTGAAGGACACCCACAACGTCGCCGGGTGGACCACGACGTACGGCTCCCGCCTCTTCGCCGACCACGTGCCGGACGCCGACGACCTGATCGTCGAGCGGGTACGTCGGGCCGGGGTGGTGCTGCTGGGCAAGACCAACGTGCCGGAGTTCGCGGCCGGGTCGCACACCTTCAACCGGCTCTACGGCACCACCCGCAACCCCGCCGACCCCAGCCGCTCCGCGGGCGGCTCGAGCGGCGGCGCGGCGGCGGCGCTGGCCTCGGGGATGGTCCCGCTGGCCGACGGGTCCGACATGGGCGGCTCGCTGCGCAACCCCGCGTCGTTCTGCGGCGTCGTCGGGCTGCGGCCCTCGCTGGGCCGGGTGCCGACCTGGCCCGCGAGCAACCAGTGGGAGACCACCTCGGTCAGCGGCCCCCTCGCCCGCACCGTCGGCGACGTGGCGCTGCTGCTGTCGGTGGTCGCCGGCCCCGACCCCCGGGTGCCGCTGGCGCTCGGCGACCCGGGCGCGGTCTTCGCGCCCCCCGTCACCGGATCGCTCGACGGGCTGCGGGTGGCCTGGTCGCTCGACCTCGGCGGCGCCTTCGAGGTCGACACCGAGGTGGCGCGGGTGACCGAGGAGGCGGGGCGGCTGATGGCGCGCCACGGGGCCCGGGTCTTCGGCGCCCACCCCGACCTGACCGGGGCCGACGACACCTTCCGCACCCTGCGCGCCTGGCACCTCCACGCGTCGTACGCCGACCTGCTGGCCCGGCACCCGCACGAGCTCAAGCAGTCGCTGGCCGACAACATCCGGGCCGGCGAGCCGCTGACGGGTCCCGACGTCGCCGCGGCCTACCGGACCCGCACCGAGATCACCGAGCGGATGCGCCGCTTCTTCCTCGACTACGACGTGCTGGTGCTGCCGGTCTCGCAGGTGCCGCCGTTCCCGGTCGACCAGGAGTACCCGACGTCGATCAACGGCCGTCCGATGACGTCCTACCTCGACTGGATGCGCTCGGCCTACCTGATCTCGGTGACCGGCTGCCCGGCCATCTCGGTGCCGGCCGGCCGCACCGCCGACGGGCTACCGGTCGGCGTGCAGATCGTCGCCCCGCACGGCGCCGACCGCCGGCTGCTCGAGGTCGCCGCCGCGTTCGAGGCGGTCTCGGGAGCCGGCACCGGTCACGACTCGTAGGACCGCCCGCCGAGCTTGAGCTGCGACTCCCAGGTCTCGCCGCCCTCGGTCCAGCACATCGTGGCGCCTTGGGGATCCGTCTCGCAGACCTCCTTCTGCGGCGTCGGCGGCGGCATCGTGATCCCGTGCGGGGTCTCGGTGCACGCACCCGTGCCGGTGTCACAGGTCGTGACCGCCTGCTCCCCGACCCGGAAGAGGTCGCCCGCAGCGGTCCACCCGTAGTCGTAGACGTAGCCGGGCAACGAGACGTGCTCGCCGGTGTCGACCGCGTAGACGTCGAACGAGTCGTCGCCGGCCAGGTCGGCCTCCTCGACCACGGCCACGGCGTAGCGGCCGTCGGGCGAGAGCATGAAGTAGGCGTAGCTGCTCACCTCGACCCTGAGCAGGGGCTCGCCGTACGCGTCGAGCACCGAGATCTCGTCCTCGCCGTACGTCGTCGTCCGGCCCCGGCCCTGCGGGGCCGACGCGTCGCCGAGGTCCTCGACCTCGCCCGAGCGCCAGTCGACGGCGAAGAGGCCGTCGCCGGTCCGGCGTAGACGGTGTCGCCGGCGAGCGTGACCGGCGGGGCCGCCCACCCGCCGCCGGGATCGGCGCTCGGGAGGGGCACCCGGGCCGCCTCGGTGTCGTCCCGCAGGTCGCGCACCACGACCTCGGCCTCGCCGTCGGTGACCTCGGCCCAGGCGAGGTAGGGCTGCTCCGGGTCGGTGCCCGGCACGGTCTCCTCGGTGGTGACGCCGATGCGCTCGACGGTGCCGTCGGGCCGCACCAACGAGAAGCGCTGGGGCCCGCCGCCGTCGCTGTAGGCGTTGTTGCCGTGCCGGACCAGCACCCCGGACGAGGTGTAGTAGAGCGACTTGATCGCGCGGTCGTCGATCTCCGCCGTCACCGCGCCGTCCTCGAGGTAGACGGTGGTGCTGAGCGCGAAGACCGCTCCGGCGCCGGTGGACCCGGCGGGGTCGGGAGCCGAGTCGCCGTCGCGGGTCGAGCCCGTGAGCCCGAGGGCACCCGCGCCGACCACGACGGCCGCGGTCAGCGCCGCCGTGGCGGTGAGGGCCTGACGACGACGGCGGGCGCCGCGGCCGCGACGCAGGACCGACGCGGCGTCCGGGGGTGGGATGTCGAGGCCGTCGGCCTCGGCGTGCAGCAGGTGGGCGAGTCGCTCAGTCATGGGTGCCTCCCCGGGCCGGGCGGCCCGGTCTCTCGGGGCCGGTGGTGCTGGGATGGGGGACCACGGCGTCGCCGAGCAGCGTGCGCAGGCGCGCCAGCCCGTCGTACGTCTGGCTCTTGACCGTGCCCTCGGAGCAGCCGAGGGCACGGGCGGTCTCGGCGACGCTCAGGTCCTCGTAGTAGCGGAGCACGACGGCCGCGCGCTGCCGCGGGGCGAGCTGCGCGAGGGCGTCGACCAGGGCGGGCCGGTCGGTCGGGTCGGGCCCGGCACGGCCGCCGTCCGGCTCCGGCAGGACCTCGGTCGGCCGTTCGTTGCGCCACTCCTTGCGGCGGAACCACGACGACGCCGTGTTGACCACCGCCGTGCGGGCGTAGGCGGGCGCGGCCGAGACGTCGCGCACCCGGCCCCACGACGCGTACGTCTTGGCCAGCGCGGTCTGGACGAGGTCCTCGGCGAGGCCCCGCTCACCCACCAGCAGGTAGGCGGTGCGGTAGAGCGAGGCCCACGAGGCGTGGACGAGCTCGGTGAACTCGGCGTCCGAGGGTGGACGGGACATCGGCGACTCCCTTGCTGGTCACCTCTTCAGACGCGGCAGCCGGCCGCCGGGTTGGGTGCGTGTCGCAGCAGCCTCAGCCGGTGTCGCCGAACTGCTCCACGCGGATCGTGTCGGCGCGCACGCCGACCTCGCCGAGCAGGCGGGTGGCGTAGGAGGCGAAGCCGACCGAGCCGCAGACGTAGGCACGCTCGGCGCCCTCGACGAGCGCCGTGAGCTCGTCGGGGTACGGCGGGGCGGCGACGCGGTCGTCGAGGTTCTCGCGGGTCAGCGCCACGAACGCGCCCGCCGCACGCAGCTCGGCGGCGTAGGGCAGGCGGGCCAGGGTCTGCGCGACCGCGACCACCCGCAACCGGTCGGTGAGGCCGTGGCGGGCGGCGTGGCGCAGCATCGCCACCACCGGGACCACGCCGGTGCCGCCCGCGACGCAGACCGCCGGCACGTCACCGGTCCAGGTGAACCAGCCGCCGATCGGCCCGCGCAGCTCCAGCTCGTCACCGACCGCGGCGACGTCGTGCAGGTGGCCCGACACCTCGCCGTCGGGCAGGCACTCGACCATCAGCTCCAGCAGCGGGTCGGCGGGATCGGAGGCGACCGAGTAGGACCGCTGGGCGGTGTAGTCGTCGGGCGCCCGCAGCCGCACGACGTAGTGCTGGCCGGGCTGGTGGTCGACCCGGTCGGCCACGTCGAGCCGCAGCCGCACCAGCGGCACCTGCGCGTCGCCGCCGTGCTCGAGCTCCACGATCCGCCCGGTCGTCCACGGCCCGACCGGTGGCCCCACGGGCGGCACCGTCACGGGTCGCCCTGGTAGCGCTGCTCCAGCCACGGGTCGCCGCGGTCGTGGTAGCCGTTCTGCTCCCAGAAGCCCGGCCGGTCCGCGGCCATCAGCTCCAGGCGGGTCACCCACTTGGCCGACTTCCAGAAGTACAGGTGCGGCACGAGCAGCCGCACGGGCCCGCCGTGGTCGACGGCCAGCGGCCGGCCGTCGAACTCCCACACCACCCAGGCCCGCCCGCCGGTGACGTCGGCGATGGGCAGGTTGGTGGTGTAGCCGGTGGTCGAGTGGGCCATCACGTACGCCGCCTCGGGCAGCGGCCCGGCCGCGTCGAGCAGGGTGTCGACGCTGACGCCGGCGAAGGTCGTGTCGAACTTGCTCCACGTGGTCACGCAGTGGATGTCGCCCGTGTACGTCGACCCGGGCAGCGCGCGGATCTCGCGCCAGTCCCACGTGCGCGGCGTCCCGACGAGGCCGTCGACGCTCATCGTCCAGCGCTCGGGGTCGAGGTGCGGGGTGACCTCGGCGGTGAGCGCCGGCCACTCGGCCCCGACGTCGTACTGACCAGGGGGGAGACGCTCGGCGTGCTGGCGCCGCTGCTCGCGACGACGGCCGGTGAAACCACGGGTGACGGGCACGCTCGGGAGTCTCCCAGAGCAGCCTCGGCGCGCGGGTGACAGGCTGGGGACGTGCCGTCCCCGCGCCGTCTGCTGCTGCTCCTCCTCGGGTGCGTCGTCCTCGGCATCGGGGTCGCCCTGCTGCTCACCGCCGACCTCGGCTCCGACGGCTACTCGACGCTGGTCAACGGGCTCTCGATCGGCACCGGGATCTCCTTCAGCCTCGCCAACCTGGTCGTGGGCGTGACGTTCGTGGCTCTGGCCGCCGTGCGGGGGGTCCGCCCCGGCTTCGGCACCGTCGTGCAGGTGGTCGTGGTCGGGATCGTGGTGTCGGTGATCCTCGGCGCGACCTCGCCGGCCGAGCACCTCCTGGCGCAGGCGCTGCTGCTGGCGGCGGCGTTCCCGGTGCTGGCGGTCGGGATCGCGGCCTACCTCGGCAGCCACAGCGGCGCCGGTCCGGCCGAGGCGATGGCCCTGGCCTGGGACCCGCCGGTGCCGTTCCGGTGGAGCTACAGCCTGGTCCAGGGTGGGGGAGCGCTGGTCGGCTGGCTGCTCGGCGCGACGGTCGGACCCGGCACGATCGCGGTCATCGTGCTGCTCGGGCCGGGGGTCGACCTGGCCAGCCGGCTGCTGCGGCTCGAGGTGCACCAGGGCCCGCCACCGGCCCCCGGTCAGCAGGAGGCGGCCCGCTCCTAGGATGAGCGCATGCCCGAGATCACTAGGACCGAGGTCGCCCACCTCGCGACCCTGGCGCGGATCGACCTCGACGACGCCGAGCTCGACCACCTCGCCCCGCAGCTGTCGGTGATCCTGGAGTCGGTCGCCTCGATCGCCGGGGTCGCCGGCGACGACGTGCCCCCGACCTCCCACCCGATGCCGCTCACCAACGTCTTCCGCGAGGACGTCGTGGTGCCCGGGCTCACCGCCGAGGAGGCGCTCTCCGGCGCCCCCGAGGTCGAGGAGCAGCGCTTCTCCGTGCCGCGCATCCTGGGGGACGAGCAGTGAGCACCCCCGACCGCACCCGCAGCACAGCCGCGGACCTCGCCGCCGACCTCGCCTCCGGCGCGGTCACCTCGGTCGACCTCACCCAGGCCCACCTCGACCGGATCGCCGCGGTCGACGGTGCCGTGCACGCCTTCCTGCACGTCGACGCCGAGGGCGCGCTCGAGCAGGCCGCCGCGTCCGACGCGCGCCGCGCCGCCGGCTCGCCGGCCAGCGACCTCGACGGCGTACCGATCGCGGTCAAGGACGTGCTCGCCACCCGCGGGCTGCCCACGACGTGCGGCTCGAAGATCCTCGAGGGCTGGGTCCCGCCGTACGACGCCACCGTGGTCACGCGGCTGCGCGAGGCCGGCCTGCCGATCCTGGGCAAGACCAACATGGACGAGTTCGCGATGGGCTCCTCCACCGAGCACTCCGCCTACGGCCCGACCCGCAACCCCTGGGACCTCGACCGGATCCCCGGCGGCTCCGGCGGCGGCTCCGCGGCCGCGCTGGCGGCGTACGAGGCTCCGCTCGCGCTCGGCACCGACACCGGCGGCTCGATCCGCCAGCCCGGCGCGGTCACCGGCACCGTCGGGGTGAAGCCGACGTACGGCTCGGTCTCGCGCTACGGCCTCGTCGCGCTGGCCAACTCCCTCGACCAGGTCGGGCCGGTCACCCGCACCGTGCTCGACGCGGCGATGCTGCACGAGCTGATCGGCGGCCACGACCCCCGAGACTCCACCTCGATCCGCGACGCCGTCCCCGACCTCACCGACGCGGCCCGGCTCGGCGCGACCGGCGACCTGAGCGGCGTGCGCGTCGGCGTGGTCACCGAGCTCGGCGGGGACGGCTACCAGGACGGCGTGCTCCAGCGCTTCCAGGAGTCGGTCGACCTGATGGTCGCGGCCGGCGCCGAGGTGGTCGAGGTGTCGTGCCCGAGCTTCGTGCACGCGCTGGCGACCTACTACCTCATCCTCCCGGCCGAGGCGTCGAGCAACCTCGCGAAGTTCGACGCGATGCGCTACGGCCTGCGGGTGCTGCCCGAGGGCATCGACGCCCCGTCGGCCGAGGAGGTGATGCGGGCCACCCGCGACGCCGGCTTCGGCGACGAGGTGAAGCGCCGGATCATCCTCGGCACCTACGCGCTCTCCAGCGGCTACTACGACGCCTACTACGGGCAGGCCCAGAAGGTGCGCACGCTGATCGCCCGCGACTTCGACGCCGCGTTCACGCAGGCCGACGTGCTGGTCTCGCCGACCTCGCCCACCACGGCCTTCAAGCTCGGCGAGAAGCTCGACGACCCGATGGCGATGTACCTCAACGACCTCGCCACGATCCCGGCCAACCTGTCGGGCGTGCCCGGCATCTCGGTGCCGAGCGGCCTCGCCGACGAGGACGGGCTGCCCGCGGCCGTCCAGGTCCTCGCCCCGACCATGGCCGACGACCGGGTCTACCGCGTCGGCGCCGCCCTCGAGGCGCTCCTGCGCGAGAAGTGGGGCGGCCCCCTCCTCGACCAGGCCCCCTCGCTGGTCGAGCTCGCCTCGTCGTTGGTAGACCAGGCCCGCTCGTTGGTCGAGCCTGTCGAGACCCACGGAGGCGCACGATGACCGCGACACCGACCACCCTGGTCCCCTTCGACGAGGTGCTCGAGCGCTACGACCCCGCCCTCGGGCTCGAGGTGCACGTCGAGCTCAACACCCACACCAAGATGTTCTGCGGGTGCCCCGCCTCCTTCGGCGAGGAGCCCAACACCTCGGTGTGCCCGGTCTGCCTCGGCCTGCCCGGCGCGATGCCGGTGGTCAACGGCACGGCGGTCGAGTCGGCGATCCGGATCGGGCTCGCACTCAACTGCGAGATCGCCGAGTGGTGCCGCTTCGCGCGGAAGAACTACTTCTACCCCGACATGCCGAAGAACTTCCAGACCAGCCAGTACGACGAGCCGATCTGCTTCGAGGGCTACATGGACGTCACGCTGCCCGACGGCGAGACCTTCCGGGTCGAGATCGAGCGCGCCCACATGGAGGAGGACACCGGCAAGTCGCTGCACGTCGGCGGCGCCACCGGTCGCATCCACGGGGCCGACCACTCGCTGGTCGACTACAACCGGGCCGGCATCCC
The DNA here is from genome assembly GCA_963795135.1 of uncultured Actinomycetota bacterium. Classification (GTDB taxonomy): domain Bacteria; phylum Actinomycetota; class Actinomycetes; order Propionibacteriales; family Nocardioidaceae; genus Nocardioides. The sequence continues at coordinate 303,544 of CAWCGS010000008.1, forward strand.
GCTGATCGAGATCGTCACGAAGCCGATCATGGGCGCCGGCGCGAAGGCCCCGCTGGTCGCCCGCGAGTACGTCTCCCAGCTGCGCGACCTGATCGTCGCCCTCGGGGTCTCCGAGGCGCGGATGGACCAGGGCAACCTGCGTGCCGACGTCAACCTCTCGCTCGCGCCGGTCGGCACCGGCACCCTCGGCACCCGCACCGAGACCAAGAACGTCAACTCGTTCCGCTCGGTCGAGCGCGCGGTCCGCCACGAGATGTCGCGGCACGCCGGCGTCCTCGACGACGGCGGCTCGATCCTCCAGGAGACCCGCCACTGGCACGAGGACACCGGGGTCACCACGAGCGGACGCGAGAAGTCCGACGCCGACGACTACCGCTACTTCCCCGAGCCCGACCTGGTGCCGGTCGCCCCGTCCCGCGAGTGGGTCGAGGAGCTGCGCGGCACCCTGCCCGAGAACCCCGCGGCCCGACGTACCCGGCTCCAGACCGCGTGGGGCTTCTCCGACCTCGAGATGCGCGACACCGTGGGTGCCGGGGCGCTGGGCCTGGTGGCCGAGACGATCGACGCCGGCGCCTCCCCGCAGGCCGCCCGCAAGTGGTGGCTCTCCGAGCTCGCCCGCCGCGCCAACGACACCGGCGTGGAGATCGCCGAGCTCGGGGTCACCCCGGCCGACGTGGCCGGCGTCCAGGCGCTGGTCGACGCCGGCACGATCAACGACAAGCTGGCCCGCCAGGTCTTCGACGGGCTGCTCGCCGGCGAGGGCACGCCCGAGGAGATCGTCGCGGCCCGCGGGCTCGCCGTGGTGTCCGACGACGGAGCCCTCGGCGCGGCGGTGGACGCCGCCATCGCCGCCAACCCCGACGTGGCCGACAAGATCCGCGACGGCAAGGTCGCCGCCGCGGGCGCGCTCATCGGTGCGGTGATGAAGGAGATGCGCGGCCAGGCCGACGCCGGCCGGGTGCGCGAGCTGATCCTCGAGAAGCTGGCCTGACCTGAGACGGGCCGACGGGGTCTCGGCAGGCTCGACCACCGGGGTCGCGGCGGCATGCGGCGGGTCGTGTGCCTCACATCGGACCGGACGGCGTTCTCAGGCACACGACTTCCGGGGTACGCTGCGCCCGCCAAGCACCACTCATCACGCTCGTGGCGGGGAAAGCCGGTCCAAGTCCGGCACTGACCCGCAACCGTAGGCCCGCACCTCGTCGATCGACGGAGTGCGAGCAAGTCGGAACACCCACCACGACGCGTCCTGATCACCAACGCTGTCGTGGAAAACAGCGGGTGGATCCTCGCGGAGCCTCCCGTCGTGTGCAGCGGGAAGGAACCACATGTCTCCCCTCGTGGCGCGCCGTGCCGGCGCCCTCGTCCTGGCCGGAGCCCTCACCGGCGCCGTGCTCAGCCCCACCGCGGCCTCGGCCGCCGCGCCCGGCGGTCCGCCCACCGGCCCCTCGGCCGCCGCCGGCGCCTGGATCGCCGGCCAGCTCGGCGCCAACGGACTGCTGCCGGGCCAGTTCGGCCCCGACTTCCCCGACTACGGGCTGACCATCGACGCCGCCCTCGCCATCGACGCCGTCGGCGGGCCGCAGGCCGCGGTGCAGCAGATCGCCGGCGCGATCGAGGAGAACGTCGACAGCTACATCGGCTACGACTACACCTTCGAAGGCGTGCGCTACTACGGCGACGTCGCCGGCGCGACGGCCAAGGCGGCGGTGCTGGCCCGGACGGCGGGCGCCGACGAGACGGACTTCGGCGGCACCGACCTCGTGGAGCGGCTGGAGTCGCTGACGATCGACGACGGCGCCACCGCGGGTCGGATCTTCGACACCGCTCAGGGCGAGCCCGACTACGCGTACGCCAACACCATCAGCCAGTCCTTCGCCGCCCGCGCGCTCACCGACGCCGCCAGCCCCGAGGCCGCGGCCGCGACCGACTTCCTGCTCGCCCAGCAGTGCAGCGAGGGCTTCTTCCGGCTGAGCTTCTCCGACATCGACGCGGCCGACCAGACCTGCGACTCCGACCCCGACGCCGCCGGCGACACCGACGTGACGGCGTTCGCGCTGCTGGCGCTGGTCGAGCAGGCCGGTGACCCGGACGTCGACACGGCGATCGCGGCCACCGTCGGCTGGCTCGAGGGCACGCAGGCCGCTGACGGCTCCTTCGGCGGCGGCGTCGCCACCGAGAGCGCCAACGCCAACAGCACCGGCCTGGCCGGGTGGGCGCTCGGCGAGGCCGGCGCGGACGCCGCCGCCGCGGACGCCGCGGCGTGGGTGGCTGCGCTCCAGGCCCCCGCCGACACCGCCTGCCTCACCGGCCCGCTCGCGGCGGAAGCCGGGGCCATCGCCTACGACCAGGCCGCTCTCACTGCTGGCGAGGCCGACGGCATCTCCGCAGAGCTGGGCGACCAGTGGCGGCGTACGACGGCCCAGGCCCTGCCCGTCCTGCAGCACCTGGAGGGAGTGGCAGCCGTCAACGCGCTGCGGCTCGTCGGTCCCCGCGGCTTCCAGCGCGCCCGGTCCAGCGTGGACCTGACCGTCCGTGGTCTCGGTGCCGTGGGCGACGGCTGCGTCACGGGCCCCGGCGCCAAGGCGGCCGTGACCGGCGCTGCCCCGTCCGCCTCGATCAAGCTGCCGGGCGGCACCGGTGAGCGCACCTACACCGCCTCCTGGCTCGGCGACCCCGCCACGACCACCGTCAAGGTCCTCGGCGCCACCAAGCTCGCCGTCGACGCGAAGCGCGGCAGCGGTCAAGGCCGGTCGCAAGCAGGTCGTCAAGGTCACGGGCCTGGTCCAGGGCGAGAAGGTCACGGTCTTCCTGCGCGGCCGCAAGGTCGACACCGGGCGCGCGTCGCGCTCGGGTCGCTTCACGGCCCGCTTCGTGGTGCGCGGCAAGCCGGGCCGGGCGAAGGTCAAGGCCGTCGGTCACTTCGGCAACCGCCGGGGCACCGACGCCTTCCGCGTGGTGCGGTGACGTGCGGGTCGCCTCGACCCACGTCGCGCGGCTGACGGCCGCGGTCGGACTGACCGCGGCCGCCGGGCTCACCGTCCTCGGTGGGGCCGCCGCCCCGGCGCAGGCAGCCGGGTGCACGACGTCCACCGGCGTCACCCTCGTCGTCGACCGCAACGGTCTCGGCGGTGGCGTGCAGGAGACCTGCGACGCCAGTGGTGGCGGTCGGACGGCGGCTGACCTCTTCGGCACCCGACTCACCTATGCCCAGCGCGAGCCGGGATTCGTGTGCCGGGTCGACAATGCTCCGTCGAGCGACCCGTGCGTCAACACCTCGCCGTCCGACGCCTACTGGAGCCTGTGGTGGTCCGACGGCACCTCGGGGTCGTGGACCTACTCGAGCGTCGGGGCGCGGTCGCTGCGGATCCCCGACGGCGGCTACGTGGGCTTCTCCTGGAACACCGGCGGGGACCGCGACGCCCCGTCGTCCAGCACCCCGGCCCGCCAGGCCGAGCCCACTCCGGCTCCGCAGCCCTCCGGTGGCGGCTCGTCCGGCTCCGGCGGCTCCGGCGGCTCGGGCGGCTCGGGTGGCTCGGGTGGCGCGTCGGGATCGGGGGGGTCGAGCAGTGGCTCGGGAGGCTCCTCGACCGGCGGGTCCGGGGGGACCGCGGGCACGGGGGGCGGCAACGGCTCCGGCACCACCGGTGGCGCCACCGGCTCGACGTCGAGCCCGGGCGACCCGGCCGACCCGTCGGCCGAGGCCGGCGACGGCGCGACCACAGGAGCCGGTGCCTCGGCCTCCGCCTCGGCGAAGCCGGGCCGCACGAAGCGTGACCGCGCCACCAGCCGCGTACGTCGGGCCGGGGCCGGGGCCGCGCGGAGCGCCTCCGCCGAGCCCTCGTCCACCGACAGCCCGACGACCGCAGCCGAGGCCGAGTCCTCGGAGCAGGTGACCCCGACGGCCTCGCCGCCGGACGCCGACGGTGGGCTGCCCGGCTGGGTCGCTCCCGGCGTGCTCGTGCTGCTCTTCGGAGCCGTCGGCGCGACCGTGCTCGTGCGACGGCGGGGCTCGGCCGGCTCGTGAACCCGCGGCTGTCGCGTGACCTGCACCCCGTGGCCTGGTGGCTGTGGGCGATCGGGCTCGCGGCGGCCGCGTCGTTCACGACCAACCCCTGGCTGCTCCTGCTGCTGGTCGGGGTGGCGGCCCTCGTCGTGATGGCCTGCCGCTCCGACCAGCCGTGGGGCCGCTCGTTCCGGCTCTACGTCTGGCTGGGCGTGGCGATCGTCGTGCTGCGCGTGGTCTTCCGGATCCTCTTCGGGGGCAGCTATCCCGGCACCGTCGTCCTCGACCTGCCGCAGGTGCCGCTGCCCGACTGGGTCCTCGGCATCACCCTGCTCGGCCCGGTCACCCGCGAGGCGCTCCTCTTCGGTCTCTACGACGGTCTGCGGCTGGCCACCATCGTGATCTGCATCGGGGCCGCCAACTCCCTCGCCAACCCCAAGCGCCTGCTCCGCTCGGTGCCGCCGGCGCTCTACGAGATCGGCACGGCGCTGGTCGTGGCGGTGACCGTGCTGCCGCAGTTCGCCGACAGCGTGCGCCGGGTCCGCGCCGCGCAACGGCTCCGCGCCGGCGCCGAGGGGCGGGTGCGGGGGCTGAGGCGGCTGGTCGTCCCCGTGCTCGAGGACGCCCTCGAGCGGTCGCTGGCGCTCGCCGCGGGCATGGACACCCGGGGCTACGGCCGCGCCGGTGGGCTCACCGCGACCCAGCGGCGTACGACGGGGGCGTTGATGCTGACCGGTCTCTGCGGGGTCTGCGTCGGCGTCTACGCGGTGCTCGACCGCACCGCACCCCGGCTGCTGGCGCTGCCGATGCTGGGCCTGGGTCTCGCGCTCGCCGTGGCCGGGCTGCTCAGCGCCGGACGACGCGTGCAGCGCACCCGCTACCGGCCCGACCCCTGGCGCTGGCCCGAGACGGCCGTCGCCGTGTCGGGGCTGAGCGTCGCCGTCGTCGGCTGGTGGGTCAGCGGCCACCAGATCTTCATCGCCTACCCCGACCCGTCGGTCGCACCCCAGCTCAGCCTGGTCGCGCTCGTCGGCGCGCTGGTGGGCGTCGCGGCGCTGGTCGCCGCCCCGCCCCCGAGGCAGGTGCACGCATGATCGAGCTGCGCGACATCGCCTTCGCCTACGACGAGACCCCGGTGCTCGCCGGCGTCGACCTGAGCGTCGACGACGGTGAGCTGGTGCTGGTCACCGGCCCGACCGGGTCGGGCAAGTCGACGCTGCTGGGGGTGGTGACCGGCCTGGTGCCGCGCTTCAGCGGAGGACGACTCTCCGGCGACCTGCTCCTCGACGGCACCAGCATCATCTCGACGCCACCGCGCGACCGCGCGCACCAGATCGGGTACGTCGGCCAGGACCCGGCCGCGGGCTTCGTCACCGACACCGTCGAGGAGGAGCTCGCCTACGGCATGGAGCAGCTCGGCCTCCCGCCGGAGACGATGCGCCGCCGGGTGGAGGAGACCCTGGACCTGCTCGGCGTGGCCGAGCTGCGCCACCGCGACCTGCGCACCCTCTCGGGCGGGCAGCAGCAGCGGGTGGCCATCGGCTCGGTGCTGACCATGCACCCGCGGCTGCTGGTGCTCGACGAGCCGACCTCGGCGCTGGACCCCACCGCGGCCGAGGAGGTGCTGGCCACGCTGACCCGCCTGGTGCACGACCTGGGGGTCTCGGTGCTGCTGGCCGAGCACCGGCTGGAGCGGGTCGTGCCGTTCGCCGACCGGATGTGCCTGCTGCCCGGCGACGGCAGCGTGCTGGTCGGCGAGCCCGCCACCCTGCTGGCCACCTCGCCGGTGGTGCCGCCCATCGTGGAGCTCGGCCGCGCCGCGGGGTGGACGCCGCTGCCGCTCTCGGTGCGGACCGCCCGACGCCGCGCCCGCGAGCTCAGCCTCACCCCGCCGACGTACGTCGAACCGGCGCCGGCGGCGGTCGGGCTCGCCGTCAAGCGGCTCACCGTCGCCCACGGTCGCACCGTCGCGGTCAAGGAGCTGGACCTCGGGCTCGGCCAGGGTCGGGTCACGGCGCTGATGGGGCGCAACGGCGCCGGCAAGTCCTCGCTGCTGTGGGCCCTCCAGGGGTCGGGCGCGCGGCGGGCGGGCTCGGTGTCGGTCGCGGGCCGCGACCCCGCCGACCTCGACCCGGCCGAGCGGCGCACGGTCGTGGGCCTGCTGCCCCAGAACGCCGCCGACCTGCTCTACCTCGAGACCGTCGACGAGGAGTGCGCCGCGGGGGGCGCCGGCACCCGCGCGATCCTCGAGCGGCTCGTGCCCGGCGTGGCGGGCGACGTGCACCCGCGCGACCTGTCCGAGGGGCAGCGACTGGCGCTGGCGCTGGCCCTGGTGCTGGTGGCCCGCCCGCAGGTGCTGCTGCTCGACGAGCCGACGCGGGGGCTCGACTACGCCGCCAAGGCCGAGCTGGCCCGGATCCTGCGCGACCTGGCCGAGGCCGGTCATGCGGTCTTCGTGGCCACCCACGACGTGGAGTTCGTGGCCCAGGCCGCCGACGAGGTCGTGGTGATGGCCGAGGGCGAGGTCGTCTCCTCCGGCTCCGCCCGGCAGGTCCTGCCGCAGTCGCCGGCGTTCGCGCCGCAGGTGACCAAGGTGCTCGGCGCCGCGTGGCTGCGGGTCGACGAGGTCGTCGCCGCCCTGGGCGACCGGGAGTCGGCGTGAGCCACACCCACGACGCCCGGCACGCCCGGGTCAGGGCCTCGGCACCGGTCTCGGCCATCCGGCTCTCGGGACGCTCGGCGCTGGTGCTGGGTGTGGCCTCCCTCGGCGGGCTGATGATGCTCTGCTGGCCGCTGCTGCTCCGGGTGCCGGACGACGCCCGCGTCGACCCGCCGTTCCTCTTCCTGGCGCTGCTGCCCGTCGTGATCGCCGTCGTGCTGGCGGAGATCAGCGAGGGCGGCCTCGACCCCCGGACGCTGGCGATCCTGGGCGTGCTCTCGGCCTCCGTGGCCGTCCTGCGCGGGATGTCGGCGGGCACGGCGGGGGTGGAGCTGGTCTTCTTCCTGCTGATCCTGGGCGGGCGCGTCTTCGGGCCGGGCTTCGGCTTCGTGCTCGGCTGCACCTCGCTGTTCGCCTCCGCGCTGATGACCGCCGGTGTCGGCCCGTGGCTGCCCTTCCAGATGCTGGTCTCGGCCTGGGTGGGGATGGGCGCCGGGCTGCTGCCGCGCCGGGTCTCGGGCCGCGGCGAGATCCTGATGCTGGTCGTCTACGGCATCCTGGCCGCCTACGCGTTCGGGCTGCTGATGAACCTCTCCGGCTGGCCCTTCCTGCTCGGGGTCCAGGTGCCCGGCCACGAGGGGTCGCTGGCCTACGTGCCCGGCGCCCCGTTGCTGGACAACCTGCAGACCTTCCTCGCCTACACGCTGATCACCTCGACCGGCAGCTTCGACACCGGCCGGGCGATCACGAACTCCATCGCGATCGTGCTCCTCGGCCCGGCCGTGCTGACCACCCTGCGCCGCGCCGCCCGGCGCGCCGTCGTGGAGCCGGCTGCGTAGTCACCGCCCCGGAGGTTGAGGTGCGAGCGCCAGCGAGCCTCGAAACCATGACCGCCGGTGGTTGAGGTGCGAGCGCCAGCGAGCCTCGAAACCATGACCGCCGGTGGTTGAGGTGCGAGCGCCAGCGAGCCTCGAAACCATGACCGCCGGTGGTCGAGGTCGCGAGCGCCAGCGTGGTCGGCCTCGCACCTCAACCAGCGTGCGGGCCTGGCGGCCCTCGCACCTCAACCAGCGTGCGGGCCTGGCGGCCCTCGCACCTCGACCAGCGTGCGGGCCTGGCGGCCCTCGCACCTCGACCAGCGTGCGGGCCTGGCGGCCCTCGCACCTCGACCAGCGTCAGTCCAGGTCGGCGAGGAAGTCCAGGAGCAGCCGGTGGACGCGCTCGGGCTGCTCCATCGCGACGAAGTGGGAGCCGCGGAGCTCGACGTACTCGGCGCCGGGGATCCGGTCGGCGGCGGACTTCATGTCGCGGGCCCCGGCGAGCAGGTCGAAGGTGGCGGAGACGAAGACCGCCGGCACCGTGATCCGGCTCAGGCTCACCCGGGCGTGGCGCGAGGTGCTCAGCGCCAGGTGGAAGTACCAGTCGACCGGGGTCGAGAGGAACTCCTTCATGCCGAGCGCGGCCAGGTCGGGGTCGGGCATCCGGAAGAAGAAGCCGGTACGCCGCACCAGGTCGACCGCGCGCGGCCCGATCGGCAGCCGGGCGACGACCGGGGTCAGGGCGCGGCCGCCGATGCTGAGCGTCCGGGCGAGGTTGACGGTCAGCAGACGGGCCACGGCGTGCGGCACGTGCAGCGGGGCGAGCATCGTGCGGAACGTGTCACCCGGCACGCCGCACACGGCGAAGAGTCCGGCGACCCGCTCGGGGTGCTGCACGGCCAGCTCGAACATCGTGTTGACGCCCATCGACCAGCCCATCAGCACCGCGCGGTCGATGCCGAAGTGGTCCATCACGGACAGCCCGTCCTGGACGAAGTGCTCGATCTCGACATGGCTGGGGTCGACCGGCCGCTCGGAGCCGCCGACGCCGCGGTGGAACCACGACACCACCCGGACCCCGCAGTCGGGCCGGAGCAGCGCCGGCCACATGAACGGGTTCGTGCCGAGCCCGTTGCACAGGACCACGGTGGGCCCGTCGATCAGCAGGTCGGGGTCGTTGGTCCACGCCCGCAGGTGCGTCCCGTCGTCGGACCGGATCTCGTGGTAGCTGATCGACGACGCGGTCGCGGTCCGGGCTGCGGAGGTCGGCATCCTCCGATTGTGCCCGACCCCGGGCGGATCCCGGGTCAGCCGAGGGCGCGGCGGACGGCGGGGCCGCCGGGTGCGGCGGGCCGGTAGCGCTCGCGGAGGAAGTCCTCGACGTCCTCGCGCTCGGCCCGGCGCTGCGCGCAGGCGGTCGCGGCGATCATCGCGTTGCGTCGGGCGACCTGCTGGGACTCCACCGACCACTGGCGGGCGGCCGCGGTCAGCCCGGCGAGCCCCGGAAGGGCAGGACGGCGGGGAGGGGAGGAGGTTGTCATGCGGTGCTCCAGGTGTCACGGAGAAGAAAGGTGCTTGCGGTCGAACCTAGACCTTCCGAGGGGTCAGGGTCATCTCTGCCGTGTGACTTCTGTGTGAACCTTCAGCAGACGTTCAGGAGCAGACGTCCGGGCGCCACCGCTCGGCCTGACCGAGGGCTCAGTCCGGCACCGGCTCGGCGATGGTCCCGCCGGAGCGGGTCGCGCCGATGCTGGCGACCACGACGCAGGCCATCGCCAGCAGCTGCAGCGGGGTCAGCAGCTCGCCGAGCACGACCAGCCCGGCCAGCGCCGCGGCGGCCGGCTCGATGCTCATCAGCACGCTGAAGACCGAGGGACGCAGGGAGCGCAGCGCCACCAGCTCGCAGGTGTAGGGGATGACCGAGCTGAGCAGGCCGACGAGGGCGCCGAGCAGCAGGATCCGCGGCTCGACGAGCGACGACGTACCGCCGAGGCCCACCATCAGCGGCAGCAGCAGCGCCGCGGCGACGACGCTGGCCATGGTGAGCCCGTCGATGCCGGGCCAGCGGCGTCCGGTCTGCGCGCTGAGCAGGATGTACGCCGCCCAGCTGGCGCCGGCGACCAGCGCGTAGAGGACGCCGCTCAGGGTCAGGTCGGTGCGCTCGAGCCCCAGCAGCAGCACGCCCGCGGCGGCCAGCCCCACCCACACCAGGTCGCGGGCCCGGCGCGAGCCGAGCACCGCCAGCGTGAGCGGCCCGACGAACTCGATCGTCACCGCGATGCCGAGCGGGATCCGGGCGAAGGCCTGGTAGATCGACCAGTTCATCAGCCCGAGCGTGGCCCCGAAGGCCAGCACCACCAGCCAGTCCTGGCGCGACCGGCCGCGGACCGCAGGACGGGCGACCACGGCCAGCAGGAGCGCGCTGGCCGCCAGGCGCACCCACACGATCGTGGTGGGCCGCGCCTCGTCGAAGAGGTCCTTGGCCACGCCGGCGCCGAACTGGACCGAGAGGATGCCGATCAGCACCAGCCACACCGGCGGGATGCGTCGCCCGGACAGAAGCGGTGACCGGGGCGCCGATGAGTTGGCCGTGGTCACCGGGTCAATGTAGGAGGAGAGTGGACAGGGCTGACGAGAGGGGATCGCATGAGCACCGTGCTGCTGGTCGGGACACGCAAGGGACTGTGGATCGGCACGTCCGACGACGACCGCACCGAGTGGGACTTCACCGGCCCGCACCACGACATGGAGGAGGTCTACTCCTGCCTGGTCGACCCGCGGGTGACCGGCCCCGACGGCACGCCCCGGATCTTCTCCGGAGCCTCCTCGATGTGGCTGGGCCCGCAGGTGCGCTGGTCCGACGACCTCGGCGCGACCTGGCACGAGACCCCCGGGGGCGGCGTCCGCTTCCCCGACGGTGAGGACGCCTCGGTCGAGCGGGTGTGGCAGCTGGTCGCGGGCAGCGAGCCCGGCGTGATCTGGGCCGGCACCGAGCCCGGCGCGGTGTGGCGCTCGCGTGACGGGGGCGAGTCCTTCGCGCTCGAGGAGGGGCTGTGGAACCACCCGCAGCGGGCCGAGTGGGGCGCCGGCTTCGGCGGCCAGGCCTTCCACACGATCCTGCCCCACCCCACCGACCCGGCCTCGGTCACCGCGGCGATCTCGACCGGCGGGGTCTACCAGACCGCCGACGACGGGGCCTCCTGGACGGCGCGCAACCAGGGCATCCGGGCCGAGTTCATGCCCGAGGGTCAGCAGTACCCCGACTTCGGGCAGTGCGTGCACAAGGTCACCCGCCACCCCAGCCGGCCCGATCGCCTCTACCTGCAGAACCACGGCGGCGTCTACCGCTCCGACGACCACGCGGGGTCCTGGCAGTCGATCGCCGAAGGGCTCCCGGCCGACTTCGGCTTCCCCGTGGTGGTGCACCCCCACGAGCCCGACACCGTCTACGTCTTCCCGCTGGGCGGCGGCGACGGCCGCCGGCCCCCCGGGGGCCGGGCCCGGGTGTGGCGCTCGACCGACGCCGGCGAGAGCTGGACGGCGCTGGAGAAGGGGCTGCCGGACTACTTCCACGTGGCGGTCATGCGCGACGCGATGTGCACCGACCAGCACGACCCGGCCGGGCTCTACCTCGGGGCCCGCAACGGCGCGGTCTGGGGCACCGCCGACGCCGGGGAGTCCTGGCGCCCGCTGGTGGCCAACATCCCCGACGTGATGGTCGTCAGGGCGGCGACCTTCTGACAGCATGCGGGCATGACCGGCTTCGAGGTGTCCCGCTCCACCCACGTCGCGGCCGACCCCGCACTGGTGCACCGTCTCGTCGACGACTTCCACGAGTGGCCGGCGTGGTCGCCGTGGGAGGGCCTCGACGCCGACATGCAGCGCAGCTACACCGGTGCCGAGTCCGGAGTCGGCGCCCACTACGCCTGGAAGGGCAACCGCAAGGCGGGTGAGGGGTCGATGGAGATCACCTCCTCCACCCCCGAGCGCGTCGTGCTCACCCTGGTCTTCCTCAAGCCCTGGAAGGCGACCAACGAGGTGGCCTTCGAGCTCACCCCCCGCAACGGCGGCACCGACGTGACCTGGCGGATGTCCGGTGAGCAGAAGGGCCTGATGGCCGTCCTGGGCAAGGTCGTCTCGATGGACCGGCTGGTCGGCAAGGACTTCGAGCGTGGTCTGGCGCAGCTCAAGTCGGCCGCCGAGGCCTGAGCCCAGCGGCGGCCGGGCGGCCGACGGGCTGCGGATGAGATCGACGTACGCCGTCGCGTCGGGGCCAACTAGCCTGGGCCCATGACCGATCCCGGCTCCGCGCCCGACATCAAGCCCCGCTCGCGCGACGTCACCGACGGACTCGAGCGGGCCGCCGCACGCGGCATGCTGCGCGCCGTCGGGATGGGCGACGACGACTTCGCCAAGCCGCAGATCGGTGTGGCCTCGAGCTGGAACGAGATCACCCCCTGCAACCTCTCGCTCGACCGGCTGGCCAAGGCGGTCAAGAACGGCGTCCACGCCGCCGGCGGCTATCCGCTGGAGTTCGGCACGATCTCGGTCTCCGACGGCATCTCGATGGGCCACGAGGGCATGCACTTCTCGCTGGTCTCCCGCGAGGTCATCGCCGACTCCGTCGAGACCGTGATGATGGCCGAGCGCCTCGACGGCTCGGTGCTGCTGGCCGGCTGCGACAAGTCGCTGCCCGGCATGATGATGGCCGCCGCGCGGCTCGACCTCGCCGCGGTCTTCCTCTACGCCGGCTCGACCATGCCCGGCTCGGTCGACGGTGAGGACGTCACGATCATCGACGCCTTCGAGGCCGTCGGCGCCTGCCTGGCCGGCAAGATGAGCCGCGAGCAGGTCGACAAGATCGAGCGGGCGATCTGCCCCGGTGAGGGCGCCTGCGGCGGCATGTACACCGCCAACACGATGGCCTCGGTCGCCGAGGCGATCGGCATGTCGCTGCCCGGCTCGGCCGCCCCGCCCGCCGTCGACCGGCGGCGCGACGGCTTCGCGCACCGCTCCGGCGAGGCGGTCGTCAACCTGCTGCGCCAGGGCATCACCGCGCGCCAGATCATGACCAAGGAGGCGTTCGAGAACGCCATCACGGTGGTGATGGCGCTGGGCGGCTCGACCAACGCCGTCCTGCACCTGCTGGCCATGGCCCGCGAGGCCGAGGTCGACCTCACCATCGACGACTTCAACCGGATCGGCGACAAGGTCCCGCACCTCGGCGACCTCAAGCCCTTCGGCAGGTACGTGATGAACGACGTCGACAAGATCGGCGGCATCCCCGTGGTGATGAAGGCGCTGCTCGACGCCGGGCTGATGCACGGCGACTGCCTCACCGTCACCGGCAGGACGATGGCCGAGAACCTCGCCGACCTCGCCCCGCGCGACCTCGACGACGACGTGATCCGCAGCCTCGACCGGCCCATCCACGCCACCGGCGGGATCACGATCCTCAAGGGCTCGCTGGCCCCCGAGGGAGCGGTCGTGAAGTCGGCCGGCTTCGACGAGTCGGTCTTCACCGGCACCGCCCGGGTCTTCGACGGCGAGCGCGCCGCGATGGACGCGCTCAGTGCCGGGCAGATCACCGCCGGCGACGTCGTCGTGATCCGCTACGAGGGGCCCAAGGGCGGCCCCGGCATGCGCGAGATGCTCGCGATCACCGGCGCCATCAAGGGCGCCGGGCTCGGCAAGGACGTCCTGCTGCTCACCGACGGCCGCTTCTCCGGCGGTACGACGGGTCTCTGCGTCGGGCACGTCGCCCCCGAGGCGGTCGACGGCGGACCCATCGCCTTCGTCCGCGACGGCGACCCGATCACCCTCGACGTGCTCAACCGCACGCTCGAGGTGGAGATGCCCGACCTCGAGGAGCGCAAGGTCGGCTGGGAGCCTCGGGCGCCGAAGTACACCCGCGGCGTCCTCGGCAAGTACGCCAAGGTCGTGCAGTCCGCCGCGCACGGTGCGGTGACCAGCTGATCAACGACGCACGCGACGACCGACGCGACGACCCGCGCGACGACCAGGACCGCTCGCTCCTCACTGCTGCCGTCCTGGTGCTGGTCGGCCTGGTGCTGCTCGCAGCTGGGATCCGGGTCCTGGAGAGCGACCCCACGACCGGGTCGGGGCTCCCGGCGGCGACGGAGCCCGCTCCCGCGGCCCGGGGGGCGGCGAACGCCGAGCCGGCACCGTCGCAGCGAGCGCGCAGCACGGCCGACGAAGCGGGCGACCCTGCCCTCCGGCGGACGCCGGATCTTCGACGGGCGCCGCTTCCTGGTCGCCTACTACGGCACCGGCGGTACGCCGGCCCTCGGCGTCCTGGGGGAGGACCGCCCGGCCGTGATGCACTCCCGTCTGGTCGCGGCGGCGCGTCCCTTCGGCCGCCTGGGGCGGCCGGTGCAGCCGGTCTACGAGCTGATCGTCACCGTGGCCGACGCCTCGCCCGGGCCCGACGGCGACTACAGCCACGACATCGACCGCGCGGTCGTCCAGCGCTACATCGACGCCGCCCACCGGCAGGGCGCGCTGCTGCTGCTCGACGTACAGCCGGGCCGTGCCGGCTTCCTGATGACCGCGCGCCGCTGGGCGTGGGCGCTGCGCGACCCCTACGTCGGGCTGGCGCTGGACCCCGAGTGGCGGATGGGGCGGGGCGAGGTGCCGGGCCGCACGATCGGGTCGGTCCACGCCGACGAGGTCAACCGCACCTCGGCCTGGCTCGCCGAGCTGGTCCGCCGCCGCGACCTCCCGGAGAAGCTCTTGGTGCTGCACCAGTTCCGCGAGGACATGATCGAGCGGATCGGCCTGGTCCACCGCCGCAACGGCCTCGCGCTGGTCCAGCACGTCGACGGCTTCGGCACCCGCGGCGAGAAGCGGGCGACGTACGCGACGGTGCAGCGGGGGCGGAAGTTCACGATGGGGCTGAAGCTCTTCTACGACGAGGACGTCCGTCGGATGGGCCCGGCCGAGGTCGGCGCGCTGCGCCCGCGGGTCCGGTTCGTCTCGTTCCAGTAGCCCACCGGTCGCACCAGCCCCACCGGGCGGGCACTTCCTGAAATCGGCCGCCAGGAAGCGGCTCAGAAGTAGTCGCGCACGTGCAGCTGGTGACCGCCGAGCAGCGCGTCGAGGACGCGGTCGTGGTCGGCCGGCCCGGTCAGGTGGCCGAGCAGCCGCAGGTTGGCGCACGACTGCGCGCCGGACCAGGCCAGCGCGATCCCGTGCGGGCTGAACACCGGTACGTCGTCCCGGGACCCGGTCGCCTCGCACACCGCAGGCTCCGCACCGACCGTGAGCCGGTAGTCGCCGTCGAGCACGCCGAGGCGGTCGCCGGCGACCGCGAAGCCGATCGAGGCAGCGCCGCCGCCGGGCAGCGTGAGCCGGCGGGCCTCGAGGGCGCCGGGCACGTCGAGCAGCCGCAGCATGTAGGGGTGCCGCTCGGTGACGTCCCAGGTGGCGGCGGGGAGCGCCAGCCGGGCGGGGTCGAGCCCCGAGGTGGTCAGCCGGACGCGGCCGGTCACCGAGGCGAACGACCCGACCAGTCGCCACAGCGCGCGGTAGGCGTCGGTGCTCGTGGCCAGCAGGTCCTCGACCTCGAGCACCGCGGTCGGCCCGTAGCCGCTGCCGCGGCGCCACGCGGCGTACCCCACGACCTGCTCGTCGGCGCCGACGGCGAGGCTGATCGCGGTGAACGCGGCCAGCACCTCCTCGTCGGTGTCGCCGAAGCGCGGGCCGGTGCGGGTGAGCGGCCCGTTCTGCGCGGCGGCCCAGGTGGCGTAGACCTCGCGCACCGCGGGCAGGTCGGCGACCTCGGCGCGCCGGGTGCGCACCCCCACGGGCGGGGCCACCCCGGCGAGCTCCGCGGTCGGCACCTCGACGGTGTCGAGGGAGGCGACCAGCTCGTAGCCGAACGGTCGGTAGATGCCGGGCGCGGTCGGGTAGAGCGTGGAGACCACCTCGCCACGCTCGACCGCCTCTGCGAGCGCCCGCGCCAGGACCTCCTGGAGCAGGCCCCGACCGCGGTGCTCGGCGGCGACCGCCACGGAGGCGATGCCCGAGGTCGGGACCGGCAGCCCCCCGAACCAGGAGTGGTACTCGTGGGCGGCGACCCGCGCCAGGACCCGGTCACCTGCACCCGACCCGGCACCCGCGTCCTCGACGACGCCCCACACGTGCCGCCCGGGGGTCGGCCACGGCGGAGTGGTCCAGGGTGGTGACCCGGGAGGCGGCTCGCCGAACGCCTCGATGCTCAGCGCTCGGCTCGCGGCGAGGTCGTCGCGTCCCAGCTTGCGCAGCACGTCAGCCATGCCGGCAACCTATCGGGGCAACCGACCGACCGGCGCTGCTGTAGACAGGCACGGTGCACCCCGAGAACGCCGCCGACCTCGACCGCCGGGACCCGCTGGCGGCCCACCGCGCGACCTTCGTCGGCGCCGACACCGAGCTGGTCTACTTCGACGGCAACTCCCTGGGGCGACCGCTCGCCGTCACCGCGGAGCGGCTGACGTCCTTCGTCGAGCAGGAGTGGGGCGGCCGGCTGATCCGGGGCTGGGACGAGTCGTGGTTCGACCTGCCGCTACGGGTCGGTGACGACCTGGGTCGGGTGCTGCTGGGCGCGGCGCCGGGCCAGACCGCGGTCGGCGACTCGACCACGGTGCTGCTCTACAAGCTGATGCGGGCCGCGGTCGCTGCCCGCCCGGGCCGCACGGAGATCGTGGTCGACCGCGACAACTTCCCGACCGACCGGTACGTCGCCGAGGGGGTCGCGCGCGAGTGCGGGCTCGAGGTGCGCTGGGTCGACGTCGACCCGGCGGCGGGGCTCACGCCCGACCTGGTCGCCGCCGCCGTGGGGCCCCGCACGGCGCTCGTGGTGGCCAGCCACGTGGCCTACCGCTCCGCCTGGATCGCGGACGCCGCCGAGATCACCCGCGTCGCCCACGACGCCGGGGCCCTGGTGCTCTGGGACCTCTCCCACTCGGTGGGCTCGGTGCCGGTCGACCTGGACGCCTGGCAGGCCGACCTGGCCGTGGGCTGCAGCTACAAGTACCTCAACGGCGGTCCCGGCGCGCCGGCCTTCGGCTACGTCGCGCAGCGCCTGCTCGCCGACCTCGACCAGCCGGTGCAGGGCTGGATGGGCCACCGCGACCCGTTCCGGATGGGTCCGGGCTACACCCCGGCCGACGGGATCCGTCGGCTGCTCAGCGGCACGCCGCCGATCGTGGCGATGCAGCCGCTGCGCGACATGCTCGGGCTGCTCGAGCAGGTCGGGATCCAGGCGGTGCGCGCGAAGTCGCAGGCCCTGACGACGTACGCCGTCGACCTGGCCGACGAGGTGCTGGCGCCGCTCGGCGTGGGGCTGGCCTCACCGCGCGACCCCGAGCGGCGTGGCGGCCACGTCACGCTGACCCACCCCGCGATGCGGGAGGTCAACGCGCGACTGTGGCGGCGCGACGTGATCCCGGACTACCGCGACCCCGAGGGCCTGCGGCTGGGGCTCTCACCGCTCTCGACGTCGTACGTCGAGGTGGCCACCGGCATCGAGGCGATCCGCACGACGCTCGTGGCGGTGGGGGCCGGTGACGGGCAGCCTGGTCGCCCGGCGGGCGTCTGACGACGACCCGGGTCAGCGACCGCGGCGGCGGCGATCGGTGCGCTCGCGCAGCGGACCGACCAGGCGCGGGCCGGACAGCCGGTTCTCCAGGCGCCGGGCCTCGCGCTTGAGCGGCTGCGCGAGGTACTCACCGAGGATCACGCCGGCGGCCAGCGCGAGCGCCGCCGACCCGGCGGTCACCAGCGCGAGCACGCCCCGGGTCTCGCCCCCGGTCTCGGCGAGCAGCGAGAGCCCGCGATAGATCGAGAGCCCCGGCAGCAGCGGCACGATCGCGGAGACGACCACCACCAGGGGCGGCACCCGCACCCGGCCCGCGACGCCGAAGCTGACCAGACCGATCCCGAGCGCGGCCACCCCCACCGACCAGGCCCGCCCGAAGCCGGTGAGGTCGATGCTCTCGGCCGTCAGGGCCGCCACGGCGGCGATCAGGCCGATGGCGGGCACGACCCGCCACGGGGCGTACGACGCCACGGCGAAGGCCGCCGCCGCGATCCCGGCCCCCAGGGCCATCAGCGTCAGGGTGTCGAGCGCCACGGTGCGGCCGGGCACGATCCGGCCCACGCCGATGCCGGCGATGTTGGCGACCGCGAGACCGCCCGAGACCCCGGCGATGATGCCGGCGGTGGCGAGCAGGGCCTCGATCATCCGGGCCGAGGAGGTGACGTAGAAGCCGGAGAGGGCGTCCTGCAGCGCGCCCATCAGGCCGATCCCCGACAGCAGCATGATGATGTTGGCGGTGACCACGAGCGACGGGTCGTCGGCCAGACCGAGCGCGGTGGCCAGCACCGCGAGCAGCGTGGCCACACCCCCGCCGGCGACCTGCTGGTAGAACGCCGGCAGCCGGCGGCGCGACATCGTCAGCTGCAGCCGGTCGATCGTCATCGCGGCCACGGAGGCGATCAGGGCCACCGCGGCCGTGCCGCCGAGCATCATCCCGATCCCCGCGCACATGACGCCCCACGCGAGCGTGACCGCCCACCGCGGCGTGTGGTGGCCCGAGGAGGCGATGCGGGCCGCCTCGCTGCGGGCCTCGGCCAGGGTGACCCGGTCGGCGAGCAGGTCGCGCACCAGGTGGTCGACGCGGGTGAGGTCCTCGTAGTCGATGTCGCGCTGCTTGACCTGGCGCAGGATCACGACCGGGTGGTCCTCGGGCGCGGCCTGGTAGCTCATCGACAGCGACGTGAACGTCACGTCGATCTCGACCCCGCGCAGGCCGAGGTGGTAGGCCACCGACCGCATCGACGCGGTCACGTCGGCGGCCCCGGCGCCGTTGGACATCAGGATCTCGCCGACGCGCAGGCACAGGTCGAGGGTGAGGGAGACCTCGCGTGACTCGGACATGCTCCGATGGTCCCAACCGGCCGGCCGGTCACGAAGTCGGGGGAGGGGTCAGCCGGCGCGGTCGGCCCGGGAGGCCGGTGTCGCGGCCGTCCCGGGCACGGGTCGGGCCCGCCCGTCGACCAGGGCGGCGAGCGCGAAGCAGGCCAGGAACGCCAGCGTGATCCCCACCGAGGCGATCACGACGGCGCCCGCGCCGTCCTCGCGGTGGTCGAGGAAGGGATAGGGGTACCAGCCGCTGAGGCCACCGACCACCAGCGTCCAGGCCAACCAGCCGAGCGGCCAGAGCATCGCGCGGAGCACCACCCCGCGGGCGTCCGGCGTGATCCGCGGACGCGGCCCGACGACCGCCCAGGCGACGACGGCCAGCGCGGGGACGACCATGTGCAGCAGCTTGTCGGCTGCCCAGTCGGCGCCGCTCAGGTCCAGCAGCGGACGCAGCAGCAGGAAGTGGACGACACCGGTGATCGTGATGCCCACCAGGCCCGCGGCCCGCAGCACCCGGAAGGACCGCCCGTCGTACGTCGGGTCGCGCGCGAGCCACGCGGCCGTGACCGCGACCAGCAGGTTGCTCTGGATGGTGAAGTAGGAGGCGAACCGGTAGACCCGGGTCACCAGGTCCGGCGGGTCGGTCTCGTCGAGCACGGTGCCGCCCTGGACGACCAGGACCAGCTGGAGGACGACGGCGGAGGCGGCGACGGCCGCGGTCCCCGCGTGCCAGCGCGCGGCGCTGCTGCGGGTGGGGGGCATGGGCGGGACTCTAGGCCGCGGGGGTGCCGCTGTGGCAGGGTCGCGCCGTGGACCAGCGGATCAGCTTCGTCACGCTCGCGGTCGCCGACCTCGACGCCTCGCGGCGGTTCTACCTCGACGGGCTCGGGTGGACCGCCGCGCTCGACGTACCGGGTGAGGTGCTGATGATCCAGGCGGGCGAGCACCTGGTGCTCTCGCTGTGGGTCGACCGCGCGTTCGAGGCCGAGGTCGGGCCGCTGCGCCGCGGGCCGGGCGTCGCCCCGATCACCCTGGCCCACAACGTGCCCTCGACCGACGAGGTCGACGCGGTGCTCGAGACCGCCCGTGAGGCCGGTGCCGACCCGGTCGGGGCGGCCGAGCAGCGGGAGTGGGGTGGCTACACGGGTTACTTCGGGGACCCGGATGGCTACCGATGGGAGATTGCCTACAACCCCGGACCTATCGGACAGGTGGTGCTGCCTTGAGCGACCAGACGCAGGACGAGCAGAGCACGGACGGGGAGTCCCCGGACCGGAGCGCGGACGAGCAGGCGAAGCCCTCGACCGACTTCCGCCAGGTGCGGGCCGAGCCGGTCGAGCGCGACCCGAAGCAGACCCTGACCGGCCACGAGGTCGAGGCCGAGCTGCTCGCCGACTGGCGGGTCATGTTCGCCACCCTGCAGGCGCGCTTCCGCACCGGCGACTTCGCCACCGGGCTGCGGCTGGTCCAGCAGATCGGCGAGGCCGCGGAGGAGATGAACCACCACCCCGACCTCGACCTGCGCTACCCGACCGTCCACGTCCGGCTCTCCAGCCACGACGTCGGCGGCATCACCCAGCGCGACGTCGACCTGGCCCGGCAGATCACCGACCTGGCCGGTCGGCTCGGGGCGAAGGCCGACACCGACGCCGTGCAGGTGCTCGAGATCGCCCTGGACGCCGCCGACGCGTCCGCGATCAGGCCGTTCTGGGCCGCGGTGCTGGGCATGGAGAGCCCCGACGACGTCCCCGACGAGATCAACGACCCCAGCGGCATCCTGCCCAGCCTGTGGTTCCAGGAGACCGACCACCACGAGACGCCCCGTCAGCGCTTCCACCTCGACATCCGGGTGCCGCCCGAGGTCGCGGAGCGCCGCGTCAAGGCGGCCCTCGAGGCCGGCGGCACCCTGGTCAGCGACGGGCGGGCCCCGTCGTTCTGGGTGCTGGCCGACGCCGAGGGCAACCGGGCGTGCGTGACCACCTGGCTCGGCCGGGCCACCTCGCCCGACGAGGCGCCCGAGCCGTCGGACGAGGCGAAGGAGGCGACCCAGGAGAGGCCCGAGGAGCCGTCCGAGGAGACCGGCGTCGACGCCTCCGCCGACACCTCCGCCGACGCCTGAGACCGCCCGGATGGCGGGATCGCTGTCCCGCCATCTGGGACGAGTGGCACACTGGACCCGGCTCCGGGACCCGGGCGGCTACCGTGTGGTCATGCTCCAGGACCTCCTCGTACGCACCCGGCGCGCCGACTGACCCCTTCAGTCCGCGCGTCACCCCTCGTAGCCTCAGGCCCGAGGGGTTTTTTGTTGCCACGAGACCCACGAACCCCCAGCAGTGAGGAAGCAAGCGGCATGACCGAGATGACCGGCGCGCAGAGCCTGATCACGTCGTTGGAGGCCGCCGGGACCGACACGATCTTCGGCATCCCCGGCGGCGCCATCCTCCCGGCGTACGACCCGCTGATGGACTCCTCGATCCGCCACATCCTCGTGCGCCACGAGCAGGGCGCCGGCCACGCCGCCCAGGGGTACGCCGCGGCGACCGGCCGGGTGGGCGTGTGCATGGCCACCTCCGGCCCCGGCGCGACCAACCTGGTCACCCCGATCGCCGACGCGCACATGGACTCCGTGCCGATGGTGGCGGTCACCGGGCAGGTCGGGGCCTCGATGATCGGCACCGACGCCTTCCAGGAGGCCGACATCCGCGGCATCACGATGCCGATCACCAAGCACAACTTCCTGGTCACCGACCCCGCCGACATCCCGCGCACGATCGCCGAGGCCTTCCACATCGCCTCGACCGGCCGGCCCGGGCCGGTGCTGGTCGACGTGGCCAAGTCGGCGCTGCAGGCGATGACGACGTACGCCTGGCCCGCCGAGCTGCACCTGCCCGGCTACCGCCCCGTCACCAAGCCGCACGCCAAGCAGATCCGCGAGGCCGCCAAGCTGATGCTGGAGGCGCGGCGCCCGGTCCTGTACGTCGGCGGGGGCACGATCCGGGCGAAGGCCTCCCGCGAGCTGCGGGTGCTGGCCGAGCTGACCGGGATGCCGGTCGTGACCACGCTGATGGCCCGCGGCGCCTTCCCCGACAGCCACCCCCAGCACCTCGGCATGCCCGGCATGCACGGCACCGTCGCCGCGGTCGCGGGGCTGCAGAAGAGCGACCTGATCATCAGCCTCGGCGCGCGCTTCGACGACCGGGTCACCGGCATGCTCGACTCCTTCGCCCCCGGCGCCAAGGTCATCCACGCCGACATCGACCCCGCCGAGATCGGCAAGAACCGCCATGCCGACGTCCCGATCGTGGGCGACGTCCGCGAGGTGCTGAGCGACCTCGCGGTCGTGCTCCGGGCCGAGGCCGACGCCGGCCGCACGGGCGACTACGAGGGCTGGGTGAAGTTCCTGGCCGGGGTGAAGCAGACCTACCCGCTGGGCTACGACACCCCCGCCGAGGGACTCTCGCCGCAGTACGTCATCGAGCGGCTCGGCAAGATCTCCGGACCCGAGACGATCTTCACCTCCGGGGTGGGGCAGCACCAGATGTGGGCCGCGCACTTCATCTCCTACGAGCGGCCCAACACCTGGCTCAACTCCGGCGGCCTCGGCACGATGGGCTACTCCGTGCCGGCGGCGATGGGCGCCAAGGTCGGGATGCCCGACTCGACCGTCTGGGCCATCGACGGCGACGGCTGCTTCCAGATGACCAACCAGGAGCTCGCGACCTGCGCGATCAACGACATCCCGATCAAGGTCGCGATCATCAACAACGAGTCGCTGGGCATGGTCCGGCAGTGGCAGACGCTGTTCTACAACGAGCGCTACTCCAACACCGACCTGCACTCCAAGCGGATCCCCGACTTCGTGAAGCTCGCCGAGGCCTACGGCTGCGTGGGCCTGGCCTGCGACAGCCCCGGCGACGTGGACGCGACGATCGAGAAGGCGATGGCCATCGACGACCAGCCCGTGGTCGTGGACTTCCGGGTCTTCCGCGACGCGATGGTCTGGCCGATGGTGGCCGCCGGCACCAGCAACGACGACATCAAGTACGCCCGCGACCTCGCCCCCGAGTTCGACCGGGTCGAGGACGACTGGGAGGTCCGCCCCGCATGAGCGAGCGCAGCGAGCGCATCATCCAAGACAGTGCACCCGGAGCCTCGTCGGCGCCCGGAGCGAAGCGAGGACGTCGATGAGCACCCACACTTTGTCGGTCCTGGTGGAGGACAAGCCGGGCGTGCTGGCCCGGATCGCGGGCCTGTTCAGCCGCCGCGGCTTCAACATCGACTCCCTGGCCGTCGGACCCACCGAGCACCCCGACATCTCGCGGATGACGATCGTGGTCAACGTCGCGGAGTCGCCGCTGGAGCAGGTCACCAAGCAGCTCAACAAGCTGGTCGAGGTGATCAAGATCGTCGAGCTCGACCGTGACGCCTCGGTCAACCGCGAGCTGGTGATGGTCAAGGTCTCGGCCACGTCCGAGACCCGCGGCCAGGTGCTCGACACCGTGCAGCTCTTCCGCGCGACCGTGATCGACGTGGCGCCCGACGCGGTCACGATCCAGATCGTCGGCAACATCGCCAAGATCGCCGACTTCATGCGGGTGATCGAGCCGTTCGGGGTGCGCGAGCTCGTGCAGTCCGGCCAGGTCGCCATCGGCCGGGGCTCGCGCTCGATCTCCGAGCGCACCCTGCGCCCCGTGGCCGTGCCGCTCCCGCCCGCCGCGGGCTGACGACGTACCCCCCGACCCACACACTGCCCCAGCAGCAACCGACCCAGCAGCAAACCGACGAAGGAGACGCCACCAGTGGCTGAGATGTTCTACGACGACGACGCCGACCTGTCCCTGATCCAGGGCAAGAACGTCGCGGTGATCGGCTACGGCAGCCAGGGGCACGCGCACGCGCTGTCGCTGCGCGACTCGGGCGTCGACGTCCGCGTCGGCCTGCAGCCGGGCTCGAAGAGCCGCGCGAAGGCCGAGGCCGAGGGGCTGCGCGTGCTGACGCCGGCCGAGGCCGCGGAGGAGGCCGACGTCATCGTCGTCCTCGCCCCCGACCAGCACCAGCGCAAGATCTACGCCGAGGAGATCGAGCCGCAGCTCGCCGAGGGCGACACGCTGGTCTTCGGCCACGGGTTCAACATCCGCTTCGGCTACATCACGGCCCCCGAGGGCGTCGACGTGTTCATGGTCGCGCCCAAGGGACCGGGTCACCTGGTCCGTCGCGAGTACGTCGACGGGCGCGGCGTCCCCGTGCTCGTCGCGGTGGAGAAGGACGAGTCGGGCACCACCTGGCCGCTCGCGCTCTCCTACGCCAAGGCGATCGGCGGCCTGCGCGCCGGCGGCATCAGGACGACGTTCACCGAGGAGACCGAGACCGACCTCTTCGGCGAGCAGGCCGTCCTGTGCGGCGGTGCCTCGCAGCTGGTCCAGTACGGCTTCGAGGTGCTCACCGAGGCCGGCTACCAGCCCGAGGTCGCCTACTTCGAGTGCCTCCACGAGCTCAAGCTGATCGTCGACCTGATGTACGAGGGCGGCATCGCCAAGCAGCGCTGGTCGGTCTCCGACACCGCCGAGTACGGCGACTACGTCTCCGGCCCGCGCGTGATCACCCCGGACGTGAAGGCGCGCATGGTCGACGTCCTCGAGGACATCAAGAACGGCGCGTTCGCGAAGCGGTTCATCGACGACAACGACGCCGGGTCGCCGGAGTTCATGAAGTTCCGCGAGGAGGCCGAGAAGCACCCGATCGAGTCCACGGGCCGCGAGCTGCGCAAGCTGATGGCCTGGGTGAAGTCGCACGACACCGACTACGTCGAGGGCAGCTCCGCCCGCTGACCCACGACGTACGCCGACGGCCCCGCCACGAGTGATCGTGGCGGGGCCGTCGTACGTCGGGGGCCCGGGGCCTACTTCACCTCCGAGCGCAGCACCAGCCGCACCCCGACCGCGAGCGGGATCACGAGCCAGAACAGGCCCGAGACCCCCAGCTCGGCCCACTGCACGGCCGAGACGGTGCCCTCGAAGAGCGAGCCCTGCGAGTAGTTGAAGTCCACCCAGCCGCGGACGTCCGCGAACCACTGCTGGTTGACGGCCAGGAGCTCGGTCAGCCCGGTGAGGACGAAGGAGTAGACGAAGTAGCCGACGATCGCAGCGGCCGAGCTGCGCAGCAGGACGCCGAGCATGAACCCGATCATCATGCCCAGCACGTTGGCCAGGATGATCAGCGCCAGGTTGGTCATCGAGACGTCCCAGACGGTGTCGACACCGGCGAGCGCGCTGCCGACCACGTTGCCGAGCGCCCCGATCGCCGCCGCGACGAGCATCGACACCACGCCGACGCCGACGGCGCAGACCGCCTTGGCGGCGATCACCCGCCCGCGGTGGGCGACGAACGTGAACGTGGTCAGGCCGGTGCGCTGGCTCCACTCGCTGGTGACGGACAAGACGGCGATCATCGGGAGGACCACGGCCATCGGGAGGCCGACCGCCGCGGCGAACGACTCGTAGGTGAGGTCGGCCTCCGACGCGAAGACGATCACGGCGGCGGTGGCGAGCAACGAGAGGATCCCGATGCTGCACATCAGCCAGAACCCCGAGCGGGTGTCGAACATCTTGCGCAGCTCCACCGAGACGACCCGGGAGAACGGGATCGGGGCGAAGTCCGTCGTCCGCGCGGGGTGCGACGGTGCGGCGGTACCCGCGCCGGTGGTCGTGGTGCTGGTGGTCGTGGTGCTGGTGGTCGCGGTGGTGGTCATGCCACGGCTCCGATCTGGGTGGGTGTGTGGTCGCGCTGGGTGTCGGCGGTGAGCTCGAGGAACATCTCCTCGAGCCCGGCGCCCTCGGCGGCGCGCAGCTCCAGCAGGGGTACGCCGGCAGCCAGGGCGACCTGGCCGACCAGCTCGGCGTCGGCGTCGGCCCGCAGGCCGCCGTCCATCGGGGACGTCGCCACCGCGGCCTCGGCGAGCGCGCGGGCCAGGGCGGCGACCTCGCGGGTCCGCACGAGCGTGCCGGCGCCGGCGAGGAGCTCGGCCTTGGTGCCGCTGGCCACGATCCGGCCGTGGCCGATCACGACCAGGTCGTCGGCGATGACCTCGATCTCGTGCAGCAGGTGCGAGGAGAGCAGCACCGTGCCGCCGCGCTGGGCGTAGCCACGCAGCAGGTCGCGCATCCAGCGGATGCCGGCCGGGTCGAGGCCGTTGGCGGGCTCGTCGAGCACCAGCGCCGCCGGGTCGCCGATCAGGGCGACCGCGATCCCGAGCCGCTGGCGCATCCCCAGCGAGTAGTGGCGCACGCGGCGCCCCGCCTCCGCCGGGGTGAGGCTCACCAGGTCGAGCATCGCGTCGACCCGGTCGGCCGGCAGCCCGAGCGTGCGCTGGGCGATCGTGAGGATCTCCCGGCCGGTCCGGCCGTCGTGCTGGGCGGAGGCGTCGAGCAGCACGCCGACCTCGCGGCCGGGGTTCGGCAGGTCGGCGTACCGACGGCCCGCGACCGTGGTGCTGCCCGAGGTGGGCGGCGTGAGTCCGACGAGGACCCGCATGGTGGTGGACTTCCCGGCGCCGTTGGGGCCGAGGAACCCGGTGACGCGGCCGGGCCGCGCCGTGAACGAGACGTCGTCGACGGCGGTGAAGCGGCCGTAGGTGCGAGTGAGGTGGTCGACAGTGATCATGACCCGAAGCCTGGCGGGCGGACGACCCCTGCCACATCAGGGAAACGGCCCGGCCGGACCCCGGTCCGCGACCCTGAGACGTCTCAGGGTGACCACCCCTCGCCGGCGGTCGAGCGGGCCGCGGCCGCTGAGGGAACAGACCCGCCCCCGACCGTGGTTGCCCCCTCATGCGCATCGACATCTGGTCCGACATCGCCTGCCCCTGGTGCTACATCGGCAAGCGCCGCCTCGAGACGGCGCTGGCCGGCTTCGAGCACCGCGACCAGGTCGAGGTCGTGTGGCGCTCCTTCCAGCTCGACCCCGGCTCCCCGCCGCAGCCGGACACCACGACGACGATGGCCGAGCACCTCGGCCGCAAGTACGGCGGCGGTGCGGGCGCGGGTCAGCAGATGATCGACCGGATGGAGGCCGTGGCCGCGGAGGAAGGGCTGATCTACCGGCTCGGCCAGGCGCAGCGGGTCAGCACGCTCGACGCCCACCGTCTGCTGCACGCCGCCGGCGAGCGGCAGGACGCCCTCAAGGAGGCGCTCCTGCACGCCTACATGATGGAGGGCGAGAACATCGCCGACCACGAGACGCTGACCCGGGTGGCCGTCGGGGTCGGGCTCGACGCCGACGAGGTCGCGCGGATCCTGGGCTCCGACGAGCACCGCGACGCGGTGTACGCCGACCTCGACCAGGCCGCCGACTACGGCATCCAGGGGGTGCCGTTCTTCGTGCTCGACCAGAAGTTCGCCATCTCCGGTGCTCAGCCCGCCGAGGTGTTCAGCCAGGCCCTGCACCAGGCCTGGGACGCCGCCCACCCGGTGCTGCAGATGGCCGGCGACGGAGCGGGTCAGGGCGAGACCTGCGGGCCCGACGGCTGCGCCGTCTGAGCGCCGCCCGAGCGCCGTCCGCCGCGAGCGCCGTGGTTCTCAGTCATCTGGTGGCTGAGGACCACGGCCATCAGGTTGGACTCAAGTTAGGTTAGGCAAACCTAAGAATCCTCGTTAGGGTGGCGCCCGTGAAGACCACCGCCCTGACCGCAGCGCTGCTGCTGACCGCCCCCGTCCTCGCCGCCTGCGGCACCGGCAGCACCGCTCCTGGGGCCTCGTCCGGCGACGACGGCAGCCGGACGGTGAGCGTCCGGGCCTCCGACGACGCCTGTGAGGTCTCGCGCACCGAGGCGCCCGCGGGCGTGCTCACCTTCGACGTGACGAACACCGGCTCCCAGGTGACCGAGTTCTACCTGCTCGAGGAGGACGCGCTCGGCATCGTCGCCGAGATCGACAACATCGGCCCGGGCGCCACCCAGCGGCTCACCGTCAACGCCGCGGCCGGCACCTACGCCACGGCGTGCAAGCCGGGCATGGTCGGCGACGGGATCCGGTCGGCCTTCACCGTCAGCGAGTCCGACCAGGAGGTCGAGGTCGCCGACGCCGCGCTGGTCGAGCAGGCCCAGGCCGGCTACGCGGCGTACGTCGAGGACCAGTCGGCCCAGCTGCTGGCCGAGACCCGCAGGTTCGTCGAGCTCTACGCAGCCGGTGACCAGGACGACGAGGCGCGCGCGCTCTACCCCGAGGCACGCACCCACTGGGAGCGGATCGAGACCGTCGCCGAGTCCTTCGGCGATCTCGACCCGTTGATGGACGCCCGCGAGGCCGACGTCGCGGCGGGGGAGGAGTGGACCGGCTGGCACCGCATCGAGAAGGACCTCTGGCCCGCCCGCGCCGAGAACTACCGGGCGCTCACGCCCGACCGGCGGGCCTTCTACGCCGAGGACCTGCTCGCCAACACGGTGGAGCTCGACCGGCGGGTGCAGGGGCTGACCTACCCGATCGACGCCATCGCCAACGGCTCGCGCGGGCTGCTGGAGGAGGTCGCGACCGGCAAGGTGACCGGCGAGGAGGAGTACTGGTCGCGGACCGACCTGTGGGACTTCCAGGCGAACGTCGAGGGCGCCCAGGTGGCCTACGACGGGGTGGCCCCGATCGTGGAGCAGAAGGACCCCGAGCTCGCGCGACAGCTCGAGCGGCGCTTCACGGCCCTGCAGTCGCTCCTCGACGACCAGCGCACCCGCGAGGGCTTCGTGACGTACGACGAGGTGAGTGCGGCCGAGGTCAAGGAGCTGTCCGACGCGGTCAACGCGCTCGCCGAGCCGCTGGGTCGCCTGACCGCGGCGGTGCTCTCCTGACCCGGGTCAGCCGGCGCGGGCTGCTCGGCGGGGGCGCGGCCACCGTGGGGCTGGCCGGCGGCGTGCTCGTGGGAGCACGGGCGACCGACGGCGGCTCGGCGGCCGCCCCCGACCGCGCGCAGACGACGTACCCGTTCCGGGGGGAGCACCAGGCCGGGATCGCCACGCCGGCCCAGGACCGGCTGCACTTCGTCGCCCTCGACGTCGTGACCGACTCCCGCACGGAGCTCGTCGCGCTGCTGCAGGCCTGGACCACGGCGGCGGAGCAGATGACGCGGGGTGAGGAGGTGGGTGGGACCGGCGCGCTCGGCGGCTCGGTCACCCTGCCTCCCGAGGACACGGGGGAGGCCGTCGGGCTGCCGCCGAGCGGGCTGACGATCACGATCGGCTTCGGGCCGACGCTCTTCCGCGACGCCGCCGGCCGCGACCGCTTCGGCCTCGCCGACCGGCGGCCCGCGGCGCTGGAGGACCTGCCGCACTTCACCGGCGACGTGCTCGACCCCGCGCGCTCCGGGGGCGACCTGTGCATCCAGGCCTGCGCCGACGACCCGCAGGTGGCCGTGCACGCGGTCCGCAACCTGGTGCGGCTCGGCTTCGGCACCGTCTCGGTGCGGTGGTCCCAGCTCGGCTTCGGGCGGACGTCGTCGACCTCGACCGCGCAGACGACCCCACGCAACCTGTTCGGCTTCAAGGACGGCACGGCCAACGTGATGGCCGAGGAGCAGGGCGAGCTCGACGAGCACGTGTGGGTACGCCGCGGCGACAGCGGCGCCGACGCCGGGCGCGACGGCGCCGACTGGCTGGTCGGCGGCTCCTACCTCGTGGCGCGCCGGATCGAGATGCGGATCGAGGTGTGGGACCGGCAGCCGCTCGGCGACCAGGAGGCCATCGTGGGCCGGACGAAGGGCCCCGGTGCCCCGCTGTCCGGCGGCGACGAGCGCTCCGAGCCCGACCTCGACCTGCCGGGCAGCAACGACCAGCCGGTGATCGCCCCCGACGCCCACATCCGGCTGGTCCATCCCAGCCGGCACGGCGGGGCACGGATGCTGCGTCGTGGCTACAACTTCGTCGACGGCGACAACGCCCTCGGTGGGCTGGACGCCGGCCTGTTCTTCCTGGCCTTCGTGCGCGACCCGCGCACCCACTTCATCCCCGCGCAGGAGGCGATGGCCGCCCAGGACGCGCTGATGGAGTACCTCCGGGCCACCGGGTCGGCGCTGTTCGCCGTGCCGCCGGGGGTCGGCCCGGGGCAGCACCTCGGCCAGTCGCTCTTCGACGTCTGAGGCCCTGCACGCCTTCCTCGGGGGGCGCCCCCGAAAACGCTGGAAACAAATTGAACTCACCTCTGGACGTGACGCGCACCACGCTATATGTTGTGGCGAACAACAAACACGTTGGGGGTCTCCGGCAGTCGGGGAGCCACGGAAGAAAGATTGCTAGGAGGCGGTTCGCGTGCAGCGCAAGCACACACTGGTACTGGTGGGCCTGGTCGGCATGGCCATGTCCCTCACCGCGTGCGGTGACGACTCGGGCTCCGGCTCGGGTGGATCCGGCGCCGACAGCGGCGGCGACGGCCCGGGCAAGATCGGGGTGATCCTCCCCGACACCAAGTCCTCGGTGCGGTGGGAGAGCGCCGACCGTCCCGCGCTCGAGGCGGCGTTCGAGGAGGCCGGGGTCGAGTACACGATCCAGAACGCCGAGGGCGACGCGGACAAGATGACGCAGATCGCCGACAGCATGATGACCGAGGGCGTCAGCGTCCTCGCGATCGTCAACCTCGACTCCGAGTCGGGTGCGGCCATCCAGGAGAAGGCTGCCTCGCAGGGCATCGTGTCCATCGACTACGACCGGCTGACGCTGGGCGGCTCGGCCGAGGTCTACGTCTCCTACGACAACAACAAGGTCGGGGCTCTCCAGGGCCAGGGCCTGGCTGACTGCCTGGGTGACAAGAAGGCGAACCTGGTCTACCTCAACGGCTCGCCGACCGACAACAACGCCACGCTCTTCTCGGCCGGCGCGCACAGCGTGCTCGACGAGGTGAGCGGCTACACGCCCGTGGGCGAGCAGGCCGTCCCCGACTGGGACCCGGACCAGGCCGTCACGATCTTCGAGCAGCTCTACACCCAGGCCGACGGCAAGGTCGACGGCGTCTACGCCGCCAACGACGGCCTCGGTGGTGCGGTCATCTCCATCCTGGAGAAGAACGGCGTCAACGGCACCGTGCCGGTCACGGGTCAGGACGCCACCGTCGAGGGTCTGCAGAACGTCCTCGCTGGCGACCAGTGCATGACCATCTACAAGTCCGCCAAGGGTGAGGCCCAGGCGCTCGCCGACGCGGCCATCGCGCTGGCCAACGGCGAGGACCCGGAGACCAACGGGACGACCGAGGACTCCGAGGGTGGCCGTGACGTCCCCTCGGTGCTGCTCGACCCGGTCTCGATCACCAAGGACAACGTCAAGGACGTCATCGACGACGGTGGCCAGGAGGCCGCCGACGTGTGCAGCGGCAGCTACGCCGACCTGTGCGCGAAGGCCGGCATCTCCTGACGCCCTGACCGGGGTCGATCCGCAGCGCGGGTCGGCCCCGGCTCTCGGGCGCCATCGCCCGAGGTTCCGTTTGTTCGACCGAACAACTTATCGCGAGGACCCATTTTCATGACGCAGCCACTGCTGGAACTCCGCGCCGTCAACAAGAGCTTCGGTGTCGTCCACGTCCTGCACGACGTCGACTTCGCCGTCTACCCCGGTCAGGTCACCGCCCTGGTCGGAGACAACGGGGCGGGCAAGTCCACCCTGGTCAAGGTGATCGCGGGGATCTACGGCCGCGACAGCGGGGACTACTACTTCGACGGCAAGCCCGTCACCGTGCACGGCCCGAAGGACGTGGCCGACCTCGGCGTCGAGATCGTCTACCAGGACCTCGCGCTGTGCGACAACCTCGACATCGTCCAGAACATGTTCCTGGGCCGCGAGGAGCGCAGCGGTCTGGCCCTCGACGAGGCCACGATGGAGTCCCGCGCCCGCGACACCCTCGGCTCGCTCTCGGTGCGCACCGTCAAGTCCGTGCGCCAGAGCGTGGCCAGCCTGTCCGGCGGCCAGCGCCAGACGGTGGCGATCGCCAAGGCCGTGCTGTGGAACAGCAAGATCGTGCTGCTCGACGAGCCCACCGCAGCACTGGGGGTCGCACAGACCCGGCAGGTGCTCGACCTCGTACGTCGCCTGGCCGACCGTGGTCTCGGCGTCGTGCTGATCTCGCACAACATGGGCGACGTGCTCGAGGTCGCCGACCGGATCACCGCGCTCTACCTCGGCCGGGTCGCGGCCGACGTACGCGCCAAGGACGTGACCCACAGCCAGATCGTCGAGCTGATCACCGCCGGCCGCTCCGGGGACCTCGGCATCGCCGACCCCGCCGACGCGACCGTCTGAGAGGGAAGAACACCATGACCGTCGAGACCGACCACGCTGCCTCCGGATCCGCCGACAGCGGCTTCTCCGCCGACAGTCGCCGCAGCAACACCTTGCGCGACGCGGCGACCGACTACCTCAACCGCCTGCGCGGCGGTGACATGGGCTCGCTCCCGGCCATCCTCGGCCTGGTCGTGCTCTACATCGTCTTCGGGCTGGCCAACGACCGCTTCCTGTCGATGCTCAACCAGGCCAACCTGGTGATCCAGGCCGGCTCCATCTGCGTGCTGGCCATGGGACTGGTCTTCGTCCTGCTCCTGGGCGAGATCGACCTGTCGGCCGGGGTCACCGGCGGCGTCTCGGCCGCGGTGACCGCCCTGGCGATCGTCGACCAGGGCTTCCCGTGGTACGTCGCCGTGATCGGCGGCATGATCACGGGCGCCCTGATCGGACTGGCCATCGGCCTGCTCGTGGCCTACCTGGGCATCCCGTCGTTCGTCGTCACGCTGGCGCTCTTCCTGGCGCTGCAGGGCGTCACGCTCAAGCTGATCGGCTCGGGCGGCTCGGTGCCGGTGCGCGACGACGTGATCCGCGGGCTCGCGATCAAGAACCTCCCGCCCCTCGCCGGCTGGATCGGCGCGATCCTCGTGGTCGTCGTCTTCGCCGCCCTGAGGCTGCAGCGGCACCGCACCCAGACGGCGCGCGACCTGCAGCGTCCGCCGTTCAGCCTCGTGCTGCTCCACCTCGGCGTCTTCACCGTGCTGGTGCTGGGCCTGACGGCGCTGCTCAACCGCAACCGCAGCCTCAACCCCAACTTCCCGATCGAGGGGATCCCGTGGGTGCTGCCGGTCGTGGTCCTGCTGCTGGTCCTGTGGACCTTCGTGCTCAGCCGCACGGCCTACGGCCGGCACCTCTACGCCGTCGGCGGCAACGCCGAGGCGGCCCGTCGGGCCGGCATCAACGTGCGCCGGATGAAGGTCTCCGCCTTCATGATCTCCTCCTCGATGGCCGCGGTCGCGGGCATCCTGGCGGCGTCGTACAGCGGCAAGGTCTCGCCGTCCTCCGGTGGTGGCAACGTCCTGCTCTACGCCGTGGGCGCGGCCGTCATCGGTGGCACCAGCCTCTTCGGTGGCCGGGGGCGCGCCCAGGACGCGGTCATCGGCGGTGTGGTGATCGCGACCATCGCCAACGGTCTCGGGCTGCTCAACCAGGCCAGCTACATCAACTACCTGGTGACCGGTGGCGTCCTCCTCCTCGCCGCGAGCGTCGACGCGATCTCGCGTCGCCGGCGCTCCGCCGCGGGTGTCTAGGCCGACGTGACCGCCACGCGGGCCTCCGGTCTCGGGACGAACCAGGAGGCCGTACGGCGCCACAACCTCGGCACGCTGCTGCGGCACGTGCACGGCGCCGGGACCATCTCCCGGGCCGAGCTGACCACGCTGATGGGGCTCAACCGCAGCACCATCGCGGGCCTGGTCAGCGAGCTCGAGTCGCTGGGGGTGACCCGGCGGGCGCTCCCGGTCGTCTCGCGCACCGGGGCCGGGCGACCCTCGGCCGGGGTGCAGGTCGCCGAGGGCGGACCGTTCGTGATCGCCGTCGACCTCGGGGTCGACCGGGCTGTGGTGGCCGTGGTCGGGCTCGGGGGCGAGGTGCTCGCGCGGGCGCAGGCGCCGATCGACCAGACCGGCGAGGCCTGGCAGGTGGGGGCCTCCGTGGGCGGGTTGATCCGGGAGGTGATCACCGACGTGACGGGCAGCGCGCCGCTGGTCGGCATCGGGATCAGCGTCCCCGGCCTGGTGCGGCGCAGCGACGGCCTGGTCCGGCTGGCGCCCAACCTGGCCTGGACCGACGTGTCCTTCGCGGGCATCGTCCTGGCCGTGCTCGGGATCGAGATCCCCGTGTCGCTGGCCAACGACGCCAACCTCGGCGCCCTGGCCGAGCACCGGCGTGGGGTCGGCGTCGGCATCGACGACCTGATCTACGTCTCCGGGAGCGTCGGCGTGGGTGCGGGACTGATCAGCGGGGGACTCCAGCTCCAGGGCGCGGGTGGCTACGCCGGCGAGGTCGGGCACCTGAGCTTCACCGGCTCCGGGAAGCAGTGCCACTGCGGCAACCGGGGCTGCTGGGAGACCGAGGTGGGAGCGCACGCGATCGCCGACGCGATCGGGTGCCCGCACTCCGACGTGGCGCAGCTCGGTGGGGTCCTGGCGGCGCTCGACGAGCCGACCGATCGGCTGCGCCTGACCGGCACCGCACTGGGACGCGGGCTGGCCAGCCTCGTGAACGCCTTCAACCCCCAGCAGGTCGTCCTCGGCGGCTACCTCAGTGCGCTCTACCCGCTGGTCCGCGACGAGGTCGACGCCGGCCTGGCCGAGCGCGGCCTGCCGGCTCCGCTGGAGTCGGTGACGTTGGTCCTGCCGGGCCTGGGGTCGGACTCCGTGCTGCTCGGCGCGGCCGAGATCGCCTTCGAGCCGCTCTTCATCGACCCGGTGGCCGCCCTGGGCTCGGCCCTGGTCGACGTACGGGCGCGTCTCGTGGGCTGAGGCACCGGACGCGTCGATCCGCACCAGTGCTTGTGGATGGCTGTGGATAAGCGGGTTTGCCTCCGTTCGCGCGTGCCAGGGTGACCTGGTCCACCCCACGCGATCGGAGGAACCCACATGTACACCGATGCCGAGGAGGCCCTGGCCTCCATCGACCGGGCCGCCGCGCTGGCCCTGGAGCGGGCCGAGCACTGCCGCGCCCACGAGGCCGCGCTCGACCGTCTCCGCGTCACGGCGGGCTCGCGCGACGGCACCGCCACCGTGACGCTGGCCCACAGCGGAGCGCTGTGCGACCTCTCGCTCGCCCCGTCACTGGCGCGGGCCACGCCGGAGCGCGTGCGCGAGGTCGTGCTCGAGGCCAACCTCGCGGCGCAGGCACGCCTGGTGGCCGAGGTGGCCGCACTGACCGCCGCGACCTTCGGCGTCGAGTCCGAGACGACCCGCGCGATCACCGGCCAGTACGCCGCGCTCTTCCCGTCGGCGCCTCAGCGCGGTGGCGACCGGTCCGGGGTGCTGCGATGACCGCCGGGCTCGAGGTCGGGACCGACGCCCTGCGTCGCCACGCGGCCGAGGTCGACGCCCTGGCCGACTCGGCGAGCGACGGGGTCGACGCCGCCCGCCGGCTGACGGTCACGGGCGCGGCCTTCGGCCGGCTCTGCTCCTTCGTCGGCGGCGCGCTGGCTCCGGTGCAGGAGGCCGGCGTGACCAGCACGTCGCTGGCCGTCGGCAGCCTGGGCGCCACCGCTGCGTCGTTGCGAGCGGCCGCCGTCGTGATCGAGGAGGTCGACGAGGTCGTCGCCGACACGCTGCACCGGATCCGGGGGTAGACCCGATGAGCAGCGAGGACCTGCTGGTCGGTCGGCACGACGCCACCGGCGTGCTCGAGGGGGCGGGGGCGCTGGACGCCCTGACCGACACCGGTCGCGCGTTGGCCGACGGCGACTGGGTCGAGGCCGGGGTGATGGGGGTGGCCAGTGGCCTGGAGGGGCTCTCAGCGGTCGCCGACCCGGTCGCCGCGCTCACCTCGGCCGGGGTCGGCTTCATCCTCGAGCACCTCCAGCCGTTGGCGGGCTGGTTCGACGACCTGGCCGGCGACCCCGACCAGATCCACGCCTTCGCGTCGTCCTGGCACCGGGTCGCCGACCTGGTCCGCGACGCCGGCGACGACTACCTCCTGGCCGCCCTCCGGACCACGGCTCCGTGGGACGGGCAGCTGGTCGGTGCCTACCGGGCCGCGGCCTGCGGCCAGTCGGCCCTGATCCACGGGTTCGGCACCGGCGTCAGCGGGGTCGCCGGCGCGGTCGAGGCGGCCGGCGCGATCGTGGCGGGCGTCCGCGAGCTGGTGCGCGACGCCCTGGCGCAGGTCGTCGGCTTCGCGGTCGCCCGTTCGGTCGAGCTCCTGTCCGGCGTGCTCACGGCCAAGGCGATCGTGCAGATCGCCCGCAAGGTGGCCGAGTGGACCTCCCGGATGTCGGGCTTCCTGCGCAGCCTGGTCCGGTCGGTCGAGGCCCTCGGCGGGCTGCTGGGCGAGCTCGTCCGCGCCGCCCGGGCCGCGAGCTCGGGCGTCACCGCGCTGGCCGACCGGTGGGCCGCCACCGCGATCGCCCACCAGCGCTACGACTTCGACCTGATCCGGTCCGGCCGGGCCTCGTCGGGCGCCGGGCTGCCGAGCCTGGCCAACCTCGGCTACCTCGGTCTGGGCGGCGCGAACGAGCACGCGCTGGGGCTCGACGACCGGGCCGGCTGAGGGCTCCCGCCCGCGCGTCGGGACACCGTCGACGGAGGGGTCGCCTCGGGTACAGTGACGGGTCGCACAGCGTCGTGCTCCCACTCGTGTCCGCACTCCCGAGACCCTCAGGACAGCCGCTGTGACCGACCGCCCCGTCGTCCTCATCGCCGAAGAGCTCAGCCCCGCCACCGTGGAGGCGCTCGGCCCCGACTTCGAGATCCGTCACTGCGACGGCGCCGACCGCGCCCAGCTGCTGCCGGCGCTCGCCGAGGCCGACGCGGTCCTGGTGCGATCCGCGACCAAGGTCGACGCCGAGGCGCTCGCGGCGGCGGGCCGGCTCAAGGTGGTCGCCCGGGCCGGGGTCGGGCTCGACAACGTCGACGTACGCGCGGCCACGCAGGCCGGGGTGATGGTCGTCAACGCCCCCACCTCCAACATCGTCAGCGCGGCCGAGCTGGCCGTGGCCCTGATGCTCGCCGCGGCCCGCCACGTCTCGCCGGCGCACGCCGCGCTGCGTACGGGGGAGTGGAAGCGCTCGAAGTTCACCGGCATCGAGCTCTACGAGAAGACCGTCGGCATCGTCGGCCTCGGCCGGATCGGGGTGCTCGTCGCCCAGCGGCTGAGCGCCTTCGGCATGAACGTGATCGCCTACGACCCCTACGTCCAGGCCGGGCGGGCCGCCCAGATGGGCGTGCGGCTGGTCGACCTCGACACGCTGGTCGAGGAGTCCGACTTCATGTCGGTCCACCTGCCCAAGACGGCCGAGACCGTCGGCCTGATCGGCGCCGACCAGCTCGCGCGGGCCAAGCCGTCCCTCGTGCTCGTCAACGCCGCCCGCGGCGGCATCGTCGACGAGATCGCGCTCCACGACGCGCTCAAGACGGGGCGGATCGCGGCGGCCGGCCTCGACGTCTTCACCACCGAGCCGTGCACCGACAGCCCGCTCTTCGAGCTCGACAACGTCGTGGCCACCCCCCACCTCGGCGCCTCGACCGAGGAGGCCCAGGAGAAGGCCGGCATCGCCGTGGCCCGGTCGGTGCGGCTGGCGCTGGCCGGCGAGCTCGTGCCCGACGCGGTCAACGTGCAGGGCGGGCTGATCGCCGAGGACGTGCGTCCCGGCATCCCCCTCACCGAGAAGCTCGGCCGCGTCTTCACCGGACTGGCGGGCGAGGTCGCGCAGCAGATCGACGTCGAGGTCCGCGGCGAGATCACCGACTTCGACGTGAAGGTCCTCGAGCTGGCCGCGCTGAAGGGCGTCTTCGCCGACGTCATCGAGGAGCAGGTCTCCTACGTCAACGCCCCGCTGCTCGCAGCCGAGCGCGGGACCGCCGTACGTCTCGTGACCGACCCCGAGAGCCCCGACCACCGCAACCTGATCACGATCCGCGGAACCCTGGCCGACGGCGAGCAGGTCTCGGTCAGCGGCACCCTGATCGGCATCCACCAGCGCGAGCGGCTGGTGGAGGTCAACGGCTTCGACATCGACATCGAGCCCACCGACCACCTGGCCTTCTTCACCTACACCGACCGCCCCGGCATGGTCGGCACCGTCGGCCAGATCCTCGGCGAGGCCGGGGTCAACATCGCCGGCATGCAGGTCTCGCGCGACACCATGGGCGGCCAGGCCCTGGTCGCGCTCTCGGTCGACTCGCCCATCCCGGCTGACACCCTCGCCGAGATCGAGTCCGCCATGGACGCCGTCTCGGCGCGCGCGGT
Source organism: uncultured Actinomycetota bacterium (assembly GCA_963795135.1). GTDB lineage: Bacteria > Actinomycetota > Actinomycetes > Propionibacteriales > Nocardioidaceae > Nocardioides. The sequence goes on from CAWCGS010000008.1 coordinate 341,182, forward strand.
CAGCCTGACCTGACCCGGGCTGGGTGACCCGGGTGGGGTAGTCCCGGACGAAATCGGGGTGATTTCGGCCGATCGAGCCCGATTTCGTCAGGGACTACGCACCCGGCGGGGCCTCACTGGTGGCGGAAGTCGATCACCAGCCGCTGCGGACGGTGCAGGAAGAAGACGCGGTAGTCGGCCCGGTGGTTGAGCGCGAAGCCGAAGCCGACCGTGCCCTCGAAGTCGCCGGTGAACGCGAGAGCCTTCAGCGTCTCGAACCGAGGGCGGGCGACCCGCGGGCCGTCGTACACGCTGTTGCCCCGGCGGTCGTGGGCCGCAGCAGGCATGAGCGCGAGCGCGATCCCGGAGCGGCCCCGGATGCGGACGGGGTTGCCCGACCCGTCCATGGTGAACCGTCGCTGGTAGCGGGCGTTGCCGCCGGGGATCCTGCCGCGGATGTCGATGACGACACGGTCGAAGTCGTCGTGTGCGGCGAAGCGCAGGTCGACGACCTTCGGCTGGCGCGCGCCCGGGTTCGTCCAGGTCGTCGCGGTGTCCTCCCAGGGTGGCGGGGCGGGTGCCGCCGCGGCTCGGGCGGGTGCGGTGAGCACGCTGCTGAGGACGACGAGGACCAGGGCGACCGCGGTCGCCAGCGGAGCGCGGGACAGCGGGGTGGAGCGGGTGGACTGCATGGCTACCTCCTCGAGGACGGATCGGCGAACCACCCCACGACCGCGCCGTTCTGACGTCTCAGAGTCGCACGATTCGGGTGTGATGCACCCGCGTGCCGAGGACCAAATTCTGCCGGAGCCGGACCGAGGGTCAGGTCACGATCTTCCAGTAGGAGTCCTTGCGCCGGACGCGGCCGTCGGGCGCCAGGTCGAGCAGGTCGCACCCGCGCACGCGGAGCGGCTCACCCTCCGTGGTCGTGCCGGTCAGCAGCCACCGGGACACCGCGTGGTCACCGCAGACCCAGTGCTCGTCGTCGGTGTAGTGGACGTCGGGGATCCCCGCGAACCTGCCCGCCAGACCGTCGCGCACCTGGTCGCGGCCGCTGAAGCGCGTGCCCCAGGCGTCCGGGCCTCGTGGCGTCTCCAGCACGCAGTCGTCGGTGAAGAAGGCCATGATCCGGTCGAGGTCGTGGGCGTTGAACGCCGCCACCAGCGACCGGAGCAACGTCTCGTCCACCACGCCGGCCATCATCCTCCCGCTACCGCCGGGCGCGCCACCCGCTCGTCCCGGGGATGGTGGTGCCCGGCACAGCCTGGGCTCCCGGCGTCAGCCGGTCTGGTCGGTGGGGGCGCCGGCGCCCTGCTGCGCGCGCCGCTCGTGCAGGCGCTGCTGGGCGGCGGGGAGGTAGGCCAGGCAGGGAGCCTCGGCGTCGGGGTGCCTCTCGATGAGGTGGAAGGTCCAGCGGTCCATCGCGGCCATGAACCCGTTGTCGTCGCCGGGTCGGTACGTCGACCAGCGGACGTGGCCCCGCACCACGCACTCGGCGCAGCTGATCTTGTAGACGAACTGCTGGCTGTCGTCGACGTCGATCTTCACCGAGGCCAGCGGACCCGCGTCGGCCGCGGCCTTCCTCTCACGAGCGGATCGGCTCGCCGTCATGGTCGCGCCCCTTTTCGTCTGCCGGTCGCCCGAGCCTACTGGTGCGCCTCGGCGCGACCCGACCAGCAGCCCCCACCACTCGACCCGAAACCCCGTGGTTGAGCCAAGAACCCGCAGCCTCTCCCAGACCAGAACACCTATCATCTCGAGATGAGGCGGATGCTGGCGTGCGCAGCCCTCGGCCTCGTGCTGACTGCGTGCCAGTCCTCCGACAGCACGGGCCCGCGGTCCACAGGCGTCCCGGTCGGCCCGGGGCCGCTCCCGACGGACGCGGTGCTCTGGGCGGTCGGGGACACCATCCACGTCGGTGACCGGACCGTCCGCGCCGGTGGACCCGTGCGCGCGATGGTGGAGGCGAACGGTCGGGTCTACCTCCTCCAGGGTCGCTCGGACGTCGTCCGGGTGACCGACGGCGGTAGGCCTCAGGCCACCGGCTTTCGTGCCGATGAGCTCACCGCATCCGACAGCGGCCGGTACCTGGGCTTCCTGGACACGTCCGACGGGATGCCGTGGTCGACCGTGGTCGTCGACCTGGGCTCCGGTGAGGTCGTCGTCCACGACGACGCCGGCATGGGCGACCCCGACGACGACCTCCCCGACCTCTACGAGGACGCCGACCCCCGGGTCCTGGGCTTCGACGGTGATGAGCTCTTCGTCACGACTGCTTCGGGCAACCGGGTGATGTCCTGGGACCCACGGACGGGCGCGCGGACCGACCACGGTGACGACTACTTCTTCTCGCGCCCCGAGCCCGGTGGGGGTCGGGTGCTGTCCGCGCTCGTGCGCCGTGGCCGGCTGGTGGTCCCGAGCGATCCCTACAGGTCGACCCAGCGGGGCCACGTCTCACCTGATGGTGCGGTGGCTGTCCTGACGGTCGGTGGCCGCAGCCAGGTCTTCGCGATCGACGGTGGCCGCCGGTTGCCGACGGCGCTGCCCGGTCAGCGCTTCATCCTGGGCGGCTGGACGACACCCGAGACGGCGTACGGGCTCGCCTTCGACGGCAGTCCCTTCGGACCGCACCCCGTGCGCCTCACGACCTGTCGGCTCACCGTCGAGCAGCGGCGGTGTCGGGTCCTGCGCACCATCCGGGCCGCACCGCACGCGCTGGTCCTCTTCCCGACCGGATCGGCGGCCACGGACTACTGACCGCTCCGCGTCCCGCGCAATCCGGTGATCGAGGTGCGAGGGCCGCCAGGCCCGAGCCGCGAGACCCCCGGAGCCGTCATGACCGAGAGCCGCAGCCACACCGACGACCGAGGGCCGGAGCTCGACGGCGTCAGGATCGGCCGTCCCGCCACCGGCGCACTGATCGACGCCGGCCACACCTCCCGCCCCTGGATCAGATCCAGCCCATCCGCCGGGCGGCGTTGACGGCTTCGTGGCGGTTGGCGGCGGCGAGCTTGGCGGCTGCGCTGGAGAGGTAGTTGCGCACGGTGCCCGCAGCGAGGTGGGTGCGGCGGGCGATCTCGTCCACCGGGGCGCCGTCGGAGGCGGCCTCGAGCACCGCGGTCTCGCGAGGGGTGAGGGGGGAGTCACCGATCGCCATGGCTTCGGCGGCGAGGTCCGGGTCGACGTACCGACCGCCGGCGGCGACCGCGCGGACGGCAGCGGCGAGGGTCTGGGCGCTGGTGGTCTTGGGGAGGAAGCCGCGGACGCCGGTCGACAGGGCGCGCTTCAGCAGCCCGGGTCGCCCGTGGCTGGTGACGATCAGGCAGCCGCAACCGGGCAGGACCTCGCCGATCCGGGCGGCGGCGGCGATGCCGTCGAGCCCGGGCATCTGGAGGTCGAGGACGGCGACATCGGGGCTGAGGGCGCGAGCCTGGGCGACGGCCTCCGGTCCGGTGGCGGCCTGACCGACGATCTCGATGTCGTCCTCGAGGTCGAGCATCTGGGCGAGCGCCACCCGGATCAGGTGCTCGTCGTCGGCCAGCAGGACGCGGATCACGGGGCGGCCCCGGAGACCGCGGGCGCGAACCGGACGCGGACGACGAAGCGGTCGCCCTCGAGGCCGGAGGTCACCCGAGCGCCGCGTCCGGCCAGCTGGTCGGCCAGCGTGGTGAGTCCGCTGCCGTCGCCGTCGCCGTCGCCGTCCGTGGCCAGGTCGGGGGCCACGCCGTCGTTGGAGACGACGAGCTGGTCCCCGGCGTACGTCAGGTCGACCGTGGCGGCGTGTGAGTGGCGAAGCACGTTCGTGACAGCCTCGCGGATGACGCGGGCGACGCTCTCGTGCCGTTCAGGGGGTACGTCGTCGACCTGGGCGTGGGCGGTGATGCCGGCCGAGGCGAGCAGGGACACCGCGCCGTCGACCTCCGCCGGCAGGTCGAGCGGACGGTAGCCGCGCGCGAGCTCGCGGGCCTCGCGCAGGGCGTCGTGGGCGGTGGAGCGGATCTCGAGCACCTGGTCGGTGGCCCGGGCGTCGCCGCGCGCGGCGAGGGCAGCGGCGAGCTCGGCCTGCACGGCGATGGTCGAGAGCCGTCGGCCCATCACGTCGTGGACGTCCTGGGAGAAGCGCAGCCTCTCCCGGGCGACGGCGAGCGCCGCCTCGCTGTCCCGGGCCCTCTCGAGCGAGGTGACGACGTCCATCATCCACAGCGAGCTCTGCACCGTGAAGACCAGGAAGAGCGCCATGCCCAGGCCGAAGGCCGCGAAGCCTGGGTGGCCCCCGAGCACGCCGACGATCACCGCCGAGCCGACCAGGATCCCGTTGCGGACGCGGCGGTCGAGGAGTCCGCCCGCACCCCAGGCGAGGGCGGTGACGATGATGAAGGAGGTGCCGACACGGGCGTCGCCGGGGAGCAGGAGGGACAGTGGCGCAGCCACGACCACGAGTCCGAGCAACCATGCGAGCGAGCGCCAGGGCAGCGGACCCTTGTCCTGGTGCAACCTGATCGCGTCGCGGAGCGCGAGGGTGCCGGCCACGCCCAGCACGAGGGTGCCGACCGCGGTGACCGCCATCGGCACGGTAGCGGTGACCGTCGCCATGGCGCTCACGTACGTGACGAGCAGGAGGAGCCAGTAGAGGGCGTACAGGGAGATCAGCGTGTAGGCGACGACGCGTTCCACCTGGCTGCGCCGTCTCCACCAGCTCCAGGTCACCACGCTGCTCATCTTGTCAGCCACGCGGCTCCCAGGTCATCGACCGGCGAGCGAGCATCGCGGCGAGGATCGTCCAGCCGAGCAGGTAGCCCAGCGCCGGCACGGCTTCGCCCCAGGTGGCGGACCAGGTGAGGGCCTCCGTGCCGAGGACACCGGGCTCGAGCCCGAACCAGGCCACCCGGACGAGGTCCTCCAGGGCAGCTCCGGGCAGCAGGTCGAGCCACCGCTGCGCTCCTTCGGGGAACGCCGCGCGGGTGATGCCGATCGTCGCGAGCATCAGGACGGGAGCGCTGGTCAGCTGGGCCGCTTCCGCGTTCTTCGTCCACGCCGCGGTCCAGAGGGCCAGGGCGACGAACGTGACGCAGGCCAGCAGCAGCCCCAGGACGAGCAGGACCGGGTTGGTGGGCAGGCCGAAGCCGAGGACCCCGGCCACGACGGCCGTGATGCCGGCCACGACGAGGACGAGGGCCACACCGGGCAGAGCCATCGAGAGGATGATCTCGCCGTCGGTGGCCTCGCCCGAGCGCAGTCGCTTGAGCACCAGCTCGTCGCGCCGAGTCACGAACAAGGAGAGCAGGTTGTAGTAGACCGGGAAGAGCAGGGCCATCAGCAGGACCAGGGTCAGGGGGACCGCGCCTGCCGTGCCGGTCCTCTCGGGAGTCGCTGCGAAGATGGCGAGCGGCAGGAGGGGGACGACGACCGCGTAGACGACCGTCAGCAGGTTGCGACGCATCAGCAGGGCGTTGGAGTGGGCGAGTCCGAGCACGCGAGCAGTCATCGGGCCATCTCCGTCGCAGGGTGGGTGTCGTGATCCGTGGTCGAGCCGCGGCCCTCCGCGACCTCGAGGAAGATCGACTCGAGCGAGGCGGCGCGCGCGGACAGGTCGTCGAGCCGGATGTCGTGCAGACCGGCCCAGCCGAGCAGCGTGGCCAGCGTCCGCTGCAGGTCGTGGGTCTCCACGACGGTGCGGCCGGCCGTGCGCTGCACCCTGGTGTCCAGGAGGGGAGGGGGCTCCCGATCGGGTGTCCGGAACGAGATGACGCAGGGTTGGCCGGCGACGATCTCCTCACGGGTGCCCGACAGCACGATGCGGCCGGCACGCATGATCGAGATCCGGTCGGCGAGCGCCTCGGCCTCCTCGAGGTAGTGCGTCGTGACGAGGATCGCGACCCCGTCCTCGCGCAGCGAGCGGATCAGCTCCCAGACACGGTGCCGGCTCTCCGGGTCGAGGCCCGTGGTGGGCTCGTCGAGCATCAGCACCTCCGGGCGCCCGGTCAGGGTGCACGCCATGTCGACACGTCGCTGCTCGCCGCCGGACAGGGCTCGCATCCGTACGTCGGCTCGTCCGCCGAGATCGAGCAGGGCGAGCGACTCATCGACGGCTCGGGGGTCGGTCACGGTGGCCGCCCACATCGCGAGGGTCTCGCGCACCGTGAGGTCGCCCGAGAAGCCGCTGCGCTGGAGCAGGACCCCGGCCCGGCGACGTACTTCGGGCCGTTCGGTGATGGGGTCGAGCCCGAGCACGCGGACGCGGCCCGCCGACGGGGTCGCGAGCCCCTCGATGACCTCGAGCAGGGAGGTCTTGCCGGCGCCGTTCACTCCCAGCAGGCAGTGGATGGTGCCGCGATCGACCCGGAGGTCGACCCCGCACACCGCTTCGAAGGCACCGCTCCCGCTGCCGTAGACCCGGTGCAGGTCGTGTACGTCGATGGCGGCGTCCATGTCGCTGTGCATGTGACCAGCAAACCCCCGCGACGCTGCTGCCAGTAGTGCGTCGTATCACCGGTTGCGCTGACAAATGTCATGGGACGCGCCCCGTGCGCGCAGGATCTGAGCCCCGGTGCTCAGGCGTGCGGGCGTCGGCGGGAATAGCGTGGCGACCGACAACAGGGGAGCAGCGCATGAGCATGACCATGAAGCACACGAAGTCCGATCCGGCCCGGGTGCGCAGCGCGGCGGCGCTCGCCGTGCCCGGCGTCCTGGCCCTCACCGTCCCGTTGATCGGCTTCGTGGCGTCACTGTCGCTGCCGTTCCTGGCGGCTCGATCTCGTTCTCGGCTCTGGCCCCGGACCTCGCCGGTCATGGGGCACCTCGCCGCGGCACTCGCCGTCATCGGGCTCTGGCTGCCTGCGCTGCTGGCCGTGGCCTCGCTCGGCCGGCTGGGCTCGGATGCCACGACGTGGCTGCTCCTTCCGCTGTGTGCCCCCGCGGGAGCAGCGCTGGTGGTGCCCGCCGTGCTGGCCGTCGCCGCCTACCTCGTCGGCACCACGCTCGGCGCCGTCCTCCGCACCCCGTGGCCCTGGGTCCTCGGCGCGTGGGCAGCGCCACTGGTCTACGCGGCGGCCAGCCGATGGCTGGTCGACTTCGTGTGCGTCGCCTGAGCAAGCCCGCGCACCGGTGCCGGCAGCAGTGCGGCCGATCACCGGTTGCGCCGACACCTGTTCATGCTCGCTCGGAGCCGATCCGCAGCCGGTTGCCGTCCGGGTCGGTGACCTCGAAGTCCCGTCCCCAGGGCATGTCGTCGAGCTCCGTGACGCCCAGGGCGGCCGCGGCCGCATCGACGTCGTCCACGGAGAGGTAGACGAGGGTCCCGGGTCGAGCGTCACCGCTGTGCTCGGAGAGGTGCAGCAGCATCGGGCCGCGAGCGATCTCGACGTAGAGCGGCAGCCCGGGAGCGAACTGGTGCTCCCACTGCTGGACGAAGCCGATCTGCTGGTACCAGGCGACCGCGGCGCGGGCGTCGGCCACGCGCAGGATCGGCGCGAGGGCTTCGGTCATGTCCCGAGTGTCCCGCAGACGAGCGGCCCACGCGGCCCACGGCCCGGCGCCGGCTCGTACATTGATCGTCGTGCGGACATCAGGACGCGCCAGCCGCGCGGATCGTCGATCCTCGCCAGCGCTGGGGTACGACCTCGCCCGGAACGTGCGCTGCTGGGTGGCCACCGGGGTGGCCGCCACTCTCCTCACCGGCTGCAGCAGCGTGCAGCAGGAGGCCGACGCGCAAGCCGCCCGGGTGGCTGACCACGTGCTGCCGAAACGACTCGACGCCGCCATCGCCTCGGTGGAGCCGCAGACACCCGAGGATCGAGGGGTCGCCGCCGAGGACTGGCTCTCTGACCCGGACCCGTCGGTGACCGCGTCCCAGGGTGGCGCGACCTGGGCGGTGCGCGGCGCGACGGGCACGACGATCCGGGTGGACGTCTACCAGTACTGGGAGTCGGGCTCCTTCCTCCCGCCCGACCAGGGGGAGGCCGCCTGGGGCGTGGTCTGCCGGAGCTACGACGTGGCCGCGGCAGTGACCGCGCACCCGGTGGAGTGCCCGGTGGGCACCCCTGAGCAGCCCTGAGCAGCCCTGAGCACGGCACGTCATCGGGACGCCCGCGCGAGCGTGTCGACCAGGTCGCGGCGGGTCCGGGTCGTCACGGGCGCCCCCGGCGGTCGCTGAGCGGAACACGCCGTCCTGAGGCGCGTCGCGATTGAGGACCGATGTGGCGTCCGGGGCTACGATTCGCGCTCCGCCCCGAGAGGAACCGCCACATGGCCACTGACTACGACGCATCACGCAAGACCGAGGACGAGCAGAAGGAAGAGAGCCTGGAGGCCCGCCGCCTCACCTCAGGCGAGCAGGACAAGACCTCTGGCAAGGTCGACGAGGACGAGACCGAGCTGGCCGAGACCTACGAGCTGCCCGGCGCCGACCTCTCCCACGAGACCCTCTCCATCGAGGTGACCCCGAAGCAGGCCGACGAGTTCACCTGCACCGGGTGCTTCCTCGTCCAGCACGTGTCGCGGCGCGAGACGCCGGGCGCCGACCTCTGCAGAGACTGTGCCTGAGCGCACAGCGGCACGGCTCGCGGCGCTGGCCCCTACGCGCCGACGTCGCTGAGCCCGACCTCCGAGCCCCGCCTCCTGCTCGCGGTCGACGCGCCGTCGCTGCTGCACCGCAACCACCACGCGCGGGCCGGGTCGGAGCTGCGGGACCGTGAGGGGCGACCGGTGTGGGCGCTGCACGGGATGGTGCGGCAGATCCTCGAGGCGATCGACCAGTTCGCGCCGGACGCGGTGCTGTTCGGGTTCGACTGCCGGACCTCGTCGGTGCGCGAGGAGGCCTACCCGGCGTACAAGGCAGGACGCGCGGCGAAGGACCCGGCGCTGATCGACCAGCTCGAGCGGTCCAGCGCCCTGCTCGACGCGCTCGGCCTGCTCACGCTGACCCCACCGGGGCTGGAGGCCGACGACGTCAGCGCGTCGGCCGCGACCTGGGCCGAGCGGCACGGCTGGCACTGCGTGATCGTCACCTCCGACCGCGACTCCTTCGCCCACATCAGCGCCACGACCCGGGTGCTGCGGCTGATCGACGGCGGGATCAGCGGCTCGCCGCTGCTCAACCCCGCACGACTGAGCGCGCTCTACGGCATCGCTGCCGAGCACTACCTGGACTACGCGGCGTTGCGCGGCGACACCAGCGACAACCTGCCCGGCGTCCCGGGGATCGGCACCAAGACCGCCCCGATCCTGCTCTCGCAGATGGGGTCGATGCAGGCCGTCTGGGCCGACCTCGAGCACTGCGACGGCGCGAACCTGGTGGCGGCGATCGACTCCTACTGCGAGGAGACGGGGCAGCGCCGGATCGGCGCCGGGCTGCGCACCCGGCTGTCCACCCCGGAGGCCCGCGAGCGCTACGACTTCAACATCTCGATCATGGCCGGTCGCACGGACCTCGACCTCGGCCTCGCCCCGGACGTGCCCGGCACCCCCGGTCTGCTGCCGCTGGACGTCGAGCGCGTCGCGCGGGTGATCGGCTACCTCGGCGTGCCCGCCACCACCCAGCTGGCGCTGCGCGTGCTCACCGAGCCGCCGGCCTCGACGGAACGGTCCTGACCCGGCCCTGACCCAGCCCTGACCCAGCCCTGACCCGGTCCTGACCCGGTCCCGATCCGGGCTCAGGCCACCATGACCCGACCCCGGCCACCGGCGCGGCGGGGGGCGCGGACGCGGTCGGTGTCCCAGGCCAGCGCGAGCCGGTCGACGGCGTCGCGGAGCTCGGCCGGCGGCCGGGTCCAGGGGATCCGGACGAACCGGTCCAGGCCCCCCTCGGGCGCGAAGGCGGGTCCGGGGGCGACGATCACGCCGTGCCGCTCGGCCTCGGTCGCCAGGGCGGTGCCCGACGAGCCCTCCGGCAGCTCGCACCACAGCGCCAGACCCCCACCAGGGCGGTGGAAGCGCCACTCGGGCAGCCGCGTGGAGACCGCGGCGACGAGAGCGTCGCGCTGCTCGCGCAGCCGGACCCGGTTGGCCTCCACGACCGTGTCGCCCTGCTCGAGCAGCCGGGCCAGCACGAGCTGCTCGAGCACCGGCGCGCCCAGGTCGAGCCCGATGCGGGTGTCGGTGAAGCGCTGCTCGGCGCCGCGCGGCACCCGGAGCCAGCCCAGCCGCAGCCCGCCCCAGAACGACTTGCTCGCCGACCCGACGCTCAGCGTCTCCGGTGCGTACGCCGCGAACGGGCGCGGCATCGGCGCAGCGTCGAGCGCCAGCGCCTGGTGGGCCTCGTCGACGATCGCGACGGTCCCGGAGCGGCGCAGCGCGGCGGCGTACGCCGTGCGCTGGGGGTCGTCCATCAGCAGCCCGGTGGGGTTCTGGAAGTCCGGCACCAGGTAGGCCACCCGCGGGGCGACCTGGCGCAGCGTGGCCGCCGCCGCATCGAGGTCCCAGCCGTCGGGGTCGAGCGCGGAGCCCACGACCCTGGCTCCGCTGTGCCGGATCGCCATCGTCGCGTTGGGGTAGGCCGGTGAGTCGACCAGCACCCGGTCGCCCGCCCCGACCAGCGCCTGCGCGGCGACCGAGATGCCCGAGAGGGCGCCGTTGGTGACCAGCACCTGGCCCGGCTCGGTCGGCAGGCCGCGGGCCTCGTACGTCGCCGCGATCGCGACCTGGAGCTCGGGCAGCCCGGCCGGGAAGTAGCCGTGCCCACCGAGGTAGGCCGGGATCTCGGCGGCCGCGGCGGCGTACGCCTCGGCGATGCCCGGCGGTGCCGACGTCGCCGCGCAGTTGAGGTCGATCGCGTCGTGGTCGCCCGCCCGGGGGGAGAGCGCGTGGTCGCGGGCGCGGGTCCGCCCGCCCGGCACCCGGGTGAAGGTGCCGGCCCCCTGCCGGGCCTCCGCGTAGCCGGCGTCGCGCAGCGCGGCGTACGCCCGGGTCACGGTGGTCCGCGAGACCGCCAGCGCCTCGGTGAGCTCGCGCTCGCTGGGCAGCCGGGTGGCCAGGGCGATCCGCCCGTCGCCGATCAGGTGCGTCAGGGCGGTGGCCAGGCCGGCGTACGCCGGGCTGCGATCGAAGTCCCCGACCAGGGTGGCCACGCGGGTCGCGCTGATGGACGTCCTCATGCAGACCACTGTTCCACGATTGGCTATTCATCACCAGGCCAATCCGGCCCAGACTTGACCCATGACCGCAGCACCCCTCTCCGCGCCCGCCACCGGACCCGTCGTCCCGTCGGGGCTGGCCGGGCTCGCCGACCTCGGCCCGATCGCGCAGCTGCGCGCCGGGCGCCTCCCGCGCCGGCTCCTCCAGCTGTACGTCGGCCTCGTGCTCTACGGCGCCAGCCTGGCCTGGATGGTGCGCGCCGACCTGGGGCTCGCTCCGTGGGACGTGCTGCACTCGGGCCTGATCCGCCACGTGCCGATCACGCTGGGGCAGGCCGTGGTCCTGATGAGCTTCGTGGTGCTGGTGCTGTGGATCCCGCTCCGGGAGACGCCGGGGATCGGCACGATCAGCAACGCGGTCGTGGTCGGCCTCTCCGCCGACGCGACGTTGTGGCTGATGGACCGCCCCGACTCCCTCGCGCTGCGCACCTCCTTGATGGTCGGCGGCGTGCTGCTGTGCGGCTTCGCCACCGCGCTCTACATCGGCGCCCAGCTCGGCCGCGGACCGCGCGACGGGCTGATGACCGGGCTGCACCGCCGCACGGGGGTCTCGCTGCGGCTGGTCCGCACGGCGCTCGAGGTGGGCGTGGTGCTCCTCGGGCTCGTCCTGGGTGGTGTGCTGGGCCTCGGCACGGTGCTCTTCGCCCTCGGGATCGGCCCGGTCACCCAGGCCCTGCTGCCGCTGCTCGTGGTGCGGCTGGAGCCGGCCCACCCCTGAACCGTCCCCCCGGATGGCCCGGATGGAAGTCCTGGGGGCCCAGACGGGCCATGTCGCCCCCAGTTCGTCGTGACTACGGTCCCGCGCATGGGGAGAATTCTCGGGGCCTTGTCCGCGTGCGCGCTCGTGCTGACGGCCACGACCGTCCCGGCCGGAGCCGCACCTGCTGCCAGCCGGTCCGTCGGACGGCGATCCGGCCTGGGTGACCAAGCTGCAGCGGGCCGGCACCGACGAGACGAGCGCGGCGATCGCGACGCACGAGGGGTCGACGTACGTCGCGGCGACGAGCGTGGCCCTCGACGGCGTCCAGGAGCACGGCCAGCCGGCTCGTGACGTGGCGGTCTCCCGGCTCGACGCCACCGGCGCCGCGCTGTGGTCGCGCCGCGCCGGCACGGGCTACCTCGACAACGCCGTCGACGTGGTCGCCGGCGCCTGGGGTGCCCTGGTCCTGTCCACGGGTGCCGAGACCGTCAGCGGGTGGGACCGCACGGCGGGCTTCTCGGTCACCCGCTACGACCCCGACGGCGCCCGGGCCTGGACCCGGTGGCACGACGACGCCGACGGTGCGTCCGGCCTGGCCGTCGTGGGCGAGAGCTACTACGTCGTCGGCGGCTCGCACGTGCGGCGCTTCGACGTCGCGACCGGTGACCTGCTCCGCGAGCACGCCGGCAAGGTCACCGAGCAGGTCCGGGCCACCTGGAGCTCGGTCGCGGTCCTCGGCGACGACGTGGTGGTCCTCGGCTCCTCACCGGTCGGTGCGGACGGCGACCAGTACGTGCTGCGCCGGCTCGACGGACAGACGCTCACGGTGGCGTGGACCAAGCCGTTCGACGTCGCCCAGCAGGACTTCCCCAGCGACGTGGTGGTCGCCGACGGCCGGATCCTGCTCACCGGCACGTCGGGCGAGAGCTTCCAGACCGACCCCGGCACCTACGGCCTGCTCCTCGCCGCCTACGCCGCGGACGGCGCCCGGCTGTGGCTGCACACCTTCCCCTTCGACGCCCTGCGCGGCGGCCAGGCGTTGGCCGTGACACCGACGGGGCCGGCGGTCTTCTCCACCGGCTGGACCATCCGCGGCGACCGGCTGGGCATGACGCTCGAGACGTTCAGCCCTGCGGGTGAGAGGACGGGCGAGAGCCTCGTGGGGGAGCAGTACGCCCTGGCCACCGGCACCGACATCGCCTGGGACGCCGCCGCCGGTCTGCGGGTCGCCGGGAGCGACGAGAGCGACACCTTCGACCCGGCCTCGGCCGACCAGGACGCGTTCGTCGCCCGGGTCGACGACGGCGCCCCTGTCGGCCAGGCGCTGCTGGTCCAGGCCCGGCTGTCGCCGCGCAAGCTGGTGCTGCGTCCCGGGAAGACCCGGACCAGCCGCCTCACGCTGACCAACCGGGGCAAGGCGCCCGCCGTGCTGGCGGTCCGCGGCTGCCGGGGCGAGCACGGCGTGCGCCTGCGTGTGCGCACCGGCGGTGACGACGTCACCCGCGCCGTACGTCGGGGCACCTGGCGCTCCGCGCCTCTCGCCCGGGGCGGGTCGGTCGTGCTGCGGATCAAGGCCCAGGCCGGGCGCAACGCGTCGCCGACCAGGTCCGGCTGCCCGTTCGAGATCAGCCGGCCCGGCACCAGCGCGGTGCCGTTCGACAAGTTTCTCCGGCTGCGGGTCGTCCGGCGCGGTCGCGGCTGATCGGTGGCGACCACCGGGGGTGGGTGGGGCTAGTCTCCGACCACCGACTTCTCGTCCCGCGCATCGGAGGCCGCCATGACCGAGACGCCCCGCCCCACCGACCCCGCGGGCGGCTCTGCCGGTGCAGCGGCAGCCGCCGCTCCGCTCGCCCCGCCCGAGCCGACGATCACGCTCACCGCACCGGCGCCGCCCGCACTGGTCATCGAGACCCAGGCGCCGAAGATGGCGCCCCAGGTCTCGGCCGAGGCGATCCCCGAGCTCGACGCGAAGGTCGACTCCTTCCTCACCGCGCTGAGCTCCACCGAGCCCGGCAGCCCGGGCTTCGCGGCGCAGGCCGACAGCGTGCGCACGATGGGCGACGCCGACATCCGCAAGGCGGCCGAGACGTCCAACCGGATGCTCGAGCAGCCGGTGCGGGCGCTCAAGGAGGGCGGGATCGCCCAGGGCTCGGCGGTGGGCCGGACCCTGCTCGAGCTGCGCCGCACGGTCGAGGACCTCGACCCGAGCCAGGCCACGGGCACCAAGCGCTGGCTCGACCTGCTGCCCTTCGGCGACAAGATGACCGACTACTTCCGCAAGTACCAGTCCGCGCAGAGCCAGCTCAACGGCATCCTGCACAGCCTGCGCAACGGCCAGGACGAGCTGACCAAGGACAACGTCTCCCTCAACCTCGAGAAGACCAACCTCTGGGCCGTGATGGGGCGGCTCAACCAGTACGTCTACGTCGCCGAGCGGCTCGACGCCCGGCTTGCCGCCCACATCGCCGAGCTCGAGCTCTCCGACCCCGAGGCGGCCCGCACCCTCTCGCAGGACGTGCTCTTCTACGTCCGCCAGAAGCACCAGGACCTGCTCACCCAGCTCGCGGTCTCGATCCAGAGCTACCTCGCGATCGACATCATCATCAAGAACAACATCGAGCTGATCAAGGGCGTCGACCGGGCGTCGACCACCACCGTCTCCGCGCTGCGTACGGCGGTCATCGTCGCGCAGGCGCTGGGCAACCAGAAGCTCGTGCTCGACCAGATCAGCGCGCTCAACACCACCACCTCGGGCATGATCCAGCGCACCTCGGAGATGCTGCGCGACAACTCCGCGGCGATCCAGGAGCAGGCGGCCTCCTCCAGCATCGGCATCGAGCAGCTCCAGGCGGCGTTCGCCAACATCTACGCGACGATGGACTCCATCGACGAGTTCAAGCTCAAGGCGCTCGACTCGATGTCGGCGACGATCGGGGTGCTGGAGACCGAGGTCGAGAAGTCGCGGTCCTACCTCGAGCGGGTCCAGCAGCACGACCAGCGCAACGCCGCGGGCTCCCTCGACCTCTCCCAGCTGCCCACGAGCTGAGGCCGGGGTCGACGGGACGGGCGCGTGGGACTGAGATCGTGGCTGCGGGGCAGACGTGAGACCGAGGAGGTCTTCTCGGTCCCGGCGCCACCGACCGAGCAGGAGATCCTGGCCTCGCTCAACCGCGTCCACGCCCAGCTGCGCGACGGCAACGCCCCTCCGGTGGTGACCTCCCGGGTGGTCCGGATCGCCCGGACGATCAACCACACCCTGCCGCGGCTGCGCAACCTCGGGCTCGGCAGCGCCGAGGCCTACTCCGTGGTCGCCACTGCCACGTCCTACCTCCCGGAGGCGGTCGACGGCTACCTCCGGCTGCCGCGCGACTGGGCCGACACCCGCCCCATCGACGGCTACAAGACCTCGCTGATGGTGCTGGTCGACCAGCTCGAGCTGCTGGCCTCGACCATGGACGACATCCTCGACGCCGCCACCCGGGCCGACGCCCAGGCCCTGCTGGCCCACGGCCTCTTCCTCCAGGCGAAGTTCGGCACGCCCGGCGGACCCGACCTCACGTTGGGTCCTCCGGCATGAGCGACCGCTCCCTGGCCGCGGCCCTCGACGCGCTCGCCGCGGCCGCGCGGGCCGCCGGCGCCGACCCCGACTCCGCCCGCCGTGAGGGCGAGTGCCTGGCCGCCACCGTGGCCGAGCCCGCCCGCGGTGCGTTCGTCGACTGGACCGAGCAGACCGGCGTCCCCGGCGGAGGCGGGGCCGAGGCGTTCATGGACGCCGCCTCGCGCGGGCGGCGCTACCGCTCCGCGCCCACCCCCACGATGGCCGCGCTCGCGCTGGCCCGCTCCGCCCACGCTCCGGCGTACGCCGCGGCGCTGGGCGACGTCGCGCTCGCCGCCTGCACCCTCGGCGAGCCCAGCCCGCGCGTGGTCGGCAACGCCACCACCGCGGCCGCAGCCCAGCTGGGCGAGGCCGCGGCACCTCCCGTGCTCGGCTCGGTCGCCCGGGAGCCCGTCCCCGGGGTCGGCGACCACCTCCTCGCCCGGGTGCTCGACCAGCTCGACCGGGTGCAGCGCACCCTCACCGACGTCGGCCCCGCGGACGAGACTGGTCCAGGTGGTTTCGTGGCTCGCAAGCTCGCACCTCAACCACCGAACGACCCGCTGGTCGAGGTGCGAGGAGCGCAGGGCGAGCCCCCGGTGGTCGAGGTACGAGGAGCGCAGGGCGAGCCCCCGGTGGTCGAGGTGCGAGGAGCGCAGGGCGAGCCCCCGGTGGTCGAGGTGCGAGGAGCGCAGGGCGAGCCCCCGGTGGTTGAGGTGCGAGGAGCGCCAGCGACGAGCCACGAAACCACCCCACCGGAGCCGGACCCCGAAGCCGAGCCGGAGCCCGACCCCAAGACCGTGGAGGAGCTCCTCGCCGAGCTCGACGCCCTGATCGGGCTCAGCGAGGTCAAGGCCGAGATCCACCGCCAGGCGGCGCTGCTGAGGGTCGAGGGCCTGCGCGCGGAGGCGGGCCTGGCGGCGGCGACGATCACCCGCCACATGATCTTCAACGGCAACCCCGGCACCGGCAAGACGACCGTGGCCCGGCTGGTGGCCGGCATCTACCGCGCGCTCGGGCTGCTCTCGCAGGGTCAGCTCGTCGAGGTCGACCGCTCCGAGCTGGTCGCCGGCTACCTCGGTCAGACGGCGATGAAGACCGCCGAGGTGGTGGCCTCCGCCGCGGGTGGGGTGCTGTTCATCGACGAGGCCTACTCCCTGGCCGGCGACCAGTACGGCCAGGAGGCCGTCGACACGCTGGTCAAGGAGATGGAGGACCGTCGCGACGACCTCGTCGTGATCGTCGCCGGCTACCCGCTGCCGATGGAGGTCTTCGTCGCCCAGAACCCCGGCCTGGCCAGCCGCTTCCGCACCACGATCGACTTCGCCGACTACACCGACGACGAGCTCGCGGCGATCTTCGCGGTGATGCTCGAGTCCGCCGAGTACGACGCCGGCCCCGACGTGGTCGACCGGCTCCGGGCGCTGCTGCTGCTGGCCGAGCGCGGGCCGCGGTTCGGCAACGCCCGGTGGGTGCGCAACGTGCTCGAGGCCGCGATCGGCCGGCACGCGTGGCGCTTGCGCGAGGTGGAGCAGCCGAGCCTGGAGCAGCTGCGCACCCTCGAGCCCGACGACCTCGACCCGGTGGCCCTGGTCGCCCCGCCGGTCGCCCCGCCGGTCGCCCCGCCGGTCGCCCCGCCGGTTGCCCCTGCCCCCGGCGGGGGAGACGATGCTGGCGCACCAGCCGTTCCCGAGGAGATCCCATGACCCAGGCGTCCGCAGCCCCGGCCCCGGCCCCGGCCGCGCCGGTCGCGCCCGCCCCGGCCGCCGGCGTACCCGCGGTGGCGGCGACCCCAGGTCGAGCCGCGCCCGAGAACGTCCCGGCGCTGCTCAACCGGTGGCAGGTGATCGCGGTCGCGACGTGCCTGGTCTTCGGGGTGCTGGCCGCGCTGCTGCAGCTGCTCGCCTACCAGGCGGGGGAGCGGGCGGCGGGCAACACCGAGCAGCTGGTGCGGATCCAGGGCATCCAGGCGTCCCTGCTGCGGGCCAACGCGCTGGCCACCAACGGCTTCCTCACCGGAGGTCTGGAGCCCACCGCGCAGCGCGACCAGTACGACGCGTCGATCGACCAGGTGCTGACGCAGGTGGCCGAGGCGGCCGAGGCCCAGCCGGCCGACCGCGACGCACTGGCCGCGGTCAACCGCTACGTCTCCGACTACACCAACGCGGTCACCCAGGCCCGCGACAACAACCGCCAGCTCAAGCCGATCGGCAGCGAGTACCTCCTCGACGGCAGCGCCACCCTGACGGCCGACGCCGGCCCGGTCCTCGCGTCGCTCGTGGCGGCCAACACCGAGCGCGCGCAGGACGAGCTGGGCGCCAACCACCCGTGGTGGCTGCTCGTGCTCGGGATGGCCGCCATCGTGGTGCTGTGGTGGATCCACAGCGAGATCGCGCGACGCTTCCGCCGCCGCGTCAACCAGGGCATCGCCCTGGCCGTGCTGGTCGTCACGGTGCTCGCGCTCGTCTCCGTCGCCTACGCCGCCCGCACGGCCTCCGACAACGACGAGCTGCTCGCCGGCGACTTCGCGACCGCGGTCCTCACCGCCACGTCCCGCTCGGCCGCCAACGACGCCAAGGCCAACGAGAGCCTGCGGCTGATCAAGCGGGGCTCGGGCGCGGTCTACGAGGAGCGGTGGGAGGCCGCGGCGTCCGAGGTCGACCCGGGCAACCTCGACACCCCCTGGTCCGCGACGTGGGTGGCCTACCGCGACAAGCACGCCGAGGTGGTCGAGCTCGACGACGGCGGCCAGTGGGAGCAGGCCGTCCTGGTCGCCACCTCGCTGGAGCCCGACGGCGGCACGTTCGTCTTCGACCAGCTCGACCAGCAGCTCCAGGTCGCCGTCGACCAGGCCGCTGCCGACACCACCGAGGCGCTGCGCTCCAACGGGTGGGCGCCGGTGCTGGTCGTGCTCACGCTCCTGGGCGGGCTCGCGGCCGCCGCCGCCACCTCGTGGGGCATCAACCAACGGCGACGGGAGTACGCATGAGGCACCCGAGGGGGCTGCTCGGCTCCCTGCTCCTGGTCGCTGCCCTGCTCGCGGGCTGCGGCTACGACGCCACCCCGGTGCCGCAGCCCGAGGTCGCGCCGGTCTCGGTGCCCGACCCCGCCGAGCCGCAGACCTGCGTCGACCCCACGCGCTCCTACGCGCCCGGGGGCGACGTGGCGTCGTTGGCCGACGGGTCCACGGTGGCCCGGATCCGCAAGCGTGGGCGGCTGATCGCCGGGGTCTCCGCGGACACCAACCTGCTGGCCTCGCGCAACCCGCTCAACGGCAAGATCGAGGGCTTCGACATCGACGTGGTCAAGCAGATCGCGCTCGCGATCTTCGGGGCGAGCGGCGAGAGTCGCGTCCAGCTGCGGGTGATCACCGCGGCCGACCGGATCCCCGTGCTCGAGAGCGGCGCCGTCGACGTCGTGGTGCGCAACATGACGATCAACTGCGACCGCTGGGAGCAGGTGGCGTTCTCGGCCGTCTACTACGAGTCGGGCCAGAAGATCCTGGTGCGGGCCGACCTGGCCGACCAGGTCCGCGGGCCCGCCGACCTCGCCGGGCTGCGGGTCTGCGCGCCCAACGACACCACCAGCCTGGCCAACATCGCCGCTGCGTCGCCCGAGGCCGAGATCGTGCCCGCCGACACCCACACCGGCTGCCTGGTCCGGCTGCAGCGCAGCGAGGTCGACGCGATCACCGGCGACGACACGGTCCTCGCGGGGCTCGCGGCCCAGGACCCCTACGCCGTGGTGCCGGCCGACCAGGCGGCGTTCACCGAGGAGCCCTACGGCGTCGCGATGAACGCCGACGACGTCGACCTGGTGCGGTTGGTCAACGCCGTGCTGGAGCAGATGCGCAGCGACGGCTCGTGGCAGCGCAGCTATGACCGGTGGCTGCGCCCGACGCTCGAGCAGCAGACCCAGCCCCAGCCGACGTACGGCCGATGAGCAGGGCACCTCAGGCTCCGGGCCGGATGGGCACGGCGATCGAGCCGTCCCTCATCCAGGTCTACCTCGGTGAGCTCGACGACTGGCTGCGGGCCCGGCGCACCGAGCTCGACGAGCTCGACGCCGCCGCGCTGGCCGCCGACCGGGGCGGGCAGGTCGCGGGCGACATGATGCTGGCGCTGGCGCTGTGGAAGGCGGTCCAGGACCGCTACCGGCTGATCGTCGCCACCTGGGACGGCGGCCGGGTGCTGGTCACCGAGCGGGAGCGCATCTCGGCGCTGATCTGGGGCCGGCTCGACGGGGCCAGCGAGATCCCGGGCGGGATGGCGGTCTCGGTGCCCGAGGCCTGCCGGCTCTCCGACGCCCTCGCGGCCCAGCTGCGCACGACGCTGTCGCTCGTGCCCGGCGCCGACGCCGCGACCGCGCGGATCCGGGCGCTGCGCGCCCAGCTGGAGCGGCTGCGCGACCAGGTGGCGCTGGAGCCGGCCCACGCCCGGCCGGTGGCCGCCGCGCGGGTGGCCGCGTTGGCCGAGCGGCTCGCCACCACCACCGCCAAGGCCGAGCGCGGTGGCGACGTCGCCGGGCTGCTCGGCCCGCTGGAGGCCGAGGCCACCACCTGCGAGCGCGACCTGATCGTCGGCAACGCGCAGCGACGAGACGCCCGCGACCAGCTCGCCAGCGTCCGCGAGCTGCGGGCCGACCTCGGCTCCCGGGCCGAGGCGCTGAGCCCAGCTGGCCGCGACCTGCGTCCGCACGGTCGAGCCCAGTCCGCGCTACGCCGTCCCCGACGTCGCCGCCCTCGGTCCGGTGCCCAACACCCCCGACGGGTTGAAGGCCTACCACCAGCGCCTCGAGCGCGTGTCCGAGGCGCTCACCCTGGCGCAGCACGCCTACGCCGACGCGCTCGACGACCATGCCGAGCTCGTCGGGCTGCTCGACGCCTATGTCGCCAAGGCGCGAGCGCTCGGCCTCGCCGACCGGACCGACCTCGCCGCGAGCGAGCGCCAGGCCCGCGAGGTGCTGGAGCGACGCCCCGCCCCGATGGCGGTCTGCCGCCAGCTCGTGGCGACCTACCAGAGCTGGCTGGTCCAGGCCGGCGACGCCGCCGGCCGCGCGACCGTCCCGTCCCCACCGAGGAGCACGCATGAGCGAGGCCACGCATGAGTGAGGCACGGTGCGCGCAGCCCGGCTGCCGCGGCACGATCAGCGACGGCTACTGCGACGTGTGCGGGATGGCGGCGACGCCAGGGGTCTCGGCAGGCTCGACCACCGGCGGAGGCGCGGCGACCGGAGCAGCATCGAGCACCGGGGTGGCCCCGGCCGTCGACGGGGCGGCCTGTGGGCAGCCGGGGTGCGGCGGCTCGGTCCTCGACGGCTACTGCGACGTGTGCGGGTCGCCGGCGGACGCGGCCCCGGGCCCGGCCCCGGGCCCGGGCTCCGGCGAGGCGGGGCCGCTGGCGGCCGAGGTCTCGGTCGCGACGTCGGCGAGCAAGGTGCAGTCCACGGCGTTCGGGTCGGCGCGGGCCACCCACGGCACCGCGGCCACCGGACGCACGCGCACGAGCTCGCAGCGGATGCGGGCGGCGCGCCTGGGCGCCGGGCTCACCCGGGTGCCGCCGGCGCCGCCGGTCGACGCGGCGCAGGCCATCAACCCCCACCCGGTCGTCCCCGAGAGCAAGCGCACCTGCTCCAAGTGCGGCACCGCGATCGGCCGCGGCCGCGACGGGCAGCCCGGTCGCGAGGAGGGGTTCTGCCCCCAGTGCGGCCAGGAGTTCTCGTTCACGCCCAAGCTCGGGGCCGGTGACCTCGTGGCCGGTCAGTACGAGGTGGCCGGAGCGCTGGCCCACGGTGGGCTGGGCTGGATCTACCTCGCGCGCGACCGCAACGTCTCCGACCGCTGGGTGGTGATGAAGGGTCTGCTCAACGCCGGTGACCCCGACGCGCTGGCGGCGGCGATCGCCGAGCAGCAGTTCCTCGCCCAGGTCGAGCACCCGCTGATCGTCGAGATCTACAACTTCGTGACCCACGAGGGTGCCGGCTACATCGTCATGGAGTACGTCGGCGGGACCTCGCTGAAGCAGATCCTCAAGCAACGCATGCGCGACAACAACGGCGTCTACGACCCGCTGCCGGTGGACCAGGCGCTGGCCTACGTGCTCGAGGTGCTGCCGGCGTTCCAGTACCTCCACGACCTCGGGCTGGTCTACTGCGACTTCAAGCCCGACAACCTGCTCCAGGTCGGCGACGCGGTGAAGCTGATCGACCTCGGCGGCGTACGTCGCATCGACGACCAGGACTCAGCGATCTACGGCACGGTCGGCTACCAGGCGCCGGAGGTCGCGCAGGTCGGACCGAGCGTGGCCTCCGACATCTACACGATCGGCCGCACGCTGGTGGTGCTCTGCCTGGAGTTCCGGGGCTACCAGGGCACCTACCTCCACTCGCTCCCGCCGGTGACCACGACGCCGCTCTTCGCCGGCAACGACTCCTTCTACTGGCTGGTGGCCAAGTGCTGTGCGCCCGATCCCGCCGACCGGTTCGCCTCGGCCGACGAGCTGCGCACCCAGCTGCTCGGCGTCCTGCGCGAGTACGTCGCCAAGCAGACGCCCACGGTCGCGGTCACCTCGACCGCCTCGGTGCTCTTCGAGCCGCCCACGACCTCGGCCTCGGCACTCACCTGGCGCCAGCTGCCGCGACTGCGCGAGGACACCACCGACCCCCAGCACGCCTGGCTCAGCGGGATCGGCGACGACGACCCGGTGCAGCGGCTCGCCGAGCTGGAGACGGCGCCGGAGGCCTCGGCCGAGGTGCTGCTGGCCCGGGCCCGCACGGCGCTCGGCCTCGGCGACCACGCGCGAGCGCGGGCGTACGCCGCCGAGCTGCTCACCGACGACCCGTGGGAGTGGCGGGCGCTCTGGATGGACGGCCTGGCCGCCATGCTCACCGAGGACTGGGCCACCGCGCAGGGGTCGTTCAACGCGGTGTGCCAGCAGGTGCCGGGCGAGCTGGCCCCCAAGCTGGCCCTCGCGGTCGCCTGCGAGCGCGGCGGTGCGCCCGACGTCGCCGAGGGTCTCTACGACACCTGCGCGCAGACCGATGCGGCCTACGTCGCGCCGGCCTCCTTCGGCATGGCCCGGGTGCGGGCCGCGCGCGGCGACACCAGCGCGGCCGTGGCGGCGCTCGACCAGGTCCCCTCGAGCAGCCGCGGCTACGTCGAGAGCCGGCAGGTGCGGGCCGACGTCCTGCTCGCCGCCCGGCGGCACGACCTCGGTCTGCTCGACGAGGCGATGCGCACCGTCGAGTCGGTCGCGATGGACCCGGTCACCCAGCGCCGCTACACCGTGCGGATCCTGCGCGACGCCCTCGAGGTCGTCCTGGCCGGGGGAGCGACCTCGGCGCAGGCCCCCGCCACGGTCGGCTCCCACACGGCCACCGAGCCCGGGCTGCGCGCCGGGCTGGAGACGACGCTGCGTACCCTCGCCCGCGACACCCCCACGCTCGAGGAACGCATCGACCTCGTCAACCAGGCCAACGCCGTGCGGAGCTGGACGCTGACATGACCGACCCTCCCGCCACCGCCTGCCCCCACTGCGCCCAGCCGGTCGACGCCGGGGCTCGCTTCTGCGAGAGCTGCGGGCGACCGATCGACGACGTCGCAGCCGCACCCGGCAGCGTGGTCGCCGCCGAGGCCGTGGTCGGGGCGGCCGCCCTGGCGGCGGAGGAGGCCTCCCCGGGCGACGACCTCGGCACCGGGCCGATCAGTGCGCCGACGCGGCGCAACGCACCGGCGCCCGTCGGGGGCGGAGCCGAGGGGCACCAGGGTCGGCGGCCGTGCCTGTCGTGCGGCGGCGACGTCGGACCCGACGGCTACTGCGAGCAGTGCGGCACCAAGGCCGCGAGCGAGCGCGACCACTACCGCGAGCAACCGGCACGGTGGGTCGCGGGGGTCTGCGACCGCGGCATCCGGCACACCCGCAACGAGGACGCCATGGCCCTGCTGGCCTCCGAGGCGGACGGTCAGCACGCCGTGCTGGTCGTGCTCGACGGGGTCTCCCGCACCGACGACTCCCACCTGGCCTCCCTCGCCGGGGCCCGCGCCGCCCGCGAGGCGCTGCGCGCCCCGCTGCCGCGTGGGCTCGGCACCGTCGAGAGCCGGGCATCGGTGGTGACGCGAGCCTTCACCGACGCCGTCGCCGCCGCCAACGACGCGGTGGTCGCCACCACCCCCGCGGGCTCGACGATGCCGCCCTCGGCGACGTTCGTCGCTGCGATCGTCGAGGGTGCTGAGGCGAGCGGTGACGCCCACGGGACCGTGTGGTTCGCCAACATCGGCGACTCGCGGGCCTACTGGCTGCCCGACGCCGGGCCGGGCCGGCAGCTCTCGGTCGACGACTCGGCCGCCCAGCAGCAGATCGAGGCCGGCGTACCCCGGCTGGAGGCCGAGACCGGGCCGATGGCCCACGCGATCACCCGGTGGCTGGGTCCCGACGCTCCCGACCTGGCGCCCCGGGTGGGCCGGCTCGACCTGGACGGCCCCGGCTGGGTGCTGGTCTGCTCCGACGGGCTGTGGAACTACGCCTCCGAGCCCGACGCCCTGGCCGAGCAGGTCCGGGCCGTGGGGTCCCTGGACCCGGCGGTCGTGGCGCTGGCGCTCACCGACTTCGCCAACGGCCGCGGCGGGCAGGACAACATCACGACCGCGCTCGCCCGGATCTCGTCGGGGCAGAATGCTCCCGACGGACCCGCAGACAGACCCGCACCACAGGCCGCCGACACGCACCGCGAGACCCAGGGAGGCTCCGATGGCTGAGTTCACCGCCGCCGTCTACCAGAACGAGTACCTGCCCGACGGCGGCACCGACGTCAACGCGATCGTCACGATCACCTGCACCGGAGCGGGCGCGGCCGGCGAGGCGGGCTCGGGGTCGGTCGGCGAGATCATCATCGTCGACACGTCGGGCTCCATGGGGCCGGTCAACATGGCCGCGGCCCGCGACGCCGCGAAGGCCGCGTTGGGCGAGGTGCTCGACGGGACGATGTTCGCGCTGGTCGCAGGCTCCGACCGCGCCGCGCTGGCCTTCCCGCGGGTGACCTCGGGCCCGGGCCTGGTGCGGATGGACGCGGAGACGCGGGTCGAGGCGATGCGCGCGGTCGACCAGTTCGTCTCGACCGGCGGCACCGCGATGAGCACCTGGCTGGACCTGGCCGTCACCCTGTTCGGCTCGGTGCCGGAGGTGACCCAGCGCCACGCCATCCTGCTCACCGACGGCGAGAACCGCGAGGACGGCGGCAAGCTCGCCGCCGCCATCCAGCGGGCGACGGGGGTCTTCCAGTGCGACTGCCGCGGCATCGGCACCGACTGGGTCGTGGAGGAGGTACGTCGGATAGCGCAGGCGCTGCTCGGCAGCGTCGACATCATCCCCGGGCCCGAGCAGCTGCAGGCCCAGTTCCGCGAGATCATGCAGACCTCCATGTCGCGTGGGGTGGCCGACGCGCAGCTGCGGGTCTGGTCGCCCCAGGGGGCGCAGGTGCTGTTCGTGCGGCAGGTGGCGCCGACGGTCGAGGACCTCACGGCCCGACGTACCGAGGTCAACGCCCTGACCGGCGCCTATCCCACCGGGGCCTGGGCCGACGAGGCGCGCGACTACCACGTCGCGGTGCGGGTGGCCGCCAAGGCGATCGGCCAGGAGCAGCTCGCCGCACGGGTGCAGCTCGCGCTCGGCGCCGACGTGGTCTGCCAGGGTCTGGTGAAGGCGACCTGGTCCAACGACTCAGGGCAGACGACGCGGATCGACCCGCAGGTCGCCCACTACACCGGGCAGACCGAGCTGGCCTCGATGATCCAGGAGGGCCTGGCCGCGAAGGCCTCCGGCGACGAGCGCACCGCCACCACCAAGCTGGGCCGCGCGGTGCAGCTCGCCGCCGAGACCGGCAACGGCGAGGCGACCTCCAAGCTGCGCAAGGTCGTCGACATCGACAACGAGGCCGAGGGCACGGTGCGGCTCAAGCGCGCGGTCGACAAGGCCGACGAGATGGCGCTCGACACCGCCTCCACCAAGACCACCCGGATCAAGAAGTGACCGCCTGTCCGGCCGGCCACCAGACCCAGGCCACCGACTACTGCGACGTGTGCGGGCTGCCCGTCGAGGCAGCGGCGCCGGGGGAGACCGCGGTGCTGCCGGTCGTGCCGGCGCAGGCGCGCGCCTGCCGCGCCTGCTGCTCCTGCCGACCCCACGGGGGGCGGCGGTGGTGGAGCCGGCGACGCGAGCGCGGGCGGCTGCCCGAACTGCTCGACGGCCAACCCGCCCGACGCGCTGTTCTGCGAGGCCTGCGGCTACGACTTCACCACCGGCAGCCTGCCGAGGACGCCCGGGCCCACGGACGCGCCTGCGTCCGCGTCTGGGGCGGCGCCTGCGTCCCGCGGCGGGGGAGTCGGGGGCGAGCGTCGTCCAGTCCGGCTCGGCGGTCGGCGACACGGCGGTCGGGACGGCGGTCGACACGGTGGGCGGCACGGTGGGCGACCGGGGCGGGGTCACCCCACCGGCCGACCCCAACCCTTCGCCGAGCATCGGCACCGGCTGGGTCGCCGAGATCTGGATCGACCCCGACTGGTACGCCGACCAGAAGAGCACCGACGCGCTGCCCTCGCCCGGCCTGCCGATCGTCGTACCACTGCAGCACCAGTCCGTCCTGGTCGGCCGGGCCTCGCGCAGCCGGGGCATCACCCCCGACATCGACCTGTCCTCCGACAACGGCATCAGCCGCCGCCACGCGCAGCTGACCACCGACGGCACCCGCTGGTGGGTCGAGGACCTCGGCTCCTCCAACGGCACCTACGTCGGCGAGGCCGTCGGCCCGCTGCCCACCCGTGCCGTGCCGCAGGGCCAGCGCCGGGAGATCGCCTCCGACGAACGCGTCTACCTCGGTGCCTGGACCCGGATCGTGGTCCGCAAGGCCGCGCCCGGCGAATCTTGAGCCTCCTCGTGCCGCGCCTGTCCTCGGGGGCACTAGTCGTTCAATTGTTGGCGTGTGGCCCCTGGCAGCCCCGCAAACGGGGCCACACGCCAACAATTGCACTGCTGTGGGAGCCCCGGGTCAGCCGGCGCGGCGGCCAGCCGTGACCGGGGCCGAGGAGCTGCTGCGCCAGGAGCGCGTGCAGACCCTGCGCCGGCTCGCCGGGCTCACCGCGTCCTTCGACGAGGTCGTGGCGGCGTCGAAGGACACCAACGCCGACGACGAGCACGACCCCGAGGGCGCCACGATCGCCTTCGAGCGCTCGCAGGTGGGGGCGCTGGTCCGTCAGGTCCGGGCCCACCTGGCCGAGATCGACGCGGCGCAGGACCGGCTGGCCGCCGGGACGTACGGCGTGTGCGAGCGGTGCGGGCAGCCGATCGCGGCGGCCCGGCTGGAGGCGCGGCCGGCCGCGCGCACCTGCGTCGCCTGCGCGTGACCTACCGCTTCGTGGCGATCAGCGTGGACGCGTCGGAGGCCACCATCACCTCGACGGTCGTGAAGCGCTCGTCGGAGAGCCACTGCTCGCGCAGGGTGTCGACCCGGCCGTAGCTGATCGGCGGCCACACCTCGCACGGGGTGAAGTCGTCGAGCACGACGATGCCGCCGGCCTCGACGAGGTCGGCGACCGCGTCCACCCCCACCTGGGCCGGTTGTCCGGAGTCGAGGAACAGCAGGGAGTAGGGGCCGCGGTCGAGCAACGTCGACCAGTTGGCCGCGAGCACCTCGACCTGCGGGTCGTCGACGAAGATCTGGGTGGCGGCACGGGCCAGCTTGGGGTCGAGCTCGGCGGTGAGGATCCGGGTGTCGTCGCCGCGTACGCCGGACCGGAGCCAGGCCGTGCCGACCCCGCAGCCGGTGCCGAACTCGGCCATCGTCCCCCCGCGGGTCGCCGCCAGCATGGCCAGCAGCCGGCCGGTCTCGTTGCGGCAGAACGAGACGTAGCCCGCCTTGCGGGAGACGGCGAAGGCGCGGTGGACCACGTCGGGCAGTTCGGGGGGCGCGGACATGGCGTGAGTCTCTCATCGCGGGATTGCTGTCTCGACATGTGAACGGATTCGTCAATTGCGTGGCCAGCGGATGGGAGGACGTCCTACGATCGTCGGACCATGCGGAGCGTGTACGTACTTATCGGACGCCGCGGCGAGGCCTGACAAGAGGCCACCTCGCCGCGGTGGTTCGGCGTTCACGGGCTTCTTGACACAACTCAAGCCCGAAGACGCCCCCTGTGGTGGGTCGCCAGTGTCAGCCACGCGCGACCCGCATCCTGCCGCTCCTTCTCCTCCGTGTGATCCACGAGGTGTTGCACCCGCTACGGCGGGGGTCTTCGGACAGCTTGCACGACACCTCGCTGCTGGTCCCAGCAGCGATCACTCACACACCGAGAAGGAACCAGCCATGTACGACATGTATCCCGAGTGGGGCCCGGCGAAGCACCGCACCGAGACCTCGCGCTACGAGGACCGCACCGCTGCGCTGCAGACCGCGCTTGACCTGCGAGACAATGGCGGCGAGCGCCCCGACGACAACTAGCCTCGCGCTCCATGAGCTCCTTGAACCTGGCAGTCATCCCCGGCGACGGCATCGGGCAGGAGGTCACGGCCGAGGCCCTGAAGGTGCTCGAGGTCGCGGCCCCGGCCGAGGTGAAGTTCGAGCCCACGCGCTACGACCTCGGGGCCGAGCGCTACCTCGCCACCGGTGAGGTGCTGCCCGACTCGGTGCTCGCCGAGATCCGCGACCACGACGCCATCCTGCTCGGCGCCGTCGGCGGCAAGCCCAACGACCCGAACCTGCCCCCGGGCATCCTCGAGCGGGGGCTGCTGCTCCGGCTCCGGTTCGAGCTCGACCACTACGTCAACCTGCGTCCCTCCCGGATCTTCCCCGGCGTCACCTCGCCGTTGGCCGACCCGGGCGAGGTCGACTTCGTGGTCGTGCGCGAGGGCACCGAGGGTCCCTACACCGGCAACGGCGGCGCGCTGCGCGTCGGCACCCCGGCCGAGGTGGCCACCGAGGTGTCGGTCAACACGGCGTACGGCGTGGAGCGCGTCGTGCGCGACGCGTTCGCCCGCGCCCAGCGGCGTCCCCGCCGCACGCTGACCCTGGTCCACAAGACCAACGTGCTCGTGCACGCCGGTGCCGTGTGGTGGCGGCTCACCCAGCAGGTCGCCGCGGAGTTCCCGGACGTCACCGTCGACTACATGCACATCGACGCCGCGATGATCTTCATGACCACCGACCCCGCCCGCTTCGACGTGATCGTCACCGACAACCTCTTCGGCGACATCATCACCGACCTCGCCGCCGCCATCACCGGCGGCATCGGTCTCGCGGCCTCCGGCAACATCAACCCCGACCGGACCGCGCCGTCGATGTTCGAGCCGGTGCACGGCTCCGCGCCCGACATCGCCGGCCAGCAGAAGGCCGACCCCACTGCCGCGATCCTCTCGGTGTCGCTGCTGCTCGACCACCTCGGGCACCCCGACGCCTCCGCCGCGGTCGAGGCCGCGGTGCTCGCCGACCTCGCCGAGCGCGCCCCCGGCACCACCCGGCGTACCGCTCAGGTCGGCGACGCGATCGCCGCGCGCCTGGCCTGAAGGTGCGAAACACCAGCATCCGCTGGTAACTCGGCGCTTCTGGGCCACCCCAGCACCCCAGAAGCGACAGCGGAGGCCCAGAAGCGTGGGGCTCGCCGGACCGACCCCCGGTCGGGCGCACGCCCGGCTGCGGGAGCCTGCCCTCCCGACCTACTAGGAAGTTCGACTACTTTGTCTGCCATGGAGATCAGCACCACGCGCTCGGAGTCCCCGGTCAGCGACGAGCGGCTCGCGGAGATCCTCGCGAACCCCGGCTTCGGCACCTACTTCACCGACCACATGTTCACGGTCGAGTGGACTCCCGACCGGGGCTGGTACGACGCGCGGGTCACGCCGTACGCGCCGCTGACGATGGACCCCGCCACGGCGGTGCTGCACTACGCGCAGGAGACCTTCGAGGGGATGAAGGCCTACCGGCACGACGACGAGTCGGTGTGGACGTTCCGCCCCGGTGAGAACGCCGCCCGGATGGTGCGCTCCAGCCACCGCCTGGCCTTCCCCGAGCTGCCGGTCGACGACTTCGTGCAGGCCGTCGACGCGCTGGTCGAGGTCGACCGGCGCTGGGTGCCCGACAACGGCGGCGAGAAGAGCCTCTACATCCGTCCGTTCATGATCGCCACCGAGGTCTTCCTCGGGGTGCGCCCGGCCCAGCACGTCACGTTCATGGTCATCGCCAGCCCCGCCGGCGCCTACTTCAAGGGCGGCGTGAAGCCGGTGACGCTGTGGCTCACCGAGGAGTACACCCGCGCGGGCCGGGGCGGCATGGGTGCGGCCAAGACCGGCGGCAACTACGCCAGCTCGTTGGTCGCCCAGCAGGAGGCCACCGCCCACGGCTGCGACCAGGTGGTCTTCCTCGACGGGCAGGAAGGCCGCTACGTCGAGGAGCTCGGCGGGATGAACCTGTACTACGTCTTCGACGACGGCCGGATCGTCACCCCGGAGACCGGCACCATCCTCGAGGGCATCACCCGCGCCTCGATCATCGAGCTCGCCGGCAAGCTCGGCCACCAGGTGGAGGAGCGCCGGCTCTCGATCGAGGAGTGGCGCGACGGCGTGACCAGCGGCCGGATCGTGGAGATCTTCGCCTGCGGGACCGCGGCCGTCGTGACCCCGGTGGGTGCGCTGAAGTGGGAGGGCGGCGAGGCCCCCGCTCCGGCGTCGACCGACCTGACGATGCGGCTGCGCCAGGCGCTGGTCGACATCCAGTACGGCCGGGCCGAGGACACCTTCGGCTGGATGCACCGCGTCGTCTGACCCCCCGCGACACCTGCCGCACCACGCTCTGCGAACGACGCTGATCGCCCCGCCCGCGGGTAATCTCGGACCGTGACGACCCAGCCCGGCCCCACCTCGCCCACGGTCACCGTGGGCGACTACGAGGTGCTGGCCAAGATCGGCGAGGGTGGCATGGGCGTGGTCCACCTCGCCCGCAAGCCCGGCGAGCGGCGGGTCGCGCTGAAGATGCTGCGCCCGCACATCGTCGGCGACGACGAGGCCCGGGCCCGGCTGGCCCGCGAGGTCGGCTCGCTCAGCCGGATCCGCAGCAAGTGGGTCGCCGAGATCGTCGACGCCGACCCGTGGGCGCCGGTCCCGTACGTCGCCACCCGCTACGTGCCGGGCCTCCCGCTGCACGACCACGTGATCGAGCACGGGCCGATCCAGGAGCGCGACCTGCTCTGGTTCGCGGCCTGCCTGGCCGAGGGCGTCGCCTCGGTGCACGCGGTGGGGGTGCTGCACCGCGACATCAAGCCCTCCAACGTGCTGATGGAGGGCAGGACCCCCATCCTGATCGACTTCGGCCTCGCCCGCGTCGCCGACGACCCCAAGCTCACCCACGCCGGGTGGCTGCTCGGCACCCCCGGCTACCTCGCCCCCGAGATCCTCTTCGGCGACGACGCCACCACCGCCTCCGACGTGCACTCGTGGGCGGCCACGGTCGCCTACGCCGCCACCGGGTCGCCGCCCTTCGGGCGCGGGCCGTCGATGGCGATCATGGACCGGGTCCGCCGCGGTGAGCACGACCTCAGCGGGGTGCCCCACCCGCTGCGCGACGTCCTCGACGCCGCCCTCGCGCCGGAGCCCGACCGGCGTCCGACGCTCGCGTCGGTCCTGGAGTGGCTGCGGCCGCACACCACCGGCGCCGCGGCCGGAGCAGCCGTCGTAGCACCCCCGCCGGGGGCGCACCACGACGTCTTCACCATCCCCCTGGCTCTGGCCGCGCAGGGCGCTCTCGCGGCCGACACGGCCCGAGTCGGAGACAGCGCCGCCCCGGCCGCCCCGGTCAACCACCCGCCGACCCTGGTGATCCCGACCGAGGTCGCCCCGCTCCCGCCGCCCGCCCCCGCGCTCGCTGCCCCCGCGCCCGTCGCAGCCCCCGTCGCCGGCCGCTCCCGACGCGGGGGAGCAGTGGGAGCGGGAGTGGGACGAGCAGTGGGGTCCGGCGCCGGAGCCGACACCGGTGCCGCTGGTCGAGAAGGTCCGCCGGCTGGTGCTGGTCTCGCTCGCCGCGACGGTCGTCGGCGCCGCCTCGGCAGCGGCGCCGTGGGTCACCGCGAGCCTGCTCGTGGTCGTCGTCTGGCTCCTGCGCAGCGGCTCGCTCGCCGCGGGCGCGGTGGGCGACAAGCGCCGCCTCCGCGGCCGCAAGTGGTACGACGGCGTGCAGCTCGTGGTGTCCTCGCCGTGGCGGCTGGTCCAGTCGCTGCCCTCGACCCTCGGGCTGCTGCTGTGGAGCGCCGGCCTGGCCGTGGCCGCTGCCCTGCTCTGCTACGCGGTGGCCGTGGCGCTCGCCCCGACGCTCTTCGTCAGCGGGCTCGTGCTCGCCGGCTCGCTGTGGTGGGGCCCCGGGGGCAGCCGCGTGCGCGGTCCCCTCAACCGGGTGGTCCGTCCGCTCGCGCACGGAGTCGGCTCCTGGCTGGCCGCCGTCGCCGTGCTGTCCGTCGTCGCGCTCCTCCTCGGCCTGGGCGTCGTCTCCGGTGGGGTGAGCTGGACCCCGGCCTCGGAGCGGCCGTTCGCCTCCTTCGAGGTGCCCCAGGGCGGCATCCTCGCCGACCTCTTCCCCCGCTGACCGGATCCCGAGACCCGTGGCCGGATCGGGCGGCCCGTGGCACGATGGTCGAGTGGCACCGCACCGCATCATCATTTGCTAGCGCATCGAGCCCCTCGATGCGCCGACCTCTCGTCCTCGAGAGGTTTTTTTGTGCCCGCGACCAGACCCCGCAGCACCTCCCGCACCACTGACCCAGCCAGCACCACGACCACACGGAGCCCGGATCCCCACCATGGACCTGCACGGCGACTTCCACGTCTACGACACCACCCTGCGCGACGGCGCGCAGCAGGAGGGCCTCAACCTCACCGTCGCCGACAAGCTGACCATCGCCCGGCACCTCGACGGTCTCGGCGTCGGCTACATCGAGGGCGGCTGGCCGGGCTCCAACCCCAAGGACACCGAGTTCTTCCGCCGCGCCGCCGTCGAGCTCGACCTGCGCCACGCCAAGCTGGCGGCGTTCGGCGCCACCCGCCGCGCGGGCGTCGCCGCGGCCGACGACCCGCTGGTCGCGGCGCTGCGTGACAGCGGCGCCGGGGTGGTCACGCTGGTCGCGAAGTCGCACGACCGGCACGTCGAGCTCGCCCTGCGCACCACCCTCGAGGAGAACCTCGCGATGGTGCGCGACACCGTGGCCCACCTGCGCGCCGAGGGCCAGCAGGTCTTCCTCGACGCCGAGCACTTCTTCGACGGCTACCGCGCCAACCGCGACTACGCCCTCGAGGTGCTGCGCACCGCCTTCGAGGCCGGTGCCGACGTCGCCGCGTTGTGCGACACCAACGGCGGGATGCTGCCGCCGTGGGTCTCCGACGTGGTGCTCGACGTCATCGAGAGCACCGGCGGCCGGGTCGGCATCCACGCCCACAACGACAGCGGCTGCGCGGTCGCCAACTCGCTCGCCGCCGTCGACGCGGGCGCCACCCACGTGCAGGGCTGCATCAACGGCTACGGCGAGCGCACCGGCAACGCCGACCTGGTCACGGTGGTCGCCAACCTCGAGCTCAAGCTGGACCGGACCGTGCTGCCCGCAGGCCTGCTGCGCGAGTCGACCCGGATCGCGCACGCGGTCGCCGAGGTCACCAACGTGCCGCCCGCCTCGCGCCAGCCGTACGTCGGCTCCTCGGCGTTCGCGCACAAGGCCGGCCTGCACGCGAGCGCGATCAAGGTCGACCCCAACCTCTACCAGCACATGGACCCCAGCGGCGTCGGCAACGACATGCGGCTGCTGGTCTCCGACATGGCCGGCCGGGCCTCGATCGAGCTCAAGGGCAAGGAGCTCGGCTTCGAGCTCGGCCACGACAAGGCTCTGGTCACCCGGGTCACCGACCGGGTCAAGGCGCTCGAGGCGGGCGGCTACACCTTCGAGGCGGCCGACGCCTCCTTCGAGCTGCTGCTGCTCGAGGAGCTCGAGGGCACGCGGCCGTCGTACTTCGAGGTCGAGAGCTGGCGGGTCATCACCGAGACCCTGACCCACTCCACCCCGGGGGAGGAGGCCGTCTCCGAGGCGACGGTCAAGCTGACCGCTGCCGGCGTCCGCTACGTCGTGACCGGCGAGGGCAACGGCCCGGTCAACGCGCTCGACGCCGGTCTGCGCAGCGCGATCGGGCAGGCGTTCCCGGAGGTCGCGAAGTTCGAGCTGATCGACTACAAGGTGCGCATCCTCGACCAGGGCCACGGCACCGACGCGATCACCCGGGTGCTGATCGAGACCAGCGACGGGGAGTCGTCGTGGGTCACGGTCGGGGTGGGCCACAACGTCATCGAGGCCTCGTGGGG
This sequence comes from uncultured Actinomycetota bacterium, assembly GCA_963795135.1. Lineage (GTDB taxonomy): Bacteria > Actinomycetota > Actinomycetes > Propionibacteriales > Nocardioidaceae > Nocardioides. The sequence continues at coordinate 374,954 of CAWCGS010000008.1, forward strand.
CGCGCTGGTCGACGGGCTCACCTACGGTCTGCGCCGCCACCACCAGGACTGAGCGGGTCCGACCACGCGTCGGGGCCGACCACGCGGCGGGCCAGGTCGACCCAGCCGTCGTGCACGCGCTCGAGCGGGAAGCCGTCGAGGTGCACCTGCTGGTCGAGGATCGGCACCTCCAGAGGGGCCAGCAGCGCGGTCGCCAGCATCGGGAGGTCACCGGAGACACCGAGCTCCCCCAGCAGGTAGCGCACGTGCATCATCGTGAACGAGTACGCCGCGTAGGAGCGCGAGCTGCAGGCGCCCGCCGCCCGGATCAGCTCCGCGTGCCGCAGGGTCTGCTCCAGCCGCGACCGGCCGAACGCCAGCAGCCGCTCCTGGGCAGGAGCCCCGGGACCCAGGGGTGGGGGGCCGGCGATCACCAGGCCCTGCCACGCGGTCTCACTGAAGTCGAGCAGCGCGCCCATCAGCCCCTCGCGTGATCCGAAGCGACGGAAGACCGTGCCCTTGCCGACCCCGGCCCGCGCCGCGACGGCCTCCATGGTCACCGCGTCGACGCCGTGCTGTGAGACCAGCTCCTCGGCGGCCTCCAGCAGCGCCAGCCGGTTGCGCGCGGCGTCCCGGCGTTCGGGCGGAGCGCTGCCCACCAGCGGCAGGGCGCGTCCGTGCGACGACGGCCCGAGCAGCGGCTCGGCGGAGGTCGCGGCGCTGGTCTCGGCCATGGTCCGGTCCACCCTACGAGCAACGCCCCGCACGGGGAGGGATCTCGACGAGGTCGACCAACGATGGCGACGATCTGGGGAATACAAAACGGACCTCGGTCCGTTTGGCCTGTACCAGTCGTCCTTCCACCGAGGAGCACCCATGTCCAGCACCACCCGCATCGCCGTCCTCGTCGGCAGCCTCCGCGTCGACTCCGTCAACCGTCGCGTCGCCGAGCTGCTCCGCGACGAGGCGCCCGAGGGCGTGGTCCTCGATCTCGTCGACGGCCTGGACTCCGTCCCGTTCTACAACGAGGACCTCGACCAGGACTCCGTGACCCCGGCCGTGATCCTGCTGCGCGAGCGCGTCGCCGCGGCCGACCGCGTGCTCGTGGTCACCCCCGAGTACAACGGCACCATGCCCGCGGTGATCAACAACGCGCTGGACTGGCTCTCGCGGCCCTACGGTGCGGGAGCGCTCGTGGGCAAGCCCTTCGGTGTGGTCGGCGTGACCCCCACCCCGTACGGCGGCACGTGGGCGCACGCCGACACCCTGCGCTCAGCCGGGATCGCCGGCGCCACCCCGGTCGCCGAGGTGACCGTCTCGCAGTCGGCCGTGGGGGTCGACGTGCTCACCGACGCCACCGTTCGCACCACGCTGCTCGGCGCCCTCACCCGGCTGGTCGACTTCGAGCCGGAGCTGGCCGCCGCCTGACCCAGCACCGGCCGAACGGCTAGGTTCGGTCCGTGAGCGACCTGCACGACCTGACCGCGCTCGAGCAGGGCGAGGCCGTACGCCGGCGCGAGGTGTCCCCGGTCGAGCTGGCCGAGCACTACCTCGACCGGGCGGCGCGGCTGGACGACGTCGGCGCCTTCGTGACGCTGACTCCCGACCGGGCCCGCGTGGCGGCGGCGGCGCTGGCGGCGGGGCCGGACGACGGCGACGACGCGGATGCCCGGCGCCGCTCGCCGCTGCGCGGCGTACCGACGGCGATCAAGGACCTCAACCTCACCGCCGGCGTGCGCACCTCGTTCGGCTCGCCGGTCTTCGCCGACCACGTGCCCACCGTCTCCGACGCCGTCACGCTGGCGATCGAGGCCGCGGGCCTGGTCAGCCTCGGCAAGACCAGCACCCCGGAGTTCGGATCGCCCTGCTACACCGAGCCGGAGGGTGCACCGCCCGCGGTGACCCCGTGGGACCGCTCGCGGATGGCGGGCGGCTCCTCGGGCGGTGCCGCGGCCGCCGTCGCGGCCGGGCTGGTGCCGGTGGCGCAGGGCTCCGACGGCGGGGGATCGATCCGGATCCCCGCCTCGTGCTGCGGGTTGGTCGGACTCAAGCCGACCCGGGGGCGGATCAGCGGACACCCGATGTACGGGGACCCGGTCGGCCTGGCTACTGCCGGCTCCATCGCGCGCACGGTCCGGGACGCGGCCGCGCTGCTCGACGTCCTCGCCGGTCGTCGGGCTGGTGATCCGTCGTGGGCCCCACCTCCGTCCTCGGGTCCGTCCCCGTTCCTGTCCTCCTGCGACCGCGACCCGGGCCGCCTCCGCGTCGCTCGCTTCATCACACCAGTGATCACCGACACCCCGGTCGACCCCGAGTGCGTGCAGGCCTACGAGGACGCCTCACGCCTCCTGGAGGCCCTGGGCCACGACGTGGTCGACGTGCCCGTGCCGCTGCCGCCCGAGGCGGTGCCGGTCTTCGAGACCTGCTGGGCCGTGCTGACCGCGCTCTCGGTCGTGCCACCCGAGCAGGAGCACCTCCTGCGACCGCTCACCCGGTGGCTGAGCGAGCGCGGCCGCGCGGTGAGCGGGCCGGAGTTCGGGCTCGCCATCGGGGCGATGCGTCGGCTGGCCGCGGGCGCGCTCGAGGCGCTGGCGCCGTACGACGCCGTCCTCACCCCCACCCTGGCCGCGCCGCCGCTGCCGGTGGGTGCGATCCGCGACGACGCCGACCCCGCGGGTGACTTCGAGGCGCAGAAGGCCTTCACCCCCTGGACCTCGGCCTGGAACGTCACCGGGATGCCGGCCGTCTCGCTTCCGCTGCACCACACCGACAGCGGTCTCCCGGTGGGGGTGATGCTCGCGGCGCGGCCGGCTGAGGAGGAGCTGCTGCTCTCGCTGTGCGCGCAGGTCGAGGCCGCGTCACCGTGGCGCCACCGCACGCCCCCGGGCTGGTGAGCGCAGAGCAAGACGGGCTAGGTCACCACAGCTAGGCGAGGCCCCAGGCGGTGCGGAACTCCTCGGGGCTCAGCGACTCCAGCTGCTCACGGACGACGGCGATCAGCGCGGGGGCGGCGTCGGCGGAGCCGAGCGGCACGGTCAGCTCGGCCACCTGGTCGGCCCGGCGCCGCAGGACCAGGTCGCCGGCGCGGGTCAGCTCCATCCGCCCGCCGGTGGCGGCGCACCACAGGTCCAGCGCGCCGAGCAGCACGAAGGCCACCGGCCCCCGACGGCGCGGCTCCAGCCGGAGGTCGTAGACCTCGTCGGCGCTCAGGGGCTCGAGGGTGGCGGTCATGCTCCCAGCCTACGGACCGGGGGTGTGCGTGGCCTCGCTCCGCAGTCGGCCGAGCGCCCTTGCCAACGGCGGAGGGCCGGTGGCAGCGTGGGCGCGGTGAGCGAGCTGACGCCGTACCTCTGCGTGGCCGACGCCCGCGCCGCCATCGAGTGGTACGTCGACGTGCTCGGTGCCGAGGTCGTCTTCGCCCCGATCGTCATGGACGACGGCCGGGTCGGCCACGTCGAGCTGGCCGTCGGCGGGGCGCGCTGGATGATGAGCGAGGAGTTCGAGTCGGCCGGGGTCGCCGCGCCCGACCCGAGTCGTGGGGCCGACGTCTCGCTGCACCTGACCGTCGCCGATGTCGACGCTCTCGCTGCCCGCGTGCTCGAGTCCGGCACCAGCCTGGACCGGGGCCCGGAGGACAGCCCACCGGCCGGACGGGTGGCGGTCTTCCGAGACCCCTTCGGGCACCGGTGGTTCCTCGACCAGCCCCTCTGAGGCCTTCACCCCGGCGGCTCAGTCCTCACCGATGCCCCTCGCCTGCAGAGCGTCGCCGGTCTCGTGGGCCCGCGCCACCACGCGGACCACGAACGGCGTCAGCAGCGCCCGCGGCCGTCGCTCGACCCCGCGGGCCCGGGCGGCGTCACGGGTCTCCAGGGCCAGCGCCACGGTGGCCGGCAGGGCCTGGATGGCCAGGGTGAAGGTGAGGGCGACCCGGTCGGGGTCGACCCCGACCCGGCGCAGGGGCCGGATCCAGCGCACCAGTGCGTCGAGCATCGCGTTGATGGGCGTGGTGGCCGAGACGACGATCGCCAGCAGGGCCAGGGCCAGCAGGTCGACCAGGGTCTCGATCGCCTTGTCGCGGCCGTACCACCACCACTGGAGGGCGGCGACGAAGACCGCGAAGACCAGGATCACGCGCGCGGCCCGGACCAGGGTGCCGAGGCGCACCCGCGCCACCAGGGCGAGCAGCAGCGCCACCGCGAGGAAGACCCACGACGCGGGCATGCTGCGCACCAGCACGACGCCGAGGCTGAACGTCGCCAGGCCGGAGACCTTGAGCCCGACCGGTGCCCGGTGGAAGAGGGTCTCGCCCGGTTGGTAGACCCCGACCAGGACGGAGGAGCTCACGCCTCGACCAGGGAGACGTAGTGGTCGACCGCGGCGTCGGCCGGGCCGTCGTGGACCACCGCGGCGTCGGCGACGACCAGGACCCGGTCGCAGCGGCGCGCCAGCTCGAGGTCGTGGGTGAGCAGCACGAGCTGCTGGTCGAGCGAGAAGAGCAGGTCGGAGACCCGCCGGGTGTTGGCCAGGTCGAGCAGGGTGGTGGGCTCGTCGGCCACCACGACGTCGGGCTCGGTGGCCAGCACGCCGGCCAGGGCGAGCAGCTGCTTCTGTCCGCCGGAGAGCGCGTGCACGCTGACGTCGGCGTGCTCGGCGAGCCCGAACCGCGCCAGCACCGCCACCGCCTGCTCGCGCCGGGCGCGGGCGTCGCGCACGTGGCGCCGCAGCGAGAGCTCGACGTCCTCGGTGCAGGTCGGCATCACCAGCTGGGCCGCCGGGTCGGTGAAGACGAACCCCACGCGGCGACGTACGGCGGCGCCGTGGCGCGCGACGTCGACGCCGTCGAGCAGCACCCGCCCCGACGTCGGCCTCACCAGCCCGTTGAGCAGCCGGGCCAGTGTCGACTTGCCCGACCCGTTCGCGCCGATGACCCCCACCCGGTGCTCGGTGAGGGTCAGCGTCGTCGGCTCCAGGATGACCCGCTCGCCGTCGGGGACGTCGACCGTGACGGCGGCCGCCTCGAGGGTGAGCGTCGGCACCTGCGACCTAGCGGCGGTGCAGCAGCTGCGGGAAGGCCCGGTGCACCTCGGCGGCCACCAGCGCGACCAGCGCGGTCTTGATCAGGTCGCCCAGCCAGAACGGCGTGTCGTAGCTCCACGCCGTGGCCCACGAGACGTCGAAGAAGAGCTTCATGCCGACCACGCCCATCGGGTGGATGAGCAGGACGCTGCCGGCCAGCGAGCACCCGAAGACGACCAGGGCCCGGGTCTTGCCGGCCTTGCCGGCGACGTGGAGGACCAGGAAGCCGGCCAGGGCCGCCGCGAGCGGGAAGGAGAAGAGGTAGCCGGCCGACGGGCCGGTGAAGACGCCCAGGCCCGAGGAGTGCTCGGCGAAGACCGGCAGGCCGATGGCGCCCAGGCCGAGGTAGAGCGCGGCGGCGAGGAAGCCGCGGACCGGTCCGAGCAGGCAGCCGCCCAGCATGATCGCGAAGGTCTGCAGGGTGATCGGGACGCCGGCGCCGCCGACCGGGATCGCGCCGATGTAGGCGACCGCGGCGGTCAGGGCGGCGAACGCCGCGACCAGCGCCAGGTCGGTGGTGGAGAGGCGACGCGTACGACGCGTGGTGCCCTCGGTCTCGGGCGTCTCGGTCATGCTCATCGGCTTCCTTCGGCGTCGGACCTGAACGGTGGTCAGGTGAACAGCGTTCAGGTTAGGGTCGTCGTCGGAGCCGGTCAATCCCGGGTCCCGGATCGGAGGGTGTGAGGTGCGCTACCACCGCGCGGACGTCGTCGACCGGGCGCTCGACGTCCTCGACCGCTACGGGCTGGCCGACCTGACCATGCGCCGGCTCGGCGCCGAGCTCGGCGTCCGCCCCAGCGCGCTCTACCACCACGTCGCGAGCAAGCAGGTGCTGCTGGCGGCCGTCGCCGACGAGATGCTCGTGCGCGGACGGCGTCCTCGGGTCGCGACCACCTGGGACGCCCGGGTCGCCGAGGTCTGCGCCGAGCTGCGTGACGCGATGCTGGCCTACCGCGACGGCGCCGACGTGGTGGCGACCGTGCACGCGTTCGGGCTCGGAGCGGGCGAGCCGGGAGAGGCGATCGCCTCCGAGCTCCACGACGCCGGCCTCGACTCCGAGGTGGTCACCACCGCCACCCGCACGCTGCTCCACTTCGTCTTCGGCCACACCACCGACGAGCAGACCCACCTGCAGGCCGGGAGCGCGGGCGCGATCGCCGGGTCTCCCCGCGAAGGGTCCGACTTCGGGCTCGGGCTGGCGCTCATCCTCGACGGCGTCCGCGCCCGGCTGCACGCCGGCCCGGGGTCAGCCGACGTCGACGAGCGCGCCGTGCTGCTCGGCGAGCAGCACCGCGCCGGCTAGGTCGAGCCGGGTCTCGCGCAGCCTGGCTGTCGAGAGGTCCACGCCGTCGAGGTCGGCGCCGCGCAGGTCCGCCGACGACAGGTCCGCCTCACGCAGGACCGCACCGCCGAGGCGCACGTCGCGCAGGACCGTGCCGGTGAGGTCGGCGAGCGAGAGGTCGCACTCGCGCAGGTCGAGACCGCTCAGGTCCAGCCCCGACAGCTTCGCGCCGCGCAGGCCCACCGCCCGCCACTGACCGCCGGTGACCTTCATCGGCCGCGTGATGCACCGCTCGAACGTCGACCCGGTCAGCTTGCAGCCGTCGAAGGTCGCGTCGAAGAAGCTGCACCCCGCGAAGGCGCACCCCACGAAGGCCGTGGAGGTGTGCACCGAGGAGTTGAACCGACAGGCCCGGAAGACGCAGCGCTCGAAGGTCGCGCCGGCCGAGGTGACCTCGCTGAGGTCGACGTCGACGAACGTGACCTCGACGAAGCGCGCAGCGCCGAGCTCCTCGGCGTACCAGTCCGCGTCCTGGACCGTCGTGCCCGGCTCCACCACGGGCTCACCCTGGCACGGAGTCGGTCCCCGCCCGTGAGTCGGCCTGGAAAGACAGGAATCTCCGGCGTTCCGCACGTCATGGTCGGCCGTCTGAGGGGAACCGGGAAGGGGAGCGAAGTCGACGTCAAGGAGGCACTCGGATGCCCGCAAGCAGGAAGCCCGGCCCCAGCGTGAAGGACGACGAGATGTACGAGGCGCTGCGCGACGAGGGCAGCAGCAGGGGCCGATCCTCGACGGACAAGTCCCAGCCGGTCGACGCCCTGCGCCGCCACTGAGCACGGGGAGCCGACATGGCACGGGGGGACGTCGTCGTCTACGTCCGGGACGGGAAGTGGCGACTGAGGTTCGAGCTGGGCTGCGACCTCGCGATGGAGTTCGACAGCGAGGAGGACGCGGTCGAGACCGGACGCAGCGAGGCGCGGCGACGTGCGGTGACCCTGGTCGTCCGGGACCACGCCGGCGACGTGGCGTGGCAGGAGTCCCACGAGCTCTGGGCGCGGGGCATCCCGTGGTGACCACTCGCCGGAGAGCCTGAGCGTCTGCGCGGGGTGCCACGGGGTACTGGGGCCGTCGACGTTCGCGGTGACGGCGAAGCCGCCGCGAGGTCCACCCCCTGCCCGCCTTCCGTAGAGGAGCACCCCATGAGCACCGACGCCATCGTCCTGCTGAAGAACGACCACAAGGAGATCCTCAAGACGTTCAAGGCCTTCGAGAAGGCCGGCGACAACGCCCTCAAGGAGAAGGGCAGGCTCGTCGACCGGATGATCGAGCTGCTGACCGTGCACACCTACCTCGAGAACGAGGTGATGTACCCGCGGGTCCGCGAGCTGCTGCCCGAGCTCGAGGACGACGTCCTGGAGTCCTACGAGGAGCACCACGTCGCCGACCTGCTGGTGGTCGAGCTGGCGGCGCTGAAGCCCGACGCCGAGCGGTTCACGGCCAAGACCACCGTGCTGATCGAGAACGTCCGCCACCACATCGAGGAGGAGGAGCAGGAGTGGTTCCCGCAGGTGCGTGAGGGACTGTCGCGCAAGGTGCTCCAGGAGATCGGCGCCGAGATGGAGAAGACCCGCAAGAAGGCTCCCAAGCGCCCCTCCCAGCCGAGCGCGCTGAAGAAGACGGTCGACGCTGTGATCTCCTGACGCAACCACTCTCGCCCCGCGCGCGTCAGGTGGGGTGAGAGAGAGGAGCGGTGATGGTGTTCACCACGACCAAGCCGGCGGCGCAGGACGCGCCGAGCTTCGAGGAGTACGCCGCGTCCGCGTGGCCGTGGCTCTACCGCTGCTCCTACCTGCTCGAGGGCAACCACGCGGACGCGGAGGACCTGGCGCAGCAGACGCTGCTCCAGGCCTACCGCTCCTGGTCGAAGGTGAGCCGGGCCGACCAGCCGACGGCGTACCTGCGGCGGATGATGACCAACCTGCACATCTCCCAGCACCGCCCGGTCGCCAGGAGGCGCGAGCTGCTGGTCGACGTACCGCCCGAGGCGCGCTCGGCCCCACCCGCCGGGCCCGAGGACCGGATGATGCTCTGGCCGCACGTCGCCTCGCTGCCGCCCCGACAGCGGGCGGTGGTCGTGCTGCGCTACTACGAGCAGCTCAGCGAGCGCGAGATCGCCGACGCGCTCGGCTGCTCCACCGGCAACGTGAAGTCCACGGCCCACCACGCGCTCCGCGCGCTGCGAGCCGCCGTCGGCCCCGAGGGTCACCAGGGAGGGGAGGTCTGAGATGAGCACCGAGTTGGAGAACACCCTGGCCCGCGAGCTGCACGAGGTCGCCGACGGCGTGCACGTGCCGCCGATGCCTGCGCTGCCGCCGCCGGACGAGCACCGGTCCCTCACCACCCGGCTCTGGGCACCGCTGCTGGTGGCTGCGGCCGTGGTCCTGCTGGTCGGTGGCCTGGCCCTGGTGCTGGGTCGGCCCGGCGACACCCGGCGCGCCGAGCGGGCCCCGGCCCAGCGGCGAGCCGACGAGCGAGCGTCGGGAACCGGGGACGGCACGATCTCCGGCGAGGCGCCGACGGTGCCGTACGTCGTCGACCAGCGGCTGTACGTCGACGGCGACGCAGGTGCCGGGCACCTGGTGGTCGGTGGAGTCCCGCAGGGAGAACTGGCTGGCGCTGCGGACCGACGGCTCCTGGTGGAGCGGGGGCCCGGGCCGGGACACCGGCCCGATCGACGCCGAGATGGACCAGCCTCCGGTGATGTCGCCGAACGGCCTCTACGTCGCGCTGATCGACCTGAGCAGCGGGCAGTCCCACGGTCACCGGCTTCGACACCCGTCCCGGCCGGTGAGGGCTTCGGCGTCGGCGCCGATCGAGCTGCCCACGCACCGAGGGTGGCGTGCGCGATCCGGGTCCGCGCGGTGACCGACGACGGCGACGTGATCGTCCAGGGTCGACGCATCAGCCTGATGTGGCTCGCCCAGCAGGGCGACCAGCAGACGGTCGTCGACCTGTTCGAGACCGCGCCCGACCAGCAGGTCCTCGGCCGCCACGGCGGCCGGGCTGGTCGTCGTGGACGGGGTCGACGCCGACCCCCAGACCGTCCCGGCCTACCTCGCCGACCTCTCCGGTGACGGCGAGCTGACGCCGACGGGCACGCTGCCGACGTACGACGACCTCGAGATCAGCCCCGGCGGCACGTGGCTGGTCCGCTCGCCGGCCGGCACCCTCGGCGGTGAGGTCACCTCGGTGGCGAGCCTGACCGCGCAGGAGGTCACCGGCGGCGACGAGGTCGGGCTCGAGGCTCCGAACGGGCTGGGGCTTCGCGGTCGGCACCTGGGCCTGGGAGGACGACCGGACCCTGGTCGCGGCGCTGGTGTGGCAGCGCGACGAGGCGCGGCCCGCGGGTCTGGCCCGCTGCGACGTCACCCTCGGCGAGTGCCGGACCCTGGAGGCGCCGGGGGCCGCGACCCAGGTGGCGGAGGCCGAGGTCCAGGAGAGCTCCTCCTCGGAGGCTGTCGTGGACTACAGCGCCGAGGAGACGCTGGACGACGTGGTCGAGGCGGTCGTCGCCGGCGATCGCGCCGGCCTCGTCGACCAGGCGGTCGTCGGCGATGCCGAGTGGGACCAGCTCGTGGGCTACGCCGCCGGCGGCGACGGCTCCGGGTCCACCTGCCGCGACAACGGCGAGGGGACGAAGGACTGCGAGATGATCTTCGACGCGGGCCCCGACACCACCTACTACGCGATCCTGGAGCCCGCCCCGAACGGCTACGGCTGGCGGATCAGCTACGTCAGCATCGCCGACGGGTAGGTCTCACTCCTCGAGCACCCGCAGGCCCACGGGCGTGGTGTCGCCGACCTCGAGGTCCTCGGCCCGACGTACGGACCTCTTGACCGGCAGCACGAAGCAGCCCCGCTTGGTGTCGGGGAAGACCGACGTCCGCCAGGTCGAGCCGCCGATCGTCACCTCCACCCGCACCGAGCCGAAGCCGCGCGGCGGACCGCCGAGGGCGCGTACGTCGTCGCTCAGGTCGGCAGGCACGCTCGCGAAGACCCACCCGCCCGTCATCTCCTCGGGCGACCACAGCTCGGCGTCGAAGGTGAACTCGTCCATGGGGCCAGTGTGGGTTCGAGCACCGACACCCGCCCAGGGCCCTCCGTCCCGGGCTCCCTCGGCGCGGCTGAAGTGTCGTGAGAGGCCTAGCCCTCCAGGAACTCCAGCAGCGCGCGGTTGAACTCCTCGGCGTGGCTGACGTTGCAGCCGTGCGGGGCGCCCTCGAGGACCACGAGCGAGCTCTGGGAGACGGCGTCGTGGGTGCGCCGGCCCGATCCCTCGAGCGGCACGATCCCGTCGCTGTCGCCGTGGACGACCAGGGTCGGCACGGTGATCTTGGTGAGGTCGTCGCGGAAGTCAGTGGTCCCGAAGGCCTCCATGCAGCCCAGCGCTGCCTCCTGGTCGGACTTGCGGCACAGCGCGATCGCCTCCTGGCGCTGCTCCTCGCTGACCTTGAGGTCGTCGCCGGCGCTGAAGAACTGGGTGGTGAAGCCGTCGAAGAAGCTCTCGCGGTCGTCCTCGAGCCCGCTGCGCATCTCACCGGCGGCCTCCTCGGTGAGCGGCCCGTCGGGGTTGTCGTCCGACTTCAGCAGGTACGGCGGGACCGCGGCCGCGAAGACGACCGACCGCAGCCGGTCCTCGCCGTAGCGGGCGACGTAGCGGGCCACCTCACCACCGCCCATGGAGAAGCCCACCAGGGTGACGTCGTGGAGGTCGAGGTCTGTGAGGACGTTGTCCAGGTCGCCGGCCAGGGCGTCGTAGTCGTAGCTGTCGCCGGGGTCGGACTCGCCGAAGCCGCGGCGGTCGTAGGTGACCGTGCGGTAGCCCGCGTCCTTGAGAGCAGGGAGCTGCTCGGACCACGACTCTCCCGACAACGGCCAGCCGTGGATCAGCACCACGGGCCGCCCCTCGCCCCCGGAGTCGCGCACCTTCAGGTTGTGGCCGTTCTTCTCATCGTCCGCCATGGCTGTCCTCGTCCTCCTGGTCGCGCGGGTACGTCGTCGACCGTTCTGTACCCACCGGCGGTCGGGCCCATCCCACGGGGAGCGACGCCGACACCGGGGCGGGACCGCGAACTCGCCCCACCCCCGCTGACCTGCGCAAACAGGAGATTGAACGACTCGAAGGGCGATGTCGGTGGGTGGTGCTTGACTGGGTTCATGCTCGGAGCGCAGGCGTTGGAGGAGATGTCGGAGGACGAGGTCCTCGACGCCGCGACGACCTGCGCGGAGACCGTCCGGCAGGCGGAGGTCGACCTGGTGCGGGTGGCCTACCGGTGGGCGGTGCTGCACGACCCGGCCCGGCTCGACCCCGCCGAGAGCACCAAGCCCGGGCGGGAGCGGGCGCGGCGCTACGGCGGGGTGGGTGTCGCGGAGGTGGCTGAGTTCGCGGCTGCTGAGCTGGGGGCGCGGATCGGGCGCACCACGCACGCGGCGGCGGCGTTGATCGCTGATGCTCAGGACCTGCACCACCGCCACCCCGAGCTGTGGGCGCGGGTGCGGGCTGGTGAGGTGCGCGCGTCCTACGCCCGGCACGTGTGCGGCCAGACCCGGGAGCTGTCGCCGGCGGAGGCGGGGTACGTCGACGCGGAGGTCGCGGAGTCCGCTGATGGCCGGATCCCGTGGACCCGGTTCGAGGCGCTGGTGGCCGGCAAGGTCGCCGCCGCAGCGCCCGCGGTGGCGCGGGAGAAGGAGGCGAAGGCGCGGAAGGCGCGGTTCGCGAAGCGGATCGGGAGGACCGAGCACGGGATGGCCTCGTTCCTGGTCCGCGCCGACCTGGCGACCATCGAGGCCCTCGACGCCGCGGTCACCACGGCCGCGGCGGGGCTGGAGGAGACCTATCCCGACGACCCCGACCCCGAGACCACCGGGCCTGGTGAGACCGCGATGAGCGTCGATGACCGGCGGGTGCTGGGTCTGCTGGGGCTCGTCAAGCCCGGCGAGTCAGCCCGGTGGCGGGCCTCGCGTCGACCTGGGGGAGGTGCTGCCCCAGGTGACGCTGTTCGTGCACCTCGACGGCCGTGAGCAGAGCGAGGTCGATGAGCACGGGGAGCCGGTGGAGCGGGTCGCGCGGGTGGAGGGTCATGGTCCGGTGACCGGGTCGTGGTTGCGGGAGGTGTTGGGGCCGCACGCCCGGTTCACGGTGCGGCCGGTGATCGACCTGGCGGGGCAGGTGCCGGTGGATGCCTATGAGGTCCCGCAGCGACATCGTCGGGCCGTGCGCCTGATGACGCCGGCCGACATCTTCCCGTTCGCCTCCTGCACCTCACCGGGGATGCAGGTCGACCACACCGTCCCCCACGACGGCGGGGCTTCTCAGGGTGAGCAGAAGTCGGGCGGGCAGAAGTTGGGCGGGCAGAAGTTGGGCGGGCAGAGCGAGGTCGGCAACTACGGACCGATGACCACGCTGCACCACCGGATCAAGACCCACGGGCGGTGGCAGGTCCAGCAACCCTTCCCCGGCATCTACGTGTGGCGCGACCCCCACGGTGCGTTCTACCTGGTCGACCACACCGGCACCCGCCGAGTCTGCAGGTCCGACCTCGACCTGGCCACGTGAGGGCCCGCCGGGGAGCGCGACCGGCCCCCGGTGGTCAGCGGATCACGGGCCGGATCGTCTCGCTGCACGGGTAGCAGCAGTCGCGGCGGTTACGTTGCTCAGGAGGCGTGATGTTGCGGCAGTAGCGGCAGTAGCGGAAGGGCCGAGCAGCGCCCACGTGGCTGCCTGCGCGCCGAACCTGTCACTGCGGAGAGACAGCAGAAGCCCTCCCGGATCTCTCCGGTGAGGGCCTCTGAGCTGCAGTGGTACGGCATCAGGGACTCGAACCCCGAACCCGCTGATTAAGAGTCAGCTGCTCTGCCAATTGAGCTAATGCCGCGCGTGGTGAAGCGACCGCAACGTTACCAGCGGCTCCCGGAGCGGTGAAATCGAGATCCCCCGCCCGATCAGGACGTGCGCCAGGTCACCGCATCTCGAGCACGGCTTGCGCGGCGTTGTGGCCGCCGAGCCCCGAGACGGCGCCACCACGGCGGGCGCCGGCGCCGCAGAGGAGCACCGCGGGGTGGTCGGTCTGGACGCCCCAGCGCTGGGCCGGGGTCTCCAGGCGAGCCCGGTTGGGGGCCCAGGGCCACTCCAGGTCGCCGTGGAAGATGTGACCGCCGGGCATGGCCAGGTCGCGCTCGAGGTCCTGGGGGATCTTGGCCTCGACGCACAGGTTGCCGTCTCCGTCGCGGGCGACGCAGTCGAGCAGCGGCTCCACCAGGTGCTGGTCGAGGGAGGCGATGGCCCGCTCCACGGCGAGGTCCTTGGCCGCCGGGTCGGCGTCGAAGAGGCCGGCGGGGGTGTGCAGCCCGAAGTAGGTCAGCGTGTGGGTGCCCTCGGGCACGTCACCGAGGATCGAGGGGTCGGTGAGGGAGTGGCAGTAGACCTCGCCGGGCATGGTCGCGGGCACCCGGCCGGCGGCTGCGTCGGCGTACGCCGCCTCGAGCTGGGAGTAGTCCTCGCCGAGGTGGAGGGTGCCGGAGAAGGCGAGCGCGGGGTCGATGCCGGACCTCAGCCGCGGGAGCCGGTCGAGCAGCACGTTGATCTTGAGCTGGGCGCCCTCGGGCTTGGTGGCGGGGTCCTCGGGCTCGCCGAGCAGGATGCCGAGCACCCACGGCGCCACGTTGGCCAGCACGTGGCGCGCGGACGACGTCCGCTGGCGGTCGCCGTCGGACCAGACGACCTCGGCGCCGTCCCCCTCGGTGCGGATCGCGCTCACCCCGGCGCCGGTCACGATCTCGGCGCCTGCCTCGACGGCCGCGCGGTGCAGGGCGGTGGTGACCGCACCCATGCCGCCGACCGGCACCCGCCACTCGCCGGTGCCGTTGCCGATCAGGTGGTAGAGGAAGCAGCGGTTCTGGATGAGCGACGGGTCGTGCAGGGAGGCGAAGGTGCCGATCAGCGCGTCGGTGCCGACCACGCCCCGCACGGTGTCGTCGGCGAAGCGCCGCTCGACGGCCTCGCCGAGCGGCCGGCCGACCAGGTCGCGCCAGATGCCGGGGTCCACGCGCTCGGTGATGGCGCGCTCGGTCGGCAGCGGCTCGAGCAGGGTGGGGGCCACGACCGCGGCGAGCTCGGCGACGTCGGCGTAGAACTCCCGCCACGCCTCGTAGTCCTCCTCCGACCCCGTCAGCTCCAGGAAGGAGCGTCGCGTCGCCTCGCCCTCGTCGTGCTCGACGTACAGGCCGCCGGGCCTGCCGTCGCGCAGCGTCGGCGTGTACGACGCCGTGGCCCGCGACGAGAGCCTGACGTCGAGGCCGAGCTCGGTGACCAGCTGCTCGGGCATGAGCGAGACGAGGTAGGAATAGCGCGAGAGCCGGGTGGGTAACCCGGGGAACGCCTGCGCCGAGACGGCCGCGCCGCCGGTGTGCTCCAAGCGTTCCAGCACCTGCACCGAGAGCCCGGCCCGCGCCAGGTAGGCCGCCGCGGTGAGGCCGTTGTGCCCTGCACCCACGATCACCACGTCGTAGTCCATCCCCGCAACCTACGACACCGCCGAACGCCGCAGGCGTGGTCGGGTACGCGGCGAGGCGCACATGAGGTAGACACGTGCTCGTCAGCTCGTGGGGAGGGGACCCGTGACGAAGGTGTGGGCGCGCCGCGCGGTCGCGGTGCTGCTGGTGCTGCTCGCCGGGGGCCTCGTCGGTGTCCTGGCCACTCCCGAGAGCGAGCGGGTCGACGGACTGTGGCCGGTGGGCCTCGGCGCTGCGGCGCTGCTCCTGGCCCGCGGCCGCGTCGTGGCGCTGGTCCTGGCGACCATCGCCGCGGTCGCCTTCCTCACCGGCGGCATGGTCGACCGCCCGGAGGGGGTCAGCCTCGGCTACGCGCTGACGATCGCGCTCGAGTGCTGGGTCGTCGCCCGGCTGCTCAGGACCCGATCCCACCAGCGTCCCCCGCTGCGCACCGACGCCGACCTCGGCCGGCTGGTCGTCGCCTGCGTCATCGGCGCGCTCGTGGGAGGTGCCGGGGCCCTGGCCACCTCGCTGGTCACGGGTCATGCGGTGCCGGTCCAGGTCGGTCTCACGACGGGCTGGGCCCACCTCGCCTCGCTCCTGATCCTGCTGCCGTTCGTGATGGAGCTGCCCGACCAGGCTGCGCGGGTCGAGCCCGCCGAGCGGATCGCGCAGTGGACGGCGCTGCTGGTCCTCACGCCGGTGTTCTTCACGATCGGCGAGGTCCCGCTGCTCATCGTGCTCCTCGTCCCGGTGCTCTGCTGGGGGGCGCTGAGAGTCAGCCCCCTGGAGTCCCTGGCGCAGCTGCTGCTCGTGCTCTTCACGGCCGTCCAGCTGACCCGCATCGGGATCGGGCCCCTGGCCGACGTCCGCGAGCGCTACGGGCTCTTCGAGGGCGCCCCGGTCGCCCTGCTCGGCGTGTACGCCGTCACGTGCGCGCTCGTGGTCCTCCCGCTGATCGTCCGCGTCGGTCAGCACCTCAAGGCCGAGCGGCAGGTCGCGGCCGAGCGCGACGTGGTCCGCCGCATCGTCGACGGTGCCCGGGGGGTCGCGATCATCGGCACCGACGACCAGGGGCTGATCACCCTGTTCAACCCCGGCGCCCAGCGGCTCCTCGGCTACACCGCCGACGAGATCATGGGCACCCCGGTCAGCGACCTCTACCCGCCGGAGGCCGTGGCCGCGAAGGCCGCCGAGCACGGCCTGCCGCCCGACTTCCGGGGCCTGGCCCTCCTCCTGTCCGGCTCGGGCATCGGGCCGACCCGCATCCCCGTGCGGCGCAAGGACGGCGAGGTCCGGCTCCACCTGATGACGCTCGGCCGGCTCGAGGACGACCGGGGGCGGATCACCGGCTTCGTCAGCACCTCCGAGGACGTCACCGAGCTCCTCGAGGCACAGCACCGGCTGGAGGAGTCGCTGCGCACGGAGCGCGACGCCCACGAGCGCCTGCGTCAGGTCGACGTCGTCAAGGACTCGTTCGTCTCCAGCGTCAGCCACGAGCTGCGTACGCCGATGACCTCGATCGTGGGCTTCCTCGAGCTGCTCCGCGACGGCTCCTACGGCGAGCTCGGCGATCCGCAGGCCGACGCCGTCGAGCGGATCCACACCAACACCAGCCGACTGCTGGCCCTGGTCGACGACCTGCTCACGCTGTCGCGGCTGCAGGAACGGGTGGCGGGCGACGAGCCGACGGAGTTCGACCTGCGGGATGCCGTCTCCGCCGGGTACGCCGTCGTGGCCCCCGGCTGGGAGCCGCCCCGGGCGCTCGACGTACGGCTGGACCTGCCCGAGGAGCCGGTGCCGTTCAGCGGCGACCAGGACGCGATCGAGCGGGTGGTCGTGAACCTGCTGGGCAATGCCGTGAAGTTCACCCCCGACGGCGGATCGATCGACGTGCGGCTGAGCGTGGAGGACGGCTGGCTGGCCGTGATCGAGGTGTCCGACACCGGCATCGGGATCCCCGTCGAGGAGGAGCACCTGCTGTTCTCGCGCTTCTTCCGGTCCTCCAGCGCCACCGAGAACGCCGTGCCCGGCACCGGCCTGGGCCTGTCGATCACGCGCACGATCGTCGAGCGGCACGAGGGCACGATCGGCGTCCACGCCCGCCCGGGGGGAGGCACCACGTTCACGGTCCGCCTGCCGGCCGGAATAGCGCCGTCCGGCGCCCGGTTGAGCGAGGTGACGTCCACGAGGACGTCCACCGACACCGAGAGGTAGTGCCATGCCCGCCATCACCGTTGACGACCTCACCGTCCTCGAGCGGCTGCGCCAGCCCGGCCTGGGCGACCAGCCGCGCCCGGTGTGGCAGGTCAGCACTGCCCCCCAGGGCTACGAGGGGGAGGGCTTCCCGGTCCGGCGGGCGTTCGCCGGTCTCGACCTGGCCCACCTCGACCCGTTCATCATGATGGACCAGATGGGCGAGGTCGAGTACGCACCGGGCGAGCCGAAGGGCACCGCCTGGCACCCCCACCGCGGCTTCGAGACCGTCACCTACATCATCGACGGCACCTTCGACCACCAGGACTCCCACGGCGGCGGCGGCACGATCACCAACGGCGACACCCAGTGGATGACCGCCGGCAGCGGGTTGCTGCACATCGAGGCGCCCCCCGAGTGGCTGGTCCAGCAGGGCGGCCTGTTCCACGGCATCCAGCTGTGGGTCAACCTCCCGCGCGACGCCAAGATGACCGACCCGCGCTACCAGGACATCCGCTCCGGCCAGGTGCAGCTGGTCAGCACCCCCGACGCGGGGGCGCTGGTCCGGGTGATCGCCGGGTCGGTCGACGGCCACGACGGGCCGGGGGCGACGTACACGCCGATGTCGCTGGTGCACGCCACCATCGAGCCCGGCGCGCGCCTCGACCTGCCGTGGGACGTCGACTTCAACGCGCTGGTCTACGTCCTGGGCGGCTCCGGCTCGATCGGCGTCGACGCCCACCCGATCCACACGGGCCAGGCGGCCGTGCTCGGGGCGGGCGACTTCGTCACCGTGTCCGCCGACGCCACCCAGGAGAGCCGCTCCCCGAAGCTCGACGTGATCGTGGTCGGCGGACGCCCCATCCGCGAGCCCCTGGCCTGGGCCGGACCGTTCGTGATGAACACCAAGTCCGAGGTCATGGAGGCCTACGAGGCCTTCCAGCGCGGCGACTTCGGGCACGTCCCCGCCTGATCGTCCGGTGGCCCGCACCTACCGCGACTCCTACGGCATCCCGCACGTCCGCGCCCGCGACGTGCTCGACCTGGCCCGGGGTCAGGGGGCGGTGGTCGCCCACGACCGCGCCTGGCAGCTGGAGTGGCTGAGGCGGCGCGCCACCGGCACCTCGGCCGAGGTGACCGGCGCGTCGGCGCTCCCGTGGGACCGCTTCGCGCGCCGCGCCCTGCTGGCCGAGACCGGGCGGCGCGCGTACGCGGCGCTGGAGGAGGAGAGCCAGGCCTTCGTCACGGCGTACGTCGAGGGGGTCAACGCGACGCTCGGCTCCGGCGCGTACGCCGAGTCACCCGAGCTCGCCTCGCTCGGGATCGAGCCCCAGCCGTGGCCCGCGTGGATGCCGCTGGCCACCTTCCACGCCCAGCACATCCTCTTCGCGGGCCTCGGCAACGCCCTGTGGCTGGAGCGGGCGCGCGCGCTGCTCGGCGACGACGCCGCGCTGCTGGCCCACGAGGGACCGGTCTCCAGCGGCAGCAACGCGTGGGCGGTCGGGGGCGCGCGGACGGCCAGCGGCCACCCGCTGGTCGGCGGTGACCCCCATCGGTCGTTCGAGTCGCCCGGGGTCTACCTGCAGGTGCGGCTGGCGGTGGAGGGCGAGGAGCGGCTCGACGTCAGCGGCTTCGCGTTCGCCGGC
Source organism: uncultured Actinomycetota bacterium (assembly GCA_963795135.1). Taxonomy (GTDB): domain Bacteria; phylum Actinomycetota; class Actinomycetes; order Propionibacteriales; family Nocardioidaceae; genus Nocardioides. Next base: position 393,683 of record CAWCGS010000008.1, read on the forward strand.
GTGCCCGGGGTCCAGCACTTCGCGCACGCGGGCGACGTGGCCTGGGCGATCACCAACGCGATGGCGGACTACCAGGACGTCGTGCCGCGCTCGGAGGCCGGCGCCGTGCTCGAGCGCCGGACCGAGACCGTGACCGTCCGCGGTGGCGTCGACGTGCCCGTCGAGGTCGAGGTGACCGAGCACGGACCGGTCTTCACCGACGGTCACGCCTTCCGCGGCCCCTCGACCGTCCTCGGCGACCTGGGCTTCTCAGCCCTGCTGCCGCTGCTGCGCGCCCGGTCGGTCGAGGACGTCGACCGCGCCCTCGACCGCTGGGTCGAACCGGTCAACAACGTGGTGATCGCCGACCGCAGCGGCCGCGTGCGCTACCGCCTGGCCGGACGCGTCCCCGTGCGCGACGGGGCGGCCTGGACCGGGTGGCTCGGGCCCCACCGCACCGACACGGCCCCCGACGGCGCGGTCGTCACCGCCAACGAGCGCCGGGGCCCCGAGAGCGCCGAGGTCGGCACCGGCTTCGCCCCGCCCTTCCGGGCCGACCGGATCCACGACCTGCTGGCGGGGCGCGACGACCTGGTCCCCGACGACTTCGCCGCGATCCACCGCGACACGCACCTGGGCGCCGTCGCCCTCTTGCGCACCCTCGTCCCCGGTGCGTACGACGCCTGGGACGCGCGCATGGACGCCGACTCCGCCACGGCGGCCCACTGGTCGGCCTGGCGGGTCGCGCTCTGCCGGCGGATCGCCGCCGAGCCGGTGCTCGCCCCGCTGCACGAGCCCTCGCCCGACCCGGTGCACGCGCCGTGGCTCGACCTCACCGCGCGGATCGGCCTCGCGCTGCCGGCCCTGGCCGCCGCCGGGACGCCGTTCGGCATCGACCTGGCCGCCCACGCCCGGGCCGCGCTGGCCGAGGTCGACCTCGACCCGTCCACCACCTGGGGGGAGCGGCACCCGTTCACCACGCTGCACGCCTTCGACCTGCTGTCCGAGGAGGACGCGACCGGGCTCGACCGGCCCGAGCACCCGCGCCCGGGGCTCGACGGCGACGGCGACTGCGTGCGCTGCACCGGCGGCTCGCCCGGGCTGACCGAGGACGCCTACCGGGGCTCGGTCGCGCGCTACGTCTGGGACCTGGCCGACCCGGGACGCAGCGGCTGGGTCGTGCCGCTCGGCGCTGCCGGTGGACCCGGGCCCCACCACCACGACCAGCTGCCGCTGTGGTCGGCCGGTCGGCTGGTGCCGCTGGTCACCGACTGGGCCGAGCTCGTCGAGGTGCCGCTGGCCGGGTCCGGACCGGTGCTCGAGCCCTGATCGGGGTAACGGGCCCCGAACCCGAGGAGGTGGTCTCGTGGAGACCGGAACCGTGATCGTGATCGTCGTCGTCATCGTGGTGGCGGCGGCCGTCCTGGCCGCCGTGGCCGTCGTGGCGCGCAAGCGCCGCGCGCAGCAGGACGAGGAGCGACGGCTGGAGGCCGCCCAGCTGCGCCAGGAGGCCAGCGCGGCCACGCCCGACCTGACCGCCGCGCAGCTCGGCGCCGACGAGGCCGAGGCCCGGGCGCGCCAGGTGCGTGCCCAGGCGGAGGAGGCCGAGCAGCGGGCCGCCGAGGAACGGCGTCGCGTCGCGGCCGAGGAGGCCCAGCGCGAGGCGCTCGTGCGTGAGGCCGACCGGCTCGACCCGGACGTCGACCACCGCGCCGACGGCTACGTGCCCCAGGTCGACGGCGTACCGCCCGCTGGTGGGCAGCAGCCCTCCGAGCCGCCGCCCGCCGAGCCGCCGCCCGCCGAGCCGCCCCCGGCGGAGCCGCTCCCGGGCGAGCCCGCCCCCGCCGAGCCCGGGGACCCGGCGACGCAGCAGCTGCCGAGCCAGCCGCCACCGCCCGCACCGCCCGCACCGCCTGCGTCCAGCGGCGGCACCCACCGGGCCTGAGGGCACCTAGAGGTCCTTCTCGAACCACGCCTCGGCGTGCGGGTTGTCGTCGTAGCGCTCGATCCGGCGATAGCCCGCACGGTCGTACAGCGCGATGGCCTCGACCAGCGCGCCAGGTGCCGGGCCGCGAGCTGGTGGACGAAGCCCGCCGTCCCCCACGGACGACGGGCTCGGGTGCCCCCGGAGCAGTCCCCGGACCAGTTCCGCCACCGCAGAGGCAACGCGGGGGCGCGACCCTGGTTACGCCGGTCTGGACCGATGCCCGTGCGGGTACCTGGCGGGCGTGCCCCACGATCCGAGCGACCCCTTCGTCCATGTCCGCGGAGCCAGCGAGCACAACCTCAAGAACGTCGACGTCGACCTGCCCCGCGACGCGATGGTGGTCTTCACCGGCGTCTCGGGCTCCGGCAAGTCCTCGCTGGCCTTCGGCACGCTCTACGCCGAGGCGCAGCGGCGCTACTTCGAGTCGGTGGCGCCCTACGCGCGTCGGCTGCTGCAGCAGGTCGGCGCCCCGCACGTGCACGAGATCACCGGGCTGCCGCCGGCCGTGGCGCTCCAGCAGCGGCGCGGCGCGCCCAGCTCGCGCTCGACCGTGGGCACGCTGACCACGCTCTCCAACCTGGTGCGGATGCTCTACTCGCGCGCCGGGACCTACCCCGAGGGTGCGTCGCGGCTGGAGGCCGAGGCCTTCTCGCCCAACACCGCGGCGGGGGCGTGCCCGCGCTGCCACGGGCTGGGGGAGGAGCACGACGTCAGCGAGGAGCTGATGGTGCCCGACACCTCGCTGAGCATCCGCGAGGGCGCGATCGCCGCCTGGCCGGGTGCCTGGCAGGGCGCCAACCTGCGCAGCATCGTCTCCGGCCTCGGCATCGACGTCGACGCGCCCTGGCGCACGCTGCGCAAGAAGGACCGCGACTGGCTGCTCTTCACCGACGAGCAGCCCAAGGTGCTGGTCCAGCCCGAGCGCGACCGCATCGACCACGGCTACTACGGGCTGTTCTGGAGCGCCCGCGCCCACGTCCACCACGTCCTGAACACCTCGAAGAGCCAGATGATGCGCGACAAGGCGATGCGCTTCGTCCGCAGCGCGGCCTGCTCGGCCTGCGACGGCACCGGCCTGCAGGCGGACTCGCTGGCGGTCACCTTCCGCGGGCTGAGCATCGCGGAGACCAACGCGCTGTCGTTCACCGACCTGGTCGCGCTGCTGCGCCCGGTCGCCGAGCTGACCGAGGTGGCCGCGGCGACGTCGTCGGCCGACTCGGGGGAGGGCACCGAGGTGGCGGTGCGCCTCTGCGCCGACCTGGTCGCCCGGGTCGAGGTGCTGCTCGACCTGGGCCTCGGCTACCTCGCGCTCGGACGCAGCTCCACCACGCTCTCGCCCGGGGAGGCGCAGCGGCTGCGGATCGCCACCCAGCTGCGCTCCGGGCTCTTCGGGGTCGTCTACGTGCTCGACGAGCCGTCCGCGGGGCTGCACCCGGCCGACGCCGAGCCGCTGCTCGACGTGCTCGACCGGCTCAAGAGCTCGGGCAACTCGCTCTTCGTCGTGGAGCACGACCTCGACGTCGTACGTCGCGCCGACTGGATCGTCGACATCGGGCCGGGGGCCGGCGAGCGGGGTGGTGAGGTGCTCTACTCCGGGCCGGTCGCGGGCCTGGAGAGCGTCGCGGGCTCGGTCACCGGAGAGCACCTCTTCGGCCGGGCGGAGGCGCTCGAGCGCCCCCAGCGGACGCCGCACGGCTGGCTGCACCTGCGCGGCGCGACCCGGCACAACCTGGAGGACCTCTCGGTGGACGTCCCGCTGTGCGTGCTGACCGCCGTCACCGGGGTGTCGGGGTCGGGCAAGTCGACACTGGTCACCCAGGTGCTCGCCGAGCTCGTACGTCGTCACCTCGGCCAGGCGCCCGACGACGCCGAGGACGACGAGCTCGAGATCGACGTCGACGACGCCACCGGCCTGGAGGCCTTCGACCGGCTGGTGCGCGTCGACCAGCGCCCGATCGGGCGCACCCCCCGCTCCAACCTGGCGACGTACACCGGGCTCTTCGACGCGGTCCGCAAGGTGTACGCCGCGACCCCCGAGGCCCGGGAGCGCGGCTACGGCGCAGGCCGCTTCTCCTTCAACGTCGCCGAGGGACGCTGCGAGACCTGCCAGGGGGAGGGCTCGGTCTCCGTCGAGCTGCTCTTCCTGCCCGGCACCTACGCACCGTGCCCGGCCTGCCACGGGGCGCGCTACAACCCCGAGACGTTGGAGATCCAGCACCACGGCAGGACGATCGCCGACGTGCTGGCCCTCTCGGTCGACGAGGCCGCCGACTTCCTGGCCGACGTACCGTCCGCGGCGCGCAGCCTGACCACGCTGCGCGAGGTCGGGCTGGGCTACCTGCGTCTGGGGCAGCCGGCGACCGAGCTCAGCGGTGGCGAGGCCCAGCGGATCAAGCTGGCGACCGAGCTGCAGCGGGCCCGGCGCGGGCACGCGCTCTACCTGCTCGACGAGCCCACCGCAGGGCTGCACCCCGCCGACATCGCCCTGCTCGTGCGCCAGCTGCACCGGCTCGTCGACGCCGGCAACACCGTGGTGCTCGTCGAGCACGACCTCGACACGATCGTCAGCGCCGACTGGGTCATCGACCTGGGCCCGGGCGGCGGCGACCAGGGCGGACGGGTGGTGGCCACCGGCACCCCCGAGACGGTCGCGCGGGCCGAGGGCAGCGCCACCGCGCCGTACCTGGCCCAGCGGTTGGGGGTCGGGGCCTGACGAGTCGAGCCCCTGACCCGCTCGCGGGTCAGGGGCTCGATCTGTCGGGGTGAGTAACGGGACTTGAACCCGCGACATCCGCCACCACAAGGCGGCGCTCTACCAGCTGAGCTATACCCACCACGGCGCCCGGGCGACGTACGACGCCTGAGGCCGAGGAAAGTGTAGACGGATCAGGCGCCGGGCTCGGAATCGGGGACGGCCGGCCCGGTCAGCGAGCCGCCGTGGCGCTGGGCGATCGTTTTCGCCGAGCCGGTGTCCGGGCCGGGGGAGGGCACGAAGACCGCCTCGCGGTAGTAGCGGAGCTCCTCGATGCTCTCCTGGATGTCGGCGAGCGCGCGGTGGTTGCCCTGCTTGGCCGGGGCCGCGTAGTAGGCCTTGGGGAACCAGCGGCGGGCGAGCTCCTTGATCGAGGAGACGTCGACGATCCGGTAGTGCAGGAAGGCGTCGAGGTCGGTCATGTCGCGCGACAGGAAGGCCCGGTCGGTGCCGACGGAGTTGCCCGCCAGCGGCGGGCGGCTGCCCGAGGGGCACTGCTCGGCCAGGTAGGTCAGCACCTGCTCCTCGGCCTCGGCCAGGGTGACGCCGTGCTCGAGCTCGGTGAGCAGTCCGGAGGAGACGTGCATGTCGCGGACGAAGGGGATCATCTGGTCCAGGGCCTCGGGGGGAGGCTTGACGATCACGTCGACCCCCTCGCCGAGCACGTTGAGGTCGAAGTCGGTCACGAGCGCGGCGACCTCGATCAGGGCGTCAGCGCCGAGGTCGAGCCCGGTCATCTCGCAGTCGATCCACACCAGTCGTTCCTTCACGACGGTTCACACTACGGCGTCACCTCTCAGGTGCGGCTCAGCCCCTGCTCCTAGAGTGACCCCTGTGAGTGCGTGGGTCGGCCTGGTGGCGCGTCTGGTGGTCGGCGGCGTGTGGCTCACCGCCGGTGCGCTCAAGCTCACCGACCCCCAGGGCAGCATCGCCGCCGTGCGCGCCTACGAGCTCCTGCCGACCGCCCTCGTCGAGCCGGTCGGCTACCTGCTCCCGCCGCTCGAGATCGTCGTGGGCCTGGCCCTGGTGCTCGGCGTGCTGACCCGCGGCGCCGCCGTCGTCTCTGGCCTGCTGTTCGTGGCCTTCATCGTCGGGATCGCCTCGGTGTGGGCCCGGGGCATGGAGATCGACTGCGGCTGCTTCGGCGGCGGTGGCGCCGACCCCGACGCCTCCGCGAACTACCCCTGGGAGATCGCGCGGGACGTCGGGCTGCTGGCGCTGTCGGCCTTCTTGGTGTGGCTCCCGCGCTCACGGCTGGCCCTCGACTCCGCGCTGTTCCCCCGTACCGTCGTCATGGAAGGCGTCTGATGTCCAACAAGCCCAAGAGCTCTGCCGGCAAGGCCGCCCAGCGGGCGGAGCGCGCCGAGCGTGCCGCCGCCCTGCTGCGCGAGCAGCGGGCCCGCGAACGTCGTCGCAACCTGATCACCGGTGGTCTGGTGGCGGTCGTGCTGGTCGTGCTCGTGGCCGTCGGCATCATGATCAGCCGGGGCAACGACGTCGAGACGACGGCGGCCGGCTCGAGCGAGTACGGCGTCACGATCGGTGACCCCGAGGCGCCGCACTCGCTGGTGGTCTACGAGGACTTCCTCTGCCCGGCGTGCGGCGCGTACGAGGCCGCCACCGAGGAGGAGTTCGCGAGCCTGGCCCAGGAGGGCGAGCTGTACGTCGAGTACCGCCCGTTCGTGCTGCTCTCGCAGTTCGGTGACTACTCCGCCCGCGCCACCGAGGCGTTCGGCGTCGTCCTGGAGGAGTCCGGGCCCGAGGTGGCCAAGAGCTTCCACGACCTGCTCTTCGCCGATCAGCCGGAGGAGTCGGCCGAGACCTTCCCGGACGCCGACTGGTTGGTCGAGAAGGCCGTGGAGGCGGGCGCCACCGAGGCCGACGTCCGAGCGGGCATCGAGGCCGGAGCGGGCGACTTCGCCGAGGGCGCCACCGCGGAGGCCCAGGCCGCCAACGTCAACGCCACGCCCACGGTCGTCCTCGACGGCGACCCGTTCAACGGCTCGGTGGAGGAGCTGCTCGCCGAGCTCGGCTGAGGATTCTCCGGGCCGACGTGACGTCGGTCATGATCGAGCGATGACCTCGGAGAGTCTCACGTCCTTCATCGCCGGCCTGCCGAAGGCCGAGCTGCACGTGCACCACATCGGCTCGGCCTCGCCGCGGATCGTCAGCGAGCTGGCCGAGCGGCACCCGGGAGTGGTGCCGAGCGACCCCGAGGCGCTGCGGGACTTCTTCGCCTTCCGCGACTTCGCGCACTTCATCGAGGTCTACCTCGCCGTGGTCGGCCTGGTCCGGACCGGCGAGGACCTCCGCTACCTCACCTACGAGGTCGCGCGCGAGATGGCGCAGGGCCAGTCGTTGCGCTACGCCGAGCTCACCTGCACCCCGTTCACCTCCGTCGCGGCCGGCGTACCCATCGAGGCGTACGTCGAGGCGATCGAGGACGCGCGGGTCGCCGCCGAGCGCGACTTCGGGCTGGTGCTGCGCTGGATCTACGACGTCCCCGGCGAGTCGGGCCTGCCGGCCGCGGACGACACGCTGCGCTACGCGCTCGACCATGCGCCCGAGGGATTGGTCGGCTTCGGCCTCGGTGGGCCGGAGCAGGGTGTCCCGCGCCCGCAGTTCGAGCCGCACTTCGCCGCCGCGCGCGCCGCCGGCCTGCGCTCGGTGCCGCACGCGGGGGAGACCACCGGCCCCGAGACCGTGTGGGACGCGCTGCGCCTGCTCGGCGCCGAGCGGATCGGCCACGGGACCTCCGCAGCCAGCGACCCCGCCCTGCTGGCGCACCTCGCGGAGACGGGGATCCCGCTCGAGGTCTGCCCCTCCTCCAACGTCGCGACCCGGGCGGTGCCCTCGCTGGCCGACCACCCGCTGCCGCTCTTCGTCGCCGCCGGAGTGACGGTGACGATCAACTCCGACGACCCGCCGATGTTCGGCACGGACCTCAACCAGGAGTACGGCATCGCCGCCCGGCTGCTCGACCTCGACGAGACCGGCGTCGCCGACCTGGCCCGCACGGCAATTAACGCGTCCTTCGCACCCGACGACGTGCGCAGCCGGGTGCTGACCGAGATCGACGAGTACGTCGACCGCCCGGCGGCGGCTCGGCCCGCCTGAGCCCGGACCGGGCTGGAGGAGACGTGAGGAGCCCCGCCAGCTCATACCCGGCGGGGCTCACGACAGTTCTAGCCCGTCGGGGGATCCGCCGGGTGGAGGCGCGCGGTGGGACCGGGTCAGCGCACGATGCTGAGCGACCTCGGGTGCGCGGGGGCCGTCGTCGAAGGGGCGGGTGCCGGTGACGCGGGAGGCGCGTCGAGACCGTCGCGCAGCTCGAGGTGGATCCGGGCCAGGATCCGGGAGACCTGCGCCTGGGTGACCCCGAGATCGTCGGCGATCTCCTGCTGCGTGTGCTCCTCGGCGTACCTCAGCCGCAGGACGCGCTGGTCGCGCGGGGTCAGCGCAGCGAGCAGCGGGGTGAGCACGGCGCGCGCGTCGGCCGCGGCCTCGTCGTGGTCAGCCCCGTCCCAGGTGGTGAGGAACCCGGTCACGAGCTCGGCGTTGGTCGTGTCGAGCGAGGTCGGCGGCAGGCAGGCGCGAGCCTCCAGGGCGGCCGCCACCTCGGCCGAGGTGACCCCCAGCCGTCGGGCGAGGTCCTGCACCAGGGCGGCCCCGGCGCTGTCGGGCGAGAAGTCCAGCTCCTTCTCGATCAGGCGCTGCACCTCCTGGAGGCGTCGGGGGAGGCGGACGGTCCATCCGTGGTCGCGGAAGTGTCGCTTCACCTCACCGTCGATGGACGGCACGGCGAAGGCGAGGAAGTCGTGCCCGCGGTGGATGTCGAACCTGGTGACGGCCTTGACGAGCGCGAGGTAGGCGACCTGCTCGAGGTCGTCGGAGTCGACGCCGCGGTGCTGGTAGCGGTGGGCGATGGACCGGGCCACGGTGGCGTTGACCAGCACGATCTCGTGCTGGGCGTGTCCCCGGTCCTCGGTCGTCTCGGCGGTCTCCAGCCGGTGGAAGAGCGCCGTGGTGATCCGGTCACGCTCGGCCCGCGGGACCTCGCCGATGGCCGTCGTGAGCGGACGAGCGGGAAGGGGGAGGACCGACGGGTCCTCACGGGCTTCGGACACGACGACTCCGCACCGTAGGAGGTGACGCGTCGGGGTCCGGGACGCCGGTGGTCCCAGTGTCGCACGGTGCGGCGGGTGGTGTCAGCCGGCGGAGTCGGTGCCTTCCAGGAGGCGCCGCGCGACCTCGGTCAGGCTCTGCTGGCTCGAGCGGGCCTGCGCCCGCAGGAGCTCGAACGCAGCGCTGATCGTGATCCCCTGCCGCTGGGCGAGAGCACCTTTGGCCTGCTCGATGACGACCCTGCTGTTGAGGGCGCCCTGCAGCTGCTCGGTCAGGGCCTCGGCGCGGGCCAGGCTGCGCTCCTGGAGGAGCGCGATCGTGGCCACGTCGGCCATGGCCTGGACGACCTGGGCGTCGTGGGCCTCGTACGTCGTGGCCTTGGTCCCGAAGAGGTTGAGGGCACCGATGACGTTCGAGCGCAGCCGCATCGGGAACGCGTGCACGGACGAGAAACCGGCCTCCAGCGCGCGAGGGGCGAACACCGGCCACCGGGCCGCGGCACTGCTGAGGTCGGCGTTGACGACCGGCCGACCGGTCCGGAAGCAGTCGAGGCAGGGGCCCTCGGCGTTCTGCAGCTGCAGCAGCTCGAGCATCTCGCCCGACTCGTTGTTGGCCGCCATGAACCGCAGCCGGTCGTGGTGGTCGGTCAGGACCAGGCCCACCGAGTCCGCCCCGCTGAGCGCAGCCGCGTGCTGGGTCAGGGTGTGCAGGAAGTCGATGAGGTCGAAGTCGTCGACCAGGGTGTCAGCGACATCGACGAACACGTCGGTGAGTTGACCGATGGAGATCACGGTGCCTCTTCTTCTGGTGGCCGCAGGGTGTCACCGTTGTCTTGGGGCAGCATCAGACTGCCGCCGATGATGGCCAGGGCGACCTCGGCAAGGTCACGTCCGGTCGAGTACGCGTGGGCGCGCATCCGGGTCAGCGCCTCGCCGAGGCCGACTCCGAGCGCCACCATCACCATGCCTTGGGCCTGGTAGATCTCGCTGCGCAGGTGCAGGGCCCGTTGGAGCGCCGGGTCGGGGCTGCCCTGGGAGCCGTTGGTGGTGCTGGTGAGCAGCAGGTCGGTGGCGATCTCCGCCAGCACCAGGCAGCGGCGTACCTCGGGGGTCCTCAGCTCGCGAGGCTCCTCGGCGTGCGCGGTGAGGACGCCGAAGCGCACCGCGCCGAGCTGGACCGGGAAGGCGTACGCGGCGCCCACCCCGATCCTGGCAGCCTCGGGAGCCCACCCGGGCCAGCGCCGGAAGGCCTGGTCGAGGTCGGGGACCAGCACGGGCCGCCCGTAGAGGAAGGCCTCGCGGGCCGGTCCCTCGCCCAGTGCGAAGCCCACCTGCTCCAGCGACCGGCTGCGCCGGTCCGACGCGGCCACGACCGCCTGGGCGCCGGCGTCGGTCATCACGGTCAGGGCGGCGCCGGACAGGCCGAGCTCGTCGCGCGCCATGGCGCAGACCCGGGTCAGGGAGAGCGAGACGAGCTCGTCGGAGCCAGGGTGCGGTCGCAGCTGCTTCTCGAGCCTGGTGCGCCACTCGGCGAGCAGGTCCGGTTCGGGCTGCGCCGCCATCTCCTCGTCCCTTCGAAGCGACTGGGCGAACGTCTGCCGCCCCTGCCTCAACATACTCCCGGTCGGGCGCGGTCGGTACGGATGGGCCCGGACCATCTGCCCCTCCCGGCAGCTCCGGGGTATGAACCCGGGGTGATCGGGATAAGGCTCGGTTGAGGCGGGTCCGTGACCATCCTGACGATCCAAGGGGGGGCGCCAGGACGGGGCGGGCCCGCTGTCTGCGGTCGACGACGGGGCCGCGGGACCGATGGTCGTCAGCGCAGGCCCAGGACTCGCATGGTGCGGTGCGCCATGGCCCGCTCGCCGACGGCGTTGGGGTGCACGATGACCGGGTTGGTCCCGGCGAGGACCGGCTCGATCCAGCGGGTGCCGAGGGGCTGGCAGGCGTCGTGGCCGTCGGAGACCCTGTTGAGGTTGACGAAGGTCGTGCCGGTCTTCTTGGCGGCCCGGCGCACGGCGTTGTTGAGGACCCGCTGCAGGTTGCGCAGGTAGGGGACGTCGCCGCGGGCGACCGGCATGACGGGGAAGCAGCCACCGCGCTCGGGCATGATCCAGGGATAGCTGAGGATGGCCACGCGGGCTCTCGGCGCGGTGCGCTTGACCGCGCGCAGCGCCTTCACCAGCGACGGGTAGGTCTTCGTGCGCAGGGTGCGCACGAACGAGGACCCGTACTCGTCCTTGCACGGGCTGCCGCGGCCCGCCGTGGTGATGCCGGCGGCTCCGCACTTGAGGATCGAGCTGATGAAGACCCCGCTGTCGTTGCCGCCGATCGTCATCGTGACCAGACGCGTACGTCGGCTCAGCGCCTGCAGCTGCGGCGGGACACCGTCGTACTGGGCCTGCGTGAAGTCCTTGGTCTCCGCCGCGCCGCACGAGACGTCGGTGAGTCGCGCTCCGGTCGCCTGCGCGATCACGTGCGGGTAGTTGCGCGTCGACTGCAGGCACTGCGGCGGGAAGCCGGGCGTCAGGGGCAGCACGCCGCTCGCCGCGCTGTAGGAGTCGCCGAGCGCGACGTAGCGCAGCGGCTTGGGCTGGGGCGCCTTGCCCGCTGCTGCGCCCGCTCCCTCGGCGGGTGCGCCGAGGGCGGACGTCGTGGCCGTGGACAGCGTGATGGTGGCCAGCAGGAGAGCCAGCACGCCCACCAGGGCGGCGCCGGTCGAGCGACGGAACGACATGAGGATCCTTCGAGGCAGCGCGAGTGGTGAGCAGACGGTAACCCGCGGTCGAAGGCCTGGCCGGCGGACACGGGTGTGTGGTCGCTCCGCGGACCTCTACGGTTCGCCCATGAGCACGCGCACCGGACTTCGCGTCGGCCTGGCCGCGATCACCCTCGGCGGCCTCGCCGCTCGGGCGACGTACCCGGGGGTGGGTCGGCTGACCCTGAGAGCGTCGATGGCGCTGGAGTCGCGACTGGCCCGCCTGCGCACCCGCGTCGTGGACGTCGACGGCCTGGCGATGAGCTGCTACGTCGGCGGGCGGGCCGACGCGCCGGTGGTGGTGCTGCTGCACGGCTACAGCGCCGACCGCAGCGTGTGGGTGCGCTTCGCGCGGCACCTGAGCGTCGACTACCGGGTGGTGATCCCCGACCTGGCCGGGCACGGCGCGACGCCCCACGTGCCCGGCGCCGACTACTCGCCCCCGGCGCAGGCGGCCCGCGTCGCGGGGCTCCTCGACGCTCTCGGTGTCGAGCGCGCCCACGTGATGGGCAACTCGATGGGTGGCTTCGTCGCGGCCTGGTTCGCGCGCAACCACCCGGAGCGGACCCTGTCGGTCGGCCTGAGCGACGCGGCGGGCCTGACGTCCCCGACGCCCAGCGAGCTCGACGGCATGCTGGACCGCGGCGAGAACCCCTTCGAGCTGGCCCACGTCCGTGACTTCCCGGCCTTCTACGCGATGACGATGGCCCGCCCGCCCGTCGTCCCCGGCTTCGTCCGCGACGCCATGGCCCACGACTACGTCGCGCGCCGCGAGCAGCTGGCCGAGATCCTCGTCGGCTTCCAGCACGGCTTCCTCCTCGACGACCACCTCGCCGAGATCACCGCCGCCGGCGTACGTCATGTGGGGCAGCGAGGACCGCCTGGTCGACCCCAGCGCCGCCACGGTCTGGGTCGAGGGACTCCCCGACGCCACGCTCGTGACCTACGACGGCATCGGCCACATGCCGATGGTCGAGATCCCCGCCCGCAGCGCCGCCGACTACCGCACGTTCCTGGCGGGACTGTCCGGCTGACGAGAGGGGCGGAGGCTCAGGGTGCCCCCGGCAGGATTCGAACCTGCGACCGGCGGATTAGAAGGCCGCTGCTCTATCCAGCTGAGCTACGGGGGCGGGGGGTCGGATCTCTGACCCGGCTCAGCCTAGCGTCTGGGCGGCGCGAGGCTGACGCCGCGGCGGCAGAGAGCGCGGCCCGGCGCGGATCGTGCGACGTCCTGCCGGCGGGGACAACTCTCCCGCATCGGTTGGGTCTGCGCGCTGCTGGCCTCCTCGATCGCAGTCAGACTGGGCGGGTGCGTCGATGTGCGGTGGCCGTGGCGGCAGGGGTCGTGCTGGGACTAGCCCTGGGAGCGTGCTCGGCCACGACCGAGAGCCCTGCCGACGATGACGCCTCGGCCGCGGCTTCTGCGGGCGGTGACGACGCCGCGCTGGCCGCCCGCGCGGCTCACACGATGACCGTGCTGCCAGGCGGCGATCTCCTGGTGGCGGGCGGGTGTGACGTCGACGGTTGCTCCTCGGCGACGAGGTCGACCTTCGTCGTCTCGGGGTCGTCGGCCGAGGCCGTCGCCGACCTGCGTCAGGCGCGCGATGCCCATGCCGCCGTTGCCCTGTCCGACGGCCGAGTGCTGGTCGTGGGCGGCTTCGCGGCGGAGGGCCAGTCACCGCTGGCCAGCGCGGAGCTGTTCGACCCGACCACGAGGCGGTGGACCACCACCGGATCGCTGGGACTCGGGCGCGGCGGTCACGCCGCCGCCGTGCTGGGCGACGGTCGGGTGCTGGTGGCCGGAGGCTGGGTCGGCCCCGCGACGTTCACCGACACCACGGAGATCTACGACCCCCGGACCGGTGAGTTCACGCCCGGTCCGCACCTTCCGGTGGCCACGGACGGCCTGGCCGGGCGCCGTGTTCGACGTGACATCGGCGTACTGGCGGTGGGATCGCGGTCCAGACGCCGCCCTCCTGCGACAGGCGCGACCGGTCGCCCCTGACTGGCAGGCTCGCCACCCAGTCGCTCCTCTTCGCCCTGGGCGAGGGCACCTTCTGACCGGACGGCGGTCTTCTTCACCCAGATCGTCGGGCTGTCCGCCGCGCAGGTGGGTCTCGGGCTGACGTTCGCGGGCATCGCGGCCTTCGTGGCTGCGCTGCCGATGGGCAAGCTCGTCGACCGCTTCGGCCCGAAGCGGATGTGGGCGGTCAGTGCGACGGGGCAGGCCGCGATGTTCTCGGTGTGGCCGTTCATCACCGACTTCCGCGGGTACGTCGCGATGGCTGTCGGGATGGAGGTCATCGGCGCCCTCGGCGGCGCGTCGCACGGCGCGTACACGATCGACGTACTGCCTGCGCACGAGCGGGTGACGTCACGCGCCTACATGTACTCCGCGCTGAACGTCGGCTTCACGCTCGGCTCCCTGCTGGGTGGCATCGCACTCGCCTTCGATTCCAACGACCTGCTCCACGCGCTGCCGTGGTTCACAGCCGTGGCCTTCCTGGTCAACGCTGCTGCGATCAGTCGGCTGCCGCGGGCCTCCCACGACGACCGCACCCCCGAGGAGCGCAAGCTCAAGGTGCCTGGGCCGGGGCCGCTGCGCAACCCCGGCTGGCTCCTGACGACGTTCTTCGGCGGGGTCTTCTGGACCAACCAGGTGCTGCTCAACATCGTGATCCCGCTGTGGCTCGTGGAGGAGACCGATGCCCCGCGGGTGCTGCTGGCCTTCCTGTTCGGGACCAACACGGTGATGTGCATCTTCCTGCCGATGGTGACGTCCCGCGGGGTCAAGGACGTGTCGACCGCGCTGAAGGCGGTCCGGTTGTCGTCGACCTTCTTCGTGCTGTCCTGCCTGATCACCCTGGCCACCCACGACACCGTCGGCTGGACCACGATCGCGCTGGTCTGGCTGGGTCACGTCACCGTGACCGGCGCCGAGCTCTACCTCTCCGCAGCGAGCTGGTCCTTCGCGGCCGAGCTGATGGACCCCCGTCAGCGGGGTGCGTACAAGGGGGCCTCCGAGTTCAGCGGGACCCTCGGTCGGGTTGCGCGCCGGCGGTGTACACCGTCGTCGCGGTGACTGGGGTGCCGGCGGTGGCAGGTGATCGCCGGCATCATCGGGGTGGCCACCGTCGGCGTGCACTCGTCGGCGGACGGCGATCGGTTCTCGACGAGCACGTCCCGGCCGACGTGCTGGTCGAGGCCCGGGGCGCAGGCCCCGAGCCCGAGGAGGGCGTCACCGTCGGCCCGCCCTCGCTCATCGGGTCCGACGAGTCGGTGCTCGGGCGCACCAGTGGGACTACGGGCTGACCCGCCCGAGGAGGCGGGAGCCGGGCTCGGTGTCCGGCAGGGGGTGGCGCGGCCCGCGGGGCTGGCCTAGCGTCTGGCCATGACCGACACCTATCGAACTCTTGGGTCCGGACCGCACACCGTGCTGTGCCTGCACGGGTGGTTCGGGTCGTCCACCGGGTGGGGCGAGGACTTCTGCTCCCTGCTCGACCCCGACGCCTTCCGCTACGTGTTCGTGAACTACCGCGGCTACGGCGAGCGGATCGAGGAGGCCGGGGCGTGCACGGTCGAGGAGATCGCCCGCGACACCCTGGCCCTGGCCGACGAGCTCGGCGCCGAGCGCTTCTCGCTCCTGGGGCACTCGATGGGCGGCAGCGCGGCACAGCGGGTGCTGTCCCTGGCTCCCGACCGGGTCGACAAGCTGGTGGGGGTCAGTCCGGTGCCCGCCTCCGGAGTGCCCTTCGACGACCAGAGCTGGGGCCTGTTCAGCGGCGCGGCGCACGACGACGGCAACCGTGCGGCGATCCTCGACTTCACCACCGGCAACCGGCTGTCGTCGCGCTGGGTGCAGTCGATGGTGCGGCACTCGGTCGAGCGGTCCACCCGGGAGGCCTTCGGCGCCTACCTGGAGTCCTGGGCCAAGGACGACTTCGCGGAGAGTGTGGCGGGACTGGCGGTGCCGGCCCTCGCCGTCGTCGGCGAGCACGACCCGGCGATCGGGGCCGAGACCGTCCAGGCCACCTGGATGCAGAGCTACCCCAACGCTCGGCTCGAGGTGATGGCCAACGCCGGCCACTACGCGATGTACGAGACCCCGGTCCGCCTGGCCACGGTGGTGGAAGCCTTCCTGGCCGAGTGAGCGGCCGACCGGCATGAGCGGATCGGTCGCCGCGGCCCGGAGCGGGCTCGACCCGGCGATCACGGAGATGACGCGACGGGTCCACGACCCGGGCACTTACACCTCCGGGGTGCCCCTCGGCGATCTCGCCACCCTGCGCGAGCAGCACCGCGTGGTGCCGGTGGCCGAGCCGGCGATGCCGGGCTGGGCCGCGGGTCCGGGGTACTGGCTGGTGCTGCGTCACGAGGACGTCGACCGGGTGCTCAAGGACCCCGCCACGTTCTCCTCCGCCCTGGTCGGCACCCAGGTGCGTGACCCCGCCACCGAGGAGGACCTGGCCTTCGTCCGTCGGATGATGCTCAACCTGGACCCGCCGGAGCACTCGCGGCTGCGCAGGATGCTGGCCCGCTCGTTCACCCCTCGCGCGGTCGCCCGGCTCGAGGACCAGGTCCGGGGCCACGTCCACGGGGTGGTCGCCCGGATGCTGACGTCGGGCACCGACGGCACCGACGGCAGCGACGGCACCGAGGGGACCTGCGACTTCGCGAAGGACGTGGCGGCTGACCTGCCGCTGTTGACGCTGGCTGACGTGCTCGGCGTTCCTCCGGAGGACCGGTGGCTGTTGTTCGACTGGTCCAACCGGGTGATCGGCTGGCAGGACGAGGACTACGCCACCAGCCGGGCCTTCGACCCTGAGAGCGGCAGTGCGATGGCCCGGGAGATCGCGCCGCTGCGTCCCGAGCCGGGGTCGGACGGCCGGATGCCCGACCCACGCTCACGCGCAGGGATGCCGGACCTCTACGCCTACGCCCACCTGCTGGGTCGCGCGAAGCGGCAGCGGCCCGGTGACGACGTGATGTCGATCCTGATGTCGCAGCGGGACGACGACGGGGGATCGGTGAGCGTGGAGGAGTTCGAGAACCTCTTCTGGCTCTTCGCCGTCGCCGGCAACGAGACGCTGCGCAACGGGGTGCCCGGCGGCATGGTCGCGCTGCTCGATCACCCGCAGGTACAACGGCGGTTGCGGGCCGACCCCTCGCTGGTGCCCGACGCCGTGGAGGAGATGCTGCGCTGGTGGACGCCGGTGATGACCTTCCGGCGTACCGCGACCCGAGCGACGCGGCTGGGCGAGGTCGAGGTCGCGGCCGGTGACAAGGTCGTGGTCTCGTTCACCGCTGCCAACCGCGACCCCCGGGTCTTCGCCCGACCCGACGACTTCGACCTCGACCGTGGCGGCCGGGGCCATCTGTCGTTCGGGGCCGGCCCGCACTTCTGCCTCGGTGCGCACCTCGCGCGGGTCCAGATGCGGCTGCTGTTCACCGAGCTGCTGGGGCGGACCAGCTGGATCGAGGCGGACGGCGACCCGGCGTGGCTGCGCTCGAGCTTTCAACGAGGGGTGAAACGACTGCCGGTGCACTGGACGGCCGGCGCCACGCGCTGAGAGTGGCGCGCCCGGCGGCGGGCTCGGCCGCGCTCGCTCAACGACCCCGACCAGCCGGTGCCGGTCGGGCTGGGCTACGGCCTGACCCGTCCCAGGAAGCCCGCGAGCCGGTCGCTCGGTGGTGCCGTGACCGGTACGTCGACCGCGGTGGCGAAGTGGGGATCCCGAGCGTCGTCGTCCAGCAACGAGGCCGCGAGCGCGCGTACGTCGGTGGCGAGGCCGGCTGGGGTCAGGTGGTCGGCGTCCTGGGCCGTGCCGAGGTCCCAGCCGTGCGCGGTGAACTCGATGGCCCCTGCTTGACCCGCGGCGTGTGCACGCTCGGCGTCGCTCGTCGTGGCCAGTGCGGTGGTGAGTCGCGACATCGACGCGCCGGCCACGGAGACGGGATCGGGGTTGTCGCTCCGCGGCGGGTCCGGGAGAGCCAGGTGCCCGGTCTCCACCAGCGCGAGGAGCCCGTCGGCGACGTCCGCGAGGTGGAGCGCGACCCGGCCCGCGTCCCAGTCCCCGCACGACGTCGGCTGGCGCAGGTCGTCGTCGGTGAGCGAGGCCAGCACCCCGTCGGCGTACTCCATCGCTCGGCGGCACAGCTCGAGGCTCATGCGGTCTCACCCGCCGGCACGTCCCAGGGGGCGGTCGGCAGCACGTCGCCGGTCTCCAGCAGGGACTTGAGGTTGGCCAGGACGGCGGGCCACCCACGCGAGATGCCGTTCAGCATGTCGAGGTTCGGCAGGTTCTCGTGCGTCACGGTCAGCCGGACGATGCCGGCGTGCGGCTCGACCACGAACCTGACCACCGAGGGTCCGTTGGCCCGCTCCTCGTCGAGGGAGTCCTCGAAGGTGATCGTGAGCCGGGTGGGCGCTTCGGCCTCGAGCACGGTGCCCACGGCGTCGAGGGCACCGGTCCCGTCGGCGCGCTGGTGCTCCCACGGGGAGCCGACCTGCCAGTCCGAGACGTTGGCGTGGCCCCAGTAGCGCGCGGTCAGGTCCGCGTCGGTCAGCGCCTGCCACACCTGCTCCGCGCTGGCCTGGATGTAGGTGACATAGACGTACGTCGGCACCGACGCCTCGGAGCCGGGCGGTGTCGCGATGGCGGTCTGGGTCACTGCGGTGTCGGTCATCTGGGACTCCTCTGCTTGGTGTCTGATCCGGCTCAGGGTGGCCAGCCGGGGCGCGTCGTACGCTGCGATCCAGCGCTCGCCGATCTCGTGGATGGGAGCGGGGTTGAGGTAGTGCAGACGCTCCCGCCCTCGACGTACGACGACGACGAGGTCGGCCTGCACCAGGAGGTCGAGGTGCTGGGTCACCGACTGGCGGGCCATGCCCACGCTGTCGCACAGCTCGGACAACCGCTGACCGTTCTCCTGGCGGAGCCGGTCGAGCAGCAGCCGCCGCGTCGGATCGGCCAGGGCCTTGAACACCGGCCCCAGGTCGACGGCCTCGCTGGTCATGCGCACCATCATGCAGGCATTTGCCTGCATATGTCTAGTGCTCAGCGACGGCGGGCGTGCCGCCGACCCGTGTGACCGCCATCACCTCGTGGTTAACGTGAGGCCATGACTCGAGAACTCCGCACCGTCGTCTCCGGGATGTCCTACACCGAGTGCCCGCGCTGGCACGACGACCGGCTCTGGTTCGCCGACTTCTACACCCACGCGATCTACTCGGTGGGGGAGGACGGCTCGGACCTGCGCACCGAGGTCGAGGTGCCGCAGCAGCCCTCGGGCATCGGCTGGCTGCCGGACGGGCGACTGCTCTACGTGTCGATGAAGGACACGACGGTGATGCGGCAGGAGTCCGACGGCTCGCTGGTCGCGCACGCCGATGTGGCGTCGTACGTCACCGGGCACCCCAACGACATGGTCGTCGACGCCGAGGGCCGCTGCTGGCTGGGCAACTTCGGCTTCGACCTGATGGGTGGCGCCGACATCGAGACGGCGGGGCTGCTGCGCGTCGACCCGGACGGCAGCGTGACCCGCGTGGCCGAGGACCTGTGGTTCCCCAACGGCAGCGTGATCACCCCCGACGGCAGCACCCTGATCGTCGACGAGACCTTCGGCAACCGGGTGAGCGCCTTCGAGATCCTCGACGACGGGACGCTGGGCGCCCGCCGTGACTGGGCGCGCTTCGGCGACCTGCCGACCTCGCGAGCCGTGGGCGAGGCGATCCCGCAGGCGGTAGTGGCGCCCGACGGGTGCGCGCTCGACGCCGAGGGCTGTCTCTGGCTCGCCGATGCGATCAACGGACGGGTGGTGCGCGTGCGCGAGGGCGGCGAGATCGTGGACGAGGTCTCTCCGGGCACCGGCGTCTTCGCCTGCATGCTCGGCGGTGCCGACGGGACGACGCTGTTCTTGTGCTGCGCTCCGGACTTCGACGAGCACGCGCGCAGCGCCGCCCGCGAGGCGGAGATCAAGGCCGTCACGGTCGAGGTGCCGCACGCGGGTCGTCCGTAGTCCCGAGCCCGCGGCCGACCCGTCAGCATCGTCGGTGGAAGCTGACGGTGCGGTCGGGGTGGATGGTCGCGGCGTAGTCGGGGTCGTGGATGTGGTGGTGATGTCGGGGGCAGAGGGGGAGGCCGTCGGAGTCGGTGCCGCCGCCCTTGCTCCAGGGCCGTGGGTGGTGGATGTGGCACAGGCCGGGTGGCCAGTCGCAGTCGCGGGCGGCGCAGCCGCGGTGGCGCAGGCTGATGGCGAGGCGTTGGGCACCGGTGTGGAAGCGGCGGGTGCGGCCGAGGTCGAGGACCTGGGAGTCACCGCCGAGGACGGCGGGCAGGACGCCGGCTTCGCAGAGCAGGCGGCGGGCGGCGCCGGGTGAGAGGTGCTCCCCGGTGTCGAGGGCGCAGGCCTTGAGGCCGCCGTGGAGGGTCTCCAGGGGCATGGTGACCACGACCGTGGCGGCGAGGCCGCCGGCGTCGGGGAGTCGGTCGAGGGGGTAGCGCTCGACGTACTCCACGAACGCCTGCCCGAGCCTGGTCGGGGAGGGACGCCCCGGGGGTGGTGCCTGGCCGGTGACGGCGGCCTGGTGCTGGGGGGCGGACAGGGCCGAGAGGGCTTTCTGGAGCATCGCGGCGGTGCTGGTGGGCAGGGTGAACCGGCCGTGGGTGCGGCCGTGGCCGTCGTCGGTCATCCGCAGCGAGGCGGCCTCGTAGGCCGCGGCTTCCTCGCGGGCGAGGACGGCGGCTTCGTGGGCGTCGGCGGCGTCGGGGTCGATGACCTCCAGGAGCCGGCGGCCCAGGATGCGGAGGGCTTTGGCGTCGTGGTCGGCGGCCTGGGTGAGCAGGAACCCCTCGGCCTGGGTGCGGACCTGGGGGGTGGTCTCCTCGGGGAGGGTGTCGACGGCGTCGATGATCACCCGAGCCTGGTCGGGCAGGACGTCGCCGGCGGCGAGCGCGGCGCGGACCGGGGAGTGCTGCTCGGTGTCGAGAGCCTGGGCGAGGCGGGTCTTGCGGTGGGCCTCGGCGCGGGTCATCTTCGTCTGGGTGGCCCACCAGGTCGCGGTCGAGGTGGCGCCGGACTTGTCCTCGACGTGGCGGGTCTGGGCTTGGGCTGCGACCCGGGCCTCGAGCTCGGCGAGCCGGGCGGTTAGGCGGGTGACCTCGGTCAGGGTGTCGCGGACCTCCTGGTCGCTCATGGACCAGGCCGGCGCCTGGATGAGGTCGTCGAGCTCGGCCCGGATGTGGGCGCACCCAGCGGTGATCGGGTGATCCGATCCGGTGCCGTCGAGGTGCTTGCTCATGGATCTACTCAAGCACTGAGCACCGACACCGACCCCCCGAAATCGGGGTTATGCACAGGGTCTCGGGTGTAAGTGGGCAAGAACTTTTTTTGGTTCGACCGCGGGGGTTCGGGCCTCGGTCGGGTGCGGGGGTTTCGATACGGTCGGCGCTGGGGCGCCTCCCTACTCAACCACCGCGGGTCGGGCGTGGGGGCGCCTCGCTACTCAACCACCGCGGGTCGGGCGCTGGGGCGCCTCGCTACTCAACCACCGCGGGTCGGGCGCTGGGGCGCCTCGCTACTCAACCACCGCGGGTCGGGCGTTGGGGCGCCTCCCTACTCAACCACCGCGGGTCGGGCGCTGGGGCGCCTCGCTACTCAACCACCGGGGCCCGGCGTTGGGGCGCCTCCCTACTCAACCACCGGTTGGGTGGCGGCGCTGGGGCGCCGCCCTACTCGACCAGCGAGGCGCTGGTCGGTGGGCGGGGCTGGGCCCGGCGGGCGGTGCCGCGGTTGAGGGCCAGGTGGGCGCCGAGGAAGCCGGCGAAGAGCATCACCAGGTGGGCGGCGAGGCCGTGGCGGCGGGCGGCGGCGTACCGACCCTGACGCCGTGCGACGAGCGAGGCCAGGAAGAGGGACGTGGCGATGTCGGTGCCGAGGGCGTGGACGGCGCCGAGGCGGCGCTGCTCGCCCGTCATGTCCGCCCAGTCGGCGGCGCCGGCGACGGCGGTCGGGACTGCCGCGAGCAGGCCCGCGCCGGCGAGGAGGGTGGCGGCGCGTCGGGACGACGTACCTCCGAGGACGTCGAGCAGGGTGGCTCCGGTCCAGCAGCCCAGCGTGACGTCGGTGAGCATCGGGTGGACGGAGTGGCCGAGGGCCGCGGTGTGGAACGGGCTGCGCCGTGCCCAGTCGAGCACGGGCCGGTAGACGAACGACTGGGCGTCCGCCACCCTCTCGGCGGCGGCACTCTCAGCGACGGTCCGGGCCACGCGTTGTGGCAGCGGTGCGGCGTCCACGCCTACCACCGTACGCCGGTCCGGGGGCGCGCGGGAGGTCAGCGACGGGGCTGTTCCACCGACCCGGGCGACGCGGTGCCTTCTCTGCGCGCTGGGCGGTGAGCGGCGGACGGCGCACCATCCGGACGCCTGCCCAGACCGCGAGCGGGATGCCGATGAGGATGACGGGTCGGAGGCGACCGTGCCGTCTCGTCGGCTCCGGATCAGGACGACCCGCAGCCGTGGCCAGGGGTCGGGGCTCGGCCTGGTGGCGGGCGACTTTGCTGGGTCCGGGCCCAGGTGAGCCGAGGAGTCCGGCGCCGGCCCCGCGTAACCCCCATCCCGCTGCTGCCGTTGAGCCAGTCATGCGCCCACGTGTGGCCCTCGCCGGTGTCGCGATCACGGCAGCCGCCTGCCTGCCGAGCGCGGAGAGCGCCTCCGCCAGGTACGGGGATCCCCAGCTGGCTCCGGTGTGCTCCGAGCCGGGCGGCCAGAGCGACACACCGCCTCATCCACGTCTTCGCCGGGCCCGGGTGCACGGCGTGGACGTCGCTGTGGTGCTGCCGGTCGCCTACGAGCGGGATCGCCGGCAGTACCCCGTGCTCTACCTCCTGCACGGTGCTCAGGGTGATGAGGACAGCTGGATCGAGTACGGCGGTCTGCTCGAGGAGACCGCGGCGCAGAGGAAGCGGGACCGCGCGATCGTCGTGATGCCGCGGATGGGCGTCGTCACGGGCCTGGCCGTCGACTGGGTCGACGGCTACCGACAGGACGCGACGTTCATCGGCCGACGGCTCGTCCGCTGGACCGACCAGCGGTTCCGGACCCGCGACGACCGCCGGCACCGGGCGATCGCCGGATACAGCGGAGGCGGCCTGTCGGCGGCGCACGTCGCCGAGCGCTTCCCCGGAGCCTTCGGACAGCTGGGTGTCCTCTCGGGTGCGGTGGAGCTGCGCAACCGAGCAGGTCAGCCCGCTGCGTACGCCGCCTTCGAGGCGGAGAAGATCTGCGCCGGCGACGACCCTCGCGCGGCCGGGCCCCTCGGCGACCCGCACACGCACGCGGCGGCCTGGGCAGCGGCCGACCCGTTGCGCGGTGCGGCGCGACTGCGACGTACGACGGTGTGGCTCTCCAGCGGCAACGGGGTGCCGTGCCGACCGCGTGACGCAGCGGACCTCGTCTACCCCACAGCGGCGACCGAGCCTCAGATCCGACGGCAGACCGCTGCCTTCAGCGCCGCCCTGTCCCGGGCACGCGTCGCGCACGTCGACAACCGCCGCGTCTGCGGGCTGCACTGGTGGACCACCTGGAGGCCCGACCTGCGCACCTTCTGGGGAGTCATGGCCGAGGCGTGGCGGCGGTGACCTCCGCGCAGGCAACCGGCTCCGTCGGTCGCCGGTGGGGGCGGGACGGACGGGTCTGGCTGGGCCGGGTCACTGCTCGCTGGGCGGCCGGGGCGGACGGCGCACCATCCGGACCCCTGCCCAGACCGCGAGCGGGATGCCGACGAGGATGACGAGCAGGGTGAGCAGACCGTAGGTGGACACGGGGCCCCGGTGCCCCGTGTCCGGCCCTGCTACTCAGCGGCTGCTCAGCGCCGGGAGCACGGCAGGACGTCGAAGGTGGGCATGCTGCCGCCGAAGGTCTCCACCTTGGTCGGGTAGGTGCGCTGGGTGGTGGTCGCCCAGGCGGTGTAGAACGGCTCCTCGCCGTCGCTCTCCGGGACGAAGTGGTGCACCCGGATCGGGATCGTGATCCGGCTCCGCGAGGTGCCGGCCCAGCAGGGGAAGCCCTTGGTCTCACCGGCCACCTTGCGGACCCCTACGTTCGATCCGACTCGGTTGCCCCCGTAGCGGAAGCCGACCATCAGACCGGGCCCGTCGTTGTCAGGGACCTGGACGATCGCCAGCAGGCCGTGGGTGTGCCGGGTGGGGGTGGTGAACGTGACCCGGCCGTTCCGCACGGTCTTGATCGGGGAGTTGTAGGCGACCGTGCCGTTGCGCCGGCTCCGGATTAGTCCGACCGTGCAGCCGTCGCAGTCGGTCACGTCGAGGACCACCTTGGTGCGCGCGGTCGGGGCGGTCCCCTCAGCGGGACCGGCCGACGCGGTCGAGGTGGAGAGACCAGCAAGGGCGCCGGCCCCCATCAGCAGGGCGGTGGCGGCTCCCACGAGACGGCGCAGGGACGGACGGGACAGCGACATGGTTTCTCCTGGGGTGGGGGGTGAACCGACGTCACAACCCGGCCCCCGTCGGGGGTGCCAGGCCCTTCCGTGGCGGCTGGGCGTCAAGTTACTGCCGCGCCGTGCCGCTGCGGTCCCCCCGCTAGACCAGCAATGCGTGGCGAGGTGAGGCCCGAGGTGCGCGCCGCCCGGTCCTGCTGGTCCGACCTCGAGGCCTAGTCGTCCTTGTCCTTCTTGTCTTCCTTGTCGTCCTTGTCTTCCTTGTCCGGTTTGTCCGGCTTGTCTTCCTTCTCGGGCTTCTCCTCGTCGTCCTCCTCGCCCTCGCCCTCGTCCGTGGACGGTGGCGGGGGCGGCTCCGGCTCGAGGTCGGGTGTCGCCGGCTCCAGAGCGGGCGGCTCCGGGTCGGGCTCGGGCTCCGTCTCGGGCTCCGGCTCGCCGCCCGGGAGAGCAGCCAGCAGCGCCTCGGCGGTGCTGAGGACGACGTCGGCCTGCTCGTCGCTGAGGTCACCGGCGTCGCGGGCTGCGGTGGTGTCCTCGACGAGGGCGTCGACGGCCTGGCGCGCCGCGGCGTACCGCTCCGCGGCGACGGCGGTCTCGACCGCGTCGAGCCGCTCGGCCAGCGCTGGTACGTCGTCCACGGGCGGGGGAGCGTCGGCACCGCACCCGACCGTGAGGACCAGGACCGCGAGGCCGGTCGCAGCGGCGAGTCGGCGCCTCATGAGCCGGTCCCGAGCACGGCGTCGTGCAGGTCCTGCATCGGCTCGCGCAGGTCGGGTGGGGTGTCGGCAGGGATCTCGGTCTCCGGCCGGTCCGCGCCGGGCCGGCTCCCGTCGTCCGAGCCGGACGAGGAGGCCAGGGCTGCCACCACGATCAGCAGCACGATGGCGGCCACCGCGATCGCGGCGTTGCGCAGGTGGGCCGGCGTCCGGGCGGCCCGCTCCAGCAGTGCCGCTCCCGGGATCGGTCGGGCGGCCGCAGGGGCTGGGGCAGGGGCAGGGGCCGCAGGCGCGCCACCGGCCGCGACCGGCGTGGTCGCCGTCTGCACCGACATCACCCGCGTCGTGCCCGCTCCGTCGTCGGCGGGAGCAGGGGCGCGCAGCCGCGCGGCGACCTCGCCGGCCTCGGGTCGGTCGCCCGCCTCCATCGCCGTCATCGCGGCCAGCAGGTCGGGCCACGGGGCAGGGAGCGAGTCGGGAATGTGCGGAGGACGGTGCAGCCGGGCCAGCGCCGCCTCGGTGGGGGAGCCGGGGTAGGCCCGCTCGCCGGTGAGCACCTCGAGCAGCACCAGGCCCAGGGAGTAGACGTCTGCGGCCGGCGTGAGGTCGGTGCCCATCACCTGCTCGGGCGCGAGGTACGCCGCCGTCCCGATCGCCTGGCCGGTCTTGGTGTGCCGCACGGTGTCGCCGACCAGCCGGGCGATGCCGAAGTCGGCCAGCTTGACGCCGCCCTTGCCGAGCAGCACGTTGCCGGGCTTCACGTCGCGGTGGACGACGCCCTGGCTGTGGGCGTAGGCCAGGGCGTCGGCGAGCTGCGCGCCGATCTGGGCCGCCTCGGCGGCGCCGAGCGGGCGCTCGGCGGCGCGCTGCGACAGCGTGGACCCCTCGACCAGCTCCATCACCAGGAACGGCTGGTCGGCGGTCGTGCCGGCGTCCAGCACCATCACCAGGTGGCGGTGGTTGAGGGCGGCCAGCGTGCGGGCCTCGGAGGTGAACCGCAACCGGTCGGTCTCGTCGTCGGCGGTCTCGCGCAGCACCTTCACCGCCACCTCGCGGTGCAGGACCCGGTCGGTGGCGCGGTGGACGTCGGCCATGCCTCCGGCCCCGAGGCGCTCACCCAGCTCGTAGCGGTCGGCGATCACCCACGCATCGCCCGTCTCGCTCAAGGGCGGTGCTCGGCCATCCACGCCTCGACGTCGTCGGCGCTGCGGGGGAGGGAGTCCGACAGGTTGCGGACGCCGTCGGCCGTGACCAGCACGTCGTCCTCGATCCGGATGCCGATGCCGCGCAGCTCCTCGGGGACCAGGAGGTCGTCGTCCTGGAAGTAGAGGCCGGGCTCGACGGTCAGCACCATGCCCTCGGCGAGGGTGCCCTTGGCGTAGGCCTCGGGGGCGGCCCGGCCGCAGTCGTGGACGTCGAGGCCGAGCATGTGGCTGGTGCCGTGCAGGGTCCAGCGGGCGTAGACCTTCGACTCGGGGTCGAGGGCCTCCTCCGCGGAGACCGGCAGCAGCCCGAGGCCCTCGAGGGCGTGGGCCAGCACCGACATCGCCGCCTGGTGGGCGGCCTGGAAGGGCAGACCGGGGCGGAGCGCGTCGATCCCGGCCTGCTGGGCGGTCAGCACGACGTCGTAGAGCTCGCGCTGGAGCGGGCTGAAGGTGCCGTTGACGGGCAGGGTGCGCGTGACGTCGGCGGTGTAGAGCTGGCGGCCCTCGACCCCCATGTCGAGCAGGGCCAGCTGGCCGGGCGTGATCGGTCCGGTGTTGTCGATCCAGTGGAGCGTGGTGGCGTGGGGACCGCCGGCCACGATGGAGTCGTAGCCGATGTCGTTGCCCATCGCGCGGGCCCGCCGGAAGAACGTGCCCTCGAGCCACCGCTCGCCGTGCTCGACGACGCGGTCCCACTCGCGGACGCAGTCGGTGAAGCCCAGCGCGGTGATGTCGCAGGCCTCCTGGAGCTGCCCGATCTCCCAGTCGTCCTTGACCAGGCGCTGCTCGGACACGACCCGCGCCAGGTCGCCGTCGCGGGTCTCGTCGCCGCTGACCAGCCCGTCGACGTACGACGAGACGCCGCGGTGGACGCGGGTCTTGCCGGCGCTGCGGCCGAGGTCGTCGGCGAGCCGGTCGAGGTGGCGGACCTCGAGCCCGAGGGAGGCGGAGATCTCGCCCAGCGACGGACGACGCCCGGCCCAGAGCTCGCCGTACTGCCGGTCACGGAAGAACTCGTCGCTCTCCCGGCCCGCGCGGGGGCGCGCGTAGAGCACGGCCTCGCCGTCGTCGAGGACCAGGACGGCGTCGGAGGTCTGGTTGCCGGAGTAGTAGACGTGGGCGGTGTCGACCCGGAAGCGGTAGTCGGTGTCGTTGGAGCGCACCTTGAAGCCTCCGCCGGGCAGCACGAGACGCTCGCCCGGGAAGGCCTCGGCGAGCCGGTCGCGCCGGGCTGCGGCGGGGGCGGCCACCGAGTCGGTCGCGACCTCGCGCTCCCGGTCGTCCCAGCCCTGCCGCATGAACTGCAGGTAGGCCTCGGGGACGGCCGGGTCGTGGCTCTCGGTCCGCGGCTCCGCGGCTTCGCTCGTTGTCTCCTCGCTCACCGGGTCACTGTAACGCCGCCCGTCCGGGGGTCTGACTCCGGAAGCAGGAGGCCGGTCCCGCTGCCGATAGGCTGCGCGGGTGTCCTCCACCACCCGTCGCGACAGCGCTGCGTTCACCGTCACGGTGAGCGTGCTGGTCGGGCTCGGTGGGCTCCTGATGCTGCTGATCCTCGCCCTGTCGGGGGCTCCGGCGATCACCCTGCTGGCCACGGTGATGGCGGCGGTGCCCGTGGTGCCGCTCGTGCTGTGCTACCTCTGGCTCGACCGCTACGAGCCCGAGCCCAAGCGGCTGCTGGCCTTCGGGCTGCTGTGGGGCGCCTTCGTGGCCACGGTCTTCGCGATCCTGGTCGGTGGCATCGGCGGCCTGGTCGTCCCCATGACCGAGGAGGCCTCGCTGGCGATCGTCGCGCCGGTGACGGAGGAGGCCGGCAAGGGCTTCTTCCTGCTGCTCCTGCTGTGGTGGCGCCGTGCCGAGATCGACGGCGTCCTCGACGGCATCGTCTACGCCGGCATGGTCGGCATCGGCTTCGCCTTCACCGAGAACATCCTCTACCTCGCCTCCGCCTACAACGGCAGCGACGGCATGGGCCCCGGCGGTGTCGCCGGGATCACCACCACCTTCGTGCTGCGCTGCCTGCTCAGCCCCTTCGCGCACCCGCTGTTCACCGCCTTCATCGGCATCGGCATCGGGATCGCCGTCGGCTCCCGCAGCCGGCCGGTGCGCATCGCCGCCCCCGTCGCCGGGTACGCCGTCGCGGTGCTGGCGCACGGGCTCTGGAACGGCTCCACCATCTTCGGGGCCACCGGCTTCTTCGGGGTCTACCTCGTGCTGATGGTGCCCGCGTTCGCCGGCCTGGTGACCCTGGGCGTGTGGGCCCGGCGCTCGGAGCGCCGGATGCTGACCGCCGCCCTCGCCGACGCCGCCGCCCGCGGACTGGTCCCCGCCACCGACATCGACTGGGTCGTGGACCTCGGAGCCCGGCGGGCCGCCCGCCGCCACGCCCGCGCCCAGGGCGGGGCCGCCGGGCTCGCGGCGATGCGTGACTACCAGCAGGCCACGATCGAGCTCGGCTTCCTCCACCACCGGCTGCTGCGCGGCACCGCGCCCGCCGACTGGCAGCTGCGCGGCCAGGACCACCTCGCCCGGATCAACGCCGTCCGTCCCGGCATCGCCTTCCCCGGACAGGTGGTGCCGACGCGATGAGCGGGCCCTCCCACCTCGACACCACGAAGTCGCTCGCCGACGGCAGCCGGATGCTGACCGCGCTGATCCAGCTGCGGGGGGCGCTGCAGGGTGTCGCGCTCCCGCTCGAGATGCCCGGCATCGAGGAGGCACGCCTGTCGCAGCGCGAGATGATCGACCAGCTCGAGGACTACATCATCCCGCGCCTGATGACGATCGAGGCTCCGCTGCTGGCCGTCGTCGGCGGGTCGACCGGGGCCGGCAAGTCCACGCTGGTCAACGCCCTGGTCGGCCACCGGGTGACCACCCCCGGTGTGCTGCGGCCCACCACCCGCTCGCCGGTGCTGGTCCACCACCCCGACGACGCGTCCTGGTTCGGGCAGGACCGGCTGCTGCCCGACCTCGAGCGGGTGCGTCACAGCACCAACGACCCCGACGCCCTCCAGCTGGTCGCGACCGAGTCGATGCCGCAGGGCCTGGCCGTCCTCGACGCACCCGACGTCGACTCCGTGGAGGAGCGCAACCGCCAGCTCGCCGCGCAGCTGCTGGCCGCCGGCGACCTCTGGCTCTTCGTCACCTCGGCCGCTCGCTACGCCGACCAGGTGCCGTGGGGCTTCCTGAAGCAGGCGGCGGAGCGCTCGACCGCCGTCGCGATCGTGCTCGACCGCACCCCGGCCGACGCCGTGCAGACCGTGGCCGCCCACCTGGCCCGGATGCTGGCCAGCCGCGGGCTCAAGGACTCCCCGCTCTTCACCGTCACCGAGGGCACGGTCGACGCCGAGGGTCTGCTCCCGCCGGAGCACGTCGCCGACATCCGCGCGTGGCTCGACTCCCTGGCCGCCGACGCCGACGCGCGGACCGCGGTGGTCAAGCAGACCCTCGAGGGCGCGATCCGCTCGCTCACCCGACGTACCCATGCGGTGGCGGACGCCGCCAACGAGCAGGTCTCGGCCGCCGAGCGGCTGCGCGCCGACGCCGACCGCGCCTACGACGACGCGGTGACGGCCATCAGCGCGGCCTCGGCCGACGGCACCCTGCTGCGCGGTGAGGTGCTGGCGCGGTGGCAGGAGTTCGTCGGCACCGGTGAGCTGCTGCGCACGCTCGAGGACAAGGTCGGCCGGATCCGCGACCGGCTGGTCAACGCGGTCAAGGGCAAGCCCCAGCAGGCCGAGCGGGTCACGGTCGCCGTGGAGTCCGGTCTCGAGACCCTGGTCATGGAGCACGCCGAGGCCGCCGCCGAGCGGGCCGAGGCGTCGTGGCAGCAGCTCGCCGCCGGGCAGGGCCTGCTCGCCGCCGCCCCGGAGGACCTCGGCCGCGCCTCGCGCGACCTGCGCCGCAAGGCCGAGCGCTCCGTGCGCGACTGGCAGCAGGGCGTGCTCGAGATGGTGCGCACCGAGGGCGCCGACAAGCGCACGACCGCGCGGTTCCTGGCCTTCGGCGTCAACGGCCTGTCGGTCGCGCTGATGGTCGTGGTCTTCGCCCACACCGCGGGCGTGACCGGGGCCGAGGCCGGGGTGGCCAGCGGGTCGGCCGTGCTGGGCCAGAAGCTGCTCGAGGCCGTCTTCGGCGACCAGGCCGTGCGCTCGCTGGTCGAGCGGTCCCGCCGCTCCCTGGAGGAGCACGTGCGGGGCCTGCTCGAGGACGAGCGGGCCCGCTACCTACGCTTGGTCGACGGGTTGGCGCTGCGACCCCGCTCCGCCGAGGAGGTCCGCGAGGCCTCGCGCCGGGTCGACGACCTCAGGTTCGCCGCCCGGGGCGGGACGGCGGCACTCACCGCCGGGACCACCACCGCCACCCAGACGCTGGCGGCGGGCTCCCCGCCGACGCGCGGACCAGGCACCGAACCGGGAGGAACTGCGTGACCGGCTTGCTCGAGGGCGCCCGCAGGCTGATGACCCGGAGCGCCGACACCGGCGCGCGGGTCGAGGGCCTGCTCGCGGCCGCCGAGGCCGCCCGTGGTCGCCTCGACGACGCGCTCGTCGACGACGCCGAGACGGTCGCGCACCGGGCCGCCGACCGGCTCCGGCTCTCCGCCGAGCACACCGTCGTCGCCATCGCGGGCGCCACCGGCTCGGGCAAGTCCTCGACGTACAACGCGCTGACCGGGCTCGAGCTCAGCTCCGTCGGCGTACGTCGCCCCACCACGTCGTGGGCCAGCGCCTGCGTGTGGGGCACCGAGGGGGCCACCGAGCTGCTGGAGTGGCTCGGCATCCCGCCGCGCCACCAGACCCAGCGCGACTCGATGCTCGACAGCCGCGGTCGCAGCGACCACGACCTCGACGGCGTGGTGCTGCTCGACCTGCCCGACCACGACTCCACCGAGGTCACCCACCACCTCGAGGTCGACCGGCTCGTGCAGCTGGCCGACCTGCTGGTGTGGGTGCTCGACCCGCAGAAGTACGCCGACGCCGCGATCCACGAGCGCTACCTCGCGCCGCTGGCCACGCACTCCGCGGTCATGGTCGTGGTGCTCAACCACATCGACACCGTGCCCGAGGACCGGCGCGACGCCATGGTCGACGACGTACGTCGCCTGCTCGACGCCGACGGCCTCGCGGGCGTCCCGGTGCACGCGATCAGCGCGCGCCACGGGCTCGGCGTCGACGCGCTGCGTGGTGAGATCGCCGGCCGCGTGGCCGCCAAGAAGCAGACCCGCACCCGGCTCGAGGCCGACCTGCGGGCCTCGGCGACCCGGCTCAGCGAGGCCAGCGGGCCCGGCCGGACCCGTGCCCTCTCCGAGCGGCGCGTCGCCGACCTCGAGGAGGCGCTCGCCGAGTCCGCCGGCGTCCCGACGGTGGTGGCGGCGGTCGAGAAGTCCATGCGGCTGCGCGCGGGCCGGGCCACCGGTTGGCCGCTGGTGTCGTGGTTCTCCAAGCTGCGCCCCGACCCGCTCAAGCGGCTCCACCTCGACCTCGGCTCCGCCGGCAAGGCCCTCACCGGGACCTCGCGCACCTCCCTGCCGCAGACCACCCCGGTGCAGCGCGCGCGTGTCGACACCGAGGTCCGGGCGCTGGCCGACGAGGCGTCCTCGGGCCTGGGCCGCCCGTGGGTCGAGTCCGTACGCCGGTCCTCGACCTCCCGGCTGGGCGACCTCGGCGACCGGCTCGACGCGGCGATGGCCTCCACCGACCTCGGCGTCGAGCAGGTGCCGCGGTGGGTCGGCGCCGTCCGGCTGGTGCAGTGGGTGCTGATCACCGCCGCCCTGGTCGGCGGTGCCTGGCTGCTCGCGCTCGGCGTCATCGGGTGGATGCAGCTGCCCGAGCTGCCGACGCCGAGCGTCGGAGTGGTCCCGCTGCCGACGCTGCTGCTCGTGGCCGGGGTGCTGCTCGGGGTGCTGCTGGCCCTGCTCTCGCGGGCCCTGGTCGGGATCTCGGCCCGGCGTCGCGCCGACGCGGCCGACGAGCGGCTCCGCGAGGCCGTGCACGCGGTGGCGACCGAGCTGGTCGTGGAGCCGGTGGCACGCGAGCTGCAGGCGCACGCGACGCTGCGCGAGCAGCTGGGGCGCGTGCTCGCCTGACCGGCCGCTGACCGCTGCGCAGACCTCCACCGGGGTCGCCGGCGGTCTCGTTCGGCCCACCTGTCGTCCACAGGTGGGGGTGCGGGGCCGGGTCGTCCCCAGGTCGGGCGAGTCCGGCGCCGCGCTGTCGGTGGGCGCCCGGAGGCTCCTTCCGGTGCCCGACCGCCCGGTCGGGTGAGACGAGGAGGAGACATGTCCAACGACACGATGGTGACCCTGCAGGGCTGGGTCGGCGGTGACGTCGCGCTGCGGCCCGTCGCCGGCACGGTCGTGGCCCACTTCCGGGTGGCCTGCACCCCGCGCCGCTTCCAGCGCAGCTCGGAGCAGTGGGTCGACGGCCCCACCCAGTGGTGGTCGGTCAACGCCTGGCGCGCTCTCGGCGAGCACTGCGACAGCTCCCTGCGCCGTGGCGACCCCGTGATCGTCCACGGACGGCTGCAGCAGCGCAGCTACGTCAACAAGGCCGGGCTGGAAGTCGTCGCCATGGAGGTCGACGCGCTGCTGGTCGGCCACGACCTCAGCTGGGGGATCAGCCAGTTCCGTCGGGAGCCGGCGGCGTCGGCCACGTCCGCGACCGCTTCGGCAGCGGGGGTGAGCCCTCGACCGCGGCGTTGGAGGAGGCGACGACCACGGCGGCGTGAGCGTGCGCGCAGGCAGGTCTACGGCTTCCAGCTCGTCCAGACGGGGTCCTGGGCGAGGGCCCGCAGCTGGTCGGCGTCGAGCGGGGGCGCCGAGGCCGAGGGCGCCTCGTAGCCGGGCTTCTCACCGCTGGAGTCGGCCACGTAGACGTAGACCCGGCCTCCGTCGGGCTCGCGCACGACCGCCTCCCGGTACGTCGTGCCCTGGGCCGTCGCTGTGGAGAACCGTGCGGTCGGGGAGCCGTCGGCCCGGACCTGGCGGCACTGCTCGAAGGCCGCTGCGCAGCGCAGCTCGGCAGCGAGGGCTCGGTCCGGCGCTCCGGACGGCGGCGAGAGCAGGACCTGGAAGGCCCCCGGACCCGAGGGCCCCTCGAGCACGCCGCGCACCGCCCCGCGTCCCACGACCTGCTCGTCGGCGCCGGTCTCGACGAGGACCTCGGCGCTGACCACCGTCACCCCGTCGGGCAGCACCTGCTCGAGAGCGGTGCGCAGCTCGGGGCCGGGGACGTCCCACCACCCGGAGGGCGCGCGGGGCGGCACCGTCGGGAGGTCGTTGGGCAGGTCGCTCGGCACGCCACTGGGGGTGACCGCCGACGGCGGAGCCGCCGGGTCGATGCCACCGGTCGGGCTCCCGGTGCCGTGCAGAGCCGCTGCCGCGAGTCCGATCGCGGTGACGCCGGCGGCCAGACTGCCGACGGCGACGGCTGCCCGACGACGACGTCGGGCGCGGCGGCCCCGGCCGAGCACGGTGGCGTGCAGGTGGTCGGGCTGGTCCAGGTCGCGCAGCGAGCGCTCCATCACCGCGCGCAGGTCGGCGGCGTCGTCGAGGTGGGTCATGGCGTGCTCCGGGTGGACAGGCGAGAGGTGGACGGTGAGGCGGTCGAGGGGGAGGGCGCCGGCGGTGGGCGGTCGTCCTCGGCCGGGTCGGTGAGCAGGCCGCGCAGGGTGCGCAGCGAGCGCAGGCTGCGGTTCTTCACCGCCGCCTCGGTGAGACCGAGCGCGGCGGCGGTGCGGGTCACGCTCTGGTCCTCCCAGTAGCGCAGCACGACGACCGCGCGGTCGAGGGGGTCGAGGCCCGCGAGCGCGGCCAGCAGCGCCAGGCGGTCGGTGGGCCCGTCGGTGGGGTCGTGGCCGTGGCCCTGGCGGTGGTCCGCAGGTCGCAGCCGGAGCGTCGGCTCGGCGAGCGGCAGCTCGCTGCTGCTGCGACGACGGCGGTGGGAGAGGAAGGTCTTGATCAGCACGCCGTGCACGTAGGCGACAGGGTCGTCGGCGGCGCGCACCCGGCCCCAGGCGACGTACGCCTTGGTGAGCGCGGTCTGCAGCAGGTCCTCCGCGGCGGGGTGGGAGCCGGTGAGCAGCAGCGCGCTGCGGTGGAGCTGGGGCGAGCGCGCGGTCATGAACTCCACGAACTCCGCGTCGTGCCTGGTGGTGCCTCGCACTCGTCCTCCTCCGGTGGTCCTCACCCTAGAGACGCGGTGACCCCCGATCAGGTCTCAGCCGGGTTTCCCCGTAGGCTCGTGGACCATGGCGGAGTATGTGTTCACCCTGCGCAACGTGCGCAAGGCCCACGGCGACAAGGTCGTCCTCGACAACGTGACCCTCTCGTTCCTGCACGGGGCGAAGATCGGGATCGTCGGACCCAACGGCACAGGCAAGTCGACGTTGCTGAAGATCATGGCGGGCCTCGAGCACGCCAACAACGGCGACGCGATCCTCGATCCGGGTGCGACCGTCGGCATGCTCCAGCAGGAGCCCCCGCTGACCGAGGGCAAGACGGTCCTGGAGAACGTCCAGGAGGCCGCCGCGGAGACCTACGCCAAGATGGCGCGCCTCAACGAGCTCTACGAGGCGATGGGCGACGCCGACGCCGACATCGACAAGCTCTCGCAGGAGGCCGGCGACCTCCAGACCGAGCTCGACAGCGGCAGCGCCTGGGACCTGGAGAGCCGGCTCGACCAGGCGATGGACGCGCTGCGCTGCCCGCCGGCCGACGCGATCGTCGACACCCTCTCCGGTGGAGAGCGGCGACGGGTCGCCCTGTGCAAGCTGCTGCTCCAGCAGCCCTCGCTGCTGCTCCTCGACGAGCCCACCAACCACCTCGACGCCGAGTCGGTGCAGTGGCTCGAGGGCCACCTCGCCAACTACCCCGGCGCCGTGCTGGCCATCACCCACGACCGCTACTTCCTCGACAACGTGGCGCAGTGGATCCTCGAGCTCGACCGCGGCAAGGCCCACCCCTACGAGGGCAACTACTCGACCTACCTCGAGACCAAGCAGTCCCGGCTCAAGATCGAGGGCGCCAAGGACGCCAAGCGCGCCAAGATGCTGGAGAAGGAGCTGGAGTGGGTCCGCTCCAACGCCAAGGCCCGGCAGACCAAGAGCCGCTCGCGCCTCGCGCGCTACGAGGAGATGGCGGCCGACGCCGACCGGATGCGCAAGATCGACACCTCGGAGATCAACATCCCCGCCGGGCCGCGGCTGGGTGACGTGGTCCTGGAGGCCAAGAGCCTCACCAAGGGCTTCGAGGACCGCACGCTCATCCGCGACCTCTCCTTCTCCCTGCCGCGCGCCGGCATCGTCGGGGTCATCGGCCCCAACGGCGTCGGCAAGACCACGCTGTTCCGGATGATCACCGGTGACGAGAAGCCCGACGAGGGTGCGCTCGACGTCGGCCAGACGGTGAAGCTCTCCTACGTCGACCAGAGCCGCGGCGGCATCGACGGGCAGAAGAACGTCTGGGAGGTCGTCTCCGACGGGCTCGACTTCATCAAGGTCGCCAACTTCGAGATGAACTCCCGCGCGTACGTCGCCTCGTTCGGCTTCAAGGGCCCCGACCAGCAGAAGAAGGCCGGCGTCCTCTCCGGTGGAGAGCGCAACCGGCTGAACCTCGCGCTGACCCTGAAGATGGGCGGCAACCTGCTGCTGCTCGACGAGCCCACCAACGACCTCGACGTGGAGACGCTGTCCTCGCTGGAGGACGCCCTGCTCGACTTCCCGGGGTGTGCCGTGGTCACCTCGCACGACCGGTGGTTCCTGGACCGCATCGCGACCCACATCCTCGCCTGGGAGGGCGACGACGAGGACTCCGCGCAGTGGTTCTGGTTCGAGGGCAACTTCGCCTCCTACGAGGAGAACAAGATCGAGCGTCTCGGCGCCGAGGCCGCCCGTCCGCACCGGGTGACCCACCGCCGCCTCACCCGCGACTGAGCCGTCCGGCTGGTCGGCTCACTCGGTGGCGACCAGCAGGTCGCGCCCGAGCACGTAGGCGACGAAGCGGCGCTGGTCCCGGCCGCCGACGGCGAAGAGCCACAGCTCGGTGCCGCGGGTCCGGGTCCGCTCCAGGCTCTCGCGCAGGTGGTGCTCGTGGCTGGGTCGCCTCATCGGTCTCACCTCCCGGCGGTCCGGCCGGGTGCCGGCCGCCTCGGGGGGACAGAGCCGTCACGAGCGTCGCTTGATACCCCCGCACGTGGTCTCGACGAGCTCGACCACCGGGACCGGGGTCAGTCGACCGAGCGCATCTCCATCTCGGGGTGGCGGGACACGAGGTGGTCGGAGACGGCGTCCATGACCCGGCCGAGGGCCACGAAGTCGTCGCGGTCGGCGAGGTCGACGAGGTGGGCGCGCACGCCCGCGACGTGGGTCGGGGCGACGTTGCGCAGCAGCTGCAGGCCGCGCTCGGTGATCCGGGCGACGACCCCGCGGCCGTCGTCGGGGGAGTTGCAGCGCTCGACGAGGCCGGCGTTCTCCATCCGCTTCACGGTGTGGGTGACCCGGCTGCGGCTGTGGGCCATCGCGTCGGCGAGCTGCGCCATCCGGAGCTGCCCGTCGCGCTCGGAGAGGCGGACCAGGACCTCGTACTCACCCAACGAGATGTCGAAGCTGCGCCGCAGGTCGTCGTCGAGCCGGTCGAAGAGCAGGGTCGAGCCCATCACCAGGGCTCGCCAGGCGCGCTGCTCGGCCGCGTCGAGCCAGCGGGGCTCCTCACCGATGTCGGGCACCATGCCCGCAGTCTAGGGACCGGTGACGGGGCTGGCCGTAGGCGTCCGGTCAGGGCGTGGCGTCGGGCGCGGAGCCCTGCAGTGCGGTGACCAGGCGGTCGAGCGCGGCGCCGGAGCCGCCCGCGCCGCCGGCGGCGCAGTGCGCCGCCGGTGTGGCGTCGTAGTCGTCCAGGCAGAACGCCTGGGTCAGCACGTGCTCGTTGACGAAGGTCACGGTCGACAGGGCGACGCCGGTCGAGACGAGGTAGACGAGGGCACGCTCGAGCACGAGAGGACTCCTGGGGTGACGGGGAGATCAGCAGGACGACGGTCTGCTTGCTCAACGAACCCGGACCCCGGAGGTCACCGCCGAAAATGGATCGCGGCCGGGCGACCTCCGCAGAGGTCGACCGGCCGCGGACGCGTGAGCCCCAGGCTCAGATGCGCTCCAGGATCATCGCCATGCCCTGGCCGCCGCCGACGCACATGGTGATCAGCCCGGTGGACTTGTCGTGCCAGTCGAGCGAGTTGAGCATCGTGTTCTGCAGCCGGGCCCCGGTCATGCCGAAGGGGTGACCCACCGCGATCGCACCGCCGTTGACGTTGAGCCGGTCGAGGTCGATGCCGAGGTCCTGGTAGGACGGCACCACCTGGGCGGCGAACGCCTCGTTGATCTCGACCAGGTCGATGTCGCCGATGCTCATGCCGGCCGAGGCCAGGGCTTTCTTGCTGGCCTCGACGGGGCCGAGACCCATGATCTCGGGCGAGAGCCCGCTGACGCCGGTGGAGACGATCCGGGCGAGCGGGGTGAGCCCCAGCTCGGCGGCCTTCGCGTCGGACATGATGATCACGGCGGCCGCGCCGTCGTTGAGCGCGCAGCAGTTGGCCGCGGTGACCACGCCGTCGGGGCGGAAGACCGGGTCGAGCTGCGAGGCGGCCTCGATCGTGACCCCCGCGCGCGGGCCGTCGTCCGTGCTGACCACGGTGCCGTCGGGCGTCGTGACCGGGGTGATCTCGCG
Source organism: uncultured Actinomycetota bacterium (assembly GCA_963795135.1). GTDB lineage: Bacteria > Actinomycetota > Actinomycetes > Propionibacteriales > Nocardioidaceae > Nocardioides. Next base: position 431,376 of record CAWCGS010000008.1, read on the forward strand.
CGCCCAGAAGCCGTCGTTGATCGCCTTCTCGGCGAGGTTCTGCGAGCGCACACCGAACTCGTCGAGCTCGCGGCGCGACAGGCCGCGCATCTTGGCGACGTTCTCGGCGGTCTGGCCCATCGCGATGTAGGCGTCGGGGAGGAGACCGTCCTCGCGGGGGTCGTGCCAGTCCGAGCCGCCCTTGGCCTGCTCGACGGTGCGCTGCTCGGCCTCGGCGAACAGGGGGTTCTTGGTGTCGGGCCAGTGGTCGGAGGTGCCCTTGGCGAAGCGCGAGACGGTCTCGACGCCGGCGGAGATGAACACCTCGCCCTCGCCGGCCTTGATCGCGTGGAAGGCCATCCGCGAGGTCTGCACCGAGGAGGAGCAGTAGCGGGTGATCGTGGCGCCCGGGACGTCGTCCAGGCCCATCAGCACGTTGACGATCCGCGCCAGGTTGTTGCCGGACTCGCCGCCGGGCAGCCCGCAGCCGAGGTAGTGGTCGTCGATCGTGCTCGGGTCGAGCCCCGGGATCTTGTCCAGCGCCGCCTGGATGATCGTGGCCGTCAGGTCGTCGGGGCGCAGGTCCTTGAGGGACCCCTTGTTGGCGCGGCCGATGGGGGAGCGTGCTGCGGAAACGATGACGGCCTCGGGCATGGATGGATCTCCGATCTCGGTGGGGCGTCGCAGGTCGACTGGACTGCCCTTCAGACTAGAACAGGTACCACCCGCGCGGTCTGGCAGAGTCCATGCTGTGCGTCACGTCTACGAGTGTCCGATGCGATGGGCCGACCTCGACATGCTCGGTCATGTCAACAACGTCACCTATGTCGACTACCTCCAGGAGGCGCGGGTCGACATGCTGCGCTCCCACGACCGCCGCCGGGCGGGGGAGGAGCTCACCGAGGGGGTCGTGGTGGTGCGCCACGAGGTGACCTACCGCGCGCCGCTGGTCTTCGGCTTCGGGCCGGTGCGGATCGAGTGCTGGGTCACCGAGCTGCGGGCCGCCACCTTCACGATGGCCTACGAGGTCTTCCACGACGACCCCGACGCCGAGGGCGGCCGCCAGGTCTACCTGCGGGCCTCGACCGTGCTGTCGCCGTACGTCTTCGCGACCGAGCGTCCCCGCCGGCTCACCGAGGACGAGCGGGCCACGCTGACGACGTACCTCGAGCCGGCGGAGCGCTCGCGCCCCGGCAGGTTCACCGTGCCGCGGCGCGAGGACGGCCACTTCGCGGTCCAGGTCCGCTTCTCCGACGTCGACGTCTACGGGCACGTCAACAACGTGAAGTACTTCGAGTACCTCCAGGAGTCGCGCATCCGCTGGTACGCCGCGGTCAACCGCGGTCTCGAGGTGCCCGAGGTCCACTTCGTGACGGCCCAGACCGACGTCGACTACCGCCGGCCGATCCTGCTGCGGCCCGAGGCCTACGACCTCTGGACCCACCTCGCGCACCTGGGTCAGCGGTCGATGACCCTGGAGTCGGAGATCTGCGACGGCGACGAGGTGCTGGCCCGGGCGCGGGTGACGACGGTGTTCTTCGACACGACGAGCCAGCGCTCGACCGCGCCGCACCCGGAGATGCGGGAGCGGCTGGAGGCGAGCCTCACTCGAACGTGTTGACCATGAACTGCGCGGCGTGGGTGACGTAGTCCCAGAACTTCTCGTCCTGCTCCGGGGTCAGGGCGGCCGCGTCGAGGCCTTCGCGGAAGTGCACCAGCCACCGGTCCTTGGCCTCCGGGTTGACCGCGAAGGGTGCGTGCCGCATCCGCAGCCGCGGGTGGCCGCGCGTGTCGGAGTACGTCGTCGGCCCGCCCCAGTACTGGACCAGGAAGAGCAGGAAGCGCTCCTCGGCGGGGCCGAGGTCCTCCTCGGGGTAGAGCGGCCGGAGCACCTCGTCGGTGGCCACGCCCTCGTAGAACGTCGCGACGATGCGACGGAAGGTCTCGAACCCGCCGATCTCGTCGTAGAAGGAGGTGGTCACCTCACTCATTGTGCCGCCCGTCGTCGCTGCTCCCGCGGCTGGGCCCGTCGCCCGCGGGCAGCAGCCGGCGCCGCTCGAGGTCGGCCCGCAGCGCCCCCGCATCGGTGAACAGCACGGCGTCCCAGCCGGCCTCGCGGGCGGCGCCCACGTTGGTCGCGCTGTCGTCGGCGAAGAACAGGTCGGCGGGCTCGCGCCCGAGCCGCTGGGCGGTCAGCGCGAAGATCCGCGGGTCGGGCTTGACCAGCCCGACCTCGCCGGAGACGACCACGTCGGCGAAGAGGTCGAGCACGTCACCGAAGCGCTCTCGGGCGACCGGGAAGGTCTCGGCCGACCAGTTGGTCAGCGCGTACGTCGGCACCCCGGCCGCGGCGAGGTCGCGCAGCACCGCGTCGGTCCCGTCGACCAGCGCGACCAGGCTGCGGCCGAAGTGCCGGCGGTAGGAGCGGGCGTGCTCGAGCCACCGGGGGTGGTGCTGCTCGATCCAGCCCAGCGCGTCGGCCCAGCTGCGGCCGCCGTCCTGGGCCTGGTTCCAGGCACCGAAGTCCAGCTCGTCGGTGCCGAGGAACGCGGCCGCCTCCGCCTCGCCGACCCCGGCCGCGACGGCCGGGGCCGGGTCCCAGCGGACCACGACGTTGCCGAGGTCGAGGACCACGGCGGTGGGTCGGGCGACGGGCTCGGCGGTGCTTCGGGGGGTGTCCATCGCGCGCTCAGTCGACGTCGACGTGCGCGGGCTGCGCGTCGCGGGTGTCACGGGTCGGTGCGGCGCCGTCGCGGTGCCAGACCACCCGCTGGGCGAAGGGGATCTCGATGCCCTCGTGGTCGAAGCGGGCCTTGATCCGCTGACGCATCTCCCGCGCCACCGACCACTGCTCGAGCGGCGCGGTCTTCAGCGCGACGCGCACGGTCACCGCGTCCGCGGCGAGCTCCTGCACGCCCCACACCGAGGGCTCCTCGATCACGCGGCCCTTGAAGTCCTCGTCCTCCCACAGGTCGTGCGCGACCTCCTCGAGCACGCGCCGTACGCGGGTGAGGTCCTCGTGGTAGGCGACGCTGATGTCGAGCACGGTGCGGGCCCAGTTCTGGCTCATGTTGCCGACCCGGACGATCTCGCCGTTGCGGACGTACCAGACCGTGCCGTTGACGTCGCGCAGCCGGGTGACCCGCAGGCTCACCGCCTCGACCACGCCGACGGCCTCGCCGAGGTCGATCTCGTCGCCCACGCCGTACTGGTCCTCGATGATCATGAAGACCCCGGACAGGAAGTCGCTCACGAGCGACTGGGCGCCGAAGCCCAGGGCGACACCGATGATGCCGGCGCTGGCGATGATGGGGGCGATGTTGACCCCGACCTCGCTCAGCATCATCGTGGCGATCACCGCGGCGACCACGCCGGTGATGATGCTCTTGAGCAGGCTGCCCATCGTCTTGGCGCGCTGCACCCGACGATTCGAGCCGGCGGCGGCGGTGAGGGACCGCGGCGCCTCGGCGTCGCGGGCCTTGCGCCGGGGGAAGCGGCCGCCCGCGTGGGGCAGCACGCCCTCCTCGGCGCGGAGCACGAGCCGGTCGACGAGGCGGTGCAGGACCCAGCGCAGGCCGAGGCCGAGGAGCAGCAGGCCGACGAGGGCCGCGGGGGTCCCGATCAGCACGCTCGAGGCCTCGGAGAGCTGGGGGTTGTCGGTCCAGCCGAAGACGGTCTCACAGACCTGCTGGCCGTCTTCACATGGATTGTCGGTCTGCAGGAGGGGCATGCGTTCATGCATAGCATCCGTGGCAGCCTCGATCGAACCTAGCCGATAGGCTGGGGACCGTGACGAACTCGATCGCCGCTCCTGTGCGCCGCGCCCTGGTCCTGGCCGTGTCCGGAATCACGCTGCTCGGCCTCTCCGTGACCCTGGCCGGCCCCGCCGCCGCCGACGTGCCCGAGCGCTGGCCGGTCGCCGACGAGGTCAACAAGCTGATGGTGCTGGCCATCTTCGTGGGCGGGCCCCTCCTGCTGACCGTGCTCGCCGCGGCCTACGTCTACCTGCCGGCCGTGGCCCGGGGTGAGCGGGTCGCTCCCGGCACCAGCCCGGTCTCGGACCAGTGGCTCGGCGGGCCGCGCCGCAGCGCCGGCGAGCTGGCCGCTCCCGACTCCGCGGAGTCGAAGGCGGGTGGCGCAAGTGGCCGCTGGTGACCCCTTCAGCAGCAGCGAGCGCTTCGCCCTCGACGAGGCGATGCGCAAGGCCGAGCAGCTCAGCCGCGCCGAGTTCTCGGTGTTCGTGGGGCGTGCCCAGGGTGATCCCCGCGAGTTCGCCACCAGCCTGCACAACTCGCTGGTCGCGCCGTCGCGGAGCATCCTGATCATGGTCGACCCCGAGGCCCGCGCCGTCGAGGTCGTCACCGGCGGCTACGTACGCCGCCACCTCACCGACGCCGAGGTCGAGCTCGCCGTCGGGAGCATGCAGAGCGAGTTCGCGGTCGGTGACCTGGTCAGCGGCCTGCGCCGCGGCATCCACATGCTCGCCGACCACGCCCGCTCGCCCGAGACGCTGCACGCCGGCGACTGACCGCCCCGGCCCCGGCCCGCGCGGGCTACTGCGCGTCGCGCTCCTGGGCGGCCAGCGCGCGGGCGACCTCGGCGGCACCCTCGCGGACGTAGCGCAGGGCCCCCGGGTTGGCGGTGGCGGTCTCGAGCCAGGTCTCGACCCGCTCCAGCAGGGCCGGGCTGGCCAGCACGCGCGGGAAGATGTACTCCAGCGCGATGGCTCCCTTGTGGGCCCCCAGGACCTCCCAGGTGTGCTCCACCGCGTCGAGGTAGGCCTCGACGTACGGCGCCAGCACCTCGTCCTGACCGGTGCGCATGAAGGACAGCACGATGCTGCGGTGCGTCTCGTTGGGCGTGTCGGGGTCGAGCATGGCGCGCTGCCACGCCTCGGCCTTCGCCTCGGCGGTCGGCCTCGCGGCCCGGGCGGCCGCCGCGAACTGGCGCCCGGAGATCGTGGTGTCGCGGGCGAGCTCCTCCTCGATCCGGGCGTCGTCGGCCCGTCCCAGGCGGGCGAGCTCGCCGACCAGGGTCCAGCGCAGGTCGGTGTCGACCTCGAGACCCACGAGGTCGAGGCTCCCGTCGAGCAGCGCCTCCAGGTCGGCCGCGCCCTGCTCGGTGCGGGCCGCACGGGCGTAGCACCGCGCGAAGGTCAGCTGCGAGTCGCTCCCGGGGGCGGCGTTGTCGAGCAGCTTGCGCAGGCCCTGCTCCCACGTCGCGGCCAGGGCGTCGCGGGTCTGGGGAGCGGAGTACTGGTTGACGGCCTGGGCCGCGCAGACCGGGATCCGGCTCATGCCCCACGGGTCGGTCTCGGTGCCGATGTTGCCCAGCACCAGCGCGACGTAGGAGCTGGCGCTCATCTCGGCGTCGCGGGTCATGTCCCAGGCCGCGCCCCAGACCAGCGCGCGGGCCAGGGAGTCGTCGAGGCGTGAGAGCCCCTCGATCGCGGTGGTCCGGGAGTGCTCGTCGAGCCGGATCTTGGCGTAGGCGAGGTCGCCGTCGTTGAGCAGGAGCAGGTCGGGACGCCGGCGACCCACGGCCTCCGGCACCTCGGTCAGCTCGCCGCGGACGTCGATCTCGACGTAGTCGGTGCGGACGATGCGACCGTCCTGCTCGTCGTACCAGCCGATGCCGAGGCGGTGCCGGCGCAGCGTCGGCTGCTCGGCGCTGGCGACCTGGCGGACGGCGAAGGAGGTGAAGGTGCCGTCGTCACCGACCTCGACCTCCGCGGACAGCGTGTTGACGCCGGCCGTCTGCAGCCACTCCTGGGCCCACGGCCCCAGGTCGCGGCCCGAGGACTCCTCGAGCGCGGCGAGCAGGTCGCCGAACTCGGAGTTGCCGTAGGCGTGGTTCTTGAAGTACTGGCGCAGGCCCTGCAGGAAGGGCTCGAGGCCGACCCAGGCGACCAGCTGCTTGAGCACCGAGGCGCCCTTGGCGTAGGTGATCATGTCGAAGTTGACCTCGACCGCCTCGAGGTCGTAGTTGTCGGCGGCGATCGGGTGGGTGCTCGGCAGCTGGTCGGCGCGGTAGCCGGTCTGCTTGCGGGCGTTGGCGAACCCGGTCCAGGCGTCGGTGAACTCCGTGGCCTCGGCCTCGCACCAGTAGCAGGCCCACTCGGCGAAGGACTCGTTGAGCCACAGGTCGTCCCACCACTTCATGGTGACCAGGTCGCCGAACCACATGTGCGCCATCTCGTGGGTGATCACCGAGCAGCGGAACTCGTAGAACGAGCGCGGCTGCCGGCTGCGGGGGAGGTACTCGTCGCGCAGCGTCACGCAGCCGGCGTTCTCCATCGCGCCCATGTTGTACTCCGGGACGTAGAGCTGGTCGTACTTCTCGAAGGGGTAGGGGAAGTCGAACTGCTCCTCGAAGAACGCGAAGCTCTGGCTGGTGATCTTCACCAGCTCCTCGCGGTCGAGGTGGGGGACCAGCGACTGCCGGCAGTAGTGGCCGAGCGGGATGGGGCCGTGCTGGCCCTCGTAGACGTCGTGCACCTCGTGGTACTCACCGGCCACGACCGCCGTGACGTAGGTGGAGAGCGGCTTGGTGGCCGGGAAGGACCACAGTGCCGCGTCGTCGTGTCCCTCGACCGCGACCGGCTCGGGGGTCGGCGCGTTGGAGACGACCTTCCAGTGGGAGGGCGCGGTGACCCGGAAGGTGAACGGGGCCTTCAGGTCGGGCTGCTCGAAGGTGGCGAAGACCCGACGGGCGTCGGGCACCTCGAACTGGCTGTAGAGGTAGACCCGCTCGTCGGCGGGGTCCACGAAGCGGTGGAGGCCCTCGCCGGTGTGGGAGTAGGTGCAGTCGGCGCGCACGACCAGCACGTTGTCGGCGGCCAGGCCGCGCAGGGCGATGCGGTGGTCGGCGTACGCCGCGAGGTCGACGTCGTCACCGTTGAGGGTGATCTGGTGGACGGTCGCGCCCACGAGGTCGGCGAAGGTCTCGGCGCCGGGCTCGCGGCAGGTGAACTCGATGGTGGTGGTCGAGCCGAACGTGCCCGTGTGCTTCTCCACGGTGCCGGCGGTCAGATCCAGGTCGACGGTGTACGACGTCACGTCGAGGAGAGCCGCGCGGGTAGCGGCCTCCTCGCGGGTCAGGTTGGTTCCGGGCATGGGCGGCATCCTGCCACCGCGGCCCGGCGCGGCACCCATCCGGGGAGGCCTCCGACCTCGGCGGTGCGCGGTGAACCACAAGCATGTAGTTCGCAAATGTCAAGTCTGACACGCGTGTGACTGGTGAGTTTTTTGGGGTTTTTGTTGCATGAGGGCACTGCTGTCGCTCAGAGTGTCTGTCGTGCCCCCCTGCTCACGCCTTCTCGGCCGTGCCCGCGCGACCCTGCTCGGTGCCCTCTCCGGAGTCCTCGCGCTCGGCTTCCTGGCCGCTGCGCCCCCCGCCGCCCAGGCCAGCTCGACCTACCTGTGCTCGGGCTACTCCGGCTGCCAGCGGGCCGGCTACTCCGACGGTGGCTACGGCGCGAACAACGGGCGGATGTACTGGCGGATGTACGCCGGCCACAACTGCACCAACTACGTCGCCTACCGGATGATCCGCGCGGGGATGTCGAGCGAGCGCCCGTGGTCGGGCAGCGGCATGGCCTTCAACTGGGGCCACGCGATGTCGAGCATCACCGACCAGACGCCGCGGGTCGGCGCGGTCGCGTGGTACGACCGCTACTCGGGCGGGGTCGGGTCGAGCGGGCACGTGGCCATCGTCGAGCGGGTCATCTCCAACCGCGAGATCGTCCTCTCCGAGGACAGCTGGGGCGGCGACTTCGACTGGCGCCGCGTCGTCCGCGACGGCAGCAGCTGGCCCTCCGGCTTCATCCACTTCGTCGACGAGCCCGCGCAGGTGCTGACCAGCACCGCGCCGCCGACCGTGACCGGCACGCCGCAGGTCGGCACGATGGTCCGCGCCACCGTCGGCGGCTGGAAGGGCGGGCCGACCTCCTACACCTTCCAGTGGTCGGCCGACGGGGTCGCCATCCCCGGCGCGACGTTCACCGGCTACACCCCGACGACCGAGCAGGAGGGCTCCCGGCTGGCCGTCCAGGTCACCGCGCGGCGCGAGGGCTACGAGTCGGGCACGGCGACGTCCGGGCCGAGCGCGCCGGTCGCCCGCGGTGGTCTCTCGATCACCACGCCCACCGCGGTCGCGGGGACGCCGCAGGCCGGGGAGGTGCTCAACGCCACGCCCGCGACCTTCTCCCCGGAGCCGGACTCGCGCACGCTGCAGTGGCGCGCCGACGGCACCGTGATCCCGGGCTCCGGCGGCCGCAACCTGACCCTCGACGCCTCGCTGGTCGACAAGACCATCACCGTGCTGACCATCGCCCGGGCCGAGGGCTACGCGAAGGCCACGTCGACCTCGACGCCGGCCGGTCCGGTGACCGCGGCGGCGATCGAGGTCACCGAGCCCTTCAGCGTGACCGGGCGACCGCGCCTGGGTGAGGCGCTCACGATCCAGCCGGGTGCCTACGACCCGCCCGACGCCGCCTTCTACTACACGTGGCTGCGCGACGCTGCGCCCATCGAGGGCGCCACGGCCGCGACGTACACCCCCACGGCCGAGGACGTCGGCCGCGAGGTCAGCGCGCAGGTCCGCCTCGCCAAGTCCCAGCACACCGAACGGATCGAGACGGTCCCGGTCGGCATCGTGAGCACCCCGGGTCAGGTGACGGTGCGTCCCGCCGGTCGCGTCCGCCGTGCCCAGGTGCGCGTGCAGGTCGCCGGGGTGGGTGCCGCGCCGCCGCCGGGCGAGGTGGTCGTCTGGGTGGGCAAGCAGAAGGTCGCCGCCGACCTGACGGGTGGCCAGGCCTCGGTGCTGGTGCCCGACCTCAAGCCGGGCAGGCGCAAGGTCGTCGTCCGGTACGCCGGGTCCGAGGCGGTCGAGCGCGCCCGCGGCACGGGGTGGGTGCGGGTCAAGCGACCCAAGCGCTGAGCGGGGAACAACTCACGCGGGCATCTGGTTGAAAATCGCATGACCAAGCCGACCGCAGACTTCTGGTTCGACCCGCTGTGCCCCTTCGCGTGGATCAGCTCCCGCTGGATCCTCGAGGTGGAGCAGGTGCGCGACATCGAGGTGACCTGGCACATCATGAGCCTGGCCTACCTCAACCAGGACAAGGACATCACCGACGACTACCGCGCCCTGCTCGAGCCGGCCTGGGGTCCCGTGCGGGTCCTGATGGCCGCCGAGCACAAGCACGGCCGCGACGTCCTGCTGCCGCTCTACACCGCGATGGGCACCCGGATCCACCAGGGCGGTCAGGAGATCTCCCGCGAGCTGGTCGAGGCCGCGCTGGCCGAGGCCGGGCTCGAGCCGGGGCTGATCGAGGCGATGGACGACACCTCCCTCGACGACTCGGTGGCGCGCTCGCACCACGAGGGCATGGACCAGGTCGGCGACGACGTCGGCACCCCCACGATCGCCATCGAGGGCGCCGCCTTCTTCGGCCCCGTCCTCTCGGCGATCCCGCGCGGCGAGGAGGCCGGCCAGCTCTGGGACGGCTGCGTCGCCGTGGCCAAGGTGCCCTACTTCTACGAGCTGAAGCGCTCGCGGACCGGCGACCTCGACTTCAGCTGAGCGGCGCCCGCCGGGGGTGGCCCGGGCCCCCGCCTTGCGTCTGTGACTGAAGTGACGCATGGTGTAGGAGATGACGTATCGGGGGACACGGCTGCCACTTCTCGGCGCGCTGGTGGCGGCAACGCTGTCGGTGCCGTCCGCGGGCGCGGCCGCGACAGGACCAGCGGAGGATCGACCGGGCGGGGTGATGCGCCTGGCGCCGGCCGCCGAGGGCGTGGCCGCGCTCGACCTCCCGCTCGGCGCCGAGCGGCTCGACCGGCCGTTGCGGACCTCTGGCTTCGACCTGGTCGGCATCACCTGGCGCGGCGAGGCGCCCCCGGTCCGGGTGCGCACCCGGACCGACGGTCGCTGGAGCGGCTGGCGGGCCACCACCGTGCTGGCCGACGGCCCCGACCGCGACTCCGGTGAGTCGCGCTCGGTGAGCGGCACCGACCTGCTCTGGGCCGGGGGCGCCGACCGGATCGTCGTCGACGTGCAGGGCCCCGCCCCGCGCGACCTCAGCCTGACCCTGATGCAGGTCCCGGCCCAGGCGCCGGCGGCCGCACGGTCCGTGGCCCCCTCGAGCCGGACCGCCGCCGGCCGCAACCACTTCCGGCCGCGCTACTACGGGCGCAGGACCTGGGGCGCGGACCCCTCGCTGCGCAACGGCCGGCCGACGTACAACCGGACGGTGCAGCAGCTCCACGTGCACCACACGGTCAACAGCAACGACTACGCCGCCGGCGACGTGCCGGGCCTGATCCGCGGCATGTACCGCTACCACACCCAGAACCTCGGCTGGTCCGACCTCGGCTACAACTACCTGGTCGACCGCTTCGGCCGGCTGTGGGAGGGCCGGGCCGGCGGTGCCCGCAAGGCGGTGCGCGGCGCGCACACGCTCGGCTTCAACAGCACCTCGAGCGGCGTGGCGGTGATCGGCAACTTCGAGACCGGCCGACCGTCCCAGAAGGTGCTGACCGCCCTGGTGCGGCTCGCGGCCTGGAAGCTCAGCAAGTACGACCGTCGTCCCCGCGGGAAGGCGACGGTCTTCTCCCACGGCAGCGACCGCTACTCCTACGGCCGCAAGGTGCGGCTGCCGGTGATCGACGGCCATCGCGACACCAACGACACCGCGTGCCCCGGCACCGCGCTCTACCGCAAGCTCCCCGGCGTACGTCGGCGCGCGGCCGCGCGGATCGCCCGCTTCCGCTGAGGGTGCGAGTTACCAGCATCTGGTGGTAACTCGACGCTCCTGGGCCCCCGCAACACCCCAGAAGCGTCGGACCACCCCCGGAAGCAGCGCCGCCTCGGCCTAGCCTTGGGTCGGTGACCACGAGCCTGAGCCAGATCTGGCGCTACCCGGTCAAGTCGTGCCGGGGCGAGCTGATGGACGACGCACGGGTCGAGCCGTGGGGGCTGGCCGGGGACCGGCGCTGGATGCTCGTCGACGCCGCGGGCGAGGCCGTCACGGCCCGGGAGGTCAACCACCTGGTGCTGGTCAGCGCGCGGCTCACCGACGACGGGCTGTGCCTGGACGCGCCGGGCATGCCCAGGCTGGAGGTCGAGCGCCCCACCGCGGCGCGGACCCGACGGGTGGCGGTCTTCGGCTCGTGGATGACGGTGCCCGTGGCCGAGGACGCGCACGCCTGGGTCAGCGAGGTCGTGGGGGAGCCCGCCGACCTGGTGTGGCTCGAGGACCCCACGCAGCGCGGCGTCGACCTCCGCTACGGCGAGGAGGACGACCGGGTCTCCTTCGCCGACGGCTACCCCTTGCTGCTGGCCTCGGAGACCTCGCTCGCCGCCCTCGACGACGAGGTGCTGGCGAGGGCCCAGCACGGGCGCGAGTCGCTGCCGATGGCCCGCTTCCGGCCCAACCTCGTGGTCGGCGGGGCGCCCGCGTGGGTGGAGGACGACTGGCGGCGCGTGCGGATCGGCGCGGCCACGTTCCGCGCGGTCAAGGGGTGCGCGCGCTGCGTGATCACCACCGTCGACCCGGTGTCGGGGGAGCGGGAGAAGGAGCCGCTGGCCACGCTGGCCCGGGTGCGCCGCTTCGACAGCGGCACGTGGTTCGCGGTCAACCTGGTGCCGGAGACCCCGGGAGCCGTGCTGCGCGTGGGCGACGCGGTCGAGGTGCTGGAGTCGGTCGCGCCGGGCGGCGGTCCGCTGCGCCGTACGTCCTGACAGGGCAGCCGAGGAGCAGCGTCGTCCGCTCCCTAGGATCGACGTCATGACCCACGTCCTGTCCGCCGTCGCCTGGCCCTACGCCAACGGTCCCCGCCACATCGGCCACGTGGCCGGCTTCGGGGTGCCCTCCGACGTCTTCAGCCGCTACATGCGGATGGCCGGTCACGACGTGCTGATGGTCTCCGGGTCCGACGAGCACGGCACCCCGATCCTGATCGCCGCCGACGAGGCCGGGGTGAGCCCCCAGGAGCTCGCCGACCAGAACCACCGGCTGATCGCCGAGGACCTGGTCTCGCTCGGGCTGACCTACGACCTCTACACCCGCACGACGACCCGCAACCACCACGCCGTGGTGCAGGAGCTCTTCCGCGGCGTCCACGACAACGGCTACTTCGTCGAGCAGACCACCGCCGGCGCGATCTCCCCGTCGACCGGCCGGACCCTGCCCGACCGCTACATCGAGGGCACCTGCCCGATCTGCGGGTACGACGGCGCGCGCGGCGACCAGTGCGACAACTGCGGCAACCAGCTCGACCCCGCCGACCTGAAGAACCCCGTCTCGCGGATCAACGGCGAGACCCCGGAGTTCATCGAGAGCCAGCACTTCTTCCTCGACCTGCCGGCGCTCGCCGAGGCCCTCACGGCCTGGCTCGACGAGCGGGCGGCGACCGGGCTGTGGCGGCCCAACGTGATCCGCTTCAGCCAGAACATCCTCAAGGAGATCCGTCCGCGGGCGATGACCCGCGACATCGACTGGGGCATCGCGGTCCCGCTCGACGGCTGGCGCGACAACCCCACCAAGAAGCTCTACGTCTGGTTCGACGCCGTGATCGGCTACCTGTCCGCGTCGATCGAGTGGGCGCGTCGCAGCGGCGACCCCGACGCCTGGCGCCAGTGGTGGAACGACCCGCAGGCCCTGTCCTACTACTTCATGGGCAAGGACAACATCACCTTCCACAGCCAGATCTGGCCCGCCGAGCTGCTGGCCTACGACGGCGCCGGCGAGCGCGGGGGCGCGCCCGGGGCGTTCGGGGCGCTCAACCTGCCCACCGAGGTGGTCTCGAGCGAGTTCCTGACCATGGAGGGACGCAAGTTCTCCTCCTCCAAGAAGGTCGTCATCTACGTCCGCGACATGCTCGGTCGCTACCAGCCCGACGCGTTCCGCTTCTTCGTCGCCTCGGCCGGCCCGGAGAACCAGGACTCCGACTTCACCTGGGCCGAGTTCGTGCGGCGTACCAACGACGAGCTCGTCGCCGGCTGGGGCAACCTGGTCAACCGGACCGCCACGCTCATCGCCAAGAACTTCGGCGAGCTCCCGCCGGCCGGCCCGCTCACCGAGGCCGACGAGGCCGTGCTGGCCGTCGCCGAGCAGTCCTTCGCCATCGTCGGTGACCTGATCGGTCGACACCGCCAGAAGCAGGCCATCGGCGAGGCGATGCGGGCGGTCTCCGAGGTCAACAAGTACGTCTCCGACTCCGAGCCCTGGAAGCTCAAGGGCGACGACGAGCGCGAGCGGCTGGGCACCATCCTGCACGTGGTCGCGCAGTGCGTGGCCGACCTCAACCTGGTGCTCTCGCCGTTCCTGCCGTTCTCGGCCAACGCGGTCGACGCGACCCTCGGCGGCTCCGGCGCGATCGCCCCGATGCCGCGGCTCGAGGAGGTCGAGGACCTCGACGGCGGGGTGCCCTACCCGGTCATCACCGGCGACTACGCCGACGTCCCGGCCTGGCGCCGCCACCCGATCGTGCCGGGCACCCCGGTCGCCAAGCCGACCCCGGTCTTCACCAAGCTCGATCCCTCGGTCGTCGACGAGGAGCTCGAGCGCCTGGCCTGACCCGCTGGAGGGGCCGGTCGATGCTGACCAACCGTGGGCCGACGCACCCTCGATAGGGTCACCGCCATGACCGACCAGATGTACCTGCCGACGTTCTTCGTCAAGCAGAAGTTCGCGATGACGACCAACCGCTACGAGCTCTACGCCGTCGCCCCCGACGGCGGCTTCGGTCAGCTGATGGGGCTCGCGGAGCAGAAGCGGCTGGCCTTCAAGGAGCAGGTCACCTTCTACACCGACCAGTCCAAGAGCCGGGCGGTCTTCGGGTTCAAGGCCCGCAAGCGGATCGACCTCAACGCCGGCTACGACGTCACCGACGAGGCGGGCCAGCAGATCGGCTTCTTCCGCAAGGACTTCGGCGCGAGCCTGATGCGCTCGACGTTCCACGTGGAGGGTCCGGGCTACGCCGGCCGCGGCCAGGAGCGCAGCCAGGCGGTGGCGATCATCCGGCGCTTCACCGACATCCCGTTCCTGCCGATCCACTTCGACTTCGTCACGCCCGAGGGCCAGCCCTTGCTGAGCGTCGAACGCCAGGGGTCGGTGCGCGACCGCTACACGGTCAAGGTCCCCGACCAGCGGGTCGACTTCCGGGTGGCCGCGGCGATCGCCGTCGGTCTCGACGCACTGATGCAGCGCTGAGAGGGAGCAGGAGATGGCGCTCTACCCGCAGGCCCGGGCCGCGATCGACGCGGCTGCCGGTGAGGTCCCGATCCGCACCGAGGGGTACGACGTCGCCGCGGCCCGCGAGGCCGCCCGGGCCGAGGCCCGCGCCGAGCCGCGCGAGGACGTCGCGACGGTCGCCGACCTCGACGCCGACGGCGTGCCGGTGCGGCTCTACGAGCCCGCCGGCGCCCGCCCCGGGGTGGTCCTCCACCTGCACGGGGGCGGCTTCGTCTTCCACGACGTCGACGTGCACGACGCCGGCGCCCGCCGGCTGGCCAACCGCACCGGACGACGGGTGGTGAGCGTCGACTACCGCCGCCCGCCCGAGCACCGCTTCCCGGCCGCGCCCGACGACGTCAGCACGGTGGTGGGCTGGCTCGACGGCGCCGCGCCACCCGCGCTGCGCGAGGGCCCGCTGGTCGTGCACGGCGACAGCGCCGGGGCCAACCTCGCGCTGGTGGCCGCGCTGCGCCACCCCGGTCGTGTCGCCGCCGCCGTGCTCGTCTACCCCTTCCTCGACCCGGCGGCGGGCTTCGAGTCCTACCGCACGGCCGCCGACGGCTTCGACCCGCGCGACGCCGCCTGGTACTGGCAGCAGTACGCCGCCGGTCCCGAGGACCTGACCCACCCCGACCTCGCGCCGCTGCTCTCCGACCGGCTCGGCACGCTGCCGCCGACGCTGGTGGTCACCGCCGAGCACGACCCGCTGCGCGACGAGGGCGAGCACCTCGCGCACCTGCTGGCCGAGGCCGACGTGGCGGTGACCGCGACCCGCTACCTCGGCCAGGTGCACGGCTTCTGGCGCCACGCCCGCGTCTTCCCGGCCGCGGAGGCGCTGCTGGCTCAGACCGCGGCCTTCCTGGACCAGCACCTGCCCGACCAGCACCGCCCCGACGAGCACCGCCCGTCCACCGAGCCGCGCAGCGACTGATGCCCGACTCGAGGCCGCACGTCGCCCGCCTGGTCGAGGACCGCTGGAACCTCGGCCTGGCCGCCGTGCTCTCGCGCACCGGCTGGACCCACCGGGTGATCGCGCACACGGGCTACGCCGGGCACGACTTCGTGCGGGTGCTGGCGCGAGTGCTGCTCGCGCCGCCGTCGTACGACCCGAAGACGGGCGACGCCCTCCTCCAGCGCCGCGGCTGGCGCAACTTCGTGACCGCCGAGGCGCTCGACACGCCGGTCCGGGTCACCATCGGCGACGACGTGCACGAGGTCTCCACCGACCGGTCGGGCAACCTCGACGCCCGGCTGCCCAACCCCGGGCTGGCGCCCGGCTGGGCGGAGGTGACGCTCCAGGTCGGCGGCACCGACCCCGTCCAGGCCCGGGTGCTGGTGGTCGGCGACGACGTCGACTTCGGCATCGTCAGCGACATCGACGACACGGTGCTCAGCACCTACCTGCCGCGGCCGCTGCTCGCGGCGTACAACACGTTCGTGGCCCGCGAGGAGGCCCGTCGGCCGGTGCGCGGGATGGCCGACCTCTACGCCGGGCTGCTCGCCGACCACCCGGGCGCGCCGACGTTCTACGTCTCGACCGGGGCCTGGAACAACGCCCCGACGCTGCGCCGCTTCCTGCGCCGCCAGGCGCTGCCCGAGGGCCCGCTGCTGCTCACCGACTGGGGTCCCACCAACACCGGCTGGTTCCGGTCCGGGCAGGAGCACAAGGCCTCCTGCCTGCGGTCGCTGGCCGGCGACTTCCCGGCGATCCGCTGGCTGCTGGTCGGCGACGACGGTCAGCACGACCCGATGATCTACGCCGAGTTCGCGCGGACCCACCCGCGCCACGTGCGGGCGATCGCGATCCGCGAGCTGCCCTTCACCGAGCAGGTGCTGGCCCACGGCACGCCGACCGGCAGGGCCGCCGACCCGGAGGACATCGGCGACGACGGGCTGGACGTGCCCGGCGTGCCGCAGGTCGGGGGGGTCGACGGGGACGCCCTGGTCGCCCCGTTGCGCGAGGTGCTCGACTGAGCCGAGGGGCCGCTCTGGAAGACTGCCGCCATGCGCGTGCACCTGGGCTCCGACCATGCCGGCCTCGAGCTCAAGGACCACCTGCGCGACTGGTTGGTCGAGCAGGGCCACGAGCCGGTCGACCACGGCCCCTTCGTCTACGACGCGCTCGACGACTACCCCGTCTTCTGCCTGCGGGCGGCCGAGGGCGTGGCCGAGGAGCGCCGCTCCGGGCTCGACAGCCTCGGGGTGGTCGTCGGCGGCTCCGGCAACGGTGAGCAGATGGCGGCCAACAAGGTGCCCGGCGTCCGCTGCGCCCTGGCCTGGTCGACCGAGACGGCCGCCCTGGCCCGCCAGCACAACGACGCCAACGTGGTCTCGGTCGGTGGGCGGATGCACTCCGTGGAGGAGATGACCTCGTTCGTCGGGACGTTCCTGGACACCGCCTTCTCCGGCGACGAGCGCCACGTGCGACGCATCGGGCAGCTCGCGTCCTACGAGGAGACCCGGGTGCTGCCCGACCTCCCCGAGTCGGCGCACCGGGCCGATGCCTGAGGGGCACACCCTCCACCGGCTCGCCCGCGACCTGACCAGCGCCTTCGCCGGCCGCCGGGTGCGGGTGAGCAGCCCGCAGGGCCGGTTCGCCGACTCCGCCGCTCTCCTCGACGGCGAGGTGCTCGTCGGTGCAGAGGCGTGGGGCAAGCAGCTGTTCGTGGAGTTCCCGGGGGAGCGCTACGTGCACATCCACCTCGGGCTGATCGGCCGGCTCGACGTGCGCGTCGACCAGGACGAGGTCCCGCCACCGGTCGGCCAGGTGCGGCTGCGGCTCGCGACCAGCACACCGCAGGGGGCGGCGTACGCCGACCTGCGCGGCGCCACCGCCTGCGAGCTGTGGACCCGGGCCCAGCGCGACGCGGTGATCGCCCGCTCCGGCCCCGACCCGCTGCGCGCCGATGCCGACCCCGGCCGGGCCTGGGCCCGGATCAGCCGCAGCGGCACACCGGTCGGCGGCCTGCTCATGGACCAGCAGGTGCTGGCCGGCATCGGCAACGTCTACCGCGCCGAGCTGCTCTTCCGGCACCGGATGCACCCGCTGCGTCCGGGGCGGACCCTGCGGGTCGGCCAGTGGCAGGCGATGTGGGACGACCTGGTGGTGCTGATGACCGAGGGCGTCCGGACGGGGCGGATCGACACCGTGCGTCCCGAGCACACCCCCGAGGCGATGGGCCGTCCGCCGCGCCGCGACGACCACGGGGGCGAGGTCTACGTCTACCGGCGCACGGGACAGCCGTGCCTGGTCTGCGGCCGGCTGGTGCGCACGGAGGTGCTCCAGGGCAGAAACCTGTTCTGGTGTGCGCGATGTCAGCCTGTCTTCCGCTCCCGGGCACTACTCTGATTCGACATTCCTCTCCCCTCGAGCCCGGACTGCGAGACCATGACCGCCGTGAGCCAGGCGCGCCGCGCCGCCCTCGGGGTGCCCCGCACCCGGAGCTGGCGCTCCTCGGTCAACCGCGGGGTCACTCGCGAGCACCGGATCGCCCTGATGCTGAGCGCGGTGAGCACCCTCTGGACGGTGCTCATCGTCGTGCTGCCGAACAAGACGCCGACGACCGCGCTGATGATCCCGCTGCTGCTCGGCAGCCTCGTGCTCGGACCGCGGATCCTGCCTGGCTTCATCGCCCTGCTGATGGTCTGCGTGACCGTGGCGATCCTGGTGCAGGACAGCATCACCGACCGCTTCCTCAACGCGACGATCGTGATGTACCTGATGGGTCTCATCGTGTTCGTGATGAGCCGCCGCCTGACCCGGCTCGGCGTGGGAGGCATCCGGGGCGAGTCGATGCTCATCGACCTGCGCGACCGGATCCTGACCCAGGGCACCATCCCGCAGCTGCCGGTCGAGTGGGACGTGCAGTCGGCGTTGCGCTCCGCCGGCGGGACGCCGTTCGCCGGCGACTTCGTGGTCGCGGCCAAGTCGGACGCCGGCCGCCGGCTCGAGGTGGCGGTCGTCGACGTCTCCGGCAAGGGGGAGCAGGCCGGCACCCGCGCGCTGCTGCTCTCGGGCGCCTTCGGCGGGCTGCTCGGCACGCTGCCGCCCGAGCAGTTCCTGCCGGCCGCCAACGCCTACCTGCTCCACCAGGAGTGGGACGAGGGGTTCGCGACCGCGGTGCACATGTCGCTGGACCTCGACACCGGGACGTTCGAGATCCGCACGGCCGGCCACCCGCCCGCCGCCCACCGGCTCGCCGGGTCGGGGCGCTGGCGGGTGCTGCGCAGTGACGGGCCGGCCCTGGGGCTGATCGACGAGGCGACGTTCACGGTCTCGGCGGGGGCGCTCAAGCACGGCGACGCGGTGCTGCTCTACACCGACGGGATGGTCGAGAAGCCGCGCCGTGACATCGACCTCGGCATCGACCGGATGCTCGGCGAGGCCGAGGCGCTGCTGCGCGGGACCTTCGAGGGTGCGGCCGTCCGGCTGGCCGACGCCCTGGGCTCGCCCGACGACGACCGGGCGATGCTGATGGTGCACCGGCGCTGACCTGCCGTTTGGGGGCGGGCGCGCCCGGTGTGGCACGATGATCCACGCTGAATTCACCACGCCCCGAGCGTCGGGGGCCGGCACTGCGGATGTAGCTCAATGGTAGAGCCCCAGTCTTCCAAACTGGCTACGCGGGTTCGATTCCCGTCATCCGCTCCAAGAGGCCGTCCCGGCCCGTCCGGGGCGCCACTTGGCGGGGCGTAGCGTAGTGGCTAGCGCGCCTGCTTTGGGAGCAGGAGACCGCAGGTTCGAGTCCTGTCGCCCCGACACCAGCACCGAGCAGCACCCCCATGACACCCCACACACGTAGGAGATCACCTGTGAAGAGCGCCGTCGAGACCTTGAGCCCGACCCGGGCCAAGCTGACCGTCGAGGTGCCCTTCGAGGAGCTCAAGCCGAGCCTCGACGCGGCGTACAAGAAGATCGCCCAGCAGATCAACATCCCGGGCTTCCGGCGGGGCAAGGTGCCCCCGATGGTGATCGACCGGCAGGTCGGCCGCGGCGCCGTCCTCGACGAGGCGATCAACGAGATGCTGCCGAAGAAGTACGTCGAGGCGCTCCAGGAGAACGACCTCGAGCCGCTGGCGCAGCCCGACATCGAGGTCACCAAGCTGGAGGACAACGAGGTCCTGGAGTTCACCGCCGAGGTCGACGTCAAGCCGACCATCGAGCTCCCGGCCTACGACGGCCTGACCGCCTCCGTGGAGGACCTCGAGGTCAGCGACGAGGACCTCGACGAGCAGGTCCAGGGGCTGCGCGAGCGCTTCGCGACGCTGAGCGACGTCGAGCGCCCGGCCCAGGACGGCGACTTCGTGGTCATCGACCTCAAGGCCACCCAGGACGGCGAGGTCGTCGACGGCGCCGAGGTGACCGGCATGTCCTACCGCGTGGGTCGTGGCGGGATGATCGAGGGCCTCGACGAGGCTCTCGACGGCATGTCCGCCGGCGACGAGAAGACCTTCACCACCCAGCTCGTCGGAGGCGACCTGGTCGGCTCCGAGGTCGAGGTGGCCGTGGCGGTCACCCAGGTCCAGGAGCAGGAGCTGCCCGAGCTGGACGACGAGTTCGCCCAGGAGGCCTCGGAGTTCGACACGGTCGAGGAGCTCACCGCCGACCTGCGCGAGCGGCTCGGCAACGGCAAGCGCCTCGAGCAGGCCGCTGCCGCCCGCGACGCGGTGCTGGAGGCCCTGCTGGAGCAGGTCGACGTCCCGCTGCCCGAGACCGTCGTGGCCGAGGAGCTCACCGCCCGCCGCCAGAGCATCGAGCAGCAGCTCGCGCAGGCCGGCATCACGATGGAGGCCTACCTCGACGACGAGGGCCAGACCATCGACGAGTTCGAGGCCGACCTGGAGAAGCGGGTCCGCGACGCGGTGGCCGCCCAGTTCATCCTCGACGAGATCGCCAAGAAGGAGCAGCTCGGCGTCGACCAGAGCGAGCTCTCCCAGCACCTGGTGCGCCGCGCCCAGCAGTCGGGCCAGGACCCCCAGGAGTTCGCCAACCACATGTTCGAGCACAACCACGTGCCCGACCTGGTGCAGGAGATCCTGCGCGGCAAGGCCCTCGCCACGATCGTCGAGGGCTCGGTCGTGACCGACGCCAGCGGCAACGTCGTGGAGCTGAAGAACCTCCGCCCCGACGGGACCATCGGTGACCCCGAGGCCGAGGCGGAGGCCGCCGCGGCGGCCGAGGCCGAGGCGGCCGGCGAGGCCGGCGGCTCCGTCGAGTACACCATCGGCGGGACCGACGCCGAGGAGCCCACCTCGCAGGACGCTGACCTGGACACCGAGCAGGACGCCGAGCAGGACACCGAGCAGACGCCCGCCGGCTGACGGACGACACGCCACCCATCTCAGTGCACGCTTGTGCACTGAGATGGGTATGCTGGGGCCTCCCCTGAAGGAGGCCCGATGACCGTGACCGCCCCGGGTCCACGCCTGCTCGACGCGCTCTCGCTGCTCTCGGAGGTGGCCGACGAGCTCGTCGTGCGCAGCGTCCGCGACACCCACCTCGCCTGGGCCGGCCGGGCCCACGGTCTGGCCCGTGCCGCCACCGGCGGCACCTCGACCGTGCCCGAGGTCGTCCACCGGGGCATCGCCGGCGCCGTGTACGGCGGCCTCGGGGCCGGTCTGCGCGCCGCCTCGGTCGGCTTCGACAAGCTGGCGGGAGCCGGCGTCGGGCCCGCGCTGGAGGACGGCCCCCGCGGCCGGTTCGTCAACGGTGCGGTCAACGGCCTGATCGGCGACCGGCTGCTGCGCGAGCGCCCCCAGCTGGCCATCCCGATGGCCGTGCGCCTCGACGGCCACGACGTCGAGCCCGACGAGCCCGGCCTCGCCGCGGCGTTCCCCGAGGCGACCGGCTCGCTGGTCGTCTTCCTCCACGGACTGTGCGAGAACGAGACCTTCTGGCGTCGCGGGCGCGACGAGGTCGGCACCACGTACGCCGAGGCCCTGGCCGAGCAGGGCTGGAGCCCGCTGATGCTGCGGGCCAACACCGGGCTGGGCCTGCGCGAGAACGGCGTCGCCCTCACCGCCCTCATGCAGCGGGTCGTCGACGCCTGGCCGGTCCCGGTCAGCCGGATCGCCCTGGTCGGCCACTCGCTCGGCGGGCTGGTCATCCGGGCCGCCGGCGCGGTGTCCGCCGAGCCCCCGATGTCCGGCGTCGACTGGGTCTCCCGGGTCTCCGACGTGATCACCCTCGGCACCCCCCACCTCGGCGCTCCCATCGCCTGGGGCATCGGCCACGGCAGCCGCGGGCTGGCCCGCCTCCCCGAGACCGCGGCGTTCGGACGGATCCTCGACTGGCGCTCGGTGGGCGTCCACGACCTGGTGGTCGGCCTGGCCGAGGACGTCCCGCCCCTGCCGCACGCCCGCTACCACCTGGTCTGCGCCACGCTCACCGCCTCGCGCCGGCACCCGGTGGGCGACGTCGTGGGCGACCTGCTGGTGCGCCCACGGTCGGCGTACGGCCGCGACAAGCGCGGCGGCAGGTTGTTCCCGGACGCCGACGTGCTGCACGTCGGGCGCACCGATCACTTCGGCCTGCTCAACCACCCCGACGTGCACCGCGCGATGCGAGACTGGCTCGCATGACCGCCCCCCAGAACGCCCCCCAGGACGCCCACCGACCCGGCCCCGACAGCGCCACCGGCGCCGCCCGCGAGCTGCGCGCGGAGGCCACCGTCCACGCCCCGACCGACCGGGTGTGGTCGCTGCTGACCGACCTCTCCCGGATGGCGCGGTGGAGTCCCGAGACCGTGCGGATGGTGCCGCTGGGGCGGGGCGGGCTGCGCGTGGGGCAGACCTACCTCGGCCTCAACCGCCGCGGCGCCGCGGTGTGGCCGACGCGCTCTGTCGTCGCCCTGCTCGAGCCGGGGCGCGCGCTGGCCTGGGACACCCGCTCCAGCGGCGCCCGGTGGATCTGGGAGCTGGCACCCGCGGGCTCCTCGACGTACGTCGTGCACCGCCGGCCGGTCCCGACGCGGCTGACGATCGGGAGCCGGCTCTTCGCCGGCGCGCTGCTCGGCGGGTCCGAGGGCCACGCCGACGAGCTCGAGCAGGGGATGGCGCAGACCCTCGCCCGGCTCAAGGACACCGCCGAAGCCGGGTGAGCGCGCGGGGCGGTCCGGCCCTGCCGCAGGCTCGCCGACGGCCTTTCTCTCTGCTCTCGGCGAACAGGCGGGGATATCCCGTGGGTGTGTCGGTGGCACGGGCTAGGGTCGGCGACGTGAACCAGATCAACGCGACGCCCCAGCACCCCGAGTCCAACGGGGGTGGCGGGCTCAACGTCCTCGACGACCACATCTACCAGCGACTGCTGCGCGAGCGGATCGTCTTCCTCGGCTCCGAGGTGCGCGACCAGAACGCCAACGCGATCTGCGCGCAGCTCCTGCTGCTCTCGGCCGAGGATCCCGAAGCCGACATCTTCCTGCACATCAACTCCCCGGGCGGCTCGGTCGACGCGGGGATGGCGATCTACGACACGATGAACTACATCCCCAACGACGTCGCCACCGTCGGGATGGGGCTCGCCGCCTCGATGGGCCAGTTCCTGCTGTGCGCCGGCACCAAGGGCAAGCGCTACGCCCTGCCGCACGCGCGGATCATGATGCACCAGCCGTCCTCGGGCATGGGCGGCTCGGCCTCCGACATCAAGATCCAGGCCCAGCAGTCGCTGCACATCAAGAAGGTGCTGCTCGAGCTCATCTCCGAGCACACCGGCCAGAGCGTCGAGCAGGTCACGACCGACGCCGACCGCGACCGGTGGTTCACCGCCCAGGAGGCCCAGGACTACGGCCTCGTCGACCAGGTCGTCAAGAGCGCACGCGAGGCGGCCGACGACGGCCGCCCGGCCCACAAGAAGGACTGAGCCCATGAACTACTACATCCCCCAGTGGGAGGAGCGGACCTCCTACGGGTTCCGCCGCATCGACCCCTACGCCAAGCTCTTCGAAGAGCGCATCATCTACCTCGGCACGCCGATCTCCGACGACGTCGCCAACGCCGTGATCGCCCAGCTGCTGTGCCTGCAGTCGATGAACCCCGACCAGGACATCAGCATCTACATCAACTCGCCGGGCGGCTCGATCACCGCGCTGACGGCGATCTACGACACGATGCACTTCATCAAGCCCGACATCCAGACCGTGTGCCTGGGCCAGGCGGCCTCCGCGGCGGCGATCCTGCTCGCCGCCGGCACCCCCGGCAAGCGGCTGGCGCTGCCCAACAGCCGGATCCTGATCCACCAGCCCTACACCGAGGGCACGTTCGGCCAGACCTCCGACATCGAGATCCAGGCCAACGAGATCATCCGGATGCGCGAGATGCTCGAGAAGATGATCGCCGACCACAGCGGGCGCAGCCTCGAGCAGGTCAGCCGCGACATCGAGCGCGACAAGATCCTGACGGCCGAGGGTGCGGTCGAGTACGGCCTGATCGACGCCGTCCTCCAGTCGCTCAAGGACACCCCGGCCCTGGCCTGAGCCCGGTGACGACCCGTCAGGACGGCGCGCCCCAGATCGTGCCCGTGCCCGTGTCCCGCACCCGTCGGGGTCCGACACGCGGTACCGTCGGGGGGCTGCGGTCCACCGGGTCGTCGGGGGAGCCCGCGGCCGGCCCGCGCGGCACAGCGCAACAGCACGACCTGCACGACCCGCAGCACTCGTTGGCTATTAGGAGGACCGCCCGTGGCACGCATCGGTGACGGAGGTGACCTGCTCAAGTGCTCCTTCTGCGGAAAGAGCCAGAAGCAGGTCAAGAAGCTCATCGCGGGCCCCGGCGTCTACATCTGCGACGAGTGCATCGATCTCTGCAACGAGATCATCGAGGAGGAGCTCAGCGAGGGCGGCGAGGTCAGCCTCGACGAGCTGCCCAAGCCGCGCGAGATCTTCGACTTCCTCAACAGCTACGTCATCGGGCAGGAGCGGGCCAAGAAGGCGCTCGCCGTGGCGGTCTACAACCACTACAAGCGCGTCCAGGCGGGGCTGCAGCCGGTCAGCGGCAAGCACACCAAGGACGACGTGGTCGAGGTGGCCAAGTCCAACATCCTGGTGATCGGTCCCACCGGCTGCGGCAAGACCTACCTGGCCCAGACCCTGGCCCGGATGCTCAACGTCCCGTTCGCCATCGCCGACGCCACCGCCCTCACCGAGGCCGGCTACGTCGGTGAGGACGTCGAGAACATCCTGCTCAAGCTGATCCAGGCTGCGGACTACGACGTCAAGAAGGCCGAGACCGGCATCATCTACATCGACGAGATCGACAAGGTCGCGCGCAAGGCCGAGAACCCCTCGATCACCCGCGACGTCTCCGGCGAGGGTGTCCAGCAGGCGCTGCTGAAGATCATCGAGGGCACCTCCGCCTCGGTGCCGCCCCAGGGCGGTCGCAAGCACCCGCACCAGGAGTTCATCCAGATCGACACCACCAACATCCTGTTCGTGGTGGGCGGGGCCTTCGCCGGCCTGGAGCAGATCGTCGAGCAGCGCGTCGGCAAGAAGACCCTCGGCTTCACCGCCGAGGTGCGCGGCGAGGCCGAGCGCGCCGAGGAGGACCTGCTGGCGCTGGTCCGCCCCGAGGACCTGACGAAGTTCGGCCTGATCCCCGAGTTCATCGGGCGGCTGCCGCTCATCGCCAGCGTCAGCAAGCTCGACCGCGAGGCCCTGGTCGCCATCCTCACCGAGCCCCGCAACGCCCTGGTCAAGCAGTACCAGAAGCTCTTCGAGATCGACGGCGTCGACCTGGAGTTCACCGAGGACGGCATCGACGCGATCGCCGAGAAGGCCCTCGAGCGCGGCACCGGCGCCCGCGGCCTGCGCGCGATCATCGAGGAGGTCCTCCTCCACGTGATGTACGACGTGCCCTCCCGCGGCGACATCGCCAAGGTCATCATCAGCCGCGCCGTCGTCGACGACGACGAGGCCCCCACCCTGGTCCTGCGGGAGTCCGAGGCGAAGAAGAAGAAGTCCGCCTGATCCGGCCCGCGTCAGCGGGCCGGATCGTTGGTGGTCGAGCAGCGCGCGCGAGCGAGGAACGAGGTCGCGACCGCGCGTGTCGAGACCCGGTGGCGTGGTGGTCGGGTCTCGACGGGCTCGACCACCGGTGGTCGGGTCTCGACGGGCTCGACCACCGGTGGTCGAGCCTGCCGAGACCCCGTCCGGCTACTCCGTGGGGGCCAGCTCCGCCGAGACGCTGAGCTCGCCGGCGTCGGTGGCGGTGAAGACCAGGTCGCCGGTGATCTTGCCGGCGGCCCGGAGGTCGGCCGTGGCCACCTCGGCGGCGTCGACCAGCTCCTGCGGTCCGCTGATCTCGACCCGCGACAGCTCGGCGCGCATCGAGACCTTGGCCTGCGACTTGGCCCCCCGGATCCCGATCAGGGCCGCGGCGACCGCGTGCACCGCGACCGGGTCGGTGGCGGCGGCGGAGCCGAGCTCGGTGACCTCCGGCCACGAGGCGTGGTGCACCGAGCCGGCGCGCCACCACGACCAGACCTCCTCGGTGACGTAGGGGAGGAACGGTGCCAGCAGCCGCAGCAGCACGTCGAGGGTCAGCGCGAGCGTCGCCCGCGCGGACTCGGTGGCGGCGGCGCCGTCCTCGGCGTACGCCCGCTCCTTGACCAGCTCGACGTAGTCGTCGCAGAACTCCCAGAAGAACTTCTCGGTGGTCTCCAGGGCGGTGGTGTAGTCGTAGGCCTCGAAGGCCTCGGTGGAGCGGGCGATCACGCCGCGCAGGCGACCGAGCAGCGCGCAGTCGATGGGGGCGCTGACCGCGACCGGGTTGACCTCGGTGGCGCCGACGTTGCCGAGCACGAACTTCGAGACGTTGAGGACCTTCATGGCCAGCCGGCGGCCGACCTTCATCTGGGTCTCGTCGAACGGCGAGTCCAGGCCGGGTCGCGCCATCGCGGCGCGCCAGCGGACGGCGTCGGCGCCGAACTTCTCCAGGACGTCGGTGGGCACGACGACGTTGCCCTTGGACTTCGACATCTTCTTGCGGTCGGGGTCGAGGATGAAGCCGGACACCAGCGCGTGCGACCACGGGGCCGCGTGGTTCTCGTAGTGGGCGCGCACGACCCGGGAGAACAGCCAGGTGCGGATGATGTCGTGGGCCTGGGTGCACAGGTCCATCGGGAAGACGCGCTGCCACAGGTCGTCGTCGGACTCCCAGCCGCCCGCGATCTGCGGGGTCAGCGACGAGGTCGCCCAGGTGTCCATCACGTCGGGGTCGCCGACGAAGCCGCCCGGCCGGCCCCGCTGCGCCTCGTCGTAGCCGCCGGGCGCGGCCGTGGAGGGGTCGATCGGCAGGTCGGCCTCGCGGGGGAGCAGCGGGTGCTCGTAGTCGGGCTCGCCGTCGGCGTCGAGGGGGTACCAGACCGGGAACGGGATGCCGAAGAAGCGCTGCCGCGAGATCAGCCAGTCGCCGTTGAGGCCGCCGACCCAGTTGTCGAAGCGGTGCTTCATGTGGGCGGGGACCCACTCGACCTCGGCGCCGCGCTCGAGCATCTCGGCGCGCACGTCGGCGTCGCGGCCGCCGTTGCGGACGTACCACTGACGGGTGGCGACGATCTCGAGCGGCTTGTCGCCCTTCTCGTAGAAGTTCGTCATCCGCTGGGTGGGCTTCGGCTCGCCGTCGAGGTCGCCGGACTCACGCAGCTTGGCGACCATCGCCTCGCGGGAGGAGAACGACGTCTTGCCCTTGAGGTCCTCGTACGCCGCGGCGGCGGTCTCGCCGGAGAGCCACTCGGGGGTCTCGCGCGTCATCCGGCCGTCGCGGCCGATCACGGTCCGCACCGGGAGCTGCAGCTCGCGCCACCAGGTCACGTCGGTGAGGTCGCCGAAGGTGCAGCACATGGCGATGCCGGCGCCCTTGTCCATCTCGGCCAGCGGGTGCGCCAGGACCGGGATCTCGACCCCGAAGACGGGGCTGGTCACGGTGGTGCCGAACAGCGGCTGGTAGCGCTCGTCGTCAGGATGTGCGATCAGGGCCACCACGCTGGGGATCAGCTCGGGGCGGGTGGTCTCGATGTGGACCGGGGTGCTGTCGCCCCCGTCGGTCGGCACCGTGTGGAAGGCGACCCGGTGGTAGGCGCCGGCGTGCTCGCGCGCCTCGAGCTCGGCCTGGGCCACGGCGGTCTGGAAGGTGACGTCCCACAGGGTCGGCGCCTCCTGGAGGTAGGCCTCGCCGCGGGCGAAGTTGCGCAGGAACGCGCGCTGGCTGACGGTCTGCGCCTTCGGCCCGATGGTGGTGTAGTGCTGGGTCCAGTCGACCGAGAGGCCGAGCGTGCGCCACAGCGACTCGAAGACCTGCTCGTCCTGCTCGACCAGCTGCTCGCACAGCTCGACGAAGTTGGGCCGGCTGACCGCGACCTGCTTCTTGGGGTCGGGCTTCTCGGGCGGGGTGAAGTCGGTCTCGTAGGGCAGGCTCGGGTCGCAGCGGACGCCGTAGTAGTTCTGCACCCGGCGCTCGGTCGGCAGGCCGTTGTCGTCCCAGCCCATCGGGTAGAACACCGTCTTGCCGCGCATCCGCTGGAAGCGGGCGATCAGGTCGGGGTGGGTGTAGGAGAAGACGTGCCCGACGTGCAGGCTGCCGCTCACGGTCGGCGGGGGTGTGTCGATCGAGAAGACCTCGGCGCGGGGCCGGGTGCGGTCGAAGGCGTACGTCGCCTCGTCCTTCCACGTGGCGGCCCAGCGCGACTCGAGGCCCTCCAGCGCCGGCTTGTCCGGTACGACGACGGCACGCGGCTCGGTGCTCGTCGTCTCCGGGGAAGGGGCGTCAGGGATCTCGGTCATGGACAAATCGTAGGGGTGGGGGCATCTCGATAATCAATCGGCTTCGACCGCTCGGCCCGTCTAACCTGCGCAGATGCTGTCCCTGGGCTTTCACGACGACCCGCGCGCGTTCCTCGACGCCGCCGGTGAGCACCTCGCGGCCGACCCCGTGGTGAGCACCGTGGTCACCACGGTGACGCACCGCGCCGCGACCGGGGAGCCGCACCGCGGGGGCGGTCCGCGGTGGTGGGTCGTGGCACGCGAGGGTGACCAGGTGGTCGGGGTGGCGATGCGGACCGCGGTGGCCGAGCCGCGCCCGCTGTTCGTGCTGCCGATGCCCGAGCCGGCCGCCGCGGCGCTGGCGCGGGCCCTGCACCAGCGGGGGGAGGTCGTGGACGCCGTCAACGGGGCGCTGCCGAGCGCCGCCGTCGTGGCCGAGGAGACAGCGCGCCTGACCGGGCGGAGCGCCCACACCGACGAGCGCACCCGGCTGCACCTCCTCGACGAGCTCGTGGAGCCGGTCGGCGTGCCCGGTCGGCTGCGCGTCGCTTCGCTCGAGGACCTCGACGTGTGCCTGGCGTGGTTCGCCGCCTTCGAGACGGCGGCCGCCGAGCAGGCCGGGCGGTCCGGGAGCCACGGCCCGCTCGAGCCGGACGACGCCGCCTCGATGGCGCGGCGGATCGAGGGGCAGCGGGTCTGGCTGTGGGAGGACCCATCGGGGCGGGTGGTCCACCTGAGCGGCGTCAACGCGCCGGCGTACGGCGTCGCCCGCGTCGGTCCGGTCTACACGCCGCCGGCCGAGCGCGGCCGCGGCTACGCCAGTGCCGCGGTGGCCGGGGTCTCCCGCCGGCTGGTCGCGGCCGGCGCCCGGGTCTGCCTGTTCACCGACCAGGACAATCCGACCTCGAACCGGATCTACGCCGCCCTCGGCTTCCGGCCCGTCGTCGACATGGCCAACCTGGTCCTGAGTCCCGCTGGTTGAGGTGCGGGCGCAGCGTTGGTCTCGTGGCTCGTCGCTGGCGCTCCGCGCACCTCAACCACCGTGGGCCCTCACCAGACCAGCACGGGCTTCACCACCCGCCCGGCCAGGACGTCGGCGACGGCGGTGTTGATCTCCTCGAACGGGTACGTCGTGACCAGGTCGTCGACGGCGAACCGGCCCGCGGCGTTGAGCTCCAGCAGCCGCGGCACCATCAGCTGGGGGTCGGCCTCGCCCTCCATCGACCCCTGCAGGTGCTTGCCGTTCTGGAGCAGGTCGATGGCGTCGACGACGTACTCCTCGGCCCCGAGCCCGAGCGCCACGAGCCGGCCCCGCGGGGCCAGCGACTGGAGGGCCTGCTTCACCACGGCCGGGACCGCGGTGGTGTCGATGCCGGTGCTCGCGCCGCCGCCGGTGAGCTCCTTCACCCGGTCGACCACGCCGACCCCCTCGGGCAGGTCGTGCGGGTCGACCGTGAGCGCACCGAGAGCGGCGGCGGCGTCGCGGCGGCCGGGCAGCACGTCGACCGCGACGACCGGGCCGGTGTCGAGGTGCTGCGCCACCGCCAGCGCGGCCAGGCCGACCGCGCCGGCGCCGTACACCACGAGGCTGTCGGTCGGGCCGGGGCGCAGCACGTCGAGCACGGTGCCGGCGCCGGTCTGGAAGCCGCAGCCGTACGGCGCCAGGCGGGCCAGGTCGAGCGAGCGGTCGACCACGACGCAGTTGTCGGCGTAGGCGAGGGCGTGCCGGGCCAGGCTGGACTGCCCGAAGAAGGATCCGAGCACGGGGGAGCCGGCGCGGGAGGTGGTCGTGGAGCCGTCCATGCGCAGACCCAGGTAGTTGAGCAGCAGCGAGGACTCGCAGTAGCCGACCTCGCCGGCGGCGCAGCGCGCGCAGGCCCGGCAGGAGCGGAAGCTGAGCACGACGTGGTCGCCGACCTCGAGGCCGCGCACGTCGGCGCCGACCTCCTCCACGACGCCGGCCCCCTCGTGGCCGAAGACGTACGGGAACATCTCGGGCGGCAGGAAGCCGCGCAGGGTCAGGTCGGTGTGGCACAGGCCGGTGGCCACGATCCGGACCAGGACCTCGTCGGGCCGGGGCCCGTCCAGGTCGACCTCGTCGAGGACGAAGTCCCCGCCCTGCTCCTCGACGATCGCGACCGTGGTCCTCATGGCGTCAACCTAGAACGTGTTCTAAGTTCCTGTCACGCGAGGCGGCATCCCTAGACTCGGGAGCAATGAGTGAGTCACCCACCGCCCCCCGCCTCGCCGAGACCTGTGCCGAGGTCGAGGACGCCCTGCTCTCCCGCTGGCCCGAGACCCGGCTCGAGCCCTCGCTGGACCGGATCCAGGCCTTCACCGAGATGCTCGGCGACCCCCAGCGCGGCTACCCGGTCATCCACCTGACCGGCACCAACGGCAAGACCTCGACCTCGCGGATGATCGACACGCTGCTGCGCGCGCTCGACCTGCGCACGGGACGCTTCACCTCGCCCCACGTGGAGCGGATGAGCGAACGGATCTGCGTCGACGGGGAGCCCCTCGACGACGAGGGGTTCGTGCGGGCCTTCAACGACGTCGCTCCCTACACGCACCTGGTCGACGCCTCCGCCGACCACCCGCTGTCGTTCTTCGAGACCGTGGTCGGCATGGCGTACGCCGCCTTCGCCGAGGCGCCGGTCGACGTCGCGGTGGTGGAGGTCGGCATGGGCGGCTCGTGGGACGCGACCAACGTCGCCGACGCCACGGTCGCCGTCGTGCTGCCGATCGCGCTGGACCACGCGGCGTACCTCGGGGACACGGTGGAGGCCATCGCCGCCGAGAAGGCCGGCATCATCAAGCCCGGCTCGACCGCGATCCTGGCCGAGCAGGACCTGGCCGCTGCCACCGTGCTGCTGGCCCGCGCCGAGGAGGTGGGGGCGACGGTGGCCCGCGAGGGCCTGGAGTTCGGGGTCGTGCACCGCGCGCCGGCGGTCGGTGGGCAGGTGATCACGCTGCAGGGGCTGCGCCAGCGCTACGACGAGGTGTTCCTGCCCGTCTACGGCGCCCACCAGGCGCAGAACGCCGCCGTGGCGCTGGCCGCGGTCGAGGCGTTCGCCGGCGACCAGGCCCTCGACGACGCGCTGGTGCGCGAGGCCTTCGCCTCGGTCACCGCCCCGGGGCGGCTGGAGATCGTGCGCCGCAGCCCGACGATCGTCCTCGATGCCGCCCACAACCCGCACGGGGCCGCCGCGGCCGCGGCCGCCCTGGAGGACTCCTTCCAGTTCTCCCCGCTGATCGGGGTCGTCGGCGTGATGGCCGACAAGGACGCCGACGGCGTGCTCGCGGCGTTCGAGCCGCACCTCGCGCACGTGGTGTGCACCCAGAACTCCACCGACCGGGCGATGCCCGCCGCGCGGCTGGCCGAGGTGGCGATCGAGATCTACGGGGAGGACCGGGTCACGGTCACCCCCCGGCTGGCCGACGCGCTGGAGCAGGCCGCCACCCTCGCCGAGGCCGGCGAGGCCTTCGGCGACCCGCTCGGCTCCGGCGCCGTGCTGGTCACCGGCTCGGTCGTGACCGTGGGTGAGGCGCGCACGCTGCTGGGATCGCGACGATGAGCGAGACCGGTCAGCCGGGCCCGACCGACCCGAGCGGCCAGCCGGTGCAGCCCGTGCAGCCCGCACAGCCCGTACAGGCCGTGCAGCCCACGCAGGCCCGTTCGCCGCGCCGCGGCATGTGCGCCGCGGTGCTCTCGCTCGAGGCGATCACGCTCGGCCTGACCACGCCGGTGATGATCTCCCTCGGCGACGTCCCGGTCGGCGCGGCCGTCTCCGTCGGGCTCGGGCTGATGCTCGCCTGCCTCGTGGTCGCGGGCCTGCTGCGGCGCGAGTGGGGCTACCTGCTCGGCTGGACGCTGCAGGTCTGGGCCGTGGCACTCGGCTTCGTGGTGCCGATCATGTTCGTGCTCGGCCCGGTCTTCGCGCTCCTGTGGGGCACCGCCGACCTCCTCGGCCGCCGCATCGAGCGCGAGCGCGCCGCGGCGTACGCCGCCCTGGCCGCCGAGACCGACCCGGGCTGACGCCGGTCCGCGCGGCCTCGCCGGTCTGCCGGTGCGGGTCACAGCGGGGCAATTGTTCGGCTGATGCCCTCCGGACGGCGGCAAAATGGGCAACAACCGGGCAATTGCAGCGAAAGCGGCCGTGCCCCGGCAGGCGGCGCGACGGCGACCAGGCAGCGGCTGCGAGGGGCGGTTGCGGCAGGCTGGGGTCATGAGCACGCCGCTGTCACCCACCCCCCGCACGACCGTCACGCGCGGACGCAAGCGCGCGGTCGAGGACCGCTCCGAGCTGCACCGCCTGCTCGACGACGCGCTCGTCGCGCACCTCGGCGTCGTGGCTGGTGACCACCCGCTCGTGCTGCCGGTGGCCTTCGCGGTGGACCTCGACGGGCCCGATGCGGGCGGCACGCTCTACGTCCACGGATCGGTCGCGGCCGGCTGGCTGGGCCGCTCCGGTGGCGCGACGGTGTGCGTCACCGTCACCGAGCTCGACGGGCTGGTGGCCGCGCGCTCGGCGTTCCACCACTCGATGAACTACCGCGCCGCCGTCGTCATCGGTGAGGCGCGCGTGGTCACCGACGAGGACGAGAAGCGGCACGCGCTGGGCCTCACCGTGGACCACATGGTCCCGGGCCGGGCGGCGACCCTGCGGGCCAGCACGCGCAAGGAGCTGGCGGCGACCTCGGTGCTCGCCGTACCGCTGCTCGAGGCCTCGATGAAGGTCCGTGCCGAGGGCCCGGTCGACGAGCCGGAGGACGTCGAGGCCGGCGTCTGGGGCGGCGTGATCCCCGTACGCCGCGTGGCCGGGGACCCGGTCTCGGGCGAGGACTCGCACGACGACGTGCCCCGCGACGTACGACGTCGCGCGGCCCAGCTCGCGGGCACGGACGAGCGGGCCGACCGGGGTCGTTAGGCTGCGGCGCATGACCGAACCGTCCGCCCAACGCACCCTGGTCCTGCTCAAGCCCGACACGGTCCGTCGCGGCCTGGTGGGCGAGGTCCTCTCGCGCTTCGAGGCCAAGGGCCTGCGGATCGTGGCCATGGAGCACCGCACGATCGACGGCGAGCAGGCCGACCGCCACTACGCCGAGCACGTCGAGCGCGACTTCTACCCGCCGCTGCGCACCTTCGTCACCAGCGGCCCGATCGTCTCCCTCGTGCTCGAGGGCGACGAGGCGATCGAGGTCGTGCGGGCGCTCAACGGGGCCACCGACGGACGCAAGGCGGCGCCCGGGACCATCCGCGGCGACCTGTCGCTGTCCAACCGCGAGAACCTCGTGCACGGCTCGGACTCACCGGAGTCCGCCGACCGTGAGATCGGGATCTGGTTCCCCCAGCTCTGATCTGTCCACAGGCGCGAGGTGGGCGGTTTCCCCGCGTGCCGTCGTGGGCACCCTGGTCAGCATGGAACTCCGCGGCAACGACGTGCCGGTCGACGATCCCTTCTTCGCCCCCGTGCGCGCGCGTCATCCCGACGTCGACATCGTCGTGCTGCCCGCCCCCACGACCCCGCCGGCGGGTTCCGGCCCTGACGGCGAGACCCACCTGGACGCTCCCGACCCCACGGAGGCACTCGCCCGGGTCGAGGCCGCCACCCGCCCGCTCCTGACCGCGCTCGACGCCCCGCAGGGCACCCACCCCGAGACGACCTTCCGCTTCGGGGTCGAGGAGGGAGTGGTGCGGGCCACCGCCGCTGCGGTCGCTCACCTGGAGCACGGGGCGGTCGCCCT
This sequence comes from uncultured Actinomycetota bacterium, assembly GCA_963795135.1. GTDB lineage: Bacteria > Actinomycetota > Actinomycetes > Propionibacteriales > Nocardioidaceae > Nocardioides. Next base: position 465,096 of record CAWCGS010000008.1, read on the forward strand.
CGACCGCCTCCACCACCTGCTGCTGGCCCACGGGTGGGAGGTGCTGCGCCCCGCGGGCGGCGTCCCACGGATCACCGGGGCGCACGAGGGGCTGTCGGTGACCGCGTCGTACGCCGCAGCCACGCAGACCTTCCTGCTGACGGTCTCCTCCGAGCCGCTGCCGGTGGGCGTCGTCGACGCCCGCGCGCTGGTCGCCGGGCGGGCCGAGCGGCCCGAGCGGCGCTGATGGAGGTCGTCCCGGTCTCGGTGGGGCTCGCGTCGCGCGCCTGGGACGAGCAGCACCTCGAGCTGACGGCCGCTGCCGACCAGGTGCGAGAGGCGCCGACCGGCGGCTTCACGCGTGCGGTGAGCGGGGCGGCGGAGCGCTTCGCCTCCGCGTGGGAGCGGCACGCCGACGGCCTGGCCCAGGAGTCCGAGGCCCGGGCCGACGGCCTGCGCACGGCGCTGCGCGACTACGTCACCAGCGACCAGACCGTCGGGGCCGGGCTCTACGAGCTGCTCGCCTACCTGCCGGAGCTGCGATGACGATCATGCTCCCGGCGCTGCCCCGGCCGGTGCCGCCCCTCGTGGTCGACCCGGCCGCGATCGGTGAGCACGGCGGCCAGCTGCTGGCCGCCTCGGCCCAGGTCGACGACCTCGGCAGCTTCGTGGCCGGCTCGGCGCGCCTCGGTGACTGGCTCGGAGCGGGGTCCACGGCCTACCACGGGGCCATCGCCCCGCTCGGACGTCGCGCCGACGCGATGTCGCTCGCGCTGCGGTCGGTGGGTCGCCGGGTGGAGGCCCACGCGGGAGAGATGACCGGCCTGCTTGCGCGGCGGGTCGACCTGGAGGAGCGGCGCGAGCACCTCGGCCAGCAGGTGGCCGTGCTGCGCGAGCAGGCGCTGCAGGCCGCCGCGGCCGACGCGGCCGCGATCCAGGCCGACGCCGACCGCGTCGCCCGCGAGGTCGCTGCCCTCGACGCCGACGTGGTGACCTGGGCCGGCGACGTCGCGGCCGAGGAGCAGGAGATGAGCGAGGCGTTCCTGGCCGTGCTCACGCTCGACCAGGTCGAGCGGCGTCACGGGGGACAGACCGACCCGGCCGACGCCGCCCTGGCCACGCGCCCGCCGGCCGGTGCCTCGCCCTCGCGGGTGGCCCAGTGGTGGGAGGGCCTGACCCGCGAGCAGCAGCAGGCCGTCGTCGTGGCCAGCCCCGGGTCGGTGGGCAACCTCGACGGGATCCCCGCCGCCGACCGCGACGCCGCCAACACCGTCGCGCTCGACCGCGACCTCGCCACGTGGGGGATGCTCGAGGAGGCCGACCTCCTCCGCGGCGACGAGTCCACCTGGCTCGACAACGCCCGCGCCGCCGACCGGGCCCGCGACGCGATCGCCGGCCGCACCGACCCGGTCACCGGCGAGCCGATCCAGCCCCAGGTCTACCTCTACGACCCCTCCGCGTTCGGCGGCGACGGCCGGGTGGCGATCTCCGCCGGTGACCTCGACACCGCCGACAACGTCGCCGTGCTCGTCCCGGGCTTCGGCACCGACGCCCAGAGCGCCCCCTACCAGGCCGACCGCGCGGCGACGCTCTTCGAGTCGGCCCGCTTCCTCGACCCCGATCAGAGCAACGCCACGGTCTTCTGGATCGGCTACGACGCCCCCGACAACCTGCCCTGGACCGGTGAGGGCTGGGACGCCGCCACCGTGCTGAGCGACGACGCCGCGGCCGAGGGGGGCCAGCGGCTGTCCGACACCATCGACGGACTCCGGGCCGGTCGCGACGGCGAGCCGGCCCACCTCACGACGATCGGCCACAGCTACGGCTCGACCACCACCGGCCACGCGGCCCACGACCAGGGCCTGGCCACCGACGACCTCGTCTTCGTCGGGAGCCCCGGCGTCGGGGTCGACACCGACGACGTCGGCGACACCGGGGTCGACCCCGACCACGTCTGGGCCGGGGCCAACAGCCGCGACCCGATCACCTACCTCGGCAACCACGGCTGGCTCCACCTCGAGAGCGCCATCGGCGGTGGCCTCGGCGACGACCCCGCCGAGGACGACTTCGGCGCGCAGCGGTTCGAGGCCGAGTCGACCAGCCGCGGGTCCCTGCCCGACCTGGACCAGCACTCGCTCTACTTCGACCACGACACCGAGTCCCTGCACAACCTCAGCGAGATCGTGCTGGGTCACTACGACCAGGTCTCGCTCGCCGACCACAACTACGACCCCTGGTGGGGCGGGGTCCAGGACCCCGAGCTCGATCGCACCCCCGGCGTGGGGAGCACCCGGTGAGCGGTCGCCCGGCGACCGGGGTGGCAGGCTGGAGGGCGGTGGTGCCGGCCCTCCGGGCCGTGCTGCTCGCCCTGGGCGTCCTGCTCAGCCTGACCGCCTGCCAGACCGGAGACGACGTGGACCCCGAGACCGCCCGCAGCTCCCTGGAGGAGCAGCGCACCGAGGTGCGCGATCTCGTCGCCACGCTGGCCCGGGGCGCCGCCCAGCGGCTCGACGGGCGGGTCGGTCCGACCAGCGGCGGCTACCTCGGCTGCAGCTCGGTCTTCCCCGAGGGCCACCGCGACTACCGCTACGCCGCACGGGTCCGGATCGACGCCGGCTCCGCGGTCAGCACCCCGCTGCTCCCAGCCGTCGAGACGGTGCTGCGCACCGCGGGCCTCGAGGCGACGTCCGGCGAGCGGCCGGGCGGGCAGACGCTCGCCGCCACCCAGGGCCAGGTCGGGGTCACCTTCTCCGAGCTGCCCGCCCAGGGCCGCTACGTCCTGCTCGACGCGTCCGGGCCCTGCATCGAGGTGCCCGAGGAGCAGCGCGAGGAGTGGGAGGGACGCGTCGACGAGACCCGGATCGTCGGCTGAGCGGTCCTGAGCGGTCCTGAGCGGCGCTCGGGCCGCCCAACAGGCGTCGTACCCCTCGTCACACCAGCATCATCAGCCCGGCGCGTCCCGGCGTGCCTGCCGCGATCTCGGCCCGGGGGAATTTAGGGTCACGAACGTACGACGGCACCGTGCGCGCGTCGTACTGCTCGACTCTTCCCCGGGCGCACGATTGAGCATGCGAGGCAGGCGCGCATGGCGAACAGCTTCATCGGCCGCGACATGGCGGTGGATCTCGGCACCGCCAACACCTTGGTGTACGTGCGCCGCAAGGGCATCCTGCTCGACGAGCCGAGCGTCGTGGCGCTCAACGAGACCACCGGCGAGATCATCGCCGTCGGCCACGAGGCCAAGCGGATGATCGGGCGCACCCCCGACGACATCACCGCGATCCGGCCCCTCAAGGACGGCGTGATCGCCGACTTCGACGCCACCGAGCAGATGCTGCGCTACTTCATCCAGCAGGTGCACCGGCGTCGTTACCTCGCCAAGCCGCGGATGGTCATCTGCGTGCCCAGCGGGATCACGCCGGTGGAGCAGCGCGCGGTCAAGGAGGCCGGCTACCAGGCCGGCGCCCGACGGGTCTACATCGTCGAGGAGGTCATGGCGGCCGCGATCGGCGCCGGGCTCCCGGTGCACCAGGCCACCGGCAACATGGTCGTCGACGTCGGCGGCGGCACCACCGAGGTCGCGGTCATCTCCCTCGGCGGGATCGTCACCTCGATGTCGGTCCGCACCGGCGGCGACGAGCTCGACGCCGCGCTGATCACCTGGATGAAGAAGGAGCACTCCCTGATGCTGGGGGAGCGCACCGCCGAGGAGGTCAAGATGACCCTCGGCTCCGCGTTCCCGATGTCGCAGGAGCCGTCGGCGGAGATCCGCGGTCGCGACCTGGTCTCCGGGCTGCCGCGCACCGTCCACGTCTCCAGCGCCGAGATCCGTCAGGCCCTCGAGGAGCCGCTGCACGCGATCGTCGACGCCGTCCGCGCCACCCTCGACCAGACGCCGCCCGAGCTGGCCGGCGACATCATGGACCGCGGCATCGTGCTCACCGGCGGCGGAGCGCTGCTGCGCGGACTCGACGAGCGGCTGCGCCACGAGACCGGCATGCCGGTCCACGTCGCTGAGGACCCGCTGCTCTCGGTCGCGCTCGGCGCGGGTCGCTGCGTCGAGGAGTTCGAGGCGCTGCAGCAGGTGCTGGTCTCCGACACCAGGCGGCGCTGATGGGTCTCGGCAGGCTCGACCACCGGGGCAGGCTCGACCACCGGGGCAGGCTCGACCACCGGGGCAGGCTCGACCACCGCGGGGCGCCCGACCAGCGGGGCAAGCCCGACCTGCGGGGCCGACGTGGCCAGCAGCCGCCACGCGGCCTGGTGGTCGCGCTCGTGCTGGCCTGCGCCACGATGATGGTGCTGGACGGCAACGACGCCACCGACTCCGCGCTCGAGCCGGGCCGCCAGGTGCTCGGCGAGGTGCTCGGTCCGGCCCAGGCCGCGGCCGCCGCGGTGACGCGTCCGCTGACCGCCGTACCCGGCTGGATGCGCAGCCGCGACCAGCTGCGCGCCGACATCGACGACCTCGAGACCGAGAACGCCGAGCTGCGCACCCGCGTGCGGACCGCGGGCTTCGACCGCAACCGGCTCGCGGAGTTCGAGGAGCTGACGGCCTCGGCCGGCACCCTGGGCTACGCGCTGGTGCCGGCGCGGGTCGTCGCGATGGGCACCTCGCAGTCCTTCTCCAGCACCGTGACCATCGACGCCGGCTCCCGGGCCGGGCTCACCCCCGACATGACGGTGCTCAACGACGACGGCCTGGTCGGCCGCGTGCTGCGGGTCACCCGCACCAGCGCCACGGTGCTGCTCGTCGTGGACCCCGACTCCACCGTCGGCGGGCGGATCGGCGAGAGCATGGAGGTCGGCTTCCTGCGCGGCCGCGGGGGCGCCGGCGACGACGCCCGCCTCGACCTCGAGCTGGTCGACGACGGGGTCGTGCCCGCCCGTGACGACGTCGTCGTGACCTGGGGCAGCCAGGGCGGCGCGCCGTACGTCGCCGGCGTCCCGGTCGGCCGCGTCACCACGGTCTTCACCAGCCTGCGCGACCAGACGCAGCGGGCCGAGATCGAGCCCTTCGTCGACTTCGGCTCCCTCGACCTGGTCGGCGTGGTGGTGCCCTCGGGCGTGACCAGCGACCGGGCGGTCATCGAGGCCGACGGAGGACTGCGATGACCACCGCACGCGTGGCGCTCGCGAGCCTGGCCCTGACCGTCGCGCTGGTCCTCCAGGTCTCGGTGTTCCCGCGGATGTCGTGGCACGGCGTGGTCCCCGACCTGGTGCTGCTGGTGGTGGTCGGCGCGGCGTTCGTGCGCGGGCCGCAGTTCGCGATGGTGCTGGGCTTCAGCGGGGGAGTGCTCCTCGACCTGACCCCGCCCGCCGACCACGTCGCGGGCCGGTGGGCCCTGGCCCTGCTCGTCGTCGGGTACGTCGCCGGCCGGGTCGCCCAGGACCGCCGGGCCGAGACCCGGCTCGACGCCCGCCCGCCGGTGCCGCTGGTCCTCGCGACCGTCGCGGCCTGCTCGTTCCTCGGCACCTCGGTCTTCGCACTCTCGGGCCTGCTGCTGCGCGACCCGCCGATGGCCGTGCCCGACCTGCTGCAGGTGATCCTGGTCGCGCTGGCCTGGGACCTCCTGCTGGCCCCGCTCGTGGTGCCCCTGGTGATGAACGGCCTGACCCGGCTCGAGCCCGAGCACGCGACGTGAGCGCCCCGTCCTCCGCGGGTCCGGGCCGCGCCGGCGAGCCCCCCTCCGGAGCCCGAGGACGCCGCAGCCGGCTGCGCCTCGTGGTCATCCAGGTGCTGGTCTTCTCGCTCTTCGCGACCCTCTTCGTCCGGCTCTACTACCTGCAGGTGGTCAGCGGTGACGAGTACACCGCGAAGGCGGCCGCGCAGTCCGTGCGCGAGGTGGTCGTCCAGCCCGAGCGCGGGCTGATCGTCGACGACCAGGGCCGACCGTTGGTGACCAATCGGCTCTCCTGGGTGGTCTCGCTCGACCGCGGCATGCTCGCCAAGCTCTCCGAGCGCGACAGCCAGCGGCTGGTCAAGCGGCTCGCCGGTGAGATCGACGTACGCGCGGAGCGGATCAACCGCCGCCTGGTGACGTGCGGTGAGGAGGGCAGCGTGTCCGGCCTGTGCTGGAACGGCTCGCCCTTCCAGCCCGTCCCCGTGGCCCAGGACGTGCGCCAGGCCGTGGCGCTGCGGATCCTCGAGCAGCCCGAGGACTTCCCGGCCGTGGTGGTCGACCGGCAGAGCGTCCGTGCCTACCCGCGCCCGTTCGGCATCAACGCCGCCCACGTGCTCGGCTACCTCAGCCCGGTCACCGACGACGAGCTCGACCGCGCCGAGGACGCCGGCGACCGCTCGGTCAACGGCGCCTCGACCGTCGGCCGGGCCGGGGTCGAGCAGGAGTACGACCAGTGGCTGCGCGGCATGCCCGGCTACCGCAGCGTCGCGGTCGACTCGATGGGCCGGGTCCTCGGCGACGACGGCGAGGTCGGCAGCCAGCCCGGCGACACCCTGGTCACCTCGCTCGACGCCCGTGTGCAGAGCGTGGTCGAGCGGCAGCTGTCCGACGCCATCACGGTGGCGCGCGGCACCCTCGACCCCGTCACCGGCCGCAACTACGCGGCCGACTCCGGTGCCGCGGTCGTGCTCGAGGCCGACACCGGCCGCGTGGTCGCCATGGCCAGCCAGCCGACGTACGACCCGGGCGTGTGGGTGGGCGGCATCGAGAAGAAGCAGCTCGACCGGCTCTACTCCGAGGCGGCCGGCACCCCGCTGCTCGGCCGGGCCACCCAGGGCCAGTTCGCGCCGGGGTCGACCTGGAAGCCGTTCATGACCGCGGGCGCGCTGACCAACGGCTACTCCTTCGACACCCAGCTCGCCTGCTCCTCCTCCTTCCGCGTCGGCAACCGCGACTTCAAGAACTACGAGTCCGGCGCCTACGGCTACATCGGCTTCGCGAAGGCCCTCGAGGTCTCGTGCAACACCTTCTTCTACCGCGTCGGCTACGACTTCTGGCAGCGCTTCGGCTCCGACGTCGCCGACGTGACCGCCAAGGACCCGCTGGTCAGCGAGGCACAGGAGTTCGGCTTCGGCGACGAGACCGGCATCGACATGCCCGGCGAGGCGCCGGGCCGGATCGCCGACCGCACGTGGAAGCGCGCCTACTTCGAGTCGCAGAAGGACTACTACTGCGGCATCGCGGCCAAGCCGCAGACCGCCCCGGCCAACGAGGGCATCAGCGACTTCGTCTACAAGTTCTCCCGCGAGTTCTGCATCGAGGGCTTCGCCTACCGCGCGGGCGACGCGGTCAACTTCGCCATCGGCCAGGGCGACACGATCGTCACCCCGCTCCAGCTGGCCCGGGCGTACGGCGCGATCGCCAACGGCGGCACGCTCTACGCGCCTCGGATCGGCAAGGCCGTGGTGGCACCCGACGGCACCGTGATCCGCCGGATCCCGCCGAAGAAGGTCGGCCGGGTCGACCTGCCCGGGGCCGTCGCCGGCTACATCGACGAGGCACTGAAGAACGTCACCCGCGTGGGCACGATGGCGTGGCGGATGGGTGGCTTCCCGCTCGACGAGGTCACGATCCGCTCCAAGACCGGCTCGGCGGAGGTCTACGGCAAGCAGTCGACCTCCTGGGTGGCCTCCTACTCCGACGACTACGTCGTGGTGATGATGGTCAGCCAGGGCGGCACCGGCTCGGGCACCTCCGGTCCCGGCGTCCGCGCCATCTGGGAGGCGCTCTACGGCATCACCGGTGAAGAGGTCCGTCCGGCCGACGCCGCGATCCCCGGTACGACGCTCCCCGACGAGCTGCCCAACTTCCGGCGCGACGGCTCGATCCTGCCGCCGGCCCGCAAGGAGGACCGGTGACCACCCGCGCGACCGACCAGGCCCGGCAGGGGCGCCCCGTGCTGGCGCGGCTCGACTGGCTGCTGCTCGGCGCCGTCCTGGGGTTGAGCGTCATCGGCTCGCTGCTCGTGTGGTCGGCCACCTCCACCCGTGACGACCTCACCGGCGGCGACCCCGCGGCGTACCTGTGGAAGCAGGTGGTGAACATCGCCCTGGGGCTCGCGCTGCTCGGCGCGGTGCTGGTCACCGACCACCGCTGGGTGCGCATCGTCGCCCCCGTGGTCTACCTCGCCTCCGTCGTCGGGCTGGCGCTGGTGCTGGTCATGGGCACCACGATCAACGGCTCGCGGTCCTGGCTGATGGTCGGGGGGATGTCGCTGCAGCCCTCGGAGCTCGCCAAGCTCGCCGTGGTGATCGGGATGGCGCTGGTCCTCGCGGAGCGCGCCGAGGGGCGCTGGCGCGCCGACATCGGCGTGGTCGAGGTGCTCGGCATGCTGGCCGTCGCCGGCGTCCCGGCCGTCCTCATCGTGCTCCAGCCCGACCTCGGGACCATGCTCGTGCTCTCGGCCACGGTCTTCGGGGTGCTGGCCGCCGCCGGTACGCCGCGGCGCTGGCTCGCCCTGCTGGCCGGTGGCGCCGTCACCGCTGCGGTCGCCGCGGTGGCCAGCGGGGTGCTGAAGGAGTACCAGGTCGACCGCTTCCTGGCGTTCACCAACCCCGGGCTCGACCCCCGCGGAGCCGGCTACAACGTCGAGCAGGCCCGGATCGCGGTCGGCAACGGCGGGCTCCTCGGCCAGGGGCTCTTCGACGGGTCCCAGACCCAGTCGGGCTTCGTGCCCGAGCAGCACACCGACTTCGTCTTCACCGTCGCCGGCGAGGAGCTGGGCCTGGTCGGCGCGGCGCTCGTGATCGCCCTGCTCGGGATCGTGCTCTGGCGCGCCCTGCGCATCGCCTCCCGCACCGACGACGTCTTCGGCCGGGTCGCCGCCGCCGGCATCGCCTGCTGGTTCGGCTTCCAGGCCTTCCAGAACATCGGGATGTGCCTCGGCATCATGCCGGTCACCGGCGTCCCGCTGCCGTTCGTCTCCTACGGCGGCAGCTCGATGTTCGCCGGCATGCTCGCGGTCGGCCTCCTCCAGAACATCCACCTCCGCGCCCAGGCCGCCCCTGCCGCCCGACTCGAGCCCGCACGCGTGCTCGTCCGCCGCTGACTCGGCGCTTGTCGAGGTGCGAGGAGCCGGCGACGAACGAAACCGACTCGACTTCGGGTTGGTGTGGCCCGCGCGCCTAGCAGGTCGGGTCTCACTGTCAAGGGTTCGCTTCGCCGCCTTCGGCGCCCTTGACAGCGAGCCTCGCCCGACCTGCTGAGCGGCGCACAGGCGGCACGGCTTCGCCGCGCCGCCCGCAAGCGCGGGCTCCGGCGGGGTCGATCGGATGATGGCCGTGGATCTTGGTCAGCCCGTGACTAGATTCCACGGCCATCTCCGCGCGGGCTACGCGCGCGGGCCCACACCAACCCGAAGTCACCAGTCACCAGCCCCGACCCCACCACCGACCCCACCACCCGACCCCACCACCCCCAGCCCGGCCACCACGGAGGTGATGCACGGAAAGCCGGCACCGGGCGGGTAGGGTGAGGCGCGCTGAGCTTCCCCCGCGGCACACGCACACCGGCGTCACCCGCGTCAGCGCCAGCCGGCGACCTGATGGAGTCTCGCGTTGTACCTGAAGAGCCTGACCCTGAAGGGGTTCAAGTCCTTCGCCTCCTCGACGACCTTGCAGCTCGAGCCCGGCATCACGTGCATCGTGGGGCCCAACGGCTCCGGCAAGTCCAACGTCGTGGACGCGCTCGCCTGGGTGATGGGTGAGGCGAGTGCCAAGAGCCTGCGCGGCGGCAAGATGGACGACGTCATCTTCGCCGGTACGTCGGGCCGGCCGCCGCTGGGCCGCGCCGAGGTGCTGCTGACCATCGACAACAGCGACGGCGCGCTGCCGATCGAGTACGCCGAGGTCACGATCAGCCGGACGATGTTCCGCAGCGGCGGCTCCGAGTACGCCATCAACGGCACCTCGTGCCGGCTGCTCGACGTCCAGGAGCTGCTCAGCGACTCCGGCATCGGCCGCGAGATGCACGTCATCGTCGGCCAGGGCCAGCTCGACACGATCCTGCACGCGACACCCGAGGACCGCCGCGGGTTCATCGAGGAGGCCGCCGGGGTCCTCAAGCACCGCAAGCGCAAGGAGAAGGCGCTCCGCAAGCTCGACGCCTGCGACGGCAACCTCACGCGACTGAGCGACCTGCTGACCGAGATCCGCCGCCAGCTCAAGCCCCTGGGCCGGCAGGCCGAGGTCGCGCGCAAGGCGGCCGGCGTCCAGGCCGACGCACGCGACGCGCGCGCCCGGCTGATGGCCGACGACCTGGTGACCGCCCGCCACGCCCTCGACCAGGAGCTGGCCGACGAGTCGATCCTGGTCGAGCGTCGGGCCCAGGTGGAGGCCCAGCTCGCCGCGACCCGCGAGGCCGAGAGCGGTCTCGAGGCGGCGCTGCGCGAGGACCTGCCGGCGCTGTCGCAGGCACAGGACACGCAGTACTCCCTCGGAGGTCTCCGCGAGCGTCTGCGCGGCACCCAGGGCCTGGCCCTCGAGCGGGTCCGCAACGCCGCGAGCGTCGCCGACAGCGAGCTGCAGCAGGGCCGCGACCCCGACCAGCTGGAGGCCGAGGCCGAGCGCGTCCGCACCCAGGAGCAGCAGATCGCCGCCGAGGTGGCCGCGCACCGGGGCGCGATGGAGCAGTCCGTCGCCGCCCGCAAGAGCGCCGAGGACGCCGCCGCGGAGGAGGAGCGCCGGGTCGCCGGGCTCGTCCGCGCCGCCGCCGACCGTCGCGAGGGGCTGGCCCGCCTGCACGGCCAGGTCAATGCCCTGAAGTCCCGCGCCGCCGCCGCCGACGAGGAGATCGGTCGCCTCGGCCTGGCCCGCGAGGACGCCGTGGCGCGCGCCGACCGCGCGCAGCGTGAGTTCACCTCCCTCGAGACCAAGGTCGCCGGGCTCGACGCGGGGGAGGAGGGGCTCGACGCCGAGCACGAGGCCGGGGTGGCCCTGCTCGAGGACGTCGCCGAGCGGCTGGCCAAGACCCGCGAGGAGGCCCAGCAGGCCGACCGCGACCGCTCCACGCTCGCGGCCCGCAAGGACGCGCTCGAGATGGGCCTCAACCGCAAGGACGGCGTCGGCGCGCTGCTGGCCGCCTCCGACTCGGTCTCCGGCCTGCTCGGCTCGGTCGCGGCTCTGCTCACCGTGCGCCCGGGCTACGAGACGGCCGTGGCCGCGGCCCTCGGCTCCGCAGCCGACGCGGTCGCCGTCACCGGGGCCGACGCGGCGCTCGCCGCCATCGACCACCTCAAGGACGGCGACCTCGGGCGGGCCGGCATGCTGCTGGCCGGCGCCGCCCCCGAGGACCGCTCCTGGCCGGCGCTGCCGGTCGGCACCGCCGGCGGCACCGGAGCGGCGTACGCCGTCGACGTGGTCGAGTGCCCCGCCGACCTGCGCCCCGCGCTCACCCGGCTGCTGGCCCGGGTGGCCGTGGTCGACGACCTCGCCGCCGCCCAGGCGCTGGTCGCCGAGGCGCCCGAGGTCACCGCGGTCACCCGCGACGGCGACCTGCTCGGCACCCACCTCGCCGCCGGGGGCTCCACCGCGCAGCAGAGCCTGATCGAGATCCAGGCCGCCGTCGACGAGGCCACCGCCGCGCTCGCGGAGGCGGTCGCGGCCGGTGAGCGGCTCGGCTTCGACCTCTCCCGGCTGGAGCACGAGCGGCTCGACGCGCAGCAGCGTGTCGACGTGGCCCTCGCCAAGCTCCACGAGTCCGACGCCACGCTGGCCGCCGTCGCCGAGGAGCTCGGGCAGCACCACTCCCAGGCCCGCTCGGCCCGGGGCGAGGCCGATCGCCTGTCCGTGGCCATCGACAAGGCCCGTACCGCCCGCGAGCAGGACCTCGCCGGCCTCGCCGACCTCGAGGCCCGCCTCGCCTCGGCGCAGGACGCGCCCGACGAGGAGCCCGACACCGCCGCGCGCGAGCGGCTGGTCGAGGAGGCCCGGGGCGCCCGCCAGGCCGAGACCGAGGCCCGGCTCGCGCTGCGTACGTCGGAGGAACGGGCGCGGGCTCTCCACGGCCGCGTCGACTCCCTGCTCCGCGCCGCCCGCACCGAGCGTGAGGCCCGCGCCCGCGCGGCCGAGCGCCGCGAGCGACTGCTCCGCGAGGGTCGGGCCGCCGAGGCCGTGGGGGTGGCGGTCGGCTACGTCCTCACCCGGCTCGAGGTCAGCATCGACCGGGCGACCCGAGCCCGGCAGGCGGTCGAGGAGCAGCGGCGCGGCCGCGAGCAGGAGCTGATGACCGTCCGCGCCCGGCTGCGCGACCTGGGCCGCGAGCACGACGAGCTGGTCAACTCCGTCCACCGCGACGAGATGGCCCGCACCCAGCAGCGGATGCGCATCGAGCAGCTCGAGGAGCGCGCGCTCGAGGAGCTCGGGCTCGAGGCCGACGGCCTGGTCTCCGACTACGGTCCCGACCAGCTGGTGCCGTTCGTGGGCGAGGTGCCCGAGGGTGAGGAGGCCCCCGAGCCGACCCCCTTCGTGCGCGAGGAGCAGCAGAAGCGGCTCCGCTCCGCCGAGCGGTCCCTGACCATGCTCGGCAAGGTCAACCCGCTGGCGCTGGAGGAGTACTCCGCCATGGAGGAGCGCCACAGGTTCCTCACCGAGCAGCTCGAGGACCTCCGCCGGACCCGCAAGGACCTCCTCGACATCGTCCGTGAGGTCGACGCCCGCGTGGAGCAGGTCTTCACCGAGGCGTACGCCGACGTGAGCCGCGCCTTCGACTCGACGTTCACCCGGCTGTTCCCGGGTGGGGAGGGCCGCCTGGTGCTCACGGCCCCCGACGACATGCTCAACACCGGCATCGAGGTGGAGGCCCGCCCCGCCGGCAAGAAGGTCAAGCGGCTCTCGCTGCTCTCCGGCGGCGAGCGGTCGCTGGTGGCGGTGGCCTTCCTGGTGGCACTGTTCAAGGCCCGGCCCTCGCCGTTCTACATCCTCGACGAGGTCGAGGCCGCGCTCGACGACACCAACCTCGGTCGGCTGCTGGAGATCTACGAGGAGCTGCGCGAGAGCTCGCAGCTGCTGGTGATCACCCACCAGAAGCGGACGATGGAGGTCGGCGACGCCCTCTACGGCGTGACCATGCGCGGCGACGGCGTGAGCGCGGTCATCAGCCAGCGCCTGCGCGAGCACGAGCCGGCGTAGCCGCGGCATGAGCGAGCGCACCCGGCCCACGCGGGCCGACTACGTCGTGTGGCGCCAGGCCACCACCCGCTGGGCCGACGACGACGTCTACGGCCACATGAACAACGCCCGCTACTTCGAGCTGATCGACACCGCCGTCAACGCCCACCTCGCCGAGGCCACCGGCGGCGACATCCGCGCGCTGCCCGCCGTGGGCGTGGTGGCCGAGGTCGGGTGCCGCTACTTCCGCGAGATCGGCTACCCGCGGCCGGTCGAGCTGGGGCTGGTCGTCGACAAGGTCGGCAGCTCCTCGGTGGTCTACCGGATCGGGCTCTTCCAGGGCGGCTCGGGCGACCTCGACGAGGAGGCCGCCGCGGAGGGACGCTTCGTGCACGTCTACGTCGACAACACCTCGCCCCACCGGCCGGTGGCGCCGATCCCCGATGTGGTTCGATCGGCGCTCACGCCCCTGCTGAGGACCGGAGCCGCATGACCCCCCCTGGCCAGAGCACCGACCGGACGACCGACGCCGCCGGGGAGCCCGTGGACCCCGGTCTGGGCGACTACCCGCGGCGCTACTGCAGCATCTGCCACCACGTCGTACGCCGCGAGTTCATGCCCGGTCCGGGCGGGCGGCCCGATGCCTCGTGCCCGAAGTGCCGCAGCCTCGAGCGGCACCGCTTCTTCGCGCTGCTGCTCAGCGTGCTCGACCCGGTGCTCGACGACCTCGGCACGCTGCTGGAGGTCTCGCCGTCCCCGGAGACCTCGCCGCTGCTGGCCGGTCTCGAGCCCCGCAGCCACGTGCGGCTCGACCTGGGCCTCGACAGCCGGATGGTCGACGTCCTGGGCAGCCTGACCGAGCTGCCGCTGGCCGCGGGCTCGGTGGACCTGCTGGTCTGCTACCACGTGCTCGAGCACGTGCCCGACGACCGGCTGGCCATGCGCGAGATCGCCCGGGTCCTCGCGCCCGGCGGCCTGGGCCTGGTGCAGGTGCCCTACCGCGCCGGCACGCTCACCGACGAGGACCTCGACGCCCCGGTGGAGGAGCGGGTGGTGCGCTTCGGGCAGGCCGACCACGTCCGCTACTACGGCGACGACTTCGAGGACCGGCTCGTCGAGAGCGGGCTCGCGCTGCAGCGGGTCACGCCGCGGTCGATGCTCGGCGAGGCGATGTCGACCTGGCTCCACCTCAACCCCGACGAGATGGTCTGGATCGTGCGGCCGCTGGCGGGCAGCGCCGTACCGCCGCCGCTCGACCTGGCGCCGACCAGCCTGACCCGCACGTTCGACGCCATGCTCGGGGAGATGCTCAAGCTGCGCGGTGAGCTGGTCACGCACCGCCGCGAGGCCCGCCGCCTCGGGCGCGAGGTCGAGCGGCTGCGGTCGCAGCCTGCCGGCCCGGCGGCCGGCCCGCCCCCGCGCTCGATCGCCCGTCGGGCGGTCGGACGTGCGCGACGCGCTCTGCGCCGTGGTTGAGCGGGTCTGAGGGTCGAGAGGCCCTCCGGGATTCGCTGAACCCCGGCCCTGCGTGGCATCCTGGGGTCGTCGTAGTGGTGTTGTCTCGGAGGTTGGTCTCGTCGTGCTGTTCGTGGTCTTCTCGATGCTGCTGATCCTCACCGCCTGCGGTCTGCTCGCGGTGTTCGTGGCCTTCCCGCACGGCGGTCACCAGCTGCCCGGGTTCGCCCAGGTCGGCGAGACCCTCAACCGTCTCGCGCACCAGGTGACCGAGCGGCTGCCGGTGCTGCACGAGACCGACGCCGACCCCGACCCGGCCGGCGACCAGGCGCGCTCCGCGCAGCCCGCCAGCCGTCGCTGACCGAGCGCCGAGCCCGTTCTGACCCAGGCCTGACCCAGACCTGGCCGACGCCTGACCGAGGCCCGACTGAGCTCGGACCGAGGTCTGGCGCAGGGCGCCGCCGACTCGGCCCAGCGAGGGCCTGCCTGGTTGGATGGAGCCATGGGTGACTGGCTGTTCTTGATCATCGGCATCGCCGTCGTGGCCGTCCTCGGCCTGGCGGGTCTGGTGACGTCCCGCGTCCGTGGCGGACGCCGCGGCCCGGACGCTGCTCCGCCGGCGTCCTCGGCGGGGACCGACGTGCTGGCCCCGCCGCGGGAGGCGCCGGCGCCGACGACGACGGTCGCGCCCGGGGAGCCTGCGGCACCCGAGGCGCCGGCGCCCGACGCCCCGGTCGTCGAGGAGCCGCCGGCCCGCGAGAGGCCCGAGAGCACGGCGTCCCGGCTGGTGCGGCTGCGTCAGCGCCTCGCGGGGTCGCAGGGCGGGCTCGGGAAGGGGCTGCTGTCGCTGCTCAGCCGTGACCGGCTCGACGAGGACACCTGGGAGGCGATCGAGGACACCCTGCTGGCCGCCGACGTGGGGGTCGCGCCGACCCAGGAGCTGGTCGCGAGGCTCCGCACCCGGCTGCGGGTCGACGGCAAGGCGGCCGACGCCCGGGCCGTGCTCCGCGAGGAGCTGCTGACCCTCGTCGACGGCGGGATGGACCGCCGCCTCCAGGTCAGCGGGGCGGACGGCGCGCCCGGCGTGATGCTGGTCGTGGGCGTCAACGGCGCGGGCAAGACCACCACCGTCGGCAAGATCGCCCGGATCCTGGTCTCCGAGGACCGCTCGGTCACGCTCGGTGCGGCCGACACGTTCCGCGCCGCCGCGGTCGACCAGCTCGCCACGTGGGGGGAGCGGGTCGGCGTCGAGGTGGTCCGCGGCGCGGAGGGCACCGACCCCGCCAGCGTGGCCTTCGAGGCGGTCAAGCTCGGGGTCGCCGGCGACGTCGACACCGTCATCGTGGACACCGCCGGGCGCCTGCAGAACAAGCAGGGCCTGATGGACGAGCTCGGCAAGGTCAAGCGCGTCATCGAGAAGCAGACGCCGGTCACCGAGGTGCTGCTGGTCCTCGACGCGACGACCGGTCAGAACGGGCTGATCCAGGCCCGGGTGTTCCGTGAGGTCGTCGACGTGACGGGCATCGTGCTGACCAAGCTCGACGGGTCGGCCAAGGGCGGCATCGTGGTCGCGGTGCAGCGCGAGCTCGGCGTGCCGGTCAAGCTGGTGGGACTGGGCGAGGGGCCCGACGACCTGGCGCCGTTCAGCCCGGAGGCGTTCGTCGACGCACTGCTCGGCTGAGCCGGCCGGCCGCGCGCCGCGGCAGGCTCGCGCGGGGCGCCGCACCCTGGAGGCGACGTACGTCGGCCCGGGCGGCGGCGAGCTGGGTCTCCAGCTCCGCGATCCGTGCCTTGCGCGCGTTGAGCCGCTCGCGCAGCTCGCGCTGGCGGGCCTTGAGGTCCACCCACTCCGCGAGCCAGTCGGGCATCGCGTGCTCGGGCCGCGGCTCCTCGGCCAGCAGCTCGGGCGTCCAGCCCGTGCGCGGGAGGCGTCGCAGGACCATGAAGAACTCGTTCTCGTCGCGCCGGGTCGGGCGCAGCGACTCCACCCGCCACTGCGCCAGGCCGAGGTCGCGCAGCTCCACGACCTGCTCCAGCAGCGTGCCGGGGGTGAAGGTCCACACGTGCCCGTCGACGTACTCGCCCTTGCGGGCCAGGTCGACCTGCTCCTTGACCTGGTCGAGGGTGTAGATGCGCTTGTCGTAGCCGGAGATGCGTCCGGCCCAGATGTCGGGGGCCCGGACGCCCGCGTGCCCGCGCTTGTAGTCGTAGACCGCGCGCACCGAGGGGACCACGTCGCCGGCCTCGTGGGCCTGGAGCAGCTGTCCCACGGTGGTGCCGGGGCGGTGCACGTCGAAGCAGTAGCGGCGGTCGGGCACGACCAGCACCAGCGCGGCGCCGTCGACGGTGACCTCCGCGACCTGGTCGAGCCACCCGACCACGTCGGGGACGTGCTCGATCACGTGGGAGGCCATCACCCAGTCGTACGGCGCGACCCCGGCCAGCGTCTCCGGCATCGACCGCACGCGCTCGCCGTCGTGCAGCGCGTAGTCGATCTCCGGGATCTTGTCGGGGTCGACGTTGAGGTGGCCCTCGTAGTTCTTGAGCAGCTGGTCGCGCGGGAAGACGTCGAGGTAGTCGACGTCGGCGTGCTCGCGGCGCACGGAGGCGTTGTGCAGCGGACCGATCTCCAGCCCCCGGCCCTGCCCGAAGTCGTGCAGCTCCCAGAGCCGTCGTTGGCGGCCGTTGAGGCGCTCGGGGCGAGGGTGGTTCACGCGCCCGACCCTATCGGGGAGCGGGTTCGGGGCCCGGTAGGGTCACCGCCATGGCGACACCTCAAGGCGGGGCCGACGAGTCCACCGGCCCCCTGCGCTTCAAGTGGTTCCACCAGATGCTCGGGTCCTTCCCCGTGGGCAGCCTGATCGACCTCGGGTCGGGTCACGGCATGTTCGCCCGGGCCGCCGCCGACGCGGGCTGGAAGGTCACCGCGCTGGACGCGCGGGGCGACCGCTACCCGACCGACGAGCCGCGGGTCGACTGGGTGGTGGGCGACGTCCGTGACGTCGACCTCGGCGGCTTCGACGTCATCGCGTGCCTCGGCCTCTGGTACCACCTCACCCTCGACGACCAGCTCGACCTGCTCAAGCGGTCGCAGGGCACCCCGATCATCCTCGACACCCATGTCGCCAACGACCGTCCGGTGCCGATGAAGAAGTCGCTCTCCGAGCCGGTGACCCTGCAGGGCTACACCGGCCGCCTCTACCGCGAGCCCGACCAGTCGACGAACTCCCCGGCCTCGTGGGGCAACGACCACTCGTTCTGGCCGCGCACCCGCGACCTCTACAAGATGCTCGACGAGCACGGCTACGACGTACTCACCGCCACCCCGTGGTACCTGCCCAGCCGTACGTTCTTCCTCTGCCTGCCGCAGCGCGAGGGCTGAGGAAGGTCCTGGCCCGGTCGCGGGCGTCGCTGAGGGGCACCGTCAGGGCAATTGCTGGCGTGGTGCCCTGATTTCGGCGTCGCGGAGGGCAACACGGCGACAATTGCAGGATCAGTGCCCCGCCGCAGCAGCCCCCGCGGCAGCCGCGGCAGCACAGCGCGTACGTCGGCGGGCGGGTCAGGTGAGCTCGCCCGCGGCGTGCGCGGAGCGGGCGGCGCGGGCGCGCACCAGCCGCACGGCCTCGTCGAGCAGCTCGTCGGCGCGGGCGTCGAAGGAGTGGGCGGCGGCGACGCGCTCGGCTGCTCGCACCCGCTCCTCACCGGCGGGGAAGAGCGTGTCCCGCTCGCGGACGATGCGGGCCAGGTCGTGCTCGTCGCGCCAGGTCTGGACCAGACCGCCGAAGACCTCGGTGAGGTCGAGGCCGGGGATCTCGTCGCTGGCCACCCGGGCGCCGCTGGCGGCGGCGTCCATCAGCCGGTTGGAGACGAAGCCGGTGAGGCGCATGTCCTCCCAGTGGTCGTTGAGCACGACGCCGGCGGCGGTGTAGAGCTCGCCGAGCTCGGCGTTGTCGACCAGGAGCGAGGCGACGGCTCCGCGCGGGAGCATCTCGTTCCAGCCGGCGCCGTGGACGGTGACGTCGATCCCGGCCGAGGTGGCGTGACGCAGCGAGCTGCGGAAGACACCGCGGGAGTTGCCGACGAAGAGCACGTCGGCACCGGAGTCGAACTCGGCCCGTCCGGGGTGGAAGAGCGAGGGGTCGGTGGCCTGGAGCAGCGGGCGGACCTCCACGCCCCAGTCCTCGCCTGCCTGTCGTGACCAGTGGTGGCTGGCCGCGAAGACGCGGTCGAAGCCGTGCACCTCCTCGGGCGTGACGAGGTCGGGGTGGCTGATGATCCACTCGAGGTTGACCCGCCCGGGGCGCGGCGCGACCAGGTCGAGGCCGCGCAGCACGAGGACGACGTCGTCGAGGTCGCGGCTGGGCCGGTGGCGGGTCTCGCGCGCGTCGACCGCGACGTGCTGGCCGCGGCGTCGCAGCGCTGCCGCGAGGGCCTCGCCGTAGTGCGTGTCGCCCCACCCCCGCCCCCGGGGACCCACCGGCGAGGCCAGGTCGATCGCCCAGCGCAGCGCCGGCGGACCCTCGGTGACCTCGGTGACCTCGGTGACCTCGGACATCCCGGTGCCCCCGTCAGGCGCCCGCAGCGGGCGCAGCAGCGCGGTCGGCTGCAGCACGGGCTGGTCCAGCGGACCGGTCGGCTCACCCGGCAGTACGTCGAAGCGGTGTCCGGTCACCTCGAAGCCGGCGGCCCGCCAGGCCTCCTCGGACCCGCCGGGGACCTCGCGGTGCCGCGCACCCACGACCCGCAGCGCGGCGGCGACCTCGGCGGCGTCGGGGGGAGGCGTGGCGCGGGTGACGACCTCGACGTCGGGGTGGAGCACCGTGCCCCCGGCCCCGGCCGCCGCCGCGCGCAGGGCCAGGTCGGGCAGCGCGAGCGGCCCGCAGAGCGCGTCGAGTCCGTCGAGCCGGGCCAGGTCGGCGCCGCGCAGCGCCACGGCCGGTCCGGAGGCGGCCGGCAGGCGCAGGCGCCCCGCCCGGCGTACGTCGGCGACGGCGTGCCCGCCCAGGAACTCCTGGGGGACCGCCGTGTCGGGGTCGAAGACCGCCCCGGCGGTGAGCACCGCCCCGGTGGGGGCGAGCGCGACCGGCTGCGCCAACGCGGTGGTGGTGTCCAGGGTGTCGTCCAGGTGCGCGGCCAGCCGCACGAGCGCGTCGACGTCGGGCTCCAGCGGGTCGAGCACCAGCACCACCCGCTCGCCGACGGCGGCGGCGAGACCGACGTTGGCGCGGACGGCGGGCCCGCGGTCGGCCTGGATCGTGACCAGCCGGGCGTGGCCCAGGGCACCGGCGAGCACCTCGAGGACGACGTGCTGCCAGCGGGGGAGGCGTACGCCGACCACGACGGCGTCCAGGGCCGTCCCGGCCGCGGCCGCGCCGGCCACTGCGTGCAACCACAGGGTGAGGGTCCGGACCGACCCCTGGCCGGTCAGCACCAGCGTGGTGTGGCCGGGGGTCCGCTCGGCGGCGCGGACGGCGTCCCAGTCGACCAGGTGGCGCGAGGCGATGACGGAGAGCCAGGCCGGCGACTCGTGGGTGCTGATCCGCGGGCCGGTCGCGCCCGCCCCCGAGCCGGAGTCGTCGGTGTAGTCGACGCCGACGTGCCGCACCAGGTGGAGGTCGGTGACCGCCGCCAGCTTCAGCACCAGGTCGTAGTCGACGCCCCGGCGCAGGGTCTCGTCGAAGCCGCCGGCCTCCTGCACGAGCGAGCGGCGGGCCACGAGCACGTTGAGGTCGACGTGGTTGGCCACGAGCAGGTGCCGGTGGGTGCCCTGGAAGGCGCGGTAGTAGACCTCGCCGTCCTTCGTGGCCCGCAGCGCTGCGTGGGCCATGCCCCAGTCGGGGTGGGCCTCGAGCTCGGCCAGCATCACCTGGAGGTAGCCCGGGCGCCACTGGTTGTCGGTGTCGAGGAACGCGACGTAGCGTCCGCGCGCGCGGGCCAGGCCCTCGTTGCGGGCCGCGGAGACGCCCCGGTGCCCGGCCGGCACCACCACGATCCGGGCGTCGAAGGCCGCCAGGCCCCGCACGACGGCGACGGAGTCGTCGGTGGAGCCGTCGTCGACGACGATGAGCTCCCACGACTCGAAGCTCTGGCGCTGGACCGACTCCACGGCCTCGCGCACCACCGTGGCGCGGTTCCACAGCGGCATCACCACGCTGACCAGCGGCGTGCCGTCGGTCGGAGCCGCCGGCATCGCCTCCGGCTCCACCATGTCGGCGGGGGGCTCCGGGCTGGTGCGCGGCGCCAGCCGCCAGCCCGACTCCTGGCGCCAGCGGCGCAGGGCGGCCTCGCTGGCGGTGATCAGCTCGCCGAGGGTGGTGGCGCGGTCACCGCCGGTGCTCGGCAGGACGGACGCGGCGGTGGCCTGCTCCAGCCACCCGACCAGCGGGCCGAGCCGGTGGGCCGCGGCGTGCGGAGCCTCCGCCGCCATCGCCTCGAGGTCGACGAGCGGGTGCGGCGAGGCCTTGGCGCGAGCGCGGGTGTGGTTGAGGTACCACAGCAGCGGGTTGCGGCCCGCCGGCGGCCGCCCGAACCGCGGGTCGACGTACTCGATGAAGAACAGGGGGTGCGGGGAGACCTCGGGTGCGTCGAGGTAGGCGTCGACGGCGTCCTCGCGCGAGGTGAAGCTGCGTCCGAGCTGGACCTCCACCCAGCGCTGGTCGAACAGCGGCGAGTCGAGCACCGAGCGTCGGCCCTGGGCGCTCACCCTGCTGCGGGGGCCGGAGGGTGCGGGGGTGGGTCGCAGGCCGGCCCGGCGCGCGACACCACCGGCGAGGCGGGCGGCTCGGCGGCCGAGGGGGGAGTCAGGCGGCACGGCCGTACTCCACCAGACGGCGCAGCGGCCGCAGACCCGCGGGGGTCCGCCGCAGGTCGGCGTCGGGACGCGCGGCCGAGAGCGGGGCGGTCTCGCGCAGGTAGTCGCGGACCCCCTCGAACTCCCGCGGGAAGCGGGCCTCGCACAGGTCGAGCAGCCGCGCGGCGCCGAGGCCGTAGGGGTCGTAGCGCAGGGTGTCGATCTTGACGTAGGGCAGCCGCCCGGCGTCGAGCGCGACGTCGGCGAGGGCGATCGCGGGGTTCCACGGGTCCTTGGTCTTCGCTCGCAGCCACTGGACCTGCCGACGGCTGCGCGGGGGCGGCAGCCGGTGGAGGGCCCACCACGCGACCCGGCGCTGGGCCAGGGTGCGGTCGGCGTCGGTCTCGGTGAAGTACGACGTCCAGCGGAACCCGCCGCTGGTCAGCGCCTTGGTCAGCCCCACCTCGTACTCGCTGATCACCCGCGCCCGGTCGGACACCGGCGACATCCCGCCCCAGAACCCCCGGAAGGCCTGGGAGTCGACCAGCCACGGCCGGAACGCGACGAAGAAGCTCTGCACGTGCGGGTGCACCCGCTGCGAGGAGGTGAGGCCCCAGAAGTCCGCCGGTCGCGACTCCATGGCGGTGAAGACCTGGGAGTAGTCGGTGAGCGGGCCGACGTAGGTGTCGTTGCAGACCACGACCTCGTCGTGGTCGCTGAGCCGCGACGCCTCGAGCCCGGTCTTGTAGCTGAAGAAGTCGTAGCCGAAGTTCGCCCGACGGATCAGCCGGGCGTGGCGGGCGAGGAAGTCGCGCCCGTCGTCGTCGAGGTCGGCGGTCGAGACCACGACCAGCTCGTCGACGGCGTCGGCCAGCGCCAGCACGTGGCGGCGCACGTGGGGCGCCACGCGGCCACGCGGGTCGTAGTGGGCCATCACGGCCAGTCTGCTCACGGCCCCCGACCCTAGCCGGTGCCGCTCCCGCGTAACACGGAAGTAACACCCGCCCCGAACTCGTTGCCGCGGCGCAACATGGCGCGGCCCGCCGCGAAACCTGGGTCGCCCAGGCTCGTCAACGAATCCGGGCGGACCGCCACGACATCGCAGTCAGGCGCACCCGCCTCCCGAGAACAACACCTCATGGAGGTTCTGTGGACGGCTACTACGCCTTCATGCTCATCGCAACAGCCCTCGTCCTGATGATGACCGTGCCGGCCCTGGCGCTCTTCTACGGCGGCATGTCGCAATCGAAGTCCGTGCTCAACATGATGATGATGTCGTTCGTCTCGGCCGCGATCATCGGCATCCTGTACGTCGCCGTGGGCTGGTCGATGGGCTTCGGCGGTGACGGCGTCTTCTTCGCCAACCCGTTCGAGCTCTTCTGGCTCGACGGCGTCACGACCGACTCCTACATCTACGTGATGTTCCAGATGACGTTCGCGGTCATCACCGCCGCGCTGATCAGCGGCGCGGTCGCCGGTCGGATGAAGTTCTCCGCCTGGGTGGTCTTCCTGCCCGTGTGGGCGCTCATCGTCTACTTCCCGCTCGCCCACATGGTCTTCGGCTGCAGCGACTCGGCGCTGATCTGCACGAAGATCGGTGCGCAGGACTACGCGGGCGGCACCGCCGTCCACATCAACGCGGGGGTCGCGGCCCTGGTCCTCGCCCTGCTGCTCGGCAAGCGCGTGGGGTGGCCCAAGGACCAGATGCGGCCGCACAACCTGACGCTGACCATGCTCGGCGCGGGCATGCTGTGGCTGGGCTGGTACGGCTTCAACGTCGGCTCGATCGTCTTCACCGGTGCCAACGACGAGGAGAACATGGCCCAGTTCTTCTCCGAGACCGGTCGCACGTTCGCCAACACCACGCTCGCCGCGATGGCCGCCATCCTCGGCTGGCTCATCATCGAGCGGATCCTGCACGGCAAGGCCACCTCGCTCGGCGCCGCGTCCGGCATCGTGGCGGGTCTGGTCGCGATCACCCCGGCCGCCGGGGCCGTCGACATCGGCGGTGCGGTCGCCATCGGCGCGATCGCCGGAGGCGTCTGCGCGTGGGCCGTCTCCTGGAAGTTCCGGCTCGGGTACGACGACTCGCTGGACGTCGTCGGCGTCCACCTGGTCGGCGGGATCATCGGCACCGTGCTGAT
This sequence comes from uncultured Actinomycetota bacterium, assembly GCA_963795135.1. Classification (GTDB taxonomy): domain Bacteria; phylum Actinomycetota; class Actinomycetes; order Propionibacteriales; family Nocardioidaceae; genus Nocardioides. Next base: position 488,533 of record CAWCGS010000008.1, read on the forward strand.
CGGCCTCTTCTCGACCTCCGAGGGGGCCGGCGGCATCGACGGGCTGTTCTACGGCGGCGGCTTCGGCTCGCTCGGCGACCAGTCGCTGGGTGCGCTCACCGCCATCGCCTACTCGGCGGTGCTGACCACGATCATCGCGCTGGCCATCAAGCACACGATGGGCCTGCGCGTCGACGAGGAGGACGAGGTCGAGGGCATCGACTTCTCCGAGCACGGCGAGTCGGCGTACGACCTGCACACCAGCACGACGAGCAGCGGCGCCACCGGCGTTCTGTCGGGGATGACGCAGCCCGCGTCGGAAGGAGCCAGCGCATGAAGCTCGTGACCGCGGTGATCAAGCCGCACAAGTGGGAAGACGTCCGCGAGGCCCTCGAGACCTTCGGCGTGACCGGCATGACGGTCAGCGAGGTCAGCGGCTACGGCCGCCAGAAGGGGCACACCGAGGTCTACCGCGGGGCGGAGTACGACATCGCCCTGGTGCCGAAGATCCGCATCGAGATCGTCGTCGACGACGGTGACGCGGACGACATCATCGGCATCGTGGTCAAGACCGCGCAGACCGGTCGGATCGGGGACGGCAAGGTGTGGCTCAGCCCCATCGACACCGTGATCCGGGTCCGCACCGGCGACAAGGACGAGGCGGCGCTCTAGCCGTCTCGACCTGCCGAGCACGAGGTGAGCGGCCCGGCTGTCCCGACAGCCGGGCCGTTCACGCGCGCGAACCGGATCAGCGCTCGGGTGGTCGTCGATGAGCCTCGCTCAGCGCCCTGGTGCTGCTGATGGCTCCCGGGCAAACAACTGCTGAGCGCGGCGCGGTGCCCGTCTGCGCCTTCGTGGTCTCCGGCATCATCGGACTCGTGGTCGACAACACGATGGGCTTCCGCATCGACGAGGAGCACGAGGTCAGCGGCATCGACCTGGTCGTGCACGCCGAGGCCACCGACGACCTCCACGCCTCCGCCGGAGCCCGGTCGACGGGACCGAGCCCGCTCGCCCACCACCACGAGGAGAAGCCATGAAGCTGGTCACCGCGGTCATCAAGCCGCACAAGTGGGAGGACGTCCGCGTCGCCCTCGAGACCGTCGGCGTGACCGGGATGACGGTCAGCGAGGTCAGCGGCTACGGCCGCCAGAAGGGGCACACCGAGGTCTACCGCGGGGCCGAGTACGACATCGCGCTGGTGCCGAAGATCCGGCTCGAGGTCGCGGTCAACGAGGACGACGTCGAGTCGATCGTCGAGGCGATCCTGGGCAGCGCGCACACCGGGCGGATCGGCGACGGCAAGATCTGGGTCTCCCCGCTGGACACCGTCGTGCGGGTCCGCACCGGCGACCGCGGCGACGCTGCCGTGTGACCGGTCTGCGGACCGGCCGGTGACCGCCTCCGAGCGGGCCGCCAGGACGGTGGAGGCCGACGCCCTGTGCGTCGCCGCGTACGACGGGTGCGGCGGTCCGGAGGTCGGGGCCGCGCTGGTCGCGGTCGGCGGCTACGGGCGCGGCGAGCTCGCGCCCTGCTCGGACCTCGACGTCGTCCTGGTCTCCGACCCCGGCACCGAGCTGGGCGACCTGGCCGAGAAGGTCTGGTACCCGATCTGGGACGCCCGCTTCCAGCTCGACCACTCGGTGCGCACGCTGCCGGAGATGCTGGCCGCCGCCGAGGACGACCTGCGCGTCGCCACGGGGCTGCTGGACCTGCGGCACCTGGCCGGAGACCCGAACCTCACGCTGCGGCTGCGCACCACCATGCTCGCCGAGTGGCGGCGCGGTGCGCGGGCCCGGCTGCCCGAGCTGCACGCCATGGTCCGCTCCCGGCACGAGCTGATGGGCGAGCTGGCCCACGTCTCGGTGCCCGACCTCAAGGAGGCCGAGGGCGGGCTGCGCGACGCCACCGTCCTCAAGGCCCTGGTGGCGACCTGGCTGGTCGACGTGCCGCACAGCGACCTCGAGCCCTGCCGTCAGTCGCTGCTCGACGTCCGCGACCTGGTCCACGCCACCGCCGGACGCGCCACCGACCGGGTCAACCCGGAGACCTGGCGCGCCATCGCCGAGGGCCTCGGCACCGGCGCCGGGCCCGAGGGGGAGACCGCCGCCCAGGTCCGGGTCCGCGAGCTCGGTCGGCGCATCACGCACCTGTCCCGCCTGACCTGGCGTCGCGTCGACGGGGTCCTGGCCCGCCCGACCTCGCCGGGTGCGGCGCGCCGCCCCTCCCTCGAGCCGGTGGCCGCCGGCGTGGCGCTCTCGGGCGGCGAGATCGTCCTGGACCGACGGGCCCGGCCCGCCGAGGACCCCGTGCTGCTGCTGCGCGCCGCGGTGGCCGCGGCCGAGCGCGACGTCGTGCTGGCCCCGCCGACCGCCGCCCGGCTGGTCCGCGAGTCACCGCCGCTGCCCGACCCGTGGCCCGACGAGGCACGCCACCTGCTCGTGCGGCTCCTGGCCTCGGGGCGCGGGCTGCTGGGCGTGTGGGAGACCCTGGAGGAGACCGGCGCCCTGACCGGCCTGCTGCCCGAGTGGGAGCGGATCCGGCTGCTGCCGCACGCGTCGGTGATCCACCGGTTCACCGTCGACCGGCACGTCGTGGAGACCTGCGTCGAGGCCTCGTCGCTGATCCGCGGCGTCTCGCGGCCCGACGTCCTGATGGTCGCGGCGTTGCTCCACGACATCGGCAAGGGCGGCCTGGTCGAGCACAGCGTCGCGGGGGAGCCGATCGCCCGGGCCATCGCGACCCGGATCGGCTTCGACGCCGAGGCGGTCGACCTCGTGGGCCTGCTGGTGCGCTGGCACCTCCTCCTGGCGGCCACCGCCACGACCCGCGACCCCGACGACCCGGCCACCGTGGACCTGATCCGCGCCCGGGTGGGCAGCACGGAGTCGCTCGCCCTGCTCGCCGCGCTGACCGAGGCCGACGCCCGCGCGACCGCGCCGACGGCCTGGTCCTCGTGGCGGGCGGGACTGATCCGCGGGCTGGTCCGACGTACCAGCTCGGCGCTGGAGACCAGCACCTCCACCTCGGCGGCGGTGACCGACGAGGTCTCGGTGCCCGGCGACCTGGCCGCCGGCGCGCTCGCGGTGTCGGTGGAGCAGACCGCCGACGGCTCCCGGGTCACCACGATCGGGCTCGACCGGGTGGGGCTCCTGGCCGACGTCGCGGCCACCTTCGGCCTGTCCCGCACCCCGGTCCGCGCCGCTCGTGCCTGGGCCCAGGGCCCGCACGGGATCTCGGTGTGGGAGGTCGCCGACCGCGACCTCGACCCCGCGATCCTGCGCACGACGTACGACGCCGTGGTCGGCGGGCGCGTCGACCCCGGGACCCGGCTGCGGCGCGGCATCGGGCCCGACCTCGCGCCCTCGGTGGTGGTGCGGCCCGAGGCCAGCGCGCAGGCCACCGTGCTCGAGGTGCGTGCGGCCGACCGCCCCGGGGTGGTCTACCTCGTGTGCCGTCGGCTGGCCGCCCTCGAGGTCACCGTCCGCTCGGCCCACATCGACACCCTGGGGCCCCAGGCGGTCGACGTGTTCTACCTCCAGGAGGCCTCGGCCGGGGCACTCTCGGACAGCCGTGCGGCGCAGGCCGCCCACGCCGTGCGCGAGGTGCTGTCGGGCGACGGCTGAGCGGTCGGACCGCGGCCGTTAGGCTGGAGGCTCCGATCCGACCTCCCGAGGACTCCCTTGTTCGCCACACTCTCCGACCGGCTCGCCGACACGTTCAAGCACCTGCGCGGCAAGGGCCGCCTGTCCGAGGCCGACATCGACGCCACCGCGCGCGAGATCCGGATCGCCCTGCTCGAGGCCGACGTGGCGCTGCCCGTGGTCAAGGAGTTCGTCGCCGCGGTCAAGGAGCGGGCCCGCGGCGAGGAGGTCAGCGGCGCGCTCAACCCGGCGCAGATGATCATCAAGATCGTCAACGAGGAGCTCGTCGAGATCCTCGGCGGCGAGACCCGGCGGTTGCGCTACGCCAAGTCCGGGCCGACCGTCATCATGCTCGCGGGCCTCCAGGGCGCCGGCAAGACGACCCTCGCGGCCAAGCTCGCGCTGTGGCTCAAGGAGCAGGGCAAGCAGCCGCTGCTGGTGGCCTGCGACCTGCAGCGCCCCAACGCGGTCAAGCAGCTCCAGGTCAACGGTGAGCGCGCCGGCGTACCCGTCTTCGCGCCGGAGGCCGGCAACGGCAGCGGCGACCCCGTCCGGGTGGCCACGGCCTCGCTGGAGGAGGCCCGCCGCAAGCTCTACGACGTCGTCATCGTCGACACCGCCGGACGGCTGGGCGTCGACGCCGAGCTGATGCAGCAGGCCGCCGACATCCGCGACGCCGTGAAGCCCGACGAGGTCCTCTTCGTCGTCGACGCGATGATCGGCCAGGACGCGGTCGTCACCGCGCAGGCCTTCCTCGAGGGCGTCGGCTTCGACGGCGTCGTGCTCACCAAGCTCGACGGCGACGCCCGCGGTGGCGCGGCGCTGTCGATCCGGTCGGTCACCGGCCGTCCCGTGATGTTCGCCAGCGCCGGTGAGAAGCTCACCGACTTCGATGTCTTCCACCCCGACCGGATGGCCGGCCGGATCCTCGACATGGGCGACATGATGACGCTCATCGAACAGGCCGAGAAGACGTTCGACGAGGAGAAGGCGCTCTCGGCGGCCAGGAAGCTCGGTGGCGACGGCGAGTTCACCCTCGACGACTTCCTCGAGCAGATGCAGCAGGTCCGCAAGCTCGGCTCGATGAGCAAGATCCTCGGCATGCTGCCGGGCATGGGCCAGATGCGCGAGCAGCTGGAGAACTTCGACGAGCGCGAGATCGACCGGATCCAGGCCGTCATCCAGTCGATGACCCCCGCCGAGCGCAACAACCCCAAGATGATCGACGGCTCCCGCCGAGCCCGGATCGCCAAGGGCTCGGGACGCCAGGTCTCCGACGTCAACCAGCTCGTCGACCGCTTCTTCGAGGCGCGCAAGATGATGATGCAGATGGCGCGCGGCGGCGGCATGCCCGGGATGCCCGGCATGCCGGGGATGCCCGGCATGGGCGGAGCCGGGGGCGGCAAGCGCGGCAAGGGCAAGCAGGCGCCCAAGAAGGCCAAGGGCAAGCGCGTGTCCGGCAACCCCGCGAAGGCCGCGCAGCAGGCGGCTGCCGACAAGGACAGGGCCGAGACCGCCAAGGCCGGCAGCAACCCCTTCGGGCTGCCCGGCGGCGACGAGGTCGACTACGAGCAGGCCGCCGCGAACCTCGACCTGCCGCAGGACTTCAGCAAGTTCTTGAAGTGAGCCCGCGGTGACCCGCGGGTGAGCGCACGCCGGGGAGCAGCGTGAGCGCGCGGGTGGGCACGGTGCTGGTCGTCGACGGCGCCAACGTCGTCGGTGCCCGGGCCGACGGCTGGTGGAAGGACCGTGCCGGGGCGGCGCGCCGCTTCCACGAGGAGCTGATGGTCGCCGACGTGTCCTACGACGAGGTCGTGCTGGTGCTGGAGGGTGCCGCCAAGGGTGGCGTCAAGGCCGGCCGTGACGCCCACGTCCGCACCGTCCACGCCCGCGGCAACGGCGACGACACGATCGTCGCCGAGGCCCAGGCGGCGTCCGAGCGCGGGAGCCGGGTCGCGGTGGTCTCCGCCGACCGCGCGCTGCAGGCCCGCGCGGCCCGCTGGGCCGAGACGTCCCTGGGCCCGACCTGGCTGCTCGACCGGCTCTGACGGGCCCGGCCCGGAGCGGCGGTGGGTGGGCCACCGAAGCGACGGCGTACGGCGTGGCTCACCCACCGCCCCCAGCTCACCCACCGCCCCCACCGCCCCCGCGCCCCCACCACCACCGCGCCCACGTCGCCACGCGCTCCCACCCGCTTGTAACGTCCGGGCCATGACGGCGCTGAGGTTCTCCGGTCCGGTGCTCCCCGACGGTGAGGCACGCGAGCTCTTCGTGGTCGACGGTCGGGTCACCCACGAGCGGCCGGTCGGTGCGGAGACCGCGGCCGAGGGGTGGATCGTGCCGGGGCTGGTCGACGCCCACTGCCACATCGGCCTCGACGACCACGGGCCCACGACCGACGCGGAGGCCGAGGCGCAGGCGCTGCAGAACCGCGACGCCGGCACGCTGCTGATCCGCGACTGCGGCTCCGGGCTCGACACCTCGTGGATGCACGAGCGCGAGGACCTGCCGCGGCTGATCCGCGCCGGGCGCCACATCGCGCGCACGAAGCGCTACATCCGCAACTACGCCCACGAGGTCGAGCCCGGCGAGCTGGTCGCGCACGTCGTGCAGGAGGCGCAGCGCGGTGACGGGTGGGTCAAGCTCGTCGGCGACTGGATCTCGCGCGACGCCGGCGACCTGGCGCCGTCGTTCCCGCCGGAGGCCTTCGCCGCGGCCATCGCCGCGGCCCACGAGCACGGTGCGCGAGTCACCGCCCACTGCTTCGGCGAGGCCGTGCTGCCGGGGCTGATCGAGGCCGGCATCGACTGCATCGAGCACGGCACCGGCCTGTCGCAGGACCTGATCGAGTCGATGGTCGGCAAGCGGATCGCGCTGGTGCCGACGGTGATGCAGATCGAGAAGTTCCCCCAGTACGCCGAGGCGGGCGGCGCCAAGTTCCCCCGGTACGCCGCGCACATGATCGACCTGCACGCCCGCCAGCGCGAGACCGTCATGGCGGCGTACGACGCCGGGGTGGCGCTCTTCGCCGGCTCCGACGGCGGGGGAGTCTCGCGCCACGGCAACCTCCCCGGCGAGGTCGTGGCGATGGCCGAGCTCGGGCTGCCGGCCCACGACGCGCTCGGCGCGGCCTCGTGGCGCGCCCGCGAGTGGCTGGGCTGGAACAGCGGGCTGGAGGAGGACGCGCCGGCCGACTTCGTGGTCTATCCCCGCGACCCGCGCGAGGACCTCGGGGCGCTCTTCGAGCCGACCTGCGTCGTGCTCCGTGGACGCGTCGTCAGCGGCGCTGCCTGACGCACGGCCGCTCAGGTCACGGTCGGTGGGGCGCCGGGACGTCCCGCGGCCGTCCGGTCGCGAACAGGACGACCAGCACGACCAGCAGCACGAAGCCGCCGCCGCCGAGCAGCAGCGCGAGCAGGATCCCGGCGGCGAGCCCGCCGACGAACGACCCGATCTCCGGCGCCGGCCCGATCTGCAGCGGCCCGCCGCTCGGGTCGCAGGTCACCTCGAGGTCGCCCGAGCCGGGGTCGAAGCGCCCAGCGCCCTCCCACGACCCCGACCCTCCGGACTTCGTGTACGTCGCGCCCAGCCCCCGGGTGGCGATCTGCTCGCCGGTCGCGGTGTCGACGACCGTGCACGAGGCGGGCTGGCCCGGGCGGACCCACACCATGCGGTCGCGATCCGTGGCCACGCTGACGGACCGGACCTGCCCGTCGGGGTCGATCGTCGCGTCGACCTCGGTGAAGGCCCGCACCGACTGGACGACCAGCAGCACCCCGACCACGATCCCGGCCACCATCAGCCCCGCCGCGACCGCGAACCACCAGCCGCTCGGACGCCGGCGCGACGGCACCGGCTTCTGGTAGGCCGGCGGAACCGGCCCGCCGTACGGTGGCGGCGGCGGGGGGCTGCTCATCGCCCTAGTATCGCCTCGCTCGGAGGCCGGTGCACCTGTGATACTCCACCCGGTGACCATCGCCGAGACCTTCCCCCCGCTGGGGCTGCGCGTCACCGCCGGCCCGCTCGAGCTGCGTGCGCTCACCGACGACGACCTCGCCGAGCTCGGCGAGGTGGCGGTGCGCGGCATCCACCCGCCCGACCGGATGCCGTTCCTGGTGCCGTGGACCGACGTACCTCCGGAGGAGCTGCCGGGCAACCTCGTGCAGTACCACTGGCGCTCGCGCGCGGACTTCGCCCCGTCCGAGTGGAGCCTGCACCTCGGGGTGTGGCACGACGGACGTCTGGTCGGGACCCAGGGGATCAGCACCCGCCGCTTCCTCGTCACCCGCACGGGGGAGACCGGCTCGTGGCTCGGCCAGGAGCACCAGGGCGCCGGGATCGGCACCGCCATGCGCCAGGCGGTCTGCGCGCTCTGCTTCGACCACCTCGACTTCACCGAGGTGACCTCGGCGGCGTACGCCGACAACCCGTCCTCGCTCGCGGTCTCGCGCAAGGTCGGGTACGTCGAGAACGGCCGGCGCCGCCTGCAGCGACGCCCGGGGGAGCTGGCGGTCGAGATCGGACTCCTGCTGACGCCGGAGGCGTTCGTGCGCGGTGATCACCCGGTGGAGGTGGAGGGGCTGGCCGCCTTCCGCCGGGCGATCGGGCTGGATTCGGAGACCTCGGGCACCTCTGGCACAATCGCAGGCTGAGTCCCGCCTGCCCGGCCCCTCTCACCGTGCAGCGTGTGGCCCCTCGAAGACCCGCACCTGGCGTCCCCACGCAGGTTCACGGGCTTCACCACCACGAGTTCCGAGGAGACACCACAAAAGTGGCCGTCAAGATCCGTTTGAAGCGCCTGGGCAAGGTCCGGGTGCCGCAGTACCGCATCGTCGTCGTCGACTCGCGCAAGAAGCGCGACGGTCGAGTGATCGAGGAGATCGGCAAGTACCACCCCAAGGAGGAGCCGTCGCTCATCGACGTCGTCTCCGACCGGGCCCAGTACTGGCTCGGCGTGGGCGCACAGCCCACCGAGGCCGTCCACAAGCTGCTCCGCGTGACCGGTGACTGGCAGACGTTCAAGGGCCTGCCCGGCACCGAGGGCACCCTGCGCGTCGCCGACCCCAAGCGCGACAAGCTGGAGGCCTTCAACGAGGCCCTCAAGGACGCCGGCAGCGAGCCCAAGGCCGACGCCGTGACCAAGAAGTCCTCGAAGAAGGACGACAAGGCCGAGGACAAGACCGAGGACAAGGCGGACGCGAAGGCGGACGCCAAGCCCGAGGCCAAGGCTGAGGAGAAGACCGAGGCGAAGGCCGAGGCTCCCGCCGCGGAGACCACCGAGGCCCCGGCCCCGGTCCCCGCCGACGAGACCCCTGCCGGCGCGACGGACACCGCCGAGTCGGCCGAGGCCGCCACGGAGCCGAGCAGCTGATGCTCGCCGACGCCCTGGAGCACCTGGTCCGCGGCGTCGTCGACAACCCCGACGACGTCTCGGTCCGCGACAAGCAGCTGCGTCACGGATCGATGCTCGAGGTCCGGGTGCACCCCGACGACCTCGGCAAGGTGATCGGGCGCGGTGGCCGCACCGCCACCGCGTTCCGCACCGTGATCTCGGCGCTGGCCGGCAAGGGCGGCGCCCGGATCGACTTCGTCGACGTCGACCGTCGCAGCTGAGGTGACCGACCACTCCGTCGAGGTCGTGGTGGGGCGCATCGGCAAGCCCCACGGCCTGCGCGGCGAGGTCACCCTCGAGGTACGCACGGACGAACCCGAACGCCGGTTCGCGACCGGGTCCGCGCTTCGCGCGCAGGCCCCGAGCGGATCGGCGTTCGGCCTGTCCACCCTCACCGTGGCCCGCCACCGCTGGCACCAGACGACGCTGCTGGTGACCTTCGAGGAGATCGCCGACCGCGACGCCGCCGAGGCCGCCCGCGGGGTGCTGCTGCACGCCGACATTCCGCCCGGGCAGACGCCCGAGGACCCCGATGAGTTCTACGACCACCAGCTGGTGGGTCTCGCCGTCCACGACGTCGACGGCTCCCCGCTGGGCGAGGTCACCGGGCTCGTGCACGGTGGCGCCCAGGACCTGCTCCAGGTCCGCGCCACCGACGGCCGCGACACGCTCGTGCCGTTCGTCAAGGCGCTCGTGCCCGAGGTCGACCTCGAGGCGCGCCGGGTGGTCGTCGCCGACCGTCCCGGGCTCGTGGCGCCGCTGCCCGACGACGAGTAGCCCACCGTGCGCCTGGACTACCTCACGATCTTCCCCGACTACCTCGCGCCGCTGCGGCTCTCGCTGCCCGGCCGGGCGGTCGGCTCCGGCCTGATCGAGGTGCATGTCCACGACCTGCGCACGTGGACCCACGACCGGCACCGCACCGTCGACGACACCCCCGCCGGGGGCGGCGCCGGCATGGTGATGCGCCCCGAGCCGTGGGGCGAGGCCTTCGACGCGCTGGAGATCGACGGCGCCACCGTGGTCGTGCCGACGCCGTCGGGGGTGCCGTTCACGCAGGCCCTGGCCCGCGACCTCGCGACCCGGGAGCGGCTCGTCTTCGCCTGCGGTCGCTACGAGGGCATCGACCAGCGGGTCGTCGAGCACGCCGCCCAGCGGGCCGAGGTGCTGGAGGTCTCGATCGGCGACTACGTCCTCAACGGCGGCGAGGTGGCGGCGCTGGCGGTGACGGAGGCGGTGGTGCGGTTGCTGCCGGGGTTCATGGGCAACAGCGCCTCCCTCGAGGAGGAGTCCCACGAGGACGGCCTGCTGGAGTACCCCGCCTACACCAAGCCCCCCTCCTGGCGCGGCCTCGACGTGCCCGCGGTGCTGCTCTCGGGCGACCACGGCGCCGTCGCCGCCTGGCGCCACGACCAGGCGCGCCGGCGTACGGCGCAGCGACGGCCCGACCTGCTGCGCCCCTCCTCGCTCGAGGAGTACGACGTCGCCCCGGTGCGGCCCGGCGACGTCGGCGAGCTCTACACCCTGCAGCTCGCGTGCTGGGTCCAGGAGGCCCACGACAATCCCGGGGTCCGGATCCCGGCGCTGCACGAGTCGCTGGCCGACGTGGAGGAGTGGACGCGACGCGGGGTGGTGCTCGTGGTGCGGGCGGGCGACCGGCTCGTGGGGGCCGTGCGCGGGCACCTGGACGGCACCACCTGGCACGTCGGGCGCGTGATGGTGGCGCCCGACCACCGCGGTCGCGGGCTCGGGCGCCGGCTGCTCGCCCTCGGTGAGCAGGCCGCCCCCGCCGAGGCGACGGCGTACGAGCTGTTCACCGGCGCGGGCAGCGCCCGCAACCAGCGGATGTACCGCAAGGCCGGCTACCGCCTGGCGGGCGAGCTCGAGCCCGGCGTGGTGCGGATGACCAAGCCCCGGCGCTCGGGGTAGTCCCGGACGATTCCGGGGTGAAACGAGCGAATTCAGCCCGATTTCGTCCGGGACTACCCCGAGGGGGACGTGCGCCGATACTCGATTTCCGGCCAGGTCGGGCGCTGTGGCAGACTCGACCCTCGGCCCAGTCGGCCGAAGGACCGCTCCCGCAGCACACCAGGAGGGTCTGCGTCAGTCACCTGCCACAGGGGGTGCCTCACGCCGCCGGCTGCCACGTCTGGGCCCTCCGCACCACCCATCACCTACCGCGGCTGACCTGTGGCACCTGCGAGGAGAAACCCATGAGCAACATCATCGCCGAGCTCGGCAACGCCCAGAAGCGCGACGACGTCCCGGCCTTCCGCGCCGGCGACACCGTCAAGGTCCACGTGAAGGTCGTCGAGGGCACCCGGGCCCGCGTCCAGGTCTTCCAGGGCGTCGTGATCCGCATCCACGGCTCCGGCATCGGCCGCACCTTCACCGTCCGCAAGGTCTCCTTCGGCGTCGGCGTCGAGCGCACCTTCCCCCTGCACTCCCCGATCTTCGACGAGATCGAGGTCGTGACCCGCGGCGACGTGCGTCGCGCCAAGCTCTACTACCTGCGCAACCTGCGCGGCAAGGCCGCCAAGATCAAGGAGCGCCGGGACGTCTGAGCGGCCCGCCGCGGTCCGTTGACCCGACCTACCTAGACTCAGCGCGTGAGCTCCGACAAGACCGAGACCGACCCCGCCGGCGACACCGCGGCGGAGGGCGGCACCCCGTCGGAGCCCGACGAGGCCACGGGCAAGCGGCGTCACCTGCCGATCTGGCAGGAGACGCTCGTCCTGCTGGCGCTGGCGCTGGTCCTGGCGATCGTCATCAAGTCGCTGTTCGTGCAGGCCTTCTACATCCCCTCGGAGTCGATGGAGCCGGGTCTGGTCAAGAACGACCGGATCCTGGTCCAGAAGGTCTCCTACTGGTTCGGCGGGTCGCCGCAGCGCGGTGACGTCGTCGTCTTCGAGGACCCGGGCGGCTGGCTCAGCCCCACCGAGGAGTCGGGGCCGACCAACGGGCTCACCAAGGTGTTGGCCAAGATCGGCCTCTACCCCACGGGCGGACACCTCGTGAAGCGGGTCATCGGCGTCGCCGGTGACACCGTCGAGTGCTGCGACGACCAGGGTCGGATCATGGTCAACGGCGAGCCCCTCGACGAGGAGGACTACATCCTCGACGCCGAGGTCGACTGCAACGGGCCGATGCCGCAGACCTGCGGCACGGGGGGCTGGAGCGCCGGCCCGATCCCCGAGGGCGAGGTCTTCGTGATGGGCGACAACCGCGGCAACTCCGCCGACTCCACCGTGCACCTGTGCACGGAGGGGATGACCGACTGCACGCTGGACCCCTTCGTCGACACCGACCTGGTGGTCGGCAAGGTCTTCGTGCTCGCCTGGCCCCGCGACCGCTTCGACTTCGTCGAGCGGCCGGCGGAGTTCGCCGACATCCCCGACCCCTCCTGACCACACCCCCGGGAGCGACGTGTCCGACCTGCCTCGCGGTCTGACGGTACGTCGGGACGCCGGCCTCTACGGCTACGAGCGCGCGCTGCGCCGGCACGGCATCGAGCCGGTGGCCGGCGTCGACGAGGCCGGCCGCGGTGCCTGCGCCGGACCGCTGGTCGCCGGCGCCGCGATCCTCCCGCCCGGCAGGGCCGGGATCGTGCCGGGGCTCGCCGACTCCAAGCTGCTGACCGAGAAGGCCCGCGAGCGCTGCTACGAGCAGGTCGTCCGCCGGGCCCTGTCGTGGTCGGTCGTCGTGGTCGGTCACGAGGAGTGCGACCGGCTCGGCATGCACGTGGCCAACATCGAGGCGCTGCGACGCGCGGTCGCGCTGCTCGACCTGCCGCCGGCGTACGTGCTGACCGACGGGTTCCCGGTCGACGGGCTCGGGGTGCCGGGGCTCGCGGTCTGGAAGGGCGACCGGGTCGCGGCCTGCATCTCAGCGGCCTCCGTGCTGGCCAAGGTCACCCGCGACCGGCTGATGACCGAGCTGGACGCCGACTGGCCGGCGTACGACTTCGCGACGCACAAGGGCTACATCACCGAGACCCACACCGCGGCGCTGACCCGGCACGGTCCCAGCCCGGTCCACCGGATGCGCTTCGTCAACGTCCGGCGGGCCGCGGGCCTGGAGCCGGCCCTGCCGGGGCAGAATGGCGAGGTCGCCGTCGCACTGGAGGAGCCCGTATGAGCGCCGAGGATCTCGAGAAGTACGAGACCGAGCAGGAGCTCACGCTCTACCGCGAGTACCGCGACGTCGTGGGCATCTTCAAGTACGTCGTGGAGACCGACCGCCGCTTCTACCTGTGCAACCAGGTCGACGTGAAGGCCCGGACCGAGGCCGGCGACGTCTTCTTCGAGGTCTCCATGTCGGACGCCTGGGTGTGGGACATGTACCGACCGGCGCGCTTCGCCAAGAGCGTGAAGGTGCTGACCTTCAAGGACGTCAACGTCGAGGAGCTCGCGCCGGCCGAGATCGACCCGCTCAAGCCGTAGCTGCGCCGGGTTACGGACCGAAAGGCCGGACTTCGTAGTCCTTTCGGACTACTGCGGTCCGCGGGAGCCACGCGGCCGTCGCGGAGCCCCTAGCCTCGGGACAGCGGTGAGGGAGCCGCCACCTGCGTGTCTCACGCGGGCCGAGGGTAGGGATGTCGAGATGCAGGGTGCCCGACGCCGGGAGCGCCGCCGCGAGGAGTCGGGCGCGGCCGCGGTCGAGTTCGCCCTGCTCGCTCCGTTCCTGATCTTCCTGCTCTTCGCCATCATCGGCTACGGCTACATGCTCAGCTTCCGCCAGGCGCTCAGCCAGGCCGCGGCCGAGGGCTCGCGGTCCGCCGCCGTGGCGCCCGGCGTGCTGACCCCGGCCGAGAAGGTCACCCGCGCCCGTACGGCGGTCAACGACGCGCTGGGCAGCTACGGGGTCACGTGCACCGCCGACGGCCGCCTGGTCCGCGGCGGCCAGCCGGCAGGCACCTGCGTCGTGACCGTCCCGCAGACCTGCACGACCAGCACGATCGGTGCCGCCTGCGCCCGGGTGGCGCTGGACTACACCTACCGCGACGACTCCCTGCTGCCGGCGTTCCCGGGCCTGGGCATCGTGCTGCCCGAGCACCTGGCCTACTCCACCGAGTCGCAGGTCAGCTGAGATGCGCCGCCCCGACGGCTCGCGCCGACGTACCGCTCCGACCACGCGCGCCCGCGACGAGCGCGGCGTCGTGCTGCCCATCGTGGCCGTGATGCTCAGCGTGCTCGTGCTCATCGCGGCCTTCGGGGTCGACCTCGGCATGCAGCGGGTCGCCCGGCGCGACATGCAGGCGCTGGCCGACGCCGTCGCCCTGGACCTGGCGCGCCTGCTCGACGGCCGTACGGCGGCCCAGATCCAGGCGGGCAACGCCCAGTCGATGGGCATCGAGGCGGCCAAGAACGCCAGCGAGCAGCGCAACGAGGGCTCCGCGCTCGGCGACGACCCGGTGGTCGAGTGGACCCTGGTCACCCTGGACCTGCAGGGTGATCCGGTGCTGGCACCCGACGGCAGCGTGTCGTCGGTGTCCGGCGGCGCGGTGCCCGACGCGGTGTTCGTGACCGCCCGCACGTCGGTGGACTTCGCGTTCGCGACGGGATCCGGAGCCGCCGGCCGCTCGGCCATCGGCGTCGCCTCCACGACGGCCTGCCACCGGCTGGGCTCGTTCGTCGCCGCGCTCGACACCGGGGACGCCGCGGCCCTGGCCCAGCTCAACGAGATCCTGCACGTCAACCTCAGCCTGGTCTCCTACCAGGGCCTCGCGGACGTGGGGGTCTCGCTCGCCGACCTCGCCCTGGCGATGGGGGCGGGCGACGTCGACAGCCTGCTCACCGGCTACGTCAGCTACGCCAGCCTGGTGCAGGCGACGATCGACGTGCTGAACAAGCAGAAGCCCACCGGCTACGCGGCAGCCGTGACGACCCTGGGAGCCGTGCTCGGCGCCGCCGGAGGCATCGGGTCGGTGCGCCTCGGCGACGTGCTCAGCATGTCGCCCGACGACCGCGCGGCGCTGGCCACCAAGCTCAACGTGCTCGACCTGCTCGCCGGCTCGGTGCTGGTCGCCGACGGGACGCACGCGGTGTCGTTGCCGAACCTCCAGGCCCAGGTGCCCGGCCTCGGCAACCACTTCACCGGCTCGATCAACATCGTGGCCGCCGCCCAGCTGGCCTGCGGCGAGCCGAACTCGAAGAAGGCCCGGGCCCGCAACAGCCAGCTCGTGGGCGACCTGGGCATGCAGTTCATCAACCTGCCGAGTCTGAACATCAACGCTGGGCTGCTCAAGGGCACCCTGCAGACCGCCAAGGGCACCGGCACCCTCCACGTCGCCCTCGGGAACGCCGAGTCGCAGCTGATCGACCCTCCGCGGGTCAGCTGCGGTGCCGGCACGGTGACCGACCCGTCGACGTTCTCGGTGTCGGTGGAGTCCGGGCTCGCGGAGTACTCCCTCGACTCCGAGGTCGAGGTGTCCGGCACGATCAAGATCGGGGTCGGCCCGCTCGCGGTCACGGCGGACGTCGTCGTGGTGGTCGGGCTGAGCCTCGCGGCGCCCGGCGCCAGCGGCAGCGCGGTCGCCCCGCTGAGCATCCCGCCCCACGACAGGACGCCGTACCGGACCGGCTCCCCGGTCAGCCTGCTCACCCCGGTGGTGCCGGTGATCAAGTCCGCCTCGGTGAAGGTCGGTCCGCTGAGCGTGGACGCCGCGTCGGTGACGCTGGTGACCGACGCGATCGTCGCCTCGCTGACGGTCGGCAACAACAACTTCACCGACAAGACGCTGCGCCCGCTCGCCGCCAACATCGACGCGCAGCTGATCGGCCCGAGTGCCGCGCTCCTCGGGCTGCGGGTGGGCGGCGCCGACGTGTACGCCGTGTCGGCCTCCTGCGGCACGCCGGCGCTCGCGGGCTGACCGGGGCCGGGTAAAGGATCGGCGCGATAGCGGCAAAGCCCTCCCGGCGGACCCGACCGGCCCTACTGTGGCTCGAGGGGGATGGACTGCGGTCCGTCCTCCTTGTGGTGTCCGGGCGACGGATGGGCCAGGAAGATGCCGGGTCGGGAGGGTCGAGGACGGCGCACCGAGACGGGTGCGGCGGCGGTGGAGTTCGCCCTCGTGGTGCCGCTCCTGGTCGTGCTGGTCCTGGGCATCATCAGCTACGGCGTGATGCTGAGCTTCCGCCAGACGCTGAGCCAGGCCACGACCGAGGGTGCCCGGGCGGCCGCAGTGACCCTGATCGACGCGCAGAAGACCGACCAGGGGCGGGCCGCCGTCAACGACGCCCTCGCCTCGACGGGGGTGTCCTGCTCTGCGGGGAGCCTGCTGCGTGACGGAGCACCCGCCGGCACGTGCGTCGTGGGTGCGCCCGTGCCCTGCGTCACGGGGGCGGCCACCTCCAGGTGCGTGACCGTGACGCTCGCCTACGAGTACGACGCGCACCCGCTGGTCCCGTCGTTCCCCGGCGTCGGCGTGGTCCTGCCGTCGACCCTGACCTACTCGGCCACGGCGAGGGTCAGTTGACCGGCCGTCGGCTGACCGACCGTCGGCTGACCGGCCGGCGTCGCCGCGACGGCGACGAGCGCGGCGCGGTCGCGATCGTGGTGGCGGTGCTGATGAGCGCGGTGCTGGTGACCGTGGCGGCGTACGCGGTCGACCTCGGGCTCCAGCGGGTCGCCCGCACCGACATGCAGTCGCTGGCCGACGTGGTCAGCCTCGACCTCGCCCGTGAGCTCGACGGGCGCGCGGCCGACCAGATCGCCCCGACGCTGCCCGCCCTGACCGCGCAGTCGGTCCAGCGCAACAGCGGCACCGTGGGCGACCCGCCGGTGCTGGACGCCGTGCTCGGGCTGCTCGACCAGGGCGACGGCAGCTTCACCCCGGTGACGGGAAGCAGCGTCCCCAACGCGGTGCGGGTCACCGCCAGCACGCGGGTGGACTTCGCCTTCGGCGTGGCCACCGGGGGTGGCGCCGAGCGGGCGGCGGTCGCGGCCGCCAACCCCGGCGCGTGCCTCAAGCTCGGCTCCTCGGCCCTCGACCTCAACTCCGGCAGCTCCACCCTGCTGTCCGGGATCCTGGGCGACGCCCTCGGCGTCTCGGTCCTCAGCTACACCGGTCTGGTGGGCAGCCAGGTCACGCTCGGCGCGCTGGCGGCGGCCCTCGGCGCCGGCACGGCCGACGAGCTGCTCGCCACCGAGGTCACGGTCGGGCAGCTCTACGCCGCCGTCGCCCAGGCGGTGAGCAACGACGACGACCCCGGCAACGACGGGGCAGGCAACGTGCTGAGCGCCAGCGTGCTCCAGGCCATCGAGGCCAACGCGTCGCTGCACAGCCTGCGGATCGGCCAGATCCTGTCGCTGGCTCCCTCGGACGACGCGGCCCTCGCGAGCACCGTCGACGTGCTCGACCTGGTCACCGCCTCGGCGTACGTCGCCAACGGCGACAACGCGCTCGCGATCCCCGGGGCGTCCCTGCCCGCCGGGGTCACCGCCTCGCTGTACGTCGTGGAGGCGCCGCGCCTGGCCTGCGGACGCGGCGTCGCCGAGACCGCGCAGCTGCGGCTCGTGCTCGAGCAGACCCTGCCGGTCGTCGGCGCGCTGGGTCTCCAGGTGGCCTCCGTCGAGCTCGAGGTCAGCCTCGACCTGGCCAAGGCCAGGGGCGGGGTCGCCTCGGTCAGCTGCACCGACGGCGTGGCCTCCGGACTGGAGGCGCGGATCGACCAGGCGACGTTGGTCGACCTCGGCGCGAGGCTGGACGTCCGCCTCGTCGGGCTGCCCGTGACCGGCGCCGAGATCCCGACCTCCGTCCCCGTCTCGGGGTCCGGAGGGACCTTCGACGTGGCGCTGCCGCAGTACTACGACCAGGTCTTCCACGCGCCGGGCTCCGGTAGCGTCGGCATCCCCGCCGTGAGCGCCTCGCAGCTCACCGCCCTCGGCGTCAACCTGGGGGGCACGCTGGTCGCTCCGCTCGTCCTGGCCGTGGTCAACCCGGCCCTGCAGGGGCTGAGCGGGACCCTCACGGGGACGCTGGCCCCGCTGCTGGGGCTGCGCATCGCCGGGGTCGACATCCTCCCGGTGCGGAGCGCCACCTGTCTCAACCCCTCGTTGGTGGGCTGAGCACCGAGGGCTGAGCACCGAGGGCCGAGCACCGACGGCTGAGCCCCGGAACGGCCCAGGAAGCGTCCACAGGCGGTCCGTCGTGGTGCCGTGTCCACAGGTGACCCCGCTGTCGGGCCGCACTGTCCCCGCGGCCGGAGAGCCTGGGCGCGAGGAGGTCGAGATGACGACGACAGCGGCCAAGCAGGCGATGGGTGCCTACGGCGAGGAGGTGGCCCGCCGCCACCTGACGGAGCGGGGGCTGGTGCTGCTCGACCGCAACTGGCGGTGCGAGCGCGGCGAGATCGACCTGGTGCTGCGCGACGGCGACGTGCTCGTGGTCTGCGAGGTCAAGACCCGCAGCAGCAGCCAGACCTGCGGGACGCCTCACGAGGCGGTCACCGCGACCAAGCTCCGGCGTCTGCACCGGCTGGCCCAGCTGTGGCAGGAGGCGCACGGCGTCCGGGCCGAGGAGGTCCGGGTCGACCTGGTCGCGGTCCTGCGTCCACCGCGGGGCCCGGCCGAGGTCGAGCACGTGCGGGGGCTGGGCTGATGCCGTTCGCGACCGCGACGACCGTCTCGCTCAACGGCGCCTTCGGGCACCACATCGACGTCCAGGCCGACGTGTCTCCCGGTCAGGTCGGCACCACGCTGGTGGGGCGTCCCGACGCCTCGCTCAACGAGTCCAAGGACCGCTGCCGGATGGCGATCATCAACAGCGGCCTGTCCTGGCCGGCCACCAAGCGGATCACGGTCCTGCTCTCGCCGGCCGACCTGCTGAAGTCCGGCACCCACTACGACCTGGCGATCAGCGTGGCGGTGCTCGCGGCCGACGCACAGCTGCCGCCGGCCGCCCTGCGCGACACGGCGTTCATCGGCGAGCTGAGCCTCGACGGGGGTCTGCGCTGCGTGCCGGGAGTGCTGCCGATGGTGCTCGCGGCGGTCGAGCGGGGGACCACGCACGTCTTCGTGCCCGAGCCACTGGCCCGGGAGGCCTCGATGGTGGCCGGGGTGAGCGTGCTCGGTGTGCGCTCGCTGGCCCAGGTCGTCGCCGAGCTGCGGGGCGAGGTGGTCCCCGAGGCGCCGGCCGTGCCGCCGCTCTCGAGCAGCCGGCTGCTGTCGTGGCAGGGCGACACCCGGCTGGAGGAGCTCGACCTCGCCGACCTGCGGGGCCTGCCCGAGACCCGCTACGCCGTCGAGGTCGCGGCCGCCGGCGGCCACCACCTGATGCTCACCGGCCCCAAGGGGTCGGGCAAGACCAGCATCGCCGAGCGCATCCCGACGATCCTGCCTCCGTTGAGCCCCGAGGAGTCGCTCGAGCTGACCGCGATCCACTCGCTCGCCGGGATCCTCGACCCGGCGCAGGGCATGATCACCGAGGCGCCCTGGGTCGCGCCGCACCACGATGCGAGCAAGGCCAGCCTGATCGGAGGCGGCTCGGGCCGGGTGCGACCCGGCGAGATCAGCCGGGCCCACGGCGGCGTGCTGTTCCTCGACGAGTTCCCGCTCTTCCGGGCCGACGTGATCGACGCCCTGCGCCAGCCGATGGAGAGCGGCGACGTCACCGTGGCCCGTCAGGGCGAGTCGGCAGTCCTGCCCGCCCGGGGGATGGCGGTCCTGGCCTGCAACCCCTGCCCGTGCGGTGAGTTCCGCACCCAGGCCGGCGACAACCGCTGCCAGTGCCGAGAGTCGGTGCGCCGCGACTACCGCCGCAAGATGAGCGGGCCGATCACCGACCGGGTCGACATCACCCGCCACGTCGAGCCGCTCGCTCCCCACGAGGAGCGCGACCGGTTCGCCGCGGTCGAGACCTCCGCCGTGGTCCGCGCCCGGGTCGGGCTGGCCCGCCGGCTGCAGGCCATCCGCTACGCGGAGTGCGGCTGGCGGCTCAACGCGCACGCCCCGGGTCCGGTGCTGAGGGAGCGCTTCCCCCTGAGCCAGACCGCCCAGGGGCTGGTCGACGACGAGCTCTACGAGGGCCGGCTCACGCGGCGCGGTGCCGTGCGGGTGCACCGGCTGGCCTGGACCATCGCCGACCTGACGTCGGTGCGCGAGGGGGTCAACCGGTCGCCGGGGTCCGAGGAGGTCGACGTGGCGCTGCGCCTGCGGCTGGGCACGCCGCTGCTCTCGCGCACGGTCCGGGCGGTGGCCGGGTGAGGCCCGCGGAGGGGAGTGCGTGCCACTCGCAGGACCACCGCCGCGCGGAGAGGGTGGCGCGGGCGGCCCTGAGCCGCCTCTCCGAGCCGGGCGACCCGCGGATGACCGGGCTGACCACCGAGCTCGGGGGCCTCGAGCTCCACCGGCTGCTCAGCGCCGGGCGTGACCCCCACTCCGGCCTGCTCGACGACGTCGCCCTGCGGCTCGCTGAGACCGACGGGGTCGCCGAGCTCGCCCGGGCCGAACGCCTCGGTGTCCGCCTGGTCATCCCGGGCGACGACGAGTGGCCTGCCCAGCTCGGCGACCTGGCCGGGGTCGACCCGCTCCAGGACCGCGGGGGCACCCCCATCGGTCTGTGGGTCCGCGGACCGCTCCGGCTCGACACCCTCGGGGAGTCCGTGGCGGTGGTCGGCTCACGCTCCTCGACCACCTACGGCGACGCGGTGGCCGGTGAGATCGCGGCGGTCACGTCCCGGGCCGGCACGGTGGTCGTGTCCGGCGGCGCCTTCGGCATCGACCAGGCCGCGCACCGCGGCGCCATCGCCATGGACCGGCCCACGGTCGCGGTCCTCGCCTGCGGAGCCGACCGCGCCTACCCCGCCGCCCACCGCGGGCTCCTCGACCACATCGCCACCACCGGCGCCGTGGTCTCCGAGGCACCCATCGGGTGCGCCCCGCTGCGGGTGCGCTTCCTGGCCCGCAACCGGCTGATCGCCGCCCTGACCAGGGGCACGGTCGTGGTCGAGGCCGCCGTGCGCAGCGGAGCCCTCAACACCACCAACTGGGCCGGCCGGCTGCACCGGGTGGTCCTCGGCGTGCCCGGCCCGGTGACCAGCGCCTCCTCGGGCGGGGTCCACCACCTGATCCGCACCGGAGCGGCCACGCTGGTCAGCGGTGGCCGCGAGGTGCTCGAGGCGATCGGGGTCTCCGGCCAGTACCTCCTGGAGGAGCCGCGCGGCCCGGTCCGGTCGCGCGACCAGCTCTCACCCCGTCACCTGCAGGTGCTCGACGCGGTCCCCGTCTCGCGCGGGGCCAGCAGCGACTCGGTGGCCCGCACCGCCGGCATGGCGCTGCTCGAGGTGCGCAGCCGGTTGTCCTACCTCGAGGAGCGAGGGCTGACCGAGCGGACGGAGGAGGGGTGGCGGCTGGCGGCGCTCGCGCTGAGGGACTGAGCCCGGCCACCCCGCGCCTCGGCGGCGCAGCGCGAGCCCCCGGAGTGCTAGCGGCGCAGCGCGAGCGCCCGGAGGGCGAGCGCGAGCCGGACGTGGTGGGCGGCGTCGTCGACGACGACGCCGGTGACCGAGCTCACGCGGTGCAGCCGGTTGAGCACCGTGTTGCGGTGGCAGTACAACGCCTTCGCCGTCCGGCTGGGTGAGCGGTCCTCGGCCAGCCAGGTGCGCAGGGTCGCAATCAGCACGTCGGCGTCGGGAAGCTCCAGGACCGGGCCCAGCGCGGCGTCGACCAGCCGGTCGGCCAGGTCGGGCGAGCGGTTCAGCAGTGCCTCGGGCAGCCGGTCGTCGAGCGCGACGGGGCCCAGGTGCCCGCGGGCCAGCGTGGACAGGGCCAGCCGCGCCTCGGACCAGGCCCGGTCGATGCCGACCATCGCCGCGCAGACCCCGAGCCCCGCCGGTCCCGCCGGGGTGGTGCTCAGCGCCCGGGTCACCGCGCCGGCCCGGCGTCCGCGCAGCGGCACCAGCCCGACGCTGTGGCCCTCGTGGCCGGACCACACGCTGTCCAGCCGGTGCGAGGACAGGGCGCTGCGGGCCCAGTGCTCACCGTCCGGTCCCGTGGCGACCACGACGTAGCCGCCGTCCGGCGGCAGGCCGAGCCGGATGCGGGCCTGGTCGGCGACGTCCGGGTCCGCGGCGCTCCCGAGCAGGAGCCGGGCGACGAGGGCCTGGGTCTCGCGGGCGTCCCGGTTCACCCGCTCGGCCTCGGCCTCGCGGTAGGCGAGCGCCACCTCCGTGGAGAAGGAGTCGACCACCTCCCACACCGACGTCGCGGCGTCGAGCAGGGCGTCGGGGTCACCCGCTCCGGCACGGTCCTTGGCGACCAGCGCCTCCCAGATCAACCGGCCGCCCACCCGGTAGGAGTGCAGCACCGACTCCAGCGGCACCCCCTGCTCGGCGCGGCGCCGACCGGTCTCCCGGGGCGCGTCGTACGGATCGCCCGGACCGACCTCGCCGGCCAGGGTCTCGATCACCCGGGTGACGTTGGTCCGGCAGGACTCCCAGACCTCCGTGCGCGACACCGAGCCGCCGACGTAGGTCTCGTCGGTCTGCCAGATGGCCCCGACCAGCTGGTCGGTGAGGCGATCGGTCTCCAGCAGCAGGTCCATGGCCAGGACGGCGGCGCGCGGAGGGAGGCCCGGCCCCCCGACGGTCCTCCGTGCACCCATGACCGCCACCGTAACCGTCGGCACCTCACCTGCCCGGCGCCGTGGTGACCCGTGGGTTATGTACGCGCTGCACAACATTCGTCCGCACCTGCTGTGCGACTGCCCAGGGCATCGTGATGTGACGTGGGGCACTGGCAGAGCACACCGTCCGACCGCTCTTCTCGGGAGTCACCGTGCGCAGACCCACCTCGACCATGCTCGCCCTCGTCCTCGCAGGCAGTGCTCTCCCGTTGGGAGCCACCGCGCTGAGCAGCTCCGCCACCGCGACCGCGACCGCGGCGGACCCCGCCCGACCCCGACCCTCGGTGATGGGGAGGTTCGGGAGGCCCTTCGAGCAGCCCCAGGGGATCAACTGCCTCAAGGCCAAGACCGAGGCACCCGAGTGCAAGCCCGCCGCGATGGCCATGGCCGCGCTGCCCAACC
This sequence comes from uncultured Actinomycetota bacterium, assembly GCA_963795135.1. Classification (GTDB taxonomy): domain Bacteria; phylum Actinomycetota; class Actinomycetes; order Propionibacteriales; family Nocardioidaceae; genus Nocardioides. The sequence continues at coordinate 511,574 of CAWCGS010000008.1, forward strand.
AGTCGGTGCTCTACTACGACGGCCTGGAGGGCATGCGCAACGTCGACTACAACGTGGTGCTCGAGTTCAGCAACGTCGCGGAGAACGACCAGAGCCGCGTGATGGACCTCGTCGGCCGGCGTACGCCGCGGTGGAGCACCCCGACCCCTGAGGACGGCGGCGCCAACCCCGACGGCAACGACGACGACGCCGAGTACCTGCCCGGGGTGCCGCACAACAACGACAACCTGGCCAACGACGGGGACCTGTTCTGCTCCGACCTGGTCTTCCTCGCCGACGGCCGGGTCCTCGTGACCGGCGGCACCAACTACTACCTCGAGCCGGGCGTCAGTGGCGTGCCCTACGGCGTGACCGAGCTCGAGGGGCTGCCCAACAGCCGGATCTTCGACCAGCGGACCAACAGGTGGACCCAGAGCGGGTCGATGCACCACGGTCGCTGGTACCCCGCCATGGTCACCCTGGGCAGCGGCAAGGTGTTCGTGGCGAGCGGGGTGACCAAGCTGATCAAGCCGGTCTACCCGGACCGGCCGCTGGAGTCCGGAACCAACGTCAAGCAGACCGAGACCTACGACCCCCGCTCGGGGAAGTGGCGCGAGAACCCGGACAGCGCCGACCGGTCCCTGCCGCTCTACCCGCGGCTGCACATGCTCCCCAACGGGCACGTCTACTACGACGCGGCCGGACAGACCTTCAACCCCGCGGGCCAGTCCTACGACGAGGCGCTGTGGAACATCGCGGCCTCCTACGACCCGCGGTCGAAGACCTGGAAGGACCTCGGGGTCCCCACGATCGGTGGCGCCCCGCTCGGCTTCCGCGGGTCGGGCTTCTCGGTGATGCTGCCGTTGACGCCGAACCGGGCGGGCGACTACACGAAGGCCACGTTCCTCTCCGGGGGTGGGGTCATCGGGGTCTCGCCGGGCACCTACCTGGCCACCGACACCGCGACCCTGAACACGGTGGACACCGCGCGCGGCGACGCGCTCACCAGCCGCCCCACCGGCAAGCTGAACCGGCCGCGCTGGTACGGCACCGGGACGGTCCTGCCGACCGGTGAGGTGTTCCTCGCGAACGGCGCCAGCGCCGACGAGGTCGTGGTCCCGGGTTCGGCCAAGCCGATCACCACCTCGGAGATCTACAACCCCAAGACCGGTACGTGGCGTGACGTGGCCCGGCAGAGCCACGGACGCACCTACCACAACACCGCCATGCTGCTGCCCGACGGACGGGTGCTGCTCGGTGGTCACGCTCCGATCGCGACCGGTTACGCCTTCCAGACCGACGTGGGTCACGAGGCGATCGGGCTGTCCAAGTCGGGCCACGACCCGTCGTTCGAGATCTACTCCCCGCCGTACCTCTTCCGTGGCACGCGCCCCCGGATCACCGACGCCCCCGCCAAGGTGCGCAACGACTCGCGCTTCACCCTGACGGTGAAGTCGCCGTCGCGGGTGAAGAGCGTCCGGCTGGTGCGCAACACCTCGCTGACCCACGTCATCGACGGTGACCAGCGCAGTGTCGTGCTCGACGTGGTCAAGCGTCGTGGCAAGCGGATCACCGTGCGGGTCCCGGACGGCGACGTGCTGCCGGCCGGGCCCTACATGCTCTTCGCCAACCGGGCGTCGAAGAAGGGGGAGATCCCCTCGAAGGCGACGCAGACGTTCGTCCGATGAGGGCCACGCTCGTCGGGGTGGCCCTGGGAGTCCTCGTGCTGGTGGGTGCCCCGGCGCCGCACGCGGCGGCGCACGGGGACGACCCGCTGCTGACGGTTCGCCTGGACTCGGTCGAGGGCGCGCCCGAGGGTCTGACCGTGCAGGTGCAGACCTCGGTCTCGGAGCAGATGGTCGTCTCGAACGTCACCACCACGCCGCTGAAGGTGCTGGACCCGTCCGGTCGGCCCTTCCTGGAGGTCAGCAGCGAGGGGGTGCGGGTCGACGTCCGCAACCCGTTCTTCTACCGGACCCTCGGCCCTCCCGACGCCCCGGTGGCCCCACCGGCCAGCGCCTCGGACGGTGAGCCGGGGGCGACGTCGCAGTGGCGGCTGGCCACCACCGAGCCCTCCTGGGGATGGTTCGACCCGCGGCTGCACCCGGCTGACACTGCCGACGGCACGGGCGTGGTGGCGAGCTGGGAGATCCCGCTCGTCAGCGGGAGCGAGCCGCTGACCGCGCGTGGGTCCCTGGTGCGGGAGCCGATGCTCGGCAGCTGGATGCCGGGTCGGGTGCAGGCACCCGACGGCATCGCGGTCCAGCTGCTGCCGGGCAAGCACCCCGCCGTGGCGCTGACGCGCGGCTCGGCCGGCTCCGCGGTCGTGCTCGACGACGCGGGGCAGCCGATGCTCCGCCTCGACGGCGACGGAGTGGCCCTCGACCCGCTCAGCGACGCGGCCCTGACCACGTCGGCCACGCCCGCTGCCCCGGGCGCCGGTGGGGACGGCCTCTCCAAGGTCGGGGACGGCAGCTTCCACGCCTGGCTCGACACGCGGGTCCAGCCGTTGCAGGGTGCGCCTGAGGACCCCTCCCAGGTCAGTGCGCAGAGCTGGGAGATCCCGGTCGTCGTCGACGGCGAGGAGACCACCGTCACCGGCGAGTGGCTCTGGCAGCCCACCGACACGGCGCTCGCGCCGGCCGCCGAGGCCCCGCGCGACGGTGGGTCGTCGGTGCCGCTGGCCGGTGCCGTGCTGGTGGCCGGCCTCGCCGGCGCGGTCGGTCTGCGACTGGCCGTCCGCCGCCGCTCGGCGCCCGGCGCCGCGCTGGGGTCGCAGGCATGAGCGCCGCCCGGGACCGGGAGCCCGACCACGACCACGACCACGACCACGACTACGACGTGGTCGTGGTCGGCAGCGGCTTCGGGGGCTCGGTGTCGGCTCTTCGTCTGGCGGAGAAGGGCTACCGGGTCGGGGTCCTCGAGGCCGGACGCCGGTTCACCGACGAGTCGCTGCCGAAGACCAGCTGGCGGCTGCGCCGCTTCCTGTGGCTGCCACGGCTGGGCCTGCGCGGCCTGCAGCGGATCAGCTTCCTGCGCGGGCTCGTGGTGCTCTCCGGAGCCGGAGTGGGGGGAGGATCCCTGGTCTACGCCAACGTGCTCTACCGCCCGCCCGAGACGTTCTACCGCGACCGGCAGTGGGCGCACCTCGAGGACTGGCGCGCCGAGCTCGAGCCGCACTACGAGACCGCGGAGCGGATGCTGGGGCGGACCGTGAACCCGACCACCACCCGGCCCGACGAGGTGCTGCGCGAGGTCGCCGAGGAGCTGGGAGCCGGGTCCAGCTTCCAGCTCACCCCGGTCGGGGTGTTCTTCGGCGAGCCCGGCGTGGAGGTTCCCGACCCCTACTTCGGGGGCGACGGGCCAGCGCGCCGCGGGTGCATCGAGTGCGGCGAGTGCATGATCGGCTGCCGCTACGGCGCCAAGAACCGCCTCGACGTCAACTACCTGCACCTGGCCGCGCGTCACGGGGCGGAGATCGTCCCCGACTCCGAGGTGGTCGGCCTCCGGCCGCGCGAAGGAGAGGGCTACGAGCTCGACGTCCGCGCCCCGGGGCCCTGGCCGGCAGGGCGTCGTACGGTGCGGGCCCGGCAGGTGGTCCTGGCCGCCGGGCCGCTGGGCACCCAACGGTTGCTGCTGCGGATGCGGGACGAGGGGGTCCTGCCCCGGCTGTCCCCGGCCCTGGGGCGGCTGTTCCGCAGCAACTCCCAGTCCCTGCGGGCTGCGACGACCTCGCAGCCGGACGCTCGGCTGTCCCGCGGGGTCGCCATCACCTCCTCGGTCCACCCGTCGGGGGACACCCACGTGGAGCCGGTGCGCTACGGCCGCGGCAGCAACTTCATGGGCGGGTTGTTCACCGTCCTCCTGGACCGCGAGGGCTCCCCGGAGGGCTCACCCTGGCGGGTCTTCGCCCACCAGGCGGTCCGCGCCCCGGCGCAGGTGGCGCGCTTCGCCTGGCTGCGCCGCTGGTCCGAGCGCACGGTGGTCCTCGTGGTCATGCAGACCCTGGACAACTCCCTCACGGTGCGCCGGGTGCGCTCCCGGTTCGGTCGCGAGCGTCTGGAGACGACCCCGGGGCACGGCGCGGCCAACCCGGAGTGGATCCCGTCGGGCAACGAGGTCACCCGACGGGTCGCCGAGCGGCTCGGTGGTCGCCCCGGGGGCACGCTCGGCGAGCTGGTCGGTGCCCCGATGACCGCGCACCCGATCGGCGGGTGCGTGATCGGGGACGGACCCGAGACCGGGGTGGTGGACCGGTTCCATCGCGTCTACGGCTACGACGGCCTGCACATCGCCGACGGATCCGTGGTGCCGGCGAACCTCGGCGCCAACCCGGCGCTGACCATCACCGCGATGGCCGAGCGGGCCATGTCGCTGTGGCCGGCCCGCGGCGAGGACGACGAGCGACCGGCGGTCCAGGCGCGGACCGCCACGGTCGGGTCGGTCTAGCGCGCGGCGTCGCCGGCCGGTCCGCTCGGCCGCGAGGCGGTGGCCGCGACACCGGTGCGGCCCGGCGGCTGCGACCTCCGGGGCGGAGGCCCTCGGGCTGCCTACGATGGGCGGATGACCCGTGGTGAGCCGGCGCCCCCCGCGCCGACCACCGGCGCGCGCGACGCGACGCCGCAGCCCGACCCAGCGGGGGAGCCGGTCGAGCAGGAGGACGCGCTGCCCGAGCCGATGGCGCGCCTGCTGGGGGAGTACGAGCGGCACCTGGTCTCCGAGCGCGACCTGACCCCGCACACCGTCCGCGCCTACCTCGGCGACGTCGCCGGTCTGCTCGACCATGCCGCGCGGCTCGGGATGACGTCGGCGACCGAGCTCGACCTGCGCACGCTGCGCAGCTGGCTGGCCAAGCAGCAGACGATGGGCCGCTCGCGCACGACCGTGGCGCGCCGGGCCACCGCGGCCCGGGTCTTCACCGCCTGGCTGGCCCGCACGGGTCGCCTGCCCGCCGACCCGGGCGCGTCCCTCGGCTCACCCAAGGCCGCGAGGACGCTGCCCCCGGTGCTGCGGGTCGACGAGGCGGGCGAGCTGATCCGGACGGCCGCGGCGCTTGCTGACGACGGCAGCGCTGTGGGGGTGCGCGACGTCGCGATGCTCGAGCTGCTCTACGCCACCGGCATCCGGGTCGGTGAGCTGGTCGGTCTCGACCTCGACGACCTCGACCGCGACCGCAACGTCGTACGCGTGCTCGGCAAGGGCCGCAAGGAGCGCACCGTGCCCTTCGGCCACCCCGCGGCTGCGGCGCTCGACCGGTGGCTGCGGACCGGGCGGCCCGCGCTGCGCGCCGAGGGGGCGGGGCCGGCGCTCTTCCTGGGGGCCCGGGGACGCCGGATCGACCAGCGGGCGGTGCGCACGCTGGTGCACCGGCGGATGGCCGAGGTGCCGGGCGCGCCCGACATCGGCCCGCACGGGCTGCGGCACACCGCTGCCACGCACCTCCTCGAGGGCGGGGCGGACCTGCGGTCGGTCCAGGAGCTGCTCGGCCACGCCTCGCTCGCCACGACGCAGCTCTACACCCACGTCACCACCGACCGGCTGCGACGGGCCTACCGCCAGGCGCACCCGCGGGCATGAGCGGGACCGGCTCCTCGCGCCACAGCGGCAGGAGGCGCACCGGGCGCACGCCGACCAGCCGGAGCGGGTCGAGGTAGGTCTCGCCCGCGATCCAGCCCCAGTGCAGGCAGGCCGCGGGGAAGCAGTGCGACCCGCCCGTCTCCAGGGTGCCGATCGGGTCGCCGCGCGCCACCGGCTCGCCGAGCGTCACCGCGGCGACCACGGGCTCGTAGGTCGTGCGCGTGGCGCCGTGGCTGACGACGACCACGCCTCGGCCGGCGATCGACCCCGCGAAGACCACGGTGCCGGGAAGCGCGGTGCGCACCTGCTGACCGGGGCGACCGGCGAGGTCCACGCCGCGGTGGCCGGCGCCGAACGGGGAGTCGGGCGGGTCGAAGCCCCGGACCACCGTCGGCTCGGGGCGCAGCGGCCAGACGCCCACCGGATCGACCCCGGGCTCCTCGGGCGTCACGGCCGAGCCCGCCGGCGCCAGCGTGAGCAGCACGCCCAGGACGGCGGTGACGAGGGGCGGGAGGAGGATCCGGTGGGCGGTGGACATGGGGACGATCGTGGCGTCGGGGACCGGACGGCGCACCCCTCGGCGTCAGCGCCTGGGGACAACCGGGTCGCCGGGGGTGCCTGTGGACGCTGATCGGGCCGTTCGCGCAGGTCGGTGGGCCGCTGTCCGATTCGCGGGCCGGCTCCCGGCTCGACTACGATGGCCGCCATCACTCCTCGGAGTGAAATTCGCACGTCCGCAGACCGCGACGAGGCAGCTTTCCGGCCTCGATCACCCGTGGGCGACGATCCTCGGTCCGACCGGCCCGCACAGGCCACGTCGGTGGGGTCGCGCGCAGGCGTCAGGACAGTCGGCACCCGTCGGCTGTGGGAACTGAACACGACCGGAGCCATGCCCCGGTGCGCCCTGGCCTCACGGCTTCCAAGGGGGCACAGGCGGGGCCTGCCTCCACCACAGGGAAGAGATCCACCATGGCAGTTGTGACCATGCGCCAGCTCCTCGAGAGCGGCGTCCACTTCGGGCACCAGACCCGTCGCTGGAACCCCAAGATGAAGCGCTTCATCATGACCGAGCGCAACGGCATCTACATCATCGACCTGCAGCAGTCGCTGGCCTACATCGACCGCTCGTACGCCTTCATCAAGGAGACCGTCGCCAAGGGCGGCACCGTGATGTTCGTCGGCACCAAGAAGCAGGCGCAGGAGGCGATCGCCGAGCAGGCGACCCGCGTCGGCATGCCCTACGTCAACCAGCGCTGGCTCGGGGGCATGCTCACCAACTTCCAGACCGTGCACCAGCGGATCAACCGCCTCAAGGAGCTCGACGAGATCGACTTCGACGACGTGGCCGGCAGCAGCCGCACGAAGAAGGAGCTGCTCCAGATGCGTCGCGAGCGCGACAAGCTCAACAAGTCGCTCGGCGGCATCCGCGAGATGAGCCGCCCGCCGTCCGCGGTGTGGATCGTCGACACCAACAAGGAGCACCTGGCCGTCGAGGAGGCCCGCAAGCTGCGGATCCCCATCATCGGCATCCTGGACTCCAACTGCGACCCCGACCTGGTCGACTTCCCGATCCCGGGCAACGACGACGCGATCCGTGCCGTCGGCCTGCTGACCCGCGTGATCGCCGACGCCGTCGCCGAGGGCCTGATCTCGCGCTCGGGCGTCAAGACCGGCGAGGGCCAGAGCGCCACCCCGGGCGCCGAGGAGCCGCTGGCCGAGTGGGAGCGTGAGCTGCTGGGTGGCGACGCCGACAAGGCTGCCGTCGCGGCGACCGGTGGCGACACCGCCACCGAGACCCCCGCCTCCGAAGCCACCGGCGCCTCCTCGGAGTCGACCGAGTCGACCGAGGCCGCCGCGGCGGCCACGGAGGCCCCGGCCGCCGAGACGACCGAGGCACCTGCTGCCGAGGCCACCGAGGCTCCGGCCGCCGAGGCTCCGGCCACCGAGGCTCCGGCCGCCGACGCACCCGCCGCCGAGGCCACCGAGGCCCCGGCGACCGAGGACGCCACGCAGGCCTGATCCACCACCCAGTCGCGCCACACAGATTCGAGGGAACCAACAGATGGCATTCTCCGCTGCCGACGTCAAGAAGCTCCGGGAGCAGACCGCTGCCGGGATGATGGACTGCAAGAAGGCGCTCGAGGAGACCGACGGCGACTTCGACAAGGCCGTCGAGCTGCTCCGCGTGAAGGGTGCGGCCAAGGCCGCGAAGCGCGGTGCTGAGCGCGAGGCCTCGGCCGGCCTGGTCGTCACCTCCGGTGGCGCACTGGTCGAGATCAAGTGCGAGACCGACTTCGTCGCCAAGAACAGCGACTTCATCGCGGTCGCCCAGAAGATCGCCGAGGCCGCCGAGGGCGCCCGGGCGGGCGACGTCGAGACCCTGAAGGCCGTGCCGCTCGAGGGCAAGACCGTCGGGGAGGTCGTCGAGGACCTCGCGATCACCATCGGTGAGAAGATCGAGCTCGGCCGCGTCGTCTACTTCGACGGCCCGGTCGCGGTCTACCTCCACCGTCGTGCGGCCGACCTGCCGCCGGCCGTGGGTGTCCTCGTCGAGTACGACGGCGACGAGTCGGCCGCCAAGGGTGCCGCCATGCAGGTGGCCGCCATGCGCCCGCAGTACCTCACCCGCGACGAGGTCCCCTCGGACGTCGTCGCGAAGGAGCGCGAGATCGCCGAGGCGACCTCGCGCGAGGAGGGCAAGCCCGAGCAGGCGATCGCCAAGATCACCGAGGGTCGCCTCAACGGCTTCTTCAAGGACGTCGTCCTGCTGGAGCAGCCGTCGGTCACCGAGAACAAGAAGAGCGTGAAGACGGTCCTCGACGAGGCCGGCACCACGCTCAAGCGGTTCGCTCGTTTCGAGGTCGGGGCCTGATCCACTAGGTTCACACCCAGACGTCACGAGGAGGCCGGTTCGATGAGACATGCAGCGCTCATCGGACCGGCCTTCGACGTACCTCCGCCCCCACCAGCGACTTTCGGGAGACTCGATTGACCGGCTACCAGCGCGTCCTGCTCAAGCTCTCCGGCGAGATGTTCGGCGGCGGCCAGGTGGGTGTCGACCCCGACGTGGTCCAGAAGATCGCCGGTGAGATCGCCTCCGTGGCCCGCGCCGGCGTCCAGATCGCCGTGGTGACCGGGGGCGGCAACTTCTTCCGCGGCGCCGAGCTCCAGCAGCGCGGCATCGACCGGGTGCGCGCCGACTACATGGGCATGCTGGGCATCGTGATGAACTGCCTGGCCCTCCAGGACTTCCTCGAGAAGCTCGGCGTCGAGACGCGCGTGCAGACCGCGATCACCATGGGTCAGGTGGCGGAGCCCTACGTGCCGCGCCGCGCCATCCGCCACATGGAGAAGGGGCGCGTGGTGATCTTCGGCGCCGGCATGGGCATGCCGTTCTTCTCGACCGACACCGTCGCCGCCCAGCGCGCGCTCGAGACCAAGTGCGAGGTCGTGCTGATGGGCAAGAACGGCGTCGACGGGGTCTACACCGCCGACCCCCACCTCGACCCCACGGCCACCAAGCTCGACGACCTGACGTTCTCCGACGCCCTCCAGCAGGGCCTCCGCGTGGCCGACGCCACGGCGTTCGCGCTGTGCATGGAGAACAAGATGCCGATGATCGTCTTCGGGATGGAGCCCGAGGGCAACATCCTGCGGGCGGTGCAGGGTGAGAAGATCGGCACGCTGGTCAGCGCGAGCTGACCTCCCACCACGACGGAAGTAGGAAGCACCCGTGATCAACGACATCCTCCGCGAGGCCGACGCCAAGATGGACAAGTCGGTCGAGTCGACCCGTGAGGACTTCGCCGCGATCCGCGCCGGCCGCGCCGCGCCCAGCATGTTCAGCAAGATCCTGGTCGACTACTACGGCAGCCCCACGCCGCTGCAGCAGCTGGCGTCCTTCACCTCGCCCGAGGCCCGCGTCATCATGATCGCGCCCTACGACATCGGCGCCATGGGCGCCGTCGAGCGGGCCATCCGTGACTCCGACCTGGGCGTCAACCCGTCCAACGACGGCAAGATCCTGCGGTGCGTCTTCCCCGAGCTCACCGAGGAGCGGCGCAAGGAGTACATCAAGGTCGCCAAGGCCAAGGCCGAGGACGGCCGGGTCGCCGTGCGCAACCTGCGCCGCACCGCCAAGCAGAACCTCGAGAAGCTCGAGAAGGACGGCGAGGTCGGCAAGGACGACGTCACCGGCGCGGAGAAGAAGCTCGACACCGTGACCAAGAAGCACACCGACGCCATCGACGACATGCTCAAGAGCAAGGAGTCCGAGCTGCTCGAGGTCTGAGCCTCGGCACCCCGGACCTCCCTCGATGAGCAACCTCCCCTCAGACCCCGCCTCCGTCGGCGGCGCCCCCGACCCGGTCGCCCCCCCGACCGACCACGGCCGGGCCGGCCGCGACCTCAAGGCCGCGATCACCTCCGGCGTCCTGCTGCTCGCCGCGATCGGCGGCTCCCTGTACTTCTGGAAGCCCGCGTTCATGGTGATCGTGGTGGTCGCCGTGGTCGTGGCGCTGTGGGAGCTGCGCCAGGGCCTGCTGGCCAAGGACATCGACCTCCCCGAGCAGCCGCTCTACCTCGGCGGCTCCGTCATGGTCGTCGTGGCCTACCTGTGGGGCGCCGAGGCACTTGTCACCGCCACCGCGGTCACGGCCCTGGTCGTGATGCTGTGGCTGCTGCGCCGCGGCATCGACGGCTACGTCAAGACCGCGACGGCCTCGGTCTTCACCCTCGTCTACGTCCCGTTCCTCGGGTCGTTCGTGGCGCTGCTGCTCTCCGAGGGCGGCCTCTCCGGGGGCGGCCTCGACGACGACGGCGTCGCCGGCATCCTCACCTTCGTCCTGGTCACCATCGCCTCGGACATCGGCGGCTACATCGCCGGCGTGCTCTTCGGCAAGCACCCCATGGCGCCGGTCATCTCGCCCAAGAAGTCGTGGGAGGGCTTCGCCGGCTCGCTGGTCTTCACCGTCGGCGCCGGCCTGGCGCTCGTGGTCTACCTGCTCGAGGGCGACTGGTGGGTCGGGGTCGCCCTCGGCCTGATCGCCGTCGTGATGGCCACGCTCGGCGACCTCTGCGAGTCGGTGATGAAGCGCGACCTCGGCATCAAGGACATGAGCCAGGTGATCCCGGGCCACGGCGGTCTGATGGACCGGCTCGACTCGCTGCTGGCCACGATCGCCCCGATCTGGCTGCTCCTGCACTACCTGGTCTTCTAGAGCGTCCCCCGCTCGATGAGCCTGTACCTGGTCCGCCACGGGCGCCCGCTCGTGCGACCCGACGTACCACCCCACGAGTGGGAGCTGGACCCCGCGGGGTACGACGACGTCTGGGCGCTGCGCGAGTCGGGACGGATCCCTCCGACCGACGCGTGGTACTCCTCGCCGGAGCCCAAGGCCACCGCCACCGCGCAGCTGCTGACCGACCGGGTGGTGGGCGTCGTGCCGGACCTGCGGGAGCACGTGCGTGCGAGCACGGACTGGCACGACGACTTCCCGGCGGTGGTCCGCCGGGCGTTCGCGGAGCCCGACCGGGCAGCCCATCCGGGGTGGGAGCCGCTCGACCGCTGTCGTGCGCGGGTCGGCCGGGCCGTCACCGGGATCCTCTCCGCCCACGGCGACCAGGACGTGGTGCTGGTGGGCCACGGCACCGCCTGGACCGTGGTGGTGGCCGAGCTGAGCGGTCGACCGCCCGACCTCGACCGATGGGCCCTCCTCGGCATGCCGGACGTGATCGAGGTCGCGCCGGGCCTACGATCGACCTGATGAGCACCCAGGAGGGCAGCGCGGCCGACGCCTCGCCGCCTGCGGATCCCGCCGGCGAGCCGAGCTGGTGGCACCGCGACCACCCGACGTTCGCCGCGATCACCGGCTTCTACACCGGTCTGCTCACCGTGATCATCGTGCCGGGCGGCTTCGCCGCGATCCTGGCGGCGATGTTCAGCACCGAGCGTGCCGAGGGCCTCTTTCCGTTCGTGCTGCTCGTCCTGGCCGTCCCGGCCGGTCTGATCGCCGCACCCCGCACCCGACGCTTCGGGCGCTACATGCTGCTCGGGATGGTGCTCACCGCCCTCGTGGTCGCCGGTGTCGCGGCCGCCGTCCTGACGCTGCTGATCAAGAGCAACTAGGGGTGTGCGCGGGGGCGCCGAGTCAGCAGGGCTCGCAACCCGTGCGACGGGGGCCGCGTCCGGTGACGAGCAACGCTCCAGCGGACCCGCGCCGTGGGAGAAGGCAGCGGAACGTACGTTGGACCGGGTGGACGTCGACCGAGGTCGGCGGTCGCCCTGCCCCCGACGTACCCCGAGAGGTGTCCCGATGCGCTCCGTTCCCCTGTCGCCCGAGTCCCGTGACCGTTCGCTGCGCGAGATGGAGGCCGAGGAGCTCGACATCCTGGTCATCGGCGGCGGAGTCGTCGGGTCCGGGGCGGCGCTCGACGCCGCCACCCGCGGCCTGAAGGTCGGTCTGGTGGAGGCCCGCGACTTCGCCTCCGGGACCTCCAGCCGCTCCAGCAAGCTGATCCACGGCGGTCTGCGCTACCTCGAGATGCTCGACTTCGGCCTCGTCGCCGAGGCCCTGAAGGAGCGGGGCCTGCTGATCCAGCACCTCGCCCCCCACCTCGTGCGACCGGTGGCGTTCCTCTACCCGCTGCAGCACCGCGGGTGGGAGCGCGTCTACGCCGGCGCCGGGGTGGCGCTGTACGACGCGATGTCGCGGGTCTCCGGCCGGGCCGGGGTGCCGCTGCACAAGCACCTCACCCGGCGGGGGGCCCGCAAGCTGGCTCCGTCGCTGCGCAAGGACGCGCTGATCGGGGCGCTGCACTACTACGACGCCCAGGTCGACGACGCGCGGCACACGATGTTCCTGGCCCGGACCGCCGCGGCCTACGGCGCCCACGTCGCCAACCGCGCCCGCGTGGTCGAGCTGCTCCGCGAGGGCGAGCGGGTCACGGGCGCGAAGGTCCACGACCTCGAGAACGACACGATGGTGACGATCCGGGCCCGCCAGGTCGTCAACGCCACCGGCGTGTGGACCGACGAGACGCAGTCGCTCGGCGGTCAGCGCGGGGAGTTCCGGGTGCGCGCCAGCAAGGGCGTGCACCTGGTGGTGCCGAAGGACCGGATCCGCTCCGAGGTGGGGCTGATCCTGCGCACCGAGAAGTCCGTGCTGTTCGTCATCCCGTGGGGTCGGCACTGGATCATCGGCACCACCGACACCGACTGGGAGCTCGACAAGGCGCACCCCGCGGCCAGCGAGGCCGACATCGACTACCTCCTCGACCACGTCAACGCGGTGCTCGAGCAGCCGCTCACCCGCGACGACGTCGAGGGCGTCTACGCCGGCCTCCGCCCGCTGCTGGAGGGGGAGTCGGAGGCGACCTCCAAGCTCTCCCGCGAGCACGCGGTCGGTCACCCCGCGCCGGGCCTGGTGGTGATCGCCGGCGGCAAGTACACGACGTACCGGGTGATGGCCAAGGACGTCGTCGACGAGGCCGTCTACGGCATGGTGAAGCACGACGACCTCCGGGTGCCGGAGTCGGTGACCCAGGACATCCCGTTGCTCGGGGCCGAGGGCTTCCAGGCGCTCTGGAACGCGCGGCACCGGCTGGCCGACGCCTCCGGGCTGCACGACGTCTGGATCGAGCACCTGCTCCAGCGCTACGGGTCGCTCGTCCACGAGCTGCTGGACCTCGTGGCCGAGGACCCCTCGCTCGGGCAGCCGCTCGCCGGGACCGCGGACTACCTGCGCGTCGAGATCGTCTACGCCGCGAGCCACGAGGGCGCCCGCCATCTCGACGACGTGCTGACCCGACGTACCCGGATCTCGATCGAGACCTTCGACCGCGGGCTGCAGGCGGTGGAGGAGGCCGCGGCGCTGGTCGCCGGCGTGCTCGGCTGGAGCGAGGAGCAGGTGGCGCTGGAGATCGAGCACTACCGGGCGCGCGTCGCCGCGGAGCGCGAGAGCCAGCAGATGCCCGACGACGAGACCGCAGACGCCGCCCGGCTCGGTGCGCCCGACGTGGTGCCGCTGAGCTGACCCCGGCCGCGGGTTCGCCCCTGTGCCACGGCGGGTGGGAGACTGCAGGGATGTCCGAGACCCCCACCCCACCCGCGGGCGCGATCGCGCTGCCGCTGGTCTTCGACGAGCCGCGCGGACGCAAGAAGCCGCCGCGGCACCTCGCCGACCTCACGGCGCCCGAGCGCAAGACCCTGCTCGAGGAGCAGGGACTGCCGGGCTTCCGCGCCAAGCAGCTCTCGACCCACTACTTCTCGCGGCTGGTCGACGACCCCGAGCAGATGACCGACCTGCCCGCCGGCCAGCGCGCCGACCTGGTGGCCGCGCTGCTGCCGACGCTGATGACGCCGCTGCGCACGCTCGAGGCCGACAAGGGCACCACCCGCAAGACGCTGTGGCGGCTCTTCGACGGCGCCCTGGTCGAGTCGGTGCTGATGCGCTACCCCGACCGGGCGACCATCTGCGTCTCCAGCCAGGCCGGCTGCGGCATGGCCTGCCCGTTCTGCGCCACCGGCCAGGGCGGCCTCCAGCGCAACATGTCCACCGCCGAGATCGTCGAGCAGGTCGTCGCCGGTGCTCGCAGCATGACCCGGGGCGAGGTGCCGGGCGGACCCGGCCGCGTCTCCAACGTGGTCTTCATGGGCATGGGTGAGCCGCTGGCCAACTACAAGGCCGTGATCGGTGCGGTCCGCCGGCTCACCGAGCCGAACCCCGACGGGCTCGGCATGTCCGCGCGCGGCATCACCGTCTCGACGGTCGGCCTGGTGCCCCGGATCCGCCAGCTCACCGAGGAGGGCATCCCGGTCACGCTGGCGCTGAGCCTGCACGCGCCCGACGACGAGCTGCGCAACGAGCTGGTGCCGATCAACACCCGCTCCTCGGTGGCCGAGACGGTCGAGGCGGCCTGGGACTACGCCCGGGTCACCGGCCGCCGGGTCTCCATCGAGTACGCCATGATGCGCGGCATCAACGACCAGGCCTGGCGCGCCGACCTGCTCGCCGAGGTGCTGCGCAGCTACGGCGACTGGGGCTGGGTGCACGTCAACCTGATCCCGCTCAACCCGACGCCGGGCTCGAAGTGGACCGCCTCCGACCCGGCCGACGAGCGCGAGTTCGTCCGCCGCCTCGAGCTCAAGGGCATCCCCACCACGGTCCGCGACACCCGCGGCAGCGACATCGACGGGGCGTGCGGCCAGCTGGCCGCTGTCGAGTAGCCCGCTCCCGTCCAGGCGCTCTCGGGCGACTGGGCCAGGGGAGGGGTCGCGTGCCTCAGCCCGGCCCACACCCCCTCCAGGCACCCGACCCGCTCCACCCCACCCCATCGCGGCCGACGGACCCGGGCCGCGACCCATCGGTACGCCGACGTTCACCGCCCGGTCACACCCGACTCGGCCGGTGTTGCCGGAGCGCCCCTAGCGTCCGGGACATGGCCGAGATCCTCTCGCTCCCCACCCCCCAGACCACCCCCCAGACCACCCCCCGGACCACCGACCACACCACCGACCGGCGCCTGCGCGTACTGGTCGTCGCCGAGTCGTTCCTGCCCCAGGTCAACGGCGTCACCGGCTCGGTGCGCCGGGTGCTGGAGCACCTCGCCGCTCAGGGCTACGAGGCCGAGCTGGTCGCCCCCACCGGCCCGTCGACGTACGCCGGCTTCCCGGTGACCCGGGCGCGCGGCGCGTCGCTGCCGTTCTACCGCGACTTCCGGATCGGTCTGGAGACCCGACGGCGGCTGCGCGCGGTGATGCTGCGCTTCCGCCCCGACGTTGTCCACCTCGCCTCGCCGGCGACCCTGGGTTACCAGGCGGCGCGGGCGGCCAGTGAGCTCGGCGTCCCCACGGTGGCGATCTACCAGACCGACCTGGTGGGGTTCGCCGAGCGCTACGAGGTGCCGGGCGGTGCCCAAGCCATGGCGGCGCTGACCCGGGCCGTCCACACGCGGGTGGACCGCACGCTGGCCCCGTCACGCGCGAGCCTGCGGCAGCTCGAGGAGCTGGGAGTCCACGGGACGGCCCTGTGGCCGCGGGGCGTGGACCTCCAGGCCTTCCACCCGGTGCGGCGGGACCCGGCACAGCGCCGCGAGCTGGCCCCCGACGGCCGCCTGCTCGTGGGGTACGTCGGGCGGCTGGCGCCGGAGAAGGAGCTCGACCTCCTCGCCGTCCTGAACGACGACCCGCGGCTGCGGCTCGTGGTCGTCGGCGGCGGCCCCGAGGAGCAGCGGTTACGCACCCTGCTCCCCGGGGCCCGCTTCCTGGGCGTGCTGGAGGGTGAGGAGCTCGGGCGGGCCTACGCCTCGCTCGACGTCTTCGTGCACACCGGCCGGCACGAGACCTACTGCCAGTCGGCCCAGGAGGCGCTCGCCTCCGGCGTCCCGGTCGTGGCGCCGCGGGCCGGGGGGCCGATCGACGTCGTCGACGACGGGGTCGCGGGCCACCTCTACTCTCCCGGTGACGCGGCCGACCTCGCGACGTACGTCGACCGGCTCGCCGGCGACCCGCTCGCGCGTAGGCGGATGGGTCTCGCCGCCCGCCGCAGCGTGCATGACCGGTCGTGGGCCGCGGTCAATGACCGGCTGCTCGGCCACTACCGCGACGTGATCGACGCCGAGGACACCCGGCCCCGGCTGGCCGGCTGACGGCTCAGGCGCGACCGGCCGCGACCACCGAGGCGGCCTCCTCGACCGAGTCGACCAGGTGCACGTGCTGCTCCATCGCGCGTCCCCGCGCGAGGCTGCGCAGCAGCGGCCAGGCCGGAAGGGTGTGGGTCCAGTACTCCTCGCCGACCAGCACCATCGGCGCCACGGCGGTCTCGTCGGCGTAGTAGTTCTCGCAGGCGTCCTGGAAGATCTCCTGCACCGTGCCGCCGGCACCGGGCAGGAAGACGATGCCGCGGTCGCAGACCTCCAGCAGGATCGCCTCACGGGTGGGGTTGCCGAAGTACTTCGCGATCGCGGTGGCGAAGACGTTGGGCGGCTCGTGGCCGTAGTGCCAGGTCGGGATGCCCAACGACTCGGTCGGCTCCGGGAAGCGCTCGCGCACCCTGCGCGCGGCGGCCGCCCAGTCGCCCACCGACGGCCGGAACGACGGCACCACCGCGAGCATCTCGAGCGCGGCGGCGAGGTCGTCGTCCGGTCGCGCGGCCAGGCTCGCGCCGAGGTTGGCCGCCTCCATCGCCCCTGGCCCGCCGCCGGTGGCGACCACCGCGTGCTGCGCCAGGTCGCGCCCGAGCCGCGCCGCGTCGGCGTACGCCGGGTGGCCGCGCTCCGCGGCGTGCCCGCCCATGACCCCGACCAGGCGCCGCGGGCGGGTCCAGGCGGCCAGTGCGGTGTCGATCGCGTGGTCGTGCAGCGTCTCGGCGAGCGCGTCCTCCGAGGACGGCGGCCGCTGCGACCAGGCGTAGGCGCGGGCGTCCAGCGAGCGGCGGTAGTCGGGGTCGTCGTACAGCTCGTCGGGGCTGTAGAGCTCCGAGCGGTAGACCTCCACCGGCGCCCGCGTCAGCTCGGGCAGGACCAGGCCGCCATGGGCCTCGACCCGCTCCGCGTCACCGGGGGCGAACGTGCACCCCAGGAACGTCGCCCCGCGCAGCCGGCACCGACCCAGCGCCTCCGCGTGGCCGGTGAGGTCGAGCCGCCGCAGCCGCCAGCCCTGCAGCGAGCTCGCCCCGGCGGCCAACCGACGGTCGAGCTCGTCGAGGGTCTCGACGTCGACGATCCGGCCACGGGTGCGCTTCACCCGGCGAACCTAGCCGTGGATCCGGGACCGGCGCCCGCCCGGGTCAGAAGGCCTGCGCCACGAGCTCGCCGAAGAGCTGGTGCTCGTCGGCGGTGTCGAGCCCCTTGGCCCGGAACCACGCACACACGTTGGTGCAGTCGCGCATCAGGAAGTCCAGGCCCGCGGCGTTGCCGGCCAGGTCGACCACCTGGGGCAGGTCGATGATCACCAGGCGGTCCCCAGCAGCCAGCACGTTGTACGCCGAGAGGTCGCCGTGGGCGAAGCCGGCCCGCGTCATGGTGGTCATCGCCGCGCGCAGCTGCTCGAAGTAGGAGGCCAGCAGCGCGGGCTCGGGGCGGGTCTGCGAGAGCCGCGGGGCGGTCTCGCCGTCGTGCTGGACCCACTCCATCAGGATCTCGGTGCCGTCGACCTGCACGGGGTAGGGGACCGGCAGCCCGAGCTCCCAGCAGCGCTGGAGAGCGGACCACTCCGAGACCGCCCACTCGCCGGCGGCCACGACCTTGCCCCAGGTGCTCTTGCGCTTGAGGGCGCGCTCGTCGCGGGAGCGCTTGACGCTGCGTCCCTCGGTGTAGGCGGCCGAGCGGTGGAAGGTCCGGTGCTCGGTGGAGCGGTAGCGCTTGGCCGCCATCACCACCCCACCGGCGGGGTCGAGCGGGTCGGCCCGCTCGAGCAGGAAGACCTCGGCCTCCTTGCCGGTCTTGAGGATGCCGAGGTCGGTGTCGACCGCGCCCCGCGAGGTCACCACCCAGTCGGGGCGCGGCTCGGGGCCACGGCAGAGGGGCTCCACCGAGGACCAGGTCGACCAGCGTTGGCCGTCGGCGAGGTCGTCGTAGGCGGTGAAGTCGAAGACGAAGCGGGGATCGATCTCGTCAGGGGTCGACGAGGAGTGCAGGGGTGAGGACATCGGTGGTGGTGCTCCAGAGGCTCGTGGCGGAGAGGGGCGCGGGCAGGCCGCTGACAGTCGTGGTCATCTCACGCTCCTCACGTCGCTCTCGAGCCCGGGCCGGTCCCGACTCCGTCCTCAGCGTGGAGGAAGGACGGCGCCGTCGCAACCGAATTACGGGTCCCGTCAGGCGGCGAGGTCGCGGACGCCGTCGGCGTCCCACGTGCCGTCCATGCCGGGCCGGGCGAGCAGGTAGGCCACGACCGTCTCGACGTCCCAGCCGTGCGTCTCCACCAGCCCCCGCGCCATCGTCGCGAGGTACGGCGCCGCAGGGGCCCGGAGCTCGACCTCCGCCAGCGCCGCGGAGGCCGTGAAGGTCACCACCGGCAGGCCGTCGAGCCGCGCCACCACGTGCAGCGACTCGTAGCGCCCCGGTCCGAGGAGGTGCGCGCCGGTGTCGAACAGGCCGTCGAGGACCAGGTCGTGGCCGGGCTCGCGGTGCATCTCCTGGTGCGCGAGGTCGGAGAACTGGCCCAGGCTCATCCGGTAGGCCGTGCCCACCGAGCGCCCGGGCGCCGCCGGGTCGTAGAACGCCACCCCACCGCCCCAGGTCGGCGACTCCCAGGCGAAGTACACCGTCCCCTCGAGCTCCACCGGGCGCTGCTCGCGCGGCAGGCTGCGGTCGCGGGCCCCGGGGTAGGTCCGGGTCGCGCCGGGCGGCCGCCCGCCGGCGAGGTAGCAGTGCAGCCGCTCGGCGGACATGTTGCTGCCGTACGCCGCGTACCAGAGGTCCATGCCCCCCAGCCTCGTGGGCTAGGTTGCTGCGGTGCAAGCTGTGCCGTCGTCGCGGCGTTCGTGGTCCCGGTCCCGTACGACGGCCCTGGTGGGCTGCCTGAGCGCGGTGCTCGCGCTGGGCGCGACGCCGTCGACGAGCGGGGCCGCCCCGGGCACGGAGACCCCGGCAGTCGTGGGCCGGCAGGGTGCCGACGGCATCGGCGACCCCTACTTCCCGGCCGACGGCAGCGGCGGGATCGACGTGCTGCACTACGACGTCCACGACCGCTACAACTTCGACCGCGGTCGGTTGAGCGGCTTCACCCGGTTGCGGGTCCGGGCGACCCAGCCGCTGCGCTCCTTCGGGCTCGACCTGCTGCTGCCGGTCCGCTCGGTCCGGGTCGACGGTGCTGCGGCCCGCTTCAGCAAGCCGACCCGGCACGAGCTGCGCATCGTCCCGCGCCGTCCGGTCGCCGCGGGGTCCACGATGAAGGTCACGGTCGTGTACGCCGGCCGGCCGGCGCGGGCGTCGTACCTCGGGGAGCGCAACTGGCTGGCGGACGCCTTCGAGGTCGTCACGATGAACGAGCCGCACATGGCGCCCTGGTGGTTCCCGGCCAACGACCACCCGCTCGACAAGGCCTCCATCGACCTGCACATCACGGTCCCGGCCGACCGCCGGGTCATCGCCAACGGCCGGCTGGTCAGCCGGCGCGAGCACGGGCGGCTGGCCACGACCCACTGGCGGGCCCGCGAGCCGATGGCGCCCTACCTGGCGTTCTTCGCGGCGGGCTTCTTCGACGTGGCCCAGGGCCGCAGCCACGGCCGCCCCTGGTACGTCGCGGTCTCGCGGCAGATCAGCCCCCGGCAGCGGGCCGGGCTGATGCGCCTGATGCGGCGTACGCCGCGGATCACCGCGTGGCTCGAGCGGCAGGTCGGCCCCTACCCGTTCTCGACCACGGGCGGGGTGGTCACCGCGCTGCCGGTGGCCTTCGCCCTGGAGAACCAGACCCGGCCGACGTACTTCGAGACCTCGCCCGGCGACGTGTCGCTGGTGGTGCACGAGATGTCGCACCAGTGGTTCGGCGACTCGGTGTCGCTCCAGCGGTGGCGCGACATCTGGCTCAACGAGGGGTTCGCGACCTTCCTGGAGGTCCGCTGGGACGAGACCCACGGCGGCCCGGCCGGGGCGACCTGGCTGCGCGAGAGCTACGACGCCCACCCGCGGGGCGACGACCTCTGGCGGCTGCGGATCTCCGACCCGGGCCCGAGCCGGATCTTCGACGGGGCGGTCTACCGCCGGGGGGCGATGACGCTGCAGGCGCTGCGCCACCGCGTCGGCGAACGCGACTTCTGGCGGATCCTGCGCACCTGGACCGGCAGCCGTCGCCACGGCACCGGCTCGGACGCCGCCTTCCGGGCCCTGGCGTCCGCGGTCAGCGGCGAGGACCTCGGGCCGTTCTTCGCGGCGTGGCTCGACACCACGGCCCGGCCGGCGGACACCGCCGCCAACGGGCTGCGCTGACGCAGCCGCGCGACCCGACGGCGACGAGGGTGTCTCTGCCGCCGGCCCCCGAATAGTTGTAGCGTGCCGCCCATGAGTCTCGGGAACGATTCACCGTCCAGTGCTGCGCCCGAAGTGCCGCCGACCGACAAGCGCAAGATGGCCGCGGCCGCGGTGCTGCTGGCCATCCCCGTCGTCGCGCTGCTGTGGGTGCCGAGCTATGCGCGCGAGACACCCGTGCTCTTCGGCTTCCCGTTCTTCTTCTGGTACCAGTTCCTCTGGGTGTTCCTCTGCTCGGCCATGACCTGGACCGCCTTCAAGCTCACGCTCTCGGCCCGCCCGACCAAGCGCCTGCCCGAGGCCGACCAGTGAGCTCCCTGCTCGTGCCGGTCGTGCCGGTCGTCCCGATGGCGGCCACCGACGGCGTCAACGGCGTCGCGCTGGCGGTGCTGATCGCGCTGTTCGCGGTGGTCACCGTGCTGGGCTTCATGGCCAGCCGCTTCCGACGGGCCGAGAGCCTGGAGAGCCTCGACGAGTGGGGCCTGGGCGGACGCAAGTTCGGCACCTGGGTGACGTGGTTCCTGCTCGGCGGCGACCTCTACACCGCCTACACCTTCATCGCGGTGCCCGCGGCGATGTACGCGACCGGCGCGGTCGCCGGCTTCTTCGCGGTGCCCTACACGATCATGCTCTACCCGATCGTCTTCCTCTTCATGGCGCGGCTGTGGTCGGTGAGCCACCGGCACGGCTACGTCACGACCGCCGACTTCGTGCGCGGGCGCTACGACCACCGTGGGCTGTCGCTGGCCGTGGCCATCACGGGCTTCGTCGCGACGATGCCCTACATCGCGCTCCAGCTCGTCGGCATCCAGGCCGTGCTCGAGGTCGCGGGCGTCGGCGGCGGCGACAACATCATCGCCAAGGACGCGCCGCTGTTCATCGCCTTCGCGCTGCTCGCCGCCTACACCTACTCCTCGGGGCTGCGCGCCCCCGCGCTGATCGCCTTCGTCAAGGACATCCTGATCTACCTGGTGATCATCGTGGCGATCATCTACCTGCCCTCGAAGGTGGGCGGCTGGGCCGACATCTTCGGCGCGGCCAAGGACAAGATGGCGGCCAACAACGAGGCCACCGGCGCCCCGACCGGCTCGTTCATCCCCGGCTCCGGCCAGATGTGGGCCTACGCCACGCTCGGCCTCGGGTCGGCCATGGCGCTGTTCATGTACCCGCACTCGATCACCGCGAGCCTCTCGTCCGGCAGCCGCAACACCATCCGCCGCAACGCAGCCATCCTGCCGGCGTACTCCTTCGTGCTGGGGCTCCTCGCGCTGCTCGGGTGGGTCGCCATCGCGGCCGGCACGCAGCCGATCGGGCTCGACGGCGAGGTCAACATCCAGCTGGTCATCCCGCAGCTGTTCGAGGACTTCTTCCCGAGCTGGTTCGCCGGGGTCGCCTTCGCCGCCGTGGCGATCGGTGCGCTGGTCCCCGCCGCGATCATGTCGATCGCCGCGGCCAACACCTTCACCCGCAACATCTACAAGGAGTGGCTGAAGAAGGACGCCACCCCCGCGCAGGAGGCCAAGGTCTCCAAGCTGATGTCGCTGGTGGTCAAGGGGTTCGCGCTGGTCTTCGTGCTGACCCTCGACAAGCAGAACGCGATCAACTTCCAGCTCCTCGGCGGGATCTGGATCCTGCAGACCTTCCCGGCGATCGTCTTCAGCCTCTACACCCGGTGGTTCCACCGGTGGGCGCTGCTGGCCGGCTGGGCGGTCGGCATGACCTACGGCACCGTCAAGGCGTACGGCGTCGCCAGTGCGTCGACCGACCACTTCGGCGGGTCGCTGGCGGCGGTCCCGGGGCTGGACGAGATGGGCTACATCGCCATGACCGCCTTCGTGCTCAACGTCCTCGTCACGGTGCTGCTCACGGTGGGGCTGCGAGCCATGAAGGTGCCCAACGGCCGCGACGTCACCGTGCCCGGCGACTACTTCGCCGACGCCGACGACCCGCGGGTGCAGGCCGACCTCGCCGACGACGACACGCTCACGAAGGGCGAGCCGGCCTGACCCGCGCGGGCGGGGTGACGGCCGGGCGCACCGTGACCGTCGCGGGCCGTCCGATCCGTACGTAGCGTCCCGAGGTCACCGCGACCGTGAAGGTCTCCTCGACCTCGGGACCCTCGTCGGCGGAGTCGGGCAGCAGCGTCACCCCGACCACGAAGCGGCGTGCTCCGGCCGGTACGACGACCCGGCGCCGCAGCGGCCGCACGTCGCCCGCGCCGGTGGTGCCGGGCCGGGTCTCCACGACGAGCGTGATCCGCCGCGACGAGGCGCGGTCGAGCCGGAAGCGCACCGGCACGGTGACCGGCTCGCCCTGCGGCTCGGTGGCCGTCCGGTCGACGCCGTCGGCGCGCGGCGCCGGATCGCGGTCGCGCACCAGCACCCGGTGCGGCGCGCGGTCGGCGCGCAGCCCCCGCGCCCGCTCCAGGCGCAGGTCCAGGCGCCGCGCCGGCCCGTCCAGGCCGTCGCGCTGCGTGGGCAGGCTCGCGCGGGCCGTCGTACGCCCCGCGCGGAACGTGACGGTCACCGTGCCGGCCGAGCGGCCGCTCTTCCTGTCCCGGGCCCGCACCCGCACCGAGGTGGTGCGGGCGGTCGGCGCGTCGAGGGACAAGGTCAGCCGGACCGGTTCGCCCTCGGCGACGTCCGGGGTGGTCACGGCCAACGACACGTCGGGCGTCGGGAAGCCGGGTCGGCCCCGCTCGTCGAGCGCCACGAAGCAGTAGCCCCGACGACGGGCCTCGCTGATCACCCGCGGGACCGCGTCGACCGACGCCGGCGAGTTGCCGACACCGTCGTGCTGGAGGACCACGTTGCTGCGGCCCGGCCGCAGCGACCCCAGGATGCGGGCCGCGATGGTGGAGCTCGACAGGCCGGTCCAGTCACGGGAGTCGATGTCCCACAGCACCGGCGTGTAGCCGCTGCGTCGCACCGTGGCCCGCACCGAGTCGTTGATCGCGCCGTACGGCGGTCGCATCAGCCGGGTGGGCACCACCCCGGCCCGGCGCAGCGCGGTCTGGGTGTCGCGCAGCGTGGCCGCCACCTGGGCCGACGACTGCGTCGTCATGTCGGTGTGGGCATAGCTGTGGTTGGCGATCAGGTGACCCGCGCGGGCCACCAGACGGGCAGTGGCCGGCGCCGCCGCGACCCGCTGGCCGACCATGAAGAACGTCGCCGGCACGTCGGCGCGCTTCAGGATCCGCACCAGCCGCGGGGTGACGCTCGCCGACGGCCCGTCGTCGAAGGTCAGCGACACGGTGCCGGTGCGACAGGCGCCGGGGGCGGCCGGAGCGGCGGGTGCTGCGGTGACAGCCACCGGCCAGACCACCGGTGCGGCCAGGAGCAACGACAGGACGGGGACGACTGCTGACCGAGGGGGCACGCGTCCACTGTGTCGGGTCCCGAGGGTCCCTGGCCAGGGATCGCTCGAACCGGTGCCTGGTGGGGCTGGTTTCGTGGCTCGCTTGCGCTCGCACCTCAACCACCGGAAGGGCCACCGTCGGTGGTTGAGGTGCGACGAGCGCAGCGAGGAGCCACGAAACCCCGTTCGGTGGACGCCGGCGTGGTGGTTTCGTGGCTCGGGCCCGGGGGCCCTCGCACCTCAACCACCGCAGATCCGGTGGTTGAGGTGTGAGGAGCGCTAGCGACGAGCCACGAAACCCCGTTCGGTGGACTCGGCGTGGTGGTTTCGTGGCTCGGGCCCGGGGGCCCTCGCACCTCAACCACCGCAGATCGGTGGTTGAGGTGTGAGGAGCGCTAGCGACGAGCCACGAAACCGCCTGCGTCGGAGCGCGCGACCTCGCGGGCGCGCTCGCCGACCCGCAGGAAGGTGCCGGTGCGCTCGCGGCCCAGCACCTCGGTCGGGCGACCCTCGCACCACACCTCGCGCCCCGCGACGAGGACGTGCAGGACGGTGGCGTCGTTGCGGTTGACCATCCGCGACAGGCCGTCGTACTGCGCGACCGGAGCCTCGGCGTACTCCTCGAGCGAGTCGTCGAGCCGCGCCGGGTCGAGGACGAGCAGGTCGGCGCGGTCGCCGACGCGCAGGTGGCCGGCGTCGAGGCCGTACCAGCCGGCCAGCTCACCGGTGAGCCGGTGCACCGCCTGCTCCGCGCTCAGGAACGGGCGCCCGGCCTGCTCCGCGGTGTGCACGTGGCGCAGGAAGCGCAGCCCGAAGTTGTAGAAGGCCATGTTGCGCAGGTGGGCGCCGGCGTCGGAGAAGCCGAGCTGGATGCCCGGGCTCTGCGCCATCTTGCGCAGCACCTCGGGGCGGTGGTTGGAGATCGTGGTGCGCCACCGGATCGCCGTGCCGTGCTCGAGGACCAGGTCGAGGAAGGCGTCGACGGGGTGCACGGGGTCCTTCGCGGTGCCCCGCTCGACGCCGACCTGGCCGAAGGACTTGCCGACGACCGACGCGTCGGGGCAGGCCACGATCTCGGCGTCGAAGAAGTCGCGGTGCCACACCCGCGGGCCGTACTTGCTCTCGTACTCCTTGCGGAAGCGGGTCCGGTACGCCGGGTCGCGCAGCAGCGCGTCGCGGGCGACGGTCTCCGACAGGTGCAGCGCCGCGGCGCCGGCGCCGAGCTCCTCGAAGATCACCAGGTCGATGCCGTCGGCGTACACCTCGAACGGCACCGGGAGGTGCTGCCAGCGGAAGTCGGCGCCGAGCCGGTTGGCCACCCCGGCGAGCAGGCGCATCAGGTGGATGATGAACGGGATCGCCTTGATGTCGGCCGCCGACAGCAGGCTGGTCTTGAGCGGTCGCTTCCCCAGCGAGCTCCAGCCGATCGAGCCGAGTGCCTGGACCACGATCGTGTGCGGGTGGCTGGCGTCGGGGCCGGCCTGCAGCGCCCGCCCGCGACGGCGCAGGATCCGGCGCAGCCCTCGCATCTCGCGCCCCTTCGCGTACGTCGAGGGCAGGGTGCGCGAGCGGCAGGCGTCGCCGTCCAGCTTGTCGAAGAGCAGCTGCTGCGCCGACATCCCCAGGAAGCCCGCGTCGAGCGCCTCGTCGAGCAGCCGCTCCATCCGGCCCTGCTCGGCGCGCGTGGGCCGCACCTCGGGGCGGGTGGCCCGGTCGAGGCCCATCGTGGCGGTGCGCAGGTCGGAGTGGCCGATGAACGCGGCCAGGTTGGGGCCCAGCGGGCGCGCCTCCAGCGCCTCGACGTACTCGCGGGCGTCGGACCAGGTGCCGTGCTCGTCGATCGCCCGGATGACGTGGTCGCGGGGGATGGCCTCGACCCGGCCGAAGAGGTCGCCGGCGTCGACGCCGCCCACGTGGACGGTCGAGAGCGAGCAGGAGCCGAGGAAGATCGTCGTGACGCCGTGGCGCAGCGACTCGCTGAGCTCGGGGTCGGCGAGCACCTCGACGTCGTAGTGGGTGTGGATGTCGACCAGGCCGGGCAGCACCCAGCGGTCGGTCGCGTCGATCACGCGGGGGCACCCGGTCTCGTCGAGCGGGGTGGTCGAGACCTCCGCGACGCGTCCGTCGCGCAGCCCGAGGTGGCGCACCGCGGAGGGAGCACCCGTGCCGTCGAACCAGCGCCCGCCGCGGATGATCGTGTCGAAGGTCATGGGTGCCGATGGTGTCGCAGGGAGGCGCCGAGGGGAAGGCACCGGCTGCGACAATGGACGCGTGACTGGACCGGCGAGCAGGCGTGACGTGGTGGTCCTCGGGTCGACGGGGTCGATCGGCACCCAGGCGCTCGACCTCGCGCGCGCCCACCCCGAGCGCTTCCGGGTCGTGGGACTGACCGCCGGGGGCGGTCACCCGGAGCTCTTCGAGCAGCAGGTCGCGGAGTTCTCGGCCGGCTTCCCCGACCTGGTCAGCGGCCTGGGGGAGGAGGCCTCCGTCGAGGCGGCGGCCCGGCCCTGCGACGTGGTGCTCAACGGCATCACCGGAGCCGTCGGGCTGCGGCCCACGCTCGCCGCGCTCGAGGCCGGCAACACCCTCGCGCTGGCCAACAAGGAGTCGCTGATCATCGGCGGCCCGCTGGTGCTGGACCGCGCGGAGCCCGGCCAGATCGTGCCCGTCGACTCCGAGCACAGCGCCCTGGCCCAGTGCCTGCGCGGTGGCACGGCTGCGGAGGTACGCCGCCTGGTGCTGACCGCGAGCGGCGGGCCGTTCCGCGGACGGACCCGCGAGGAGCTGGCCGCGGTCACCGTCGAGGAGGCTCTCGACCACCCCACCTGGAGCATGGGCCCGGTCGTCACGATCAACTCCGCGACCCTGGTCAACAAGGGGCTGGAGGTGATCGAGGCGCACCTGCTCTTCGGCGTCCCCTTCGACCGGATCGAGGTGGTGGTGCACCCCACGAGCGTCGTGCACTCGATGGTGGAGTTCGTCGACGGCTCGACGCTGGTGCAGGCCAGCCCGCCGACCATGCTGATCCCGATCGCGCTCGGCCTGGCCTGGCCCGACCGGGTCCCCGACGCCGCGCCGGCCGTGGACTGGACGCGCCCCGAGACCTGGGAGTTCCTGCCGCTCGACCACGAGGCGTTCCCGGCCGTCTCGCTGGCCCGCTCGGCCGGTGAGCGCGGGGGGACCGCCCCCGCGGTCTACAACGCCGCCAACGAGGCGTGCGTGGAGGCCTTCCGCGCCGGCCGGCTGGCCTTCGTCGACATCGTGCCGACGATCGCAGCCGTCCTCGAGCGGCACGACGTACGCTCGGGGGAGACGCTCAGCGTCGACGACGTCCTCGCCGCCGACGACTGGGCCCGCACCGCTGCCACTGACCTGATCGGAGCCCCCGCATGAGCGCGTTGTTCTACACGCTCGGCGTGGTGATCTTCTTCGCCGCCATCCTGGCCTCGATCGGTCTCCACGAGCTGGGCCACATGATCCCGGCCAAGAGGTTCGGCGGGAAGGTCACCCAGTACTTCATCGGCTTCGGCCCCACCGTGTGGAGCAAGCAGGTCGGCGAGACCGAGTACGGCCTCAAGGCGATCCCGCTCGGCGGCTACGTCAAGATCGTCGGCATGCTCCCGCCCGCAGCGGCGGAGCTGGCCGACGAGGTCACCGTGGACGCGTCCGGCCGCCAGGTGACCCGGATCCGCAAGTCCAACACCGGCATGTTCACCCAGCTGATCTCGGATGCCCGCGCGGCCGAGTGGGAGCTGGTCGGGCCCGAGGACTCCGAGCGGCTGTTCTACAAGCTGCCGCCCTGGAAGAAGATCGTCGTGATGGCCGGCGGTCCCTCGGTCAACATCCTGATCGCCTTCGTGATCTTCCTCGGCGTCTACTCGACCTACGGCAACCGGTCGCTCGAGGTCGACCCCGGCGCGCCGGTCATCGACTCCGTGTCCCGCTGCGTGATCCCCTACGACCCGGCCGGCGAGCGCGAGTGCGTCGCGACCGATCCTCCGAGCCCCGCCTTCGAGGCCGGGCTGCGGCCGGGCGACCAGGTGGTCAGCTTCAACGGCACCGAGGTCACCGGGTGGGAGCAGCTGCGCGAGCTGATCCGCGGCAACGCCGGCGGCAACGCCACGATCGTCTACGAGCGCGACGGGCGCGAGCTGACCGGCACCACCAGCACGACCGTCGAGGCGCGCCCCACCTCGGCCACCGACGAGACGCTGCGCGAGGTGGGCTTCCTCGGCGTCACGCCCACCACGTCGGTCGTCACCACCACGGGTGGCCCGATCTACACCCTCCAGCAGATGGGCGGCATGGCGGTCGACACCGTCCAGGCGCTCGCGACGCTGCCGGTCAAGGTCTGGGGCGTGGCGCGAGCCATCGTCGGGCTCGAGGAGCGTGACCCCGAGGGACCCGTGAGCATCGTCGGGGGCGGCCGGATCGCGGGCGAGACGGTCTCCAGCGAGCTGTTCCCCGTGGTCGAGAAGACCGTCTTCCTGCTGATGCTGATCGCCGGCTTCAACTTCTTCATCGGCATGTTCAACTTCGTCCCGCTGCTGCCGCTCGACGGCGGCCACATCGCCAGCGCGTCGTGGGAGGGGCTGCGCCGCCTCGGGGCCCGGCTGCGCGGACGGCCCGACCCCGGCTACGTCGACGCCGCCAAGCTGCTCCCGGTCGCGTACGTCGTCGCCTCGATGCTGCTGGTCATGGGCGTCGTGCTGATCGTGGCCGACTTCGTCGTACCGCTGCGCCTGACCAGCTGAGGGGCCCACCCCGTAGCCTGGCCGCATGACCGAGATCAACCTGGGCATGCCGGCGGCCCCGCCGCCGGTGCTCACCCCCCGTCGTCAGACCCGCCAGATCCAGGTCGGCAAGGTCGGCGTCGGCAGCGACCACCCGATCTCCGTGCAGTCGATGACGACCACGCTGACCTCCGACGTCAACGCCACGCTCCAGCAGATCGCCGAGCTGACCGCGACCGGCTGCGACATCGTGCGGGTGGCCTGTCCCAGCCAGGACGACGCCGACGCGCTCGAGGAGATCGCCCAGCACTCCCAGATCCCGGTGATCGCCGACATCCACTTCCAGCCGAAGTACGTCTACGCCGCGATCGACGCCGGCTGTGCCGCCGTACGCGTCAACCCCGGCAACATCCGCAAGTTCGACGACCAGGTCAAGCAGATCGCGAAGGCCGCCGCCGACCGCGGCACCTCGATCCGGATCGGCGTCAACGCCGGCTCGCTCGACAAGCGACTGCTGGAGAAGTACGGCAAGGCCACGCCCGAGGCGCTGGTCGAGTCGGCCAAGTGGGAGGCCGGCCTCTTCGAGGAGCACGGCTTCCGTGACTTCAAGATCTCGGTCAAGCACAACGACCCCGTGATCATGGTCCGCGCCTACGAGATGCTCGCGGCGGAGGGCGACTGGCCGCTCCACCTCGGGGTGACCGAGGCCGGCCCGGCGTTCCAGGGGACGATCAAGTCGGCCGTGGCCTTCGGCCACCTGCTCGGCCAGGGCATCGGCGACACGATCCGGGTCTCGCTCTCCGCGCCGCCGGTCGAGGAGGTCAAGGTCGGGCTGCAGATCCTGGAGTCGCTCAACCTCAAGCCGCGTCGCCTCGAGATCGTCTCCTGCCCGTCGTGCGGTCGCGCGCAGGTCGACGTCTACAAGCTGGCCGACGAGGTGACCGCCGGGCTCGAGGGCCTCGAGGTGCCGCTGCGCGTGGCCGTGATGGGCTGCGTGGTCAACGGTCCGGGCGAGGCTCGCGAGGCCGACCTCGGCGTGGCCTCCGGCAACGGCAAGGGCCAGATCTTCGTCAAGGGCGAGGTGATCAAGACCGTGCCCGAGTCGAAGATCGTGGAGACCCTCATCGAGGAGGCCATGCGGATCGCCGAGGGCATGGAGGCCGTCGACGGCGGCAAGACCGAGGTCACCGTCGGCTGACGCCGCGCGGCGTCGATCGTCTGGATCTGCTCGGGGGCGTGTCCCTCCCACCCCTCGAGCTCGCCGAGCGGCTCCACGAGGAGGTCGCCGACCGCGTCGGGCCGGCGTGGCCATGGACGAGGGCCGACGATCGGCTCTACCTTGACCGGATGAGTGACCCCGGCGAGCTGATCGACCCGCACTGTCCGACCTGTGGCCAGCCACTCCGGCACGGTGGCCACCTTCAACCTGACAACGCCACACTGGTGATGACCTCAGGCAACGCCGGCATCACCTTCGAGACACAAGGGCGCTGCGAGAACGAGGCATGCGCTGACTTCGGCAGCGAGTTCGCACCCGACGAATGGCTTGAGCCGACCGGCGGCGGGTAGCCGCGACCCGCAGGCGGCGGACTGGGGCGGGCGGCTCCTGTGGATCAGCCATCCATCAGGCGCTGACGCTCAGGACCACGCGGCCCACCGCCTGCCCAGAGGCGAGGTAGTGCAGTGCCTGGCCTGCCTCCCCGAGCGGGAATGCACGATCAATCACGACGCGGAGCTGACCGGTCGTCAGGAGCCGGCTCAGGACCGCCATCGACGAGCGCTTGTCCGGTGGCGCGAACGAGCCACCTCGCAGCTGGGGCGCCACGACGGAGCGGGCCACCAGCCCCAGCATGTGCGGGATGCTGCCGAGCCAACGATGCCCGGTCGCGCCGAATGCGTCATGGCCGATGAGCACGTAACGACCGCCCGGCGTCAAGACCCGGCGAATCTCGGCGAACGAGTGGTTGCCGGGCACGTCGAAGATGAGGTCCCACCGCGCATCGCCGCGGGTGAAGTCCTCCTGCGTGTAGTCGATGATCCGGTCCACGCCCAGGGCGCGTAGGAGGTCGAGCTTGTGCGGGCCGTCGACAGCGGTGACCTCCGCGCCGTAGGACTGGGCGAGCTGGACCGCCACGGAGCCCACGCCTCCAGCGGCACCGTTGACCAGGACCCGGTGACCCACAGGCACTCGGCGCTGCGGCAGGTTGTTGAGCGCGATCAGGCCGACGGTCGGGACCGCTGCCGCTTCCTCGAAGCCGATCGCGGTGGGGATGAGTGCCAGTCCGGCCTCGGGCGCCGTGGCGAACTCCGCGAAGGCACCGCCGTTGCACCACTGGGTGCCACGGATGGTCTCGCCGAAGACCTCGTCCCCCCGCCGGAATCGGGTCACGCGACCACCCACGGACACCACCACCCCCGCGACGTCCGTGCCTGGCACACGCATCTTCGGTCGTCGTAGCCCGGACCCCATGAGCCGCAGCACTGCCGGCTGTCCGGTCACGACGTGCCACACGTCGGGATGCACAGAAGCTGCTCGCACCTGGACGAGCACCTCGTCCTCGGCCGGCACCGGGGTTGGGACCTCCTGCAGGCTCAGGTCGTCGATCGAGCCATAGCGGTCTTGGACGATGGCCCTCATGCTTCGGACCGTAGCGCCCACGGGCGACCCCCGGAAGCCAGGCACCGCCCGTGGCGCAACAACGATCTTGACGCGTGCGGCTCGCGTATGCGGAAGGCCTGACGCGATCTGCCCTCCTCGTC
>CAWCGS010000009.1:0-873100 GCA_963795135.1 uncultured Actinomycetota bacterium
ACCCAGTGGGCCCGGCCCACCTAACCGCGCGGGTTCTCGCGGAACCACAGCGTCGCCAGGGGCGGCACCGTGATCGTCGCGTACGCCGGCATCCCGCCGGGAGTCTCGACGTCGAGCGCCCCGGCCTCGACCGCGGTGACCGACCCGAGGTTGCCCACGCCCGAGCCGCCGTAGACCTCGGCGTCGGTGTTGAGCACCTCGCTCCACTCGCCCGCGCTCGGCAGGCCGAGACGGAACTCACCGTGGGGGACCGCGGCGAAGTTCGTGACGCAGACCAGGTCGGCCTCGCCCGGCGCCTTGCGGACGAAGGAGTAGACGCTGCGGCCGGCGTCGTTGGCGTCGATCCAGCGGAAGCCGTCGGGCGAGCCGTCGAGGGCCCACGTGGCGGGGGAGTCGACGTAGCGGGCGTTGAGGTCGCGCACCAGCGACTGGAGCCCGCGGTGCTCGGGGTGCTCGAGCAGCCACCAGTCGAGCTCGCGCGACTCGGCCCACTCCGACTCCTGCCCGATCTCGCAGCCCATGAACAGCAGCGGCTTGCCGGGGTGGGCCCACATGTAGCCGTAGTAGGCGCGCAGCGACGCCAGCTGCTGCCAGCGGTCGCCGGGCATCTTGCGCAGCAGCGAGCCCTTGCCGTGCACGACCTCGTCGTGGCTCAGCGGCAGCACGAAGTTCTCGGTCCACTGGTAGGTCATCGCGAAGGTCAGCTCGTGGTGGTGGTGCGAGCGGTAGATCGGGTCGCGCTCGAGGTAGCCGAGCGTGTCGTGCATCCACCCCATGTTCCACTTGAAGCCGAAGCCCAGCCCGCCGTCGGACGTCGACCCGGTGACCCCCGGCCACGACGTCGACTCCTCGGCGATGGTGGCGATGCCCGGCACCCGCTTGTAGACGGTGGCGTTCATCTCCTGCAGGAACTGCACGGCCTCGAGGTTCTCGTTGCCGCCGTACTTGTTGGGCGTCCACTTGCCCTCGTCGCGGGCGTAGTCGAGGTAGAGCATCGAGGCGACACCGTCGACACGGAGCCCGTCGGCGTGGAACTCCTCGAGCCAGTAGAGCGCGTTGGCGTAGAGGAAGTTGCGCACCTCGTGGCGGCCGAAGTTGAAGATGTGGGAGCCCCACTCCTCGTGCCAGCCGCGCTGGGGGTTGGGGTCCTCGTAGAGCGGCGTCCCGTCGAAGTCGACCAGCGCCCACTCGTCGGTGGCGAAGTGCCCGGGCACCCAGTCGAGGATGACCCCGATCCCGGCCTGGTGGAAGCGGTCGACCAGCCGCCGGAAGCCGTCGGGGTCGCCGAAGCGCGAGTCCGGCGCGAAGTACGACGTCACGTGGTAGCCCCACGAGCCGCCGAAGGGGTGCTGCATGACCGGCATCAGCTCGACGTGGGTGAAGCCCAGGTCCTGGAGGTAGGGGACCAGGTCGTCGGCCATCTCGTCGTAGGACCAGAAGCCGCCGCCGGGGTGCCGCTTCCACGACGCCAGGTGCATCTCGTAGACCGACATCGGCTCGGCGACGTGCTGGCGCGACAACCGTGCGTCCATCCACTCCTGGTCGCCCCAGGCGTACGTCGACTCGAAGATCTTCGAGGACGTCGCCGGTGCCACCTCGGCGAAGGAGGCCATCGGGTCGGCCTTCTCCCGCCAGGTGCCGTCGGCGCCATGGATCCAGTACTTGTACGCCGTGCCGGCACCGACACCGGGCACGAAGAGCTCCCACACCCCCGAGGAGCCGAGCTGGCGCATGGGGTGCTCGCGACCGTCCCAGCTGTTGAAGTCACCCTTGAGCCGGACGCCGCGCGCCGACGGCGCCCACACCGCGAACGCGGTGCCGGAGATCGTGCCGGCACCGGGAGCCTCGTAGTGGTGCACGCGGGCGCCGAGCACCTGCCAGAGCTGCTCGTGACGCCCCTCGCCGATCAGGTGCTGGTCCATCTCGCCGAGCGTGGGCAGGAACCGGTAGGGGTCGTCGAGCTCGAGCGTGTGGTCGCCGTAGCTCACGCGCAGGCGGTAGTCCGGCACGTCGGTCTGCGGCAGCCGGCCCGCCCACACGCCCTCGTGGGCGTGCTCGAGCGCGGTCTCGCCGTCGCCGTGCACGACCACCACCGCGTCGGCGAGAGGCTTGTAGACCCGCACCCAGACCGCCCCGTCGAGGACGTGGGGTCCGAGCAGGGAGTGGGGGTGACCGTGCTCGCCGCGGATGAGCTGGTCGAGCTCGTCGGTGGGGTGGGTGAGGCTCATGCTCGGGCTCCGATCGAGGCCACGGCGGCCAACGGGATGGCGACCCAGGCCGGACGGTTGCGGGTCTCGTACACGCACTCGTAGACGGCCTTGTCGGCGACGTAGGCGTCGAGCAGGGTGCGGTGCTGCGGGGTGAGGTCGTCTCCGGCGTAGGCCACCAGGAAGTGGTTCTGGTTGCGGTGCGCCCACTCCTCGGCGCGTACGGCGAGCTGGCTCGCGCCCTCGAGGTCGTCGCGGTGGCTGCGCTCGACGACGTGCGGGGCGTAGTCGAGCGAGCGGATCATGCCCGCGACGTCGCGCCAGCGGGAGTCGGGCAGCGAGCGCTCGGCGAGCGGCTTGGCCGGCTCGCCCTCGAAGTCGACGACCTTCCAGCCCACCGCGGTGCGGAGGGTCTGGCCCAGGTGCAGGTCGCCGTGGATGCGCTGCACGTCGAGGTCGGGCAGCTCGCCGACGGCGGCGTGCAGACGGCGCAGCGCCTCGGCGTGCTCGGCGAGCTCGGGCACGATCGCGAGCGCCTCGTCGAGCCGGGCGCTCATCGCGGCCGCGACCTCCGCCGGGGTGACGGCGTCGGCCGCGACCGGCGCGACCTCGCGCAGGGTGTCGTGGATCGCGCGCAGGGCCTCGCCCAGGCGGGACGCCTCGGCGGCGAAGTCGCCC
Source organism: uncultured Actinomycetota bacterium (assembly GCA_963795135.1). Taxonomy (GTDB): domain Bacteria; phylum Actinomycetota; class Actinomycetes; order Propionibacteriales; family Nocardioidaceae; genus Nocardioides. Next base: position 2,886 of record CAWCGS010000009.1, read on the forward strand.
CCCGACTCGTGCGCGTGGAGCTCGGGGTCGGCGAAGAGGTTGCGGACGCTGGCCAGCGCGAGGTCCCAGCCGTCGGTGGCGGTACGCAGGAACTGCTGCAGCATCGCCAGGTGCAGCGGCTCACCCTCCCCGGTGGTCGAGCCTGCCGAGACCTCCACCCACCCGTACAGCGCCGCGACGTGTCCCGACCCGGCGGCGGTGAGCAGCTCGTGGATCTCGATGTCGGGGTTGACGCCCGGGGTCACCCGGCGGAAGACCTTGAGGATCGCGTCGTCGCCGAAGAACACCGAGGAGTTGGACTGCTCGCCGGAGAAGAGCGTCGCCGGCGCCTCGGGGTCGAGGTCGTGGCCCGGGAGCCGTCGGAAGTCCAGGCCCGCCACCGACCCGTTGGGCGCCTCGGTGAACCCGCGCAGCCAGCTGGCCATCGCCGCCCGGTCGTGCAGCGCGTCGTAGGCGTGCACCCACCCGAGCTCGGGGTCCTCCCACCAGCCGACGAAGGCGTGGTCGAGCCGGTGCTCGGGCTCGACGTAGCACGACAGCGGGACCTGGTAGAGCTCGCGCTCGGCGTCGTCGCCCGTGCCGTAGGTGACCTCGACGAGGTTCACCTGCACCCGCGGGCCGTCGGGGCCGCCGGGCAGCTCGGCCAGCCGACGTACGTCGGTGACGCGGGCGTCGCGTCCCTTGCCGCCGAACCAGCGGGCGGTGGTGACGAACGCCGTGAGCGCCTCGGGCATCTGGTCGCTGGTGGTCACGCGGCACCTTCCTCGTCGCTGGGGGTGGTCAGCCGGAACCAGTAGAAGCCGTAGCCGCCGAGCGTCAGCAGGTAGGGCAGCTCGCCGACGGCGGGGAACGGGACCCCGCCCAGCAGCTCGACCGGGACCATGCCCTCGAAGCGGCGCAGGTCGAGCTCGACCGGCTGGGGGAAGCGGGACAGGTTGTTGACGCAGACGATGGTGTCCTGGCGCCCTTGCTCGTCGGTGTGCTCGCGCACGTAGGACAGCACGGTCGGGTTGGTGCCGCCGAGGTCGGTGAAGGTGCCGAGCCCGAACGCGTGGTGACGCCGGCGCGCGTGGATCATCCGACGCGTCCACTGCAGCAGGGACGAGGAGTTCTCGAGCTGGGCCTCGACGTTGACGCTCTGGTAGCCGTAGACCGGGTCCTGGATCGCCGGGAGGTGCAGCTTTCCGGGGGTGGCGGAGGAGAAGCCGGCGTTGCGGTCCGGCGTCCACTGCATCGGGGTGCGGACTCCGTCGCGGTCGCCGAGCCAGATGTTGTCGCCCATGCCGATCTCGTCGCCGTAGTAGAGCACCGGCGAGCCGGGCAGCGAGAGCAGCAGCGCGGTGAAGAGCTCGATCTGGTTGATGTCGTTGTCGAGCAGCGGGGCCAGCCGCCGGCGGATGCCGATGTTGGCCTTCATCCGCGGGTCCTTGGCGTACTCGTTCCACATGTAGTCGCGGTCGTCGTCGGTGACCATCTCGAGGGTCAGCTCGTCGTGGTTGCGCAGGAAGATGCCCCACTGGCAGTGGTGGGGGATCGCCGGCGTCTGCTCGAGGATCTCCGAGATCGGGAAGCGCGACTCGCGCCGCACGGCCATGAAGATGCGCGGCATCACCGGGAAGTGGAAGCACATGTGGCACTCGTCGCCACCGGACTCGAAGTCGCCGAAGTAGTCGACCACGTCGGCCGGCCACTGGTTGGCCTCGGCGAGCAGGATCTTGCCGGGGTACTTCTCGTCGACGAAACGGCGCAACATGCGCAGGAACTCGTGGGTCTCGGGCAGGTTCTCGCCGTTGGTGCCCTCGCGCTCGTAGAGGTAGGGCACGGCGTCGAGCCGGAAGCCGTCGAGACCCATGTCGAACCAGAACGAGATGGCCTCGAGCAGCGCCTCGTGGACGGCGGGGTTGTCGAAGTTGAGGTCGGGCTGGTGGGAGAAGAAGCGGTGCCAGAAGTACTGCTGGCGCACGGGGTCCCAGGTCCAGTTCGACGGCTCGGTGTCGACGAAGATGACCCGGGCGTCCTGGTAGAGCTCGTCGGTGTCGGACCAGACGTAGAAGTCGCCGTAGGGGCCGGTCGGGTCGCTGCGGCTGGACTGGAACCACGCGTGCTGGTCGCTGGTGTGGTTCATGACGAAGTCGATGATCACGCGGATGCCGCGCTGGTGGGCCTCGTCGAGGAGCAGGTGGAAGTCCTCGACGGTGCCGCACTCGGGGAGGATGTTGGTGAAGTCGGCGACGTCGTAGCCCCCGTCGCGCAGCGGCGAGGCGAAGAACGGCGGGATCCACAGGCAGTCGACGCCCAGCCACTGGAGGTAGTCGAGCTTCTCGATGAGCCCGCGGAAGTCGCCGGTGCCGTCGGCGTTGGAGTCGCGGAAGGACCGGACCAGCACCTCGTAGAAGACCGCGGTCTTGAACCAGTCGGGGGTGGTGTCGTGGGCCACCAGGTCGGCGTCCTCGGCGGCCACGGTGATCTCCAGCTCCTCGGCGCTCATCCGCGCACCGTCAGCACGTGGGCGGGCTCGTGGAAGGGGTCGAGCCGGACGAAGCTGTGCTCGCCCCAGCGCCAGGTCTGACCGGTGATCTCGTCGTGGACGTCGAAGGTGTCGCCCCAGTCGAGCCCGAGCGCGGGCATGTCGAGGTGCAGCATGGTCTCGCGGCTCCCGTGGGGGTCGAGGTTGACGACCACGATGACGCGGTCGTCGTCGGCGTGCTTGCTGTAGACCAGGACGTTCTCGTCGTCGCTGCTGTGGATCGTGATGTTGCGCAGCCGCTGGAGCGCCGGGTGGGCGCGACGCACCTCGTTGAGCCGGGTCAGGTACGGCGCGAGGGTGCGGCCCTCGGCCTGCGCGGCGTCCCAGTCGCGGATCCGGACCTGGTACTTCTCCGAGTCGAGGTACTCCTCGCTGCCCGGACGCACCGCGACGTGCTCGAACAGCTCGTAGCCGGCGTACACGCCCCAGCTCGGGACGCTCGTGGCGGCGATGGCCGCGCGGATCTTGAACGCCGCCGGGCCGCCGTACTGGAGGTAGGCGTGGAGGATGTCGGGGGTGTTGACGAAGAAGTTGGGCCGCATGAGGTGGTCGGTCTCCGAGCTCACCTCACGCAGGTAGTCCTCGATCTCCCACTTGGCCGTGCGCCAGGTGAAGTAGGTGTAGGACTGCTGGTAGCCCACCGCCCCCAGCCCCTTCATCATCGGCGGCTTGGTGAACGCCTCGGCGAGGAACAGCACGTCGGGGTCGGTACGTCGTACCTCGGCCAGCAGCCACTCCCAGAACGGCAGCGGCTTGGTGTGGGGGTTGTCGACCCGGAAGATCCGGACCCCGTGCGACATCCAGAGCCGCACCACGCGGAGCACCTCGCGACACACGCCCGTGGGGTCGTTGTCGAAGTTCATCGGGTAGATGTCCTGGTACTTCTTGGGCGGGTTCTCGGCGTAGGCGATCGTGCCGTCGGCCCTCGTGGTGAAGAACTGGGGGTGGGTGGTGACCCAGGGGTGGTCGGGCGCCGCCTGGAGCGCCAGGTCGAGCGCCACCTCCATCCCGAGCTCGCGAGCCCGGGCCACGAACGCATCGAAGTCCTCGAAGTCGCCCAGGTCGGGGTGGATCGCGTCGTGCCCGCCGTGGCGCGACCCGATGGCCCACGGCGAGCCCGGGTCGTCGGGCCCGGGCGTCAGCGTGTTGTTGGGTCCCTTGCGGTTCACCTCGCCGATGGGGTGGATCGGCGGCAGGTAGACCACGTCGAAGCCCATCGCGGCGACCGCGTCGAGGCGCTGGGTCGCGGTGGTGAACGTCCCGCTCGTGACGCGCCCGCTCTCGGGGTCGCGCGTCGCGCCCTCGGAGCGGGGGAAGAACTCATACCAGCTGCCGAACAGCGCGCGGACGCGGTCGGCGAAGAGCGGGTAGGGACCCGCGACGCTCACGAGCTCACGCAGCGGGTGGGCGGCCAGGACGGCCGCGAGGTCGGCGGACTGGAGCTGGGCCAGCCGGGCCTCGACCGGCCGGGCGGTGTCGGTGGTGGCGGCGAGCGCCCCCGCCAGGACACCTTGCTCACCGACCGGCGCGCCGGCCGTCCGGCCGGACTGCTCCCCGATCTGCTCGAGGACCCGCTCGAGCAGCAGCCGGGCCTCGGTGAACATCAGCTCGACGTCGACGCCGGCCGGGATCTTCAGACCCGCGTCGTGCTGCCAGGTCGCGACCGGGTCGGACCAGGCCAGCACCTCGAAGCCCCACGGGCCCTCGAGGTCGGGAGTCACCCAGGCCAGGTAGCGGTCGACCGGCGCGGGCTGCTTGACCATCCGCACCGGCGGGCGGCGCGTGCCGTCGGGCGCGACGAGGACCACCTCGGCGCTCAGCATGTCGTGGCCCTCGCGAAAGATCGTGGCCGAGACGGGTAGCGGCTCACCGACCGTCGCCTTCGCCGGGAGTCGTCCGAGATCGACGAGAGGCATGACGTCCATGACAGGGATGCGGCCGACCATGGCCACACACTTGCCTGCCGCACCAAACACGTGCAAGTCGGGGGTCCGAGGGGCAGGCAGACCGGGGACGACAGCGGCGTCGTCCCCGGTCAGGCCCCCCGCTGAAGGCCCAGCTGAAGGCCTAGCTGAAGACCTAGCTGAAGGCCTGGAACTCCGCCGCGTGCACGATCGTCCCGCGGTCCGACGCCGTCTTGCAGTCGGTGTCGTTGAGCGGGTCGCTGTCGAGCTCACCGGCGTACCCGGCGAAGCCCGTGCACTGGTTCTCGAGCGTGACCAGGCGCAGCGCGGCGGCCCGGGTCGGCTTGATCCTGAACGACCGCAGCGTCAGGTTCGGCGCCACCGGCCGCGGACGGACGCCCGGGAAGGCGTCGCCACGCGAGGTGTAGACCCGCTTCCACTTCGCCGAGGCCGAGCCGCAGCCGCGGACGCAGGCCTCGACCGCGAACCGGCGCAGGGCGGTGAAGCGCGAGCCCGAGTCGGGGTCCTCGTCGGCGTTGCGGAACAGCGGAACGTCGGTGGCCGAGGGAGCCGCCGGGGTGAGGTAGGCGCTCACGTTGACCCGACGGACCTTGTGGACTCCGCCGGCGAGGTCGACGGCGACGAAGGGCTTGGTCGCATCGACGTTGCCGCCGGTCACGCCGCCCCAGTTGGTCGCCTCGGTGCCGTCGATCAGGAAGCCGGGGTTGCGGGATCCCGCGGTCGCACCGATGACCTTGGCCCCCGCGGCTGCTGCGGCGAGGTTCTTGCTGCCGCCGAGCTTGACGGTCTTCTTGCCACCCCGGGTGACCTTGAGGACCGAGCGGGAGAAGCCGTGCTTCCTCGACACGTACAGCAACCGGTACCTGCCGGGCGTGAAGCGGGCGACGTTCTTCAGCTTGGTGCCCTTGATCGTGTCGGCGACCGGAGTCACCCGGGCCTCGTAGTCACCCACGAAGACCTCGCCCGAGCCACGGGTCTTGAAGACGACCTTGGCGTTCTTGGACTTCGGCGAGGCGAAGCTGGGGCGCACCTCGGAGGAGTCCGCGGACGGCGTCGAGGCGCCCTTGCCCATGCCCCGGCGGGCGAACGCGCCCCAGATGACCTTGCGGTTCTCGCCGCGGAAGCGCATCTGGTCGGCAGCGAGGAAGGCGTCGCGGGCGTCGAGCATCGAGGTGGCACCCTGCTGGAGCAGGAACGAGTCGAACATGAGCTGCAGCCAGCGGCGGTTGCCCGGGCACTTCTGCGGGCGGACGACGCCCTTGTTGACGCCGGCCTGTGCGCACTTGAGCTGGAGCGCCTTGTTGCGCACGGGGAAGCGCTTGTTCCACTTCTTGACCAGGGCCTGGCGGATCTCCCAGGCGGTGCCGTTCCAGATCTCGCCGTCGGCGTGGACCTCGGGGCCGGTGGTGTCGAAGCCGTAGTCGGAGTAGTTGAGCGGGTTGCGGTTCATCGCGTAGTCGCGGATGGCGACCTGCTTGTTGCCGGTGGCGTAGACGCCGACGGCCCAGACGTTGCCGCCGTTGGAGTAGCCGTGCTCGAACTGGTACTCGGCCGCGACCTGGTCGGCCCACGACTCGCCCATCGCGCCGCCCTGCTCGGAGGTCAGCCCCTCGTCGGGGCCGGCGACCATCCGGTTGGTGATGGCGTGGGTGTACTCGTGGCCGACGATGCCCATGTCGAGGCCGCCGTCGGTGCACGGGGCGTAGAAGGCGCCGGCGATCGGCTGGAAGAGGTACTGGTTCGTGATGCCGGGGATGCCGTCCTGCAGCGTGATCTGGTTGGCGTTGTCACGGCCCAGGTACGACGGCTGGCCGCCGCTGAGGGCCCCGGCCTGCGCGTTGCCGACCTCGGGGTCGTTGTCGACGCCGCCGCGACCGACGTTGTCGAGCTGCATGTTGTAGTTGCGCTCGTTGAAGCCGAGGTAGTAGCTGAAGTCGTGCATCCGGTTGTGCGCGGCGAACAGGCCGGTCACCGAGGCGTTGATGTCGTTGCCGCCGGGCACGAGCTCGGCGGGGTTGCAGCGGCTGTTGTTCCAGGCGTCGGTGAACGGCTCGACGTACTGGCCGGTGGGGGAGAGCGGTGCCTGCCCGAGGCCACCGGGCGTGAGCGGGCTGGCCCAGGCCTCCCGCGTGCTGGCGTTGTTGCCGAGCGTCGTGCCGGTGGACAGCCCCGACGCGGTCAGCACGTCCCAGGGGCCGAGGGCCTGCACGTTGCGCAGCTGGCCGGTGGGCAGCGAGCAGCCCGACCGGTTGAACCAGCAGCCGATGACCGAGTTGCGCGGGGTCTGGGAGGGGCTGTCGAGGGTCGGGTTGGCGGTGAAGAAGCGCCAGCGGGGGTTGTGCGTCGGCACGCTGGTGCCGGCGCCGGAGTCACTGGTGACGACGTTGAGCGTGTAGTTGTAGGGCGGCAGGATCGGCGCCGAGGGCGCGTCGAAGGGACACACCTGGGTGCTGTAGCTGCCGGCCGGCAGCGTGGAGCCGGGGCTGTACGTCAGCACCTCGGGGCTCGTCGCGAGGTCCATCGAGGTCAGCAGCGAGCCGTCGGGCGCGAAGAGCTTGACGGTGATGTCGTTGGCGGCGTTGGCCTCGTTGGCGACGACGGCGATCGACTTGGTCTTGTCGTCGCTCAGCGAGAAGGCGTGCTTGGGCCCGCACGCGGTCGGGGTGATGGCGCCGGAGAAGGCGAAGGCGTCGGAGGAGTTCTCGACCTGGTTCTGCCGGTGGAGCACCCGGCCGGTCACGGCGTCGACCATCACGGTGTAGGCGACGGCGTTGCCACCGGCGACGTCGACCACGTTGGCCTCCATCACCGGACGTACCGAGCCGTCGGCCAGGGCCAGTGCCCGGAGGCGGACCTGCTGCTCCTGGACGAGCCCGGGCACGGTCAGCCGGGTCCAGCCGTCGCGGTCCTCGGAGGTCAGCTCGGAGGGAGCCAGGGTGGCGGCGTCGAGGCCGACGTCGGCAGCGGCGCGCAGCCAGCCCTGGAGGGGGCTCAGCCGGGCCGGGGGCGGGGTGCCGGTGGTCCGGGTGAGCGAGGAGGAGACGTAGGCGATGGCGCCGTTGGCGACGCCGACGGTGACCATGCTGCCGATCGCGGGGCTCAGGGCGCCGAAACGCTGCCGGAACAGCACGGCGTGGCCGCCGCCCATGGCCAGCGGCTGGTCGCTGACCAGCTCGAGGGCACCGACCTGGGCGCGGCTCAGGCCCAGCACCGCGGACTGGCCGGCGAGGTAGCGGCGCGCGGCGGTGGCCGGGTCGGCGGAGGTGGCGCGGGCCAGGACGCCGTCGGCCGGCAGGATCGAGGCCGGGGTGCCGAAGTCGTTCCAGCGCAGGCTGGCGGTGTCGAGCCGCGCCGCCGCGCGCCGCTGGCCCAGCGAGGGCAGGCGGACGCCGCGGGCGTCGACGTCGGGCAGCCCGGCGACCGGGTCGCCGAGGGTGCCGGGCTCGATCTCGGAGGCCGCGGAGGCCGCGGAGGCGCGGTGGCTGCGGAGGCGGGCGTGGTGACCGACGCCGCGCTGGAGACGGTGGTGAGCTGGGAGAGGCCCGGGACCAGGGTGGCGGTCAGCAGGGCCACGGCGACCGTCGTGCGGCGCCGGCGTGGGTGCGAGAGTGACATGTCTAGACCAACGAGGACCCCCTGCCCGGGTCATGCAGCGCGCAGCAGAACTTTGGCACGAGGTGCGGACGGGTCGGATCCGGCCGAAATTGGATCGTTCAAGTCGATTCGGTCTACCGTCCTCCCATGCGAGCGATTCGACGGTTCACGGTCCGCCCCGTCCTGCCCGAGGCGCTGGCCCCGCTCGGTGAGCTGGCCGGCAACCTGCGGTGGTCCTGGCACCCGCCCACCCAGGACGTCTTCGAGGAGCTCGACCCCGAGCTGTGGCAGGCCTGCGGCCACGACCCGGTCCGGCTGATCGGTGACGTCGGCCGGGCCCGGCTCGACGAGCTCGCGGCCGACGCGGGATTCCTGGAGCGCCTGAGCGCCGCGCGGGCCGACCTCGACCGCTACCTCACCGAGGACCGCTGGTACCAGAAGCAGGCCAAGGCCGACGACCCGCGCGCGGTCGCCTACTTCTCGCCCGAGTTCGGCATCACCGCCGTCCTCCCGCAGTACTCCGGCGGCCTGGGCATCCTGGCCGGCGACCACCTCAAGGCGGCCAGCGACCTCGGCGTGCCGATCATCGGGGTCGGGCTGCTCTACCGTCAGGGCTACTTCCAGCAGTCGCTCTCCCGCGAGGGCTGGCAGCAGGAGACCTACCCCGTGCTCGACCCCGACGGGCTGCCGATCTCGGCGCTGCGCGAGGCCGACGGCAGCCGGGCCATGATCACGATCGCCCTGCCCGGGGGCCCCGAGCTCAAGGCACGCATCTGGGTGGCCAGCGTGGGCCGCGTCCCGCTGCTCATGCTCGACACCGACGTCGAGGGCAACCCCGACCACTACGTCGAGATCACCGACCGGCTCTACGGCGGCACCTCCGAGCACCGGCTGCGCCAGGAGCTGCTGCTCGGCGTCGGCGGCGTCCGGGCGCTGCGTGCCTACTCCCGGATCACCGGCTCGCCCGAGCCGGAGGTCTTCCACACCAACGAGGGCCACGCCGGCTTCCTCGGCGTGGAGCGGATCCGCGAGCTCACGGTCGACCCGGCCGGCCCGGCCCTCGACCTCGACACCGCGCTCGAGGTCGGTCGCGCCTCGACCGTCTTCACCACGCACACGCCGGTCCCGGCCGGCATCGACCGCTTCCCGCGGACGCTGGTCGAGCAGTACTTCGCCACCGACGGCGGCGCGACCCCCGGCGTCCCGGTCGAGCGGATCCTGGCCCTCGGCACCGAGGACTACGACGGCGGCGACGCCGGCGTCTTCAACATGGCGGTGATGGGCTTCCGGCTCGCGCAGCGCGCCAACGGCGTCTCGCAGCTGCACGGCGAGGTCAGCCGCGGCATGTTCAGCGGCCTGTGGCCGGCCTTCGACGAGGCCGAGGTCCCGATCGGCTCGATCACCAACGGCGTGCACGCCCCGACCTGGGTGGCCCGCGAGCTCTTCCAGCTGGCCGCCGACCACGGCGCCGACGCCGACGACCCCGACAGCTACTGGACCGCCGCCGACAAGGTGCCGGGCCTCGACATGTGGGCCGTCAAGCGCCAGCTGCGCGAGCACCTGGTGACCGACGCGCGCCGCCGCCTGCGCGGCTCGTGGGAGAAGCGCGGCGCCTCCACGGCCGAGCTCGGCTGGATCGACGGCGCGCTCGACCCCGACGTGCTGACGATCGGCTTCGCGCGCCGGGTGCCGTCGTACAAGCGGCTGACGCTGATGCTGCGCGAGCCCGACCGGCTCAAGGCGCTGCTGCTGCACCCCGAGCGTCCGGTGCAGCTGGTCATCGCCGGCAAGTCGCACCCCGCCGACGACGGCGGCAAGAAGCTGATCCAGGAGATGGTGCGCTTCGCCGACGACCCCGAGGTCCGCCACCGCATCGTGTTCCTGCCCAACTACGACATCGCGATGGCCCAGCCGCTCTACCCCGGCTGCGACGTGTGGCTCAACAACCCGCTGCGCCCCTACGAGGCGTGCGGCACCTCCGGCATGAAGGCGGCGCTCAACGGCGGGCTCAACCTCTCGATCCTCGACGGCTGGTGGGACGAGTGGTTCGACGGCGACAACGGCTGGGCGATCCCGTCGGCCGACGGTCTCGACGACCCCGACAAGCGTGACGACCTCGAGGCCGCCGCGCTCTACGACCTGATCGAGAACGAGGTGGCGCCGCGGTTCTACGACCTCGACGCCGAGGGCGTCCCGACCCGCTGGGTCGAGATGCTGCGCCACACCCTGAAGTCGCTCGGCCCGAAGGTGCTCGCCACCCGGATGGTGCGCGACTACACCCGTCAGCTCTACGCCCCGGCGGCCCACGTGGCGCGCCAGCTCAACTCCGACTACGCCGGGGCCCGCGAGCTCGCGGCGTGGAAGTCGAGGGTGCGCGGCGCCTGGCCCGAGGTCCGGGTCGAGCACGTCGAGAGCGACGGCGTCAGCGACGCCCCCGAGGTGGGCGACGTCCTGCAGGTACGGGCCTTCGTCTCGCTCGGCGGGCTCAGCCCCGCGGACGTCGCGGTCGAGGTCGTGCACGGCAAGGCCGGCTCCGAGGACCTGCTCACCGCCACCAGCGTCGACGTGCTCCAGGTGGCGGAGTCCTACGACGGTCACCGGCACCGCTTCGACGGTGCGCTGGCGCTGGCCCAGAGCGGACCCTTCGGCTACACCGTGCGCGTCGTCCCGCGCAACGAGCTGCTGATCTCGCCCGCCGAGCTCGGCGTGGTGGCGATGGCCTGAGGCCCCCGCGGTCGTGCCCCTCCGGGGGCGCGGCCGCGTCGGGCCTCAGCTCTCGCGCAGCACCGCGACGGTGCGTGGGCCGAGCGTCAGCCGCTCGCCCATCGACACGGGAGTGCCGGCCTCCAGCGCGGGGTCGGTGGAGAGCACCACCTCGCCGGCGTGCACCCAGTCGTTCTCCGGCAGGTCGACGACGACCGGCCCGCTCCCGGAGTGGAACCACAGCACGAACGAGGCGTCGTTCTGCTGCTCACCGCGGGGTCCGGGGGAGCGCAGGGGTGCCCCGGAGACGAACATGCCGACGGTCTCGAGCGTGGGGTCGGCCCAGTCCTGCTCGGCCATCTCGCGTCCCGAGGGGTGCAGCCAGGCGAGGTCCTTCGGTCCGTCGACCATGGTCGGGCGGCCCTCGAAGAAGTGCCGTTGCCGCAGCACGGGGTGGCTCCGCCGCAGGTGCAGCGCGGCCCGGGTGACCTCGTAGACGTCGAGCCAGGCGTCGTCGGCCCGCCAGTCGATCCAGGAGATCTCGTTGTCCTGGCAGTAGGGGTTGTTGTTGCCGCGCTGGGTGCGACCGCGCTCGTCGCCGGCGGTGATCATCGGCACCCCGGTCGAGAGGCACAGCGTCGCCATCAGGTTGGCGGCCTGCCGACGGCGCAGCGCGAGCACGGCCGCGTCGTCGGTCTCGCCCTCCACGCCGTGGTGGCAGGACCGGTTGTCGTCGGTGCCGTCGCGGTTGTCCTCGCCGTTGGCCTCGTTGTGCTTGCGCTCGTAGGAGACCAGGTCGCGCACGGTGAAGCCGTCGTGGGCGCTGACGAAGTTGAGCGACGCGTACGGCGAGCGCCCGTCGTCGGCGTACAGGTCGGCCGAGCCCGCGAGCCGGGTCGCGACGTGGCGGATGCCCGAGGAGTGGCCGCGCCAGAAGTCGCGGATCTCGTCGCGGTACTGGTCGTTCCACTCCACCCACGGCGGCGGGAACTCCCCGACCCGGTAGCCGTCCATGGAGACGTCCCAGGCCTCGGCGATCAGCTTGGCGTGGCGCAGCACCGGGTCCTGGCCGATCGCGGTGATCAGGCGGCTGTCGAGGTCGATCTCGTGGTCGACCCGGGTGAGGGCCGAGGCCAGGTCGAAGCGGAAGCCGTCGACGTGCATCTCGGTGACCCAGTAGCGCAGCGAGTCGAGGATCAGCCGCAGGTTGTGGGGGGTGTCGACGTTGACGGTGTTGCCGCAGCCGGTGATGTCCCAGTAGCGGTCGACGTACTCCTGACCGGCCGAGCGCAGGTAGTCGCGGTGGTAGGCACCCCGGTCGTCGAGGCCGCGCCACGAGAGCGCCGGGCCGTCGGACCCGGCCTCGGCGGTGTGGTTGTAGACCACGTCGAGGATCACCTCGATGCCGGCGTCGTGGAAGGCCTTGACCATCGCCTTGAACTCCGTGACCTGCTGGCCGCGGTCGCCCGCCGAGCAGTACGCCGCGTGCGGGGCGAAGAAGCCCAGGGTGTTGTAGCCCCAGTAGTTGCTGAGCCCGCGCGCGGAGACGGCCGGCTCGGAGCAGGACTGGTGCACCGGCAGCAGCTCGACCGCGGTCACGCCCAGGTCGCCGAGGTAGTCCACGACCGCGGGCGTGGCCAGCCCGGCGTACGTGCCGCGCAGGTGCTCGGGCACCCGGTCGTGCAGGGCGGTCATGCCCTTGACGTGCAGCTCGTAGATCACGGTGTCGCGCCAGCGGTGGCGCAGCGGGCGCTCGCCGCCCCAGTCGAAGTGGTCGTCGGACACGACGACCGAGAGCGGCACGTGGGCGGCCGAGTCGAGGCTGCTGGGCTGCGTGGGGGCGGCGACGTCGTGGGCGTAGATCGCGGGGCCGGGGCGGAGCTCGCCGCTGATCGCGCGGGCGTAGGGGTCGACCAGCAGCTTCTCGACGTTGAAGCGCCGGCCCTCGTCGGGCGCCCACCGACCGTCGACCCGGAAGCCGTAGCGGGTGCCGGGCGCCACGCCCGGGACCGCGCCGTGCCAGATCCCGGTGGTCTGCTCGGTGAGGGCGTGCCGCGTCTCGACGTCCTCGTCGTCGACCAGCGCGACCCAGACGGCGTCGGCGTCCGGGGCGTGCACCGCGAAGTTGGTCGACTCCTCGCTCCAGGTCGACCCGAGCGGCCAGCTCCGGCCCGGCCAGACGGCGGCGCGGTCGTCACGATTTCGCCACAGCCCAGGGTTCACGCCGGTCATTCTCTCCCACGCCCGGTGCGGCGCCGACCACGATGACGGCAGAATGCGGACATCGCGGTGTGCTGGACCAGCACGCCGAGTCCGCCACGATGGGAGCACTCATGGAGTTCGTACGGCTCGAGGTCGCCGACGGCGTCGGCACGATCCGCCTGGACCGCCCGAAGATGAACGCGATCAGCATCCAGGTCCAGGAGGAGCTGCGGGCCGCTGCCGCGGAGGCCACCGAGCGCGACGACGTCCGTGCGGTGGTCGTCTACGGCGGCGAGCGGGTCTTCGCCGCCGGCAACGACGTGAAGGAGATGGCCGCCATGTCCTACACCGACATGGTCAAGCGCTCCGGTCCGCTGCAGTCGGCGGTGACGGCGATCGCCCGCATCCCGAAGCCCGTCGTGGCCGCGGTCACCGGCTACGCGCTCGGCGGCGGGTGCGAGCTCGCGCTGGCCGCCGACGTACGGATCGCGGCGGACGACGCCACGTTCGGGCAGCCCGAGGTGCTGCTCGGCATCATCCCCGGCGCCGGCGGCACCCAGCGGCTGACGCGGCTGGTCGGTCCGAGCCGCGCCAAGGACCTGATCTTCACCGGGCGGTTCGTCAAGGCCGACGAGGCGCTGGCGATCGGCCTGGTCGACCGGCTGGTGCCCTCCGCCTCGGTGTACGACGAGGCGCTGGCCTGGGCGCGACAGTTCAGCGGCGCGGCGGCGTTCGCGCTGCGGGCGGCCAAGGAGGCCATCGACCGGGGGCTCGAGGTCGACCTCGAGACCGGCCTGGAGATCGAGCGTCAGCAGTTCGCCGCCACGTTCGCCACCGACGACCGGACCGTCGGTATGTCATCCTTCATCGACAACGGGCCGGGCAAGGCCCTCTTCGAAGGGAAGTAGCAACCGCGATGGCGACACCAGGCAAGAACTCGAAGGACACGACGGACAAGCGGGCCGACTACACGCGCTCGACCGGCGCTGACGTCAACAAGATCCGCTCGATCCTGGCTCGTGTGGTCTGGGCCGTGTTCGTGGTCTTCGCCCTCGTGCTGGCCCTCGCGGCGCTGCTCATCGCCCTCGACGCCAACCCCGACAACAGCCTCGTGGAGTTCATCAAGGGCTTCGCCGACAGCGTCGACCTCGGTGTCTTCGACCTCGACAACCCGATCAAGGGCTTCGACGGCTCCAACGCCGAGACCAAGACGGCGCTGTTCAACTACGGCATCGGCGCGATCGTCTACCTCGTCGTCGGCCGCATCCTCGAGCGCCTGATCAAGCCCTGATCCACCCGCTCCACAGCCCGGGTTGCGGGCGGTGTGACCGGTTCGACGCTGTGACCTAGTCAACGGCGGACATCGGTCGCCCCGCTTGCAACTCGGCGGTAACCTGCAAGCGCTGGCCAACCCTGACCGTGGTTGGCGACCCGAGAGCACAGGAGGGGCCGATCCCGGCCACACCATGAACATTGTTGTCTGTGTGAAGTACGTGCCCGATGCCACTGCCGACCGCAAGTTCGAGGACGACAACACGGTGGACCGTGTGGGCGTCGACGGTCTGCTGTCCGAGCTCGACGAGTACGCCGTCGAGCAGGCCCTCCAGCTGAAGGAGAAGGCCGAGGACCCGACCGCCGTCACGGTGACGGCGCTGTGCGTCGGCCCCGAGAAGGCCGCCGACGCGGTCCGCAAGGCGCTGCAGATGGGCGCCGACGCCGGCGTCCACGTCTCCGACGACGCCATCGCCGGCTCCGACTACGTCGCGACCTCGCTCGTCCTCGCCGAGGCGATCAAGAAGATCGGCAGCCCCGACCTGATCATGTGCGGCATGGCGTCCACCGACGCCGCCGGCAGCGTGATCCCGGCGATGCTCGCCGAGCGCCTCGACCTGCCCCAGGTCACCTTCGCCTCCGTCGTGGAGAGCCAGGGCGACCAGGTGCGCGTGAAGCGCGACAGCGACACCGCCACCGAGGTGATCGGCGGCACCATGCCGCTGGTCCTGTCGGTCACCGACCAGACCGGCGAGGCGCGCTACCCCTCCTTCAAGGGCATCATGGCCGCGAAGAAGAAGCCGGTCGACACCTGGTCGCTCGCCGACCTGGGCGTCGAGGCGGAGAAGGTCGGCCTCTCGGTCGCCTGGTCCGAGGTCTCCGAGACCACCGCGCGTCCCCCGCGGACCGCCGGTGAGGTCGTCAAGGACGAGGACGGCTCGGGCGCCACGGCGCTCACCGAGTTCCTCGCCTCCAAGAAGTTCATCTGAGCCGCGGACAGCGGACCCCCGTCAGCGGTAAAGGAAGAAGCCCACATGTCTGAAGTACTGGTGCTCGTCGACCACGTCGGCGGCAACGTCACCAAGCCCACCCTCGAGCTGCTCGCCCTGGCCAAGCGCCTCGGGGAGCCCTCGGCAGTCGTCATCGGCAGCTCCGAGGAGACCTCCTCGGCCACCGAGAAGCTCACCAAGTTCGGCGCCGAGAAGATCTACGCCGTCGACGACGCCGAGATCAAGGGCTACCTCGTGGCCCCCAAGGCCGAGGTCCTCCAGCAGCTGGTCGAGAAGTCCTCGCCGGCCGCCGTCCTCGTCGTCTCCGGCATCGAGGGCAAGGAGGTCGCGGCCCGTCTCGCGATCAAGATCGAGTCCGGCCTGATCACCGACGCGGTCGACGTGTCCGACACCGGGGAGACGACGCAGAGCGTCTTCGCCGGCGGTTACACCGTCACCGCCAAGGTCACCAAGGGCACGCCGATCATCTGCGTGAAGCCCAACTCCACCAACCCGGACGAGACCGCCGGCGCCGGTGCCGTGGAGGAGTTCGCAGCGACGATCTCCGACTCGGCCAAGAAGGCGCAGGTCGTGGCCTCGGAGCCCAAGAAGTCGACCGGTCGCCCCGAGCTCACCGAGGCGGCCACCGTCGTCGCCGGTGGCCGCGGGACCGGCGGCAACTTCGAGCCGATCGAGACCCTGGCCGACTCCCTCGGAGCCGCAGTCGGTGCCTCCCGCGCCGCCGTCGACTCCGGCTGGATCCCCCACTCGTTCCAGATCGGTCAGACCGGCAAGACCGTCTCGCCGCAGCTCTACATCGCGGCCGGCATCTCCGGTGCCATCCAGCACCGCGCCGGGATGCAGACCTCCAAGACGATCATCGCGGTCAACAAGGACGAGGAGGCCCCGATCTTCGAGCTCGTCGACTTCGGCGTCGTGGGCGACCTCAACAACGTCCTGCCCTCCGCCGCGGAGAAGATCACCGAGCGCAAGGGCTGAGCCTGGTCCACGCACGTACGCAGGATCCCCGGTGCCTCGGCGCCGGGGATCTTGTGATTTGCGGGTCGATCTCGCCCCCCGCGTGGAGATGGCCGTGGTTTCTGGTCACGGGCTGACGTGGATCCACGGCTATCGTGCGATCCACGCCAACCCGAAGCCACGCCTAGCTCACCACTGGTCCTTGGGCTCCACGATGATCCCCACCTGCGGGACCTTCACCTTGCGGGCGCCCTCCTTGCCGGAGATGCGGATCCGGCGCAGGGCCACGTTGTCGTCGAGGTTCGACTCGATCAGGCGTTGCTCGGGGTTGGCGATCGTGGCGATGTAGTAGGTGCCGTTGGGCAGGCCCTTGAGGCTGAAGGACTGACCGGCGCGGAACTGCGCGTACGTGTCGCCCCACCCGGAGGAGAGCACCTCGCGCAGGGACAGCGAGCCGGGCTCACCGCAGTCGGTGGACAGGTCGGTGTTCTCGGGGTTCCAGTCGGCGTTCGGCACGGTCTGGTCGATCGAGTCGGTGTTGGCCAGGCAGAAGGCCTCCTTCTTCGAGACCACCGCAGTCGTGCGGTCGGCCCGCAGCAGCGTGTACGTCGCGAAGTCGCGGAAGTGCCAGTGCTGGTGGCTGCGCTTCCGGTCGAACTCGAAGGTGCCGACCTGCTGGTAGCCGGTCTGCTCCCCGTTGCCGTCGAAGAAGTACTGGTAGGCGTCCATCAGGTCCTCGTCGGCGCGCCGGAAGCCGTCGACGACCAGCGGGCTGTCGCCGGCGTTCCAGACGGTGGCGGCGAAGCGCAGGAAGTTGCCGTTGTTGGCCACCGAGATGCCCCAGGCGGGCAGCGAGCGCAGGTTGGGGCGAGGTCCGTCGACGACCTGGGTCTCGGGTCCGGTCGGCGGCGCGGCGGCGGGCTGCGCCGTACCGGGGTCGGCCTGGCGGCGGTGGGGGCCTGAGGCGCGGTGGTCGTGGCCCTCGTGGTCGTGGCCGCGGACCCGCTTGACCCGGACCCGCGTGGTGGTGCGCGCCTGCTCGGACGACAGCCCGAAAGCGGTGGCGTACGGCTGGGCGATGGTGACCGTCACGTCGTAGCGACCCTTGGCGAGCTTGATGCCGCGGCCCTGGGCGAGGATCGGGACCGACCAGCCGGCCTGGACCCCCTGGACGGAGCCGAGGCTGTAGGGGTTGGCGAAGCAGTACGCCGGGTAGGGCGACCGCGCAGGGGCGTCGGGCCGCGCCCGGACGCCGTACCCGTTGAGGCAGATGTCGCGCGCCCGCGCCTTGGACTTCTTCCCGGTGGCCAGGTCCGTCACCTGGACGCGCACGAAGTCGTCGAGTCCGTTGAAGTCCTGCATCGAGCCCGCGGGCAGCTCGACGTCGCCGTCGGGGGAGCGCCAGACGGTGCGGATCTGCTCGGAGTACGACGGCCGGTTGGACCACAGCTCGATCGGCGCGTTGCCGGCCACGAAGCGGGCGTCGAGGTGGACCGCGGTCTGCTCGCGCCGGCCCGACAGCTCGGCGACCACCTTCTTCGGGGCCCGCAGGGAGCCGGCCGCCTCCGCGGGGGCGTCGGCCGCCCCCGGGGCTGCCACGGGGGCGGCCGCGCCGGGACCGGCGACCGCGATCGCGGCCAACGGGACGAGCACCAGAGCGGCGGCGGCGGCGATCGCCCCGCGGCGACGGTTGAGCGGGTGTGCGGTCATGGCGTCTCTTCTCTCGACAGGTGAGGTACCTCACCTAGGTGGACGCATCGTCGCACCGTTTGGTTGCCGATCGCCTGCTCCTTCTTCGTGGCGATTCACTAGGCTCGACGCGTGAGCATCCACGAGCAGGTCGTCGAGGTCGCGACGCGCGCCCGGGTGGCCGGACGGGTCCTGGCCCTGGCCACGCGCGCCGAGAAGGACGCGGCCCTGCACGCCATGGCGAGCGCGCTGCTCGCGCGCGAGCCGGAGGTGCTGGCCGCGAACGCCGAGGACGTCGAGCGCGCCGAGGCCGCCGGCACCCCACCCCACATCGTCGACCGGCTCCGGCTGACCCCCGAGCGCCTCGCCGCCATGGCCCAGGGCCTGCGCGACGTCGCCGGGCTGCCCGACCCCGTGGGCGAGGTGGTGCGCGGCAGCACGCTGGCCAACGGGCTCGAGCTGCGCCAGGTCCGGGTGCCGTTCGGGGTGGTCGGCATGATCTACGAGGCCCGCCCCAACGTGACCGCCGACGCCGGGGGCATCTGCCTGAAGTCCGGCAACGCCGTGCTGCTCCGCGGCTCCTCCAGCGCCCGCTCCAGCAACGCCGCCATCGTCGCGGTGCTGCGCGACGCGACCGAGGCCAGCGGGCTGCCGGCCGACGTCGTCCAGCTCGTGCCGGGCGACTCCCACGAGAGCGTCAAGGCGCTGATGCGCGCCCGGGGCCACGTCGACGTGCTGATCCCGCGTGGCGGGGCCGGCCTGATCCGCTCGGTGGTCGAGGAGTCGACGGTGCCGGTGATCGAGACCGGGGTCGGCAACTGTCACGTCTACGTCGACCGCGCGGCCGACCTCGACCAGGCGCTGGCCATCGTGGTCAACGCCAAGACCCACCGCACCAGCGTCTGCAACGCCGCAGAGTCGCTGCTCGTGCACGCCGAGGTCGCCGACGTCTTCGTGCCGCGGGTCGTCGCGGCCCTCCAGGACGCCGGGGTCACGATCCACGGCGACGCCGCGTTCTGCGCCCACGAGGGCGTGGTCGAGGCCACCGACGACGACTACGCCTGCGAGTACCTCTCCCTCGACATCTCGGCCGCGGTCGTGCCCGACCTCGACGCCGCCCTCGACCACGTCAGGCGCTTCTCCAGCCAGCACAGCGACGCGATCGTCACCGAGGACCAGCGCGCCGCGCGACGCTTCGTCGCGGAGGTCGACTCAGCGGCGGTGCTGGTCAACGCCAGCACCCGCTTCACCGACGGGGCGGAGTTCGGGTTCGGGGCCGAGATCGGCATCAGCACCCAGAAGCTGCACGCCCGTGGCCCGATGGGACTGCCGGAGATGACCTCCACCAAGTACGTCGTGACCGGCGCCGGTCACGTGCGCTGATCGAGGGCGGGGTCGAGGTCGACCTCGACCAGCTCGTCCTCGTGCTGCTCCTCGTAGTTGGCCAGCAGCCACAGCCCGACGCACAGCGTCGCGAGCCCGGCGAGCTCGACAGCGACCGCCCACGGCGTGAGGCGCGGGACCTCCTGGAAGACCAGGTAGCCGAAGGACAGGCCGAGCAGGATGTTGACGACGTTGAGCACCGGCATGGACGCCGACAGCCGGGCCGAGCGGTAGGCGACCTGGTTGAGCGCCACCCCCGACAGCCCGATCGCGAAGACCGCGTAGAGCGGCCACGTGGTCACCATCTGGACCACGCCGCCCTCGGTGAACTGACGCTCGGTCGCCTTGAGGAGCACCGCGACCAGGCCGAAGAGGAAGCCGGCCCCGGCGCCCATCAAGAAGGCCTGCTCGGTGCCCGGGCGCATCCGGTGGGCCAGCGCGAAGACCGCGAAGCCCACCAGCGCGCTGCCGCCCACGAGCAGCAGGAAGACCGGCCCGACCGGGGTGCCGGTGCCCTCGCTCGGGTCGCTGGCGAGCAGGAACGCCACCAGGGCGGCGGCGGTGAGCAGCACCGCGCCCACCTCGCGCGGCTCCGGCCACTGCCGCGAGATCGCCGAGCGCACCGGCACCGCGAAGACGATGCCGGTGATGATGATCGGCTGGACGAGCGCGATCGGGCCGTTGAAGAGCGCGAGCGCGTGGAAGAGGAAGCCCAGCAGGCCGAGGCTCTGGCCGATGAGCCACCACGGTCGGTGGGTGAGGTGCCACAGCAGTCCCCAGGCGCCCCGCACGCTCGCCGGGGCGGCGCCCGCGACCTGGTGCTGCACGGACGTGGACAGAGCCGTGACCAAGGCGCTGCACAGCGCGAAGAGCACCGCCAGCCAGGTCACGTCCCGCATGGTAGTGCGCGGCCTGCGCCGGTAGCGGGACGCGGGGCCTCAGCCGAGGCCGGACTCCCGCGCCCGGAGCGCGGCGCTGGTCCGGTCCGGCACCTGGAGCTTGCCCAGAACGCCGGAGACGTGGTTGCGGACGGTCTTCTCGGAGAGGCCGAGGCGGCGGGCGATCTCGTGGTTGCGGCACCCGGTGGCGAGCAGCTCGAGCACCTCGCGCTCGCGGGGGGTGAGGTCGGGGAAGGCCCGCTCGGAAGGGGTCTGGTCGTCGTGCCCGGCGTAGAAGGCGACGATCCGGCGCGCCACGCTGCCGCCGTACACCGCGTCGCCGGACGCCACCGCGCGCACGGCGCGCACGATCTCCTCGCCGTCGGCACCCTTGACCAGGTAGCCGCTGGCGCCGGCGCGCAGTGCGGCGAAGACGTGCTCGTCGTCCTCGTGCATCGTCAGCACCAGGACCGACCGCCCCGGCGAGGCCGCCAGCAGCTGCCGGGTGGCCGTCACGCCGTCGAGGTCGGGCATCGACAGGTCGGTGACCACGACGTCGGGCTCGTGCTCGGCCACGGCGGCGAGCAGGGCCTGGCCGTCACCGACACTGGCCAGGACGTCGATCCCAGCGGCCTGCTGGAGGATCGTGGTGAGGCCGTAGCGGTACATCGGGTGGTCGTCGGCGACCACGACGCGCAGGCTCATCGCGGGTCCAGGGGCAGCACGGCGCTCACGACGGTCCCGCGGGGATCGGCGCGGCCCACCTGGAGCGTGCCGCCGAGGTCGGCGGCCCGGCGTCGCATGGACTCCAGTCCGTGGCCCGGGGTCGCGGCGTCATCGGGCCCGAGCCCGTCGTCGGTGACGCAGACACACAGGTCGCCGTTGGACCGGCTCAGGACCACCGCGCAGTGGTGGGCGTGAGCGTGCCGGGCGACGTTGGTGAGGGACTCCGCGACGATCTTGTAGGCGGCCTCCTCCAGGCCGGGCAGCAGGTGCGTCAACGGGTCCGTCCGTAGGTCGAACTGCGGATGTCCTGGTCGGCCCAGGCCCAGGGAGGCCGCCGTGTGCCGCACGGCGCCCTCGAGGCCGTGCAGGTCCAGCGCGCTGGGGCGCAGCCCGTCCAGCACCCGGCGGATCTCGCGGACCGCCGCGTCCGCCTCGGCGCGGATCAGCTCCAGCATGGCCGCGACGGCGCCGGGGTCGGTCTCGTGGGCCGTCCCCGCGGCCTCGAGCCCCAGCGCGATGCCGGACAGCGAGGGGCCCAACCCGTCGTGGAGGTCGCGCCGGAGCCGGTCTCGCTCGGCCAGGGTCGCGGTCGTGACGCGGGTCCGCTCGCGCGCCAGGTCCTCGGTCAGCCGGGAGGACCACACGACCACCGCGAGGTGGGGGGCCAGGGTGGTCGCGAGGCGGCGCTCCCGGCCGCTGATCCGCCGCTCACCCCGGTGCGGTCCGATCGCCAACGTCCCGAGGTCGGCCCCGGCGTGCACCAGCGGCACCGTGATGGTCTGCTCCTGCGGACGGCCCGTCTCGGCCAGCACCTGACCGGCCGGGTCGCGGACCACGGCGTACGACGCGTCGGCCACCGAGGCGAGCGCCTCGAGCATCGAGCCCACCGGGTCGTCGTGCCGGGTCGCCAGGTCGGCGCCGACCCGGCCCACCAGCGACCAGGGGTCCGCCCGGTCGCCGCGCACGAAGCGGTCCACGGCCAGCCGCAGGCGACCGGCCACGGGGATGACCAGGACCGCGACCACGGCGGAGGCGACCAGCAGCGGGAGCGGCCCCTCCGGCGCCAGTCGGGCCAGGACCGTCGTCAGCCCGCCCACGACCAGGGCGACGAGGAGCGTGAGGGGCACGTAGAGGAGGGTTCGTCGCAGCGCGACCTCGATGCCGAGGAGCCGGTAGCGCAGGACGCCGACCGCGACGGCGACCGGGATCAGCGTGTAGCTGAGCACGAAGACCAGCTCGGGCCCGGTGAGGACCGTCCCCAGCATCGTCGCCACCACGCTGAGCAGCAGCAGGAGCTGCTGCCGCTCCGGGCTGCTGGCGCGCACCGCCCGGACGAGCGTGCCGAACGTCGCGGTGAGGGCGGTCGGGACGAGCAGGGCCGCCGAGGTGATCCCCAGCGCGTACGTCGCCCACACCGGCAGGCTCCACGGCAGCCGGGTGCCGGGCACCGTGTCGCCCATGGCGCCGGCGGAGAAGGCCATGGCGGCGGCCCCCAGCCCGATGCCCAGCAACGCGACGCGCACGTGCCAGCGCCACCGGCGGCTCGGGGGACGGCCGGTCGGGTAGAGCGCGGGCAGGACGATCGTCGGCAGCAGCAGGGACGGCATCCACGTCCAGGAGGCGACCCAGGCCGCGGCCACACCGAGCGGCAGCGAGCCGTCGGGGTCGGTCAGGGCCCGGGCGGAGTAGGCGTCGCAGGCGAGGTTGCTGACCTGGAGCAGTCCGGCGGCGACCAGCAGCCAGCCGATGGGGTTGCGCGGGCGCAGGTGGAGGAGCACGCCCCCGGACAACGCGAAGCCGGAGACGAAGAACGCCGACCACTGGTCCGGGCCGGTCGAGGCGATCCCGGGCCTGGACATGACGTCTCCGGACAGGGACAACGGCACGGAGGCCAACAGGGCCAGGCTCGCCGTCACGGCGGACCACCCCACGATCCGCAGGGCCCGGTCGCGCTGCACGCCCTCCACCCCGTCAGTGTGCTCCCGATCCGGCCCCACGTCGCGGGACGGGAGTCCCGGTCGCGACGGGTGGGTCTCCTGGATCCCCCGTGGCTCGTGGCCGGTCCGCACCGACGGGTCGTGGTGGTGTCCTCGGATCCTCACCCGTCCCGCAGCACCCAGCCCGAAGGAGCCACCCATGACCACCATCGCCAGGACCCCCAGGACCCACGACCGGGACCTGCTCGGCCCGGTCGTCGCAGCGAGCCTCGGGGCCGCCGTCTTCGCGACCGCGATGGTCTCGGGAGTGGTCTTCGAGCTCAACAGCGACGGCCCCGACAGCGCCCCGGTGACGCTGGCCGAGCTCGCCGCCTACGCGGGCCTGGTGCTCGTCGGGGTCGCCCTCGCGCTCGGGGTGGCCTGGTGGGCCCTCCGCGGCGACCTCCGCCGTCTGTCGCAGGCCTCCGTGGGCCTGGCGATCGCCTCCGCTGCGACCTTCGTCGGCTTCTGGTCGGGCTGGCCGCACGTCTTCGCCGCCGTGGCGATCGCGCTGGCGCTCGAGCACCGACGCCGGGTCGGCGGGTTCTCCGGCGCCACCACGACCGCCGTGGTCCTGGCCGCGCTCTCCCTGGTCGCGAGTGCGCTCGTCTGCGTCGTCGGCTGACCCCGGGGCCCTCGCCCGTGCCTCTGGGCCCGGGGGGCCGGTGATAGGTTCGCCGCCGTGTCCGCCGCCTCCCGGCCGCTCCGTGTGGCGTTCCTCGGCTGCGGCTTCATCACCGGGGTCCACAGCCGCCACCTGCGTGCGCTGGCCGGCGGACCCGACGCCGTCGAGGCCTCCTACGCCAGCCGCGACCACGCCCGTGCGCGAGCGGCCTGCGCGCAGCACGGTGGGGTGCGGGCGTACGCCGGCTACGCCGAGGCGCTCGCCGACGACGACGTCGACGCGGTCGTGGTGGCGGTGCCGCCGGCGTACCACCTCGAGCTGAGCCTGGCCGCCCTCGACGCGGGCAAGCACGTCCTGGTCGAGAAGCCGGCGTACCTGACCGCGGCCGACTACGAGCAGGTGCGCGCGCGGCGCGACAAGGCGCAGCGAGTGGTGCTGGTCGGAGAGAACGACCACTACAAGCCGCTCGCGGTGACCCTGCGCCGGCTGCTGGCGCAGGACGCGGTCGGCGAGCTGGTCATGGCGAGCTTCGTGACCGTCGCCGACAAGGCCAAGACGGGCGACGACTGGCGCAACGACGAGGCGCTCGCCGGGGGCGACGCGTTCTTCGAGGAGGGCATCCACTGGCTCCACCTCGCCGACAGCCTGGGGCCGCGGATCACCCGGATCAGCGGGCACCGCCCGGCGCTGGCCGCCGACGTCGAGCACCTGGCCGACCGGCGCAGCCGCAGCATGCTGGTGGCCTTCGACTACGACTCCGGCGCCGTGGGCTCGCTGCTCTACTCGCGCGAGGTGCCCTCGCTGCTGCGCGGCGCCCGGGTCTCCAAGCTCTACGGGCGGCGCGGGGTCATCACGTTCGAGTCCAACGGCGCGGCGGTCGTCGTACGTCGCACGGGGCGGCTGCCCCGGGTCGTGCTGCCCGGCTACCGCGACATCCGCGGCTACCAGGCGATGTACCGCGACCTGGTGCGCTCGGTGCGCGCCGGGACCCAGCCCGAGATGAGCCTGGAGCGCGCGCAGCAGGACCACCGGCTGATGGAGGAGGCAGGCGTTGCCTGAGCAGGGCGGGAGCACCCGTGAGGAGCGCTACGACGTCGTGATCATCGGCAGCGGCGCCGGCGGCGGCACGATGGCGCACGCGCTGGCCGACAGCGGCGTGAGCGTGCTGCTGCTCGAGCGCGGCGACTGGCTGCCCATGGAGCCCGAGAACGCCGACCCGATCGCGGTCTGGCAGGACCTGCGCTACCGGGCCGACGACCCGTGGGTCAACCGGAGCGGCGAGCAGTTCCGCCCGTTCATGCACTACGTCGTGGGCGGCAACACCAAGGTGTGGGGCGCCGCGCTGCTGCGGCTGCGCGCGAGCGACTTCGAGACGATGGAGCACGCCGACGGCACCTCCCCGGCCTGGCCGATCGACTACGCCACCCTCGCCCCCTGGTACGACGAGGCGGAGCGGCTCTACCAGGTGCACGGGGCCACGGGCGACCCGACGGACCCGCCGCGCGGCGAGTTCCCGCACCCCCCGGTGGCGCACGAGCCCGCGATCGCCGATCTCGTGGAGGGGCTGCGTGGCCAGGGCCTGCACCCCACCCATCTGCCGCTCGGCGTGGTCTCGCCGGGGGAGCGCGGCGGCTGCCTGCTCTGCAACACCTGCAACTCCTTCCCCTGCCAGGTGCGGGCGAAGAGCGACGCCGACACGATGTGCGTGACCGACGCGGTCAAGGCCGACAACGTGACGCTCTGGACGGGGGCGCTGGCCCAGCGCCTGGTCACCGATCCCGCCGGCGGCCGGGTCGACGCGGTCGAGGTGCTGGTGGGCGGCGAGCGGGTAGTGGTCCGCGCCGGCACCGTCGTGCTCTCCGCGGGCGCCGTGAACTCCTCGGCGCTGCTGCTGCGCAGCGCCACCGACCGTCACCCTGCCGGGCTGGCCAACTCCTCCGACCTGGTCGGGCGCCGCTACATGGCCCACATCGCGACGATGATGGAGGCGGTCCACCCGACCCGGGTCAACCCCACGGTCTTCCAGAAGACCGTGATGATCAACGACTTCTACCTGCCCGGGCCCGGTCGACCCCACCCGCTGGGCCACATCCAGTCGCAGGGGAGGGCGCACGCCGGGATCATCCAGGGCGTCATGCCCGGGATCCCGCGGCGGCTCGCCGAGGCCTGGGTGGCCCGCGGGGTGGACTGGCTCGCGATGAGCGAGGACCTGCCCGACCCCGACAACCGGGTCACGCTCACGCCGTCCGGGCAGATCAAGCTCGACTACCAGGTCAACAACCTCGCCGCCCACAAGCAGCTGGTGAAGGAGACCGTCAAGGCGCTCAAGGGCGCCGGCTACTGGGGCGTGGTGCGTCACCGCTTCAAGAACGAGAACACCACCCACCAGTGCGGCACCGCGCTGTTCGGCGACGACCCGCGCAGCTCGGTGCTCGACACCTGGTGCCGCACCCACGACGTCGACAACCTCTACGTCGTCGACGCGTCGTTCTTCCCGTCCTCGGGCGCGGTCAACCCGGGGCTCACGATCATCGCCCAGGCGCTGCGGGTGGCCGACCACCTGCGGCGCGAGGTGCTCAACCACCAGACCAGCCAGACCAGCCAGCACGTCCGATCCGAAGGAGCATGACCCCATGAGGCCCCGCACGAAGAAGATGAAGGCCCACTCGTTCAGCCACGTCGCGATCACGGTCGCCGACTTCAACCGCACCGTCCGCTGGTACGCCGACATCTTCGGCGCCCCGGTGGTCGGGGTCTCCGACACCCCGACCGAGCGGGTGCGGGGCTTCTTCGGCGTCGAGGTGCCCGAGGGCGCCCCGGAGCCGACGCTGAAGATCGGGTGGATCCGGATCCCGAAGGGCGCGACGATCGAGGTGTTCGAGTTCGTGCCCTCGCAGCCCTACGAGGAGGTCACCTGGAACCGTCAGGGCATCCACCACTTCTCGATCAACGTCCGCGACACCGCGAAGTGGCACGACTACCTCGTGGAGCAGGGCGTCGAGATCGTCTGTCCGCCCGAGCAGTCACCGCACGGGCACACGTTCTTCTTCATCAAGGACCCCGACGGCAACCTCATCGAGCTGATCGACAACAAGCACATGCGCGCGGTGCTGAAGGTCCTCGGCCCGCTCGGTGGCGTGCTGTTCAAGCGCACGATGTACAAGAAGTACTACCGGGCCGACGGCTACCACCAGCACTGATCCGGTTAGGATCACCACCATGTCGAGCCAGATCGCACTCCTCGTCTCCCGGGCCTCCGAGGAGCACCACGAGCAGGTCATCAACCCCTGGTACGTCGGGGCCCTGGCCCTCGGCATCCTGCTGGCGATGCTCCTCGCGCTGATCGCCTTCGGCGGCGGACGCGAGCACAGCTGAGCACCGCGCCCGACGTCCTCGACCCGTCCGCGTCGACCGCCCCGCGTCCGCGGCGCCGGGTCGGCGTGATGGGGGGCACCTTCGACCCCATCCACCACGGGCACCTCGTGGCGGCCTCGGAGGCGCAGGCGTGGTTCGACCTCCACGAGGTCGTCTTCGTGCCGACGGGGGAGCCCTGGCAGAAGGCCGAGCGCCTCGACGGACCGGTCTCGCCCGCCGAGGACCGCTACCTGATGACGGTCATCGCCACGGCGTCCAACCCTCGCTTCCGCGTCTCGCGCGTCGACGTCGACCGCGACGGGCCGACGTACACGATCGACACGCTGCGTGACCTCCACGCGCTGATGCCCGACGTCGACCTCTACTTCATCACCGGGGCCGACGCGCTCACCGACATCTTCAGCTGGCGCGACGCCACCGAGCTGTTCTCGCTCGCGCAGTTCGTGGGCGTCACCCGCCCGGGCAGCGAGATGGACCCCGAGACGCTGCGCTCGATCCCGCACGACCGGGTCACGATGCTCGAGATCCCGGCCCTCTCGATCTCCTCCACCGACTGCCGCGCCCGGCAACGTCGTCGCCAACCGGTCTGGTACCTCGTGCCCGACGGCGTCGTCCAGTACATCACCAAGCACCGGCTCTACGCCCAGCCCGACCGACAGGAACTCCCATGACCGCCACCGACCACGCCCTGGAGCTGGTGCACGCCGCCGCGCGCGCCGCCTCCGACAAGCTGGCCCAGCAGATCGTCGCCTTCGACGTCAGCGAGCAGCTCGCGATCACCGACGCCTTCGTCATCGCCTCCGCCACCAACGACCGCCAGGTCAAGGCCATCGTCGACGAGGTCGAGGACAAGCTCCGCGAGATCGGCGCCAAGCCGATCCGCCGCGAGGGCGAGCGCGACGGTCGGTGGGTGCTGATCGACTACGGCGAGATCGTGGTGCACGTCCAGCACGAGGAGGAGCGGGAGTTCTACGCCCTCGAGCGGCTGTGGCGCGACTGCCCGACGATCGACCTCCCGGCCGACATCGTCCCGCACGAGCGGTGACCCGGCGCCTGGTCCTGCTGCGCCACGGGCGAACCGCCTGGAACCACGCGCGCCGCGTCCAGGGCCAGCAGGACGCCGAGCTCGACGAGGTCGGCCACGCCCAGGCACTGGCGGTCGCTCCGGTGATGGCGGCGCTGCGGCCGAGCCTGCTCTGGGCCTCCGACCTGTCGCGCGCCCGCGACACCGCGCTCGCGGTCGCCGCGGCCACCGGCCTGGAGCCGACGTACGACGCGCGGCTGCGGGAGTTCTCCCTCGGCGAGCGCGAGGGCCTGACCCACGACGAGTACGCCGCCGCTGACGCCGAGGAGTTCGCGGCCTTCCGGCGCGGCCACCTCGACTCCGCCTTGGGCAGCGAGCCCACCCCGGCCGTCCGCGAGCGGATGCGCGCGGTGCTCGGCGACCTGCTCGCCACGCTCGCCCCCGACCAGACCGGGGTCGCGGTCTCGCACGGCGCCGCCGTCCGCGTCGCCGACCGGCGCGATGCTCGGCTGGCCCGACGACGCAGTTCCACACCCTGCGCGGCCTGGACAACTGTGGCTGGGTGGTGCTCGAGCAGCACCCCGAGGTCGACGGTCTGCACCTGGTGGCCTACAACCGCACCGTCGGCTGACCTCCCGCCACGAAACCACCCCCGAATTTCACTCGCCGGTCCCGGTTGGCTAGTATTCCGCGAGTTGCTTGACGGTCTTCCGGACAGCGACGAGCACGGGGCTGTGGCGCAGCTGGTAGCGCATCTGCATGGCATGCAGAGGGTCAGGGGTTCGAGTCCCCTCAGCTCCACCGAATCATCAGTTCGGCGACCCTCGGGTCGCTCAGTTTGCGATGGCTTGGACGACCAGTGAGCTGGCGTCGAGGCGCAGAACTGCCGGATCCCAGACTCTGGGCCCTGTCGCCATGGCCTGCACGTGCACGGTGTGCATGCCCGGCCCGACCCCGTGCAGAGTGCGCACCAGGGCGTGGTGTCCGAGGTGCTCGCCGAAAGCCGGCGTGTCGAACGCGGCGGACGATCCCACGGCGGGGTTCATCTCGACCCCGTCGACCATCAACCGAACCGCGCACGTGCTTCCCGCATCGCCGGTGCAGGAAGAGGCCGCACTGTAGTTGGCGACCAAGGTCGCGGTGCTTCCCGCCGGGACCGTGATGATCGCGCTGGCCCCCGGCACATCGGAGAAGGTCTCCGAATCAACGACCGCCGGCGAGGTGCTCCACGCTGAGCCGACGTCGGCCCAGGCGTCGGCTCCGTCGGCTCCGTCGGCTCCGTCGGCTCCGTCGGCACCGTCGGCACCGGGAGGGCCGGTCGGACCGGCTGCACCCTGCTGTGCCCAGCTCAGCGGTAGCTCGCTGTTCCGGCAGGTCGCATGCGCGGCGACGACTCGAAGTTGGCCGTTGTTCTTCTGGTAGCAGCCGTGAACCGTGCCGTCGGCGGCAACGAGTGAGTTGACGACGCCGTAGCCCCAGGCCGCCCCGGCCACCGTGCCCAGGAGGCCGAGGGCGATGCCGGAGGTGAGGATCCTGCGCGATGCCCTCATGCGGGGCTCCCTCCCGTGCTGACTCACCCAGTGTCGAACGCTGGGTCGAGTGCGGCAATGACCCGATCGGGCTATGCACTGGCCACTTGCCATGCACATCGGACTCGGAGGTCGAGCACAGCCTCTGCACAGGGTTGCTGGGGATGGTCGAGAGCGAACGATCCACTCGATCACGACGAAGGAGTCCCGATGAACAGATCCACCAACATCCGACGCGGCGTGGCCACCGGCATCGCTGGAGCAGGTCTGGCCCTGGGCGGGTTCGGTATCGCCTCGGCGGCCGAGGACGGAGTCGAGTCCGACAGCTCGAGTCCCGCCGCGGGCTCCGCAGCGGGCACCGGTTCCGCCGAGCGCAGCGATCGCGGCCACGGCCCGGGGCGCGGCCATGGGCAGAGCGGCCCCGAGCTCGCCGAGGCCCTCGGCGTCAGTGAGACCGAGCTCCAGGCCGCACTCGAATCGGTCCGCGAGCAGCTCGAGCCGTCACGGGCCGACCGGTCCACCCGGCCGGCCGACGGCGAGCGTGAGGAGCGTCGCGGGCAGATGATCGACGCGCTCGCCGACGAGCTCGGCCTGTCCGCAGCCGAGGTCACCTCGGCCTTCGAGGAGCTGCAGCAGGGTCTCGCGGACGAGCGGCGTACCGAGCTGGGTGACCGGCTGGACGAAGCGGTCTCCGAGGGCGACCTCACCGCCGCGGACCGGACCTCCGTGCTGAAGGCCTTCGACGCCGGCGTGCTCGGTGGCGGGCCCAGGGGAGAACGCGGGGCCCACTGAGCCTGCGGCATCCCACCGGGAGCCGCTGAGGCATCGTGGGGACCGTGACGACCGGGATGATCCTGTGGCTGCTGGCCGGGATCGGCTGCGCCGCCCTGGGGGGCGACCTCTTCGTCCGTGGGGTCGTGGGCCTGGCGGGCTGGTGGCGAGTGCCGGCGGGGATCATCGGCGCCACGGTGGCGGCGTTCGCGACCTCCACCCCGGAGCTGTCGGTCGCGCTGAGTGCGGCGTCGCGGGGCCGGCCCGAGATCGCCCTGGGCGACGCGCTCGGCAGCAACGTCGTCAACGTCGCGGTCGTGCTGGGAGTGGCCCTGGCGTTCGCCGCGGTCACCGTCGAGCGTGGCGTGGTGGTCCGGGACGTCCCGATGGCCCTGGCGGCCCCGGCGGTCCTGGGGTTGCTCGGCCTGGACGGCGAGGTGAGCCGGGTCGACGCCCTGGTGCTGCTGGTCATCTTCGTCGGCTGGCTCGCCCAGACCACGGTGGCGGCCCGGACCTCCCGCGGCCCGGTCGTCGTCGATCCGGACCACGACCCCAGTCACCGATCGATCGTGCTGAGCGTCGTGGCCGGCCTCGCCCTGCTGGTGCTGGCCGGTCGGTTCATCGTCACCGGCGCGACCGGGGTCAGCGAGGCACTCGGCTGGGACGGCTTCGTCGTCGGGGCCGTCGTCGTCGCCCTCGGCACCTCGACGCCGGAGATCGCCACGATGGTGGCGGCGCGGTTCCGCGACCACGACGAGGTTGGCGTCGGCACCGTCCTGGGCAGCAACATCTACAACACCCTGCTGGTCGTGGGGGCCGCCGCGCTGGTCACCCCGATCCGCATCGACCGGGCCGAGCTCGAGGTGGGCGCCGCGCTGAGCATGCTCGTCGTGGCTCTGCTGATCTCCCGCAGGACGGGCCACCTGAGTCGTTGGCGAGCGGTGCCGCTGCTCGCCACGTACGTCGCGATGGTGGTCTACCTGACCATGCTGCCGTCCGAGGCGAGCGGGAGCAGCGACGCAGGGAAGCCCGGGGCGCGCAGCGGGGCGTCGAGCGCGTCCTCGAGCAGCTTCACGACCATGGGTGACCAGGCCGAGCCCCCGTAGCTGGCGCGGGCCCGCTCGAAGACCGCCGCCACCGCGGGCTCGAGCACCAGCGGCACCTCGAGGTCGCGGCCCAGCGCGGTGGCGAGGCCCAGGTCCTTGCAGGCGAGGTCCATGGTGAAGCCGATGTCGTAGCTGCCGTTGAGGACGACCTGGCTCTCGGTCTCGTGCACGAAGCTGTTGCCGGAGCTGGCCTGGATCGCCTCGAAGGCCACGGCGAGGTCGACGCCCGCACGGTGAGCGAGCATCAGCGCCTCGCCGGCGGCGACGAGGTGGGTGAAGGCCAGCATGTTGGTGATCACCTTGATCGTGGTGGCCTGGCCGAGCGGGCCGACGTAGATGGTGCGGCCGCCGACCGCGTCGAACAGCTCGCGGTGGGCCTCGTACGTCGTGTGGTCACCGCCCACCAGCACGGTGATCTCGCCGGAGGCGGCCTTGTGCACGCCCCCGGTCACCGGCGCCTCCAGGCAGCGCACCCCGGCCGAGGCGGCGGTGTCGGCCAGCCGGGTCAGGGTCTCCGGGTCGTTGGTGCTCATGTCGACCCACAGGCTGCCGGGAGCCAGTCCGGCGAGCGCTCCCGCGGGTCCGGTCATGACCGCCTCGACCGCGGCGGGCGAGGGCAGGCAGGTGACCAGCACCTCGGCTGTCTCGGCCACCCGGGCGGGGGAGTCGGCCCAGGTGCAGCCCCCGGCCACCAGCTCCGCGGCGCGGTCCTGGTCGAGGTCGTGGAGCACCAGCGAGAAGCCCGCGCGCCGCAGGCTCGTCGCCAGGTGCTGGCCGAGGTGGCCCAGGCCGACGAACCCGACGGACGACGTCATCGCGGGCTCACGTCAGGGACGTCGCGTCGTGGTCGCGGCGTGGCTCGGCCAGCACCCGGCGCACCATCGGCTCGAAGAAGCTCAACGGCTCCGAGGGGTAGTCGGGGTCGAAGGAGACCTGGTCGTACTCGGCGCAGAAGTCCACGGTGTCCTGGTAGTAGGGGTGGTCGCGCCAGCGGTCCCTCGCGTTCGGGTCGGCTCCGGTGTGCGCGAAGTAGTAGAAGCCCTGGAAGACCCCGTGGTGCTTGATGATCCAGTAGTTGCGGTCGCTCACGTAGGGCCGGAGCATCGCCGCCGCGACCTCCGAGTGGTTGGCCGGGGCCAGGTGGTCGCCGATGTCGTGGAGCAGGGCGCAGACCACGGTCTCCTCGTCGCGGCCGGCCCGGTGCGCCCTCGTGGCGGCCTGGAGCGAGTGCTCGAGGCGGGTGATCTGGTAGCCGGCGTCGACGTCCATGGTCGACAACCAGCCCAGGACGCGGTCGGGGAAGCCCCGCAGCTCGGCCTCCTCCAGCTCAGCGAGCAGCGCGTACTCCTCGGCGGTCCCGTCCGCCATCGTGGTGAAGCCGACGCGCGGGGGAGCCGGGGTCACAGTCCCTCCTCGGGCCCGCGCGGGATGTGCGTCCCGCGCAGCACCCGGCGACGCGCCATCAGGTCGTCGTACTCGAGGTAGACGTCCTGCAGGTGCCGGTTGCCGCTCGCGGGGTCGAACGCGCGCCGTCCGTGCAGGACGCGGTGGGCGTGCACGGTGAGCAGGTCACCGCTCTCGGTCCGGAACTCCTGGGTGAAGTCACCGCTGTCGATCATGGCCCCGAGCTTCTGGTAGGCGTCGTAGAAGGTGGTCACGTCGTCGAAGCCGGCGTCGACCGGCAGCGCGAGCTGGTTGGAGAAGCGGAACGCGGTCACCTCGCCCCGCGCGTCGAGCTGGACCAGCGGCGCCGTGGCCCGGGTGTCCTCCTCGGGGCTGAAGAGCTGGAAGGTGACCGGGATCCGGCACAGCGTCTCGAAGGCCGACGGGTCCTGGGCGCGCAGGTCGGCCAGGACGGCCCAGCCGTCGGTCAGGGTGCTCGCCCCGCCCTGCGCCTCGTTGACCAGGAAGTGCAGGAGCTGGATGCTCGGCGGCCAGTGGTAGCTCGGCAGGTCGGTGTGCGGCTTCAGCTCCAACGCGGTGTGCGCGACGTTGTAGCCCTGCGCGTCGTGCCGGACGTTGTGCACCCGCTCGAACGCCGTCTCGCGCACGTGGCAGCCGATCGCGGCGCTGAACCGCTCGACCTCGTGCGACACGCTGGGCGTGCCGTGGACGACGGCCGCCCCGTGGGCGTGGATCGCGTCGAGGTAGGCCAGCTGGCCGTCGCGGGTGCCCACGACGTCCTGGTGGTCGAACGTCGGGATCGCTGCCCCGCGCGCGGTCCACAGCTGTCGCTGGGCCGCCGGCTCCGGCGCCCGGGGGCGCGAGTAGTCGTGGCGGGTCAGCCAGTCGCCGCTGTAGCGCGACCGGTGGCCGTCCGGCCAGGTGATCTGCAGCGCCCCGCTGGCGGCGTCGAGCACCGCCACCCTCGGTCGCAGCTGCCGGGGGATGGCGGCGGTGAACACCCGGCGCTCGCCGGACTGCGCCACCCGGCACTCCGGGCACCCGCAGTTGTCCCGGAGCCAGATGTAGTGGAAGCACATGCTGACCCCGTCGAGCACCACCTCGAGGTAGTCGTCCGACTGCGTGACCGCGGTCGATCGCACCGAGGTGCTCGCAGCAACATCCATGATCGAGACCTCCGTCGACCGACCCGCACCTGCCTGACGCGACCAGTCTCGCGTCCCGGTCGAGCCATCGGCAAACGACAATTCAGACGGCTGAGACCCCCGAATTGTGCGGCTCGGCCCACGGTCCGGACGAGGGCTCAGCCGCTGAGCTCGAGCTCGCTCCAGTCGACCGCCGCGGTGCGCTGCTGGTACTCCGCCACGCGGCCGGGCCAGTTGGTGGTGATCCGGCCGCCGTCGGCGTACCAGCTGGTGCAGGTGGCCCAGACCGAGTGGTTGAGGCGCGACTGCACCTCGCGGTCGAACTCGTCGGCCGCCCGCGTGCGCACCTCGACCAGGCGGGCCCAGTGACCGCCGAGCCGCTCGACGACCTCGGCGATCCAGGCGGCCTGGGCCTCCATCATGCCGATGATCGAGCTGCCGCCCAGGTTGGTGTTGGGGCCGTAGACGAAGAAGAAGTTGGGGAAGCCCGGCGTGGCCAGGCCGAGGTGGGCGCGGGCGCCGTCGATCCACTCCTCGTGCAGGTCGCGCCCGCCGCGGCCGCGCACGGTCATGGGGGTGAGGAAACGGGTGGCCGCGAAGCCGGTGCCCCAGATCAGCACGTCGGCCTCGTGCAGGCGGCCGTCGGTGGTGCGGACGCCGTCGGGCGTGACCTCGGCGACGGCGTGGGTCACGACGTCGACGTGGTCGCGGTCGAGCGCGGGATACCAGTCGTTGGAGAAGAGGATCCGCTTGCAGCCGATCTCGTAGGGGGGCACGAGGCGGCGACGCAGGTCGGCGTCCTTGACCTGGAAGCGCAGGTGGAGCCGCCAGGCGGCCCGCATCGCAGCCAGCATCGGGCGGGTGAGGCGCGAGCCACCGCCCAGCGCGGCGTTGAGCTTCTCGGTGAGCGAGAAGACGAACGACCGCTCGGCTCGCAGCAGCGCCGGGAACCTCGCGAAGGCACGGTGGTGGTAGCCGCGGTAGGCCCGGTCGGGCTTGGGCACGACGTACGGCGCGGAGCGCTGGAGGACGGTGAGCGAGCCGACCCGGTCGACGATGCCCGGCACGAACTGGATGGCGCTCGCCCCGGTCCCGACGACCACGACCTTCTTGCCGGTCAGGTCGACGTCGTGGCGCCAGCGCGCGGAGTGGAAGGCCGGCCCCGCGAAGGTCTCGGCCCCGGGCAGGTCGGGCACCACGGGCTGCGAGAGCTGGCCGACCGCGGAGACGACGACCTCGGCGTCGTACGTCGTGCCGTCGGTGGCCGTCACGTGCCAGCGGCCGGTGGCGGCGTCGAGCTCGCAGGTGTCGACCTCGACGCCGGTGCGGACGTGCGCGAGCAGGCCCTCGCGCTGGGCGGCCTCTCGGAGGTAGGCGAGGATCTCGGGCTGCTGGGAGTAGCGGCGGCCCCACCGCGGGTTGATCGCCCACGACCAGGAGTAGAGCGGCGAGGGGACGTCGCAGGCCGCCTGCGGGTAGGTGTTGTCGCGCCAGACGCCGCCGACCTCGTCGGCGCGCTCGAGGACGAGCACGTCCTCGATGCCACGTTGCTTGAGGGCGCGCACCATCCCGAGGCCGCCGAAGCCGGCGCCGATCACGAGCACGCGGGGGGAGTGGGGGCTCATGGACTCGAACGTAGGCGCGCCGAGGGGTGCGCGGGAGGGTCGCAGCACGTCATGATCCATAATTCCGGCCATGTCGTCCGTCTCCCCAGTGCCTGGCGCAGCGCCCCGCGTCACACTGCCCGACCCCGCGGCGCGGGACTGGACCTTTCCGCGGGCAGCGGCCGGGATCGACATCCTGGTGGAGTTCGGCAGCCGGCACGGCGTGCGACCGCGCAGCGCCCTGGCCGGCACCGGCCTGCCGGCGGGGCTCGACCCCAGGGCGGAGATCACCGCGGCCCAGGAGCTGCGCGTCGTGCGCAACCTCGTACGTCGCCTGGGCGGTGACATCGGGCCGGCCGTCGGCCGCTGCTACGAACCCGAGTCGTTCGGCGTGTTCGGCTTCGCCCTGCTCTCCAGCCGCACCCTGGTCGACGCGATGTCGGTGGCGCTGCGCTTCATCGACCTCAGCCACACCTTCGCGCTGCCCAGCGCCGAGGTGGTCGGCGACGAGGTGGTGGTCCGGATCGACGGCACCGACCTGCCCGCCGACGTACGTCGGGTGCTCGTCGAGCGGGACGCCACCGCCGTGCACGGGGTGCTCGACGCCCTCGTGCCGGGAGGCGTGGGCGGGCGGCTGGTGCTCGGCCCGGAGCGGGCCGAGCTGCGCTTCGGGGTGGCCGAGCTGGACCGGCCGCTGGCCGGTCGCGACGAGCGGTCGATGGAGCTGGCCCGCCGGCTCTGCCGCGAGGTGGTCGAGCCGCGCCGCCGGCGCACCGGCCTGGCTCAGGACGCGCGGGTGCTGGTCGCGCAGCGGCTCCCGACGGGTGCGCCGATGCGGGAGGTGGCGTCCGACCTGGGGCTCAGCGAACGCTCGCTGCGTCGTCGGCTGGCGGCCGAGGGCGTGGGCTACCGCGAGCTGCTCGACGAGGTGCGCGACTCGCTGGCCCGCGAGCTGCTCGGCGGCCGCGCCACGATCCCGGTGGGCGACCTCGCCGTCCGGTTGGGGTACGCCGACGCCACCAGCTTCATCGCCGCCTTCCGGCGCTGGACCGGGACGACACCCACGGCGTACTCGGCGGATGTTCGCCTGAGGGGCGCCCAGGATTCATCGCAGGCTGCATCGAGGGTTCATCGCAGGCAGAGCGGGTAGGCCTATCGTCGGATACCTGTCGCACGCCCATCTCTCGGACCGGAGCACACGATGACCCAGATCCCCGCTGACCGCCGCCTGCTGCCCATGAGCGGGCTCACGCACGCCAACCGCAGCGCCGTCACCTGCCACCTGCGCTGCGGTGACGCCTGCGCCTCGCCGCCGCCCAACCGCACCGACACGACGTACTTCCGCGACGTGGCGAGCGCGGCGCTGACCCGCCGCCGGATGCTCGGGCTGACCAGTGCCGGGATCGCCGTCGCGGCGGTCGCGCCGCCGGCCGCCGCCGCTGCCGCTGCCCCCGGACAGGCCGGCCGCGGCCGGGGGCGCCTGCCGTTCACGGCCATCGCCCCGGTGCCGGCCGACGTCGACGCGGTGAAGGTCCCGACCGGCTACGACTGGGACGTGATCATCCGCTGGGGCGACCCCGTCCTCCCCGGCGCGCCGCTCTTCGACCCCCAGCACCAGACGCCGCAGGCGCAGGCGGGCCAGTTCGGCTACAACTGCGACTACCTCGACATCATCGAGTCCAACCGGCAGGGCACCCGCGCCCACCTCGTGGCCAACCACGAGTACACCAACGAGGAGATCATGTTCCCGCCGGACATGGATCCCGAGGCCGTCGTCCGCACCTCCTGGGCCGCCCACGGCATGTCGGTGGTCGAGCTCGAGCGGCGGCGGCGCGGCGAGGTGTGGAGCTACGTGCCCGGCGCCCGCGACAACCGCCGCTTCACCCTGGAGACCCCGTTCGAGTTCGACGGCCCGGCGCGCGGGTCCGCGCTGCTGCAGACGGCCGAGGACCCGCGCGGAGTCACGGTGCGCGGCACGCTGAACAACTGCTCGGGCGGCACGACCCCGTGGGGGACCGTCCTGTCGGGCGAGGAGAACTTCAACCAGTACTTCGTGGCCGCCGGCACCGACGAGCGCGAGCAGCGCTACGGCCTCGGGCCCACGGGCGACTCGCGCGGCTGGAGCGCCGTCGAGGACCGCTGGGACGCCACCACCGACGACTACCGCAACGAGCCGAACCGCTTCGGCTGGATCGTGGAGATCGACCCCTCGCGGCCCGGCTCGACGCCGTCGAAGCACACCGCGATGGGACGCTTCAAGCACGAGGGCGCCAACGTCATCGTCAACCGCGACGGCCACGTCGTGGCCTACATGGGCGACGACGAGCGCTTCGACTACGTCTACCGGTTCGTCTCGCGCGACACGTTCCGGCCCGGCAACAGCCCGAAGGCGCAGCGCCACAATCGCACGCTGCTCTCGCAGGGCGACCTCTCGGTGGCGCGCTTCACCGGCGACGGCCTGGAGGACGGGGTCAGCGACGGCCCGGGGGAGTGGCTCCCGCTCACCCGCGACGGCCGGTCGATGGTGCCGGGCTTCACCCTCGAGGAGGTCCTGGTCTTCACGCGGCTGGCCGCCGACGCCGTGGCGGCCACGAAGATGGACCGCCCCGAGGACGTCGAGCCCAACCTGCACAACGGCCGGATCTACGTCGCCTGCACCAACAACACCGACCGCGGCAAGCCCGGCAAGGAGGGCCCCACCGAGCCCAACCCGCGCAGCTTCAACAAGGACGGGCACGTCGTCGAGATCATCCCGCGCGGGGGTGACCACACCCACCCGCACTTCGCCTGGAACCTGCTGCTCATCTGCGGTGACCCCGACTCCGCCGGCACCTACTTCGGCGGCTACGAGGGCCCGGTCTCGCCGATCGCCTGCCCCGACAACGTGGCGTTCGACAGCGACGGCACCCTGTGGGTCTCCACCGACGGGCAGCCGTCCGCGCTCGGCTACGACGACGGCCTCCACAAGGTCACCCTCGAGGGACCGGAGCGGGGCCGCGTCCAGCAGTTCCTCTCGGTGCCGACCGGCGCCGAGACCTGCGGGCCGGTGATCCACGACCGTGAGGGCTCGGTCTTCGTCGCCGTCCAGCACCCCGGCGAGGACGGCACCTGGGAGGCCCAGGAGTCGCGCTTCCCCGACTACGTGCCGGCGGGACGCGCCGCCCCGCGGGGTGAGTTCGCCGGCCCCCGTCCCTCGGTCATCCAGGTGACCTCGACCCGACGGACCCGGTGACCCGGGTGGGTCAGGTGATCGTCATGCCCCCGTCGACCGGGAGCGTCTGGCCGGTGATGTAGCCCGCGGCGTCGGAGGCCAGGAAGACGATGGTCGCGGCCAGCTCCCGCGGGTCGCCCTTGCGGCCCGCGGGGATGCGGGGCTCCTGCGACTCGAGGTAGCCGGGCGGGTACTGCTCGGTCATCTCCGAGGCGAAGAAGCCCGGCGCCACGGCGTTGACGCGGATGCCCTTGCGACCGGTCCACTGCTGGGCCAGGTCGCGGGTCAGCCCGATCAGCCCGGCCTTCGACGCGGCGTACGCCGCCTGGGGCAGGCCCGCCGTGGTGATGCCGAGCACCGAGCTGATGTTGATGATGCTGGAGCCGGGCTGCATCACCCGGCCGCAGGCCTGCGCCATCCAGTAGCAGCCGTTGAGGTTGACGTCGATGACCCGGCGGAAGTCGTCGGGCGCCTCGTGGGTCGCGGGCATCGCGGTGCCGATGCCGGCGTTGTTGACGAGGATGTCGACCCGGCCGAGCTCCTCCATCGCCAGCGCCACGAGGTCGGTGCAGGCCTGGGGGTCGGCGACGTCGGTCTCGACCGTGAGGGCCCGACGGCCCGCTGCCTCGACCAGCGCGGCGGTCTCGGCCAGCCGGTCCACGCGGCGGGCGCCGAGCACGAGGTCGGCGCCGGCCTCGGCGAGGCCCTGCGCGAACGCCACCCCGAGGCCGCTGGAGGCGCCGGTCACCACCGCGACCTTGCCGTCGAGGCGGAAGAGCTCGGGCACGGGACGGGTGTCAGGGGTCTGGTGAGCGCTCATCCTCGGACTCTAGCCAGCCGACTTCCAACGCTCCCGCGCCTATCCTGGCGCGATGGTGCCCCAGACAGGTCAGGTGATCACGGTCTTCCGCTCGCGCCTGCGGCCACAGGCGCTCGACGCCTACCACGAGCACGCCACCCGGATGAGCGAGCTCGCCCGCACGATGCCCGGCTACGTCGAGCACAAGGTCTTCACCGCCGAGGACGGCGAGCGCGTCACGGTGGTCACCTTCGCCGACCGGGAGGGCCACGACGCGTGGGGGGCCCACCCCGGTCACCGCACGGCCCAGCGGGCCGGCGTCACCGACTACTACCTCGAGTACAGCATCGCGGTCGGCACCGTCGACCGCACGAGCGCCTGGACGCGACCGACCCCGGAGGAAAGCCGGTGACCACCAGCACCGGCCGCACCGACCTCGACGTCGTGAGCCACGGCGTACGCCTCTCGGCCTGGCACCACCGCGCCGAGACCGACGCGTGGACCACCCCGGCCGGCCGCCCGTGCGTGGTGATGGCGCACGGCTTCGGCGCCACCAAGGACGCCGGGCTCGAGCCGTTCGCCGAGCGCTTCGCGGCCGCGGGGTCCGACGTCGTGATCTTCGACTACCGCGGCTTCGGCACCTCCGACGGCGCGCCCCGCCAGAACGTCGACCACCGTCGTCACCGGGCCGACTACCGCAGCGTGGTCGACCACGTCCGCGGCATGGACGGCGTCGACCCCGACCGGGTCGTGCTGTGGGGCAGCTCCTACTCGGGCGGTCACGTGGTGGCCGTCGCTGCCGGCGACCCCCGCATCGCCGCCGTGGTCTCGCAGGGGGCCGCGATGGACGGGCTCACCGCCGTCCTCGAGATCCGCCGGTACGCCGGCCTCCGCCAGCTGCTGCGCCTGACCGGGCACGCGCTGGTCGGGCTGGTCCGCCGCAGCCACTCGCTGCCGATCGTGGGGGAGCCCGGCTCGCTCGCGGGGATCACCTCCAGCGACGGCCTCGCGGGCTACTCCCTGATCATGGGACCGACGTTCGAGAACCGCGATGCTGGCCCGGGGGATCCTGCCGATCATGCTCAACCGCCCGGTCACGGCGGCCCCGAAGCTGCGGATGCCGCTCCTCCTCGTGGTCGCGGCCCACGACACGATCGCCCCGACCTCCGCGGTCGAGCGGGTCGCCCGCCGGGCCGGTGGACGGGTCGAGGTGAAGCGCTTCGACTGCGGGCACTTCGACATCTACGAGGGAGACATCTTCGAGGAGTCGGTGGCGGCCCAGGTGGCCTTCCTCGGTTCGGTGCTGGCTCCCCCGGCGGCGGGCGGTAGCATGACCTCGTGAGCACCCAGAGCCTGCTTCTCGACCCGCCGCGCTGATCGTCCAGATCGCGCGGCCACCCCTCCTCGCGAGGGGTTTTTTCATGTCCGGGAGCAGGAACGGCACGACCAGGAGACCGCGATGAACCAGCAGCCCACCCCCGGGACCGACGAGTCCGGTGACACCGGCGCGGCGACGTACGACGTCGCCAGCGTCGAGGAGAAGTGGCAGCAGGTCTGGGACCAGCTCGACCCCTTCCGCGCCGACGACGAGGCCGCGCTGACCGGCACCAGGCCGAAGAAGTACGCGCTGACGATGTTTCCCTACCCGAGCGGCGACCTGCACATGGGTCACGCCGAGGTCTTCGCTCTGCACGACGTGATCTCCCGCTACTGGCGCTTCCGCGGCTACGAGGTGCTGAACCCCATGGGCTGGGACTCCTTCGGGCTGCCCGCCGAGAACGCCGCCATCCGCAACGACGAGCACCCCGCGACGTACACCTACGCCAACATCGAGACGCAGGCCGACTCGATGAAGCGGTTCGGCCTGGCCTTCGACTGGTCGCGCCGG
Source organism: uncultured Actinomycetota bacterium (assembly GCA_963795135.1). Classification (GTDB taxonomy): domain Bacteria; phylum Actinomycetota; class Actinomycetes; order Propionibacteriales; family Nocardioidaceae; genus Nocardioides. Next base: position 44,209 of record CAWCGS010000009.1, read on the forward strand.
CTGCACACGTCCGACCCGGAGTACTACCGCTGGACCCAGTGGCTCTTCCTGAAGTTCCGCGAGCGGGGCCTGGCCTACCGCAAGAACAGCCCGGTCAACTGGTGCCCCAACGACCAGACGGTGCTGGCCAACGAGCAGGTCGTCGACGGTGCCTGCGAGCGCTGCGGCGCCGAGGTCACCAAGCGCGAGCTGACCCAGTGGTACTTCAAGATCACCGACTACGCCGAGGAGCTGCTGACCGAGCTCGACCGGCTGGAGGCCACCTGGCCGCCCCGCGTGGTCGCCGCGCAGCGCAACTGGATCGGGCGCTCCGAGGGCGCGCACGTCGACTTCGTCGTCCCCGGGCGCGAGGAGCCGCTGACCGTCTACACGACCCGTCCCGACACGTTGTTCGGGGCGACGTTCATGGTGGTGGCCCCCGACGCCGCGCTGGCCCGCGAGCTGGTCAGCGAGGAGCAGCGGCCGACGTACGAGGCCTACCTGGAGGAGGTGCGACGGTCCACCGAGATGGACCGGCTGGCCACCGACCGCCCCAAGACCGGGGTCTTCCTGGGCGTGCACGCGATCAACCCCGTCACCGGCGCGGAGATCCCGATCTACGCCGCCGACTACGTGCTGGCCGACTACGGCACCGGCGCGATCATGGCGGTCCCCGGCCAGGACCAGCGCGACTGGGACTTCGCGGTGAGGTTCGACCTGCCCCGGGTGCGCACGGTGCGCCCTCCCGAGGGCTGGGAGGGCGACGCCTTCACCGGCGACGGGCCGGCGATCAACTCGGCCAACGCCGACATCGACCTCGACGGCATGGGCGTCGACGAGGCCAAGAAGCTGACCATCTCGTGGCTCGAGGGCGCCGGGCTCGGACGCGGCACCGTCAACTACCGGCTGCGCGACTGGCTGCTGTCCCGTCAGCGCTACTGGGGCGTGCCGATCCCGATCGTGCACTGCCCGGCGTGCGGTGAGGTCGACGTACCGCTGGACCAGCTGCCCGTCGAGCTGCCCGAGCTGCGCGGGGCCGACCTGAAGCCCAAGGGCGTCTCGCCCCTGGCCGCCGCCACCGACTGGGTCAACGTCGAGTGCCCGGCATGCGGTGGGCCCGCCACGCGCGACAGCGACACGATGGACACCTTCGTCGACTCGTCGTGGTACTTCCTGCGCTTCTGCTCGCCCGGCTACACCGAGGGCCCGTTCGACCCCGCGGTCACCAACGCCTGGATGCCGGTGGACCTCTACATCGGTGGCGTCGAGCACGCCGTCCTGCACCTGCTCTACGCGCGGTTCTTCACCAAGGCGCTGCGCGACATGGGACTGCTGGAGACCGGTGAGCCGTTCTCGGCGCAGCTCAACCAGGGCTTCGTCATCAACCAGGGCAAGAAGATGAGCAAGTCCCTCGGCAACGGCGTCAGCCTGGGCGAGCAGCTCCAGGCGTACGGCGTCGACGCGGTGCGGCTGACCCTGGTCTTCGCCGGTCCGCCGGAGGACGACATCGACTGGGCGGAGATGAGCCCGTCCGGTGCGCTGCGCTTCCTGCAGCGCGCCTGGCGCCTGGCCGGCGACGTCACGAGCGAGCCCGGCGCCGACGTGGCCTCCGGCGACCCGGCCCTGCGCCGGATCACCCACCACACCGTCGACGAGGCCCAGGGCCTGGTCGAGCGGCACCGCTTCAACGTGGTCATCGCCCGCACCATGGAGCTGGTCAACGCCACCCGCAAGGCCATCGACTCCGGCTGCGGCCCCGCCGACCCGGCCGTGCGCGAGGCCGCGGAGTCCGTCGCGATCCTGCTGTCGCTGGTGGCGCCGTACGTCGCCGAGGAGATGTGGGAGCGGTTGGGGCATGAGCCGTCCGTCGCCCAGGCATCGTGGCCCGTGGTCGACGAGGCGCTCCTGGTCCAGGAGTCGGTGACCGCCGTCGTCCAGGTCCAGGGCAAGCTGCGGGCCCGTCTCGAGGTCTCGCCCGACATCAGCGAGGCCGACCTGGAGGCGCTCGCCCTGGGTGACCCGGCCGTGGTCCGTGCCCTCGAGGGACGGCCGGTGCGCAAGGTCATCGTGCGGGCGCCCAAGCTGGTCAACGTCGTCGTCTGACTCTCGGGACGCGCGCGGGGCCGCCCGACCTGGTCCCGCTACCCTGCGCGAGTGCCTCGCATCGCCCTCGTCACCGACTCCACCGCGATGCTGCCCGCCCACGTGGCGGCGGACCGCGGGATCGTGGTGGTCCCGCTCCAGGTCGTGATCGGCGCCGACGCGTTCGACGAGGGCTCCCCGGAGGCCTCGCCCGAGCGGGTGGCCGAGGCGCTGCGGGCGTTCCGGCCGGTCAGCACCTCGCGCCCGCCGCCGGCGGTGCTGCTCGAGGTCTACGAGCAGGCCGTGCGCGACGGGGCCGAGCAGATCGTCTCGATCCACCTCTCCGGCGAGATGAGCGGCACCTTCGAGTCGGCCCAGCTGGCGGCCCGGCAGGCCTCGGTGCCGGTGATCGCGGTCGACAGCCGCCAGGTCGGGGTGGCCACCGGCTACGCCACGTTGTCTGCTGCCGACGTGCTCGACGGTGGCGGGACCGCCCAGGAGGCTGCCGATGCCGCCCACGCCCGAGCCGACGCGAGCACCTCCCTGTTCTACGTCGACACCCTCGAGTACCTCCGCCGGGGCGGCCGGATCGGGGCGGCCGCAGCCCTGCTCGGTGGCGCGCTCGCAGTCAAGCCGCTGCTGACCATCCAGGACGGCGTCGTGGCCTCGCTGGAGCGGGTGCGCACCACGAGCCGGGCCCTGGCCCGCCTCGAGGAGCTGGCCGTCGAGGCCGCGGCCGACCGGGACGTCGACGTCTGCGTGGCCCACCTGGCCAGCTCCGACCGGGCCGAGGACCTCGCCCGCCGGCTGACCGAGCGCCTGGGTGGCCAGCTGGGCGGACGCGAGCCCTGGTGCGGAGAGATCGGGGCGGTCCTCGGGGCGCACGTGGGCCCCGGGATGCTCGCCGTCTGCGTGGCCCCCCGGCTCTGACCGAGGTCCGTCACGGACCGTGACGACGCCCAGGAGTCGTCCACAGCCGGGGCCGGGACGAGGGTCGTCCACAGGCGCCGTCGCTGGCGCGGCCGCTGGGGGTCGGTCGCTCCTAGGTTCGCCGCATGCGATCCCGACGGCCCCGCTCCGAGCACCACGAGGTGGTCTCCCGGCGTCTCGCCGAGCTGTCCGACGAGCTCGAGGCGGCCCGGCTCGCTGGTGCTCCGGCAGCGACGGTGGCGCCCGCGGCCGGTGGCGACTGGTGGAGCGACCACACGCGTGTCTCCGCGGTGCCGCTGCGCGCGGTGCCCGACCCGGCGCCTGCCCCGTCGCCCCCGCAGGTGCCCGTGCCCGGCCGCCACGCGGCTCGGCGCACGACCGCCCGGCTCGACGGTCCGATCGTCGGTGCCCTGGGCGGCGGGCGCACCGGCCTGGGTCCGGCCCACGTCGCGGTGGTCGCCGTGCTGGTGGCCCTCGGCGCGCTGGTGACCGCAGTCCTCGTGGTCCGGGCCGACCCCGGGGCGCCGCAGGCCACGGCGCCCGCGGCCGCGACCGTCGAGTCCTCCGGCCCGCTGGTCGAGCTGCCCGAGCCGACGCCCGCTCCCACGTCCTCGGCGGGTGCGGTGACCGTCGACGTGGCGGGTCGGGTCCGCCGCCCCGGCATCGCGGTGCTCGACCCCGGCGCCCGGGTCGTCGACGCCCTCGATGCGGCCGGCGGGGCGCGGCCGGGCGTCGACCTGTCGACGCTCAACCTCGCCCGGCCGCTCGTCGACGGCGAGCAGATCCTCGTCGGGCGCGACCCGACGGCGGCGCCGCCGGCTGCGGCGGCCCCGCCGCTCCCCGGAGCCGCCGGCTCCGTCGGCGCCGGAGGTGCCGTCCCGTCCGCGCTGGTCGACCTCAACACCGCCACGGCGTCCGAGCTCGACTCGCTGCCCGAGGTGGGCCCGGTCACCGCAGCCGCGATCATCGCCTGGCGTGACGAGCACGGTGGCTTCAGTGCCGTCGACGAGCTGATCGAGGTCGACGGCATCGGTGAGGTCACCTTGAGCCGGATCGCGCCCCATGCCACCGTCTGAGCCGGCCTCGTCCGCTCCGCTCGACCTCCGGATGCCGACGCTCGGGCTGGCCGCCTGGGTCGGCGCCCTGGTCGTGGTGCTGCTGTCCCACGTCGGTCTGGCGGTGCTGGTCCTGGCCGGTGGCGGTGGGGTCCTGCTCGCGCGGCGGTGGGGGAGCCGCGCGGTGGCCGCCACCGCCGCGGCCGCGCTGGTGACCGCGCTCGGCGTCGCGGGGGTGACCTGGGTGCGCGGCCTGGCCGTCTCCGAGAGCCCGGTGGGGGCGCTGGCCCAAGAACGGGCGGCGGTCTCGGTCACGGGCACGGTGGCCTCCGACCCGCGCCCCGTCGAGGGCGGCTTCGCGCCGCTGGTGGCGCTCCGGCTGCGGGTGTCGTCGGTGACCGGTCGTGGCGCGACGCGACGGCTCTCCACGCCCGTGCTGGTGCTCGGCGGGGCGGCGTGGCGGCGGGTGGCGCTCGGCGCGACGGTCACGGCGTCCGGCCGGCTGGCCCCCGCCCGCGACCACGACCTGGCTGCCGTGCTCACCGGCGCCGGCGACCCGGTCGAGCGGGCCCCGCCCGACGCGTGGTGGCGCGGCGCCGAGGTGGTGCGCGCAGGCATCCGAGAGTCCGTCGCTCACCGGCCGCCGTCCCAGCGGGCCCTGGTCCCGGCGCTGGTCGACGGTGACGACGCGGGGCTCGCCGCCGACCTCGAGGCCGACTTCCGGACCACGGGGCTGACCCACCTCACCGCGGTCTCCGGCACCAACCTCACCCTCGTGGTGGGCTTCCTGGTGCTGCTCGCCCGGTGGTGCCGGGTGCGCGGTCGCTGGCTCCTGGTCGTCGGCGCGGCCGGCATCGTGGGCTTCGTGCTGCTGGCCCGCACCGAGCCGAGTGTCGTGCGCGCCGCCGTGATGGGCTCGGTCGGGCTGCTGGCCCTGGGGGTCAACGGACGCCACCGCGCGCTGCGGGCGCTCGGGGTCGCCGTGGTCGTGCTGCTGCTGGTGCAGCCGGCGCTCGCGGTGTCGGTCGGCTTCGCTCTCTCGGTGCTCGCCACCGCGGGCATCGTCCTGCTCGCCCCGCCGTGGCGCGACGCGCTCGCGCGCTGGCTGCCGCGGTGGTGCGCCGAGGCGATCTCGGTGCCGGCCGCGGCTCAGCTCGCCTGCACTCCGCTGGTCGCGGCGATCTCCGGCCAGGTCAGCCTGGTCGCGGTCGCCGCCAACCTGCTGGTCGCCCCGGCCGTGGCCCCGGCGACGGTGCTCGGGCTCGCCGGCGGGCTGGTCACCCTGGTCAGCGCACCCGTGGGCTCCGCGCTCGGGACGGCGGCCGCGGTCTGCGTCGCCTGGATCGTGGTGGTGGCCCGTCGGGGCGCCGACCTGCCCCTGGCCGCGCTCGACTGGGGCACCGGGCCGGTCGCGCTGACCCTGCTGGTGGTCCTCTGCCTGGTCGCCGCGGTGCTCGGCCACCGGCTGCTACGACGTCCCGCGACCGGGGTGGCGAGCCTCGGGCTGGTGGCCGCCCTGGTCGTGGTCCGGCTGCCCGCCCCCGGCTGGCCGGCCGAGGGCTGGGTGATGGCCATGTGCGACGTGGGCCAGGGCGATGCGCTGGTCCTGCGCAGCGGCCCGCGGGCCGGGGTCGTCGTCGACGCCGGGCCCGATCCCTCTCAGGTCGACGGCTGCCTCGACCGGCTGGGCGTCGACCAGGTGCCGCTGGTGGTGCTCACCCACTTCCACGCCGACCACGTCGACGGCCTGGCGGGGGTGCTCGGCGGTCGCTCGGTGGGCGCCGTCGAGTCGACCCGGGTGCTCGACCCGCCCGCCGGCGCCGACGACGTGCTGAGCACCCTGCGGGGCGACGGACTGGCCGCGCGGGTGGCGGCCTTCGGTCTCACCCGCACGGTCGGCGACGTCCGGCTCCAGGTCCTGGGGCCGCGCCCGGGGCCCGTCGGTCCGGGCGCGGGTGATGGCAGCGGCGCCAACGACGCGAGCGTGGTGCTGCTGGCCCAGGTCGGTGGACTGCGGTTGCTGCTCACCGGCGACGTCGAGCCGCCGGGTCAGGCCGCCCTGGCCCGGCTGGTCCCCGACCTCGACGTCGACGTGCTCAAGGTGCCCCACCACGGCAGCCGCTACCAGGACCTCGACTGGCTCACCGACCTGCGTCCCGAGGTGGCCCTGATCTCGGTGGGGGAGGACAACGACTACGGCCACCCCGCGGCCGACGTGGTCGCGGCCTTGCAAGGCGCGGGGGCCCAGGTGCACCGCACCGACCGTGAGGGCGACCTGCTGGTGGTGGCCGGGTCCGGAGGACCGCTGGTCCGGGCTCGCGAACGCTGATCGCACGGGGCCCGTCGGGCGGCAGCGACCGTCACCTCACGGTGCTGCCCATCGCCGCGAGGACCGGACGCTTGCCCCGCTGGGTGACCCGGACCCGGGCCTCCAGGTACTTCCCCCGGTGGGCGCGCGTGAGCCGCACCGTGCGCTTCTTGCTGATCAGGGTCCGCTTTCCTTGGGCGTGGACGTGCCAGCGGTAGGAGACCTTCGCATCGGGCGCGATCGTGCGGGTCACCGCGAACCTGCGGCGAGACCTCGGCTCGCCCACCAGGTCGCTCCACCTCGTGACCGCGATGGTGGTGTCGAACAGCCGCGTCACCTTCGAGCAGGTCCGGGCCGGGGTCAGTCCCTCGACCCTCGAGGCGCCCGTCAGGGTGTACGGGTCGTGGCCGGGGTGCGTCACGACCACGGCGTACTGCCAGGTCGGGCCCAGGAGGTCGGCGGCCGTCACGATGGGGTGGTAGGTGTTGCTGCCGTTGCGCCCACCCGGCCAGAGAGGCGTGGGCGCGTGGGGGTTGGGGGTGTCGAGGTCGGCCAAGGCGATCAGCAGGGAGGGACGTCCGTCGGACCGGACCGTCTTGCTGGCCGAGTCGATCGTGCGTCCGCAGCTGGAGATCGTCGCGTCGACGGTCGTGCCGGCGCTGGCCTCGGGCTGGATCCCGAGGAGGACGCCGACGACGTCGGTGCCCCCGCCGACCAGCGTCGAGGCACGGGTCACCTGGAGCCGCTGGTCCGGTGGGACCTCCTCAGCCCTGGCCGACGAGGTCGAGGCGACGAGGAGCGACGAGGCAACGAACAGGCAGAGCACGCTTCCTCCGAGGGAGGGTGCTGATCGGGGCATGGGTGTTCCTCTGCGGGGCTCGGGGCGGGGGACTCGCGCGGTACGCGTGAGAGGGGGCGTCCGCATGATAGGGCGGCCGGCCGCCTGCTGGCGTCGAACACGGGTGACCCGCAGCGTCGGTGGGCTGTGGAAGGCTGTCCCCGTGGCAGGGATGCGGGTGGGTGAGGTGCTGGGCCGGGTGCTCCTGGTGACCGGCAAGGAGGAGTTCCTCAACGAGCGCACCGTCGCCGCCGCCCGCGACACGGTGCGGGCCCACGACCCCGAGGCCGAGCTCTCCGAGACCGGCGCGACCGAGCTCACCTTGGCCTCGCTGGGCGAGATGGCGGCCCCCTCGCTCTTCTCCAGCGTGCGGTGCGTGGTGGTCCGCGGCCTCGAGCACCTGCCCGACGAGTCGGTCGCCGGGCTGCTCGCCTACGCCGCCCACCCGGCCGAGGACGTCACGGTCGTCCTGGTCCACGGGGGCGGTCCCAAGGGCTCGGGGTTGCTCACCAAGCTGCGCAAGCTCGAGTCGGTGGTCGAGCACAAGGCCGTCGAGCTCAAGCACGCTGAGTTCCCCGGGTTCGTGGCCGCCGAGGTCCGTCGCCACGGCTCCTCGATCGACTCCGAGGCCGCGTCGTTCCTGGTGCAGGCCGTCGGTCAGGACCTCCGCTCGCTCGCGGCGGCGGCCCACCAGCTCACCCACGACTTCCTCGGCGAGGCACTCACCACCGACAAGGTCAAGCAGTACTTCGGCGGCCGCGCCGAGGCCAAGTCCTTCGCGGTCGCCGACGCGGCCTTCGCCGGCCGCCGCCAGGCCGCGCTCGAAGAGCTGCGCTGGGCGCTCGACGGCGGCACCGCGGCGGTGCTGGTCACCTCCGCGTTCGCCGGCAGCGCGCGGGGTCTCGCGCGCTACAAGGGCGCGGTGCGTGGCGCGCGCGAGGCCGACCTGGCCCGTGAGGTGGGCGTCCCCCCGTGGAAGCTGCGCACGGTCCGCGAGCAGTCCCGCTCCTGGAGCGACGCCGGGCTCTCCCGCGCGATCCGGGCGGTGGCCCAGGCCGACGCCGACATCAAGGGCGCCGCCAGCGACGCGGCGTACACGTTGGAGCGACTGGTGCTCACGATCGCCGGGCTCCGCGACCTGCGCTGAGCCAGGCGGCGCCGAGCCGACCGACGCCGACCCGTCCCGGGCTCAGCCGAGCGGTCGCCGCCACCGCGCCCACCACGCCCAGCACGACCAGCAGCAGCACCCACACCCAGCCGATGACGCTGTCCGTCGGCTGGTCGAAGCGCAGCAGCGCTGCGAGCTGGAGCAGCGCGAGGGCCACCAGCCCCGCGGACGCCGGGAAGACCCGCACCCAGTCGCGTTCACGAGCGGCCGCCACCAGGACCAGCCCGAGCCCGAGCAGCCACGCGCCGAGGGCCTGCGACACCAACGGGGTGAGCGGCCACGCCCAGGCCTCCCCGGCGCTCGTGGGCCAGCAGAACAGCGCGACGCCCAGCGCCAGCACCGGGACGGCGCCGGCCAGCAGGACCCCCGCGAACCAGCCCGGCATCGGCATCGGGCGGACCCGGTCGAGGCCCGGCGCGCGGAGCTGACGCACGTAGGCGAGGGTCGCGAGCGGTGGGTCGATGAGGTAGATGACCATCCACACCACGCCGGCCAGCCGGGCCAGCGCCGGCGCGGTGTCCACGAAGAACAGGTCCAGGTGCGCCAGCGAGGCGCCCAGCATCAGCCAGACGAACACCAGGATGCCGGGCACCCCCACCCGCGCCCTCGCCCACTCCCGCTCAACCAGGGAGAGGCCCGCCACCACGGTGGCGGTGAGGTAGAAGGCCCCGATCGCCGCCGCCGACAGCGGATCGGCGATGGACCACGCGAAGAAGCGGTCGGTCTGCTCCCCGAAGACGTACAGCAGCAGGCCGGCACCGGTCACGAACACCACGCCGACGGCCAGGACCAGCCGCATCAGCGGCAGGGTCGCAGGGGCGAGGTACGTAGGCGAGGCGGGGTCGTCGGTGACCATCCGCTCAGTGTGGGGCCCCGGAGCGCCGCACGTCGCGCGCGGACCCGACCCCGCTAGTCCAGACGCACGAACGACCCGTCAGGTGATCCTGACGGGTCGAGCGGGTTGACGCAGCAGACGGAGCCGAGGCTCCGACGGACTCAGAGAGAGTCGGCCTTCTTGGCGATCGACGACTTGCGGTTCGCCGCCTGGTTCTGGTGGATGACACCCTTGGAGACGGCCTTGTCGAGCTTGCGGGAGGCCTCGCGACCCAGCAGGACGGCCTGGTCCTTGTCGCCGGCCTCGGCGGCCTCGCGGAACTTGCGCACGGCGGACTTCAGGCCGGTCTTGACGGCCTTGTTGCGCTCGTGGGCCTTCTCGTTCTGCTTGTTGCGCTTGATCTGGCTCTTGATGTTCGCCACGGATGAACCCTCTTGGTCAGTTGCTGGTCAGGATCGAAGATCGGAGGCGGCCCGGGTGGGCGGCAGGGCAGGCTGCAGCCCCGGACACGCGACGCTCGAACTTACCAGCGAGCGGTGGTGCCGCCCAAATCAGAGGGCGCGCGTCACGTCCACCCACGGCGCTCGCCCAGCCACGCCCAGCACACCTCGGCCTGCCAGCGCTGGAACTCACGCAGGTAGGGCGACGTGGGCGGGACCGGCCCGTCCGCTGCCTGGAAGAAGAAGCCCAGCACCACCGCGATCGCCGTGTCGACGTCCTCGGCCGGTACGTCGGCGGTCAGCGGGTGGGCCGCGAGCGCGGCGTCGACGTCCAGGCCGTCACCCCGCGGCCCGATCATGGCCCACACGGAGTCGAGCCAGGCGGCGCCCCTCGCGGGCCAGTTCCAGTCGCACAGCAGGGCCCGGCCGTCGTCGCGGAGCAGCAGGTTGTCGCCGCGCACGTCGGTGTGGACGACCGTGTCGCCCACCGAGACCTCGGGGAAGCGGGCGGCGAGGGCGGCGGCCTCCGCGACGTGGGGGTGGTCCGGCCACGCGGCGGCGGTGTGGTCCCAGCACGCCGGCCAGTCGGCGAGCTCGACGCCGATCGCGTCCAGGGCGAGGGACGGCGGGGCCGGGGTGAGGGTGCGCGCCACGTCGGTCAGCACCCCGAGCAGGGCGGCGAGGTCGTCGTCGTCCCACGGCCGGCGCGGGTGGCGGGCCGTGACGTGCTCGATGCCGAGCGCGAACCAGTCGTCCGCGTCGTGCGTCCACCGCAGGCGAGGGGCGGGCGCTGCGGCCGGCAGCGCTGCGAGCTTGCGGGCCTCCTGCCGGTAGGCGTCGGCGAAGACCCGCTGAGCCTTCACCGAGGCCGCCTTGACGAAGTGCCGGCTGCCGTCGGCGCAGGTCAGCACCGACGCGAAACCCGGTGTGAAGCCGGCGGTGCACGACTCCGCCTCCACCACCGCGGACCCGCAGCGGCGCTCGATGGCGGTCCGCAGCGTCGGCGGCAGGTGCGGCCACTCGAGACGCCGCGCCGTCCGTCCGTGGGGCACAGAGGAAGGGATCACCCGCCTATCCTCGGTCAGCCGCGGACAGGACGACGATCCGGCTCGGGACCGGGAGTTCGTGCGCTGCCCCGCCCGGATGGGACAATGGGCGATCCTCCCCATCGTCGAACGAGAGTCCCGCGTGCCCACCGCACCCCTGCCCGGTCAGACCGATCCCGCGATCATCCGCAACTTCTGCATCATCGCCCACATCGACCACGGCAAGTCGACGCTGGCCGACCGGATGCTGCAGCTGACCGGGGTGGTCGACGCGCGTGCCGCCCGGGCCCAGTACCTCGACCGCATGGACATCGAGCGCGAGCGCGGGATCACGATCAAGAGCCAGGCCGTGCGGATGCCGTGGACGGTGCCGGTCGACAACGCCGAGGGCACCGAGCCCGGCACCTACGTGCTCAACATGATCGACACCCCCGGCCACGTCGACTTCACCTACGAGGTGTCGCGCTCCCTCGAGGCGTGCGAGACCGCCGTTCTCCTGGTCGACGCCGCCCAGGGCATCGAGGCGCAGACCCTGGCCAACCTCTACCTCGCGCTCGGCGCCGACCTCCACATCATCCCGGTGCTCAACAAGATCGACCTGCCCTCGGCCCAGCCCGAGAAGTACGCCGCCGAGCTGGCCGGCATCATCGGCTGCGACCCGGGCGACGTGCTGCAGACCTCCGCCAAGACCGGGCTCGGTGTCGAGGCGCTCCTCAACGAGATCGTCAAGCAGACGGCGCCCCCCGTGGGCGACGCCGACGCCCCCGCCCGGGCGCTGATCTTCGACTCCGTCTACGACACCTACCGCGGCGTGGTCACCTACGTCCGGGTGGTCGACGGCAAGCTCAAGCACCGCGACCGGATCAAGATGATGTCCAACGGCGTCGTCCACGAGATGCTCGAGGTCGGCGTGATCAGCCCCGAGCCCGTGAAGGCCGGGGAGATCGGCGTCGGCGAGGTCGGCTACCTGATCACCGGTGTGAAGGACGTGCGCCAGTCGCGGGTCGGTGACACCGTCACCTCCCAGCACCACGGCGCGACCGAGGCGCTCGGCGGCTACAAGCACCCCAACCCGATGGTCTACTCCGGCCTCTACCCGATCGACGGCGACGACTACCCGACGCTGCGCGACGCGCTGGAGCGGCTGCAGCTCAACGACGCGGCCCTGGCCTACGAGCCGGAGACCTCCGGCGCGCTGGGCTTCGGCTTCCGCTGCGGCTTCCTGGGCCTGCTCCACATGGAGATCGTCCGCGAGCGCCTCGAGCGCGAGTTCAACCTCGAGCTGATCTCGACCGCCCCCAACGTGGTCTACGAGGTGCGGATGGAGGACGGCTCGGTCCTCGAGGTGACCAACCCCAGCGAGTACCCCGACGGCGGCAAGATCGCCGAGGTCGTCGAGCCGGTCGTGCGGGCCACGATCCTGAGCCCCTCGGACTACATCGGCACGATCATGGAGCTCTGCCAGTCCAAGCGCGGCAACCTGCAAGGGATGGACTACCTCTCCGAGGACCGCGTCGAGATGCGCTACGTGCTGCCGATGGGCGAGATCGTCTTCGACTTCTTCGACCAGCTCAAGTCGCGCACCAAGGGCTACGCCTCGCTCGACTACGAACGCTCCGGTGACCAGGTCGCCGACCTGGTCAAGGTCGACATCCTGCTCCAGGGCGAGCCGGTCGACGCGTTCAGCGCGATCGTGCACCGCGACGCGGCCTACTCCTACGGCGTGATGCTGGCCGGCAAGCTCAAGGAGCTCATCCCGCGCCAGCAGTACGAGGTGCCGATCCAGGCGGCCATCGGTGCGCGCATCATCGCCCGCGAGAACATCCGCGCGATCCGCAAGGACGTGCTCGCCAAGTGCTACGGCGGCGACATCACCCGCAAGCGCAAGCTGCTGGAGAAGCAGAAGGAGGGCAAGAAGCGGATGAAGATGGTCGGCCGCGTCGAGGTCCCCCAGGAGGCGTTCATCGCCGCGCTCTCCACCTCCGGACCCGCGGGCGACAAGCCCAAGAAGTAGTGGAGCCCCGGGCCCACGTCGGCGACCTGCTCGAGGAGTGGACGCTGGACGTCGACGGCGAGCCCACCCACGGGCACCGGGCGTTGGTGGTCCCGGTCCGGACCAGCAGCGGGCGTCCCGCGGTGCTCAAGGTGGGGTGGCCGCACGAGGGGGCCGAGCACGAGCACCTCGCTCTCCAGCACTGGCACGGTCACGGTGCGGTCCTGCTCCTCCGCGCCGATCCGCGCCGTCTCGCCCTGCTGCTCGAGCGGCTGCACCCCGAGGACCTGAGCGACGTCTGGGACGTCGAGGCCTGCGAGATCGTCGCCGGACTCTACGCCCGCCTGCACGTGCCCGCGCCGCCGCAGCTGCGCACCCAGACGTCGTACGTCGAGGGCTGGACCACCCGGCTGGAGCGGCTGCCCCGCGGCGCCCCGGTGCCGCGACGCCTGGTCGAGCAGGCGGTGTCGCTCGGGCGTGACCTGGTCGCCGACCCGGCCAGCACCGGCACGATGATCCACGGCGACCTGCACTACGAGAACGTGCTCGCCGGTGATCGGGAGCCCTGGCTGGCGATCGACCCGAAGCCCACGAGCGGAGACCCCCACTACGAGGTGGCGCCGCTGCTGTGGAACCGCTGGGACGAGCTGGCCGGCGACGTCCGAGACGGGGTGCGCCGTCGCTTCCACGCAGTGGTCGACACCGCGGGGCTCGACGAGGACCGGGCCCGCGACTGGGTCGTCGTCCGCATGCTCCACCAGGTGCTGTGGGCGCTGGAGGACCACCCCGAGGCCCCCGACCGCGCCTGGCTCACCACCTGCATCGCGGTTGCGAAGGCGGTCCAGGAGTAGCGGCTCGCCAGGGAGGTGGCTACCGGTCGGTCACCTTGGTGATCTAGGTTACTCCGAACGGCGGGGGGCCTTCTGGTCCGTCGCGGTCCACATCACCTCGGTCTCGGCCCGACGCAGGAGAGAAATGCCCGTCATTCACGACACCAGCTTCGTCGACAACCTCACCCAGAACGTCGCGCTCCTGTTCCTGGAGCGCGTAGAGAAGTCGCCCGATGCGGAGGCCTACCGTTATCCGCAGGGCGAGGCCTGGGAGTCGGTGACCTGGCGCCAGACCGGAGACCGGGTGCGCAGCCTGGCCGCGGGCCTGCTGTCGCTGGGCCTCGAGAGCGAGCAGCGGGTCGGCATCGCCGCCAGCACGCGCTACGAGTGGATCCTCGCCGACCTGGCCATCATGTGCGCCGGTGGCGCCACCACCACGGTCTACCCGAGCACCAACAGCGACGACACCGCCTACATCCTCGGCGACTCCGACTGCCGCGTCGTCTTCGCCGAGGACGACGAGCAGCTGGCGAAGATCGCCGAGCACCGCGACGAGCTCCCCTCGTTGATGAAGGTCATCACCTTCGACGGCACCGCCGACGGCGACCAGGTGCTCTCCATGGACGGTCTGGCCGAGCTCGGCGACGCCTACCTCGCCGAGCACCCCGACGTGATCGACACGATCGCGAAGGAGATCGCGCCCGACCAGCTCGCCACCCTGATCTACACCTCCGGCACCACGGGCCGCCCCAAGGGTGTCCGGCTGCTGCACCGCGCGTGGGTCTACGAGGGCGCCGCGATCGAGGCCCAGAACATCCTCGACGAGCGCGACCTGCAGTTCCTGTGGCTGCCGATGGCTCACTCGTTCGGCAAGGTGCTGCTCTCGGCCCAGCTCGCCTGCGGGTTCGCGACCGCGATCGACGGTCGCGTCGACAAGATCGTCGACAACCTCGGCATCGTGAAGCCCACCTTCATGGGCGCCGCCCCGCGCATCTTCGAGAAGGCGCACGCACGCATCGTGATGATGCAGCAGGCCGAGGGTGGCGCCAAGGAGAAGATCTTCAACCGGGCCTTCGCCGTCGGCACCAAGGTCGACGCGCTCACGCGCGAGGGCAAGTCCGTCCCGCCGCTGCTCAAGCTGCAGCACGGTCTCTTCGACAAGCTGGTCTTCAGCAAGGTGCGCGAGCGCTTCGGGGGCCGCGTGCGGTTCTTCATCTCCGGCTCGGCCGCGCTCAACGCCGAGATCGCGGAGTTCTTCCACGCCGCCGGGGTGCTCATCCTCGAGGGCTACGGCATGACCGAGAACGCCGCCGGCGCCACGGTCAACCACCCCGACGACTACAAGATGGGCAGCGTCGGCCCCGCCCTCCCGGGCAGCGAGGTCAAGATCGGTGAGGGCGACGAGGTGCTGCTGCGCGGGCCGCACATCATGGCCGGCTACCACAACCTGCCGGAGGAGACCGCGAAGACGCTCACCGAGGACGGCTGGCTCCGCACCGGTGACAAGGGCTCCCTCGACGCCGACGGGTTCCTCACCATCACCGGCCGGATCAAGGACCTCTTCAAGACCTCCGGCGGCAAGTACATCGCCCCGTCGGCGATCGAGTCGAAGTTCAAGGCGCTGTGCCCCTACGCCAGCCAGTTCATGGTCTTCGGCAACGACCGCAACTTCGTGGTCGCGCTGATCACCCTCGACCCCGACGCCATGGCCGACTGGGCCAAGGAGAACGGGCTGGACGGCAAGGACTACACCGAGGTCGTCCGCTCCGAGAAGGTCCAGGAGATGATGGGCGGCTACGTCGAGCAGCTCAACGCCAAGCTGAACCGCTGGGAGACGATCAAGAAGTGGGAGATCCTCGACCACGACCTGACCATCGAGTCCGGTGAGCTGACCCCCTCGATGAAGGTCAAGCGCAACGTGGTGGAGGCCAACCACTCCGACACGATCGCCGCCTTCTACGGCTGACCGGGGTCACTGGCCGCGAGCGGCTGAGGGGCATGCGTCGATACTGGGCGCATGCCCCTTCCTCTTCCCCCCGGTGACCCGGCGCCGCTCGACGGGGCCCTGCCCGCCGAGGCGCTGGTCGGCCTGGGGGAGCGGCCGTTCGGGCTCTACGTGCACGTGCCGTTCTGCGCCGCCCGCTGCGGGTACTGCGACTTCAACACCTACACCGCCGACGAGCTCGGGCCGGGTGCGAGCCGGGCGTCGTACGCCGCCTCGGCCGTGGCGGAGGTACGTCGGGTGCGCGCGGTCCTGGGCGACGCGACGCCGCCCGTCTCCACGGTCTTCCTCGGCGGGGGCACCCCCACGCTGCTCGACCCGGCCGACCTCGCCGCCGTGCTCGGCGCGATCGAGGAGGAGCTCGGGCTCGCCCCCGGCGCCGAGGTCACGACGGAGTCCAACCCCGACTCGGTGACCCTCGCCGACCTCGAGCGGCTGCGCGCGGCCGGCTTCGACCGGATCTCCTTCGGCATGCAGTCGGCCGTCGACCACGTGCTGCGCACCCTCGACCGCACCCACGACCCGCGCCGGGTGCCCGACGTCGTCGACTGGGCGCGGCGCGCGGGCTTCGAGCAGGTGAGCCTCGACCTGATCTTCGGCACGCCGGGGGAGTCCGCCGACGACTGGCTCACCACGGTCGACGCCGCGCTGGCCTGCGGGCCCGACCACGTGTCGGCGTACTCGCTGATCGTCGAGGACGGCACGGCGCTGGCCCGCCAGGTGCGGCGCGGCGAGGTGCCGACCCCCGACGAGGACGACCTCGCCGACAAGTACGTCGCCGCCGACGAGCGCTTCACCGCCGCCGGCCTGGGGTGGTACGAGGTCTCGAGCTGGGCGCGCGACGAGGCCAGCCGCTGCCGCCACAACGTCGGCTACTGGACCGGGGGCGACTGGTGGGGCATCGGCCCCGGCGCCCACTCCCACATCGGGGGGGTGCGCTGGTGGAACGTCAAGCACCCCGTCGCGTACGCCGACCGGCTGGCCGCGGGCCGGAGCCCGGCGCACGCGCGCGAGGTGCTGGACCCCGAGAGCCGGCGCATGGAGCGGGTGATGCTCGAGGTGCGGCTGCGCGAGGGCCTGCCCGCTCGACGTCCTCGACGACACGGGTCGCGCCGCCGTGGCCGGTCTCGTGGACCGCGGCGTGGTCCGGCCACCGGAGGGCGACCGGCTGGTGCTGACCGACCGGGGCCGCCTGCTGGCCGACGCGATCGTGCGCGACCTGCTGCCCTGAGCTCCGGCAGGGGAGGGCTCGGGGTCAGCCCTCGCTGGTGACGAAGTCGATGAGCTCCTCGACCCGGCCCAGCAGCTCGGGCTCCAGGTCGCCGAAGGAGCCCACCCGCGACAGGATGTGCTTCCAGGCGCGGGCGATGTCGGCCTGGTCGCGGTGGGGCCAGCCGAGGTGCTGGCAGACCCCCTTCTTCCACTCGATCGAGCGCGGCACGGTGGGCCAGCCCGAGGTCAGGCCGAGCCGGTCGGGCTTCACGGCCTGCCAGACGTCGACGAACGGGTGGCCGACGATCAGCACGTGCTTGCCGACGGCCGAGCGGGCGATGCCCTGCGCGATCCGGCTCTCCTTCGAGCCCGGCACGAGGTGGTCGACCAGCACGCCCACGCGCCGCTGCGGGCCGGGCTTGAAGTCGACGAGGTGGTCGGCCAGGTCGTCGACGCCGCCGAGGAACTCGACCACGACGCCCTCGACCCGCAGGTCGTCGCCCCAGACCTTCTCGACCAGCTCGGCGTCGTGGCGGCCCTCGACGAAGATCCGGCTGGCCCGGGCGACGCGCGCCGGCGCGTCGTGCACCGCGATGGAGCCGGACGCCGTGCGGGTCGGTCGTGCCGGAGCCGCCTGACGCACCGGCCGGGTGAGGATCACGGGCCTGCCCTCGATCAGGAAGCCGGGCCCGAGCGGGAACGTGCGTCGGCGCCCGCGCCGGTCCTCGAGCAGCAGCGTGTCGAGGTCGCGGTCGATGGCCACGACCTCGCCGCACATGTCGGTCTCGACCTCCTCGACCACCATGCCGAGCGCAGCCGGGGTCTCCACCGCGCGCCCGCGCGCGGGCTTGCGCCAGTCTCCGGAGAGGACGTCGGTGCCGTAACGATCACTCACGCGCCCGACGGTATTCGCGGGCGCCGACCTCCGGGGTCAGGACGCGCCGGGGTCAGGCGTCGCGGTCGTCACCCTCCTGGTCGTCCGTCGACTGCTCGGCCGGCTTGCCGCCGTCGAGCAGGTCGTCGACGGTCTCGCCGTCCTCGAGGCCCTCGGCCAGCGGGTTGTCCTCGCCGGGCTGCAGGTCCTCGGGCAGCTGGTCGTCGTCGATGCCGGGGGTCTCTGCGGTGTCGGTGTCGGTGCCGGTGTCGGTGTCGGGCTCGCGGTCGTCGGACGCGTCGGAGTTGCTCATGTCGCGACGGTACCCACCCGGCGGCCTCAGATGAGGGGCAACCGCTTCTCGCTCGGCCACAGGTGCTCGTAGCCGCGACGTACGGCGTCGACGAGCTCCTCGCGCGGGTAGGGCCACTCGGTCGCGGCCAGCGCCTCGCGCTCGGGCACCCCGCGGGCGGCGAGGTCGCGGATGGTCTGGGCGACGACCCCGATCGCGTTGCGCTGGTCCTCCACGAACTCGCGGTCGACCGGCGCCCCGTGACCCGGCACCACCACCGAGCGCGAGGTGGCCAGGCCGAGCACGATGTCGAGGCTGTGCGGCCACTCCAGGGGGTAGCAGTCGCCGCCGAAGCCCGGCACCCCGCCGCGCAGCGCCGACTCCTCGACCAGGTCGCCCGCCAGCAGCACGTCGGCGTCGGGGACGCGGACGACGAGGTCGCCGGCGGTGTGGCCGCGACCAGGGTGCACCAGCTCGACCATCCGCCCGCCGACGTCGAGCGCGACGGCCGAGGAGAACGTGTGGTCGGCGGGCACGATCTCGGTCGCCAGCACCTCCTCGCGGTGCGGGTCGTCGACGTCGTCCTCGTAGAGCCCCTTGACCCGCTCGCCGGCCGCGACCGTCTGTGCGGCGGCGGTCTCGTGGGCGTGGATCGGCACCGGCCCGTACGCCGTGCGCAGCGTCGCGTTGCCGAAGGTGTGGTCGAAGTGCTCGTGGGTGTTGACCACGGCCACGACGTCGCCGGCCCCGAGGCGGCGGATCTGCTCGACGACCTCGCGGGCCGCGGCGTCGCTGGCGTGGGTGTCGACGACCAGGAGGCCCTCGTCGCCGCCCACGAGCGTCACGTTGACGTCGTACCACTCGTGGCGCGCCACCCAGATCCGGTCGGCGACCTCCGTGAACGGCATCCGGCGAGCGTACGGGCCGGGGCGCGGCCGGAGGAGTTCGGCCCAGCGCGGACCGGCTAGTAGCATTGGCACTCTGCGCCAGTGAGTGCCAACGCTCCGGCGCGACCCGACGACCCCACGACGACGAGGAGGACGACCGATGCAGGAGGACCGCCGGCTCGCCGTGCTCCGCGCGATCGTGGAGGACTACGTCGCCACCGAGGAGCCGGTCGGCTCCCGGGCGCTGGTCGAGCGGCACGGCCTCGGGGTGTCCCCGGCCACGGTCCGCAACGACATGGCGGTGCTGGAGGACGAGGGCTACATCACCCAGCCCCACACCAGCGCCGGCCGGGTGCCGACCGACAAGGGCTACCGGCTCTTCGTCGACCGGCTCTCGACGGTCAAGCCGATGAGCGCCCCGGAGCGCCGGGCCATCGCGACCTTCCTCGACGGCGCGGTCGACCTCGACGACGTGGTCAACCGCTCGGTGCGGGTGCTCTCGCAGCTCACGCGCCAGGTGGCCGTCGTGCAGTACCCCACGATGTCGCGCTCGACCGTGCGCCACGTCGAGCTGGTCGCCCTGGCGCCCGACCGCCTCCTGGTCGTGCTGATCCTCAGCACCGGTCGCGTCGAGCAACGCATCGTCGACCTCGACACCGAGCTCACCGACGCCGAGCTCGTCGACCTGCGTGGGGTGGTCAACGGTGCGGCCACCGGCGAGGTCATCGCCGAGGCGGTCACCGCGCTCCGGGCGCTGGCCGAGCGGATGGCGGCCGCCCCCGGCCCCACCGGGCTGGTCGCGGCGATCCTCGTCGAGGCCATGCTCGACCACCGCTCCGACGAGCGCCTGGTGGTCGGCGGCACGGCCAACCTCGCCCGCTACGGCGACAGCTTCGACTCCGCCGTCCGGCCGCTGCTCGAGGCGCTGGAGGAGCACGTCGTGCTGCTCAAGCTGCTCGGCGAGGCCACCACCGGCGGCACCGTCACCGTCCGCATCGGCGCCGAGGGCCCCTACGAGCAGCTCTCCTCGACCAGCGTGGTCACCACCGGCTACGGCCCGCACGACGACGCGCTCGCCTCGCTCGGGGTCGTCGGGCCGACGCGTATGGACTACCCCGGCACGATGGCCTCGGTGCGTGCGGTCGCCCGCTACGTCTCCCGACTGCTCGACGAGGCCTGAGCGCCTCCCACCCCCGACCTGCCCGCTCCGCACCCGCCCTGAACCTGAAGGAACCCCGTTGAGCCAGGACCTCTACGAGCAGCTCGGCATCGCCCGTGACGCCGACGCCGACACCATCAAGAAGGCCTACCGCCGGCTCGCGCGCCAGCTGCACCCCGACGTCAACCCCGACCCCGAGACCCAGGAGCGGTTCAAGGAGGTCTCGCTGGCCTACGAGGTGCTGTCCGACCCGCAGAAGCGGGCGGCGTACGACCGCGGCGGCAACCCCTTCGGCGCCGGCGCCGACTTCGGTCAGGGCGCAGGCTTCTCCTTCACCGACATCATGGACGCCTTCTTCGGCGGCCAGGCCGGTGGCCAGGCCGGCGGCGCCGGTGGCCGTGGGCCACGCTCGCGGGCTCGCCGCGGCCAGGACGCGCTGATCCGGCTCGAGATCGACCTCGCGGAGGCGGCCTTCGGGGTCTCCCGCGAGATCAAGGTCGACACCGCGGTCCGCTGCAGCACCTGCGACGGCGACGGCGCCGCGCCGGGCAGCCACCCGATCCCGTGCGAGACCTGCCGCGGCCAGGGCGAGGTCGCCCACGTGCAGCGGTCCTTCCTGGGCGAGATCCGCACGCTGCGCCCGTGCGCGGCCTGCCGCGGCTTCGGCTCGATCATCCCCGACCCGTGCCGGGAGTGCTCCGGTGACGGCCGGGTCCGCTCGCGCCGCACGCTGACGGTCAAGATCCCCGCCGGCGTCGACAACGGCACCCGGGTCCAGCTCAGCGAGCAGGGCGAGGTCGGGTCCGGCGGCGGACCGGCCGGTGACCTCTACGTCGAGATCCACGTCGCCGCCCACGAGACCTTCACCCGCCACGGCAACGACCTCCACTGCGAGGTCACGGTGCCGATGACGGCCGCCGCGCTCGGCACGACGCTGACCCTGCCCACCCTGGAGGCCGACCTCGAGTCGGGCGCCGGCTCGGGGGTCGAGACCGACTACGAGCTCGAGATCCGCCCCGGCACCCAGTCAGGCACCGAGCACGTGCTGCGCGGCCGGGGCGTCCCCGGGCTGCGCGGCGGTCGCGGCGACCTGATCGTCGCCATCGGGGTCGAGACCCCGACGCGGCTCGACGCCCGCCAGGAGGAGCTCCTGCGCGAGCTCGCCGCCCTGCGCGCCGAGGAGAGCCCGACCGGTGAGGTGCAGGCCGGGCAGAAGTCGGTCTTCGGCCGGCTGCGCGACGCCTTCCAGCACGGCGGCTGAGCGGACCGTCCGCGCATGACCCTCCCGCTGCACCTCGTGCCGACCCTCGCCGGGGTGCGCTCGGGCGAGTCGGTCACGGTCGAGGGCGACGAGGCCCACCACGCCGTCGCCGTACGTCGGCTGCGCGTCGGCGAGCGGGTCGTCCTCACCGACGGCGCCGGTACGACGGCGACCGGGCCGGTGACCTCGACGGGCAAGCGCGTCTTCGTCGTCGAGGTCGCCGAGGTCGCTGAGCACGCGCGGCCCGAGCCGTCGTTGACCGTGGTGCAGGCGCTGCCCAAGGGCGAGCGCGGCGAGCTGGCGGTCGAGGTGCTGACCGAGGTCGGGGTGGCGCACATCGTGCCGTGGGCCGCGGCCCGGTCGGTCGCGGTGTGGAAGGGCGAGCGGATCGCCAAGGGCCTGGCCCGCTGGCGCTCGACGGCCCGTGAGGCCGCCAAGCAGTCGCGTCGCCCGTGGCACCCCGCGGTCGCCGACCTCGCGTCCACCGACGCCGTGGCGGCCCTGGTCGGGGGAGCGGCGCTGGCCGTGGTCCTCCACGAGGAGGCGGCCGAGCCCCTGGCCCACCTCGAGGTGCCGACGTCCGGCGAGATCGTGGTGGTCGTGGGCCCTGAGGGCGGGCTGAGCGACGACGAGGTCGCGACGCTCACCGCGGCCGGCGCCCGGTCGGTGCGGCTCGGCGCCGAGGTGCTGCGTACCTCCACCGCCGGCGTGGCCGCGGTGAGCGCGCTGCTGGCTCGGACCCCTCGCTGGGGCGCGCCGCCGACGCTCTAGCCTGACGGCCATGCTGGAGATCCGACGCGACGGGCCGGTCTCGGTCCTGGAGCTCAACCGCCCCGACCGCCGCAACGCCCTCGACCTCGACCAGTGCCGGGCGATCGCCGCGGGCTCGACCGCGGAGGTCCAGGCGGGTGCGCGGGTGCTGGTGGTCACCGGCCGCGGGTCGGCGTTCTGCTCGGGGGCCGATCTCGGCGGCGTCTACGGCCAGGAGTTCCTCGACGCGCTCTACGGCATGCTGCACGGCCTCACCCGGCTGCCCGTGCCGGTGATCGCGGCCGTCAACGGTCCGGCCATCGGTGCCGGCACCCAGCTGGCGCTGGCCAGCGACCTCCGGGTCGCCGACGAGCCGGCGAAGTTCGGGGTGCCGACAGCACGCAACGGCATGGCCGTCGACGCGTGGACGATGCGCGCGCTGGCGCACGTCGCCGGGGGAGGGGTGGCGCGCCGGCTGATGATCGCCGCCGAGACGATCGACCGCGACGCCGCCCTGCACTGCGGTCTGGCCGACCGCGCCGGCGACCTCGACTCCGCGATCGCCTGGGCGCACGAGATCTCCGCGCTCGCGCCCCTGACGCTGGCGCACAACAAGCGGGTGCTGTCCGCGATGGTCGACACCGCCCACGACGCCGAGGTCGACGCGTCGTTCGCGGCCTGCTGGGCCAGCGACGACGTACGGGAAGCGGCCACGGCGCGCGCCGAGAAGCGGCCGGCGGTCTTCACCGGGCGCTGAGGTCAGCCGAGCAGCTGGGTGACCTCCGGCGAGGCGTAGAACGGCTCGAGCTGGGCCCGGACGATCTGCTCCAGGGCACCGGAGTCGCGCAGCCGGTCGAGCACCCCGGGCGCGATGCGCACCAGGTCGGCGACCAGGTCGGCACGGTCCAGGTCGAGCTCGTCGAGGATCTCGGTGGGGGTGTAGCCGCCGAAGCGTGCGAAGAAGCCGTCGACCACGGCGTCCCCGAGCGCGGCGGCGTGCGCCGAGGCGGTGGCGGTCACCACGACGTCGTGCACGGCGTCGACGACTCCGGCCAGCTCCTCCTGGGTGGCGTAGCGGCCCAGTCCTGCGACCGGCTCCTCGGCGAGCAGGTCCCACACCTGGAGCACGGCCTCGCGGGTGGTGGGGTCCTGCAGCGTCTCGATGACGATCCGGTTGAGCCGACGTACGGCGTAGGTGCCGCCCTTGCCGACCGCGTCACCGAGCAGGCCCTCGAACTGCTTGTCCGCCGCGCCCATGACCCGTGAGGCCGACTTGGTGCCGAACGACATCAGCGAGCCCAGCCCCGGCACCTTGTCGGCGACCGCCTTGTTGGCCTGGAGCACCTCGCCGACGATGCGCCCCATGAAGCGCGAGGCGGTCATCCCGACCAGGGGGCTGGCGGTCAGCCGCTCCAGCGCGCGCTCGAGCACGGGGGTGAGCCCGAGCAGCTCGTCGAGCAGCACCTCCACCTGGTCGCGCCCGACGACCTCGCCCAGCGGGAACGGCTCCTGCGGCCCCTCGTGGACCACCTGGCCCGCGAGCTCCACGATCCCGCCCACCGCGGCGCTCCCCGGCACCGTCGCCAGGGCGCGGCGCACGATCGCCTTGATCGCCTCGACCTCCACGAGCTCGCCGATCGGGTGGGGCGCGGCGGCCGCCAGGAGGTCGTCGGCGATGCGGGCCACGGTGGCGGCGAGGTGGTCGCCGGTCAGCCGGTCGAGGTGGTGGCGCACCTGCAGGTCGAGCAGCCGCTGGGCGAGGGTCTCTGCGGGCGCTGCGTCGTCGGGCACTCCCCGACGGTACGGGACCCGTGCGGGAGCGGACGCCGGGAGCACGGTTACCGTTGCGCGCCCAGCAGGGTTCCCAGCCTCGGAAGGACACCCCATGGCTCGATCGACCAGACCCGCCATCCTGGAGTCGTCGCGGTCGCTCGATGACGTCTTCGCGGCGGTCCGCCAGTTCGTGCAGGACGGTGGCTTCCAGCTCGGCGGCGTGAGCAACGAGCAGCGAGAGATCCTCTTCAAGTCCGCCAAGACCGCGACCTCTCCCCAGCACTACTACGTCGCTGGAGTCGTGGAATCGGAGACCGGGGCCGTTCTCCAGCTGACGACCAGTGCGTCGGGGATCTCCCCGTTCGCCAAGCACGGGCCGAAGAACGAGGCGGCCGGAGCCGCGGTGATCGAGGCCGTGCGCTCCCTGCTCGACTCCGGTGCCGAGCTGAGCCCGCGGCCGATGGAGTCCCACGCGGTGCTGCGCAACGGCGACACGGTGCCGTGGACCTCCGGCGACTTCCCGGGCTTCTGACAACACCCGCCGGCCGAGCCCCTCTCGCTCGCCGACATCAACCCTCGCCAGTTCACCGACGCCGGCGTCCCCGCGGTGACGACCGCTGCGCCGCCGTCGGGGATCCACCTGCACCCACCGGGGCGACGGCTGTCAGCATCGGGGGCATGCCGCAACCCCTGCGCGACCTCCACGGCGCTGGCCCCGACCGGATCGACGACCCGCCGCGATGACCCAGCTGAGCCTGGTCCTGCTGGCGGCGATGGTGGCCGGCCTCGCGGCCACCGCCCTGCGGCTGCCACCCCTGGTGGGCTTCCTCGTGGCCGGGTTCGCGCTGTCCGGCGCGGGTTTCCCGGAGCTCCCCGCACTCGACACGCTTGCCGACCTCGGCGTGGCGCTGCTCCTGTTCGGGATCGGGCTCAAGCTGGACGTCCGGGTCCTCGTCCGCCGTGAGGTGTGGCTGACGTCGATCGTGCACCTGAGCGCCACGACGGCCCTCAGCCTGGCCTACCTGGCCGTCCTGGCGCTGATCGGTGTCGGTCTGCTCGGCGGACAGGACTGGCGTGCCTTGCTGGTGATCGGCTTCGCGCTGTCGTTCTCCAGCACCGTGCTGGTCGTCACCGTGCTGGAGGACCAGAGCTCGGCGCGGTCACGGTTCGGACGGACCGCGGTCGGGGTCCTGGTCATCCAGGACATCGCCGCCGTCCTGTTCCTGACCCTCGCCGACGCCTCACCACCGAGTCCGTGGGCGATCCTGCTGATCCTGCTGCTCCCGGCGGCCTGGCCGCTGCGCAGGCTCCTGCGCCAGCTGGGGCACGACGAGCTGATGCCGCTGTTCGGGGTGGTCCTCGCCCTGGCCCCCGGCTACGCGCTCTTCGAGGCCGTGGGGCTCAAGGGTGACCTCGGCGCCCTCGTCATCGGCCTCCTGCTCGCCGCTGAGCCGCGTGCGGACGAGCTGTCCAAGGCGCTCTTCTCGATCAAGGAGCTGCTGCTGGTCGGCTTCTTCCTCTCCATCGGGTTCACCGGCATTCCCTCGGGTGCGGACCTGGCGCTCGCGGCCCTGCTCCTGCTGCTGATCCCGCTCAAGTCCCTCGGTTTCGTCGCCCTGCTCTGGTGGCAGGGCATGCGTCACCGCACGTCGATCCTGGCCGGGACCGTGCTCGGCAACTACTCCGAGTTCGGGCTGATCGTCATCGCCGTGGGGGCATCGGCCGGGTTCGTCTCCGAGGACTTCCTCGCCGTCATCGGCAGCGCCGTCGCGATGAGCTTCATCCTCTCGGTCGTGGTCAACCGCCACACCGACTGGCTGCTGGCCCTCGCCGAGCGGCGGCTGCCGCAGCAGGACACAGCACAGCTGCACCCCGACGACCGGCCGATCGACGTGGGGCACGCGGACGCCGTGGTGTTCGGGATGGGTCGGGTCGGGCAGGCGGTGTACCGCCACCTCGCCGACGCCTACGGACTGCGCGTCGTCGGCATCGAGAGCCGGGAGGAGCGCGTCGTCCATCTCAGCGAGCAGGGCCTCGACGTGATCGAGGGGGACGCCACCGACCCCGATCTCTGGCACCGACTCACCCAGGCCGGCGCCGTGGACATCGCCGTGCTCGCCATGCCCTTCCACGGCAGCAACCTGGCCGCCATCGCGCAGCTGGAGGCCAGTGAGTTCGCCGGCACCGTCGCGGCCATCGCTCAGTACGACGACGAGGCCGCCGAGCTCGACGGGCGCGTCCACTCGGTCTTCGGGCTGTACGACGGCGCCGGCACCGCGCTGGCGGACGGCGTGGCCGAGCAGGCCGGGCGGCGTCGCGGTGGGGATGGGCCGGAGGCCGCGACCGACGGCTGAAGGAGCAGCTCGTCATGGGTCCGCATGTCGCAACCGTCGCTGACCTTCGTCGAGGTCTCGTCGAGGTCTCGGCGACCTCGTGACGGACGACCGACTCGAAGCCCGCTGACGGCGAGGCGCGTCAGCTCTGCTTCGCAGCGGCGGCGTCCGTGCAGAGGACTCCCGTGTTGCCGTCCTGGTCGGCGATCACGGTGAGCGAGGGGGACCCTAGCCATGATCCAGCCTGCTTGGCCCTGCCCTTGCATTCGAACAAATATACGAATAGGATGCGGACATGTCCGCAACAGTCGCTGAGCTCCCCGAGGTGGCTCCGACGCCTGCGGCGTTGATCGCGCGGGTGCGGGCCGAGCGGTCTGCGGCGGATCGGGCGGAGGCGGCGATCCTGGAGCTGGCGGTGGAGTGGGCCCATGCCCATCTCGAGCGGCCGGGTGATGAGTCGTGGCGGGTGCGGGTCGAGCGGGGTCTGGACGACGACGCGGGTCTGCCGGTGTTCGTGACCGAGGCCGAGGGCGAGGGCTACGGCATCCCGGAGGTGCACTGGGCGGCGGTGGCGCCGTTCGCGGCGGCCAACGGCATGTCCACCACCGCGGGTGGCACGGTGCTGCGCGACGCGTTGGTCCTGTGCCACCGGCTGCCGTTGACCTGGGCGCAGGTCACTGCCGGTCAGCTCCCGGCGTGGCGGGCCCGTCGGATCGCGCGTGCGGTGCTGGGGGCTCCGGCTGACGTGGTGGCCTCGATCGATGAGTCCCTGGTCGCGGTGGCGGCCAAGGTGGGGCCGGTCCAGCTCGACCGGCTGCTCGACGAGGCGATGCTGCGGCTGCACGCCGAGGAGCGTGAGATCGCTCAGGTCGAGGTCCTCGACGCGCGCCACGTGACGTTGGATGAGTCCACGATCAACCACACCGGGGTGGCCGAGCTGCTCATCCGGGGTGACTGGAAGGACCTGCACGACTTCGACCAGGCCCTCACCGACCTGGCCCAGGCGCTGGCCGCGACGCCGCAGGGGCAGGGGGAGTCCCTCGACGTACGCCGCTCCCTGGCCGTCGGCGTCATCGCCGACCCGGCCCGCGCGGCCGCGTTGCTGGCCGGCACCGCGACCCCGAAGCCCCGCAAGCGCACCGTGCTGTTCTTGCACCTGTCCCACGACGCGGTGGCTGGTCGTGACCCGGTGGGTCGCAACGAGACCCTGGGTGCGCCGGTGCTGGCCGAGATGATCCGTGCCTGGTGCGGGCGCAGCGACACCCACCTCACCGTCACCCCCGTGCTCGACCTGGCCGAGCGGGTCGCGGTCGATGCCTACGAGATCCCCGACCGGCTCGCCGACCGCGTCCGGTTGGCCCACCCGACCTGCGTGTTCCCCTGGTGCACCCGCCCCGCCCGCTCCAGCGACCTGGACCACCGCATCCCCTACGACCCCGAGGGTGGTCCGGGCCAGACGTGCGATGACAACCTGGCCCCGTTGTGCCGACATCACCACCGTCTCAAGACCCACGCCGGCTGGCGCTACACCCGACTCGAACCCGGGGTCTACCTGTGGCGCGAACCCCACGGCCAACGCTTCCTGCGAGACCACGACGGCACCACCGACCTCACCCCACCCTGACCCGCTCAGCCCTCGAACTGCGCCCGCACCACCCGCAGCGTGCGCGCCAGCAGGGCCGAGTCGTCGTCGGCGCGGGTGGCGGCCACGAGCTCCATCCGCGCCGGGTTGGCCAGGGGGCGGTAGGTCGTGCCGGCCACGACGAGTGCGGAGACCGGCTCGGGCACGATGGCCACGCCGAGGGCGGCGGCGACGAACGTGACCAGCGTGGAGGTCTCCGCGACCTCGTGGCGGACGGCCGGCTCGAAGCCCGCGTCGCGGCACAGCCCGACCACGGCGTCGTACATCGCGGAGCGCCCGTGCCCGGCGTGCACGATCAGGTCCTCGTGGCGCAGGTCGGTCATCCGGATCGTGCGGCGGGCCGCCAGCCGGTGACCTTCGGGCAGGGCGACCACGAACTTCTCCGTGCGCAGCGTGAGCATGGTCAGGTCAGCCTGGTCGGCGGAGTCGAGGGAGCGTCGCAGCAGCGCGAGGTCGATCGATCCGTCCCGCAGGGCGCTGACCTGGTCGGGGCTGAGCATCTCGCCCTGGAACGCGAAGTCCACGCCGGGCAGCTGGTCGCGCAGCGCCCGGGCGAGCGAGGGCAGCAGCGAGTACGTCGCCGAGCCCACGCAGCCCACGACCAACCGTCCCTCCAGCCCGCCGCCGATCCGCCTGGCCTCCTGCCCGGCCGCGTCGACGGACCGCAGGATGGCTCGGGTCCGCACGAGGTAGGCCTCGCCCGCGGGGGTCAGGTCGACGCGCCGGGTGGTGCGGCTCAGCAGCGTGACCCCGAGCTCCTCCTCGAGGTGCTTGATCTGCTGCGACAGCGGCGGCTGCGCCATGTGCAGGCGGGCGGCGGCGCGGCCGAAGTGCTTCTCCTCGGCGACGGCCACGAAGTAGCGCAGATGACGAAGCTCCATAGATCAAGACTTGCACAGTCCTGATCCAACGAAAACAGATACTTCTCAATATTGATCATCGGGCCTACCGTCGACGCATGCCCGACATCGTGATCTGCGCCCCGCTCCGCACGCCCGTCGGTCGCTACGGCGGGGCGTTCGTCCTCGCTCACCGCCGTCGACCTCGCGTCGCAGACGCTGTCCGAGCTGGTCCGTCGCACCGGTCTCGCCGAGGGCGAGGTCGACGACGTGATCCTCGGCAACTGCTACCCCAGCGGTGAGCACCCGGCCATCGGCCGCATCGCCGCCCTCGACGCCGGCCTCGGCACCGGCGTCCCCGGCCTCCAGATCGACCGGCGCTGCGGCTCCGGCCTCCAGAGCGTCCTGTACGCCGCGGCCCAGATCGCCAGCGGCGCCGGCCGGGTCATCGTGGCCGGCGGCGTGGAGTCGATGTCCAACGTCGAGCACTACGCGCTCGGCCTGCGCACCGGCATCCGCAGCGGCGGGGTCGAGCTGATGGACCGCCTGGTCCGGGCCCGCGAGACCGCCGGCGGCCAGGACCACCCGGTGCCCGGCGGCATGCTCGAGACGGCCGAGAACCTGCGCCGCGACTACTCGATCGCCCGCGAGGAGCAGGACGAGCTCTCGGTCCGCTCCCACCAGCGGGCCGGCGCCGCCCACGAGGCCGGCATGTTCGCCGACGAGCTGGTGCCGGTCACGGTTCCCGGCCGGCGTGGCCAGCCCGACGTGGTCGTCGACCGCGACGAGCACCCGCGCCCGGACACCACGCTCGAGCAGCTCGCCGCGCTGCGGCCGGTCCGCGCGAAGCTCGACGCCGCGTCGACCGTCACCGCCGGCAACGCCAGCGGCCAGAACGACGGCGCCGCGCTGTGCGTGGTCACCACCCGCGAGGAGGCCGAGCGCCGCGGACTGCAGCCGCTCCTGGCCCTGAGGTCGTGGGCCGTCGCCGGCGTCGGGCCCGAGGTGATGGGCATCGGCCCCGTGCCCGCGACCGCCGCCGCCCTCGAGCGCGCCGGGCTGACCCTCGACGAGATCGACGTCATCGAGCTCAACGAGGCCTTCGCCGCGCAGGTGCTCGCCTGCCTGCGCGAGTGGAAGGTCGACGCCGACCGACGAGCGGCTCAACCCCAACGGCTCGGGCATCTCGCTGGGCCACCCCGTCGGCGCGACCGGTGCCCGCATCCTGGCCACCCTCGCCCACGAGATGCAGCGCCGCGAGGCCCGCTACGGCCTGGAGACCATGTGCATCGGCGGCGGCCAGGGCCTGGCCGCCGTCTTCGAGCGGGTGGCCTGATGACTGCCGTCGCCGTGCACCACGTCGTGACCGGGCCCGAGGACGCGCCCGTCGTCGTCCTGTCCAACTCGCTCGGCTCGACCCACGCCATGTGGGACGCCCAGGCCGACGCGCTCGCGGAGCACTTCCGGGTGGTGCGCTACGACACCCGCGGCCACGGCGGCTCGCCGGTCCCTGACGGCCCGTACGACATCGACGACCTGGCCGACGACCTCGTCGCCCTGCTCGACACCCTCGGCCTCGAGAAGGCGCACGTCGTGGGCCTCTCGCTCGGGGGCATGACC
Source organism: uncultured Actinomycetota bacterium (assembly GCA_963795135.1). Classification (GTDB taxonomy): domain Bacteria; phylum Actinomycetota; class Actinomycetes; order Propionibacteriales; family Nocardioidaceae; genus Nocardioides. The sequence continues at coordinate 74,357 of CAWCGS010000009.1, forward strand.
GCCATGCGGCTGGCCGCGCGCCACCCCGAGCGCGTCGACCGCCTCGTCGTGCTGTGCACCGGGGCCAGGCTCGAGCCCGCCAGCGCCTGGCACGACCGCGCCGCCACGGTCCGCGAGCACGGCAGCGCGGCGGTGGCCGAGGCCGTGGTCCAGCGCTGGTTCACCGCGCCGTACCTCGAGACGAACGCCGACATCAAGGCGACCTGCGAGGCCACCGTCGCGGCCACCCCGGCCGAGGGCTACGCCTCGTGCTGCGAGGTCATCGCCACCATGGACCTGCGCCCCGACCTGCCGACCATCGGCGCGCCGACGCTCGCGATCGCGGGCGCCGACGACCCGGCCACGCCGCCACCGCTGCTGCAGGAGATCGCCGACCACGTGCAGGACGGCCGGCTCCTCGTCGTACCCGGCGCCGCCCACCTCGCCAGCGCCGAGCAGCCCGCGACCATCACCCCGGCGATCATCGCCCACCTGACCGGAGCCTCCCGATGAGCCGCGACAAGGTCGTCCCCAGCGCCGCCGACGCCGTGGCCGACATCGCCAGCGGGTCCAGCCTCGCGGTCGGCGGCTTCGGGCTCGTCGGCATCCCGTGGTTCCTGATCGCGGCACTGCTCGAGCAGGGCGCCGACGAGCTCACCGTGGTGTCCAACAACTGCGGCGTCGACGGCGCCGGGCTCGGTCTGCTCCTCGAGCAGCGCCGGATCGACCGCGTGATCGCGTCGTACGTCGGCGAGAACAAGGAGTTCGCCCGGCAGTACCTCGCCGGGGAGCTCGACCGTCGAGCTCACGCCCCAGGGCACCCTCGCGGAGCGGCTGCGCGCCGGCGGCGCCGGGATCGGCGCGTTCTTCACGCCCACCGGCGTCGGCACGATGGTCGCCGAGGGCGGGCTGCCCGTGGCGCTACCACCCCGACGGGACCGTCGCGCTGGCCTCCGAGCCCAAGGAGGTGCGCACCTTCCACGGCACCGAGATGGTGCTCGAGGAGTCGATCGTCACCGACGTCGCCCTCGTGCGTGCCGCCACGGTCGACCGGGCCGGCAACTGCGTCTTCCACGCCTCGGCCCGCAACTTCAACGTGCCCGCCGCGATGGCCGGACGCCTCACCATCGTCGAGGCCGAGGAGATCGTCGAGGTCGGCGAGATCGGCCCCGACGAGGTCCACCTGCCCGGCGTCTTCGTCCAGCGCGTGGTCGAGCTGACCCCGGAGCAGGCCGCGAGCAAGGACATCGAGAAGCGCACCACCCGCGCCCGTGAGGAGAGCCCGGCATGAGCTGGACCCGAGACGAGATGGCCGCCCGGGCGGCCCTCGAGCTGCGCGAGGGGGAGTACGTCAACCTCGGCATCGGCCTGCCCACCATGATCCCGGCCCACCTGCCGGCCGACTCGACGGTCACCCTGCACGCCGAGAACGGCATCCTCGGCGTCGGCCCGTTCCCGTACGACGACGAGGTCGACCCCGACCTCATCAACGCCGGCAAGCAGACCGTCACGGTGCTGCCGGGCGCCTCCTACTTCGACTCGGCGCTGAGCTTCGCGATGATCCGCGGCGGCCACATCGACACCGCCGTGCTCGGCGGCATGCAGGTCTCGGTCGCCGGCGACCTCGCCAACTGGATGGTGCCCGGCTCGATGGTCAAGGGCATGGGCGGCGCGATGGACCTGGTCAGCGGCGCCCGCCGGGTGATCGTGCTCATGGACCACGTCACCAAGGCCGGCGAGCCCAAGCTGCGTCGCGACCTGCGACCTGCCGCTGACCGGCCGCAGCGTCGTCTCCCGGGTCATCACCGACCTGGCCGTCCTCGACGTCGCCGGCGACGCGCTTCGAGCTCGTCGAGCTCGCCCCCGGCGTCACCCGTGACGAGGTCAGCGACCGGACCGGAGCGCCCCTGCGGCTGCCGGCCGAGGTCGCCCGATGAAGATCACCGCGGTCGAGGCGATCCCGTTCGCCATCCCCTACTCCAAGCCGCTCAAGTTCGCGAGCGGCGAGGTGCACGTCGCCGAGCACGTGCTCGTGCGGGTCACCACCGACGACGGGGTCGTGGGCGTGGCCGAGGCGCCGCCGCGTCCGTTCACGTACGGCGAGACCCAGGCCGGCATCGTGGCCGTGATCGACGGGATCTTCGCCCCGCAGCTCATCGGCCTGACCCTGCTGGAGACCGAGCAGATCCACGCCCGGCTCTCGCGCACGGTCGGCAACCCGACGGCCAAGTCGGCCCTCGACATGGCCATCTGGGACGCCCTCGGCCAGTCGCTGGGCTACAGCGTCACCGACCTGCTCGGCGGCTACACCGACCGGATGCGCGTCTCGCACATGCTCGGCTTCGACGCCCCCGCGGCCATGGTCGAGGAGGCGGAGCGGATGCGCGAGACCTACGGCATCACGACGTTCAAGGTGAAGGTCGGCCGACGTCCGTTCACCCTCGACACCGCCGTGGTCCGCGCCCTGCGCGTCGGCCTCGGCGACGACGATCGAGCTGTACGTCGACGGCAACCGTGGCTGGTCGGCCTCGGAGTCGGCCCGGGCGATGAAGGAGATGGCCGACCTCGGGCTCACGTTCGCCGAGGAGCTGTGCCCGGCCGACGACGTGCTGGGCCGGCGCTGGCTGGTCCAGCAGGTCGACGTCCCGTTCATCGCCGACGAGTCCGCCGTGACCCCGGCGGACGTGACCCGCGAGGTCCTCGGCGGCTCGGCCACCGCGGTCAGCATCAAGACCGCGCGCACCGGCTTCACGACCAGCCGTCGCGTGCACCATCTCGCCGAGGGCCTCGGCATCGAGGTGGTCATGGGCAACCAGATCGACGGCCAGCTCGGCTCGCTGTGCTCGGTCGCGTTCGGGGCGGCGTTCGCGCTGACCTCGCGGCGGGCCGGCGAGCTGAGCAACTTCCTCGACATGTCCGACGACCTCCTCGCCGAGCCGCTCGAGATCCGCGGCGGAGAGCTCGTCGCGCGCTCCGGACCCGGCCTGGGCGCCGTCCTCGACCCCGACAAGCTCGCGCACTACCGCCAGCACTGACCCACCCCGTCCTGCACCACCTGCACCCGACACCGAAGGAGCACCACCATGAGCAGCACGATCGACGAGACCGCCTCGGCCGCCGCCTCCGGCGCCAGCGCCACCGAGCGCTTCCACGCCGACAAGTCGCCGTACGACGCGGTCAAGGACGTCCCCGCCGAGCGGGTCGCCACGCTGGCCCGGTCGGTGCTGGACGCCGTGCACGCCACCGTCCGCGAGCACAAGGTCACCTACGACGAGTTCAACGCGCTGAAGGCGTGGATGATCGGCGTCGGTGAGGACGGCGAGTGGCCGCTGTTCCTCGACGTGTGGCTCGAGCACGTCGTCGAGGACGTCAACACCGAGCACCGCGCGGGCAACAAGGGCTCGATCGAGGGCCCCTACTACGTGCCCGGCGCGCCCGAGGGCGGCTCGAAGGGCACCGTCGCCATGCGCGACGGCGAGGGCGGCACGCCGCTGACCTGGGCCGGCCAGGTCACCTCCACCGACGGCTCGGCCCTCGGCGGCGCCGTGGTCGAGCTCTGGCACGCCGACTCCGACGGGTTCTACTCGCAGTTCGCGCCCGGCATCCCGGAGTGGAACCTGCGCGGCACCTTCACCACCGACGACGACCGGCTCCTTCGAGATCCACACGGTGCAGCCGGCGCCGTACCAGATCCCGACCGACGGCTCCTGCGGCAAGCTCATCGCCGCGGCCGGCTGGCACGCCTGGCGTCCGGCCCACCTGCACGTCAAGGTGACCGCGCCCGGCCACGAGCTGCTGACCGCGCAGCTCTACTTCCCCGGTGACGAGCACAACGACGACGACATCGCCTCGGCCGTCAAGCCCGAGCTGATCCTCGACCCGCAGGCCCAGGACGACGGCACCGTGACCGTCGACTACGGCTTCGTCCTCGACCCCGAGAAGGGCTGACCCGGTGCTCTACCACGTGCGGATGGACGTGCGGATCCCGCACGACCTCGACCCCGAGGTCAAGGCCGACCTGGTGGCCCGCGAGAAGGCCTACGCGCAGGAGGTCCAGCGGTCCGGTCGCTGGCCCCACCTGTGGCGGGTCGTCGGGGAGTACGCCAACGTGTCGATCTTCGACGTGGAGTCCAACGACGCCCTCCACGACCTGCTCTCGGGGCTGCCGCTCTTCCCCTACATGGACATCACCGTGCTGCCGCTCGCCACCCACCCCAGCGACATCGACGCCTGACTCGACGGGCGCGTCAGGGGATGAGCGGCACGGGCTCGGGCCCGAAGGCTCGCCGTTCGCAGTCCTGGTAGCCCGCACAGCTGCGGAGCCGCTGGTAGCGGGAGCGGAGCTCGTCACGCACGGCCAGGTACGCCGGGTCCCGGAGCCGGCCGCGGTGGCCGGTGAGGTTGTCGAGCTCGTAGGGGTCGCGGGCGTGGTCGTAGAGCTCCTCGAACCCGTTCCACCAGACCACCCACGTGTAGCGGCTGGTGCGCACGCCACGGAACATCCACCCGAAGGTGCGCACCTGCTTCGCGGTGATCGGGCCGGCCTGGATCAAGGTGGTGCTGTTGAGGGTGGCCCGACCCGCGGCGACCGGCAGGAGGGTCTCCCCATCGGTGTGGCCCGCCCGTCGTACCCGCCCGAGGACGCCGGCAGCGTCGAGGAAGGTGGGGGCCAGGTCCACCATGGAGGCGGTCTGGTCGCTGGTGGCCCCCCGGGGGATGCCGGGGCCGCGCATCAGGAACGGGATCTGGAGGCTCTCGGCGTACGGGTGGTTCTTGGTGTAGAGGTTGTGCTCCCCGAGCTGGTAGCCGTTGTCGGAGACGTACGCGATGAGGGTGTCGTCGAGCGCTCGGGCGCGACGCAGGGCCCGGATGGTGGCGGCGTTGGCCTCGTCGATGGCCTGGAGCGACCGGATCCGCTGCCGGAAGCGCCACACCAGCCTGGACGGCAACGTCGACGCCCGCACCGAGTGCGGCTTGTCCGAGGTGTTCCGCTCGCCGAAGGACGGCTTGTTGCGGGTCGGGAGCTTCACGGTGCCGAACATCGAGGCGTGCCGCTTCGCCGGGATCGGCGGACCCCACTTGCCCCGGGTGGTGGAGTCGTGAGGGCCCACGTGGGAGGCCCAGATGAAGAACGGCTTCCGCGAGGGCGCCCACTGGCGGATGAGCCGGTTCGTCTCGTCCCGCACGATGTCGGCCACGTACTTGTTCCCCCACCGGCGAGGGTCCCCGTTGTTCTCGAACTCGGTGCCGTAGTAGCCGTAGGTGTCGGCCAGGGTGGGGCTCCAGAAGTCCCACCCGGCCGTCCGGCGCGACCGGTCGCGGTAGCCGTTCATGGTCTTGCCGACGAACGCCGTCCGGTAGCCGGCCCGGCGCAGCCACACCGCCAGGTTCTCCTGGTGGTTGTTGCGGGAGAAGGCGGCGTACCCGCCCCAGGCGCCCCTGTTGCTGCGGACGCCGTTGTTCTGGGCGTACTCGCCGGTGAGGATCTCGGCGCGAGCCGGGCAGCACAACGGGTGCGGGTTGAGGCCGTCGCGGAAGTCGATCCCCGCGCGGGTGAGGAGTCGGCGCGTCTTCGGCATCCAGCGCAGCTCGGTGTCCGTCTGGTCGTCAGAGGTGATGAGCACGATGTTCGGACGGGACTGGGAGCCCGCAGACGGCAGCGCGGACGACGAGGTGCCAGACGACGTGCCGGCGGCGGCTGCTCCGGGCGCTGCCGCGGTGTGGGCCAGCTTGCCCGGGATGACCATGAGGCCCACGGCAAGGAGGAGGGACACCAGACCCGGGAGGGCGTACCGGCCAGCGGTGCGGGGGGGACGGAGCATGCGCTGACTATGCGGCTCCGGCATCTCAAAGTAAATCGGGCGCGCCAGGGCCTTGTATCCGCACTAGTGTTCGAGTAGGATGCGGACATGTCCGCAACAGTCGCTGAGCTCCCCGAGGTGGCGCCGACGCCTGCGGCGTTGATCGCGCGGGTGCGGGCCGAGCGGGCTGCGGCGGATCGGGCGGAGGCGGCGATCCTGGAGCTGGCGGTGGAGTGGGCCCATGCTCATCTCGAGCGGCCGGGTGATGAGTCGTGGCGGGTGCGGGTCGAGCGGGGTCTGGACGACGACGCGGGTCTGCCGGTGTTCGTGACCGAGGCCGAGGGCGAGGGCTACGGCATCCCGGAGGTGCACTGGGCGGCGGTGGCGCCGTTCGCGGCGGCCAACGGCATGTCCACCACCGCGGGTGGCACGGTGCTGCGCGACGCGTTGGTCCTGTGCCACCGGTTGCCGTTGACCTGGGCGCAGGTCACTGCCGGTCAGCTTCCGGCGTGGCGGGCCCGGCGGATCGCGCGTGCGGTGCTGGGGGCTCCGGCTGACGTGGTGGCCTCGATCGATGAGTCCCTGGTCGCGGTGGCGGCCAAGGTGGGGCCGGTCCAGCTCGACCGGCTGCTCGACGAGGCGATGCTGCGGCTGCATGCCGAGGAGCGTGAGATCGCCCAGGTCGAGGTCCTCGACGCGCGCCACGTGACGTTGGATGAGTCCACGATCAACCACACCGGGGTGGCCGAGCTGCTCATCCGGGGTGACTGGAAGGACCTGCACGACTTCGACCAGGCCCTCACCGACCTGGCCCAGGCGCTGGCCGCGACCCCGCAGGGGCAGGGGGAGTCCCTCGACGTACGCCGCTCCCTGGCCGTCGGCGTGATCGCCGACCCGGCCCGCGCGGCCGCGTTGCTGGCCGGCACCGCGACCCCGAAGCCCCGCAAGCGCACCGTGCTGTTCTTGCACCTGTCCCACGACGCGGTGGCTGGTCGTGACCCGGTGGGTCGCAACGAGACCCTGGGTGCGCCGGTGCTGGCCGAGATGATCCGTGCCTGGTGCGGGCGCAGCGACACCCACCTCACCGTCACCCCCGTGCTCGACCTGGCCGAGCGGGTCGCGGTCGATGCCTACGAGATCCCCGACCGGCTCGCCGACCGCGTCCGGTTGGCCCACCCGACCTGCGTGTTCCCCTGGTGCGCCCGCCCCGCCCGTTCCAGCGATCTGGACCACCGCATCCCCTACGACCCCGAGGGTGGTCCGGGCCAGACGTGCGATGACAACCTGGCCCCGTTGTGCCGACATCACCACCGTCTCAAGACCCACGCCGGCTGGCGCTACACCCGACTCGAACCCGGGGTCTACCTGTGGCGCGAACCCCACGGCCAACGCTTCCTGCGCGACCACGACGGCACCACCGACCTCACCCCACCCTGACGCTCTGCACGGCGCGGCGCCATGGAGACCCAGCGCGAACACCCTCGGACCGGTCATGTAGACAAGCAGCGGCCGTTGCTGCTTCACGTCACGATCCACCAGGAGAACCTCAGTGCTCGGGCAATACCTCACGTCCCGGCGCGGCCGCCGCGTCTCAGCCGCCATCGCCGCCGCCTCTGCCGTCTTGCTCAGTGGAGCCGGATTCACCCCACCGAGCAGTGCCGAGGACTCGGCCTCCGGTCCGGCCCACGCACGAGAGGGCAGGAGCCAGCAGCTCACCCACATCACCGGACTCACGCGCCCGGAGAACGTGTTGGTGGACCGGGCCGGCAACACGTACGTCTCCGACCTCGACGACAACAGCATCTCGGTCTTCCGAAAGGGCGCCCGGGGGTCCGCCTCACCCACGCGCACCATCGCGGGGAGCCGCACCGGGTTGGAGGGAGCCGCCGGCATGGCGTTCCTGCCCAACGGTGACCTCGTCGTCTGCAGCTACTACAACGGGCGCGTCACGGTCTTCGACAGGTCCGCCAACGGCAACGTGGCCCCCAAGCGCTCTCTTCTCGGCCCCGACACGTTCCTGGAGTACGCCATCGACTGCGATACCGACCCGACCGGTCGCATCTATGTCGCGGCGGGCTACGACGACGCCTTGCTCGTGTTCCGACCCGGAGCCTCGGGAAACGCCTCGCCCGAGCGCATCATCAGCGGTGGACTCACAGGGTTGCGTGAGCTGGTCGGTCTCGCCGTCGACGGCGCTGGATTCATGTACGCCCTCGACACCGCGGGGGCCTCCTCGGTGCGTGTGTTCTCACCGCGCGCCAGCGGCAACGTTCCGCCCGCTCGCACCGTCTCCGGGGCGTTCGCCTCCCCCGACAGCGTCGCCGTGGATCCGACCGGCGCACTCTACGTCGGCGACGGTGCCTACGAGTACGGCGTGGGCGGCTCCAGCGAGCTGGTCAGCGGCCCGGTGTTCGTGTACCGGCCCGAAGCGGACAGCAGCAGCAACCCCCTTCACGTCATCCAGCCGCCGTGGGCGACCCAGTCGCTCGCGACCGGTATCGCCCTCGACTCTGCCAACAACATCTTCATCGCCGGCACCAACGGCGGCTTCGAGGAGAGCTCAGGCGAGGTCTTCTCCTACTCAGCCGTCGTGCCGCTGACCCCGAGCGCCGTGCGTCGCCTCGCCGTCACGCGAGCGCGAGGCGGCGCGAGGGCAGCGAGGTGGGCAGTCCCGGCCGAGCGCGGCGCCGGTCGCCTCACGTACAAGGTCGTCCTGAAGCGCGACGGCAAGCGCGTTCTGTCTGCCGCCACGGCCAAGCGGACCGTTCAGATACCTGCCCGCAAGGTGAAGCGCGGCAGGTACCTGCTCACGGTTCGTGCCGTCACCGCCTACGGTGCCGGGGCCCCCGTCGTCAAGGCCTTCCGTATCCGCTGATCGCGCCACTCGATCGCGCGCCAGCGGGCGAGGCGGCTCTGTTCGTGGTCGAGGCCCCGGTAGCGTCCGGTAGTGGCCAGTCCTCGCCGAGCGCGTCCGTTGCCGGTCGCTGGGCCGGGGGAGCGGCTGTGGGTGCTCGACGTGCCCTACGGGACCCAGGTCGACGGCGCCACCTGGCACCCGGCCGTCAAGACCCACTTGTACGTCGGGGCAGCTCTGCCCGCTCACCTCGCGCCGTACGCGCCGGGTCCGTACACGTTGGGGCGGTTCATCGAGAACGCCCTCAACCCCGACGATCCGACGCCCAGCCCGGAGCCGACCGACGACCTCGAGCCGCGAAGGATCCAGTTCGAGGCGGCTGATGCGATCGCGGCGCGCGCAGCGGCGGGCGGACGGCAGTTCCTGCTGGCCGACGAGCCCGGCGTGGGCAAGACGATCGCCGCGGTCCTCGGGGCGACGGCGGTGGGCGACCTCCGCGGTGCGCGCCGGGTGCTCGTCGTCGCCGACCGGCCCGCCGCGATCACGATCGGCCACTGGTGCCGCACGATCACGGCGCTGGGCGACGGCGGTCTCGAGTGGGTCGTGATCACCTGGGACCGGCTGGAGAAGGTCACGGACCACACGTGGGACGTGATCATCGCCGACGAGGCGCATGCGCTGCGACGTACGACGACGAAGCGATGGAAGCTCTGGGCGCGGATCTCGGGTCACGGGCGGCCGCACGACAAGGCGCCGTTCGTGATCGCGGTGACCGCGACGCCCGGACACACGCCGCTCGAGCTGCCCTACCTCGCCCCGGCCTACGCGCAGGTGCTCGGCGAGCCGATGAAGGAGTGGACCTCCGCGACGCAGGCCGGGGCCGCGTTCGCCACCGCGCTCGAGCGCCACGGCGTGGAGGTGGAGCGGGGACGCTACGGCGCGACGTGGACCACCGATCCGGCCCGGCGCGCCGCGGACCTCAAGCTGGTGCGCGGCTGGCTCGACGAGGAGCGGCCCCCGGCGATGCTGCACCGCGCCGCGCCGTGGGGGCCGGTGCCGATCTCCGGCATGCCGGTGGCGCTCACGCCCGCGGAGCGCACGGCGTACGAGGCCGACTGGGGAGAGTTCTGCCGCGAGATGGACCTCGCGCGACGCGGCCGCAACGTCGCGAAGGGCCGGGCCGCGCTGCTGCGCTTCCGGCAGAAGGCCGGCCTGATCCGCGTCGACTCGACGGTCGCCTGGATCCTCCAGCAGGTCGAGGCGGAGCGACAGGTGGCGTGCTCGGTCGAGTTCGTCGGGACCGCCGCCGACCCCATCGCCGACCGGCTGCGTGACTCCGGCATCGACGTCGCCACGATCTACGGCCGTGACCGGTTCGACCCCGAGGCCGAGCGGCTCCGCTTCCAGACCGGGCAGGCGAAGGTGTGTGTCTTCACCACGGTCGCCTCGATCAGCCTGCACGCCGGCGAGACCCTCACCGACGGCCGCCGGGCGAGCGCCGAACCCCGGGTCGGCGTCTTCCACCAGGCCCGCTTCTCAGGCATCGCCGGACGGCAGGTGACCGGCCGCACCCACCGCGACCACCAGGTCTCGCCGTGGCACATCGCCTACGCCGAGGACACCGTCGAGGAGCAGGTCGGCAAGGTGATGGTGGAACGCATTGCCGCCGCCTCCGACACGGTCGGCAGCGACACCACCGGCCTCACCGCTCTCGCCGAACTGCTCGGCGCCGACTGGCTGCCGCCCGCGACCCTGACCGAGGACGGTGCCTGACTACTCGGCAGGGAAGGCGCACCCGGCATGCGGCAGTGGGGAGGTGCTGCATTCCACCGCGATAGACATCGGGCGGCGGACTCCGGCTAGGGGAGAAACTCCCGGATCGCCGCGAGCACGTCGTCCCGGTGGTCGAGGAACAGATAGTGGCTGGCGTGCATCTCGATGACTTGACCATGCGCCGTCTCTTCGGCGAAGCGATCGCGACAGTCGGCCCGCCACGTCGCATCAGCCCTCTGCGACTCGTCGCGGACGGCATAGATGGCCAGCGCGGGTGCGGTGATGTCGGAGTAGGGGTGTCGGAACGCGTTGAGGGCTTGAACGAACGGCGCGAAGGCCGCATCGGAGAGCTTGTCCACCACTGACCCGTCCGCATGGGTGTCCACGGAGGTGCGCAGCATCGCGTCGAGGGCAGGCCCCCAGATGTCGTCGGGGAGCACAGAGCAGACGAAGTCGACGTAGTCCTCGTACGACGCGAACCGCTCCGGGCTCGCCGCCTCTACCGAGCCCGCGGGCGTCGGGCAGTCGGCCCAGTCGTAGGCGCCGTCAAGGTAGATGACGCTGGCGACGCGGTCGGGATGGCGAGCGGCAAGCGCGGAGACCTCGCCCCCACCCATCGAGTGCCCTACTACGTGGACACGCGCGATGCCCAGGGCGTCGAGCAGTCGTCGCGCGTCTTCGGCGGCCTCCGCGAGCGCGTGACCGCCTTGAACCTGGTCGGTCAATCCGTGCCCGCGCCGGGTGAGGGCGAGCACCCGGAACCGGTCGCTCAAGTGCGGGGCCAATTCTGCAAATACGTGAGCGGTGCAGCCTAGGCCGGCCAGAAGTAGCAACGGGGCTCCGTTGCCGCCCCAGTCCAGGTAGTGGAAGCGGATGCCGTCGAGGGTGACGAACTGGTCGGAGGGGATCTCGGCGGGCTCCGGCACCGAGTGACGGTACCGCGTCAGGTCGGGTCGTCGACCGCGTTCGCTCGGTGCGGGCACTCAACCTGACGACGGAACGAACCTGCGATCTTCCACCGCTTGCGGACGCGGCTATAGACGGGCTGAGTCGTAGCGTCGTGGTGTTCGGCGCCTCGCCTCGTCAGCGGCGGGCGAGGTCCGGCCTCGCTCTGGCATCGCCGCATGAGGTGACCATCATGTCCACGACGCTCCTACCGTTCCAGCCGCTCACCATGTCGACCGCGCAGCTCGCCGCGGTGTCCTACCTGGCCCGATACTCCGGGCGCACCCACGCCCTGTACTCCTTCCAGCTCCGCCGTTGGTTCTCCTGGTGTGAGACCAACGGCCTGGACCCTCTGGTCGGGATCCAGCGTGCCCACATCGAGCTCTACATCGGTCAGCTCGGTGAGTCCGGGTTGATGGACTCCTCGGTGGTCACGATGATGCACCGCGACGAGTCCCGCACCCAGGGGTTGGACCGACTCGAGCTGATCCGGTTCCTCCAGGTCGCCCAGACCATCACCGTCCACCACGCTGACCCCCGCACCACCGAGCACTACGACCGCGCCCGCGGAAACCTCGACCGCCACGGCGTCCACTTCCTCACCGCCTACGTCGCCGGCGTGCAGCGGCGTCGCACCGCCACCCTCCCGTCAACTTCGCCCACTATGACGCGGAGGAAGCGCGCCATCCGCGCGGGCGGAAAGGTGCCAAAATGCGGCCACAGATGGGAGAGATCCGGCTCAGCCAGTCGCTAGACGAGCGCGAGCCCGTTGAATGGGCGAGCCTTCACGCCGCTACCGGCTCGGCTGCACGCGAAGGCCGGTGCATGCCATCCGGCGGTCACTGGTTTCCGCCGCCTCCGTCGAAGCCGCCACCGCCCCCGTCGAACCCTGCGCCACCATGGCCGCCCACATCACCGAAGCCATGGTGGGGGCCAGCCCAGAGCTCAGGAGCGGCGTACATCCATGCCATGGCGGCGCCCCCACCTGCAGTGTCCGCAGGGAAGTAGCCCCGGGCGTAAGGACTGAGGCCCGCGCCTGCCTCCCAGTAGGGAACGGTCCGCGAACCGATTGCCACCGTTCGGACCTCGGGCTTTTCGTGCGCGGCGAGCTGAGTGGCGCAGCGGGTGCACGCGGGCACCATCCGGCTCCCGGAACGTGCGCTGGTCCACATCACGGTGCGACCGGACGGTCCGTGCTGTGGGTTGAAGAAGCACGGCGTGCGGAGCTCAGGACGCGGCTGGCCGGCCACGTGCGCGTGAACGCAAGCCAGCGCGTACCGTCCGGTGGCCAGGGTGTCGACCAGACGGCTGATCTCGTCCGGATGCTGCATGCGCGGGGCGTCCCACTTCGCGCGCTCGTAGGCGTCGAGGGCGACCTGGTAGTCGTGTTGGACGTCGGCTGCGAGGACGGTCGCGTTGACAGTCTGGTCGAGACGCTGCAGCTGTTCGCCGAAGACGGTGACGTCCTCGTCGGCGAGCCGGCGCATCTGTTCGAGCAGCTCGCGCTGCGCTTGACGTTCGGCCCGCCCGGCCGTGGCCCGACGAGCGGCGTACGTCACCGTTCCCCCCGCGGCGAGTGCCAGGATCAACCACTCCATCGTGCCTCCTCGCGCTGCACCTTCGAGGGTGCGCCTGTTCAGGGGACAAATCAACCGCTTCTTGCCCGTCGTCATCGCCCACGGCGGCGAGGTCAGCGAGCGCCGGCCGCGGCCGGATGACCACCTCGCCCGCACATCAGCGTGAGGGCGTCCATCCGCCGCCCATGACGCGCCGAATCCCCGCTACCCCGTCAGGTCGCGCCGCATCACGATCCGCGGCATCGCGCTGGCTTTCGCGTCGGTGGTGCCGACCACCTCGAAGCCGACCTTCTCGAACATCGCGCGGGTGCCGACGAAGGCCATCGTCAGGTCCATCCGCTCGCCCGCGGGGTCGACGGGGTAGGCCTCGACGGCGGGGGCTCCTCGGGAGGCCGCCCAGGCGCAGGCGCCCTCCAGCAGGGCGGTGGTCACGCCCTGGCGGCGGTGACCGCTGCGGACGACGACGCAGATGATGCTCCACACCGGGAGGTCGTCGATCGGGCGGATCAGCCGGGACGTGGCCAGGCGGGGGATGTCGGCGCGGGGGCTGATGCTGCACCAGGCGACGGGGGTGCCGTCGCGGTAGGTGACGACCCCCGGCGGGGGATCGCGCTCGCACAGCGCCCGCGCCGCGCGCTCCCGGCTGCCCTGCCCGAGCGCCTCGACCTCACTGGCCGGGAGCCGGTGGGAGAGGCACCAGCAGTGGGTCGTGCGCCGGCTGCGGTTGAGGACGTCGGCGAAGTCCTCGAACCGGTCGGGGGTGACCGGGTGCGTCTCCCACGGCACGAGCGGCGCCTACTCCACGGTGATGGTCTTGGTGTCCTCGCTGGGGCCGAAGCCCTCGCCCCCGCTGGGGTCGTCGGTCAGCGCGGCGAACGTGTACTCGCCGGGCGCCAGCTCGGAGACGTCGACCTCGGCCTGCCACGGGAACAGCTTGCCCATCCAGCCCTCGGCGGTGGTGAAGCCCTGCTGGACGACCTCGTCGCCCTGGCGCACCTCCCACGGGATCGTGGCCTCGAAGGAGCTGCCGACGCCCGTGGCGGTGAACGAGCCGCTCACCGTCGCGCCCTCCTCGGGGGTGGTGACGTTGATCAGGCTGAGCACGGCGAGCTGGGGAGCGTTCTTCAGGCCCTTGCTCGTGTCGATGCCGAGCAGCGAGGTCGGCTCGCCGTCGGGGGAGTAGGCGACCAGCTTGGCCCGCGCCTGCACCACGCCCTGGAGCGTGTAGACCAGCGACTGGACGGCGATCCTGGCCTCGGCCCTGCTCATGCCGGCGGGACGCTTCACGAGGCTCTCGTCGGGCAGCCGGACGCTGATGGTGGCGCCGGCACCGGTGCCGTCGATAGCTCGTCTCCACGGGCGTCGAGCCGGCCGGGAAGGGTGAGCGGTAGTCGGGGTCGAGCGCGTCGCCGGCGAACAGCAGCGCCACCGCCTCGTCCATCGGGTTGTCGTCCTCGACCTGGCGGAACTCGCGGAACAGCACCGGTCCGCGCGGTCCGTCGCCGGCGAAGTAGACCGGCGCGGTGGTCGTGCCCGCGGGCTCCTCGGACGTCGGCGCCTCGGACGGCGGGTCGCTGGACTCCGTCGGCTCGACCGGGGCGGACGACTCGGCGTCGGTGGGCTCGGAGCCGGGGTCCTCGGCGGTGGGGGTCGTGCGGTCGCCGCACCCGGCCAGGACGAGGGCGGCGGCGGACGCCGCCACGGCGAGTCGCAGCGCGCGGGTGCGGGGAGTCGGGGCAGTCATGGTCCTCATCCTGGTCTCCTTCGGGTCGGGGGTGGTGGACCTAGCGGACGACGAGGGTCCGCGTGTCGGTGGTGGGGCCGGCCCCCTCGGCGCCCCCGGAAGGGTCGGAGGTGGACGCGACGAACGTGTAGCGGCCGGGCGCCAGGTCGCTGACGTCGACCTCGACGCTCCAGGGGTGGAGCCGGTCCAGGAAGCCGTCCGCGGTCGCGAAGCCGCTGCTCACCACGGCGCCCGCGTCGTCCCGGATCTCCCACGGCACGGTGGCCTCGAACGAGCTCGCGACGCCGCGGGCCAGGAACGAGCCGTCGTCGACCACCTGCCCCTCGGCGGGGTCGGAGATGCTGACCAGGGCCAGGGTCTCCAGCGGCGGGGCCTGGGAGACCGGCGCGCTGGTGTCGACACCGAACACCTCCTCGACGGGGGCGCCGTCGCGCACGAAGCGCACCGGGAGCCGCTCCTGCACGGCGGCCTGGGCCGTGTAGACGACCTGCTGCACCGCGAGGACGGCCTCGTCGGGCGGGCCCCCCGGCCCGGCCACGTCGGCGTCGGCCGCCAGGGTGACCTCGATGACCCCGTCGACCACGGCGCCCGCCTCGAGCGCGCCGGCGGGCCAGGGGGAGCGGTAGTCGGGGTCGCTCGGCTGGTCCGCGAGCAGGCCGAGAGCGGTGGAGAGCGTGTCGTCCCCGGCCTGCTCGTAGGAGCGGTAGAGCCGCGGGCCCTGCGGGGTCATGCCCTGGTAGTACACGGCGACGGGTACGTCGGCCGGCGTCGCGACCGGCGGCTGGTCGGGCGTGCCCGGGCCGGCGAGCCGCTGCCCCAGCACGACGCCCCCCACCACGGCGGCGGCGGTGGCCAGCGCGGCCGCGCCGACGACGGCGGGCCGCAGGCGGCGTGCGGGCGCCGACGTACGGGCTCGGATCGCGTCGAGGCGGTCGGCGGGCTCGACGCCCGTGACGGCGTCGTCGAGCAGGCTGCGCAGGTCGTCGTCGTTCACAGGTCTGCTCCGTCCAGGAGGCCGCGGAGCGCGGCGGCGCCGCGGGACGCGTGGGTCTTCACCGATCCGGGGCGGATGCCGAGGGTCTCGGCGATCTCGGCCTCGGAGAGATCGAGGTAGTAGCGCAGCGCGAGCACCTCACGCTGCCGGCGGGGGAGGGACTGGAGCGCCGCCAGGACCGCGGAGCGCCGGTCCTGCGCCGCGACCGTCTCGTCGGCGCCCGCGGCCACCGAGGTCTCGACCCCGCGCCGCACGTGCCGGTCGACCACGGACCGGTGCCGCAGCGTCGAGCGCGAGCGGTTGACCACGGTCGCCCGCAGGTAGGCGAGCGCCTGGTCGGGGTCGCGAAGCCGGTCCCACCGGCCGTGCACGGCGACGAAGGCGTCCTGGACGACTTCCTCGGCCGTGCCCTGGTCGCGCACCAGCAGCACCGAGAGCCGCACGAGGCCGCGCCAGTGGGCGGCGTACAGGTGCTCCAACGCCTGGTCCGCGCCCCAGCGCGACGGGTCCGGGACCGGACTCACCGCGGGGCCGAGACGGGAAGGGGCATGGGCACTCACGGTAGTTGCACGCGCGGGGAGGTGTCGTGGTTGACACGTACGATGAACCGATCGGAGGGAGACTGATGACTGACTGCCTGTTCTGCGGCATCGTGCGCGGCGACATCCCCGCGGAGGTCGTGCACACGACCGAGCGCACCATGGCGTTCCGCGACCTCAACCCGCAGGCGCCCACCCACGTGCTCGTGGTGCCGCGCGACCACTACGCCAACGCCGCCGAGCTCGCGGCCGGCGACCCCGCGGCCTCGGCCGAGCTGGTCGCCACGGCGGCGGCGGTGGCCACCGCGGAGGGCCACGACGACTACCGCCTGGTCTTCAACACCGGCGCCGACGCGGGCCAGACCGTCTTCCACACCCACCTCCACCTGCTGGCGGGGCGCTCCTTCGACTGGCCGCCAGGGTGACGCGCCGGCGCGGGCCACAGGGTCTGGTCGCCGTCGCCGCGGCCCTGCTCCTGCTCGCGACCGGCTGCACCGCACCCGACGCGCCGAGCAGCGCACCCGACCCGGCCCCGACCTCGACTCCCACCCACCACGAGCCCGCAGCCGAGCCGGTGCCCGTGCGCCCGCTGCGCCGCGGGGAGACCCGCACGACGCTGGCCATGGACGAGCCCTACACGCCGTCGGCGCCCACCGGCGTCGGCACCGACGACTACCGGTGCTTCCTGCTCGACCCCGAGCTCGCCCGCGACAGCTACCTCACCGGCACCCAGGTCCTGCCCGGCAACCCCCAGGTGGTGCACCACGTCATCCTCTTCCGGGTCGGGCCCGACGACGTGGCGGAGGCGGAGCAGGTCGACGCCGCCAGCGACGGACCCGGCTGGACCTGCTTCGGCGGCACCGGCCTGGCCGGCGACTTCGCCGACATCGACGACGCCAACTGGCTGGGCGCCTGGGCGCCGGGCGGCAGCGAGACCGTCACCCGCAAGGGCTACGGCGTCGACCTGCCCGCCGGCTCGCGCATCGTCATGCAGGTCCACTACAACCTGCTCGCCGGCGCCAGCCCCGACACCAGCGCGACCCAGCTGAGGCTGCGGCCCCGCACCCCGGGCATCACCCCGCTGCACACCTACCTGCTGCCCGCGCCTGTGGAGCTGCCCTGCCGGCCCGCCCACGACGACGGACCGCTCTGCGACCGCGCCGCGGCCGTCGCCGACGTCCGGGCCCGCTTCGGCGCCGGCCCCGGTGCCATGGCCGACGTGCTCCACCTGCTGTGCGCGAGCACGCCGAAGCCGACGTCCACCTCCTCCTGCACCCGCACGATCGGGCGGCCGATGACGATCCTGGGCGTCGCCGGCCACATGCACCTGCTCGGACGCCGGATCACGGTGGAGGTCGACCCCGGGACGCCGCAGGCCCGCACCGTGCTCGACATCGAGCCGTGGGACTTCGACGACCAGGGGTCGCGGGCGATCGACCCGGTCGACCTCGAGCCGTTCGACACCGTGAAGGTCACCTGCCGCCACGCGCAGTGGCCGCGCGACCTGCTGCCGTCCTTCGAGGACCAGGAGGAGAAGTACGTCGTGTGGGGCGAGGGCACCACCGACGAGATGTGCCTCGGGATCCTGTCGGTCGCCTTCCGCTGACCCGCCCGGTCAGCAGCGGGTCAGCCGCCCATCGCCCACTGGGCGATGCGCAGGATGTAGAAGACCACCGGCATGCCGAAGACGAACAGCAGCGCCCACGCGGTGATGCGGTGCACCGGCTTGGTGGCGTCGAGGCGCCCGGCGAAGTCGAGCAGCGCGCCGTCGGGCACGTGGTTGGTCAGGCCCATGTTGCGGGCGTCCTGCGGCAGGTGCTGGCCGGTGAACCAGGCCGGGACGAGATCGGGATCCTCCGGATCGGGGTCCTCGTCGAACTCGTCGCGCTGCATGGCCCCACCGTACGCGTCGGGGCTCACGTAAAGTGGTCGACGACCTGGGTCGGATCTCCTTCCGCCGGCCGCTCCGCTCGTAGAAAGCACCCATGACCGACAGCACCCCACGCGGCGACGACCAGCCCACGGCGGCCCCCACCCCCCGCCACCGCACCAAGCACACGGTGGTCGTGCCCAACAGCATCAACATGGTGAGCCTGCTCGGCCCCGGTGATGAGCACCTCGGTCTGATCGAGCGCAGCTTCGACGCCGAGATCCACGTCCGCGGCAACCGGATCAGCATGCACGGCGACCCCGGCGAGGTGGCGCTGGTCGAGCGGCTGCTCGACGAGCTGGTCGCGATCCTGCGCACCGGCCAGGGCGTCAGCACCGAGGTCGTCGAGCGGGTCCTGCAGATGCTGCGCGCCGAGACCACCGAGCGCCCCGCCGACGTGCTGTCGCTCAACATCCTCAGCAACCGCGGTCGCTCGATCCGCCCCAAGACGCTCAACCAGAAGCGGTACGTCGACGCGATCGACAAGCACACGATCACCTTCGGCATCGGCCCGGCCGGCACCGGCAAGACCTACCTGGCGATGGCGAAGGCCGTGCAGGCGCTGCAGTCCAAGAGCGTCAACCGGATCATCCTGACCCGGCCCGCGGTCGAGGCCGGCGAGCGGCTGGGCTACCTGCCCGGCACCCTCAGCGAGAAGATCGACCCCTACCTGCGCCCGCTCTACGACGCGCTGCACGACATGATCGACCCCGAGTCGATCCCGAAGCTCCTGGCCGCGGGCACCATCGAGGTCGCGCCGCTGGCCTACATGCGCGGGCGCTCGCTCAACGACTCCTTCATCATCCTCGACGAGGCGCAGAACACCTCGCCCGAGCAGATGAAGATGTTCCTGACCCGGCTGGGCTTCGGCTCCAAGATCGTGGTCACCGGCGACGTCACGCAGGTCGACCTGCCCAGCGGCACCAAGTCGGGGCTGCGCATCATCGAGGGCATCCTCGACGAGGTCGAGGACATCTCCTTCAACCGGCTCACCAGCCACGACGTCGTACGCCACCGGCTGGTCGGCAAGATCGTCACCGCCTACGAGGAGTTCGACGCCCGCGGCGGACTGTCCGGGGCGCCGGCCCAGACCGGCTCCGCACAGGGTCCGCGATGAGCATCGAGATCCTCAACGAGTCGGGCCTCGAGCTCGACGCCCGTCGGTTGAGCGCGCTGAGCCGGTTCGTGATGGACCAGCTGCGGGTGCACCCGCTCGCCGAGCTGTGCATCAAGGCCGTCGACGAGGACACCATCGCCCAGCTCAACCAGCAGTGGATGGACAAGGAGGGCCCCACCGACGTGCTGGCCTTCCCGATGGACGAGCTGCGCCCGGGCCTGGTCGCCGAGGAGCCCGAGGAGGGCGTGCTCGGTGACCTGGTGCTCTGCCCGGCCATCGCCCAGCGTCAGGGCGAGACCGCCGGCCACGGCGCGCTGGCCGAGGTCGAGCTGCTGACCGTCCACGGCATCCTGCACCTGCTCGGCTACGACCACGCCGAGCCCGACGAGCACCGCGAGATGTTCGCGCTCCAGGACGAGCTGCTGGTCGCGTGGCGCGACCACCTCGTCGAAGGCCGGTGACCGGACGCCGATGAGCGCCCCCTGGCTGCTCCTGGTCGCGGCCCTGCTGGTCCTGCTGGCCGGTGCCTTCACCGCCGTCGACGCTGCCCTCGCCGGCTTCTCGCGTGCTCGCGCGGGCGAGCTGGCCGCGGAGGGCAAGACCGGCGCGGCCAAGCTCGTCGTCCTGCTCGAGGACGCCCCGCGCTACCTCAACACCGCGCTGCTGCTGCGCCTGCTCTGCGAGATCTCCGCGATCGTGCTCGTCACCATGTACGTCGACGACGCGGTCGGCGGCTCGTGGTGGGCCAGCGTGCTGGTCGCGATCGGCTCGATGCTGGTGCTGTCCTTCGTGGTCATCGGTGTCGCGCCGCGCACGCTCGGGCGGCAGCACGCCGACCGGGTCGCCTGCCTCTCGGCCGGCCCGGTGGCGGCGTTCACGACCGTCCTCGGGCCGCTGCCCCGGGTGCTGATCCTGCTCGGCAACGCGATCACCCCGGGTCGTGGCTTCCGCGAGGGTCCGTTCTCGACCGAGACCGAGCTGCGCGAGATGGTCGACATCGCCGAGGCCTCGGCGCTGATCGAGTCCGACGAGCGCCGGATGATCCACTCGGTCTTCGAGCTCGGCGACACCACCGTGCGCGAGGTGATGGTGCCGCGCAACGACGTGGTCTACATCGAGCACTTCAAGAACCTGCGCCAGACCATGTCGCTGTTCCTGCGCTCGGGCTTCTCGCGGGTCCCGGTGATCGGCGAGAACCTCGACGACATCCGGGGCGTGGCCTACCTCAAGGACATCGTGCGTCGCGACTTCGAGGCGCCCGAGGTCGAGCTGACCCAGCGCATCGAGGAGGTCATGCGCCCGGTGCTGTGGGTGCCGGAGTCGAAGCGCGTCGACGCCCTGATGCGCGAGATGCAGGCCAACCGCCAGCACATCGCCATCGTCGTCGACGAGTACGGCGGCACCGCGGGCCTGCTGACCATCGAGGACCTCCTGGAGGAGATCGTCGGCGAGATCACCGACGAGTACGACGCCGAGGAGATCGTGGTCGAGCAGGTCGACGTCGACTGCGTCCGGGTCTCCTCGCGCTACCCGATCGACGACCTCGACGAGCTCTTCGGCTTCGACGTCGAGGAGGAGGACGTCGACTCGGTCGGCGGCCTGATGGCCAAGCACCTCGGCGTGGTGCCGATCCCCGGCTCCGCGGTGGAGGCGCACGGGCTCCGCTTCGTGGCCGAGGACACCGCCGGTCGCCGCAACAAGATCGGCACCGTGGTGATCCGGAGGCTCGAGCCGACGCCGCCCGAGACCGACCTCCCCGACCACGACACCAAGAACCACAAGGAACCCAAGCCCGGGAAGGACGCCAAGACCGTGGAGACCGCACGTGACTGACCTGTCGAGCGAGGACCAGAAGCTCGTCACGCTGGCCCGGGCCACCCGGGCCCGCACCGGCGGCGCCCAGGGAGCAGCAGCACGCGACGAGACCGGCCGCACGTACGCCGCCGCCACCGTCGACCTGCCCTCGCTCCAGCTGTCCGCGGCGCAGGTCTGTGTCGCCATGCTGCTGGCCTCCGGCTCGCGCGGGGTGCAGGCGTGCGTCGTCCTGGGTGGGGGCGGCGAGCTGTCGGCGCCGGACCGGGCCGTGCTCGCCGACGTCGGCGACGAGGCCCTCGTGGTCCACCTCGCCGACGAGCGCGGGCAGGTCACCGCGACCCTCGACGGCGTCGCGGGCGGCTGAGCCCCGCACGCGGTAGAATCACGGAGATGGTGGCGGAGACGCTCCAGGCTCCTCGAGGGTGGACCGTGCACGAGATCGCGGTCGACCGGCTTCGCACGTCCTACGCCGACATCCCCGTCGGCGCGACCGTGCGGCTGGCCAAGCACACCAGCAACCTCTTCCGCCAGCGCAGCGCCACCGGCACCCCGGGCCTCGACGTCGCCGGCCTGACCGGGGTGATCGACGTCGACCCGGTCGCCCGCACCGCCGACGTGCAGGGCATGTGCACCTACGAGACGCTGGTCGACGTCACGCTCGCCCACGGGCTGGTGCCGCTCGTGGTGCCGCAGCTGCGCACGATCACGCTGGGCGGCGCCGTCACCGGGCTCGGCATCGAGTCCACGAGCTTCCGCCACGGGCTGCCGCACGAGTCGGTCGTGGAGATGGACGTCCTGACCGGTGCCGGCGAGGTCGTGACCACACGTCCCGGCGACGACCTCTTCGACGCGTTCCCCAACTCCTACGGCAGCCTGGGCTACGCCGTGCGGCTGCGCATCCGGCTCGACCCCGCCCCGGCGTACGTCGCGCTGCGCCACGTGCGCTTCGACGACCAGGCCCGGCTGGCCACGACGGTCGCCGAGATCACCCGCACCCACCAGCACGACGGCGAGCGGGTCGACGGCCTCGACGGCGTGGTGTTCGAGCCCGGTGAGTCCTACCTGACGCTGGCCCGCTGGCTCCCGTCCGAGGAGACCCCGCGCGGCCGTCCGTCCGACTACACCGGGCAGCGCATCTACTACCGCTCGCTGCGCGAGCGCCCGACCGACCTGCTCACGATGCGCGACTACCTCTGGCGCTGGGACACCGACTGGTTCTGGTGCTCCGGCGCGTTCGGCGCCCAGCACCCCGTCGTACGCCGGCTGTGGCCGCGTCGCTGGCGCCGCTCCGACGTCTACCTGCGGCTGCTGGAGCTCGACCGCCGCTTCGACGTCGCCGACCGGCTCGACCGCCGCGCCGGGCGTCCGCAGCGCGAGCGGGTGGTGCAGGACGTCGAGGTGCCCGTCGAGCGGCTGGCGGAGTTCCTGTCCTGGTTCGACGCCGAGGTCGGGATGCGCCCGGTCTGGCTGTGCCCGCTGGTGGCGCAGCGGGCCTGGCCGACGTACCCGCTGGCGCCGGGGGAGACCTACGTCAACGTGGGTTTCTGGGGCTCGGTCCACGTCGGCCCCGACGCGGCCCGCTCGCCCCTCAACCGGGCGGTCGAGGCCAAGGTCGGCGAGCTGGGGGGCCACAAGTCGCTCTACTCCGACGCGTTCTACGACCGCGCGACCTTCGACCGGCTCTACGACGTCCCGGCGCTCACGGCGGTCAAGAGCCGCTACGACCCCGACGACCGGCTCACCACCCTCTACGACAAGGCGGTGCGACAACGATGAAGATCGCCGACGCGATCACCGACCTGCTGCGCGACGAGCTCCCGGTCCGGTTCACGGCGTACGACGGCAGCTCGGCCGGGCCGGTGGACGCCGAGATCGGCCTCGAGCTCGCCACCCCGCGCGGACTGTCCTACCTGCTCACCGCCCCGGGCGACCTCGGCATGGCCCGGGCCTACGTGGCCGGAGACCTGCGCCTGCACGGCGTCCACCCCGGCGACCCCTACCCGGCGATGGTCCTGCTCAAGGACCACCTGGAGTTCCGGGCCCCGTCGCCGGGCGAGATCGTCGGGCTGCTGCGCGGCTTCGGGCTGGGTCACCTCAAGCCGCCGCCCGCGCCGCCGCAGGAGCACCTGCCGCGGTGGCGCCGCGCGGTGGAGGGGCTGCGCCACTCGATGGCCCGCGACGCCCAGGTGATCGAGCACCACTACGACGTCTCCAACACCTTCTACCGCCACGTGCTCGGCCCCTCGATGGCCTACACCTGCGCGGTCTTCCCCCACGAGCGGGCCACGCTCGAGGAGGCGCAGCGCGAGAAGTTCGACCTCGTCGCCCGCAAGCTCGACCTGCGCCCGGGCCAGCGCCTGCTCGACGTCGGCTGCGGGTGGGGCGGGATGGTCCGCCACGCGGCGCGGGAGTACGGCGTCCACGCGCTCGGCGTCACGCTGTCGGCGCAGCAGGCCTCGTGGGGCAAGGAGGCGATCGACCGCGACGGGCTCGGCGACCGCGTCGAGGTCCGCCACCTCGACTACCGCGACGTGGTGGAGTCCGACTTCGACGCCGTGAGCTCGATCGGGCTCACCGAGCACATCGGCGTCCGCCACTACCCGGCCTACTTCGGCTTCCTGCGCGACCGGCTGCGCGAGGAGGGGCGGCTGCTCAACCACTCGATCACCCGGCCCCACAACCGGCCCGAGAGCATCGGCCCGTTCATCGACCGCTACGTCTTCCCCGACGGCGAGCTGACCGGCTCCGGCACGATCATCACCCACGCCCAGGACGCCGGCCTCGAGGTCGCGCACACCGAGAACCTCCGCCACCACTACGCGCTGACGCTGCGCGAGTGGAACCGCAACCTCGTCACGCACTGGGACGAGTGCCTCGCCGAGGTGGGGCCCGGCACGGCCCGCACCTGGGGCCTCTACATGGCGGTCTCGCGGATCGGCTTCGAGCGCAACGAGATCCAGCTCCACCAGGTGCTGGCGACGCGCACCACCGACGCGGGCGCCGACGGGTTCCCGCTCCGTCCCTCGTGGTGAGCAGCCGATAGCCTCTCGCGAGTGAGCACCCGGGCCCAGCAGTACGCCGCGCAGGTGCTGCGTCGCGCCCGGGTCTCCGACCACCTGGTGCGCCTGGTGCTCGGCGGGCCCGGCCTGGCCGGGTTCACCTCGACCGGGGTGCCCGACGAGTGGGTGGGCCTGGTCGTGCCCGACCAGTTCCAGAGCCGCTACTACACCGTGCGCGCGTGGGACCCCGGCGCCGGCGAGCTGACCCTCGACGTGGTCATCCACGACGTCGGGCTGGTCACCGAGTGGGCGGCGCGCGACTGCGTCGGCGACACGGTCACGATCAGCGAGCCCAAGGGATCGTTCACGATCCCCCCCGGCGCCGGCTGGCTGATCCTGGTGGGCGACCTGACCGCGCTGCCGGCGATGGCCCGGATCAGCGAGACCGTCGACCTGCCGACCCGCACCTGGGCCGAGGTGCCGGGCGACCACACGACGTACCTGCCTGATCCGGAGCGGGTCGCGTGGCTGGAGCAGCCGGGCGACGGCCGCAGCCGGCTGGCCGACGTGGTCTCCGACCTCGACTGGCCCGAGGGCGACGGCTACTTCTGGATGGCGGGGGAGTCGGCGCAGATGCGGGCGATCCGCAAGCACCTGATGCGCGACAAGCGCCTGCCCAGCACGGCGTACGACGTGATGGGCTACTGGCGCGGCGTGACCGCGCGACAACCGCGGGCGGTGGACCCCGGCCCCGTGTGGCGCGCGGGCAAGGCCGCGGGCAAGAGCGACGACGAGATCTGGGCCGACTACGACAGGGCGAGTGACGCATGACCGAGGACGACACGTCCGACCCGCTCCACCAGCGTGAGGTGCCGGGCCACCGCAGCGGCTTCGTGTCCTTCGTCGGGCGACCCAACGCCGGCAAGTCGACGCTGACCAACGCGCTGGTGGGTCAGAAGGTCGTGATCACCTCCGACAAGCCGCAGACCACGCGCACCGTCGTCCGCGGGATCGTGCACCGGCCCGACGCCCAGCTGATCCTGGTCGACACCCCCGGCCTGCACCGCCCGCGCACGCTGCTCGGCGAGCGGCTCAACGACCTGGTCAAGACCACGCTGGCCGAGGTCGACGTGGTCGCGGTGTGCTTCCCGGCCAACGAGAAGATCGGTCCCGGCGACCGGTTCATCGTCAACGAGGTCGCGAAGGTCCGGCGCACGATCAAGGTCGCGGTCGCCACCAAGACCGACCTCGTCGATTCCGACCGGATCGGCCAGCACCTGATGGACATCGCGGCGCTCGGCCAGGAGACCAAGACCGAGTGGGCGGAGATCATCCCCGTCTCCGCCCAGGGCGGTGACCAGGTCGCCCTGCTCGCCGACCTCCTCGTGGCCCTGCTGCCCGAGGGGCCGCAGCTCTACCCCGACGGCGACCTCAGCGACGCGCCCGAGGAGATCCTGGTGGCCGAGCTGATCCGGGAGGCCTCGCTCGACGGCGTGCGCGACGAGCTGCCGCACTCGATCGCCGTCGTGGTCGAGGAGATGGGCCTGCGCGAGGGACGCTCCGCCGACAAGCCGCTGCTCGACATCCACGCCAACCTGTTCGTCGAGCGGTCCTCCCAGAAGGGGATCGTCATCGGCCACCAGGGCGCCCGGCTCAAGCAGGTCGGCACGGTCGCGCGCAAGCAGATCGAGGCGCTGCTCGGCACGCCGGTCTACCTCGACCTGCGGGTGAAGATCGCCAAGGACTGGCAGCGCGACCCCAAGCAGCTGCGCCGGCTGGGCTTCTGATGAGCCGCTCGGGGCCCGTGCCCGCCCCGGTCGCCCGCTGGCACGAGATCGCCGAGTCGCGCGACCCCGCAGGTCTGGCCGACCTGCTCGCCGACGACGTCGTCTTCCGCTCCCCGGCCGTGCACACCCCGCAGGAGGGCCGCGAGCTCACCACGGCCTACCTCGCGGCGGCGATGGTCGTGCTCGGGCCCACGCTGACCTACCACCGCGAGTGGTACGCCGACGACTCGGCCGTGCTGGAGTTCGAGGCCGACCTCGACGGCGTCCACGTGCACGGCGTCGACATGCTCGCGTGGGGCGACGACGGGCGGCTGCGCGAGTTCACGGTGCTGGTCCGGCCGGTCAAGGGCCTCGACAAGCTGATCGAGCTGATGGCGGCCGAGCTCTTCCGCTGACCGTGACCCGGTCCGGGGTCAGTCGGGGGCCCAGCAGCGCCCGAAGGTCTGTCCCTGCTCCCACTGCGCCTTGGTGGGCCACTCGTAGCCCCACTCGAAGGAGAGCGAGTCGTCGGCCACGTCGGCGCCGGCGTCCTCGCACGGGGCCTGGCCGCGCTGGCGGGCGTCGTCGACGCCGGGGTAGTCGCCCGGGGGGAAGTCGACGATCGAGATCGCGCGCCAGGAGTGCGGGCCCGAGCAGATGACCCGCTCGAAGTCGGCGGCGTCGGGGGCCGCCGTACCGCACATGGCGTAGCGCTCGCGCCGCTCCGGGTCGCCCAGCGCTCCCTCGAGCCGCCCCGTGAGCGGCGCGAGCCGGTCGTCGCCGGCCACGGCGATCGCGTCGCAACGGAACCACTGGGCCCCCGCACCGGACTCCTCGAGCGTGGGGGTGAACCACACCGGGCGCAGCATGCTCAGCCGTTGGTCCGGCGCGGAGCCGCCGACGAACCGGGTGAAGATGCGCGGGCAGGTCTGCGCCACGGCCTCGCGCACCCGGCGGGAGTCGACCGCGACCAGGTGACCGGCGAGGAGGTCGTCGAGCGGGCCGACCCCGACCGTGACGGCGGAGTGCCTCTGCGCGCAGTCGACGGGCGCCCCCTCGGCGGTGGGAGCCAGCGCGGCCTCGTAGTCGAGCCGGTAGCAGGCGCGCACTCGCGGTGTCGGGGCCGGCGTCGCCGTCGGGAGCGGCTCGGGCGTCGCGCTCTGCGTGGGGGTCGGGGTGGTCGACCCGGCGGCGGCTCCCGGGTCGTCCTGGCTGTCCGCGGAGCAGGCGCCGGTCGCCAGCGCGACGGCGCAGAGCAGCGCGCCCAGGGCTCGTCGGGTCGGCCTCATCGCGTCGCTCAGTCCGGGGTCTTCGCCCAGCAGACGGACCGGCGGTTGCCGGCCTGCCACTCGGCCTCGTGGAAGAAGGTGTAGCCGAAGTCGTAGTCGACGGGGTAGTTCAGCCACGCCCCCACGGAGTCGGAGCAGAAGTCACGGGTGCGGACCTCGACCAGCTGGTCGCCGGGGTAGGGGTCCTCCACCTCGCCCAGCTTGATCGTGGTCACCGCCCGCCAGTCGTGCGGCTCGCTGCACGGCACCTTCTCGCCGGTGGCGACCGCGGCGCCGGAGGCGCACACCATCCACCGGTCGGCGGCGCGGCCGAGCAGCAGGCCCTCCGCGCTCTTGGGCAGCGGCAGGAACTCCGTGGACCCCTCGGTGCCGCCGACCACGTCGCAGCGGTACCAGCGCGCGCCGTCGTCCCAGGCCTTCTCCGAGGGCCGGAACCACGCCCAGCTGACCACCGTGCGCATCGACATGCTCTCGTCGGCACCCAGGAAGCTGCGGAACTTCTCGGTGCAGGTGCGGTAGGCGAACTCGCCGGCCGCGTCGTCCTCGTAGGCGGCCTCGGCCAGCTCGTCGGGCAGCTGGCCGACCGCGTAGGTCTGGGCGGTGTGCTCCTCGCCGCAGGGCACGGTGGTGGTCGCGTTGGTGGGCAGCGCGACGTCCTCGGGGGTGAGCACGCGGCAGGCGCCGAGCTGGGGCGCCACGACGGCGTTGATCTGGGCCCGGTCGGTGGTCGGCGCCGCGGACCCGCCGCAGGCGCTCAACCCGCCCGCTGCCACGAGCGCGGCCAGGGTCGCCGCCGTGGGGAGGCGGCGTCGACGGACCGCGGGTCTGAGCACCGTGTGATCGTAGACGGGACGACGCAGCCGGCTCGCCGAGGCTCAGGTCAGCAGCGCCGCCAGCGTCGCCCCCAGCTCGTACGCCGCCGCAGCGTCGTCGTCGGTCACCTCGCCGAGCACCTCCAGCACCGGCGCGGCCTGGCTCCAGGGCAGTGCGCCGGCGATCGTGAGCACCGAGCGGACGGCGCCCGTGGTGTCGTAGCGGCCGTGCACCCACAGCCCGAACGGCTTGCGCTGCTCGCCGGAGCCCCCACCGGCCGAGCCGTCGTCCGCGAGCGCTCCGCCGACCTGGAGGAAGAGGGAGTCGAAGAAGTGCTTGAGCGCCCCGCTCATGTAGCCGAAGTTCGCCGGCGTTCCGAGCAGGTAGCCGTCGGCGGCCAGCACGTCGTCCGCGCTCGCCTCCAGCGCGGGGCGCACGACCACGTCGACGCCCTCGATGGCCTCGTCGCGGGTGCCGGCCAGCACCTGGTCGGTGAGGCGCTGCACGGTGGCGGTGGGAGAGTGGTGGACCACGAGCAGGGTGGGCATGTCGGCCACGCTAGTGGGGGCCACGTTTTGCCGTGGCGACCCTGGGTCCGTAGGATCGACCCTCGGTGCACTGCGGTGTGCCCTCTGCACGGCATCCCACCACCACCGGTGGTGTCGGCGTGCCTCAGACCAAGATGTGAAGACTACGAAGGAGACCGCGGTGTACGCGATCGTGCGCGCAGGCGCCAAGCAGCAGAAGGTCGCTGTGGGCGACGTCATCGAGATCGACAAGATCTCGACCCCCGTCGGCGACTCTCTGAGCCTCCCCGTGGTCATGACTGTCGACGGTGACCAGGTCACCGCCACCGGCCTCGACAAGGCCAGCGTGACCGTCGAGGTCCTCGGCGCGACCAAGGGCCCGAAGATCGTCATCCAGAAGTTCAAGAACAAGACCGGTTACAAGAAGCGCCAGGGTCACCGCCAGAAGTACACCCAGGTCAAGGTCACCGACATCTCCCTCTGAGCCCCGTCTCGAGCTGCAGCGAAGGATCACGAAATGGCACACAAGAAGGGCGCCGCGTCCACCAAGAACGGGCGCGACTCCAACTCCCAGCGTCTCGGCGTGAAGCGCTTCGGTGGGCAGACCGTCAACGCCGGCGAGATCATCGTGCGCCAGCGCGGCACCCACTTCCACCCCGGCACCGGCATCGGCCGTGGCGGCGACGACACCCTGTTCGCGCTGATCGCGGGCTCGGTCGAGTTCGGGCGCAAGCGCGGCCGCAAGGTCGTCAACATCGTTCCCGGTGA
This sequence comes from uncultured Actinomycetota bacterium, assembly GCA_963795135.1. Taxonomy (GTDB): domain Bacteria; phylum Actinomycetota; class Actinomycetes; order Propionibacteriales; family Nocardioidaceae; genus Nocardioides. Next base: position 103,587 of record CAWCGS010000009.1, read on the forward strand.
GTGACCTGACGTCACTCCACTGACACATCGAAGGGCGCTCCGGACCGGGGCGCCCTTCGTCTTTTCCTAGCCCCAGGAGCAACCCCATGGCCGTCCCCACCTTCGTCGACCGGGTCACGCTGCACGTCAGCGCCGGTCGTGGCGGTCATGGTGTGGCCTCGGTCCACCGCGAGAAGTTCAAGCCGCTGGGCGGCCCCGACGGCGGCAACGGCGGCCCCGGCGGCTCGATCATCCTGCGCGTCGACCCCGACGTGACCACGCTGGTCGAGTACCACCACAGCCCCAAGCGCAACGCCGACAACGGCGGCCAGGGCGCGGGAGCCCACAAGAGCGGCGCCCACGGCCGTGACCTCGTCCTGCCCGTGCCCGACGGCACCGTGGTGTCCAGCCACGGCGAGGTCCTGGCCGACCTGGTCGGGCCCGGCACCGAGATGATCGTCGCCGAGGGCGGCCGCGGCGGCCTCGGCAACGCGGCGCTGGCCTCGGCCAAGCGCAAGGCCCCCGGGTTCGCGCTGCTCGGCGAGCCCGGTGACGAGCTCGAGATCACCCTGGAGCTCAAGGTCGTCGCCGACATCGGGCTGGTCGGCTTCCCCAGCGCCGGCAAGTCGAGCCTGATCGCGGCCATGTCGCGGGCGCGGCCCAAGATCGCCGACTACCCGTTCACCACGCTGGTGCCCAACCTGGGCGTGGTCACCGCCGGCCAGACGACGTTCACCGTCGCCGACGTACCGGGTCTGATCGAGGGGGCCAGCGAGGGCCGCGGCCTCGGTCACGACTTCCTGCGCCACATCGAGCGCTGCGCCGCGATCGTCCACGTCATCGACACCGCGACGATGGAGCCCGGTCGCAACCCGGTCGAGGACCTCGACATCATCGAGCGCGAGCTGAGCCGCTACGGCGGCCTCGAGGACCGCCCGCGCCTGGTCGCGCTCAACAAGGTCGACGTGCCCGACGGCAGCGAGATCGCCGACATGGTCGTCGACGACCTCACGGCGCGCGGGCTGCGGGTCTTCGCGGTCTCCGCGGCCTCGGGCGCCGGCCTGAAGTCGCTGACCTTCGCGATGGCCGAGGTCGTGCGAGCCGCCCGCGCCGAGCGCGAGGTGGCCGTGCCGACCCGGATCGTGCTGCGTCCGCCCAGCGCCGACGGCGGTGGCGACTTCACCGTCACCCGCGGCGACGACGGCTGGCGGGTGCGGGGCACCAAGCCCGAGCGCTGGGTCCGGCAGACCGACTTCAGCAACGACGAGGCCGTCGGCTACCTCGCCGACCGGCTCAACCGGCTCGGCGTCGAGACCAAGCTGGTGCGGATGGGTGCCCAGGAGGGCGACGCCGTGCTGATCGGCCCGGTCGAGGACGCCGTCGTCTTCGACTTCAAGCCCGGCATCGACGCCGGCGCCGAGATCCTCTCCCGCCGCGGCGAGGACCAGCGCTTCGACGAGGACCGTCCCGCGGCCCAGCGCCGCCGCGACATCCAGGAGGGTCTGGAGGACCGCGCCGAGGGCGAGACCCGGGCCGACGTGGCCCGACGCCTCGACGAGAAGATCGAGCGGGCCTCGCGGCCCAACCAGGGGCCCTCGTCCTACGAGATCGGCTCCGCCGACGACCCCGACTGGGCGGAGTCCGACCCCGATGCGGGCTGAGGTCACCGACGCCCGACGGATCGTGGTCAAGATCGGCTCGTCGTCGCTGACCACCGCCGCCGGGGGCCTGGACCCCCAGCGGCTCGCCGCCCTGGTCGACGTCCTCGCGACGGTCCGGGCGCGAGGGGCCGAGGTCGTGCTCGTCTCGTCCGGGGCCATCGCCGCCGGCCTGGCCCCGCTGGGCCTCAGCACCCGCCCGCGCGGCCTGCCCGCGCAGCAGGCGGCCGCGTCGGTCGGGCAGGGCCTGCTGGTGCACCGCTACACCGATGCCCTGGCCCGGCACGGGATCGTCGTGGGGCAGGTGCTGCTCACCGTCGACGACGTCACCCGCCGCGCCCACTACCGCAACGCCCAGCAGACCTTCGCCAAGCTGCTCGAGCTCGGGGTGCTGCCGATCGTCAACGAGAACGACACGGTCGCCACGACCGAGATCCGCTTCGGCGACAACGACCGCCTCGCGGCGCTGGTGGCCCACCTCGTGCACGCCGACCTGCTGGTCCTGCTCTCCGACGTCGACGGTCTCTACGACGGCCGCCCGACCGACCCCGGCAGCCGCCTGGTCTCCGACGTCACCTCGGTCGACGACCTGGCCTCGGTCCGCATCGGCAAGGCCGGCAGCGCGGGGCTCGGCACCGGCGGCATGCAGACCAAGGTCGAGGCCGCACAGATCGCCACCGGCGCCGGCGTACCGGTCGTGCTGACCTCCGCCGACCAGGCGGGTGTCGCGCTTGCGGGCGAGCCGGTCGGCACCCTGTTCCACGCCACGGGCCGCCGCCGCTCGACCCGGCTGCTCTGGCTGGCGCACGCCACCGAGCCCCTCGGCACGCTCCTGCTCGACCCCGGCGCCGTGCAGGCCGTCGTGGAGCGCCGCGCCTCGCTGCTCGCGGCGGGCGTCACCGGCGCCCGGGGCGGCTTCGTCGCCGGTGACCCGGTCGACCTCGCCGGGCCCGACGGCCGTCCCGTCGCGCGCGGGCTGGTCAACTTCGACGCCGCCGAGATCCCGCTGCTCGTCGGCCGCTCCTCCCACGACCTCAAGCGCGACCTGGGCGCCGCCTACGAGCGCGAGGTCGTCCACCGCGACGACCTGGTCCTGCTCTGAGGCGCTCCGTCGACCGGCTGCTGTCGGTGCTGGGCGTCCTGGTCCTGCTGCCGACGCTGCTGCTGACCCTCGACCGCCTCGTCCAGCCGCCCTGGGGCCTCGCGGTCCAGCTCGTCGCCTTCACGCCCCTGGCCCTCGTCGCGTACGCCGGCGCGCTGCTGCTCCTGGGCGCCGCCGTCGTGCTGCGGCGGAGCCCCGGGCGAGCGGCCGCGGCGCTCGTGGCCGTGGGCGGGCTGGCCCTGCACGCCGTCTGGTTCGCGCCGCAGGTGCTGGGGGAGACCCCACGCCCGCGTGCCGACGCCGAGCCGTTGAGCGTGATGAGCGCCAACCTGCTCGTCGGCCGGGCCGACCCGGCGGGGCTCGTGGCGGAGGTGCGCACCCACGCGGTGGAGCTGCTGGTGACCACCGAGGTGACCGAGCCGGCCCTGGCGGCGCTCGACGCGGCCGGCCTCGACGACCTGCTGCCCTACCGGGTCGGGACGCCGGGCCCGGCCGGCAGCGTCACCGGCACGATGGTCTTCGCCGCCGTGCCGCTGACCCAGGTCGGCACGGTCGAGTCGTTCAGCGACGGTCTCGTGGTCGCGCTGGAGCCGACGACCGGGGTGGATCTCACCCTGCTGGCGGTGCACCCGGCGCCGCCCACGCTGCCCGGCCAGTGGCGCACCGACCACACGGCACTCCGCCTGGCCGTCGAGCGGGTGCGGCCCGACGCGGTCGTCGGCGACCTCAACGCCACCCCCGACCACGCCCCGCTGCGAGCGCTGGGCGACCTGGGCTACCGCTCCGCCGCGGAGCTCACCAACGCCGGCCGGGCGGCCACGTGGCCGGTCGGCGAGGCCTACGGGCTGCTCGGCCTGCTGGGTCCGGTGGCGCGGATCGACCACGTGCTGCTCGCCGACTCCTGGACCGCGACCGGGTCGGCCACCTCGATCGTCGACGGCACCGACCACGCGGTGCTGCGGGCGACCATCGCGCCCCGCTGAGCGGGTTCGTCGGCGCGTGACCCCGCGCCGTACGCTGGGGAGGCCATGAGCACCCCCGTCTACCTCGATCACGCCGCCACGACGCCCATGCTGCCGGCGGCGGTCGAGACGATGACCCGCCACCTGCTCGAGACCGGCAACGCCAGCTCGCTGCACGCCTCCGGCCGGCGCGCGCGTCGGGTGATCGAGGAGTCGCGCGAGACCATCGCGCAGGCCCTCAACTGCCGCCCGGGCGAGGTGGTCTTCACCTCCGGCGGCACCGAGGCCGACAACCTGGCGCTCAAGGGCATGCACTGGGCGCGCGCCGCCGAGCTCGGCACCACGCCGCGACTGATCACCTCGGCCGTCGAGCACCACGCCGTGCTCGACCCGACCGACTGGCTGCAGGACGGCGGCGAGGCCGAGGTCCGGCTGATCCGGGTCGACGCCACCGGCCGGGTCGACCTCGACCACCTCCGCGCGCTGGTCGCCGAGGGGCCGGTCTCGCTGATCTCGGTGATGTGGGCCAACAACGAGGTCGGCACGCTCCAGCCGATCGCCGAGATCGTGGCGATCGCCGCCGAGCACGGGATCCCGGTGCACAGCGACGCGATCCAGGCGGTCGGGGCCGTGCCGGTCGACTTCGCCGCCTCGGGCCTCGACGCGCTCGACGCTGACCGGGCACAAGCTGGGCGGGCCCTTCGGCGTCGGCGCGCTGATCGTGCGGCGCGAGCTGGCCGTCACCCCGCTCATCCACGGCGGCGGTCAGGAGCGCGACATCCGCAGCGGCACGGTCGACACCCCGGCCATCGCCGGCTTCGCCACGGCGGTCGAGCTCGCGGTCAAGAACCAGGCCGAGCACGCCGCCCGCGTGGCCGCGCTCCGCGACGACCTGGTGCGCCGGGTGGTCGAGGTCGTGCCCGACGCCCACCTCCACGGCGGCGCCATCGACCCGGTCTCCACCCACCGGCTGCCCGGCAACGCCCACCTCGGCTTCCCCGGCTGCGAGGGCGACTCGCTGCTGATGCTGCTCGACGCCCGCGGCATCGAGTCCTCCACCGGCTCGGCGTGCTCGGCCGGCGTGCCGCAGCCCTCCCACGTGCTGCTGGCCATGGGCTGCACCGAGGAGGCCGCGCGCCACTCGCTGCGCTTCTCGCTGGGCCACACCTCGACCCAGGCCGACGTCGACGCCGTCGTCGAGGCCATCGGCCCGGTCGTGGAGCGGGCCAGGGCCGCGCGCCGGTGAGCCGACCCCTGAAGGTCGTCGCGGCCATGTCGGGAGGCGTCGACTCGGCCGTCGCCGCCGCCCGCGCGGTCGAGGCCGGCCACGACGTCACCGGCATCCACCTCGCGCTGTCGCGCAACCCCGCGTCCTACCGCTCCGGCGCCCGCGGCTGCTGCACCATCGAGGACAGCAACGACGCGCGGCGGGCCGCCGACGTGATCGGCATCCCCTTCTACGTCTGGGACCTCTCCGAGCGCTTCCACGAGGACGTGGTCGAGGACTTCATGGACGAGTACGCCGCCGGGCGCACCCCCAACCCGTGCCTGCGCTGCAACGAGAAGATCAAGTTCGCCGCGGTGCTCGACCGGGCGCTGGCGCTGGGCTTCGACGCGGTGGCCACCGGCCACTACGCCCGGCTGCGCCCCGGCGCCGACGGCCTGATCGAGATGCACCGGGCGGCCGACCAGGGCAAGGACCAGTCCTACGTGCTCGGCGTGCTCGACCAGGACCAGCTGGCCCACTCGCTCTTCCCGCTCGGCGACACCCCGAAGCCCGAGGTGCGGCGCGAGGCCGCCGAGCGCGGGCTGCTGGTGGCCGACAAGCCCGACAGCCACGACATCTGCTTCGTCGCCGACGGCGACAACGCCGGCTGGCTGCGCGAGAAGCTCGGTGAGCGCGCGCCCAACCACGGCGGCGACATCCTCGACGACGCCACCGGCGAGGTGCTCGGCCGGCACGACGGCACCTACGGCTACACGATCGGCCAGCGCAAGGGGCTGCGGATCGGCCGCCCCGCCCCCGACGGCAAGCCGCGCTTCGTGCTCGACATCGAGCCGGTCGCCGGCACCGTCACGGTCGGGCCGCGCGAGCGGCTGGCCGTCCACGGTCTGCGCGGCGACCGGCCGCGCTGGTGCGGCACCGTGCCGCAGCGGCTCGCCGGACCGGGCGTCACCGTCCAGCTGCGGGCCCACGGCGACGAGCACCGCGCGGAGGTGAGCGTCGCCGACGGCGAGGTGACCATCGACCTGCTCGACCCGGCGTACGGCATCGCGCCGGGGCAGGCGGCCGTGATCTACGACGGCACCCGCGTCGTCGGCTCGGCCACGATCACCTCGACCGAGCGGACGCCCGCGTGACGGCGGCGAGCGGGGTCGGGTCGCTGCCCGGCGACGACCAGCGGGCCTACGTCGAGGCCGTCCGGCTCGTGCTCGGCGAGCTGCCCGACCTGCCGCACCTGCCCGAGGTGCCGGGCCGCGGCGTCACCGCCGGCATGACCGGTCGCGGGCTCGCCGTGGTGGCCGGCCTGGGGGCCGATCTCCAGCCCGCGGGGTGGCGCCTCACGGACGCGCCCGGGGTCGACCACCGCCGGGCCCGGTCGCTGCTGGCCCAGGACCTCGACGGGCTCGAGGAGCAGGCGCAGGCCTACGTGGGCACCTTCAAGGTGCAGGTCGCCGGGCCGTGGACCCTCGCCGCCACGGTCGAGAAGCCGCGCGGCGACAAGGTGCTCAGCGACCACGGAGCGCGGCGCGACCTGGCGCAGGGCCTGGCCGAGGGGCTGCTCGGCCACGTCGCCGACGTACGTCGTCGGCTGCCGGGGGTCGACCGCCTCGTCGTGCAGGTCGACGAGCCGGTGCTCGCCCTCGTGCTCGACGGGGGAGTCCCGACCGCCTCAGGCTTCGGTCGGCACCGCACCGTGCACCCCCCGGAGGCCTCGGAGGCGCTGGGCTGGGTGCTGGCAGCGATCACCGAGGCGGGGGCCGAGCCCTGGGTGCACACGTGCGCGGCCGGTACGCCGCTGGCGCTGCTGCGCGGCGCCGGTGCTCGCGGGCTGTCGGTCGACCTCGACCAGATGACCGCCGGCGACCACGACGTGCTGGCCGAGGCGCTCGACGCGGGCGAGACCGTCGCGCTCGGCGTCGTCCCCGCGACCGGGGCCGCCGGGGCGGTGAGCGACACCCAGGTCGTGGAGCGGGTGCTGCGCTGGCTCGACCTGACCGGCCTCGACCCCGAGACCGTCGCCGACCGGCTGGTGCTGACGCCCACGTGCGGGATGGCCGGGGCCAGCGGACGCGGCGTCCGCGAGACCCTGGGCGTGCTGCGCAAGGCGGCAGCCAGCCTCACCTAGACCCGTCGTGCCGGGTCAGACCGCCGGCGGGCCGTCGGTGGCCAGCTCGGTGTGCTTGACGTTGAGGAACGTCCAGACGATCAGCGAGGCGCCGAGCATCATGAAGCCGCCGACGAGGAACGCGTGCGAGGCGCCCTCGAGGAACGTCGACTGGAAGCCGGCCGCCTCGATGAACGTCAGCGGCGAGCCGGTCAGCGGCATGGCCGGGTCGATACCGGCGTCGGTGGTCGCCTCGAGCAGGCCCGGGGCGATCGCGTCGGCCCGGTTGTTGGCGAAGTGCAGCGAGACCGTGCTGAGCGTGGCCAGGCCGAGCGCGCCACCGATCTGCTGCATGGTGTTGAGCACCCCCGAGCCGATGCCGGAGTCCTCGGCGCGCACGTGGTGCACGGCGGTGAGGGTCAGCGGCACGAAGATCAGGCCCATGCCGACCGACATCATCAGCACGAACGGCAGGATGCTGGTCCAGTAGCTCAGGTCGGTGCCGGCGGTGTCACCCGCGGCGAGGGCGGCGACGACCGCGCCGGGCGAGTCGTCGATCGAGAGCCGCGAGAAGGAGAACAGCGCCGCCGAGGCGAGCAGGGTGCCGACACCGGCCAGGTAGCGCGGGTCGACCCGGTTGATCAGGTTGGAGGACAGCGCGGCGCCGATCACGATGCCGAACGAGAACGGCAGGAACGCGAAGCCGGTGCGCAGCGGGCTGTAGCCCACGATCTGCTGGATGAACAGGCTGAGGAAGTAGAACATCGCGAACATGGCCGCCGGGGCGAGCATCATGGCCGTGAAGCTGGCGGCTCGGGTGCGGTTCTTCAGGATCCGGATCGGCAGCAGCGGGTGGGCGGTGCGCGACTCGATGACCGTGAACGTCGCGAGCAGGGCGACACCGGCGGCGAGGCTGGCCAGGGTCCAGGGGTCGCCCCAGCCGTACTGCTCCTCGCCGGCGCGGGTGAGGCCGTAGACCAGGCCGAGCAGGCCGAGGGTGCCGGTGATCGCGCCGGGGACGTCCATCTGGCCGGTCTGCGAGTCGGACTCGCGCAGGATGCGCGGGGCCAGGAAGGCCGCCACGAGACCGATCGGGACGTTGATCAGGAAGGTCAGGCGCCAGCCGCTGAGGTCGAGCCCCATCACGCTGTCGAGCCCGGTGAGCCAGCCGCCGAGGATCAGGCCGACGGCCGCACCGGCGCCGGACATCGCGGCGTACACGGCGAAGGCGCGGTTGCGCTGGGGACCGGCGGGGAACGTCGTGGTGATCAGGGCCAGCGCCGCAGGAGCGGCGAGCGCGGCGCCGACGCCCTGGAGGGCGCGCGAGCCGAGCAGCATGGCCTCGTTCTGGGCCAGTCCGCCGAGCAGCGAGGCGAACGCGAAGACGATCAGGCCGGTGGCGAAGACCCGCCGGCGGCCGTAGAGGTCGCCGAGCCGTCCGCCGAGCAGCAGCAGCCCGCCGAAGGCGAGCGCGTAGCCGGTGACGATCCAGGACAGGTTGGCCTGGGCGACCGACAGGTCGCGGCCGATGTAGGGCAGCGCGATGTTGGTGATGGTGCCGTCGAGCACCACCATCAGCTGCGCGATCGAGATCAGCACCAGGGCCCAGCCCAGGTGCACCTCCCTCGGCTGCCGGTTCCGGGCTCCGCCGGGGGCGGTCCCCTCGGCGATCGTCGCGTCGGTCATGAGTCTTCTCTCGAGGTCTGGGTCGTGCGGGCGTCCACGCGTGCGCTCTGTCGAACCGTGCAGGTCCGATACCCATTCCCGTTTCCGCGAGATCGGCGGATGAGGCCGGTCACAGCAGCGCGAGGGACTCCCGCGCCGCGAAGGCGTTCCAGGCGGGGATCCGCCGGAGCATGTAGTGGCCGACGCGGCCCATGTCGGTGAACTCCGTCGAGGCCGCGATCCCGTCGGCCTGCTCGACGAACGCCTGCGTGTGCCGGGCCGAGGTGATGTGGTCGGCGCGGCCGTGGGCCGCCCGCAGGTGCTTGCCGGCCAGCGTGTGAACCGGGTCGTCGCACGCGGTCCACCACGGAGCGAGCCCCACCACGCCGACCACGGAGGGGTCGTCGGCGACGTGCACGGCGGTGCGGGCGCCCATGGAGTGGCCGAGCAGGACGACGGGCACCTCGCCGTGGGCCCGACGTACCTCGTCGAGGGCCCAGCGGGCGTCCGGAACCGAGGCGCCGGTGTGGTTCCAGCCGCGGACGCGGTAGCGCAGCAACCAGGCAGCCACTCCCCGGTGGTGGAGGTCGGAGGTGATGCTGCGCTGCATCGCCGCGGACCGGCGCCACGAGGCGCTGCGCGCCTCGACGGGTGAGTGGCTGACCTGGGTGCCGCCGTGGAGCAGCAGGACGACGCCGCGGGGGGCGCCGACGACGTCGTGCCGGGTCAGGCCCGGCGCGGTCTCGAGGCGGGTCGGGTCATCAGGGGGTGCTGTCTCCACGGGAGGTCTTCGGAGCCGGTCGCTCGGCGGATGGCGGGCGATCGGTTGTCGGTGGCTCCCGGCAAGATAGGCGCATGGCCGAGACGACCCCCGCCCCGACGCCGGACCCAGCGGCCGCCCCGCCGCCCGCCGGCGACGAGGCGCGCGAGGAGCACCAGTCGCTGGTCGAGGCGGTCGAGGAGGCGCGCTGGCGCTACTACGTGCTCGACCGGCCGACGCTGTCCGACGCCGACTTCGACACCCGGATGCGGCGGCTGGAGCAGCTCGAGCAGGAGTTCCCCGAGCTGCGCACGCCCGACTCGCCCACCCAGCAGGTCGGGGGCGCGGTCTCCACGGAGTTCACCGCCGTCGACCACCTGCGGCGCATGGAGAGCCTCGACAACGCGTTCTCGTTCGACGAGCTCGACGCCTGGCACGCGCGGCTGGCCCGCGACGGCGTCCAGGACCCCGCGCTGCTGTGCGAGCTCAAGGTCGACGGGCTGGCCATCAACCTGCTCTACGAGCAGGGCCGCCTGGTCCGGGCGCTCACCCGCGGCGACGGCTCCACCGGCGAGGACGTCACGCCCAACGTCCGCACCATCGACTCGGTCCCTCACCGGCTCCGCACCGACGCCGACGTCCCCGTGCCCGACCTGGTCGAGGTGCGCGGAGAGGTCTTCCTGCCCGTCGAGGCCTTCACCCGGCTCAACGAGGCGATGACCGAGGCCGGCAAGCCGATGTTCGCCAACCCCCGCAACGCCGCCGCCGGCTCGCTGAGGCAGAAGGACCCGCGCGTGACCGCCACCCGCGCGCTCGGCATGGTCTGCCACGGCATCGGGGCGCGCGAGGGCTTCGAGCCCGTCACCCAGTCGCAGGCCTACGACGCGCTGGCGTCCTGGGGCCTGCCCACCTCCGACCAGGTGCGGGTGCTGGCCTCGCTCGAGGAGGTGCGGTCCTTCGTCGAGCATGCCGGCGAGCACCGCCACGACCTGGTCGCCTACGAGATCGACGGCGTGGTGGTCAAGGTCGACGACGTCGGGCTGCAGCGACGGCTGGGCTCGACCAGCCGGGCCCCGCGCTGGGCGATCGCCTTCAAGTACCCGCCCGAGGAGGTCAACGCCCGGTTGCTCGACATCCGGGTCAACGTCGGCCGCACCGGCCGGGCGACGCCGTACGGCGTGATGGAGCCGACCCGCGTCGCCGGCTCCACCGTCGAGAACGCCACGCTCCACAACGCCCACGAGGTACGCCGCAAGGACGTCCGGCCCGGCGACACCGTCATCCTGCGCAAGGCCGGTGACGTGATCCCCGAGATCCTGGGTCCGGTGCTGCCGCTGCGGCCCGACGGCCTGGCCGAGTGGGTGATGCCCACCGAGTGCCCCGCGTGCGGCACCCCCCTGGCCGAGCAGAAGGAGGGCGACAAGGACCTGCGCTGCCCCAACCACGAGGCCTGCCCCGCACAGGTGCGCGAGCGGGTCTTCCACGTCGCCGGGCGCGGCGCGTTCGACATCGAGGGGCTCGGCTACGAGGCCGCCAGCGCCCTGCTCGAGGCCGGGGTGATCCTCAACGAGGGTGACGTCTTCGACCTGAGCGCCGAGCGGCTGCTCCGCACCGAGCTGTTCACCCGCGCGGCCAAGAAGACCGAGGCCGACGCCGCGGTCGGCGGGCGGGTGCTCTCCGCCAACGGGCAGCGGCTGCTCGACCACCTCGCCCGGGCGCGCGAGGTCCCGCTGTGGCGGGTGCTGGTCGCGCTCTCGATCCGTCACGTGGGTCCGACCGCCGCGCGGGCGCTGGCCCAGGAGTTCGGCTCGATGGCCGCCATCCGCGAGGCCGGTCAGGAGCAGCTGGCCGCGGCCGAGGGCGTGGGCCCCACGATCGCCGAGGCCGTGATCGAGTGGTTCGCGGTCGACTGGCACCGCGCCATCGTCGACACGTGGGAGGCCGCCGGGGTCACGATGGAGGACCAGCGAGACGAGTCGGTGCCGCGCACCCTCGAGGGGCTGACCGTGGTCGTCACCGGCTCCCTGGTCGACTACAGCCGCGACTCCGCGCGCGAGGCCATCCTGGCCCGGGGCGGCAAGGCAGCCGGGTCGGTGTCGAAGAAGACCGACTACGTCGTGGTCGGCGACAACGCGGGTTCCAAGGCCGAGAAGGCCGAGCAGCTCGGGGTCACGATCCTCGACGAGGAGGGCTTCACCCGGCTGCTCGAGGGCGGTCCCTAGTCCGATCCGCAGCGCGCCTGGGAGGATGCCCGCATGCTCTACACCGTTCTGCACGCCGTGGTGCCGCCCGTGGTCCGCGTCGTGTGGCGCCCCGAGGTCTCCGGGATCGAGCACGTCCCGACCACCGGCCCGGTGCTCCTGGCCAGCAACCACCTCAGCTTCGTCGACTCCGTGGTCATCCCGGTGATCGCGCCGCGCCGGGTCGCGTTCCTGGCGAAGTCCGACTACTTCACCGGCACGGGCCTCTCCGGGGCGTTCACCAAGGCGTGGTTCGAGGCGCTCGGCATGCTGCCCGTCGACCGCGACGACAGCAAGGCCGCGCTGGCCAGCCTCGACACGGCACTGGAGGTGCTCGGTCGGGGTGAGGCCTTCGGCATCTACCCCGAGGGCACCCGCTCGCGCGACGGTCGCCTCTACCGCGGCCGCACCGGCGTCGCCCACCTCGCCCTGACCGCGGGCGCGCCGATCGTCCCGGTCGGGCTGATCGGCACCGACCGGCTCCAGCCGGTCGGCACCCGCGTCCCCCGGATCGCGCCGTTCAGCGTCTCCTTCGGCCCACCCATCGAGGTGGCCGGCCGCTTCGAGGGGGTCCCGCTCGGTCGCGCGCGGCGCGAGCTCACCGACGAGGTGATGACCGCCATCCAGCGCCTCACGGGCCAGCCCGAGGCCGGCGTCTACAACGAACGCGCCTCCGGCGGCGGCGCTGCGGGCTGAGCATGGCGCGGATCAGGATCGGCATCGACACCGGCGGCACCTTCACCGACGTCGTCGCGCTCGACGAGGACACCGGGGCGCTGGTCGTGACCAAGACGCCGTCCACGCCCGGCGACCCGGCCACGGGGTTCCTCGACGGCATCGCGAAGATCCTCGACCTCGCCGGGGCCACCTCGGCCGACATCACCGCGGTCAGCCACGGCACCACCGTGGCGACCAACCAGCTGCTCGAGGGCAAGGTCGGGCGGCTCGGGTTCATCACCAACACCGGCTACGAGGCGATGCTCGAGATCGCCCGGCAGTCGGTGCCCGACGGCTACGGCAACTCCTACTTCTGGGTGAAGCCCGACCGGATCGTGCCGCGCGACCTGGTCCGCGGGGTGGAGGGGCGGCTCGACGTCACCGGCGCGGAGGTGCGGCCCTTCGACGAGGACGGGGCGCGCGAGGTGGCCCGCTGGTTCCGCGACCGCGGCGTCGACACGCTGGGGGTCTGCTTCCTGCACTCCTACGCCGACCCGGTGCACGAGGAGCGGATGCGCGAGGTCCTGGCGCAGGAGCACCCCGCTGCGGTGGTCTCGATCAGCAGCGTCGTGCTGCGCGAGTACCGCGAGTACGAGCGCGCGATGACCACCCTCGTCGACGCGGCCGTCAAGCCCCGGGTGGCGGCGTACGTCGGCAACATCCGGGCCCGCCTCGCCGAGCACGGTGACCCGCCGTTCTACGTGATGAAGAGCAACGGCGGGGTGCTGTCGGCCGACGAGGTCGTGCACCAGCCGATCACCACGGTCCTCTCGGGGCCGGCCGCCGGCGCGCTGGGAGCGGCGCTGGTGGCGAAGGTCGCGGGCTTCACGCGGGTGCTGACCTGCGACGGGGGCGGCACCTCGACCGACGTCAGCGTGGTCGTGGACGGCGAGCCCACGCTGACCACGGAGGGCACGGTCGGGGCCTTCCCGAGCAAGATCCCGATGATCGACGTGGTCACGGTCGGGGCCGGCGGGGGCTCGATCGCCTGGCTCAGCCCGGAGGGCTCGCTCAAGGTGGGGCCGCAGTCGGCGGGCGCCGACCCCGGCCCGCTCTGCTACGGCTCGGGCGGCACCGAGGTGACGATCACCGACGCGCACGTGTTCCTCGGCCGGGTGCCACCCCACCTGCTGGGCGGTGAGATCCCGCTCGACGTCGGGGCCGCGGGCCGGGGGGTGCGGGCGCTGGCCGATCGGCTCGGCCTGAGCCCGGAGGCCTGCGCCGCCGGGGTCCTGGAGATCTCCGCCTGGAACCAGGCCAACGCGCTGCGCCAGGTCACCGTGAAGCGCGGCCTCGACGTCCGCGACTTCGCGCTGACCACGTTCGGCGGGTCGGGCTCGCTGCTGCTCTGCCGGTTGATGGACGTGCTCGGCGTCCCCACCGTGCTCGTGCCGCCCGACCCCGGCAACGTCTCGGCCTTCGGGCTGCTGACGGTCGACGTGAAGAACGACTACGTGCAGACCCATGTGGCCCTGGCGGAGGCGCTCGACGCCGACGACGTCGCGACGGTCTACGACGACCTGACCCGCCGGGCCGCCCGGGCGCTGTCCACCGAGGGGTTCGCCGCCGCGCAGCACCGCTTCGACCGGACCGCCGACCTGCGCTACTTCGGGCAGGCCTTCGAGGTGCGGGTGCCGGTGCCCGAGGGGCCGGTGGTGGCGGCCACCCTCGAGACCGTGGTCACGGCGTTCCACGACGCCCACCGCGCCCTCTACGGCTACGACTTCTCCGCCGACCCCAGCCAGCAGGTCGAGTGGGTCAACCTCCGTGTCTCCGGCATCGGCCCGATCCCGCGACCCCCGGTGGTCGAGCTACCGGTGGTCGAGCCGCCTCCGGTGGTCGAGCCTGCCGAGACCCGCCCGGTCTGCTTCGACGCCGACCAGGGGTACGTCGACACGCCGATCTGGTGGCGACCAGACCTGCCCGCAGAGCTCGTCGTCGAGGGGCCGGCGGTGATCGAGGAGTTCGGCTCGACCGTGCCGCTGCACCCGGGCTTCACCGCCCGGGTCGACCGCTTCCGCAACCTGGTCGTCACCCGACTCGAGGAGGAGCCGTCATGAGCCGCCGCGCCCCCACCGACTTCCCGTTCGGGTCCCTGACCGACGACGCCGGGGCCGGTGCCGACCCGGTGCTGGTCGAGATCGTCCAGGGCTCGCTGGCCAGCGTCGAGATGGAGGTCGAGACCGCGATCGCCCGCACCAGCCGCAGCCCGATGATCCGCGACGCCCACGACTTCCGCGCCGGCATCCACGACCGGCTGCTGCGCAAGCTCACCGGCCGCTCCTACTCCGCGCTCGTGCACCCGGTGGCGCGCGACTTCCCGATCGAGGAGATGCGGCAGGGCGACGTGTTCTTCCACAACGACGTCTACCGCTCGGAGGGCGGCATCGGCCACCTGCCCGACCTCTGCGTGACCGTGCCGGTCTTCGCCGACGGACGGGTGGTCGCCTTCGTCCAGGCCTTCGGGCACCACGACGACATCGGCGGAGCGGTGCCGGGCTCGATGCCGTCCTCGGCGACCAGCGTCTTCGAGGAGGGGCTGATGGTGCCGCCCATCAAGCTCTACGACGCCGGGGTGCCCAACCGGGCGGCGCTGGCGATCATGACCCGCAACTCGCGGATGCCGGAGTCGCTGGCCGCCGACCTCGACGCGGAGTGCTCGGCCTGCCTGATGGGCGCGCGGCGGCTCGGCGAGCTCGTCGACCGCTACGGGGTGGCCGCCGTGGAGGCCTGCTTCGACGCGATCATCGACCGCACGACCACGACGTACCGGCGCGAGATCCTGGGCCGGATCCCGGTCGGCACGTGGACCTGGGAGGACTACGCCGAGCACGACGGCGTCGACGAGCCCCGGCTGCACACGCAGCGGATCACCCTCACGCGCACGCCCGCCGACGACCCCGACGGCGAGCGGCTGGTGCTCGACTTCGACGGCACCTCGCCGCAGGCCAAGGGACCGATCAACCACTGCGGCGACTACAGCGACGGGGTCTTCCTGAAGAAGTGGCTGGCCCCGATCCTGCGCAACCTCGCCGAGACGCCCGAGCGGATGGCCGAGCTCGACGTCAACGAGGGCGTGGTGCCGCTGATCGAGATGCGGTTCCCCGAGCCGGGCACGCTGCTCACCCCGGTCTTCCCGGCGCCCACCAACGCGCGCACGTTCGTCATCCTGCGGCTGCTCGGGGTGCTCGCCGGCGTGCTGGCCAAGGCCGTCGACGGGCGGATGCCGGCCGACCAGGAGACGATCCGCTACACCGGCGTCTACGGCGAGGACCTCGAGGGCCGGCCCTACCTGATGCGCGAGGTGCTGGGCGGCGGCTCCGGCGGCCGCCACTACGCCGACGGCGAGGACACCATCCACGTGGTGCCCGACTCGCGCAACCTGCCGACGGAGTTCACCGAGGCGCGCTTCCCGTTCCGGGTCGAGTCGCTCTCGCTGGCCGTCGACAGCGGGGGAGCCGGCACCTACCGCGGCGGGCTGGGCTACGAGAAGCAGATCCGGATGCTCAAGGACGCCCACTTCATGTCCATCGCCGACCGCTCGATCCTGGCCTGCTGGGGGGTGCGCGGCGGTCGGGCCGGGCAGCCCTTCTCGGTGACGATCGACCCCGGCGGGCCCGCCGAGCGCGAGGTCGACGCCCTCGCCGACGCCGAGCCGGTGCAGGCGGGCGAGCTGATCCGGATCCGCACCACCGGCGGCGGCGGGTGGGGCGACCCGCTGGAGCGCGACCCCGCCCTGGTCGTGCGCGACGTGCGGTGGCACAAGGTCTCGGCCGGGGCCGCCCTGACGGCGTACGGCGTCGTGCTGACCGGCAGCGCCGCGGACGACGACCTCGGCTTCGACGCCGATGCGACGGCCACGGAGCGCGCCTCCCGGCCGGCCCCCAGCGAGGCGTTCTTCGACCGTGGCCCCGGCTACGCGACCCTCTCCGGCGGCGCCGCCTCCGCCGAGGTCGACTTCCGCTGAGCCCCGCGTGGGGCTCCGAAGGGGGAGTGCCCGCCCAGTTCAGGAATCCCCGGTCGGCCGGGGATTCCTGAACTGGGCGGCCCTCGCGAGGGCCCACAAGTGCAGGTACTGCCCTCCCAGTGGTGCCGATGTGGCGCCAGGGGTACGTCGGCGGGCGCGATCTCGCGCCGCGCGGCGCCTCAGCTGCTGCTGGGCGTCGGGAGCTGCGGGATCAGCCAGCCCAGGAAGGCGTCCTGGCTGCGGGTCTGGAGGTAGATCCGGCCGGGGCCGGTCAGGTCGCACACCAGGCCCTCGCCGGAGAACAAGGTGGACTTCCAGCCGCCGACCTTGCGGACGCTGTAGGTGACGTTCTCGGTCCAGGCGACCATGTGGCCGGTGTCGACGGTGTAGCCCTGGCCGGCCTCCAGATCGATCGAGTGGATCGCGCCGTACGCCGACAGGACGAGCTCGCCCTGGCCGGCGATGCGCAGCATGAAGAGGCCCTCGCTGGAGAAGAACGTCTTGCCGCCGCCCCACTGGGTGTCGACCTCGATGCCGGCGGAGGAGGCGACGAAGGAGCCCGACTGCACGAAGAGGGTCTGGCCCGACAGCGGCCAGGCGACGACGTCGCCCGGCAGCGCCGGCGCGACGTACAGCTCGGCGCCGTCGTGCTGAGCGGTGTAGGTGTTCATGAAGAACGACTCGCCGCCGAGCAGCGAGCGCTTGAGCCCCTTGAGGACGCCGCCCTGCGTGGAGGTCTGCATGGTCACGCCCGGCGACATCGCGAGCATGGCGCCCGCCTCGGCGCGGACGGTCTCGCCCTGGCCGAGGGTCAGCTTGGCAGCGGCGTAGGCGGGGCTGTAGAGGACCTCGGTCTGCATGGAGCGACCCTAGACCCGGTCGACGGAATAGGGTCGGCGAATGAGGGTCCTGCTCGCGCTCGGCGGCAACGCGATGACCCGCGCCGACGGACGGGCGCGACCCGAGGACCAGATCGCCGCGGCGGTGGTCGCGGCCGAGGCCGTGGCCGACCTGGTGACGGCCGGTCACGAGGTCGTCGTCACCCACGGCAACGGTCCGCAGGTGGGCAACCTGCTGGTCAAGAACGAGATCGCGGCCGGCGTCGTGCCGCCCGTCCCGCTCGACTGGTGCGGGGCGCAGACCCAGGCGACGTTGGGGTTCGTCCTGATGAACGCGCTCGAGGCCGCGCTGGCGGAGCGGGGCCTGACCCGGCGTACGGCGGCGCTCGTGACGCGGACGCTGGTCGACCCGGACGACCCCGGCTTCCGGCGCCCCACCAAGCCCGTCGGCCGCTTCCTCCCCGCGGACGAGGCGGCGCTGCTGGTCGAGCACGGCGAGACCTGGGAGGACCGCGGCGAGAAGGGCTGGCGGCGGGTCGTGGCGTCGCCGGAGCCGCGCGAGATCCTCGATGCTCCGGCTGTGGTGGCGCTGGTCGAGGCCGGCTTCCTGGTCGTCGCCAACGGCGGAGGGGGGATCCCCGTCGTGCGTGAGGACGACGTGCTGCGCGGGATCGAGGCCGTGATCGACAAGGACCTCAGCGCCGCGCTGCTGGCCGTCGCGCTGGCGGCCGACGTCCTGGTGGTCGCCACCGACGTGCCGCACGCCGTGCTCCGCTTCGGGCAGTCCGACGCCGAGCCGGTGGGTCGGGTGGGGGTCGGCGACCTGCGCCGGCTGGCGGGGGAGGGGCACTTCGCGAGCGGCTCGATGGGCCCGAAGGTCGAGGGGGTGTGCCGCTTCGTGGAACGCACGGGCCGGCGTGGTGTGATCACCAGCCTGGACAACATCACCCGGGCCGTGGACGGTGGAGCAGGCACCGTCGTCGTGCCCGACTAGCTCCACCGATCCGACCGACCCGCCCGCGAAAGGTCTCGCCCATGCCCTCGGCCATCGAAGTCCGCAAGGTCCCGATCCACTCCGTCGCCGACGCCTCCGAGCTGGCACGCCTCATCGACGAGGGGGTGATGGAGGCCGAGCGGGTGATCGCGATCATCGGCAAGACCGAGGGCAACGGCGGGGTCAACGACTACACCCGGATCATCAGCGACCGCGCCTTCCGCGAGGTGCTGGTCGCGAAGGGGGCGCCGCCCGAGCAGGTCGCGCAGGTGCCGATCGTCTGGTCCGGCGGCACCGACGGGGTGATCAGCCCGCACGCCACGATCTTCGCCACGACCGACGCGACCGACCACCCGCCGACCGACGAGCCGCGGCTGACCGTCGGCTTCGCGATGAGCGAGCGGCTGCTGCCCGAGGACATCGGCCGCGTGGCCATGATCGAGAAGGTCGCCGTCGCGGTGACGGAGGCGATGGCGAAGGCCGGGATCACCGACCCGGCCGAGGTGCACTACGTGCAGACCAAGACGCCGCTGCTGACCGTGCACACGATCCGCGACGCCAAGGAGCGCGGCCAGAGCGTCTGGACCGAGCACACCCACGAGTCGATGGACCTCTCCAACGGCTGCACCGCCCTGGGCGTCGCCGTCGCGCTCGGCGAGATCGAGATGCCGACGGACGCCGACGTGATGCACGACCGGTCGCTCTACTCCGCCGTGGCCTCCTGCTCCTCGGGCGTCGAGCTCGACCAGGCCCAGGTCGTCGTGGTCGGAAACGCGACCGGCGTCGGCGGCCGCTACCGCGTCGGCCACGCGGTGATGAAGGACGCCCTCGACGCCGACGGCATCTGGGACGCCATCCGCTCCGCGGGGCTCGACCTCCCCGAGCGACCACGCACCAGCGACCTCGACGGCCGGCTGGTCAACGTCTTCCTCAAGTGCGAGGTCTCCCAGGACGGCCAGGTGCGCGGACGTCGCAACGCGATGCTCGACGACTCCGACGTCCACTGGCACCGCCAGATCAAGGCCGCCGTCGGCGGCGTCACCGCCGCCGTCACCGGCGACCCCGCCGTCTTCGTCTCCGTCTCCGCCGCCCACCAGGGTCCCGACGGTGGCGGCCCGGTCGCGGCGATCGTCGACCTGGGGTAGCCGCGCTGTCGGTGGCTCGTGATGAGGTGTTCCCATGGCCACGACGACCGCGGAGACGACGTACCACCTGGTGCGTCCGGAGAGCCCGGTCGCGCGCGAGGTGCCGACGCTCGACGAGCACCAGCAGCGGGTGGTCGACCACGCCGGCGGGCCGCTGCTGGTGCTGGCGGGCCCCGGCACCGGCAAGACCACGACGCTGGTCGAGACCATCGTGCGGCGGGTCGACGAGGGGGTCTCGCCCGAGTCGATCCTGGCCCTGACCTTCTCGCGCAAGGCGGCCGAGCAGCTCCGCGACCGGGTGACCGCGCGACTCGGGCGCACGATGTCCACGAGCCTGAGCTCGACGTTCCACTCCTTCGCCTACGGGCTCGTCCGTCGCTACTCCCCGCCCGAGCTGTACGCCGCCCCGCTGCGGCTGCTCTCGGCCCCCGAGCAGGACGTCGTGCTGCGCGAGCTGCTCACCACCCACCCCGAGTCCGTGGTCTGGCCCGACTGGCTGACCACCGCGCTCGACACCCGCGGCTTCGCCCGCGAGGTCAACGCCGTGCTGTCCCGGGCGCGCGAGAAGGGCCTTGACGGCCCCCAGCTGCGCGACCTCGGGCTCGAGCACCGGCTGCCCGAGCTGGCGGCGGCCGGGCTCTTCCTCGAGCAGTACCTCGAGAACCTCGACCACCACAGCGCCACCGACTACGCCGACCTGATCCGTCGTGCGGTGCTCGAGGCCGCCGAGCACCGCGACGAGCTGCGGGCCCGCTACACCCACGTCTTCGTCGACGAGTACCAGGACACCGACCCCGGCCAGGTCGCGCTGCTGCGCCAGCTGGCCGGCGACGGGCGCAACCTCACGGTCGTGGGCGACCCCCACCAGTCCATCTACGGCTTCCGGGGGGCCGAGGTGCGCGGCATCCTCGACTTCCCGAGCGCGTTCCCCCACCTCGACGGCCGTCCCGCCGACGTCGTGGCGCTGCGCACCACGCGCCGGTTCGGCGCCCACCTGCTCCTGGCCTCCCAGCGGGTCGCGGCCCGACTGGCCCTCCCCGGCAGCATCCCGCCGGAGGCCAAGACCGCCTTCCTCCAGCCTGATTCCGAGCCCGGCGACCTGGGCGACGGCCGGGTCACCGTCCGCACCTTCGACACCGACCGCGCCGAGGCCGAGCACCTCGCCGACCTGCTGCGCCGCGCCCACCTCGAAGACGGCATCGCGTGGGACGACATGGCCGTGCTGGTCCGGTCGGGCCGTACGTCGATCCCGCCGCTGCGCCGCGCCCTCGGGGCGGCCGGGGTGCCGGTCGAGGTCGCCAGCGACGAGGTCCCGCTGGTCCGCGACCCCGCGGTCCTGCCGCTGCTCGACGCGATGTCGGCGGTGGTCAACCTCGACAACGACGACCGCGACCACGTCGACCACGTGCATCCCTCGCGGGCCGAGGCGCTGCTGCTCAGCCCGCTGGCCGGGCTCGACGCCGGCGACCTGCGACGGCTCTCCCGCCAGGTGCGTGCGCGCGAGAAGGACCGCGCCCACACCGAGGAGCGGATCGCCCGTCCCTCGCGCGAGCTCGTGCGGGAGGCCGTCGTCGATGCCACGTTCCTCGACGGGCTCGAGGGCCGAGAGGTGGCGCGTGCCCGGGCCCTGGCGGGGCTGCTGGCCGGCGCCCGCGCCGAGCTCGACGACGGCGCCTCCGCCGAGGAGGTGCTGTGGCGGCTGTGGTCGAGCACGGCCTGGCCCGAGCGGCTGCGGCGGGCGGTCCACGCCGGCGGCGCGGGCGCGCGGCGGGCCCACCGCGACCTCGACGCGGTCTGCGCGCTCTTCGACGTGGTCGCCCGCGCTCGAGGAGCAGCGCCTCCACCTGGCCGTCCCCGACCTGCTCGCCACCCTCAAGGCTCAGCAGATCCCGGCCGACACCCTCGCCGAGCGCGGTTCCCGCGGGGCCGCCGTCCGCCTGCTCACCGCCCACCGCTCCAAGGGGCTCGAGTGGCGCCTGGTCGTGGTGGCCCACGTGCAGCAGGAGCTCTGGCCCGACCTGCGGCGCCGGGCGACGCTGCTCCAGGCCGACCGGATCGGCACCGACGGGCTGGTCCCGCCGGTCACGGCCCGCGAGCTGCTGCTCGAGGAGCGCCGCCTCTTCTACGTCGCCTGCACCCGGGCCCGCCAGCGCCTGGTCGTCACCGCGGTCCGCTCGCCCGACGACGACGGCGAGCAGCCCTCCCGCTTCCTCGACGAGCTGGTGACCCGCGAGGTCCCGCACGTCGTCGGGCGACCCCCACGGCCGTTGTCGGTCGACGGCCTGGTCAGCGAGCTGCGACGTACGACGGCCGACCCCGACACGAGCCCCGCGCTGCGGGCCGCCGCGGCCCGGCGGCTGGCCCGCCTGGCCGGCGAGACCTCGGCCGCCGGCCGTCTGCTCGTCCCGCACGCCGACCCCTCCACCTGGTGGGGCACCCGCGCGGCCACGCGCTCGGTGCAGCCCGTGCGCGATCCCGACCAGCCGGTGCCCCTGTCGGCCAGCGCGCTCGAGGGCCTGATGAGGTGCCCGACCCAGTGGTTCCTCGAGCGCGAGGCGGGCGGGGTGGCCCGGGCCCACCAGTCGGCCAACCTCGGCCAGCTCGTGCACGCCCTGGCCCAGCGGGTCGCCGACGGCGAGCTCGAGGCCGGACCCGCCGACGTCGAGCGGCTGATGACCCACATCGACGAGGTCTGGGACCGCCTCGAGTTCCGGACCCCCTGGTCCAAGGCCCGCGAGCACGAGCGGGTCCACGCCGCGCTCGCCCGCTTCCTCGCCTGGCACCACGACAACCCGCGCCGGTTGCTCGCGGCCGAGTCGCGCTTCTCGACGGTCGTCGACGTCGACGGCGAGCAGGTCCGCCTCACCGGCTACGCCGACCGGCTCGAGCTCGACTCCGACGACCGGGTGGTCGTCGTCGACCTCAAGACCAGCCGCGGCGCGCCCACCGGACCGGCGGTGAAGTCCCACGTCCAGCTCGGCCTCTACCAGTACGCCGTCGACAGCGGTGCCGTCGACGAGCTGATGCCCGAGGGCCACCCCGCCGCGTCCGGCGGCGCCGAGCTGGTGCAGCTCGGCCTCGAGGACGCCCAGCACGCCAAGGTCCAGCGCCAGGACCCCGAGCCCGACGACGGGTCCGCCCGAGGGGCGCTGCGCGAGGAGATCGCGCGCGCCGCGTCGCTGCTGCGGGCCGAGAGCTTCCCGGCGGTGGCCGGACCCTACTGCCGCGACTGCTCGTTCGTGCCGATCTGCCCGGCCAAGAGCGCGGGGTCGGTGACCGACCGATGACGACGACGACCACGCCGCTGACCACGCCGCTCACCACGACGCCGATCGAGTCACCCGAAGACCTCCAGCGCGTGATGGGCACCCCCTACGCGCCGAGCCCCCAGCAGTGGGCGGCCATCACCGCGCCGCTCGCGCCCGCCGTCGTCATCGCCGGCGCCGGCTCGGGCAAGACCACGCTGATGGCCGCCCGGGTCGTCTACCTCGTCGTCACCGGCCAGGTGCGCCCCGAGGAGGTGCTCGGCCTCACGTTCACCACCAAGGCGGCCAGCGAGCTGCGGCGCCGCATCCGCGACGCGCTGGTCGCCGCGGGGGCGCTCAGCGACCAGCCGGGCCCCGAGGCCGAGGACGTCCTCGAGCCCACCGTCGCCACCTACAACGCCTACGCCGCCACCCTCCTCACCGACCACGGCCTGCGCATCGGCCACGAGCCCGACACCCGGGTCGTCACCGACGCGGCCCGCTACCAGCTCGGCGCGCGCGTCGTCGACCGTCACACCGGCGACGTCCGTCACCTCTCCGACCACCCGGCCACCGTGATCCAGAACCTCCTCGCCCTCGACGGCGCGATGAGCGAGCACCTCACCACGGCGGCCGACGTACGCCGCGTCGACGCCGAGGCCCGCGCCGGGTTCGTCCGCGGCCACGAGGCCGAGACCGCCGGCAAGGACCGCAAGGGCCACCGCGAGGCCTGCGAGAAGGCCTGCTTCGCGATCGACCGTCGGGCCGAGCTGCTCGGGCTGGTCGAGGGCTACCGGCGGCTCAAGCGCGACCTGGGGCTGATGGACTTCTCCGACCAGATCGAGCTGGCCGCACGGCTGGTGCGCGAGCAGCCCGACGTGGGCGAGGCCGAGCGGGGCAAGTTCAAGGTCGTCCTGCTCGACGAGTACCAGGACACCTCGGTCGCCCAGGCCACGATGCTGGCCCGGATCTTCTCCGGGCCCGCCGGCGCGGGCCTGGGTCACGCGGTCACGGCGGTCGGCGACCCCAACCAGGCCATCTACGGCTGGCGCGGCGCCTCGGTCTCCAACATCCTCAACTTCGACGACACGTTCCCGACCGCGTCCGGCACCGCCCCGATCCACCACCTCACGGTCAACCGGCGCTCCGACACCCGCATCCTCGACGTCGCCAACCGCCTCGCCGCCCCCCTCTACGCCGCCTACCCGCAGGTGGCCGAGCTCGAGGCCAAGCCGGGGGCCGCCGCCGGCGTCGTGACCACCAGCGTCCACGACACCCACGCCGACGAGCTGGCCGCGCTGGTCGAGGGGGTCACGGCCGCCCACACCGACCAGTGGTCCGACATCGCGGTGCTCACCCGCGACAACGCGCACGCCGAAGACGTCTTCGACGCCCTGACCGCCGCCGGCATCCCGGTCGAGATCGTCGGGCTGTCGGGGCTGCTGCGACTGCCCGAGGTGGCCGAGGTGGTCGCCATCCTCCACCTCATGCACGACGTCACCGCCAACGCCTCGCTGCTCACCCTGCTCACCGGGCCGCGGTGGGCCATCGGCCCGCGTGACCTCCGGCTGCTCAGCCAGCGGGCCCAGGACCTCGCCGGACGCCAGCAGGGCCGCGAGGCCGAGCAGGGGAGTGTCACCGACCACCTGGTCCACATCGCCGACGGCATCGACCCGTCCGAGGTGCCGGCGCTCGACGACGCGCTCGTCGACCCCGGCGAGGCGGCGTACTCGCCCCAGGCGCGCGAGCGCTTCGCCCTGCTGGCCGACGAGCTGCGCCTGCTGCGCACCCACGTGGGTGAGCCGCTCCTCGACGTGGTCCGCCGCATCATCGACCTCACCGGCGTCGACGTCGAGCTGGCCTCGGCCGTGAGCCCGGCCGCCGAGGCCCGCCGCGACAACCTCGACCTGTTCGTCAAGGCGGTCGCCGACTTCCAGGCCGTCGACGGCGACGTCACGCTGCCGGCGCTGCTGGCCTACCTCACCGCCGAGGACGACCAGGGCAACGCCCTCGACATCGCGACCCCGAGCGAGGCCGACTCCGTCAAGCTGCTGACCGTCCACCGGTCCAAGGGCCTGGAGTGGGACTCCGTCTTCCTGGTCGGCGTCTCGCGCACGAGGTTCCCCTCCAACCGCTCGCGCACCCTCTGGACGTCGTCGCCGGCGGTCCTCCCCGCGCCGTTGCGGGGCGATGCGGGCGACCTGCCCCAGCTGGGCGACCACGACAAGGCCGGGCTCGAGGCCTACCGCGCCGACACCCGGGCCCACGACGCCGAGGAGGAGCTGCGCCTCGGCTACGTCGCCTTCACCCGGGCGGCCCACCTGCTCTCGGTGAGCTCGTTCTGCTGGAGCACGCGCGCCACTCCTTACGGTCCCTCCGACTACCAGCGCGTGGTGCGCGACTACCTCGTCGACCAGGGCGAGCCGCCGCCCGTGTGGCGCGAGGACCCCGACCCCAAGACCGAGGCCCACCCCTACGCCTCGGTCGACCCCTCGCGGCCCTGGCCGGTCACCGAGATCGGTCAGGAGTCCCGGCGGCGGCTTGCTGCGGCCGAGGCCGTCGTCGCCGCCGACCCCTCCGTGCCCGACGACGGGCTCGACATGGTCGAGGCGGCCCGGGTGGCCGAGTGGGACGACGAGCTCGAGCGGCTGCTGCGCGAGGCCCGGCGCGACCGCGCGGTCGAGGTCGGCGTGACCCTGCCGCTGAGCCTGTCCGCCACCGCTGTCTCCCGGCTGCGCGACGACCCCGCAGCCTTCGCCGCCGACCTGGCCCGTCCGATGCCGCGCCGCCCCTCGCGGGCCGCCAGCTTCGGCACCCGGTTCCACGCCTGGGTCGAGGCCAAGTTCGGTCAGCAGACCCTGCTCGACCCCGACGAGCTCTCGGGGCGGGCCGACGCCGAGATCGCCGACGACGCCGAGCTGGCCGAGCTGGTCGAGCGCTTCGAGCGGGGGGCGTTCGGTGACCGCGAGCCGACCGCGGTCGAGGCGCCGTTCGCGCTGGTCCTGGGCGGCCAGGTGGTGCGGGGCCGCGTCGACGCCGTCTACGCCGAACGCCGTGACGACGGCAGCGACGGCTTCCTGCTCGTCGACTGGAAGACCAACCGCACCCAGTCCGCCGACCCGCTCCAGCTGGCTCTCTACCGCCTGGCCTGGGCCGAGCTGCACGACCTGCCCCTGGACTCCGTGAGGGCCGCGTTCTACTACGTGCGCACCGACGACCTGGTCGAGCCGGGCGACCTGCCCGACCGACCAGCCCTCGAACGGCTCGTCCAGGGTCCCGCCGATGCCTGATCACTCTTGATACTTTGACCGTTCTATCAAGATCCAGCAGGAGGCGTCCGTGATGGCACCCGACCCGTACACCCCGGGCCAGGTCCCGCGGGTGCTGGCCGGGCGCGAGTCCGAGCTCGGGCGGATCCGCGACCAGATCAGCCGGGTGGCCACCTTCGGCGAGCTCGGCGGGCCGCCCCTGGTCTTCCACGCCCCGCGCGGTCTGGGCAAGACCTCACTGCTGCGCACCGCACAGCGCCAGGCCACCGAGGTCGGGTGCCTCAGCGTCTGGGTCGCCTGCTCCCGCGACCGGGCGTTCCTGCCCGAGCTCGTGCACGCCACCCGCCGCACCCTGGAGCGGGCGGGCCTGCCGGCGGGAGCCGCGGAGACCCGGCGCTGGCGGGCGCGCCTGGAGAAGGTCCGCATCGAGCTCGGCGTCCCCGGGCTCAAGGTGGGGGGCGAGCTCAGCACCGGCCGCGGTGGCGCCGCGCCGCCCTCACCGCCTCCCGAGACCGCGCCCATCGGAGCGCTCGAGGACCTGCTGCACGACGCCGCGACCCTCGCCCGCGGCCAGCACGGCGCCGGCCTCGTGGTCTTCATCGACGAGCTGCACGCCGCGTCGGCCGTCGACCTGTCGATCCTGCTCAACGCGGTCCAGAACCTCGACGGCGAGCGCGAGCGCCACCCGCTCGCGGTCGTGACGGCCGGTCTCCCGGTGACCCCGGAGGCGATCATCACCGCCGCCACGTTCGGCGAGCGCAGCACCTTCGTCCCGCTCGACGTGCTCAGCGACGTCGACGCCCGCTCCTTGCTCGTCCAGCCCGCGGAGGCCATGGAGGTGTCCTGGGACCCCACCGCCCTCGACCTGGTCACCGCCGAGGGGCGCGGACACCCCTACCTCCTCCAGCTGCTCGGCAGCGCCACCTGGCAGGCCGCGCGTCCCGACCCCGGCGGGGTGCTCGACCCCGACCACGTGCGCGCCGGCGTCCCGGCCGCGCGCGACCAGCTCGACGCGATGTTCCGCGCCCGGTGGGGCGCGGCGACCACGGGCGAGCAGGCCTTCATCCGCGCCATGGCCGAGGTCGGCACCGACAACGTCGCCCGCGCCGCGATCGCCGCCCGCCTGGGCCAGCCCTCCTCCTCGATCAGCGTCCCGCGCGAGCGGCTGATCGAGAAGGGCGTGATCGAGCCGGTCGGCCACGGCCTGGTCCGCTTCACCATGCCGGGCTTCGCTTCCTGGGTCATCACCCGCGCTGCAGGGCAGCGGTGAGCGCGACCTCGACCATGCGTCCGAAGGTCTGCTCCCGCTCCTGCGCCGAGGTGTGCTCGCCGGTGACGAGGTGGTCCGAGACGGTGCAGATGGCCAGCGCGCGACGACCGTGCCGGGCGGCGAGCGTGTAGAGCGCGCTGGCCTCCATCTCGACGGCCAGGGCGCCGTGCTCCGCCATCCGGGTCGTCAGCTCGGGCCGGGTCGGGTAGAAGGAGTCGCTGCTCAGGAGGAGCCCCACGTGGGCCTCCGGTGCGGCGGCGGCCGCGTCGCGCAGCAGGCCGAAGTCGGCCACGGGCGCGTAGTCGAGCCCCTCGAAGGTGATCCGGTTGAGCGATGAGTCGGTGCAGGCGCCCGAGGCGATGACCAGGTCGCGCAGCGCCAGCCGCTCGGTCAGCGCGCCGCACGAGCCGACCCGGATGATCGAGGCGACGTCGTACTCGGTGAAGAGCTCGGTCGCGTAGATCGCCAACGACGGCTGACCCATGCCGGAGCCCTGCACCGAGACCGGGTGCCCCTGCCAGGTGCCGGTGTAGCCGAGCATGCCGCGGACCTCGGAGTAGCAGGTCGCGGCGTCGAGGAACGTCTCCGCGATCCAGCGGGCCCGCAGCGGGTCGCCGGGCATCAGGACGAGCGGAGCGATCTGGCCGGGCTGGGCGTCGAGGTGGGTGCTCACGCCGGCGAGCCTAGGCTCGGAGGGTGACGTACCGACACCAGGCGCTCGTGGCCGACCCGCACGACCGCAGCGCGCTGCACCGCACGGACCCGGCCTGGCTCGACGCGCGCTGGGCCGATCCCGACACCCGCGTGCTCGTCGTGTCCGGCACCCGGGTGCGCCCCCGCGACGGCGCCCTGGTCTGGGTGCCGCCGAACGAGGCCCCGGACGGCGTCCGGGTGCTGCTGGGGCAGAGGGAGGGCCGGGCCTGGTTCGCGGTCGTCGCCGACTCGGCGCTGGCCGCGGCGGAGCAGGGGGAGTGGTTCCCGCTGCGCGGGCTGCTGCCCTTCCTCGCCGGCGGGGCAGTGGCCCAGGCGCCCCTGGTCTTCCACGCGCTCGGCATCGCGGAGTGGCTGTGGGTGACGCGCTTCTGCCCGCGGTGCGCCGGTCCGCTCGAGCCGCTCGCCTCAGGCCACCAGCTGCGCTGCCTGTCCTGCGGCAAGCCGCAGTTCCCACGCACGGACCCGGCCGTGATCATGACCGTCACCCACGGCGAGGCCGGTGCGCCCGACGAGCAGTGCCTGCTCGGACGTCAGGCGGTCTGGCCCGCGGGACGCTTCTCGACCCTGGCCGGCTTCTGCGAGCCGGGCGAGACCCTCGAGGACGCCGTACGCCGCGAGGTCGCCGAGGAGGTCGGGGTGCGCGTCGGCGCCGTGACCTACTTCGGCAACCAGCCGTGGCCGCTCCCGGCCAGCCTGATGCTCGGCTTCGTCGGCCGGGCCGAGACCACGGAGATCGTCGTCGACGAGCACGAGATCGAGGAGGCGCGCTGGTTCACCCGCGCCGA
The DNA here is from genome assembly GCA_963795135.1 of uncultured Actinomycetota bacterium. Lineage (GTDB taxonomy): Bacteria > Actinomycetota > Actinomycetes > Propionibacteriales > Nocardioidaceae > Nocardioides. The sequence continues at coordinate 132,227 of CAWCGS010000009.1, forward strand.
GATGCGCGCCCACGCGGAGGCCGGCTCGCTCGCGCTGCCCGGCGGCGCCTCGATCAGCCGCTCGCTCATCGAGCACTGGTACGGCGGGCCGTTGCCCGGTCAGTGGTAGGGCGCACTTCCAGCAATTGTTGGCCAGGTGCCCTCCGAAGTGCCTTCCGAGGGGCCCTGCGCCAGCAATTGAACGGAAACGGCCCCCTCAGCCCCACGGCCACCCGCAGGCAGCACTCAGGCCAGGGCGGCGAGCTTCTGCTTGACCTGCGCCAGCGAGGGGTTGGTCTGGGCGGTGCCGTCGGCGAAGACGAGGGTGGGGACGGTCTGGTTGCCGTTGTTGGCGGACTCGACGATCTGCACGGCCTCGGGCTGCTGCTCGATGTCGATCATCTCGAAGGTGATGCCTTCGCGGTCGAGCTGGCTCTTCAGCCGGTGGCAGTAGCCGCACCAGGGGGTGGAGTACATCGTGAAAGTGCCGGGGGAGTCACTGGACAAGGGGATGTCGCCTCTCGCGTCTAGGGTTCGGGGAGAGTAACCAGGATGTCCGAGGAGTTGTTCCCCCGATGAGCCAGCCACACCTGCTGGCCGCGCTCGACCCCGAGCAGCGGCAGGTGGCCGAGACGCTGCGCGGGCCCGTGCGGGTGCTGGCCGGGGCCGGCACGGGCAAGACCCGCGCGATCACCCACCGCATCGCCCACGGCGTCGCCACCGGCGTCTACGCCCCCACCGAGGTCCTGGCCGTCACGTTCACGACCCGGGCCGCGGGTGAGATGCGCTCGCGGCTGCGCACGCTGGGGGCCGGGGGAGTCCAGGCCCGCACCTTCCACTCGGCGGCGCTGCGCCAGCTGCGCTACTTCTGGCCCCACGTCCACGGCACCGTGCTGCCCACGCTCACCGAGTCGAAGATCTCCCTGCTGGCCGGGGCCGCCCGCCGCCACCGGGTCGCGGCCGACCAGGCGCTGCTGCGCGACCTGGCCTCCGAGGTCGAGTGGGCCAAGGTCAGCAACGTCCGCCCCGACGACTACGCCCGGATCGCCAGCGAGCGCGGGCGGTCGGTCGCGGCGCTGGAGGTCGAGACCGTCGCCCGGCTCTTCGATGCCTACGAGGAGGTCAAGCGCGGGCAGGGGCGGATGGACATGGAGGACGTGCTGCTGCTCACCGCCGGCCTGCTCGTCGACGACGAGCGGGTCGCCGCGCAGGTACGTCGCCAGTACAAGTGGTTCGTGGTCGACGAGTTCCAGGACGTCTCGCCCCTCCAGTACGCCCTGCTCGACCTGTGGCTCGGCGGTCGTGACGAGCTCTGCGTGGTCGGCGACCCAGCCCAGACCATCTACTCCTTCGCCGGCGCCGACGCGGCCTACCTCAAGGACTTCCCCGCCAAGCATCCCGGCACCACCTCCATCGAGCTGGTCCGCAACTACCGCTCCACGCCCCAGATCGTCACGGCCGCCAACCAGCTGCTCGCGGGCACGCCCAGCGTCGGGGTCCAGCTGCGGGCCCAGCAGGACGCCGGCCCTGCGGTGTCGTGCGCCGGTCGGCCCGACGAGGTGGCCGAGGCGACCCAGGTGGCGGAGCGGATCGCGGCCCTCCGGGCGGGCGGTCACGCCGCCGACGAGATCGCCGTGCTCTTCCGGATCAACGCCCAGTCCGAGGCCTACGAGGAGGCGTTGGGTGACCGGTCGATCCCCTACCTCGTGCGGGGGGCGGGCCGCTTCTTCGACCGCGGTGAGGTGCGCGAGGCCGTCACCCGCTTGCGCGGCGCCGCCCGCGGGAGCGCCGTGGCCGAGCCGCTGCTCGAGACGGTCCGCGCGATCCTGGCCGGGATGGGCTGGTCGCCCGAGCCGCCCGTGGGCCGCGGCCAGACCCGCGACCGCTGGGAGTCCTGGCACGCGCTGGTCGCCCAGGCCGAGGCCCACCTCGCCGCCCATCCCGAGGCCGACCTCGCGGCGTTCGTCGACGAGCTCGACCGCCGCGCCGCCGAGCAGCACGCCCCCACGGCGGGCGGCGTGACCCTCTCGACGTTCCACGCCGCCAAGGGTCTCGAGTGGGACGCCGTGTTCCTCGTCGGCCTCCAGGACGGCACGCTCCCGATCACCTACGCCGACACCCCGGAGGCCGTCGAGGAGGAGCGCCGCCTGCTGTACGTCGGCATGACCCGCGCGCGCCGCGAGCTGGTGCTGTCCTGGGCCCAGGCCCGCAACCCCGGCCAGGCGCCCCGACGCCAGCCCTCGCGCTTCCTCGCGCCGCTGCTGCCCGCCGAGGGCGTGCGGGCGCCGGTGCCGACACGAGCCAAGGCCCGCACCTGCGTCGAGTGCGGGCGTCCGCTGACGACCGCGGCCGAGAAGACCCGTCGGCGTTGCGCGAGCTGCCCGGTCTCCTACGACGAGTCGCTCTACGAGCGCTTGCGCGACTGGCGTCGGGCCCGGGCCGAGAGCGACGAGATCGCGGCGTTCATGATCTTCTCCAACGCCACGCTCGAGGAGGTCGCCGAGCTCAAGCCCCGCACCCCCGGCGCGCTGCTGGAGATCAACGGGATCGGCCCGGAGAAGCTCGAGAAGTACGGCGACGAGCTGCTCGACCTGGTCGGCTGAACCGGCCCGCGACGGGTCCGCGAAGAAATACTCATTAAATCGTTTGCCCCTGACAGAGCAGCAGCGGTAACTTCTTCTCACCAGCCCGCGCACCACGGTCCTGACACGACCGGCGCCCGATTCACCGGAGGAGGTGACCCCATGAAGAACATCACGATGACGATGACCCCGACGATCCAGTGGATCGACGAGCGCCTCGGCATGTCCGCCTGCGGTCACGCCTTCCGTCCGTCCACGGTTCCGTCCGGTGCGATCACCACGGGAGAGCTCTGCCTCGTTGCGGATGCTGCCTTCGTCCCCGGGATCCACGCCTGGAGTCCGCCTCTCTGTTGAGTCATCTCGACAGACCGGCACCTCCAGGCCGCGGAACCCTCCCAGGGATCCGCGGCCTTTCTGTTTGTCCGGGACCTTCACGGTCCAGGAGCAGGACGACCGCAGATCCGCGAGCACGACCCGCACCACCCGCCACCCACCCGCGATCAGGTCAACAGAAGGAGGTGACACATGACCATCAGCGTTCTCGACCGCACCGATGGCATGTCGCCGGAGCCCACCCTGGGCCTCTTGCACGACCATGCCGGCCAGGTGGACGCCGACCGACTGCCGTGCCGGGTCAACAACCCGGAGCTGTGGTTCGCCGAGTCCCCCGCCGACGTGGAGTGCGCGAAGGCCCTCTGCCTGGACTGCCCCGTCCGCCAGCTGTGCCTCGACGGAGCACTCGAGCGCCAGGAGCCCTGGGGCGTCTGGGGCGGGCAGCTGTTCCTGCAGGGGGCAGTGATCCCGCGCAAGCGGCCCCGCGGGCGTCCTCGCAAGAGCGAGGTCGCGGCCTGAAGGCCCGACGCCACACCACCACCACCACCCATCACACCCAGCACACCCACCAAGATCGGAGCACCACGATGAGCTTCTTGCAGGAAGACCTGGTGCGCGCGCAGATGTCCGCGCGCCTGGCCGAGGCGCAGGGGATGCGCGCCGGCGACCGGCTGGTCCGCGCACGCCGCTTGAGCCGCAAGGCCGAGCGGGCCGCGCAGCAGGCCCGCCTCGCTCTCGCCCGCGCCCTGTAACCCGTGCAGCCCGGAATCCGAGCCGGGTACGTCGCCCTCCCAGGGGTCGGCGTACCCGGCTCTTCTGGCTCACGGGGGCGGACGGCCGGCGCGGCGTACGCTGGCTCGGATGATGACCTGCGACTTCTGCGGACGCCAGGAGCCCGAGGGGGCGGCGACGCTCACGTGGACGATCTCGGTCGAGCACGGCCGGCGGCGCAGCTTCTGCGACACCTGCTCGCGCAAGAACCTGCGGGCCATGGAGGGCAAGCTCGACAGCGAGTTCTGGTAGCCGCCGCCTAGCCTGCGCGCCAGGCCTGCTGCCAGGAGCAGCCGCAGTGGGGGTGACGGTCCCACCGCTGCTCCCGCGGCGCGGCGAGCGAGTCGACGACGAACGTCGTGGACCAGGTGGAGGGCCGGTCGCCCTCGGCGTAGCGGGCGAGGTCGCGCGCCGCCCACGCGGTCGCCCAGGACCACAGCACCGGGTCGTGCGCAGCCCCGCCCGCCTGTGCCACCTGTGCCACCTGTGCCACCTGGGCGACCTGCTCGACCACGAGCTGGCGGCGAGGGTCGCCCTGCGCCCGGTGGGCGTCGACGCACCGCAGGCAGGCGGTCAGGCCGGGGACCACGAACGGGCCGATCTCGAGGTGGCCCTCGCGTGCGGCCACCACGAGGTGGGGGACGTCGTCGCGCACGAGGTCGTCGAGCCCGTCGCGGGCCGGCTCGCCCTCGGCCAGCACCAGCCACACCGCCGGTACGTCGGCCGCACCACCCTCGGGGGGCGGCTCGAGCCGGCGCAGCCCGGCGTCGTCGAGCGCCCGGGCGGCCCGCTCGCCCAGCGACGCGGGCGCGAGCACCCGTACCCCGGTCTCGCTCCGGGCCCGGGCGCGCGGCCCGGCACTGGCCCCGAAGCGGGCGGCGTCGAGCGGAGCGGCGTCGGCGTCGACCACCAGGTCGGCCGCGAGCAGGTCGCTCAGGCACGCGGCACCGTCGGCGCCGAGCCGCTCGGGGCGCCGCGACCCGTGCAGGGCGTGCAGCACCTCGCGCACGCCGGGGGAGTCGGGGACCACGACCCGGTGCGGTGGGTCGACGCCGATCTGCAGCACCCCGTCACTGCGACGGAGGACCCGCCACCCGGGGCGCAGCGCCGGGTGCGCCGGCAGCTCGGGGAGGGGGTAGTCGGGGGCGGGCTCGGCCATGCCCCGAGCCTCACACAGGACCGGCGTCGGCCGCGGCCGTCGTCCACAGGCCTGCGGGCAATGCAGGGCGGGCAGAGCGCGAGACGGCGGCACCCGCCTGGGGCGCCGCCGTCTCGGGAGTGCTGGGTGGGGCTGGATCAGGCCTTGCCGAGGATCCGGTTGAGGTTGGTGCTGCAGACGGGGCACACGGCCTTGGCCATGCGCGTGCCCTTGTCGTTGACCCTGACCTCTCCTTCAGCCTCGCGCTTCTCCTTGCACTTCACGCAGTAGAACTCGCCGCTCCAGGTCTCCGCCATGACGGACTCCTTGCCTATGTCAACTAAGAATTCGGTGGTTGATCGTCACGGCGGAGTGTCCGGGGAAGCCGCCGGTGCTCCGAGACGGGTGCCTCAGAACCGATCCGACCCTACGACACGCGCGCCCGGAGGCGTGGGAGGTGCCCGCGGCCGCGCACCCGGCGTGGTGCGGAGCGGCGGCGCACCCCGCCGGATGCGCTGCGTGACCGGCCCGGACCCGAGCTCCTCAGTAGGGTGCGGTCATGGCTGATCTCACCCACCTGCGACTCGAGCGTCCCTCCGCGGGCGTGGCCCTGCTGACCCTCGACAACCCCGACCAGCGCAACGCGATGTCGGAGGAGATGACCCGGTCCTGGGTCGCCGCCATCGACGAGATCGCCGCCGACCCGAGCGTGCGCGCGGTGGTCGTGACGGGGGAGGGGGCGGCGTTCTGCTCGGGCGGCGACACCAGCTGGATCGCCAGCGAGCCGGACGCCTCGGTCGACCGGCTCCGCACCCGGATGCTCGCCTTCTACCGGTCCTGGCTCTCGATCCGCCGGCTCGAGGTCCCGACGATCGCGGCCATCAACGGCGCGTCGATCGGGGCCGGTCTGTGCATGGCCCTGGCCTGCGACATCCGCTACGCCGCCTCCGGGGCCAAGATGGGGGTCCCCTTCGTCAAGCTCGGGATGCACCCCGGCATGGCCGGCACCTACCTGCTGCCCGACGCGGTGGGCGCCGCGGCGGCCCGCGACCTGATGCTGACCGGGCGCATCGTCGAGGGCCAGGAAGCGGTCGGGCTCGGCCTGGTCTCGCGGGTCATCGACCGCGACGGCTTCCTCGACGAGGTCCTGGCCACCGCCGCCGGAATCGCGGCCACGGCGCCGATCGCCAGCAAGCTGACCAAGCTGGCCCTGGCCGACGGTGGCCACGCCGATGTCGAGGCGTGCCTGCAGTGGGAGGCGATGGCGCAGCCGATCACGCTGGCGACCGCCGACCTCCAGGAGGGCATCCGGGCCAGCCGCGAGAAGCGGGCTCCGGTCTTCACCGGCGAGTGAGCGCGGCCGCGGCGAGCGGCGGCCACCGCAGCCAGGCAGCAGAAGAAGAAGAGGCCCCCGCCCCACCTCACGACGTTCGCCTTCCCCTTGCGCACGTCGGTCGGCGGGCCGAGGGCCTGCTCTGGACCTCACGCTAGGGAGCCGGGGCGCCGCCGGTCAACGCCTGGCGCGGCGGGATACCCCCAGCCTGTGGACAAGCCTGTGGACAAAGTTGTGGATCCAGCGCCGGACCTGTGCAGCACGGGGGACATCGACGGGACGGACCTGTGGAGGACACGCCCGGCCCCTGCGCCCGGCACACCGCTGACCAGCCACAATGGTCCTCCACTGCGTGTGGAGAGGAGAAAGTCGACCGATGAGCGACCCCGAGGCGTACGACGCCGGGCCGGTGGCCGCGCTGCGCCGGATCGCCTTCCTGCTCGAGCGCGCCCGCGAGGACACCTACAAGGTCAAGGCCTTCCGCGGGGCGGCCGACACGATCCTGCCGCTGCCGCCCGAGGAGGTGGCGCGGCTGGTGGAGGAGGGCTCGCTCACCGACCTGCCCGGCATCGGCGCCAGCTCGGCGAAGGTGGTGGCCGCGGCGGTCCGCGGCACCCTGCCCGAGCGCCTGGCCCACGCCGAGGCCGAGCACGGCGGACCGCTGACCAGCGGCGGGGCCGAGATCCGCGCGGCCCTGCGCGGCGACCTGCACTCCCACTCCGACTGGTCCGACGGCGGCTCGCCCATCGAGGAGATGGCGATGACCGCGATGGAGCTCGGCCACGACTACCTCGTGCTCACCGACCACTCCCCGCGGCTCAAGATCGCCCGCGGGCTCAGCGCCGAGCGGCTCACCCGCCAGCTCGACGTGGTCGACGCGGTCAACACCCACCTCGGCGACTCGTTCCGGCTGCTCAAGGGGATCGAGGTCGACATCCTCGACGACGGCGGGCTCGACCAGACCGACGCGCTGCTGGGCCGTCTCGAGGTCCGGGTCGCCAGCGTCCACTCCAAGCTGGCCATGGACAAGGACGCGATGACCCGGCGGATGGTGGCCGCGGTGCGCAACCCGTTCACCAACGTGCTGGGCCACTGCACCGGCCGCCTGGTCACCGGCGGCCGCGGCACCCGCGCCCAGTCGCAGTTCGACGCCCGGGCCGTGTTCGCGGCCTGCGCCGAGGAGGACGTCGCGGTCGAGATCAACTCGCGGCCCGAGCGCCGCGACCCGCCCACGGCCCTGCTGGAGCAGGCCCGCGACGCCGGCTGCCTGTTCTCGATCGACAGCGACGCCCACGCGCCCGGCCAGCTCGACTTCCAGGTGCTGGGCTGCGAGCGCGCCGAGGCGGCCGGCATCGACCCCGACCGGATCGTCAACACCTGGTCGCAGGAGCGCCTGCTGACCTGGGCGAACGGGTAGGTTCGCGAGCATGGCCCGGGCCGAGGTGGAGGTACGCCGCTCGAAGCGACGCCGGCGTACCGTCTCCGCCTACCGCGACGGCGACCGCATCGTGGTGCTGGTCCCGGCCTCCCTGTCGCAGCAGGAGGAGTCGGAGTGGGTGGCCACCATGGTCGCCCGGATCGAGAAGTCCGAGCGCAAGGCCAAGCTCTCCGACGACGAGCTCCTGGTGCGGGCGGTCGCGCTCAACGACCGCTACCTCGGCGGACTGGCCACGCCGGAGTCGGTGCGGTGGGTCAGCAACCAGCAGGCGCGCTGGGGCTCCTGCACCCCCGGTGACCGGGCGATCCGCGTCTCCGACCGGCTGCAGGGGATGCCCGGCTGGGTCGTCGACTACGTGCTGGTCCACGAGCTGACCCACCTCATCGAGCCCGGTCACGACGCACGCTTCTGGGGCTGGGTCGACCGCTACCCCCAGGCCGAGAAGGCCAAGGGCTACCTGCTCGGCTGGTCGGCCGCGGCCCACGTCGAGCCGCCGTCCTCCGACGCCGAGGACCCCGGCGCCCTGGGCCCGGGGGCCGACACCCCGCCGGTCGGCTAGCCGGTCGGTTGGCCGGCGCGCACGCGGGCCAGGGCCAGCGCCACCAGCTCGTGCAGGTCGGGCTCGGTGCCCGTCGGCAGCGCCTCGACCGGCCACCACCGCACGTCGAGCGACTCCGCGCTGGTGGCGTGCCGGGCGTCGGGCGGGGCCACGGCCACGAACCGCACGTCGAGGTGGTGCACGTCGCCGTCCGGGCCGCAGAACGGCACGGCGTGCTCGCTGACCTGGACCGGCGAGGGGTCCAGCACCAGGTCGTCGATCCCTGACTCCTCGACGGCCTCGCGCGTGGCCGCGCCGGCCAGGGTCGCGTCGCCGGCCTCGCAGTGGCCACCGAGCTGGAACCACGCCTCGGCCTTGGCGTGCAGGGTCAGCAGCACCGCGGCGTGGTCGTGGCTGAGCACGAGGGTGCTGGCCGTGACGTGGTCCGGGCGACAGGAGCGCTCCACCCCGTCGGGGTGCTCCTCCAGGTGGGCCACGACACGGCGCTGGGCCGCGGCCTGCTCGTCGCTCGGAGCGTTCCAGGCGAGCAGGGTGGCGAGGGTGTCGGCGTGCAGGCTCACCTGTCTATCCTCGCCCGATGGTGACGACCACGGACATCTCGGGACCCGACGGACGCACGATCCGACTGCACGACAGCGGCGGCGAGGGGCCGGTGGTGGTCTACCACCACGGCTCTCCGCAGACCGGCGCCCCGCTGCCGCCGCTGCTGGAGGCCACGGCGGCGCGCGGCGTACGCCTGGTCTCCTACGGCCGGGCGGGCTACGGCGGCACCGACGCGGTGCCCGACCGCACGGTGGCGCACGCCGCCGCTGACGTGGCGGCGGTCGTCGACGCGCTCGGCGTCGACCGCTTCGCCACGATGGGGCCGTCGGGAGGTGGCCCGCACGCCCTGGCGTGCGCGGCCCTGCTGCCCGACCGGGTGAGCGCCGTGGCCTGCTTCGCCGGCATCGCCCCGCCCACCGGTCGCGAGGACTGGTACGACGGCATGGCCGACCCCTCGGGGCTGGCCGCGGCGACCCGCGGCCGGGCCGAGCGCGAGCGCCACGAGGAGACCGCGGAGTTCGTCGCGGCCAGCTTCAACGACGGCGACCTCGCCGCCCTGGCTGGTCCGTGGAGCAGCCTCGGCGACGACGTCGCAGCGTCGGCGGAGTGGGGCAGCGGTGGGCTGGTCGCCGACGACCTGTCGTTCGTGCGGCCGTGGGGCTTCGAGCTCGCCGACGTCGTGGCGCCGGTGCTGCTCGCCCAGGGCGGCGACGACCGGGTGGTGCCGGCCGGGCACGCTCACCAGCTGCTCGCGGCGCTACCGGACGCCGAGCTCTGGCTGCGGCCCCGCGACGGCCACCTCGCGATCCTCGCCACCCTGCCGCTGGCGCTCGACTGGCTGCTGGCTCAGCGCTCGGGCGAGTCGTCGCCCGCGTCGTCGCCCGCGTCGGTGTCGGGCTGAGCGTCGCCGTCGATCAGCTTGCGCAGCTCGGCGTCGAAGTCGACCTCGTCGAGGCCGGCGGGCGCCGTGGACTCCTCGCGGAAGCCCATCGGGTCGTCGAGGTCGGCCTGCGTCGGCAGCAGGTCGGGGTGCATCCACACGCCGTCGCGGGCCTCGGTGCCCTGCCGGGTGCGCAGCGAGCCCCACAGGGTGGAGGCGTCACGCAGGCGGCGGGGGCGCATCTCGAGCCCGACCAGCGCGGCGAAGGTCTGCTCGGCGGGGCCACCGGCAGCGCGGCGGCGGCGTACGGCCTCCTGGAGCTTGGCGGCGGCAGGCATCCGCTCGGCGGTGGCCTGGCCGACGACCTCGTCGACCCAGCCCTCGACCAGCGCGAGGGCCACCTCGAGTCGGGAGAGCGCGGCCTCCTGCGCCGGTGACTTCGGCAGGTCGAAGAGCCCGCCGTCGACCAGCTGCTGCAGCGACTCCGGATTGGTGGGGTCGACGCCGCGCAGCTGCTCCTCCATGCGCGACTGGAGGCCCTCGGCGTTGATCTCGACGCCGCGGGCGTAGTCGGTGACGGCGCCGATGAGGTGCTCGCGCAGCCAGGGGGCGGCGGCGAAGAGGCGTTGGTGGGCGGCCTCGCGGAGCGCGAGGTAGAGGACCAGGTCGTCCTCGCTGACGTCGAGGCCCTCGGCGAAGGCCCGCACGTTGCTCATCACGAGCGCGGCCCGACCGGGTGCGGCCAGGGGGAGACCGATGTCGGAGACGGTCAGCACCTCGCCGGCCAGGGCACCCAGCCCCGAGCCGACCTGGGTGGCGAGCATCGCGCCCATGGCCTTGCCGATCATGCCGAGCATCGGGCCGGCCATCGCCTGGGCCTCGGCGGGGAGCATGCCGCTGAGCCCCGACACCGACTGCTCGGCGACGGGCTCGACGAGCACCTTCCACACGTCGCGGGTCTCCACGACCCACTCGGCGCGGCTCCAGGCGGCGGTCGAGGTCACGCCCGAGGTGAAGGCGGTGGTCGCGTCGAGCCAGTGGTCGGCGAGGCGGACGGCGTCGGCGACGGCGTCCTTGTCGCGCTGGCTGGGGGAGGGGTCGGGTGTGGCGGCGACGGCCTTGCGGGCCAGGTCGTCGGCGACGTCCCAGTTGAGCGCGCCCTCGTAGGGCTGCATCAGCGACTGGAGCTGGCCGAAGAGCTGGCTGAGGTCCATCCCGCCCGGACCGCCGGCGCCCCCGGGACCGCCGGCGCCGCCGAGCAGACCGCCCAGACCACCGAGTCCACCGAGGCCGCCGGGGCCGCCCAGACCACCGGCAGCACCGCCGAAGAGGTGCTCGAAAGGCGTGCCCTTGAACGGGTTCTGCCCCTCGTCGGGGGCGTCATCGGGGGTGTCGTTCATGCCTCCACGGTACGCCGCCGCGGAAAGCGGGCGCGCACCTGCGCGGTGCCCGGTCGGTACAGTCCGGGTGTGCCTCATCACGCCGTGCGCCTGCTCGACATCCGCGAGTCCCCTCTCGACGCCGCGGAGGTGCTGGCCAGCCTGGAGGAGGACGAGGCCGGCGGGGTCACGCTGTTCGTCGGCCGGGTGCGCGACCACGACGGTGGCAAGGGGGTGCGCGGCCTCGACTACTCCGCCCACCCGACGGCGATGGCCAAGCTCGGCGAGGTCTGCGACCGCGTGGCCGAGCAGCACGAGGTGACCGGGGTGGCGGCGCTCCACCGCGTGGGCCACCTCGACATCGGCGACATCGCGGTGGTGGTGGCGACCTCGGCCGCCCACCGCGGCCAGGCCTTCGAGGCCTCCCGGGCGCTGATCGACACCCTGAAGTCGGAGGTGCCGATCTGGAAGCACCAGCTCTTCACCGACGGCAGCGAGGAGTGGGTCGGCTCTCCCTGACCCGCACCGGGCGTGTCGAGGGCCCCGGCCCGGTGGCCGCTCCTATCCTCGGGACGTGGACATCCTGCTGTGGCTCCTCCCGACCGGCGTCGTCACGCTGGTCGCGATGGTCTGGGCCGGCTGGGTGGGCCGCGAGAGCCGGGGCGCGGTCGACCGCGAGGTCGCCGTGCAGCGGCTCGGCGAGGCGCTGGGCCGCAGCCCGGGCCCCCGGTACGCCGTGGAGCGGCCGCCGTCCGACCGCAGCACCGGGATCGCCGTACGCCCCTCGAGCCGTCGCGCGTCCTGAGGGTCTCGACAAGCTCGAGCACCGAGGATGGGCTCGACCACCGGGGGACCGGGCCGTCCTCGACTCTTGGGACCAATGAGACAGTTGCGCCATGAGCCAGCGCCTGATCGCCGCCGTGGTCGCGGGACCACTGGTGGCTGCGCTGCTCCTGCTGGCGACCCTCATGCCGCTGCCCTACGTGATCTACCGGCCCGGTCTGACCATCGACGTGCTGGGTGAGCAGTCGGAGCGCGAGATCGTCCAGGTCGACGGCGCCGAGAGCTACTACGACGACGGCGAGCTGCGGATGACCACGGTCACGGTGACCCCGCCCCGGCCCGCCGAGGTCAACCTCCTGCAGCTGATGACGGCCTGGGCCGACCGCGACAACGCGGTGATCCCCTACGACTCGGTCTACCGCCCCGACGAGACCCCCGAGGAGAACGACCGGCAGGGCGCGATCCAGATGGTCTCCTCGCAGGACACCGCGATCGCCGTGGCGCTGACCGAGCTCGACTACGAGGTCGAGACGGCCATCGAGGTGCAGGCCGTCGACGCGGGCAGCCCCGCCGAGGGCCGGCTGCAGGTGCGCGACATCGTCGAGGAGGTCGACGGCACCCCGATCACCTCCGCCGAGCAGATCGGCAAGGCCGTCGCGAGCACCGAGGAGGGGGAGTCGGTGACGTTCCTGGTCAAGCGCGGCGACCTGCGCCGCCGGGTGTCGGTGACGCCGACGCCCGTCGACGGCGAGCAACGCGTCGGCATCTCGATCGGCCTCGGCTACGACCTGCCCGTCGACGTCAAGGTCAACATCCCGGAGAACATCTCGGGCCCCAGCGCGGGGCTGATGTTCTCGTTGGCGATCTACGACACGCTCACGCCGGGGTCGCTGACCGACGGCGAGGTGGTGGCCGGGACCGGCGAGATCCGCCCCGACGGCTCGGTCGGTCCGATCGGCGGCATCGACCAGAAGATCGCCGGCGCTGCCCGCGACGGCGCCGAGCTGTTCCTGGTCCCGCCCGACAACTGCGCCGACACCGCCGACGTCGACTCCGGCCCGGTGCGCCTGGTGCTGGCCGAGACGATGCACAGCGCCCGGGTGGCCATCGAGGCCTGGGCGCAGGACCGCGACGCCGACCTGCCGACGTGCGCCGACCTCGAGCGCCGCGAGGCCGCTGCTGCGGGGGCGGGCCGATGAGCGGCACCGACGACCTGTTGGGTCCCCTCGACGTCGACCCCGCCCTGGCGGCGGCGGTGCTCGAGATCGAGTCCCACATCGCCGAGGGCGGCTGGGACCAGCCCGCACGTCTCTACGCGCTGGTCGACACCGCCCAGCTGGTCGAGCGCGAGCCGCGGCTGGCCGCGGCGATGGGGCTCGACGCCCCGTCCGAGGACGGGTCCCTGACGGCGGTCGAGCAGGACCAGCTCGACCCTCAGCAGCTGCTCGAGGACGCCCTCGAGCACATCGTGTGGCCGACCGGGGTGACCGGCTGCGCCGCGGTCGTGGAGCGGCTGGTGCTGCCCCCGGACGCCGACGACCAGCTGCCTGACGACCCGGCGAGCGCGCAGGAGTTCGCGCGCGAGCACCCTGACCGACAAGAGGTGCGCATCGTCGCCGGGGCCACGCGCCACGGGGCGACGTACTGCGCCTTGCGACTTCGGGCCCACGACGACGACCAGTCGGTCGTCGGCGGGGTCGACCTGGTCCCACAGCTGCTACGGCTGCTGGGGGCCACCCTCGACCTGGGGGAGACTGACCAGTTCCACAACGAGGAGGACCAGTGAGCGAGCTGTTCGACGAGGAAGAGCGCGAGCAGCCACCGCCCGCACGGCCATCGGGCCGATCGCGGGCCCTGGTGGTCACCGCCGTGGTCCTGGTGATCGCGTTCTTCGGCCTGTCGGCGTTCGCGTCGATCTACACAGACCGGCTGTGGTTCCGCGAGGTCGGCTACGGCCAGGTCTTCAGCACCCTGATCTGGACCCGGATCCTGCTGTTCCTGGTCTTCTCGGTCGTGATGGCCCTCGCGGTCGGCGCCAGCATCATGCTGGCCTACCGCTTCCGCCCGCTGTTCCGGCCCTCCTCGCCGGAGCAGACCAACCTGGACCGCTACCGCGAGGCCGTGACGCCCATCCGCACGTGGCTGGTGCTCGGCGTCGCCGCGGTCGTGGGCGCGTTCGCGGGCGGCTCGGGCATGGGGCAGTGGCGCAACTTCCTGCTGTGGCGCAACTCGGAGCCCTTCAACCAGAAGGACGCGTACTTCGAGAAGGACATCGGGTTCTACGTCTTCCAGCTCCCGTGGCTGCACTACCTGGTCGACTTCGTGATGGCCGTCGCCGTGGTGTCGCTGATCGCCGCGGCGGTCGTGCACTACCTCTTCGGCGGCATCCGCCTCCAGGCCGCGCACGACCGGCTCTCCGGGGCGGCGCAGGCCCAGCTCTCGGTGCTGCTCGGCGTCTTCGTGCTGGCCAAGGGCGTCGACTACTACCTCGATCGCTTCGACCTGGTCAACGAGAACCACCGGCTCTTCACCGGCATGAACAACGCCGCCGAGAACGCCGTCCTCCCGGCCAAGAACATCCTGCTCGGCGTGGCAGTGATCTGCGCGGTGCTGTTCCTGCTCAACGCCTGGCGACGTACGTGGCAGCTTCCGGTCGTGGGACTCGCGCTGCTGGTGCTGAGCTCGATCCTGCTGGGCATGATCTGGCCCGCGATCGTCCAGCAGTTCCAGGTCAAGCCCTCGGAGGCCGACAAGGAAGAGACCTACATCCAAGCCAACATCAACGCCACGCTGGAGGCGTACGGGCTGAGCGACATCGAGTACGAGGGCTACTCCTCGGCGATCACCGAGACCCCGACGCTCGACGCCCTCAGCGGCGACGTGGCTCAGGTGCCGGTGGTCGACCCCAAGCTGGTGCGCGAGACCTTCCAGCAGCGCCAGCAGGGCCGCGCCTACTACTCGGTGGCACCGGTGCTCGACGTCGACCGCTACACCCTCGACGGGGTCGAGACCCCGCTGGTGCTCGGCGTGCGCGAGCTCGACCAGGAGGGCATCAACCCGAGCGACCAGAACTGGTCGAACCTGCACACCACGTACACGCACGGCGAGGGTCTGATCGCGGCGTACGCCAACGAGACGGCTGCCGCGTCCGACCTCTCCAACGACGACAAGATCGAGTGGGCCGAGGGTCTCGAGGCCGGCGAGGACGTGCTCAGCACGGCGACCGACGAGTTCGAGGACCGGATCTACTTCGGTGAGCAGAGCCCCGACTACTCGGTGGTCGGCAAGCCCACCGGCAGCGAGAAGAGCGTCGAGCTCGGCCTGGGCGTCAACGACGCGCAGCAGGACCGCACGACGACGTACGACGGCGAGGGGGGCGTCAAGGTCGGTGGGCTCTTCCACCAGTTGCTGTACGCGATCAAGTTCGGCGAGCCGAACTTCCTGCTGTCCGGTCGCGTCAACGACAACAGCAAGGTGCTGTACATCCGCGAGCCGGCCAAGCGGGTCGAGAAGGTCGCCCCGTGGCTGACCCTCGACTCCGACGCCTACCCGGCGATCGTGGACGACAAGGTGGTCTGGATCCTCGACGGCTACACCACGACCGACCGCTACCCCAACTCCCAGCGCGAGTCCTTCCAGGAGATGATCGACGACTCGTTGCAGCAGCCCACCGGCTTCCAGACGCTGCCGACCGACGAGATCAACTACATGCGCAGCGCGGTGAAGGCGACCGTCGATGCCTACGACGGCACGGTCAACATCTACGCGTGGGACGAGACCGACCCGATCCTCAAGGCGTGGCGCGGGGCCTTCCCCGACACGGTGCAGGACAAGGGTGAGATGCCCGAGGACCTGGTCGACCACCTGCGCTATCCCGAGGACTACTTCAAGGTCCAGCGCTACCTGCTGGCGAAGTACCACATCACCGACGCCGGCGACTTCTACCAGGCCAGCGACCGGTGGGAGGTCCCGGAGGACCCCAACGCGCGCAGCTTCCAGCCGCCCTACCGGGTCTTCACCGACCCCGACGGTGCCGGCCCCGAGTCGACGCAGTGGGCGCTGACCTCGGTGTTCACCCCACGCGGCAAGGGCAACCTGGCCTCGTTCGTGTCGGTGAACTCCGACGCGAACAGCGACCAGTTCGGCAAGTTCAAGATCCTCGACGTCGCCGAGCCCAACGCCCGTGGTCCGGGTCAGATCGCCAACGAGATGGAGACCGACGACGAGGTCGTGCAGGCGCTCCAGCCGTTCCGGATCCAGGGCTCGACACCGCCGCTGTTCGGCAACCTGCTGACGCTGCCGGTCGACGAGGGCCTGATCTACATCGAGCCCGTCTATGCCGTCCGCTCGGCCACCTCCGGCTTCCCGATCCTGCAGTTCGTGATCGTCTCCTACCAGGGCGAGGTCGGCATCGGCCGCAGCCTCACGGAGGCGCTCAAGGACTCCCTCGGGGTCACCGGCAACGAGCCGGCACCCACCCCCGAACCGACTCCCGACCCGACCCCGGGCGAACCGGACCCTGACCCGGAGCCCGAGCCCACGGGCACCGTCAACGAGCAGATCCGCTCGCTCCTCGACGAGGCCGAGACGCTGTTCGCCCAGGCCGACACGGCCAAGTCGAACGGCAACTTCCAGGGCTGGGCCCGCCTCATGGACCAGGGCCGCGACAAGATCACCGAGGCCGTCCGGCTCGCTGACCAGCGCGACCAGGCGACCCCCGGAACCCAGTGAGAACCTCCGGCGCCCCCCGATTAGGCGGGCGCCGGAGGCTCTGTGTAACGTTGGGTTCACCGACGCGGGGTGGAGCAGTTCGGTAGCTCGCTGGGCTCATAACCCAGAGGTCGCAGGTTCAAATCCTGCCCCCGCTACAAAGAAAGTCCAGGTCAGCCACAGGTTGACCTGGACTTTTCCTTTAGGGGAATCATGCGATCCCATCGTTTACCCATCACATTGACAGGTGCGCAGCGCCGCCCATCCGGGTGTGACCGCCGTTGGTTCCGGTCGCTTCTGGCTCGCTCGGCAGTGCTCGCGCACCTACTGGGCATGAGTACGACGAAACTGGGGCTGGAGCCCTCATCGGGGTCGAGGAGCTCGCTGAGTACCTCGGCGTCCCCGTGCAGACCATCTACGACTGGCGGCTGTCCGGCCGGGCGCCGCGGGCCTACAAGTTCGGCAAGCACCTTCGGTTCGCTGTCAGCGACGTGCAGGCGTGGCTCGATGATCAACATGAACCTGATCGTGATCGTCGCGATGGTGATCGTCATGAGTAGGCCACGCATCCCGATCGGCGGCTACGGCGAGATCGCGTTCCTCCCGCGCGGCAGAGGCAAGGTCGAGGCGCGCACCCGTTTCCGAGACTGGGACGGACAGACACGGCTGGTCCAGGCGACAGCGTCCTCAAAGCCGGCGGCCGAGGTGGAGCTGAAGAAGAAGCTCACCCAGCGCAACGGCTTCCAGCCCGTCGACACCACGCTGACTCCGGACAGCCCGTTCCCGGCGCTGGTCGACTACTGGCTCGCCGACCTCGACCTGGAAGGCCGGATCGCGCCGGCCACCCGGTTCAACTACGAGCGCGACATCATCGGCTGGTGCTGCCGGCGTTCAAGGGCTTCACCCTGCGCGGGACCGGCGTAGCCCGCTGCGACGCCCTGCTCAAGCAACTCGGCAACAGCTCGTACTCGTCGGCCAAGCGGGCCAGGACGGTGCTGCGGCAGTCGTTTGCGCTGGCGGTCAGGCACGAGGTGTTGGCGCGCAGGGCTTCAGCGCGCAACTGCCACGCGGTTCGGGAAATCGCATCGCCCACTGACCGCGCGGACCCCGACCGACGGTGAACCGCAATCCGGCCAGCGGACAAGCCTGAGAGCTGACTCGGGCGCGTCAGGGCCGACCAGCGATGCGCCTCGGCCAGATGGTGGTCACGAATCGGCACCTCGGTGCGGATCGGCGCGCGTCCTGGCGCCGCCGGGAGCGCCTCCACCTACCTCCGGAGGTGGGCGCGGCATGACGGTGACCATCATGCCGGTACAGGGCTACGAGTACTTCCTTCGCACGGTCGCTGCAGGCGACGGGGACCGATCACTGTCGACGCCGCTGACGCGCTACTACGCCGAGGAAGGCGCCCCGCCTGGGAGGTGGATGGGGTCCGGCATCGCAAGCCTGGACAGCCCTCTCAAGGTCGGTGACGAAGTGACCGAGGAGCAACTCCGCCTGCTGATCGGCGAGGCCCGGCATCCGGTCACCGGCCAGGATCTCGGCCGCCGTTACCGGACGTACAAGGTAGCCGAGGAGGGCAAGCGCCGACACCCGGTCGCCGGCTACGACCTCACGTTCTCGATTCCGAAGTCGGCCAGCGTGCTCTGGGGAGTCTCCGACGCCGGGACGCGGGTGATCATCGCCGACGCCCACCACCTCGCCGTCGCCGAAACGATCGAATTCCTGGAGCGCGAGGTCATTGCGACCCGCGGCGGCGCCAGGGTACCCAATGGAGGTGTCGCGCAGCTCGACGTCACCGGCGTCATCGCCACCGCGTTCGACCATTACGACTCGCGCGCGAACGACCCGCACCTGCACACACACGTGGTGATCAGCAATCGGGTCAAGGCCACCTGTGACGGCCAGTGGCGCACCATCGACGGCGCCCGAGCTCGTCGCCCTCACCCTGGCCGACATCGAGGACAAGCCTGCTGGCCTCATGCTTCACATCCGACGATCCACAAACCGATCCCGAAGGCATGGCGAGGTCGTCGGGGTCGCCCACGGACAGCACGCCGGCACCGACCCCGTCGCAGCGCTCAACGCCTGGCGCGACATCCGAGGCGCATCACCCGACCGGTCTTCACCCGCATCTGGGGGAGCACGCGTCAGCCTGCAGCCGCTCACCGGACATGTCCTCGCTCGGATGCTCCGCGCCCGCGCCGAAGCGGCCGGACTCGACGGCACTCGGATCACCGCCCACTCGATGCGCGCCGGCCACGCCACCACCGCCGCCCTCGCTGGCGTGCCGCTCGACCGGATCGCCGCCCAGACGCGACACAAGGATCTCTCCGTCCTCGTCAACCGCTACATCCGGCCCCTCGAAGCCCTCGCCACCACCTCGAGCAAGGACCTCGGGCTCTGACTCCGCTCGGCCACGAAGTCGGGGCGTCCGTCAGCAGCGAACGCATCGTGAGGCCGACCCGATCGCGACCGCGGATGCCTCAGGGCCGATGCGCGGTAGGTAGCACGGCGCCGATCGGTGACCCGGTAGTGCTCAACTGGCTCGGCACCTCGATCGTCAGGTGGTCGTCGCCTCGCGCGACTGCCGCGACATAGCCGTCCGGACGAACCAGCACCTGGCCAGCCAGCCCGTCGTCGGGTCCGGCAACTACGTACTCGCCGTCGCGGAGCGTCTCGTGCAGGGTCCGGCCGTCGTGCAGGCGGACGTTGGGCATCCGCGCGCCGGGCTCGGGCAGGCCGCGTACCCGGCCGGGTTGCGAGATCGGGCTGGCGGGGTAGGCGATCGCCAGTTGCGCCATGCGGTTCGCGAGCCGCCGCCGCATCCGGGGCGTCCGCATCAGCGGCATGATCGCCTTCCGCAGGGCTCGCTTGAGCGGAGATGTCTCCAGGACGAAGCGCACCATTCTGTCGGTGAAGGCCATCACCTCCTGGGCCGCAGGCCGGCGTTCGGCGCCGTAGCTGTCGAGGAGCGTGTCGGGCGACCGGCCGGTGACGACGTACGCGAGCTTCCACCCCAGATTGGCAGCGTCGTTGATGCCGAGGTTCATGCCTTGCGCGCCCGTTGGGGCATGGATGTGGGCGGCGTCCCCGGCCAGGAAGACCCGGTCGCGCCGATAGGCGTCGGTGGAGCGGCACTGGCAGCGGAAGCAGGTGAGCGTTTCCGGATCGTGTACGACGATCCCGCCCGGCCCGCGCGCATCGACAAGTCCCTGGATCTCCTCCAGCGTGGGTGCCGTGCCGCCGCGTTCGGCCGGCATCGGGGTCGACACGCGCCACAGGCGGCCGTCTATCGGGATCAGGCCGAGCGGCTGCCCGCCTGGACCCCAGTAGACGTGCACCTCGTCGTTTCGTCCAACCCCGTCGAGCTCGGTGTCCGCCAGCAGCCAGTCGAACGGATAGGGCTGTCCCTCGAACGACACGTCCAGGACGTGGCGCACTGCGCTGTGAGCTCCATCGCAGCCGACGAGGTACGAAGCGGTGACCTGCACCTCGCGACCCTCGGCATCATTCAGCGTCGCGGTGACCGCGTCCCCGTCCTGGATGAAGCCGAGAAGCTCGGTGCCTGACTCGACGCTCCCGCCGAGCTCGGCGAGCCGCGACCGCAGCACGTCCTCGGTCCTGTTCTGGGGAAGGTGCAGGATGAACGCGTACTCGGAGTCGGCGCAGGTCATGTCGATGCCTGCCTGCCGCCGGCCGCCCACGTACACGCTGGTCCGCAGGCCCCGATGCCCGATCTTCAGCAGTCGGTCGGCCACGCCCATCATGTCGAGGGTCTCCATGGTGCGTGGCTGGATGCCGATGGCCCGGCTGAGCTTCGGCAGCCCGGGGTCCTGATCGATGAGGCGCGTAGTCACGCCGCGGGAGAGGAGTTGGATGGCGAGGGTCAGGCCTGTCGGTCCCGCGCCGACGACCAGTACGTCGCAGTCTGTGGTGCTCATGTGCCCAGCGTGTGGCCGATGCGGCGCCCGTGGCGTCGGTGGATCTACGTAACCTCACCACGTACGTCGGACATCAGCCCCTCCTCGTGCGCCCAGGCGGTGAGCTGACCGCGAGATCCGAGGCCGAGTTTGGTGAGCACGCGGCTGACGTGTGTTTCCACGGTGCGAACCGAGAGGACCAGCTTTTCGGCGATCTCGCGGTTCGCCATGCCCTGGGCCACCAGGCCGGCGATCTCGCGCTCACGATCCGTGAGCGGCTGCGACAGGCCCACGTGCCATGGGTCCTCGGGCCGAGGATCGAGGCCGTCAGCCAGGGCCTCGTCGAGCGGCATGCCGCGGCCCTCCGCCCGCAGCCGTGCTGCCGCCGGGCCGAGCTCGGCGACCGCTGGGGCAAGCCAGGTGTCCAACAGAGCACGGATGACCTGTGGTCGGTTGGTCTGGTTCACCTGCTCGTACTCCTCGGCGGCGCCGGCCAGCCGAAGCGCCGTACGCGGCCGACTCCGCCGAGCAGCGAGTCCGGCGAGCCCGCTCAGGCCGATCGGCGCGGCGAAGCGATCGCCCAGCTCGACGATCTCGGGAAAGGCCTCTGCGAGCGCGGCCGCGGCGCCGGCAAGGTCGTCATTGTCGAGCCGGATGATGCCGAGCAGCTGCAGGGAACGCGCCCGGATCACCGACTCGCCGGCTTCCGCGCCGAGGGCCACGCTGCGTTCCAGTCGCTGCATCGCCAGCGGCCCGTCACCTTGGACGTGCGCGACGGCGCCGGCCATCCAGAGAGCGCCGGCCAGCCCTGCGGGGTCGGGGGACGCCTCGCGCAGGGTCAGCGACCGCTCGATGTCCTCCCGGAAGCCGGAGGGGTCGCCCGTGATCCCTCTGATGCGGCCACGGGACAGCAGGGCCTCGGCCTCTCGTTCCTGGTCGCCGGCCGCTCTGGCCCCTGCCACGGCTTGCTCCAGCAGCGGAAGCGCAGCGTCCCTGTCGCCCTGGTCGGTCGCTAGCCACGCCTCTCCCATGAGCGAGTCGATCCACTCCCGGCCGTCCGGCTGGGTGAGCGTGCGCAGTGTGGCAAGGCGCCGGCGTCCCTCCGAGAAGTGGCCGTGGATCGACCAGAAGCTGCTCAGCCGGTTGGCCATCCGCAGTCCGGCGTCGGGGTCAGTCTTGGCCCTGTGGTCCAGGGCCGCCCGGAGGTTGTCGTGCTCGAGCTCCAGCAGGTCGAGACCCGCCCGGTTCGGAGCCGCCGGCAGCCGCGGCAGATGTTCGACACGACGCCAGAACACCTGGGCGTGCGCGTCGCGGGTACCCCGCTCCTCGCGCTGTGCGAGCAGCTCGCCGGCGTACTCCCGGACGGTCTCGAGCATGTCGAATCTCGGCGCCTGTCCACGGCCGGATCGGCGCAGCAGGCTGTGGTCGACGAGCTCGGTCACCGGCTCGAGGAGCGAGTTGCCGCTCGCGCCGCCCAGCTCCTCGAGGGCGGTCAGGTCGATGCCGCCGCGAAAGACCGAGCAGACCGCGAACAGGAGCCGTGCCGGCTCGCTCAGCAGCTCATGGCTCCATGCGATGGTGGCGCGCAACGTGCGCTGCCGGTCGGGGACGTCACGGCTGTCGCTCACCAAGAGCGCCAACGAGTCGTCGAGCCGCTCGAGGATCGCCTCCGGAGGCAGGACTCGGACCCGCGCAGCGGCCAGCTCGATCGCGAGCGGCAGCCCGTCGAGCCTCTCGGTGATCCTGTTGACGGTCGCCGCGTGCCCGTCTGTGAGTGAGAACCCGGGAACCGAGGCCGACGCCCGCGCCGCGAACAGCTGCGTGGCCTCCGACAACGGCGGGACGGGCAGGTCCTGCTCCCACGCAAGGTGCAGAGGCGAGCGGCTCGTGACGACGATGCGTACGGCGTCGGTGGCGGCGAGCAGATCGGCCACAAAGGCGCCTGCATCGAGGACCTGTTCCATGTTGTCGAGGACCAGCAGCAGTTCGCGACCGGACAGGTTCGCCGATAGGTGGTCCAGGAGCGCCGTCCCCCGCGCGTCCTGCAGCCCGACCGCACCAGCGACCTCGACAGGCACCAGGGCAGGGTCCCGGACGGCAGCGAGCGGCACGAACACAGCCCCGCCCGAGAAGTTCGCCGCGGACCTGCGCGCCAGTTCGATTGCGAGGCGGGTCTTGCCCGCCCCACCAGGGCCGGTCAGCGTGAGCAGCCGTGAATCGGCGAGCAGACTCTGCGCCTGGGCCAACTCGCGCTCCCGGCCGATGAAGCTCGTTGGCGGGTGCGGCAGCACGCCTCATTGTCGCACCGCTGCAGTCCGCGCGACAGCGAATCTGTACGTTGCTGGCGCGGTGCTCTATCTCTCGGTCACAACGTGCCGGCGGGGGCGCATCCCAATGCCTCCACTGGATCGAGGCCGAGCGCGAGGTGAGTCCAGGTCCTGCTGACCCTGCTCCTGGGCCCGGCGGGGTTCCGGACCGACGCGAGCTGAGATAGGGCTTCCACGCACGCCATCGGCACCTTTACCTACGTCCGGCGCCCCACGGCGACGACGATCGACGGCTCCGACTAGCCCAAGCCGCAGGAGACGTCGGAAGCAACAGGCAATCAACCCAGGACGTTCCGATAGCACCGGACCCGTCCGATGAGAACCTCCTCAACCATCCGAGTTTCCCAGGGAGACCGAAGTCGAGGAGTAGCCCCGAACAGGCCTCCGATCTTGCCCCGAGGGCGCAGGTTCAAGTCCTTCCCCCGCCACCAAGTGAAAGTGCAAGACAAAGGCCCTCCCCGGAGTCGTCCGGGGAGGGCCTTCCGCTGACGTCCCTGGTGGGCGTAGCGGGATGTCAGCATCCCGCCGGTGATCGGGTCATCCCTGACGCCTCCGCCCAACCAGCCGGACGGACTCGCGATCAGCCTCTGCTGGACGGCCGCGATGCTGGAGCTGACCCGCGGTCGTCCTGAATCCGTCGTGTTTGGCGTCTAGGCTGCGTCCTCGGCCGGGCGCCGCTCGTCGAGTACGTCCTCGAGGACGTCCGGGAAGTTGGTGATCACTCCGTCGACTCCTCGGTCGAGGACCATGTGCATGTCCTCGGGCCGATTGACGGTGTAGGTGTGCACCTCCATGCCGAGCTGGTGCACGGTGTCGACGTACGCGGCGTCATAGGTGCGGAAGTTGGGGTTGATCTGGTCGGCCCAGGTCGAGAGCTCGGGCAGCCGCGCTTCAGCGGGACGGCCGAGCAGCCCCACCGGGACGGACGGCTGCACCTCGTGGTAGCGCGCCATCGAGTCCCAGTCGAAGCTCTGCACGACCAGTCGCTGGGCTCGGACGGCCGACTGCACGTACCCGGGGAAGCTCGCGAACTCCTCAGCGACCTGCTCCTCGATACCCGGGTAGAGCGCGGGCGACTTCAGCTCCATCAAGATCCCGGCCCTGGTCGGCCGGACCAGCTGAACCATCTCAGTCATCGTCGGCACCCGTTCTCCGGCGTAGTCCTCGGAGAACCATGAGCCGGCGTCGAGTCGCTGCATCTCCTCGTAGGTGAAGTCTTCGACCCGCCACGGGGCCCGGGTGGGGAAGACCTGCTCGACGTCAGTGGTGCGCGACAAGGTGGTGTCGTGCATGAGGACGAGGACGCCGTCCTTGGACCGCTGCACGTCCGCCTCGATCAGATCGGAACCTTGCTCGACGCCGAGCCGAAAGGCGGCGAGGGTGTTTTCCGGGGCGTAGCCCATCGCACCCCGGTGGGCGGTGTTGACGACGCGGACGTGCTCTGGCTGTTCGGCAGCCACCGCAGGTGGGGCGAACATCATGGTGGCGACCCCGGCGCTGGCGACAGTGGTGGCGAGCAGGGTGGACAGGCGTGACTTCATGCGCATGGTCGATCTCCCGAGTAGGTCGTGCGGACATGGTTGAAGGTGAATCTGTCGACGGCACGACCTGTGGAGGACCTGCAGGTGAGCCAGTCGAAACGTCCGCGGTCAGCCCCTGTCCCACGCATCACCGCAGGGTCGCGACAACTGTGAGGCAGTCGCCCTCGCGAGACGTCTGCAGGCCAAGACTAGAGGAGCGAGAAGCGCCGGCAAGATGAGCGCCGGCAGGACGACGTGCCTGACACGTGGACTCCTTGGAATCGCGGTGGAGGGAGCGTCGCCTCGGCTTCCGCTCTGGTCAGTGTCCATCAGGTTGTAGCGGTGGCGACCACGGAACTCCGTGAGTGACTCCGCGACCTTGGTGACTTCGGGGGTGACGAGGTTGCGCAAGGATCTAGCCGTCTGGTTCGACGACCTCTTCGGCGAAACAGGCGCTGGGTGCCGCTACCGGGACCGAGGTTGGACGCGGCAGCCGCCGTGCATCGGTAGCAGGTCCGTCATCAGACACGGTGCCCGACGTGCACGCGTCGGGTCAGAACGCGTACCGCACGCGACACCCGGGCAGACGCTCGTCGACCAGGTCGACCAGCTGCTTCACCCAGCGCCCCTTCCAGGGCGTGCGGTAGCGCACGTTCGACTGGCCGCTCTGGCTGCGCTTGGCCTCCTGGAGGTCGGGTCGCCACAGCAGGTCCTCCCCCCTGGGATGCCAGCCGAGGTTGACCTCGTGCAACCCCTCGTTGTGGGTGAGGAAGATGATCTCGGCCGCGAGCTGCGCCCGGGTGCGCGGTCCGGTGCCGTCGGCCACCTGGTCCAGGAGCTCGGCGTACTCCTCGAGCCAGCCCTCGTGGACGATCACCGGACTCAGGTTGAGGTGCACCTCGTAGCCGGCCTCCACGAAGTCGTCCATGGCCGCGATGCGCTCGGCGACCTTCGAGGTGCGCAGGTCGACCAGCTTGGAGGTGCCGGACGGCATCAGGCTGAAGCGGATCCGGGTGCCGCCCCTCGGCTCGTAGTCGAGCAGCTCACGGTTGACCAGCTTGGTGGCGAAGCTGGCCTTGGCGTTCGGGAGGCGACCGAACAGCGTGACCAGGTCGCGGACGTTGTCGGAGATCGTGGCGTCCACCGAGCAGTCGCTGTTCTCGCCGAGGTCGTAGACCCAGTCGACCGGATCGCACTGGTTGGGCTCCGTCTTGACGCCCTGGCGGCCGGCGTGACGCTCCAGGTAGCCGGTGATCTTCTCGATGTTGGTGAAGACGGTGATGGGGTTGGCGTACCCCTTGCGTCGGGGCACGTAGCAGTAGGAGCAGGCCATCGCGCAGCCGTTCGCCGTCGAGGGCGCGATCCAGTCGCTGGAGCGCCCGTTCCGTCGTGCGGTGAGGCTCTTCTTCTCCCCGAGGACCAGCACCTCGCGCTTGTTGCGCACCCAGTCCGCCACGTTGCCCTCGTTGCCGTACAGCCCCGGGATCGCGAGGTGCGAGGCCACCTGCACCAGCTCGGCGTCGGGAAACCGGTCGAGCACCTGACGTCCTCGATCGGAGCGCTCCACCCCCGGTTCGTGGTAGATCCGCTTGACGTCGAGCAGACGGCCGGCTCGCGGCGCTGACGACGGTCCGGGTCGAGGGCTCGGGCCGGCATGCGGGGGAACGGTCACGAAGGGTGAACGCCGGTCGGCACGCTCTTCTTCCGGCCGGGCGGCTCCGCACAGGGTCGGCCTAGGAGCCTCGCCCTGCCCGAGAAAGCGTCGGAGGGCGTCGCGAGTTGCCCGTGTGCCGGAAGGGTCGCTTCACTGGACCGGTGACGACGCGCCTGGTGCTGGTGGCCGACACCCATCTGCCGAAGCGGGCCCGCGACCTGCCGAAGGAGGTGTGGCGGGCGATCGAGGACGCCGACGTGGTGGTGCACGCCGGCGACTGGGTGGAGGAGCGGCTGCTCGACGAGCTCGAGAGCCGGTCGCGCCGCCTGGTGGCGGTGTGGGGCAACAATGACCACGGCGCCCTCCGGGAACGGCTGACGGAAGTGGCGTACGCCGACATCGAGGGCCTCCGGTTCGGAGTCATCCACGAGACCGGTGCGGCGAAGGGACGCGAGGAGCGATGCAGTGCCCGGTTCCCCGACCTCGACGTCCTGGTCTTCGGTCACAGCCACATCCCGTGGGACACCGTCAGCGCGAGCGGACTCAGGCTGCTCAACCCCGGTTCACCCACCGACCGGCGCCGTCAGCCGCACTGCACCTACCTGACGCTCACCGCCGAAGGCGGGCAGCTGTCCGACGTCACCCTCCACGCCATCGCCCGATAGCTGGTGTGTGTCGGGGCGGCGTCTCTCCGGAGGCGCGGTCGTCCGACCGGCAAGGTGGGCGCCTGCCTTCTCGGCGAAGTCTCCCATCGTCGCAAGCCGCGGCCAGCTGGGCGAAGGACCTCAGCGCGAGCGCTCCGGGCCGGAAGACTCCGGCCCGGAGCGGGAGGTGCCGCTGCGTCAGGGCTGCACCGCGCCGGCCGCGTCGAGCCGCGGCCCGGTCAGGGCCGCCGGGCCGGTCGGGATCCCGGCGCCGCGCGCGGTGTCGAGGATCCGCTGGCGGGCGGCGTCGCCGCTGACCCCGAGGTCGGCGAGCAGGGCGCCGACGCCCGCGACGTGCGGGGTGGCCATCGAGGTGCCGGCGTAGACGGCGTACCCGGGGGTGCCGGTGCACGAGTCGACCTCGGCGAGGTCGAGCGGCACGGTGGACCAGATCCCGCCGTCGCAGCTGAGGATGCCGCCGCCGGGGGCGGACAGGTCGATCTCGTGGCCCCAGTCGGAGTAGACCGCGGGGTCGGAGTCGGTGCCGTAGGCGCCCACGCAGAGTGCGGCGTCCTGCCAGAACTCGCCCTGGCCGCAGTAGGGCACGGAGTCGTTGCCGGCCGAGAGGGTGACGAGGATGCCGGCGTCGGTCGCCTCCTGGACGGCCTGCGCCCACTCGTCGTCGAGGGGGAGCACCGGGTTGGAGATGACCGGGCCGCTGCCGGCGATGAAGCCGATGCTGACCGTGATCACATCGGCACCCTGGGCGGTGGCGTAGCGGGTGGCGGCAGCCAGGTCGCCGACGATCGAGCCCTCGTCGTCACCGACGCGGACCGGCATGATCGTGGCGTCCGGGGCGACCCCGGTGACCCCCTTGCCGTCGTCGGCGGCCGCGACCGTGCCGGCGACATGGGTGCCGTGGCCGTTGCCGTCATCGACGTTGGCGTAGCCGCCACACGGGACCGGGACGCCGTCGGGACACACCCACGACATCGGCGCGGTGAAGCGGCGCTCGAACTCCGGGTGGTCGACGTCGACGCCGGTGTCGATGACGGCGACGACCGCCTCCTCACCGGTCGTGGTCTCGTTGGCCAGGCGGGAGCCGATCTCGTCGAGGCCCCACATCTGGTCGGAGAAGTCGGGAGCGTCGTACTTCTTCGGCTTCGGCGGCCGGTCCTGCTTGCCCGGCCCCCCGCCCGGTGCCTGCTCGGGCGCAGCGAGCGCCGCGCTGCCGGTGTAGGACGCGGTCTCGGTCACCAGCCACGGCTGCACCCGGACCTCGTAGGTGCCCGTAGCCTCCGGCACCGTGACGCTCTCGGTGCTGCCGCTGCTGCCCGACGACCCGGCCAGGGCGCCCTGCGCGTCGTAGACGTAGAGGTCGAAGTCCGCCGACTCCGTGGCGCTCGAGATGCTGACGACCAGCGGCTCGCTGCCGTCGCCCGCGACCGTGACGGCGACGTGGTCGCACACCAGGTCGTCGGGGTCCTCGGCTGCGGAGGGGCAGGGGAGCGCGGTGGTGGCGGCGAGGTCGTAGCTGGCCCCCTGCCAGGTGAAGTCGCTGCCCTCCTCGACCGTGCCGGAGCCGGGCTCGGCCGCGAGCGCGGGTGGGACGAGCAGGGCGGTGGTGGTGAGCAGTAGGACGCCGAGAGCAGGCGCGATCACCCGAGAAGAGCGCATGGACACAATGCCTTTCGTGAGGAAGTGGTGAAGGTCCAACGAGCCGGCCGGTCCACCGTCACGCCGCCGGCGGGGCGCACCGCGAGTTGACCTGTTCCCAGCAGGCAGCGACCGGCTGGTGGTGACCACCGACGGC
Organism: uncultured Actinomycetota bacterium; assembly: GCA_963795135.1. Taxonomy (GTDB): domain Bacteria; phylum Actinomycetota; class Actinomycetes; order Propionibacteriales; family Nocardioidaceae; genus Nocardioides. The sequence continues at coordinate 160,536 of CAWCGS010000009.1, forward strand.
GCCCACTCCTACGTCGAGGACCTGGGCCAAGGCCCGACGGGCTCCGAGCCACGTGGCGTGAGGTCACACCGGCGCAAGGCGCTGATGGGTGCCCACCACATAGCCGGTGATGCCTGTCACGGTGATGATGGGCGGCATGCTGACTCTCTCGCGCGTCGTCCCGGCGGTCTCGGTGCTCTGTCTGCTGCTGACCACCACCGCGGTCGCGGCCCAGGGATCGCCGACGGACCCGGCACCCGACCGGGTCGCAACGACCGCCGCGGAAGGGCACTGCGCCGGCCGCGACCGGATCGCCGTACCGCGGGCGGTCGAGCAGAAGACCGCGTGCCTCGCCGACCTGACCACCGCCTCCACCGTGGTGACCGGTCACACGGACGCCTCGGACTGGACCGGCCTGCACGCGCCGGGCACGCGCAACCCGACGGGCGTCCCGGGCATCCAGGTCGACGGCCACTTCCGCGACACCTCGTCGTCGAACGTGCACCACGGGTGGCGCAGCGACGCGCAGTTCGTGATGCGCTTCCCGGACCGGTGGAACGGACGGGTCGTGGTCAGCGGCGCGCCGGGCACGCGCACGCAGTACGCCGGCGACTTCATCTTCAGCGACTGGCTGCTGGCGCGCGGCTACGCCTACGCGATGACCGACAAGGGCAACAGCGGCTCGAGCTTCTACCGCGACGGTCGGCGCCCCGGTGACGCGATCGGGGAGTGGAACCGCCGGGTCACCCAGCTGACCAAGGCCACCCGAGCCGTGGCGGAGCAGGTCTACCGCCGCGAGCCGCGGCGTACCTATCTGATCGGCGTCTCCAACGGCGGCTACCTCGTGCGCTGGCAGCTGGAGAACAAGCCGTGGCTCTACGACGGCGGCGTCGACTGGGAGGGCACGCTCTACCGAGGCGCCCCACCCAACCTGCTGACCTACCTGCCGGTGGCGCTGCGCCACTACCCCGCCTACCTCGCGACCGGCAGCGAGGCCGCCCACCGGGCGATGATCCGGGCGGGCTTCCAGCGCGGCTCGGAGTACACCTGGGACTACCACTACGCGGTCTACTGGGACCTCACCCAACGGCTCTACCGCGAAGAGCTGGACCCGCAGTGGGACGGCGACCAGGAGGCGGGGACGCCGTTCTGCCAGAGCGGCCTGCCCCGGTGCGACGCCGACTACGACTACTCCAGCCGTCCGACCGCCCGTCGTGCGCTCGACCGGGTCGGCCTCACCGGCAGGATCCGCAAGCCCATGCTCACCGTCCACGGCACCCACGACGCGCTGCTGCCCATCCGCACCGACTCCGACGTCTACGCGCGCATGGTCGACCGCCGCGCCTCGCGCTCGGAGCGCGGCGCGGGCGACCTGCACCGCTACTACCGGATCCGAGGCGGCACGCACGTCGACGGCCTGCGCGCCGAGTACGGCGACCGGGTGCGACCGCTGCTGCCCTGCGCCCGTCGCGCGTTCGTGCGGATGGTGGCCTGGGTGGAGGACGGACGGCGCCCGCCCCGTGACGCGACGCTCGGCCGGATGTCCGACCGTGACCGCGAGCTCGGCCGCTGCCCGCTGAGCTGACCAGCAGTCCTACTCGGTCGGACCGGTCGTCACCGCCAGGGCAGGCTGCAGCCACCGTCGTACGAAGGTGCGCAGCTCGTCGGGTGAGCGGGGTGGCACCGAGGGGTGCTGCAGGAACGAGACCATCAGGCGCATCGTCAGCTCGGCGAGGCCGGCGAAGTCCTCGTCGCGGACGCCGATGGCCTCCCAGTCGACGGGGGTGCTCTGCAGCACTCGCGTTCCGAGGTCGAACGCCGTCGAGGTGGTCACGCCGCGGCCGACCAGGGTCTGGTCGTCGGCCTGGAGCAGCAGGCCGATCCGGGGGTCGCGGGGCAGCTCCTGCAGGGCGAACACGATCGACTCGGTCACGGCGTCGACCGGCGTGCTCACCGTTGCCAGGTGGCGCTGCATCCGATCGATGAAGTCGGCCGCCCCGGTCTCGGCCACGGCGTAGAGGAGGTCGGCCAGGCTGGGGAAGTAGCGGTAGACCGTCTGCCGGGTGACTCCCACCTCCTCGGCGACGCGCGACAGCGTCGTCCCGCGCACCCCCATCCGCTCGATGCACCGCGTCGCTGCGTCGAGGATGCGCTCGCGGGCGAGCTCCTCCGTGCGGGGCGGGTCGCCCTGCCAGCCGTGGTGCCCCACAGGTCAGGCCCGAGCCGTGGTGGTGTGCTGGACCCGGGGGTCCTGGTGGTCCGGCGCGGAGGCCCCCGTGCGGTACAGCAGCGCAAGCACGCCGGCTCCGGCCAGGAAGCAGAGCAGGACGTAGGCGCCGCTGCCGATGGGCGTCCCGGCCTCGGTGACGCCGTCCTGGGCAGCGAGGTACTGCGGCAGCGCCGTGAGCCAGAGGATCGCGAGCACCAGGAGGAAGGCCGCGGGGAAGACCGCCACGAAGCGGTTCAGCGGCAGCCGCTCCGACGCGGACCTCGCCTCGCGGACGAGGATCCAGGCTCCGGCGACCCACACCAGGCCGAGCTCGGCGCCGAGGATCCAGGCCTGGGCGGTGGTGTCGGGGGAGTCCCCGCCGAAGAGGCTCGAGGGGATCCCGGCGACGAGCATCCCCAGCGGCGTGAGCGCGCCTGCTGCGACGGTCCGGCCGGTGAGGGCCAGGCGTGACCGCGGGGGGTCGCTCGGACCGACCCAGCGGACCACCAGGTAGGTCAGGAAGCCGATCGAGACCGAGGCGAACAGCACCATGCTGTTCAGCGGCACCGAGGCCAGCATGGGCTGGTTCACCTGGATGTTGTCGGGGTTCCAGGCCCACCACTGCAGCTGCGGGCCGAGGTGGTCGAAGATCTCGTAGAAGATCTGGGCGACGAAGGCCACGGCGACCGCGCCGGCGAGGGCGCCGCGGCGCGCGAAGATGCCGAGGCTGCGCACGACCTCGTAGGCGAGGGCGCTGATCGCCGGGTAGAACGCCACGATGTAGAGCGGCAGCCGGTCGTACATGAACTGCACGGTGAACTCGTTGTGGGCGAAGATGAAGCCGTAGACCTGGTCGAGCCCGAACCACTCGGGGAAGTACAGCGGCGGCTCGGTGACCGCCAGGTAGGCCAGCGAGGCGAACCACAGGGCCAGGTTGGTGGGGTCCGACTCCCGACGCAGGCGACGTACGGCGTGGACCAGCGCGAAGACGGCGCCGCCGATCACCAGCAGCTCCAGGACCGGCATGGTCCAGCTGGCAAGGTCAGCGGGGTTGTGGAAGGAGACGACGGGGTCGACGTCGTGACAGCTGAAGCCCAGGTCGCGGGTGAGCGCCTCTGCGGCCTCGTCGCAGGTGACGCTCACGCGGTCACCTCGACCCGGTCGGCCGACGGGTGGTCGGAGTAGTCGGTGCCGGGTGGGTCGAGCAACGGGTCGAAGCCGTAGGGCACGCTGGTCCGGCCGAGAGCCGCCTTGACCTGGTGTCGTGCCAGGCCGAGCAGCACCCTCGGACTCGAGAACATCTGCCCGAGGGTCTCCTCGAGGTTGAAGACGCGCGCGAAGTGCTCGTCGACCACCTGGTCCTCGCGCGCGGCGCCGGTGATGACGTTGAAGACCGGCCAGGTCATCGCCGCCACGAGGCGCCGCCGCCACTCGGGCAGCACCTCGGTGCCGGTGGCGCACTCGAAGCCCTGGTCCCTGGCCATGGCCAGCTTCCACGGGACGTCCAGCGCGTCGACCTGCTCGCGCAGGAAGCCGGCGACGAACGCTCCGTCGAGCGCGGTCGCCTTCGCGAGCTCGGCCTCGAGCAGCACGGCGGACTGCGCAGCCGAGCTCATCCCCTGCCCGTAGAAGGGGTTGAACGCGCAGATCGAGTCACCCACGAACACCAGCCCGGCCGGCGGGGTCGGGAGCCGGTCGTAGCGGCGCCACTTGTTACCGGTCGAGCGGGTGACGTGCACCTCGGAGGTGGGGGTGCTCTGCTTCATCGCCGCCGCGAACACCGGCGTGCGCAACCGCTCGGCCGAGCTCGAGAAGTCCTCGACCGTGCGCGGCATCTCCAGCCCCCACGAGCCCATGCAGGCGATCGCTCGGTCGCCGTCGAGGGGGAAGAAGTTGGAGAGGAAGGAGTGCTCCGCGGGCCGGCTGTCGTCGCCGTCCTGGGTCGGCATCACCACGAGGTGGCGCCACCACCACGTCTCCGGGCGCTCGCTCTCCGGCGGCAGGTCGTACCAGCGCGACACGTAGGTGACCTTCGCGTCCAGCGTCTTCACCGGCACCTGCGGCCAGCCGGCCGCCTCGAGCCAGTCCGCCACCGAGGAGCCTCGCCCCATCGCGTCGACGACCAGGTCGGTGTCGAGCAGCTCCGGGGCGCCCTGGCCGTCCTGCAGGCGTACGCCGGTGATGCCGCCGTCGCGGTGCTCCAGGCCCTGGACGGCGACTCCCTCGCGGATCGTCACGTGGGGGAGGGCCCGCACCCGGTCGCGCAGGACCCGCTCGATCAGGATCCGCGAGCTGTAGATCATCGTCATCGTCGACCTCTTGCGGGAGGCCCAGCCGGTCTCCTCCAGGTAGGCCGCGTCGAGCGAGGGCATCAGGAGCCGGCCGCCCGCGGCGATCAGGTCGTCCTCGAAGCCCGGGAACAGGGCGCCCATCGACCGGCGACCCGCGTTGAGCAGGAAGTGCGGGTGCTTGCTCTGCGGCACCCCGCGCCGGTGCTGGGCGTCGGCGGGCAGGACGTCGCGCTCGAGGATGGTCACGTGGTCGAAGTGCTCGGCCAGGGCGCCCGCAGCGCACAGGCCGGCCACGCTCCCACCGAGAACGACAGCAGATCGGCCCAGCGTCATCGCGCACTCCATTCATACATACAGACAAGTGATGTATGAATGTATGGAATGAGTGGAGGGGCGTCAAGGGTTCGCGCCCCCGAGCAGACGGGCCGCTCGGTGGTCAGCCCATCGAGCCGCGCGCGCTACGGGCAGACTGCTGCCGTGACCGACCGCCTCGACGCCCTGGCCCGCGCGACGGCCGAGCTCGAGCCGCCGTACGCCGTGTTGGACCTGGACGCGTTCGACGCCAACGCCGCCGAGCTGACCCGCCGCGCGGCGGGGCGCGCGACGATCCGGCTGGCCAGCAAGTCGCTGCGGGTGCGCGCGCTGCTCGCGCGGGCCGCCGTACGTGAGGGGTACGCCGGCACGCTGGCGTTCACCCTGCCCGAGGCGCTCTGGCTGGCCGAGGGCGGCGGCGCCGTCGGGGACGACGTCCTGATCGGTTACCCGACGACCCACCGGGCGGGGCTGCGCCGACTCGCCGCCGAGGAGGCGCTGCGCAGCCGGGTGACGCTGATGGTCGACTCGGTGGCCCACCTCGACCTCGTCGACGACGTCCTGGGTGCCGGGCACCCCGCGATCAAGGTGTGCCTCGACTCGTGGTCGGAGCGCCGTCAGCTGCAGGTGCCCGAGGTGGCCGGGCCGTTGATCCACGACCCCTTCTTCCAACCACCGAAAGCGCCGTACTGGTCCGCCTCGACGTGGATGCGCAGGTAGATCTCGTCCGTCCCGCTGTCCTCGTTGCACGGCCAGCCGGCGTAGGTCCAGGTGTAGGACCGGTTCGTCCAGGTGTTCTTGACGCTCCACTTGATGACGTCGTCGCGGCTCACGTCGTCGCCCATGAGGTCGACCACCATCTGCCGGTTGCGAAAGGTGCCCCGAGGGGAGTTGGGGCAGGACATCCGGATCGTGAAGCCGGCCTTGCCGTTCGTGATGGTCGGCTTCGGCACGGTGAAGGTGCATCCGTACTGCTCGGTTGCCGCTGAGGCGGGGGAGACGATCATGAGCGACAGGATGGCGGCGGTCAGGACACTGACCAGAAGGCGCTGAGGCACGGTGGGGGACTTCCTCTCGGGCGCCGGGATGCGCGGGTGCAACCTAGGGGCGCCGCGCTGAGCGCGTCAACGGGTGCCCGAGGGCTGGGACGGGTGAAGGTCGCCCAGCCGAGACTGAGGCAGCGCGGGAGGCGCCGTCAGTTCTGCACCGGCACGAGCTCGGCGGCCGTGCGGACCCCGCCCCAGCGACGCACCTCGCCGGGCAGGTCGAGGTGGTCGATGGGCGCGGAGTCGGCGAAGTCGCCCCAGGCAGCCTTGGGCAGCATCCACATCACCTCGAACTCGTTGCCGTCGGGGTCGCGACCGTAGACGCTCTTGGTGGCGCCGTGGCTGGACTCGCCGGTGAGGGCGTCGAGTTCGGCGAGGGTGTGGCGGGCGTCCTCGAGCTCGTCGACGGTGTCGACCTGCCAGGCCAGGTGGTAGAGCCCGAGCGAGCCACGCGGGCGGGGCGGCTGGGCGCCCACGCCGAACAGGCCGAGGTCGTGGTGGTTGCCCGACCGGGGGAGGCGCAGGAAGGCAGCGCTGGCGCGGGGCTCGCGCGCGACCACGGTCATGGCGAAGGCCTGCTGGTAGAAGGCGAGGCTGCGCTCCAGGTCGGCCACGAAGAGGACGGCGTGGTTGAGGCGGACGGCGGCGATGGTCACGGCGACCTTTCGATGTGATTGAGTGTTCAACTAAGTATCGCGGGGATGGGCGGCCCGGTCAACCCGCCGTCCTCCGTGGCAGCGGCACTGGCGCTCACTCGTCCGGAGGACCGCACTCAGCTGGTCGGTGGCGACCGCGTAGAAATTCGTCGGACGAGGGAGGTTTGCCGTCGTCATGAGGGGGCAGGTGGACTGATCGACCCCTGCTCGGGGTCGCCAGGCCGCTATCGCGGCGCCATCTCGGGAACCCAAGGAACTCATGCGACTCTCTCACCCTGGCTGCTCTGTCGGCCTCCACCGTCCTGTCCCTCGGCGCGGCCACCCTGGCCACGACCGCACTCTCGGCCTCCGCAGCACCAGCGACCCGCGGCCGCGACTCCAGCGCCGTACATCGTGGTCCTCGACGACGCGGCCGACGCCCGCACCGTCGCCGAGGCCCAGTCCCGGCGCCTCGGCTTCGACGTCGGTCACGTCTACACCTCGGCTCTCCAGGGCTACTCGGCCACGCTGACGCCGGCCGCGGCGGCCGCGCTGGAGGCGCTCCCCGGTGTGCGCTGGGTGCAGCGGGACAAGGCGGTCAGCATCGACGCACAGCCGACCCCGACCGGCATCAACCGGTCCAACGCCGACGCCAGCCCCACGGCGAAGATCAACGGCGCCGACGAGCGGGTCGACGTCGACGTCGCGGTCATCGACACCGGCGCCGACCTCACCCACCCCGACCTCAACATCTACCGGGCCGGTGCGAAGAACTGCTCGATCGGCGCGGTCAGCGCCAACGACCTGCACGGCCACGGCACCCACGTGTCCGGCACGGTCGGCGCCATCGACAACGGCGCCGGCGTGGTCGGGATGGCGCCCGGCGCGCGGATCTGGCCGGTCAAGGTGCTCACCGACGCGGGCACCGGGCTGAACTCCGACGTGATCTGCGGCATCGACTACGTCACCGCCAACGCCTCGAAGATCGAGGTGGCCAACATGAGCCTCGGCGGTGCCGGGACCGACGACCAGAACTGCGGCGCGAGCAACGACGACGCCATGCACGCGGCGATCTGCCGCTCGGTGGACGCGGGCATCACCTACGTGGTGGCGGCGGGCAACGACTCGGAGGACGCGAAGAACTTCACCCCCGCCGCGTACGACGAGGTGATCACCGTCAGCGCCCTGGCCGACTTCAACGGCCTGCCCGGCGGCGGCGCGCCGTCCACCTGCCGTGCCGACGTGGACGACACGTTCGCCAGCTTCTCCAACTTCGGTGCCGACGTCGACCTGATCGCGCCGGGCGTGTGCATCACCTCGACCTGGATGCTCGGCGGCTACAACACGATCAGCGGCACCTCGATGGCCAGCCCGCACGTCGCCGGCGGCGCCGCGCTCTACAAGGCGACGCACCCCACGGCCACCCCGGCCGCGGTCAAGAGCGCGCTGCAGGGCTCCGGCACGCTGGACTGGAACAACGCCGACGACGGTGACTCCACCAAGGAGCGCCTGCTCGACGTGACCGGATACTGAGGCCCGCGACAGCCTGACGTCCGTTCGCGGCGGCCCCCGGAGCGATCCGGGGGTGCGCCGCGGCGTGGAGAAGGATGTCCCTGACCGCTGATCGGGCCGATCACTGCTGACGAGCGTCGGCCGGGCCTATCCTCGGCTCAGGACAGCGAGCGCAAGCCGCACCCCGCCGCTCTCGACTGGCTGCCCACACGGGAGACGGTTGTGAGCACGGTGGTGGGCCAGAGCGCAGTGGCCGGGCAGATCGCTGCCCTGCGGACGCGCTACGAGCGGGTCCTGCCCGGCGACCTCCTCGACGAGATGGCGCGTGGCGCGCTGGTCATCGACACCCGGCCGCTGGAGCAGCGCCGCCGCGACGGCGAGCTGCCGGGGTCGGTCGTGGTCGACCGCAACGTCCTGGAGTGGAGGCTGGACCCGACGTCGCCCGACCGCCTGCCGCAGGTGACGCCGCAGAGCCGCGTCATCGTGGTGTGCAACGAGGGCTACAGCTCGACCTTGGCCGCCGCGTCGCTGCAGTCGCTGGGGCTGGTGCGGGCGACCGACCTCGAGGACGGCTTCCAGGGGCTCGTGGCCGCAGGTGTCGTGGCCCCGGCCGTGCCGTGACCCAGGCCGAGCGCCGGCCCCGATCGTTGGCCCCGTCAGTGGCGGTGCAGCGCGAGGAACCGGCTCGGGTCCTCGCGCTCCAGCCCGCCGGCGTCGATCCAGGCCGTGCTGTCGGTGCGGCCACGCTCGATCAGCTCCGCCGCGTGCCCGAAGTCGGCCGGCGAGACCGTCAGCGGGCACAGGGGAGGCAGCAGCCCGATCGTGACTCCCTCGACGCGTAGCGCCACCTCGATCAGGAGCTGCTGCTCGATCAGCAACGACAGCGCGTGCAGGGCCACCCCGATCGCGGAGCGCGGCGGGCGGTCGATGGCGCACGGCACGCCGGCGGGGAGGACGATGACGCGGGTCGCGCCCAGCTCGACGGCGTGGGAGACGCCGGCCCGGGTGGCGATGGCGCCGTCCACCAGCCACTGGCCCTCGATCAGCACCGGCGGCAGGATCCCCGGGATCGCAGCCGTGGCCCGGGCCGCGTCGCGGACCGACCCTGACGACAGCAGTACGTCGATCCCGCTGAACAGGTCGGTGGCCAGCAGGTGCACCGGGATCGTGGCCTCGCTGAGGTCCTGGATCCCTGCCCTCTCCGCGACCAGGTCGCCGAGGGGCTCGCCGGAGAAGAGGCTGTTCCTCCGCCCGGTCAGACCGGCCAGGACCTGCAGCGGCCGGATCGGGAAGACGTCGCGACGACGCAGCTCGGTCCACGCCCGGGCCAGCTCCGCGAGGGATTCCGGGGACATGCCTCGGGCGCCGACCCAGGCGGCGTTGATCCCACCGGCCGAGGTGCCGATCAGGACGTCGGGCTGGATGTCGGCCGCCGCCAGCGCCTGGAGCATGCCGACCTGGACGGCGCCGAGGCTGCCGCCGCCCGAGAGGACGAACGCCGTACGGCCCGGCGCGGGACTGGGGTCGTCGGGGTCCAGACTCATCGCACCGAGCATGCCGCATCGGCGCGACGCGAGTGCCACGGGTACGCCGCCAGACGCCGTCAGACGCCGCCGGCGGTGGTGCTGGCCAACGTCGGACCGGCCAGGCATCCTGGGGAGTCGCCGGTCATCTGGTGACCCCCTGTCTCGGAACCTGGAGGACTCGTGGACCCCATCACCCCCGTGCACGGCACGACGACGCTGCTGATCATCGCGGCAGTCGCGGTCGCCCTGCTGCTGTTCCTCATCATCCGCGTGCGGCTGCACGCCTTCATCGCGCTGGTGCTGGTCAGCGTGGTGACTGCCGTGGCCGCCGGCATCCCGCTGGTCGACGTACCCACCGCACTGCTCTCGGGCTTCGGGAGCACCCTCGGGTCGGTGGCCCTCCTGGTGGGCTTCGGGGTGATGCTCGGCCGACTCCTCGAGGTGACCGGGGGAGCCCAGGTGCTGGCCGACACCCTGATCAGCCGGTTCGGGGAGAAGCGCGCGCCGTTCGCGCTCGGCGTGGCGGCGCTGCTCTTCGGCTTCCCGATCTTCTTCGACGCGGGCCTGGTGGTCTTCCTCCCCATCATCATCACCGTCGCCCGCCGGTTCGGCGGCTCGGTGCTCTACTACGCGCTGCCGGCCGCCGGGGCCTTCGCGGCGATGCACGCCCTCGTGCCGCCGCACCCCGGACCGGTCGCGGCCGCCGAGTTCCTCGAGGGTGACATCGGCACGATCCTGCTCATCAACCTGCCCGTCGCCGTCGTGTCCTGGTACGTCGGCGTCTACCTGCTCTCGCGGCTCCTGGGGCGTCGCGTCCACGTCGACGTGCCTGAGCTGATCTTCGGCCCGGTCTCCGGCGCCGGCGGCACCACCGCCCCGTCGGCCGGAACGACGGTCACCGACGCGCCGGAGACTCGGCGCCGCGCCGAGGTGAGCGTCGCTGCGCCGTCGTTCGGGCTGGTCCTCGGTCTGCTGCTCCTGCCGCTGGTGCTGATCGCGGGCAACACGGTGGTCTCCACGCTGGTCTCGGCCGGCACCGTCGAGGCCGACGCCACCTGGGTGACGACGCTCCAGCTGCTGGGCAACACCCCGATCGCGCTGCTCATCACGTTGCTCGTGGCGATCGGGCTGCTCGGCACCCGCGGCGGCCGCACGCTCGAGGAGACCTCGACGCTGCTGGACCAGTCGCTCGCGCCGATCTGCTCGATCATCCTGATCACCGGTGCGGGCGGCATGTTCGGTGGCGTGCTGCGCACCAGCGGGATCGGGGAGTCGCTGACCTCATCGCTGTCCGACCTCGGCCTGCCGATCCTCCTTCAGGCGTTCGTCATCGCCACTCTCCTGCGGGTGGCGCAGGGCTCGGCCACGGTGTCGTTGACGACCACCGCGGGCCTGATCTCCGCGCAGGTGCTCGCCGCCGACTACGGCGACATCCGCATCGCGGCCCTCGTGATCGCGATCGCTGCCGGCGCCACCGTGCTCTCGCACGTCAACGACTCGGGCTTCTGGCTGGTCAGCCGCTTCTTCGAGATGGACGAGACGACGACGCTGAAGACCTGGACCGTCATGGAGACGACGCTGGGGCTCTCGGCGTTCGCGCTCTCTGCTCTGGTGTGGACCGTGGGATGACGGCCGGAGTCGTCGCGTGAGCACCACACCGTCGGTGGTGGTCGTCATGGGGGTCTCCGGCACCGGGAAGTCGTCGGTCGCGGCCGTGCTCGCCGAGCGTCTCGACCTCGACTTCGTCGAGGGCGACGAGCACCATCCCGACCGCAACATCGCCACGATGCGGGAGGGCATCCCGTTGACGGACGAGGACCGCTGGCCATGGCTGGAGACGCTCGCCGACCTGGCGCGACAACGCCTCGAGGCGGGGCACTCGCTCGTGCTGACGTGCTCGGCGCTGAAGCGCAGCTATCGCGACGTGCTCCGCTCCGGCGTGCCGGACGGGCGGATGTTCTTCGTCCACCTCCACGCGCAGGTGGACGTCCTCGCCGGCCGGATGGAGCAGCGCACCAAGCACTTCATGCCGACGTCGTTGCTCACCTCCCAGCTGGAGACGCTCGAGCCGCTCGAGGACGACGAGCAGGGGGCCGTCGTCGACGTGACCCCTTCTGTCGACCGGGTCGCGGACGCCGCCGTGGCTGCGCTCGAGCGGGCGCCGTGGGGGTCGCGGGCGGGTCAGCGAGAGGGTGGCTCCCCGGGGGCTGCCTCCTAGGGTCCGCCCGGGGAGCGACCCAGTCAGGCCGCCGGGGGTAGCCCCAGCGCCGCCGCGAGCAGCCGTCGGAGCACGCCGAGCTGGGCGCGCATGTGCTCGGGCTTGCCGGTCGAGCGGGAGAGCAAGAACGCGCCCTCGAAGGTGACGAACACATGGTCGGCGAGGGCGTCGACGTCGCCGAGGTCGAGGTCGCGGCCCCGAGTCGCGGCGTCGAGGAGTCGGACGACCGCCTCGCGCCAGACCTCGACCGCGTGGGCGATCAGGTCGGCCGTGCCCTGGGAGATCAGCTGCTGCTCGGTGAGGACCGCGACGTAGAGACAGCTGGACTGCGTGGACATGAGCTCGTCGGCGGTGTCCTCGAACCACTGCACGAACGCCACGACCCGCTCGGCCGGATCGTCGACGTCGGCGGTCGCCTCCAGCGCCGCCCGCAGCTGGGCGATGTCGGCGGCGACGTAGCGCTCGGTCAGCGCGCGGCCGAGGTCGAGCTTGGAGTCGAAGTGGTGGAAGAACGCGCCCTTGGACGTGCCCACCCGGTCGAGGACCTGGGTGAGCGAGGTGGCCGCGAAGCCGTTCTCGATCACCAGGTGTTGCGCCGCGTCGAGGATCCGCTCGCGGTTGATGGACCCGTCCTTCGGCATAAGGAGGTTGTACCAGACCGATCAGTCTGCTACAAACAGACCGAACAGTCTGGTACGAGAGAAGGAACCCACCATGAGCGACCATCACTTCTGGCAGTCAGGTCGCTACGTCAGCGACGGCGGCCTGGAGACCGACCTGATCTTCAGCCGCGGCGTCGACCTGCCGGAGTTCGCGTCGTTCCCCTTGGTCGAGGACGAGGCCGGGCGCGCCCACCTGCGTGCCTACTACGACCAGTACGCAGCCATCGCCCGCCGAGCCGGGGCCGGCCTCACGTGGGAGTCGCCGACGTGGCGAGCGAGCCGGGACTGGGGTGCGATGCTCGGCTACGACCAGGCCGCGCTGGATCGCGTCAACCGCGCAGCGGTGGCCCTGCTGCAGGACCTGCGCGCCTCCTACGACGACCTCGAAGACGTCCGCATCATCGGCGCGGTCGGGCCCCAGGGTGACGGCTACGTCTCCGAGAGGACGCCGAACCCCGACCAGGCCGCCGAGTTCCACCTGCCGCAGGTCGAGGCGTTCGCAGACGCCGGCGTGGACGTGGTCGGGGCGTACACGATGACCACCGTCGAGGAGGGCATCGGCGTCGCCCGCGCCGCCCGCAGCGTCGGGCTGCCCGTCCTGGTCGGGTTCACCGTGGAGCTCGACGGCCGGCTGCCCGACGGCACGACCCTGCGCGAGGCCGTCGCTCGGCTCGACGCCGAGGAGGCCCCGGACGGGGTGATCGTGAACTGTGCGCACCCGACCCACATCGTGACGGGCCTGGACGAGGGCGAGTGGCTGAGCCGGATCGTGCAGGTGAACCCGAATGCCTCCACGCTCAGCCACGCCGCGCTCGACGAGGCCGAGGAGCTCGACCCCGGCGACCTCGGACTGCTCACGTCGTCGTACGACACCCTGCGCGCCAAGCTGCCCCAGCTCGCGATCGTCGGCGGCTGCTGCGGCACCGATGCCCGCCACGTCGCGGCCCTGTGGGGGGTGTGAGGCGGTCGCGCCCGATCGTGGCTCGGGACCGAGCGTGCTACGCCTCGGTCACCGGCTGCCGGAGGATCGTGCGCAGCTTCGACGGCTCGACCCGTCGGGCGTCGTTGAGGTAGATCTCGTGGTGCTTGCCGGTCATCCGCAGCCCCGCGCTCGGGATGACGTCGTGGTGCAGCTCAGCGAGGACGCCGGCCTCGTCGTCGTACGGTCCGACGTGCAGGGTCTGCACGCACCGACCCTCGTCGAGCCGCTCCAGGCGGACCTTGTCGAGGCTGGCCGGCGGGACCTTCGCGGCCGCTGACGCAAGGGCGGCGGAGACGACGTCGGAGGTGATCCAGTCGGGAACCAGGATCATCGCGGTCCACTCCCACCGTGACTTGTCCCTGGCGCTGGTGAACGCCGCCATGTCCGGCGCCCACCACAGCGCCTCGAGCGGCGGGACCACGTAGTCGCGGCCCAGCTCTCGCTTGCTCGCGAACTTGATCGTGTAGGCGACCGGGTAGAGGGCGGCGATCGCGTCGGCGTACTCAGCGGCCGTGTTCGGGTCGCCACGACCGTCGACCATCAGGTATTGCCGCGGCGGGACCTCCAGGAGGCGGAACTCACCGGGCTTGGCCCGGTAGGAGTCGAGCGACTTCTTGTGGTCCACCTTCATCGTCGTCCTTCCGTCCTCGGGGCCAGACGTCCGGCGCCCGCACCAGTAGAACCGATGAGTACGGCAGCCTGCTCTGGTCACCACCCGCTCGGGCCAGCTCTTCGTGGTGCAGGTGAGCCTGATGGGCTGGGACGCGGAGGCGGGACGCTACTTCGCACGCACCATCGAGAACCACGGCTTCGCCCGCGACTGCACGATGACCGTCGACGGCCCCACCTGGACCCTGTCGGGCGAGCACGAGCGGGCGACGTACACCTTCAGCGATGACGGACGCACCCAGGAGATCTCGTGGGAGTGGAAGCCGGCCGACCAGTCGACTGCCGCTGTGCGACCGGACGCCCACCGCATCGGCTGACACCCACCGCAGGTCTGGGGTCCGTCGGGCTCACTAGGGTGAGGGCGTGAGCCCCCGTACGTCGCCGTCGCCGTCGCTGCACACGACCGAGGTCGGTGACGCCGGACCGCGGGTGGTGTTCCTGCACGGCCTGTTCGGGCAGGGCCGCAACTTCACCCAGATCGCGAAGGCGCTCACGCCCGACCTGCGCTCGGTCCTGGTCGACCTGCCCAACCACGGTCGGTCGGCATGGTTGGACACCACCGACTACGAGGTGGTGGCGGACGCCGTCGCGTCGCTCGTGCGCGACCGCTACCTCGAGGAGGGGCCGGTCCACCTCGTCGGACACTCGATGGGCGGCAAGGTCGCGATGCTGCTCGCGCTGCGCCACCCCGACCTCGTCGACCGCCTCGTGGTCGTCGACATCGCACCCGTGGCCAGCGGTGGGGAGGGGGAGTTCCGGCACCTGCTCGACAGCCTCGCCGGCCTCGACCTCGAGAGCCTCGAGCGGCGTGCCGACGCCGACGCCGCGCTCGCCGAGCAGATCGGCGACGCGCGGGTGCGGGGCTTCCTGCTGCAGAACCTGCGCAGCGGGAAGGACGGGTTCAGCTGGCAGGCGAACCTCGACCTCCTGCGGTCGGAGCTGCCGTCGATCGCCGGCTTCCCGGAGCTGAGCGGCTCGTTCGACCGGCCGGTGCTGTGGGTCGCCGGCCAGCACTCCGACTACGTGCAGCCCGCCCACGCCGACACGATGCGCGAGCTCTTCCCCCAGACCCGCCTGGTGACCGTCAAGGGCGCCGGCCACTGGGTGCACTCCGAGCAGCCCGAGGCGTTCGTCTCGATCCTGCGTGTGTTCCTCACCGCCGACTGACGGCGCGCAGCCACCGGTCAGCGCGGAGACCCGCTCCCGGAACGCGATACCCGGGCCGGCTACCCTCTTCCAAAGATCATTGGAGGAGTGGTGGATTCAGTGCAGCGACCTCGAGTACCGGCGTGGCGAGGGGTCACCTCGTGGCCGCGGCGACGTTGGCTGGTGGCCCTGGGTGCCGCGACGGCGTTCGTCCTGGTCGTGGCCGTGCCGACCGACCTCATCGACACCCCGGTCTTCGGCCGGGAGGTGCCGCCGACCTGGTGGGCCTGGCCCGGGCTGCTGGTCTCCTCGGTGCTGGGCGGCCTGCTCGTCGCGACGTACGTCGCCCTGCCCGGCCGCCCTGGCCAGACGGACGAGTCGGAGCAGCCGGACGTGCCCGCGACCCGCCGCGGTGGTTGGGTCGGTGCGGCCCTGACCTACTTCGCCGTGGGTTGCCCGGTCTGCAACAAGCTGGTGCTGCTCGCGCTCGGGAGTGCCGGCGCCCTCACCTGGTTCGAGCCGGTGCAGCCGCTGCTGCAGGTGCTCGCCATCGGCCTGCTCGCCTGGGCGCTACGCAGGCGGCTGCGCGGTGAGGTGTCCTGCCCGACGGGCACACCGGGGGCTGTCTCCCACGTGTGAGCGCCGCTCCACGGCGGGCCCGGACCGGTCGATGACCCCCCTGGGTCAGTCCTAGGCATTCCTCCCGTGTGACCGGCGCCACGCGATGCCAGGGTTCGGGGAACCACCACCCGCACCGCCCTGGAGGAACCATGACCGAGACGCTCGCCGCACGATCAGCCCGCGTGCAGTCCGTGCTCGCCGACGCCGTCGTGGACGACGCCGAGGCCGGTGTCTACCGGGCCAACCGGCAGATCTTCACCGACGAGGACATCTTCGAGCTGGAGATGAAGCACATCTTCGAGGGCAACTGGATCTACCTCGCGCACGAGTCGCAGGTGCCGGAGAACGGCGACTACTTCACCACCAACATCGGGCGGCAGCCGGTCGTCATCACCCGCGACAGCAAGGGCGAGCTGCACCTGCTGATCAACGCGTGCGCCCACCGCGGCGCCATGCTGTGCCGCCGCAAGACCGACAACCGGCCCACCCTGACCTGCCCCTTCCACGGCTGGACCTTCCGCAACGACGGCACCCTGCTCAAGGTCAAGGACCCCGACGGGGCCGGCTACCCGAGCACCTTCGACCAGGACGGCTCGCACAACCTGACCAAGGTGGGCGCCTTCGGCAACTACCGCGGCTTCCTCTTCGGCAGCATCAACCCCGACGTCGTACCGATCGAGGAGCACCTCGGCGACACCACCAAGGTGATCGACATGCTGGTCGACCAGTCGCCCGAGGGCCTCGAGGTGCTGCGGGGCAGCTCGACCTACACCTACGACGGCAACTGGAAGGTGCAGGCGGAGAACGGCGCCGACGGCTACCACGTGACCGCGACCCACTGGAACTACGCCGCCACCACGTCGCGCCGCGGCACCGGTGAGTCCGCCAACGAGACCAAGACCCTCGACGCCGGCAGCTGGGGCAAGTCCGGCGGCGGCTACTGGTCCTACCCCAACGGTCACCTCTGCCTGTGGACCTGGGCCGGCAACCCCGCCGACCGTCCGCTGTGGGACCGGATGGAGGAGCTCAAGGAGAAGTACGGCGACGCCAAGGGCGAGTTCATGGTCAAGGGCAGCCGCAACCTGTGCCTCTACCCGAACGTCTACCTGATGGACCAGTTCTCCACCCAGATCCGGCACTTCCGGCCGATCTCGCCGGACAAGACCGAGGTCACGATCTACTGCATCGCACCCAAGGGCGAGAGCGACGAGGCCCGCGCCTGGCGGATCCGGCAGTACGAGGACTTCTTCAACGCCTCGGGGATGGCCACGCCTGACGACCTGGAGGAGTTCCGCTCCTGCCAGCTGACGTTCCAGGCCACCGCCGCCCCGTGGAACGACATGAGCCGCGGCGCCGAGCACTGGCTGTCCGGACCCGACGAGGTCGCGCTGACCCTGGACATGCCCGGCGTGATCTCCGCCGGGCTGCGCAACGAGGACGAGGGCCTCTACCCCGTGCAGCACGGCTACTGGCTCGACACGATGCGGGCGGCGCTCGCGAAGGAGGAGCAGGCATGAGCACCACCCAGGAGACCCGCACGAGCGCTGCCACGCGACACCACGCCGACGCACGCTGATCACGCAGAACGCGATCGAGCAGTTCCTCTACCGCGAGGCCCGCCACCTCGACGACCGCGAGTTCGAGAAGTGGCTCGAGTGCTACGCCGACGACGTCGTCTACTGGATGCCCGCGTGGACCGACGACGACCTGCTGACCGAGGACCCGCAGCGCGACATCTCGCTCATCTACTACGGCAACAAGGGAGGCCTGGAGGACCGGGTCTTCCGGATCCGCACCGAGCGGTCGAGCGCCACCTCGCTGCCGGAGCCGCGCACCAGCCACAACATCAGCAACGTCGAGGTCATCGAGCGTCGCGGCGACCTGGTCGACGTGCGGTTCAACTGGCACACGATGTACTTCCGCTACAAGACGATCGACCCCTACTACGGGACGACGTTCGTGACCCTGGACTTCTCCGGGCCCACCCCGCTCATCCGTCGCAAGACCGTGGTGCTGAAGAACGACTACATCCACCACGTCGTCGACGTCTACCACTTCTGAGCGGGGGCGATCGCCATGAGCCACCAGGTTGCCCTCGCCTTCGAGGACGGCGTCACCCGCTTCATCCGCTGCGAGCCCGACCAGACCGTGGCCGACGCGTCGTACCGGGCCCGGATCAACATCCCGCTGGACTGCCGCGACGGGGCCTGCGGGACCTGCAAGGCGCTCTGCGAGTCCGGCGACTACGACGGCGGCACCTACATCGACGACGCGCTGCACCGCCGAGGAGTCCGACCAGGGCTACGTGCTGCCCTGCAGCATGAAGCCGCGCACGGACCTGGTGCTCCAGATCGCCAGCACGAGCGCGATCGCCAAGACCGAGGCCGCGACGTTCGAGGCCACCGTGACCGGGCTCGAGCGTCTCTCGCCCACGACCGTGTCGCTCACCTTGGAGGCGCTCAAGCGTGACCAGCTGGTCTTCCTGCCCGGTCAGTACGTCAACATCGCGGTCCCGGGCACCGAGGAGCACCGCTCCTACTCGTTCAGCAACGGTCCGGAGGACGAGGCCCTGACCTTCCTGGTCAAGCTCACCCCCGGCGGCGTGATGTCGAGCTGGCTGACCGATCGGGCCTCGGTCGGCGACACGGTCAGCTTCACCGGCCCGCACGGCAGCTTCTTCCTGCGCGAGACCGATCGACCCGCGCTGCTGCTCTCCGGCGGCACCGGCCTGGCCCCGATCCTGGCGATCCTGCGCAAGCTGCGCGCGGACGGCAACGAGCGACCCGTGCACCTGGTGCACGGCGTCAGCTCCGACGACGACCTGGTCGAGCTCGAGACGCTGCGCGAGATCGCGGCGGACCTCTCCGGCTTCACCTGGGACCACTGCGTCTCCGACCCGGGCAGCAGCGCCGCCCACCGCGGGTACGTCACGGCCCTGGTGCGCCCCGAGCACCTGCACGACGGTGAGGCATCGGTCTACCTCTGCGGACCGCCGGCGATGGTGGAGTCGGTACGTCAGCACTTCGCGTCCGCCGACGTCGAGCCCACCGGCTTCTACTACGAGAAGTTCGCGCTCACCGGCACCGCACCCGCGGTCGAGGCCGAGACCGTCGACAGCGAGCCCGACGCCGACGACGGGCTGCCCGTGAGCCTGCTCCACGAGGTGGAGCCGCTGCTGGAGCTCGCCACCAGGAGCCATGGCCGGCAGGAGGTCTTCCCGGTCCGGGACCTGGAGCCCGCTGGAGTGGGTGCACCTGCGGCCTCCGCGGACACGACCCTGCGCGGGGTGGCCCGACAGCAGGTCTTCTCGGGCGGCTCGTCCGAGGGGGGCCGCACCCTCGACCCCGACGACGGTGCCCTGCTGCCGAGCGCGGCGCGGCACATCGCAGGCCAGGAGACCTTCCCGGCTGCCGACGTCGGCCCGGGCACGCCTGCGCCGGCGCCGTCCGCGGACGTCGAGCCGACGCCCATCACCGACGCGCCGACGTACGAGATCGGCGAGGAGCACCCGCCGGTCCAGGAGTCCGACGCCATCTTCGAGGCCCGCGAGGCGCTCGAGCTCGGCGCGGTCGACCTGGTGCTGGGTCGCCTGGGCTCACGGCAGCTGGCGGGATACCGCCTGCTCGCCGAGTCGACGGTGCCCTACGTCGACGGCAGCCGTTTCACCGACGCGGCGGCGTACACCGAGGCCAACGCGGCCTTCCACGACTACCTCTTCACGCTCACCGGCAACGAGCACCTGCTGCACGCCTACCAGGCCCTCGGGGTGAAGGGGCAGATGGAGACGGTGCTGCGCAACGCGACGTGGTGCCACCCGTTGTGCGCCCAGGACCACCTCGACATCGTCACCGCCTTCGAGCAGGGCGAGCGCGAGACCGCGCGGGCCCTGATCAGCGCCCACGCCGACCGCTCCAAGCTGACCATGCGCCGCGCGATGCGGGACGCGACCCGGCAGGAGCGGCCCGGCTTCGTCACCCCCGGCCGCTACGCCGGCCAGGTCGTGGTGGTCACCGGGGCGGCCCAGGGGATCGGGGAGCGCGTGGCCCGACGGGTCAGCGCCGAGGGCGGCCTGGTCGTCCTGGCCGACCGCTCCGAGCTCGTCGACGAGCTCGCCGAGGACCTGCGGGCCGACGGTGGGCAGAGCGCAGCCGTGGTCGCCGACCTCGAGACCTGGGCCGGGGCGGAGGCCGTCGTCGACGCCGCGATCGCCGCGTTCGGACGGATCGACGTGGCCATCCACACCGTGGGCGGCACGATCTGGGCCAAGCCCTTCCACGAGTACCCGCCCGAGCAGATCCAGGCGGAGATCAACCGGTCCTTGTGGCCGACGCTGTGGTGCAGCCGGGCCGTGCTGCCGCACCTCGTGGCCCAGGGCCACGGCACCATCCTCAACGTCTCGTCGGTCGCCACCCGCGGCGTCCACCGGGTCCCGTACGCGGCCGCCAAGGGCGGGGTCAACGCGATCACCTCGGCGCTCGCGCTCGAGGCCGCACCGCACGGCGTCCGCGTCGTCGCCACCGCGCCCGGCGGCACCGAGGCGCCGCCGCGGCGCATCCCTCGGGGGCCGGGCGCCGACTCCGACCAGGAGCGGGACTGGTACCAGTCCATCGTCGACCAGACGGTCGAGTCCTCCCTGATGAAGCGCTACGGCACGCTCGACGAGCAGGCCGCCGCGATCACCTTCCTCGCCTCCGCCGAGGCGTCCTACATCACCGGCACGGTCCTTCCCGTCGCCGGCGGTGACCTGGGCTGACGTTCCCGTCCGCCTGCACCACCTCTCCTCTCTCGTATCGGAGTCCGTCATGCCCGAGCTCGACCCTGCCCTGGAACGCCGCCGTCGTCGCAGCGTCTTCTGGGTCGTCGCCCTGTCCACGGCCGCCATGGTCTTCGACGGCTACGACCTCGTCGTCTACGGCACCATCGTCCCGACCCTGCTGGGGGACCCGACCCAGCTCGGCGCGCTGTCTCCCGCGCAGGCCGGACGGCTCGGCAGCTATGCGCTGCTCGGCGTGCTCGTGGGTGCGCTCACGGCCGGTGCCGTGGGTGACCGCGTCGGACGGCGGAAGGTGATGCTGGTCAACCTCGCCTGGTTCTCGGTCGGCATGGCCATCACGGCGACCACGAGCAGCGTGCAGACCTTCGGCCTCTTCCGGTTCCTCACCGGCATCGGCATCGGGGCCCTGGTCGCCACCGTCGGCGCGCTCGTCGCGGAGTTCGCCCCCGCCGGGCAACGCAACCGCTACAACGCGATCGTCTACAGCGGCGTCCCAGCCGGCGGCGTCCTCGCCGCCCTGGTGGCGATCGGGTTCGCGGACTCCATCGGGTGGCGTGGTCTCTTCCTGGTCGGTGCACTGCCGATCGTCCTGCTGCTGCCGCTGGCCCTCCGTCACCTGCCCGAGTCGCCGAAGTGGCTCGTGGCCCGAGGTCGCCTGGCGGAGGCGGAGCGGGTGTCCGCACGCACCGGACTGCCCGTGCCCGCGCCCGAGCCCGCGGCGCCCGCCAAGGTCGGCTTCCCGGCGCTGGCCACGCGCGGTCTCGCGCTGCCGACGTTCCTGCTCGGGATGATGAGCTTCGCCGGGCTGCTGCTGACCTACGGCCTCAACACCTGGCTCCCGCAGATCATGGGTGACCAGGGCTACGGCAAGCAGTACTCGCTGGCGTTCCTGCTGATCCTCAACCTCGGGGCCATCCTCGGCGGTGGGGCCGCGTCGTACGTCGCCGACCGGGTCGGCGCCCAGCGCGTCGTCGCCGGGACGTTCGTGCTCGCGGCCTGCTCGCTCCTGCTGCTCCCGCTCAACCTGCCGGCCGGGCTGCTCTTCGTCGCGGTGGCCCTGGCCGGGGTGGGCACGATCGGCACCCAGGTGCTGATCTACGGCCTGGTCTCCAACTACTACCCGACCACCGCACGCGCCGCCGGCGTCGCCTGGTGTGCGGGCTTCGGCCGCCTCGGTGGCATCGTCGGGCCGATCCTCGGCGGCGTCCTCGTGGGCGTCGGCGTCGGCGGCGGCACGGCGTTCCGGCTCTTCGCCGCCGTCTCGGTCGTCGGCGCGCTGGTCACCTGGACGGTGCCGCGCAGCCGCCACCAGGAGGCACCCAGCCCGGTGCGCTGCCCCGGAGGCACCCGAGCTGTCCGGGTCTACCGTGTCGAGGTGACTGCGACCGCCCCCGTGCTCATCGCTCGCGAGGCCGAGCTCTCCGACCTGCGGCAACGACTGCTGCAGGCGGGGGAGCGCGGGCCCGGGCTCGCGCTCGTGACCGGGCCCCGAGGCGTGGGGCTCACCTCGCTCGTACGTCGCGTCGCCGCCGAGCACTCCGGCCGCACCCTGTGGGCCACGGCCGTCGCCTGGGAGACCTCGGTGGAGCACGGCGTGCTCTCCCAGCTCCTGAGCCGCACCGTCGCGCCGAGCGGTCCGGTGGAGGGGGCCCGGCTGCTGGTGGACGAGCTCGGGTCCGAGCCCGCGCTCGTCGTCGTCGACGCGGTGGCCCGCAGCGACGAGGCCTCGCTCCAGGCGCTGTCCACCGCAGTCCGGCACCACCCCGCAGGGCGCTTCCTGGTGCTGCTGGTCGGCGCTCTCGGTGACCCCGCCGGCCCGGTGGGGACTGCGGGGGTCCTGGCCGGCGTGGACGATCGCGTGGTCGTGGCCCCCCTGGACCCCTCAGGGGTGCAGGCGCTGGTCGCCGCGCACGGGATCTCTGTGCATCCAACGCTCGCCGACCGGCTCTGCCGGCACACGCAGGGCCGACCGGCCCACGTCGCGGCGATGGTCGCCGAGCTGCCACGGCACGTCTGGTCGGACTACGACCCCGTCTTCCCGGCCCCGGCGGCCGTGGCGGCAGACGTCACCGCCCGGCTGGGGGCGCTCGCCGACGGGCCGCGGGCCCTGGTCGAGGCGGTCGCGGTCCTGGGGGAGTCGGCCACTCTTCCCCAGGCCGCCGCGCTCGCGGGGCTGACGACACCGCTCCCGGCTCTCGACGAGGCGACCCGGTCGGGCCTGCTGTCGACCGCGGAGCGCCGCCGGGCGACGTACCTGACGCTGCCCGACCCGATGGTGGCGGCCGCGGTACGGGCCTCGCTGGGGCCGCTGCGCCTCGCCGAGGCCCACCTGGCGGCCGCCGAGGTGGTCCACGACAGCGCGGTCCGTCTCGGTCACCTCGTCGACGCGAGCCCGCTGCCCGACCCGGCGCTGGCCGACGAGCTCGAGGCGCTGGCGCAGGAGCGCGCCGGGACCGGGGCGTGGTCAGCCGCCGCCGACCTGCTCGCAGGTGCGGCCAGGCTGACCGCCGACGCGGGGCTGCGCGAGCACCGGTTGGCCCGGTCGGTGGACGCCCTGATCGGCTCGGGTGACGGGCTGGGGGCGGCCGCCCTGATCCCCGAGGTGGAGAGCATGCGGGAGACGGCGCTGCGCAACGCGGTGCTCGGCTACCTGGCGGTCGTCCGCGGTCGGCCGGGTGAGGCGGAGAGCAGCCTGCGCCGTGCCTGGGACCTCGTCGACCCCGAGCGGGACCCGGCGACCGCAGCGCTGGTCTGTCAGCGCTGGGTGCTGCACAGCCTGGGTCGCTGCCGGGGCGACGACCTCGTCCAGTGGGCCGACCGCGCCTCGTCGCTGGCCCCGGCGGGCTCGCCCGCGGCGGTGGAGGCCGCCGCGATCCGCGGTCTCGGCGTGGCTGCCGTGGGCCGACCCCAGGAGGCCCTGGAGGGCTACGTGCGCCTCGCCGAGGAGGTGGGTCACGGCGCCCAGGCGCAACGGGTGGCGATGGGGCGCGGCTGGCTGCACCTCAGCCTCGACGAGGTGGAGATGGCCCGGTCGGCCCTCGCGTCCGCGTTGTCGACGGACTTCCTGGGCGGCTCGACCCGGATCTCGTTGTGGGCCCACGGCTGGCTGGCCCGCACCCAGTTCGTGGCCGGCGACTGGGACGACGCCCTGGTCACGGCCCGCGACGGGCTCGCCCTGGTCGACCGCTCGGGCATGCGCCTGGTCGCGCCCCTGCTGGCCTGGACCCAGGCCCAGGTCTACGCGTTGCGCGGGGAGTGGGAGCTGGCCGAGGCCGCCGTCCGCGCCGGCGATGCCGGGCCGCGTGACTACGAGATCATGCGGGTCCCGGCCTGCGTGGCCCGCGCCAACGTCGCCGAGGCGGCCTCCGACTACGTCGGCGTGGTCCGGGCGCTCACCCCGCTGCTGCAGCCGTGGGCCGGGGGCAGCATCGACGAGCCGGGTGCCTGGCCGTGGGCCGACGTCTACGCCAACGCCCTGGTCGTCGAGGGCCGGTACGAGGAGGCCGGGGCCTTCCTCGCCCCTCACGAGGCGCTGGCCCGCGAGCGAGGGCACCGCTCCACGCGCGCCCGGTTGGGGTACGCGCGGGGACGACTGCTCGGCGCCACCGGCGACCTGCCCGGCGCCCGCGCCTGCTTCGAGGAGGCCCTGCAGCTGCTCGAGGACCAGCCGCTGCGCTACGACCGGGCCCGGGTCAACTTCGCCTTCGGGCAGACCCTGCGCCGCGCCGGCAAGCGCCGTGAGGCGGACGCCGTCATGCAGACCGCGCGGGACCTCTACCAGACCCTGGGGGCGACGACGTACGTCGAGCGCTGCGAGCGTGAGCTGCGCGCCGGCGGGGTGCACGCGGTGCGGGTCGACCGCGGCGTCGACGCGCTCACGCCGCAGGAACAGCTGGTCTCGGACCTGGTCTCCCGCGGGATGACCAACCGCGAGGTCGCGGCCAACCTGTACCTGTCGATGAAGACCGTCCAGTACCACCTGACCCGCATCTACGCGAAGCTCGGCGTCCGGTCCCGGACCGAGCTCGCCGCGCTGCGGGCCCCGTCCTCGGGAGCCGAATGACCACCCCGACCTTCGCGACCACCGTCACGCCCGGGCGGGTCGAGCGCCCGACCCGGCCGCCGCCACGACCGAGGGAGGTGCTGGGTGACCTCGGGAGCCACGAGCTGGTCAACGGCCTGGTGGGGCTGCTCTTCGCGGTGACCGGACCGGTCGCGGTGATCCTCACGGTCGCTGCGCGGGGCGGCCTCAGCCCGGCGCAGACCGCCTCGTGGGTCACCGGGGTCTTCGTGCTCAACGGGGCGCTGACCGTGGTGGCCTCCTGGGTCTACCGCCAGCCGCTCGGGTTCTTCTGGACGATCCCCGGGACCGTCGTGGTCGGCCAGGCGCTCGGTTCGTTGAGCTGGCCGGAGGTCGTCGGGGCCTACGTGCTCTCCGCGCTGCTGGTGCTGGCGCTGGGCCTCACCGGCATGGTCGACCGGATCATGCGGCTGCTGCCGATGCCGGTGGTGATGGCCATGGTGGCGGGGGTGTTCCTGCGGTTCGGCACCGACCTGGTCGAGGCGTTGCCGGCGGACGTCGCCCTGGCCGGACCGATGGTGCTGGCCTTCCTGGCGGCCACCGCGCTGCCGAGGCTCGGCCGGTGGCTGCCGCCGATCCTGGCGGCGCTCGTGGTGGGGGTCGGCGTGGTGCTGTTCACCGGCAGGTTGGCCCCCGGGAGCACGACCGGGCCCTGGCTGGCCCAGCCGGTGCTCCAGGCGCCCGACTTCACCTGGGCGGCCGCGGTCGAGCTCGTCGTACCGCTGGTCGTGACCGTGCTCGTGGTCCAGAACGGTCAGGGCATGGCCGTGCTCACCGCAGCGGGCCACCGACCCCCGATGAACGCCGTCACGATCGCCTGCGGGATCGTGTCGCTGCCTGCAGCCGCGGTCGGGGCGATCTCGACCTGCCTGACCGGTCCGACCAACGCGCTGCTCACCGCGTCGGGTTCTCCGCGCCGGCACTACGCGGCCGCCATCTGGTGCGGGCTCCTGGCGATCGCCTTCGGCTGCTTCGCCCCCGGGATGGTGCGGCTGATGCTGGCGACACCCGAGGCGTTCGTGGTCGCGCTCGGCGGCCTGGCGATGCTGCGCGCCCTGCAGGGCGCCTTCGTCACGGCGTTCTCGGGGCAGTTCGTGATGGGCGCGCTCGTCACGTTCCTGGTCACGATCTCCGACCTCCAGCTGCTGAACATCGGCTCGGCCTTCTGGGGCCTGGTCGCGGGCCTCGCGGTGGCCTTCCTCGTCGAGCGTCCGTCGGGCTCGGCCGGCGGTCGAGCCTAGGACCGACGTCCCGTCGCGTCCTCAGCGCAGCGTCCAGTGCACCGCGGAGACCGGGTCGGGCTGGTAGCTGCACCGCAG
Source organism: uncultured Actinomycetota bacterium (assembly GCA_963795135.1). Taxonomy (GTDB): domain Bacteria; phylum Actinomycetota; class Actinomycetes; order Propionibacteriales; family Nocardioidaceae; genus Nocardioides. The sequence goes on from CAWCGS010000009.1 coordinate 186,518, forward strand.
CCCCGTGCGCACCGACCGCTGCAGGTGGCCAGCGAACGCGGGGTCGTGCTCGGAGAGGCGGGTCAGGGCGGCGGTCAGGGCCTTGCGGACCGCCACCCGCGCCCGCTCGGCGTCGTCGGGGACCGACCGGTCGCGGCCACCGAGGCCGACGGCCCGGCGCAGCTCGTGGAGGAGGACGTCGAGCTCGTCACGCGCGTCGCCCGCCCGGTCGTGCTCGCCGTCGGCCTCCGCGTCGGCGACCTGCTGCTGCAGGGCCGAGATGCGTGCCCGGTAGGCCCGCTTGGCCGTCTCGTCCAGCAGCGCGTCCCGCGCCTGGGAGCCCACCATCGCGGCGGCCCCCGGTCTCACCAGGTCGGCTGAGTGGACGTCGCTGCCCGGTGAGCTCAGCAGGGCGTGCAGGTGGCCGAGCCCACGCACGTCGGGGAAGGTGGCCGGACGGTCGGCCCACCCGGCCTCCCACCCGCCGTCCACCCGTCGCAGCACGGCACGGCGCTCGGGGGTCGCTCGGTCGCGCCCGGGCCGCACTGCTTCCAGCGCCGCGAGGTCCGACTCCGCCTTGCGCTGGAACCAGGCCGCACCCATCGCCGCGTAGGTCTCGACCGCGCCCGAGATCAGTGTCCGCGCCCGTTCGTCGTCCCCCTGCGCCGCGGCCAGCAGACCGAGCCAGTGGTCCACGGCCCCGCAGAACGTGACCGCGCCCGCGTTGACGGCCATCGACCCGGCGAAGGGGCGCAACGCGTCGTCCAGCTCGGCGGCGACCTCTGCGTCGCCGACCTTGACGGCGACGATGGCCATGAGGACCAGCAGGGCGAGGTCGGTGGCCGCGAGCACCGACAGCCCGGGATCGGCCAGCCCTCGCCGTAGCAGCACACCGGCGGACTCGACGTCGCCCGCCGCGGCACGGAAGTTGGCCTCGATGACGCCGAGACCGGGCTCCTGAGCGGCCCACTGGGCCAGGACGTCCGCGAATCCGAGCAGGTCCTCGGGGCCGTTCAGCTCGGAGAGGACCAGGAACTGCGTGCCCCAGAACACCTGGATCGTGTCGGGCTCCTCGATGGCGATGCCGATCTCGTGCGCGCGCGCCAGGAGCGAGGCGGCCTCGCCGAGACGTCCGTCGATGAGCACGCGCATGGCCCGACGACTGAGCACGAAGAACTCGTGGCGCGGGGAGCCCGAGCGGTGCGCGATCGCGGCCGCCCGGGCCAACGACTCGTCGAGCAGGTCGAGATCGGCGCCGCGCAGCGCGTCGACCATCCGCGCCACCTGAGCCTCGAGCGCGAGGTCGAGGTCGCCGCTGCCGGCCGCGACCTCGACCAGCTCGCGGCTGAGGTCAGCGGCGACCGCCTCGCGCCCCGGGGCCCAGGTGCAGACGTGCATGGCCGAGAGGGCGAGCGCCAGGGAGCGGGGGTCTTCGGTCTCCCGCGCCAGGGCGAGCGCGGCGTCGGCGTCGGCGATCGCCCGGTCCTGCCGTCCGTTCGCCGCCTGCAGGGTCGCGCTGCGCGAGAGCAGCGAGACCACGAGGGCGTCCTCACCGTCGCCGCTCAAGGCCCGGGCGGCGTCCTGCAGCGCGGGGACGTGGTCGAGTGCGACCGAGGAGGTCCCGACGCGCGCACTCAGTCCGAGCAGGGCGCGAGCGCGCCGTGGCTCGTCGTCCAGCCGGAGCGCGAGCCGCTCCGCGTCCTCGAAGACCGTGACCGCGTCGTGCACCGCCCCCGCGGCCAGCCGCGCGTCTCCCAGCTCCAGCAGCAGCTCGAGGCGTGACGGTCCCGTGGGGACCAGTGGCAGGACGCGTGCGAGGTACGTTGCCGCCTCGCCGGGGGCGGCCCCGAGCGACGCCTCGCGCGCCGCCGCCCGCGCGGCCGCGACGGCCTCCTGCAGGTCGGCTGCGGGCAGCGCCGCCAGCAGGTGCTCGGCGACCCGCGCCACGCTGGCGCCGTGGCCCATGGACTGCCGGTAGAGGGCCGCCGCGTCACGGTGAGCGGTCAACCGGAGAGACTCGGGGAGCGCCTCGTAGACCGCGTCGCGGACCACCTGGTGCGTGAACGACCACTGGACCCCGTGGTTGGACATCAGCCCGTGGTCGCGCAGCGGCCGGAGGAGGGCAGCGACTTCCACCTGGCTCCGAGCGACCAGTGCCGCCAGGTCGCGAAGGTCGAACTCGCGGCCGAGCACGGCCGCGCTGTCCACTGTCTGACGGGTCGGGCGGTCCAGGGTGGCCAGCCGCTGCTCGACCGAGGCTCGGACCTCACGAGGCAGTCGCCCCGATCCGGAGGTGCGCGACAGCTCGCGCAGCACCAACGGGTTGCCCTCCGCGACCCGCCTGATGGTCGACCGCGCTTCCGCTGACAACGGTGCGGACGCGTGCTGGTCGATGACCTCGTCGGACTCGGCCCGGTCCAGGGGCGTCAGGTCGACCACCTCGCACGCGCGGGCGATCGTCGAGAGGCGCTCGTCCGGTCGAGCGGCGACGACCAGGGCCACGGGGGAGTCGCGCAGCGCCGAGGCCAGGTAGGCGGTCAGCCGCAACGTGTCGTCGTCCGCCGCGTGCAGGTCGTCGACCAGCAGCAGCATCGGGCGGACCCTGGCGCTCTGACTGATCCGGGCGGTGAGCTCCGCGCCCAACGACCAGAGGTCGGTGGACCCCTGCCAGGCGACGTCCCAGCCGGCAGCGGACGCGATCTCCCGCCACGGCCAGTACGCCGGGGTGCCCCCCTCCTGCGGGGCCCGACCCCACAGGGCGTCGAGGTCCGACACCTCGTCGACCAGCGCCCGGAGCAGCGTGGTCTTGCCGGCCCCGGCCACGCCCTCCACCAGGGCGGCCCCCCCGGCCCCGGCGCTCGCCGAACGGCACAGCCTGCGCAGGACCCCCAGGTCCGCGGCCCGCCCGACCATCACGCGGCCCAGCGTACGTCGGTCGGCGTACGTCGGCCGGCGCGTCACGTCGTGACCTCACGCCTTCAGGGCACGAGCTGCACCCGAGACCAAGGAGACCACCATGACCACGATCCAACCGACCTCCCGCTCCACCCTGAGCCACTCGCACGACCCGGACGCCCTCGGCTTCTGGGGCGGCGTGGTGTGCCTGGCCGTCGCACCGGTCCTGCTGCTCCTGGGCAGCGTGGTGCACCCCGCCGAGGCGGACACCGGTGCCGCCCAGATGGAGATCGTCGCGGCGCAGTCGACCCGGTGGGAGGCGGTGCACGTCGGTACTCGTCGTCGGGGCGGTCGTGATGGTCGCGGCGGTGCTCGTGCTGGCCGGTCTCGTGACGCACACGTTCCCGCGGCTCGGCCGCATCGGCGCCGCCTTCGGCGTGGTCGGCAGCTGCGCGCTGGTGGCCGTCTTCGCGCTGGAGGGGCTGGGTGCTCACGCGCTGCTGGCGCTCGACACCGCGACGGCCGGCACGGCGCTCGACCAGGTCTGGGCCGAGATGATGATGGGCGTCGCTCCGCTGACCCTCGCCGCTGATGGTCGGTCTGATCCTGCTGGCCGTCGGGCTCCAGCGCTCCGCGGCGTGCCCGACCTGGGTGGCTGCTGCCCTCGGTCTCGGTGCGGCATCGCTGATCGTCGGTCAGGTCGCCGAGGTGGATCTCGCCGCGCTCGCCGGCATGACCCTGATGACGGTGGCGATGGTCGTCATCGCCGCTGCAGCGCGCCCGGAGCGCTCGATGACCACCACGCTCGAGCCCCGGTCGGGGTCGCTCCTGACGAGGTCGGCCACGGAGCTGACCGCGCTGCTGGCCGACCGGGTCGTCAGCGCCCGGGAGCTGCTCGCGGAGACGCGGACGCAGGTCGAGGCCGTCAACCCGGCGCTGAACGCCGTGGTCACCGTCGACTGGGACCGGGCCGAGGCCGAGGCGGGCGCCGCGGACGACGCGGCGGCTGCCGGTCGGTCGCTGGGGCTCCTCCACGGCCTGCCGATGACGGTGAAGGACGCCGTCGAGACCGCGGGCATGCGGACGACGTGCGGCAGCCCGGACCTGCTCGACCACGTGCCCGGTCGGGACGCTCCGGCGGTGGCGCGGCTGCGGCAGGCCGGAGCCGATCGTCTACGGCAAGACCAACGTGCCGACGATGGCCTGGGACTGCCAGAGCACCAACCCGGTCTTCGGGACGACGCTCAACCCCTGGGACCCCGAGCGGACGCCGGGGGGCTCGTCGGGAGGCGCGGCCGCTGCGGTGGCGACCGGGATGGCGGCGCTGGAGCTGGGCAGCGACCTCGGCGGCTCGATCCGCATCCCGGCGCACTTCTGCGGCGTGTACGGCCTCAAGCCCAGCTTCGGCGTCGTTCCCCAGCTCGGGCACATCCCTCCGATGCCCGGCGGTGGAGGTGGAGAGCTGGACATGGCCGCTCTCGGACCGCTGGCCCGCAGCGCCGACGACCTGGACCTGGGCCTGTCGGTGCTGGCGGGACCGTGCGAGTCCGACGCGATCGGGTGGCGCCTGGCGCTGCCCGGGCCACGCGCGGAACGGTTGGCCGACTACCGGATCGGGATCTGGGCCGACGACCCGGTCTGCCCGGTCGACACCGCGACGAGCGCGGCGCTCGACCGGCTCGCCGAGGACCTCCGGACCGAGGGCGTGCCGTGGTCGACGTGTCCACGCGGCGCTCCGTCGCTGGCGCAGGGACTGACGCTGTTCCGACGCCTGGTCCAGCACCTCGCCGGGCTGTTCATGGCGCCCGAGGAGCTCGCGGCGATGGCCGCGGTGACCGACAAGTCCGAGTGGGAGCAGAACGTCACCATGTCCGCGCGCGAGCTGTTCCTCGCCCGCGGCGAGCGGGCGGCGTACGCCGCAGCGTGGGGACGGCTCTTCCGCGACGTCGACGTCGTGCTCACCCCGGTGACCCCGACTCCGGCGTTCCCCCACGACCACGAGCCCGACGTCGACCGCCGCCGCATCCTGGTCGACGGCCGTCCGCGGCCCTACGGCGAGCAGTTCGCCTGGCTGCAGGCGCCGACCGCTGCGCACCTCCCCGCGGGCGTCGCCCCCCTGGCCTCGTCGGGGGGTCTCCCGATCGGCGTGCAGGTGATCGGCCCCTACCTGGAGGACCGCACGGTGACCGACGTGTGCCGCAGGCTGGCCGCGATGACCGGCGGGTTCCGCGCTCCGTGAGACCTGCGGACTGTTGGGAAGCCGGGACACAGGGACGCCGGCGCCGAGCCTCTTTCGTGCTTTCGACCCGAGTGGTAGACATCACAGCGCGGCCTCGGGGAGGGCGTCGGACGGCCGGGCTCAGCACCGTCGACCGTGACAGTGCGAGGCCAGCGCGAGGGAGATCGTCCATGTCCGAGACCGCGAGTCCAGCAGGCACCGACGGAGCCGACCGCTTCGACGTGATCGTGGTGGGGGGAGGGTCGGCGGGCGCCGTGATCGCGGCCCGGCTGACCGAGGACCCGTCGGTGACGGTGGCGCTGGTGGAGGCCGGGGGTCCGCCGCCGCCCGCACGCGCTGATGCCGGCGGCGGTCGCCTCGCTCCAGAACGACCCCGACGTCGACTGGATGTACACCGGCGACCCCGGCGGCGCCGGCAAGGGGATCATCGACGGCCGGATGATGGTGCCGCGCGGCAAGATGCTCGGCGGCTCGTCCGGCCTCAACTACATGGCCTACGTGCGCGGGCACCCCGGCGACTTCGACTCCTGGGCCGAGGCCGGCGGCAAGGGCTGGTCCTACGACGACGTGCTGCCCTACTTCGCCAAGAGCGAGGACCTCGCGCCGCCCGACCCGCCGGAGGGCGTGGTCATCGACGAGGAGGCCCACGGCACCGGCGGTCCGCTGGGCGTCTCGGTGCGCGCGCCGCGCACGGTCGCGGCGGAGCAGTTCGTCGAGGCCGCCGCGGCCGCCGGCATCCCGACGGGTGACTACAACGGTCGCGACCGCGGCGGCCCCACCGGCCTGGCGTCGCTCTTCCAGACCACGACGCGCGAGGGCAAGCGCTCCTCGACGTACCACGCGTTCCTGGAGCCGGCGCTCGACCGGCCCAACCTGACGATCATCACCCACGCCCTGGTCGAGCAGGTCCTGCTCGAGACCGACGGCGGAGGCCTGCGCGCCACCGGCATCCGCTACCGCGACGCCGAGGGGCGTACGACGACCCTCACCGCCGCGCGCGAGGTCGTGGTGAGCGCCGGGGCGATCGGCTCGCCGCAGCTGCTGCTGCTCTCGGGCATCGGTCCGCGCGACGAGCTCGCCTCGGTGGGCGTCGAGTGCCTGCTCGACAACCCTCACGTCGGCAAGCACCTCAAGGACCACCTGCACGTGCCGCTGTTCTTCCCGGCCCCCGGGGTCGCCCTGACGATGACCGAGGTCGCGATCTCGCTGGGCCCCGACGCGCTGCGCGCCCCGGCCGGACCGCTGCCGGCCGACCCCGCCGACGACGCCGACCTGCCCCCGGAGCTGGAGGCGCTCCGGGCCGAGGCCGAGCGGCGGCTCGACGGAGTGGGCGACGAGCGGCAAGGGCCTGGCGTCGTCCTCGCTCTACGACGCCGTGGCGTTCTTCTCCACCGGGCTCGGCGACACGCACACCCACGACGCCCAGATCGGGCTGCTGGCCTGCGGCTACACCCCGGACATCTGGCGGCACGTCTTCCGGGTCGACCCCGACGTCTACTTCGCCGACCCGGCCACCGCGCTGGCCGCCGACGCGGAGACCGTCGTGGTCCTGCCCAACCCGGTGCAGCCGCACTCCGAGGGCGAGGTGTGCCTGGTCAGCTCCGACGTCGCCGACGCACCGCGGATCGACCTCAGCTACCTCACCGACCCGCACGACATCCAGGTGATGCTGGCGGTGATGCGACGCGCGCTGGACATCGTCGCGCACTGGCCGGGCGCCGGGATCGGGCCGCTGATGGTGCCGCCGGCGCTCGCCCGGGCCCACGACCACACCGAGGGCGAGACGCCCAGCGACGCGCTGCTCGAGGACATGGCGCGCCACTACGCGCTGACCGTCTACCACGAGACCTCGACCTGCCGGATGGGCAGCGTGGTCGACGCCGAGCTGCGGGTCCTGGGCGTGGCCGGTCTCCGGGTCGCCGACGCGAGCATCATGCCGACGGTGGTCAGCGGCAACACCAACGCCGCGGCGATCATGATCGGCGAGCGGGCGGCGGAGATGATCGCGGGCGACCACGGGCTCACCCTGGCCGCGATGGTCGGCTGAGCCGGGTCGGCACCGCAGGTCCGGTCCGCGGCGTGACGAGCGTGCACGAGCTCAGCCGCCGTGAGGCGCGCCGGATCGCGGTGCGGGCCCAGCTGCTCGACCGCGAGCGACCGACCGACGTCCTCGACGTCGTACGCCGGCTCTCGATGCTCCAGGTCGAGCCCACCGCCGCGATCGCGCCCAGCGCCGACGTGGTGCTGTGGAGCCGGCTGGGCTCGGCGTACTCGCCCCAGGAGCTGCGCGACCTGCTCGACGAGCAGCGGCTCGTCGAGCTCCGCGCGCGGGTGCTGCCGGCCGAGGACCTCGTGCTGCACCGCGCCGAGATGGCGAAGTGGCCGGGCACCGGTGACCTGCTCGAGTGGCAGGAGGAGCTGCGCGACTGGGTGCAGGTCAACGACGCGTGCCGGCGCGACCTGCTCGAGCGGCTGCGGTGCGACGGTCCGCTCCCGCAGAGCGAGCTGCCCGACACCTGCGTGCAGCCGTGGGCCTCCAGCGGCTGGAACGACGGGCGCAACGTACGCCGCATGCTCGACCTGCTCGTCCAGCGCGGCGAGGTCGCGCTGCACGGCCGCGACGGGCGCGAGCTGCTCTGGGACCTCGCCTCGCGCGTCTACCCCGACGAGCCGCCGGTGCCGCTCGAGGAGGCCCTGCGGGTGCGCGCCGAGCGCTGCCTGCGCACGCTCGGGATCGCCCGGGTGCGGGCCGCCGACGGGGCGGGTCCGCTCGACCTCGGCGAGGCGGGCGAGCCGGCGGTGGTCGAGGGGGTGCGCGGTCGGTGGCGCGTCGACCCTCATCAGGTGGGCCGGCCGTTCGCCGGTCGTGCCGCGCTGCTCTCGCCCCTCGACCGGCTGGTCTTCGACCGCAGACGGATGAGCGAGCTCTTCGAGTTCGACTACCAGCTGGAGATGTACAAGCCCGCAGCGCAGCGGCGCTGGGGCTACTGGGCGATGCCGATCCTCTACGGCGACCGGCTCGTCGGCAAGCTCGACGCCACGGCCGACCGCGAGGCCGGCGAGCTGCGGGTCACGGCGATCCACTGGGACGTGGAGCCCAGCCGCACCATGGCCGCGGCGGTCGACCGTGAGCTGCGCGACCTGGCGCGGTGGCTGGGGCTGGCGGTGGTGGGGGCGTAGTGGTTTCGTGGCTCGTCGCTGCGCTCCTCGCACCTCAACCAGCGAGGTTGCGGGACGTCGTACGGACGGAGCCGTGGGTGGCTCCGTCCGCATGACGTCGTGAAGCGCTCAGGCGGCCTCGGCCTCCGCGTCGACGAGCCGGGCGAACTCGCCCACCTGCAGCACCCCGTCGGGGTCGTAGGTGCGCGAGACCTCGACCAGGCGCTGCAGCGTCTCCGGGGAGTAGGCCCGGCGCGCGGTCTCCTCGTCGTGAGCCGGTCCGAAGTTGGGCCAGATCCCGCCGGTGTCCCACTCCTCGAGCGCTGCGAAGAGCCCGTGGGCGTGCTCCAGCGCCCCGGTGCCCGCGATGCCGACCGCGAGCACGCTGTAGCGGGCGCCCCGGTGGCTGAACGCGTCCGGGTACGTCGCCTCGCGGGCGTAGGCGCCACCGAGCGCGCGGACCTCCACGAGCACCTGCGGCGACCCGGAGCCGGGGCCGGCCACCGCCAGCAGCATCTCGGCCGCCTCGGCCGGGAAGTCGTCCAGCAGGATCGCCGGGTCGGTCACCGGCATCGGGTCGACGGGGTCGGCGTGCACCGAGTCGATCGCCGTGTAGGGCTTGGTCGCCGCGTCGTCGAGGACCAGGGGAGCGACCGCCCGGATCTCGTCGAGCAGCCTGGCCCCCTCGTCGTCCTCGCCGGTCCACGCGAAGCGGACCGCCAGTGTCATCCGCCCCGCCAGCGGCGGGGGCACCTCGGGCAGGTCCGGCAGCTGGAAGAGCGCGATCGACGTCGACCCCAGCTCGGGGAGGGCGTCCGCCCAGCCGCGCCAGCGGTCGATCACCGGGGCGGCGTCGGCGGCGTCGAAGTAGATCGCGCCGCCGTAGAACGTCGGCTGGTGCACCAGGTCGAACTCGACCGCCGTGACGATCGCCGTCGCACCCTTGCCGCCGCGCAGCGAGAAGAACAGGTCGGGGTGCTCGGTCGGGGTCACCCGGCGGATCTCGCCGTCGCCGGTCACGACGTCGAACGCGCGCACCTTGTCGGCGGCGATGCCGTGGGTCCGGGACAACGGCCCGACCCCGCCGCCGGTGGTGAAGCCGACGACCCCCACGTCGCTGCTCGACCCGTTCAGGGGGGCGAGCCCGTGGGGCGCCGCCTCCTCGATGACGCGCAGCCACTTCACGCCGGCGCCCACCCGGGCCCAGCCCTCCGGGTGCAGGGTCATCTCGTCGAGGTCGGCGGTGACCACCATCAGGTGGCCGGCCAGGGAGGACTCGGCGCCGTGACCGGTGGCCTGGACGCCGACGGTGCAGCCGTGCTCACGGGCGAAGCGGATCGTCGCGGCGACGTCCTCCGCCGTACGCACCGCCACGACGGCGGCCGGGGCCATCTCGACCGCGAGGTTCCAGGCCGAGGCGCGGGCGGCGTACTCGGGGTCGTCAGGGGTGTGCAGGGTGCCGGTCAGGCGCTCGCGCAGCTCGCCGAGCGGCGTGCTCCGGTGCACGCGGGTCGCAGCGTCGAGGGTGGTGGTCATGGGTGTCTCCTCCGTCGTGACGGCATCCGTGTGATGCCAGGACGACGGTGCGCCAGGGCACTTGACGATCGCTTGGACCGGACTTGAGCCCTCGGCTCAAGTCCGCCTCAGGACGCGGGGTGCGGGGCCAGGAACAGGCCGTCGGGGTCGACAGCTCGACGGATGCCGGACAGCCGGGCGTGCACGTCGCGCGCGAAGGCCTTGCGGGTGTCGCTGCGCTCGTCGAGCATCGGCAGGTAGCTGCGCCCGGTGGCCCACGGCGCGACCGCGGCCATCAGGTGGGCGGCGTCCTCGCGCTGGCGCGGCCAGTTCGCCGGCTCGGCGTCGAGCCCCACGCCGAGGGCCAGGAACTCGCCGTCGAGCGAGGAGAGGACACCGCCGCCGGTCGCGGGCCGTGAGAGCGCGCCGCCCAGCTGGCGGAGCTCGACCAGCTCGAGGCTGCTGCTCGACCCGGGGCCGGCGGCGTCGAGGACCGCGGTCACGGCAGCGTCGGGCAGACCGGCGAGGAGCGTGCTGCTCGCGTACGCCGGAGTGGGACCCTCGGGGTCCAGGTGCAGCCGCACCAGCGACGACGCGGGCACCCGCGCCACCGTGTCGATCTCGGGCGCGAGCGCGCGCAGCGGGGCCAGCAGCTCCTGGGCGAAGCCGTCGTCGCCCAGCACCGCGCCGTCGATGATCGCCAGCCGCCGTCCGCGCAGGTCGGCCGGCACGCCGAGGTCGTCGGGCACGTCGAGCAGCCGGAAGGAGGTGGTGGCCTCCTCGGGTGCGTCGGCGCACCAGTCGACCCAGGCCGGCAGCACCCGCTCCGCCGCGGTCCAGTCCCAGGCCAGCGAACCCGCCACCACGGAGGCGATCGGCTGCAGGCCGAACTCGAGCGCGCAGACGACACCGAGCGGCGTACCGCCACCGCGGACCGCCCAGAAGAGGTCCGGCTCGCTGGCGGCCGTGGCCCGGACGAAGGTCCCGTCGGCCAGCACCAGCTCGGCCGCGGTGACGGCGTTGCACTGCAGCCCCAGCCGCCGGGCGTACCACCCGATCCCACCGCCGATCGAGAAGCCGACCACGCCGACGTCGGGGGAGGAGGGGTGCAGCGCCGCCAGGCCCAGCCGCCCGGCCGCCTCCGCCAGGTCGCCCCAGAGCACTCCCGCGCCGGCGCGTGCGGTGCGGCGCCCGGCGTCGATGCTGATCCCGCTCATCGCGGAGGTACGCAGCAGCACGGCGTCGGCGAGGCGTCCGGCCAGCGGGGGAGCGCCGTGACCGGTGCCCTGTGCCGCCACCGACAGGCCCGCCGCCGCGGCGGCGCGCAGCACCTCGGCGACCTCGTCGGGGTGGCCGGGGTAGGCCACGGCCGCGGGGTGCTCGTCGACGAGGAGGTTCCAGGGCGCGCGGGCCAGGTCGTACGCCGCGTCGCCGGGCAGGTGCACCGCGCCGCCGCAGAGGCCGCGCAGGTCCACGGCCCGGGAGTCCTGCCGCACCGTCACGAGAGCCTCCTGTCCGAGCGGTGGACCATCGTCGCCGCCCCCGGTTGAGAGGGACTTGAGCCCGAGGACGGACCGGCGGCCGGACTCGGACCCGGGGCCGGCTCGGCACCGAGGTCGTCGAGCACCCGCCGGACCGTGGCCGCCGTGACGAAGAGCCGACGGGCGACGTCCTCGTGGTCGAGGCCGGCGGCGGTGAGCGTGAGGATCTGCTGCTCGGTGGCGGAGCGCGGGTGGGTCAGGTCCGGGCAGGGGCCGACCGGCACCCCCCGCCGCTCGAGCAGTCGCTGCGCCTGCACCAGCAGGCCGCGGGCGCCACGCTGCTCGGCGGTCCGGCAGGCCTCGTGCAGCAACGGCACTGCCTCGTCGTCCTCGACCACCGCCAGGCCGCCCAGTGCACACTGCGCGCGGGTCAGCGCGACCGCGGCGTCGGTCGGGGCGAGCAGCCGCACGGCCTCGCGCAGCTCGTCCACGCCGTCGTCCCCGCGCAGGCTGCCGAGCAGGCCGAGCCCGCGGCCGAGATAGCTCGGCGCGCCCCAGCGGCGCAGCAGGTCGACCTGCTCCGCGGCCACGGAGACCGCCTCGTCCGTGCGCCCCAGGCCGTGGAGGGCCCGTGCCCGGAGCGCCCGCCAGGGGTTCCAGGCGGGGTTGCGGATCCCGACGCCCTGCGGGGCGGCGTCGAGGGCGGCGAGCGCCTCGTCGGGTCGGCCCTCGGTGACCAGCAGGCTGGCCAGCGCCTGGAGGAAGATGCGTCCGCCCTCACCGAAGGTGACGTCGGCGGCCAGGCCGTCGGCGACCTCGCGCGCCGCGGGCACGTCGCCCCGGTCGAGGTGGCAGCCGATCTGGAAGCCCCGGGCCAGCGGCTCGCCGAGTCCGGTCCCGCCCCACATCCGGTCCTGCTCGAGCGCGTCGCGCAGGCAGGCGAGCGCCTCGTGGAGCTCGCCGCGCTGCCAGCGCCAGAAGCCCTCCCACAGGTTGATCGACAATGTCGCGAAGAGCGACCCGCGTGCCCGGGCGATGCCACGTGCACGGGTCCAGAAGTCGCCGAGCGGGTCGTCGGACAGCGTCCGCACCGCGGCGGCGTTGACCCAGAACAGACCATCGTCCACGGCCAGCAGGCGGTCGCCCTCGAGGGTGAAGCGGGCCATCGCCACGGCTCGTGCGCGGTCGACCCCCTCGACCAGCGCCTCGAGCGCGATCGTCGCCGCGACCATCTGCGCACCGGGACCCGGCCCCTGCGGCGGGAGGGCCGGCGTACGCCACCCCTCCTCGACGGCGTGCAGGAAGCCGCTCATCCGCTGGAGCGCGACCAGTCCCTGCCGGTGGTCGTCGAGGTCGTCGCGGTCGCCGGGCAGCGCTGATTCCGCCCGCCGGGCGAACGTCGTCGCGAAGCCCGGGGGACTGGCGAACACGTGCGTCGCGGCGGCCGCCAGGGCGATGTCGGCGCGGACGCGATGGTCCGGCTGGAGGTGGTAGGCCTCCTCCAGGTGCTCGGCCCCGGCCGCGCCGTCGAAGCCGGCCTCCAGCAGCCCCAGCTGCAGCAGCACCTCGGGCCGCCAGGGGGCCCGGGGATCCTCGGCGAGGGCCCGGCGCAGGTAGGTCACCGCGCTCTCGGGGGCGCCGCGGTCCGACGCCGACTGCGCCGCAGCGCGCAGCAGCCCGACGACGGCGTCGTCGGCGCGCGGCGGGGCGAGCAGCAGATGGGCAGCGACCTGCTCGTCGCTGGCGTGCAGCGACCGGAGCGTCGCGGCCGCCCGTTCGTGCCACCTACCCCGCTCCACCGTCGGCAGGGACTGGTGGATGGCCTCGCGCACGATCGGGTGCACGAACGCGAGCGGCAGGTCGTCGGTCAGCACCTGCGCCCGGGTCAGCGCCGACCAGCCCTCGGCCGTGCTCTCCTCCGACAGCCCGGCCAGCCGCGCGACCACGGGGAGGGTCGGCCCGTCGCCGAGCACGGCCACCGCGCGGGCCACCTCGACCACGCTCTCCGGCAGACCTCGCAGCCGCGCCAGGACCGTGCTGGAGACCGCCCGCGAGCCGACCGCCACCACGCGGTCGGCGTGAGCGGCGTCCGGACGTACGCCGTCGGCCGCGAGCGCTCGCAGCAGCTGGCTGAGCAGCAGCGGGTTGCCGGCGGTCGTGCGGTGGCACGCCTGGTTGAACAGCGCGGCCGGCGCGGTCGTCAGCGTGCGGGCCACCAGCTCGGCCGTCGCCACGGGCGTGAGTGCGTCCGGACGCAGGACCACGGCGTGGGGCTCGAGCGAGAGCTCGGCCAGGGGCGCCTCCTGGCGCAGCTCGTCACCACCGGTTCGCACCGCGACCACCAGCAGGGCCGGGAGCCCGCGCAGCCGCCGGCCGAGGTAGGCCAGGAAGCGCAGCGACGCCGCGTCGCACCACTGCGCGTCGTCCACGCACAGCAGCAGCGGGCCCTCGGCCGCCAGCGTCGCGACCAGCCGGTGGAGCCCGTGCAGCACCGCGAAGCCGTCGGCGCGTCCCTCCTCCTCGAGGTCGAAGACCCCACGAGCAGCGCCGGCGACCCCGTCGAGCAGGCCGGTACGCAGCTCCCCGCCGCCGAGCTCGGGCTCGAGGAGCTGCCGCACCACACCGAACGCGTACGCCGTCTCCAGCTGGGTCGCGCGGCTGCCGAGCGGCTGCACCCCGCGCACCACGGCCAGACGCTCCGCCTCCTGCAGCAGGCGGGTCTTGCCGATGCCGGGGGCCCCCTGGACCAGGACCAGCCCGCCGTCGCGCCGGGCCCCCAGGTCGTCCAGCGCCTCGGTGAGGGCGGCGACCTCGCGGTCCCGCTCGACGAGCGGCCCGGGATCGCGGGCCGGGCCGGTGGCGGCGCGGGCAGGACGTTGCGCGGGCCGCGCTGCCGGCTCCGGGTGGGTGCGCGGTCTCGGCACGAGCAGCGACGGAGCCTGCGCCAGCACCGCTGCCTCGAGCTCGCGCAGGGCCGGCCCCGGGTCGACACCCAGCTCGTCGGCCAGCCTGGTCCGGGCCCGGCGGAGCGCAGCCAGCGCGTCGGCCTGCCGCTGCCCGCGGTAGAGCGCCAGCGCGAGCAGCCGCCACCGCTCCTCCCGCAGGGGGTCCTCGGCGACCATCGCCTCCAGCTCCGGGACCAGCAGCCCCGGCTCCTCGCGGTCGAGCCGCGCCGCGAGCAGCCGCTCCCGCCCGACCAGCCGCAGCTCGTCCAGCCGGGCGACGTCCGCGGCCGCCCACGGCTCGTCGGCGTACTCCGCGAGGGCGGGGCCGGCCCACAGGTCGAGCGCCTCGCGCAGCAGCGCGGCCGAGTCCTCGACGCGGGTCGCCGTCTCGGCCGCGCCGAGCAGGGCCTCGAACCGCCACGCGTCGACGGCGTCGAGAGGCAGCCGGACGCAGTAGCCGGGCCCCTCGCGGGCGATCACCGCCGAGCGCGCCCGGGCGGGGGCGTCGGGCTGGAGGCTGCGGCGCAGGTGGGAGACGTAGGACTGCAGCGCGCCGAGCGCCGTACCCGCGGCGTGCTCGCCCCAGACGGCCTCGACCAGCGAGTCGGCCGGGACGATCTCGCCGCGGGCCAGGAGCAGCACCGCGAGGACGGCACGCTGACGCCGCCCGCCGAGGTCGATCGACCGGTCGTCGAAGGACGCCGTCAGCCGACCGAGCAGGTTGATCCGCAGGTGAGTCGCTGTCTCCACAGGGCACCGTCCGGGAGCCAGCGTAGTGGAGCCGGAGCCGCCGCGGCACGGTCATTCTCGGCGTCCGCCTTCCTGCCGCCGAGCGCTTGCCCGCTGCAGCGGTGGACCAGCCACCGGTCGCCCGGTGGCCGCGGTGGCACAGCCACCGTTGCCGCAGTCGGCCGCGATTCAGCGGGCCGGGTCAGCGGGACCCGTGCGCCACGCAGGAGCAGGTGACGAGCTCGGCCCGGCGACGCCCGAGGTCGCGACGCTGCTCGCGGCCGCGGCGCTCCCGCTCCACGAGCGTGGTCCAGGAGCCCCGCAGCCGGTCGCCGCGGCGCTGGGACCGGGAGGTGGGGCGCGTGGGGGTGGGGCTGGTGGCGGTGGTGGTCATCGGGGTTCCTTTCCGACGTCGGGGTGGAGGGGTGGCCTTCGGGCTCGGCGTGGCCGCCGAGGACACGCGGCTGTCGCGCGCGTGAGCCGTGGGCAGCATCCATACTGGACTGAGTCCAGTTTGGCAGACGGGGACCCCGCCCGTCCAAAGCCGGCGGGCCGCAGCAGCAGGCAGGCCGCCGCAGGCGGGCGCCGGTCAGTGGCAGGCGGGCGCCTCGCCCGGGGCCGCCTTCGAGGTCGGAGCGACGTCGATGGACGGGTTCTGGTCGAAGAAGCCGAACGGCTTGAGCCAGAACGCGATCGTGTCGGCAGGCATGATCGGCCAGTCCTCCACGCGGGTGACGTGGTGGATGCCGCAGACGTACCAGAGCACGACGTCGGTGGACTCCAGCGGCTCGTCGTCGGCGATCCAGCGGGTCATGCCGTCGTCGGTCTCCGACTGGGTGGGGTACGCGCCCGCGGGCCAGCGCTCGTCGTCGTGGTGGCGGGTGACCCACAGGGTGTGGCCGATCACGGGGGCGCGGAGGTACTGCGCGGTGGCCGGGTCCATCAGCACCGGGATCGAGGCGGTGGGCACGAGCTTGTAGGCGGTGTTGGTGCCCAGCCGGTTGGTCCTCGACGGGTTGACGACCTTCCACGAGCGCTGGGTCTCCCAGCGGTAGTCGCGTCCGGCCTCGGCCTCGGAGCGGACAGGCGTGGCCCGCGTGACGACGTCGAGGCCGTAGGGGTTCTCGGCCGAGATCGGTGCCGCCTCGGAGTCGACCTCCAGCACGGTGTTGTCCTCGCCGTCCACGTCGAGGTCCATCCGGGCCACGATGAAGTGCTGGTGGAACGGCGCGTAGGTCCGCTCGTCGACGAGGGTGCCGGTGGCCGGCGTGGGGGAGCCCACCTCCAGCGGCGTGGTCACCATGATCCCGGTGGCGCGGACCTCGCACTCGATGTTGCCGTCCTGGTAGAAGCGCCAGTAGACGAGGTACTCGTAGTTGGCGACCGTCACGTGGCAGGAGACGACCATCCGCCGCATCCGGCGCACCTCGGCACCGTGGTCGGGGTCGACGTGCTTCCACAGCACGGCGTTGTCCTCCTCGTGGAGGCAGATCGCGTTGGTGATCGTGAACGGCTCGCCCGTGGTGTCGTGCAGCACCGCGTCGAGGTAGCGGATCTCGCCGAGGCAGTCGCAGCCGAGCTCGAGCGAGGTGGTCATGAAGCCCAGCCCCCACTCACCGATGTCGTAGGCGGTGCGGCGGTAGTGGTCGAACGAGGAGTCGCGGTAGGGCACCACCATCTCCGCGAACGAGAGCCGGTAGGCGATGTCGCGCACGGTCCCGTGGTCGTCGTACGCCACCTGGTAGAGGACCGGCCCCTCCCGGTAGTTGAACCCGATCCGCATCGACCAGTTCTGCCAGGTGAGCTCGGTGCCCTCCATCGTGAACGAGACGCCCTCGGGCTGGGTGATGTGCAGCGGCATCAGGTCCGAGCGCTGCTCACCGGTCCACGGGCCGGGGACGTACTCGGCGTCCACCTGGGGGAGTCCGTGGTCGTGGTGGTCCTCGATCTCCAGCAGCTCCAGGGTGTTCATGTCGACGATGAACTTCAGGCCCGACACCGGGTGCGCGTAGGGGTTGCCCTCCGGGGTCGCGCGCAGCCACAGGTCGCACCACCCGAGCCGACGGTCGCGCCACTGCTCGGGCATCAGCGCCCGGCCGTAGGTCCACACGTCGACCAGCAGCAGCGAGAGGTCGGTGATGCCGCGCCGGGCGAGCGCGGCCACCACGTCGGGGTGGGCCTTCATCGCCACGTCGACCTCGTGGTACTCGTCGACGGTGAAGTTGGGCGTCATGCCGGGCACGGGGGTCCAGGACTCGACGCGGTCGCCGGTGAGGTCCACGACCGCCTCGTAGGCCTGGTTGTCGACGCGGTTCCACAGCACGGCGAGCGCCGCCCGCGGCACCGGGTCGCCCGGCCGCCACGCCTTGACCTCCGGCTTGGGCGGCTCTCGCAGCTCGATCGAGGCGAAGCGCCACGCCTCGTCGACGCCCTGGTCGCGGCGCAGCACCGCCGCCGTCCTCCGGAACTCGTCGGGGTCGAGCGGGACGAGCGGGTGGTCGGCCATGGGTCTCCCTCGGGTGCGGGCGGCGTGCTGCGGTGATCAAACCACCCCGCCAGCGGTCGCGCCACGGGACCGCGGTCCGTGCGGCGTGGCTCTCGACGCGCTGCGAACTTCGCTCTAGGTTGCATCGCAGGAACCGCGGCGACAGGGGGCTACATGTCGGACAGCAAGGTCTTCGGAAACGTGATCGACGGCCAGGTGCAGCCGTCGGCCTCGGGCGCCACGATGGACGTGGTCAATCCCTCCACCGGCGAGGTCTACGCCACCGCCCCGCACTCCGACGCCCACGACGTCGACCTCGCCTTCCAGGCCGCGGGCCGGGCGTTCGACTCCTGGCGCTGGTCGACCCCGGGGCAGCGGCAGCGGGCGTTGCTGAAGCTCGCCGACGTGGTCGAGGCCAACGCCGAGGAGCTGGTCGCCATCGAGAGCGAGAACACCGGGAAGCCGGTGGCGCTCACGATGGAGGAGGAGATCCCGATGATGCTCGACCAGCTCCGGTTCTTCGCCGGAGCTGCGCGGATCCTCGAGGGCAAGTCCTCCGGTGAGTACATGGCGGGGCACACCTCGTCGATCCGTCGGGAGCCGATCGGCCCGGTCGGGCAGGTGGCGCCGTGGAACTACCCCATGATGATGGCGGTCTGGAAGTTCGCGCCGGCGCTCGCGGCCGGCAACACCGTGGTGCTCAAGCCGTCGGACACGACCCCCGCGTCGTCGTTCTGGATGGTGCAGAGGATGCAGGAGATCTTCCCGCCGGGGGTGTGCAACCTGGTGTGCGGCGACCGGGAGACCGGCGCGGCGCTGACGCGGCACCCGATCCCGCAGCTGGTCTCGATCACCGGGTCCACGCGGGCCGGGATGGCGGTGGCCTCGGCCGCGGCCGACGACCTCAAGCGGGCGCACCTCGAGCTGGGCGGCAAGGCCCCGGTGGTCGTCTTCGACGACGCCGACCTCGAGTCCGCGATCGAGGGGATCTCGATCGCGGGACTCTTCAACGGCGGACAGGACTGCACCGCCGCCACCCGGCTGATCGTGCAGGCCGGCATCTACGACGACTTCCTGGCGGCGATGACCGACGCGGTCGGCAAGATCCGCACCGGCTACGACGCCTCCGACGAGGACATCCTCTACGGACCGATCAACAACGCCACCCAGCTCGAGCACGTCGCCGGCCTGGTCGGGCGCGCCCCCGACCACGCGCGGGTGACGACCGGGGGCCGGCGGGTCGGGGACCGCGGCTACTTCTACGAGCCGACGGTCGTGGCCGACCTCCGGCAGGACGACGAGCTGATCCGCACCGAGGTCTTCGGGCCGGTGATGACCGTGCAGAAGTTCGGCGACGAGGACGAGGCGCTGCGGCTCGCCAACGACAGCGAGTACGCGCTGGCCTCCTCGGTCTGGACCAAGGACATCGGCTCGGCCTCCCGGATGGCCGCCCGCCTCGACTTCGGCTGCGTGTGGGTCAACACCCACATCCCGCTGATCGCCGAGATGCCGCACGGGGGGTTCAAGCACAGCGGCTACGGCAAGGACCTGTCGCTCTACGGTCTCGAGGACTACACCCGGGTCAAGCACGTCATGATCTACCACGGTTTCGGGGAATAGCCGGTCGGCCGGACAGCCGGTAAGCCGGACAGCGCGGGACCCTAGGAGAGTCGCATGCACGGAGAGCACGACCCCAGGCGCCAGGTCGAGAGCGATCTTCAGGGCAAGGGTCTCAACGAGGGCGCGGTCGGGCTGTTCGGCGGGACCGTGCTCGGCATCTCGTCGGTCGCGCCGGCGTACGCCCTCACGGCGACGCTCGGCATCCTGGTCGCCGAGGCCGGGGCCAAGATGCCGGCGATCATCATCGCCGGCTTCCTGCCGATGTTCCTGGCGGCCTACGCCTACCGCGAGTTCAACCGGGTGGCGCCCGACTGCGGCACGTCCTTCACCTGGACCACCAAGGCGTTCGGCCCCTACATCGGCTGGCTCGGGGGCTGGGCGGCGATCATGGCCACGGTCATCGTGCTGTCGAACCTCGCCGGGGTCGCGGTCCAGTTCTTCTACCAGTTCTTCGGCGAGCTGCTGAACAGCGAGGGCCTCGGCGACCTGTGGACCAACAAGCCGGTCAACGTGCTGACCTGCTTCGCCTTCCTGGCGGTGGCGACCTTCGTGGCCTACCGCGGCATCACCACGACCGAGCGCGTCCAGATCGTGCTGGTCTCCTTCCAGCTCGTCGTGCTGACGGTCTTCGCGGTGGTCGCGTTCGTCAAGTCCGGCGACTCGCTGACCGGGCTGACCTTCGACCTCGGCTGGTTCAGCCCGTCGGGGCTGACGATGTCGGCATTCATCGCCGGGCTGTCCGGATCGATCTTCGCGTTCTGGGGCTGGGACACCTCGCTCACCGTCAACGAGGAGTCCAGCCACTCCGACTCGACCCCCGGCCGGGCGGCACTGCTGTGCGTGGTCTCGATCCTGGCGACCTACCTGATGGTGGCGATCGCCCTCCAGATGTACGCCGGCGTCGGCACCGAGGGCCTCGGGCTGGGCAACGAGGAGATCTCGGACAACGTCTTCGGCGCCCTGGCCGGCCCGGTGCTGGGCAGCCCGCTCGACCTGGTGCTGTTCCTGGCCGTGCTCGCCTCCAGCGCGGCCAGCCTGATCACCACCTTCCTGCCCACCTCGCGCACGATGCTCGCGATGGGTGCCTACCGCGCGTTCCCGGCCCGCTTCGCGACCATCCACCCCGAGCACAAGACGCCGTCGTTCGCGACGGTCGCGGCCGGCGTCGGCGCCGGGCTCTTCTACGGCACGTTGACCTTCGTCAGCGAGCGCGTGCTCACCGACACGATCTACTCGCTGGGCATCATGATCTGCTTCTACTACGGGCTCACGGCGTTCGGCTGCGTGTGGTACTTCCGCAAGGAGCTCTTCGACAACCTCTACAACGTCGTCTTCAAGCTCCTCTTCCCGCTCCTCGGTGGGCTCGGCCTGTTCGTGGTCTTCCTCGTGACGCTGCGCGACAGCGCGTCACCGGACTACGGGAGCGGCGCCAGCATCGGCGGCGTGGGCCTGGTGCTGATCCTCGGCCTCGGCCTCATCGTGGTGGGCCTGGTCTTCATGCTGTGGCAGCGGGCCCGCGACGGCGCCTACTTCCGCGGCGAGACGCTGCGCAAGCACACCCCGGCGCTGATCGTCCCGGAGCCCTGACCGCACCGCAGGCCGGCCGCTGACCGACCGCAGGCCGGTCAGCGACCGTCGAGCAGCGGCTGGGCGGGGTCCCAGGTCGTGCCGTCGCGCTCGTCGCGGCGCTTGCGCGCGATGGCGCTCAGCGCCTCGAGCACGACGCGGTTGGCGAGCGCCGCGGTGATGTCGGCGTGGTCGTAGGGAGGGCTCACCTCGACCACGTCGACGCCCACCACGGGCAGCTCCAGGCAGATCCGGCGCACGGCGTCGAGCAGCTCGCGGGCACTGAGACCGCCGGGCTCGGGCGTGCCGGTGCCGGGCGCGTGCCCGGGGTCGCAGACGTCGATGTCCACGGAGAGGAAGACACCGTCGCACTCGTCGGTGGCGATCGTGAAGGCCTCGGTGAGGCAGGCGGCGAGGCCGCGGTGCACGATCTCGGTCATCTCGTAGGAGCGCATCTTCGCGCCGGCCATCCAGTCCAGGGTCTCCGGCGGCGGCCAGTAGCCGCGCAGGCCGATCTGGAGGAAGCGGTCGCCGCGCAGCGCGCCGGACTCGATCAGCCGGCGCATCGGCTGCCCGTGGCCCCACAACGAGCCGAACTCGATGTCGCCGGTGTCGGCGTGCGCGTCGAAGTGCAGCATCGAGACCCGGCCGTGGCCGAGCACGTTGGCGACCCCCTTGGCGTCGGGGAAGGCGATCGAGTGGTCACCGCCGAGGACGACCGGGATCGCCCCGGAGCGGGTCACCTTCTCGACCGCGGCCTCCAGCCGCGGCAGCGAGGTCTCGACATCACCGGAGTACATCTCCACGTCGCCGGCGTCGACGACCCTGAGGTCGACCAGACCGTCGGTGCGCAGCGCCAGGCTGGGCCGCGACCCGTCGTGGGGCAGGTAGTCCTGCATCCGGATCGCCATCGGCCCGAAGCGGGCGCCGGGCCGGTGCGACGTACCACCGTCGAACGGCGCGCCCAGGATCACGACCTCCGCGTCGGCGTACGTCGCGGGGTCGTCGAGGTCGCACATCGGGACGCCGAGGAAGGTGAAGTCGGGCCCGAACTGCTGCCCGTACCGGGGCATCAGGCCGACCGGAGGATCGCGGCGAGGATGCCGAGACCTTCCTCGAGCAGGTGGTCGGGCATGGAGAGCGGCGGCAGGAGGCGCAGCACGTTGCCGTAGGTCCCGCAGGTGAGCACCACCAGGCCCTGCGCGTGGGCGGCGGCGGCGACGCGCTTGGTGAGGGCGGGGTCGGGCTCGTGGGTGCCGGCCGCGACCAGCTCGACCGCGACCATCGCGCCGCGGCCGCGGACGTCGCCGATGCGCGGGTCGGCCTGCTGGAGCGCCCGGAGCCGCTCGGTCATCGTCTTGCCGATCTCGCGCGCACGGTCGAGCAGCCCGTCGGACTCGATCGTCTCGATCACCGCCAGGGCAGCGGCACAGGCGAGCGGGTTGCCGCCGTACGTGCCGCCCAGGCCGGCGACGTGCGGGGCGTCCATCATCTCCGCGCGGCCGGTCACCGCGGACAGCGGCAGCCCGCCGGCGATCCCCTTGGCGGTGCAGATCAGGTCCGGCACGAGGTCCTCGTGGTCGCACGCGAACATGTCGCCGGTGCGCGCGAAGCCGGTCTGCACCTCGTCGGCGACGAAGACCACGTCGTGCTCGCGGCACCACGCGAGCAGCGTGCCGAGGAAGCCCGGCGCCGGGACGATGAAACCACCCTCGCCCTGGACCGGCTCGATCACCACGGCCGCCAGCGTGTCGGCGCCGACCTGCTTCTCGATCAGGTCGATGGCGCGGCGGGCGGCGGCCGGACCGTCGATGCCCTGGTCGCGGAAGGGGTAGGACATCGGCGCGCGGTAGACCTCGGGCGCGAAGGGTCCGAAGCCCTGCTTGTAGGGCATCGTCTTCGCGGTCAGTGCCATCGTGAGGTTGGTCCGCCCGTGGTAGGCGTGGTCGAAGGCGACGACCGCCTGCTTCCTGGTGTGGGCGCGCGCGATCTTGATCGCGTTCTCGACGGCCTCGGCGCCGGAGTTGAAGAGCACCGTGCGCTTCTCGTGGGTGCCGGGGGTGATCCGGTTGAGCGCCTCGGCGACGCGCACGTACTCCTCGTACGGGGTGACCATGAAGCAGGTGTGGGTGAACGCCGCCACCTGCTCCTGGACGGCCGCGACCACCCGCGGCGCGCTGTTGCCCACGGTGGTGACGGCGATGCCGGAGCCGAAGTCGATCAGGGAGTTGCCGTCGACGTCGACGACCACGCCGCCGCCGGCCTCGACCACGTAGACGGGGAGGGTGACGCCGACGCCGGCGGCCACCGCGGCGTCCTTGCGGTCGTGCAGGGCCCGGGACGCGGGTCCGGGGATCTCGGTGACGAGCCGGCGCTCCTGGACGGGGTGGTCGGGCATGGGTGGCTCCCGGGAGCTCGGCGGCGGACGGTGCGCCCACAGTAGTCCTGAGACCCGGCCGTGGACATCGCCGATCGCGCCCGGGGTTGGCGGATCAGCCTCCGGCCACCGGTGCGACGCGAGTAGCCTTCGCCCATGGAGCGGGCCCAGTCGCCGGCCGTGGCGCACGAGGTCCGCTTCGCGCGCGCCGACGACGGCGTCCGCCTGGCCTGGGCGAGGCACGGGTCGGGGCCGCCGCTGCTGATCGCGTCGTGCTGGCTGAGCCACCTCCAGCACGACTGGCAGAGCCCGATCTGGCGTCACTTCCTCGACGACCTCGGTGAGATCGCCACCGTCATCCGCTACGACGAGCGTGGCTTCGGCATGTCGGAGTGGGACGTCACCGACTTCTCCCTCGAGCGTCGCGTCGCCGACCTCGAGGCCCTGGTGGAGGCGGCCGGACTGGACCGGTTCGCCGTGCTCGGCATGTCCGCCGGCGCACCCGTCGCACTCGCCTACGCCCACGCGCATCCCGAGCGGGTGACGCGGATGGTGCTGTACGGCGGCATGGCCACCGCGGGTCTCGGCACCCCGGACGAGGCCGCCGAGCTGGCCTTCCTCGCCATGATCCGGGCCGGCTGGGCCCGACCGGACCCGCTGTTCCGCCGCGTGTTCACCACCGCGTTCATCCCGGGTGCCACCGAGGAGCAGATGGCCTGGATGGACGAGCTGCAACGCACGTCCACGAACCCCGAGAACGCCGCGTGCAGCCGCACCGCGCGGCACCAGGTCGACGTCACGGCGCTGCTCCCCGAGATCACCGCGCCCACGCTCCTGCTGCACGCCGACGGGGATCGCGTGGCGCCAGGGGCCGGTGCAGTCCTGGCCGCGGAGATCCCCGGTGCGCGCCTGGTCATGCTCGAGTCGCGCAACCACATCCTGCTGGCCGACGAGCCGGCGTGGGGGATCTTCCTGGCGGAGGTGTCGGACTTCCTCGCTGCCGACCGCAGCGCTCCGGCGCTGGCCGGGCTCTCCGAGCGGGAGCGCGAGATCCTGGTGCTGGCCGCCGAGGGGCTGGACAACACCGAGATCGCCGACCGGCTGGTCCTCAGCGTGCGCACCGTCGAGCGGCACTTCCAGAACGTCTACCTCAAGCTCGGGCTGTCGGGGCGGTCCGCCCGCGCCGGCGCCGTCGCGCGAGTGCTGGCCTGACGGAGCCCCGTGCCGTACGTCGGCGTGCCCCACTGACCGGGCGACGTACGCGCCAGCCGCCAGACCGACCCTCGGCACGAGCCCGCGGCTACGCGTCCGCGCGGATGAGGCGGAGGCCCTCGGGCTCCTAGCGTCGAGGGCGACGGCAGCTCGTCGTCACCGACCAGCGGGAGACCCCATGTCCAGCAAAGCAGTGATCAGCCTGTCCACCGGTCTCGAGGACTCCGAGACCGTGACCGTGGCGTTCCTCGTCGCCCTCGGCGCCGTCGAGCACGGACGCCCCACCCTGATGTTCCTGACCAAGGAGGCCGTGCGCCTGGCGGTGCCCGGCGTGGCGGTCGGTACGGCGTGCGACGGATGCCCGCCGCTGCCCGACCTGCTGGCCCGCTACACGGCGGCCGGGGGCAGCTACCTGGTCTGCCCGATCTGCTTCAACTCCAAGGCCCTCGACCCGGAGCAGCTCATCGAGGGCGCCGAGATCGGAGGCACCGTCCCGATGTGGCAGTGGATCGGCGACGAGGGGGCGACGACCTTCAGCTACTGACGCGCGGGCACGTGGAGGTGTGCGAACCCCCGCGGCGGCTGCTGGTCCGGACTGCGTCACCCGGCGAGCCGGACGGCGTCATCGAGGCGACGCTCACCGCGCCCCAGCCCGCCTACGCAGAGCTGGCCACCGACCTGGCCCAGCTCGGCGTCCGGGCGGCGCAAACCTGACGGGGCGGCGGTTTGCGACTGCGTCCGGGTGGGCACCGTCTCCGCGGGCGGTCTCAAGAACCGCCCTCAACTGGAGGGATGCACATCATGCTGTGGACCATTCTCATCGTTCTGGCCATCATCGCGCTGGTC
Source organism: uncultured Actinomycetota bacterium (assembly GCA_963795135.1). Lineage (GTDB taxonomy): Bacteria > Actinomycetota > Actinomycetes > Propionibacteriales > Nocardioidaceae > Nocardioides. Next base: position 211,566 of record CAWCGS010000009.1, read on the forward strand.
GTGTTCATCATGGGTCGCGTGCGCGGTGGCCGCGGCCTCTGACTGAGACGGTCGGGGCCCGTCGCGGGCCTCGAAGGTCGACTTTGTTACGAGCCCGTCAGCCGCGCGTCTGCGCCGGCATGACGAAGTCGTGATCAGTCCGTCTGCCGGTCCCGGGGACCGAGGCGGTCCCCGCAGCGGAGGACCTCCTCGTCGTCCTCGGGGCCGTCAGGCTCTCTCGACGGCCTCGCTGTGGAGCCCCCACGCTGCGCGACCCCGGTGATGGGCGGAGCGGTGGTGGAGGAGGGGACGGGCCTCATCGGTTCGGCGTGCGAGCACCCGTCTGTCAGAGGTGGTGCCCGCGATCACGCGAACCGCGTCGCACCCTGGCGCCCGGATGGTCCTGGAGATGGTTCATACTACGGAGGTGCGAGCCTCCTCAGAGGCTGGCTCTGCGGACGTGGTGTAGTTGCAGCACGCTTCCCTTCCAGGGAAATGGTCGAGGTTCAAATCCTCGCGTCCGCTCCACCTTCTCTGCTGGAGTCCCAGCGCCCGTCGCGATCTGCTCGATGGCCGTTCGCCCGCGGGACGTCAGCCCCAGCCGAGGGGTGGACGCTCCGTCGCGCATCGGCCGCTGGATCAGGCGGCCTGCGCTCTAGGGTCGCGTCATGTCGCTGAGTGATGCTGAGGTCGCGATCGCCGCAGCGCTCGCAGGTGCCGACGTGGTCAGTCGTAGCTACGGCGCCACCCACGCCCGCTTGGCGAAGTCCGCCACCGACCTCGCAACGGGGACTGACGTCGCTTCCGAAGCCGCCATCATGAGGGTGCTGGCGAGTCACCGCCCCCAGGACCGACTTGTCGGCGAGGAGAGCGGGGACAGTGGTCCCGCGGTGAGCACGAGGTGCTGGTTGATCGACCCGCTGTGCGGAACTCTGAACTTCGCTGCCACCACCCCACTGGTCGCGGTCAATGTCGCTCTGATCGACGACGAGGGTACCGGCGCTGCGGCGTCCATCGACCCGATCGCCGACGAGGTGTTCTGGACCGATGGTCTGGAGGCCTACCTTCGCTGCGACGATGAGGAACGAGCGCTCGTGCCTTCCCCTGTCTCGGGCCTTGTCGAGATCAACTGCGACGGTCCGCTCGATCGTCCGTTCGTCGGTGGACAGCTCGTCCACGATCCTTGCTTGCGCGCTACCTACGGCCCGCGAGTCATCTCCTCCACGCTGGGCGTCGCCTGGGTCGCAGCAGGTCGACGGGCGGCCTACGTCTCCGACGGCGCGTTCCACGAGAACCTGCACTTCGCCGCCGGGATAGCGATTGCCGAGGCGGCAGGCTGCCTGGTCAGCGACCTGGCAGGAACGCCGTTGAACACCAGCCGCGGCCTCGTTGTCTCGGCCGACGCAGCCACGCAGCGAGCAGTCCTGGCTCTCGTCGAGCCCCACCTCGCAGCAGTCACCGAGGCAGGCTGACGCTGCACCACGCACTCTCCAGGGTCCGCCTGCGAAACCCTTGGAGATCGTGGCCGAGAACCGCATGGTTGAGCGGGAAAGTCGTTATCATCCCGTGACCTCAGATCCCTGTGGAGAACCCCGTTTTCGGGGTCGGACTGTCGGTGGCGGGTGCTGGAATGGATCCATGAGCAGGCACCTCGACGGCACCGGATCGGCGCACCCGATCGTCCGGTTCCTCGACGCCGTCGAGCGTGAGCTCGATGAGCTGGTGGATGCTCCGACCTGGTCGTTGGATGCCTCGGACACCACGCAGGTGGTGGGTCGACTGGCTGCCCTGGAGGCCCGGCTCGATGAGCTCGAGGCGCGGGCGGTGCGCCACGCCGAGACCCTCGAGGTCCCGGCCGCCGCCGGCACCCGCTCGACCGCCGCCTGGCTCGCCCGGCTGACCCATGTCACCCGCCCCGAGGCGGCCCGCAAGGTCCGCCTCGCCATGGCGCTCGCCGGCCACGAGCAGACCCGGGAGGCGATGGCGCGCGGGGAGGTGCACGCCGAGCAGGCCCTGGTCATCGACCGGGCCGTCGACGACCTGGGCGAGGAGCACGCCCAGCACCGTGACCTCGCCGAGAAGCACCTCATCGCCCAGGCCGCCGACTTCGACGCCCACGCCCTGAGCACCCTGGGGCGCCGGATCCTGGAGACCATCGACCCCGACGGCGCCGACGAGCACGAGGCCCGCTTGCTGGAGGCCCAGGAAGCCCGCGCCCGCAAGCGGACCGCGATGCGGCTGTGGGACGACGGCGAGGGCCTCACCCACGGCCGGTTCACGATCCCGGTCGCGCAAGGCTCGATGCTGCGCAAGATGCTCCACGGGTTCTCGGCGCCCAAGCACGTCCGCGCCACCGAGGGCGCCGGCTCCTACCACCATGAGAAGCCCACCCCGGAGAAGCTCGGGCAGGCGTTCTGCAGCCTCCTCGAGCGCTACCCCCGCGACCAGCTGCCCCAGCTCGGCGGGCTCACGGCCTCGATCGTCGTCACCGCCGACCACGAGACCCTGACCGGCGCCCACAAGGCGGCGCACCTCGACACCGGCGTCGCGATCTCACCGGGCCAGCTGCGCCGGTGGGCGTGCGAGGCCCGGCTCTACCCCGCGGTCCTCGACTCGAAGAGCCACGTCCTCGACCTGGGGCGCAGCACCCGGCTGCACACCGAGGCCCAACGGCTGGCGCTGATCGTGGAGCAGAAGACCTGCCAGCACCCCGGCTGCGAGGTCCTCGGCGCGTTCTGCCACGTCCACCACACCGACCCCTGGAGCCACGGCGGACCGACCGACACCGACCGCGCCGCCCTGCTCTGCCCCTTCCACCACCACCAGGCCCACGCCACCGGAGCGACGTACGCGATGCGTGTGTAGGGGCTTGCCACCCTTATTCAGGATATGTAGTGTCCAGAATATGCAGCTGAGTCGCGGGGTCGAGTGGGCACTGCACAGCTGCCTCAACCTCTCCTGGGTGGATCCGCCCGAGGCCGTCACGGCGACCCGGCTCGCAGCCTTCTACGACCTCCCCGCGGCTTACCTGAACAAGCAGCTGCAGGCACTGGCGCGGGCCGGGATCCTGTCGTCGGTCTCCGGACCCCGCGGCGGGTTCCGACTGGCGCGACCGATCGCCGAGATCACCCTGCTCGACGTGGTCGTGGCGATCGAGGGGCGCGACGAGCTGTTCCGGTGCGAGCAGGTGCTGCGCGACGGACCCGGGGGGTCGAGCGACGTGGACTACCGCGATACCTGCCTGATCTCCGGAGCGATGCGCAGGGCCGACCTGGCCTGGCGGTCGGCGTTGGCCGAGCAGAGCGTCGCGGACATCAGGGCCGACGTCGAGCGGATCCATCCGAACGCGAGGGGCGCCACGTTGCAGCACTTCCGCGACGTGGGCTGAGTCGATCCCCAGCCCGCCCCCAACCCCCAGCCGCGAGGCCCCACCCCGAGCCGGACCCCACGCCGGACCCCACGCCCTACCCGACTGCAACCCATGCCCACCACCCCCGAGGAGAACCCGATGGCTTCCACCCCCGTGCTCGTACGCGCCGACCAGGCCGAGACCGTCGTCGACGGACCGACCAGCCTGATCACCCTGCTGGCGGACGCGCCGGCGACCGGGGGTGCGGTGACGATCAACCGCGCGACGCTGGCCGTCGGATCGGCCGGCGCGCCCGCGCACACCCACACCCGTGCCGCGGAGAGCTTCTTCGTGCTGGAGGGGGAGCTGCAGGTGCTCGTCGACGAGCGGATCGTCCACCTGAGCAAGGGGGACTTCCTCCTCGTGCCGCCGGGCACGACCCACGCGTTCGCCCCGCCCCACGGGAAGGCGGCCGACATCCTGGTCGTCTTCACCCCGGGGATGCGCCGTTTCGACTACTACCGGCTGCTGGAGCGGGTGCACGTCGGGGAGGCCGAGGCGGCTGCGATCAGCGCGTCGTCGGAGGAGTTCGACAACCACTACGCCACCAGCGAGGTCTGGGCCGGCCGGTAGGAGCGAGCCGACACGGTGAGCCGACCGGCTAGGGGAGAGGCTCCGCCAGGAAGGGAAGCAGCACCTCGAGGAAGGCAGCCTCGTTCTCCCGGTGCGGCCAGTGCCCGGCCCCGTCGAGGAGCCGCACCTGGCACGGGCCGGCGAAGCGGCGTGGCGTCGCGTCGTACCCGGCTCGGAGCACCGGCGGCTCGTCGGCGCCTCCGACGACCAGCGCCGGGACGGTGATCTTCTCCCGGTAGAGCGGGTGACCGGGGCGCAGCGCCCGGTAGTACGCCAGTGCACCGGCGAGCACGCGCGGGTCGCGGAAGGCCTCGACGGCCGCGGCGACGGAGGCGTCGCGGTCCGGGCCGCGCCAGCCGGGTGCCCACCGCCCGTAGAGCCGCCCCACCATCCGCAGCCCGAACAGCCGCGCGGTCCTCGGGGCCCAGGGCAGCTTGAAGTAGAGGAAGTGCCGCCCGGCCCACGCCGCGCCGAGTGACGGCTTCAACGTCGTCGGGTGCGGGATGCCGACGGCCACCATCCTCGTGACGCGGTCGGGGTGCTTGGTGGCCGAGCTGTACGTCGCGTCCGCACCCCAGTCGTGTCCGATCACGGTCGCGGTCCGCTCTCCGAGGGCGTCCAGAAGCAGGGCGACGTCGTCGGCCTGTTCACTGGTGCCGAAGTCGCGATCGCCGAAGGTAGCCGGGTGGTAGCCGCGCAGGTAGGGCACGACCGTCCGGTAGCCGGCCTCGTTGAGCCGGGCCCGGACGCCGTCCCAGCTGCTCGGCAGGTCCGGGAAGCCGTGCAGCAGGAGCACGAGCGGACCCGCACCAGTGTCGACGTACCGGAACGTCTGTCCGCCCGCGGATGCCTCGTGCCACTCGACCGTCATCACTGGAGACTAGGGCGCTCGTCCGGCGACCGTACGGCGGCGGCGGCAGCAGCAGCGGCAGCGGTAGTCTCCGGCCGCCCCCTCGGGAGACCTGCACGACCACAGACGGCGGACCCCACCCCCATGAGCCTTCCCCTGCGAGCGCTGCTCCTGCCCAGCACCGAGATCAGTGAGGAGCGACTGCGCGAGATCTGGCGACTGCGGCTGGAGATGCTCACCCTCACGCGCCCCGAGGCCCAGGACTGGGAGGAGTTCCGAGCGGCGGTGGTCGGGCCGGACCGCTTCGTCTTCGTCTTCGTCGATCCCCGGGACACCGCCCAGGGGTTCTTCACCATCGCCATGCTCCCGGTCGACGTCGAGCGCCGACGCATGCTGCTGATGTTCTCCAAGTTCTTCTACTTCCGCCCTGCCTACCGGGGTCACCCGAAGACGATCCTGGCGCCGTGGCGGCTGCTGCCGATCGGGCTGCGGCGATTCGGGCCGCGCAGCCTGCACTTCGTCACGACGGCCTTCCCGCAGAGCTACGTCTCGCTGACGCGGACGGCCGGCCGGACCTGGTCGTTACGGGACCCTGACGCCCCGCCGCGGGTGCGGCAGGCGCTGGTGGCGTTCGCGGAGGCGTTCTACCCCACGTCGTTCGACGCGACCGAGGGCGTGGTGCGGGGCGCCAACGTCGCCGACGGCGACTCCCTGCCCCGCTCTGCCGAGGCGCGACGGTTGGCGGAGCGCTACGAGGAGCTGAACCCGACCTGGCGAGACGGGGTGTCGCTGCCGATCCTGTTCACCGTCGACGCGCGGCTGGTCGCGCACAACGTGGCCCGGGTGGTCCGCCGCAGCACGCGACGTGGCGGCCTACCGGGTTGAGGAAGGCGCCACCCGCTCCTTGGCCTGATCGATCGCCGGCGACCCGAGCCTCCAGTTCTCCGCCGTCTGGGCCGACCAGAAGGCGGTGAAGAGCGCCAGCAGCAGCGCCTCGACCACGAACAGCCACGCCGAGGGCGGCTCGACGTCGGTGAGGGACTCGAGGGCGAAGAGGACGCCGGCGACGACGAGGATGCTGACCATCCCCGACGCGATCAGCGCGTAGAGGCCGCGGTACTGGGCCGGTCTCAGCCCAGCGACGGCGGACTGCTCGCGCGACGCGGCCTGGCGGGCGTTGACGGTGGCGACGCCGGCGAGCAGGAGGAACATCGGGATCGCGGACAGGTAGTGGGCGAGCTCGAGGAACGAGGATCGCCCGAGCACGAACCACGCGGCGAAGCCCAGCCACAGCAGGGCGCCGGCCGCCAGGCCGAGCACCATGGCGCGGCGGTCGGGGGCCGTCGGGCCCGGCAGCGTCACGTAGCCCGCCACGAGCCCGACGGCTCCGAGCAGGAGGATCGCCCAGACGTTGTTCTCGACGGCCGGGACCAGCTCGGCCGGGACGGAACGCTGGACCGGGTCGAGGCCGTAGACGGTCTCGCTGATCGGCGTCGGCACGAGCGCGACGAGCGGGGCCAGCATGCCGGCCAGGTTGAGCATCACGTCCTCGGGGCCCTCGCGGCCCTTGATCGCGATCAGGGCCAGCCCCACCGCCACCAGGACGCCGACGAAGATCGCCCGCACCGGGGTGTAGTAGTAGGCGCTGATCGACCCGAGCAGCCCGTCGCTCTCGCCGGTGACGATCTCGATGACGAGCGACACTGCCAGGGCGAAGGCCATGCCGACCACCCCCAGGCGGAGATAGCTGTACGTCTTGACCGTCGCCTCGCCCAACGTCTCCACGTCGCTCATCCCGTCGCCCGACTGCGGTGCCCGGACTTTCCACGGTCCGCCTCTCGGGGCCGTGGGTCAAGGGTCCACCGCTGGCCTCGTACATTGGGGGTGTGTCGTCGCTGCGTCCACCCGCGCTCCGGGTCAGCATGCTGCTGCGACGCCGCGCCGGTCGGGTGACGCTGGCGCTGGCGCTCGTCGGGCTGGTCCTGGCCATGCACGCGCTGACGGTGACGGCCGCCCACAGCAGCACCGCCCCCAGCGCCACCGCCGGCTCGGGTGGACACCACGGAGCCACGGCTCCGATGTCTGAGGCGATGGTGCCCGGTCACGACCCGCTGACCGCCGGCCCCGTGGCCGGGGACCCCCCGTCGCCGCCGCCGGGTCACGCGGGCGCCCACGGCGCGCTGGCCCTGATGTGCCTCGCGGTGCTGGCGCTGACCGCGCTGCTCGTGCTCCGCCCCGGCTCCGGCCGCGGCTGGTCGTCCTCGGCGGCGACCGCGCGGCGCGACCGCGTCGGGGTCGTGGTCCGGTCGCGCGGTCCGGCACCCCCGGACCTGCACCAGCTGTCCATCCTGCGCTGCTGAGCGGAACCCGCTCCCGTGCCCAGCCCCGGCTCGGCACGCGCTCGGTCCTGCTCACCTTCGGCACCACCCCCAGGAGAAACCCATGAACAGCAACCACCTGCCCCCCCGCCGTACCCGCGTCGCCCTCGCCGCCGTTGCCGGTCTCACGCTGGCCTTCGGGCTCAGCGCCTGCGGGGGCGACGACGACGCCCCCGCCGCCTCCGAGACCGTGCAGACGGCCAGCGACGGCTCTGAGTTCACCGACGTCGACGTCGACTTCATCACCGGCATGATCCCGCACCACGCGCAGGCGGTGCAGATGGTCGTCATGGCCCAGGGCCGCACGCTCGACCCCGAGGTCGCTGCCCTCATGGAGGACATCCGCAACGCTCAGGTGCCCGAGATCGAGACCATGAGCGACCTGCTCACCGCCTGGGACGAGCCCGTCCCGGAGACCTCGCTGGACCACGCGAACGCCGACCACGGCGACGACGAGGGCATGGGCGGCATGGACTCGGACGACATGGACATGGACGAGATGAGCGGGATGATGAGCGAGGGCCGGATGGACGACCTCGACGGCGCCCAGGGCTCGGCGTTCCAGCAGATGTGGCTCGCGATGATGACCGAGCACCACGAGGGCGCCATCGAGATGTCCGAGGCGCAGCTCGCCGACGGCCGCAACGCGGACGCCATCGCCCTGGCCGAGCAGATCATCGAGGCGCAGAAGGCGGAGATCGAGATCATGGAGCAGCTGCGTTGACCGCACGACGCCACGCGTCGGCCGTCACCGGTCTCACCCTCGTCGTCGCGGCCCTCGCCGCCTGCGGTGGTGGTGACCCACCGGACTCCAGCAACGCCGAGGTCTCGCACGTCCACGGACTCGGGGTGCTTCCCGGTGAGGACCGTGTGCTGATCGCGACGCACGAGGGCCTGGTCTCCTTCGCCGACGACGAGCTCGCGCCGGTCGGCGACGTGCGCAGCGACCTGATGGGGTTCACGATGGGCGCCGGGCGGCTCTACGCCAGCGGACACCCAGCCATGGGCGAGGACGGGCCCTCGGCGCTCGGCCTGATCACCTCCACTGACGGGGGCGGCTCGTGGGAGTCGCTCTCGCTCTCGGGCGAGGCCGACTTCCACGCGCTCGACGCGGCCGGTGACCAGATCGTCGGCTACGACGGAGCCAGCGGCTCGCTGCTCCGCAGTGACGACGAGGGCGCGACGTGGTCCTCGTTGCCCCTCGAGGCACCCGTCGCGGACCTTGCTGTCTTCGACGACGGGCGGGTCGTGGCCACGACGGAGGCCGGTCTGCAGCTGAGTGCCGACGGAGGCCGGACCTTCGACCTGCTGGAGGACGCGCCGCTGCTCCTGCTCGTGGACGCCACCGAGGACGGCGGACTGGTCGGCGTCGACCCGGACGGTGCGGTCCACGCCAGCGGCGACCTGCGCGCCTGGGAGAGCGGTGGCACGGTCGGGTCTGCACCCCGGGCGATGACCACGGGTCCGGCCGACGAGGTCTGGGTGGCGACCGACCAGGCGCTCTGGCGCAGCGACGACTCGGGAGCGACGCTCGCCGAGGCGGTTGCCTGGTGAGCACCGGCCCGCCGTGGGTCGGGCGCCGGCGACTGCTTCAGTAGACCCCGTGGACACATCGCCGGGGGCAGGGGTGACGCGACGGCGGGACGACCTGCCGCTGACTCCTGAGGAGCGTCAGGCGCTGCACCGCCGCTCGCTGGCGGTCGTGGTGGTCTCCCAGGTCTTCGGTGGCGCCGGTCTCGCGGCCGGCGTCACCGTCGGGGCGCTCCTGGCGCAGGACATGGTCGGCGGCGCGGGCATCGCCGGCCTACCGGTGGCGCTGTTCACCCTCGGCTCCGCCCTCGCGGCGTACGTCGTCGGCCGGGTCTCGCAGCGCGCGGGACGGCGGCGGGGGCTGGCGTCGGGCTTCGCGGTGGGTTCGCTCGGGGCGGTCGGCATCGTGATCGCTGCCGTGGTGGACAGCCCCGCGCTGCTGTTCGCCTCCTTGTTCGTCTACGGGTCCGGCACGGCCACCAACCTGCAGGCGCGCTACGCCGGCACCGACCTGGCCCCTGAGGGCGGCCGGGCCACCGCCGTGTCCATCGCCCTGGTCGCCACGACCGCGGGGGCGGTCGCCGGCCCGCTGTCGGTCGACCTGACGGGCGGGTTCGCCACGTCGGTGGGCATCCCCGCGCTGGCCGGGCCCTTCATGCTGGCCGCCGTCGCCTACGGGACGGCCGCGTCGGTGCTCTCGGTCTTCCTGCGGCCCGACCCCTACCTGGTCTCGCTGGCCCTCGCGCGCCACGACGCTGTCGTGGCTGCGGACACGACCGAGCCGGTCGACCCGAGCGACCAGACAGGCTCGACCGACCAGACAGGCTCGACCGGTCCGGCCGAGCTCGAGGTCGCGGAGTCGGCCGGACGCGCGGTCCTGGTGCGCGGTGGCGTCGCCGTGGGAGCGACCGTCATGGTCCTGACCCAGGTCGCCATGGTCGCGATCATGACGATGACGCCGGTGCACATGCGCGAGCACGACCACAGCCTCGAGGAGGTCGGGTTCGTGATCAGCATGCACATCGCGGCGATGTACCTGCCGTCGCTGCTCACCGGGCGGCTGGTCGACCGCGTCGGCCGGCTACCGATGGCGGTCGTCGCCGCGATCACGCTCCTCGCGGCGGGGGTGGTCGCCGCGCTGGCCCCGGCCGACTCGTTGGCCGGGCTCACCGTCGCGCTCGTGCTGCTCGGGCTCGGCTGGAACATCGGCCTGATCAGCGGCACCGCGCTCATCGTCGACGCCACTGCGCTGGAGACCCGGGCGCGGACGCAGGGGGCGGTCGACGTCCTGATCGCCCTGGCCGGCGCCTCGGGCGGCGCGCTGTCGGGGTTGGTCGTCAGCGGCACCAGCTTCGCCGTGCTGGGCCTCGGCGGCGGCTCGCTGGCGCTGCTGCTCATCCCGGCGGTGCTCTGGCAGCGGGCCCTGGTCCGCGCGACGTAGCCCGCGCGGGGTGCGGGAGGATGGCGCGGTGCTGCTCCACCTCGGCCCCCTCGCTCCTCCGGACGGCGACCACGCGCTGGAGCCAGCCGTGGCCCACGCGCTCGTCCGGCTGGCCGGTGCGGGCGAGCTGGGGGAGGTGCTCCGGCTCCACCGCCCGGCGACACCGGTCGCGGTGTTCGGACGTCGCGACACCCGGCTGCCCGGCTTCGCCGACGCGGTGCGGGCGGCGCAGCGGGCCGGCTTCGCGACAGCGGTCCGGGCCACCGGTGGTCGCGCCGTGGCCTACACCGGCGAGGCGATCGTCGTCGACCACGTGCGCCCCGACCCCGACGCGGTCGCGGGGCTCGAGGACCGGTTCACGACGTACGGCGCGCTGCTCGCCACCGCGCTCGGCGGGCTCGGGGTGGACGCGCGGGTGGGGCCGGTGCCGGGGGAGTACTGCCCCGGCGCGCACAGCATCAACGCGCGCGGCACGGTGAAGCTGATCGGCACGGCGCAGCGCGCGATCAAGGGCGCCTGGCTGTTCAGCTCGCTGGTCGTCGTGGGCGACGAGGACCGGCTGCGGCCCGTGCTCGGCGAGATCTACCACCGTCTCGCCCTGCCCTTCGACGAGGCGTCGGTCGGCTCGCTGCGGGCGGAGCAGCCCGGCCTCACCGCCGACGACGTGGAGGACGCCCTGCTCGAGGCCTACGGGGTCTCCCGCGTCACGCCGACCCCGCTCGACAGCGCGACGCTCGCGCTGGCCGAGGAGCTCGTCGGGCAGCACCGGGTCTGACGACGTACGCCGACCCGGCCCTCGACATACTGGTGCCGTGGACCGGGACGCGCGACGACGAGCCCTCGCGCCGCTCGTCCTCCTGACGGTGGCCTGCGGGCTGGGGTTCTGGCTGCTGTACGCCGTCACGGTGCGCACGTCCTACGGGCGGCTGTTCGCCGACGCGTCGCTGCGCGGGGCGGTGCGGGTGCAGTCGGGCACCAGCGACCTGGTCGAGCGGGCCCTCGGCGTGGTGAGTGTCGCCTCCCTGCTCGGTGCGCTCGCCCTGGTCGCGCTGATCGCCCTGGTCCGGCTGCGCCGCGGGCTCGGGCTGGCCGCGCTCACGGTGCTGGTCGGGGCCAACCTGTCGGCCCGGCTGCTGAAGTCCTACCTCCTCGAGCGACCCGACCTGGGCCTGCTCGAGTCGGCGCCCTCCACGCTCAACAGCCTGCCGAGCGGGCACAGCACCGCAGCGTTCTCGGTCGGGGTCGCTCTGCTCCTGGTCGTGCCCCCTGCCCTGCGGGAGGTGACGGCCGCAACCGGCGCGGCGTACGCCTGTGTCGTCGCGCTGGCCACGATGGCGGCCGGTTGGCACCGGGCCGCGGACTCGGCGGCGGCGTTCCTGCTCGTGGGGGTGTGGGCCGGCGTCGCGCTGACCGTGGCCGTGGCGGTCGGCGCCCCACCCGACGCGGGACGGGGCGGGGCGGGTGCGCCCACCCGACAGCGGGTCCTGGTGAAGGCAGCCGCGGGGGCGTTCGTCGTCGCGGTGGCCCTGATGGCGGTGCTGGCGTTCGTCGAGCCGGTGCGCGAGACCGGCGTCGGGCGTGCGGTCGCGTTCGCCGCCGGGGGACTGCTGATCGTCACCACGGCGGTCGCGCTCCACCTGGCGCTGCTGATGGTGCTCGAGCGGGCGGCGCCACGGGTCCGCGCCGACGCTGGTTGACGCTCGGGCCGTGGGTGGCTAGACAGGAGTCACGCCGCACCAGCCAGGTCGCTCTCGGGAGAACCGGAGGACGTCATGGTGGACCGCACGAGCACCCGCACCACCGCACTGGTCGCCCCGGTCGGGGCGGTGGCCGCGGGCGGCGTCCTCGCGCTGCTGCTCGGGATCTACGGGAGCGTGCACGACCCGACCTTCGAGCCGATCGCGACGTTCGGCTTCGGCTCGATGATCTCGATGAAGGTCTACCTCGCGCTCGCGGTCGGGATCCTCGCTGTCGGCCAGGTCCTCGGCGCGCTGTGGCTCTACGGCCGCCTCGGCGTCGCCGCTCCCTCGTGGCTGGGCCACGGCCACCGGGCGGCGGGGGTGCTCACGATCCTGCTGTCGCTGCCCGTTGCCTACCACTGCCTGTGGTCGCTGGGCTTCCAGGCCGGTGAGGGGACACCCACGAGGGTGGTCGTCCACTCGGTCCTCGGCTGCGCGGTCTACGGCGTGCTCGTGGTCAAGGTCTTCGCCGTACGCAGCGCGACCATGCCGGGCTGGTTCCTCCCGGTCGTCGGCGGCGTGCTCTTCGCCGTGCTCGTGACCGTCGTGTGGACCTCCGCGGTGTGGTACCTGCAGACGAGCGGTTGGCCCTCGGGAGGTGGGTACTAGCCCGTTGCGAACGGCCGTGCGAGCGCCGAGTCTGGGAGCCCGAGACGGGGCTCAGAACCGCATGGTTGAGCGGGAAAGTCGTTATCATCCCGTGACCTCAGATCCCTGTGGAGAACCCCGTTTTCGGGGTCGGACTGTCGGTGGCGGGTGCTGGAATGGATCCATGAGCAGGCACCTCGACGGCACCGGATCGGCGCACCCGATCGTCCGGTTCCTCGACGCCGTCGAGCGTGAGCTCGATGAGCTGGTGGATGCTCCGACCTGGTCGTTGGATGCCTCGGACACCACGCAGGTGGTGGGTCGACTGGCTGCCCTGGAGGCCCGGCTCGATGAGCTCGAGGCGCGGGCGGTGCGCCACGCCGAGACCCTCGAGGTCCCGGCCGCCGCCGGCACCCGCTCGACCGCCGCCTGGCTCGCCCGGCTGACCCATGTCACCCGCCCCGAGGCGGCCCGCAAGGTCCGCCTCGCCATGGCGCTCGCCGGCCACGAGCAGACCCGGGAGGCGATGGCGCGCGGGGAGGTGCACGCCGAGCAGGCCCTGGTCATCGACCGGGCCGTCGACGACCTGGGCGAGGAGCACGCCCAGCACCGTGATCTCGCCGAGAAGCACCTGATCGCCCGGGCCGCCGACTTCGACGCCCACGCCCTGAGCACCCTGGGGCGCCGGATCCTGGAGACCATCGACCCCGACCGCGCCGACGAGCACGAGGCCCGCTTGCTGGAGGCCCAGGAAGCCCGCGCCCGCAAGCGGACCGCGATGCGGCTGTGGGACGACGGTGAGGGCCTCACCCACGGCCGGTTCACGATCCCGGTCGCGCAAGGCTCGATGCTGCGCAAGATGCTCCACGGGTTCTCGGCGCCCAAGCACGTCCGCGCCACCGAGGGCGCCGGCTCCTACCACCATGAGAAGCCCACCCCGGAGAAGCTCGGGCAGGCGTTCTGCAGCCTCCTCGAGCGCTACCCCCGCGACCAGCTGCCCCAGCTCGGCGGGCTGACGGCCTCGATCGTCGTCACCGCCGACCACGAGACCCTGACCGGCGCGTCACAAGGCGGCGCACCTCGACACGGGCGTCGCGATCTCACCGGGCCAGCTGCGTCGCTGGGCGTGCGAGGCCCGGCTCTACCCCGCGGTCCTCGACACGAAGAGCCACGTCCTCGACCTGGGGCGCAGCACCCGGCTGCACACCGAGGCCCAACGCCTGGCGCTGATCGTGGAGCAGAAGACCTGCCAGCACCCCGGCTGCGACGTCCTCGGCGCGTTCTGCCACGTCCACCACACCGACCCCTGGAGCCACGGCGGACCGACCGACACCACACGCGCCGCCCTGCTCTGCCCCTTCCACCACCACCAGGCCCACGCCACCGGAGCGACGTACCCGATGCGCACCTAGGAGCGTCAGATCGTCCTCCGCCTGGCCCGCGGGTCAGGCGGCGCGGCGGCTGATCCGCGTGGCGATGTTGGTGCTGATCGAGCGGCGGGCCGCAGCAGCTTCTGCCCGGAGGCGGCGTTGTGCGGCCTCCGCCTTCCGGCGTCGGCCGGCGTCGGCCGGGGCGAGAGCCCGGGAGTGGTGGACGGCCTGGGGGTGTGACATCTCCGGACTCCTTGGGGTCGGGGTGGTGTGACGCCCACGATGCGCGGCCGCGCTGTCCGGACCCTGTCGAGGAGGTGAGCCTCAGGTGTCCATCCGGACGGAGGAGGACGGACGGGACGCGCGGAACGGGGATTTTTACCCTCAGGGCGTGACCCGACCGCGAGTCGGATCGTTCAGCCAGACACCACCAACTGCTCGGGAGAGTATCTATGCGCCTGCGCCACCCCGCTCGCTATCGCCTGCTCGCCGTCGCGGCCACCGCCGCCGTCGCGATGGCCGGCCTGTCACCCGCCCTCGCCGAGGACCCGGCGCTGCCGGGCGCCTTCGCTCCACAGCTGGTCACCGTCGACACGCCGACGCGCGCCGACAAGGAGCTCCTGCAGACCCTCGGCCTCGACCTGACCGAGCACGCCGGGCACGACTACGTCGAGGTGGTGCTGCACAGCGCGGCCGACCTCGACATGCTGCTCGGCGCCGGACTCACGCACGAGGTGCGCATCCCCGACCTGGCGCTGCGCTCGGCCCAGAACAACCGCGCCAACGCGGCGTACGCCGCCGCCACGGTGGTCTCGCCCTTGCCGTCGGGCCGCGACACCTACCGCACGCTGGCCGACTACAACAACGACCTGCGCAACCTCGCGGCGATCAGGCCCTCGATCGCCAAGCGGATCACGATGCCGCACCAGTCCCTCGACGGGCGCACCGTCTACGGCATCGAGATCGGGCGCGACGTGCGGGCCGCCGAGGACGGTCGACCGACGTTCGTCCTGCTCGGCGTGCACCACGCCCGCGAGTGGCCCTCGGGCGAGCTCGCGATGGAGTTCGCCTACGACCTGGTCAAGAGCTACGGCACCGACGCCCGGATCACCGGCCTGCTCGACCGGGCCCGCGTCGTCGTGGTCCCCGTCGTCAACGTCGACGGCTTCGAGCTCTCGCGCACCGACGGCGCGCTGCTCGACCTGAGGGAGGTCGACAACGGCAGCACCGTGTCGCTCCTGGGCACCCCCGGCAACGCCTACAAGCGCAAGAACTGCCGGCTCGTCGACGGGCAGGACACTCCCGACGGCACCTGCCGGGTCGGCAGCGCCACCAGCCCCGGCGGCTTCGGCACCGGCGTCGACCTCAACCGCAACTACGGCGGCTTCTGGGGCGGTCCGGGCGCGTCCACCACCGTCGCGGACCCGACGTACCGCGGAGCCGGCCCCTTCTCCGAGCCGGAGATCCAGAACGTGCGCGAGCTGGTCAGCGGCCGCCAGGTCACGACCCTGATCTCCAACCACACCTACTCCAACCTGGTGCTGCGGCCCAACGGCGTGCACCCCGACACGATCGGCCACGACGGGCTCCCGGTGGGCGACGCCCCCGACGAGGCGGGCCTGAAGGCGCTCGGCAAGAAGATGACCGACGCCAACGGCTACCGCAACATCCACGGTTGGGAGCTCTACGACACCACCGGCACCACCGAGGACTGGTCCTACAACGCCACCGGCGGCTACGGCTACACGTTCGAGATCGGTGCCGACGAGTTCCACCCGCCGTTCCCGCAGGTGATCGACGAGTACCTCGGCGCCGGGGAGTACGCCGGCAAGGGCAACCGCGAGGCCTACCTCGCCGCGCTCGAGAACACCGTGGACACCGCCACCCACGCGGTGATCACCGGCAAGGCGCCCAAGGGCGCGACGCTGCGGCTGCGCAAGCAGTTCTCGACCCCGACGTGGGAGGGCTCGTTCACCGACACCCTCGACACCACCATGACGGTCGGTCCCACCGGGAAGTACACCTGGCACGTCAACCAGTCCACGCGGCCGGTCGTGATGGACAAGCTGGTCGAGATCACCGAGGACCAGCCGGTCCGCACGCAGAGCTACGCGGGCGGCCCCACCACGGTCAACCAGACCGTCGACCACCCGTTCACGGTCACCGAGACCGGGATCGACGTGCTCCAGGTCGACCTGGACTGGCCGACCCCGGACGACCTCGACCTGGAGGTCTACCGCAAGAACGCCGACGGCTCGCTGACCCAGGTGGGCAGCTCGGGCAACGCCCCGGGTGAGAAGGAGCGGGCCGAGATCGCGGCGCCTGCGACGGGCGACTACGTGCTGCGGGTGATCAACTTCGCCTCGGTCAGCCCGACGTACGACCTGACCGCGACGCTGTTCGACTCGGCGGTGGTCTCCTCGACCGAGGTGCCCGGCCTGATCGAGAACTGGACGCTGACCTGCGAGAAGGACGGTCGCGTCCTGCAGCGCGAGTCGGTCGTGATCGACCGCGGCGAGCAGGCCAAGCTCGACCTCAAGGAGTGCAGCCAGCGCTGGTAGTCGGCGCTCAGCCCTGAGCGGGCTCGACGTCTCGGTCTGCACCGCGCAGGCCGAGGCGTCGACCCCACCAGACGCCGCCGACCACGAGCAGCACGAGCGCCGTGGCGGCGACGGCGAGGCCCCACGGGTCGGTGCCGTAGGCGCCCACGGCCGCGTAGGCCAGGCTGCCCGGCACCATGCCGAGCGCGCTGCCGGCGACGTAGTGGCGCGGCCGGACCCCGGTGAGCCCGGCGGCGTAGTTGATCGCGGTGTAGGGCAGCAACGGGATCAGCCGCACGACCAGCACGGAGGCGAGCCCGTGGGTGCTGAGCAGCTCGTCGACCCGGGCGAGCCGTCCGCGGGTGAGCCGGTCCACGGCCTCACGGCCGAGGGCCCGGCCGAGCGCGAAGGAGATGACGGCACCCACGAGGGCCGCCACCAGGGCCAGCGCGGCGCCGGCCCAGAAGCCGAAGAGCACCCCGCCGGCCACCGTGAGCAGCGCCTTGGGGGACGGGATCAGCGTGAGCACGACGTAGCCGGCCAGGTAGACCACCGGCCCCCAGGCGCCGGCCGCGTGGACCTCGGTCTTGAGCTGGTGGACGTCGGGGGTGCCGAGGACAGCGGTCAGCCCGACGGCGAGCGACAGCAGGAGCACGAGCAGGGCTGCCTTCTGCCAGGCGGAGCGGCTCATCGGGTCCCTGTCGGGTAGGTCGTGGAAGCCCAGTGTCTCGCGCGGGCGACCCCCGGGGTCAATCGCTGGAGGCGGTGACCACCCCGGTGTCGGGCTGGAAGGCGACCCAGGCGAACCAGAACGTGTCGAGGTGCAGGATCGGCGCAAGCTGCCGGCCCTGCAACGGTCCGGCGACCGCCCGGCCGAAGGCGTTCCACTCCGACCCGGTCCCGACGTCGGTGACGGTGCCGTCGGCCGCGGCGGTGAAGTCCAGCACCTCACCGTCGAGCCGCGGGTCGAGGACGGCGACGGTGCCGATCTCCTCGGCCTCGGCGATCTCCTCGTCACCCAGCGCCGAGCGCTGGCCGGGCAGGTGCCACACCGTCACCGGTGCGCCGTCGACCTCGACGGCGACGACCCCGAGCCGGGCGACCTCCGAGCGGCGCAGGGCCACCGCCGCGGTGCCCTCACCGAGGCCGATGACCCGCTCCTTGGGCAGCATCCGGTCGTCGGCCCCGGCAGGAAGGGGGAAGATCGGGGCCGAGGAGGGCTCGTCGTAGCCGACGTACGGGTTGGCGCCGTAGCGACGGTCGTGGCCGGTGTCACGGCTCAGGACCAACGCGCCGGGGTGCTCGGCGGTGAACTGCGACCACCCGACCACGCCCATCGGGATCGCCTTCAGCTTCGTGCCGGTGCGGGTGCCGACCGAGGCGGTGCCGGTGAGCTGGGGCCACAGCGACTCCGTGGCACGGTCGTACATCACGAGGTTGTCGGCGTAGAGCAGGCCGGAGACGCCGAACGTGGTCTCCTCGCCGTCCACGGTGCGCTCGAAGGCGACACCGGAGTTGCAGAGCGGGCAGTAGGTCACCGCGACGGGCACCCCGCCGACGGTGTCGTTGACGATCTCGTGCCAGGTGATGATGCCGAGCGGGTAGGCGCGGGTCTCGCCCGCGACGGTCAGGCTCAGCACGGGGTCGTCCGCCCCGAGCCAGGTGGTCTGCTCGGTGGTCTCGAACGCCGGGTCGTCGAGCGCCGGTATGCCGTCGGGCGGCGGGCCGCCGGCGAGGAGGTCGTCGACGTCCAGCAACGGCTCCGGGAACGACGGGTCGCGGGGGTCGTCGAGGGCCGACGCGTCCCCGCGCGACCCGGTCGCGGCGCGGTCCGAGGCCTGGCTGCCCGGGCGCGGCCCCTGGCCGCACGCGCTCAGCGTCAGCAGGACGGCGGCGCCGAGGGCGACCGCCCCGGTCCAGCGTCGTCCCGCGGCCCGGGTCATGCCGTCCGGCGTCCTCGTCGCCGATCCCGACGACCACGTGCCGGCGCTGGATCGCCCAGCAGCCCGCGGAGCTGGCGCCACGACGGGTTGGTCAGCGTCCGGCCACCCGCGCGCACGGTCGGGACGGTCTCGTCGCCGTGGTTGGCGGCCCGCACGACCGCCAGCGCCTCGGGGTCCTCCCAGATGTTGCGCCACCGGGCGCTCACCCCGCGCGCCTTCAGCTCGGCCCGCAGCCGCAGGCAGAAGGGGCACCCGGGGCGCCAGAACACCTCGAGCCGGGGGACGCCGTCGGGGCTCGGCGCGCTCACGGCGTGCGCTCCCTCGTCGGCTGGTGAGCGAGCCACCACCGGCGGGTGCGCGCCAGCGCCTGCAGCGTACGTCGGGTGGCCGGGCGCTCCAGCTGGGTGCGGACGTCGGAGATGGCGGCGTTCCAGGGGCCGTCGTTCCACGTCGGGTAGGCGTGCACGACCCCGGCCAGGTCGCGGGTGCGCAGGCCCTGGCTGATCGCGACCCCCAGCTCGCCGAGCGTCTCGCCGGCCCGCGGGCCCACGACGAGCCCGCCCAGGATCCGGCCGCGAGCGTCGACCACGAGCTTGGTGAAGCCGTCGGTGGCGGCCTCGGTGACGGCACGGTCGACGTGCTCGTGCGACCACGACAGCACCCGCAGGCCGTCGCGGCTCCGGGCGGTGTCGAGGCCCACGGCCGCCACCTCGGGCTGGGTGTAGGTCACCCGGGGGATGCCGCCGATGTCGACCGAGCGGCGTACACCGAGCACGGCGTTGCTGGCCGCGAGGCTGCCGTGCACCCCGGCGGTGTGGGTGAACTGCGGGTGCCCGGTCAGGTCGCCGGCGGCCCAGACCCTCGGGTTGGTGGTGCGCAGGTGCTTGTCGACGACGACGAAGCCCCGCTCGTCGAGCTCGACCCCGATCGTCTCCAGACCCAGGTCTCGCGTGCGCGGCGACCGCCCGACCGCGACCAGGAGCCGGTCGAAGGCGACCTCGCGGCCGTCGGCCAGCACCAGGTGGCCGGCGCGCGGGTCGGAGCTGCGGGGACGCACCTCGGTGACCTGCGAACCCGTCAGGACGCTGATCCCGTCGGCCTCCAGGGCGCGGTGCACCGCGGCCGCGGCGTCGACGTCCTCGCGCACCAGCAGCCGGTCGGCGCCCTCGACGATCGTGACCTGTGCCCCCAGCCGCGCGAAGCCCTGGCCGAGCTCGCAGCCGATGCTGCCGCCACCCAGCACGGCGAGCCGCTCGGGCAGGGCGTCGAGGTCCCACACCGTCTCGCTGGTCAGCGCCTGGGTCTCCGCCAGGCCCGGGACGGGCGGCAGGCTCGGCGCCGCGCCGGTCGCGACCAGGGCCTGGGTGAAGCGCACGGCGCGTCCCTCGACCTCGGCGGTGCCGGGGCCGGTGAACCGGGCGCTGCCGTGACGGACCGTGGCGCCGGTCTCCTCGATCGACTCGGGCGAGTCGATCGGGGCGATGTGGTCGATCGCGCCGCGGACGTGCTTCATCACCGCCGGGAAGTCCACCTCGATGCCCGACACGTGCACCCCCAGAGCACCGGCGCGGCGGGCGCCGGCCGCCGCCGCGGCGGCCGCGAGCAACGACTTGGACGGCACGCAGCCGGTCCACAGGCAGTCGCCGCCGGTGCGGTCGCGCTCGACGAGCAGCACCCGGGCGCCCATCCGGGCGGCGGTCTTGGCCCCGACCAGGCCCGCGGTGCCTCCGCCGACGACCAGCAGGTCCCAGACCTCGTCACCCTCGCCCTCGCGGGCTGTCCGGTCGCTCATCCGCGTCGTCCCTCGGTCAGCTCGTCGAGGAAGTGGCGCACGCGCTCGACGGCGGCGGGGTCGACCGGTCGGCGGCGCGACCACGACACCAGCCCCCGGTGCAGCGCCTTGTGCTGGAGGAGCACCTCGGTGCAGCGCTCGCAGTGCGCGACGTGCGCCTCGAGCCGGGCCACCTCGCCGGGCGTGAGGGGGGCCGCAGGGTCGGCGTCGAGGTAGCGCTGGATCCGGCGCGCCGACCAGCGGCAGGTCAGCATCTGGCGCAGGGAGCTCATGGGGGAGCTCATGGGGGAGCTCGGGGGGGCACTCATGACGGATCTCCTCGGTGGGTGGCGAAGCTGGGCCCCAGGGCGCGGCGTACGCGGTCGCGGGCCCGGCTCAGGCGGGACATGACGGTGCCGACGGGTACGCCGAGCACCGCGGCCGCCTCGGCGTAGGACAGGTCGTGGATGTCGACGAGCACCATCGCGGAGCGGAACCTCGGGTCGAGCCCGGCCAGCGCCTGGCCGAGGGCGGCGTCGAGCTCCTCGGCGACGAAGCTGTCCTCGGCGCTGGCCTGCTCGGCCGAGCCGAACGCCGGACGAGCGGCGTGGGTGAGCTCCCAGTCGTCGGCCAGCACCGGCCGTTGACGCCGGTGCAGGTTGATGTTGGTGTTGCGCAGGATCGTCAGCAGCCAGGCGCGCGGGTGGCGGCCGTCGAAGCGATCGAGCCCGCGGTAGGCGCGGATCAGCGACTCCTGGACCAGGTCCTCGGCGTCGGCGTCGCTGGCCGACAGGCTCCGCGCCACCCGCAGCATCACCGCGATCTCGGGCTCCACGACCTCGCGGAACCGTCGGGCGACGTCCGGCTTGCTCACGGCGACGGCGACGGCGACGGCGCCGGCACCGGGGTGCCGACGCCGGCCGCGAGGGTCGGTGTCACGAGGGGCTCACAGCCGGGCTCACAGCTCGGGCGCCGCCGGCACGTCCAGGTCGGTGTGCACGTGGTGGTTGAAGTAGTTGGTCATCAGGTTGAGGGTCACGTGGGTGGTCAGCTCGGTGAGCTGCTCGTCGCTCCAGCCGGCCTCGGACGCGGCCTGCCAGGCGTCGTCGGAGGTGTTGCCGATGTCGGCGGTGAACTCGCGGGCGAGCACCAGCAGGGCGTCGAGCTTCGGGTCGAAGTCGGCCCGGCCGCGGCGGATGGCGATCATCTCGTCGTCGCTGAGCCCGGCCTTCCGGCCGCCGCCGGTGTGCGCGGACTGGCAGTAGGTGCACTCGTCCTGGTTGCCGACGGCCAGGGCGATCGCCTCGCGGGTCCGGGCGTCGATGGTGGCGTGCTCGCGGAGCACGTCCTGGAGCGCCACGTAGGCGAGCAGGACGGCGGGGGAGTGGGCCATCCCGCCGTGGATGTTCAGCACCTTGCCGAACTGCGACTCCAGTGCCTTCAGGGCGTCCCGGCTCTGCTCGGGGGCGCTGTCGACGGTGTGGACGGGGATGCGGGGCATGCAGTGCTCCTGGGGATGGGCGGGATGGCGCGGTGGTCCTCAGAGGAACACGGGGGAGCACGGCCTGCATTCCGGTACGCCGCGGTCCGGGCGTGTCGGGCGCGGGCGGCACGACCGGACCGGGTCGGGCCCCAGCCACTCAGGCGGGTCGGGGCACGGCGAGGTTCGTCTCGCCCGCACCGCTCGACACCGCGCTGGGGAGCGCGTCCGGCGCCGGGCGCAGGTGCACGCGCTCGCCCGGTCGGCCCTGCCGACCCAGGGGCAGCTCGACATCGAGCCGCTCACGACGTCCCGACCCCTCGTACGTCGTCTCGACCGTGAGCCGTTGGCGTGGCCCGGCCTGGCGCACGCCGACCACGACGCCCGCGAGGTGGGGCCCGGGGCCGCCGGGGTCGGTGGCGGAGACGTCCAGGTCCTCGCGGCGCAGCAGCAGCACGGCGGGGCCGTCGGCGCAGCCCTCGGCGACCGGGACGGCACCCCACGACGACCGGTGGACCCCGGCGAGCACCGTGCCCGCGATCTCGTTGAAGCCGCCGACCAGGCGGGCGACCCCCAGGCCGGCCGGGCGTCGGTAGAGCTCGGTCACGGGCGCGACCTGGGCGAGCCGGCCGTCGATCAGCACCGCGGCCCGGTCGGCGAGCGCGGCCTCGTCGAGCTCATGGGTCACCATCACCACCGTGGGCGACAGCGCAGCCCGCACCTCGGCGAGCAGCTCGTGCATCGAGCCCCGCAGCGAGGGGTCCAGCGAGGAGAAGGGCTCGTCGAGCAGCAGGGCGCTGCGCTCGGTGGCCAGGGCCCGGGCCAGCGCGACCCGCTGCTGCTGGCCCCCCGAGAGCTGGCGGGGGTGGCGGGAGCCGAGCCCGTCGAGGTGCACGAGCTCGAGGTAGCGCTCGGCCGTGGTGCGGGCCGCGCGGCGACCGACCCCGGCCAGCCGCGGACCGAAGGCGACGTTGCCGGCGACGTCGAGGTGGGTGAACAGGTGCGGCTGCTGGAACATCACCGTCAGGTCGCGCCGCTCGGGCGGCTTGCCCGTGACCACCTCGTCGTCGAGCAGCACGTCGCCGCCGGACGGTGCCTCGAGCCCGGCCGCCACGCGCAGCAGCGTGGTCTTGCCCGAGCCCGAGGGGCCCACGACCGAGACCATCTCCCCGTCGGCGACGCTCAGGTCCACGGCGTGGAGGGTGTCGACCTCCGCCCCGGGGAAGCGGTGCGAGACCGAGCGCAGGGTCAGCGTGCTCATGCGGTGCCTCCGGTGCCGTACGTCGGGGTGGTCGATGCTCTGGCCGGTCCTCTGGCCGGTGCCCTGGCTGGTGCTCCGGTCGGCGGGCCGTCGGCCGGGGCGCCCGAGCTCCGCCGACGCGTGGCCCGGGTGCTCAGGCCGACGACGGCGATCAGCAGCAGGGGAGGCAGCGCCGTGGCCACCGCCAGCGCGGCCACGCCGGGCTCGTTGCCCGAGCCGCTGGCGGCGGAGCCCAGCAGCACGGGCAGGGTCACGAAGCGCCCCCCGCCGAGGAGCACGGTGACGACGTAGTCGCCCCACCCGACCAGGAAGGCCAGCACCGCGGCGACGGTGAGGCTGCGGCGCACCGCGGGGAGCGTGGCCCGGCGCCGGGCCTGGCGGGCCGTGGCCCCGAGGCTGCGGGCCTGCTCCTCCAGCTCGGGGTCGAGGGCGGCGTAGCCGCTGGCGGTGACGTAGGCGCAGTAGGGCAGCGCGAAGACGACCAGGATGGCCACGACCGCGACCGGCCCGGGCACCCGCAACCGGAGCAGGATGACGTCGAGGCCCATCGCGACCGCGAACGGCGGCAGCAGCACGGGCAGCAGCAGGGCCACGGCGACCAGGCCCGGTCGTCGGGCCTCCCGCCAGCCCAGGGCCCGGCCGGCCATCGCCCCCAGCGGGGTGGCCAGGAGGGCCACCGCGAGGCCGAGCACCACGGAGCGGCCCAGGGCCGGGAGCAGCCCGGCGTCGAGGGCGTCGCGGAAGCCGCGCAGGCCCCACTCCTGGGGCAGCGGTGCCGGGGCGGACCACCGCTCCGCGACGGTCCACACCAGCAGCGGGGCCAGGGGCACCAGCAGCCAGGCCAGCGCGGTCGCGCTGCCGAGCCACCCGGGCAGCGTCGTCCGGCGACGTACGACGGGCACGTCGCTGCTCACCGGCGTCCCCGTCCGCGGTCGCCCGGCCGCGGCGAGGTCGGTGCGACGGGAGCGAGCGAGGTGCGCAGCCGTGGGGTCGCGGCGAGCACCGCCAGGGCCACCCCGAGGGCGAGCAGGGCACCGGTCGTCGCGGCCGCGGCAGCCGCGGGGCGGGAAGCCAGGTCGATCGAGGAGAAGAGCCGGTAGGCCAGGACCGGCAGCGGCTCCGGGTAGGCACGGCCGAGCAGCCAGGCCACCTCGTAGGAGCCGACGGTGTAGACGAAGACGATCAGCGACGCCGCTCCCACGGCCGGCAGCGACGCGGGCACCAGCACCCGGCTCCACCGCTGGAAGGGTCGGGCGCCGAGCACCGTGGCGGCCTCGACCCGGCGTCGGTGCTGGGGGCCCAGGGCAGCCACGACGACGAGCGCCACGAAGGCCGACTCCTTCCAGGCCAGCTCCAGCACGGTCGCGACCGGCCACGGCCCGGCCACCAGCTGGGGCCAGCCGCCCACCCCCGTGACGCGCGCGGCCATGCCGCCGTCGGAGAGCAGGAGGCCGACCGAGGCGGCGCCCACCAGGTGGGGCAGGGCGAGCACGCCCGCGGCCACGACCCGGACGAGTCCGGAGCCACGGCCCTGGCCGAGCATGACCGAGGCCAGCAGCAGCCCCGCGAGCGCGGCCAGCACGGTGGAGCCGACGGCGATCACGAGGCTCTCGCGCACGGCGAGCAGCAGGTCGGGCGCGGCGTCGGACCAGCCCTGGAGGCTGGGCACGGGCTGACCCACCAGCGGCATCAGCCCCAGCGACGTGGCGACGACGGCGCCGACACCGGTGCCGGCGACCACGAGGATCGCCAGCAGGGCGGGGAGGCTGCGCAGTCGTCGGTCGGGGGTCACGATCCCGAGCCGAGCACCTGTCGTCGCCAGCCCTCGTCGAGCGGGCCGACCCAGTCGGAGGAGAGCTCGGGGTCGGCCCCGCGGGACAGCTCCTCGTAGGGGGGGACGACCGGCGAGGCCGGCAGCGCGTCGAAGCGCGCCCGCTGCTCGCTCGTGAGCAGGTCGAGGTCGAGCACCGTGAACTGGCCCCAGACCCCGGGATCGGCCTTGATCGCCTGCTGCTGCGGTGAGAGCGCCAGGTTGGCGACCACCATGGCGCCGGCCTGGTCACCGGCGGTGACGGGGATGCCGAGGAAGCTCGCGTTGCCCACGGTGCCCTCCTCGAGGGTCAGCACCCGCGTCGTCTCGGGATACGTGCCGTCGGCCACGAGCTCGGTGAGCGTCGCCGGTCCGTAGGTCATCGTCATGTCCACCTCGCCGTCAGCGTAGAGCCGGTCCAGGGCCACCGAGTCACGCGGGTACGTCGACCCCTCGCGCCACAGGCTGGGAGCCAGCTCGTCGAGCGCGTCCCACAGGTCGGGGGTGAGCTCGTCGAAGGCCTGCTCGTCGTAGGCGGTCGGGACCTGCTCGGCTCCGCCGGAGACGGCGTACAGCGCTTGACGGACGAAGACCGACCCGGTGAAGTCCGGCGGGGCCGGGTAGGTGAAGCGACCGGGGTGGGCGCGCGCCCAGTCCAGCAGCTCCGGGAACGTCGTCGGCGGGTCCTCCACCCGGGCCTCGTCGTAGACCAGGGTGAACTGGGCCTTGTGCCACGGGGCCTCGCAGCCGTCGACCCCGACGCCGAAGTCCTCGGCGACCAGCGGGTCGTCGTCGGCGACGTACTGCGTGTTGGGCAGGGTGGTCGACCAGTCGCAGAGCCAGGCCCCGGCCTGACGGCCGGTGGCGAAGTTGTCGCCGTTGACCCAGACCAGGTCGACCTCACCCTTGTCGGTGCCCGCGGCGCGCTCGGCGAGGATGCGGCGGATCGCCTCCTTGGTGTCGGCCACGGGCACCCGGCGCAGGGTGACGCCCGCGTCGGCGGCGGCCGGGGTGAGCACGTCGTCGACGTAGGCGTTGCCGCGGTCGTCGCCGCCGTACATCCAGAGGTCGACCACCTGGCCCTGGGCCTCTGACAGGATCTCGTTCCACGACCGGCCGCTGGTCGAGCTCTCGGCGGGCTCGGCCGACGGAGCGGCACAGGCCGCGGCGAGGAGCGCCAGGCCGACCAGCCAGGAGGTCAGGAACCATGTCGGTGAGGACGATCGGGCGGTGCGGGGCATCGGGATCGGTTCTCCTCGTGGGCGGCCCCGGGAGCGGACGGCTTCACTGCTTCGGGGACGTGGGGGGTCAGGTCGGGAACCCGCCGGGACGGGTCACGGCTTCCCGGTCGGTGTGCCTCATAGGCGTGTTCGGTGCCACCGGGGTCGACGGATGGCTTCCCGGAGGATCTCGCTGATGTTCGACACCGTGCTCCGCCGTCGCCTGGCGGGCCCGCTCGACCGGGTCGCCGCTCTGCTCGACCGTCCATGGATCACCCCCGACCGGCTCACGCTGCTCGGTCTCGCGGTCGGGCTGACCAGCGCGGTCACCGCGGCCGGCCAGCTGTGGCTGTGGTCCCTGGCCTGCTGGCTCGCCTCGCGGGTCCTGGACGGCCTCGACGGACCGCTGGCCCGGCGTCGCGCCGCAGCAGCCCGTGCCGACCGGTCGGGACCGGCCGCGCCCGTCGGGAGCGAGGCCGGCGGGTTCCTCGACATCACCGCGGACTTCACCGTCTACGGCGCCACCGTGGTCGGCGTCGCCGTCGGCACGGCCGCCGCTGCGGGCCCGGAGCACACGTGGGGCGCGTGGCTGCCGTTCCTCGCGGTCCTGCTGGCCTACTACGTCAACGGCGCGGCGTTCCTGGCCTTCTCCTCGATCGCCGAGCGCACCGGCCACCGGCTGGACGACGGCCGGTCGTTCAGCTTCCTGGCCGGGCTGACCGAGGGTGCCGAGACCGTCGCGGTGCACTCGCTCTGGCTGCTGCTGCCCGGCCTCGCGCCCCAGATCGCCTGGGTCTGGGCCGCGCTGGTGGGCCTGAGCGGGGCCCAGCGCATCGTCGCGGGCTACCGCACGCTGCGTGCGCCGCCGCGGCCCCCGACCCCGACCTGACGCGATCGGGCCCGGAGTCGGCGAGCGCCGGGTAGCGTTCCCGCCTGTGCCCCTCCGCGTCCCCCCGCTGTTCCCGAGCCGGTGCGCGCGCCCAGGGCGTCCCCGCCACCGGGGGCGGCGGGGCGGCCGGACGACCGGGGCGCTGCTGGTCGCCGCCGGGATCGCGGCCGTCGCCGCGGTGGGGACGACCGGGACCGTCAGCGCCGACGCCACCGTGGTCCGCGGTGCGCCCGCGGACCGGGGCGGCAGCTACGCCTACTCGTTCCTCTCCAGCCCCGACTTCCTCAACAACGACGTCGCCGACGTCCGCGGCGCGCCCGGCTACCGCGCCGGTGCCCCCAACTCCTACAACGCCCTCTACGCGCGCTCGCTCGACACCGTGCTGAACACCTTCCAGAGCGAGGGCGTCCGTGACCTGCTGGTGGCGGGCGACCTCGTCGAGGGGCACTGGTGGGTCGACACCGCGCAGACGGGGACGTTCGGGCTGCTGGACACCTTCGCGCACCGCAAGCAGGTGGTGCGCAACGCGGCGGACACCTACTACGGCGCCTGGAACGGGATGGTCCGCGGCCACGGGCTGAGGCCCTTCCCGGCCCTGGGCGACCACGACATCGGCGACAACCCCTGGCACCGCTTCAAGACCGTGTTCCGCCAGAAGCACGCGACCGTGCCGACGTACAAGCAGGCCTTCGGGGAGCACTTCACCCGCACCGCGAGCGGTCGCCCGGTCTACCGCGACCGTCCCTCGGGTCCGGCGCGCGACACCGCCTACGCCTACCGCCTCCACCGGGAGGTGCAGCTGGTCACCGTCGACGTCTTCGAGCGCACCAAGACCAACGTGGCGGTCCGCCTGGACCGCCAGCAGCTGGCCTGGCTCGAGCGGGTCCTGCGCAAGGCCCGGGCCGACGGCGTGGACTGGATCGTCGTGCAGGGGCACACCCCGGTCGTGGGTCCCGTGCGCGTCTCCGACAACAGCTCGGGCCTGATGTACGAGGGCGGACGCCGCTCGGCCTTCTGGCGCCTGCTCACGAAGTACGACGTCAACGCCTACCTCGCCGGCGAGGTGCACGCGATCACCAGCAGCATGGACGGCGGGGTGGCCCAGGTCGTGCACGGCGGGACGTTCGTCAGCGGCGGCACCAACTACATCAGGGTCGACGTCACGCCCGAGCGGCTGCGGATCGTCGCGCGGCAGTTCGAGGCGAACTCCATCAACCGGACCCAGCTGTGGGGGATGGACGAGCGCAGGGGCGGCCCGGAGCTGCTGCTCTACCGGGCCCACCCCCGCGTCGTCGGGACCATGGACATCACGCGCGACCACCGGATGGTCAACCGCACCGGACAGCTGACGAAGTACCGGCGCTAGCGGGTGACGACCAGCCGCTCGGGAGCTCAGCGTCGGTAGGCGCTCGCCGTGACCCGGAAGCGCCGGCCGTCGTCCTTCGCCCTCCCGCGGCAGGAGTACGACGTGCCGCGGTGGCAGCGGAACCGCGCGGAGGCGTTGGCGACCGTGACGATCACGCGGCGCACCCGCTGGCGCGAGAAGCCGACGGTGACCGTGCCGGTGCCCGCACGCGACAGGCGCAGCGGAGTCCGCACGAGCCGACCGTTCGCGCGCTTGACGACGACGTAAGCACCCGACGAGGAGGCGCCGCGCGGCGCCTCCACCTTCACCCGCAACCGCCACTTCCGTCCGAGCGAGGAGTCCGGACGCGCGGTGAAGCTGGCCGAGGACAGGTGGTCGACCGCCACCTTGAACGTCGTACGGCGATCGCTCCTGCGCAGGACCCGGTGGCCGCGGATCACCGAGGAGGGCCAGTGCCTGCCCTCGGCGTAGCTCTTGGCCGGCACGGTGTTGGCCGCGGCGTACGCCGGGAACACCTCGGTCAGCCCGCCGTGCCGCTTCAGGACCTTCTGCAGCGCACGCGTGGAGTAGAGGTCGGGGCGACCCTCGTTGGCGTCGGCCTGCGACCAGACCCGGCGGACCACGTCGTCGCCGAAGCGATCGCTGAGGTACTCCCACCACACCCAGTTGCCGTAGTGGACGCCTGGATCGGCGAAGGTGTCGAGCGGGATGTGGGCCAGCCGCACCTGTCCGTAGGGCAGGTACTGCCGGTTGTCGTTGACCGCGTCGGCGAAGCGCTCCTCCATCCACACCGCCGTCGACTCCATCAGCCACGGGTCGTCGGTGAAGTCGTAGGCGAACTGCACGGCGTGGAAGAACTCGTGCGCCAGGGTCACCCGCAGGTTGTCGACGGGCCGGCCCGAGAACTGCGTGGGGGAGAAGTCGTTGTCGATGACGCAGTAGCCCGAGGCGACCTGGTCGCTGCCCGGCTTGTAGTACTCCGGCACGCAGTAGCCGTAGAGGCCGGTGCCGAGGTCCTTGAGGTAGACGTCGAACCGGGCGTTGCCGCCGTGGCGGCGGTCGGCGACCGGCCGGCGGTAGCCCAGCTCGTCGACCTCGAAGCGGTAGACGCGGCTCAGCATCGCGAGCGACTTCTTCGCCCAGGCCTCGCTGGGTGGCCGGTCGTCGGTGGTCCGCACGTAGTGCAGGCACACGCGGGACCGGCACCTCTTGACCGGTCGGGTGGAGTAGCCACTGCCCTGCGGGTCGGCCCCGCCGTCGGTGGGTCGGGCCAGGATCGTCTGGGCGAGCACCCGGTCCTCGCCCTCCAGCTCGGGCAGCGAGGTGAAGAGGTCGCGCATGACGGTGGTCGCCTGCTCGCGCTCCACCGCCGGTGCGCGCCGGCCCGGGGTGGGGTCCAGGATGCGTACGGCGCGGGCCAGGGTGGCCTCGGCGGCGTCGCCGGCGGGAGTTCCCGCGACGGGCACCAGCCGACCCTCGTCGGCCCGGGCCGGGCCGCTGGCGGGGGCGAGCGCAGCGGTGACGGCCAGCGCGGCGGCGGCAGCGAGCGTACGGCGATGCATGGAGCTCCTCATCCTCGACGGGGAAGTGGCGGGGAGGTGGACGGACGGGCAGGCGGTCTGTCGGGGCGAGCGCTCAGCTCGTGGCGGAGATCCTCTGGATCAGGGCGGTGGCTCGCTCGATGGCGCGCAGGTGACCGACGCGGAGCACGTCGAGGCCCCCGTACGTGGGGGCGGTCCGGGGTGTCGGGGAAGACATGCGTCGCAGTCTGGCACGGCCCGTGCCCGTTCGTGGGTAAGGATGGGCGCGATGACGACGAGTGTCCCGATGACCACGGCCGACCCCGCAGCCGACGAGATCCGCCGTCGGGGGCTGCGACAGATGCGCACCGTCGCGGTCTCGCTGCTGCTGCTCGCTGCCGCGGTCTACCTGCTGACCCTGGGCCGCGAGGGGTTCCTCGGGTTCGTCAACGCCGGCGCGGAGGCCTCGATGGTCGGAGCCATCGCCGACTGGTTCGCCGTCACCGCGCTGTTCAAGCACCCGCTGGGGATCCCCATCCCGCACACCGCGCTGATCCCGCGGCGCAAGGACGACCTCGGCAAGGGCCTCCAGGAGTTCGTGGGCGAGAACTTCCTGCAGGAGGCGATCATCCGCGAGCGGATGGCGGCGGCCACCCCGTCGGCCCGGCTCGCGACCTGGCTCGTCGAGCCCGACAACGCCCGGCGGGTCGTCGACGAGGCGGCTGAGGTCGCGGCGATCGGTCTCGGCAAGGTCCGCGACGACCACATCGCGGCGCTCGTCAACGACGCGCTGGTGCCGCGGTTCCGCGAGGAGCCGATCTCGCCCCTGCTCGGTGGGCTGCTGTCCGAGGCGCTGCACGACGACGTGCACCACGGCCTGGTCGACCTCGCCCTCGCCGAGCTGCACGACTGGCTGCAGGAGAACCCCGAGACGGTGCAGGAGGTGCTGGGGGAGCGCGCGCCCTGGTGGGCGCCCCCGGGGCTCAACGACCGGGTGACGGCGCGGGTCCACCTCGAGATGGTGCGCTGGGTCGCCGACATCCGCGACGACCCCCGCCACCATGCCCGGCTGGCCCTCGACTCGCTGCTGCTGCAGCTGGCCGAGGACCTGCTCGGCGACGAGGCGACCCAGGAGCGCACCGAGCGGTTCAAGAACCGCGTGCTCGACCACCCGGCGGTGGTCTCCTCGGGGATCTCGCTGTGGAACGCCCTGCGCCGGGCCCTGACCGCCTCCCTCGGCGACCGCGACGGCGCCGTACGCCGTCGGCTGCTGGAGGAGGTGCAGGCCTTCGCCCACCGGCTCCGGGCCGACCCCGCCCTGCGTGAGCGCCTCGACGGGATCGGTGCCGACGTCGCGGTCTTCGCCGTCGAGCGCTACGGCACCGAGCTGACCGGCGTGATCACCTCCACCATCGAGCGCTGGGACGGCCGAGAGGCCGCGCGCCGCATCGAGCTGCACGTCGGGCGTGACCTGCAGTTCATCCGGATCAACGGCACGATCGTGGGTGGCCTCGTCGGGGTCCTGATCCACACCCTCGCGGTGCTGGTCGCCTGACCTGCCGGGTGCTCGAGGGGTGTGGAGCGCTGCGACGAGCCACGAGTCCCCTCGTGCCCTCGGCCGGGTGTGGCCCGCGCGCTTAGCAGGTCGGGTGATGGCCGTGGATCCGGGTCAGCCGATGACTGGATTCCACGGCCATCGTCACGCCGCGCGGGCCCACACCAACCCGCGGCCACCAACCCGCGGCCACCAACCCGGTGCGCCGCGTCCGGGTCGCCTCTGCGCACCAGCCTGCCTCGGGGTTTGGGCCAGCCCGCACGCAGGCTCGATACTGGCCGGGTGAGCGATCCGATGAACGTCCCGATCACCGACGAGTCGATCAAGCTCGGCCAGTTCCTCAAGCTGGCCAACCTCGTCGAGTCCGGCTCCGAGGCCAAGCAGCTGCTCTCCGGCGGCGTGGTCCGGGTCAACGGCGAGGTCGAGAGCCGTCGCGGTCGGCAGCTCGAGCTGGGCGACGTCGTCTCGGTCGCCACGCAGTCCGCCGTGGTGGGCGGCGAGGGCAAGGACAACCTGCCCTGGTGAGACCTGCGGGCCTTCAAGGCCCTGCAGGCCCTCGAGGCCGCGCGAGCCCCGCAGGGCCTAGCGGACCTCGAGCAGGTCGACCACGAAGATCAGCGTCTCGCCGGGCTTGATGACGCCGCCGGCGCCGCGGTCGCCGTACCCGAGGTGGGGCGGGATGACCAGCTGTCGGCGGCCGCCGACCTTCATGCCCTGCACGCCCTGGTCCCAGCCGGTGATGACCTGGCCGATGCCGAGGCGGAACTGCAGCGGCTCGCCGCGGTTCCAGGAGGCGTCGAACTCCTCGCCGGTGGAGTGGGCGACGCCCACGTAGTGCACCTTGACGGTGTTGCCCTCGGCGGCCTCGGGACCGTCGCCGGGGGTGAGCTCGGTGACGACCAGGTCGGCCGGCGGGTCGAAGTCGGGGAAGTCGATCTCAGGCTTGTCCATGGCGACGACCCTAGCGACCGGACGGGCAGGGCCCAGCCGGGGCTCAGCTCTGGTGGATGTAGGTGTCGAGCTGGTCGCGCTCGAACTGCAGCTGCCCGATCTTGTGCTTGACCACGTCGCCGATGCTGACGATGCCGATCAGGGTGTCGCCGTCGCAGACCGGGATGTGGCGGAACCGGCGGGCGGTCATGGTCTGCATGACCTCGTCGAGGTCGTCCTCGGGCGCGCAGGTCTCGACCGCGGGGGTCATGATCGCCGAGACGACGTTGTTGACCACGGTGCCGTCGCTGTGCAGGTGGCGCACCACGTCGCGCTCACTGACGATGCCGTCGAGCGAGGTGCCGTCGGCGCTCACGACCAGCGCGCCGATGTTGTGCTCCGCCAGCAGGGCGATCAGCTCACGGACGCCTGCCTCGGGGGAGATCGTGACGATCTCCTGGCTGGCCTTGGCTTTGAGGATCTCGCCGATGCGCATACGGCAGACCGTACTCAGACGGGGGCGCTCACACCAGGGTCCGTCCACCCCCGGCGTGGCGTCAGTCGGCGTCCTCGGGATCGAGCCGGTTGCGGTGGGCCCTCAGGTCGGAGACCGAGCCCGGACGTGGTGCGGACCAGTCGGCGTCGTCGGCGGTCTCGGAGCCCCCGAGGAAGGACAGCGCCGCTTCGTGCAGGTGGCCGTTGGAGCCCAGCGCGTTGCCGCCGAAAGGGCCGTCCGTGCCGTCGAGGGAGCTGAACCGTCCGCCGGCCTCACGCACGATCACGTCGAGCGCGGCCATGTCGTAGACCTCGAGCTCCGGCTCGGCGGCGAGGTCGACGGCGCCCTCGGCGAGCAGCATGTAGGACCAGAAGTCGCCGTACGCGCGGGTGCGCCAGCATCGCCGCATCAACGAGATGAAGTCGTCGAGGCGACCTCGCTCCTCCCAGCCGTGCAGCGACGCGTAGGACAGCGAGGCGTCCTCCAGACGGCGTACGTCGGAGACCTGGCACTGCGTGGCCTTGAGCAGCGAGCGGCCGGTCCAGGCACCGTTGCCCGCCGAGGCCCACCACCGACGCTGGAGCTGCGGTGCGGAGACCACGCCGAGCACGACCTCCTCCTCGACCACGAGCGCGATCAGCGTCGCCCACACCGGGACGCCGCGCACGAAGTTCTTGGTGCCGTCGATCGGGTCGACCACCCAGCGCCGGGCCGAGTGGCCGGAGGTCCCCTGCTCCTCGCCGGTGATGGCGTCGCGGGACCGCACCCGCGACAACGTGCGGCGGATGCCCTCCTCGACGGACTGGTCGGCGTCGGTCACGGGGGTCAGGTCCGGCTTGCTCATCACGTGGAGGTCGAGCGACTTGAACCGCGTGGTGGTCAGCGAGTCGGCGTCGTCGGCCAGCACGTGCGCCAGCCGGAGGTCGTCGGTGTAGTCAGTGGCCACGGGCACAGGCTACGGTCCGCGGCCGGCGGTAGCGTGGGCCCATGGAGATCAACGGGCTGCCGTTGCACGCCCTCGTGGTCCACGCGGTCGTCGTCCTGGGTCCGCTGGCCGCGCTCGTGGGCCTCGCGTACGCCGTCCTCCCGAGCCGGCGCGACCGGCTGCGCCGGCTGCTCGTGGGGCTGGCGCTGGTGACCGTGGCGGCGGTCTGGACGTCGTACCTGTCGGGGGAGCAGGTCCGCGACGCCAACACCTACGGCGGTCCGCTGGCCGACCTGGTCGAGGAGCACGAGGCGCGCGCCGGGGTGCTGCGCGTCGTGTCGAGCGTCTTCGCGGTGGTCTCGATCGGGGCCGCGTGGTGGCACGCGCGGGGCGGGCGGGGGCAGGTGGTGCTCGCCGTGCTCGTCGGGCTGAGCGCCCTGGCCACCGGGGTCTACGTCGTGCTGACCGGCGACGCCGGCGCCCAGGTGGCGTGGTTCGGCGTCAACGGCTGAGGCGAGCTCGAGCGGCTGAGGCGAGCTCGAACGGCTGGGACGAGCTCGGTGGTCGAGCCGGTCGAGACCCGGCTCGGCGTCAGTAGTCGTCGTGGCTGCGCGCGGCCAGCAGCCGGCGGAAGGACGAGACCCGCTCCGGATCGGTGGTGCCCGCGGCCAGGGCGTCGTCGAGCCCGCACTCGGGCTCCTCCTCGCCGTGCGTGCAGCCCCGGGAGCAGGTGGTGGTGAGCGCGTCGAGGTCGGGGAAGTGGCCGATCAGGGCCTGGGGCTGCACGTGGGCCAGCCCGAAGGAGCGGATGCCCGGGGTGTCGATGATCCAGCCGGCGACGTCGGGGAGCGAGAGCATGATCGCCGAGGTCGAGGTGTGCCGCCCTCGACCGGTGACGGCGTTGACGTGCCCGATCTCGCGATGGGCCAGCGGCACCAGGGCGTTGACCAGGGTCGACTTGCCCACGCCGCTGTGGCCGAGCAGCACGCTGGTCTGCCCGGTGAGCTCCGCCAGGAGCGAGGAGAGGTCGCCGCCGCGCTGGGTCGTGACCGACGGCACGCCCAGCGCGCGGTAGGTCGTCAGCAGGGTCTCGGGGTCGGCGAGGTCGGACTTGGTCAGGCACAGCAGTGGCCGCAGCCCCGCGTCGTAGGCGGCCACCAGGGCACGGTCGATCATCCGGGGGCGCGGCTCGGGATCGGCGAGCGCGGTCACCACCACCAGCTGGGTGGCGTTGGACACGAGCACCCGCTCGACCGGGTCGTCGTCGTCGGCGGTCCGGCGCAGCGTGGTGCTCCGGGGGACGACCTCGACGATCCGTGCCAGCGTGCCCTCGTCACCGGAGACGTCACCCACGACGCGGACCCGGTCGCCGACGACGACGCCCTTGCGCCCCAGCGGTCGTGCCTTGACCGCCATCACGGTGACGTCGTCGATCAGCAGCGTGAACCGGCCGCGGTCGACGGTGACCACCACCCCGTCGACGGCGTCGTCGTAGGTCGGACGCTCCTTGGTGCGGGGGCGGGTACGCCGCCGGGGTCGGTCGTAGTGCTCGATGTCCTGGTCGGTGTAGCGACCTTTCATCCCTGGACCAGCCCGGACCAGAAGCCCGCGAAGTCGGGGAAGGTCTTGCCGGTGGTCGCGACGTCCTCGACCGCGACCCCCTCGACCGCCGCGCCGACGATGACGGCGGCGTGGGCCATCCGGTGGTCGGCGTAGGTGTGGAAGACCCCGCCGTGCAGGGTGGCCGGGCGGATCTCCAGCCCGTCGTCGTGCTCGGTCACCGAGGCGCCGAGCCCGGTGAGCTCGGTCGCGAGCGCCGAGATCCGGTCGGTCTCGTGGGCGCGGATGTGGGCGACGCCGCGCAGTCGCGACGGGCTGGCGGCG
The DNA here is from genome assembly GCA_963795135.1 of uncultured Actinomycetota bacterium. GTDB lineage: Bacteria > Actinomycetota > Actinomycetes > Propionibacteriales > Nocardioidaceae > Nocardioides. The sequence continues at coordinate 247,013 of CAWCGS010000009.1, forward strand.
AGGCTGCACAGGGCGGCGATCGCCGGCGTCAGCTCACCCACGTCGTGCAGGTCGACGTCGAGCCCCTCGAGCCGGTCGGGGCCGGTGACGCTGAGCGAGCTGCCGTCATCGGCGCGCCGCACCTCGCAGCCCATCCGGCCCAGGATCCCGCGCAGCGCATCGCCGGCCTGGGTGGTGGCCCGCGGCCAGTCGCGCACGGTCACCGTGCCCCGGGACACCGCGGCCAGGGCCAGGAACGGCGCGGCGTTGGACAGGTCGGGCTCGATCAGGTGGTCGACCGCGGCGACGGGGCCGGGCGCCACCGTCCAGCGGTCGGCCTCGGAGTCGTCGACGGCGACGCCGTGCTCACGCAGCATCGCCACCGTCATGTCGATGTGCGGCAGCGACGGGACGGGCCGACCCTCGTGGCGTACGTCGACCCCGCGGTCGTAGCGCGCCCCGGCCAGGAGGAGCGCCGAGATGAACTGGGAGGACGCCGAGGCATCGACGACCACGGTCCCGCCGGGGACCGCGCCGCTGCCCCGGACCGTGAAGGGCAGCGCTCCACGCCCGTCGTCGTCGATCCTCAGGCCGAGGGTCCGCAGCGCGGTCAGCACCTCGCCGACCGGACGCTGCCGCATGTGGGGGTCGCCGTCGAAGGCCACCTGTCCGCTCGAGAGCCCCGCGACGGGCGGCACGAACCGCATCACGGTGCCGGCCAGCCCGCAGTCGACCTTCGCGTCACCCGCGAGCGGTGCGGGCGTGACGATCCAGTCCTCCGCGCCGGTGTCGACGGGGGAGCCCAGCGCGGTGAGCGCACCGGCCATCAGCAGGGTGTCGCGCGAGCGCAGGGCCCGACGTACGACGGAGGGCCCCTCGCTGATCGAGGCCAGCAGCAGCGCCCGGTTGGTGAGCGACTTGCTGCCGGGGAGCGACACGACGGTGTCGACGGGTCGGAGGGCGCGCGGGGCGGGCCACGGCTCGGCGAGTTCGGTCACGGGACGTCAATCTACTGGAGGTCCCCTGGCCGCCCGTCCGAGCCGACGCGACCCGGGCGGGGCCGCCCGGGGCTACGTGAGCTGCGCCTTGGCCAGCTTGGCCTCGCGGCGGGCGGACCGGCCCAGCTTCGCCGCCTCGCGGCGGGCGTCCTTGGCCGCGCGCCGGGTGCGCCAGGCGACGCCGGGCTGTCCGTCGGTGTCGCCGGCGGCGATGAGCAGACCGCCGAGCATGCTGAGGTTCTTGAAGAAGTGCAGCTGCTGCTGCTGGCGGGTGGCCTTGTCGTCGGCCTCCCAGAACCGGTGGCCGGCCAGCGTGGTCGGGGCCACGGTGGCCGCCAGGGCCAGCGCCGAGAGACGGGGGGCGCGGCCCGTCGCCAGGCTCAGACCGGCCACGACCTGGGTGCCGGCGTTGATCCGCACCAGCGTCGTGGCGTCCTGGGGGATCGGCGCGCCGGGCACGGCCTTCTTCGCGAGGGGCACGAGCCGGTCGGTCACCGGCTTCGCCTTCGCGGCCAGGGCCGGCGCGTTGCGCAGGGCGTTGACCCCGCCGACGACGAAGATCGAGGCCAGCATGGGACGGGCGAGAACTCTGCTCAGGGACATGTCCCAGTAGTACCCGATCGTGGGGAGATCTACCGCGCAGGGTGGCCGCGAGACGGGGTCGGCCGTCAGCTGCGCATGATCCGGGCGCGGACGGTGTCGCCCGACCCCACCTCGACCTCCAGCGGTGGGCCCACCCCGCCGCCACCCCCCTCGACCTGGACGTCGACCCGAGCGCTGAGGTCCACCTCGATGGTGCCGAGGTCGCGCTCGTGGCCGCCACTGCCGCTGACGGCCAGGACGGGGGGTGGGGGGAGAGGCGGCTGGTCAGGCGCCGGGGTCGGCGAGGGCTGCTCGACGGCACCCGGGGTCGGGGCCACGGGGGGTGGAGGTGCGTCACCGGGCAGGTCGACGGGCGGCCGGCCCGGCGGCGGGGGCGGCTTGCGGGTGATGGTCGGGAGGACCACGACGGCGGGCGGCGTCGCGGAGGGGCGTCGGGCCGAGACCCGCGGCGAGGAGGTGGAGTCGCGCTCCCGCAGCAGGCTGTCGAACCGCAGCGGGGGCTGGATCTGCCGCGCCGGCGCGCTGCCCGGAGATGTCCTGGCGATCGGCGCGCAGAGGTCCGTCGCCAGGAGGGTCGCCCACGAGGCCGGCGTTGACCAGCACGGTCACCATCAGCAGCGCGGCGGCCAGTCCGGCCGCCCCGGCGCCGGTCACCGCGCGGAGCTCGTGCTCGCCGGGTGCGGCGATGATCCGCCGGTGCCTGGTCGACAGGGTCGTGGGCGCGGTCGCACGGTCAGCCAGGTAGGCGTCGGCGCCGGCCCCGAGGACGCCGACCGCGAGGAGACGTCGGCGCTCGCTGTCGACCTCGGCCAGCTGCGCCGCCACGGTGGCGCAGGGCCGGCACCGGTCGAGGTGGGCCTCGACCTGGGAGGAGTCCGCCTCGGAGCAGGCGCCGTGGAGGTAGGCGACGAGGCTGTCGTGCGTCCACACGCACGCCGAGTCGACGGCCCGGTCGCGGAGCCGGGTCAGGTAGGAGCGGCGGAGGCCCGCACGGGCACGGACGGCGAGGGCGGCCACCGCCCCGGGGGAGAGCGAGAGCAGCGGTGCGACCTCGGCCGGCGTACGTCGTTCGACGTCGAGGTGCCACAGCACGACCTGCCACTGCTCGGGCAGCGAGAAGAAGACCAGCGCGGCGGACGCGGCCGCGGCGTGAGCGCCTGGACGACGCTCCTCCTCGTGCGCCGGCGGGCGCCGAGGGGCGTGGGCGCCCGGGGTGTGCGCCTGCGCCAGGGCCCGGAGGAGGAAGGGCCGGAAGGCGAGGTCGGGGCCCTCGCCGTGCTCGAGCAGCACCAGCACCCGGGCGGAGGCCTCTGCCTCCACGAGCTCGGGGTCGGCCGGTGCGAGGGTGCGGGCCAGGTGCCGCGCGGCCTCGACGTGACGCCCGTGCAGCTCGCCGTACGCCTCGAGGTCGCCGGAGCGCACACGGGCGATCAGCTCGGCGTCGCCGAGCCCTCCTGGCGGTTGTGCGGGGGTGCCCACACGCCCTCAACGACGCAGACGGCAGAACAGCACGCTTCCGTTCGGGTCATTCGTGCGGACAGACGGGTCATGCGTGACCGCTCAGCTGGGCGGGTGGGCCGTTAGATTGCCCTCATGTGCGGTCGCTACGCCTCCAGCCGTCGGCCCGAGGACCTCGTCGAGGAGTTCGAGGTCGTCGAGAGCCGGGTGACGACTCCGTTGGAGCCCGACTTCAACGTGGCGCCCACCAAGGAGGTGTACGCCGTCCTGGAGCGCCCGCCGTCACGACCCGACGACGACGAGCCTCCGCGCCCCGCTCAGCGGCAGCTGCGGGTGCTGCGCTGGGGGCTGGTGCCGTCGTGGGCCAAGGACGCGGGCATCGGCAGCCGGATGATCAACGCCCGGATGGAGACCGTCGCCGAGAAGCCGGCCTACCGCAAGGCCTTCGCCGCCCGGCGCTGCCTGCTGCCCGCCGACGGCTACTACGAGTGGTACCCGACCGAGCAGCTGACCAAGGCCGGCAAGCCGCGCAAGCAGCCGTTCTTCATCCGCCCCCGCGACGGGGGGACGCTGGCCATGGCCGGTCTCTACGAGATCTGGCGCGATCCCGACCGGGCCGAGGACGACCCCGACCGCTTCCGGTGGACGACGACCGTGATCACCACGCAGGCCGAGGACGCCGTGGGCCACATCCACGACCGGATGCCGCTCATGGTCGAGCCGGCGCGGTGGGCCGAGTGGCTCGACCCCACGGCGTCGGGCCCCACGCTGCTCGACCTGCTGGTGCCGGCCGCCCCTGGTGGGCTGGAGGCCTACCCGGTGTCGACGATGGTCGGCAACGTGCGCAACAACGGTCCCGAGCTGGTCGAGCCGCTGCCGCTCGACGAGCAGCCCTGATCCTCGCGGGAATCGGGGGACGGACGAGGAGAGGGAGCGGCGAGCGCATGGCGATGAGAGGGTGACGGGGTGAGCATCGAGCTGCGGGTCTCCACTCCCCAGGGGGAGGGACGCTTCGTCACCCACCGCGCGCGACGGCCGATCGCCACCCTGCTGCTGGGTCACGGCGCCGGCAACGGGATCGAGTCGCGTGACCTGGAGGCCCTCGCGCGGCACCTGCCGCGCCACGACATCAGCGTCGTGCGCTTCGAGCAGCCCTGGCGGCTCGCCGGGCGCAAGGTCGCCACGGCCCCGGCGACCCTCGACTCCGCGCTCGTCGCCGGCTACGACCGCCTGCGCGTGCGGACCCCGCTGGTGCTGGGGGGCCGCTCGGCCGGCGCCCGGTCGGCCGCTCGCTGCGCCAAGCGGCTCGGCGCCGTCGGCTGCCTCGCGCTCGCCTTCCCGCTGCACCCCCCGGGCCGGCCCGAGAAGTCCCGGCTCGAGGAGCTGCGTCGGGCCGGGGTGCCGACCCTGGTCATCCAGGGCGGACGCGACCCGATGGGGCTGCCGGAGGAGTTCCCGGACCACCTCGACCTGACCGTCGTACCGGAGGCGGACCACGGGTTCAAGGTGCCCGCCCGGGGGTCGCTGTCGCAGGACGAGGCGCTGGCCGTCATCGTCGAGAGCACGCTGGAGTGGATCGTGCGCGAGATCGTCGGGCCCCGCGGCCGCCGGGAATGACCGGCGCGACCGAGGCGTTGTGCGGTCGTGATGGCAATGCTGGAGCGTCCCACTACCGACGTAGGGTGGGGTCTGATGACTGAGAACCCCGACCTCGACGTGGCAGCCGAGAGCGATGTCGATCGCTCGGCGCGCTTCGAGCGTGACGCCCTGCCCTACCTCGACCAGCTCTACTCGGCCGCGATGCGGATGACCCGCAACCCCTCCGACGCCGAGGACCTCGTCCAGGAGACCTTCGCGAAGGCCTACTCCGCCTTCCACCAGTACAAGCCCGGCACCAACCTCAAGGCCTGGCTCTACCGGATCCTGACCAACACCTTCATCAACACCTACCGCAAGAAGCAGCGCCAGCCGCAGCAGTCGATGTCCGAGGACGTCGAGGACTGGCAGCTCGCCCGGGCCGAGTCCCACACCTCCAGCGGTCTGAAGTCCGCGGAGATGGAGGCTCTGGAGCACCTGCCCGACAGCCAGGTCAAGGACGCCCTCCAGCGGCTCCCCGAGGAGTTCCGGATGGCGGTCTACCTCGCCGACGTCGAGGGCTTCGCCTACAAGGAGATCGCCGAGATCATGGAGACCCCGATCGGGACCGTGATGTCCCGCCTGCACCGTGGTCGCCGCCAGCTGCGCGACATGCTCTCCGACTACGTCCGGTCCAACGACCTGCTCCGGGTCCGGACCACCGAGGAGGTGCCCTCGTGAGCTCCCACCAGCACCCCGACGACGTGTCGGCCTCCGACTGCGCCGACTACCTCGAGCGGATCGTCTACTTCCTCGACAACGAGCTCGACGACGCCGACTGCGCAGCGGTCCGGGTCCACCTCGACACGTGCAACCCCTGCCTGGAGAAGTACGACCTCCAGCGCACGGTCAAGGCGGTCGTGGCCCGGTCCTGCTCGGAGGCCGCTCCGGCCGAGCTCCGTGACCGGGTGCGCATCCGGCTGCGCGAGGTCCAGATCGAGATCCGCGAGGGCTGAGACCCCACCCCCACACGCAACGAACCCCCAGCCGATCGGCTGGGGGTTCGACGTGTGCGGGAGCGGCCAGCAGCTTCAGCTGTTGGGACGCTTGCCGTGGTTGGCGTTCTTCTTGCGCCGCGAACGACGCTTGCGACCGGTCTTGCCCATGGTGTCCTCCTGGATCGAGATCGCGCCATCCTCCCAGGTGGAGCGGTCGCGCGCGAAATCGCCCCCCGGTCGGTCGGGGTCGGAGCCGGGCTCAGAGGCGGGCGAGGAACCGCTCGCGGTCGACGACGACCCGGGTGACCTCACCGGACGCGACGACCTTGCCGGGGGAGGAGCCGCCCACGTGGCGGGCGGCGACGGTGAGGCGGTGCAGCCGCCCGTCGACGTGGGCCGTGGAGGCGGTGACCTCGACCTCCTGGCCGACCGGGCTGGCGCCGAGGTGCTCGAGCGCGATGCGGGTGCCGACGCTGGTCGAGGCGGCGTCGAGGCCCGGCTCGAGGGCGGCACAGGTGGCGGCCTCGCACCAGGCCAGCAGGCGAGGGGTGCCGAGCACGGGCAGGCTGCCCGAGCCCAGCGCGGCCGCGGTGTCGTCGTCGGTCACGGTGAACGAGCAGGTGGCGTCCATCAGAGCTCCTTGGCGAGGGCGAGCAGGGTCACGTCGGGGTGGGGGCGCCAGTCGCGAGCGGGCTGACGGCGAAAGCCCATCCGCACGTACATCCGGTGCGCGGGGGTCATCCGGTCGAGCGAGGAGATCACGACGCGGTGCGCGCCCAGCGCGCGGAAGTGGTCGACGGCGTGCGAGGTCAGGGCCGTCCCGACCCCCTGCCCGCGGGCGCTCGGCAGCACCGCGAGCATCCGGAACTCACCCTCGTCGGCCCCGGCTATCTCGCGCCACGGTGAGTCCTCGCCGCACACGGTGACGTTGCCGAGGATCGCCTCGCTGTCGTCGGGCGTGGCCACCCACAGCTCCGCCTCGCGGTCGCGGGTCGCGGCGTCGATGAGCTTCTCGCGGTAGAGGTCCTCCTCGCCGAGCAGGAAGGGTTCGTACGCCGCGAGGGTCACCGCGCCGATCTCGGCGTGGTCCTCGGGGCGCGCGCGCCGGATCCGCACCTCAGATGCCGAAGGTGCTGCGGGGGTAGGCGGCGTCGACGTCGGTGATGATGTTGACCAGGTAGGGCACGCCGGAGGCGAAGGCCCGGTCGAGCGCCGGCCCGATCTGCTTCGGGTCGGTCACCATCTCACCGGCTCCGCCGAGGGCCTTGACGACGTCGTGGTACGCCGTGCGGGGCGCCAGGTCGGCGGCAACGTCGTAGCCGTAGAGCATCTGCATCGGGCCCTTCTCCAGGCCCCAGGCGGAGTTGTTGCCCATGACCATCACGACCGGGAGGTCGTGGCGCACCAGCGTGTCGACGTCCATCAGCGAGAAGCCGGCGGCCCCGTCGCCGAGCAGCAGGACGACCTGGGCGGACGGACGGGCGATCCGGGCGGCGATCGCGGAGCCGAGGCCGGCGCCCAGGCAGCCGTAGGGACCGGGGTCGAGCCAGCCGCCGGGGCGCTTGGGCTCGACGTACTTGCCGGCGAAGCTGACGAAGTCACCGCCGTCGCCGATCACCACGGCGTCCTCGGCCAGCCGCGGCACCAGCTCGCCGTAGATCCGGGCGGGGTGGATGGGGTCGGCCTCGGCGCCGAGCAGGGCGAGGTCGCGATCGGTCGCGGCGGCGACGGTGTCGCGCAGGCTAGCGACCCAGGTCGACCAGTCCGGCTTGCTGCCGCGCTCGAGGGCGGCCTGGATGCCGTCGATGACGGCGGTGAGGTCGCCCGAGACCGACTCGGCGAGCTCGGCGTGCCCGGAGACCTGGCCGGGGGAGTCGGCCACGTGGACGACGCGGGCGGGGGTGCTGCCCTCCTCCTTGCCGCCGAAGACGCCGTAGCCGAGCCGGAAGTCCAGCGGCGTGCCGACCACGATCACCAGGTCGGCACCACCCAGGGCCTGGCTGCGCGCCTTGGTCGACAGCATCGGGTGGCCGCCCGGGATGACGCCGCGGCCCATGCCGTTGGTGATCACCGGGATGCCGATCTCCTCGACGAAGCGGAGCGCGGCCACCTCAGCCCGGTCGGCCCACACGTCGGTGCCGAGGATCAGCACCGGCCGCGAGGCCTCGGCCAGCAGCCGGGCGATCCGGTCGATCGCGTCGCTGTCGGGATCGGCGCCGCGCAGGCTGCCGACCGTCGGCACGACCCCGCTCGCGGCGTTGAAGAACTCGTCCATCGGTACGTCGACGAACACCGGGCCGCGGTGGGACGAGCCCGCGGCGGTGAAGGCCTCGTGCATCCCGCCGAGCACGTCACCGGCGGAGTGGAGGGTGGTCGCCAGCTTGGACACCGACTGCACGATCGGCGGCTGGTCGAGCTCCTGCAGCGATCCGCTGCCCCAGCGGTTGGCCGGCGCGCGGCCACCGACCACGACCATCGGCGATCCGGCGAACTGCGCCTGCGCGATCGCGCTCACCCCGTTGGTGACCCCCGGACCCGCGGTCAGCACCGCCAGCCCCGGCACGCGGGTCAGCTTGCCCGTGGCCTCGGCCGCGAACGCCGCCGTCTGCTCGTGGCGCACGTCGAGCAGCCGCATCGGGGGCTCGGCCTTGACCGCGCCGTCGTACATCGGGAAGACGTGCGCCCCCGACAGCGTGTACATCGTCTCCACGCCGTGGGCCCGGGCGACCGCCACGGCCAGCTCGCCGCTGTGGCCCTCGATCGTGGCGGCCTCGGGCGTGCGGCCCTCGGTCGAGGCGTCCGTGGTCTGCTCCTGGGTCATGTCGGCAGGCTACTGGCCGGTCGGGTGAGCCGGGTCACTGCGGGCTGGGGGTGGCTGGTGACTGCGGGGTTCGTGACTTCGGGTTGGTGTGGCCCGCGCGCTTAGCAGGTCGGGTCTCACTGTCAAGGGTTCGCTTCGCCGCCTTCGGCGCCCTTGACAGTGAGCCTCGCCCGACCTGCTTGGCGGCGCACAGGCGGCACGGCTTCGCCGCGCCGCCCGCGCAAGCGCGGGCCCGGCGACGCCGATCGGTGATGGCCGTGGATCTGGGTCAGCCGATGACCAGAAACCACGGCCGTCTCCCGCCGGGGTGCCTGACCGGCGATCAGAGATGGTTTTCAGTCACCTGGTGACTGAGATCCCTCTCTGATCGAGTTCGACCGCGCAGCGGGGCCCGCGCTTGCGCGGGCGGCGGCCTGCCGCCGCCCCGTGCGCCGCTCAAGCCGACCGACCGAGGCTCGCGGTCAAGGATGGCCGCAGGCCACCGCGCAGCGGCGGAGCGAAGCGACGTCCTTGACGGCGAGTGTCGGTCGGCTACGCGCGCGGGCCCCACACCAACCCGGAGCCACCAGCCCGCAGAGCACCAGCCCGAAAGCCAGGTCAGCGAGCAGCAGGCCGCAGGTAGTCGCGGTTGGTCGCGCGCAGCACGTCGACGAGCAGCAGCAGCAGGTCGGCGCGGACGGTCGGCGCGGTCTGGGTGCCGAGGGCGAGCTGGAGGTAGAGGGCCCGGAGGAACTGCTCGGTGTTGCCGGTGACCAGGTAGGGGTCGCCCTCGAGCGCGCGGTGGCGTGCGGCCTCGGCGAGCCGCGTCACCCACGGCTCGAGGGTCTCGATCGGGACCCGGTCGCGGCGCAGGACCGCCATCGTGGCTGCTGCGAGGCGGTCGGCCTCGCCGTGGGCGAAGAGGGTCGCGGTGGGGAGGGCCAGGCGCTCGCTGATCACGTCGAGGAGCACGCCGAGCTCGGCGCGGCCGATGTGCGGGGAGCGCGCCAGGACACCGAGGGCGTCGGCGCCGTGGGCGACGGCGTGGGCCCAGCCCTTGCCGTCGACGTACCCGCGCAGGTCGCGCTCCTCGAGCACCCAGGTGGCGATCCGGTCGCCCCAGTCGAGGACCTTGCCACCGGGGACCAGCGGCCGCTCGGTGTCGCGGGCGATGCACTCGGCGAGGACCAGCGCGGAGAAGCTGCGTCGGAAGACCGAGTCGGTGCCGCTCTCGCCGATGCCCGTGCGCAGGCCCGCGGCCATGCCGTCGCCGAGGCCGGGCAGCAGGTCGTCGTACTCGCCGCGCTCCACCCAGGTGGCCAGGGTCGGGTAGGCGACCTCGTCGCGCACCCGCGGGTCGGTGTCGCCCAGCATCTGGGTCAGCTCGGCCGTCAGGTCGGCGAGCGGGCGGTCGCGAGGGACCGAGTGGTGCTGGTCGATGACCCTCGTCCAGTACGCCGACACCATGCTCCCCATCCTGCCAAGATGCGTGCTCCCGCCGATGGTCGGGGTGACGGACGTCGCCCCGCCCCACGCCGGGCCCGAGACCGTGCAGCCTACCCTGGTCCGGTGTCGACCCTCGCCGAGCTCGCGCGCCGCCACACCGATCTCGGCGCGGGGGACGTCGCCTGGCTCCAGCTGCTCCAGGCCGACTGGCAGATCGTCGCGGACCTGTCCTTCGCCGACCTCGTGCTGTGGCTGCCCGACCGCACCGGCAGCGGCTTCTGGGCCGGCGCCCAGATGCGCCCCACCACCGGCCCCACGGCGTACGTCGACGACGTGGTCGGCACCTTCGTGCCGGCCGGGCGGCGCCCGATGCTCGACGAGGCGCACCTGCGCGGCCGCCTGGTCCGCGAGGGCGACCCGGAGTGGCGTGACGAGGTCCCGGTGCGGGTCGAGACGATCCCGGTGCGCCGCGACGGGCGGGTGATCGCCGTGGTGGCGCGCAACACCAACCTGCTGGGCGTGCGCACGCCGAGCCGGCTCGAGCTGTCCTACCTGCAGACGGCGGCCGACCTGACCAAGATGATCGCGGCGGGCACGTTCCCCGCACCGGGGCCCCGCAGCGACCACGCCGACACCCCACGCGTGGGCGACGGGTTCCTCCGGGTGGACGCCGGCGGGCGGGTCGTCTACGCCAGCCCCAACGCGCTGTCGGTCTACCGGCGGCTGGGCGTCGCCGGTGACCTCGCCGGGCTGTCGCTGGCCGACCTGACCCGCGAGCTGGTGCCGCCGCGGCGGCGTCCCGACGAGGAGACGCTGTCCGCCGTGCTCGGGGCCCGGGCCCACCGCGACACCGAGATCGGCAACGACCTGGTGACGCTGATCCTCCGGGCGATCCCGCTCCGACCCGAGGGCGAGCACATCGGCGGGCTGATCCTGGTGCGCGACGTCACCGACCTGCGCCGGCGCGACCGTGAGCTGGTGACCAAGGACGCGACCATCCGCGAGATCCATCACCGCGTCAAGAACAACCTGCAGACGGTTGCGGCCCTGCTGCGGCTCCAGGCGCGCCGGATCGACTCGGTGTCGGCCAAGGCCGCGCTCGAGGAGGCGGTCCGCCGCGTGGGCTCCATCGCCATCGTCCACGAGACGCTGAGCCACGCCGTCGAGGAGCACGTGGCCTTCGACGAGATCTCCGACCGGCTGGGCCGGATGGTCGTCGAGGTCAGCGCCTCCGCCGGTCGGGTGCACGTACGGCGGGACGGGTCCTTCGGCGAGCTGGCCTCCGAGACCGCCAGCGCGCTGGCGATGGTGCTGACCGAGCTGCTCCAGAACGCGGTCGAGCACGGCTACGTCGAGGAGCCGCCGGGGCTGACCGACCCCACCAATCCCCCCGAGCCCAAAGAGCCCACCGAGCCCAAAGAGCAGGCGGGCTCGGCGGAGCACCTCGAGGCCGCTGCGGGCGAGGTCGCCCCCGGGCAGATCGTGGTGACGGTGCAGCGACTGGTCGGTCGCCTCCACGTCAGCATCGACGATGACGGCCGGGGTCTGCCCGCGGGCTTCGACCTCGACTCCTCGACCAGCCTCGGGCTGTCCATCGTCCGCACGCTCGTGGAGTCCGAGCTCGACGGGCAGCTGGAGCTGTCGCGGCGCCCCGACGGCGGCACCCGGGCCGCGCTCGACGTACCCGTGGGCTGAGGGGTCGCCTCGATGATCGGCCGAAAGGTCCGGAACCCGTCGGTCGAGCGCGGGGGAGCGGGCGGGGCCGGCTCAGGCGGTGCGGACCCGGGCCCGGGCGTTGCGCCGCTTCAGGGCGCGCCGCTCGTCCTCGCTGAGGCCGCCCCAGACCCCGTGGTCCTGTCCGGCCTCGAGAGCCCAGGCCAAGCACTGCTCGCGCACGTCGCAGCGTCGGCACACCTGCTTGGCCTCCTCGATCTGGAGGATGGCCGGCCCGGTGTTGCCGATCGGGAAGAACAGCTCCGGATCCTCGTCGAGGCATGCGGAACGGTGTCGCCAATCCATCGGTGGTGGCTCTCTCTTTCTGGCTGCGTGCAGGCAAGGGTGCTCAGGCCTGCGGGCGCGCGTGTACGACGGAAAGTGAACGTTTTCACGAGCGCCCGACAAGACTCCCAAGTAATCACGCCGTCTTCAAGGCTTTGGGACGGTTTGTTGGGTCACAGACGGGGTACGCCCGCCCGAAGCGGCCGGACTAGGCTGCGCGGTGTGGCCCCCCGACCGCAGAATCCTGCTCCGCTGACCGTCGCCGCCTCGCTGGTCGTGATCCAGGGCACGTTGCTGGTCGGACTCGCCGGTGCCGAGCTCGCGAACATCTCCTCGGCGCGGCTCACCCTCGGCCTGTCCACGGCGGTGTTCTTCCTGGTCTACGGCGTGGTACTGGTCATCTGCGCCGCCGCGCTGACCCGTCGGCACGGGTGGACCCGAGGGCCGGTCCTGATCACCCAGCTGATCCAGCTGGGCCTGGCCTGGAACCTGCGCGACGCGCCGCTGCTCGCGATCCTCCTCGCCGTGGGTGCCGCGCTCGTGCTGGCCGGCATGCTTCACCCGGCCAGTGTCGAGGCGTTGTCGGACGAGGCTCCCTAGCCCGAAAATAGGTCGGTCCCTGGACCAGTCCAGCGCCACTGGTCCAGCCCACCGGCACCCACCGGGGACCCGCCGGACCCCTCCGGAGCCCGCTCAGTCGTCGCTCTGCAACGAGGTCCGCAGCTGGTCCAGGGTCCGGCTCAGCAGCCGGGACACGTGCATCTGGGAGACCCCGATCTCGGCCGCGATCTGCGACTGCGTCATGTTCTTGAAGAAGCGCAGCATCAGGATCGTCTTCTCCCGCGGCTCCAGCCGGTCGAGCAGGGGCTTGATGGACTCCCGGATCTCGACGTGCTCCAGGCCGACGTCGTCGACGCCGATCTGCTCCAGCATGCTGCCCGGGCCGTCGTCGGTGGTCGGTGAGGCGTCCAGGGACAGGGTCGCGTAGGCGTTGCTCGACTCGATGCCCTGGAGGATCTCCTCGACCGAGCACCCGATCCGCTCCGCCAGCTCCCGGGGGGTGGGGGAGCGGCCCAGCGACTGGGTCAGCTCGGCGGAGGTCGCGGTGATCTGCATCCGCAGCTCCTGCAGCCGGCGGGGCACCCGGATGGCCCAGCCCTTGTCGCGGAAGTGGCGCTTGATCTCCCCGAGGATCGTCGGCGTCGCGTACGTCGAGAACTCCACGCCCCGCTCGGAGTCGAAGCGGTCGATCGACTTGATCAGCCCGATGGTCCCGACCTGCACCAGGTCCTCCAGCGGCTCGCCGCGGTTGCGGAAGCGCCGGGCGCAGTGCTCGACGAGGGGGAGGTGGAGCGCGACCAGGCGGTCGCGCGCCTCCTCGCGGGCGGGACGGCTGGCCTGCTCGTCGTGCAGGACCAGGAAGAACCCGGCGCTGCGGAGCCGCGTGCGCTCGGTCGCGGTGAGGTCCGGGCGGTCCGGCTGGGCCTGCGGATGGTGCGGGTCCTGCCGGTCGGGCGGGTGCTCTGGGGTCGGGTGGGGCTCGGTGCCCAGCGCCTCGCCCCGGGTCGAAGGCGCTTCCATGTCAGGCGTGGGCTCCCCCGGCCGAGGAGCCCATGACCATCGTGACCGTGAGCCTGCCGTCGCCGGCGTCGATGTCCGCGCTGCTGGCCAGCGTGGTGAGCACCTGCCAGGCGAAGCTGTCGAGGTCGGGGGCCGCGTCGGCGGCCGGGGCGTCGAGCCGCACGGTCAGCCGCTCCGGGGCGAGGTCGAAGCGGCAGGTGAGGTCCGCGGCCGCGTCGGCCTGCTCCAGGACGAGCGCGGCGGCCTCGGCGACCGCCATCCGCAGGTCCTCGATGTCGTCGATGGTGAAGTCCACCCGCGCGGCCAGGGCAGCGGCCGTGGTCCGCAGCACCGAGGCGTAGGCACTGTCCGCCGGCACCCGCAGCTCGACCTGGGCGCGCTGCGCAGGAGGGGTGTCCGTCTCCGACATCGTGCGACCTCCACTGGGGTGCGAGCGGCGACCCTGGCGTCCCCGCGGGCCGACCCTACCCACGGGACGGGGTCCGCGGACGCGCAACGGGCCGGTCCGCGGGTCTCCCCGCCGACCGGCCCGTCGTGATGGGCTCGACCCAGGAGGGCTCAGCCCTTCTTGGTCTCCCAGAAGATCTCGGCGATCTCGTCGATCTTCGCGAGCAGCTCGTCGGCCTTGCCGGCGTCGAGCTCGCCCTTGGTGCCCGAGGCGCCGGCCAGCTTGGTGGCCTCGTTGAAGAGGGTGTGCAGCTGCGGGTACTTCTCGAAGTGCGGGGGCTTGAAGTAGTCGGTCCACAGCACCCACAGGTGGTGCTTGACCAGCTCGGAGCGCTGCTCCTTGATCACGATGGCGCGGGTGCGGAAGTCGGCGTCGTCGTTGTCGGCGACCTTGGCGATGATCCCCTTGATCGACTCCGCCTCGATGCGAGCCTGGGCGGGGTCGTAGACACCGCAGGGAAGGTCGCAGTGGGCCGAGACCTCGACGGTGGGTGCGAACAGTCGCGCAAACATGCGGTTCCTCTCGTCGTTGGACGTGTCGTGGGGACACTACTCCGCATGAGGTACCCACCCTCCGGGGCATCCACCGACCCACCGACCGACCCTCCGGCCGACCCGCCGCCCGACCCGCCGCGCGGTCCGCGTCGAGGTCCCTGGCTCGGTCTCGCGGTCGTCCGGGGCGCGTCGATGCGGCCCGGGCTGCACCCCGGCGACCGTCTCCTGGTCTCCTACCGGCGCCGGCCGCAGCCCGGCGACCTCGTGGTGGCGCGGTTCGCCGACGGCACCCGGGTGGTCAAGCGCGCCGCCGAGCGACGTACGTCGGGCTGGTGGCTGCTCAGCGACGATCCCGCCGTCGGCGTCGACTCCCGCCACCGCGGGCCGGTGCCGGAGCCGGACGTCCTGGCCGTCGCCCGGCTGCGGGTCTGGCCCCGGCCCCGGGTGCTGTGACCGGTGTTGTGACCGGTGCGGTGAGCGGTGCTGTGACCCGGGTCATCCCGGACGGGCCGGGGGGCGGCGCAGGGCTTGTGGAAGTATGGACGATCGTGCCCGCCCCTGACCCGACCCCGCACCCGATGGCCGGAGACCCCGTCTTCGACCTCCACGTCGGCGGGAAGATGCAGACCGTGGCCACCGTCCCGCTCACGGGACGCGACGACCTCTCGCTGGCCTACACCCCTGGGGTGGCGCTGGTGTGCGAGGCCATCGCCGCGGACCCGTCGCTGACCCAGCACTACACCTGGGTGCCCAACGTCGTGGCCGTGATCACCGACGGCACCGCCGTGCTCGGCCTGGGCGACATCGGTCCGGCGGCCGCGATGCCGGTGATGGAGGGCAAGTGCGTGCTCTTCAAGCAGTTCGGCGGCGTCGACGGCGTCCCCATCTGCCTGGACACCACCGACACCGAGGAGATCATCGAGACCGTGGTGCGGCTGGCCCCCAGCTTCGGCGGCATCAACCTCGAGGACATCAGCGCCCCCCGCTGCTTCGAGATCGAGGCCCGGCTCAAGGAGCGGCTGGACATCCCCGTCTTCCACGACGACCAGCACGGCACCGCGGTGGTGGCGCTGGCCGCGCTGGTCAACGCGCTCAGGCTCACCGGCCGGGAGCCCGGCTCCACCCGGGTGGTCATCTCCGGCGCCGGTGCGGCCGGTGTCGCCGTGGCCCGGATCCTGCTCGAGGCCGGGATCGAGGACCTCGCGGTCACCGACCGCAAGGGCGTCCTCAACTCCGAGCGCGGTGACCTCACGCCCGTCAAGCGGGCCCTGGCCGTCGACACCGCCGACCGCTTCGGCCGGCACGGCTCGCTGGCCGACGTGCTCGACGGGGCCGACGTCTACATCGGCGTCTCCGGCGGCACGGTCCCCGAGGAGGACGTCGCCCGGATGGCGCCCGACGCGATCATCTTCGGGCTGGCCAACCCCACGCCCGAGGTCCACCCCGAGGTGGCGCGGCGGCACGCCCGGGTCGTGGCGACCGGACGCTCGGACTTCCCCAACCAGATCAACAACGTGCTGGCCTTCCCGGGCATCTTCCGCGGCGCGTTCGACGTGCACGCGACCGCGATCACCGAGGGGATGAAGCTCGCCGCGGCCACCGCCCTGGCCGAGCTCGTCGGCGACGACCTCAGCGAGGAGCTGATCGTGCCCTCGCCGTTCGACCCGCGGGTCGGTCCGGCCGTGGCCGCGGCGGTCGCGGCCGCCGCGCGTCGCGACGGCGTCGCCCGGCGCTGACCCGCCCGTCGCGGACGTCGCGCTGGACGTCCTGGTGGCGGCCGCTAGCGTGGCCCCCATGTTCGCTGTCTACGCCGAGACCTTCTCCTCCGACGACCCGCTGTCCGCGCTCACCCTCGGTGACCGTCCGGACCCCGAGGTGCCCGACGGGTGGACGACCGTCACGGTCAAGGCCGCCTCGCTCAACCACCACGACCTCTTCTCGCTGCGCGGGGTCGGGCTCAAGGAGGAGCAGCTGCCGATGATCCTCGGCACCGACGCGGCCGGGATCGACGAGGACGGCAACGAGGTCGTGGTGCACGGGGTGATCAGCGACCCCGCCTGGCGCGGGGACGAGACCTTCGATCCCCGGCGCTCGCTGCTCAGCGAGCGCTTCCAGGGGTCGATGGCCGAGAAGGTCGCGGTCCCGCGGGCCAACCTGGTCCCGAAGCCGGCCTCGCTGTCCTTCGCCGAGGCGGCCTGCCTGCCGACGGCCTGGCTGACGGCGTACCGGATGCTCTTCACCCGCGGTGACCTCAAGGCCGGCGACACCGTGCTGGTGCAGGGCGCCGGCGGGGGAGTGGCGACCGCGCTGATCTCGCTGGCCCGCGCCGGCGGCCTGCGGGTGCTCGCGACGTCGCGCGACGAGGCCAAGCGCAGCAAGGCGCTCGAGCTCGGCGCCCACGAGGTCTTCGAGTCCGGCGCCCGGCTGCCCGAGAAGGTCGACGCGGTCATGGAGACCGTGGGCAAGGCGACCTGGTCCCACTCGATCCGCGCGCTGCGCCCCGGCGGGACGATCGTCGTCTCGGGCACCACGTCGGGGCCCAAGCTCGACGACGCCGAGCTGACCCGGATCTTCTTCCTCCAGCTCAGCGTCATCGGCTCCACGATGGGCACCCGGTCCGAGCTGGCCTCCCTGGTCTCGCTGCTGGACGCCACCGGCGCCCGGCCGCTCATCGACCGCGAGCTCCCGATGGCCGACGCCCGCGAGGGCTTCGCCGCCATGGAGTCCGGTGACGTCTTCGGCAAGATCGTCTTCACCCTCTGAGGCGGGTCGGCGATGAGCGACGTGCGCGTCCACCTGATCACCGGCGCGGGCTCCGGCATCGGGGCCGAGCTGGCTCGCCGGCTGCACGAGCGCGGTGACCGGCTGGTGCTGGCGGCCCGCACCGAGGCCCGGGCCACCGAGCTGGCCGACCGCTTCCCGGGGGCGCAGACCTTCGCGGCCGACCTGGCCGCTCCCGCGGGGCTCGTGGTCCCCGACGTCGAGCGGCTCGACTCGGTGCTCCACGTGGCCGGCGTCGTCGACCTCACCCCCGTCGCCGAGCTTCCCTACGAGCAGCTGCGCGAGCACATCGACGTCAACCTCGTCGCCCCGGCGGTGCTCACCCGCCTC
This sequence comes from uncultured Actinomycetota bacterium, assembly GCA_963795135.1. Taxonomy (GTDB): domain Bacteria; phylum Actinomycetota; class Actinomycetes; order Propionibacteriales; family Nocardioidaceae; genus Nocardioides. The sequence goes on from CAWCGS010000009.1 coordinate 264,502, forward strand.
ACCCTGCCCGCCGTACGCCGGGTGCGCGGGACCTACGTCTTCGTGAACTCCTCGGCGGGCCTGGTCGCCAACCCCTCCTGGTCGGCGTACGCCGCCTCGAAGTTCGGGCTGCGGGGCTTCGCCGACGCGCTGCGCGGTGAGGAGATCGAGCACGGCGTCCGGGTGACCACGGTCTTCCCCAGCCGGACCGCGACACCCATGCAGGAGAAGGTGCACGAGCAGGAGGGCCGCACCTACGACGCGAGCAGGTGGATCGACCCCGCCGCGGTGGCCGACACGATCCTGCACGTGCTCGACCTGCCCGAGGGGGCGACGATCCCCGAGGTGACGATCCGCCCGTTGCAGCCGTTCGGCTCGGCCTCCGGGGGCTGAGGGCGGCCCGGGCTTCGGGCTGATCGTCCCGGGGCTGATCGTCTCGGGGATTGGTGGCTTCGGGCTGGTGGTCTGGGTCTGGTGGCTTCGGGGTTGGTGTGGGCCCCGCGCGCGTAGCCGACCGACTCTCGCCGTCAAGGACGTCGCTTCGCTCCGCCGCTTCGCGGTGGCCTGCGGCCATCCCTGACCGCGAGCCTCGGTCGATCATCTCGATGAGCCGCGTGAGGATGGCCGTGGTTTCTGGTCGGATGCTGACCCAGATCCACGGCCATCACCGGATCAACCCCGCAGGGGCCCGCGCCTGCTAGGCGCGCGGGCCCACGCCAGGCCGACGTCACCGCAACCTGCGCGAGCTCGGCCCTCCCCGGGGTGGGTCTCGACGAGCTCGACCACCGGGATCGACCCCCTGGCCGGATGCAGGCAGTTCGTCACTGACTGCGACCGGCTGAGCGTCATCGACTTCGAGCTCGCCGCGAACTGCCTGCATCTGGGCCCACACCAGGCCGAGGTCACCAACCCGAAGCCACACCAAGCCGAAGCGGCAGCCCCGAAAACAGGTCGAGCCAGCAGCGACCGATGAGCTAGCGTCGTCGCGCCGGTCTGAGCATCTGTCCACCGACCGCTGCCGCGCCACCGATCCCGTCCCAGGAACCACCATGTCCCAGCCTGCCCTCAGCACCCCGACGACCTACCCGGAGGCCCGCGTCCGCACGCCCACGGTGGTGCGCTGGCTGGTGCTGTCGACGTTCATCGTCATCCTCAACGAGACGATCATGATCAACGCCATCCCGCGACTGATGGCCGACCTGCAGATCACCGCCCAGGCCGCGCAGTGGCTCTCGACGTCGTTCATGCTCACGATGGCTGCGGTCATCCCGGTGACGGGCTGGTTCCTGCAGCGGGTCACGACCCGCGCCGCGTACCTGACCGCGATGACGGTCTTCTGCGCCGGCACGGCGCTGGCCGCAGTGGCGCCCGGCTTCGGGGTCCTGCTCGCGGCGCGGATCATCCAGGCCGGCGGTACGGCGGTGATGATGCCGCTGCTGATGACCACGCTGATGACGGTGGTGGCCCAGAGCGACCGGGGGCGGGTGATGGGCAGCGTCACGCTCGCCATGTCGGTGGCGCCGGCCATGGGCCCGGCCGTCTCGGGCGTCGTGCTCCAGCTCGGCTCCTGGCGGCTGCTGTTCCTGCTCGTGCTGCCGTTGGCGCTGGCCATCACGGTTCTCGGCGTGAGCCGGCTCGAGAACGTCGGCGAGCCGCGGCCGGGCACCGTCGACTGGTTCAGCGTGGCCGTGGCGGCGTCCGGCTTCGGGGGACTCGTCTACGGACTGAGCCGGTTCTCCACGGGCGAGGTGCTGGCACCGCTGGTGATCATCGGCGCCGGGGTGCTCGCGATCGGTGCGTTCGTGGCGCGCCAGCGGGTGCTGCAGCGCACCGGCAGTCCGCTGATGGACCTGCGGGTGCTGCGCCGGCGTACCTACACGCTCGCCCTGCTGCTGATGTCGGTCGCGTTCATGGCGATGCTGGGCTCGATGATCCTGCTGCCGCTCTACCTGCAGGAGGTGCGCGGTCTGAGCCCGCTGGCGACCGGTCTGCTCGTGATGCCCGGCGGACTCGCGATGGGCCTGCTCGGGCCCCGGGTCGGTCGGGTCTTCGACCGTCGTGGCGGCCGGGTGCTGGTGGTCCCGGGCTCCGTCGGCATCCTGGTCGCCCTCACGGCCCTGACCCAGGTCACGCAGAGCACGCCGTACTGGCAGGTCCTGGGCGTCCACGTGCTGCTGATGGTCTCGCTGGCCGCCGTGTTCACACCGGTCTTCACGATCGGGCTCGGGTCGCTGCCGAGCCACCTCTACTCCCACGGGAGCTCGATGCTCGGCACCCTTCAGCAGGTCGCGGCGGCCTTCGGCACCGCGCTGGTGGTGACGGTGATGACGTCGCGGGCGGGGGCGCTCGCCGAGGGCGGCGCCGCGCCGCTGGTGGCGCTGCTCGGCGGGATGCGCACCGCGTTCTGGGTCGGAGCCGGTCTCTCGCTGCTCGTGGTCGTGCTGGCCCTGGCGCTCCCGGCGCGGCCGTCGACGACGGAGCCGCCGGCCGCGGAGCCGTCCGACACCGCACCGTCCGGGGCCGAGGTGGGGTCGCCCTCAGGGGCGTGAGCGCCAGTTCAGCGCGCCGATCAGCACCATGCGCAGCCAGGTCCGGGCGGTCTGCGCGACCTCCTTCTCCTGGGAGACCGGGGAGCCGATCAGCGTCTCGACGGTGGCGACCATCGCGGTCACGATCAGCCCGGAGACCGTGCGCAGGTCCTCCGAGGACCACGCGTCGGTGCCGGGGAGCCGCTCGAGGTCCGTGGCGAGCTCGCGCTCGAACTGCTCGATCTGACGGCGGATCTCCACGCGCACCGACGGAGGACCGGCCGCGCGCTCGCGGAAGATGAACGCGAAGTGCTGGCGCTGGGCCCGCACGTGCTGGACCAGGACGTCCACGGAGGCGTCGACGATGTCCTCGAAGCGGGGTGCGCCGCGGCGTACGTCGAGCAGCATCGCGCGCAGGGAGACGAACGACTCGTCGACCAGCGCGAGCCCCAGCGCCTCGATCGAGTCGAAGTGGCGGTAGAACGCCGTCGGCACGATGCCGACCTCCTTGGCCACCGCTCGCAGGGAGAGGGCGACCAGGCTGCTGTCCTCGCAGAGGTCGAGCGCCGCGTCGAGGATGGCGCGCCGGGTGCGCTCCTTGCGCTCGCCCCGGGTCTCGGTCATGGGGATCACCCTAGTCAGTGAACGTGTGTCCACTGACACGTGCGTGGGTCCTTGACCCCTGCGGGAGAGACCGGCAGGCTCGTGGGTGTACAGACGTACACTGAAACTTCAGGAGCAGCCATGAGCCTCACCGCACCGCTCGGCCGGCGCGTCCTGCGCTCCCGCGCCCTCGCCGCCCTGACCTCCCCGCACGGCGTCGACCGCTACCTCGAGCAGATCAACCCGATGTGGGCCGCCACCGAGGTGCGCGCGCGGATCGTCGAGGTCCACCGCGAGGTCGACGTCCCCGGACACCCGCCGGTGGCCACGCTGACGCTGCAGCCGACCGGCACCTGGCGCGGCCACCGCGCCGGCCAGCACGTCCAGCTCGGCGTCGAGGTCGACGGAGCCCGCCGCACCACCCGCGTCTTCACCATCTCCAGCCCCGACTCCCACGCCGGCGACCGCTTCACGGTCACCCTGCGCGCCAACCCCGACGGGGTCGTCTCGCGCTACCTCGCCGAGCGCGCGCAGCCCGGCACGATGGTCCACCTCTCGCAGGCCCAGGGCGAGTTCGTGCTGCCCGACCGGGTGCCCGAGCACATCGTGCTGATCTCGGGCGGCTCGGGCATCACCCCGGTGATGTCGATGCTGCGCTCCCTGCAGCGCCGCACCCACCGCGGCCGGATCACCTTCCTGCACTACGCGCAGAGCCCCGAGCACCAGATCTTCGCCGAGGAGCTCGACGACGTACGTCGCTCCGGGCACGGCGTCGACGTGCACCTGCTGCACCCCGAGCTCGGCGACCCCAACCTGTCACCCGCGTTCCTGGAGCGTCTCGTCCCCGGCTATCGCGAGGTGCCGACGTGGGCCTGCGGCCCGGCGCCGATGATCCAGGCCGTCCAGGCGGCGTACGACGGCTCCGAGGCCCTGGCCGTGGAGTACTTCAAGCCGCCGCGGACCGCCGGCTCGGGCGAGGCCGCGGGCGACGTCGCCTTCAGCCGCTCCGGCCAGCAGGCCGCCAACACCGGCGCCTCGCTGCTCGAGCAGGCCGAGGCCCTCGGCCTGAGGCCGGAGTTCGGCTGCCGGATGGGCATCTGCTTCACCTGCACCTCCCGCAAGACCGAGGGCACCGTCCGCAACGTCCTGACCGGCGAGGAGTCCTCGCTGCCGGACGAGGACATCCGCATCTGCGTCTCCGCCCCCGTCGGCGACTGCACCGTCGATCTCTGAGCAATCATCCTCTGAGCACCAGCAAGGAGCCCCACCATGAGCACCCAGACCACCCCGTCCAGCAGGACCAGGATCACCGACACCACCCCCACCGCCCGGCTCACCCCCGAGCAGCTCGACGCGCTCGGCGAGGAGCTCGACACCATCCGCCAGCGGGTCATCTCCCAGCTCGGCGAGGAGGACGCGGCGTACATCCGCAAGGTCGTCAAGGCCCAGCGCGGCTTCGAGGTCGCCGGCCGCGCGCTGTTCTACCTGCCGCCGGCGTGGCCGCTCGCCGTGGCCGCCCTCAGCGTGTCGAAGATCCTCGACAACATGGAGATCGGCCACAACGTCATGCACGGCCAGTACGACTGGATGGGTGACCCGGGCCTGAACTCCCGCATGTACGAGTGGGACAACGTGTGCCCCTCCGACCAGTGGAAGAACAGCCACAACTACATCCACCACACCTACACGAACATCCTGGGCAAGGACCGTGACATCGGCTACGGCATCCTCCGGATGGACGAGGACCAGCCGTGGCGGCCCTACTACCTCGGCAACCCGGTCTACGCGCTGCTGCTGATGACGTTCTTCGAGTGGGGCGTCGCGCTGCACGACCTCGAGGTCGAGAACATCGTCGCCGGCAAGCGCAGCCTCGCGGACAACAAGCCGCTCTACCCCGGGCTGCTGCGCAAGATCCGCCGCCAGGCCCTCAAGGACTACCTGCTGTTCCCGGCGCTGACCGGCCCGCTGTTCCCGCTGACCCTGGCCGGCAACGCCACCGCCAACCTGGTGCGCAACATCTGGGCCTTCAACATCATCTTCTGCGGCCACTTCCCGGCCGGCGTCGCGACCTTCTCCGCCGAGGAGTGCGAGGACGAGTCGCGCGGCCACTGGTACTACCGCCAGCTGCTCGGCTCGGCCAACATCACCGGCGGCAAGCTCTTCCACACGATGACCGGCAACCTCTCGCACCAGATCGAGCACCACCTGTTCCCCGACCTGCCGGCCCGCCGCTACCCGGAGATCGCCGAGGAGGTCCGTGAGATCTGCCAGCGCTACGGCCTCGACTACAACACCGGCCCGCTCGGCAAGCAGCTGTGGAGCGTCGCCCGCAAGATCTGCCGCTTCGCGCTGCCGGACCGCGCAGGCCGTCGCGCCACGCAGGACGACGTGGTCGACGCCACGTTGGCGGCCTGACCGGCGGCGAGAGACACTCGAGTCATGAGCGACCACCTGAGCAAGGCCGAGATCGGCAAGGACGCGGTCCAGACGACGGTCCAGGCGGCGGCAGGCACCGTGGGCGAGGTCGCCCGGATCATCACCCGGGCCGTCTCCGACGTCGTCGGCGCGGTGGGCGGCTTCGCCACCGAGGTCTACGAGATCCGGGAGTCCGCCCAGAAGGCCACCGCCGAGCACAACGAGCTGGAGCCGAAGGACTGACCCGGTCCCCGGTGGTCGAGCTTGTCGAGACCCTGGTCGGGTCTCGAGACGCGTCGCGCAGTCCGTCGCTCCGCTCCGGTCTGCGCCGACGCTCCTCGACCTCGTTCTTGCCTGAGCAGGCCGAGCGCCCTCGGCCTGCTCAGCCGAACGACATCCGGAAGTTGAGCATGCGGGCGGAGGCCACGGGTCGCGCGTCGCGGAGCCAGGCCAGCGGGCCGTCGGCGGCGAAGTCCCAGCGGCCGCGGCAGGGCAGCGTCCTCGCCGACCCCTTCAGCACGGCGGTGCGCTCCTCGCCGTCGGTGTCCTCGATGCCCGGCTGCCAGGTCGACCCCCGGAAGCGTTGCCGGGGCGCCGCCTTCGAGACGTCGGTGAAGCGCGCCGAGGCGACGGGGCGGCGCTCCAGCGACGCGGACCACCTGGTCGTGGTGAGCGGGCCACGGTAGGACGACTCCAGCGTGAAGTCGGCGAGCCCCTTCGGGATCGCCCACAGCTCACGCCCGCCGGCGACCGAGGCAGGGGAGTCGACCCAGATGTCGGTGATGCTGACGGGGCGGGTGCGGCCGCCGGTGCGGACCGGGCGGGCCACCAGCAGCTCGGAGTAGGTCAGCGGGCTGCCCTCCTCGTAGGAGACGAAGGCCGCGCCGTAGAAGCCGGCCGGGCGGTGCTCGTCGACCCCGTGCGTGAGCCGGAACAACGACACCCACATCGAGCCGACCATCTGCCACGGCGCTTCGGGGTAGGTGAGGGACGCGGGACGGCGCTGCGGGCTCTCGCTCATGGCGTCATGCTAGAACGTGTTCTGGTCCGGGGGGCAGGCGTCCGAATCGCGCGCTGCCCGGGCGGGCTCTAGACTCACCCCCGTGCGGCGGCGCCACAGAGCTTCTCGGGGCGGGGTCTTCGGACCCCGGCGCTGGGGCGCGCCCGCGGTCGTCCTGCTCGCCCTGGTGGCCGGCCTCAGTCACCTGGCGCTCGGTCAGCCCGCCGAGGTAGCGGCCGGGTCGTCGTCCCTGACCATGGTCGATGCCGGGGTCGACCGGTCCTCGTGCGCCCTGCTGGGCCGGACCTGGACCTCTGCCGGCTGTCGTCGCGACAGCTGTGCCCGCTCCGCCGACGCCGTCCGGACCGCGGTCAACGCCGAGGTCTGCCAGCGGGGCGGGCTCGACGGCTCCCGCTACGGCACCCCGGTGCCGGCGGCGCGCTGCCGCGCCCTGCACCGCCGCTTCGTGGCCGCGGTGAACCTCTGCGCCTCGTCCCCCGAGCGCGACCGCGCGCTCGTGGTCCGCGCGCCGGAGTGCGTGGCCCCCTGGACGACGTACGCCGTGCACAGCGAGCGCGACGGCGACTACGACGAGTGCCTGCGCCCGCAGCAGGCCCGTCGGTGGGAGCGGGAGGCGCTGCGTCGCGGCGAGCCGGTCGCTGCCTACCTCGCCGCCCGGTCACCGACCCTGTGCTCGTTCCGGCCCAGGGCCGTGTACGCCGGTGGCCGCTGCCGGCTCGAGCGGGGCCCGCTGCCGACCTCCCCGAAGGGCACCCTGTTGCTGGGCGACTCGGTCGCCTGGCGGGCCGCCGACGAGCTGGCCGACCTGCGGCCCGACTGGGAGCTCGACGCCGTGCCCGGACGTCGCGTCGACGACCTCGGTCCGCGCATCGACCGCTATCTCGCCGACCACCGCCCGCCGGCCGTGGTCGTGGTGGCCCTCGGCACCAACCCGGGGGGCGGCTGGGTCCTGGACGACTACCTCGAGGCCATCTCGTCGCTGCCGGCGCAGACCCGCGTGGTGTGGGTGACGCCCCACCGGGCGACCCACCCCGACCGCGGCAACCCCTCGTGGCTGGTCGCCGAGGTCAGGCGCGTGCAGCAGGCCATGCGACGCGCGGCCGCGATCCACCCGGGCTCGTGCGTGGTGGACTGGTCGGCCGCCGTCCAGGCGGAGCCCGACCTGCTGCTCGACGGCGTGCACCCCACCCGGCCGGGGGAGCAGGAGTTCGCCCAGCTGGTGGCGCGCGGCGCCACCAGCTGCCTCACCGGCTGACCTGGGCGGCACCTCGCGGGACGTCTCGCACGATTGCCGCGCGAGGCTCAGTCCTCGGGGTCGTCCAGACGCGCCAGCCAGGTCGCCAACCGCTCCACCGCGGTCTCGAACTCGGGGTGGGTGTCGGTGAACTCCTGGAGCCGGTCGGCCAGCCACGCCAGGGTGACCTCCTCGTCACCCCGGCGCTTCTCCAGCTCCTCGATGCCTCGATCGGTGAAGTACACGGGCTCTACTCCCCTCAGGCAAACGCGCGGGCGAGGAGGTCCTTCTGCTCCTCGGTGTGCCGCTTGGCCGCACCGACCGACGGGGCCGAGGAGGCCTGTCGGGTGACGGCCTCGACCGTCGCGTCGACGTCGGGCCACACGTTGAGCTGGTAGTGCGGCCACGGGCCCATGTTGAGCGGCTCGTCCTGCACCCAGCGCACGGTCTTGAGCTTGGGGTACTTCGCGATCTCGTCGCGGATGGCGTCCTCCGGCCGCGGGTAGAGGCGCTCCACGCGGGCGATGGCGAAGCGCTCGCCGTCCTCGCGCTTGCCGCGCTCGACCATCAGGTCCCAGGTCACCCGGCCCGAGCAGATCAGCAGCGTGTCGACGGTGTCCTGGTCGGCCGCGTCGTCGCTGATGAACGGTCGGAAGGTGCCCTCGGTGAAGTCGTCGGGCTGCGAGGCCGCTTCCTTGCGCTTGAGCATCGACTTCGGGGTGAAGACGATCAGCGGTCGGTGCTCCTCACCGAGCGAGTGCTGGCGCAGCAGGTGGAAGTACGACGCCGGCGTGGACGGCTGGGCCACCACGAACGCGTCGTCCGCCGCCATGGTCAGGAACCGCTCGATCCGGGCCGAGGAGTGGTCGGGGCCCTGGCCCTCGTAGCCGTGGGGGAGCAGCAGGACCACCCCGGACTGCTGGCGCCACTTGGTCTCGCCCGCGGTGATGAACTCATCGATCACGGTCTGCGCGCCGTTGACGAAGTCGCCGAACTGCGCCTCCCACAGGACCAGCGCCTCGGGGCGGGCCACCGAGTAGCCGTACTCGAAGCCCAGGGCGGCGTACTCGGAGAGCAGCGAGTCGTAGACGTGGAAGCGGGCCTGGTCCTCGGTGAGCGAGGCCAACGGGGTCCACTCGTCGGCGTTCTTGCGGTCGATGATCGTGGCGAACCGCGAGACGAAGGTGCCGCGGCGCGAGTCCTGACCGGCCAGGCGGACCGGGCGCCCGTCCATCAGCAGCGAGCCGAAGGCCAAGATCTCGCCGGTGCCCCAGTCGATCGGGCCGTCGGTGATCGCCGTCGCCCGGCGCTGCAGCTGGGGCATCACCTTCGGGTGCACGGTGAAGCCGTCGGGCGGGGTGACGTAGGCGTCGGCGATCCGCTTCAGCGTCTCGCGCGGGATCGACGTGCGCGTCTCGCCGGCCGGCTTGTCGGGGTAGTCCGGGACGGTGGTCCACTCCGACGGCTGGCTGCTGGCCTCGCGCACCTCGGTGAAGACGCGCTCGAGCTGCTGCTGGTAGTCCTTGAGGACCTGCTCGGCCTCCTCGATCGTGATGTCACCACGACCGATCAGCGACTCGGTGTAGAGCTTGCGGACCGAGCGCTTCTGCTCGATCAGGTCATACATCAGCGGCTGGGTGTACGACGGGTCGTCGCCCTCGTTGTGCCCGCGTCGGCGGTAGCAGACCAGGTCGATCACGACGTCCTTCTTGAACGCCTGGCGGTACTCGAAGGCCAGCCGCGCCACGCGGATGCAGGCCTCGGGGTCGTCGCCGTTGACGTGGAAGATCGGCGCCTGGACCATCCGCGCCACGTCGGTGCAGTAGAGCGAGGAGCGCGACGAGCCGGGGGAGGTGGTGAACCCGACCTGGTTGTTGACGACCAGGTGGATCGTGCCGCCGGTGCGGTAGCCGCGCAGCTGGCTGAGGTTGAGGGTCTCGGCCACGACGCCCTGGCCGGCGAACGCGGCGTCCCCGTGCACCAGCAGCGGCAGCACGGGGTAGGCCGCGCCCTTGTCCAGGACGTCCTGCTTGGCGCGGGCGATCCCCTCGAGCACGGGGTCGACGGCCTCGAGGTGCGAGGGGTTGGCCGCCACGGAGACGTTGATCTTGTCGCCCGAGCCCGCCTCGAACTCGCCCTCGGCGCCGAGGTGGTACTTCACGTCGCCGGAGCCCTGGACCGTGCGCGGGTCGATGTTGCCCTCGAACTCGCGGAAGATCTGGGAGTACTTCTTGCCGACGATGTTGGCCAGCACGTTGAGCCGGCCGCGGTGGGCCATGCCGATCGCGACCTCGTCGAGGTCGGCCTCGGCGGCCGCCTCGCAGATCTCGTCGATCACCGGGATCGTGGTCTCGCCGCCCTCGAGGCTGAACCGCTTCTGCCCGACGAACTTGGTCTGCAGGAACGTCTCGAACGCCTCGGCCTGGTTGAGCTTGAGCAGGATCCGCAGCTGCTCCTCGCGGGGGGGCTTGCTGTGCGGCTGCTCGACACGCTCCTGGATCCAGCGGCGCTGCTCGGGATCCATGATGTGCATGTACTCGATGCCGGTGGTGCGGCAGTAGGAGTCGCGCAGGATCCCGAGGATCTGGCGCAGCTTCATGAAGCGGCGGCCCTCGCCGCCGAAGGACCCGGTGGCGAACTCGCGGTCGAGGTCCCACAGGGTCAGCGCGTGCGACTCGACCTCGAGGTCGGGGTGGCTGCGCTGGCGGTACTCGAGCGGGTCGGTGTCGGCCATCATGTGGCCGCGCACGCGGTAGGCGTGGATCAGCTCCAGGATCCGGGCCTGCTTGCTGATCTCGTCGTCGTGGGACGTCGCGATGTCCTTGCCCCAGCGGATCGGCTCGTAGGGGATGCGCAGCGACCGGAAGATGTCGTCGTAGAAGTCGTCCTCGCCGAGCAGCAGCTGGTGCATCCGCTTGAGGAACTCACCCGACTGCGCACCCTGGATGACCCGGTGGTCGTAGGTCGAGGTGAGCGTCATGACCTTGCTGATCGCGTTGCGGGCGATCGCCTCCTCGGAGGCGCCCTGCCACTCGGGTGGGTACTCCATCGCGCCGACGCCGACGATCGCGCCCTGGCCCGACATCAGCCGCGGGACCGAGTGGACGGTGCCGATGCCGCCGGGGTTGGTCAGCGAGACCGAGGTGCCCTTGAAGTCCTCGACGGTCAGCTTGCCGTCGCGGCTCTTGCGGACGACGTCCTCGTAGGCGGTCCAGAAGCCGGCGAAGTCCATCGCCTCGACGGCCTTGATGCACGGGACCAGCAGCTGGCGCGTGCCGTCCTTCTTCTTGACGTCGATCGCGAGGCCGAGGTTGATGTGCGCGGGGGTGATCAGGTTGGGCTTGCCGTCGACGACCTCGAAGCCGACGTTCATCTCCGGCATCGAGCGCAGCGCCCGCACCAGGGCGTAGCCGATCAGGTGCGTGAAGGACACCTTGCCGCCGCGGGCCCGGGCGAGGTGGTTGTTGATGACCGTGCGGTTGTCCCACAGCAGCTTGACCGGGACCGAGCGGACCGAGGTCGCGGTGGGGACGGTCAGGGAGGCGTCCATGTTCTGGACGGTGCGGGCCGGGGCGCCGCGGAGCACGGTGTACGTCGGCTCGTCGCTGGCGTCGGCACGCTCGGGGCGGCGCGACTCCTTGGCCATGGGGTTGCTGGTGCCCTGGGCCGGCTCGGCCGCCTGGGCGCTGGGCCGCGGCTTGGCCACGGGCGCGGGCTTGCCGTCCTCGGCGCCCTTCTTCGCATCCGCCTTCGGCTCAGCCTTCGCATCCGCCTTCGCATCAGCCTTCGGCTCAGCCTTGGACTCTGCCTTGGACTCCTGCTCCGGCTTGGACCCCTGCTTCGGCGAGGACGCCGCAGCCGGCTTGTCGGCCCGGGAGCCGGTCTTCTCGACGGCCGGCTCGTCGCCCTTCTCCCGGGCGGGCTTCTCGGCCTTCGTCGCAGCACTCGCACCGTTGCCCGAGGAGGCGCCGTTGCCGCGGAAGAAGTCGACCCAACCGGGGTCCACGCTCCCCGGGTCGGCGGTGTAGCGCTCGCGCATCTCCTCCACCAACCACTCGTTGGCTCCGAAGTCGGAGGTGGAGGGCTCGGGTGAGCCGCCGGAGGTGGTGCTGGGAGACTTGCTGCCTGACGACTGCGGCACGACTTGCTTCGCCTCTTCCGATGAGCGCGCGATTGGTCTGGGGATGCGGTAAAGGCTAGACCCCCTGGCCACCAAATGCCCGAGCCAGGGGTGCGTTTCGGGCAGGCTGTGACCAGGACCGCGTCCCGGGCGCACCTCGAGGTCACCGCAGGTGTCAGACCACACACCCACACGACAGGGAGTTCCGTACGTTCATGGGTGCACCCATCCGCCCCGCCCACCGGCCCGCCGAGCGGCTCAGCGTCGGGCCCAACGACCGGCCCAGCGACCGGTCGCGACCCCTCGGTGTCCGCCTCGTGATCGCCGTCACGACCCTCGGTCTGCTCCTGACCGGGTGCTCGAGCAGCGAGGAGGAGGCCGACGCGCCCTCGGGTGCCGCCTCCGGGGCCCCGTCCAGCGGCCCGCCCGCGCTGCGGACCGATGCCGCCCCCGGCGTGGTCTCGGGCCGGCTGGACCGCCAGGCCGGCAGGCGGGTGACCAGACGAGCGACCGAGGTGGTCGACGCGTGGCTCGACGCGGCGTACGTCGGCGGTGACTACCCCCGCGCGGAGTTCCGCGACGCCTACCCGCACTTCAGCCGCGGCGCCCGCCGCGACGCCCGCCGCGACGCGGCGCTGATGAGCAACGCCGCGATCGGCGAACGGGTCACGTCGGTGCGCGCCACGAAGCGCCGGCTCCGGGTCGACGTGCTGGCGGTCAAGCGCCGTGCGGTCGGGCTGACCGCCCGCTTCGTGCTCGAGATGCGGGTGACCGGCGAGGACCTGAGCAAGGCCGAGCGCAGGCAACGGGTGGCCGGGAGCCTCTTCCTGACCTTCCGCGACGGAGGCTGGACGGTCTTCGGCTACGACGTGAATCGAGGCAGGGCATGATCCGGCGCACGAGCACGACCCCCCGGGTGAGCACGGGCCCGCGGGGCCGGGCGCGGCTGCTGCGCACCACCGTCCTGGGCGTGGTCCTGGCCGTGGCGGCGCTCGTCGTCCCCGACTCGGCGGTGAAGTCGACGGAGGTCACGCTGGTCAAGATCGACCAGGCAGCCGGCGTCGACCTCGAGTCCGGCTCCGACGTCATCTGGATCCTGGCCGTGGGCTCCGACGCGCGTCCGGGCGAGGACATGACCCGGGTCCGGGGCGACGCCCTCCAGCTGGTCGGCATGCACACGCGCACGGGTGCGGCCACCACGATCGGCATCCCGCGCGACTCCTACGTCTCGATCCCCGGCTACGGCTCCGACCGGATCAACGCGGCCCTGTTCTACGGCGGTCCGCAGCTGCTGGGGCAGGCAGTCGGCGAGCTGGTCGGCATCCAGCCGGACTACGTCTTCGTCACGCGGTTCCCCTTCTTCGAGGACATGGTCGACGACATCGGCGGCATCACCGTCGGCAACCCTCGCTACTTCTCCGACGACGACCTCAAGCCCCGCGGCTTCCAGGAGGGTCGGCTCAGGCTCGACGGCTACGGCGCGATGGCCTTCGCGCGGGTCCGCAAGACGCTGCCCGGCGGCGACTTCGACCGCTCCGCCAACCAGCAGATCGTGCTGCGCGGCATCCAGGGCGCGGTCGCGTCCCGCCGCAACGAGGCCGGGTTCCTGAGCAAGGGCGTGCTCAGCGTGATGGAGCACATGGCGACCGACGTACCGCCGGGGCAGCTCTTCCGGATCGCGCACGCCGTCGCGCAGGTGGACCCCGGCAAGATCACCGGCTGCGTGGTGCAGGGCGGGATCGCCGACATCGGGGGCGCCAGCGTGGTGCTGCCGTACGTCGATCAGGCGCAGCGCTACGGTGACGCCGCCCGCACGGACGCGACGATCGAGCGCTGTTGAGGTTCGCCGCCTAGAATCCCGACCCGTGCAGGGCTATCGCGGGGACATCCAGGGGCTGCGTGCCCTCGCGGTGCTGCTCGTGGCCCTCGACCACGCTGCCATCGGCCCCTTCCACGGCGGCTTCGTGGGTGTCGACGTCTTCTTCGTGATCTCCGGCTACCTCATCACCTCGCTCCTCATCCGTGAGGCCGACGGCACCGGGCGCCTCTCGCTGCGCGACTTCTACGCCCGCCGGGCGCGCCGGATCCTGCCCGCCGCGTTGCTGGTGATCCTGGCCACGGTGGTGCTCTCGGCGCTCTTCCTCGACGGGGCCTCGGCCCTGCTGGTGGGGGAGCAGGCGGTGTGGGCGACGTTCTTCGCGGCGAACGTGAAGTTCGCGCTGGAGAGCACCGACTACTTCGCCGCCGACCAGGCCATCTCGCCGCTCCAGCACTACTGGTCGCTCGCGGTGGAGGAGCAGTTCTACCTCGTCTGGCCGCTGGTCCTGCTGCTCGCGCTGTTCTGGCTGCGCCGCCGCCTCGGTCGCGAGCGGGTCCCGGTCGGTCTCGTGGTCGGGGTCCTGGCCGGCACCGTGGCCGTCGTCTCGTTCGCGTGGTCGCTGCACGCGACCGCCGCCAGCCCGCTGAGCGCCTACTTCTCCACCACCGCGCGGGCCTGGGAGCTCGCCGTGGGCGCGCTGCTCGCGGTCGCGGTCCCGCGGCTGGCCCGGATCGGTGCGGTCCCCCGCGCGGTCGGCTCGTGGGTCGGAGTCGCCCTCGTCGTGGGGGCCGCGGTGGCCCTCTCGGCCTCGACCGCCTTCCCGGGCTGGGCGGCGGTCCCGCCGGTCGCCGGCGCGGCGCTGCTGCTCGCCGGCGGACAGGGGGAGTCGCGGTCCTGGGGCCCGCAGACGGTGCTGTCGCTCCGGCCCGTCCGGGCGCTGGGCGACTGGTCCTACTCGTTCTACCTGTGGCACTGGCCGCTGCTGGTGGTCGCCGCCTACTCGTTCGGCCCGATCAGCGGGTGGCGGGGACTCGCGGTCCTGGTGGTGGCCGTGGCGCTGGCGGCGGCGACGTACCGGCTCGTGGAGACGCCGTTCCGCACCAGCCGCGTGCTCACCCGGGAGCGCCGTGGCCGGATGCGGTCGCTGCTGCTCTACCCGGCGATGGTGCTGGTGGTGCTGCCCACCGTCGCGGCCGCCGACCACGCAGTGCGCTCGGACCTCGACGACGGCGGCGCGGCGATCTCGACCACCGACTTCGGCCAGCAGGCCGGCGACCCCGTGCCCGTGCTCGGCAAGGACGCGTACGTCGCGCTGGTGCGTGCCTCGGTCATGGCGGCGCGCAACGGCGTGGAGATCCCCGCGGGGCTCGACCCCGACCCGCTGGAGCTGCGCGAGAGCATCCCCGACCTCGGCGAGTGCGACTACTACGGCATCCCGGCCGACGAGCTCACGCTGTGCCCGCGCGGCGACCTCGACGCCGACCGGACGCTGGTGGTGCTCGGTGACTCGCACGCCCGGATGTGGGTGCCGGCGGTGGAGCGGATCGCGGAGGCCTACGGCTACCGCGCCTACTACCTCGTCCTCCAGGGCTGCCCCGGCCTGGACCAGACGCCCTGGCAGAAGAACGGCGACGGTCCGCAGGTCGCGTGCGCGCAGTTCCAGGACTGGGCCCTGGGCCAGGTGGCCGAGCTCGAGCCCGAGCTGACGATCGTCGCCACCGACGTCGACGAGGCCGGCTACGAGGGTGCGGACGGGGAGCGCGTCACCGACGACGCCGCGGTCGAGCAGATGGCCGAGGACGGCATCGCCGCCCAGGTCGAGCGGCTCGCTCCCCTGAGCGGGCGCACGGCGGTGCTGGGCGACCCGCCGCAGCGCACGGTCAACCCCACCGCGTGCCTCACCGAGGACGACGCCAGCCTCGAGGGCTGCCTGTCGGCGCCCGACGAGCGCTCGGTGACCATGCTCTACGCGGTGCGCCGCGGCACCCTCGCCGCCGGCGGTGAGTACATCGGCACGATCCCGTGGTTCTGCTTCGACGGGACCTGCCCCACCGTGGTCGGCGACCGGGTGACCCACCGCGACCTCGAGCACGTGACCGAGCCGTACGCCGAGTGGCTGGCCCCCGAGATCGCGCGCCGGCTCGGCCTCGACGCCGCTGCGGGCTGACCCGGGCCGCGTCGAGGTCTTCCTGGTGCCGTCCTCCGCTCAGGCCGGCACCAGGAAGACCTCGGCCCGGCCGTCGTCCCACACCACGATCCCGCTGCGACCGGGGCGGGTCCACATCCACCTGAGGGCGTCGGCCCCCTGGGCGTAGGCGCTGGTGGCGTCGATGTCGGCCCACGTGAGGTCGTCGGCGACGACGGTCACCGAGGCGACCCCGCGCGGCGCCCGGTCGGTGCGGGCGTCGACGACGTGGGCCCCGCGGTGGGCGGCGCCCGAGGTGGCGACGGCGCCGTCACGGACCGGGATCCGCGCCACCAGGCGGCTCGGGTCACGGGGGTCCTCGACGCCGACCTGCCACTCCGGTGATCCCGGCTCGGCGACCCGGCAGACCAGGTCGCCGCCGGCGGAGAGGCAGAAGTCGGTGCGGGGGAGGTCCTCGAGGACCCGGCTGGCCCGCTGCACCGCCCAGCCCTTCACGACACCGCTGGGGTCGAGCACGACACGCCCGTCGGCGCCCCTGCGACGTACGTCGAAGGCGCCGGCGGACTCCACCCGCGCCCGCTCGCCCAGGGCCAGCACCTCCGCCACCTCGGCCGGGCAGTCGGCGAGCCCGATCTCGCCGCGACCGAGCCGGGAGACGAACGAGTCCGCACGGTAGGTGCTGAACACCCGGTCGACCTCGCGGAGCTCGGCCACGACGGTCTCCCACGCCCGCTCGGCCCGGGGCCCGCCGGCGTGCCGGCCCCGGAGGGCCAGGCTGACCGGGAGACCCATCACCTGCTCGACCCGCCGCCACGGGGTGGGCGACCACGGCCGGGCCAGCGCGTTCATGCGCCGACCTGGTCCAGCGCGCTCTGCAGGGACTCCAGGTAGCCCTGGCTGGTGTAGGTCGCGCCGCTGACCATGTCGATCGCGGCGCTCTGCTGGTCGATCGTCTCCTGGATCAGCACCGGCAGCGCCCGGCTGCTGATCTCGGCGTCCTTCTGGTTGCCGTTCGGGTACTGCAGCACCTGCACCGAGTCGATCGAGCTGCCAGCCATCCTCAGCTGCACCTGCACCGGGCCGAAGCGCGTCTGCACCACGTCGCCGGTCACGGTCGTGCCGGTGCTCGACCCGGAGGAGCCCCTCCCGGAGCCGGTGGACCCGGTGGTCGAGGACGCGGCGGTGCCCGCCGACGTACCCGAGACGAACGAGGTGGACTCGCCGGTGGCGAGCGGCCCCGACGTGGAGGTGCTGTAGCCCAGGAGCAGGACCAGCACCGAGAGGGTGCTCAGGCTCCAGACGACGATGCGTCTCATGTCGTCACCAGCTGAAGGTCTCGACGTGGAGCTGCTCGACCGGGAGCCCGGCGAGCAGGAGGTCGGCGCGGACCAGGTCGGCCCAGGGCTCGGGGCCGCAGACGAAGACGTCGCGCTCGGCCAGGTCGGGCAGCCAGTGGCGCAAGGCGTCCAGGTCGCTGACGTGCGGCACCGCGGCGCCGGATCCGCCGCTGAGCCCGTCGACCAGCCGAACCTCGCCGAGCCACGAGCCGGGGCTGCGGCGACGTCCGGGCAGGGCCAGCACGGCCAGCCCGCGCTCTCGCCGGAGCACCTCGAGCTCGTCGGCGAACAGCGCGGCCTCGGTGTAGCGGTGGAGCAGGACGGCCTCGCCCGGCTCGTAGTCGAGGCCCTCGGCCAGCGCCCGGAGCGGGGCCAGCCCGACCCCGGCACCGATCAGCGCGATCCTGCGCCGGGTCCGGGCCCGGTCTCCGAGGCGGCCGTGCGGGCCCTCGACCAGGACGCGGGTGCCGGGGCGGAGCGTGGCCGCGGTGCCGGAGCCGTCGCCGACGGCGCCGACGGTGATCCTCAGGCTGGTGCCGTCCGGCGCCGCGGACAGCGAGTAGGGGTTCGCCCGGCTCCACCCGGGTCGGCCCAGGAACCGGAAGCTCAGGAACTGGCCGGCCTCGACCGGCAGCCGGTGCAGGTCGTGACCGGTCAGGTGGACCGACACCGCTCCGGCCCCCTCGGGGACCACCGAGCTGACCCGCAGGCGGTGCCGCAGGTTGCGGACGACCGGCAGCCCGATCCGCCAGGCCAGGACCGCTGCTGCGGCCAGGCCCCACGCGGTCCACCAGAACACCGTGCGCGCGGTCGAGGAGACGAGCTCCTGCCCGGTCCACAGCTGGTGGGGGAGGGCGAGGCCGGCCCCCAGGTAGGCGTAGAGGTGCAGCAGGTGCCAGGACTCGTAGCGCAGTCGACGTCTCGCGGCGCGGATGCTGGTGACGACGACCAGGACGAGGCAGAGCGTCCCGGCGGCCGCGAGCAGCATTCCGGGGTAGTGCAGCGTCAGGTCCCAGAGCGTCGCGGGCGTGCTGGTCACCTCCCCGGAGGCGTAGCCCCAGGTGATCAGCACGAGGTGCGTCAGCATCAGGTCGAAGGACGCGAAGCCGACGGTGCGGTGGATGCGCGCGAGGCGGTCCTGGCCGAAGGCCCGCTCGAGCAGCGGCACCCGGGCCATCAGCAGCACCTGGGCCAGCAGGAGGACCGAGGCCAGCAGGCCGGTCAGGCGCCCCGCGGAGGTCAGCCCCTCGACCCAACCGCCGAGGTCACGGATCCCGCCGCCGGCGGCCCACCAGTAGGTGACGAGCAGCAGGCTCAGCCACAGCGCCGCACCGGCTCCCAGCCGCACCGCGGCATCGAGGCGGGCCCGCCGGCCCAGGGCCGGGCCGGGCGTGGTCGCCGCCGGGGTGACCGGCCGCGGGGACAGGATGGTCATGACGATGCCTCCTCGGGTTCGTCCCCGAAGTCTCGGCAGCACCGCTGGGTGTCGCGTGAGGTGAGCCTGTGCGACACCTGTGGGAAGTGCCCGGTCGGCACAGCCGGGCGTGACCCGGCGGCGGGTCGAGAAGGTGGTACCCCCGGTAGGATTCGAACCTACGCTTCCGCCTCCGGAGGGCGGCGCTCTATCCCCTGAGCTACGGGGGCCCAGTAGGCGCTGACCATACCGGCCGCACACGGCGGAGGTGAAACCCGGTCGGACGTTCACCGGTTCGGAGCACGGGGTGCGACGCCGATAGGCTTCACCGGTGACTCCCGAGCAGCTTTCCACCGCGATCGTCGATGTCCTGTCGACGCTCGTCGACGAGGGTGCGGTCACCCTCCCCGACGGCGTCCCGGCGCACGTGACGGTGGAGCGCCCGCGCCAGAAGGGCCACGGCGACTACGCCACCAACGTCGCGATGCAGCTGGCCAAGAAGGCCGGGATGAACCCGCGCGCGTTCGCCGAGCTCGTGGCCACCGGCCTCGGGGCCGTCGAGGGCGTGGCGGCCGTGGAGATCGCCGGGCCCGGCTTCCTCAACATCACCGTCGCAGCCGGCGCCCAGGGTGCCGTCGCAGCGCAGGTCGTGGCCGCCGGGTCGTCGTACGGCGCCTCCGACGCGTTCGCCGGCGAGAAGGTCAACCTCGAGTTCGTCAGCGCCAACCCCACCGGACCGCTGCACATCGGGGGGGTGCGCTGGGCCGCTGTCGGCGACGCGCTGGGCCGGATCTTCACCATGACCGGGGCCCAGGTCACCCGGGAGTACTACTTCAACGACCACGGCGGGCAGATCGACCGGTTCAGCCGCTCGCTGCTGGCCAGCGCGCAGGGTGAGCCCCCGCCCGAGGACGGCTACGGCGGGCAGTACATCGACGACATCGCCGCCGACGTGCTCGCCAAGCAGCCCGACGCGCTCGACCTCCCGCCCGACGAGGCGCTCGAGACGTTCCGCGCCCTCGGCGTCGACATGATGTTCGCCGAGATCAAGCAGAGCCTGCACGACTTCGGCGTCGACTTCGACGTCTACTTCCACGAGGACAACCTCCACCGGTCCGGCGCCGTCGGGCGCGCCGTCGAGCGGCTCACGGCGCTGGGCAGCACCTACGAGAAGGACGACGCCCTCTGGCTCGCCACCGAGAAGTACGGCGACGACAAGGACCGGGTGATCATCAAGTCCGACGGCCAGGGTGCCTACCTGTCCGGCGACCTGGCCTACTACCTCGACAAGCGGGAGCGGGGCTTCGACCGCTGCTTGATCATGCTCGGGGCCGACCACCACGGCTACGTGTCGCGGATGATGGCCATGTGCGCGGCGTTCGGCGACGAGCCCGGCAAGAACCTCGAGATCCTGATCGGCCAGATGGTCAACCTGCTCGCCGACGGTGAGCCGTTGCGGATGTCGAAGCGCGCGGGCACGGTCATCACCATCGACGACCTGGTCGGAGCGATCGGCGTCGACGCCAGCCGCTACGCCCTGGCCCGCTACTCCAGCGACTCACCCATCGACCTCGACCTCGGGCTGTGGACCAAGGCGAGCAGCGACAACCCCGTCTACTACGTGCAGTACGTCCACGCGCGCACCTGCTCGCTGCTGGCCAACGGCCGCGCGCTCGGCATCGAGCCCTCCAGCGACACCTTCGACCCGGCTGTGCTGAGCCACGAGAAGGAGGGCGAGCTGCTGCGCGCCCTCGCCGAGTTCCCGCGGGTGGTGGCCAGTGCCGCCGAGCTGCGCGAGCCGCACCGGGTCGCGCGCTACCTCGAGGACACCGCCGGCTCCTACCACCGGTTCTACGACAGCTGTCGGGTCCTGCCCATGGGCGAGGAGCAGGCCGGCGACGTCCACGCGGCCCGGCTGATGCTGGTCGAGGCCGTCCGGGTCGTGTTCGCCAACGGACTCGCCCTGCTCGGCGTCTCGGCCCCGGAGCGGATGTAGCAGATGACCCACGAAGCAGGCTGGGCGCACGCACCGGGCGCCCTGCGCGGGCCGTCCTGGCTGAGCCCGCCCCGAGACCCCAACGCGCTCGTCCCGCAGCTGTGGTCCTCGACCGCGCGCAAGGTCGACGGCGACCTGAGCGTCGGGGGAGTGGCGCTGGCCGACCTGGCCGCCGAGCACAACACCCCGGCGTACGTGCTCGACGAGGACGACTTCCGTGGGCGCGCCCGCGCCTTCCGTGACGCGTTCGCCGACTACGACGTCTTCTACGCCGGCAAGGCCTTCCTGTGCACCACCGTGGCCCGCTGGATCGCCGAGGAGGGCCTCCACCTCGACGTCTGCTCCCCGGGCGAGCTCGCCGTGGCGCTGCGTGCCGGCTTCGACCCCGCCCGGATCGGCTACCACGGCAACAACAAGACCTACCCCGAGCTGCGCCGCGCGGTCGTCGCCGGCGTGGGCCGGATCATCGTCGACTCCTTCACCGAGATCGAGCGGCTGGCGCAGGTCACCGCCGACCTGCGGGCGACCGGCGCGACCACCGCTCCCCAGCGGGTGATGGTGCGGGTGACCGCCGGGGTCGAGGCCCACACCCACGAGTACATCGCGACCGCGCACGAGGACCAGAAGTTCGGCTTCTCGATCACCAGCGGCGACGCCCTCGAGGCCGTACGTCGGGTGCTCGCCGCCGACGGGCTGGCGCTGCTGGGGCTCCACTCCCACATCGGCAGCCAGATCTTCGACTCCTCCGGCTTCGAGGTCGCGGCCCGGCGGGTGCTGGCCCTCCACGCCCGCGTCGCCACCGAGCTCGGCGTGACGTTGCCCGAGATGGACCTCGGCGGCGGCTTCGGCATCGCCTACACCACCCAGGACGACCCGTCCGAGCCCGCCCAGCTGGCCACTGAGATGAGCGCGATCGTCGAGCACGAGTGCCGGGCGCTCGGCATCGAGCAGCCGCGGCTCTCGATCGAGCCCGGCCGCGCGATCGTGGGCCCGGCGATGTGCACCGTCTACACCGTCGGCACGGTCAAGCCGGTCGCGCTCGACGGCGGCGCGGTGCGCACCTACGTCTCCGTCGACGGCGGGATGAGCGACAACATCCGCACCGCCCTCTACGACGCCGACTACTCCTGCACGCTGGCCGGCCGCGCCTCCGCCGCGCTGCCCGTGCTGGCCCGGGTGGTCGGGAAGCACTGCGAGGCGGGCGACATCGTGGTCAAGGACGAGTTCCTGCCCGGTGACGTCATGCCGGGCGACCTGCTCGCGGTGCCCGGCACGGGCGCCTACTGCCGCTCGATGGCCTCGAACTACAACCACGCGCTGCGGCCCCCGGTGGTCGCGGTGCGGGACGGAGTCGCGCGCGTGGTGGTTCGGCGCGAGACTGAGGACGACTTGTTGGCGACGGACGTGGGTGCGTAGATGTTCGGATCTCGAGAGGCACGATCCCCGGGGCAGGCTCTCCGGGTGGCGGTGCTGGGCTGCGGCTCGGTGGGCTCCCAGGTCGTCAGGCTGCTCACCGAGCAGGCCGACGACCTCGCGGCCCGCGTCGGCGCTCCCGTCGAGCTGGTCGCCGTGGCGGTCCGCCGCATCGACGCCCCGCGTGAGGTCGAGGTGCCGGCGGGCCTGCTGACCACGGATGCGGCCGGCACCGTGGTCCGCGACGACGTCGACCTGGTCGTCGAGGTGATCGGCGGCATCGAGCCGGCGCGCTCGCTGATCCTCAGCGCGCTCGAGCACGGCGCCAGCGTGGTCTCGGCCAACAAGGCGCTGCTCGCCGAGGACGGGCCCACGCTCTTCGAGGCGGCCGAGAAGGCCGGTCGCGACCTCTACTACGAGGCCGCCGTGGCCGGGGCCATCCCGATCCTGCGTCCGCTGCGCGAGTCGCTGGCCGGCGACCGCGTCACCCGGGTGCTGGGCATCGTCAACGGCACCACCAACTTCATCCTCGACAAGATGGACACCTCGGGCGCCGGCTTCACCGAGGCGCTCGAGGAGGCCCAGGAGCTCGGCTACGCCGAGGCCGACCCCACCGCCGACGTGGAGGGCTTCGACGCCGCGGCCAAGGCCGCGATCCTGGCCAGCCTGGCCTTCCACTCCCGGGTCACCGCCGCTGACGTCTACCGCGAGGGCATCTCCGAGGTCACCGCGGCCGACGTCCAGTCGGCCCGCGACATCGGCAGCGTGGTCAAGCTGCTCGCGATCGCCGAGCTGGTCCCGACCGGGGCCGACGAGGGCACCGACGCGACCGGAGTCTCGGTCCGGGTGCACCCCGCGATGATCCCGCGGACCCACCCCCTGGCCAGCGTGCGCGAGGCCTACAACGCCGTCTTCGTCGAGTCCGAGGCCGCCGGCCAGCTGATGTTCTACGGTCCGGGGGCCGGTGGCGCGCCGACGGCGAGCGCCGTGCTCGGTGACCTGGTCACGGTGGCGCGCAACCACCTCGCCGGCACCCGCGGCGCCGGCGAGTCGGCGTACGCCGACCGGGCCGTGCTGCCGATGGGCGAGACCCGCACCCGCTACCACGTCGCGATCGACGTCGACGACCGCGCGGGCGTGCTCGCCGCGGTCGCGCAGGCCTTCGCCGCGCACGACGTCTCGATCCAGACCGTGCGCCAGGAGGGCCGCGGCGCCGACGCGCAGCTGGTGGTCGTCTCCCACGAGGCGACCGACGCCCAGCTCGCCGCCACGGTCGAGCGGCTCCGGGGCATGGACATCGTGCGCGAGGTCACCTCGGTGATGCGCGTGGAGGGACGGGACGAGTGAACGTGCAGACGACACCACAGGCGGCCCAGGCGGCCGCAGGGACGGCCCGCCGGCCGGTCCACCAGTGGCGCGGGGTGATCGAGGAGTACCGCGAGCTGCTCGACATCCCCCAGGACACCCCCGCGGTGACCCTGGGGGAGGGCGGCACGCCGCTGGTGCGCTCTGCCTGGCTCTCCGGGGTCACCGGCGCCGAGGTCTGGCTCAAGGTCGAGGGCAACAACCCCACCGCCTCGTTCAAGGACCGCGGGATGACCACCGCGATCTCGGTGGCCAAGGCCGCCGGGGCACAAGCCGTGGTGTGCGCCAGCACCGGCAACACCTCGGCCTCGATGGCCGCCTACGCCGCGCAGGCCGGGCTCAAGCCGCTCGTGCTGGTGCCCGAGGGCAAGATCGCCGCCGGCAAGATGGCGCAGGCGATCATGCACGGCGCCCAGGTGATCATGGTGCGCGGCAACTTCGATGCGTGCCTGGGCCTGGCCCGCCAGCTGGCCTGGGACTACCCCGTCGAGCTGGTCAACTCCGTCAACCCCGTGCGGCTCCAGGGCCAGAAGACCGGTGCCTTCGAGATCGTCGACTTCCTCGGTGACGCGCCCGACCACCACCTGCTGCCGGTCGGCAACGCCGGCAACATCGCGGCGTACTGGATGGGCTACAGCGAGTACGCCCAGCTCGGCATGGCGACGAGGACGCCGCACATGCGCGGCTACCAGGCCGAGGGTGCGGCGCCGCTGGTGACCGGCGAGCCGTTCCCCGACCCCGAGACCAAGGCCACGGCGATCCGGGTCGGCAACCCCGCCTCGTGGAAGCTCGCCGAGGCCGCCGTCCACGAGTCGGAGGGTCGCTTCGTCGCGGTCAGCGACGAGCGCATCCTGGTCGCCCAGCGCGAGCTGGCCTCGCGTGACGGCGTCTTCGTCGAGCCCGCGTCGGCCGCGGGGGTGGCGGGCCTGCTCCAGGACGTCGCCTCCGGGATGTCCTACGCCGGCTCCACGATCGCGATCACCGTGACCGGCCACGGGCTCAAGGACACCGTCACCGCGCTGGAGGGGCTGGGCCCGGTCGTCGACACCGTCGTCGACGCCGACGTGACGGCCGCCGCGGCGGCCGCCGGCCTGGCGTGAGCGCAGCCGCCCCACCGGGAGCCGGGTTCGTGACCGGCGCGGTCGGCGTGTCGGTGCCGGCCACCTCGGCCAACCTCGGTCCGGGCTTCGACTCCCTCGGTCTCGCGCTCGACCTGCGTGACCGGCTCGAGGGCGAGGTGCTCGCCGAGGGCCTGGTCGTCGAGGTCTCCGGCGCGGGCGCCGACGAGGTGCCGCGCGACGAGCGCCACCTGGTCGTCCGGTCGATGCGCGCCGCGTTCGAGGCGATGGAGGTCCGGCCACCCGGGCTGCGCCTGTCGTGCACGAACGTGATCCCGCACGCGCGCGGCCTGGGCTCCTCCTCGGCGGCCATCGTCGGCGGTCTGGCCCTGGCCCGCGCCCTGGTCGTCGACGGCGTCGCTCGGCTCGACCAGGAGGCGCTGGTCGCGCTCGCGTCCGACCTGGAGGGGCACCCCGACAACGTGGCCCCCGCCGCGCTCGGCGGCTTCGTGATCTCGGGTCGCGACGACGGCGGCGGCTGGTACGCCGTGGGCTCACCGGTCGACCCCCGGCTCTCGGCCGTGGTGCTGGTCCCACCCGAGCCGGTCTCGACCGAGGTCGCCCGCGGCCTGCTCCCGGCCCAGGTGCCGCACGCCGACGCGGCGTCCGGGGCCGGGCGGACCGCACTGCTGGTGGCGGCCCTGGCCGGGCGTCCCGACCAGCTCTGGCGGGCGACGCGCGACGTCCTGCACCAGGAGTACCGACGCCCCGCGATGCCGGCCTCGTTGGCGCTGATCGAGTCGCTGCGCCACGAGGGGGTGCCCGCCGTCGTCTCCGGGGCCGGGCCCACGGTGCTCGCCTTCACGGGGGAGCCGCTGACCGTCTCCGCCGAGGACCTGCTCGCCCGCTGTCCGACCGGCTGGACCGCCCACCACCTGGCGCTCGACCCGCGGGGAGTCGTGGCCGAAAGGTGACCTCGGCGCGGGACCGGAGTGGTACATTGACGCTGCGCCGACGATCTGCGGCGCCGCACCGGCAACCCTCTCGGGAGCGCGGTGTGCGCACTTTCCCCACTCGGAGTCATCGCCCTCAGCCTCCCCTCTCCGCCCGACGTCACGTCGTCATGCCAGGGCGCAGGTGAGCACGGCTCCGACCACACGATCCGTGGGAAGGACTCACGTGACGGAAACCATCGAATCCGCCGGCCCCCAGGGCGATGCCGGGCCTGCCGCGACCGCCAAGAAGCGCGGCGGCGGCCTCAGCTCGATGCTGCTCGCCGACCTCAAGCAGATGGCCGGAGGCCTCGGCATCAGTGGTGCCGGCTCGATGAAGAAGGCTCAGCTGGTCGAGGCGATCAAGGGCGCCCAGGGCGGCAGCACCGGAGCCGCGCGGGCCAGCGCGCCCCGCAGCAGCGAGCGTGCCGCGACCAGGGAGAAGCCCGCGCAGCGGGCACCCCGCGAGCAGCAGGACCGGGCCGAGCCCGCCGCCCCGGCCCAGCGGCCTGAGCGGCCCCAGGAGTCCCAGGAGCCCGAGCAGCCCGAGCGGCGCCGCCGGCCCGAGAAGCAGGCCGAGCGCCAGCCCGACCAGCGCGCCGACAAGCAGTCGGACACGTCGGACACGTCGGACACCTCGGACCAGCAGCCCGAGAGGCAGACCGAGGCTCGCCAGGAGCCGACGCAGCAGCGTGAGCGCCAGCGCGACCGTGAGTCGGCGGGTCAGCCCGACAAGGATCAGCCGGAGAGGCAGGGCAACCGGCAGGGCGGCGGCGCCGCGAGCCAGGGCAAGGAGTCCGGCCAGGGCAAGGACAGCGGCCAGGGCAAGGACAGCGGCCAGGGCAAGGACAGCAGTCAGGGCAACCAGGGCGGCCAGGGCAAGGACAGCAGTCAGGGGAACCAGGGCGGCCAGGGCACCCAGGATCTCGACGACGACGGCACCGGGCGTCGCAACCGCCGGCGGCGCGGCCGCGACCGCAACCGTCCCGGCACCGGCCCGGGCACGGGTCCAGGCACCGGCACCGGCCCCGGCCCGTCGCCGTCGTCGGGCCAGCGCAACGAGCCCGACACCACGATCCTCGAGGACGACGTCCTGGTGCCGGCCGCGGGGATCCTCGACGTCCTGGACAACTACGCCTTCGTCCGCACCAGCGGCTACCTCGCCGGCCCCGACGACGTCTACCTCTCGCTGTCGATGGTGCGCAAGTTCGGCCTGCGCCGCGGCGACGCCATCGTCGGTCAGGTGCGCCAGCCCCGCGAGGGCGAGCGCAAGGAGAAGTTCAACCCGATGGTGCGGGTCGACAGCGTCAACGGCGGCGAGACCGACCAGTCGAAGTCGCGGGTGGAGTTCGCCAAGCTGACGCCGCTCTACCCGAGCGAGCGGCTGCGCCTGGAGACCGACCCGGCCAACCTGATCGGCCGGGTCATCGACATCGCGGCCCCGATCGGCAAGGGCCAGCGCGGCCTGATCGTCTCGCCCGCCAAGGCCGGCAAGACGATGGTCCTGAAGTCGATCGCCAACTCGATCACGACCAACAACCCCGAGTGCCACCTGATGGTGGTGCTGGTCGACGAGCGTCCCGAGGAGGTCACCGACTTCGAGCGCTCGGTCAAGGGCGAGGTCATCTCCTCCACGTTCGACCGTCCCGCCAGCGACCACACCACGGTCGCCGAGCTGGCGATCGAGCGGGCCAAGCGCCTGGTCGAGCTCGGTCACGACGTCGTGGTGCTGCTCGACGGCATCACCCGGCTCGGCCGGGCCTACAACCTGTCCACCCCCGCGTCGGGCCGGATCCTCTCCGGCGGTGTCGACTCCGCGGCGCTCTACCCGCCCAAGCGCTTCTTCGGCGCGGCCCGCAACATCGAGAACGGCGGCTCGCTCACGATCCTGGCCACCGCGCTCATCGAGAGCGGCTCGAAGATGGACGAGGTGATCTTCGAGGAGTTCAAGGGCACCGGCAACATGGAGGTCCGGCTGCGGCGCGACTTCGCCGACAAGCGGCTCTTCCCAGCGATCGACGCGATCCAGTCCGGCACCCGCCGCGAGGAGCTCCTGCTCAGTCCCGAGGAGCTGGCGATCATCTGGAAGCTGCGCCGCGTGCTGTCGGCGCTCGACGGCCAGCAGGCGCTCGAGCTGCTGCTGGGGCGGCTGAAGAAGTCGCACAGCAACATCGACTTCCTGATGCAGGTGCAGAAGACGACGCCGACCCCCGGCGGACAGGACGACTGACGATGGCGAAGATCGTGGTGGCCGACGACGACGTCGACATCCGTGAGCTGGTGGAGTTCAAGCTGGCCTCGATGGGTCACGAGATCGTGGCCGTCGCCGACGGCCGGGCCGCGATCGAGGCCTGCCGGGCGGAGCGTCCCGACCTCGCGGTGCTCGACGTGATGATGCCCGGGGTCTCCGGGCTCGATGCCGTGCGGACCATCCGGGCCGACGAGTCGCTGCGGGACCTGCCGGTCATCCTGCTCACCGCCCGCGCCCAGGAGTCCGACGTCGAGACCGGCTTCGACTCCGGCGCCGACGACTACATCACCAAGCCGTTCAGCCCCCGCGAGCTCGCGGCGCGGGTCGACGACCTGCTCCAGCGCCGCGCCGCGACCTGACCCCACGGGAATTCGTGCTGCCAACGCACGGTTGACTACGATTGCCTGCTGGCTCCGGTTCACGTCCCACACCCCGTGGGTCGACCCGGCGGCCGAACCGAGAGGACACCATGAAGAAGGACATCCACCCCGACTACACCAACACGTTGGTGACCTGCACCTGTGGCGCGTCGTTCACGACCCGCAGCACCTCGAGCTCCGGCAGCATGCACGCCGACGTGTGCTCGCAGTGCCACCCGTTCTACACCGGCAAGCAGAAGATCCTCGACACCGGCGGCCGCGTCGCCCGCTTCGAGGCCCGCTACGCCAAGAAGGCCCCGGCCGAGAAGGCCCCGGCTGAGAAGGCTGAGTCCGAGAAGGCTGAGTCCAAGTAGCTTCGTCACCGACGCCGGCGCCGCACACGTGCGGGGCCGGCGTCGTTGATTTGCCGACCCGTCCCCGTGGCCCGGTCGGTCGGGCCCACGAGGAGGAGTGCCGTGTTCGAAGCCGTCGAGGGCATGCTCGAGGAGCACCGCGACCTGGAGGCTCGGCTCGCGGAGCCCGAGACCCATGCCGACGCGCGGCTGGCCAAACGCCTCAACCGCCGCTACTCCGAGCTCAGCGCGATCATCGCGACCTGGCGCGAGTGGGAGCAGTACGCCGGGGACATCGCCGCGGCCCGTGAGCTCGGGGCCGACGACGAGTCGTTCGCCGAGGAGGCCGAGGTGCTCACCCGGCGTCGGGCCGAGGCCGAGGAGCGGCTGCGCCGGCTGCTGGTGCCGCGCGAGGAGACCGATGACAAGGACGCGATCCTCGAGCTGAAGTCGGGGGAGGGCGGCGAGGAGTCCGCGCTGTTCGCCGGCGACCTGCTGCGGATGTACACGCGCTACGCCGAGGCCCACGGCTGGGCGGTCGAGATCCTCGACGCCAACGAGTCCGACCTCGGCGGCTACAAGTCGGTCACCGTCGCGGTGAAGGCCAAGGGCACGCCCGACCCGGGTCAGGCCCCCTACGGCCTGCTGAAGTTCGAGGCCGGGGTCCACCGGGTGCAGCGGGTGCCGGTGACCGAGTCGCAGGGCCGGGTGCACACCAGCGCCGCCGGGGTCCTGGTCCTCCCCGAGGCCGAGCCGGTCGACGTGGTCGTCCACGACAACGACCTGCGCATCGACGTCTTCCGCAGCAGCGGCCCGGGCGGCCAGAGCGTCAACACCACCGACTCCGCGGTGCGGATCACCCACGTGCCGACCGGCACGGTCGCGAGCTGCCAGAACGAGAAGAGCCAGCTGCAGAACAAGGAGGCGGCGATGCGCATCCTCCGGGCGCGGCTGCTCGCTGCGGCCCAGGACGAGGCCGCGGCGGAGGCCAGCGAGACCCGGCGCAGCCAGGTCCGCACGGTCGACCGCTCCGAGCGGATCCGCACCTACAACTTCGCCGAGAACCGGATCTCCGACCACCGCACCGGCTACAAGGCCTACAACCTCGACACGGTGCTCGACGGCGACCTCCAGCCCGTGCTCGACACGTGCGTCGAGGCCGACCTGGCCGCGCGGCTCGCGGCGCTCGAGGAGTGAGCGTGACCGGGCGCCGCTCACTCCTGGGCGAGGCCACCACGCGGCTCCGGGAGGCCGGGGTCGCGAGCCCCGAGCACGACGCCGCCGAGCTGCTCGCCCACGTGCTCGGCACCAGCCGCGGACGGCTGGTGCTGGTCGAGGAGGTGGCCACCGCCCACGCCGAGGAGTACGCCGCGCTGGTCGCGCGCCGCGCGTCCCGCGAGCCGCTCCAGCACCTGACCGGTCGCGCGTTCTTCCGCCACGTCGAGCTGGCGGTCGGTCCCGGTGTGTTCGTGCCGCGCCCCGAGACCGAGCTGCTGGCCGGGTGGGCGGTGGAGCAGGCGACGCTGGCCGCCCAGCGGGCCGCGCCCGACGGGTCGGGCTGCCTGGTGCTGGACCTGTGCACGGGGTCGGGCGCGATCGCCGCCGCCGTCGCCGACGAGGTCCCCGACGCCCGGGTGCTCGCGGTCGAGCTCGATCCCGGCGCGCACGCCTGGGCCGAGCGCAACCTCGCCGGGACCGGGGTCGAGCTGCGCCTCGGCGACCTGGCCACGGCCTTCGACGACCTGGTCGGCCAGGTCGACGTGATCACCTGCAACCCGCCGTACATCCCGCTCGACGCGTGGGAGTCGGTGGCCCCCGAGGTCCGTGACCACGACCCGCACCTGGCGCTGTTCTCGGGCGCCGACGGGCTCGACGCGATGCGGCTGCTGGAGCAGCGCGCGGCCGCGCTGCTGCGGCCCGGGGGAGTGGTGGGCGCCGAGCACGCCGACGCCCAGGGGGAGTCCGCGCCGGCGGTCTTCGTCGCGGCCGGTCGGTGGCGCGACGTACGCGACCATCGCGACCTGGCGGGCCGTCCCCGCTTCGTGACCGCGCGACTGGCACGATGACCCTGCGATGATGCAACGACACACGACTGCGACCGACGAGGACCGCGACGCCGCGATCGAGGCCGCCGCACTGGCCGTCCAGCGCGGGCTGCTGGTCGTCATCCCGACCGACACCGTCTACGGCGTCGCGGCCGACGCCTTCGACCCCGAGGCCGTCGCGGAGCTGCTGGCCGCGAAGGGTCGGGGCCGCGAGATGCCGCCGCCGGTGCTGATCAGCACCGCCGCGACGCTCGACGCGCTGGCCACCAAGGTGCCCGACTACGCCCGCGCGCTGGTCGAGGCGTTCTGGCCGGGCCCGCTCACCCTGGTGCTCCACCAGCAGCAGTCGCTGCAGTGGGACCTCGGCGACACCCGTGGCACGGTGGCGGTGCGGATGCCCGACCTCGCGCTGACCCGCGACGTGCTCGAGCGCACCGGCCCGCTCGCCGTCAGCTCCGCCAACCTCACCGGGCAGCCGGCCGCGGTCGACGCCGACCAGGCCGAGGAGATGCTCGGCGAGCTGGTCGAGGTGATCGTCGACGCGGGACCCTCCCCGGGCGGGGAGGCCTCGACGATCATCGACGCCACCGGTCCCATCGGCCGGGTGCTGCGCGTGGGCGCTCTCAGCCTGGAGACGCTCAACGCCGTGCTCGAGCCGCTCGGCAGCACCCTGACGGACGACGGCTAGCCGGTGCGCGAGTACCTCCTGGTCTTCCTCGTGGCCGGCACGGTGACCTACCTGCTCACCGTGGTGGCGCGGGAGATCGCGATCCGCACCGGAGCGGTGGCCAAGGTCCGTGACCGCGACGTGCACGCCGAGCCGATCCCCTACCTCGGCGGACTCGCGATGCTGGGCGGTCTCGGGGGTGCCTACGTGGTGGCGACCCAGCTGCCCTTCCTCTCGCGCAGCCAGCCGTTCGTCTTCGAGGACGCCCGGACGGTGCTCTTCGCGGGCGCGCTGGTCTGCGCCGTCGGGGTGATCGACGACATCTTCGACCTCGACGCGCTGACCAAGCTCGGGGGACAGGTGATCGCGGTGGGGCTGCTGGTCTACTCCGGCATCCAGTTCCGCTTCTTCTACGCCCCCGACGGCTCGACCTTCTCGCTCGACCCGGCGCAGGGGGCGCTGCTCACCGCCGTCCTCGTCGTGGCGACGGTCAACGCCGTGAACTTCGTCGACGGTCTCGACGGTCTCGCGGCCGGGGTCGTCGGCATCAGCGCCGGCGCCTTCTTCCTCTTCTGCTACCAGCTGGCCAACCTCAACCAGATCACCCTGGCCACCACCGGCGCCCTGCTCTCGGCCGCCCTGGCCGGGGCGTGCACGGGCTTCCTGGCCCACAACTTCCACCCGGCCCGGCTGTTCATGGGCGACTCGGGCTCGATGCTGATCGGGGTCGTGATGTCGGGCACCGCGATCACCGTGACCACCCAGTTCGCACCCACCGACCTCACCCAGGGCGCCGACGGCGCGCGAGCCAGCCTGCTGCCGATGGTGCTGCCGGTGGCACTGCCGATCCTGATCCTGATCGTCCCGATGGCCGACCTGGTCCTGGCCGTCGTCCGCCGGACCCGGGCCGGGCGGTCCCCGTTCGCCCCCGACAAGCAGCACCTGCACCACCGGCTGCTCGAGATCGGCCACTCCCACCGTCGCGCCGTCCTGATCATGTGGCTCTGGGCCGGCCTGATCGCCTTCGGCACGGTCGTGGCCAGCCTGTACGCCGGTCCCCGGATGTGGGCCTCGATCGCGGTCATGGCCGTCGCGACGGTGTGCCTGACCTTCCTGCTCCCGGTGCTCCACCGACCCGGTCACACCCCCGACCCGGAGCCGGCCGAAACTTTGTGATAGTTTTCACGAGCACGAGGAAACGCCCGCACCAGACCTCCACAGGACGGCCGCCGACATGACGACCGAGACCGCGCGACGAGCGCCCGGCGCCCCCAGCGGTGCCTGGGGACCGCTCCTGGCCGCGGCCGGTCTGGCCCTGGTCTGCGGGCTCCTCGCCACGCTGCTCGGCGCGGTCCTCACCGGGTCCGGGGCGGCCTTCGGGGCACTGGCCGGCACCGGCTTCGTGCTGGCCGTCTTCGCGTTCGGCTCCTTCGCCGTCCAGGCGGTCGCCCAGCTGATGCCCGCGGCGTCCCTGCTCTTCGCGCTGCTGACCTACACGCTCCAGGTCGCCCTGATGGCCCTGGTCTTCGTGGCGCTCACCCGCTCCGGGGCGCTCGACGGCCCGCTCGACCGCGAGTGGTTCGCCGGCACGATCATCGTCGGCGCGATGGGCTGGATCCTCGGCCAGGTCGTGCTGACCACCCGGGCCAGGATCCCCGCCTACGACCTGACGGAGGCGAGTCGGTGACGGCCTCCAGCGACTGCTATTGTCCGGCACGCAATGAGTCAGTCCGAGACGCCGCGTGGCGATCCCTGGATGGCGTTCGGATACCTCGTGGCCGGCGTGCTCCTCTACGGAGCGGTCGGCTGGGGGCTGGACCGCTGGTGGGGAACGAGCTTCCTCGTCGTGGTCGGGATCCTCGTCGGCGCGGGGCTGGGCACCTACCAGACCTGGGCGCGGTTCAAGATGATCGACGACTCGGTGCAGGACAGCCCCAAGCACGCTCCGCAGGACCCGCAGCAGTGATGACCTCGACGACTCAGGAGACCAGGTGAGCAGCCTCATCATCCGTACCGAGGGCTTCACGCCCCCCGGCCCGGGCGACTTCAACCTCCCTGCCGTCTTCGGCGGCGAGGGCACCTTCAGCTTCCTCGGGCAGGAGCAGGTCGCCGGCGTCACCAAGCCGATGATCCAGATCGTGCTGGCCGCGGTGCTGGTCTTCGCCCTGTTCTACGTCGCCTCGCGACGCCGCGCCATGGTGCCCGGCAAGCTCCAGTACGTCGCGGAGGAGGCCTACGGCTTCGTCCGCAACGGCATGGGCCGCGACATCATCGGCAGCCACGACTTCCAGCGCTTCGTGCCCTACCTGTTCGCGCTGTTCTTCTTCATCCTGTTCAACAACCTGATGGCCACGGTCCCGTTCATCCAGTTCCCGACCTTCTCCAGGTCCGGGATGGTCTACTCGCTGGCGATCCTCAGCTGGCTGATCTACAACGGGGTCGGGATCGCCAAGCACGGCTTCCTGGGCTACTTCAAGCTCCAGTCGGTGCCGGCCGGCGTCAGCGGCGTGATCCTGCTGCTGCTGGTCCCGCTGGAGTTCATGTCCAACATCCTGGTCCGCCCGTTCACGCTGGCGCTGCGACTCTTCGCCAACATGTTCGCGGGCCACCTGCTGCTGATCCTCTTCGCCCTCGGCGGCGAGTACATCATCGTGCACATGTCGCTGGCGTACGCGCCGGTCGGCGTCCTGGCCTGGGTGCTCTTCATCGCCGTGGCCTTCCTGGAGATGCTGATCCAGTTCCTGCAGGCCTACGTCTTCGTCCTCCTGAACGCCATGTACATCCAGGGCGCGCTCGCGGACGAGCACTGATCCACCCCGCACCACTTCTCACCTGAGTTCCAACTCGAAGCAGAAACAACCGAAAGGAAATAGCCGTGGACGGCAACCTCAACATGATCGGTTACGGCCTGGCAGCCATCGGGCCCGGTGTCGGCATCGGTCTGATCTTCGCCGCCTACATCAGCGGTGTCGCCCGTCAGCCGGAGGCCCAGGGCCGCCTGCAGTCGATCGCCATCCTGGGCTTCGCGCTCGCTGAGGCGCTGGCGATCATCGGTATCGCCCTCGCCTTCGTGCTCTGACCCAGTCGGCGCGTAGGACCGGGAAGGACCTGCCATGCAAGCACTGACCGCACCCCTGGTGGTGCAAGCGGCTGAAGAGCTGAA
Organism: uncultured Actinomycetota bacterium; assembly: GCA_963795135.1. Taxonomy (GTDB): domain Bacteria; phylum Actinomycetota; class Actinomycetes; order Propionibacteriales; family Nocardioidaceae; genus Nocardioides. The sequence continues at coordinate 298,780 of CAWCGS010000009.1, forward strand.
CCCTCTTCTGCCGCACCCGATCGAGCTGATCTTGTCGATCGTCGTCTTCGGGATCCTCTTCTTCGCAGTGAAGAAGTTCGTGGTCCCGAACTTCGAGGAGACCTTCGCCGCGCGCACCACCGCGATCGAGGGTGGCCTCGCCGCGGCCGAGACCAAGCAGGCCGAGGCCGACGCCAAGCTCGCCGAGCTCGAGAAGCAGCTCGCCGACGCCCGGCACGAGGCGGCCCGCATCCGCGAGGAGGCCCGGGAGCAGGGAGCGCAGATCATCGCTGAGATGCGCGAGCAGGCCCAGGCCGAGTCCGGTCGGATCGTCGAGAACGGCAAGGCGCAGATCGAGGCGGAGCGGCAGCAGGCCGTGACGTCGCTGCGCGCCGAGGTCGGGGCCCTGGCCACCGGCCTGGCCGGTCGGATCGTGGGCGAGAGCCTCGAGGACGACGAGCGTCAGTCACGCGTGGTCGAGCGGTTCCTCGCCGACCTCGAGACCGGCACGCCGGGAGTGAACTGAGATGTCGTTCTCCTTCCGTGGCGCCTCCGCTGACGCCGTCGCCGCGCTCACCGAGGAGTCGGAGCGCGCAGCCGGCACCCTCGGTGCGGCGGCGACGATGGCCGACAACCTCTTCACGGTCGCCCTGACCGTGCGGAGCGAGGGGGCGCTGCGGCGCTTCGTCACCGACGGCTCGGTGCCGACCGAGGCCAAGACCGGTCTGGTCGGCGAGGTCTTCGGCGGCAAGGTCGACGACGGCACGATCAAGGTGCTGAGCTCGGCGGTGAGCCGCCGGTGGACCGCCGCCCGTGACCTCGCCGACGCGCTCGAGCACCTCAGCGTGGTCGTCGCCGTGCGCTCGGCCGGTGCGAACGCCGGCCGGCTCGCCGACGAGATCTTCGCCTTCGACCAGGTCGTCAAGGACAACCCGGAGCTGCGCGACGCGTTGTCCAACCCGGCGCGTTCGACCGACGACAAGCAGGCCCTGCTCGACCAGCTCCTGGGCGAGAGGGCCCTGCCGGCGACGGTGACCCTGGCCAAGCAGGCGATCGCCGGCAGCCACCGCACGATGGGTGTCGCCCTCGCCGCCTACGAGAAGGTCGCCGCCGAGGTGCACGGACAGGGCGTGGCGACCGTCCGGGTGGCCCGCCCACTCAGCGACAGCGAGCTCCAGCGGCTCTCCGACGTGCTGGCCCGCCAGTACGACCGCCCCGTCCACCTCAACATCGTGGTGGACCCCGAGGTCATCGGGGGGATCCGCGTGGAGATCGGGGACGACGTCATCGACGGGACCGTCTCCAGCCGTCTCGACGACGCCCGCCGCCTGCTCGCAGGCTGACCTGACCACGTGGGTCCCGACCTCGCGACCCGCCGCCGAATACCTTTGACGAGAAGACAGAAGAGAGAGAAGGCACAACGATGACGGAGCTCTCCATCCGTCCGGAGGAGATCCGCGACGCTCTCCAGAAGTACGTCGCCGACTTCAAGCCGGACGCCGCCAGCCGTGAAGAGGTCGGCACGGTCGCGAGCGCCGGCGACGGCATCGCCCGCGTCAGCGGTCTTCCGTCCGCGATGGCCAACGAGCTGCTCGAGTTCGAGGACGGCACCCGCGGCCTGGCCCTCAACCTCGACACCCGCGAGATCGGCGTCGTCATCCTCGGTGACTTCGCCGGGATCGAGGAGGGCCAGACGGTCCGTCGTACCGGCGAGGTCCTCTCGGTCCCTGTGGGCGACGGCTTCATGGGCCGCGTCATCGACCCGCTCGGCAAGCCGATCGACGGCCTCGGCGACATCGAGGCCGAGGGCCGTCGTGCCCTCGAGCTGCAGGCGCCCACCGTGATGGAGCGCAAGTCGGTGCACGAGCCGATGGCCACCGGCATCAAGGCGATCGACTCGATGACCCCGATCGGGCGCGGCCAGCGCCAGCTGATCATCGGCGACCGGGCGACCGGCAAGACGACGATCGCGATCGACACGATCATCAACCAGAAGCAGAACTGGGACTCCGGCGACCCCGACAAGCAGGTCCGCTGCATCTACGTCGCGATCGGCCAGAAGGGCTCGACCATCGCCTCGGTGCGCGGCGCCCTCGAGGAGGCCGGCGCGCTCGAGTACACCACGATCGTGGCGTCCCCGGCCTCGGACTCCGCGGGCTTCAAGTACCTCGCCCCCTACACCGGCTCGGCCATCGGCCAGCACTGGATGTACGACGGCAAGCACGTCCTGATCATCTTCGACGACCTGTCCAAGCAGGCCGACGCCTACCGCGCCGTCTCGCTGCTGCTGCGCCGCCCGCCGGGTCGTGAGGCCTTCCCGGGCGACGTGTTCTACCTGCACAGCCGGCTGCTCGAGCGCTGCGCCAAGCTCTCCGACGAGCTGGGTGCGGGCTCGATGACCGGTCTGCCGATCATCGAGACCAAGGCCAACGACGTCTCGGCGTTCATCCCGACCAACGTCATCTCGATCACCGACGGTCAGATCTTCCTGCAGTCCGACCTGTTCGCGGCCAACCAGCGTCCGGCCATCGACGTCGGCGTCTCGGTCTCGCGGGTCGGCGGCTCGGCCATGACCAAGGCGATGAAGGCCGTCACCGGCTCGCTGAAGGTCGACCTGGCGCAGTTCCGCGCCATGGAGGCGTTCGCGATGTTCGCCTCCGACCTCGACGCGGCCTCGCGCCAGCAGCTCGACCGCGGGCAGCGGCTGATGGCCCTGCTCAAGCAGCCGGCCTACTCGCCGTACCCGCTCGAGGAGATGACCGTCTCCCTGTGGCTGGGCACCAGCGGTCGCCTCGACAAGGTGCCGGTCGACGACGTCCTGCGCTTCGAGAACGAGTTCCTCGACTACCTCCGCCGCTCGCACGAGGGCGCCCTGTCGGCGATCCGTGAGTCGCTGAAGTTCGAGGACGAGACCGAGAACGCCCTCGAGAGCGCCTACGACTCCTTCCTCGACCAGTTCGAGACCTCGGAGGGTGGTTCGATCAAGGTCGGCCACGAGCCCGAGGTCGAGGCGCTGGAGGACGAGGACCAGGAGCAGATCGTCAAGCAGAAGCGGGGCTGAGGCACTCATGGCCCTTTCGCTGCGTGAGTACCGCGCGAAGATCAAGTCGACCGAGTCGATGAAGAAGATCACCCGCGCCATGGAGCTCATCGCTGCGTCCCGCATCATCAAGGCGCAGCAGCGGGCCCAGGCGGCCGCGCCGTACGCCCGGGAGCTCACCCGTGCGGTCTCGGCGGTGGCGACGTTCTCCAACGTCGACCACCCCCTGACCAAGGAGGAGGAGAACCCCAAGCGGGCCGCGGTGCTGATCGTGACCAGCGACCGCGGACTGGCGGGTGCCTACTCCTCGAGCGTTCTCAAGGAGGCCGAGCGCCTCGCCGAGAAGCTCCGCGAGGAGGGCAAGGAGATCGACTGGTACATCGCCGGTCGCAAGGGCGAGGCCTACTTCCGCTTCCGTCAGCGCACGATCATCCAGTCCTGGACGGGCTTCTCCGACCAGCCGTCCTACGACGTGGCAGCGGAGATCGGCCAGGCGCTGATCGACTCCTTCCTCAAGGACCAGGGCGAGGAGGGCGACGTCGACGAGGTCCATGTCGTCTACACCCGCTTCCGCTCGATGCTGCTCCAGGAGCCGACGGCGATCCGCCTGCTGCCCCTGGAGGTCGTCGAGGGCGAGGAGGCGCCGGACTCGGCCGAGCTGTTGCCGCTCTACGAGTTCGAGCCATCCCCGGAGGCGGTCCTCGACGGGCTGCTCCCGCAGTACGTCCAGAGTCGGATCTTCTTCGCCCTGCTGCAGGCGGCGGCGTCCGAGCTGGCCGCCCGCCAGAAGGCCATGAAGTCGGCCACCGACAATGCCGATGAGCTGATCAAGAAGTACCGGCGGATCGCCAACCAGGCCCGGCAGGCCGGCATCACCCAAGAAATCAGCGAGATCGTCGGGGGCGTCAACGCGCTCGCCGACGCACAAGCCGCCAACGAGTGAGTGAGAGACAGATGACTGCAACGGTGGAAGAGACCCAGCAGGCCGGCGCCGCGGGCGTCGGTCGGATCGCACGCGTGATCGGGCCCGTCGTCGACGTGGAGTTCCCCGTCGACAACATGCCCGAGATCTACAACAAGCTCGAGGTCGAGCTCGAGCTCGACGGCGAGAAGCGCACCCTCTCGGCCGAGGTGGCCCAGCACATCGGCGACGGCATGGTCCGCGCGATCTCGCTGCAGCCGACCGACGGCCTGGTCCGTGGGGCGCAGGTCAAGGACACCGGTGAGCCGATCACGGTGCCCGTCGGCGACGCGACCCTCGGTCGGGTGTTCAACACCCTCGGCGAGTGCCTCAACCTCGAGGAGGGCGAGACCCTCGACGTCAAGGAGCGGTGGGGCATCCACCGCAAGGCCCCGGCGTTCGACCAGCTGGAGTCCAAGACCCAGATGTTCGAGACCGGCATCAAGGTCATCGACCTGCTGACGCCCTACGTGCAGGGCGGCAAGATCGGCCTGTTCGGTGGCGCCGGCGTCGGCAAGACCGTGCTGATCCAGGAGATGATCGCCCGCGTCGCCAAGGACCACGGTGGTGTGTCGGTGTTCGCCGGTGTCGGTGAGCGCACCCGTGAGGGCAACGACCTCATCGTCGAGATGGAGGAGGCCGGCGTCATCGGCCAGACCGCCCTCGTCTTCGGCCAGATGGACGAGCCGCCGGGCACCCGCCTGCGTGTCGCGCTGTCCGCGCTGACGATGGCCGAGTACTTCCGCGACGTGCAGAAGCAGGACGTGCTGCTGTTCATCGACAACATCTTCCGGTTCACCCAGGCCGGGTCCGAGGTGTCCACGCTGCTCGGGCGGATGCCGTCCGCGGTGGGCTACCAGCCCAACCTGGCCGACGAGATGGGCACGCTGCAGGAGCGGATCACCTCGACGCGTGGTCACTCGATCACCTCGCTGCAGGCGATCTACGTGCCCGCGGACGACTACACCGACCCGGCGCCGGCCACGACGTTCGCCCACCTCGACGCCACCACCGAGCTGTCGCGCGAGATCGCCTCGCTGGGCATCTACCCGGCGGTCGACCCGCTGACGTCGACCTCGCGGATCCTCGACGCCCAGTACATCGGGCAGGAGCACTACGACTGCGCGATCCGGATCAAGCAGATCCTCCAGCGCAACAAGGAGCTCCAGGACATCATCGCGATCCTCGGTGTCGACGAGCTCTCCGAGGAGGACAAGATCATCGTCTCGCGGGCGCGCCGCATCCAGCGGTTCCTCTCGCAGAACACCTACGTGGCCAAGCAGTTCACCGGTCTCGAGGGCTCGACGGTGCCCGTCGCCGACACGATCGAGGCGTTCAACAAGATCGCCGACGGCGACTACGACCACGTGGCCGAGCAGGCCTTCTTCATGTGCGGCGGTCTGGACGACGTCGAGCAGAAGTGGTCTGAGATCCAGAAGAGCCTCTGATGGCCGACGGATCCGCCGGCCTCCAGGTCGAGCTCGTCGCGGCCGACCGGACCGTGTGGTCCGGTGCGGCCACGATGGTCATCGCCCGGACGGTCGAGGGTGACGTGGGCGTGCTGCAGGGGCACGCGCCCCTGCTGTCGCTGCTGACCGACGCGGTCGTGGAGATCACCGGCGAGGGCGGGGAGGTCGTCGTCGCCGCTGTCGACGGCGGGTTCCTCTCCGTCGCCAACGACCGGGTCTCGATCCTCTCCGAGCGCGCGATCCTGGCCGAGGAGATCAAGGTCGACGAGGTCCGCACCGAGCTCGACGAGGCCTACGGGCTGGTCGGGCACGACGACGCCGCCGAGACGCGGATCCGTCGAGCCGAGGCTCGGATCCGGGCGGTCGAACGCGCCTCCTGACCCCCAGGGGGCACCCGATAGGGTGCCTCACGACGGGGCGACGAGAGGGTCAGGATGCCGGCGTGGCAATGGGTGGTCGACATTGCCGGCGTGCTCCTGCTCCTGGCGCTGCTCTACGGAGCGGCCCTGGTCGTACGCCGTCGCCTCCTGAGCCGCCACGGCGGCACCTTCGAGCTCAGCCACCGCGTCCGGACCGATCGGCCCGGACGCGGTTGGGTGCTCGGGCTCGGTCGCTACTCGGGGGAGACCCTCGAGTGGTACCGGGTGTTCTCGCTGTCACCGCGGCCCAAGCGCGCCTGGCAGCGTGAGTCGCTCAGCTTCGACGGGCAGCGCCGCCCGCTCGGTGCGGAGCAGGCCTCGCTCTACCCCGACCACCAGGTCATCCACTGCCAGACCCCGACCGGTGAGGTCGACCTGGCCCTGAGCGTCGGCTCGCTCACCGGCCTCCAGTCCTGGCTGGAGGCCCGCCCTCCCGGCACCGACTGGTCCCGGTGACCGGCGTCCTCTCGGCCCGCCTCCTGGGTCCCGTGCGGGTCGCTACTTCCCGCGCTCGCCGCCGGGGACCCAGAGGACGTCGCCCTGCTCGCGGTTGGCGTGGCGGGCCAGGATGAAGACCAGGTCGGAGAGCCGGTTGAGGTAGGTGATCGCCAGCGGGTTCATCGTCTCGGCGTGCTCGGCCCAGGCGGCCCACGCCGACCGCTCGGCCCGACGTACGACGGTGCGGGCGACGTGGAGGTGCGCGGCGCCGGGGGTGCCGCCGCTGAGGATGAACGAGCGCAGCGCGGTCAGGCTCTCGTTGTAGTGGTCGCACCAGCCCTCGAGCCGGTCGACGTAGTCCTGCTCGATCCGCAGCGGCGGGTACTCCGGCTCGGCGACCACGGGGGTGGCGAAGTCGGCGCCCACGTCGAAGAGGTCGTTCTGCACGTGGACGAGCACGGCGACGACGTCCTCGTCGAGCGCCCCCGTGGCCACGGCCAGCCCGATCTGCGCGTTGGCCTCGTCGACGTCGGCGTACGCCCCGAGGCGGGTGTCGTTCTTCGTCGTCAGGCTCATGTCGCCGAGGCGGGTCTCGCCGCCGTCGCCGGTGCGGGTGTAGATGCGGGTGAGGTTGACCATGCAGGCAGCGTAGCCATCGACCCCCGTCACCCGACGGGCGCGGCGAGCACCCGGCTCAGGCGTCGATCGAGCTCATGTCGCCGTAGCGCCCCCCGACGACGGCGTCGCGCGGGACCGCGTGCTCCAGCGCCGTGAGGTCCTCGGCCGTGAGCTCGACGTCAGCGGCGGCCGCGTTCTCCTCGAGGTAGCGCACGCGCTTGGTGCCGGGGATCGGCGCCACGCCGAGCCCGTCGTCGCCCTGGGCCAGGACCCACGCCAGCGCCAGCTGCCCGGGCGTGCACCCCTTGGTCTGCGCGAGCTCGCGGATCCGGGCCACCAGGGCGAGGTTGGCCTCCAGCGCCTCGCCCTGGAAGCGGGGGAAGTACGCCGTGCGGCGGGCGTCGTCGTCCTCGAGCTGGTCGTCGCGGGTGATGGCGCCGGTGAGCAGGCCGCGCCCGAGCGGGGAGTAGGGGACCAGGCCGATGCCGAGCTCGCGGATCGTCGGGAGGATCTCGTCCTCGAGGTCGCGGGTGAACAGCGAGTACTCGGTCTGGAGCGCGGTGATGGGAGCGGTGGCCGCGGCTGCGCGGATGGTGGAGGCCGAGGCCTCGGACAGGCCCAGGTGGAGGACCTTGCCCGCCTGCACGAGCTCGGCCATCGCCCCGACGGTCTCCTCGATCGGGACCGTGCGGTCGACCCGGTGCTGGTAGTAGAGGTCGAGGTGGTCCACCCCGAGGCGCTCGAGCGAGGCGTCGCACGCGGACCTGACGTAGTCGGGGCTGCCGTTGATGCCGAGCCGGGTGCCGTCGGGCAGGCGCTCGTTGCCGAACTTGGTGGCCAGCTGGACCTCGTCGCGGCGGCCGGCGATGGCCCGGCCGACCAGCTGCTCGTTGGTGAAGGGCCCGTACATGTCGGCGGTGTCGAGGAACGTGACGCCGAGGTCGAGGGCGCGGTGGATCGTGCGCACCGCCTCGTCCTCGTCGCGCGTGCCGTAGAACTCCGACATCCCCATGCAACCCAGGCCGAGGCCCGAGACGGTCAGGGGAGAGGTGGACCCGAGGGTGCGGCGTTCGATCGTCATGCTCCCAGCAAACCCCCTGCCACCAAGTTGCCGCCACCCGTGCTCGCGGCGAGCCTGCGAGGAAAAGTCGTCCGCGGGGCGCAACCTCAGAGGGCACCAGCGCGTCTATGGGGGTACGGGCACCGACAAGACCTGCAGGAGGCAGCGCGTGGAGATCCTGACCGACGGGATGACGATCGTGCTCACCGGCGACTTCGACGCGCGCAGCACCGAGCGGGTCCGCACGGCGATCTACGACGTCCTCGAGGGCCGGGACGCCGACGTGGTGGTGGACCTCACCGAGGTCGACAGCGTCGACCTGACCGCGCTGCGGGTCCTGGCCGTGGCCACCCGGCAGGCCGTCCGCGACGGCCACCACCTCACGCTGCGGGGCTGCAACGGCGCGGTGCGCCGGCTGCTGCACGTGAGCCACCTGATGCGGCTGGTCGAGGTCGAGCGCGCGGTCGCCAGCGCCTGAGCCTGTCGGTCGGCCGGGCCCTTCGGGCGCCTGACACAGTGACGGCATGCTCCCGCGCACCCGCCTGGCGGTCCTGGTGGCCCTGCCGGGTCTCGCCCTGGCCGGCGCCGGGCTCCTCCACCCGCACTCGCTGAGCCACGCGACGGCCGGCAGGTGGTTCGGCCTCCACGTCGCGGGGCTGCTGGTCTTCCCGCTCGTGGGGGCGGCGCTGGCGTTGCTGGTGCGGGGGCGGGGCGACCCGGTCGCCTGGGTGGTCCGCGCGGCGGCGTACACGTATGCGACGTTCTACTCGGCGCTCGACGTGATCAGCGGGATCGCGGCGGGCTACGTGACCCGGGAGCTGGGGCCGGGCGTGCCCCGGCCCGACGAGGTGCGGCTGCTGTTCCGGATCGGGACCCCGCTGGGCGAGGTCGGCTCGGTCGCGCTGCTGGTCTGCTGCGCCGCACTGGCCCTGGACGCCCTCCTGCGGCGCGAGCTCCCGGCGGCCGCGGCCGGCGGCGTCCTGGTCGTCGGGGCCTGGCTGGTCCACCTCGACCACATCTTCAGCCCCAGGGGCGTGATCGGGATGCTGCTGCTCGGGCTGGCGACCGCGGCGGTGGTCCTGGTGTCGGACATCCCACACGACCGATCGGTTACCAAGCAGTAGACGAGGTCCTACCCTCAGACGCATGGACGAGTCGCCCGTGTCGAAGTCGGAGAGCGCCAGCACCGAGAGCCCGCTCAGCGCGGACGCGGCGGCCCCGCGCCCGCCGAAGGACCGCCCCTGGGTGATGCGCACGTACGCCGGGCACTCCACCGCCGAGGCCTCCAACGCCCTCTACCGGGGCAACCTCGCCAAGGGTCAGACCGGTCTGTCGGTCGCCTTCGACCTCCCCACCCAGACCGGCTACGACCCCGACTCGGTGATGTCGCGCGGCGAGGTCGGCAAGGTCGGCGTGCCGGTCCCGCACCTCGGCGAGATGCGCAAGCTCTTCGACCAGATCCCGCTCACCGAGATGAACACCTCGATGACCATCAACGCGGTCGCGATGTGGATGCTGGCGATGTACCAGGTCGCCGCCGAGGAGCAGAACCCCGACCTCTCGCCCGAGGACGTCGCCGCGCAGCTCTCGGGCACGACGCAGAACGACATCATCAAGGAGTACCTCTCCCGGGGGACCTACGTCTTCCCGCCCGAGCACTCCCTGCGCCTGATCGGCGACATGATCGCCTACACGGTCCACCAGATCCCCAAGTGGAACCCGATCAACATCTGCAGCTATCACCTGCAGGAGGCCGGCGCGACCCCGACGCAGGAGCTCGCCTACGCGCTGTGCACCGCGATCGCCGTGCTCGACCAGGTCAAGGCCTCGGGCCAGGTCTCCGAGGACGACTTCGAGAAGGTCGTCGGGCGGATCTCCTTCTTCGTCAACGCCGGCGTGCGCTTCGTCGAGGAGACGTGCAAGATGCGCGCCTTCGTCGAGCTCTGGGACCGGATCACCCGCGAGCGCTACGGCGTGCAGGACCCCAAGATGCGCCGGTTCCGCTACGGCGTGCAGGTCAACTCCCTCGGACTCACCGAGGCACAGCCCGAGAACAACGTGCAGCGGATCGTCCTGGAGATGCTCGGTGTGACGCTCTCGAAGAACGCCCGCGCCCGCGCGCTCCAGCTGCCCGCGTGGAACGAGGCGCTCGGCCTGCCCCGGCCCTGGGACCAGCAGTGGTCGCTGCGTCTCCAGCAGGTGCTGGCCTTCGAGTCCGACCTCCTCGAGTACGACGACATCTTCGACGGCTCGAAGGTCATCGAGGCCAAGGTGGCCGAGCTGGTCGCCGGCGCCACCGCCGAGATCGACCGGGTGCAGGCGATGGGCGGGGCGATCGCCGCCGTCGAGTCCGGCTACATGAAGCAGGAGCTGGTCAGCGCCCACGCGGCCCGCCGCGGCAAGATCGAGTCCGGCGAGGAGATCATCGTCGGGGTCAACAAGTACGAGACCACCGAGCCCTCGCCGCTGACCGCCAACCTCGACGACGCGATCATGGCCGCCGACCCCCAGGCCGAGGCCTCGGCACTGGCGTCGATGAAGGCCTGGAAGGAGCAGCGCGACGAGGCCGAGGTCGCCGACTCGCTCAGCGCGCTGGCCGCGGCCGCCAAGACCGACGCCAACCTGATGGCCGCGACGCTGGTCGCTGCCCGGGCCGGCGCGACGACGGGGGAGTGGGCCGCCACGCTGCGCGAGGTCTTCGGCGAGTTCCGCGCGCCCACCGGCGTCAGCGGCGCGGTCGGGGTCGCCGAGGCGGGCGCCGAGCTGACCGAGGTCCGCGAGAAGGTCAAGCGGACCGGCGAGGAGCTCGGCGGACGGCTGCGGCTGCTGGTGGGCAAGCCGGGGCTCGACGGACACTCCAACGGCGCCGAGCAGGTCGCCGTACGCGCTCGGGACGCCGGCTTCGAGGTGATCTACCAGGGCATCCGGCTCACCCCGGAGCAGATCGTCTCCGCCGCCGTGGCCGAGGACGTCCACTGCGTCGGCCTCTCGATCCTCTCCGGCTCGCACATGGAGCTCGTGCCGGCCGTGCTCGACGGGCTCCGCGGGGCCGGGCTCGAGGACGTCCCGGTCATCGTCGGCGGGATCATCCCCGACTCCGACGGGCGCCGGCTGCGCGAGCTGGGTGTGGCGGCGGTCTACACGCCCAAGGACTTCGGCCTGACCGAGATCATGGGCGGTGTCTGCGACGTGATCCGCGCAGCCCACTCCCTGGACTGATGACAGGTAAGCCTGACCTAAGTCCGTGCTAGCCTGAGGTCATGGGCAAGGGCAAGAAGGCCGCCAGGAAGCGGCAAGCGGCCGCAAGCAGACGGCCGGGAGCAGCGCCGCGGTGCGCAAGCTCCCGAAGGTGGAGTGCTGCGTGTCCAAGAAGAAGTGCGACCGCTGCCCGCTGCGGATGCTGAAGGAGGGCACCCTGCCCGAGGGGCTCACCGTCAAGAAGCGCCGCCTGGTCCGGGTCGACGGCACCAAGGTCACCAAGAAGAAGCTCGCCGAGGTCGCCTGATGCCGGCTGCTCGCTTCGCCGAGGCGCTCAACGCGCAGATCGGCAACGAGTTCGCGGCGCACCACCAGTACCTCGCGATCGCCGTCCACTACGACGCGCTCACCATGCCCCGGATGGCCGCCTTCTTCTACGAGCAGGCCATGGAGGAGCGCAGCCACGCGATGATGATGGTCCAGTACCTCCTCGACACCGACACCGACGTGGTGATCCCCGGCGTCGAGGCGCCGGTGGCCGGGTTCGCCGACGTCGTCGCACCGGTGGCGCTCGCGCTCGAGCAGGAGCGCCGGGTCACCGAGCAGGTCAACGCCCTGCTGCGGATCGCCCGTGACGAGTCCGACTTCGCCTCCGAGCAGTTCCTGCAGTGGTTCATCAAGGAGCAGGTCGAGGAGGTCGCCCGGATGAGCGACCTGCTGGCCGTGGTGACCCGCAACCGCGACGACGTCGAGGACATCGAGGAGTACGTCGCCCGCGAGGCCGGGAGCCCGTCCGACGACCCCACCGCACCGCGGGCTGCCGGCGGCTGACCTGCGGGCCCGCTCAGCCGGGCGGGCGGGACGTCGCCGTGGCGTCGGGACAGAAGGCCTCGCGCGGTGAGCCGGTGTGCAGCTCCTCGGGCAGGGTCACGGTGACGGTGTCCTCGAAGACGCCGGCCCGGCGGGTGCGGACGACCACCTGGTCGACGAAGGACCCGGCCCGGGACGAGAGGGTCTCGCAGCCGGACATCCCGAGCGCCAGGGTCACCTCCGCGGCCTCGCCCGGCCCGAGGTCGCGGGCGGACAGGTCCTCGAGCGTGAACAACCGGGGATCGGTCTGGTCGTCGTCCAGGCCGAGCACCCGCACCGGCAGGCGAGCGTCGTTGACGAGGCGGAACGTGTAGCGCAGGGTGCCGCCGTCGACGTAGCGGACCTGGCGGATCGTCCGGTCGGCGACCTCGAAGACGGCGGTGCCGTCGGTGCCGTCGACCGAGGTCGGTCCGCTGGCGCGCAGGTCGGGCGAGCTGAGGGTCACGGCCACCGCGGCCCCCACCCCGCCCACCGTCAGCAGGCCGAGCAGGAGCAGCGCGACCAGCGCGCTACGCCGCACGTCCGAGCCGGTGGCGACGGCGAACGACGAGCGCGAGGCCGGCGAGGAGCAGGAGCCCGGCCGGCAGGCCGTCGGCGACCGACGAGGTCCGCGGCTGGACCGCCTGCTGCCGGCTCACCTTCGGGGCGGCCGGGGCCGCGGCGGCGCGCGAGGAGGGGCGGCTCGGCGACTCGAACCACTCGCAGCCCGGCGGGTGGCGCAGGTCGGGGTCGTTGCGGTCGTACTCGCTGCAGGTCAGGAAGCCCGCGTCCTTCACGGCGGCGCCGGGCAGGAACACCGAGCCGCCCGCGGCGCACGAGCGCGGGGGGATCAGGAAGTTGTCGTCCTGGCGGCCGTCGGCGTAGCGGTTGCCCTCCCAGCAGTTGCCGACGCCCTGGTCGTCCCACCAGTGGTCGGAGCCGTTCTCGAGCACCCGGCCGTCGGGGCGGCGGCCCATCTGGTTGGCGAACGTGCGGTTGTTGTTGGAGGTGTCGTAGAGCTTGGCCGGGTCCATCTCGTCGCGCAGCGGGGCCGGGACCCAGAACTGCATCGTGCCGTAGCGCCAGTTGTCGTAGATGAAGTTGTGGTCGGTGGAGTTGAAGTTGCCGCCGGCGATCAGCACGCCGGTGCCGACCGGGGTCGGGACGACGGGGCAGACCGTGCCGCGGATGTAGCCGCGGTCCTTGATCGGCTTGGCGCACACGCCGGTGTCGACGAAGCGCGTGTAGTAGTTGCTGTTGTTGGAGTAGATCCGGTTGTTGCTCCAGCGGGCGTGGTCCTGCGGCAGGCCGGGGTGGCCGGGGAAGAGCGAGTCGGTCGCGATGCCCGTGGCGTTGGCGTAGAAGTCGTTGTGGTGCGCCCACACCGAGTTGCCGGCGGTGCCGGAGTAGCCGAGCGTGTTGTGGTGGCTCTTGTTGTTACGGATCTCGATCGCGTAGCGGGTCACCGCGAACCGCGGGTTGGTCGCGTTGAGGTCCGAGGCCGAGCCGGGGTAGATGCCGGAGTCACCGTTGAAGTAGTTGTTCGTGCGCTTGATCAGGCCGTGGTCGCTGGCGAAGGAGAGGATGCCGTACTCGTCGTTGCCGCGCGTGGTCAGCCGGTCCAGGGCGAAGCCGTCGGTCTCGAGGACGTAGACGGCGTTGAACTCGGCCTGCTGGAAGGTCATGTTGGCGACGTACGCGCCGCCCATCCGGTCCAGGCGCAGGGCGTTGAGCTTCTGGAACTGGTTGTCGACGACGACGTCGGTCATCTTGCGGCCCGTGCCGACCAGCTGGGTGCCGCAGAACTTGCTGTCGCACTTCAGCGAGCGGTTGCCGGGGGTCCGGTCGCCGAAGATCGCGATCAGGTTGAGGTTGTGGGCGCACCGGCGCTGGTCGCCGTAGGACAGCGCGACCGGGTCGCTGGCCGCCTCCGCCTCGGCGGCCTGGCCGTCGGGCGCGGGGATGCTCGAGCCGGAGATCGAGCCGATGTAGCGCGACGCGCGCAGCGGGTCGTCGCTGGACGTCGACAGGTTGGCGCAGTAGGCGCTGCGCTTCTGCTGGCCCCACTTGCGCTCGTGATAGACGCCGGGCAGCACGTAGACCGACGTACGGCGCTGGCGGATGGTGTTGATCGCGCCCTGGATGGAGTGGAAGCGGCACTGCTCCACCAACCGCAGGTTGCGGCGCTTCACCGCGCCGGCCGGCATCTTCTTGATCCGGCGCCGGCTGTCGCTCTGGCACACCACGCGGCTGCGCGGGTTGTCGTAGCCGAGGAACTTCGGGCGCTTGCCGCTGCCGTCGGGGAACGTGGCCGGGCGCTCCTCGTGGGCGGAGGCACTGCCCGCGAGCGGGCCGGCGCCCAGGAGGGTGGTCGCCAGGAGCACCCCGAGGACGGACGTCAGCAGCAGGCGGAGGGATCGACGCATGGGGTGTCTCTTCCGAGCGAAGGGCGGTGGTGGCGGGACAACGACCGCGGTGTGAGGTGGGTTACGCGGCGGTCGGTCAGACTATGCCCATGTCGCGGGTGATCGTGGTGGGTTCGGGGGTAATCGGGCTCTCCTGCGCGGTGCGGCTGCTCGAGGCCGGGCACCGGGTCGACGTCGTGGCGCGCGACCTGCCCCGGGAGACGACGTCGGCCGTCGCGGCCGCGATCTGGTATCCCTACCTGGCGCTGCCGCAGGAGCGCGTGACCGCGTGGGCGGCGCGGTCCTACGAGGTGTTCGCGCGGCTGGCCGAGCAGGAGTCGGGGGCGGGGGTCCGGATGCGGCTCGGGACCGAGGTGCTGCGCGCCAGCGCGCCCGACCCGTGGTGGCGCGACGCCGTGCCGGACCTGGCCCGGACGCACGACGTGCCGAGCGGGTACGCCGGCGGCTGGTCGTTCGTGGCGCCGGTCGTGACGATGCCGACGTACCTGGGCTGGCTCGCGGCGCGGGTCGAGGCCCTCGGTGGCACCCTGACCCGGCTCAACCTGCCGGGCCTGCCGACCGGCGGCGACCTGGTCGTGAACTGCTCCGGCATCGGCGCCCGGTTGCTCGGCGCCGACCCGAGCGTGACGCCGGTGCAGGGGCAGGTGGTCTACGTCGAGCAGCACGGCCTGGACCGCTGGTGGCTCGACGGCGACGGACCGACGCCGACGTACGTCGTGCCTCGCGAGCGGGAGATCGTGGTCGGCGGGACCAGTGTGGCGGGGGAGTGGAGCCGCACGCCGTCGCCGCAGGTCGCCGACGACATCCTGGTGCGGGCCTCTGCGCTGGTCCCGGCGCTGCGCACGGCGCGGGTGCTGCGGCACAAGGTGGGCCTGCGGCCGGCGCGCCCCACGGTGCGGGTGGAGCGCGACCCCGACGACGGGCGGGTCCTGCACTGCTACGGGCACGGCGGGTCCGGGGTCACGCTGAGCTGGGGGTGTGCCGAGGAGGTCGTGAGCCTGGCGGACGGGGCGTAGCTGCTCGGGCCGGGGTCGGGGGCTGGGTTGCTGGGTCCGGGCTTGGGGTCCGGGGGTCGGGTGGTCGGGGTGTCAGGAGGGCGCGGTGCGGCGGTGCACGAGCACCGCGAGCGGCAGGCCGACGAGGAGGCCGGCGGCGGTGCCGAGCAGTGCGCCCCAGTCGTCGTCGATGCTGCGCCCGGCTACCGCGCCGACGGCCACGCACACCAGCACCAGCACGGCCAGCATCACGTTGTGGAACATCTCGTTGAAGAAGAGGCGGCTGAAGCTCTCGCTGCTGGTGGGTGCGGGAGTGGTCGTGCTGGCGGTGGGAGCGGTGACCGGGGTGTGAGCGGTTGCGGGGCTCGGGTCGGGGTAGGGGTGAGTGGCGGTGCCGGTGCCGGTGCCGGTGCCGAGCGGGAGCACCTGGACCACCGCAGCGGGGTCGAGGGCTCCGTAGAGGTGCGGGAAGGTCTCGGCGCTGCCCGGCGGCGACTCCTCGACGACCGGGACGTCGAGGAGGTCGGGGTCGATCACCAGCAGCACCAGCGGCTCGGTGACGGTGGCGTAGAAGCGCTCACGCACGCCCTGCCACTGGTCCGCCCGGCTGGCGTGGATGAAGCCCTCCTCGGCCAGCGAGACGCCGTACGTCGAGGTGGTGTACCGCCCCTCTCGCTGCGCCTGCTCCCAGTCCGCCGCGGTCGCGATGTGGAAGAGCCGCATCAGCGGTGCGGCTCGGACGCCGCGGGCGTGGTGGCGGTGGTCCTGGGCACCGCCTCATCGTAGGCGCCCGCCCTCCGGCTGCGGTTTGGTCCACAACCGCAGCGCTTCCTGCGTCTCGGCGACGGTTGGTGACCAATCCGCGGGGGCGGCCGCATCCGAGCGTCGGTTTGGGACCAAACCGCAATGAAGGCGGCCCGCGGTCGTCGGTTTGGGACCAAACCGCAGAGATTCCGGCCTCTGGGCTGCGGTTGGTGACCAATCCGCGGGCATCACCTGTGGTCGCTCCGACCGGCCCACGCCCGGCGGGCGTGCCGGTGGCCCCGGCGTGGTGGGGGTACGCCGGGGCTCGGGGCGGGGTGGTCAGGGCTCGCGGTCGGGTGGGTGGTCGGGTGCGATCGCAGGGTGGGTGCCGAGGTGGTCGCGGATGATCCGGTAGCCGTGCGGGGTCGTCCACTCGTAGCCGGTGGGGTGAATCCGGCGGTAGCGCCACCGGCCGTGGGTCTTGGCGCGGTGGTGTCGTCGGCAGAGTGGGGCGATGTTGTGCGAGCAGGTCGCGCCGCCGGTGCCGTCGGGGTGGTGGGGGTCGATGTGGTCGTGGTCGCAGCGCTCGGCGCGGCGGGTGCAGTGGGGGAAGACGCAGGTGTGGTTGAGCAGCTCGGTCTGGGTCTTGATCCGGTCGGGGATCTCGTAGGCCTCGACGTGGTGGTGCGCGGTGAGGTCCTTGATCGGGACGATGGTGATCTGGCCCGCTGATTGGCACCAGTGCTTGACCTGGTCGAGCAGGACCGGGGTGCGGGTGTTGCCGCAGCGGGCGACGTTGCCGCCGACCCCGGCGATGGCGGCCTCGGTGAGGTGGACGTTGAGCACCACGCCCCGACCCCGGCCGGTCTGGATCTCGCCGGTGTCGAGGTCGAGAGCGAGCTGCTGCCGCGCGATCTCACCCACGGCCATCGACCGGCGTACGTCGAGGGTCTCGGTGGAGCCGAGTTCGGCGAGCTGGGTCGCGGACCGGCTGACCGCGGCCTCGAGGTCGAGGGCGTCGGCCAGGTCGAGGCAGCCGGTGACCTCGACGGTGCCGGCGGTGTCGACGAGGTCGGTCTCGACGTCGAAGCGTCGTCCGTCCGCTGCGCGTCGGCGGCGGTCCTCGGCCTGGTCGGGGTCGTGGCGGGCCAGGGCCTCCTCGACCAGCCGGCCGATCTGGGCCCACGAGCACGTCCCGGCCGCCGGGGCGAGTGCTCGGTCGACCTCGATGGCCGCGGCCATCGGCAGGCAGCCGGTGTGCTCGGCGACCCGCATCGCCCGCCACACCGGCACCCGCCCGGCGATCACCTGCTCCCAGAGCCGCGGGAGGCGGTAGCGCAGCTCGAGGGTCTTGCCGACGTAGGCCTTGCCGGAGTCGGTCGACAGGCCCAGCGCTGCGGCGTACTCCATCAGCGCGAACTCCGAGACCAACGGCGCTCCCGGCCCGGCGATCGGCAGGGCCCGGTCGCCGAACAGGCTGACCTGGTGGGCGGCCCACTCCCCGTCGGCGTCGACGGTGTTCTCGACCGCCCACTCCACGGTCAGCTCGAGTCGTTCGACCTCGATGTCAGCGGCCGCATGACGGTTGGCGCGCAGCGCACCGAGGAGGGTCTCGGTGGTGGTCGGCGCTGCTTCGGTCATAGGTCTATTGCAGCACCGGCCACCGACAGTCGGACCCCGAAATCGGGGTTGTGCACAGGGGTTCGCGAAAGTAGTTGGGTAAAGTTTTCCCGCTCAACCGCAGGGGTCCTGAGCTCTCCGCGGTGGTTGAGGTGCGAGCGCAGCGAGCCACGAAACCACCCTCCCCGGCAGTCGGTTTCGTGGCTCGGGCCTGGCGGCCCTCGCACCTCAACCAGCGTCTGGGGTTGCGGCTGCTTCTCGGCGTGCGGGGTCTCGCTACGGTCGGCCCCGGGGGGCCTTCCTACTCGACCGGCGGGGCGAGTCCGGTGGTTGAGGTGCGAGCGCAGCGAGCCACGAAACCACCCTCGCCGGCAGTCGGTTTCGTGGCTCGGGCCTGGCGGCCCTCGCACCTCAACCAGCGTTGGGGGTGCGGCTGCTTCTGGGCGTGCGGGGTCTCGCTACGGTCGGCCCTGGGGGGCCTTCCTACTCGACCGGCGGGGCGGTTCGGTGGTTGAGGTGCGAGCGTCAGCGAGCCTCGAAACCACCCTCGCCGGCAGTCGGTTTCGTGGCTCGGGCCTGGCGGCCCTCGCACCTCAACCAGCGTCTGGGGTGCGGCTGCTGCTCGGCGTGCGGGGTCTCGTTACGGTCGGCCCTGGGGGGCCTTCCTACTCGACCGGCGGGGTGGTCCGGGGGTTGAGGTGCGAGCGTCAGCGAGCCTCGAAACCATCCTCGCCGGGCGTCGGTTTCGTGGCTCGGGCCTGGCGGCCCTCGCGCCTCGACCAGCGTGTGGTCGCTGTTGCTTGTCGGCGTACGGGGTCTCGTTACGGTCGGCCCTGGGGGGCCTTCCTACTCGACCGGCGAGCCGTCCCTTGCGGGCCCGGTCTCCTGGTCGACCAGCGGTGGTTATCGCCGCCAGGTCCCGATCGCGCGCGGTGCGGTGCCGCGCCGTGGGCCAGCCGGGTCGAGCACCGCGGGGAGCGCGGGCTCGTCGGCGTTCTTGCTCGACCAGCGCTCCAGAGGGTCAGAAGAGGCGGTGCTCGGAGTCGTCCATGCCGCGGAGCAGGTCGTAGTCGACGAGGGCGCAGGCGATGCCGCGGTCGGTGGCGAGGACGCGCGCCTGGGGCTTGATCTCCTGGGCGGCGAGGATGCCGCGGACAGCGCCCTTGCGGGTCAGAGCGGGGTCGCGGTTGAGCAGGTCGAGGTAGCGGGTGAGCTGCTCGACGCCGTCGATCTCGCCGCGGCGCTTGATCTCGACCGCGACGGAGGCGCCGGCGGCGTCGCGGCACATCAGGTCGACCGGGCCGATGGCGGTGGGGAACTCGCGGCGCACCAGTGTCAGGCCGTCGGCCAGCGCGGCCGGGTGCTCGGCGAGGAGCTCCTGGAGGTGCTTCTCGACGCCGTCCTTGCGCAGGCCCGGGTCGATCCCGAGGTCGTGCTGGGAGTCGTGGACGATCTCCTCGAGCAGGATCCGCAGCGTGTCGGACGGTCCGGCGGAGGTGGCCTTGGCGGTCACGGTCCACTCGACCTGGCCCTCGTCGGTCATGTCCTCGCGCAGCGTGCAGGGCGGCGACATCCAGTTCAGCGGCTTGTAGGAGCCGCCGTCGGAGTGGATGAGCAGGGAGCCGTCGGCCTTGAGCATCAGCACCCGCGTGGCCATCGGCAGATGGGCGCTCAACCGGCCCGCATAGTCCACCTGGCACCTGGCCACCACGATTCGCACCCGCGAAATCTACCTAGTTAGAGTGCGGAGGTGACGCGGCGGGCTGCTCTGATCCTCGCGGGCCTCGCCCTCGTGGTCGGCCCGCTGCTGTGGGTCGTGGCCAGCCCGAGCTCGCCGTCGGCCCCCGTGCCCGTGCCCGAGGCCGCGCCGGTCTCCGACAGCCCCTACAACGTCGTGGTGGTCGTCGTCGACGACATGGACGACTTCAGCTGCGCTGACACCGATCTCTACCTCCCGCGCACCGCCCGCTGGCTGCGCGACCAGGGCCGGTGCTGGGAGGACGCGACGGTGGCCAGTCCCGTCTGCTGCCCGGCCCGCGCCATCCTCAGCACCGGACAGCTCCCGCACAACAACGGCGTACGTCGCCAGAACGAGGCCGAGCGCCTGGTCGGGTCCGACACGGTCCAGCACGACCTCGGCGAGGCCGGGGTGGCGACGTACGGCGTCGGCAAGTTCCTCAACGGGCTCAACCCGGGCCTGATCCACGGCGGCGAGTTCGACTCGGGTTTCGAGGACTTCGACTTCTGGAGCAACTACGGCTCCTACGGCTACGACCTCTTCGACGACGACGGCGAGGCCTACCGGCCCGAGGAGCGGGTCCACACCACGGTGCGGGTCGGGGAGGACCTGCGGACGTTCATCTCCTCGCCGGCCGCGCAGGAGCGCCCCTACTACGCCTACGCGGCCTTCTACGCCCCCCACGAGCAGACGGGCAAGGGCAAGCGCAAGCTGCCCCAGCCGACGCAGGCCAACGTGGGCCGCGCGGTCCCGCCCTTCGACTGGCAGCCCGAGCTCGACACCCGCGACAAGCTGCTGCCCTTCCGCAACCTCACCCGCGGCGAGACCTACTACCGTGCGAAGCAGGCCACCCGCGTCCGTGCCCTCTACGACGTCGACGACGAGATGGCGAAGACCTTCGCCCTGCTCAAGCAGCAGGGCGCGCTGGAGAGCACCGTCGTGCTCTTCACCAGCGACAACGGCTACGCCCTGGGCGAGAACGGCTGGGACGGCAAGGCGGTGCCGTACGCCGCCTCGGTCGACGTACCGCTGCTGGCCTACCTGCCCCCCGGCGTGGGCGAGCGGGGGCGCGACCTGCGCCCGGTCGACCTGGTCGACGTCGCCCCGACGGTCTACGACGTCTTCGACGTCGAGCCGGGGCACGTGGTCGACGGGCACTCGCTGCTCTCCGGCTACGAGCGCACGCGCGGACGGTTGCTGGAGTTCGCCAACGAGCGCTCGGCGTTCGTGCTGCGCGAGTCCGGCTTCGCGCCGTTCCGGGTGCCGACCTGGGTGGCGCTGCGCCGCAACGGTGAGCTCTTCGTGCAGTACTACCGTGCCGGCCGCCTGCTGCGCCGGGAGTTCTACCGCGACCCGCTCGAGCAGGAGAACCTGTTGTGGCGCGAGCTGCCGATGTCGGAGAAGCCGAGCTGGAAGTACGTGAAGTCGCTCGTGCGCGAGCTCAAGGCGCTGCGCAGCTGCGCCGGGACGATCGAGCAGGGCTCGCGCAACCCCTGCTCCTAGCCCCCGACCGGCCTCCGAGGTTACTGACGGGTATCGGTGGGTGAGCGGGCCTCCCGGCGCTGCCGACGGGCATGGAATGATGCCCGCCATGACGCAGACGGCGACCGACAGCACCCCTCTCGACGCAGGCGACCAGCCGCGCACGTTCACCACGATCGGCGTGGTCGGGCTCGGCACCATGGGGGCCGGCATCGCCGAGGTCTTCGCCCGCAACGGGTTCGCCGTCATCGGCGTGGAGCTCGACGAGGAGGGCGTGGCCCGCGGCCGGCAGCACCTCGAGCACTCGACCGCCCGCGCGGTGAAGCGCGAGAAGATCACCGAGGCCGAGCAGGCCGAGATCCTGGGCCGGATCACGTTCGCCACCGAGCTCAAGGACCTGGCCGACGCCGACCTCGTGGTCGAGGCGGTCGTGGAGTCGGTCGAGGTCAAGAAGCAGATCTTCCGCGAGCTCGAGGGCATCGTCGCTCCCGACACCGTGCTGGCCACCAACACCTCCTCGCTGTCGGTCACCGAGATCTCGACCTCCAACGCCCACCCGGGCCGGGTCATCGGGGTCCACTTCTTCAACCCCGCTCCGGTGCAGAACTTCGTGGAGATCATCCGCACGGTGGTCACCGAGCCCACCGTGCTGGCTGACGTGACGGCGCTGGTCGAGCAGCTCGGCAAGAGCCCGGTCGTCTGCGGCGACAAGGCCGGCTTCATCGCCAACACCCTGCTCTTCGGCTACCTCAACCACGCCGCGTCCATGTACGAGGGCCGCTACGCCAGCCGGGAGGACATCGACGCCGCGATGCGCTTCGGCTGCGGCTACCCCATGGGACCGCTCGCGCTGCTCGACCTGATCGGTCTCGACACGGCGTACGAGATCCTCGAGACGATGTACCGCCAGGGCCGCGACCGCCTGCACGCACCCACCCCGATCCTCAAGCAGATGGTCACCGCCGGCCTGCTGGGCCGCAAGACCGGTCGCGGCTTCTACTCCTACGAGGGTCCCGACAGCCCCGTCGTCGTCGCCGACGACAAGACCCCGTCGGCCGACGACCTGCCCGAGCTCAAGCACGACATCCGGCAGGTCGGCGTCGTCGGCACCGGCACGATGGCCGCCGGCATCATCGAGGTCTTCGCCAAGAGCGGCTTCGACGTCCTGTACGTCGGTCGCAGCCAGGCCAAGGTCGACGGCGTGGTGGCAGCGATCACCAAGAACTTCGACAAGCAGATCCAGCGGGGCCGCTCCACCGAGGAGGCCAAGGCCGAGGTGCTGGCGCGGCTGACCGGCTCGACCTCGCTCGACGACCTGGGCTCGGCCGACATCGTCGTCGAGGCCATCGCCGAGGACCTGAAGGTCAAGACCACGCTCTTCGCGAACCTCGACGAGATCTGCAAGCCCGGCGCGATCCTGGCCACGACCACGTCGTCGCTGCCGATCATCGAGTGCGCCCAGGCCACCTCGCGCCCGCAGGACGTGATCGGCATGCACTTCTTCAACCCCGCACCGGTGATGAAGCTGGTCGAGGTCGTCTCGACCGTCTCCACCGACGAGGACGTCACCGAGACCACGCAGGCGCTCTGCGCGAAGGTCGGCAAGGTCGCGGTCTCCTGCGCCGACCGGGCGGGCTTCATCGTCAACGCCCTGCTGTTCCCCTACCTCAACGACGCGGTCAAGATGCTCGAGGCGCACTACGCCACGGCAGACGACATCGACCTGGCCATGAAGCAGGGCTGTGCGTTGCCGATGGGGCCCTTCGAGCTGCTCGACGTGGTCGGCAACGACGTCTCGCTGGCCATCCAGCGCGAGCTCTACCTGGAGTTCCGCGAGCCGGGCTTCGCGCCGGCGCCGCTGCTGGAGCACCTGGTCACCGCGGGCTACCTCGGTCGCAAGACCCAGCGCGGCTTCCGCGACTACACCCGCCGCTGACGGCAGGACCGGGGGCGTTCTTCACGTCTGCGGCCCTGGTGAAAGCTGAGGATTGACCCGGCAGGTGGTGGGTACCACACCCGCATGAGCTCGGTCGAGACTGGACGGATCACCACCGACATCCCGGCACGGATGGACCGACTGCCGTGGTCACGCTTCCACTGGATGATCGTGGTGGGGCTCGGCACGGTGTGGATCCTCGACGGGCTCGAGGTGACGATCGTCGGCTCGTTGTCCGCGGCGTTGAAGCCCGAGGACACCGGTCTCGGGCTCAGCAGCTTCCAGGTCGGGGCGGCGGGGGCGGCGTACGTCACCGGGGCCTGTCTGGGCGCGCTCTTCTTCGGCCAGCTCACCGACCGTTTCGGTCGCAAGAAGCTCTTCCTGATCACGCTGGGCGTCTACACCGTGGCCACCGTCCTCACGGCGTTCTCGATGAACCCCACGTGGTACTTCGCGGCCCGGTTCCTCACCGGCGCCGGCATCGGCGGTGAGTACGCCGCCATCAACTCGGCCATCGACGAGCTGATCCCTGCGGCGTTCCGCGGGCGGGTCGACATCGCGATCAACGGCAGCTTCTGGCTCGGCGCCACCGGTGGCGCGCTGCTCACGATCCCGCTGCTGGACCCCACCCTGGTCTCGCCGGAGTGGGGCTGGCGGCTGGCCTTCGGGCTGGGCGGGATCCTGGCCGTCGGCATCCTCGTGGTCCGGCGCCACGTGCCGGAGAGCCCGCGGTGGCTGTTCATCCACGGCCGGGAGGAGGAGGCCGAGTCGATCGTGCGCGACATCGAGCGCGCCGTGACCGACGACGTGGGCCACCCGCTCGACGAGGTCTCCGACACGATCACGATCCGGCAGCGGCGCACGATCGGGATCGGCGAGATCGCGCACACGGTCTTCGCGCTCTACCCGCGCCGTACGGTGCTGTGCTTCAGCCTCTTCGTCGGTCAGGCCTTCCTCTACAACGCCTTCTTCTTCACCTACGGCGACACCCTGACGACCTTCCTCGACGTCGGTCAGGTCGGCTGGTACATCGCCGTCTTCGCGATCAGCAACTTCGTCGGCGCGCTGGTGCTGAGCCCGCTGTTCGACACCTGGGGCCGGGTGCGGATGATCAGCCTCACCTACCTCTCCTCCGGCGTGCTGCTGGCGATCACCGGGATCTTCCTGGGCAGCCTCACCGCGGTGACGCTGACGCTGATGGGCGCGATCATCTTCTTCATCGCCTCGGCGGGTGCGAGCTCGGCCTACCTCACCGCGAGCGAGATCTTCCCGATGGAGACGCGCGCGCTCTGCATCGCGTTCTTCTACGCGATCGGCACCGCCGCCGGCGGCATCTCCGGGCCGCTGCTCTTCGGCTGGCTGATCGACCGGTCCTCGGCCGACGGCGACATCACCGGCATCGCCGTGGGCTACTTCATCGGGGCCGCGCTCATGATCGCCGGCGGCATCGCCGAGGCGTTCCTCGGCGTGAAGGCGGAGGGTCGTGCCCTGGAGGACATCGCCCAGCCGCTGACGGCCACCGACGCCTGAGCGGTCCCCGACCGGGCCCCAGAACGGGCCCCAGAACGCGGCCCCAGAACGGGCCTGGATCGTCGCCGTAGGCTGGGCCCATGGTCGGTCTGCTGCTCCTCCTGCTCGTGCTGGCACTGCTGGGTGGCGCGGCGTACGTCGCCTCGCAGCGCACCAAGCAGCGGGAGGTCGAGCGCCGGGAGGCCGAGCTGGCGCCGATCAAGAAGCTCGCCGACGAGGACATCACGGCGCTGGGGGTCGAGCTCCAGCACTTCGACAGCGAGCTGGGCGGGCACCAGCTCGACGCGGGGATGAACGCCGACTACCAGCGGGCGCTGGACGCCTACGAGTCGGCCAAGCTGGCCGGTGACCGGATGCAGCGACCCGAGGACGTCAAGCACGTGACCACGATCCTGGAGGACGGTCGCTACGCGATGGCGTGCGTGCGGGCCCGGGTCGCGGGGGAGCCGCTGCCGGTGCGCCGTCCGCCGTGCTTCTTCGACCCTCGCCACGGCCTGTCGCTGCGCGACGTCGCCTACGCGCCCCCCGGCGGGGTCGCGCGCGACGTACCGGCCTGCGCGCTCGACGCGGAGCGCGTCGAGGCCGGCGCCGACCCCGACAGCCGGATGGTCATGGTGGGCGCCCAGCGGGTGCCGTACTGGCAGGGTGGGCGGGCCTACCAGCCCTACGCCGCCGGCTACTTCGGCGGCTTCGCCCCCATGGACTGGATGTTCATGGGCCTGATGTTCGGTGCGTTCGGCGGCTTCGACGGGCTCGGTGGGCTGGGCGAGGGGCTGGGCGAGGGCCTCGGCGGGATCGGTGAGGGCGTCGGTGACATGTTCGGCGGCATCGGCGAGGGCATCGGCGACTTCTTCGACGGCTTCTGAGCGCGGCCCCCACCAGGACCCGGCCGATCAGCCCGCGGCCTGCCGCGCCCGGTAGGCGGCGACCGCGTTGCGGTTGCCGCACGTGGTGGAGCAGAAGCGGCGGGAGCGGTTGCGGGAGAGGTCCAGCACGACGCCCTCGCAGTCCTCGTCGGCGCACACGGACAGACGTGACATCTCGTCGGCGCGGATCACGTCGACCATCGCCATGGCCGTCTCGACCACGATCCGGGTGACCAGCGGCTGCTCGTCCTCGACGGCGTGCAGGTGCCAGTCGTACTCGTCGTGGCGCACGAGCTGGGGGAGCGCCCCGGCCTCGGCCAGCATCGCGTTGACCAGGACGACGGCGTCGTCGCGCCCGGCGGTCAGCAGCTCGCGCAGGCGGGGGCGGACCGCCCGCAGCGACTCGACCTCGGCCTGGTCGCCGTCGCGGCGACCGGAGTAGCCCAAGCCGGTGTAGAAGTCGTCGAGCTGCTCGACGGTCTCGAGGGTGTCGGGCTCCAGACCCGAGTTGGCCAGCAGGACGGCGGCCTGGAGCGCGATCTCGGTGTCATAGGCAAAAACCACTTTGACAGGTTACAGCACCGCCACCTACTGTCATCCGTCATGACGGCTGTGACGAATGACGACCTGCGGAGCGGCCCGCCGGTCGCCCCCTCCTCGCGCACGGCCGCAGGGTTCGCCTTCGCGCTGGTCTCCGCTGTCTCCTTCGGCCTCTCGGGGGCGCTCGCCCGGGGGCTGCTCGACACCGGCTGGAGCCCCGGCGCGGTCGTGCTGCTCCGGATCGGCCTCGCGGCGCTGGTCGTCGCGCCGTTCGGGGTGGCCGCCCTGCGCGGGCGGTGGGACGTGCTGCGCCGCAACGCCCGCCTCGTGGTGGCCTACGGGGTCCTCGCGGTCGCCGGCGCGCAGTTCTGCTTCTTCGCCGCCGTGCAGCACATGCAGGTGGGCCCCGCGCTGATGATCGAGTACACCGCGCCCGCCACCGTGGTCGTGTGGCTCTGGCTGCGGCAGGGGCAGCGACCCGGCCGGGTGACGCTGGCGGGTGCCGCGCTGGCGGTGCTCGGCCTGGTGCTGGTCCTCGACCTGCTCGGCGGGACGGCGGTCAGCCTGCCCGGCGTGCTCTGGGCGCTGGGCGCGATGGTCGGTGCCGCGTCGTACTTCCTCATCTCCGCCGACGAGTCCACCGGCCTGCCGCCGCTGACGCTGGCCGCCGGCGGCCTCGTCGTGGGTGGCGTGGCGCTCGGGCTGCTCGCGCTGTCGGGGCTGATGCCCATGCAGGCCTCGACCGCCGCCACCACGTACGCCGGCGCCTCGGTGGCGTGGTGGGTGCCGCTGGTCGCGCTCGGGCTGGTGACGGCCGCGCTGTCCTACACCACCGGCATCGCCGCGATCCGTCGTCTGGGCTCGCGGGTGGCGTCCTTCGTGGCCCTCACCGAGGTGGTCGCCGCCGTGCTGTGGGCCTGGCTGCTGGTCGGCGAGCTGCCGCGACCCGTCCAGCTGCTCGGCGGCCTGCTGATCCTGCTCGGCGTGGTCGGCGTCAAGCTGGGCGAGCGGGCGACCGTGCGGCCTGAGCCGACGCCGGTCTGAGCGGCCGTGGGTCGGGTCGCGGGGTCTCGCCACGGTCGGCCCTGGGGGCCTCCCTGCTCGACCGGCGAGGTGTGGGTCAGAGGCCGAGGTCGGCGGCGCGCAGGGCGGTGACGGTGGCCGGGGGGCCGACCAGGTCGAGGTCGCGCACCTGGGCGCGGCCGAAGAGGAACAGGGCGAGCTCGAGGGGGCGGCCGACCACCGTGGCCGGGTCGGTGCCGGGCCGGACGGTGCGGGAGGCGTCGCCGTCGGAGCGGGCCAGCCGAAGGGGGACGTCGACCTTGCGGGCCAACGCGTGCGACATCGGGCCGAGCCGCCGCCAGATCGTGTGCTGGTCGCCCTCGGGCAGGTCGCGGGGCTCCCAGCCCGGCTGGGCCCGGCGCAGGTCCTCGTGGTGCACGACGTACTCGAGGGTGTTGCCGAGCACCTCCACCGGGGGGAGGGCGAAGACCGACAGGCCGGGGCTGCGCAGCCGCTCGACCAGGGTCGTGAAGTCGCGGCGCCCGAGGCGGGCCATCGCCCGGTCGGTGAGTCCCTCGAGGGGCGGCACCAGGATGCCGGCCGCCCCCACCGGGCTGCGCTCGCGCACGAGCAGGTGGACCACCAGGTCCTTGACCGTCCAGTCGCCGCACAGCGTGGGCGCGCCCTCCCCGAGCTCCAGGGCCAGGTCGCACAGGGCGTGCCGCTCCCGACGGGCGAGGGGTGGGGTGGTCATCCCGTGACCCTAGGGCCTGGGGAATAGCCTGCCGAGGGCGTGGGTTGGTCGCGAGACGAGACGACGGGATCAGATGGAGCAGCAGGGCAGTGACCGGCGCGCGGACGGCCGCGGGTCGACGCGGGCCGGGTTCGGGGTCCTGGCCGTGGCCATCCGCCGCGAGCCGTGGATCTTCACCGTCTCGACCCTCGGGAGCCTGCTCTTCGGGGCGCTGACCGTCGCCGACGCGTGGGTGCTCGGCTGGGCCACCGACCACGTCGTGCTGCCGGCGTTCCGCGACGGCGAGATCCGCCCGGGCCTGCTGTGGGCCGTGCTGGCGCTCTTCCTCGGTGTGGCGCTGCTGCGCGCCGTCGGCATCGTCGCCCGGCGCCTGGGCGCCGGGATCATGCAGTACCGGATGCAGGCCAGCACGCGGCGGGCGGTCACCCGCCAGTACCTCTCCCTGCCCATGGAGTGGCACCAGCGCCACCCCACCGGCCAGCTGCTCAGCAACGCGAACGCCGACGTCGAGGCCGCCTGGGGCCCGATCGCGCCGCTGCCGATGGCGGTCGGCACGGTGGCGATGATGGTGATCGCCGTGGTCCAGATGCTGCTGGCCGACCTGGTGCTGGCCCTGGTCGGCATCCTGGTCTTCCCGGCGGTGATCGTGGTCAACATCGTCTACCAGAACCTCGCCCAGGGCTGGGCCACGCGGGCCCAGCAGCTGCGGGCCGAGGTCAGCGAGATCGCGCACGAGTCCTTCGACGGCGCCATGGTGGTCAAGACCCTGGGCCGCGAGCCGCAGGAGACCGCCCGCTTCGCCGCGCGCTCCCGCGAGCTGCGCGACGTGAACATCAAGGTCGGCAGCATCCGCGCGGCGTTCGACCCGGCGCTGGCCGCGCTCCCGAGCCTCGGCGTGCTGGTCGTGCTGGCCGTCGGGGTCTCGCGCGTGACCAGCGGCGCCACCGCGCCCGGCGACGTGGTCACGATCGCCTACCTGCTCACGATCGTCTCGTTCCCGATCCGCTCGATCGGCTGGCTGCTGGGGGAGTTCCCGCGCAGCGTGGTGGGCTACCGGCGCGTGTCAGCGGTGCTGAGCGCGACGGGGGAGATGCCCTACGGCACCGCCGTCGCCACCCGGGACAGCGCCGGTGCGCGGTTGACCGTGAGCGGCGTCCACTACTCCTACACCCCCGACCAGCGGCTGCTCGACGGCGTCGACCTGGCCGTCGAGCCCGGGCGCACCGTCGCCATCGTCGGCGCCACCGCGTCGGGCAAGAGCACGCTCACCACCCTGCTCACGCGGCTGGTCGACCCGCTCGAGGGCTCGATCGCCCTCGACGGCGCGGACCTGCGTCAGCTCGCCCGGGGGCAGCTCGCCTCGGTCGTCTCGGTGGTCCCGCAGACCGCCTTCCTCTTCGACGACACCGTGCGCGGCAACGTCGCGCTCGGCGCCGACGTGACCGACGCCGAGGTCTGGGACGCCCTGCGCACCGCCCAGGCCGACGGGTTCGTCGCCGCACTCGCCGCCGGCCTCGACACCCAGCTCGGCGAGCGCGGCACGTCGCTCTCGGGCGGCCAGCGGCAGCGCATCGCGCTGGCCCGGGCTCTGGTACGTCGGCCCCGGCTGCTGATCCTCGACGACGCGACGTCCGCGGTCGACCCCGAGGTGGAGGCCAGGATCCTGGCCGCGCTGCGGGCCGACGGCGGCGGGTCGACGCTGGTGGTCGTGGCCTACCGCAAGGCGACGATCGCGCTCGCCGACGAGGTGCTGCACCTCGAGGGCGGACGCATCGTCGACCGCGGCACCCACGCCGAGCTGCTGACCCGCAACCCGGCGTACGCGCACCTGGTCAACGCCTACGAGCACGACCACGACCACCCGGCGAGGGTCGATCCCGCGCAGGAGGTGACCACGTGAGCACCGCCCTGGAGACCGGCGAGGAGATGCCGGCGATGCAGACGATCCGCCGCGGGGTGCACTACTCCCCGGAGCTGAAGGAGGGCATCGGCGGCACGCTGCTGCTGGCCCTGCTCGCCTCGCTCGGCCAGGTCGTCGTCCCCGTGGCCGTCCAGCAGACCCTCGACCGCGGGCTGTCCGCACCCGGGGGGCCCGACGTCTCCTTCACCGTGCTGATGGGGGTCCTGGCCGCGCTGGCGATCGTCGTGACCAGCGTGTCGTCGTACCTGATGACGCGGCGGCTGTTCACCACCTCCGAGCGAGGCCTGGCCACGCTGCGGATCAAGGCCTTCCGGCACGTCCACGACCTGCCTCTGCTCACCCAGAGCACCGAGCGCCGCGGCGCGCTGGTCGCCCGGGTGACCAGCGACGTCGACCAGGTGAGCCAGTTCCTGGTCTTCGGCGGGCTGATCTTCGTGATCAGCATCGGGCAGGTGCTGGTGGCGACCGTGGTGATGGTGGTCTACAGCTGGCAGCTCGCGCTGGTGGTGTGGGTCTGCTTCGCGCCGCTCTTCTTGTCGCTGCGGTTCTTCCAGCGCCGGCTCTCCGACGCCTACGGCACCGTGCGTCGACAGGTCGGTGCGCTGCTCTCGGCCGTGGCCGAGCCCGTGGTCGGCGCCGCGGTGGTCCGGTCGTACGCCGTCGAGGACCGCACCCAGGCGCGGATCGACACCGCGATCGCCGCGCACCAGTCGGCCAGCACCCGGGCCCAGGGGTTCACGGCGTTCTCGTTCTCGCTGGGCGGTGTCTCGGCCGGCCTCGCCAACGCCGGGGTGCTGATCGTCGGGATCTGGCTCGGGCAGGGCCTGGGCTTCGGCGAGGAGGACATCACCTCCGGCAAGGTGCTGGCCTTCGCCTTCCTGGTGACGCTGTTCGTCGGCCCGGTGCAGATCGGCACCCAGATCCTCACCGACGCCCAGAACGCCATCGCCGGCTGGCGGCGCGTGATCGGCATCCTCGAGACGCCGGCGGACCTCGTCGACCCGGGGGCCGACGGCGCGGTGCTCCCGCGGGGGCCCATCGACATCCGCCTCGAGGACGTGGGTTTCGCCTATCCCGGCGGGCCCCCGGTGCTGCGCGAGGTGAGTCTCGACATCTCCGCAGGCCGTCGGGTCGCGGTCGTGGGGGAGACCGGCTCCGGCAAGTCGACCGTGGCCAAGCTGCTCACCCGGCTGATGGACCCCCAGACCGGACGGGTGCTGCTCGACGGCGTCGACGTGCGCGGGATCGCCGAGGAGTCGCTGCGCCGCAGCGTCGTGCTCGTGCCGCAGGAGGGGTTCCTCTTCGACGACACGATCGCCGCCAACGCCCGCTACGGCCGGCTCGACGCGACCGCCGAGGAGATCCTGGCCAGCGCCGACGAGCTGGGCCTGGGCGACTGGGTCGCCGGGCTGCCCGACGGGCTGGACACTCGGGTGGGCCAGCGCGGGGAGTCGCTGTCGGCGGGGGAGCGGCAGCTGGTCGCACTGCTGCGGGCCCACCTGGCCGACCCCGACCTGCTGGTGCTCGACGAGGCCACCAGCGCGGTCGACCCGGCGCTGGAGATGCGGATCGGCCGGGCGCTCGAGCGGCTGATGTCGGGGCGTACGTCGGTGACGATCGCCCACCGCCTCTCGACCGCCCGGGCCGCCGACGAGGTGGTGGTCGTCGACCAGGGCCGGATCGTCCAGCGGGGCCCGCACGCCGTGCTCGTCGCCGAGGCCGGCTCGGTCTACGCCGGCCTGCACCGGTCCTGGGTCGCCCAGGCCGGGCAGACATAATCGACCGGTGACCTCCCTGGACCCCGCCATCGCCGCGCGCCTCAAGCGCACCGACGACGGGCTGGTGGCCGCCGTGGTGCAGCAGCACGACACCCGCGAGGTGCTGATGCTCGGGTGGATGGACGACGAGGCCCTGCACCGCACGCTGACGACCGGGCGGGCGACGTACTGGAGCCGCTCCCGCGAGGAGTACTGGGTCAAGGGCGAGACCTCCGGACACCGCCAGTGGGTGCGCGAGGTGCGGCTGGACTGCGACGGCGACACCCTGCTGGTCACCGTCGACCAGGAGGGGCCGGCCTGCCACACCGGCACCCGCACCTGCTTCGACGACGGCCTGCTCGGTGGCTGAGGCGCCTACGCCGGCGCCGCACCCCGCGGCGCGCCGCCGCTTCGGCCCGCTGCTCGTCGCCGGCCTGGCCGGCGGTGGGCTGGCCGCGGTCGCCGGCAACCAGGACTGGGCGGTGCTCGACGACGGCCCGGGGTCGGCATCCACCGAGATCGCCTCCACCGCCGTGGCCTCGAGCCTCAGCGAGGGCGCGCCGCTCGTGACCGCCCTCGGTCTGGTGGTGCTGGCCTGCTGGGGCGTCCTCCTGGTCAGCCGCGGCCGCTTCCGGCGCGCGGTGGCCGGGCTGGGCGCGCTCGCCGCCGCGGGGGTCCTGGCGGCCGCCGTCACCGCCTGGCTCGACGCCCCGAGCCGGCTCACCGAGGCCCTGGCGGCGTACGGCGCGGTCGACGTCGGCGCCGGCCGCACGGCGTGGTCCGCGGTCGGGGTGGTCGCGGGGGTCCTGGCGCTGGTGGCCGCGGCGCTCGCGGTGCGCGACGTGCGCTGGTGGCCCGAGATGGGCAGCCGCTACGACGCCCCGAGCGCGGTGCCGCGCCCGCACCACCGCCCGGCCGAGACCGAGGAGACCACGAACCTGGACCTCTGGAGGGCGATGGACGAGGGCGAGGACCCGACACGGTGACAGTGCGGTGCCGGACCTGAATACACTGTGCTCCGGCACCCACCCCCGATCCACCAGGAGTCTCCATGTCTGACAACCACGGCAACACCCCGGCTGCCTGGACCTTCGTGGTGGTCGGGCTGGTCGGCTTCGTCGTGGGCGGCATCGGCCTGATGCTCCAGCCGGTGAGCATGCCGGTGTTCTACGTCGGCGTCGCGATCGTGGCGGCGGCCGGCGTGCTCTTCCTGGTGATGGCCAAGATGGGCCTGCACGGCTCGGAGGCCCGCCACTGACCGTGGGCCAGGCGTCCTCCGCTCCCACCGCTGCTCCGGCGCCACCGCGCAGCCGCGAGCGGCGGCTGCTCGCCCCGGCCCTCGTGGCCGGGGGCCTCGGTCTGGCCACCTTGGCCCTGCACCTGCGCGACCCGCACGAGGCCGGCAGCTGGGGCTTCTGCCCGAGCGCGGCCCTGGGGTGGTGGTGCCCGGGCTGCGGCGGGCTGCGCGCGGTCAACGACCTGACCCACCTGCGGGTGGGCGACGCGGCGTCCAGCAACCTCGCGCTGGTGCTGGCGGCCCCGGTCCTGGCCGCCTGGTTCGCCTGGTGGCTGGTGCGCCGGTGGCGGGGGGAGCCCCGACCGGTGCCCGCGACGACCTGGCTGCCGCTGCTGGTCACCGCGGTCTCGCTGGTGGCGGCGTTCACGGCGCTGCGCAACACCGGTGCGGGGTCCTGGCTCGCGCCCTGACCCGACGTGCCCTGGCCCGAGCCGGGCTCGGCCCGCGTGCCACACTTTCCGCAACCCCGCTGGCAGCCGGCCACCGGTCCGCCCGCTCGTCCGCAACCACTCCCCGGAGGCCCGTCGTGTCCGTGCTCGACGACATCGTCGCCGGCGTACGGCTCGACCTCGCCGAGCGTGAGGCCGCCGTCCCGCTGGCCGAGGTGCGCGCCGCGCTGAGCGACGCCGACGCCCCGCGCGACCCCATGCCGCACCTGCGCGCCCGGGGCTCCAGCGTCATCGCCGAGGTCAAGCGCCGCTCGCCCAGCAAGGGCGACCTCGCCGACATCCCCGACCCGGCCGCGCTCGCCGCCGAGTACGCCGCCGGCGGGGCCGCCGCGATCAGCGTGCTCACCGAGCAGCGCCGCTTCGGGGGGAGCCTCGCGGACCTGCGCGCCGTGCGCGCCGCGGTCGACGTACCCCTGCTGCGCAAGGACTTCATCGTCGGGACCTACCAGCTCGTGGAGGCCCGGGCCGCGGGCGCCGACCTGGCCCTGCTGATCGTGGCCGCGCTCGACGACGACACCCTGCGCCGCCTCCACGACGAGGCGCGCGAGCTGGGCCTGACGGTGCTGGTCGAGGTCCACGACGAGGCCGAGACCGAACGGGCCGTCGCGCTGGGCGCCGAGCTCGTGGGCGTCAACGCCCGCAACCTCAAGACCCTCGCCGTCGACCCCGACACGTTCGGTCGGCTGGCGCCGTTGGTGCCCGACGACCGGGTCCTCGTGGCGGAGTCCGGCATCTCGGGTCCGACCGACGTGAAGCGCTTCGTCTCGGAGGGCGCCCGCGCCGTCCTGGTCGGCGAGGCCCTGGTGAGGGACGGTGCGCCGCGCGAGACCGTGGCCGCGATGACGGGGGTGGAGGCATGACCGGCACGACCTACGACGCCGACGAGCAGGGCTGGTTCGGCGGACCCGGCGGGTTCGGCGGGCGGTTCATGCCCGAGGCGCTGGTCGCGGCCCTCGACGAGCTCACCGTCGCCTGGCAGGAGGCGATGGCCGACCCGACGTTCCTCGCCGACTTCGACGCCATCCTGCGTGACTACGCCGGCGTGCCCAGCCGGCTCTACGAGGCCGAGCGTCTCGGCGCCACCGTCGGTGCGCGGATCCTGCTCAAGCGCGAGGACCTCAACCACACCGGCGCCCACAAGGTCCGCAACGTGATGGGGCAGGCCCTGCTGACCAAGCGGATGGGCAAGCACCGCGTCATCGCCGAGACCGGCGCGGGCCAGCACGGCGTCGCCAGCGCCACGGCGGCGGCGTACTTCGGCATGGACTGCACCGTCTACATGGGCGCCGTGGACGTGAAGCGGCAGGCACTCAACGTCGCCCGCATGCAGCTGCTCGGTGCGAAGGTCGTGCCGGTCGAGTCCGGCAGCTCGACCCTGAAGGACGCGATCAACGAGGCGCTGCGCGACTGGGTGTCCTCGGTCGACCACACGGCCTACCTCTTCGGGACCGCGGCGGGCCCGCACCCCTTCCCGAGCATGGTGCGCGACTTCGCGCGCGGCATCGGTGACGAGGCGCGCGCGCAGTGCCTGGAGCGGTACGGCGTCCTGCCGGACGCGATCGCGGCCTGCGTCGGCGGCGGCTCCAACGCGATCGGTCTGTTCCAGGCCTTCCTCGACGACGAGTCGGTCGCCATCCACGGCTTCGAGCCCGGCGGCGACGGGGTGGAGACCGGCCGTCACGCCGCCACCATCCACGCCGGCGAGAGCGGGGTCCTGCACGGTGCGCGCACGTTCGTGCTGCAGGACGCGGACGGCCAGACGGTCGACTCGCACTCGATCTCGGCGGGGTTGGACTATCCCGGGGTCGGCCCCCAGCACGCCCACCTGGCCCGCACCGGTCGCGCCACCTACACCCCGGTGACCGACGCCGAGGCGATGGAGGCGATGGCGCTGCTCAGCCGCACCGAGGGCATCATCCCGGCCATCGAGTCCGCCCATGCGATCGCCGGTGCCCTGAGGGTGGCGAAGGAGCTGGCGGCCGAGAAGGGGCCCCAGGCCACCGTGCTGATCAACCTCAGCGGCCGCGGCGACAAGGACATGGAGACCGCGCTCGAGTACTTCGGCCTCGGCCAGGAGCGCACCGCGGAGCCGGTGGGCGAACCCGGGCAGCGACCCGGTGAGGAGGCCCTGCGGTGAGCGTCTCGACCGCGTTCGCCACGGCGCGCGCCGAGGGCCGCTCCGCGCTCGTGGGCTACCTGCCGGCCGGGTTCCCCGACGTCGCCGGGGGCATCGACGCGCTCCGGGCCATGGTCGACGCCGGCTGCGACGTGATCGAGGTCGGGCTGCCCTACTCCGACCCCGTCATGGACGGCCCGACCATCCAGGCCGCCGCGCAGCAGGCGCTCGAGCGGGGGTGCCGCACCACCGACGTGCTGCGCACGGTCGAGGCGGTCGCCGCCACCGGGACGCCCACGGTCGTGATGACCTACTGGAACCCCGTCGAGCGCTACGGCGTGGAGCGCTTCGCCACCGACCTGGCCGCCGCCGGGGGAGCGGGGCTGATCACGCCCGACCTGACCCCCGACTTCGCGCCCGAGTGGAACGCCGCCGCCGACGCCCGCGACCTCGACAAGATCTACCTCGTGGCGCCGTCGTCGACCGAGGAGCGGATCGCGATGACCACCGCCGCCTGCCGCGGCTTCGTCTACGCCACCGCGGTCATGGGCGTCACCGGCGCCCGCACCGCCACCAGCGACCTGGCCGGGCCGCTCGTGGAGCGCACCCGTCGCGCCACCGACCTGCCGATCGGCGTCGGTCTGGGCGTCAGCAACGGCGCGCAGGCGGCCGAGGTGGCGGCGTACGCCGACGGGGTGATCGTGGGCTCCGCCTTCGTGCGGGTGCTGCTGGACCACCCGCACGACCGGGCAGCCGGGCTGCGGGCCCTGGCCACGCTGACCGAGGACCTCGCCGGAGGCGTCCGTGGGTAGACGTCTGACCGCGCTCCTGGTGGCCGCCGCCCTCGGGCTGAGCGCCTGCGGTGGCGCGTCGGCAGACGAGCAGCCGTTCAGCGGGACCGTGCTCGACAACCCCTACGACGTGCCGACCACGCCGCTCACCGACACCTCGGGGCAGCCGTTCTCGCTGGCCGCCGACACCGACAAGCGGCTGACGCTCGTCTTCTTCGGCTACGTCAACTGCCCCGACATCTGCCAGTCGGTGATGGGGGCGCTGGCCTCGGCCATGACGCGGCTCGACGAGGGCGACCGCGACCAGGTCGACGTGGTCTTCGTGACCACCGACCCGGCGCGCGACGACGAGGCGGCGCTGCGCACCTACCTCGACCGGCTCGACCCCGCCTTCATCGGCCTGACCGGCGACCTGGACACGATCGTCGACGTCGGTGCCGCCCTCGCGATCGGGGTCGACACGACCGACCCCGGGGGCCACACCACCTCGATCATGGGCGTCGACAGCGACGACACGTCCCCGGTCTACTGGAGCGAGCAGACCTCTGCGGCCGAGTTCGCGACCGACATCCACATCCTGCTGGAAGACTGAGACATGACGACCCTGGCCGCGGCCACCGTGCTGACCATCCCGAGCCCCTCCGAGGGCGTCTGGTACCTCGGGCCGGTGCCGCTGCGGGGCTACGCCCTGTGCATCATCCTCGGCATCGTGGCGGCGATCTGGATCGGTGAGCGCCGGTGGGTCGCGCGCGGCGGTCGCCCGGGCGACGTCCAGGACCTCGCGGTCTGGGCCGTCCCGTTCGGCATCGTCGGGGCTCGGCTCTACCACGTGATCACCGACTCCGGGCTCTACTTCGGCGAGGGGAAGAGCGCGGTGGCGGCGCTCTACGTCTGGCGCGGCGGGCTCGGCATCTGGGGCGGCGTCGCGCTCGGCGCGGTCGGGGTGGTCCTCGGCGCGCGGGCCAAGGGCATCCGGTTGGCCCCGGTCCTCGACGCGATGGCCCCCGGTGTGCTGATCGGGCAGGCGCTGGGCCGGTTCGGCAACTGGTTCAACCAGGAGCTGTTCGGCCGCCCCACCGACCTGCCCTGGGCCCTGAGCGTCAGCGACGACACCGCGCGCGGCGCGGGCTTCGAGGCCGGCACGACGTTCCACCCGACGTTCCTCTACGAGGCGCTGTGGAACGTCGGTGCGTTCGCGCTGGTGATCTGGGCCGACCGCCGCTTCCGGCTCGGCCACGGCCGCGTGGTCGCGCTCTACGTGATGACCTACACCGCCGGGCGGGGCTGGATCGAGTACCTCCGCATCGACCCCGTCGAGCTCGACGACGTGGCCGGCCTGCGGCTCAACGTGTGGGTCTCGATCGTGTGCTTCGTGCTCGCGGCGGCGTTCTTCGTCTGGCAGGGGCGCCGGCACCCCGGTCGCGAGGACGTGGTGTACGTCGAGGGGCGCGAGCCGGAGGTGGCCGAGACGCCGGCCGGGACACCCGGGGCGACGTCCGACGCGACGGCCGACGCGACGCCCGACGTCGGCGCCCGACGCGGCGCCCGGCGCGACACCGGACGCCCCGCCCGACGGCCCGCCCGACGCCCGGCCGGGGGGCGGCACGACCTGAGCCGGTCCGACCCGTCCACCTGCCCGGGAGCGGCAGGCGGTGCGGGGTCCCGGTGGTAGCCTGAGGTCTCCGCCGCGTGGGCCAACGTTGTCCCCTGCGCTCATCAGCAGCACCGGCCTCGGCCGGTCCGCACGACGACGGGAGAACCCCAGTGCCGTATCCGCACGCGTTCCCGCCGCCTCAGGGGCTCTATGACCCTGCGCACGAGCACGACGCCTGTGGCGTCGCCTTCGTGGCCACCCTCACGGGTGAGGCCAGCCACGACATCGTTGCGAAGGCCCTGACCGCGCTCCGCAACCTGGACCACCGAGGTGCCGCCGGCGCCGAGCCCAACTCCGGCGACGGCGCAGGCATCCTGATGCAGCTGCCCGACGCCTTCCTGCGCGACGTGGCGAGCGAGGCCGGCTTCGAGCTGCCCACGCAGCACGCGTACGCCGTCGGCACGGCGTTCCTGCCCGGCGACGACGAGGCCGTCACCAAGACCCGTCAGCAGATCGAGGACCTCGCCGACCAGGAGGGCCTCGCGGTCCTCGGGTGGCGTGACGTGCCGGTGCAGCCCGACATCCTGGGCAGCATGGCGCGCGGCGTGATGCCGACGTTCAGCCAGGTCTTCGTGGCCGCCAAGGGGGCGCGCCTGACCGGCATGGCCCTGGAGCGTCTGGCCTACTGCCTGCGCAAGCGGGCCGAGCGCGAGACCGACGTCTACTTCCCGTCGCTGTCGTCGCGGACCCTGGCCTACAAGGGCATGCTCACCACCGACCAGCTCGACCGCTTCTACCCCGACCTGGTCGACGAGCGGGTCGCCTCGGCGCTGGCCGTGGTGCACTCGCGCTTCTCGACCAACACGTTCCCGTCGTGGCCGCTGTCCCACCCGTTCCGGTTCATCGCCCACAACGGCGAGATCAACACCGTGATGGGCAACCGCAACTGGATGCGGGCCCGCGAGGCCCTGCTGGACTCCGACCTGATCCCCGGCGAGATGGAGCGGCTCTTCCCGATCTGCACCGCCGGCGCCTCGGACTCCGCGTCCTTCGACGAGGTCCTCGAGCTGCTGCACATGGGCGGCCGGTCGCTGCCCCACTCGGTGCTGATGATGATCCCGGAGGCCTGGGAGAACCACACCGAGATGGAGCAGAAGCGCCGCGACTTCTACTCCTTCCACTCCGCGCTGATGGAGCCCTGGGACGGGCCGGCCTGCGTGGTCTTCACGGACGGCTCCCAGATCGGTGCGGTCCTCGACCGCAACGGGCTGCGTCCCTCGCGCTACTGGGTCACCGACGACGGGCTGGTCGTGCTGGCCTCCGAGGTCGGCGTGCTCGACCTCGACCCGGCCACGATCGTCCGCAAGGGCCGGCTCCAGCCGGGCCGGATGTTCCTGGTCGACACCGATGAGCACCGCATCATCGAGGACGAGGAGATCAAGGCCGAGCTGGCCGCCGAGCACCCCTACGGCGAGTGGCTGCACGCCGGGCTGATCCACCTCGACGACATCCCGGACCGCGAGCACATCGTGCACACCCACGCCTCGGTCACCCGTCGGCAGCAGATCTTCGGCTACACCGAGGAGGAGCTGCGCGTCCTGCTGACGCCGATGGCCAACACCGGGGCCGAGCCGATCGGCTCGATGGGCACCGACACGCCCATCGCGGCGCTCAGCGCCAAGCCGCGGCTGCTGTTCGACTACTTCAGCCAGCTCTTCGCCCAGGTCACCAACCCGCCCCTCGACGCGATCCGCGAGGAGCTGGTGACCTCGCTCAACGGCACCATCGGGCCGGAGTCCAACCTGCTCGAGCCGCAGGCGGCGTCGTGCCGCCAGGTCGTGCTGCCGTTCCCGGTGATCTCCAACGACGACCTGGCCAAGATCCGGCACATCAACCGTGACGGCGACATGCCGGGCTTCATCACCCACGTCTCCCGCGGCCTGTACGCCGTCGAGGGCGGCGGCGAGGCGATGGCGCAGCGGATCGAGGAGATCTGCACCGAGGTCAGCGAGGCGATCGCCGGGGGAGCGCGGATCATCGTGCTCTCCGACCGTCACTCCACCGCCGAGCTCGCGCCGATCCCGTCGCTGCTGCTCACCGGGGCCGTGCACCACCACCTGGTCCGCGAGAAGACCCGCACCCAGGTCGGCATGCTGGTCGAGGCCGGCGACGTCCGCGAGGTCCACCACGTGGCGCTGCTGGTCGGCTACGGCGCGGCCGCGGTCAACCCCTACCTGGCCATGGAGTCCGTCGAGGACCTCGCGCGCGAGGGCTACTACGTCAAGGCCGAGCAGGAGAAGGCGGTCGCCAACCTGGTCAAGGCGCTCGGCAAGGGCGTGCTGAAGGTGATGTCCAAGATGGGCGTCTCCACCGTGGCCTCCTACACCGGCGCGCAGATCTTCGAGGCCGTCGGGCTCTCGCAGACCGTCGTCGACCGCTACTTCACCGGCACCACCTCCAAGCTGGGCGGCATCGACCTCGCGACCATCGCCGAGGAGGTCTCCCGGCGCCACGCCACGGCGTACCCCCGCGGCGGGATCCTGCCCGCACACCGCGAGCTGGCGATCGGCGGCGAGTACCAGTGGCGCCGCGAGGGCGAGCCGCACCTCTTCGACCCCGAGACCGTCTTCCGGCTGCAGCACGCCACGCGCTCGGGCCGCTACGACGTGTTCAAGCAGTACACCGCGGCCGTCGACGAGCAGTCGCAGCGGCTGATGACGCTGCGCGGTCTGTTCCGCTTCAAGGACGCCGACGCGGTGGGTCGGACGCCGATCCCGATCGAGGAGGTCGAGCCGGTCTCCGCGATCGTCAAGCGGTTCAGCACCGGGGCGATGTCCTACGGGTCCATCTCGCAGGAGGCCCACGAGACGATCGCGATCGCGATGAACCGGCTGGGCGGCAAGTCCAACACCGGCGAGGGCGGCGAGGACGCCGACCGTCTCTACGACCCGGAGCGTCGCAGCTCGATCAAGCAGGTCGCCTCGGGCCGGTTCGGGGTGACCTCGGAGTACCTCACCAACGCCGACGACATCCAGATCAAGATGGCCCAGGGCGCGAAGCCCGGCGAGGGCGGCCAGCTGCCCGGCAACAAGGTCTACCCGTGGGTGGCCAAGACGCGCTACTCCACGCCGGGCGTGGGGCTGATCAGCCCACCACCGCACCACGACATCTACTCGATCGAGGACCTCGCCCAGCTGATCCACGACCTGAAGAACGCCAACCCGTCGGCCCGCGTGCACGTCAAGCTGGTCTCCGAGGTCGGCGTCGGCACGGTCGCGGCGGGCGTCTCCAAGGCGCACGCCGACGTGGTGCTGATCTCCGGGCACGACGGGGGCACCGGTGCCTCGCCGCTGACCTCGCTCAAGCACGCCGGCGGTCCGTGGGAGCTCGGTCTCGCCGAGACCCAGCAGACGCTGCTGATCAACGGTCTGCGTGACCGGATCGTGGTGCAGACCGACGGGCAGCTCAAGACCGGGCGCGACGTGATGGTCGCGGCGCTGCTCGGTGCCGAGGAGTTCGGCTTCTCGACCGCCCCCCTGGTGGTCTCGGGCTGCATCATGATGCGGGTCTGCCACCTCGACACCTGCCCGGTGGGCGTGGCCACGCAGAACCCCGTGCTGCGCGAGCGCTACTCGGGCAAGGCCGAGTACATCGTCAACTTCTTCACCTACATCGCCGAGGAGGTGCGCGAGCTGCTCGCGCAGCTCGGCTTCCGCAGCCTCGAGGAGGCCGTCGGGCAGGTGGGGTCGCTCGACGTCGCCACCGCCGTCGACCACTGGAAGGCCTCGGGCCTGGACCTGGCGCCGATCCTCCACTCCCCGGACACCAGTCACTGGCCCGACCAGGACCTGCACTGCACCGGCACCCAGGAGCACGGGCTGGAGCGCTCGCTCGACGTCACCGAGCTGGTCCCGCTGGCCCAGGCGGCGCTCGAGTCGGGGGAGCCGGTGCGCGCCCAGGTCGCGATCCGCAACGTGCACCGCACGGTCGGGACGATCCTGGGTCACGAGGTCACCAAGAAGTACGGCGGCGAGGGGCTGCCCGACGGCACGATCGACCTGACGCTGATCGGGTCCGCGGGCCAGTCCTTCGGCGCGTTCGTGCCCCAGGGGATGACGCTGCGCCTGGAGGGCGACGCCAACGACTACGTCGGCAAGGGGCTCTCGGGCGGACGGATCATCGTGCGTCCCGACCGGTCGGCCACGTTCGAGGCCTCCGAGCAGATCATCGCCGGCAACGTCATCGGCTACGGCGCGACCGCGGGCGAGATCTACATCCGCGGCGGTGTCGGCGAGCGGTGCTGCGTGCGCAACTCGGGTGCCTGGGTCGTCACCGAGGGCGTGGGCGACCACGGCTGCGAGTACATGACCGGCGGACGGGTCGCCGTCCTGGGCAGGACCGGGCGCAACTTCGCCGCGGGCATGTCCGGTGGCGTCGCGTGGGTCCTGGACCTCAAGGACTACCGGGTCAACAAGGAGCTCGTCGAGCTCGGGCCGGTCACCGAGGACGCCGCGAAGGAGCTCGAGCACATGGTGCGCCGCCACCTCGAGGAGACCGGCTCGACGGTCGCCGAGGCGCTGCTCGCCGACTGGGAGGACTCGCTGACCCGCTTCACCGAGGTCGTGCCCAGCGACTACCGCAAGGTGCTCGAGGCCAAGGCGAAGGCCGAGGCCGACGGCTTGGACGAGAAGGCCACCGCCAACGCCATGATGGAGGCACTCCATGGCTGAGCGGCGCCCCCACCACGATGACCACCGCGGTGCCTGCCGCTCGACCATGAAGGGAGTCGAAGAGCATGGCTGACCCCAAGGGATTCTTGAAGCACGGCCGCGAGGTCGCGACCCGCCGTCCCGTCGAGGAGCGGGTGCAGGACTGGAACGAGGTCTACCCCGGCGGCGCCGGGCGCGCCCTGCTGCCGATCATCACCGAGCAGGCCGGGCGCTGCATGGACTGCGGCATCCCGTTCTGCCACCAGGGCTGCCCGCTCGGCAACATCATCCCCGAGTGGAACGACCTGGTCTGGCGCAACGACTGGGAGGCCGCCATCGAGCGCCTCCACGCGACCAACAACTTCCCGGAGTTCACCGGTCGCCTGTGCCCGGCGCCCTGCGAGACCGCCTGCGTGCTGGGCATCAACCAGGACCCCGTCACCATCAAGAACGTCGAGGTCGCGATCATCGACAAGGCGTGGGACACCGGCCTGGTGCGCCCGCAGCCGCCGGAGTGGCTCTCGGGCCGCACCGTCGCCGTGATCGGGTCCGGCCCGGCCGGTCTCGCCGCCGCCCAGCAGCTCACGCGGGCCGGCCACACGGTGGCCGTCTACGAGCGGGCCGACAAGATC
The DNA here is from genome assembly GCA_963795135.1 of uncultured Actinomycetota bacterium. Taxonomy (GTDB): domain Bacteria; phylum Actinomycetota; class Actinomycetes; order Propionibacteriales; family Nocardioidaceae; genus Nocardioides. Next base: position 341,710 of record CAWCGS010000009.1, read on the forward strand.
GGCGGGCTGCTGCGCTACGGCATCCCCGAGTTCAAGATGGAGAAGTCGCACGTCGACAAGCGGATCGACCAGATGAAGCGCGAGGGCACGATCTTCCGCGCCGGGGTCACCGTGGGCGACGAGGCACTGACCGCGGAGCGGCTGCGCGAGCGCTACGACGCCGTGGTGCTGGCGATGGGGGCGACCGAGGCGCGCGACCTGCCCGCCCCCGGGCGTGAGCTCGGCGGCATCCACCAGGCGATGGAGTTCCTGCCGCAGGCCAACCGAGCGGCGCTCGGTGAGCAGGTCGAGGACCAGATCACCGCGACCGGCAAGAACGTCGTGATCATCGGCGGCGGCGACACCGGCGCCGACTGCCTCGGCACCTCCACCCGCCAGGCGGCGCTGTCGATCACGCAGCTCGAGATCATGCCCGAGCCGCCCGACTCCCGCCCCGACGGCCAGCCGTGGCCGACGTACCCGATGGTCTTCCGGGTCTCCTCCGCGCACGAGGAGGCCGGTGACCGCGTCTACGCCGTCTCGACCCAGGAGTTCCTCGGCGACGGGGACGGCAACGTCCGGGCCCTGCGCCTGGTCGACGTGGTCTTCGAGGACGGTCGTCCGAAGGAGATCGAGGGCACCGAGCGCGAGATCCCGGCCGAGCTGGTCCTCTTCGCGATGGGGTTCACCGGACCCGAGAAGCCGGGCCTGGTCGAGCAGCTCGGCGTCGAGCTCGACCAGCGCGGCAACGTGGCGCGCGACGACGACTACATGACCAGCGAGCGGGGCGTCTTCGTCGCCGGCGACGCCGGGCGTGGGCAGTCGCTGATCGTGTGGGCGATCGCCGAGGGCCGCGCCGCCGCCGCCGGGGTCGATGCCTTCCTCACCGGTGCCACCACGCTCCCCGCACCGATCCCGCCGACCGAGCGGCCGTTGGTGGTCTGAGGCGTCGCCGGAGGGTTTCCACGTATACGTGGGAACCCTCTGGTTCTCGGCCGAGACACTGGCCGAGAACGAGATGCTCTGGCCCAGCAGGTCCGGGCGGGCGCACCGGCGCGCGCCCGTTTTGATCGATCCAAAGATGCCACTAGGCTCTGCGTGTGCGGAGAGCAAAGATCGTGTGCACCCTGGGCCCAGCGACCAGCAGCGAGCGGAGGATCCGCGAGCTCGTGTACGCCGGCATGGACGTGGCCCGGCTCAACATGAGCCACGGGAGCCACGCCGACCACGCGGAGAGCTACCGGCTCGTGCGCGAGGCGGCCGACGCCAGCGGGCACGGTGTGGGCATCTTCGCCGACCTGCAGGGCCCGAAGATCCGGCTGGAGACCTTCGCCGACGGGCACGCCGTGCTCGAGCGCGGGCAGGTCTGGACGATCACGACCCGCGACGTGCCGGGTGACGGCGAGATCTGCGGGACGACCTACAAGGGCCTGCCCGGCGACGTCTCGGTCGGCGACCCGATCCTGATCGACGACGGCAAGGTCCGGCTGCGGGTCACCGACGTCACCGACACCGACGTCACCACCGAGGTCCTGGTCGGGGGTCGGGTCAGCAACAACAAGGGCATCAACCTGCCAGGCGTGGCGGTCTCCGTGCCGGCGCTGTCCGAGAAGGACGAGGAGGACCTGCGCTTCGCGCTGTCCCTGGGCGTCGACTACGTCGCGCTCAGCTTCGTCCGCGACGCCCGTGACGCCGAGGACGTACGTCGGGTGATGCGCGACGTCGGATGGGTCCTGCCGGTGATCGCCAAGATCGAGAAGCCGCAGGCGATCGACAACCTCGACGAGATCATCGCCGCCTTCGACGGCTTCATGGTGGCCCGCGGCGACCTCGGCGTGGAGTGTCCCCTCGAGGAGGTGCCGTTCCTGCAGAAGCAGGTCGTCGAGAAGGCCCGCCGCAACGCCAAGCCCGTGATCGTGGCGACCCAGATGCTGGAGTCGATGATCACCAGCCCGTCGCCGACGCGAGCCGAGGCCAACGACGTCGCCAACGCGGTCCTCGACGGCGCCGACGCGGTCATGCTGTCGGGGGAGACGAGCGTGGGCGAGCACCCGATCCACACCGTGGAGACGATGGCGCGCATCATCACCGCCACCGAGCGGCACGCGATGGAGCAGAAGGTCGTCAGCAACTTCGGCACCATCGACTGGGACCCCCACACCCGCGGGGGAGTGATCGCCAAGGCCGCCGAGGAGGTCGCCAGCCGGATCGGCGCGAAGTACGTCGTCGCCTTCACGCAGAGCGGCGACTCCGCGCAGCGTCTCGCGCGGATCCGCAGCTCGATCCCGATCCTGGCCTTCACCCCCGAGGCCCGGGTCCGCTCGCAGCTCTCCCTGACCTGGGGCGTCGAGACGTTCAAGACCCACACCGTCGACCACACCGACGAGATGGTGCGCCAGGTCGACGAGCAGCTGCTCCGGATCGGTCGCGTCGCCGAGGGCGACCTCGTGGTCATCGTCGCCGGGAGCCCCCCGGGCATCCCGGGGTCCACCAACGCGCTGCGCATCCACCGGATGGGCGACGCGATCAACGAGGTCGCCCCGGCCTACCGCCGTACGTCCTGACCGGCCGGGAGCGCACCCGGGCCTCGGGTCCGCGTGGTGCCCCGAGTGGGATTCGAACCCACACTGGCGGTGGTTTGAGCACCGTGACTCTGCCGTTGGTCTATCGGGGCGACGGCAGCGCAGCCTATCCGAGACCGCACCTGCGGCTGCAGCCAGCACGCACTAGCCTGACCGCGTGAGCGAAGCCACCACGACCACCGCGCGCACCGTCGTCATCGCCGAGGACGAGGCCCTGATCCGGATGGACCTCGCCGAGATGCTCGGCGAGGAGGGGTACGACGTCGTCGGCCAGGCCGGCGACGGCGCCCGGGCCGTGGAGCTCGCCCAGGAGCTGCGTCCCGACCTGGTGATCCTCGACGTCAAGATGCCCAAGCTCGACGGCATCGCGGCCGCGGAGGCGATCGCCCAGGACCGGATCGCCCCCGTGGTGATCCTGACTGCGTTCTCGCAGCGCGACCTCGTCGACCGTGCCCGCGAGGCCGGTGCGATGGCCTACCTGGTCAAGCCGTTCACCAAGGCCGACCTGGTGCCGGCCATCGAGATGGCCGTGAGCCGCTTCGCCGAGCTGTCGATGCTCGAGGCGGAGGTGGTCGACCTCACCGAGCGGCTGGCGATGCGCAAGGCGGTCGACCGGGCCAAGGGCGTCCTGCAGGAGCAGCTCAGCCTCTCCGAGCCCGAGGCCTTCCGGTGGATCCAGAAGACCGCGATGGACCTGCGGCTCTCGATGCGCCAGGTGGCCGAGGGCGTCGTGACGCACGGCCCCTCGATCGCTGATTCCTGAGCATGCCACCCGCGGGCCGGGGTAGCCGGATCACGGCTCGATAACGCTCGGGTTGCAGCACGGGTCCCGTTGCCGACGCGCGCGTGCCCGAGTGGCACGGATCACCCCATGCACCCCTAGACTGCCGGGCAGCATCCAGCCGGGTGCGTGGGAGGAGGACCCGAGTGAAGTCTCGTCACCCCGCTCCGCAGGGGACACCGCGGAGAGGAGCCGGTCGACGATCGGCTCACCCGGTGACCCCTCTGGTGGCCCTGCTGATGACCGTGCTGACCGCGCCGCTGCTGATGGTCGCCCTCGGCGCCTCGCCGGCGCACGCCGCGGACATCTGCCTCGCGCAGGCCGACAAGACGGGCTGCGTCAGCGGCACCGTCGGCTCCCGGGCCAACCCCGTCGAAGGAGCCGACGTGCTCCTGCTCGACGAGGGCGGTGAGGAGGTCGAGACCCAGACCACCGAGGCCGACGGCAAGTTCGCCTTCACGGTGACCGAGGCCGGCACCTACTTCGTCCGGCTGGACAACGAGACCCTCGACGAGGGCCTGGAGCAGATCCCGCCGGCCAACGAGGCCCTGGCCGGGCCCGACGACTCGCTCAAGGTCGACGTCCAGCTCGGCCGCACCACCGTGCCGGCGCTGACGGTGCGCTCGGTCGACTACGACGCCTCCGGCACGTCCAAGGCCGACCAGCTCGTGGAGAGCACGTTCAACGGCATCAAGCTCGGCCTCCTGCTGGCCCTGGCGTCCCTGGGGCTGAGCCTGATCTACGGCACGACCGGCCTGTCCAACTTCGCCCACGCCGAGCAGGTCACGCTGGGCGGGGTCGTGGCCTTCTTCCTGGTCAGCAACCAGCACCTCGGGCTGAACCTGTGGCTCGGGATCCTCTTCACCACGGTCATCTGCGCGGGCAGCGGGCTGCTCCAGGACGTCGTGATGTGGAAACCGCTGCGACGGCGGGGCCTGGGCCTGACCCAGCTGCTCGTCGTGACCATCGGGTTCTCGCTGGCGCTCCAGTACTCCTTCCAGTACACGATCGGCGCCTCGCAGGTGAAGGTCACCCTGCAGAACTTCCAGACCATCTCCTTCGGTCCGGTCGACACCAACAGCATCTCGCTCATCGCGATGGGCGTCGCGGTGCTGGCGATCATGCTCGTCGGCTACGTCCTGCTCCGCACCCGCCTGGGTCAGGCGACGCGTGCGGTCTCCGACAACCCGGCGCTGGCCGCCGCCTCCGGCATCGACGTGGACCGGATCGTCCGGATCGTGTGGACGTCCTCCGCCGGCCTCGCCGGACTCTCCGGGGTCTTCTACGCGCTGTCGGTGTCCAACGGCATCCGGTGGGACACCGGCTTCCAGATCCTGCTGCTGCTCTTCGCTGCAGTGACCCTCGGCGGGCTCGGGACCGCGTTCGGCGCCCTCGTGGGCTCGCTGATCATCGGGCTCGTGATCGAGCTCGCCGGCCCGCTCGGCGCGCCAGGAGACCTCAAGTACGCGGTGGCGCTGGGCATGCTGATCGTCCTGCTGCTCTTCCGCCCCCAGGGCCTGCTCGGCCGCGCCGACCGGATCGGCTGAGAGGACACCGACATGGACACCATCCTGAGCATCCTCAACCAGTCGCTGCGCGAGGCGATCTCACCCAGCACCGCGGCCGTGGTCATCGCGGTCGTCGGCCTCAACATCCACTTCGGGTTCACCGGCCTGCTCAACATGGGCCAGGCGGGCTTCATGCTGCTGGGCGCCTACGGCTTCGCGATCTCGACCATCGAGGGGGTGCCGCTGCCGCTGGCCGTGCTCATCGGGCTCGGCGTCGCGCTGGTCTTCGCGCTGGTGCTCGGCGTCCCGACGCTCCAGCTGCGCGGTGACTACCTCGCCATCGTGACGATCTCGGCGGCCGAGATCGTGCGCTTCGTGGGGCGGTTGTCGGCCTTCGAGGACTTCACCGGCGGGGCGCTCGGCCTGCGCGGCAGCACCTACCAGGGCCCGTTCCTGGACCTCTCGTTCCTGCCCGACACCCGGTGGACGCTGAGCCCGTTCAACTACCGCGACACCTTCGACGGGTCCGGGGCGATGCGCGCCGTCGGCGGTGTGCTCGCCATCGCCCTCGTGGTCGCCACGGTCCTGCTCGTCCGTCGCTTCCGCTCCTCGCCGACCGACGAGCGCAGCTCCCGGCGGGTCCGCTCGGCGGTCGTGGCCGGCCTCGGCCTGCTGATCGTGCTGGCGCTGTTCTTCGTCTTCCCGATCGCCTACCAGAACAACGTGGCGCAGGGCTGGTGGGTCCGGCTGGTCGCGTGGTCGACGGTGCTGCTCAGCGTGCTGGTGGCCGGGCTGCTCGTGCGCAGCCCCTGGGGCCGCCTGCTCCGCGGGATCCGGGAGGACGAGGACGCGATCCGCAGCCTCGGCAAGAACGTCTACGCCATCAAGATCCAGGCGCTGATCATCGGCGGGCTCTTCGGCGCGCTGGGCGGCATCATCTACGTGCTGCCCTCCACGGTCCAGGCCGACTCGATGGGGCGCGCGCTGACCTTCTTCGCCTACACCGCGCTGCTGCTCGGCGGTGCTGCCACCATCTTCGGGCCGGTGCTGGGCACCGTGCTGTTCTTCGGCGGCCGGGTGCTGCTGCGCGAGGTCGCCAACGCCTACGTGCCCAACAGCATCATGAGCAACCAGCAGACCGAGACCTTCTCCTTGGTCGTGGTCGGTGTCGTGCTGATGTTGTTGGTGATCTTCCGACCCCAGGGCATCCTGGGAGACAAGAGGGAGTTGAAGATCAATGTCTGAGACCCAGGTGACACCCACCGGGATGCACGACCCCGAGGCCCGGCGCGCCCTCACCGGCACCTTCGATGCCGAGCCGGGCTCCTCGAAGCCCGACCCGATCCTCAAGGTCGACACGATCGTGCGTCAGTTCGGCGGCATGACCGCCGTCGACGTCCAGCACCTCGAGGTCCAGCGTGGTCTGATCACCGCCCTGATCGGGCCCAACGGAGCCGGCAAGACGACGTTCTTCAACCTGATCACCGGCTTCGACAAGCCGACCTCGGCCGGCAAGGGGGCCCACTGGACCTTCGACGGCAAGAAGCTCGACAAGACCTCGGCGTCCAGCGTCGCCAAGGCCGGCATGGTCCGCACCTTCCAGCTCACCAAGTCCCTCAACCGGATGACGGTGATGGACAACATGATGCTGGGGGCCACGGGCCAGCGCGGTGAGTCGCTGCTGGCCTCGATGGTGCGGCCGTTGTGGAGCGGCCAGGAGCGTGAGGTGGAGGAGAAGGCCAAGGAGCTCCTCAACCGGTTCAAGCTGCTGGAGAAGCGGCACGACTACGCCGGCAGCCTGTCGGGAGGTCAGCGCAAGCTGCTCGAGATGGCTCGAGCGCTGATGACCAACCCCAAGATGATCATGCTCGACGAGCCGATGGCGGGGGTGAACCCCGCGCTGACCCAGTCGCTGCTCGGCCACGTGCAGTCGCTGCGCGACGACGGCATGACCGTGCTGTTCGTCGAGCACGACATGCACGTCGTGCGGCACATCTCCGACTGGGTGGTCGTGATGGCCGAGGGCCGGATCGTCGCCGAGGGCAGTGCCGGCGAGGTGATGTCCAACCCCGCGGTCATCGACGCCTACCTCGGCGCCCACCACGACACCGACCTCGGGGACGAGTCCCTCTCCGAGGAGGAGACCCTCCACGCCTACGAGGCCGAGGCCGAGGCCGAGGAGCAGCACGCTCCCGGACCCGGCGGAGCCCACGCTGCCCATGACCGCAAGGAGGAGCACTGATGACCACGGCACCCACCGCGCAGCCCGTGATCGAGGCCCGCGACCTGGTGGCGGGCTACCTGCCCGGGGTCAACATCCTCAACAGCTGCAGCCTGGTCGCCTACCCCGGCGAGATGATCGGCATCATCGGTCCCAACGGGGCCGGCAAGTCGACGTTGCTCAAGGCGATGTTCGGCCTGGTGAAGGTCCACTCCGGCAACGTGACCATGGCGGGCCGTGACATCACGAACCTCCGAGCCAACAAGCTGGTGAAGATGGGCGTCGGGTTCGTCCCTCAGAACAACAACGTCTTCCCGTCGCTGAGCATCGAGCAGAACCTCCGGATGGGGCTCTACCTGCGACCCAAGAAGCTCTCGGAGCGTCTGGACGCCATGTGGGACCTCTTCCCCGTGCTGCACGACCGGCGCAACCAGAGCGCCGGGGCGCTCTCCGGCGGGGAGCGTCAGTCCCTGGCCATGGCGCGGGCGCTGATGATGGAGCCCTCGGTGCTGCTGCTCGACGAGCCGTCGGCCGGCCTGTCGCCGGTCCGGCAGGACGAGGCGTTCCTCCGGACCCGGATGATCAACAAGACCGGGGTCAGCGTGGTGATGGTCGAGCAGAACGCCCGACGCTGCCTGCAGATCTGTGACCGCGGCTACGTCCTGGACCAGGGCGCCGACGCCTACACCGGCACCGGACGGGAGCTGGCCAAGGACCCCAAGGTGATCGAGCTCTACCTCGGCACCCTGGCCGAGGACGTCGACTCCGCCCGAGACGACCTGCCGCAGAAGCAGGGCTGAGCACCGCCCGTCCCCCAGCACGAAGAAGCCCCCGGACCGTGAGGTCCGGGGGCTCTTTCGTGGTGCTGTGGTTCAGCCGGTCAGGACACGCCCTCGATCGTGTTCGCCCGGGTGTTGGCGTTCGTGTCGTCGTAGGAGTAGATCCCCACGAGACCCGAGGAGGGGTCGTTCTTGTCGTTCAGCGGGCCGATGCCGGACGGGCCGGAGTACTTGATCTCGCTGCCGTCCTCCAGCAGGGCGACGCAGTCCTCGAAGGACGTGCACTCCTCACCGTCGGTGGCACCCGAGACCGCCGCGTAGTTGTCCTTGATCGTCACCGAGTCGTTGGAGCCGCCACGGACCGCGGCGAGGGCGCCGAGGATGACTGCGTCGTAGGCCTCGGCGGCGTAGGAGTAGTCGTTCAGCTCCTTGCCGTCGGCCAGCATGGCCCACTCGTTCAGCTTGTCCTTGAACTCGTCGCCGGCGTCGGCCCCGGGGATGGTGCCCTGGGCACCCTCCATGCTGCCCGGAGGCAGGGTCTCCGCGTAGTTGGACGTGTTGCCGTCGGAGAGGTAGATCTTCGACATGTCCCAGCCCTGGTTGACCAGCTCGGGGATGATCGCCTTGGTCTCGTCGAAGGCCAGGATCATGATCGCGTCGGGGTTGGTGGCCAGTGCGGCACCCACCTCGGCCGAGAACGTGGTCTGGTTGGCCGGGAACTCGTTGCCGTCACCCTTGCAGCCGTAGGTGCACTCGCCGCCGTTGCCGGTGAAGGTCTTCTCGATCTCGTTGCGCAGACCGGTGCCGTAGGTGTCGTTGAACACCAGGAACGCCAGCTTGCTGTAGCCGTCGCTCTGGATCAGCGTGGCCAGGGCGTTGCCCTGGACGCCGTCCGGCACCACGGTCCGGAAGTAGAACGGCGAGACGCCGCTCAGCGAGGTGGCGGTGTTGGCAGGCGAGACCTCGGTGATCTGTGCGTCCTCGAACGTCTTGACGACGTTCTCGGTCACGCTCGAGGAGGCGGCGCCGATGACGATCGAGGGCTTGCCCTGGATGAGCTTGTCGGCGGTGTTGCTGGAGACGGCGAGGTCGGCGGTGTCACCGGAGTCCTCGATCTGGTGGCAGGACTGCGCACCGTTGACGCCACCCGCGGCGTTGATGTCGGACACGGCCAGACCGGTGCCCGCGATCTCGGGCGGGCCCAGGAAGGCAAGGTTGCCGGTGATCGGCAGGATCGCGCCGACCTTGTAGGAGTCCTCGCTGGTGCTCCCACCGGTGCACTCGTCGTTGGTGACTTCGCCGCCGCTGTCCTCCGAGGGAGCTGAGGAGGAGTCCTCGGCCTGCGGAGCAGCCGAGTCGTCGGGGTCGTCGGAGCCGCAGGCGGCGAGGGTCAGGGAGAGGGCGGCTGCGCCGGCCATCATCTTGACCCAGGAGGCTGTCGTGGATCGATTCACCTGGTGAACCTTTCTGTGTCGCGTTGGGTGGACTTCAGCCGCGTCCGGCCTCGAGGCAGGGCGTGAGCCCTGTCACGGTAGGGCGTCCGGGAGGACATCGGTGGCACCGAACCCTCTCGTTAGCGAACCGTTACGTCAACGGATCCCGGCCGCGACCTGGACCAGCACCGGGGCCACCAGCAACGCGGGCAGCAGGTCGGCGACGGCGACCTCGCGGATCCGCAGCAGCCGCAGCGCGACACCGACCAGGAGCAGACCTCCCACCGCCGTCACCGCAGCGAGGTCGGCGGCGGGCAGGACGTCGCCCAGGACGACGCCGAGGACGGTCAGCGACCCCTGCACGACGACGATCGTGACGGCACTGGCCGCGACCCCCCACCCGAAGGCGGCGGCGAACGCCATCGCCGCGAAGCCGTCGAGGGTCGCCTTGAGGAACAGCTGATCGGCGCCGTTGCCCAGCCCGTCGTTGAGGGACCCCAGGATCGTGAGAGGTCCGGTGCAGAAGACGAGCGAGGCGACGACGAACCCCTCGATGAAGCGCTGCCGCTCCACCGAGTCCGTGTCGCCGGCCAGTCGTCGCTGGAGCCACCCGCCGACCGACTCGACCCGTTGCTCGAGGCGCAGGAGCGACCCCACGACCCCGCCGAGCACCACCGACCCGAGGACGATCAACAACGGAGCGCTGCTGCCGACCACGTCGACCAGGTCCGGGTCGAGGACCGCCATCGCCGAGGTGGCGGCGATCAGCAGGGTGGTCAGCCCCAGGGCGTCGGTCACGAGGTCGCGGGTACGGACCGGCAGCCGGTGGCCGAGCAACCGACCCGCGAGCGAGCCGAGGAGCACCGTCGCGACGTTGACGGCGGTCCCGATGCCTGGGATCACGAGCTCCTCCGAGCGGTTCAGGGGCGGTTCAGGGGCGGGTCAGGGGTCGGTCAGGTGGTGGTCAGGTGGCGGCGCAGCAACTGGTGGGAGGCCCTGTGCACCCTCTGCTGACAGCGGGGCCCGCCGAGCGTAGTCTCGGCGGCGCGTGGTCAACCATTCAACGGCCCGCGCTCCCCCCTCTCCTGGAAGGCGGTGGCCGATGAGCCGCTCGTTGGTGTCGCTGCGCACGGCCGTGCCCGCGGACGCGCCGGTCCTGGCGGTGCTGTGGGCCGAGGCCCTGCGCCGGGTCGACCACGAGCAGCAGGTGCGCGACCTCGAGCAGGTGGTCGCTGCCGCCGGGTCGGACCCCCGCACCCGCCTGGTCGTGGCCGAGTACGACGGCGAGCCGGCCGGGGCCGTGCTGCTCAAGGTCGCGACGCTCACGCCGCTCAACCTCGAGCCCACCGTGCAGATCATCTCCCCGCACGTCTTCGAGGCCTTCCGGCGCCGCGGCATCGGCCGCGCCCTGATGGACGCGGCCGTCTCCTTCGCCGAGGAGCTCGACATCGACCACGTCGTCTCGGCGGCCGTCGTGGCCTCGCGCGACGCCAACCGCTTCATGGCCCGCCTGGCGCTGGGTCCCCACGCCACCATGCGGATCGCGCCCACCGCGGTGGTCCGGGCCAAGCTGGCCGCCCAGCGACCGTCCACGTCGACCCACGGGGGACGCCAGAGCCAGGTCACCCGCGTACTGGCGGTGCGCAGGTCGCTGCGGCGGGCCCAGCGGTCGCAGGAGCGCCCCGTGGAGGGGGCGCCCGGCCAGACCGCCGAGACGCCGGAGGGCTCGACCGCGCCCGTGCCCACCCAGCCCTGACCTAGCCGCGCGGAGCGGCTCAGGCAGGCGCTGTCCGGCCCTCCGGCTCGGCTGCGATCAGCGCGCACGTGATGCGCGAGGTGCACACCCGCTTGCCGCGCTCGTCGGTGATCACGACGTCGAAGGACGCCATGGACCGACCGAGGTTGAGCGGGGTGGCCACGCCGGTCACGGTCCCGGAGGTGGCCGCGCGGTGGTGGGTGGCGTTGATGTCGACCCCGACCGCGATCCTGCCCATCCCGTGGGCGTGCAGGGCCGAGCCGACCGACCCGAGGCTCTCGGCCAGCACGACCGAGGCGCCGCCGTGGAGCAGGCCGTAGGGCTGGGTGTTGCCCTCCACCGGCATCGTCCCGACGATCCGCTCGGGGGACACCTCGAGCAGCTCGATCCCCATCTTCTCGTTGAGAGCCCCCATCGGCATCTGCTCGAGGAACTCCTCGATGTCGACGGAGGTCCCGGACGTGGTCTGCTCGCTCATGGGGCCAAGTTACCGACCGGACGCGGCGTCGGTGGCGGCGGATAGAGTCGCGCCGTGCCGAAGACCCGCCTGCTCCTCCTCGACGGACACTCCCTGGCCTACCGCGCGTTCTTCGCGCTCCCGGTGGAGAACTTCTCCACCACCACCGGCCAGCACACCAACGCGGTCTTCGGGTTCACCTCGATGCTGATCAACGTGCTGCGCGACGAGGAGCCCACCCACGTCGGGGTGGCCTTCGACGTCTCCCGCCAGACCTTCCGCGCCGAGGAGTACGCCGACTACAAGGCCAACCGGTCGGCCTCGCCCACGGAGTTCAAGGGCCAGGTCTCGCTGATCGAGGAGGTCCTCGACGCGCTGAACATCCCCTTCCTGAAGAAGGACGGCTTCGAGGCCGACGACATCATCGCCACCCTGGTCACCCGGGCGCTGGCCGACGGGTCGGGCATCGACGACGTGCTGATCCTCACCGGCGACCGCGACTCGCTCCAGCTGGTCACCGAGCGCTCCACGGTGCTCTACCCCATGCGGGGGGTCTCCGACCTGGCTCGCATGACGCCCGAGGCGGTGGAGACGAAGTACGGCGTGCCCCCCGCGCGCTACCCCGAGCTCGCGGCGCTGGTGGGGGAGACCTCCGACAACCTGCCGGGCATCCCCGGGGTCGGGCCCGGCTACGCCGCGAAGTGGATCAACACCTACGACGGCCTCGACAACGTCATCACCCACGCCGACCAGATCACCGGCAAGAAGGGCGAGGCGCTGCGCGCCCACCTCGGTGACGTGCTCCGCAACCGGCGCCTCAACGCGCTGGTCACCGACCTCGAGCTCGAGCTGGGCCCGGCCGACCTGGCCAAGCGGCCCTGGGACCGGCAGCAGGTCCACGACCTCTTCGACAGCCTGGAGTTCCAGGTCCTGCGCACCCGGCTCTTCGACTCCCTCACCTCGGTCGAGGCGATCGAGGAGGGCGGCTTCGAGCTGGCCGGCGCGGTGCTGGGCGAGGGCGAGGTGCGGGCGTGGCTCGACGCGCTCGGCGAGACCACCGTCGGGGTGCTCGTGCGGGGCGAGTGGGGAGCCGGCACGGGTCGGGTCGACGGCCTGGCCCTGGCCACCGCGACCGGCGAGGCGGCGTACGTCGACGCCGCGGCGCTGAGCCCCGACGACGACGCGGCCCTGGGCGACTGGCTCGCCGACGCGGCCCGACCGAAGGTGCTCCACGACGCCAAGGGACCGGCGCTGGCGCTGGCCGCGCACGGCTGGTCGCTCGCGGGTGTGCAGAGCGACACCGCGCTCGCGGCCTACCTCGTGCGCCCCGACCAGCGCTCCTACGACCTGGCCGACCTCACGCTGCGCTACCTCAAGCGCGAGCTCAAGCAGGACACCGGCGACGGCGACCAGGGCCAGCTCTTCGACGAGGGCGCCGACGTCGCGGCCACCGCGATGCTGCACGCCCGGGCCGTCCTCGACCTCGCCGAGGCGCTCGACGGAGCGGTGGCGGAGCACGGCGGCGACCGGCTGCTGGCCGAGGTCGAGCTGCCGCTCATCCCCGTCCTGCAGACGATGGAGCAGACCGGCATCGCCGTCGACGCCGACCACCTGGCCGCGCTCGAGGCCCACTTCGCCACGGAGGTGAAGCAGGCGGCCGACCAGGCCTTCGCGGTGATCGGCAAGGAGATCAACCTCGGGTCGCCCAAGCAGCTGCAGACCGTGCTCTTCGACGAGCTGGAGATGCCCAAGACCAAGCGCACCAAGACCGGCTACACCACCGACGCCGACGCGCTGGCGGCGCTCCACGTCAAGACCGAGCACCCGTTCCTGCTCCACCTGCTGCGCCACCGCGACGTGTCCCGGCTGCGCCAGACCATCGAGGGACTGCTCAAGACCGTGGCCCCCGACGGGCGCATCCACACCACGTTCAACCAGCTGATCGCGGCGACCGGCCGACTCTCCAGCACCGACCCCAACCTCCAGAACATCCCGATCCGCACCGAGGAGGGGCGGCGCATCCGCGAGGGGTTCGTGGTCGGCGCCGGCTACGAGTGCCTGCTCACGGCCGACTACAGCCAGATCGAGATGCGGATCATGGCCCACCTCTCGCAGGACGACCTGCTCATCGAGGCCTTCCGGTCCGGCAGCGACTTCCACTCCATCACCGCGGCCCGGGTCTTCGACGTGCCGGCCGAGACCGTCACGATCGAGATGCGCGCCAAGATCAAGGCGATGAACTACGGCCTCGCCTACGGCCTGTCCGCGTTCGGGCTGGGCCAGCAGCTCGGCATCGAGCCGGCCGAGGCGCGCGGGCTGATGGAGGAGTACTTCGAGACCTTCGGCGGCATCCGCGACTACCTCGGCGGCGTCGTCGACGAGGCGCGCAAGTCCGGCTACACCGAGACCATCCGCGGACGTCGTCGCTACCTGCCCGACCTGACCAGCGACAACCGCCAGCGCCGCGAGATGGCCGAGCGGATGGCGCTCAACGCCCCCATCCAGGGCTCCGCGGCCGACCTGATCAAGATCGCCATGCTCCGCGTCGACCGGGCGCTGGCCGAGGAGGGCCTCGCCTCCCGGATGCTGCTCCAGGTCCACGACGAGCTCGTCTTCGAGGTCGCCGAGGGCGAGTCGGAGCGGCTCGACGCGCTGGTCCGCCGCGAGATGGGCGGCGCCGCCGATCTCCTCGTCCCGCTCGACGTCTCCGTCGGCACGGGTCTCAGCTGGCACGAGGCCGCCCACTGACGCAGCCCGCACCGGGCGGCCAGGTGGTGCTCAGGAGCGCTGCGGCTGGTCGACCTCGTCGGCCGGCGCGGCGGTGGGGTCGTCGTTCATGTGGCGCAGGCTGACCGCGAGCAGCGCGATGAGCAACGCCGTGTCGATGGCGACCACCGTCAGCACGAGCGAGGTCAGGCTGTCGACGACCAGGGACAGGCCGAGCAGCGCCGCCACGCACAACCAGACCAGGTAGCCGGTGCGGGTGTCCCGCCGGGCCAGCACCGAGTAGGTCAAGAGCTGCAGCGCGGACAGCAGGGTGCCGAGGACCGCGAACATCCAGAGCTGGTCCTGGACGCCGGCGTACTGGTCGCCGCCGATGAAGACGACGGCCAGGTCTGCGAGCACGACCGAGCCGGCCACCGCGCAGACCCCGAGGAAGGCGACCAGTCCGAGACTGCGCACCAGGGCGCGCCGGCGCTCGGAGACGGTCGACAGCGCCGGGAAGGCGACGACCACCACGAACTGCGGCAGGAACAGGACAGCCTTGGTGAGGATCAGGCCGCCGGCGTAGAGGCCGGCCTCGCGGAACCCCAGCACGTTGCGGGCGACCACGATGTCGGCGTTGGAGAGCACGAAGAAGGCCAGCAGGGCGATGGAGGCGTGGAAGGTCTCGCGCAGGACCGGTCGCACGGCGTTGTCGGCGGAGACCTCGCCGGGTCCGCGGGGACGACGCAGCGCCCACCAGCCCACGGCGACCGGAGCGAACAGCGCGACCGCGACTCCGAGCATCGCGGCCCCCTCGGTGGGGCGGACAGCGATCGCGGTCGCCCCCACCACCAGGCGCGGCACCCCCATGGCGAGGTAGAGCAGGGCCAGGGGCGCCCACCGACGCTCACCCTGGAGGACACCGGCCTGACCACCCATGATCGTCAACGGCACGGCCGCCACGGCGACGAGCAGGGCCGGGATGATGCTGTCGAGCCGCAGGACCTTCCAGACGACCGGCGAGAGCACCAGCAGGAGCAGTCCTGT
Source organism: uncultured Actinomycetota bacterium (assembly GCA_963795135.1). Taxonomy (GTDB): domain Bacteria; phylum Actinomycetota; class Actinomycetes; order Propionibacteriales; family Nocardioidaceae; genus Nocardioides. The sequence continues at coordinate 356,959 of CAWCGS010000009.1, forward strand.
GGCCCAGGCCGCGCGGTAGGTCACCCCCAGCATCACGCGCTCGATCTGGGCGACGTGCTCGGGGTTGGCCGAGATCCTCCGGGCGCAGGTCGCCTGGAGGCCGAGCTGGACGACGCCGACGACCATGAGCAGCGCCATCAGGCCGGCGACGCCGCCGTACTGCTCGGGACCCAGGATGCGCGCGGCGGCCATCTGGAAGGCGTAGGTCGACACGTTCATGACCACGATGGCCAGCGCGATGACCCCGCTGTCGCGGAGCAGGCCGGACGCCCACCTGCGGGGGCCGTCGCTGCCCCGCGGGTGCTGGTCGGTCACGCCCAGACTCTAGTGGGGGCGCACGAGCCGGATCACGGACGACGTGTGAGGTCCGCGGCGAAGATCGCCGTGCCGGGGGTCAGTCGTCCGCGCGCTCGCGACCAGCCGCCCCACACCCGGTCGTGGCTCTCGGGCCACTGCGGCTCCACCAGGTCGGTGATCGAGAAGCCGGCCGTGGCCAGCAGGGTGACCCAGTCGCCCAGGGTGCGGTGGTGCTCGACGTAGGAGACGACGCCGGTCTGCGGATCGGTCTCGACGTACGGCGTGCGGTCCCAGTAGGACTGCGAGGCGACCAGCCCGGCCTCGGACGGGTCGTCGGGGAACATCCAGCGGGTCGGGTGGGTGATCGAGAAGGCGAACCGGCCGCCGTCGCGCAGCACCCGCTCGGTCTCGCCGACGGCGTCGGCGATGTCGCTGACGAACTGCAGCGCGCCGAAGGAGCAGAACACCACGTCGAACGAGCGGTCGCGGAACGGCAGCTGGGTGGCGGTGGCGAGCACCGAGGGGACCGGGATGCCCGTGGCTGCGTCGAGACGCCGCGAGTGCTGGAGCTGGCGGAGCGAGAGGTCGAGCCCGTAGGCACGGCCTCCTTGGCTGCGCACCCAGCGGGAGCACTGACCGGCGCCGGAGCCGAGCTCCAGCACGTCGCGGTCGGCGACCGGGCCGAGCACGCCGGCCTCCGCCTCGGTGAGTCCCTCCGGACCCCACACGAAGCCGGCGTCCCCGAGGAACTCACCATGGGTGGCCTGGTACTCGTCGGCGTAGCGGTCCCAGTCCGGGCCGTTGGCGCGTCGCGACTCCGCCTCGTCGACCGCGCGCCGGTCGACGTGCACCGGGGGGTGAGGCCACGGGGTCTCCACGCGGAGGACTCTAGTCGTCGTCGCGGATTCCGCGTCCGACCCTACCGTCTAGTAAGTTCCGCCCAGCGCGCCTAGCACATAGGGGTGCGCGTCGCTCGGCCGGGAGGGTCCGAGCGGAATCCTTGGGAGGGGATGTCTTCGTCATGCTCAGAACTCTGTCCGCCGGGCTCGGCCTGGCACTCGCGGCGGTCGTCGTGACGCTGCTCGGCGAGGGGCTCGACCTCGGTCTCGAGTCCGTCGTGCTGCTCGGCCTGGCGCTCGGCGCCGCGGTCGCGCTCGTCCCCGACACCACCCCCGGTCGCCGGCTCGCCGGATTCCTGGCCGGCTTCGTGGCCGCTCTGCTCGGCTACTTCGTCCGCGCCGGGCTGCTGCCCGACACCACCAGCGGTCGCGCGGTCGCGGTGGGGATCGTCGTCCTGCTCTGTGCCGTCGCGGTCGCCGCGAGTGCCGGACGACTGCCCTTGTGGGCCGTCCTGCTGGGGACCGCCGGCCTGGCCGGTGCCTACGAGCTCGCCTACGTCGCAGCGCCCACCGAGATCTTCGCCACCTCTCTCAGCGCCGGCACCAGCCTGCTGCTGAGCGTGGCCGTCGGGTTCGTGGTCGGTGGTCTGGTCTCGCGGGACCGTGCCGAGCACGGTCACCGAGCCACCCCGGGCGCACCCACGACCCGCGACGACGACACCGACCTGAACCAGATGATGGAGCCCGTCCAGTGAACGCCCCTCTTGCTCGCGCAGCACGCGCCAGGTCCCTCAAGGTCGGGGCCGGGTCGCTGGCCTCGCTCCTCCTGCTCGGTGCCTCGTCCGCCGTCGCTGCCCCGAGACCGGCCGACGGCGACGTCGACGTGGTCAACACCGAGACCGTGAAGGCCTACCTCTCGTCCGTCGGATCGGTCGAGAGCGCCCGGGTCTACGAGCAGCTCAGCCTGACCGGCGAGGGCTCGGTCACCGTGGAGAACCCGGTGGAGGAGTCCGACCTGCGCAACCTCGACGGGTTCGGCGGGTACGACGTGTCCGACGGCGTGCAGACGACCACGGTCGACGTCGACGGGAGCCAGCGCCTGCGCTCGGTCAGCACCTACACCCGCGACCTGCCGCTCGAGGTCAGCGTGGCCTACCTGCTCGACGGCGAGGAGGTGGAGCCGGGAGACGTCGTCGGAGCCGCCGGGTCCCTCGAGGTGACGTACACGGTCACCAACGTCACCTCCGCCGCTCGCGAGATCACCTTCACCGACGGTGCCGGTGGCACGGTCACCGAGACCGCCGAGGTGCCGATCCCGATGGTCGGATCGCTGACCACGACGGCTCCCGACAACTTCACCGACGTGCGGTCCAGCTCGGCGAACCTCGCGGGCGACGGCAAGGGCGGCACGAAGCTGTCGTTCACGATGACGCTCTTCCCGCCGGTGGGGTCCGACACGGCCACCTTCGGCTACACCGCGGAGATCGAGGACGGGGTCGTCCCCTCGTCGTCCATCACGGCCTTGCCGGTGAACCCGCTCGAGAGCCCGAGCTTCAAGACGGCCGGGGAGAGCTACGAGGGCGGCTCGCAGACCGGTGAGCTCCTGGTCGCCGGGGCCACGGAGATCGACGCGAACCTGCTCCGTCTCCGTGACGGTGCCGGGGACCTGCTGGCCGGACTGATCCAGCTCAGTGAGGGAGCCGACGAGCTCCAGGCCGGTCTCGTCGGCAAGGCGGCGCCGGGCGCCGCGGAGCTCGCGACGGGCGCGGGTGCGCTCGACGCGGGACTCGGCGAGATCGACTCCGGTGCCGGCAGGTTGAGGGACGGCGCCGGCCGGCTCGACGCCGGCGCGGGCCAGCTCCGCGACGGAGCCGGACGGCTCTCCGACGGCACGTCGAGTGCGCTGGCCGGAGGCAGGAAGCTGTCGGACGGCCTGGGCCAGATCAGCAGCGGGCTGAGCCAGCTCGGCGACTCGACCGAGGGGCTTCCCGCCGCCGGTGCGGGCATCGACGCGCTGCAGGCCGGCGTGGACCAGATCATCGCCGGCTTCGGCACCGAGGCCAGCGAGGACACCCTGCTCAACGGGCTCCAACGGCTGCAGACCGGCCTGGATGCCCTGTCCGCCGGCTCGACCACTCTGGGCGGAGGCCTGCGTCAGCTCCGGGGCGACGGCAGCGCCGCCACCCCGGGCCTCGTGGCCGCCCGTGGCGGTGTCGACGACGTCCAGGCGGGGCTCGACGCCGCCGTCCGGCCGGGTGGGTCCCTCGACCAGCTGATCGGCGGGTTGACCCAGGTCAAGGGCACCGACTGCGGACCGATCTGCAAGGGCGCGCTCGACCAGGTCATCGGTCAGGTCGGCGGCAACAAGGCCGCCCTGGCTCGCGGCAACGTCGGGCTGCAGCAGGTCTCCGGTGGACTCACCCAGGCGCTCACCGCGCTCGACGCCCAGCTGATCCCGGGAGCCGGACAGCTCACGGCTGGTCTCGACGAGGCTGCTGCCGGGGCGACCCGGGCCGAGGCGGGTGCAGTGCGGCTCAAGGCCGGTGCGCAGCAGGTGCGCGACGGCCTGGACGAGCTCGAGGCCGGGCTGGCCGACGCGATCGACGGTGTGCTCCGGCTCTCCAACGGCGCCGACACGGCTGCCGGCGGATCGGTGGACCTGGTCGACGGCCTGGGGGCCCTCGACGCCGGCGCAGGTGACCTCGCCGCTGGTGCGGGCGACCTCGACGCCGGCACGGGTGAGCTGGCGGCCGGCGCGGGTGACCTCGCCGCCGGCACGGGCACGGCCGCCGACGGCTCCGGTCGCCTGGCGGCAGGCGCCGACGAGCTCGCCAGCGGGCTCGGCGACGCGGCCGACGGCTCCGGTCGGCTCGCCGAGGGTCTCGACCAGGCCGCCGAGGGCGCTCCTGCGCTCGAGGACGGTGCTGAGCGGCTCTCCACGGAGGGCATGTCGCAGCTGGTCGACGCCGGCACGGCTACCGCGCAGGACTACGGCCGGCTCTACGCCGTCATCGAGGCCGGCTCGGAGCGGGCCGACGCCGAGAAGATGGCGTACGGCGCCCCCGCGCAGGCGATGGGCCTGACGGCGTACTCGTTCGAGATCGAGGGCGCCGACGGCGAGGGCTCACGCAACTGGGCGCGCGGTCTCGGAGCCCTGTTCGTGATGGGGGCCGGCCTCGGAGCCTTCGGGATCCGCCGGCGGCTGACGCTCTGACCCGCACCACGTAGGTCACCGCCCCGGGGAGTCCTTCCCCGGGGCGGTGCTGCGTCCAGGCGGCGGGTCGGTCAGGAGACCGCGCGCACCCCGATGCCGGGGTTGTCGGTGAAGAAGCCGTCGATGCCGGCCTCCAGGAAGACCCGGATCTCGCCGACCAGGTCGCCGGGTGCGTTCGGGTCCTTGCTGCTGCGGAACTCCCTCGGCAGGAACTGGTTCTCGCGGCGGAACGTGTAGGGGTGCACGACCAGCCCGTAGCGGTGGGCGTTGCGGACGAGCTTGGTGGGACGCAGCAGCCGGTCCCGGTCGTCGCGCGGGATCACCTGGTCCTTGCAGGGCCCGACCCCGTCGGCGTAGCGGCTGACGCCACGCAGGCCCTTGCGGGTGACCAGGTCGGCGTAGGTGCGCCTGTCGCCGGCCACGACCAGGTCGTAGGGCGCGCCCGAGCAGCCGGTGAGCTGCACCAGCGGCAGGTCGGTGACCCGGTCGAGCTCGCGCAGGTTCGTGGTCTCGAAGCTCTGGATGAACACCTCGTCGTCGGCGTCCGCGAGGCCGTGGGCGGCCAGCGACGCCAGCATCGGCTCCTCCAGGGAGAGACCGGCCTGGTCGAAGTACGTCGGGTGCTTGGTCTCGGGGTAGACCCCGACCGGGTGGCCGTCGCAGGTGCGCTTGCTGCGCGCGAGGTCGAGCACCTGGTCGAACGTCGGCACGGGGAAGCGCCCGTCGTAGCGGGTGTTGGCGGGCCGGGTCTCCGGGATCCGCTCCTTGGCGCGCAGGGTGCGCAGCTCGGCGTAGGTGAAGTCCTCGGTGAACCATCCGGTGACCGCCGCACCGTCGAGCTGCTTGGTCGTGCGCCGGTCGGCGAACTCGGGGTGGTCGGCCACGTCGGTCGTGCCACCGATCTCGGGCTCGTGCCGAGCCACCAGAACGCCGTCACTGGTGGAGACCAGGTCGGGCTCGATGAAGTCGGCGCACTGCCGGATCGCCAGGCGGTACGCCGCGAGCGTGTGCTCGGGGCGGTGGCCGCTGGCGCCGCGGTGGCCGATCACCAGCGCGTCGGCGCGCGGGGGTGGGGTGGGGCGGTCGGCCCGTTCGGGGGCCGCGGCCGCGGCGCCACCCACCAGGAGGGTGCCCGCCACGAGCGTGGAGGAGAGGGTCGCCGCGACGAGCGCGGTCAGGGCGATGCCGGCGCGTCGGGGCGCGCGGGACTTCCGAGTGATCCGAGACATGAGAGGCAGTCAATACGCCGAAGCCCTCCAGGAGAAGACCTGCGGGCGAACTAGTCGTGACAGCATCGGTGCCGTGGAGTCGTTGCTGGGGGTCGCGTCCCTGACCCCGCTGCCCGGTGGGTGGTCCGGCCAGACGTTCCTGGCGCAGACCGCGGGCGAGCGGCAGGTGGTGCGGATCTACCCGCCCGGCTCGGGCGGCGCGCGCGGTGAGCGGGCGCCCGAGGTCGACGCGGCGCTGCTGCGCCTCGTGCGCGGGCTGCTGCCGGTCGCCGAGGTCGTGGAGGTCCGCCCCACGAGGCCGGCCAGCGACGAGCCCGGCCTGCTCGTGACGACGTACCTGCCGGGGGAGCGGGGTGACCTGCTGCTGGAGCGCCTGGACGCGGGCGACGCCGAGCGGATGGGCCGGTCGGTGGGTGACGTGGCCGGTCGCCTCGGCGGGATGCCCGTCCTGGGGGCGGGGCCGTTCGTCGACGGCGACCTGCGGATCGGGGCGTTCGACGGCCCCGAGGACCTGACGGCGTGGGTCGAGGCCCATCGTGCGGCGCTGGGTCACTGGGAGCAGCGCGACCTCGAGGCGCTGGCCGAGGTGGCCGAGGACGCGCAGGACCTGCTCGACACCGTCGACCGGCGCTGCCTGGTGCACAGCGACCTCAACCCCAAGAACCTGCTGCTCGACCCCGTGTCGCTGGAGGTCACCGGGGTGCTGGACTGGGAGTACGCCCACGCCGGGCACCCGGCCACCGACCTCGGCAACCTGCTGCGCCTCGACCGGGCCCCGGCGTACGTCGGGGGCGTGCTGGCGGGCTACACCGCGCGGCTCGGCGGTGACCCGGAGCGGCTGCTGCGGCTGGCTCGCGCCGCTGACCTGTGGGCCCTGGTGGAGCTGGCCGGCCGGCGGGAGGCGGATCCGGTGGCGTCGCGGGCCCACGACCTGCTGCTCGGCATCGCGCGGGCAGGCGACGCCGGTTGGACTCCGCCGAGCGCGCAGGCGTAAAGTCCACTGTTGCGCCTGCGGTCTGCCTGGGTTCCATACGGAGCGGATCCTCGCTCGCTATCAACCCACCCCCGTTCGTGGGGGGAGGGGACTCTCCACCGGTAGTGAAAACCTGGCTTCAGGCGTGCCCGTACAACTTCTGCCCACCAAGGAATCACCTCCCTTATGACGAGTACCATGATGCCTCTCCCCGACTACGACGCGCCTCAGATCGCGATCAACGACATCGGGTCCGAAGAGGACTTCCTCGCCGCGATCGACGCGACCATCAAGTACTTCAACGATGGCGACATCGTCGAAGGCACCATCGTGAAGGTGGACCGCGACGAGGTCCTGCTCGACATCGGCTACAAGACCGAGGGCGTCATCCCCTCGCGCGAGCTGTCGATCAAGCACGACGTCGACCCCAACGAGGTCGTGGCGGTCGGTGACAAGGTCGAGGCCCTCGTTCTCCAGAAGGAGGACAAGGAAGGCCGGCTGATCCTGTCCAAGAAGCGCGCCCAGTACGAGCGCGCCTGGGGCACCATCGAGCAGGTCAAGGAAGAGGACGGCGTCGTCGAGGGCACCGTCATCGAGGTCGTCAAGGGCGGCCTCATCATCGACATCGGCCTGCGCGGCTTCCTGCCCGCCTCGCTGGTGGAGATGCGTCGCGTCCGCGACCTGCAGCCGTACGTCGGCCAGGTCCTCGAGGCGAAGATCATCGAGCTCGACAAGAACCGCAACAACGTGGTCCTGTCGCGCCGCGCCTGGCTGGAGCAGACCCAGTCCGAGGTCCGCCACGGCTTCCTCACCCAGCTCCAGAAGGGCCAGATCCGCAAGGGTGTCGTGTCCTCCATCGTCAACTTCGGTGCGTTCGTGGACCTCGGTGGCGTCGACGGCCTGGTGCACGTCTCCGAGCTGTCCTGGAAGCACATCGACCACCCGTCCGAGGTCGTCACCGTCGGCGACGAGGTCACCGTCGAGGTGCTCGACGTCGACATGGACCGCGAGCGCGTGTCCCTCTCGCTCAAGGCGACGCAGGAAGACCCGTGGCAGCACTTCGCCCGGACCCACCAGATCGGGCAGATCGTGCCCGGCAAGGTCACCAAGCTGGTGCCGTTCGGCTCCTTCGTCCGCGTCGAGGACGGCATCGAGGGCCTGGTGCACATCTCCGAGCTGGCCGAGCGCCACGTGGAGATCCCCGAGCAGGTCGTCCAGGTCAACGACGACGTCATGGTCAAGATCATCGACATCGACCTCGAGCGTCGCCGGATCTCGCTCTCGCTCAAGCAGGCCAACGAGAACCCCGCGGCCTCCGACGTCGACGAGTTCGACCCCACGCTCTACGGCATGGCGGCGACCTACGACGAGCAGGGCAACTACGTCTACCCCGACGGCTTCGACCCCGAGACGGGCGAGTGGCTCGAGGGCTTCGACGACCAGCGCGCGGTGTGGGAGGAGCAGTACGCCAAGGCGCACGCTCGCTGGGAGGCCCACGTCAAGCAGCAGGCCGAGGCCAAGCAGGCCGAGGCCGAGGCGGGCGAGGCCACCTCGTACTCCTCCGGCGGCGACGACGTCGACACCGAGACCGACGGCGGCAGCGCTGACGGTGGCGGCAGCAGCAGCGGCGGTGGCGGCGGTTCGCTGGCCTCCGACGAGGCGCTCCAGGCGCTCCGCGAGAAGCTCACCGGCGGCGCCAGCTGACCCAGGGAGCCTCTCCCTCGGCGCGACGTACGCAGCACGTAGCAGACAGCACAGGGCCGGTCACCGCGAGGTGGCCGGCCCTGTGGCCATTTCGGAGCGGTTCCAGCGGGGGTGGGGACCGACCGTGCGGTGGTCCCCGGCCGGGGTGGAGTGCGGTGTGGTCCCAAACCGACGCCCCCGGCGGTGGCGGTGGGTCAGCCACGTACGACGGCGCGGAAACGGTGGCTCAGCCACCGGCGGCCCGACGGTCTCCCCCGGGGCGGTGGGTCAGCCACGTACGACGGCGCGGAAACGGTGGCTCAGCCACCGGCGGCCCGCGCCGACCCGGCACAGCGAAGCGGGCACGGACCTGGTGGTCCGTGCCCGCTCCGTGGGGGTTTGCTCAGCGCTGATCAGCGCCGGGGACGGCTCCGCGGGTTCAGCGGGTTGGTGCCGCGGCGTACCTCGAGACCGTCGTCGGCCCCGTCGCGGTCGGTGTCGGGGAACTTCGGGTTGGTGCGGTGCTTCTTGACCTCGGCGCCGTCGCTGAGCTTGTCGCCGTCGGAGTCGGCCTTCAGCGGGTCGGTGCCGGTGCCCTTGCGGCCCTTGACCTTGACCTCACGGGCGTCGTTGAGACCGTCGCCGTCGGTGTCGGCCTTGAGCGGGTCGGACCCGACGCCGATGACCTCGCGGCCGTCACCGAGGCTGTCGCGGTCGGTGCTGCGCTCGCAGGGGTTGGTCTTGGTCCGACGGATCTCGCGCCGGTCCTTGAGCCCGTCGCGGTCGGTGTCCGCCTTGAGGGGGTTGGTGGCGCAGCGTCCGTAGCGGGTGTTCGCGGAGCCGGTGACCTCGACCTTGTCGCTGAGCTTGTCGCGGTCGGAGTCGGCACGACGGGGGTCGGTCTTGTACTTCAGCACCTCGACCGCGTCGCCGAGGCCGTCCTTGTCGGTGTCGCCGGAGAGGGGGTTGGTCTTGTACTTGACCACCTCGTGGGCGTCGCTGAGACGGTCCTTGTCGGTGTCCTTGACGTGCGGGTCGGTGCCGGAGAAGAAGACCTCGCGCCCGTCGGTGAGCAGGTCGTCGTCGCTGTCGGCGTCGTTCGGGTCGGTCGCCCTGCTCGCGTAGGCACTGTTGGCCGCGCCGGAGACCTCCTCGCCGTCGGGCAGCTCGTCGCCGTCGGTGTCGGGGTCGAGCGGGTTGGTCGGCTCGTTGCCGTACGCGGTGTTGAGCGCGCCGCTGTTCTCGTCGGTGTCGAGCAGGCCGTCACCGTCGCTGTCGCCCGGGGTCGGGCCGTCGACGTCGTCGGCCGGGTTGCGGGGGTCCTTGCCGCGCTGGACCTCGGTGCCGTCCATCACGCCGCCGTCGTCGGTGTCGGGGTCGTTGGGGTCGGTCGCCCGGTTGCCGTGGGCGGTGTTCCGCGAGCCGCTGGTCTCCTCCTTGTCGGTGAGCAGGTCGTTGTCGGAGTCGGTGTCGAGCGGGTCGGTGCGCTGGTTGCCGAAGGCGGTGTTCTTCGAGCCGCTGATCTCCTCACCGTCGCTGAGTCCGTCGTCGTCGGTGTCGGCGTCGTTCGGGTCGGTGCCGCGGGCGACCTCCTCGCCGTCGTCGAGCCCGTCGTCGTCGGAGTCGGCGTCCTGCGGGTCGGTGGTCTCGTTGCCGTAGGCGCCGTTGGCCGAGCCGATGATCTCCTCGTCGTCGTAGAGGCGGTCGCCGTCGCTGTCGAGGCGGCCGTTGGTCCGGTCGTCGGCCTTGTCGTTCGGGTCGGTGCCGTCGACGGACTCGCGGCTGTCGGTGATCCCGCCGTCGTCGGTGTCCGGGTCGTTGGGGTTGCTGGGCTCGTTGCGGTGCGAGCCGTTGGCCGAGCCACTGGTCTCCTGGCCGTCGGTGAGCCCGTCGTTGTCGGAGTCGGGGTCCAGCGGGCCCGTGGGCTCGTTGCCGAAGGCGCCGTTGGCCGAGCCGGTGACCTCGGGGCCGTCCTTGAGCCCGTCGCCGTCGGTGTCGGGGTTGTTGGGGTCGGTGTCCTTGGCCAGCTCGTCACCGTCACGCAGGCCGTCGCCGTCGGTGTCGGGGTTGAGGTGGTTGGTCGGCTTGTTGCCGTACTTGGTGTTGCGCGAGCCGGACTTCTCCTCGCTGTCCAGCAGGCCGTCGCCGTCGGAGTCGCCGTCGACGGGCAGGCAGTTGATCCCCTTCTCGGGGGCGGTCGCCGTGGCGGTCATCGGGAAGAGGTCGGCGTCCACGAGGGTCACCGCCCCGCCGAGGGTGATGTCGACGTGCAGGACGGTGGCGCTGGCGGTGGCGCTGGTGCCGTTGGCGGCGATGCTCTGGTCCTTGAGCTGGCCGGCGGAGAGGGAGGCGACCAGCAGGGGGTTGTCGGGGGCGGCGAAGTCGATCGGGCTGCCGTCGGCGGGGAGGGTGGCCTCCTGGCCGTTGCCGCTGACGGTGACGACGGGGGCGTTGTAGCTGACCGCCGACCCGGTCGGTGTGCCGGTGGCGCGCACGCTGAGCAGCGGAGCGGTGACGACCTGGACCTTGAGCTGGTCACCGAAGAGCCGCAGGTCGACGGCCGAGCCGCGGGTGGTGGCCACGACGTCGCGGCCGTCGCTGGCGGTACGGGCGGGGTTGGGGACGAGCTTGGTGTTCTGGGAGGTCGAGACGGTGTCGGGCAGCTCCAGCAGCGTGCCGACGCCGGGGACGGGCAGCAGGGCCACGTCGGCGGTCGAGACGCGGGAGCTGCTCAGGGCCTCGCTGGCGGGCAGGCACCCGTCGGCCGGGGCCACGCGAGCCTGGGCCTGGGCCGTCGAGACGCCCACGGTGAGCACCCCCGGGATCTCCCCGGGGATCGCGGTCTCGCTCACGCCGACCGGGTTGTCGGGCGGTGCGCTCTGGCTGGCCACCGACAAGATGTCGGGCAGGATCTCCCCGCCGAGCGCGAGGGAGAGGTTGCGGGCCGCGGCCTTCGCGGTCCCCGGGTTGCCGGTGGTCTCGCCCGAGGTCTGGCTGACGCCGACGTCGGCGAGGGTCCCCACGCTGGCGCGCAGGGCCGTGAGGTGCAGGGCCTCAGCGCTGGTGCTGGAGCTGAACACCGGCGCCGGCACTGCGCCCGCGGAGGGGGCCGCTGGCGCGGCCAGCGCCGTGGGGATGCTGGCGAACGAGTACAGCGCTGCAGTCGAGAGACACAGCGCCACACCCAGGGGTCGGGTGAGGGACATGGGGGGACTCCTGCGGGGGTGGGGGGGAGCCGAGTGCGAGGGGTGCGACTCGGGGGAGCCCAACGAAAGTAGCACCGCGAATACCTCGGGGTGCCAAGTTCGCGAGATTGCCGGGCCATGAACGAGCGCAGCGGGCACGGACCTGGAGGTCCGTGCCCGCTGCGAGGGGTTCAGCGATGGATCGCCTACGGGGCGCCGGCGTCATCGCCGGGTCGTCGACGCGTCATCGCCGGGGGCGGCTCCGCGGGTTGAGCGGGTTGGTGCCGCGGCGTACCTCGAGGCCGTCGTCGGCGCCGTCGCGGTCGGTGTCGCGGAACCGCGGGTTGGTGCGGTGCTTCTTGACCTCGGCGCCGTCGCTGAGCTTGTCCCCGTCGGTGTCGCGCTTGAGCGGGTCGGTGCCGGTGCCCTTCTTGACGCCCTGGACCTTGACCTCGCGGGCGTCGTTGAGGCCGTCGCCGTCGGTGTCGGCCTTCAGCGGGTCGGACCCGACGCCGATGACCTCGCGGCCGTCACCGAGGCTGTCGCGGTCGGTGCTGCGCTTGCAGGGGTTGGTCTTGGTCTTGCGGATCTCGCGCCGGTCCTTGAGCCCGTCGCGGTCGGAGTCCGCCTTCAGCGGGTTGGTCGCACAGCGTCCGTACCGCGTGTTCGCCGAGCCGGTGACCTCGACCTTGTCGCTGAGCTTGTCGCGGTCGGTGTCCCTGCGTCGCGGGTCGGTCTTGTGCTTGAGGACCTCGATCGCGTCACCGAGGCCGTCCTTGTCGGTGTCACCGGAGAGGGGGTTGGTCTTGTACTTGACCACCTCCAGGGCGTCGCTGAGACCGTCCTTGTCGGTGTCCTTGACGTGCGGGTCGGTCCCGGAGAACAGCTCCTCACGTCCGTCGCTGAGCAGGTCGTCGTCGCTGTCGGCGTCGTTCGGGTCAGTGGCGCGGCCGCCGAAGGCGCCGTTCTGCGCGCCCGTGACCTCGTCCCCGTCGGGCAGCTTGTCGCCGTCGGAGTCGGGGTTGTGGGGGTCGGTGGGTGCGTTGCCGTAGGCCCCGTTGAGCGAGCCGCTGGTCTCCTCGGTGTCGAGCAGGCCGTCGCCGTCCGCGTCACCCGGCGTCGCGCTGTCGTCTGCCGCGTTGTTCGGGTCGGCGCCGTTGCCGACCTCCACCCCGTCGGGGACGCCACCGCTGTCGGTGTCGGCGTTGCGGGGGTTGCTGGGCTGGTTGCCGTGGGCGCTGTTGGCCGACCCGCTGGTCTCCTGGCCGTCGGTGAGGACGTCGTCGTCGGTGTCGGAGTCGTTGGGGTCGGTGGGCCGGCTGCCGAAGCCGCCGTTGGCCGAGCCGCTGGTCTCCTTGCCGTCGCCGAGGCCGTCACCGTCGGTGTCGGGGTCGAGCGGGTTGGTCGGCTGCTTGCCGAACTCGGTGTTGGCCGATCCGGACTTCTCGACGGTGTCGAGCAGGCCGTCACCGTCGCTGTCCTCGGGGGTCGGCGGCGGCGGGGGTGGGGGCGTGGTCACGTCGTCGGCCGGGTCCCGGGGGTCGGTGCCGCGCTGGACCTCGGCGCCGTCCATCACCCCGCCCTTGTCGGTGTCGGGGTCGTTGGGGTCGGTCGGCCGGCTGCCGTGCGCGGTGTTGCGCGAGCCGCTGGTCTCCTCGCCGTCCTTGAGGTTGTCGTTGTCGGAGTCGTCGTCCAGCGGGTTGGTGGGCTGGTTGCCGAAGGCGGTGTTCCTGGCGCCCGACTTCTCCTCGCCGTCCTTGAGCCCGTCGTTGTCGGTGTCAGGTTTCAGCGGGTCGGTGCCGATGGCGGCCTCGCTGCCGTCGGTGAGCCCGTCGTCGTCGGTGTCATCGTCGCGGGGGTCGGTGCCGGCCGTGATCTCGGCGGCGTCCCGGACGCCGTCGGAGTCCGTGTCCGGCGCGTTCGGGTCGGTGGGCCGGTTGCCGTAGCTCGAGTTCGCCGAACCGGTCGTCTCCTGACCGTCCTTGAGACCGTCGTTGTCGGAGTCGGCGTCGAGCGGGTCGGTGGGCTCGGAGCCGAAGGCCGTGTTGCGCGCGCCGGTCGTCTCGTCGCCGTCCTTCAGACCGTCGTCGTCGGTGTCGGCGTCGTTCGGGTTCGTGCCACGAGCCACCTCTTCTCCGTCGTCGAGACCGTCGTCGTCGGAGTCGGCGTCCTGCGGGTTGGTGGGCGCGTTGCCGTAGGCGCCGTTGGCCGAGCCCGTGGTCTCCTCGTCGTCGAAGAGCCGGTCGCCGTCACTGTCGACGCGCCCGGGCGTGGGGCGGTCGTCCGCCGGGTCGCGGGGGTCGGTCGCGTCGATCGCCTCACGGCCGTCGGTGACGCCGCCGTCGTCGGTGTCCGGGTCGTTGGGGTCGGTCGGCCGGTTGCCGTGTCCGCCGTTGGCCGAGCCGCTGGTCTCCGCAGCGTCGTCGACGCCGTCGTTGTCGGAGTCGGCGTCGCGCGGGTCGGTCGGCTGGTTGCCGAAGGCGGTGTTCTGCGACCCGGTGACCTCCTGGCCGTCGGTGAGTCCGTCGTCGTCGGTGTCCGGGTCGAGCGGGTCGGTCCCGATCGCCGCTTCCTGGCCGTCGGTGAGCCCGTCGCCGTCGGTGTCCGCCTTGCGGGGGTCGGTCCGGTTGGTGACCTCGGTGGCGTCGTCGACGCCGTCTCCGTCGGTGTCGGCGGCGTTCGGGTTGGTGGGTCGGTTGCCGTGCGCGGTGTTGCGCGATCCGCTGGTCTCCTCGCCGTCCTTGAGCCCGTCGTTGTCGGAGTCGGCGTCGAGCGGGTCGGTGGGGGCGTTGCCGAAGTCGGTGTTCTGCGTCCCGGTGACCTCCGGACCGTCCCGGAGGCCGTCGTCGTCCGTGTCCGGGTCGTTGGGGTCGGTGCCGCGAGCGATCTCGGCCCCGTCCCGCAGCCCGTCACCGTCGGTGTCGGGGTTGAGGTGGTCGGTGGGCGCGTTGCCGTACGTCGTGTTGCGCGAGCCCGACTTCTCCTCGCTGTCGAGAAGGCCGTCGCCGTCGGTGTCCTGGTCGGGTTTGCAGATCACCCCGCCACCAGGGGCGGTGGCGGTGGCGGTCATCGGGAAGAGGTCGGCGTCGACCAGGGTCACCACGCCGCCGAGGGTGATGTCGAGGTGCAGGAGGGTGGCGCTGGCGGTGGCGCTGGTGCCGTCGGCGGCGATGGACTGGTCCTCGAGCTGGCCGGCGGAGAGAGAGGCGACCAGCAGGGGGTTGTCGGGGGCGGCGAAGTCGAGGGGGCTGCCGTCGGCGGGGAGCGTGGCGCTCTGGCCGTTGCCGCTGACGGTGACGAGCGGGGCGTTGTAGCTGACCGCGGAGCCGCTGTCGGTGCCGGTGGCGCGCACGCTGAGCAGGGGAGCGGTGGCGACCTGGACCGTGAGCTGGTCACCGAAGAGCCGCAGGTCGACGGCCGAGCCCCGGGTCGTGGCCACGACGTCACGACGGTCGCGCTCCGCGCCGGCGGGGTTGGGGACGAGCTTGGTGTTCTGGGACGTGCTGACCGTGTCGGGGAGCTGCAGCAGGGTGCCGACGCCGGGGACGGGCAGCAGGGCCACGTCGGCGGTGGAGACGCGGGAGCTGCTCAGTGCCTCGCTGGCGGGCAGGCACCCGTCGGCCGGGGCGACGCGGGCCTGGGCCTGGGCCGTCGAGACGCCCACGGTGAGCACCCCTGGGATCTCCCCGGGGATCGCGGTCTTGCTCACGCCGACCGGATTGTCGGGCGGTGCGCTCTGCGAGGCCACCGACAAGATGTCGGGCAGCGCCTGACCGCCGAGTGCGGCGGAGAGGTTGCGGGCGTCGGCGTGCGCGGTGGCCGGGTCGCCGGTGGTGCGGCCACTGGTCTGGCTGACGCCGACGTCGGCGAGGGTACCCACGCTCGCGCGCAGGGCCGTGAGGTGCAGGGCCTCGGCGCTGGTGGAAGAGCCGAAGGCGGAGCCGGCCTCGGGGGCCGCGACCTGCACGGCTGGAGGGGCGGCGAGCGCGGTCGGGATGCTGGCGAACGAGTACAGCGCCGCTGTCGACAGGCACAGCGCCACACCCAGGGGTCGGGTGAGAGACACGGGGGGACTCCTCGGCTGAGGTGGGGGGAGCCGAGCGCGAGGGGGGTGCGACTCGGAGGGAGCCCGGCGAAAGTAGCACCGCCGGGACCTCGCGGTCCCGAGTTCGAGCAATCTCAGCGAGAAGCGGGCGGCAGGAACTGCGGGTCCTCGAAGCGCGAGGTGGGCGGCCGGTCCGGGCCGTGACCGTCGTGGGCGACGACGAGGGCCTCGACGAGGACGAGGACGGACAGGGCCAGGAGGATCATCATCAGGGTCATGGCAGTAATCATCCGCTCGTCGTGATCGTGCCACCAGTGGCAGAATCGTCGGGGTTCGTTGATTTTCTGCCACATCGCACGCATGCTGGTGCCATGCGCAGCGTGGCGGTGATCGTCCAGGACGGTGTCGAGCCCTTCGGCCTGGGCTCGATCTGCGAGGTGTGGGCCGAGCCCTACCACCCGGCCGACGACAATCCCGTCTTCGACTTCGTCGTCACCACCCCCGTGCCGGGCCGGGTGCGCGGCACCGCGGGGTTCGACGTACACATCGAGCACGGCCTCGAGCGGGCCGCGACCGCCGACCTGGTCTGCATCGCTCCCAAGCGCGACCACACCACGTCCTCACCCGAGGTCGCCGAGCTGCTGCGCGCGGCCCACGACCGCGGCGCGCAGCTCTTCGCCCACTGCACCGCGGCGTTCGTGCTGGGCGAGGCGGGGCTGCTCGACGGGCGCCACTGCACCACCCACTGGCGCCATGTCGACGAGCTGGCGCAGCGCTACCCCGAGGCCAAGGTCGACGGCGACGTCCTCTACGTGCAGGACGGCCTGGTCACCACCGGTGCCGGCTCCGCCGCCGGTCTCGACGCCGCCCTCCACCTGATGCGCCAGCAGTTCGGTGCCCGGGCCGCCGCGGTCACGGCCCGCCGGATGGTCGTGCCCCCGCACCGCGACGGCGGGCAGGCGCAGTACGTCGCGCGCGCGGTGCCCGACTGCGACGCCGAGACCCTCGGGCCTCTGCTCACCTGGATCACCGGGCATCTCGCGGAGGACCTCAGCGTCGACCGTCTCGCCCGCGAGTCCCACATGTCGCCGCGCACCTTCGCCCGGCGCTTCCGTGACGAGACCGGCACCACCCCCCATGCGTGGGTCACCCGACAGCGCGTGATCGCGGCCGAGGAGCTGCTCGAGCAGACCTCCCAGTCGGTCGACCGGATCGCCGGCGAGGTCGGCTTCGGCAACACCGCGACGTTGCGGCACCACTTCGGCAAGGTGCGCGGGGTGAGCCCGCAGGCCTACCGGCGTCAGTTCGCCTGCTAGGACCGGTTGCAGGCGCTCCTGCTGGACACGGCGGATGAGCACTTCCTCGTCCGAGCACGGCGTGGACCTGTACCTCGGCCGCGAACAGCTGCGGATCAGCGACCGCTACGAGGTCGCCTGGATCCTCAACGACCTCCTCATCGCTGCCTTCTTCATCGTCGGCAGCATCCTGTTCTTCCAGGAGTCGACGTCGTACGCCGGCACCTGGCTGTTCCTGTTGGGCAGCATCGAGCTGGCCGTGCGCCCGTTGATCCGCCTCGCCCGGCGCGTCCACCTCACCCGGACGCCGGGCGACCGGCTGGGCGCGGCTTCACAGGACTCCTGAGGCGCCCCTTCTCGTCGACCCGAGCGACGGATCAGGGGACCTGGCCCACGCGCCAGGTCGTGCACCCATCCGTCGAGTCGTCGCAGCTCGTCCGGCGTCCCGAGCAGCGGCTGGCGCCCGGGGGTGGGCAGGAAGCCGACGGCGTCCAGGACCAGCCAGTAGCGGGCCGGCGGCTCGGCCGCGCGGGCGGCGTACCCCTCGAGGAAGGTGCGCGCCGGCTCCGGGCCGAGGACGAGTGCGAGGTTGGTGGCGGCGTGAGCGGCGTCAAGCCACCCGGGCCCGGTCGAGGTCTCGACCCAGTCGACGACATCGGAGATGGTCGCCTCCTCCCAGAGCAGTTTGCGGTGGCTGAAGTCGCGGTACAGGAGGTGGCCGCGCACGTCGGTGCGGGTCCGGCGAGGAGGTCGGGCCCCGCGCGCCACGACGAGGGGTGCGCGCTCCACGCCGGGCCTCGCGCTTGGCCTCAGGAGAGAACGGCACGCCGACCCGTGGCCACGGTGAGGGTCAGCATCGTCGACGTCAGCCCGCCGGTCATCTCGGTGACCTCCGTGACCGGGGCCCCGAGCGAGCCCGCGGCCCACGTGTCCGGCGGCGCGTGCACCGGATGAAGTCTATTCTCGGGGTTGACCCAGAATAGAACACATGTTCTAATAAACGTATCACACAGACTTGGGGGTAGCGTGATGGCGCAGACGATGGCACCGGTCCACCCGGTCCTGCGGAGTCTCGAGGCCATCGACGCCGCCCTCAAGGACGTCGCCGACGCGGACCCCACCTTCCTCCCGACCGGCGACAAGCGGCGTGCCCTGAGCAGGCTCAGCGAGCTGTCCGGCCGCCTCGACGAGCTGCTGCTGCGCGTGCTGGCCACGGCCGACGACGTGGCCGAGGTCGACGGCGCCCGCGACGCCGGGGCCTGGTTGGCGCAGCGCACGCGCCGCGACCCGGCCGAGGCACGCCGGCTGCTCCGGACCGCGCGGACCCTGGCCGCCCACCCTGACTCGGCGACCGCGCTGCGGGAGGGCCGCGCGACGACCCACCAGGTGGCCGCCGTGCTCCGCGCGGTCGAGGAGCTCCCGGCCGACCTCGCCGCCCAGACCCGCACCGACGCCGAGCGCCACCTGCTCGCCCAGACGGCGACCTTCGACCCGCGGCGCCTGAGGGTGCTCGGCCGGCGGGTGCTGCAGGTGGTCGACCCCGACGCCGACGACGAGCACGAGCGCCGACTGCTCGAGCGCCAGGAGGCCGAGGCGACCCGACGAACCTTCCTGCGCACGCGCTCCAACGGCGACGGCACCACCGACATCCGGCTCCGGGTCTCCGAGATCGTTGGCCAGCGCTTGCTCACCTACCTGCACGCCTTCACCTCCCCGCGTCAGCACCCCGGCACGGCCCCCGCCGACCGGTTGCCCTACGACCAGCAGCTCGGCCACGCGTTCGGCTCCTTCGTGGAGGCGGTGGACCCGAAGCGGCTGCCGCTGCACGGTGGCGACGCGACCACGCTCGTGGTCACCGTCCCGTTGGAGACCCTCCGCACGGGCCTCGGCACCGCGACGCTCGGCGACACCCCGATCACCGCTGGCGAGGCACGGCGCCTGGCCTGCCGGTCCGGCCTCGTCCCCGCGGTCCTCGGCGGTCGCTCCCAGGTGCTCGACCTCGGCCATGCCAGTCGGTTCTTCTCCGCCGGCCAGCGCAAGGCCCTCGCCCTCGCCCAACCCACCTGCCGCACCGAGGGCTGCGACATCCCCGCGGCCTGGTGCGAGGCGCACCACGCCGGCAAGCCCTGGTCACAGCACGGCCGCACCGACCTCGCCGACGGCCTGCTCCTCTGCTCCTTCCACCATCACCGCGCCCACGACCGTCGCTACGACGTCAGTCAGTGCTCGGGCGAGGGTGGGCGGGTGCGGTTTCATCGGCGGTGCTGAGCAGGGGAGTAGACCCGGTGCACGAACCTCGAACCACTGTGCCCGCTCTCAGTCGTGGTCGAGCCCTGTCGCACCTCAGGCTGGACGAGCTCCTGCCGGCGTACCTTGGCGGTGAGGCTGCGGGCGAGCTCGTGGCGGAAGACCCAGGTCTCGGGCGCTCGGGCGGGGCGAGGTGCTCGCGGGCGTACGCCGCCAGGTCGGCCTCGGGGGCGGTGCGACGACGGCGGCGCAGTCGCGCTGGCCCCACTCGGGGTCGGGCTCTGCGTAGACGGCGACGTCGCTGACCGCGGGTGCGCGACGTCGAAGCGCCGTAGACTTCTCGAGAGCCGGGCCACCGCGGTCCAGTGCTCCGGACGGGGGGAGCCCCATCATGCTGCACATCCTCGTGGCGACCGTAGGCGTGCTGTTCGTCGGTGCCGTCGTGGTCGGCTACCTGGTCCTGGTGGTCAGCGACGTCCGAAGCAGGAACGGCGAGCAGCTGGGCCTCGACGCACAGCGCACCCTCGACGCACGCGAACAGCGGGACGCTCAGCGACGCGTCAACAAGGGCGCACGCGGCGGCGGCTGGTAGCGACAGGGGTGCGGCCTGGTCCTGCCGCTGAACGGCGACGCGACACCTGTCCTGAAGCGATGGATGAAGAGCCGAAGGGGGCGACTCGCGTCAACCAGGGTGCGTCGTGCCCTGTCGACCCACCTCGGTGAGCTCCTGCCGGCGTACCTTGCCGGTGAGAGTGCGCGGGAGGTCGCGGTGGAAGACCCAGGTCTTGGGGCGCTTGGGCGGGGCGAGGTGCTCACGGGCGTACGCCGCCAGGTCGGCCTCCGTGGCGGTGCCGACGACGGCGGCGCAGACGCGCTGGCCCCACTCGGGGTCGGGCTCGGCGTAGACGGCGACGTCGCTGACCCCGGGGTGCTCGCCCAGGACCTGCTCGACCTCGAGGGGATAGACGTTGACGCCGCCGGTGATGATCAGGTCCTCGCGGCGACCGTCGAGATAGACGTAGCCGGCGTCGTCGAGGCGACCGGCGTCGCCGACCGTGAACGCCGGGCCGGCGGAGGTGTCGCGCCAGGCGGCGGCGGTCTTCTCGGGGGCGTCGAAGTACTCGAAGCGCGCGTGCTCCGGCACGACGCACCACAGCGTGCCGTCGGCGTCGACGGAGATCTCGCGACCCGGCCGGGCGCGGCCCACGGTGCCGGGTCGCGCCAGCCACTCCTCGCTGCGGCAGGCGGTGAACTGCCCCTCGGTCGAGCCGTAGAACTCCCAGGTCGAGCCGGCAGGGAAGGCCTCGATCAGGCGGTGCTTGAGGTCGGTCGGGCACGGCGCCCCGGCGTGGGCGAGGAGCCGGAAGCACGACAGGTCGGGCCACCACGTGGCGTCCCAGTGGGCGAAGAGCCGCTGCAGGTGGGTCGGCACGCAGAACATCGAGGTCGGCCGGTCGCGCTCGATGGCGGTGGTCAGCGCCTCGGGGTCGAAGGGGCCGGGGATGCTCAGCCGCCCGCCGGCGAGCAGCGTGCCCATCGCGAAACGCAGCGGCGCCGAGTGGTAGAGCGGGCTGACCACGAGGTTGACGTCGTCCTCGGCGAAGCCCCACAGGTCGCGCTCCTCGGCCAGCAGCGCCGCGGCCTGCTCCGGGCTCAGCACTCCCGACCACACGGCCTTGGGCCGGCCGGTGGTGCCGCTCGTGACGTGCATCGGGCGGCCCAGTGGCGGGCCCGCGACGTCGGGGAGGTCCGTCAGGAGCGCAGCGACCTCCTCCTCGGTCTCCACCACGGCCGCCGGGCGTACGTCGCCGAGGATCCCGTCGCGCTCGCGGGCGGTGAGCCGGGGGTCGAGCGGCACCGGGAAGACCCCGGAGGCCAGGAGGGCGATCACCAGCTCGACGTACGTCGAGGAGCCCGGCAGCAGCAGCGCCACCCGGTCGCCCGGCCCCAGCGAGCCGGTGGGCAGGTCGCGCGTGGTCACCCGGTGGACCCTAGCCTCGTCACCAGCACTGGCACCCGCCCGCCGAGTCCGGTGGTGGACCCTTGACACCCTGCCGGTCGGTGGTGGATGTTTGGACTAGTCCATTGGTCTAAGTCCGTTCACCACTCCTTCTCGGGAGGTCTCTCGTGCGTTCCCGCTTGGTCCCGCTCCTGTCCGGCGTGCTGCTCGCGCCCGCCCTGCTCCTGGCCGGTCTGCCGACCGCCGCCCCGGCCGCCCCGGCCGCCCCGGCCGCTCCCGGCCGCCCCGGCCGCCCCGACCGCCGCCACAGCCGACGCCTGCGCCACGGACCCATCGGCGCCGAAGCGGCAGCTGCGAGCCGACTGGATCGCCAGTGTGGTCAACATCGACTGGCCCTCCGCGCCGGGCCTGACCCCCGACCAGCAGCGGGCCGAGCTGGTGGCGCTGCTGGACCAGGCCGTCGACCGGCGGCTCAACGCGGTCGTCCTGCAGGTCCGACCCACCGCCGACACCTTCTGGCCCTCGGAGCTGGAGCCCTGGTCGCGCTACCTGACCGGCACACCGGGGCAGGACCCCGGCTACGACCCGATGGCGTTCGCCGTCCGCGCCGCCCATGCGCGGGGGCTCGAGCTGCACGCCTGGTTCAACCCCTACCGCGTGTCGATGAGCACCGACCGGTCGCAGCTGGCGCCCGGCAGCCCCGCGGCCGAGCACCCGGACTGGGTCGTCGCCTACGGCGGCAAGCTCTACTACGACCCGGGCCTCCCGCAGGTGCGCGCGCTGACCACCGACGTGATCCTCGAGGCCGTCCGCCGCTACGACGTCGACGGCGTCCACTTCGACGACTACTTCTACCCCTACCCGGTGGCCGGACAGGACTTCGACGACGACGCCACCTTCGCCGCCCACGGCGACGGCTTCCCCGACACCACCGAAGGCCGCGCCGACTGGCGCCGGCACAACACCGACCTGCTCATCGAAGGCCTCGACCGGCGCATCCACGCGGCGAAGCCGTGGGTGCAGTTCGGCGTCAGCCCGTTCGCCGTCTGGCGCAACCGGGCCACGGACCCCGAGGGCTCGGCCACCACGGCCGGCGCCGAGACCTACGACGACCTCTACGCCGACACCCGCCGCTGGGTCCGCGAGGAGTGGGTCGACTACATCGCCCCGCAGGTCTACTGGAACATCGGCTTCGCGCCCGCCGACTACGCCGCCCTGGTGCCGTGGTGGAGCGACCAGGTGCGGGGCACCGACGTCCACCTCTACATCGGTCAGGCCACCTACAAGGTCGGCACGTCCACCCAGGACCCCGCCTGGGACGACCCCCGGGAGATGTCGCGCCACCTGAGCTTCAACCGTGACCACCCCGAGGTCGACGGCGACATCTACTTCTCCGCCAAGGACGTGCGGGCCAACCGGCTCGGACACATGGACCTCGTCCAGCGCGAGCACTACCGCCACCCGGCGCTGCTCCCGGTGACCACCGACGTCCCCGGCGCCCGCCCGGGCAAGGTACGACGGCTGCAGGCCGTGAAGCGGCCGGGCCGAGTGCGGCTGACCTGGCGAGCGCCGGCCCGTGGCGCGACGTCGTACGCGGTCTACCGGGTGCCCGGCGCGCGCGTCGGGGCCTGCGACCGGGCCGACGCGGCCCACCTGCTGGCCGTGGTCCGCGGCCCCCGCTTCGTGGACCGCGACCCGGCGGGGCGCCGCGTGACGTACGTCGTGACCGCGCTCGACCGGGCCCACCGCGAGAGCCGGCCGGCCCTGGTCCGGACCTCGGGACGCGGGCGTCGGTGACCCTCCTCCAACGCGCCGAGAGCGCCAAGCAGCAGCAGCTGCGGACCGCCCTCGACCGGCTGCTGGCCGCGCTGGGTCCCGGTGACCTGCTGCCCGCCGAGCGGGTGCTGGCCCAGGACCTCGGCGTGGCCCGGATGACGCTGCGCCGCGCGGTCGACGGCCTGGTCGGCGAGGGACGCCTGGTCCGCCGGGCGGGCTCGGGCACCTTCGTGGCCGGTGGCAAGGTCTCGCAGCGGCTCGCGGCCACGTCGTTCTCGGCCGACATGCGGGCCCGCGGCCTGCGCCCCGACAGCCGCACCGTGAGCACCCGGATCGCGCCGGCGGGCGCGCTGCTCGCGGCGGTGCTCGACGTGGAGCCGCAGACCGCGGTGCTGCACGTGCGCCGCCTCCGGCTGGCCGACGACGTACCGATGGCGCTGGAGGACCTCCACGTGCCGTCGACGGTCGCGCCGGGGCTCACGGCAGCGGACCTGGAGGGGGCGTCGTTCTACGACCTGCTGGCCTCGCGGTTCGGGACGCCGGTCGGGTCCGGCACCCAGACGGTCGAGCCGGCCCTGGTCGGCGCCGACGAGGCGGGGCTGCTGGGCGTCACCACCGGCGACCCCGTGTTCCTGTTCGAGCGCACCACGCGCGTGCACGACGGTCGGGTGGCGGAGTACGTCCGCTCGACCTACCGCGGCGACCGCTACCGGATCGTCGTCGACATCTTCCCGCCGGCACCAGCCGGCGGGGACACGGAGTGACCCGGTCCTCGGGTCTCGGGCGAGAGGAAGTGGCATGAGGGTGACGAGACTGACCGCGTCGATGACGGCGGGACTGGCCTCGGCGGTGCTGCTGGCGGGCTGCGCCGGCGGGACGGGCGAGGAGAGCGAGATCAGCAACGCCGGCGGTGACGTCGACGGGCAGGGCAAGGAGCTGTCGGTCTGGCTGATGGAGGGCACCAACCCCGACGCCGAGCCGTACGTCGAGGAGCTCTCGGCGGCCTTCGAGGAGGAGACCGGCGCGCAGCTCGACGTGCAGTTCGTCCCGTGGGCCGATGCCCACGACAAGTTCGTGAAGTCGATCGCGGGCGGCACGACCCCCGACGTCGCCGAGGTCGGCACCACCTGGACTCCCGAGTTCGCCGAGGCCGGGGCCCTGGTCGACCTGACCACCGCGGTCACCGACGCCGGGCTCGACTCCGACCTGGTCGAGGGGCTGCGACAGGCCGGCACGGTCGACGACAGCCTCTACGGCATGCCGTGGTACTCCGGGGTGCGCTCGGTGGTCTACCGCACCGACGTCTTCGAGGAGGCCGGCGTCGAGCCCCCCACCACCTGGGACGAGCTGGTCTCGGTCGGCGAGAAGATCAAGGCGACCGACCCCGAGCTGCTGCCGTTCCCCGTCGCCGGTGACAGCGAGTACGGCGTCTACCCCTTCATCTGGGGCGCCGGGGGCGACCTGGCGACCGAGACCGCCGGGGCCTGGACCAGCACGATCGACTCCCCGCAGTCGCAGGAGGGCATCGAGTTCTACACCGGGCTGGCCACCGAGCACGGGTTCTCCACCCCGGCCGCCACCACCTGGGACGAGGCCGACCTCTCCGACGCCTTCGCCCGCGAGGACGTCGCCATGATGATCGCCGGCAGCTGGACGCCCGACGCGCTCGTGGAGGCCAACCCCGACCTCGAGGGCCGGATCGGCGCCTTCCCGATCCCGGGCCCCGACGGCGGCCTCTCGCCGTCGTTCCTCGGCGGCTCGCACCTCGGGGTCTTCGACTCCGCGGAGGATCCCGACCTGGCGTTCGCGCTGGTGCGGCTGATGAGCACCGGCGACCTCGCCGCCACGTGGGGCGAGCAGTCGGGCTACTTCCCGGGCACCAACGAGCTGCTCGCCGAGATCGAGGCCGAGGGCGACCCGCTGGTGGCGCCGTTCGCCCAGCAGGAGGTCGAGGCCGGCAAGAGCGTGCCGGTGACGCCGCTGTACGGCCAGGTGCAGGGCAAGAAGACCGTCTCGGCGATGCTGCAGTCCGTCCTGGCCGGCAAGTCGAGCGTGGCCGAGGCCAGCGCGAAGGCGGCCAGCGAGATGGACGAGATCTTCCAGCGAGGCAGCTGACCCGTGGTCGACACGATCCAGCCGGTCCGCCGCCGTCCTTCTCGGGGGGACGGCGGCGGGCGGCTCACCCCGCCGTGGCTGCCGTGGCTGCTCCAGGCGCCGGCTCTGCTGGTGCTGGGCGGCCTGCTGCTCTACCCGCTGGCCTGGGTCGTCACGCTGGCCTTCCAGGAGTTCAACCTGCGCGAGCTCAAGGTGGGGGGCTTCCACTGGACCGGGCTCGACAACTTCCGCGAGGTGCTCGGCGACCCGATGCTGTGGCGGGTCGCCCTGCCCAACACCGCGGTCTTCGCGCTGGTCAACGTGGCCCTGACCGTGGTGGTCGGGACGCTGGTCGCGATGCTGCTGCTCCGGCTCGGCGGGTGGACGAGAGGGGTGCTGACCGGCGCGATCATGGTGGCGTGGGCGATGCCCGCCGTCACCGGCACCTACGTCTGGGTCTACGTCTTCGACACCAGCGACGGGCTGGTCATGCGGCTGCTCTCGACGCTGGGCCTGGTCGACCCCGACACCACGAACTGGTTCACCGACCGGCTGGCCTTCTTCGGCATCGCCACTCTCAACGTCGTCCACCACGGCTTCCCGTTCGTGGCGATCACGGTGCTGGCTGGGCTGCTGACCGTCCCGGGTGAGGTGCTGGAGTCGGCCCAGCTCGACGGGGCCGGCGCCTGGCGACGCTTCTGGTTCGTCACCTTCCCGCTGATGAAGCCGGTCTTCGCCGTCGTCGTCGTGCTCTCCACGATCTGGGACTTCAAGGTCTTCACCCAGATCTACCTGATGCCCGGGGGAGGGGGGACCAACCGCGAGGTCCTCAACCTCGGGACCTGGTCCTACGTCACCGCGCTCTCGCAGAACAGGTACGGCGCCGGCGCGGCCATCGCGGTCGTGCTCACGCTGCTCCTGCTCGCCATCACCCTGGTCTACCTCCGCACCATCTTCCGACAGGAGGACGAGCTGTGAGCACGACGTCCGTCCGCCCGCCCGTCTCGTCCGTGGCCGCGCCCGTGGCGCCGCCCCTCGGCAAGGCACCCAAGCCGCGGCGGCGGCTGCGCGGGCGGATCGGCAACGGCGCGGGCTTCGCGCTGGTGCTGGCGTTCAGCCTCTTCCCGGCGCTGATCATGTTCTCGACCGCGTTCGACGCCCGCGCCAACGACGGCTCCCGGGCGCTGCTGCCCTCCGACCTCTCCCTCGACAACTTCCAGGTGGTGCTCGGGGAGGCCGGCTTCGGCCGGTACCTGCTCAACTCCACGATCGTCGGCGTCGGCACCGTCGTGGTCAGCGGCGTGCTGGCCCTGCTGGCCTCGGTGGCGGTGGCCCGCTTCCGCTTCCGGCTCCGCACCACGATGCTCGTGCTGGTCCTGGTCATCCAGATGGTCCCGCTCGAGGCGCTGGTCATCCCGCTGTTCATCCAGGCCAGCTCGCTCGGCATGCTCAACTCGCTGCTGGGCCTGACGATCGTCTACGTCGCCTTCTCCCTGCCGTTCGCGATCTGGATGCTGCGCGGCTTCGTCGCCGCGGTGCCGCGCGAGCTCGAGGAGGCGGCGTACCTCGACGGTGCCTCGTGGCCGCGGATGTTCTGGTCGGTGCTGTTCCCGCTCTGCCTGCCCGGCCTGATCGCGACCAGTGTGTTCTCGTTCATCACCGCCTGGAACGAGTTCGTCTTCGCGATCACGTTCCTCAACGACGAGGACACCTTCACGGTCGCGGCCGGGCTGCGCCAGTTCTTCACCCAGTACGGCACCGACTGGGGCTCGGTGATGGCCGGGTCGACGATCATCACCCTGCCGGTGATGGTGCTGTTCATCATCGTCCAGCGACGGCTCAGCGAGGGCCTGGTCGCCGGGGCGGTGAAGGGGTGAGGCCCGGTCCTGGTGCCGGTCCGGCTGCCGGTACGGCTGCCGATCCCGGGTTGCGCCGGCTGGCCGCCGGGGTGGTGCTGCCCGGCTTCGTCGGCACCACGGTGCCGGACTGGTTGCGCCGCGCGCTCGAGCAGGGGCTGGCCGGGGTCTGCCTCTTCGGCCAGAACGTCGACGACGACGCGCAGGTGACCGCGCTCGGCGCCGCGCTGCACGACGTACGCCGCGGGGTGCTGGTGGCCGCCGACGAGGAGGGCGGAGCGGTGACCCGCCTCGACTCCCGCACGGGCTCGCCCTGGCCGGCCCACGCGACCCTGGGTGCCCTCGACGACGAGGTGGCCACCGCCCGGGTGGCCCGCGCCCTCGGGAGCGCGGCGCGCGCCCGTGGTGTCGACCTCGTGCTCGGACCCGTGGCCGACGTGGGGTCGCAGCCGGACAACCCGGTGATCGGCGAGCGCTCGTTCGGCGCCGACGCGGCCGGGGTGGGGCGGCACGTCGCCGCGTTCGTGCGTGGGCTCCAGGACGCCGGCGTGGCCGCCTGTGCCAAGCACTTCCCCGGGCACGGCGCCACCCGCACCGACTCGCACCTGTCCCTCCCGGTCATCGACGTCGACGCGCCCACCTGGCGCGCCCGCGACCTGGCCCCCTTCGCCGACGCCGTCGCCGCCGGCGTGCGCTGCGTGATGACGGCCCACGTGGTCGTCTCCTGCCTCGACGAGCAGCCGGCCACGCTCAGTGCCCGGGTGCTCGGCCTGCTGCGCTCCGAGCTCGGCTTCGACGGGGTCGTGCTGACCGACGCGCTCGACATGCGCGCGATCTCCGACGGCGTCGGCCGCCCGGGTGGCGCGGTGCGGGCGCTCGCCGCCGGCGCCGACCTGCTGTGCGTGGGCAACCCTGCCTTCCCCGAGCCCTACGACGACGAGGCCGCGCTCGAGGAGGTGATCGGGGCGGTGGTCGAGGCCGTCCGCTCCGGTGACCTCGAGGGGGCCCGGCTCGAGGAGGCGGCCGCCCGGGTCGCCGCCCTCGGCGAGTGGTCCGCCAACCGGCGCCCGGTCGCCCTGCTGGGCACCGAGGAGACCGGGTTCGGCGTCGAGGTGGCTCGCCGCGCGCTGGCCGTCAGCGGCTGCCCCCGACTGGCCCCCGGCGGGCGGCTCCTGGTGGCCGAGGCCGAGACGTCGTACGCCGCAGGGCGGTCGCCGTCGCTCGTCGCGCGGCTGGTGCCGGGCCGGACGAGCGTCGTGCACGACCCGGTCGAGGCGGCCCGTCTCGCCCGCGAGGCGACCGACGTGGCGGTGCTCGTCGAGGGTCGCGCCGGGGTCGGCACCCGGGCCGTGGTGGACGCCGTGCTGGCCGAGCGGGCCGACGCGGTGGTCGTCCGGCTGGGGCTCGACGACCCGGGCGCGCCGCCGCCGGCGCGCGGGGTGCGCGCGCACGGTGGGGGGCTCGCGGCCACCACGGCGGTGCTCGAGGCGCTCGGGCTCGCGCCGGGGGATCCGGTCGACCACGACCCGCACACCCCTCTCGACGGGCACGACCACGAGCAGCGGCACCCGCAGCAGGAGGACGCATGATCGTCGGGGTGGACCTCGGCAAGACCGGTTGCCGCGCCCGGGTCCCGGGCGGCCAGGAGACCTCCGGGCCCGGCGCGCCCGGGCTGGCGGAGCGCGGGGGAGCCGCGGCCGCGCTGCGGGCCGTGACCACCGTGCTCGAGCCGCTGCTGGCCGCAGGGACGGTCCGGGCGATCTGCGTCGGGGCAGCCGGGGCCGAGGCCGCTCCCGACGCCGCGCGCGACCTGGTCGCCGGACTGGCGCAGCGGTGCGGAGGCGCCGACGTCGCGGTGACCTCCGACTCCGTCACGGCCCACGCCGGCGCCCTGGCCGGACGCCCGGGCAGCGTGCTGGCGGTCGGCACGGGCGTGGTCGCGCTGGCCGTCGACGTCCACGGTGGGCGCACCCAGCTCGACGGCTGGGGCCCCTGGCTCGGCGACGACGGGGGCGGGGCCTGGATCGGCCGCGAGGCGCTGCGGGCGGTGCTGCGCCACCGGGAGGGGCGCGGCCCCGCGACGTCGCTCAGCGCGGCGGCCGAGAGCCGGTACGGCGACCCGCGCTCGCTGCCGGCGGCCCTCGCCGCCGACGGGCAGCAGGCGCGCACGACCGCCGCCCTGGCCCCCGACGTGCTCGCCGCCGCCGAGGCCGGGGACCCGGTGGCGCGCGACGTCCTCGACCGGGCTGTCGCCTGCTGGGCCGACCTGGCCGCGCGCGCCGTGGCCGCCGCCGGCGAGCCGACGCTCGCCGTCGTCGGTGGCCTGGCCGACGCGCCCGCCCTGGTCGAGGCGCTCGCCGAGCGGCTGGCTCCGGGGGTGCGGCTCGTGCACCCGGAGGGCACGGGGGTCGACGGAGCCCTGCTGCTCGCCGGCCGGACCGACCTGCCCCACGAGCCTGGGGTCGTCCGGCTGCGCGACCTCGCCGGGGTCGGCGTCGTCGCTCCGAGCAGGACCGCGGCGGAGACCGACGTCGACCGTCTGCCCACCGAGCAGGTCCGGGCGGACCTCCACGACCTCGACGCGCGCAGCCCCGAGGACCTGGTCGCGCTGCTCCTCGAGGCCGAGGCGTCCGTGCCTGCCGCGGTGGCGGCAACCACCCCGGCGCTGGTCGCGGCGGTCCGGCTGGCCACCCGGGCGCTGCGCGGCGGCGGGCGGCTGCTCTACGTCGGGGCCGGCACCCCCGGCCGGCTCGCGGCACTCGATGCGGCCGAGTGCCCGCCGACGTTCGGGGTCGACCCCTCGCGCGTCGTGGCGGTCTGCGCCGGCGGCGAGCAGGCGGCCCGGACGGCGGTCGAGGGTGCCGAGGACGACGCGGCCGCCGGCGCCCGCGACCTGGGCGCGCTGCGACCGGGGCCGGGCGACCTGGTCGTCGGCATCACGGCCTCGGGCCGCACGCCGTACGTGCTGGCGGCCCTGGAGGCGGCCCGCGCCGCCGGGGCCGCGACCGTCGCGGTCGTCAACAATCCCGCCAGCCCGGCGGCCGCCCGCGCCGACGTCGCGATCGAGGCGCTCACCGGCCCCGAGACGCTGGCGGGCTCCACGCGGCTCAAGGCCGGCACCAGCCAGAAGGTCGCACTCAACGTCATCTCCACCGCGGCGATGGTCGGCGCCGGCCACACCTACGGCGCCTGGATGGTCGACGTGCTGGCCAGCAACGACAAGCTCCGCCTGCGGGCCCGACGGATCCTGCGCGAGGCCACCGGCGTCGACGACGCTGTCGCCCTCGCCGCGCTGGAGGAGGCCGGCTGGCGCACCAAGACGGCGCTGGTGATGCTCCTGGCCGGGGTCGCGGCAACCGAGGCCGAGGCGCTGCTGGCGGCCCACGACGGGCACGTGCGGGCCGCGCTCGGGCCCACGGCGTCAGGCCCGACGGTCCGGCTGCGCGGGGGTGTCTCGTGATCGTCGTGTCGGTGGCCTCGGGCACCTCGGCCGACGGGTTGGACGTCGGGGTGGTCGAGCTGGCGACGGGCCCCGACCGCACCCTCGACGTGGAGGTCCTCGACACCCGCACCGTGGCCTGGCCGGCCGGCCTCCGCGCCCGGCTGCTGGCCGTGCTTCCTCCCGCGGGCACCACGGCCGCGGAGCTCTGCGCGCTCGACACCGAGGTCGGGCAGGCCGTGGCCGCTGCCGCCGAGGGGGCGCTCGTGCGGCTGGCGGGCGCCGGTCGGTGCGCCGACCTGATCGTCTCGCCCGGCCAGACCCTGCACCACGAGGTCGCGGGCGACCGGTGCCTGGGCACCCTCCAGGTCGGGCAGCCGGCCTGGGTGGCCGAGGCCACCGGCCTCCCGGTCGTCTCGGACCTGCGCGCGCGCGACGTGGCCGCCGGTGGTCACGGGGCACCGCTGGCCGGGGTGCTCGACGCGCTGTGGCTGGCGCCCGGCCCGGGTGAGCAGCCGGGTGAGCAGCCGGGTGAGCCGCCGGGTGAGCAGCCGGGTGAGCGCCGGGTGAGCAGCGCGTCCGGGTGGCGCTGAACCTCGGGGGCATCGCCAACGTCACCGTCGTGGGCGGCGCCGCTGTCGGGGGTCCCGCGGGCGCGGTCGCCTGGGACACCGGCCCCGCCAACTGCCTGCTCGACGTGGCCGCCTCGCGAGCCACGGACGGCCGCCTCGACCACGACGTCGACGGTGCCCTGGCCGCCGCCGGGACCCTCGACCAGGTGCTGCTCGACCGGATGTTGGCGCACCCCTACTTCCGGCTCGCGCCACCGAAGTCGACCGGTCGCGAGACCTTCACCGCGGCCTGGCTCGAGGAGGTCCTGGGGGCTCGGCCCGCCACCTGGCCCGACGTGCTGGCCACGCTGGTCGAGCTGACCGCGGTCACCGTGGCCGAGGCCGTGGCCTCACGCGACCCCGCGGAGGTCGTGGTCTCGGGAGGCGGCGCGGCCAACCCCGCCCTGATGCGGGCGCTTGCCCGCCGGCTGGGCGGCACCCCCCTGGTCACCAGCGACGAGCGCGGCCTCCCCACCGGCGGCAAGGAGGCCGTGCTGTGGGCGCTGCTCGGCTGGCTGACCTGGCACGGCGTGCCGGTGAGCACCGGCCGGCACCCCGCGCGGGTGCTCGGGCGGCTCACCCCCGGCCGCGACCCGCTGCGCCTGCCCGCCCCGCTCGACCCCGCGACGTACCCCCTCCGGCTGCGGCTGCGCGCCGGCGAGCGCGCGGTTTGGGACCAAACCGCAGTTTTTCGGCCTTCCGGAGTGCGGTTTGGGACCAAACCGCACTCGTCCGAGGACCGACCCGAACGAACAGATCACACCGCGGAGGTGACCCGATGACCGTACGCCGACTGGGCGTCGCCCATGCCCTGGTCGCCGGCAGCCTGCTGCCCGGCGACGTCGAGGTCGAGGTCGACGAAGGCCGTGTCACGCAGGTCGGCCTCCCGCCGGCGCCGGGCGGTCGCGTCGCGGCACCCGGGCTGGTGGACCTGCAGGTCAACGGCTTCGACGGGGTCGACGTGATGACCGCCGACGTCGACGGCCTGCGCCACGTGTCCCGCGCCCTCGCCGCGCACGGCGTCACCGCGTGGTTGCCGACGCTGATCACCGGGCCGTCCGCGACGACCGCGCAGGCGCTGGCGACCCTCGGGCGGCTGGCCGGCCTCGACCGGACCGCGGGGCCCGAGGGGGCGCGCGTGCTCGGCGTCCACGTGGAGGGCCCGTTCCTCAGCCCGGAGCGGCTCGGCACCCACCCGGCCGAGCACCGCCGCGAGCCGGACGCCGCCCTGCTGCGCCGGTGGCGGCGCCTGGGGCCCGTGGTGAAGGTGACCCTCGCCCCCGAGCGGCCCGGCGCGCTCGACCTGGTCCGCGAGCTGGTCGACGCCGGGATCGTGGTGTCGCTGGGTCACTCCGACGCGACGGCCGCGCAGGCACACGCCGGCTTCGACGCCGGCGCCCGCGCGGTCACCCACCTCTTCAACGCGATGAGCCCCCTGCGCCACCGCGAGCCGGGGCTGCCGGGCGCCGCCCTCGCCCGGCCCGACGTGATCGTCCAGGTGGTCGTCGACGGCCACCACCTCGCCGACGACGTGGTGCGGCTGGTCTGGGCGGCCGCGCGCGGGCGCACCGTGCTGGTCACCGACGCCACGTCGGCGTCCGGGCGTCCCGACGGCGACTTCGCGCTCGCGGGTGTGGAGCTGCGGGTGCGTGGAGGAGCGGTGCGCAACCCCGCGGGCGACCTCGCCGGCAGCGCCCTCACCCTCGACCGCGCCGTGGCCAACGCCTGCGGTCTCGGGCTCGACCTGGCCGAGGTGCTCACCGCGGCGACCGAGACCCCGGCCCGGCTGCTCGGGTGCAGCGACGTGGGCACGCTCCGGCCCGGTGGTCGCGCCGACGTGGTGGTCCTCGACCAGCACCTCGCGGTGAGCGAGGTGCTCGTCGGTGGGCGGCCGGTCGCCCCGGTCACCCTGGCGGCCCCGTTCACCCCGGCGGCCCCGACCTCGGGGCCGGTCTCGGGGCCGGTCACGTGACCACCCGGCTGGAGACCGAGATCGGCGAGCAGCCCGAGGTGGCCGCGCGGCTGGTCGACCGGGTCCGCCCCGACCTCGCGGCGTACGCCGCCCTGCTGCGCGGACGGGGCACCGAGCAGGTGCTGACGGTGGGGCGCGGCAGCTCGGCCAACGCGGCGCGCTACGGCCGCACGCTGTGGGAGACCCGCACCGGGCTCGCCACCGGCTCGGCGGCCCCGAGCACCACCACCGTCTACGACGCCGCGGTCGACTGGCGTCGTCGGGCCGTGGTCGCGGTCTCGCAGTCGGGACGCTCGCCCGACGTCGTGACGGTCGTCGAGCGCGCCCGAGCGGCCGGTCGGCCCACGCTGGCGGTGACCAACGCTCCGGACTCGCCGCTGGCCCTGGCCGCCGACGCCGTGCTCGACCTCGGCTGCGGCGACGAGCGGTCGGTGGCCGCCACGAAGACCTACACCGCGTCGGCCCTGGCCCTGGCCCTGCTCGGGGTGGGCCTCGACGGCGGCCGGGGGCTGGAGGAGGTGGCCGCCGTGCCGGCTGCGCTGGACGCCGCCGTGCGCTCCACGAGCGGGATCGACGCGGCCGCCGGGCTGCTGGCCGGCCACGACCGCGGGGTCACCGTCGGGCGCGGGCTCGGCCTGGCGACGGCCCGCGAGGCCGCGCTCAAGCTGACCGAGCTCACCGGGGCGCTGGTGATGCCGTTCTCGCCCCCTGACCTGCTGCACGGCCCGGTGGCGGCGGTCGGACCGGGCGTGCCGGTGGTGCTCGTGGGTGGGCGCGGCCCGGCCCGGGCGAGCGTCGCCGACCTGGTGCCGGAGCTGGTGGGCCGCGGGGCGCCCCTGGTCGCCCTGGGCGACCTGCCGGCCGCGGTGGGGTCCGGCGCGCTGCCGGTGCGACCCCCGGCAGCAGCGTGCGTCGCCGACTGGCTGGAGCCGATCGTCACGGTCGTCGCCGCCCAGCTGCTGGCCTGGCGCACCGCCGAGCGGCGCGGCGTCGACGTCGATCGGCCCGGCGGGCTCTCGAAGGTGACGCTGACCCGCTGAGGCTCGCACCGGACCGCAGGGCGCGACCCCCTACGGTGGCCCCATGCGCGTGGGACTCACCGGCGGTGTCGGCTCGGGCAAGAGCACGGTCTCGGCCCTGCTGGCGGAGCTGGGCGCCGTCGTCATCGACGCCGACCAGCTGGCCCGCGAGGTCGTGGCGAAGGGCACCCCGGGCCTCGCCGCCGTCGTGGCGGCCTTCGGCGCGGAGCTGCTGACCGACGACGGCGAGCTCGACCGCCCGGCGATGGGCGCCCTGGTCTTCGCCGACGAGGAGAGGCGACGCCTGCTGGAGTCGATCGTGCACCCCCTGGTCTTCGAGCGGTACGCCGCGCTGGAGGCGCAGGCCGACCCCGACGACGTCGTCGTCCACGACATCCCGCTGCTGGCCGAGTCGGGGCGGGGCGACGACTTCGACGCGGTCGTCGTGGTCGACGTGCCCGACGAGGTCCGGATCGAGCGGATGGTCCGCGACCGCGGCTGGACCCGCGAGGAGGCCGAGTCGCGGATCGCGGCGCAGGCGACCCGCGAGGAACGGCTGGCGATCGCCACGCACGTGGTCGACAACAGCGGCTCCCGCGAGGCGCTGCGCGAGCGCGTCGCGGTCCTGCACGCCGAGCTCACCGCGACGACGTAGGACCACGCGCGGCGGGCGCAACCACCGCTGTGGCAGCGTGCTCCCGTGAACCCGTCGACCCGTCGCGCCCTGGTGCTGGTCGGCATCGTGGTGCTGGCCGTCAACCTGCGTCCGGCTGCGGTCAGCATCGGTCCGGTCCTGGGCGACCTGCGCGCCGACCTGGACATGTCCGGTGCCGAGGCCGGGGTGCTGACGTCGCTGCCGGTGGTGGCCTTCGCGGTCTTCGGGAGCCTGGCCGCCCGGCTGGCCCGCGCGGTCGGCCCGCACCGGCTGACGCTGGCCGCGCTGCTGGCCGTCGTCGTCGGGCTGTCCGTCCGCACCCGGGTCGACTCCGTCGTGCCCTTCCTGCTGCTCTCGCTGATCGCGCTCGGTGGGATGGCCACCGCCAACGTGCTGCTCCCCTCGCTGGTCAAACGACACTTCCCGACCCGGATCGGGACGGTGACGGCGGCCTACACCAGCGCGCTCGCCGTCGGCCTCACCTCGGCGTCGGTGCTCACCGTGCCGATCGGCGAGGCGCTCGGCGGCTGGCGCAGCGGGCTGGCCCTGTGGGCCCTCACCGCGGGCGTCGCCGCGCTGCCCTGGCTGGCGCTGGTCACCGAGGACTCCCACGCCCGCGCCGGCGCCCCCCGCGTCGACGAGCGGCCGGTGGGGCTCGGGCAGGTGGCGCGCACCCGGCTGGGCTGGTTGATGGCCCTGTTCTTCGGCCTCCAGTCGCTCCAGGCCTACTCGATCTTCGGCTGGTTCCCCGCGATCTACCGCGACGCCGGCTTCTCCCCGACGACCTCCGGCCTGCTGCTGGGCGTCATCACCGCCACCAGCATCCCCACCTCGCTGGTCGTGCCCGCGCTGGCGGCCCGGCTGCCCGACGTACGGGCCCTGGTGGTGGTCTTCTTCGGCTGCTACGTCGTCGGGTACGTCGGCCTCGCCCTGGCGCCGGTCGCCGGCGCCTGGCTGTGGGCGTTGCTGGTCGGGGTCGGCACCGCGTCGTTCCCGCTGTCACTGACCCTGATCGGGCTCCGCGCCTCCACCGCCACCGGGACCGCCGCGCTGTCCGGGTTCACCCAGTCGGTGGGCTACCTCGTCGCCGCGCCCGGGCCGTTCGTGGTCGGGCTGCTCAACGACCTCACCGGCGGCTGGACGGTGCCGCTGCTGACGATGGCGGCGCTGACCGTCCCGCTGCTGGTGGTGGGGCTGGGCATCGCCCGGCCGGCGTACGTCGAGGACGAGCTGTCGGTGGACGCCTAGGTCTCGACGGGCTCGACCACCGGGGCGGCGGCTCGACCACCGGGGCGGCGGCTCGACCACCGGGGCGGCGGCTCGACCACCGGGGCGGCGGCTCGTCCACCGGGGCGGCGGCTCGTCCACCGGGGCGGCGGCTCGACCACCGGGGCGGCGGCTCGACCCACCCGGGGCTCGCCCCCGGACGCACGACAGCCCCCGTCCACCGGGACGGGGGCTGTCGTGCGGACCTGCCGGGTCAGGCGGCCAGGTCGGGGTCACCCAGGCGGCGGAGCTTCTGCAGGGCCTCGCGCTCGA
Organism: uncultured Actinomycetota bacterium; assembly: GCA_963795135.1. GTDB lineage: Bacteria > Actinomycetota > Actinomycetes > Propionibacteriales > Nocardioidaceae > Nocardioides. The sequence goes on from CAWCGS010000009.1 coordinate 392,887, forward strand.
GCTGGCGGACCCGCTCGGCGGAGATGCCGTGCTTGGCGCCGATGTCGGCCAGCTTGTGCTGCCGGCCGTCGGTGAGGCCGTAGCGCGAGCGGATGATGTCGGCCGCCCGGTCGTCGAGCTGACCGACCAGCGCGTTCAGCCGGTCGCGCGACTCCACGTCGAGGACCGTGAGGTCCGGGCCGGGGGCGGTCTCCTGGGCCATCAGGTCACCCAGCGAGGTGTCGCCGTCCTCGTCGACCGGGGTGTCGAGGCTGACGTGCTCGCGGCCCCACGCCATCAGGTCGAGCACCCGGTCGACGTCCATGCCGAGCTCGTGGGCGATCTCCTGCGGGTCCGGGTCACGACCCAGCTGGCGCTCGAGGGTACGGCGCGCGCCGCCGACCTGGTTCAGCTCCTCGACCACGTGGACCGGAAGCCTGACGACGCGCGCCTGCTGGGCGATGCCGCGGGTGATGGCCTGGCGCACCCACCACGTGGCATACGTCGAGAACTTGTAGCCCTTGGTGTAGTCGAACTTCTCGACCGCACGGATCAGGCCGGTGTTGCCCTCCTGGATGAGGTCGAGCATCGGCATCTGCGCCCGGCCGTACTTGCGGGCGATGGAGACCACCAGCCGCAGGTTGGCGGTGATGAAGGTGTCGACCGCCTTGCGGCCCTCCTCGGCGAGCCACTCGAGCTCCTCCTCGTTGGCCCGCATCGGGGCACCGCCCTTGCGGCGTCCGACCCGGCCCTCGGCGAGCAGGGCCTCGGCCATCAGGCCGGCCTCGATCGTCTTGGAGAGCTCCACCTCGAGGGCGGCGTCGAGCAGGGGGTTGCGCGCGATCTCGTCGAGGTAGAGACCGACGCTGTCACGCCCTTCGATCTCTCGGGTTCCGCGCGTCGCGGTCCGTACTGCCATGGGACCCTCCTTCAAGCTCCGGGGGACGACGAACGCACACCCCGTACTGTGGGTCAACGTCGGTCCGCGTTCGTGGATTCCCAGTACCCACGTCCCTGACCTTCACCAACCGTCTTGTTAGTGCTTCGTCATGAAGGACGATCCGGACTGGTCCGGAGTTGCATCGGTTCGGAACTCTCAGCGACTTCTCAGGCCCCCGGCCCTCCCGGGGCCGTCACGGGCGGGGTCTCGGCGAGCTCGACCACCGGGACGGACGAGGTCCTCAGGCCTCGGCCAGGCCCATCCGGTCGAGCATCCAGGCCAGGGCGAACGCCCGGTCGTGCCAGGACTTGTAGCGCCCCGAGACCCCGCCGTGACCGGCCGCCATCTCGGTGCGCAGCAGCACGTCGGCCCGGGGCGCGACCGCCCGCAGCCGGGCCACCCACTTGGCGGGCTCGACGTACAGCACCCGGGTGTCGTTGAGGGAGGTCTCGGCCAGGATCGGCGGGTAGGGCAGGTCGGCGACGTTCTCGTACGGCGCGTAGGAGGCCAGGTAGTCGTAGACCTCGGGGTCCTCCTCGGGGTTGCCCCACTCGTCGTACTCGGTGACGGTGAGCGGCAGCGTCGCGTCGAGCATGCTGGTCAGGTTGTCGACGAACGGCACGCCGGCCACGATCCCGCCGAAGGCCTCGGGGGCCTGGTTGGCCACCGCCCCCATCAGCAGCCCGCCCGCGCTGGCGCCCTCCGCGATCAGGGTCCGCGGGGTGCTCCAGCCGGTCTCGACCAGGTGCCGCGCGCAGGCGATGAAGTCGGAGAAGGTGTTCTGCTTGGCCATCAGCTTGCCGTCGTCGTACCACCGGCGGCCCATCTCGCCGCCGCCCCGCACGTGGGCGATCGCGAACGCCGCGCCCCGGTCGAGCAGGGAGAGCCGCGCCACCGAGAAGTAGGGGTCCATCGAGGCCTCGTAGGCGCCGTAGCCGTAGAGCAGCGTCGGGACGGGTCCGGTGCCGCCGCCGACGCCCTCGCGCGACCCGCGGCGGGCCACGACCGAGATCGGCACCTGCTCGCCGTCGTCGGCAGTGGCCCACAGCCGGTGCTCCTCGTAGTCGGCCGGGTCGTAGCCGCCCAGGACCGGGGCGCGCCGCAGCAGGGTCAGCTCGCGGGAGCGCACGTCGTAGTCGTAGACCGAGGACGGCGTCGCCATCGTCGTGTAGCCCAGGCGTACGACGGGCTGGTCGAAGCCGGGGTTGCCGCCGGAGCCGACGGTGTAGACCTCGTGGTCGAACTCGACGAGGTAGTCGTCGGTGACACCGGCGTCGCCGAGCTCGAGGATGCGCAGCTGGGTCAGGCCCTGGCTGCGCTGGTGCACCACCAGGTGCCCGGCGAAGGCGTCGACGTCCTCCAGGCGCACCGACTCCTGGTGGGGGATGAGCGGCTCCCACCCCTCGGCGGGGGTCGGTCGCAGCGGTGCGCTGGCCAGCTCGAAGTCGGCGCCGGTGGCGTTGTGCAGGACCAGGAAGCGGTCCTCGCCGGCGAGCACCGCGTGGTCGAGGGAGTACTCGACGCCCTCCGTGCGGGCGGCGAAGACCTGCCAGCCCGCGGCGGGGTCCTCGGTGTCGAGCACCTGGTACTCGGAGGTGGTCTTGGAGCCCGAGGCGATCACCAGGAAGCGCTCGCTGCGGCTGCGGCCGACGCCGACCCAGAACCGGCCGTCGGTCTCGTGGTGCACCAGCTCGTCGTCGGCCTGCGGGGTGCCGAGCACGTGGCGCCAGATCTTGTCGGCGCGCCACGCGTCGTCGACCGTCGTGTAGTAGAACGCGTCGCCGGCCGGGTGCCAGGTGACCCCGCCGAGCGCCCCGGTGACCTCGTCGGCCAGCAGGTCGCCGGTGCGCAGGTCCTTGACGCGGACGACGTACCGCTCGTCGCCGACGACGTCCACGGCGTAGGCGAGCAGGTGCCCGTCGAGGCTGATGCTGGAGCCGCCGAGGGAGAAGAACTCGTGGCCCTCGGCGAGCTCGTTGAGGTCGAGCAGGACCTGCTCGCCCGGGAGCGCGGGCTGGTCGGGCGCGCAGTCCTCGGTGGGCTGCGGCGGAGTCCAGTCGTCCGGGGAGGCGACCGGCACCCGGCAGCTCGCGCCGTACTCGCGGCCCTCGAAGGAGCGCCCGTAGTACCAGTGGTCACGGTTGCGGGTGGGCACCGACAGGTCGGTCTCCTGGGTGCGGGCCTTGATCTCCCCGAAGATCGTGCTCCGCAGCTCGGCCAGGTGGGCGGTGCGTGCCTCGGTCCAGGCGTTCTCGGCCTCGAGGTGCGTCCGCACCTCGGGAGCGTCCTTCTCGCGCAGCCACTCGTAGTCGTCGGTGCGCGTGCGGCCGTGGTGCTCGGTCGTGGTCGGGCGGCGCTCGGCTGCGGGCGGGGCTGCGGGCGGGGCGACGGGTGGGGCGGACGGCGAGGAGTCGGCCTGGGCTGCGGGGACGTCGGGCATGCCCGAAACGCTAGCCCCGTGCCTCTAGGGTCGGGACGTGGGCACCGAGCGGACCGTGGACCTCAACGCCGACCTCGGGGAGGAGGTCACCGACGACCCCGCGCTGCTCGAGGTCGTGACCAGCGCCAACGTGGCCTGCGGCTACCACGCCGGCAACGCCGAGATCATGCGTGCGGTCTGCGACGGGGCCGTCGAGCGGGGGGTCTCCGTGGGGGCGCAGGTCTCCTACGCCGACCGTGAGAACTTCGGGCGGGTGGCGCGCGACGTCGCCCCCGACCTGCTGCGCGAGCAGGTGGCCGACCAGGTGGGCGTGCTGCGCCGGATCGCCCGCGCCGCGGGCACCGACGTGCGCTACCTCAAGCCGCACGGGGCGCTCTACCACCGGGTCCTCGACGACGAGGAGCAGGCGGCCGCCGTGCTCGCCGGGTCGGACGACCTCCCGGTGCTGGGCATGCCCGGTCGGCTGCTCTCGCTGGCCCGCGAGGCGGGGCGCGGCACGTGGCTGGAGGGGTTCCCCGACCGGGGGTACGGCGCCGACGGGCGGCTGCTGCCCCGTGACCGGCCGGGCGCGCTGCTCGAGGACGGCGACGAGATCGCCCGGCAGGCGGTGCGCCTGGCCGCCGAGGTCGACTCGGTCTGCGTGCACGGCGACCACCCCGGCGCCGTGGACCACGCCCGGGCCTGCCGCACGGCGCTGGAGCGAGCCGGACGGGTGCTGCGCGGGCTGTGAACCCGACGCCGGTGCCCCCGGACGCCGCCGACGGCTGTGCACGAACCTGTGCACGACCTGTGCAGAACCCACCCGCTGCTGTGGAGAGCCGGGCCCGAGGTGTGGAGGGCCGTGTGCAACCAGAAGTATGTGGTGAAACCGGGCTCAGAACCCTTGCGCCACGGGCCTCCTGACCCGTAGAACTCTCCCTACCGAACCGGCGCGGACCTCACGGAAAGCACCGGATCGGGGATCGGACAGGAGCAAGGATCCACCCCGCGAGGCGACTCGCGGCGTCGGCCCGGTGACGGGGACGGCGGGATCGGCGCACCTGCCAGGTCGTCCGGGCGTCACCACCTCCGGACAAGCCGAGGGCCTCCTGATGCTCATACCATCAAGAGGCCCTCACCCATTTCCGGCACAGTCCCGGCAGACTGGTCCCGTGCGCACCCTCCCGGTCGGCCCCGACGCCGTGCTGGTCGAGGTCGACGACGCCGTGGCGGCCCTCGACCTCGCCGCCTGGGCGCGCGGCGCGCGGCTGGAGGCGGTCGAGGTCGTCCCGGGTGCGGCGAGCGTGCTCTTCGACGGGGTGCCCGATCCCGACTCCCTGGTCGCGCGGCTGTCGGCGTGGACGCCCTCCGGAGCGGTTCCCGACGGCGCCGCCGTCGAGATCGACGTCGTCTACGACGGCCCCGACCTCGAGACCGTGGCCGAGCTGTGGGGGGTCGACGTCGACGAGGTGGTCGCCCGGCACACCGCGGCCTCGTTCGTCTCGGCGTTCTGCGGCTTCGCGCCGGGCTTCGCCTACCTGTCGGGGCTCCCGGCGGACCTCGCCGTCCCGCGGCTGGACTCGCCGCGCAGCCGGGTGCCCGCCGGGTCGGTGGCCCTGGCCGGGGCGTGGTGCGGCATCTACCCGACAGCCTCGCCGGGCGGGTGGCAGATCCTCGGGAGCACCGACGCGCCGCTGTGGGACGCCGAGCGCGCCGAGCCCGCGCTGCTGGCGCCCGGCACCCGGGTGAGCTTCCGGGCGGTCCCGTGAGCCTGACCGTCCTGCGCGCCGGCCCGCTGGCCACCGTGCAGGACCGCGGGCGCGCGGGGCTGGCCCACCTCGGCGTCCCGCGCGCCGGGGCGCTCGACCGGCCGGCGTACGACCTGGCGAACCGGCTGGTGGGCAACCCCGCCGGGGCGGCGGCGCTGGAGATCACCCTGGGCGGTTTCGAGGCTCGGGCCGAGCACGGCTGCTGGGTGGCGGTGACCGGGGCGCCGGGCCCGGTCGCCGTCGACGGCGCCGCCCGGGGACACGGCCGGGCGGAGTGGCTGCCGGCGGGCGCCCGGCTCGAGGTGGGGCCTCCCGCGCAGGGGGTGCGCTCCTACGTCGGCGTCGCCGGCGGAGTCGACGTGCCGCCGGTGCTCGGGTCGCGCTCCACCGACGTCCTGGCCTGGGTCGGACCGTCGCGGGTGCTCGACGGTGCCGTGCTGCCGCTCGGTGAGGCCGTCGGGGGGCCGGAGCCGCTCGACACCCCGCGCCCGCCGAGACCGGGGCCGCTGCGCGTGCGGCCCGGGCCCCGGGTCGACTGGTTCGCGTCCGGAGCGCTCGCGCACCTGTGCGCCACCACGTACGTCGTGGACGCGGCGTCGGACCGCGTCGGGCTGCGCCTGGAGGGCGACCCGCTGCGGCGGGTGCGCGACGAGGAGCTGCCCAGCGAGGGGATGGTGCTCGGCGCCGTGCAGGTGCCGCCCAGCGGGCTGCCGGTGGTCTTCCTGGCCGACCACCCGCCGACCGGCGGCTACCCCGTGGTGGCGGTGGTGGACACCGCCGACCTGTGGCAGTGCGCGCAGCTGCGGCCCGGAGAGCCGGTGCGCTTCACCCCTGCTTGAACAGCTCGGTCGAGACCTCCACGGGCTCGAAGCCCATCAGGGCGTTGATCGAGACCATGTGGTCGTTGGTCTCGGCGTTCTGGGTGACGATCCGCTTCATCTCGGGGTGGTGCTCCTGCAGGTGGCGCAGGTTGGCGACCTTGGTGGCGAGGCCGAGCCGACGCCCGCGGTGCTCGCGGTGGACGAACGTGCCCCACTGCCACACGTCGGTGCTGCCCGGGGGTGGCACCGCCAGCGTGGACTGCGCGGCGACCTGCCGGTCGGCGGTCACCGCGACGGTCTCGAGGATCGTGCGGCCCTGCTTGCGCAGCGACTCGCGGCTCTCGGCGAAGCGCTCGGGGGTGATCACCTCCTCCTCCCAGTCGACCGCGCCGGTCGGGGCGTCGACAGCGAGCAGGCCCATCAGGTGGCACAACGAGGGCACCAGCTCCGCGGGCACCTCGTCGACGTACGTCTCGATCGTGTAGCCCTCCTGGTGCGGTGCCGCGGCCGCCTCCCATCCGGCGATCGCCTCGTCGGGCACGGGCAGCGGCAGCCAGCGGACGACCTCTGCGTTGGCGAACGCGTAGCCGTGGCGCTCGGCGAAGCGCCGGTAGCCGTGGTCCTCGCGGTGCTCGAAGGGCACGGTCGCCTCGATCACCAGCAGGGTGCGCCCGAGTGACCGGGCGTGCTCCTCGGCGGCGGCGAGGAGGGCGGCGCCGTGACCTCGTCGGCGGTCGGACGGGTCGACGTCGACCTGCAGCCAGGCCTTCTCGGTGTTGTCGAGCAGCGGGGAGTAGACGACCGCGAGCCCGACCAGCCGGCCGTCGGCGTAGCCGCCGAGGAGGTCCGCCCGCTCGCCGCTGTCGGGGTAGCGGTAGGTGCCGGCCATCTCCTGCCAGGACCAGTGCGGGGTGCCCTCGCGCTCCCACAGGCGCGACCGGGTGTCGAGGTCGTAGGCCTCGCGCAGGCGCGCCTCGTCGGACGGATCGAGCGGGTGGATGTCCATCGCCCGTCACGCTAGCGGTGCTGGACATCGGCGCGCGACGGGTTATCCGGGTGTGGTCTCGTCCTCGTCGGTGGCCGGCGGGACCCAGGGGGTCAGGGCGGGGTCGTCCGCGGCGTAGGAGCGCACCGGACCGGGACCGGTCTCGGCGGTCTCGAAGCGGACCGTCACCACCCCGCGGCCGGCACCCCACACCCAGCCACGTCCCATCTCGGTGTGCTCCACGTCGAGCCCCGGCGTCCACGTCGTACGACGCGAGCCGAGGTCGGCGGGCGGCTCCGGCGGGACGTCGTCCGGGCTCGGGTCGGGTCCGCCCCCGGGGTCGGCGTCGCCGAACAGGTCGTCCTGGATCCAGTCGGCCAGGCCCGAGACGCCGACCCCCAGCAGCCGGACGCCGCCGGAGGTGTCCAGGTCGGCCAGCAGGGCCCGCGCCAGCCGCCCGATCGTCGCGGGGGAGTCGGTGGGGGAGGCGAGCGTGGAGGAGCGGTTCAGGGTGGTGAAGTCGTGCAGGCGCACCTTGATCGTCACCGTGCGCCCGGAGAGCCCGTGCTTGCCGAGCCGCTCGGCGACCTCGCGGGCCTGGCGGGTGAGCAGGCCCTCCATCAGCCGGCGGTCGGTCAGGTCGGTCTCGTAGGTGCCCTCGACGCTGACCGACTTGGCCTCCCGCTCGGCCACGACGGGGCGGTCGTCGTCGGCCCGGGCGAGCTGGTGGAGCCCGGCGCCGTGGGCCTTGCCGACCAGCCGGACGAGCTCGTCGAGGCTGACCCGCTCCAGGTCGGCGACCGTCTGGACCCCGGCGCGACGCAGCCGCTCGGCGGTGGCCGGACCGACCCCGGGGATGATGGTGACGCTCATCGGGCGCAGCAGCTCGCGCTCGGTGCCAGGGGGCACCACGACCAGGCCGTCGGGCTTGTCGAGGTCGCTGGCCACCTTGGCGATGAACTTCGAGGTGCCGATCCCGACCGAGGCGGTCAGCCCGCCGGTGAGGTCGGCGACGCGGTCGCGCAGGTCCTCGCCGGCCGCGGTGACGCCGGCGACCGAGAGGTCCTCGAGCCCGCCCGCGGCGAGGTCGACGAACGCCTCGTCCAGCGACAGCGGCTCCACCAGCGGCGAGACCGAGCGCAGCAGCCCCATCACGACCTGGCTGGCCGCGCGGTAGGCGTGGAAGCGACCGCCGAGGTACGCCGCGTGGGGGCAGCGCGCCCGTGCCTCGCGGGTCGACATGGCCGAGCGGACCCCGAACGTGCGGGCCTCGTAGGACGCGGTGGCGACCACGCCGCGTCCACCGACCCCGCCGACCACGACCGGCTTGCCGCGCAGCGACGGCTTGTCCCGCTGCTCGACGGAGGCGAAGAAGGCATCGAGGTCCAGGTGGAGGACCGAGGCCTGCTGCCGCACCCGCGCAACCTACCTCCGTGACCCACCCGGGACCGCCGCCAGCCGTACGACGCCCCGGAACTGCCCACGAGTCGTGCACAGCCCACCTCGTCCCCGTCGTCGTCCCCAGGCACGCGCCGTCGCGCTGCGCGGTGGGGGCGGCCTGGGGCACGGTCGGCCCATGACCACTCACCGCCCCGACCGGTCCGGCCCCAGCGCCCCAGGACCCAGCGCCCCAGGACCCACCGCCGGAGACCCCACGACCCTCACCGCCCGCTGTCCCCAGGACCTGCTCGCACTGGTCCCGGTCGTGCTCGGCTTCTTCCCCGCCGACTCGGTCGCCATGCTGACCTTCGGCGCGCGCCAGACCTTCCACGCCCGGGTCGACCTGCCCGGCCCGCCCCTGCGGGCCGCCGACCTCGACGAGCTGGTCGCCGTGCTCCTGGAGCCGGCCCGGCGGCACGGCGTGCCCCGGGTGGCGTTCGTGGTCTACACCCCCGACGACGTCGCCGCGGCGCGCACCGCACAGGCGTTGTGGCGGCAGTTCGAGGACGCCCGGATCGAGGTGACCGAGCTGCTGCGGGCCGACGGCGCGCGCTGGTGGCCGCTGCTCGCACCGGCCCCCGACTTCCCCGCCGACGGCGCCCCCTACGACGTCACGAGCCACCCCTTCCTGGTGCAGTCCGTGCTCGGCGGGCGGGTGACGCACGGCTCGCGCGACGACCTGACCGCCGGCCTGCGCCAGGTGGCGGAGCGTGCGGCCGTCGTCGCCCGGCTCGTCGCCGAGCAGGACGACCGGGCCGCCGGGGCTGCGCGGCGCGGGTCGCTCGCCGCGGAGCTCACCGAGGGGGAGTGGGTCGAGGGCCTGGTCCGCCGTCACGTCGCCGCCCGCTCGGTCCCCGACGACGAGGCGGTCGCGCGCCTGCTGCGGGCCCTGCGTCGTCCGGTCCTGCGCGACGCGGCGTGGGTGGTGCTGACCCGAGCCGACGCCGACGACCACGTCGCCTTCTGGACCTCGGTGCTCCGGGCTGCCCCGCAGGAGCTCAGCGCCCCCGCCGCCACCCTGCTCGGGTGGGCCGCCTGGCAGTCGGGCGACGGGGCGCTGGCGTGGTGCGCGGTCGAGGCGGCGCTCGCCGCCGACCCCCGCTACCGGCTCGCGGCCACCCTCGCGAGCCTCCTCGAGCAGGCCGTCCCGCCCTCGGAGTGGTCCTCCGACGTGGACTGGAGGGTGGGCCTGGTGGGACAGAGGTCCTAGGGTTCGCCCATGGGCGAAGAGGTCGACGCACAGGAGTTCACCCGGGCCGACCGCACCCGGCACCGCGAGAAGGTCCGCCGGTGCCTCGACGTGTTCGCGCGGATGCTCAGCGAGGCCGCCTTCGACACCGACGACCCGATGACCGGGCTGGAGGTCGAGCTCAACCTGGTCGACGACCAGGGTGACCCCGCCCTGAAGAACGCGGAGGCGCTGGCGGCGATCGCCGACCCCGACTTCCAGACCGAGCTCGGCCAGTTCAACATCGAGATCAACGTGCCGCCCGCCAAGCTGCGCGAGCGCGGGCTGGAGCGCTTCGAGGACGACCTGCGGCGCAGCCTCAACGACGCCGAGGCCAAGTCCTCCGAGGTCGGGGCCCACCTGGTGATGATCGGGGTGCTGCCGACGCTCGCCGAGGGGCACATGAGCATGAGCAGCCTGAGCGGCAACCCCCGCTACAAGCTGCTCAGCGAGCAGATCCTGGCCGCCCGCGGCGAGGACATCACGATCGCGATCACCGGCGCCGAGCGGCTGCGCACCACGGCCGACTCGATCGTCCCGGAGGCCGCGTGCACCAGCATGCAGCTGCACGTGCAGACCTCTCCCGACCAGTTCGCGTCGTACTGGAACGCCTCGCAGGCGATCTCCTCGGTCCAGCTCGCGGTGGGCGCCAACTCGCCCTACCTGCTCGGCAAGCAGCTGTGGCGCGAGACCCGGATCCCGCTGTTCGAGCAGGCCACCGACACCCGCAGCGAGGAGCTCAAGTCGCAGGGGGTGCGCCCGCGGGTGTGGTTCGGGGAGCGGTGGATCACCACGGTCTTCGACCTCTTCGAGGAGAACGTCCGCTACTTCCCCGCGCTGCTGCCGGTCAGCGACGACGAGGACCCGCTGCAGGTCCTGGAGGCCGGCGGCACCCCCAACCTCTCCGAGCTCCGGCTGCACAACGGCACGATCTACCGCTGGAACCGGCCGATCTACGACATCAACGACGGGGTCCCGCACCTGCGCGTCGAGAACCGCGTGCTCGCGGCCGGCCCCACGGTCGTCGACATGATGGCCAACGCGGCCTTCTACTTCGGGCTGGTCCGCTCGCTCGCCGAGAGCGAGCGGCCGCTGTGGTCGCAGATGTCGTTCAGCGCCGCCGAGGAGAACTTCCACATCGCGGCCCAGCAGGGCATCGACGCCCAGATCTACTGGCCGGGCGTGGGCCAGGTCCGGGTCACCGAGCTGGTGCTGCGCCGGCTGCTGCCGATGGCCCGCGAGGGCCTCGACTCCTGGGGCGTCGACGCCACCACCTCCCAGCGGCTGCTGGGCATCATCGAGCAGCGCTGCCTGCTCGGGACCAACGGCGCCGAGTGGTTCGTGCGGCGGATGGCCGACCGCGAGGACGGCGGCGCCGAGCGCTTCGACGCGCTGCGCGGCACGCTGCTGGAGTACCGCGAGCGGATGCACAGCAACGAGCCGGTCCACACCTGGTAGCCGCCGGCCCTCCTCCGCTCACCGGGCCCGGAGCCGCTGCCACGAGCGACCGACTCCCGTGCGCGGGTCGCGCCACGCACGCCGGTTGACCACGACGTAGGGCAGGTGGCGACCGAGCTCGCCGGCGGTCGCGCGGGTCGCGGCCAGCCACGCGAGGTCGGTGTCCTGGAGCTCGGCGAGGTCACCGGGCCGCGCCAGCCAGACCAGGGGAGTGGACCCACGCCGGTGGGTACGACGTACGAGGGCGGAGACGACGTCGACCCGCAGCGCCCGGTCGAGCACGTCGTCGGGCCGCACCTCGAAGGCGGCCTCGTGCTCGCCGGGCAGACCGACGTGCAGCACGGGCGCGAACGTACGCCGGGTCTCGCTGGTCGCGTGGTCGAGCACCGCCCGGCGCAGCCGCAGGTGGAGACCGCGGGAGACCGGCTCGACGATGCCGTCCTGCACCTGGACCTCCTCGCTCGGGGACTGTCCGGCCCAGCGTGCCGCACCCGGCCGCCGAGCGGGGTGGCTCTCCACAGGCATGCCCGGGCTGTGCCGGACGTCACGGGCGGGTAGCCTGCCCGCATGGCCACCGTCGTCGTCGGATACGTCCCCAAGCCCGAGGGCGAAGCCGCCCTGTCCAGCGCGATCCAGGAGGCCCGGCTGCGCGACGCCCGGCTGATCGTCGTCTACTCCCATCGAGGAGGCCCCGGCTTCGACGAGGCCTCCTCCACCAAGGCCGACGAGCAGGTGGAGGCAGTGAAGACGAAGCTCACCGACTCCGGCGTCGGGTTCGAGGTCCGCCAGCTCGTCCGGGGCTTCGACCCCTCCGAGGACCTGATCCACGTCGCCCAGGAGGTCGACGCCGAGCTGATCGTGATCGGCCTGCGCCGGCGTACGCCGGTCGGCAAGCTGATCCTGGGCTCCAACGCCCAGCGCATCCTGCTCGACGCCCACTGCCCGGTGCTGGCGGTCAAGTCCGACTGACGTCCGACGACGGACGCCTCGCCAGGGGTGGCACCCTGGTCGCATGTCGTCCCTGGTGCTGTCCCGGCGTGACCTGAGGTTCCTGCTCCACGAGTGGCTCGACGTGGAGGGGCTGCTGACCCGCGCCCGCTACTCCGAGCACTCGCGCGACACCGTCGACGCCGTCGTGGACCTCGCCGAGACGGTGGCGACCCGGCACTTCGCCACGCACAACAAGCGCAACGACGCCGAGGAGCCCACGTTCGACGGGGAGCACGTGCACCTGCACCCCGAGGTGGGGGAGGCCCTGGGGGTCTACGCGCAGAGCGGGTTTCTGGGGGCGACGTTCGACGAGTCGCTGGGCGGCCTCCAGCTGCCGCACGTGGTCGCGGCGGCGGTCTCGGCGTGGTTCCAGGCCGCCAACTGCGGCACCGCGGGCTACCCGTTCCTGACCCAGGCCAACGCCCACCTGCTCGCCGCGCACGGCTCCCCGGAGATGGTGGAGCGCTACGTGCGCCCGATGCTGGAGGGACGCTTCTTCGGCACCATGTGTCTCTCGGAGCCGCAGGCGGGGTCGTCGCTGGCCGACGTCACCACGACCGCCGAGCCGCAGGACGACGGCAGCTTCCGGCTGCGCGGCAACAAGATGTGGATCTCCGGCGGCGACCACGAGCTGAGCGAGACCATCCTGCACCTGGTGCTGGCCCGTACGGCCGGAGCGCCGGCGGGGGTCAAGGGCATCTCGCTGTTCCTGGTGCCCAAGCACCTCGTGGCCGACGACGGGTCGGTCGGGGAGCGCAACGACGTCGCGCTCGCGGGGCTCAACCACAAGATGGGCTGGCGGGGCACCACCAACACCCTGCTCAACTTCGGTGAGGGCGCCCATCGACCGGGCGGCGAGCCGGGCGCCGTCGGCTACCTGGTGGGGGAGCAGCACCGCGGGCTGGCCCTGATGTTCCACATGATGAACGAGGCTCGGATCGGCGTCGGGCTGGGCGCGGCGGCCCTGGGCTACACCGGCTACCTCAAGGCCCTCGACTACGCGCGCACCCGCACCCAGGGCCGTCCGGTCGGCGCCAAGGACCCCGCGTCGGCGCCCGTGCCGATCATCGAGCACGCCGACGTACGCCGGATGCTGCTGACGATGAAGGCCTACGCCGAAGGAGGCCTGGGCCTGGTGCTGTACGCCGCTCGGCTGGTCGACGAGGAGAGGACCGCGCCCGACCCCGAGGAGGCGCAGCGGGCGCACCGGCTGCTCGAGGTGCTCACCCCGATCGTGAAGTCCTGGCCCTCCCAGTGGTGCCTGGCCGCCAACGACCTGGCCATCCAGGTGCACGGGGGCTACGGCTACACCCGCGAGTACGACGTGGAGCAGCACTACCGCGACAACCGGCTCAACCCGATCCACGAGGGCACGCACGGCATCCAGGGCCTCGACCTGCTGGGCCGCAAGGTCGTGATGGACGAGGGAGCGGGGTTCGCGCTGCTGATCGAGCGCATCCTGGACACCGCGGCCGAGGCCGAGCGACGCGGAGGCGAGCTCGCCACCGACGGGGCCACCGTCCGGGCCGCGGCCGAACGCCTCGTGGCCGTGACCCAGAAGATCTGGTCCGCCGGCGACGTGACCCTCAGCCTGGCGAACTCCTCGACCTACCTGGAGGCGGCCGGGCACGTCGTCGTGGCGTGGATCTGGCTGCAGCAGGCCCTGGCCGCGGGGACCTCCGAGGGCGACTTCTACGACGGCAAGCGCCAGGCCGCCCGCTGGTTCATCCGCTGCGACCTGCCGCGCACCGAGCCCCAGCTCGACCTGCTCGAGCGCCTCGACCGCACCCACCTGGACATGGCCGCAGACTGGTTCTGAGGTCCCCGCCGTCAAGCCTGCCGAGACCCCGGGCGCGACGGTGGTCGAGCCTGCCGCACCGGTGGTCGAGCCTGCCGCACCGGTGGTCGAGCCTGCCGAGACCCAGTGGACCGGCCCCGAGATCGGCTCGGGGCCGGTCCGGTCAGGTCAGCTCGCGGTGAGCTCGCCAGCAGTGCCGTCAGTAGTGCCGTCAGCGGCGCCGTCCATGTCGCCCGGGCCGCCCGGACCGCGCTGCCCCTCGGGCCCACCGGGGCCACCCGGGCCACCGGGGCCACCGGGGCCCTCCTGGGTGCCGGTGACGGTGAAGTCCTCGTCCACCTGGACGACCAGCTGCTGGCCGTCCGAGGTGACCAGGTGGGCCTCGTAGGCCCCGTCCGAGTCGGTCTCGACGCGCTGGATGGTGGCGTCGGGGTACTCCGCCTCCACCGCGGCCGTGACCTCGGCCAGCAGGGTCCCGGTCAGCAGCTCCTCGTCCGAACGCTGGCTCTCCATCGGGTCCCCCGCCTCGGCCCGCGCGCCGTAGCCGCTGGTCCCGGCACCGGCTTCGTCGGCCGACGCCGACGCGGTCACGGCGAGCGTGGCGCCGGCACCGGTCCCGGCCAGGAGCAGCGCGCCCCCGGCGAGGTACTTCTTCGTGCGGATCGAGATCGTCATGGGTCTCCCTCTCTCGTGAGCCGCTCGGTCGAGCCGCTCCGTCTCCACGAAGACTGCGGCCGCCGGGTGTCCGGGCCCTGTCGCGCACCTGGGAGGGTGCTGTGACCTCAGAGCCGAGCCCGCTCCTGCTGGACCGTGAGCACCACGCAGAGCCCCGCGAGCACCGCCAGCACGAGCGCCACCGCGACGTGGTCGGCGAGTGTGGTGATCATCAGCGGGAACCCGAAGCCGATGTAGGCGGTGGCGTAGAAGCCGGCGGACACCGTGCCCAACCGGCCCTCGCTGGCCAGCGCCGGCAGCCGCGAGATCCCGCTGGCGAGCGCGAGACCGCCTCCGGCGCCGAGCATCACCGCGGCGGGGATCGACAGCAGCAGCAGCGCCGGCACCGCCGCGGCGAGGGCGGTGCCGCCGAAGCCGACGGCGCCGCACGCGGCGGCGACGGGTGCGGTCCGCGGTCCCAGGCGACCCTGGAGCGGCGCCGCCAGCGCACCGGCGCCGAGGGTGAGCCCGGCCATCAGGCCGGTCAGCGCCACGGGCGCGAACGGAAAGCCGACGAGGACCGGCACCGCGGCGATCGTGCTGGCCGGAAAGGCGTAGACACAGACCGCGAGCGGCGCGACCACGAGCAGGCCGCTGCGCCAGGCTCCCGGCCGGAAGGCTCCGGACGGCGGGCCGTCGGCGCTGCCGGCCGGCCGTCGGACCAGTGACTCGGCGACCGACCACGAGGCCAGCAGCGCCAGCACCAGGATGCCCACGTGCAGCAGGTAGGGGAGGATCAGCGGCCAGGGTCCCCACTCGCCGATCAGCCCGGCGTACGCCGGTCCGATCGCGAAGCCGCCCGTCATGGCCACCGCGGCCGCGCGAGGTCCGGCGGGGCTTCCGCGTCGCACGGCCGTCTCGACCAGCCACGCGCTGCCGACGCTGAACACCGTGCCCGAGGCCGCCCCCTGCAGGAACCGCACGAGGTAGAGGAGCGGCTCGCTGTCCGCAGCGAGGAGGAACAGCAGTGAGGCGACGGCCGCGCCGATCGCGCCCGGCAGGACGACCGCCCGCCGTCCGAAGTGGTCGGCGGCACGACCTGCGACCGCGAGCGCGAGCATCAGGCCGAGGGCGTAGACCCCGAAGATCGCGGTCAGCGAGGCATCGCTCATCCCGAGCCGGTCGCGGTAGACCAGGAGCAGGGGGGTGGGGACGTTGGTCCCCGTGGCCACCGCGAGCAGGAGCAGCGCCAGGCGTCGGTCTGCGCTCCAGGTCACACGACGCAGCCTCGCACGCGCCGGCCGCGCCACGACGCTCGGTCGGGTCACCGGTCGGGTCACCAGTCGGGTCGTCGGTCCGGCTGCGCGATGATGGGCTCCATGGCGATCCACATCACTGGACTCGACGAGGCCGACCAGGTCCTCACCGACCACCCCTTCGCGCTGCTCGCCGGCATGATGCTGGACCAGCAGTACCCGATGGAGCACGCCTTCCGGGGCCCGGCCAAGGTGCTCGAGCGGTTCGGCAGCTTCGATCCCGCGGCGATCGCGGCGGCGGACCCCGAGGAGTTCGCCACGCTGTGCGCCGAGACCCCGGCGATCCACCGGTTCCCCGGCTCGATGGCCGCGCGCCTGCAGGAGCTGGCTCGGCTGGTCGAGGAGCGCTACGACGGCGACACGACGCGGCTGTGGACCGAGGCCGAGTCCGGCCGCGACCTGCTCAAGCGGGTGATGGACCTGCCGGGGTTCGGGAGGCAGAAGGCGCAGATCTTCGTGACCCTGCTGGCCAAGCAGCTCGACGTACGCCCGGAGGGCTGGGAGTCGGTGGTCGGCGACTACGCCCTGGAGGGCTACCGGTCGGTCGCCGACGTCGTCGACCCGGCGTCGCTGCAGAAGGTCCGCGACTTCAAGAAGCAGAAGAAGGCCGCGGCCAAGGCCGCCGCCGCGGACTGACCCGTCGCGGTCACTCCGCAGCGCCCTCGACGGCCGCGGCCCGGTCAGTCTCGTCGTCGGCCTCGGACTCCGTCTCGGTCCCGCCGGCGGACGAGGAGACCGGGGACGGCGGCGCCGTCTGCTCGGTCACCAGCTCGTTGAGGTAGCGCAGCACCACGGCGAGGACGGCCACCAGGGGTACGCCGAGGAACGCCCCGGCCACCCCGAACAGCGTGGAGCCCAGCACGACGGTCAGCAGGACGACCGCGGCGTGCAGGTTGAGGGTCTTCCCCTGCAGCCACGGCAGGAACACGTTGCCCTCGAGCTGCTGGACCACCAGGACGATCCCCAGCACGATGAGCGCGGAGACCCAGCCGTTGGCGACCAGCGCGACGAGCACGGCGACGGCCCCGACCGTCACGGCGCCCACGATCGGCGCGAAGGCCGCGACGAAGGTGAGCACGGCGAGGGGAAGGGCCAGCGGGACGCCGACCACGACCAGGCCGATGCCGATCAGGACCGCGTCGATCAGACCCACCAGGGCCTGGGTGCGGACGAAGCCTCCGAGCGTGGCCCACGTGCGCGACCCGACCGCGGCCAGGTGGCCCCCGGCGCGGGGCCCCGCCAGCGCGCGCACCCAGGGCAGGAACGCGCGCCCGTCCTTGAGGAAGAAGAAGGTGAGGACCAGCGTCAGCACAGCGGTGATCAGCGCCGAGGTGACCGCGCTGACCCCGACCAGGAGCCCCGAGGCGATGCTGCTGGCGCTGGAGCGGAGCCGGTCCTGGGCGGCGCTGGTGACGGAGTCCACCTGAGCCTGCGAGAGGTCGAACTGGCTCTGCTGGACCCACTGCTGCACCTGCACCAGACCGTCGGAGGCGCTCTCGGCGATCTCCTCGATCTGCGACCCCACGGTGGGGACGATGAAGAGGATCAGCAGCACGACCGCGCCCAGGGCGGCGACGACGGCGGACACGGCAGCGAGCGCGGGCGGGAAGCGCCACCGCCGCTCCAGCCAGCGTGCTGCCGGCTCGAGGACCGTGGCCAGGACGAGCGCCAGGATGACCGGCAGCAGGATGCTCCACAGCTGCTGCACGATCCAGCCCACGAAGACCGCGCCGACGGCGATGACCAGCCACCGCAGCGTCCACTGGGCCAGCCATGCGATGCCGCCGCCGAGGATCCGCTCGCGTGACGCCGGATGCTGCGACGTGCTCGGGTCGAGGTGACTCTGCGGTTCCATGCGCCCATCGTGCCGCAGGCCCGGGTCGTCGTACGTCGCGCCGTCCGCACCGCCGAGGGCCGCGGTGGCAGGCCCTCACCCCGACCGTGGCAGAATGAGCACGCGGCTCTTGACACCAACGGTCTTTGTCGCGCCCCGAAGCAAGGGCGGCCCGTCCATCCAGGCGGTCCGCGAGTCAGTTCGACGAGAGGTGTTCGTGTCCTCGAACGCGCGCAAGGTACCCGCTGAGGTGCTCGCCCACCCCGCGGTTGCCACCCTGATCGCCCTCGGTGCCCCTCAGGGCACCGTCTCCCCGGAGGAGGTGCGGCAGGCCAGTGACGACGCCGGCGTGGAGCCGCGCCACCTCAAGGGTCTGCTCGCTCACCTGAGCGGCCTCGGCATCTCGGTGGCCATGCCGCCCCCGAGCGCCACAGCGCCCAAGGTGGCCGCCGCGGCGACGACCAAGCGCACGACCACCGCGGCCGCCAAGAAGGCAGCCGCGACCCCCGAGGCCCAGGAGCCGGTGAAGGCGGCGGCGAAGAAGGCCGCGCCCGCCAAGAAGGCTCCCGCGGCCAAGAAGGCGGCGACGGCAGCGCCCGTCGTCGCGACCGACGTGGTCCCGGCCGTGGGCCCCGACGGCAAGAAGGCCCTCCCCGACATCCCCGACGACCAGTTCGAGAAGGACGTCAAGACCGACCCGACGATCGTCGAGGACGAGAAGTCCGCGACGTTCGTGGTCTCGGCCGCCGACGACACCGACGAGCCGGAGCAGCAGGTCATGGTGGCCGGCGCGACCGCCGACCCCGTCAAGGACTACCTCAAGCAGATCGGCAAGGTGCCGCTCCTCAACGCCGAGATGGAGGTCGAGCTCGCCAAGCGGATCGAGGCCGGCCTCTTCTCCGACGAGAAGCTCGCCAAGGGCGGCAAGATCACGCCCAAGGTCCTCGAGGAGCTCGAGTGGATCGCCGAGGACGGCCGCCGAGCCAAGAACCACCTGCTCGAGGCCAACCTGAGGCTCGTGGTCTCGCTGGCCAAGCGCTACACCGGCCGCGGGATGCTCTTCCTCGACCTCATCCAGGAGGGCAACCTGGGCCTGATCCGTGCGGTCGAGAAGTTCGACTACACCAAGGGCTACAAGTTCTCCACCTACGCCACGTGGTGGATCCGCCAGGCGATCACCCGGGCCATGGCCGACCAGGCCCGCACCATCCGGATCCCGGTGCACATGGTCGAGGTCATCAACAAGCTCGCCCGCGTCCAGCGGCAGATGCTCCAGGACCTCGGCCGCGAGCCGACCCCGGAGGAGCTCGCCAAGGAGCTCGACATGACCCCGGAGAAGGTCATCGAGGTCCAGAAGTACGGCCGCGAGCCGATCTCCCTGCACACGCCCCTGGGTGAGGACGGCGACTCCGAGTTCGGCGACCTGATCGAGGACTCCGAGGCCATCGTCCCGGCCGACGCGGTGAGCTTCACGCTGCTCCAGGAGCAGCTGCACGCGGTGCTCGACACGCTCTCCGAGCGCGAGGCGGGCGTGGTGTCGATGCGCTTCGGTCTCACCGACGGCCAGCCCAAGACGCTCGACGAGATCGGCAAGGTCTACGGCGTGACCCGCGAGCGGATCCGTCAGATCGAGTCCAAGACGATGTCCAAGCTGCGCCACCCCAGCCGCTCCCAGGTGCTGCGCGACTACCTGGACTGAGAGTCACGGCCAGGCGGGCGTGCCAGACTGCGGGCATGCGAAGTCTTGGGTGGAAGACCGGATCCGTCGGCCTGGTCCTGGCCCTGAGCCTGGTCGGGTGCTCCTCAGACGACTCCCCCGATGAGGACGCCACGTCCGGTGCGTCGGCCGACGGGTCGAGCGCTGCCGAGGAGACCGAGGCGCCCGTCGACGGGTGCGAGACCCCGGTGCCCAAGAGCGACCTCGTGCTGGAGGTGACCGTCGAGACCGCCGAGGAGGCCCTCACGGCCGCCGAGATCGAGCCCACGTCGGTCGATGTCCGCACCGGCTCCGCGGACGTGTGCCTGATCTCGTGGGAGGACGACGGCAAGGGCGGGCTCGTGACGCTTACCGCCCAGCGGCCCGGGTCCAACAAGCCGGCCGACCTGCCCGGGTCGGCCCCCATCGGCGACTGGACCTGCGTGGTCGACAACTTCGGCGGCCCCGCCGGGGCGGCCTGCGCCACCGAGGGCATCGACCTCATCCTGCTCATGGAGCCGGGCTCCGCCGACGGCGTCCAGGCCGCCCTCGAGGTGCTGCTCCCCACCCTGGCCTGAGCGCGGCACCGGCCCTTGGCGGACGTGGGCGGGCGCTGCGCGGTTGGGTTTGTTGGCGCGGTTCGGTACAAGTGGGGGCAGCACAATCTTCGGGACGGCCTCCGGGTCGCCCCCGCACCGACCCGCGGTCGCCTCGTGACAGAGGGGTGGCCGGTCCGGACCTGGAGGGGGCGGCATGACCGCTGAGACCGTGACCCACGACCCGTGCGCGCTCGACGCGGGCGACCCGGTCGCCGACGCGACCGCCCACATCGCGGCGCAGGCGCTGACGCCGAGCACGACGCGGCGGGTGGGCCTCGAGCTCGAGCTGCACCTCGTCGACCTGGCCGACCCGGCCCGCCGTCCCGCCTGGGACCGGGTCCAGCAGCTGGTGGCGGGGCTCCCGCCCATGCCGTGCGGCAGCTCGGTGACCCTGGAGCCGGGCGCCCAGATCGAGCTCTCCACCCCGCCGGGCGACGACGTCACGGCCGCGGTGTCCGCGCTGCGTACCGACCGCGAGGCCCTGCGGCAGGCGATGGCCGCGGCCGGGTTCGCCGCCGCCCCGCTCGGAGCGGACCCGGCCCGGCCGGTGGCCCGCTGCAACCCGCACGCCCGCTACGTCGCCATGGAGCAGCACTTCGAGGCCCGTGGCTGCGCCGGCCCCGGCCGGGCCATGATGTCGGCCACCGCCGCGCTCCAGGTCAACCTCGACGCCGGGCCGCCCGAGGGCTGGTCGGCGCGGCTCGCCCACCTGCGGGCCCTCGTCCCGATGCTGGTGGCGGCCTCGGCGACCTCGCCCTACCTCGGCGGTCGCGCCTCCGGGTGGCACTCGATGCGCCAGGAGACCTGGGACGGCATCGACCACGGGCGCAGCGACCCGATCCCGGTGGGGGAGCCGACCGTCGCCTGGGCGCTCTACGCCCTCAACGCCCCCGTGATGCTGCTGCGTGAGGGGGAGCGCACGGTGCCGGTCACCGAGCGGGTCTGCTTCGCCGACTGGCTGCGCGAGCCCGCCCGGCTGGGTCGCACCGCGACCCGGGCGGACCTCGACTACCACCTGACGACGCTGTTCCCGCCGGTACGACCCCGCGGCTACCTCGAGATCCGGTGCGTCGACGCCCTGCCGGATCGCTGGTGGCCGGCCCTGGCCGCCCTGACCGCCGTGCTCGCCGACGATCCCCGGGCCGCCGACGAGGCGGCCGCGCTCTGCGAGCCGGTGGCCCACGCCTGGGAGAGCGCTGCCCGGCACGGGCTCGCCGATCCCGCCGTCCGGGCCGCGGTGGTCGGCTGTGCCGACGTGGCCGCCCGCTACGCGCCGCCGACCCTGAAGCCCGAGGTCGAGGCCTACGCCGAGCTGGTCGCCAGCGGGCGCAGCCCCAGCGACGAGCTGCGCGCCCACGCCGAGACCCACGGCCCCGTCCACCTGCTCGAGGAGGAAGCCCGTGCGTGAGACCGCCGTCCAGGGGCTGGAGCGCGCCCGCGCCCGCACCCTGGCGCTGACCGACATCGACGAGCGCGAGCTCACGACCCAGCACAGCCCCCTGATGAGCCCGCTGGTCTGGGACCTCGCCCACATCGGCCAGCAGGAGGACCTCTGGCTGCTGCGGGCCGGCAACGCCGCCACGCAGGGCGTGCTCTCCGCCCAGGTCGAGAAGCTGTACGACGCGTTCGAGCACCCGCGCGCCGCCCGCGTCACCCTCCCGCTGCTCGCGCCCCGCGAGGCCCGTGCGTTCCTCGCCGACGTCCGCGGCCGGGTCCTCGACGCCCTCGAGCGCGCCGACCCCGACCAGTCCGACCCGCGCGAGGGCCTCTTCCCCTACGCGATGGTCGAGCAGCACGAGCAGCAGCACCTCGAGACGATGCTCGCCACCCACCAGCTGCGCGACGGCTCGCCGCTGCTCGGCGTCGGCGCTCCGCTCCCACCCGGGCGCCCGGTGCCGCGCGACGGGGTGCTGGTGCCGGCCGGACCCTTCACCCTGGGCGTCGACGCCGCCACCGAGCCCTGGTCGCTCGACAACGAGCGGCCCGCCCACGAGGTCGACCTGCCGGCCTTCCGGATCGCCCGGGTGCCGGTCACCAACGCCGAGTGGCAGGTCTTCATCGACGCCGGCGGCTACGACGAGCCGCGCTGGTGGTCCGAGCGCGGCTGGCAGCACCGCGTGGACGCCGGTCTCGAACGGCCGCTCTTCTGGTCGCCGGACGGATCGCGCCGTCGCTTCGGGACCATCGAGGAGGTGCCGCCCGACGAACCGGTGCAGCACATCTGCTTCTTCGAGGCCGAGGCGTACGCCGCGTGGGCCGGCGCCCGGCTCCCGACCGAGCAGGAGTGGGAGAAGGCCACCACGTGGGACCCCGGGCTCGGGCAGCGCCGCCGCTGGCCCTGGGGCGGGACCGAGCCCGGACCGGGCCTGGCCAACGTCGGCGGCCAGGCCCTGCGCCCCGCGCCGGTCGGCGCCTACCCGGCCGGCGCCTCGGCGTACGGCGTCGAGCAGCTGGTCGGCGAGGTGTGGGAGTGGACCTCCTCGGGCTTCGAGCCCTGGCCCGGCTTCACCCCGATGCTCTACGCCGACTACAGCGAGCCCTTCTTCGGCGGCGACTACCGCGTCCTGCGCGGCGGATCCTGGGCGGTCGACGGCGCCGCGCTCCGGTCCTCGTTCCGCAACTGGGACCACCCGGTCCGGCGGCAGATCTTCTCCGGGGTCAGGCTGGCCTGGGATGTGTAGGCACCTCGCCTGGCTGGGCGA
Organism: uncultured Actinomycetota bacterium; assembly: GCA_963795135.1. GTDB lineage: Bacteria > Actinomycetota > Actinomycetes > Propionibacteriales > Nocardioidaceae > Nocardioides. The sequence continues at coordinate 415,515 of CAWCGS010000009.1, forward strand.
GCCGCGCAGCCTGGCCTCGCTCGTCCTGGAGCCCGAGCACGCCCTGCTGCGCCAGTCCTACGCACCGCGACGCCAGTCCCACGGGCTGATGAACGCCGACGGCTGGGGCGTGGGCTTCCACGACCCGACGCACCCCGACCACCCACGTCCCGTGCGGTGGCGCTCCGCGCGCCCGCTGTGGAGCGACGCCTCCTTCGCCTCGGTCGCCCCCGTGCTGCACGCCGGCTCGGTGGTCGCGGCCGTCCGCTCCGCCACCCCCGGCATGCCCGCCGACGAGAGCGCGGCGGCGCCGTTCACCGACGGTCGCTGGCTGCTCTCCCACAACGGCCGGGTCGACCGCGCCGCCCTCCCGGCGTACGCCGACGCCGAGTCGGTCTGCGACTCCGCCGTCCTCGCGGCCCACGTCCTCGCCCGCGGGCCCGAGCGGCTCGCCGAGACCGTCGCCGAGGTGGCCGCGGCCGACCCGCAGGGCCGGCTCAGCCTGCTGCTCGGCGACGGCGAGCGGATCCTGGCCGTGACCTGGGGCGACCCGCTCAGCTATCTCGTGGAGCCCGACGGCGTCGCCGTGGCCAGCGAGCCCTGGGACGACGACCCGCGGTGGGTCGACGTCCCCGACCACCACCACCTCGAGGTGACCCGTCCGGGCGGTGCCAGCGCCCCCCGGGTCACCGTGACCCCCCTGGAGAAGTCGTGACCCTCGCCGAGCCCGACGTCCACCTCGACCCCGGCAGCCTCGCCGAGCAGATGGCCCGCGACGTGCGGGCCGGGCTGTCGACGCGCCCGCTCACCGTGCCGCCGAAGTACTTCTACGACGCGCACGGCAGCGAGCTCTTCGACGAGATCACCCGGCTGCCCGAGTACTACCCGACCCGCACCGAACGGGCCATCCTCGAGCAGCACGTCGCCGAGATCGCCGCAGCGACCGGCGCCGACACCCTGATCGAGCTCGGCAGCGGCACCTCGGAGAAGACCCGCCTGCTGCTGCGCACGCTGCGCGACGCGGGCACGCTGCGCACGTTCGTGCCCTTCGACGTCGACCCGGCCATCCTCGGCGCGGCGAGCGCGGCCGTGGCCGAGGAGTTCCCAGGACTCGCGGTCCGACCGGTGGTCGGCGACTTCGAGCACCACCTCGGCGAGCTCCCCGGCGGCGAGCGTCGGCTCCTGGCCTTCCTGGGCTCCACGATCGGCAACCTGAGCCCCGAGCAGCGCGCCGACTTCCTGGCCGGCGTGCGCAGCACGCTGGGCCCCGGCGACACGTTCCTGCTGGGCCTCGACCTGGTCAAGGACCCCGCCCGTCTCGTGGCGGCGTACGACGACGCGCAGGGCGTCACCGCGGCGTTCAACAAGAACGTGCTCACCGTGCTCAACCGCGAGCTGGACGCCGACTTCGACGCCGACGCCTTCGACCACGTCGCCCGCTGGGACGACGAGCACGAGTGGATCGAGATGCGCCTGCGGTCGCGCGAGGACCAGCGGGTCGAGGTCGCGGCGATCGACCTGGTGCTGGAGCTGGCGGCGGGGGAGGAGATCCGCACCGAGATCTCCGCGAAGTTCCGCCGCCCCTCGCTCACCGACGAGCTGGCCCGTGCGGGCCTGGTCCTCGAGCACTGGTGGACCGACGCCGACGACGACTTCGCCCTGCTGGTCGCCCGACCGGACTGAGCCCGGGCGGCAAGCGTCCGCGGACACGACAGCGCTGTGCGCGCGGTATCACGCGGGTGCATGGTGGCTCTGCACGAGAGAGGGAGCCACCGCCCGCAACCGAGCACCGGCAGCAGGCGTCTCTCTCCACGAGGCGGGTCCACCGTCTCGCACCCAGAGGAGAGCCTGATGACGATCCGCAACCGCGCCTTCCGCCTGGCGACCGCATCGCTGGGCGCCGCCCTCGGTGTGACGCTCGCGCTGGCCGCGCCGGCCACCGCCCAGCGGGTGTCGCTGGACGACGGCGCCGACACCACCGCCACGCTGAGCGACATCCGCACCGTCACCGTGCGGCACACCGACCACCGCGTCTACGTCAAGGTCGCGTTCACCGACCTCCAGCCGACGTCCGAGGGTGGCCCGTCGAGCGCCTCGATCTTCTACGACACCACCCGGGCCCGCCGGGGCCCGGAGCGGCGCCTGGCCACCGGGCTCCAGAGCGGGAGCGACTACCAGCTGGTCCGCATGCGGGGGTGGCGCGGACCCGTGGGCGACGCGAGCTCCTGCGCGCACCGGCTGCGCCTGAACTTCGAGCGCAACACCCTGACCAGCTGGGTGGCCCGCCGGTGCCTGCGCCACCCCGACGCGGTGCGCGTCGGCGTGCAGATGATCGACCAGTTCGACGGCTCGCACCCGGTCACCGACTGGCTGAAGGGGCCCCGCAAGTGGACCCGCTGGCTGAGCGCGGGCTGAGTCCCGGGCAGTCGCTCACCCGGCGGCGACCAGGGCGACGGCGGTCCCGCACAGCAGCAGCCCGACCGCCTGGCCCCGGTAGATCCGCTCCCGCAGCACCGACGCGGCGAGCAGGACCGTGAACGCCGGGTAGAGCGAGGCCAGCACGGCGGCCACGCTGAGGTCGCCGCGCTGGCTGGCGAGCAGGAAGGCGCCGGTCGCGGCCACGCCGAGCACTCCGCAGGCCAGCCCGACCAGCGCGGCCCGCTGCCGCGGGACCCAGGGCACCCGCAGGGTGACCGCCACCGCGACGACCACCAGCGCCGCCACCACCTGGTTGAGCGCCAGCGGCCAGAGGCCGGCCGACGCGGGGACCTGCCCGAGCGCGGCGAACAGGGTGCCGAAGCCCAGGCCGGCGAGCAGTCCGTCGGCCAGCCCGTCGGCCAGTCCGTCGGCCAGCCCGTCGGCCGGTCCAGCAGGCGTCCCCGGGGCACGCGGCGCGGGATCGGTGCCCGGCTCCCGGGAGACCAGCCAGAGCCCGGGCAGGGCGATCAGGATGCCGGTCCAGACCACCGCACCCGGGCGCTCCCCGCCGGCCAGCCCGGCGGCGACCGGCACGAGCACCGCACCCACCGCCGAGACCGGTCCGACCACGCCCATCCGACCGTTGCTCAGCCCGCGGTAGAGGAAGGCGGTGCCCAGGCCGTTGCCCACCCCCGCCACCAGGCCCCACAGCAGGTCGGTCGAGGTGGGCTCGCCGGTGGTGACCAGCACCGCGAGGAGCACGAGCACGGCCCCGCTCGCGGCGGCGACGAGCGCGACCGACCAGGGCGACGTACGTCGGGAGGCGAGGCCGCCGAGGAAGTCGGAGAGGCCGTAGAAGATCGCCCCCGCCAGGGCCAGGAGCACGCTCACCGCGTCAGCCTGCCACGCAGGCCCCAGCCCCCGGCAGGGGCCCGGGACCGGCCGGGGGATCGTCTACGGACGTCGGGGACGCCGACGGCCCCGGACCACAGGGGTCCGGGGCCGTCAGGTGCTGCTCAGGCTGGGGGCGAGCCTCAGCGCTCGTCGTCGGGGGCGGGGGCCGGGGTGTTCGTCAGCTTGTGCGTCTCGTCCACGACGGTCACAGCGACCTCCTTGAGCTTGTCACCGTGCTCGCGGGCGTGGTGGGCACAGAAGAGGAGCTCTCCGCCGGACTGCAGCTCTACCCGGAGGTAGGCCTGCGCTCCGCAGCGGTCGCAGCGGTCCTCAGCCGTCAGTGGGGCTCTGGGGGCAACGACAGTGGTCACTTCGGCCTCATCTCATCAATCTGGTCGGTTCCTGATCAACCTAGCGAGGGATCCCAAGATTCCCGTGTCCAGGTGGTGCACGCCACGTCATGTCGGCGTCCGGAGCTGTGCTGCTGGTCGTTCCCTTGGTGAAGGTGTAATGCCGGTGATGCTCTGCTGATTCCCCAAGTCTGCCTGGTGGAACCCAACAGTGAATGTGATCTGTCCGATCGTGGCCGATCGTGTTCACATCGTGACCCCTTCGGGCCAGGCGTGGGATCCGTCGGGGACGGCGTGTCGCTAGTAGATTCGTCCCACCGGCCCATTCGGATTGGGTGGGCCGCTCGCACGCGCACCACCCGCCCCACCGAGCACCAGAGCAGCACAGGAGTCCCACGATCGCCGACAACACCTACAACGCCGCACACCTCCTGGTCCTCGAGGGCCTCGAGGCGGTCCGCAAGCGACCCGGGATGTACATCGGCTCGACCGACACCCGCGGGCTGATGCACTGCCTGTGGGAGATCATCGACAACGGCGTCGACGAGGCGCTGGCCGGCTCCGCCCACCGGGTCGAGGTGACCCTGCACGCCGACGACTCGGTCGAGGTCCACGACGACGGGCGCGGCATCCCCACCGACAAGGAGCCCAAGACCGGTCTCCCCGGGGTCGAGGTGGTGGCCACCAAGCTGCACGCCGGCGGCAAGTTCGGCGGGGGCTCCTACGTCGCCACCGGCGGTCTGCACGGCGTCGGCCTCTCGGTCGTCAACGCGCTGTCGGCCCGGATGGACATCGACGTCGACCGTTCGCCCAGCCAGCAGGGGCTCAGCTTCCACCGCGGGGTGCCGGGCGTCTTCGCCGCCGACGGCCCGTCGGCGGCGTTCACCCCGCAGTCCGGCCTCACCCGCAAGGGGCGCCGGGTGGCCAAGGGCGCGACCGGCACCCGGGTGCGCTTCTGGCCCGACCGCCAGATCTTCACCAAGGACGCCCGCTTCGAGTTCGAGGGGCTGCTCGGGCGGGCCCGCCAGACCTCGTTCATCGTGCCTGGTCTCGAGCTCGTGATCCGCGACCTGCGCGGCGAGGTGCCGGTGGAGGAGAAGTTCCGGCACGACGGCGGCATCGCCGAGTTCGTGGACTTCCTGGCCCACGACGAGCCCGTGACCGACGTGCTGCGCCTCCAGGGCCAGGACACCTTCACCGAGACGGTGCCGCTGCTCGACGAGAAGGGGCACATGACCCCCCAGGAGGTCGAGCGCGAGCTCACGGTCGACATCGCGGCCCGCTGGGGCACCGGCTACGACACCGAGACCCGCTCGTTCGTCAACGTGATCGCCACCCCCAAGGGCGGCACCCACGTCTCGGGCTTCGAGGCGGCGCTGACCCGCACCTTCAACGAGTCGATGCGCGCCGCCAAGGCGCTGAAGGTCAACGACGACGACGTGATCAAGGACGACATCCTCGAGGGCCTCACCGCGGTGGTGACCGTGCGGCTCGCGGAGCCGCAGTTCGAGGGCCAGACCAAGGAGATCCTCGGCACCCCGGCCGCCCGCGGGGTCGTGCGCAAGGTGGTCTCGGCGGAGCTGAAGAAGTTCCTGACCTCCACGAAGCGGGCCGAGAAGGCCCAGGCCAAGCTGCTGATGGAGAAGGTCGTCGGGGCCTCGAAGACCCGGATCGCGGCCCGTCAGCACAAGGAGACCCAGCGGCGCAAGAACGCCCTGGAGTCCTCCACGCTCCCGTCCAAGCTGGCCGACTGCCGGGCCGCCGACAACGAGCGCACCGAGCTCTTCATCGTCGAGGGCGACTCGGCGCTCGGCACGGCCAAGCAGGCGCGCAACTCCGAGTTCCAGGCACTGCTGCCGATCCGGGGCAAGATCCTCAACGTCCAGAAGGCCTCGGTCGGCGACATGCTGAAGAACACCGAGTGCGCCTCGATCATCCAGGTGGTCGGTGCCGGCTCGGGGCGGACCTTCGACCTCGAGGCGACCCGCTACGGCCGGATCATCTTCATGGCCGACGCCGACTCCGACGGCGCCCACATCCGCTGCCTGCTGGCGACGCTGTTCTTCAAGTACATGCCCGACCTGATCACCCAGGGCCGGGTCTACTCCGCCGTTCCGCCGCTGCACCGGATCGAGCTGTCCAACCCCAAGAAGGGCATGGACAAGTACGTCTACACCTACTCCGACGACGAGCTGCAGCGCAAGCTGGCCGAGCTCACCAAGAAGGGCGTGCGCTGGAAGGACCCCGTCCAGCGCTACAAGGGGCTCGGCGAGATGGACGCCGACCAGCTGGCCGAGACGACGATGGACCCACGCCACCGCACCCTGCACAAGCTGACCGCCGACGACGTCGAGGCGGCCGGCAACGTCTTCGAGCTGCTGATGGGCTCCGACGTGGCCCCGCGCAAGGAGTTCATCGTCCAGGGCGCCTACGAGGTGGACGTCGAGGCCCTCGACGCCTGAGCCGGGACCGACCCGGCGCGGCGCGGCCTCAGAGCTTCTGCTCGAGCAGCCCGGTGTCGACGTCGTAGAGGAAGCCGGCCACGGCCACCGTCCCCGGGATCAGGGGGTGGGCGCGGACCTTCGCCACGTCGTCGGCGAGTGAGGCGAGCTGGTCCTCGATCGCGTGGAAGGTCTGCCAGGAGGCGTCCTGGCCGGCCGAGGCGCCCACCCGCTCGCGCAGCTCCTGCTCGCTGTGGGTGGCCATCGCGCAGCGGGTGTGGGGCACGACCAGGATCCGCGACACGTTGAGGAGGTGGGCGCCCAGCACCAGGGCCTCGAGGGCCTGGTCGGTGACCCGGCCGCCTGGGTTGCGGAAGATCTTGGCGTCGCCCGGCTCGAGCCCGACCATGCGGAGCGGGTCGATGCGTGAGTCCATGCAGGTCACGATGGCCACGCCGGCGTGGGCGATGCCGTCGAAGCCGCCGAGGGTGAAGTCGGAGGCGAACTCGCGGTTGGCGGCGATCAGGTCGTCGAAGTCGGGCATGTCCGGAAAACTAGTCGATCGCTCAGCCGCCCGAGCGCAGGAGCTCGGCCGACGAGACACCCCGGGTCGCGGCGCCCCGGAAGACGACCAGGGCCGCTCCGCCCGCGACGAGCGCGCAGACCACGGCGCCGGCGAACACCGCGTGCTCCTGCGGGATGCCCGCGGCGGCCAGCAGGTCGGTGAACTCCGAGCAGCGGGTCCTGCCGTCGCACACCTCCCGGGCCGAGGGCAGCGGGTCGTCCTCGAGCCGCTGGTAGTAGCGGCGCAGCCCGATCGCCGTGAGCGCGGAGATCCCGACGAGCATCCCGACCATCCGGGAGACCACCACCATGGCGCTGGCCAGCCCGTGCACGTCGTCGCCGGTGCTGGCCAGCATCGCCGAGTTGATGGCCGGCAGCGCCAGCCCGAAGCCGAAGCCGCCGACCACGAGCGGGACCGTGGCCCACGGGCTCGCGAGCGAGTCGACGCCCCACTGCGTCATCCAGGCGAAGCCAGCGGCGGCCAGCAGCATCCCCGACGCGGTCACGACGCCGGCGCTCAGCCGGCGGCAGAGGAACCCCCCGACGACCGCGCCCACCGGCAGGGCGACCAGGAACCGGACCAGCACCAGGGCCGCCAGCAGCTGGGAGTCGCGGTGGACCGTGGTGCGCGCGAAGAGCGGGATGTCGACCACGGCGGCCATCAGCGCGGCCCCCATGAAGAAGCTGACCACGATCGAGCCCCACGCCGGTCGCGCCGCGAGCGCGCCGGTCGGCACCAGCGGGCGCTCGGCGCGTCGCAGGTGCCAGACGAACGCGGTCAGGGCGACCGCGGAGCCCAGGAGGTACCACCAGCCCTGGTCGGCGAAGACCTCCACCTTCACGTCGGCCGTGGCGAAGGCCAGGATGATGCCGGCCAGGCCGAGCGCGAGGTACGCCGCGCCCACCAGGTCGGCCTCGCGGAGACTGCGCCCCCAGCCGCGCAGGTCGACCAGCGGGCGCCGCGCGGTGAGGCAGCGTACGACGAGGAGCACTGCGCCCACGATCGCCAGCGCGCCGATGGGGCTGAGCCAGCGTCCGTCGCTGACGAAGGGGATGAACAGCTGCCCCCAGGTGAGGTCGCGCAGCAGCGAGGAGGGCCGCACGAAGACCAGCGACCCGGCCACGAGCGTGACCAGGAGCAGCCCGAGCCCGACCAGGTCGGGCAGCCGGCTCCGGCGGGACGCGGCCACCTGGGCCGCGCCCGGGCCCGAAGCGGGCTCGGCCCGCACGGAGGCGATCGCCGCTGCGAGCACCAGGCCGACGGCCACGTTGATCGCGAAGATGGCGCGCCAGTCGGAGACGGCCAGGACGGCCGCCCCGAAGACCGGGCCGAGCACGCTGCCGGCCTCCTGCACCGCCGAGACCACCCCGAGCGGCACCGCGCGTCGTTCGACGGGGTAGAGGTCGGCGACCAGGGCCAGGGTGGCCGGCACCAGCGCACCGCCCCCGACGCCCTGCAGGAAGCGCCCGCTGACCATCGAGGGCAGGTCGTAGGCGAGCGTGGTGACCAGGGAGCCGAAGGCGAAGACGACCAGCGCGGCCACCAGCACCGGCGTACGGCCCCGCAGGTCGGCGATCCGCCCGATGAGGGGGAGCATCGCGACGTAGCCGAGCAGGAAGCCCGAGATGATCGGCGCCGCGCGCTGCAGCTCCTCGGTGGAGACGCCGACCGCGCCCACCATCTCCGGCAGGGCGAGCACGACGACGTAGGTGTCGGCGGCCGCGAACGCGACGGCCACCGCGGCGAGCGCGAGCAGCACCCGCCGGGCCCTCATGCCGCGACGCTCACGGGGCGGTGATGTCCTGCTCGGTGCCGTAGGCGTCGAAGCGCAGCACGTAGGTCATCTCCGCGGTGTCGGGGTAGAACACGCCGGTCAGGTCGACGGTGCGCAGCTCGCCGTCCTCGAAGCCGTAGCTGACGGCGAAGTCGCCCTCGGCCGAGGGGATCACGCTCTCCACCGCGGTGCCGGGCACCGTGCCCTCGATGGTGCGGAGGACCTGTGCGGGGTCGTCGGGGTTGCGCTCCTCGCCCTGGTCGGTCAGGTCCGTGGTCTCGACCAGGAGCGTGCTGAGGCCGTCGTCGGTGCTCATCAGGCGGGCGGGGTCGGGGGCGCCGTACTCGCCGGGGTCGACGTCCTGGTAGCCCGTCGTGAGTGGGAGCCGCGCGTAGACGAGGTCGTCGACCGCGATGACCGGGACCTCGACCGAGCTGCCGAGGAGCCGGACCGTGATCGAGCCCTCGAAGGCCGGCGCGTGGGTGCCGACGCCGGTCGCCGCGACGACCCCGGTGACGCCGTCGGGCAGGTCGTCGGTGGACAGCGAGATCGAGACCCCGCTGGTCTCGTCGAAGTCGGACTTGGCCTGCTCGAGGACCTCCTCCGGGGTCGCCTCGTCGGCGCCGTCCGGGGCCGCCTCGTCGTCGCCGCTGCACGCGGTCAGGCTCACGGCGGTGAGCACGGTCGCGGCCAGGGCGCCGGCCAGTCGGGTCAGGGGAGCTCGCATGCTCCTCAGCCTTCCACACCGCCGGTGGGCGGCTCCGAGACCCGGCCCGCCGCTCCGGCGGGCACCCGCGAGGCCAGCGGACCCGCACAGGCCACGATCGGCTGGCTGCCGGGTGTGCCGGACCCGTCGCGGCGGCCCGTGGCCTCGGGCAGCTCGACCGGGGCGCCGCTGGCGGCGGCTGCCCGCGGCGGCGCGGTGCCGGCCCAGGCGAAGACGAGGGAGTCCTCGCCCTTGAGGAACCGGTGGCAGCGCACGCCGCCGGTCGCCCGCCCCTTGGCGGGGTACTCGGTGAACGGCGTGACCTTCACCGCACCCGGCTCGGTGCCGGGCAGGGCGGTGGAGGAGCCGGACGCGGTGACCACGACCGAGCCGTCGGGGGCGTGGGGGTCGACGACGCCGAACCACGCCACGTGCTCGGACGGGGTCAGCTTGACCCCGGCCATGCCGCCGCCCGCACGACCCTGCGGACGGACCAGGGCCGCGTCGAAGTGCAGCAGCTGGGCGTCGGAGGTGATGAAGCAGAGCGTCTCCTCGCCGGTGGTCAGCTCGACGGCGCCGACGACCTCGTCGTCGTCCTTCAACCCGATGACCTCCCAGTCGTCGCGGCCGAGCACCTCGGGGTTGACCCGCTTGACCACGCCCTGCCGGGTGCCGAGCGCCAGGCCCGGCCCCTCGGAGGTGAGCCGGCACAGCGCCAGCGCGCGCTCGCCGGTGCCGAGGGCCAGCATCTCGCTGAGCGGCAGGCCGCCCTGGAGGTGCGGGTCGTTGGCCTGGGGCGGGAGGGCCGGCAGGTCGAGGACGCCGAGGCGCAGCAGCCGCCCGGCCGAGGTGAGCACCCCGACCTCGCCCCGGACCGTGGTGGCCACGGCCGAGACCACGACGTCGTGGTTGGCCCGTCCGTCGCCGGAGCCGATCGGTCCGTCACCGGACGCCCGGGCCAGGAGCCCGCTGGAGGAGAGCAGGGCGAAGCACGGGTCGTCGGGGACCTCGAGGGGCGAGGACGAGGCGGTGACCGCGGCGCTGCCGGCGGACTCGAGCAGGACGGTACGTCGGGGGGTGCCGTAGGCCTTGGCCACCGCGGACAGCTCGTCGCCGACGACCTTCCGCAGCAGCGCGTCGTCGGCGAGGATCGCGTCGAGCCGCTCGATCTCGAGCTCGAGCTCGAGCTTCTCCTTCTCCAGCTCGATCTTGGAGAACTTCGTGAGCCGGCGCAGCTGCATCTCCAGGATGTAGTTGGCCTGCTCGTCGCTGAGCTCGAAGACCTCGCGCAGCCGCTCGCGGGCCTGGGAGGCGTCGTCGCTGGAGCGGATCAGCTGGATCACCTCGTCGATGTCGAGGATGGCGATCATCAGCCCCTCGACGAGGTGGAGCCGCGCGGCGGCCTTGTTGCGCCGGAACTGCGAGCGGCGGCGTACGACCTCGAAGCGGTGGCCGAGGAAGACCTGGAGCATCTCGACCAGCCCCAGCGTGCGCGGCTGGCCGTCGACCAGGGCGACGTTGTTGATGCCGAAGGAGTCCTCGAGCGGCGTCTGGCGGTAGAGCTGCTCGAGCAGCGCCTCGGGGACGAAGCCGTTCTTGACCTCGATGACCAGCCGCATGCCCTTCTCGCGGTCGGTGAGGTCCTTGACGTCGGAGATGCCCTGGAGCTTCTTGGACTGCACCAGCAGCTTGATCCGCTCGACGACCTTCTCGGTGCCGACGTTGTAGGGCAGCTCGGTGACCACGATGCCCTTGCGGCGCCCGATGGTCTCGATCCGGGCGGTGGCGCGCATCCGGAAGGTCCCGCGGCCGGTCTCGTAGGCGTCGCGGATCCCGTCGAGGCCGACGATCTTGCCGCCGGTGGGCAGGTCGGGCCCGGGGATGAACCGCATCAGGTCGTCGACCCCGGCCTTCGGGTGGGCGATCAGGTGGCGCAGGGCCTGGACCACCTCGACCAGGTTGTGGGGGGCCATGTTGGTGGCCATGCCGACCGCGATGCCGGAGGATCCGTTGACCAGCAGGTTGGGGATCGCGGAGGGCAGCACCGACGGCTCGGTCTCGCGGCCGTCGTAGTTGGGCCGGAAGTCGACGGTGTCCTCGTCGATGTCGGCGGTCATCGCGACCGCCGGCGGCGCCATCCGGCACTCGGTGTAGCGCATCGCCGCGGGGGAGTCGTCGGGCGAGCCGAAGTTGCCGTGCCCGTCGACCATCGGCAGCCGCATCGACCACGGCTGGGCGAGCCGGACCAGCGCGTCGTAGATCGCGCTGTCGCCGTGGGGGTGCAGCCGACCCATCACCTCACCGACCACGCGGGCGCTCTTCACGTGACCCCGGTCGGGGCGCAGCCCCATCTCGTTCATCGTGTAGAGGATCCGCCGCTGCACGGGCTTGAGCCCGTCGCGCGCGTCGGGGAGCGCGCGGGAGTAGATGACGGAGTAGGAGTACTCCAGGAACGAGGACCGCATCTCGTCGCCGATGTCGATGTCGAGGATGTGCTCCTCGAAGTCGTCGGGAAGGTCCTGCTTCGCGCTACGCCGTGCCATGGCACCCATTCTCCCGGTCGCCCGGCCGGATCGACGGGTGGGCGCGCCTGTCGTTCGTCTCTTCACGCTAGATTTCGGGTGTGAGCCCCCCGGAGGACGTGCCCATCGCCGCTCCCAAGCACTGGGAGGCCGACGTCCTGCTCCGCGACGGCCGGACCGCCCACATCCGCCCGATCCGTCCCGAGGACGCCGAGCTGCTGGTCGAGTTCTACGCCCGGGTCTCCGACGAGTCGAAGTACTACCGCTTCTTCTCCCCGATGCCCCGGCTCTCCGACCGCGACGTGGCCCGCTTCACCCAGGTCGACCACCAGCGGCGCGTGGCCCTCGTGATGCTGCTGCAGAACCGGATGATCGCGGTCGGCCGCTACGACGCCGACCCGGCCACGGACGAGCCCGAGGCCGAGGTCGCGTTCCTGGTCGAGGACCAGCACCACGGCCGGGGGATCGCCCAGCTGCTCCTGGAGCACCTGGCCCAGGCCGGCCGTGAGCGGGGGATCGAGCGGTTCCATGCCGAGGTGCTGCCCGACAACCAGCCGATGGTCCACACGTTCCGCGAGGCCGGCTACCACGTCGTCAGCGGCTACGAGGACGGCGTGCTCACGCTGGAGTTCCCGATCGACCCCACCGACACCGCCATCGGGGTGATGCGCGGGCGCGAGCACCGCGCCGAGGCGGCCTCGATCGAGCGCTTCTTCAACCCCCGCTCGGTGGCGATCATCGGCGCCAGCCGCCGCCAGGACACCATCGGGCAGGCGCTGGTGCGCCACCTGGTCAACGGTGACTACACCGGCCGCGTCTACGTCGTGAACCCGACCGCGCCCGCGGTGTCCGGCATGCCGGCGTACACGTCGGTCAACGAGATCCCCGACGACGTGGACGTCGCGATCGTCGCGGTGCCGGCCGAGGCCGTGCCCGACGTGGTCCTCGACTGCGCGGCCAAGGGCGTGCACGGCCTGATCGTGATCTCCTCCGGCTTCGCCGAGACCGGCGAGGAGGGTCGCAAGCGGCAGCGTCACCTCGTCGGCCTGTCCCGCTCCTACGGCCTGCGGCTGATCGGGCCCAACTGCCTCGGCGTCATCAACACCGACCCGGCCGTCTCGGTCAACGCCTCGCTGTCCTCGGTGATGCCCGCCCGGGGTCGCGCGGGCTTCTTCTGCCAGTCCGGTGCGCTCGGCACCGCGATCCTGGAGAAGGTGCAGCGCCGCGGGCTGGGCCTGTCCACGTTCGTCAGCGCCGGCAACCGCGCCGACGTCTCGGGCAACGACCTGCTGCAGTACTGGGAGGAGGACGACTCCACCGAGGTCGTGCTGCTCTACCTGGAGTCCATCGGCAACCCGCGCAAGTTCTCCCGGATCGCCCGCCGCGTCTCGCTGCGCAAGCCGATCATCGCCGTCCGCTCGGGCCGCAGCACCCAGGGCGTCCCGATGGGCCACGCCGTACGCCGGATCGAGGCGCCGGCGCAGGCCGTCGACGCGATGTTCCGTCAGGCCGGGGTGATCCAGGTCGACACGCTCGACGAGATGTTCGACGTCGCCCAGCTGGTGGCCCACCAGCCGCTGCCCCGCGGGCGCCGGGTCGCGATCGTCGGCAACTCCGACGCGCTCGGCCTGCTGGCCGCCGACGCGGCCGCGGCGGTGGGCCTGGAGGTCCACCGCCACCGGGCGCTGGGCGCCGACGCCACCGCCGAGGACTTCGAGGACGCTCTCGACGGCGCGATCGACGACCCGGAGATCGACTCGGTGGTCGCGGTCTACATCCCCCCGCTCAACGTCTCCGGCGAGGACGTCGCCAACGTGCTCGCGGCCGTCGGGGAGCAGTCCGACAAGCCGCTGGTCTCCTCGTTCCTGGGCGCCGAGGGCGTGCCCGAGCTGCTCCGGGTCCCCGACGTCGCCGGCTCGACGGCCGGCCGCGGCTCCGTGCCGTCGTACCCCGCCGTCGAGGCCGCGGTGCGCGCGCTCGCCCGCGTCGTCGAGTACGCCGTGTGGCTGCGCACGCCCGAGGGTCCGGCGCTCGACCCGGCCGAGGTCGACCTGCTGAGCGCCCGGGTGGTCGTCAACCAGGCGCTGGCTCGCGAGCCCGCCGGCACCGAGCTCCGCACGGACGAGACGCGCGCGGTGCTGGCGGCCTACGGCATCGACGTCTGGGACGTGCACCCCGTCGGCACCCTGCGCCAGGCCCAGGCCGCGGGCCGCAAGCTCGGCTGGGACGTGGTGCTCAAGGCCACCGGCGAGTCCTACCGCGAGCGCCCCGACCAGGCACACGTGTGGCGCAACATCGACAGCACGGCCCAGATGCGCGACGCCTGGAACACCCTCACCGAGATCATCGAGGACCACACGAACGCCGACTTCGTGGTGCAGAAGACGGCCCCGCCCGGGGTGCCGGTGGCCATCCGCAGCGTGGAGGACCCGCTGTTCGGCCCGGTGGTCTCGTTCGGCATCTCCGGACCGGTGATCGAGCTGCTGGCCGACAAGTCCTACCGGATCCCGCCGCTCGGTGACCGCGACCCCGCCGCGATGGTGCGCGAGATCAAGAGCTCGCCGATGCTGTTCGGCTACCGCGGGTCCGAGCCGGTCGACGTGAGCGAGGTGGAGCGGCTCATCTGCCGGGTGGCGCAGCTGCAGAACGACATCCCGCAGATCGCCGCCTGCCAGCTCCCGCTGGTGCTGGCCGGCGGCGCGGGGGCCAGCGTGCTCACCGCGTCGGTGCGCGTCGCGCCGGTCGCCGACCCGCGCTCCGACCTCAACGCACGCCGGCTCCCCGAGCTCGCCGGCGACACGATCCCCGGCTGATCCCCGGCTGATCCCCGCCCGATGCCCGACCTGATCCCCGGCTGAGCACCGCCGGGCCCGCACCGATTGCCCGTCGTGGGGGTGGGGGGTGACAGACTGGCCCGCATGCCCAGGCCCGTCCGCCAGCCCGACCCGCGTCATGACCGTCACGACGACAGCAGCGACCAGATGCGCGACCTCCGGGCCGCCATCGACCGCACGGGCTACTACCCCGAGGTCGTGGCCGACGGGGTCGAGGGCGCGGTCGGCGGCGAGCAGGTGGTCTCGTTCTTCGTCCACCACGAGCCGACGTTCGAGCGCGACGAGGTGCGCCGCCACCAGAGCGTGGTCGTGCTGACCCCGACGCGGCTGGTCCTGGCGCACACCGACGAGCACGCGCCCGACGACATGCTGCCCGAGCCCTACACCTCCACCTCGACCGAGTCCGTGCGGCTCAGCGCCGTGAAGTCGGTCGTGGTCACCCGGATGACCGCCAACCCGACCACGGGCCCCAAGTCGCCGGCCGAGGCCGTGCTGACCATCGGCTGGGGCGGGGTCAGCCGGCTCGACCTCGAGCCGGCCGGGTGCAGCGACCCCGAGTGCGACGCCGACCACGGCTACACCGGCGTCGTGGCCTCCGACGACTTCTCCCTGCGGGTCTCGGCCGCGGCCGACGGCACCGACGCCGTGTCCGGTCTGCTGGCCTTCGCCGACTCCCTCTCGGCCCGGACCCACACGGCGTGACGCCCGAGGGCGTCGCCGCCTTCGTCGAGCCCGACTACGGCCACCGCTCGCTCGGCGACGTCGTCCCGGCCGTCGCGCGCGCGCTGGGACTGACCGGGCCCAGTGGTCGGGCGGCGCCGACCGGCCTGGAGCTGCCCGGGGCGCCGGCGTACGTCGTGCTCCTCGTCGACGGCCTCGGCGCCCGGCTGCTGGAGCGCTACGCCCACGCCGCGCCCTACCTCTCGGAGCTGCTGGCGGGACAGGCGCCGCTGACCGCGGGCGTCCCGTCGACCACGGCCACCAGCCTCACCTCGCTCGGCACCGCCCTGACGCCCGGCGCGCACGGGCTGGTGGGGTTCACGGCGCGGGTGCCCGGCACCGACAGGCTGCTCAACCACCTCTCGTGGGACCAGGACGTCGACCCGCTGGAGTGGCAGCCCCACCCCACGGCGTTCGCGGGGCTGCGGGCCGCCGGGGCCGAGGTGACCGTCGTCAGCAAGCGCGACTTCGAGGGCAGCGGGCTGACCGTGGCCGCCCACCGCGGCGCCGCGTTCGTGGGCGCCGACCTGGTGGGGGAGCGGATCGCCGCCGCGGTCGCGGCCTGCCGCGAGCGGCCGTCGCTCACCTACCTCTACGACAGCGACCTCGACTGGACCGGTCACCGCTGGGGGGTCGCGTCGAGCCAGTGGCTGATGCAGCTGTCGATGATCGACGCCGAGGCCGAGCAGCTGCGCGAGGCGCTGCCGCGCGATGCCCGGCTGGTCGTGGTGGCCGACCACGGCATGGTCGACTCACCGCCCGAGCACCGCGTCGACCTCGACGACCACGCCGTCCTGCGCGACGGGGTCGCGCTGCTCGGCGGGGAGGCCCGCTTCCGCCACCTCTACTGCCGCCGCGGGGCCGTCGACGACGTGGTCGCCGCCTGGTCCGGCCTCCTGGGCGAGCGGGCCGAGGTGATGACCCGCGAGACAGCGGTGCGCCGCGGCTGGTTCGGCGCCGTCGACCCCGCGGTGCTGCCCCGGCTGGGCGACGTGGTGGTCGCCTGCCGCGAGGACCACGCGGTGGTCTCCACGACGCACTTCCCCTTCGAGAACCAGCTCGTGGGGCTGCACGGGTCGCTCACGCCCGCGGAGATGCTGATCCCCCTGCTGGTCGACTGAGCCGCGGCACCAGGCCGTCACTCGGGCTGGTTGGTCGGGTCGCCGCCGATCCGGTAGGACGAGGTGACGCCGTCGTACATCAGGTGGGCGACCAGCCCCTCGGTGGCGTGCGGCAGGTTGTGGCAGTGGTCCATCCACAGACCGGGGTTGTCGGCGACGAACGCGATCTCGTAGGTCTCGCCGGTGCGCACCTCGAGCGAGTCGACCCACCACGGCGACCCGGTCGCCGGCTCGCCGTCGCGGGAGAGCACGACGGCGTGGTGGCCGTGCAGGTGCATCGGGTGGGCGTCGTCGCTGCGGTTGTCGATCCGGAAGACCACGACGTCGCCCTCGGAGACCATGTACATCGGCACGTCGGGGTAGAGGTGGCCGTTGACCGTCCACCACATCCCGGGCCTCCCGTCGAGGAAGCCCGGGCGCCGGCCGATCCGGTAGTCGAACTCCCGGTCGGGGTCCGCGGGGTCGAAGCCCAGCGGGGCGGGCTCTCCGTAGGACAGCAGGTCCACCTCGTCCTCGGGCACCGTCGTCTGCCGGCCGCCGGTCGGGTCCTCGCCGAGCACCACCGCGGTCGAGCCTCCGACATCCACCCGGACACCGCCCGGTGGCACCTCCAGGCCCAGGTCGACCCGGCCGCCGGCCGGGATGGCGACGGACCGTCCCTCGACCTCGCCGGGGGCGTTGACGTCGGTGCCGTCGACGGCCAGGACGCGGTACGACGCGCCGGTCACCCACACCGGCGCCAGCCCGTTGTCGGTGTTGACCAGGCGCAGCCGCACCCGCTCGCCCGGGTCGACGTCGAGGACCGTCGTGCCCGGCTGGCCGTCCAGGGTCGGCCCGTCGGCGTACTCGTGGAGCACCACGACCCGGTCGGTGACGTCCTCCTCGCGCGCGTCGGGGTGGATGACCAGGGCGCCGAGCAGGCCCCGCCGCACCTGCTCGTGGGACAGCTGGTGGGAGTGGTACCAGTACGTGCCCGCCCGGTCGGCGACGAAGCGGTAGACGAAGCTCTCGCCGGGGCCGACCGCGTCCTGGGTCACCCCGGCGACGCCGTCGGCGGCGTTGGGCACGTCGACGCCGTGCCAGTGCAGCGTGGTGCCGTCGGCGATGTTGTCGTTGACCAGGGTCACCTCGACCAGGTCGCCGACCGTGGCCTCCAGCACCGGCCCGGGCGAGGTGCCGTTGACGGTGTAGCCGCCGTCGTCCTCCCGCACCGTGAGGGTGGCCTCGACGTCGGCGGCAGCACCGGGGTCGGCGGTGAGGGACGCCACCGGGGCGCCGTGGTGCTCGTGGCCGCCGGTGGGGCCGCCGCCCCAGTCGGGGTAGCCCATCGCCGCCATGTCGTAGGTGTCGGGCAGCAGGCTCGTCTGCCACATCCAGCCCAGCGGCAGCACCAGGGCAGCCGTCGCCGTGCCGGCCACCCACAGGCGCAGCCGGCCCCGAGCGGCCACGGGTCAGACGGAGACGCGCTCGGCCACGGGCACCGCCGCGGAGGCCCGCCGTCCCGCCGCGATCGCGACGCCCAGCAGGATCAGGGCGTTGACGCCGTGCAGGGCGCCGAAGGCCGAGCCCACCTCGCGGGAGAGCATCGGCAGCACGATCACCTGCAGCACCACGAGCCCGACGATGCCCGCGGCGAGCGCGACGCCGCCCGGCACCTTGGCGAAGAACGAGACGAGCAGCAGGATCAGCGAGATCAGCGGGATCAGCAGCAGCCCGTTGAAGAACATGTGGATGGCGAAGCCCCACTCCGCGGTGAACTGCATGTCGCAGTTCTCGCACTCCAGCAGGGCCTTGTTGACCACCCCGCCCTCCTCGGAGATCCACTGGGTCATCCCGAAGAAGGCCCAGGCGATCGCGCCGGCTTGGACGACGACGAGGGTGGCGACGGCATAGGACAAGAAGCGGTAGGTACTCCTCACGGCAAGCTCCTCAGGTCGGTGCGCGCCCGAGCGACGCAGTCTGCGTCCCTCGATTGTCGACCCGTCCCGGACATGCTGTCCATGGCCCGTGGGGGCCAGAGTGCCCCGGGTCAGCCGAAGGGCAGGGGCTCCGGGGCCAGGCTCACGGCCTTGGCCCGCGCCGCGGTGAGCCGCCGACGGTGGTGCTGGCGGCAGAGCACCTCGTAGGCCACCTCCGCCGGTGGTCCGCCGGCCTCCTCGACGTCGCCGACCACGATCACCTCGCCCTCCACGACCATCACGCCGTCCTCGGTGCTGGCGTTGTGCGTGGCCCGCTTGCCGCACCAGCACAGCGCCTCGACCTGCAGCACGTTCATCCGGTCGGCCAGCTCGACCAGCCGGGCGCTGCCGGCGAAGAGCTCGGTGCGGAAGTCGGTGAGGATCCCGAACGCGAAGACGTCGATCTGGAGCTCGTCGACGACCCGGGCCAGCTGGTCGACCTGCGCGCGGGTGTAGAACTGCGCCTCGTCGCAGATCAGGTAGTCGATCCGCCCGCCCTGGGTCAGGGCGTCGACGACGTACCGCCAGAAGTCGAGGTCGGCCGGCACGTCGAGCGCGTCGTGGGTCAGCCCGAGCCGGCTCGAGACCGCCGTGGTGCCCGACCGGTCGTGGGTGGTGAAGATCCGACCGACCCGTCCGCGCGCCGCGTGGTTGTGGTTGGTCTGGAGGGCCAGGGTGCTCTTGCCCGAGTCCATGGTCCCGGTGAAGAAGTGCAGTTCGGCCACGGGGCGTCATCCTGTCACGGGTGTGCGCCCGGCAGGATGGGGCGGTGGACTCGCCCCGCCTCTCGCCCCTGATCTCGACCGCCGACCTGGACGCGGCCCTCGGCTCGGCCGACCCGGTGACCGTGCTCGACGTCCGCTACCGGATGGGAGGACCGTCCGGCCCGGGGGAGCACGCGGCCGGTCACGTCCCGGGTGCGGCGTACGTCGATCTCGACCGTGACCTGGCCGGGCCGCCGGGCGCCGGGGGCCGGCACCCGCTGCCGGAGCGCGAGACCTTCGAGGCCGCGATGCGCCGGGTCGGGGTGCGCGCCGACCGCCCGGTGGTCGTGTACGACGACTGGTCGGGCCACGCCGCCGCCCGGGCGTGGTGGCTGCTGCGCCACCACGGCCACGACGACGTGCGGGTCCTCGACGGCGGCTGGGCGGCTTGGGTGGCCGACGGGGGAGCGGTGGACACCGGTGCGGTGCTGACGGCGCCCGGTGACTTCGCGGCGGGTCCCGGCCGGCTGCCGGTCGTGGACGTCACCGGCGTGCTGGACGTGCCGGTGCTGGTCGACGCCCGGGCGCCGGAGCGCTTCCGCGGCGACGTCGAGCCCATCGACCCGGTGGCCGGGCACGTGCCGGGGGCCGTCAACGTGCCGACGTCGACCAACCTGCGCGCCGACGGTCGCTTCCGCAGTGCTGCGGAGCTGCGGGCGCTCTACGCGGCGGCCGGGGTGAGCGGCGAGGCCGAGGTGGCGGCGTACTGCGGCTCGGGCGTGACCGCCACCCACGACCTGCTCGCGCTCGAGGTCGCGGGCATCACCGCCGCGCTCTACCCGGGCAGCTGGAGCGAGTGGGTGGCCGACCCCGCGCGCCCGGTGGAGCGCGGCTGAGCGGTCTCCGGGCCGGTCACCAGTGGATGCCGCGGAAGACCTTGGCCAGCATGACCTGCTCGGTCTCGCGGGTGCCGGACGTCGGCACCTCGCTCTGCCCCTTGGCCGCGGCCGAGTCGGGGAAGACGTGGTAGGCCATGTTGAGCAGCCGGAAGGCGGCCTTGGGGGCCACGGTGTGCGCGATCGCGCCGACGTTGCCGAGCAGGGTGTTGATCTCGTGCGGCCGGTCGACGAGGCCCTTGATCACCGTGTCGGCCGCCTGGGCCGGTGAGATCGTGGGGAACTTGTCGTAGAGCTTGGTGGGCGCGATCATCGGCGTCCGCACCAGGGGCATGTGGATGTTGGTGAACGTGATGCCGTTGCCGACGACCTCGGAGGCCACGACGTTGCTCCACGAGTCGAGCGCGGACTTGGAGGCGACGTACGCGGAGAAGCGCGGCGGGTTGGTCTGCACGCCGATCGAGGAGATGTTGACGATGTGGCCGGACTTCTGGCGGTGCATCGCGGGCATGATGCCCATGACCAGCCGGATCGCGCCGAAGTAGTTGAGCTGCATCGTGCGCTCGAAGTCGTGGAAGCGGTCGGTCGAGAGCCGCAGCGAGCGGCGGATCGAGCGACCGGCGTTGTTGACCACGAAGTCGACCGACGGCAGCTCGGCGGAGATCTGCTCGCAGAGCCGGTCGATGGCCTCGAGGTCGGAGAGGTCGCAGGGATAGACGTGCGCGGTGCCGCCGCGCATCTCGATCGTCGCGCGGGTCTCCTCGAGCTTGTCCTTGCCGCGGGCGACGAGCACGGGCACGCCGCCGGCCTGGGCGACCTTGAGCGCGGTCACCTGGCCGATGCCGGAGGAGGCGCCGGTGATCACGACGTACTTGCCGGCCAGGGCGGCGCGGATCTTCGGGTCGCGGCCGGTGGCCTCGTCGAGGTTCTCCTCCCAGAAGCCCCACAGGGTGCGGGCGTAGGACTCCAGGTCGGGGACGGCGATGCCGGAGCCGGCCAGGGCCTTCTCGGTCGCGCGCGAGTCGAAGACGGCGCTGAAGCCGGTGTGGGCCAGCACCTCGGCGGGGATGCCCAGCCGACCGATGGTCTGGTCGAGCAGCGCCTGCACCGGGGCCGTCCGGATCAGGCCGTTGGCGATGGTGGAGGGACGCAGGCGGCGCGGCACCAGCGCGAGCGGACCGGCGTGGGCGATCCGACGGTCCACCGGGGTGGCGAACTTCGGGGCGCCCGCCGCACCGCAGAAGGCGTTGATCATGTCGACCGTCGCCTGGGGCTCGGGGTTGACCAGGTGGAAGGCCTCGCCGTCGCGGTCGGGCAGGTGCGCGAGGTGGTCCATCGCCTGCGCGACGTAGTCGACGGGGACGACGTTGGTGTCACCGAGGTCGACCCCGACCAGCGGCAGCCAGGCCGGGAACGTGTCGCGCAGCATCTTCATCAGCGGGAAGAAGTAGTAGGGCCCGTCGACCTTGTCCATCGCCCCGGTCTCGGAGTGGCCGACCACGATGGAGGGCCGGTAGACCCGCCACGGCACGGTGGACTCGGTGCGGACGATCTTCTCGGACTCGTACTTCGTGCGGTGGTAGGGCGAGGGGAGGTGCTGACCCTCGGCGAACATCGTCTCGTCGAAGACCCCGACGTACTCACCGGCGGCGGCGACCGAGGACACCTGGTGGAAGCACCCCGCGCGCAGGCTGTCGGCGAGCTCGAGCGCGTGCCGGGTGCCGCCGACGTTCATCGTCTCGTTGGTGGCGTCGTCGGCGGTCATGTCGTAGATCGCGGCGAGATGGAAGAAGTGGTCGATCGACCCGGCGTGCTCGGCGACCCAGGTCTCGTCGACGCCGAGCCCGGACTCGGACAGGTCGCCCACGACCGTCTGCACGCGCGAGGACCCCCACCGGCGCAGCAGGGTCTCCATCCGCGCCATCGAGCCCTCGCGGACCAGCACGAAGATCTCGCCCTCGCGGTGGTCGATGAGCTCCTGGATGAGATGACGACCGATGAAGCCTGTGGCGCCGGTCACGAAGTAGGACATGCAGGGAGGGTACTCGTTGGTAACCCCCTCGGACAGGGATGTCGGACCAGTGGACGCCCCGGCCCGCGGAGCTACTGGTCGCCGCCGCCGAACATGATCTCGTCCCAGCTCGGCACCGAGGCCCGCCCGCGCTTCTTCTGCACGGGGCGGCGGGCAGGCGCCTCCGCGTCCTCGGCCCCGTCGGACGGCTCGGACGCCGTGGGGGCCTCGGCCTGCTGCGCCTCGGCGTCGGTCTCGACCGCGGCGTCGGCTGCCTGCTCGCGCAGCGCGGGGTCGTCGGAGGCGGGGCGCTCGTCGAGGAACGCCTCGAGCGGGGTGTCGGTGGTGGCGGCCGGGTCGGTGATCGTGGCCGGGTCGGTCGCGAGCGGCGGATCGGGCTCGGCCACCAGCTCGATGGCGTCGACCCCCAGGGGGAGCTCGTCGTGGGCGGAGCCACCACCCGGCACCGAGCTCAGCAGCCGGCGGCGCTCCTGGAGGTCGTCGCGCATCGGCGGGACCCCCGGCGGCGTGGCCACGACCTCGCCGATCAGCCACCGGGCGTCCTCGTCGTCGAGCACGACGTAGTTGCCCGGGGCGTCGAAGACGTAGGTCGCGGTGCCCTCGCGGGCGGGGGTGGCGAAGCGTCCGGTGAGGATCCAGCGACCGTCGTCGCGGCGCCAGGCGTCCCACTCCACGGTGTCGGGGTCGGTGCTCACCGAGCGGAGGTGGGTGGCGACCGCCTCCCCGAGGGTCCGGGCCCCGGTCTCCCCGCTGGTCCGTCGCACCGACGAGCGCTGGGCCCGCTGGGCGATGTGCTCACGCTCGGCCAGCACGGGGCCGGCGTACACCATGATCTTGTCGACGGTGGTCTGCCCGGCCTCGGCCACGGCCTCGGCGGACTCACCGGCCCGGATCCGGGCCTGGATGTCGCGGGGACGAAGGGCACTGTCCATCTTCTTCTCCAAGTGACCGGGGCGTGCGGAGCCAGGACGGGCGGGGCCGCCGACAGCGGTCCGCAGGGCTGCCGTGACCTCGAGGGTGTGCTCGGTGCCCACGTCGTCGACCAGCACCAAGCGCCTGCCGTCGTCGCTCGCTCCGGCGAGCGTGAGGTGGGCCATCGGTCAGCTTCCTGCGGATCTCTCGGTGGGCCTGCGGATGCGCCTGAGCCTACGCCAGCGTGAGCGGCGTACGTCGTCATCGCCCGGCGCGCCCGTCCAACTTGCGCGCCGCGCGGGGCCGATGGCTGCTCCGGGCCGCTCGGGTGCGCACTAGCCTGCTGCCGTGCCCACCACCGTCGTGCTCCTGGACCTGGTCGGGATCTTCGTCTTCGCGATCTCCGGCGGGCTGGTGGCGGTGCGCAAGGACCTGGACATCTTCGGGGTCCTGGTGCTCGCGGGCACGACCGGGCTCGGTGGCGGCTTCCTGCGCGACGTGCTGATCGGGGCGACGCCGCCCGCCGCGCTGGCCGACTGGCGCTACCTCCTGGTCCCGGTCGGCGCCGGCCTGCTCACCTTCGCCTTCCACCCCGCCGTGGGGCGGATGGAGCGCCCGGTCATGGTCTTCGACGCCTTCGGGCTGTCCCTGTTCTGCGTGGCCGGTGCGCTGAAGGCGCTGGACTACGGCCTGGGGCCGGTGCCGGCGGCGCTGATGGGGATGGTGACCGGCATCGGCGGCGGCATGGTGCGCGACGTCCTGGCCGGCCGGGTGCCGGTGATCTTCCGGGGTGAGCTCTACGCGACCCCGGCGCTGGCCGGGGCCGCCGTCGCGGTCGTCGGCGAGGGACTCGGCCTGCCGTTCCCGCTGCTCACCCTCGCGGGGGCCGGGGTCTGCCTGACTTGGCGGCTGCTGGCGATCTGGCGCCACTGGCAGGCGCCGATGCCGACCGGTCCGGCCAGCGTCTGAGCTCCGACGTCCTGGGTACCCTGGACTGTTCCGCCGCTCGGCCGCAGGCCGGCGACCCCCCGAGAGACCCGAGAGAGCTGAGACAGAAGTGAAGATCCTGGTGACCGGTGCGACCGGCTACGTCGGCGGTCGGCTCGTGCCCGTGCTGCTCGAGCGCGGCCACGACGTCCGCACCACGACGTCCGACCCCGACCGCGAGCCGCCGTGGTGGGGCGACCGGGTGGAGACGGTCGTCATGGACGCGCTGGACCGCGACCAGGTCGCCTCCGCCTGCGAGGGCGTCGACGCGGTCTACTACCTGATCCACGGCATGGGCGGCGACGACTTCGCCGCCACCGACCGCAAGGCGGCCGGCCACGTGGCCGACGCGGTGCGCGCGCACGGGGTCGACCGGGTGGTCTACCTCTCCGGGCTGGTGCCGGACGCCCCGGACGGGGAGCTCTCCGAGCACATCACGTCCCGTCGTGAGGTCGAGCGGATCCTCAGTGACACGCCCGCCACCGTGGTCGCCCTGCGCGCGGCCGTGCTCCTGGGCAGCGGGTCCACGTCGTTCGAGATCATCCGGCAGGTCAGCGAGCGGATGCCCGTGCACACGATGCCGACGTGGATGAACTCCATGGTGCAGCCGATCGCCCTGGTCGACGTGCTCGAGGCGCTGGTCGGCGCCCTCGACTACACCGGTCCCTCGCGGCACTTCGACGTGGGCGGCGCCGACCAGCTCCGCTACGGTGAGCTGTTGGACGCCTACACGGAGCACGCGGGGCTCGCCCGCCCCCAGGTCGAGGTGCCGCTGCTCCCGAGCGGGTTGGTCGGGACCCTGGTCGGCAGCCTCACCGACGTACCGCGGGCCACGGTGGAGGCGCTGGTCGAGAGCCTGCACCACGACATGGTCGTGGCGGACCTCGACTTCCAGGAGCTGCTGCTCCCGCCGGGGCACCACTTGCTCGGGCTCGACGAGGCCTTCCGTCGTTCGCTCGCTGCCCCTGCGGGGACGCCCGAGGACGCGGACCCGATGGGACCTCTCCCGCAGGACCCGGTCTGGGCCAGTGGCGGCGACGAGCGCCCCACCATGGCCAAGGTGGTCGACGCGGTCAAGGACGTGCTGTCCCGCTCCTGAGGCCAGGTTGGCGGGCGGGGTTGGTCGCGGGGCCGGGAGGACAATGCGGGGCGTCTGCGTATCCAGCGCGGCCGAATCACACCCGCTCATCGGCTCTTCGGATCGGTCACTCCCGGACCCGCGCCACCGAGGGTACGCCGTGGGCCGGGAGTCGGGAAGACCCCAGACAGGTCCGAGTGCGGACGCGCCGCAGACCCGACGTCGGCGTCGTACGTCGGGTCCGTGGGGCGGGGTGGTCAGGTCTCGCGGTCGGGTGGGTGGCCGGGCGGGATCGCGGGGTGGGTGCCGTGGTGGTCGCGGAGGATGCGGTAGCCGTGGGGCGTGGTCCACTCGTAGCCGGTGGCATGGATCCGGCGGTAGCGCCATCGCCCGTGGGTCTTCGCCCGGTGATGTCGCCGACAGAGTGGGGCGATGTTGTGAGAGCAGGTCGCTCCGCCGGTGCCGTCGGGTTGGTGGGGGTCGATGTGGTCGTGGTCGCAGCGTTCGGCGCGGCGGGTGCAGTGGGGGAAGACGCAGGTGTGGTCGATCATCTCGGTCTGGGTCTTGATCCGGTCGGGGATCTCGTAGGCCTCGACGTGGTGGTGGGCGGCGAGGTCCTTGATCGGTACGACGGAGATCTGGCCGGCGTTCTGGCACCAGTCGCGGACCTGGTCGAGCAGGATCGGGGTGCGGGTGTTGCCGCAGCGGGCGACGTTGCCGCCGACGCCTGCGATGGCAGCCTCGGTGAGGTGGACGTTGAGCACGACGCTGCGTCCGTGGCTGGGGTGGATCTCGCCGGTGTCGAGGTCGAGGGCGAGCTGTTGGCGGGCGATCTCGCCCACGGCCATCGACCGCCTGACGTCCAGCGACTCGGTCGAGCCGAGCTCACCCAGCTGCGTGGCCGTCCGGCTGACCGCGGCCTCGAGGTCGAGGGCGTCGACCAGGTCCAGGCAGCCGCTGACCAGGACGGTGCCGGAGGTGTCGACGAGGTCGGTCTCGACGTCGAACCGACGCCCGTCGGCTGCGCGTCGCCGCCGCTCGTCGGCTGCCTGGGGGTCGTGCCGCGCCAGAGCCTCCTCGACCAGCCGGCCGATCTGGGCCCACGAGCACGTTCCGGCCGCCGGCGCGAGCGCCCGGTCGACCTCCGCGGCCGCCGCCATCGGCAGGCAGCCGGTCTGCTCAGCCACGCGCATCGCCCGCCACACCGGCAGCCGCCCGGACACCACCTGCTCCCACAGCCGAGGAAGCCGGTAGCGCAGCTCCAACGTCTTGCCGACGTACGCCTTGCCGGAGTCGGTCGACATCCCCAGCGCCGCGGCGTACTCCATCAGCGCGAACTCCGAGACCAACGGCGCCCCAGGACCGGCGATCGGCAGGGCGCGGTCGCCAAACAGGCTGACCTGATGGGCGGCCCACTCACCGTCGGCCTCGACGGTGTGCTCGACCGCCCACTCGACGGTCAGCTCGAGTCGCTCGACCTCGATGTCGGCGGCGGTGTGACGGTTGGCGCGCAGCGCACCGAGGAGGGTCTCGGTGGTGGTCTGCGCTGCTTCGGTCATAGGTCTATTGCAGCACCGACCGCCGACACTCAGGCCCCGAAATCGGGGTTGTGCACAGGGGTTGGCGAAAATAGTTTGGTAAAGACTTTCCCGCTCAACCGCAGGGCTCCTGGGCCGCCATACGGTGGTTGAGGTGCGAGCGCAGCGGGCCACGAGACCAGCGCTCGGCGCGGACGTAGTTTCGTGGCTCGTCGCTGGCGCTCCTCGCACCTCAACCAGCGACCGGGTTGCGGCTGCCTGTCGGGTCACCAGGTCTCGCTACGGTCGGCCCTGGGGGGCCTCCCTACTCGACCAGCGAGGTGGCGGGCGGCTTCTCCTGCTCGACCACCGTGGAGGTGCGACTCAGAGGTGGCCGCCGCCGGGGAAGGTGCGGCCGACACCGCGCTCGTCGGAGTAGGAGCCGACGTCGTCGACCACCTGGGAGCACGATCCGTCGGGGACCGTGCAGGTGAGCAGGCGGTCGGGGGCGTCGTCGGCCTCGGCGATCAGGGCGACCGAGACCGTCGTGGCGGTGAGCCAGCCGGCCACCTCGACGATGTCGTCGCGGTCGGCGCCGGTGTCGAAGGGGGTGGCCCGGCCGGTGCGGGTGTCGGCGAAGCCCGGTCGGCCGAAGAAGCCGACGACGTCGTCGGCGGCGTACCAGGCGCCGTCCGGGGAGAGCACTCCCACGTCACCGCCCTCGAGGGCCACGGTCCCGGAGGGAGAGGTCACCTGGGTGGCGGGGGCGCCGCTCCAGGCGATGACGCCGTTCTCGACGTCCATCACGTCCGACTCGTCGAGCAGCCGCTGGTCGCCGGTGGCGAGGTCGTGCGCGACCCCGCCACGGTCGTCGCGCCAGTAGACGACGTCGCCGTCGACGTCGTGGAGCTCGAGCTCCGAGGAGCTGTCGGTCCTGACGCCGTCGACCTCCACGTCGGGCCGAGTCACCTCGCCCGAGCGCAGGTCGACCACCGCGATCCGGGTCGTGCCCGCGCTCACCTCCTCCCACGCGGCGAGGACGCCGTCCGGGTCGGAGGCGAGCGCGCCCGTGGCCCTGCCGCCGAGCCGGACGGTCACCCCGTCGACGTAGGAGTAGATGCGGGTGCCCGACCGGTAGACCCAGCCCAGCTGGGTGCGCACCAGCGAGTCGACCGAGCGCTCCATCCGCACCCGACGGTCGCCGTCGACGACCAGGGACCCGATCGTGAACATCGGCTGCTCGTCACGCACCTCCACGGGGTACGTCGGTCCGGCCGGCTCGGGGACCGCCTGCCGGCCCCCGGGCAGCACCTGCGAGACCACGGTCACCGCGACGACGGCCGCGGCGGCCACCCCGGCGGCCACGACGGTACGACGGCGGCGCACGCGCCGGTCCCCGGCGCGGACGAGCGCCTCGACGTCGGGGTCGGCGAAGTCCACGCCGTCGGCCTGGTCGTGCAGCAGGGTGTTCAGGTTGCCGGTCATCGGGTCACCGCCGTGTGGTCGGAGTGGTCGGAGCGGTCGGGAGAGCTGAGGGCGTCGCGCGGGAGCAGGTCGGCGTCGTCACCCAGACGCTCGCGCAGCTTGGCCATCCCGGCGGAGACCTGGCTCTTCACGGTGCCGAGGGCGCAGCCCATCACCTCGGCGGTCTGGGCCTCGGTGAGGTCCTCGTAGTAGCGCAGCACGATCGCGGCCCGCTGCCGCACCGGCAGCTCGAGCAGGGCCGACCAGAGGGTGCTCTGCTGGGAGACCCGATCGGCGTGGTCGCCGCTGCCGTGCTCGGGCAGGCTCTCGACCACCCGCTCGGAACCCCACGACTTGCGCCGGAACCACGAGATCGCGGTGGTCGTGATCGCCTTGCGGGCGTAGGCCTCGGCGTTCGCGGGATCGCGCAGCCGCGGCCACGCGACGTACGTCTTGGTCAGCGCCTCCTGCACCAGGTCCTGGGCCAGGGCGACGTCACCCACCATCAGGTACGCCGCCCGGTGCAGGGCGGGGGACCGGGCGACCACGAGGTCGGCGAAGTCCGCACGGTCCCGGCTCTGTCTGCTCATGACCACCCAGACGCGCCGAGGTGCACGAAAGGTTCGGCGGTCGCCACGGCTAATTCTCGACGACCGGCTGCGCGGGCTCGGGCTGCGCCGCGACGTCGCCGCGGGGGAGGGCCTGGGCAGCGAGAGCAGCCAGCAAGCCGGCGGCCAGGCTGACCAGGAAGCCGGGCGAGGCGCCCGCGTGGTCGACGACGAAGCCGCTGATCGTGGCTCCCGGAGCCACGCCGGCCACCAGTCCGGTCTGCATGATCGCCATGCCCTCGGTCAGCCGGGCACGGGGGACGGTGCGCTCGGTCATCGAGAGCGTGGCGATCAGGGTCGGTGCGATCGCCAGCCCACCGAGGAGCAGCACGCCGCCCATCGACCACACCGAGCCGAGGAACGGCAGCGGCACCATCGCGCCCGCCATCCCGGCCGCACCCCAGCGCACCCGCACAGCCGGGCCGCGACGCCAGCTGATCGCCCCCGTCGCGACCCCGGCGACCAGGCTCCCCAGCGCGTAGACCGCCAGCAGCGGGCCGGCGTACGTCTGGGAGCCCTGCTCCTCGGCGAACGCGACCGTCGTCACCTCGAGCGCGCCGAAGAGGATCCCGAGACCCACGCAGACCAGGGCCAACGGCACCACCGTGCGCCACGGCATCGGCGGTCGCCGGCCGACGCTGCGGTCGTGCGGGTTCGCCGGCGGCTCGGTCCGCTTCTGGGCACTGAAGGCCAGGCTTCCCCCGACGCCGGCGACGACGGCGGTGGCGAGCCCGACGACGGGGTCGATCGTGGTGGCGAGCACCGTCACCAGGATCGGCCCCAGGATGAAGACCGCCTCGTCGACCACCGCCTCCAGCGCGTACGCCGTCTGCACGTCGCGCGGGGAGTCCAGCACGTAGGACCAGCGCGCGCGCACGCACGAGCCGATCTGCGGGAGCGAGCCGCCGGCGAGCGCGGCGACGACGTACGCCGTCCAGAGCGGCCAGCCGCTCTCGACCGAGGTGATCAACGCCACCATCGAGACCCCGAAGACCAGGCTCGCGGTGCTGAGCACCCGCGCCTGGCCGAAGCCGTCGAGCAGGCGGCCCTGGAAGATCGCGAGCACCGCGTTGGCCACCATGTACGCCGCCGACACCGCGCCGGCCACGCCGTAGGACCCGGACTTCGCCTGGACGAGCAGCACGATGCCGAGCCCGACCATGGAGATCGGGAGCCTCCCGACCAGCCCGGTCGCGCTGAACAGTGCGGTGCCTGGCCGCACCAGGATCCGGCGGTACGTGGTGATCATCGTCCGCGAAGGGTAGGTCCATACGATGGCGGCGTGCACAATCCCGACGCGCCCGACGTGGCGCCGTACGACGCCCTGCTCCTGGTCTCCTTCGGCGGGCCGGAGAAGCCCGCCGACGTGGTGCCGTTCCTCGAGAACGTCACGCGCGGCCGGGGGATCCCCCGCGAGCGGCTGGAGGAGGTCGGCCAGCACTACTTCCTCTTCGGTGGTCGCTCGCCGATCAACGACCAGAACCGCGACTTCCTGGCCGCCCTGCGCGCCGACCTCGCCGCCGCCGGGATCGACCTCCCGGTCTACTGGGGCAACCGCAACTGGGACCCCTACCTGCGCGACACGCTGACCCAGATGACCGCCGACGGCGTCGCCCGCGCGGCGGTCTTCACGACCAGCGCCTACTCCTCGTGGTCGGGGTGCCGGCAGTACCGCGAGAACCTCTTCGACGCCGTCGACGGGCTCGACGGCGCACCGGTGCTCGACAAGCTGCGCCACTACTTCAACCACCCCGGATTCGTGGAGCCGGTCGTGGAGGCGGTCCTCGAGGCCCTCGCCGACCTGCCCGACGACGTGCGCGCCGGCGCCCGGCTGGTCTTCGTCACCCACTCCATCCCGACCGCGATGAACGACTCCAGCGGTCCTCCGGACGCGGCCGGTGGGGCGTACGTCGCGCAGCACCGCGACGTCGCCGCCGTGGTCGCCGACCGGGTGGCGGAGCAGACCGGCACGGCCCACGCCCACGACCTGGTCTTCTGCTCGCGCTCGGGCCCGCCCCAGGTGCCGTGGCTGGAGCCCGACGTCAACGACCACCTCGAGACGCTGGCCGCCGAGGCCGTGCCCGCGGTCGTGCTGGTGCCGGTCGGCTTCGTGTCCGACCACATGGAGGTCATCTACGACCTCGACACCGAGGCCCTGGCCACCGCCGAGCGCCTCGGCCTGCCCGCGCGCCGGGCCGGGACACCGGGCGACGACCGCCGCTTCGTGGCCGCCGTCCGCGACCTGCTCCTCGAGCGGGCCGCCGCCGAGCGGGGTGAGGACGTCGTGCGGGTCAGCGTCGGCACGACCGGACCGCTGTGGGACCGCTGCCCGGTCGGCTGCTGCCCCAACCCGCGCGCCGACCGGCCGGCGCTCTGCGGCGAGCAGGTCGCGCCGTGACCGCGCCGGCACCCCCGACCCGCGACGCGGGCGCCCTCGCCGACCTCGCGATCGAGGCGGCCCGCGCCGCCGCCGACCTGGTCCGCGAGCGGGCCGCGGGGGTGGTCACCGTGGCGGAGACCAAGTCGAGCGAGACCGACGTCGTCACCCAGGCCGACCGCGACGCCGAGACCCTGATCCGCCAGGTGATCCGGGCTGCGCGGCCCGACGACGCCTTCCTCGGCGAGGAGGGCGACGACGTCGTCGGCACCACCGGGGTCCGCTGGATCGTCGACCCGATCGACGGCACCGTCAACTTCCTCTACGGCCTCCCGCAGTACGCCGTCTGCGTGGCCGCCGAGGTCGACGGCGAGGTGGTCGCGGGGATCGTCCTCGACGTCCCCCGCGGGGTCGAGTACGTCGCCCGTCCCGACGCGTCGGGCACCACGGTCGCGCTGCGCGACGGCGAGCCGCTCACCGTCCGCGGCCCGGCGCCGCTGGAGCAGCGCCTGATCGGCACCGGCTTCAGCTACGACCGCGACCGCAGGGCCCTCCAGGGTGCCGCCGTGACCCGCCTGCTCGGCGCCGTGCGCGACGTACGTCGTCTCGGGTCGTGCGCGCTCGACGTGTGCCTGGTCGCCGAGGGCCGGCTGGACGGCTACGTCGAGGAGGGCGTGAACCTCTGGGACCACGCCGCTGCCGGTCTGGTGGCCCGGGCGGCCGGGGCCCGGACCGAGCTGATGACCGGCACCGGGGGCGCCGCGTTGCTGCTCTGCGCCCCCGAGCACGGCTTCGAGGAGCTGCGCGACGCGGTCGTCGCCGCCGGGTTCGTCCAGGACGACTGAGGCGGCCGCGGCGCCGGGAATACCCCCAGGGGGGACGCCGTTGCACTGACTTCCAGGACTGCCGCCGCGCCCGGCCGCGGACGAGTGTTCACGCCGGGCCGGAAGTAGTGCACAATCTGGCGCGCCAGATCAGGGTGAAGGAAGTGAGCGACGCATGGCGACCGATTACGACGCCCCGCGCAAGAACGAGGAAGAACAGTCCGAGGAGAGCATCGAGGAGCTCAAGGCCCGACGCCACGACAAGAACTCCGGCAAGGTCGACGAGGACGAGGCCGAGGCCGCTGAGTCCTTCGAGCTGCCCGGCGCCGACCTCTCGCACGAGGAGCTCGCCGTCGAGGTGATCCCCAAGCAGGAGGACGAGTTCACCTGCCTGAGCTGCTTCCTCGTGCACCACCGCAGCCAGCTCGTGGACGAGAAGAAGATGATCTGCAAGGACTGCGTCTAGGCGCAGCGTCTAGGGGAGCGCTCGTGAGCTCGAGCGCTCAGGCGGGGGCGGGCTTCTTCGGGTCCTGGCCGTCCTTCTGCAGCTCCGGCGGCAGGTGGCCGGTCGACTTGGCGTAGTAGTGCGCAGCCCGCCGGGTGGCGAACATCCTGGCCAGCGCCACCAGCGTGCCGCTCGCCGCGGCCCAGGCCACGGCCTCCCAGATGTCGACGTCGGGGTCGGCGGGGTTGGCCGGCGGGTTCTTGCCCGTCGCGGCCTTCCACGAGGTGTTGAGGCCCTTCTTGGCCACGGCGGCAGCACCGAGCGCGGCGCCGAGGGAGAAGACGGACCAGATCTTGGAGCTGTCGGAGGCCATGGCTAGACACTACCCAGCCACGGCGGGTCCATTCCCCGCCGTCCCGGTGCACGCCCGCAGCGCTGCGGCGAGGTCGTCGGGGTGGCGGGTGCCGAGCAGCCAGTACGGCGCCGGGTCGGCCGGGTCGAGGATCGCCACGCGCACCGACCGCTTGAGGTACGGGCGCAGCAGCAGGTAGGCCCGCGCGTCCGCCTCGACGCCCGCCACCCGCCGGCTCGCCTCGGGGTCCAGGGCCTCGACCGCACCGAGGTGGTGGGTCTCGATCCGCGCGCGCCCGGCCCGCAGCCGGCCCTCGGCCACCTCGATCGAGGTGGAGCCGTAGGCACTCAGCAGCCCGGCCAGCAGCAGCAGCGCGGCCGCGGTGACGACCCACGCGATCGCCCCCGGCACGGCCACCACGAGCGCCAGCCACAGGCTCGCGACCAGCATCGTGCCCTGCACCCACCAGCGCAGCGGCACGCTCAGACGCTCGCGGTAGGAGGAGGGGGAGGGGGCTCCGGGCACGGGACACAGCCTCGCACCCGGCACCCGTCCGCGAGGGCATAGGGTCCCCTCGTGCTCGACATCGCCCTCGTGCGCCTGGACCGCGACCTGCCGCCGCCCTCCTACGCCCACCCCGGTGACGCCGGGGCCGACCTGCGCACCACCGTGGACGTGTCCCTGGCCCCGGGGGAGCGGTGCCTGGTGCCGACCGGCATCGCGCTGGCCGTGCCCGAGGGGTACGTCGCGCTGGTGCACCCGCGCTCGGGCCTGGCGGCGCGTCACGGGCTGTCGATCCTCAACACGCCGGGCACCGTCGACGCCGGCTACCGCGGCGAGGTGAAGGTCCTGCTGGTCAACCTCGACCCGCGCGAGCCCCTCGAGCTCCGGCGCGGTGACCGGGTCGCGCAGCTGGTGGTGCAGAGGGTCGAGCAGGTGCGCTTCCAGGAGGTCGACGTACTGCCGACGAGCGCGCGAGGCGACGGGGGTTACGGTTCTACGGGAGGGTTCGCGGGCACCACGCCGGCTGGCCCCGGGTCCGACACCACTCCACCGCACCGCCACGACAGCCAGGAAGGAAGCCTGTGAAGCTCCGCCGCAAGAGCAGCACGTCCACGACCGAGACGGTCGGGACGGAGGGCGCCGAGGTCGCCGAGGGCGCCGGGGTCGAGGATGCCGCCACCGGCCCCTTCGACGCCGACGACCTGCCCGACGACGGCGTCGAGCGCGTCGACCTCGGCTCCCTGCTGATCCAGCCGGAGCCGGGCCGCGAGCTGCGGATGCAGGTCGACGACCGGACCGGTGAGGTCCAGGCGGTGATGCTGGTCGGCCAGGACGGCGCGCTGGAGCTGCGGGCCTTCGCGGCGCCGCGCAACGGCGACCTGTGGAGCGACGTCCGCCCCCAGATCGCGGCCGACATGGTGCAGCGCGGCGGCACCGCCACCGAGCAGGAGGGGCCGTTCGGCCCCGAGCTGCGGTGCGAGATCGACGTCCAGCGCCCCGACGGCGTCGCCGGTGTCCAGCCGTCGCGGGTGATGGGCTTCAACGGGTCGCGCTGGCTGCTGCGCGCCACGCTGCTCGGCCGCCCCGCGATGGAGCCCGAGCTCGCCCGGGAGTGGGAGGCGGCCCTGACCCGGGTCGCCGTGCGCCGGGGCTCGCAGGCCATGCGGGTCGGTGAGCCGCTCCCGGTCGTGCTCCCCGAGACCGCCCGCCGGGTGACCCCTCCGGCCACTCCTCCGGCCACTCCTCCGGCCGGCCCTCCGGCCACCCCCTCGGCTGAGGCCTGAGGTCGCTCCCGTGCCCGACAAGAGCAAGCTGCGTCAGACGATCAGCCGCTGGGCCAGCACGTCCGACCAGCACGCCCGCGACCTGCGCCGCACGCACGCCGACTCGGCCGAGCAGACCGTCGCCGGGGCGCCCGACCGGGAGCTGGTGCGACTGCGCGGCACCCTGCGCACGGTGACGCTGCGTCCGCGTGGTGGCGTGCCGGCCCTCGAGGCCGAGCTCGACGACGGGTCGGCGGTGCTCACGGTCGTCTGGTTGGGCCGCCGCCGGATCGCCGGGATCGGCCCGGGCGTCTCGATGGCCGTCGAGGGCCGCATCGGCGTCCACGACGGCGTCCGCACGATCTACAACCCCCGCTACGAGCTGCTCCCGTGAGCGCGCCGGAGGAGTCCGGCGCGATGCCGGCGCCCCCGACGGTCGAGTCGGTCGAGGCGGTCGTCCGCAGCCAGCTCGGCAAGGCGCTGGGCGGGCGACGGGGCATGGTCGAGGCGGCCGTGCCGACGATCATGTTCACGGTCCTCTGGCTGACCACCCGCGAGCTCACGCTCTCGCTGATGATCAGCGTGGGAGCGGCCCTGGTGCTGCTCGGCGTACGCCTGGTGCAGCGCTCGACCCCGCAGTTCGTCCTCAACGCCCTGTTCGGGATCGGCATCGGCTGGGTCTTCGTGCGCCTGGCCGCGAGCCGGGGCGGCAGCGAGGACGAGCAGGCCCTGGCCTACTTCCTGCCCGGCATCCTCTACAACACCGGCTACGCCACCCTGCTGGCCGTCAGCGTCCTGGTCGGGTGGCCGCTGATCGGCTTCATGGTGGGCAGCGTCACCGGTGACCCGACAGCCTGGCACCTCGACCGCCGCGTGGTGCGGCTGTGCTCGACGCTGACCTGGCTGCTCGCGCTCCCGTGCGCGCTGCGGGTCGCGGCGCAGGGGCCGGTCTGGCTGGCCGGCCAGTCCGGGGCGATGGAGGCCGACTCGGCCGTCGCGCTGCTCGGCGTGCTGAAGATCGTGCTGGGGTGGCCCCTGCAGATCGCCGCCCTGGCCGGGATGGCGTGGGTGCTGGGCCGCAACGGCACGCCCACAGCGGGTCCGAGCCCCGAACCCGCCTGACCCCCTCGCAGAGGTCGGCGCCGGCTAGCCGCCGTGCGCAGCCGGGGCGAGCAACCGCTCGAGCTCGTCCTCGCCGGCGTCGGGGACCACGAACAACAGCTCGTCGCCGGCCTCGACCGGCTGCTCGGGGTCGGGCACGTAGACCTGGCCGTCGCGCAGGATCGTCACCAGCGCGCAGTTCTCCGGCAGCGGGATCAGGCCCGAGGGCTTGCCGACGTACGGCGAGTCGGTCGGCAGCGTCATCTCGACCAGGTTGGCGTTGCCCTGGCGGAACGTGAACAGCCGGACGAGGTCGCCGACCGTGACGGCCTCCTCGACCAGCGCCGACATGATCCGCGGCGTCGAGACGTTGACGTCGACGCCCCAGGCCTCGGTGAACAGCCACTCGTTGTTGGGGTGGTTGACCCGTCCGACGGTGCGGGGCACCCCGAACTCGGTCTTGGCCAGCAGCGAGGTGACCAGGTTGGCCTTGTCGTCGCCGGTCGCGGCGATGACCACGTCGCACCGGTCGAGCCGGGCCTCCTCCAGCGAGGACAGCTCGCAGGAGTCGGCCAGCAGCCACTCGGCGTCGGGCACCCGCTCGGGGTGGATCGAGCCGGCGTTCTTGTCGATGAGCAGGACCTCGTGGCCGTTCTGGATCAGCTCGCGGGCGATCGAGCGTCCGACGGCTCCGGCCCCGGCGATGGCGACTCTCATGACCGCTCCCTCACTCGTCCTCGGGTCCGCGCTCGATCACGGCGAACGCGTGGGCGGCGCCCTGCTCGCGCATGACGAGGTGGATCAGGTCGCCCTCCTGGATGACCGAGTCCTTGTTGGGCAGCATGCCCTCGCCGAGCCGGTCGATCCAGGCGATCCGGCTCTTGGTCTGCTCCTGGAAGCGCACGGTCCGGTGGCCGACCCAGATCTCGGGGACGGGGACCTGGTCGACGCGGATGGTGCCGGACGGGTCGCGGAAGTCCGGCTCCGCGCCGGCCGGCAGGATCCGGCGCAGCACCTGGTCGGCGGTCCACTTCACGGTCGCGACCGTGGTGATGCCGAGCCGCTGGTAGACCTCGGCGCGGCCGGGGTCGTAGATCCGGGCCACCACCTGCTGGATCCCGAACGTCTCGCGCGCGACACGCGCGGCGATGATGTTGGAGTTGTCGCCGCTGGAGACCGCGGCGAACGCGTCGCAGCGACGGATCCCGGCCTTCTCCAGCACCTGTTGGTCGAAGCCGTAGCCGGTGACCTTGTCGCCGTTGAAGCCCGGCCCGAGGCGTCGGAAGGCGTCGGGCTCGCTGTCGATCACCGCGACCGTGTGGTTGCGGTCCTCGAGGCTTCGGGCGAGCGTGGAACCGACTCGGCCACAACCCATGATCACGACGTGCACGTGCTCACCGTACTGGCACGCCGCTCCCGGTGCGCTCGTGCCGTACTCTTTCGGCTCGTGGGTGTCGGCGACGTCTCGAAGCGGATCCTGCTCGGACGCAAGCTGCGCAGCTCCCAGCTGGGGGAGACGCTCCTCCCCAAGCGGATAGCTCTGCCTGTCTTCGCCAGCGACGCGTTGTCCTCGGTGGCCTACGCGCCCGACGAGGTCTTCATCATGCTCTCGCTGGCCGGGGCGTCCGCCTACGTGTGGTCGTGGAAGATCGCGATCGCCGTGGCGCTGGTGATGGCCGCGGTGATCGCGTCGTACCGCCAGACCGTGCACGCCTACCCGAGCGGCGGCGGCGACTACGAGGTCGCCTCGGTCAACCTCGGCGTCACGGCGGGCACGACCGTGGCGAGCGCGCTGCTGATCGACTACGTGCTCACGGTCGCCGTGTCGATCTCCTCGGCCTCCCAGTACGCCGCCGCCGCGATCCCCGCGCTCAACGACCACGAGGTGCTGTTCGCCTCCGGCGCGGTGGTCCTCCTGATGGCCATCAACCTGCGCGGGATCCGTGAGTCCGGCACCTTCTTCGCCATTCCCACCTACGCCTTCATGGTGGCGATCCTGGGCATGTGCGGGCTCGGCCTGCTGCGTCTCGCGGCTGGCACGCTGCCCGACGTCGAGAGCGCCGACCTGCTCATCGAGCCGGTGCCGGGCCTCGAGGGTCCGCTGACCACGATGGGTCTGCTGCTGCTCCTGGCGCGAGCGTTCTCCTCCGGCAGCGCGGCGCTGACCGGGGTCGAGGCGATCTCCAACGGGGTGCCGGCGTTCCGACGGCCCAAGAGCAAGAACGCCGCCACCACGCTGCTCCTGCTGGGGCTGATCGCGATCACGATGATGGTCAGCGTGATCGTCCTGGCCAACCAGATGGGCATCCGCTACGTCGACCCGCACGACCTCGAGCGCTTGTCCCGTGGCGGTGTGCCGCTGAGCGACGAGACCTACCAGCAGAACGCGGTCATCGCCCAGATCGCCCGGGCGGTCTTCGACGGGTTCCCGCCGGGCTTCTACCTCGTGGTGACGATCACCGGCGTGATCCTGGTGCTGGCCGCCAACACCGCCTTCAACGGCTTCCCGGTGCTGGGCTCGATCCTCGCCAAGGACGGCTTCGCACCGCGGGCCCTGGGCTCTCGCGGCGACCGGCTCGCCTACAGCAACGGCATCGTCTTCCTGGCCCTGATGGCGATCGCGCTGATCGTCGTCTTCGACGCGGAGCCGACCCGGCTGATCCAGCTCTACATCGTCGGCGTCTTCGTGTCCTTCAACCTCAGTCAGCTGGGCATGATCCGGCACTGGACCCGGCTGCTGTCGACCGAGTCCGACCCCGCTGAGCGGCGCCGCATGCTGCGCTCCCGGCTGATCAACACCATCGGGCTCACGTTCACCGCCGTCGTGCTGGTCATCGTGCTGGTCACCAAGTTCCTCGCCGGCGCGTGGATCACCCTCCTCGCGATGCTCTTCTTCTTCGTGGTCATGCGCGGCATCAAGACCCACTACGACCGGGTCCAGCTCGAGCTGGCGGCCGAGGAGGAGGACAACGTGATGCCCACCCGGGTCCACGCCATCGTCCTGGTCTCCAAGCTGCACAAGCCGACGCTGCGCGCGCTGGCCTTCGCCAAGGCGTCACGGCCCAACGTCCTCGAGGGGGTGTACGTCGCCGCGGAGCCGGCCGAGACCAACCGGCTCCTGGAGGAGTGGGACGAGCGCAACCTCGGCGTACCGCTGAAGGTCCTGCACTCGCCCTACCGCGAGCTGGTGCGCCCGATCGTCGAGTACGCCACCGAGATCCGCAAGGCCAACCCGCGCGGCGTCGTCGCGGTCTACATCCCCGAGTACGTCGTCGGCCGCTGGTGGGAGCAGCTGCTGCACAACCAGACGGCGCTGCGCCTCAAGGGCCGGCTGCTGTTCACCCCCGGCGTCATGGTCACCTCGGTGCCCTACCAGCTGCGGTCGTCCCAGATCGCCCGCGAGCGCGAGGAGCGCGAGAGCACCCGGGTCCGCCCCGGCGACCTGCGGCGCGGCCAGGTCACGCGCGAGCCAGATCGCAGGCCCCGACGGTGACTCCGCGGTGACCCGCTGATGGCCCGTCGGCCGCGGCAGCGACAGGTGCGCGGGCGCTCGCGGGTCGGCGAGACCTTCGAGGTCGAGGTCGGCCCGGTCGCGCACGGCGGGCACTGCGTCGCGCGGGTGCCCGAGGGCGAGGCGAGCCGGGTCGTCTTCGTGCGGCACGCCCTGCCGGGGGAGCGGGTGGTGGTGCGGCTCACCGAGGGCACCGACGGCGACCGCTTCTGGCGCGGCGACGCGGTCGAGGTCCTCTCCGCCTCGCCTGACCGCGTGCCGGCGCCCTGCCCGGTGGCCGGTCCCGGCGGCTGCGGCGGGTGCGACTTCCAGCACGTGGCGCTCACGCACCAGCGCGCGCTCAAGGCCGAGGTGGTGCGTGAGCAGGTGCACCGTCTGGCCGGGCTCGAGGTGAGCGTCGAGGTCGAGCCGGTGCCCGGTGACGAGGAGGGCCTGCGGTGGCGCACCCGGCAGCGGTACGTCGACCTCGGGGACGGACGGCGCGGCATGCGCAAGCACCGCTCGCACGAGGTCGTGCCGGTCGACGACTGCCTGATCGAGGCCGGCGGCGGGCCCGTGCACGAGGTGCTCGGGAGGCGCTTCGAGGTGGCGCCGGGTGGCTTCTGGCAGGTCCACCCCGGCGCGCCCGCGACCCTGGTCGGGGCGGTGCTGGAGATGCTGGCGCCCCAGCCGGGGGAGACCGCGCTCGACCTGTACGCCGGCGTGGGTCTGTTCAGCCGCTTCCTGCTCGACGCGGTCGGCGCCGAGGGCCACGTGACGGCGGTCGAGGGCGACCCCACCGCCTCACGGCTCTCGGCCAGCAACTGCCCCGGCGTGCTCGCCGTGCCCGGCGACGTGGCCGAGGTGCTCGCCGGTCGACCGGCGGACCCGGTCGACCTGGTCGTCCTCGACCCGCCGCGCGCGGGCGCCAAGCGCGCGGTGGTCGAGCAGGTGGTCGCGCGCATCCCTCGGGCGGTCGCCTACGTGGCCTGCGACCCGGCCGCCCTGGCCCGCGACCTGGCGATCTTCGCCGAGCACGGCTACACGCTGCGCCGGCTGCGGGCCTTCGACCTCTTCCCGATGACGCATCACGTCGAGTGCGTCGCGCTGCTCGAGAAAACCGGCTCTGACCTGCGGCGGAGCGTTGCAGACTGAAGCCATCGGCTCGCCAAGACCGGGCTCAGGGGGTCCGGGACTGGTAGCCGTGCCAGCCTTCGGGTGCGTTCTGCAGGGGCTGCCAGCGGGGAATGTAGTGCTCGAGGAATACCTGCCCGAGGAGCGCTCCACGCGACCGCACACCCGTCTTCTCGAAGATCGCCTTGAGGTGGTCTTGGACCGTGTATGCCGAGAGGTGCAGCTGGTCGGCGATCTCCTTGGTGGCGAGGCCGGCGATGCACATGCGGGTCACGTCGACCTCGCGCGGCGTCAGCCCGTAGGCCAGAGCAACGAGCGGCGCGACCTCCGAGGGCGAGGCCTGCTGGATGACCACCACGGTCCGACCCTCGCAGCCGCTGAGCGGACTGCCG
This sequence comes from uncultured Actinomycetota bacterium, assembly GCA_963795135.1. Classification (GTDB taxonomy): domain Bacteria; phylum Actinomycetota; class Actinomycetes; order Propionibacteriales; family Nocardioidaceae; genus Nocardioides. The sequence continues at coordinate 455,876 of CAWCGS010000009.1, forward strand.
TAGAGCAGCAGCCAGGTGCCGTCCGCGGCTCGCAGGCGGGCGCGTGCCGCCGCCTCCAGAGGGTCACCATCCGTCGCGTTGCGGGCTCGGGCCGCGACGGCCTGAACGACCTTTGACTCCCCGGGCGTGTCGGGTGGCGGGTTCTCGGTCATGAGGCCGATCCACTGCACGGCCGCGGGTGTCAGCGACTCGACGTTGCCGTCGGCGTCGAAGGTCACCACCCCGGGGCCGACCGTGTCCGCCATCGCCTCGGTCGCGATCGTGCTCACCAGCGCCCGCCGCGCGCCGACCGCAATGATGGCGGAGAGGCGGGCGAGCAGGGCGACGTCCTCGTCGCTGAACCAGGCGCGTCCTTCGTCGCGGAGCAGCCCGACGGCGGCCCAGTAGCCGTCCGGGTCGACCATGCTGCCGCGCAGCTCATCGCCGATCCCGACCCCGAGGCGGGAACGGTGGCGCGCGCTGCGCGTCAGGTCGCCGTGGGTCGCTTGGCTCGTGGCTCCCGCCAGCTGCCCCGATCGTGCGAGGAAGCTCCACTTGTTGACGTCCTCGACGACGTACTCGTACTCCGCCAGCCACGACCCGCTGCAGGCCACTGCCCGGTTGACGCTGCCGGTCAGCAAGACCGTGCCCGGGTCGACCGTGTGCCAGCAGGACCGGTCGAAGTCGATGGCTCGGCCGAGCAGCTGGTCGGCCGCGGCCACGTAGTCGGTCCAGTCCAGACCGTCACGGGCCAGGCCGCGAAGCTGATCGGCGAGCCGGTCGACGTCCATGGCTCCACGATAGGCCTGCAGGAACTGCTGAACAGCCCAGGAATCTGGGAGTTACCTCCGCAAGCGGGAGCCGGATGCTGGAGGCATGGACGACATCACCCCCGACCCGATCATGCAGATCGCCAGCGGCTTCATGGCCGCCAAGTTCCTGTTCGCCGCGAACGAGTTCAGCTTCTTCGACGCGCTCAAGGACTCCCCGGTCGGCCTCGCCGGGCTCGCGGCCCGGACCGGCCTGACCGAGCGCTCCGCCCGCATCCTGGCCGACGGGTGCGTGGCGATCGGCCTGCTGCACAAGCAGGACGGGGTCTACTCCAACAGCGCGCCGGCTGACCGGTTCCTCACCGGTGGCGGGCTCGCCCCGGGTCTGCGGTTCTGGGACCAGGTCAGCTTCCCGGCATGGGCTCGATTCGCCGACAGCTTGGCGGACGGACCCAGCCAGCTGGCCGTCGAGCTGCCGCCTGAGACACAGCAGATCATGCTCGACGGCATCGAGGCCGTGCTCGCCGGACCCACGCACGCCTGGTCGCGAGCGTGGATCTTGCGCGACCGCCGCCAGCTCCTCGACCTCGGCTGCGGCAACGGCTCGTGGGCTACCGCCGCGCTGCTCGTGATGGCCGACTTCTGGACTGACCCCACCCACACCCAGCCCGTCCCCGCAGCCCTGATGGCCGGCGAGTTCGCCGCACACAACTCAGACGGTGATGTCTACAGCGTCGAGGAAGTCACGGGCTGGCTGCACGAGACCGGCTGGCAGCTCGAACGGCACCAGCCGCTGGCCGGGCCACAGAGCGCCGTCATCGCGAAGCGAGTCTGACATGAACCCCCACCAGGTCGTGATCATCGGGGCCGGCACCTCGGGACTCTCGGCCGCGGTCGCGCTCGCCGACCGCGGCATCCAACCATTGGTGATCGACCGGGCCGACCAGGTCGGGTCATCCTGGCGCAGCCGCTACGACCGACTCTGCCTGAACACCGGACGGCAGTTCTCGCACCTGCCGAATCGCCCGTACCCCGAGGGAACGCCGACCTACCCGACCCGCGACCAGGTGATCGCGCACCTCGAGCAGCACGCCGCCGAGGGCGGCATCGAGCTGCGCCTGAGCTGCTCGACCGAGCGGATCGAGCGGAGCAGGGACGGCTGGCGGGTCAGCACCTCCGACGGCGCCATCGACGCTCCCCAGGTGGTGGTGGCGACGGGCTACGACCACGAGCCCTTCGTGCCCGAATGGCCCGGTCGCGAGTCGTGGACAGGTGACCTGGTGCACTCCTCGAGCTACGCCAACCCCACGGCCTTCGCCGGGCGCAAGGTTCTCGTCGTCGGCGCCGGCAGCTCCGGCCTCGAGCTCGCTTTCGACCTGGCCACCGGCGGCGCAGGCAAGGTCTGGCTGGCAGTGCGAACACCGCCGAACATCATGCTGCGCGAAGGTCCGCTAGGCCTGCCGGGTGACGTGATCGCGATTCCTCTCTACAACTCGCCGATCCGGATCGCGGACGCGATCGCCCGCTTCGGGCGCCGAATCGCCATCGGCGACCTGAGCGAGTTCGGACTCCCCGCACCCGCAGAGGGGATCTTCGCCCGGAGTGAGCGGCTCGGGGTCGCCCCCGCGATCGTCGACCGCGAGGTCATCAGCGCCATCCGTGACCGTGCCTTCGACGTCGTCGGCGCCGTCGAGTCGCTGACGCTTGACACCGTGCGCCTCGTCGACGGCAGCACCATCCGCCCGGACGCTCTCGTCTGCGCGACCGGCTTCAGACGGGGGCTGGCGAAGCTGGTCGGCCACCTCGGCGTGCTCGACGAGCGGGGCCGCCCCACAGCCGCCGGCAAGGTACCCGCCGCACCCGGGCTGCGCTTCATCGGCTTTGTCCCACGCGCCGCACAGATCGGGTATGCCGCCAAACAGGCCAGGCACGCGGCCAAGGCAATCGCCCAGGAACTTGGCGTTCGCTGATCGGCAAGCTCCATGTCCAAGATGTCGCTGCACACCGTCGGGACCTACGTCGCCCCGCCCCGCTGGCCCGAGGCGAAACATGAGACTGCGGTCGTCTGCGACCAACCGACGCCGGGTGCTCCATGGCGCACTGAGGGGCGCGCTTTCACTCCCAGCGGGCCGCCGCATCACGTCGAGTGCGTCGCGCTGCTCGAGAAAACCGGCTCTGACCTGCAGTGATTGTGTTTCGAGCTGTCACGCTCGAACCCCACGCCACGCGCCCTCGGCTCACTGCCGATGATCGATCGGGTCGAAGCGGCGGTAGGACGCTGGCGGTGCAAGGGCTTGAGTGCTTCTTCCTGTTCCTCGGGCTTGTTGATCGCGGTGTGCCGTCAACTGATGGGCGCCCAGGGGTGTAGACCGAACTGCACGTCCGAGAGCGCCTGGTAGCCCTGGTCGACGACGTTCGTGAACACCAGCGAGCCGTCGGGCTGCATCTCGACGTCCATGGTGATCGTGCCGGCCTGCCACTTGAAGGTGAGCTCGCTGTCCTCGAGCTCGTAGGTGCCGCTCTCGCTCTCCCGGCCCGCGGTCGGGGACTCCTGGGCATAGCTCCAGGTGCCGTCGTCGAGCGTCCAAGTGAACTGACCGACGTTCTCGTCGATGAGGGCCTGGTCCTTCAGCCCGGCGGCGAGGTACTCCTCTGCGGTGTAGGTCACTGTGTAGGTGCCGTTGATGCTCTCCTCCACGGTCGCCGGCGCGGTGACGCCGCCCAGCGTGGGGTCCTCGCCGGAACTGTCCTGGCTGCAACCGGCGAGGCCGCCGAGGGAGAGTGCGACGAGGGAAGCCACCTGGATGAGTCCAGCACGAATGGTCATGTCGGGACCCTAATTCGGTCCGGTGGGCGGTGACATCGGGACAATCGCGTGGTTCGCGGTCAGGATTCTCCTGATCCACCGGCCGCGCCGAGACCTTAGGGTTTCGGCTATGGCATTCGGTCGCCGGCTGACAGCGGTTGACTGCGGCGCCGCGGTGGCGGTGGTCCTGAACCTGCTCGCGGTCATCCCGCCGATCAAGGACGACTACCTGGAGTTCGGGCTGGTGGCGCTGATCGCCCTCACCGGCTTCGCCTACGCAGTGTGTGCGGTGCTGGCGAGCCGGCTGCGCGCCCCGGGCATGACCGTGCCGCTCCTGCTGGTGGGGTCAGTGGGGATGAGCCTCACCGGCCTGTGGCTGCTCACCGACGCTTGGAACCCCGGTTGGCCTGTCCTCTGGGCGGGCGCGGTCCTCCCTGTCCCTGTGCCCGTCCTCCTCGCGCTCAGCTACCCGACTGGTCGCATCCGTGGCACCGGGAGCTGGATCGTGGCCGGGCTGGCGGTCATCGCGTTCCTCGTCGTGGCCGTCGCCCGGCTGGTCTTCTACGACCCCGGGACCTGGGGCTACGTCGACGCCACCCCGAACGTGTTCGCGATCGCGGACTCGGCCGCGGATGCGCCAAACCTCGCCAACCTCTACCTGCGCTGCGAGCTCGCGGTGGCGCTCGCCTCCCTGCTCGCCGTCGGTGTGCGTTGGTGGAGAGGCAGCGCACCATGGCGCGCTGTGAACCTGCTGATGGCGCTGTCCTTCGGTCTACTGGCGGTCTCATGGGTCTGGTTCGACCTGTCAGTGCTCTTGGGCGGGTTCGCGGACAACGCACCCGCGCAGTACCTCACCTACGTGTCCACCGGCGCCCTTCCGGTGCTCTACGTGGTCAGCCTGGCCCGCCAGCGGGCGGCGCGTGCCAGGGTGGCGGACCTCCTCCTGGCCGACCGCGCCAGAATCGGCCACCAGCGGTGGGAGGAGCTGGTCGGCGACGCGCTCGATGACCCGTCCGCAGAACTCATCTGGGTGGACGGAGGGTCTTGGGTCACCGCGTCCGGTCAACCCACAGACGACCCGCGCACCCGGACCGGGGTCGCGACAGTGCCCATCGGACCGCCGGACGACCTCCTAGCGGTCATCGTGCACGATCCCGCGGTCACCGCTCGCTCGGAACTGCTGGGGTCTGTCGCCGAGGCGATCTGGCTCGGCGTCAGCAATGAACGGCTGACTGATCGCCTGAGCCGGACCCTCGACGAGGTGCGCGAGTCGAGGGTGCGCATCGTCGGTGCGAGCGACGCGGCCCGCCGGGAGATCGAACGCGACCTCCACGACGGGGTGCAGCAGTACCTGGTCTCAGCCGCGATCCAACTGAGGCTGGCCGGTGAGCAGGTGGGCCACGTCGACGATGAGACCCTCCACGTGGCCCTGGCCAACGTGGACACGCTCCTGCGGCAAGCGAGCGTCGAGCTGCGTCGTACCGTCCGCGGCATCACGCCCACCGCCCTGACGCACAGCGGCGTTGCCGATGCCCTCGAAGAGCTCGCCATTCGATGCGGGGTCCCCACCCACCTCACCATCACCGGCGACCAGGAGCCTGACGTGATGACTCAGACATCCATCTACTACGTCGTCGCCGAGTGCCTCACCAATGTCGCCAAGCACGCTAGGGCGAACCGCGCGACGGTCACCGTCGAGCTGTCCGAACGGCCAATGGTGCGCGTCGAGGACGACGGGGTCGGCGGCGCAGATCCTGCGGGCTCCGGACTGCGCGGCATCGCCGACCGCGCCACCGCGACCGGCGGTAGCCTCCGGGTGGACTCCCCACCTGGATGCGGCACCCGAATCGAGGCGAGGTTGTGAGCCACGCCCAGCCACGTGTGGTGGTCGCCGACGACGCGGTGATCTTGCGCGAGGGAATCACGCAGCTCCTCAGGAGCGGCGGCTGCGAGGTCGTGGGGACGGCCGGAGACATCGCCGAACTGGAGCAAGTGCTCGAGCGCGCCGGGTCGCTCGACGCCGTAGTGCTCGACATCCGGATGCCGCCCACCCACACCGACGAGGGCGTCGCCTACCTCGAGCGGCTCCGCGCGGCTGGTGTTCGGACCGGGGTGCTGCTGCTCTCGATGTACGCCAGCCCGTCGCTGGCCTTTCGCGCCATGTCCGCCGGGCCAGGCACCGGTTACCTGCTCAAGGACGGCATCGCCGACCGACAGGTACTCGCCGACGCGGTGCGCGCGGTCGCCGCCGGCGGGACAGTCGTCGCCCCGGAGGTGGTCGCCCAGCTCGTCGCCCCTGCCAGCGACCGACTCGACGGGCTGACCCCACGCGAGCGTGACGTGCTGACCCTCATGACAGAAGGCAAGTCCAATCACGGAATCGCAGCCATCCTCACCTTGAGCCCCAAGACCGTGGAGACTCACGTGGGCGCGATCCTTGCCAAGCTCGGGCTCGAGGGCAACCGCGACGAGCACCGCCGCGTCCTCGCGGTTCTCGCCGCCCTGCGGGCCGGCTTCATCGACCGGCGGGCCCCATAGTCGAAGCACGCGTCTGGGCTGGCGTCTGCACGGGACTACAGCCCGCGTGTGCGCCGGGACTCATGTCGAGTACCACACCAGGGTGAGCGCCCATCCGTCACCTGCCCTCGTTCCTAGTAGCCGCGTCATGGTGGGCCAGCCGCTGCGTAGTGGGAAGCGACGACGGGGGACGAGCCCGCGCTCGGTGTGACAGTCGGACCTCGGCTCGGAGAGAGCTCGGATTGGCACGCTGTGAATCGTCATGTCGCGGACGCGAAGCGTTCCAGGGTTCCGATGACGTCCCCGAAGGTGAGCTCCCGGTGTCCGTCAGCTTCCTGGGGTGTAGCGAGTGAGGACGCAGAACTCATTGCCCTCAGGGTCTGCCAGCACCGCCCACCCCTTGTCAGGTCCGACGCGCCGATCGTCAACGAGGGTGGCGCCCAGCGCGAGGATTCGGTCGACCTCTTCCTCGCGGGTGCGGTCGGTGGGACGAACACAGAGGTGCATGCGGTTCTTGACGGCCTTCGGCTCCGGCACCCGGGCGAAGATGATCTCCCGGTCATCGGGGCCCACCAGCCAGCACTCCTCCTCGTCGGGCCCCATCTCCGCTTCGTCGAGGAGTCGGAAGTCATCGAGCACCAGTGACCACCACCTCACCTGCGCGTACGGGTCGGCCGCGTCGATACAGAAGTTCGATGTCCGAGATGCCATAGCCGCCATGGTTGCTGATGCGGCTCCTCGATGACAACGGTTCTCTCTGACGAGCGCGAGCTCCACGCAACGAGCATTGGCATCCGGGAAGCCGGACGTTGGCGACGCGACCGCGTGGTTCGTCCCATCGGACGCGCACGGTGAAGCACTCGTCACGCCAGCTCGAGGCCCACCGACCTCTTCCCGATGACGCACCACGTGGAGTGCGTCGCGCTGCTGGAGAAGTAGCGGCTGGGCTGCCTGACCGGCCCGCGCTGGCGCGTTCAGCGGCGGTCGAGGGCCGCCCGGCCGATCGTCAGCAGGCCGAGGCCGGCCACGATGAAGCCCAGGGGAGGGAGGGTGTCCGCCAACCACGGCACGGGGCCCCGGAGGCTCTGCTCGAACAGCTCGCTGGTCAGGGCCAGCACCATGCCCCCGAGGAAGACCCAGATCGCCGCGGGCGGGAAGACCTTCGCTCGGGTCATGCCGACCGAGAACAGCACGATCCCGAGCAGCAGCGCCAGGGTCGCGGCACCGCCGACGGCCATGAACCCGACCTCGACGAGGTGTTGCACACCGCCGCTGACGGCGGCGTCGAGGGGGTCTCCGGCGAGGATCAGGAGCACGAGGAAGCACAGACCGCCGATCGTCAGGCGCAGACCCCACGCCCCGGCCCGGCCGTCGGCTCCCTGCTGCAGTCGACGGAGTCCCGGCAGCGCCGCGAGCACCAGCAGTCCGGCCACTCCCATGAGCAGGAACGCGTCGCCGGAGACGAGCTCGACGAGCAGCGGCACGACGACGAAGGCGCCTCCCGCCGCCAGAGTGAGGTACGGCGTGGCACCGCCACGGGGGCGTGCGGTGCGGACGGTGTCGCTGGTCATGACAGCTCCTAGCGGATCGGCGAGTCGGATGCCCTGACGCTAGGGAGCGGGCGCCGTCACGCGACACCGGCGCCGGACCGGTCCGTTCCCTCCGAGAGGAGGGCCGAGGACCCTTCTCGCGAAGGGTCACAGCGGGCCCGGGGGACGGCTAGCGTTGCGGCATGAAGCGGTGGAGGACCTGGCCGGCCAGGGTCACCTCGCCCTGGGACGTGGTCCTGGTCCTCTTCCTGCTCGGCGCTGCAGTGGCCGAGATCATCGCCGGGTCGCCCTCCTCCCCGGGTGTCCGAGCGGCCTACGCCGTGGCCACGATCGCCTGCCTCTTGGTACGTCGGACCTTCCCGCTGGTGGCCGTCAGCGGAGTCTCGGTCGGCCTGGTGGCGCAGTCGCTGCTCCTGGACTCACCCGAGGAGACAGGCGTCCTCCTCTCCGTGATCATTGCCGCGTTCTCGCTCGTGGTGCACGCGCCTCGGCGCGACGCGGTCACCGGCACCGTCCTGGTCTGCATGGCGGTCGCCGTCGCCATCGCCACCGACCCGTCGGACTCGGTGTCGAACATCCTGCCGTCCCTGGTGCTGTTCGTCGGCCTCCCGATCGGGTTGGGCCTCACGGTCAGACGTCGACAGAGCGACCTGGACACCCTGCGGTTGGCCGCCATCGCCAGCGCGGACGAGGCGGCCGAGGCGGTCGAGGCGGAGCGACGGCGGATCGCCCGCGAGCTGCACGACGTCGTCTCTCACGCGGTCACCCTCGTCGCGGTGCAGGCCGAGGCGGGCCAGACGCTGATCGCCAGGGACACCGCGGCTGCCGAACGCTGCCTGGGCGCCATCGCGGAGGCCAGCAGGGACGCCCTGGTCGAGCTGGACCGGATGCTGCACGTGCTCAGGGACGTCGACGGTGACCCTCAGCCGGCGACTGCGGGACTGGAGCGGTTGCCTGCGCTGGTGGAGGGTGCCCGCTCAGCCGGCCTCGCCGTCGAGCTGACCCACGACGGCGACTGCGACTCGCTTCCCACGGCGACCCAGGCCTGCGCCTTCCGGGTCGTCCAGGAGGGACTCACCAACGCGCTGCGTCACGCATCCGGCAGCAGGGTCCGGGTGCGCCTCGATGCCACCGACGACGCGCTGGACATCGAGGTGCAGACCCGAGGAGGTCGGCGAGCCGGCTCCTACGGCGGCGGCGGACGGGGCCTGGCCGGCCTGCGCGAGCGGGTCGTCAGCCTGGGCGGGTCGCTCGAGACGGACGCCGCGACCGACGGGGAGTTCACGCTGCGGGTGCGGCTGCCGGGAGCGCACGCGTGATCCGGGTCCTGGTGGCGGACGACGAGACCCTGGTGCGCGAGGGTCTGGCCTCCATCGTCGCCGGCGACCCGGGTCTGGAGGTGGTGGCCACGGCGGGCGACGGGGCGGAGGCGATCGCGCAGGTCGCGCGGACCAGTCCGGACGTCGTGCTCATGGACGTGCGCATGCCCGTCACCGACGGTATCGAGGCCACCCGCTCGATCGCCGCGTCGACAGCGGGGACGCGGGTGCTGATGCTGACCACGGTCGAGCTCGACGACGTGGTCTACGAGGCACTCCGCGCTGGAGCCAGCGGATTTCTGCTCAAGAGCGTCCCCCGCGCCCAGCTGTGGTCGGGCATCCGGGCGGTGCACGCCGGCGACGCGCTGCTCGCCCCCAGCATCACCCGCCGACTCATCGAGTCTCACCTCGCGCGGGGAGGCCCTCGCCGGACCGACCTGCTCGAGGTCACCGAGCGCCAGGCCGACGTGGTGCGCCTGGTCGCGCACGGGCTGAGCAACCGCGAGATCGCGGTGCGGCTGCACCTCGCCGAGTCGACCGTGAAGGGCTACGTCAGCGAGGTGCTCAACCGGCACCACCTCCGCGACCGCACCCAGCTGGTGGTGCTCGCCTACGAGACCGGCCTGGTCCGCGTGGGCGGCTGCCGCTAGCGCCGCCCGCGGCCGGTGGGCCGGGAGCAGGTGGCCTAGGCAGCGACGACGGCGTCGTGGCAGTCGCTGAGCTCGCCGACCGCGGCGTCCTCGGCGACCTGGTAGGCGCACAGGAGCGGGAAGTCGTGGCGGCGGCGCAGGTCGTTCCAGCAGGACTCCAGCTGGACGGCCAGGTGGCCGTCGCCGCGCTGCCAGTAGAGGTCCACGATCTCGCCGAAGGCGCGCACGGACCTCCAGCGGGACTCCATCGCCGCCACGGCGGTCCCGATCAGGGCCTCGAACAGCTCGGGGTCGACGCGTCCGTCCCGGACGAGTCCGTCGTGCAGCTCACCGGCGTCGACCCGGACCAGCTGGCCGGACCGCGTGACGGCCTCCACGTCGATGCCGAGCCGGCTCAGCTCAGCCTCCACCGCGTCGCCGCGCTCGCGGGTGACCGCGAGGAGGACGGCCTCCCCGCGGGTGAGGCCGAGGGCGGCGTATCCGGTGATGCGGCGCACGAGCGACGACTCGTCGTACCAGAAGGCGACGCTGTGCCCGTGGTCGGCGATGTCGTGCTGGGGCACCCGGGAGGCCTGCGGCACGGCAGGGAGCGTCACCGTGAACGTCGAGCACCCCTGCTCGTGCTCGTAGGCGACACTGCCGCCCAGCGACAGGCTCAGGCGGGCGACGATGGCCAGTCCCAGCCCGCTGCCGCCCGCGGGAGCGGAGTCACGACCGCGGGCGTAGGCGTCGAACATCGACTCGCGCAGCGCCGCGGGCACACCGGGGCCGTCGTCGATGACCTGCAGGTGCACCACGTCGGCGTCGCGGTGGGCTCGGATGGTGATGTGGGGGCCGCCGTAGCGCACGGCGTTGGTGACCAGGTTGTCGAGGATCTGCAGCACGCGGGTGGGGTCGCTGAGCACGACCGCCTCGGCTGCCACGTCGAAGGCGAGGACCACCTGGGCGGGCAGCGCGCGGTGGGCCAGGGCCTCCCGGCACACGTCGTCGAGAACGACCCGCTGCCGCGCGATCGAGAGCTCCCCCCGCTCCAGGCTGTCGGCCGTGGACAGGTCGTCGAGCAGGTGGCCCAGCAGGTCGCCGCGTCGGGCGATCATCTCCGCGAGCCGGTGGACCACCGAGGTGGGCAGCTCGTCGTCCTCACCGAGCTGCAGGGCGGCGCTGCGGATCACCGACACGGCGTTGCGCATGTCGTGGATGAGCTGGGCGTCAAGACTCTGCACGGTGGCTCCCTCTCCGCGAGCATCCCACGCTACGGCCCGTCGCCGCCACGGGTCAGGGGCAAATGTCCCGTCACCCACGTCTCGGGGCATCGCGTCTCCGGAATGCGGACGATCAGCGCCGCGCGGCGTAGACCCGGCGGACGACGTCCTCGATGTCGGGCTCCTCGATGGCCAGGTCCAGCACCTCGGCCCGCTCCGCCACGCCGGCCAGCACCCGCGCCGCCGTGGTGGTCTCGGCGTCGAAGGCCAGCCGCTGGCGCAGCCCGTGCCCCTCGCTGCCGAGGTGTCGGGTGCCGGGCACGCCGACCAGGTCGGCGACGGGCTCGGTCAGGTCCAGCACCATCACCCGCTCGGCCCCCACCGTGCGGGAGAGCCCGGTCAGGGTGCCGTCGAAGACGAGGCGGCCGCGGTCGACCACCAGCACCCGGTCGCACAGCCGCTCGACGTCGCCCATGTCGTGGGTGGTCAGCAGCAGGGTGGTGCCGTGGGTGCGTCGCTCGGAGATCAAGAACTCGCGCAGGCGCTGCTTGGACAGCACGTCGAGCCCGATCGTCGGCTCGTCGAGGATGACCAGGCGGGGGGAGTGGAGCAGGGCCGCCCCCACCTCGGCGCGCATCCGCTGGCCCAGCGACAGCTGGCGGACCGGCACGCCGAGGAACTCGCCGAGCTCGAGCCGCTCGACCAGCTCCTCGGTGCGGGCCCGCTCGCGCGCCGCGTCGAGGGCGTGGATCGCGGCCAGGATCCGGAAGGACTCGCGCACCGGGAGGTCCCACCACAGCTGGGAGCGCTGCCCGAAGACCACGCCCACCTCACGGGCGAGCCGCCGGCGGTCCGGGACCGGGCGCAGGCCGCAGGTCATCACCTCGCCGCTGGTCGGCACCAGGATCCCGGTGAGCATCTTGATCGTGGTCGACTTGCCGGCTCCGTTGGCGCCGATGTAGCCGACCGCCTCGCCGGGGTGGATCGTGGTGGTGACGTCGTCGACGGCCACCAGTCGGCGCCGACGCAGGCCGTCGCGCACGGTGAACTCACGGGTCAGCCCGCGCGCCTCGATGATCGGCCCGCCCAGCTGCCCGCCGGGCTGCCCGCCGGTCGGGGTCGGGGTGCTGGTCATCCGCCGCCTCCTTGGTAGTGCCGCACGCCCCACCGCCAGGCCAGCAGCGCCATCGCCCAGGCCCAGACCGCGGCCACCGGGGCGCACCAGCCCAGCCAGGTGGGCAGCCAGGCCGTCGCCGGCAGGTCGAGCAGGGTGGCCACGGGCAGGTAGGCGGTGAACGCCATCGGGAACACGAAGCCGAAGACCACCTTGAGCGGCCGCGACCAGACGCTGGCGGGCTGCGAGGCGCCGTAGCGGCCGCCGTACACGAACGCGTTGGTCATCTCGGCGCCGTCGACCAGGAAGAACTGGAACCCGCCGGCAGCCACGAACATCGCCGCGAAGGTCGCGACGCCGCTGACCAGCGCCAGGACGAGGAGGGCGACGGCAGCGAAGGACCAGTCGATGTCGTTGAGCAGCAGTCCTGCGGTGAGGGCGACGGCACCGACGGCGGCCCGGGCCAGGCGGCGCAGGCTGATGTCGCTGGTGACCAGCTGCAGGAGCAGCGGCTGGGGACGCAGGTAGAACACGTCGAGCGTGCCCGCGCGCAGGTACGTCGGCAGGTTGTCGCAGTGGCCGAAGGCCAGGTCCGCCAGCGAGAAGGCCACGTCGGCCAGGCCGAAGACCAGCAGGATCTGGTGGAAGTCGACGCCGCCGAGGGTGTCGACGGTGCGGAACAGGACCCACACCTCGGCGAGCTCGACCACGCCGACCAGGAACGAGCTGGCGAGGTCGATCCGGAAGCCCACGCGATAGCTGCGCTGCGAGCGGGCGCGGGAGGCCAGCACCGCCCGGTAGGGCGCGCTCCGGGCGCGCAGGGAGGGGCTCCGGACGCCCGGCTCAGCCACCCTGCACCTCCAGCACCCGGCGCCCGGCCCGCGTGGCGACCTGGCCGACGGCCACGGTGACCACCAGCCAGAGCACCTGGAGGCCGACCAGCCCGAGGGCCCCGAGCCCCGACGTACGCCCCGAGAGGATGTCGACCGGGTACATCATCATCGCGGGGAACGGCGTCAGGGTGGCCACCAGCAGCAGCGCGTCGGGGAAGAGCCAGATCGGCACGAAGAGCCCGGCCAGGAAGCCCGAGACGACCATGTAGAGGATCTGCAGCCCCCGCACGTCGACGAGCCAGAAGCCCGCGACCGTGACCAGGTAGACCGTCGTGCAGGAGACGGCGATGCCCAGCGGCACGCTGAGCGCGCCGAGCGCCCACGAGGCGGGGGAGGTCGGCAGGGTCATGCCCACCACCAGCGCGCCGATCAGCACCGAGGGGATCCCCCGCGGGATGAGGGCGAAGAGACCCTGGCCGATCTCGGTGACGACGGTGGCGGCCTGGACGTCGACGGGGCGCAGGAAGTCGACGGCGACGTCGCCGTCCTTGATCCGGTCGGCCAGCTCGCTGCGGCCGAAGAGGTTGACCGAGCCCAGCATCCCCTGGGAGATCCACACGTAGGCACTCATCGCGCCGACGTCGTACCCGGCGACCTCGCCCCCGGCGGCGCGGACGGTGGCGAAGAGGATCGCCACCTTGAGCAGGCCGAAGGTCGCGTTGGCGACCAGTCCGCCCAGCGCCGCGAGGCGGTAGGTGGACTGGCGACGGAAGCCCGCGACGAGCAGTCGCCAGTAGATCCTCCCGAGACCGCGCACAAGCGCGAGAACCTACTCCTGCGCGCAGCACGGGACAACCGCCCGCGCCGTAGCGGCGAGGTGCTGGTCTCGTCGCTCCATGTCATGTATCTTGACATCAAGAGATCGGCCCGGGCTCCTTAGGAATGCCTTACTTCCCGAGGTGCCCGCTCCGACGGCAAGATGGGCAGCAGCCCCATGGCAGCACCCCCCAGCACGTCAGCAGCACCCCACCAGCACTCAGCGAGGAGATCGCGGATGACCAGCTTGGACAGCTTCGGCGCGAAGACGAACCTGGACGTCGACGGCAAGAGCTATGAGATCTTCCGGCTCGACGCCGTCAGCGGGGAGGGTCTCGACGTCGCGTCGCTGCCGTTCTCGCTCAAGGTGCTGCTGGAGAACCTCCTGCGCACCGAGGACGGGTCCGACATCACGGCCGACGACGTCAAGGCGATCGCCGGCTGGGACGCCGACGCCGACCCGAGCCAGGAGATCCAGTTCACGCCGGCCCGCGTGATCATGCAGGACTTCACCGGCGTCCCGTGCGTGGTCGACCTGGCCACGATGCGCGAGGCCATGGCCGACCTCGGTGGCGACCCCACCAAGATCAACCCGCTGGCGCCCGCCGAGATGGTCATCGACCACTCCGTGATCGCGGACGTCTTCGGCACCCCCGAGGCCTTCGAGCGCAACGTGGAGATCGAGTACGAGCGCAACCGTGAGCGCTACCAGTTCCTGCGGTGGGGCCAGGGTGCGTTCGACGACTTCAAGGTGGTGCCCCCGGGCACCGGCATCGTGCACCAGGTCAACATCGAGCACCTGGCGCGGACGGTGTTCACCCGGGTCTCGACAAGCTCGACCACCGGGGAGGAAGTGCTGCAGGCGTACCCCGACACCTGCGTCGGCACCGACTCCCACACCACGATGGTCAACGGCATCGGGGTGGTCGGCTGGGGCGTGGGCGGCATCGAGGCCGAGGCCGCCATGCTCGGCCAGCCGGTCTCCATGCTCATCCCGCGCGTGGTCGGCTTCAAGCTCAGCGGCGACCTGCCCGAGGGCGCGACCGCGACCGACCTGGTGCTGACGATCACCGAGATGCTGCGCAAGCACGGCGTCGTCGGCAAGTTCGTGGAGTTCTACGGACCCGGGGTCTCGGTCCTGCCGCTGGCCAACCGCGCCACGATCGGCAACATGAGCCCCGAGTTCGGCTCGACGATCGCGGTCTTCCCGATCGACGAGGAGACCGTCAAGTACCTCCGCCTCACCGGACGCAGCGAGGAGCAGATCGCGCTCGTCGAGGCCTACTCCAAGGAGCAGGGCCTCTGGCACGACCCCGACGCCGAGCCCCGCTTCTCCGAGAAGCTCGAGCTCGACCTCGCGACCGTCGTCCCCTCGCTGGCCGGGCCCAAGCGCCCGCAGGACCGGGTCTCGCTGTCCGAGGCCAAGGAGTCCTTCCGGGGGGCGTTGGCCGACTACGTCGACGAGGCCGACACCGACGAGCAGAAGACCAACGGGTACGACGAGTCGGTCGAGGAGACCTTCCCCGCCTCGGACCCCGCCACGTCCAACGGGGGCGGCGAGGCCGACGCACCGAAGGACTACGCCTCGGCGGCTCCGGCCGACGGCGGCCGGCCGAGCAACCCCGCCACGGTCACCCTCGAGGACGGCACGGAGTTCGAGATCGACCACGGTGCCGTGACGATCGCCGCGATCACCTCGTGCACCAACACCTCCAACCCGTCGGTGATGATCGGCGCGGCCCTGCTGGCGAAGAAGGCCGTGGAGAAGGGCCTCTCCCGCAAGCCCTGGGTCAAGACCACGCTGGCGCCGGGCTCGAAGGTCGTCTCGGACTACTACGAGAAGTCCGGCCTCACGCCGTACCTCGACAAGCTCGGCTTCAACCTGGTCGGCTACGGCTGCACCACCTGCATCGGCAACTCCGGCCCGCTCATCCCCGAGGTCAGCCAGGCCGTCAACGACAACGACCTCGCGGTCGTCTCGGTGCTGTCGGGCAACCGCAACTTCGAGGGTCGGATCAACCCCGACGTGAAGATGAACTACCTCGCCTCGCCGCCGCTGGTCGTGGCCTACGCCCTGGCCGGCTCGATGGACGTCGACCTGTTCCACGACCCGCTCGGTCAGGACACCGACGGCAACGACGTCTTCATGAAGGACATCTGGCCCACCGCCCAGGAGATCGAGGACGTGATCGCCTCGGCGATCACCTCCGAGATGTTCGACGACGGCTACGCCGACGTCTTCGCCGGTGACGAGCAGTGGCGCTCGCTGCCCACGCCGGAGGGCAAGACCTTCGAGTGGGACCCCGAGTCCACCTACGTGCGCAAGCCTCCCTACTTCGACGGGATGCCCGACGAGCCGGCCCCGGTCGAGGACATCGAGGGCGCGCGGGTGCTGCTCAAGCTCGGCGACTCGGTCACCACCGACCACATCAGCCCGGCCGGTGCGATCAAGAAGGACAGCCCGGCCGGCAAGTACCTCGCCGAGCACGGCGTCGGCCAGCGCGACTTCAACTCCTACGGCTCACGCCGGGGCAACCACGAGGTGATGATCCGCGGCACCTTCGCCAACATCCGGCTGCGCAACCAGCTGGCACCGGGCACCGAGGGCGGCTTCACCCGCGACCTGTCCGAGGGCGGTGACGGAGAGGTCACGACCGTGTTCGAGGCCTCGGAGAAGTACCTCGAGGCCGGCACGCCGCTCGTGGTGCTCTCGGGCAAGGAGTACGGCTCCGGCTCGTCGCGCGACTGGGCGGCCAAGGGCACGGCGCTGCTCGGGGTCAAGGCGGTCATCGCCGAGTCCTACGAGCGGATCCACCGGTCCAACCTGATCGGCATGGGTGTGCTGCCGCTGCAGTACCCCGAGGGCGAGACCGCCGAGTCGCTGGGCCTGACCGGTGAGGAGACGTTCTCGGTCACCGGGGTCACCAAGCTCAACGACGGCGAGACGCCGAGGACCGTCACCGTGAAGGCCGACGACACGGAGTTCGAGGCCGTCGTCCGCATCGACACCCCGGGCGAGGCCAACTACTACCGCAACGGCGGGATCATGCAGTACGTCCTGCGCAACCTGCGGCGGGGCTGACGACAACGGCTGCGCTCCTGGGTCTCGGGCCGGGAGCCCTCGCCGCGGTCGCGACGGCCGGCCACCTCGTCGGGGGTCATGACGAGCGCCCTGGCCGCCGACGCCTGGGCTGGCAACGGCGTGGGGTGCGCGCCGGGGCGGGGCGGGTCTGGAACGCTGGGCGCCGTGAACCGACTGCGGAACCTCGCGCTGGCGCTGGCTGCGGCCTGCCTCCTCGCTGCCTGCGGCGCCGACGACGACGGCGCCGCCCCTGCCGACCCCGTGACCGTCACCGAGACGGTGACCGAGTCGCCCACGGAGTCTCCCAGCGCCTCACCGAGCGACGAGGTGGACGAGACGGCGAGCGCCTCGTCGTCACCGGACGCCTCGTCGCCGACGTCGACCGCGCCGCCGAGCGAGCAGCCGGCCGACCCCGACCAGCCCCCGCGCACCTACGCAGAGGCGGAGGCCCACGTGGCCGCGGCCACCGGCGGGGTGCAGGAGGTCAAGCGCTTCGAGAGCCCCGACGGGCAGTACTACTGCGTCTTCGCCAACCGCTACATCCCACCCAGCTGCGAGGTGCTCGACGGCGTCACCGACCCCGCCGCGTGCGGCGGCTCGCCCAGCCAGAAGGTGGGCCGGATCGAGTACACCGAGCGCGGCTGGACACCCTTCTGCAACACCGACACCGTCCGGATGCCCGGCGCGGCCAAGCTCCCGGTCGGCGCCGTCGCGACCTGGCCCGCCCTGGCGATGACGTGCGTGCTCGAGCAGCCCGGCGTCACCTGCCTGCAGACCGGCAACCGGCAGGGCTTCTTCTTCGGGTCGGGGCGCTACCAGGTGTTCTGACCAGGCCGGGCGGGCCGCTAGCGTGACGCCATGCTCATCGCCTTCAGCATCAGCCCGATCTCCGGCTCCGAGGACGGCGGCGTGACCGACGCGGTCGCGGCGGCGGTGCGGGTGGTCCGCGAGTCCGGGCTGCCCCACGAGACGAACTCGATGTTCACGAACATCGAGGGGGAGTGGGACGAGGTGATGGCCGTCGTGAAGGCCGCCGTCGACGCGGTGGCCGCGGTCTCGCCGCGGGTGGGGCTGGTGCTCAAGGCCGACATCCGACCGGGGTTCGAGGGTCAGATGTCCGCGAAGGTCCGCCGCATCGACGAGGCGTTGGCGCAGGACTGACGCCGACGTCTGGGAGACCCGCCCACGTGGACGCCTCTCCCGAGCGCACGGAGGGGCACCCGACCGATGGGGTCGCCTGCGGTGGGGCCCGTAGAGTTGGCGCGATGTCGGACCACGGTGAGGGCGAGCCCGTGCGGAACCGATCAGCCGGCACCGCCCTGCTGCTCTCGCTGGCGGCGGCTACCGTCGTGGTCGCCGGGCTCGTCCTGGTGCCGGTCGCGGTCGGGTCGGTCGACCGATCTGGAGCGGCGGCGAAGCCGAGCGCCCGGACGGAGGGTGCCGACGTCACGCTCGCGGACGTCCGCA
The DNA here is from genome assembly GCA_963795135.1 of uncultured Actinomycetota bacterium. Taxonomy (GTDB): domain Bacteria; phylum Actinomycetota; class Actinomycetes; order Propionibacteriales; family Nocardioidaceae; genus Nocardioides. Next base: position 473,981 of record CAWCGS010000009.1, read on the forward strand.
CCTACGAGGTGCGTCTGGGGCACCAGGACGGCACGATCGACTACCCGCAGTCACCTCCGGTCGGGGGGCCGCACCACCCTGTCTGGCTGGACTGCGGCGTCTACGACGTCCCGGTGCCGGAGGAGCACGTCGTGCACGACCTCGAGCACGGCACCACCTGGCTGACCTACCGTCCCGACCTCGCCGAGGACCAGGTGGCGGCGCTGGCCGAGCTGCTGCCCTCGAACGGCATCCTCTCGCCGTACGCCGCACAGGACGCGCCGGTCGTCGTCACGGTGTGGGAGCGCCAGCTCGACCTGACCGGCGCCGACGACCCGCGGCTGCCGCTCTTCCTCCGCGAGCTCGGCGGGGGAGCCACGGCCCCGGAGCCCTCCGCGTCCTGCGCCGGCGGAGCGCGTCTCGACCAGCTCGACGACCTGGACCGGCCCGACCAGCCCGACCAGCCGTCGACGCAGCGTGTCCTGGCGTTGCGGGGCGGTCTGGCAGCATCGGCGGCATGGACAGCGAGATCCTGACCGTTCGCACCGGCGACCGCGAGCGGGTGCACGACCTGACCCGGGAGTGCGCCGACTTCTGCGCCGGCCGCGGCGACGGCCTGCTGCAGGTCTTCGTCCCGCACGCCACCGCCGGGATCGCGATCCTCGAGACCGGCGCCGGCAGTGACGACGACCTGCTGGCCGCGCTCGGCGACCTGCTCCCCGCCGACGACCGCTGGCGGCACCGGCACGGCTCGCCCGGGCACGGCCGCTCGCACGTGATGCCGGCCCTCGTGCCGCCGTACGCCACCGTGCCGGTGCTCGACGGCGCTCTGGCGCTCGGCACCTGGCAGAGCATCTGCCTGGTCGACCTCAACGTCGACAACGCCGAGCGCAGCGTGCGGCTGAGCTTCCTGGCCGGGTGAGGGTGCGGGGCTGAGCGCGTCGTCGGCGATCGAACACCTGTTCGACCATCGGCTATGCTCGACCCATGTCCCCGCTCGTGGCACCACCCGGCTGGCCCCGTCAGGTCCGGCCCCCCGACGCCCCCGACTGGGAGCGCACCGCCGGCAGCTGGCTGCTCGACCTCTGCCCGCCGGAGTACCGCTCCTACCCCGCGCTGCGCCGTCACCTCGTGGTGCTCGCCCGCTTCGCGGTGCTCCACGTGGAGGCGTGCCAGGCCGCGGTGCGCCGGGGGCTGAGCGAGGCCCGGGCCGACCTGCGCGAGGTCGCCGGTCCCGACGTCGTGGACGCCGCCGTCGAGACCTGGCTCGCCGAGGACGCCCGGCTGGGCGGGCTCCGCCGTGAGGTGGGGCTGGTCGAGGAGGCGATCCGCGGACGCCGCTACGTCGCGCGGCTCTGACCTCCAGCCGGCTCCAAGCCAGCCTCCAGCGCCCGCGCGCACAGTCTCCTCACTGACCACTCGCCCAGAGACGGAGACCCGACCATGACCACGCACTCCCCAGGCACCGCCACCGACCCGAGCACCTGGCCCACCCAGCTCCGCCTGCCCGGCCAGGCGGCGGCCCCCGACGGGCCGGTCGACCTCGGTGTGATGTTCCTGATGCACTACGCCTTCCGCCGCGACCTCGACGCCTTCGCGACCGCGGTCCGGACCACCCCGGTCGCCTCCCGCACGACCTGGCGCCTGCTCGCCGACCGGTGGGAGATGTTCAGCGAGATGCTCCACCACCACCACCGCGGAGAGGACGCCGGCCTGTGGCCGGTGCTGCTGGAGCGCTCCGGTCCCGAGGACCGGGCCACCTTGGAGGCGATGGAGCAGGAGCACGCCCAGATCGACCCGCTGCTGGCGTCCTGCGCGGAGGGCTTCCGCCGGCTGGCGGACGCGGCCGACCAGGACGCGCGCGCCGCCCTGGTCGTGCGGGTGGAGGCCACCCGCGAGGGCCTGGGCCGCCACCTGGCGCACGAGGAGGCCGACGCGCTGGCCATCGTGCAGCGGGTGATGAGCCCCGAGGACTGGCACTACATGGACGAGAACCACTTCAAGAAGGGGATGACCCTCGGCTTCATCCGGCGGATGGTCCCGTGGGCCGCCTACCGGGTGCCCACCGAGGCCCTCGACCGCGTGCTCGACGAGGCCGGGCCGCCGTTCAAGATCGTCCTGTGGCTGACCCGGCGCGGCTTCGGCCGTCTCGAGGAGCGCACCTTCGCGCACGTCTAGGGCACGGCCCGCGACGGCTCAGAGCCCCCAGCGCTCCCGCTCGCGGCGCACCCACTGCGCCGCGAGCGGGACCCGCCACCGCGCGCACTGCTCGGCCGCCGCCTCGGCGTGCCGCGCGGCCACCGCCCGCTCGCCGGTCGCCACGGCGGCGAGCGCCAGGTAGAGGTCGACCGGGCCGATCGAGATGCCGCTGCCGGCGCAGGCGGAGCCGCCCGAGAGCGGCCGGAGCAGCGAGTACGCCGTCGCCCCGAGCCCGGCGTCGCCGAGGTGGGCCGCGGTCTCGGCGCCGGCGCTCCAACCGAGCGGGCTGTACCAGGTGTCGTCGGTCATCGTCCGCGCGATCCGGTCGGGGTGCAGCCGCGCGTAGTCGCGCGCAGCCGCGACGTCACCGGTGCGGCAGAGCATCGCGGTGCGGAAGGTCGCCGTGGGCAGCAGGCTCTGCTCGTCGACCAGCACGGCCAGTGCGAGGACCTCGGCGTCGTGGCCGTGCTGCCACAGCAGACGAGACATCTGCAGCGCCGGGACCGCGTCCTCGATGCCCGAGATCGTCACCTGGCCGTCGAGGGCGCCGAGGTGGGCGACCAGGGCGTCGAGCCGCTCGGTCTCGCCCCGCATGGCCAGCCACGGGCCCTCGAGCGAGTCGAGCGCCACCAGCGCGTGGAGGTGCCGGCCGGACTCGGCCTCCTCGCGGGCCAGCCCCAGCTCCGCGTCCAGGACCTCGATCCGGCCCAGCTCGGCCGCCGCCGTGGCCAGCAGGGTCCGGGCCGAGACCCGCGCCAGGTCGTCGTGCAGGTCGTCGGCCAGGCGCACCGCCTCCTCCGCCAGCTCGAGCCGACGGGCCGCGTTGACCGGGCGCCACATCGCCACGACGGCCTGCAGGGCGGCGGACAGCCGCAGCTCGGGGTCCGCGAGCCGGGCCGCCATCGCGAGGGCCTGCTCCGCCAGGGCGACCCGCTCCTGGGGGGTGGTGCCGTAGTAGGTCTCGGTCGCCAGGGCCAGCATCACCCGGCACCGCTCCGCGGAGTCGTGGTGCGGCAGCCGCTCCAGGGTGGCGCGCAGGTGGGCCACCATCGCCTCGTCGACCCGCCGCGCCCCCTGCCACAGGGCCCCCGCGCTGGTCAGCGTGACCGCAGCGGCCTCGAGCAGCGGGTCACCGACCTCGGCGGCCACGGCGTACGCCGCGTGGGCGACCTCGCGCTGCTCCCGCCGCCGGCCGGCCCGGTCCAGGACCCCGGCCAGGTCGAGCAGCAGCCCGAACCGCTCCACGGGTGAGCTCTGGGCGTCCTCGGCCTGGGCCGCCAGTGCGTCGGTCAGCAGGGTCCGGGCCTCGGCGTGGGCGTGGACGGCGGCCGCCGCGCGCGCCGCCGCGGCCGCCGACTGCCACGCCTCCCGCCGGTGCCGGGGCCCGGCCGACGCCCAGTGCCGGGCCACGTCGGCGACCAGGTCGGGCCGGTCGTGGCGCCCCGCGAGGGTCTCGGCGGCGCGGGCGTGGATCCGTGCCCGGCGACTCAGCGGCAGGCCCGCCAGCGCGGTGTCGCGCACCAGTGAGTGGGTGAACCGGAAGCGGTCGACGTCCTCCTCGGCCAGCAGCCCCGCCCCGAGCGCGGGCTCGAGCTCCTCCAGCACCGTCTCCTCGGACAGCCCGGCGACCGCCGCGAGGACGTCGACCTCCAGGGTGCGTCCCAGGACGGCGGCCTGCCGGAGCAGGTCGGCGGTCGCGGGACGCAGGCGGTCGAGCCGGCGGGTGAGGACGTCGTGCACCGCCGCCGGCGTACGTCGCTCGGCGAGCAGGCGGGCGAGGTCGCCGTCGTCGCGGGCCAGCCGGGCGAGCTCGACGAGGAAGAACGGGTTGCCCTCGGTGCGCCGGCACAGCTCCTCCGCATCGGCGGGCGCGGGGGCGGTCCGGGTGACGGCCTGGACCAGCCGGGCGGCGTCGCTCGCCGAGACACCACCGAGCCGCAGCCGCACCGCATGCGCCCGCGCGAACGTCTCGGCGACGTCGGCCAGCCCGGGGGACAGGGCAGCGGAGGGGGCAGCGGACGGGACCGGGTGCTCGCGCCAGGTGCCGACCACGAGCAGCCGCCCGCCTCCGGGGGCGGTGGTCTCCACGAGCATCCGCAGCACCCGCAGGGTGGAGTCGTCGGCCCAGTGCAGGTCGTCGAGCACGACCACGAGCCCGCGCCCTGCCGCGGCCGCCGCGACCAGGGACACGACGCCCTGCCAGGCCCGGAAGTCCGCGGCACCGTCCGCGGCGCCGGTCGCGGTCGGCAGCTCGGCCCCCAGCGCCGTCAGCACCTGGGCCCACGGCCACAGTGGCGGGGCGCCCTCGTCCTGCGAGCACCGGCCCACGACGACCGGGACGCCCGCGACGCCGGCCAGCGCGGCCACCTCGGCGCAGAGCCGGGACTTGCCGATGCCCGGCTCCCCGGTCAGCGCCGCCAGCAGGGGGCCGGAGGCGGTGCCGGCGACGACCTGGTCGACCAGCCCTCCCAGCACGGCCGCCTCGGTGCCACGCCCGACCAGGGGCCACGTGGTCGCGGCCGCCGGACCCGCCGCGGCCGCAGCCGCGGCGAGCGCGGGCAGCGGCGCCTGGCGCAGCACGGCGGTCTGCACGGCGCGCAGCTCCGGACCCGGCTCCAGGCCCAGCTCGACGTCGAGCAACGCCCGCACCTCCCCGAGCACCGCGGTGGCCTCGCCCTGGCGACCGGACCCGGCCAGCGCGAGCGCCCGCAGCGCCCACAGTCGCTCCCGGAGCGGGTGCCGCCGGGTCAGCGCCTCGAGCTCGGCCGCCGCCGCGGCAGGGCGCCCCAGCAGCAGCGCCAGGGTCGCGCGGTCCTCGAGGGCGAGCAGCCGCAGCTCCAGGAGCCGCCCTCGCTCGGCGGCGACCTCCGGGGCGTCGCCCAGGTCGGCGTACGGCGTCGAGCGCCAGCGGGCCTCGGCGTCGCCCAGTCGGCGCTGGAGCTCCACGACGGTGGCGGCCCGCACCGGCGGCGCCTCGGGGCGCTCGTGCAGCAGCCGGTCCGCCCAGGGGGCGACCTGCGCGTGCACCGCGGTGAGCGAGGCCTCGACGACCACGGCGTCGATCTCGTCGTCCGGGCCGGGGCGCAGCGCGTAGCCGGGCTGCTCGGTCACCAGGAGGACAGCGGCGCCGCGGGCCGATCGGTCCGGCTCCAGCACGCGACGCAGCCCGGCGACGTACGTCTGCAGCGTGCTCGCACCGCCGGGCGGGGGAGCGCCGTCCCAGACCAGGTCCGCCAGCCGGTCGACCGGGACGGCGCGGCCGGCGTGCAGGGCGAGCGCCGCCAGCAGGGCCCGCTGCTTGGGTCCGCCCACGGTCACCGGGCCGTGCGCGTCCGCAGCGGTGGTGGAGCCGAGGACCCCGATCAGCATGTCGGCAGGATAGGCCGGGCGGGACCCTGGGTAGCCTCGCGCAGGTGCGCTTCTCCAGCATCGCCCTGGTCGACCCCCGTGGGTGGGTCCTGCTCCAGGAGCGCGACGAGCACCCCGTGATCGATCCCGAGCGGTGGGGCTTCCCCGGCGGAGGCGTCGAGCCCGGCGAGTCCTACGAGCAGGCGGCCTACCGCGAGCTCGCCGAGGAGACCGGGGTGGTGCTCGACGCCGGCGACCTCGACCTGCTGGGCGAGTTCGCCGTCTTCCACGAGCACCGGGACCGCGCGGGGGGCCGCGACGACGCCTTCACTCTCTGGGTGGCGCCGACCACGGCCACCGACGCCGACATCGAGTGCCACGAAGGACGCCGGATCGTCTTCGTCGACCCGGCGCAGGCCCGACGGCTGCCGCTGACCGCCGCGGCCGCGGTCGCCCTGCCGCCGCTGCTGGACTCCGCGCTCTACCACCGGATCACCCGAGGAGAACCCCGATGAGCCTGACCGTCCACGCCGTGCCCGCCCACGGAGCCGAGGACGTCGTCGTCGCGACCTCGGGTCCCCACGAGGGGTCGGTCTACACCGGCACCGAGGACGGCTCGATCTTCCGGCTCGGCCCCGACGGCGAGCACGTCGAGCGCGTGGCCCAGACCGGGGGACGCCCGCTGGGGCTCGAGATCGACCTCGACGGGCGACTGCTGGTCTGCGACGCCCAGCGCGGCGTGCTCCGGGTCGACACCACGAGCGGGGCCGTCGAGGCGGTCGTCGCGGACGTCGCGGGATCCCCGATGAGGTTCTGCAACAACGCGGCGATCGCCGGCGACGGCACGGTCTGGTTCTCCGACTCCTCGACCCGCTACGGCATCGAGGACTGGAAGAAGGACTTCGTCGAGAACACCCGCACCGGGCGGCTGATGCGGCTGGCCACCGACGGGAGCGTCGAGGTGGTGCTCGACGGGCTGGCCTTCGCCAACGGGGTGGCGCTGTCGGCCGAGGAGGACTTCGTCTGCGTGGCCGAGACCGGCGCCCGCACGGTCGTACGTCGCTGGCTCACCGGTGACCGCGCCGGCCTGCGCGACCTGCTGTGCCAGGACCTGCCCGGCTACCCCGACAACATCGCCCGCGGCAGCGACGGCCTGATCTGGGTCACGCTGGCCAGCCCCCGCGACCCGGTCGTCGAGCGGCTGCAGACCGCCCCGATGCCGCTGCGCCGGCTCGTGACGAAGATCCCCGAGGCGCTGCAGCCCAAGCCGAAGCAGAGCGTCCGGGTGCAGGCCTACGACCGCGAGGGCGCCCTCGTGCACGACCTCGACCTCGACCCGGGCGAGCACGGCACGGCGTACCACATGGTGACCGGGGTGCGGGAGCACGAGGGGCGGGTCTGGATGGGGAGCCTCCACGAGCCCGCGGTCGCCGTCTACGACCTGTGACCGCGTAAACTCGAGCGCTATGGGCCTCCTCGACTCGATCAGCGGACCCAGCGACCTGAAGGACCTCGACGACCACGACCTCGAGGTGCTGGCCGCCGAGATCCGCGACCTGCTGGTCTCGACCTGCGCCCGCACCGGCGGCCACCTCGGCCCCAACCTCGGGGTGGTCGAGCTGACGATGGCCATCCACCGGGTCTTCGACTCCCCGCGCGACCGGGTGGTCCTCGACACCGGCCACCAGGGCTACGTGCACAAGATCCTCACCGGCCGGGCCGCGGAGTTCGGCGGGCTGCGCCAGGAGGGGGGCCTCAGCGGCTACCCCAGCCAGGCCGAGTCGCCGCACGACATCGTCGAGAACTCCCACGCCTCCACCGCGCTGAGCTACGCCGACGGGCTGGCCAAGGCCTACGCGATCCGCGGCGAGGACCGCCACACGGTCGCCGTGATCGGCGACGGCGCGCTGACCGGTGGCATGGCCTGGGAGGCGCTCAACAACATCGCGATCGCCCAGACCAGCCGGCTGGTCATCGTGGTCAACGACAACGGCCGCTCCTACACCCCCACGATCGGCGGGCTGGCCACCGCGCTCACGACCCTGCGCACCAACCCGCGCTACGAGCAGGTCCTCGACGTGGTCAAGAAGCGGCTCAACGCGGTCCCCGGCGTCGGGCCGGCGGCCTACGACGCGCTGCACGCGATGAAGAAGGGGGTCAAGGACGCGCTCGCGCCCCAGGGCCTCTTCGAGGACCTCGGTCTCAAGTACGTCGGTCCGGTCGACGGCCACGACCGGGCGGCCATGGAGCACGCCCTGACCCAGGCCAAGCGCTTCGGCGGTCCGGTCATCGTGCACGCGCTGACCCGCAAGGGCTTCGGCTACGACGCCGCCGAGCGCCACGTGGCCGACCAGTTCCACTCACCCGGCCCCTTCGACGTCGACACCGGCGAGGAGAACCCCAAGGGCCGGATCTGGACCGACGTCTTCGCCGACGAGATGGTCCACATCGGCGCCCGGCGCTCCGACGTCGTGGCCATCACCGCGGCGATGATGCACCCGGTCGGGCTCGACAAGTTCCAGGCCCGCTACCCCGAGCGCACCTTCGACGTCGGCATCGCCGAGCAGCACGCCGCCACCTCCGCGGCCGGGCTGGCGATGGGCGGCCTGCACCCGGTCGTGGCGCTCTACGCGACGTTCCTCAACCGCGCGTTCGACCAGGTGCTCATGGACGTGGCCCTGCACCGCTGCGGCGTGACCTTCGTGCTCGACCGCTCGGGCGTCACCGGCGACGACGGCGCGAGCCACAACGGCATGTGGGACATGTCGGTCCTCCAGGTGGTGCCCGGGCTGCGGCTGGCCGCGCCGCGCGACGCCACCCGGTTGCGCGAGCTGCTCGACGAGGCCGTCCAGGTCGACGACGCCCCCACGGTGGTGCGCTTCCCGAAGGGCCCGCCCCCCGACGACGTCCCGGCGGTCGGCAAGGCCGGCGGGGCCGACGTCCTGGTCCGCAAGGGCCGTCGCGAGGTCCTGGTGGTGGCGGTCGGGTCGATGGCCACGCTCGCCGTCGAGGCCGCCGACCTGCTCGATGCCCAGGGCATCGGCGTGACGGTCGTCGACCCGCGCTGGGTCAAGCCCGTCGACCCCGCGATCGTCGACCTCGCCCGCGACCACCGCCTGGTCGTCAGCATCGAGGACAACGGCCGGGTCGGTGGGTGCGGGTCGGTGCTGATGCAGACGCTGGTCGACGCCGGGGTGACCACGCCGGTGCAGGTGCACGGCATCCCGCAGGAGTTCCTCGGGCACGCCAAGCGCGCCGCGATCCTCGAGCGGATCGGGCTGACCGCGCAGGCGCTCGCCCGCGGGATCGTGGAGCACGTCTCGGCTCTCGAGGGCGACGCCGCTCCGGCAGCGCCACGCGAGTCGATGATCGATGTCGACCAGCCGGGCTGACCCGCTCCCGACCCGGCGGCCGACCGCACGACGGGTTCGCGGCGCCGCCCTGACGCCGGTGGTCCTGCTGGTCGTCCTGCTGGTCGTCCTGCTGGCGGCGACCGCCTGCGGCGGCGACGGCGAGAGCGCGACGCCGCCCGCCCCGACCGTCCCGACCGCCAGCACGACCGCACCCGGCGACGTCGGGCGCACCCGGCGTCGGCCAGGGCGGCATCGCGGTCACCCGGCCCCGCGCGCTGGCGCCGGCCCTGCGCCGGGTCCTCCGGGAGCGGGCGGCGGCCCTGCAGGGCCGCGACCGCGAGGCCTTCGCGGCGGGGCTCGACCGGACCAGCCCCGACTTCCTGCTCGACCAGGCGACGTACTTCGACAACCTGCGGCAGCTGCCGATCGAGCAGCTCGGCTACCGCGTCGACCCGAGCAGCCTGCTGCGGGTCGGCGAGGACTACTGGGGCGTCGTGGAGGTCTCGCTCCAGCTGGCCGGCTTCGACGCCGCGCCCGTGGTCTCCCGCGACCGCTACCGCTTCACCCCGCGACCGCGGGGGCGCGGCTTCGTGGTCAGCTCGGTCACCGACCCGGCCTGGGAGGAGGCCCGCGAGGTCTGGTCGCAACCGTGGGACGAGGGCCCGGTCGTGGTCCGCACCGGTGTCGGCGTGCTCGGCATCTTCGACGAGGACTCCGTGACGGCGGCCGGCCCGCTCGTCCGCTCGGTCGAGCAGGGCATCAGTGCGGTCTCGGGCGTCGTGCCCTACGACTGGAGCCGGTCGGCGGTCGTCTACGCCCTCAGCGACGACGACTTCCTCTCCACGCTGGAGCCGCCCCTCGGCGGCGACCCCGAGCGCCTCGACGGGCTGGCGTTCTCGCTGCCGGCCGGCCCGGAGGGTGACCAGGTCGCCTCGACCCGGATCGCGCTCCACCCGCGGCTGCTCGACCAGGTCGGGGTGGCCCGCGACCGGCTGGTGCGCCACGAGCTGACCCACCTGGCCGTGGGCGCGCGGGCCGACGGGGTGCCGCTGTGGCTCAGCGAGGGGCTGGCCGAGTACGTCTCCGTGCGGCCGCTGGCCCCCGAGGACCGGCGGGTGCCGCAGCAGGTGCGGCGGAACGCCCGGCAGGGGCTGATCACCGACCTGCCCGAGGACGACACCTTCAACGACGACGACTACGCCGTGCACTACGCCGTGTCGTGGTGGGCCAGCGAGTTCCTCGCGACCTCCTTCGGCGAGGCCGGCCTGTGGGCCCTGCTCGACGACCTCCACGAGCTCGGTGGGACCCCCGAGGAGACCGAGGCGCGCCTGGAGGGCCTCACGGGGCTCAACACACGGACGCTGGCCCGCAAGGCGGCCAAGCTCATCGTGGCGACGTACGCCCCGCCCCCGAGCGAGACGCCGTCGAGCACGCCTTCCCCGTCCGAGCCCGCCCCCTCGGAGCCGTCCCCGGGGGCATAGGCTCGGCGCGTGACGGCTGACCCACGACTCGTGCACATCGTCGACGACGTGCCGGAGCTGGAGGACCTGACGGCGCTCACGATGGTGGTCGTCCTCGACGGCTTCCTCGACGCCGGCAACGCCGCCGCCCTCGCGGCCACCCACCTGCTGGAGGGCTCCCGCGGGCGCAGCGACAGCACCCGGGTGGTGGCGACCTTCGACGTCGACCAGCTCCACGACTACCGCGCCCGGCGACCGGCGCTGTCGTTCGTGCGCGACCACTACGAGGAGTACGACGCGCCGCGCCTGGTCGTCCGGCTGCTGCACGACACCGGCGCCACGCCGTACCTGCTCCTGAGCGGTCCCGAGCCCGACAACCGCTGGGAGGGCTTCGTCGACGCCGTGCGCTCGGTCGTCGAGCGCTTCGGCGTCACCCGGGTCGTCAGCCTCGGCTCGGTGCCGATGGCGGTGCCGCACACGCGTCCGATCGCGATCACCCACCACGCCAACGACGAGAGCCTGATCACCGGCGAGAGCCGCTGGCGCGGCGAGCTGCGGATCCCCAGCAGCGCCCAGGCCCTCCTGGAGGTGCGGCTGGGGGAGTGGGGGCACGCGGGACTCGGCTTCGTCGCCCACATCCCGCACTACCTCGCCCAGCTGGACTACCCGCGCGCCGCCGTGGCCCTGCTCGAGCAGCTCGAGCTCGGGGGCCGGCTCACCATCGACCTCACCGACCTGCGCGCGACGGCCGAGCGCCGCGAGACCGAGATCGAGCGCCACCTGGCCGACAACTCCGAGGTCGCCGACGTGGTCTCCGCCCTGGAGCGTCAGTACGACGCCTTCGAGCGCGCCGAGTCCTCGGGGTCCAACCTGCTCGCCGGTGACCAGCCGCTGCCCACCGGGGAGCAGATCGGCAAGGAGTTCGAGCAGTTCCTCGCCGGCCTCGAGGGCACCGACGACGACCCGCCGACCGACGGGGGCACCCGATGACCGAGACCGCGACCCGCCAGCCCGGCGCGGGAGCTCGTCGCGCTGCTGGACCTGGAGTACCTCGACGTCGACCTCTTCCGCGGGCGCCAGCCCGAGTCGGTGCGCCAGCGCGTCTACGGCGGTCAGGTGGCCGCGCAGGCCCTGGTCGCGGCGACCCGCACCGTCGACCCGGCGTACGCCGTGCACTCGCTGCACTCCTACTTCCTGCTGCCCGGCGACTACCAGGTGCCGATCATCTACGACGTGGAGCGGATCCGCGACGGACGCTCCTTCGCCACCCGGCGGGTGATGGCGCGTCAGCACGGGCGGCCGATCTACTACCAGACGGTGAGCTTCCAGCGGTCCGAGGACGGCTACGAGCACCAGGACACGATGCCCGAGGTGGGCGCGCCCGAGGACGGCCTCGACCTGGTCGAGCTGATGCGCCGGGGCGGCAACGAGGATGCCGACGCCCTGGGCAAGGAGTGGGCGGCGCTCGACGTCCGGTGGCTCGGCAACTCCCAGCACGGGCTCGAGCCCGACGCCGACCACCCCTCGAGGGCCCGGATGTGGATCCGGATCCAGGGCGGGCTCGGCGACGACCCGATCGAGCACCTGGCCACGTTCACCTACGCCAGCGACGTCAGCCTCCTGGGCGCGACCCTGGCCGCGCACGAGAGCAACCCCAAGGAGATCCAGATGGCCTCCCTGGACCACACCATCTGGTTCCACCGGCCCTTCCGGGCCGACGAGTGGTGGCTCTACGACCAGTGGTCCCCCTCGGCCGGCGGCGCCCGCGGCATGGCGATCGGCCGGGTCTTCCAGGCCGACGGCACGCTCGTGGCGACCGTGGCCCAGGAAGGCCTGATCCGGCCCCGGAAGGCGCAGTAGCTACAGCGCGGTGCTCCGCCCGACCACGTGCGGTGCGCCCGAGGACGGGCTGGTCAGCGAGAACGCGTAGCCGCCGTCGACCGGTGCCGAGCCGAACGCCACGGTGCCGGGCAGCAGGATCGGGCGCTTGAACGCCACGTCCACGCGCACGGCGTCGGGCAGCCGGTTCTCCAGCGCGGCGATGCAGCGGGCCTTGCTCCACATCCCGTGCGCGATCTGCCGGGGGAACCCGAGCGCCTTGGCGGTGAGCGGGTAGAGGTGGATCGGGTTGTGGTCGCCCGAGACCGCGGCGTACCGACGTCCGAGGTCCCCGGCGAGCCTCCACTGCAGGCCGTGCGGCGGGGCGTCGGGGAAGACCTGCCCGGACGGGGCGTCCGGGTCGCCCTTGCCACGGCGCAGGTACGTCGACGTGCTCTCCCAGACGCGGGCCCCGTCGGCGTCGTCGACCTCGGTGGTGAAGAGGTAGACCGTGCCCTTCGGGTGCGGCTGGGGCCCGCCGACGCTGACCGACACGCTGAGCTGCTCACCGATCGCGATCGGTCGGTGACCGGTCAGGGAGTTCTCCACGTGGACGGTGCCGATGGCCGGGGCCGGGAAGGCGCCGTCGGTCATGATCGCCATGTGCAGCGGGAAGGCCAGCATGTGCGGGTAGGGCAGCGGGACGACGTCCTTGGTCGGGAAGCCGCACACGCGGGCGTAGGCCTCGACGGCAGACCGCTCCACCGTGACGGGCGGGCGCGAGAACGCCAGCCCCTCGAAGCCGGAGGCCGATGCCTTCTTGATGCCGGGCAGTGCGTTGACGACCGGGATGGACGGCAGCGCCGCCTTCAGCAGCGTGGACAGTCCGCCGGCCGGGGAGTCGATCTGCCGGGCAGCGGGGCGCTGGGAGGAGGTCGCCATCTCAGGCTCCCAGCATCATCTGGCCGCACACCCGCACGACGTTGCCGTTGACCGCGCGCGAGCCGGGGGCGGCGTACCAGGCGATGGTCTCGGCGACGTCGACGGGCAGCCCGCCCTGGGCCATCGCGTTGAGCCGCTGGCCGACCTCGCGGGTGGCGAGCGGGACCGCCGCGGTCATCGCGGTGATGATGAAGCCCGGGGCTACGGCATTGACGGTGATCCCGTCCGTCAGCTCGTCGGCCAGGGAGTCGACCAGGCCGATGACGCCGGCCTTCGAGGTCGCGTAGTTGGTCTGCCCGACGTTGCCGGCGATGCCGGCGATCGAGGCGACCCCGATGATCGAGCCGCCCGCGTTGACGACCCCCTGGTCGAGCAGCTCGCGGCTGATCAGCTCGGGTGCGGTGAGGTTGACCGCGATCACGGAGCCCCAGCGGTCCTCGGCCATGTTGGCGAGCTTCTTGTCGCGGGTGATGCCGGCGTTGTGGACGACGACGTCGACCCCGCCGTGCTTCTCCTTGAGGTGGTGCGCGATCCGCTGCGGGGCGTCCTTGCCGGTGATGTCGAGGGTCAGCCAGTCGCCGTCGAGCTCCTTCATCAGGACCTGCAGCTCGCTGGCGGCCTGGGGTACGTCGACCCCGACCACGGTGGCGCCGTCGCGGTGCAGCACGCGGGCGATCTGCTCGCCGATGCCGCGGCTGGCGCCGGTGACGAGCGCGATCTTGCCGGCGAGCGGCTGCGTCAGGTCACCGGTCTCGACCGTCTTCGGCATGCCGTGGGCGCCGATGCGCACGACCTGGCCGGAGACGTAGGCGGACTTGGGGGAGAGCAGGAAGGCCAGCGTGCTGGTGGTGGCGGCCTCGGCCCCGTCGGCGACGTACACGAGCTGGACGGTGCCGCCCTTGCCGATCTCCTTGCCGAGGCTGCGGGTGAAGCCCTCGAGGGCGCGCTGCGCGACCCGCTCGGAGCCCGAGACCTGCTCGGGCGGGGTGCCGATGACCACGACGCGGGGACAGGTCTCCAGCCGGCGCATCACGGGGGTGAAGAAGTCACGCAGGGCCACCAGGTCGGCGGGCCCGGTGAGACCCGTGGCGTCGAAGACCAGGCCCTTGAAGCGCTGGTCCTCCCCGGCCTGCTCGGTGGAGGCGATGCCGAGGGTGTCGAGCATGCCCGCCAGCGACTCCGCGAGGCGTCCGCGGCCGCCGAGCAGGACGGTGCCGTCGACCAGGGGGGCTCCGGCGGTGTAGCGCTCGAGCCTGGTCGGGTTGGGCAGGCCGAGGTTCTTGACCAGCAGCTTGCCGATCGGGGTGGCGGTGAAACCCTGGTACTTGTCGCTCATCGGCTCTCTTCCTGTGGCTTCCTGGGGCGTCCGGTGCTCCCGCGCGCGGCGGAGGTCAGCGTCCACGATGATGTAACTAGACGTGTAACTCGGTGTCCACACATCGTGACCTGCCCCTCATCGGGTTGTTACCCGCCGGTAGTCGGGGGACAATCGTCGCATGAACTCCTCCACTCGTCGCGTCGCCGTCATCGGCGGCAACCGGATTCCCTTCGCCAGGTCCAACTCCGTCTACGCCGAGGCGTCCAACCAGGACATGCTCACGGCCGCGCTCGACGGCCTCGTCGTCCGGTTCGGGCTCGAGGGCGAGCGGCTCGGGGAGGTCGTCGCGGGAGCGGTGCTCAAGCACTCGCGCGACTTCAACCTGACCCGTGAGGCTGTCCTCGGCTCGAAGCTCTCGGCCGAGACCCCCGCCACCGACATCCAGCAGGCCTGCGGCACCGGGCTGCAGGCCGCGATCCAGGTCGCCAACAAGATCGCCCTCGGGCAGATCGAGGTCGGCATCGCCGGCGGCACCGACACCACCTCGGACGCCCCCGTGGCGATCAGCGACAAGCTGCGCAAGAAGCTGATGAAGGTCAACGCCGCCCGCGACACCAAGTCGCGCCTGGCCGCGCTGGCCGCGATCCGCCCCGGCGACATCGGCCTGTCGATCCCCCAGAACGGCGAGCCCCGCACCGGGCTGTCGATGGGCGAGCACGCCGCGCTGACCGCGCTGGAGTGGCAGGTCGGCCGCGAGGAGCAGGACGCGCTGGCCGCCGCCAGCCACCAGAACCTCGCCACGGCGTACGACGCCGGCTTCTTCGACGACCAGGTGACGCCGTTCCGCGGCCTCGAGCGCGACCAGAACCTGCGCCCGGACTCCTCGGCCGAGAAGCTCGGCAAGCTCAAGCCGGTCTTCGGCAAGGGCGAGGCGGCCACGATGACCGCCGGCAACTCGACCCCGCTCACCGACGGCGCCTCGGTCGTGCTGCTCGCCTCCGAGGAGTGGGCGAAGGAGCGCGGGCTGCCCGTGCTGGCCTACCTCACCGCCTACGAGACGGCCGCGGTCGACTACGTGCACGGTGGCGAGGGCCTGCTCATGGCGCCGGCGTACGCGATGGCCCGGATGCTCCAGCGCGAGGGCCACTCGCTGCAGGACTTCGACTTCTACGAGATCCACGAGGCGTTCGCCTCGCAGGTGCTCTCCACCCTCAAGGCGTGGGAGGACCCGGTGTTCTGCAAGGAGCGCCTGGGTCTCGACGCGCCGCTGGGCTCGATCGACCGCAGCAAGCTCAACGTGCACGGCTCCTCGCTGGCGGCGGGCCACCCGTTCGCGGCGACCGGTGGCCGGATCGTCAACGTGCTGGCCAAGCTGCTCGCCGAGAAGGGCTCCGGCAAGGGCGTGATCTCGGTCTGTGCCGCCGGTGGCCAGGGCGTGACCGCGATCCTCGAGCGCCCCTGACCTGACCGACCTGGTCGCGGGCTGGGCTCGACTCAGTCCGCGACCATGGCCAGCGCCGAGACGACCAGGTAGTCGCGGACCTGCGCCGCGGTGATCTCCCCGACCGTGGGGATGCCGGGAGCCGCTTCCTTGACCAGGATCCCGACGCGCGCCAGCTGGAGCGCGCCCAGACCGTTGGCGTAGAGCATGTTGGCCAGCAGGGTCGGGTCGATGTCGAGCCGGAAGTCACCGGCCTCCACCCCGGTCTCGAGCACGTGGGAGACCACGGCGAGGCTGGAGGAGATCGCGCGGCCCAACCGGAACAGCGCGCTCTCGGAGATCTCCGCGAGCAGGTCGGGACCCGAGCGCCGCATCAGCGCCTGCGCGCAGTCGACGAACGGCGGGTGCTCGACCCCGTAGTCCACGAAGGCCCGCACGATGGCCGCGAGCCGCTCCCGCGAGGTCGTCGCCTCCTCGGCCGCCGCCGTCATCGCCTCGCGCAGCTCGTCGAGGTAGCCGACCAGGGTGAGCGCGAAGAGCTCCTCCTTGCCGGTGAAGTGCCGGTAGACGATCGCCCGGTTGATCCCCACCGCGCCCGCGATGTGCTCGATCTGCACGTCGGCGACCCCGCGGGTGTCGAACAGCTCGCGCGTGGCGGCGATGATCTCCTGCTCGCGCGCCCGGCGTCGCGTGGCCGCAGCCCGACGTCGTCCGTCGCTCGCGGGGGCCGGGGTCATGCGCAGCAGTGTACGGCGTGTGCAACTCAGAGTTGCAGCATCTGTGGCGAGACGCTCAGGCGATGAGGGTCCACACGGACGCGTGCCGCGGGTGGCGCTGCCAGCGTTGCCCTCGAGGTGGCGGGGGAGCCTGCGACTCGACGGTGCTGCCGGTCGGTGTGGTGACCTCCACCGTGTGCGTGGCCAGCGGCTCGCTGGTCACCCGGTGTCGCCAGCCCGGCGACTCCTTGACGTAGTTGCAGCTCTCGCACAGTCCCTGGCCGTTGTCCTCCGCGGTCGCGCCCCCGGCCGTGGACGCCTCGACGTGGTCGAGGTGGCGGATGCTCGCGTTGCACCACGGGGTGCGGCAGACCTGGTCGCGGATCCGGACGAACCTGGCCAAGGCCCCGGTGAAGGCGCGCGCCGTGGTGTCCATGGCCACCAGACGGTCGGTCTCGTCGACGCGGAAGAGCCGGCGGATGCTGGCCTGGTCGTCCGGGCAGGCTGTCGCCATCTCCCTCGCGACGGAGGCCGGGATCGGACCGTGGCCGAGGATCTCGGCGGCCTCGTCGCCCTCGCCCAGCAGCGTCTCGGCGGACATGACGAGGTTGAGGGCGACGGGCACCGAGGTGGCGGTGGCCTGACCGGTGAGCCGGGCGACGAAGGCGTCGGCGACGAGCTGGCTGCGGGTGCGGTCTCCGGCGACGCCGGCGGCGATCTCGGTCGCGGCGCGCTCGTCGAGGCTCGTGAGGATGGCGGCGTACTCGAGGTCGGGCACGACGGCGCTGATCTGGGCCATCCCGTCGGGAAGGCTGCGGCCGGTGACGTGTCGTCGGGCGCGGGCCTTCTCGCGCCGCTGCACTGCGCCGGCCTGGTCGATGCGCAGCACCAGCCGGCGTACGGCCCAGCGCAGCTTGAGGTCGCCCAGGAAGGGCAGCGAGTGCGAGGCGGCGAGCTCGGAGTCGACGGCCAGCCGGTCGACGTGGCTGAGGTCGCGGGTCTCCTCGGCGATGATCAACGCGCGGTGCTCGTTGAGGTCGCCGCGCTGGAGCGCGGCCAGGGTCTCGGGCAGGTCGGTGGTCAGCGCCCGGGCCAGGCCGAGCAGCCGACGCCCCCGGTGTGGGCTCTCGTGGCGAGCCAGCCCGACCTCCGCGCCCACGCTCGCGTCGGCCCAACCCTCTCGCTGCTGGTCGAGCCGCTCGGTGATCCGCGCCTGCGCGGCAGCGGCCGTGCACTTGATCCGCTCCAGGGCCTCGAGCTGGTCGACCATCCCGCGGTCGTCTGCGGCCGGCTCGACGCAGGCGACAGCCCCTCGCAGGGCGGTCAGGTCGTCAATGGCATCGAACATGTGTTCTATTATGGTCCATGCGGCCGGACGGGTCAAGGCCTTTCGGCAGGAGGATGGGTGACCAGGCGCTGCGGGGTTCTGGTCCGGACCCGGTCGCCTCCTCGCGGGCCCGAGCGGGTCGGCCAGCGTCGCCGACGGTGTCGTGGCGGCACAGGCAGCGGCTCGCGACGACGACCGTCGGCGATCGACGTGGGCTGCGACTCCGGAAGGTCGACCCGTGACCTGGCGCGCCTGGCGACCGCCGCAGACCTCTCCGGACGAGCTCACTCCTCGTGCTGGCCCGGCAGCAGCGCCCGCACGCTGTGGAGGGTGTCCGCGTCCTCCGGCCGCTTGTCGTCGCGGTAGCGCACGACCCGTGCGAAGCGCAGCGCCACGCCGCCCGGGTAGCGCGTGGACCTCTGGACCCCGTCGATGGCGATCTCCACCACCTGCTCCGGCCGCACGTGGACGGTGTGGCCCTCACGGTGCGTCTCGAGGCCCAGGAAGCGCTCGGTCTGCCACGCGAGCATCTCGTCCGTCATCCCCTTGAACGTCTTGCCCAGCATCACCAGCCCCTCGCCGTCTCCCTCACCATCCCCGACCCGCGCGCCGAGGTGCAGGTTCGAGAGCCACCCCTGACGCCGACCGGAGCCCCACTCGACGGCGAGGACGACGAGGTCAAGGGTGTGCACGGGCTTGACCTTGACCCAGCCGGCACCGCGGCGACCGGCGGCGTACGTCGCGGCCGGGTTCTTGACCACGACGCCCTCGTGCCCGCGGTGGAGGACCTCGGCGAGGAAGCGCTCGGCCTCGGGGAGGTCGTCGGTGACGACCCGCGGCACCCGGTGGGCCTCGGGCACCAGGGCCTCGAGCCGCGCCATCCGCTCGTCACCGGGGGAGTCGAGGAGGTCCTCGCCGTCGAGGTGCAGGAGGTCGAAGAAGTACGGCGTGACCGTCACGCCCGCGGCCATCGCGGTGCGCGACGCCGTCTCCTGGAAGGGGCGAGGGCGCCCTGCGTCGTCCAGCGCCAGGACCTCGCCGTCGAGCACCGCCGAGGTCACCGGCAGCGCACGCACGGCATCGACCACCTCGGGCAACCGGTGGGTGATGTCGTCGAGCGAGCGGGTCACGACCAGCACCTCGTCGCCTGCTCGGTGCACCTGGACGCGGATCCCGTCGAGCTTGGCGTCGACCGCCACCCGACCGCCGCCCGCCTTCTCCAGGGCCTCGGCGAGGGTCGGCGCGCTGGCGGCCAGCATCGGCAGCACCGGACGCCCCACCTCCAGCCCGATCTCGGCCAGGGCGGCCTCCCCGCCCGCGAGCGCCGCCCGCGCCACGGCGACGGTCGAGCCCGACAGCATCGCCGCCCGGCGTACGGCGGCCAGGGGGATGCCGGTGGTGGCGGCCAGCGCCTCCTGCACCAGCGAGTCGAGCGCGCCCTGGCGCAGCTCCCCGGTGACCAGGCCGCGGAGCCAGCGCTGCTCCTCGGCGGTGGCCCGGCCGAACAGGTCGGCGACCGCGCTCGCCCGGGCGGCCTGCGAGCCGGCGCCGGCGAGCGCGGCGATCCGGTCGAAGGTCGCGTGGACCTCGGCCACCGTCAGCGTCGCGACGTCCGCCGGCGCGGGCAGCGTCTGGAGCCCCCGCCAGCCCAGGCCGGTACGCCGCTGCCGCAGCGCGCCGCCGAGGTAGGACACCAGCACCTCGGCCTGGTCGGCCTCCTCCGCGGTCGCCCCCTCGCCGGTCGGGGTCTCCTCGTCCAGATGCCCCAGCAGGGCAGCGAGCGCGGCCACCTTGGCCTTGCGCGAGCGGGTGGCGGCGACGGTCTTGGACGTGGCGACGACCTCGGCGAGCAGCACGCCCCCAGTGTGCCGGGCGCCCCTCAGGCCGTCGTGGAGATCGGCTGCGAGATCGGCTGCGGAGATCGGCTGGGTCGCCTCGAGCACCGCGGAGGTCACCGCGCCGCGGATCACCTGCTCGAAGACCGCGTCGAGCTCCGGCACGCCGCCGAAGTAGCCGCTGGCCTCGAGCGAGACGAAGCCGTGCAGCGCCGAGAAGATGGCCATGCCGGTCGAGAGGATCCGTTCGTCGGGCAGCCCGGTGGAGCGCACCATGACCGACATGGCGGCGATGGTGTCGGTGGCCGCGGCGTAGAACTCGTCGCGGTTGATCGGCGGGCGGGTCAGCGCCCCGTAGCGGTGCGGGTGCTCGCGCGCGAAGGCTCGCAGCGCGTGGCTGAGCTCGCGCAGCCCGTCGGCGCCGGCGTGACCCATGGCGGCGCGGCTCACGTGCTGACCGAGCATCCGCATCGCGCGCACCTGCACCTCGGAGCGGAGCTCCTCGAGGTTGGCGACGTGGTTGTAGAGCGAGGAGACCCGGGTGTCGAGCTCGCCGGCGAGCAGCGTCATCGACAGCGCGTCGAAGCCGTCGCGGTCGACCAGTGCCTCGGCCGCGCGCAGGACCGTCTCCTGGTCGAGCCGTGGACGCCGCGGACGCGTGGGCTCGGGCTGCATGGTGCTCTCCTCGACGTTCGGCACGAAAGGGTTTCGCGCCCGCGCGAAGACTCTACCCGTCCAGACGGTGCGCCGTCCTCACGATCCGAGAGCCACGGTCACCAGCCAGGAGGGAGCGCGGTGAAGTCCGGCTCGCGCCCCTCCGCGAACGCGGCCAGCGCCTCGAGGTTGGCCGGCCCGCCCATCAGCTCGGCGAAGGCCGCGTTCTCGCGGTCGCGAGCGGCGCGGATCGCGGGGCGCAGCGGTTCGGTCATCGTGCGCTTGACCGCGACCAGCGAGGAGATCGGGCGGGCGGCGAGCACCGCGGCGTGCTCGTGCGCCTGGGTCAGCAGGTCCTCCGGCGCGCAGACGCGCCACACCAGCCCCATCTCGCGGGCCTGCTCGGCGTCGATCCACTCGGCCGAGAGCAGCATCCAGGCGGCGTCCTGCCGGCCGACCAGCCGGGGGAGCAGGTACGACGACGCCGCCTCGGGGGCCACACCCAGGCTGGTGAACGGGCACCTGAGCCGCGCGGTGCTCGACATGAACGCGAGGTCGGCGAAGCCCAGGATCGTGGCGCCGATGCCGAGCCCGACGCCGTTGACCGCGCAGACCAGCGGCTTCGGGAAGGCCTCCAGAGCGTCCAGCAGACCGACGAAGCCGTGCTCGCCCGGCACGAAGTCGGGATCGGTGGCCCGCCGGTGCATCTCGAGCAGGTCGGTGCCCGGCGCTGAAGGCGCGTCCGGCGCCGGTGAGCAGCACCACGGCCACGCCGGGGTCCTCGGCAGCGGCCAGCAGCGCCTCGGTGGTGGCGTCGTAGAGCGCCTCGTCGAAGGCGTTGAGGGCCTCCGGCCGGTCGAGGGTGATCGTGCGGACGCGCGCGGAGTCGGCGATCTGGAGCGGCATGCCCCGAGCGTAGGACATCCGGGTAGAACACGTTCTACTGTCGGGCCGTGCGCCTACCCTGGGGGCATGACCGCCGACGCCGCCTCCGAGCGCGTCTGGCGGCCGGACTGGCCCTGCCACGTCGGCCGGGATGCTGCGCCAGCACCGACGCGGCGCGGGCGACCCGACGTACCGCGTCGACGAGGCCGGCGCCGTGTGGCGCGGCATCCGTACGCCGGAGGGTCCGGCCACGCTGCGGGTCCTGGACCGACCGCGGCTCGGCGAGGTGCACGCCCGGGCCTGGGGTCCTGGTGCGGGCTGGGTGCTGGAGTCGCTGCCGGCCATGCTCGGGGCCGACGACGACTGGAGCGGCTTCGAGCCCCGACACCCGGTGCTGGCCGAGTCCTGGCGTCGCCACCCCCATGCCCGCCTCGGACGCACCGGGCTGGTCATGGAGGCGCTGGTCCCCGCGATCATCGAGCAGAAGGTGACCGGCCAGGAGGCCTTCGCCGGCTTCCGGATGCTCGTCCACCGCTACGGCGAGCCGGCCCCCGGGCCCGGGCCCGAGCGGCGGCTCTGGGTGCAGCCCACGCCGGAGGCCCTGCGCCAGGTCCCGTCGTGGGAGTGGTTGAAGATGCACGTCGACCCTGCCCGCTCGCGCGCCATCGTCACCGTCGCGCGGGTCGCCGAGTCGCTCGAGCGCACCGCTGTCGCTGCCGCCCGAGGAGGCCGAGCGACGGATGCGGTCGCTGCCCGGCATCGGGGTCTGGACCTGCGCCGAGGTGCGCCAGCGCGCGTTCGGCGACCCCGACGCGGTGTCGTTCGGCGACTACCACGTCGCCAAGGACGTCGGCTGGGCCCTCACCGGGAGCGAGCTCGACGACGCCGGGCTCGAGGCGTTCCTCGAGCCCTGGCGACCGCAGCGGGGCCGCGTGGTGGCGCTCGTGGGCATGGCCGGCCTCCACCGTCCGCGGCACGGCGCCCGCATGGCGCCCCGCGTCCACCTGCCCGCGCGCGTCACCAGGCGATGACCCTGCACGCGGTCGAACTCCCCTCGGTACATTGACCCGCGTGAGCGCGACGGTGGACCTGGGACGACTGCTGGCGGTGCTGCGCCGGATCCTCGTCGCCGTCGTGGGGGTGCCGATCGGGATCGCGCTCGGCATGTCCGCCGTCGACTCCTACCGCAAGCGCGGCAAGAAGGCCAAGCCGTTCCCGGTCTCCCCGCCGCAGACGGTCAGCGTCGGCGACGGGACCGTGACCACCTACACCTACGGCCGCGACCTCTACGACGACATGCTGGCCGCCATCGAGGGCGCGCAGCGGCAGATCCTCTTCGAGACCTACATCTGGAAGGGCGACGCGACGGGGGAGCGCTTCAAGCGGGCCCTGGCCGCCGCGGCCGCCCGCGGCGTGGAGGTCTACTGCATCTACGACGGGTTCGCCAACCTGGTCGTCTCGCCGGTCTTCAAGCGCTTCCCGAGCACGATGAAGGTGCTGCACTACCCCGTCTACAGCGCCGGGTGGCGCTTCTTCGACCTGCGCCGCTACGGCCGCGCCCACCGCAAGATCCTGGTCGTCGACGACGACACCGGGTTCGTCGGTGGCTACAACATCGGGTCGTCGTACGAGACGGAGTGGCGCGACACCCACGTCCGGATCACCGGCGCGGGCGTCTGGGACCTCAAGCGCGCGTTCGCCGACTTCTGGAACCTCAACCGCCGCCGACGCATCGGCCACAGCGAGCGGCCGCTGCTGCTCGAGACGGCCTCGACGTGGGAGCCGAAGATCCGGGTGCAGCGCAACGTCCCGCGGCTGTGGATGTTCCCGATCCGGGCGATGTACATCGAGGCGATCAACCGCGCCAGCCGCAACGTCTGGATGACCCAGGCCTACTTCCTGCCCGACCAGGACTTCGTCGACGCCGTGACCGACGCCGCCCGACGCGGGGTCGACGTGCGGCTGCTGCTCCCGCTGAAGTCCAACCACGTCGTGGCCGACTGGATCTCCCGCGGCTACTTCTCCCAGCTGCTCGAGAGCGGCGTGAAGATCCTGCGCTACCGCGACACGATGGTGCACGCGAAGACCGCCACCGTCGACGGCACCTGGAGCACGGTCGGCACCGCCAACATCGACCGGCTCAGCCTGCAGGGCAACTACGAGATCAACCTCGAGGTGATCGACGAGTCACTGGCCAAGGCGCTGGAGGACATCTTCGTGGTCGACGAGTCGCACAGCCTGGCGCTGTCCCAGCACGAGTGGGAGGCGCGCGACCTGCACCGCAAGTTCACCGAGTTCGTGCTGGCGCCCCTACGACCCCTGCTCTGACCCGCGCCGGGCGCTCGCTCCAGGGGCACTGTCGGTGGCAGGTCGTAGGCTCGCAGCATGCGTCCCGTCACCGACCTCGAGCGCCGCGTCGCGCCCTTCCAGGTGGTCTCCGACTACCAGCCCGCGGGCGACCAGCCGGCGGCGATCAAGGAGATCTCCCGCCGCATCGATGCCGGCGTGCCCGACGTGGTGCTGCTCGGCGCCACCGGCACCGGCAAGACCGCCACCGTCGCGTGGGTGGCCGAGCAGGTGCAGCGCCCGCTGCTGGTGATGCAGCCCAACAAGACGCTGGCCGCCCAGTTCGCCAACGAGCTGCGCCAGCTCTTCCCCGACAACGCCGTCGAGTACTTCGTCAGCTACTACGACTACTACCAGCCCGAGGCCTACGTCCCGCAGACCGACACCTACATCGAGAAGGACTCCTCGATCAACGAGGAGGTCGAGCGGCTGCGCCACTCCGCGACCAACTCGCTGCTGACCCGGCGCGACGTGATCGTGGTCTCCACCGTGTCCTGCATCTACGGCCTCGGCACCCCGCAGGAGTACGTCGACCGGATGATCCGGCTGCGCGTCGGCGAGGAGCACGACCGCGACGCGATCCTGCGCCGGCTGGTCGAGATCCAGTACACCCGCAACGACATGTCGTTCACCCGCGGCACCTTCCGGGTCCGCGGCGACACCCTCGAGGTCTTCCCGGTCTACGAGGAGCACGCGGTCCGGATCGAGTTCTTCGGCGACGAGATCGAGCGGCTGATGAGCCTGCACGCGGTGACCGGCGAGGTCCTCACCGAGGACGAGGAGCTGCACATCTTCCCGGCCACCCACTACGTCGCCGGCCACGACCGGATGGAGCGGGCGATCACCGGCATCGAGGCCGAGCTCGAGGAGCAGCTGGCGACCTTCGAGCGGCAGGGCAAGCTGCTGGAGGCCCAGCGGCTGCGGATGCGCACGACGTACGACGTCGAGATGATGCGCCAGGTCGGCTCCTGCTCCGGCATCGAGAACTACTCGATGCACATCGACGGCCGCGGGCGCGGCACGGCGCCCAACTGCCTGCTCGACTACTTCCCCGAGGACTTCCTGCTCGTGGTCGACGAGTCGCACGTCGCGGTGCCGCAGATCGGCGGCATGTACGAGGGCGACATGTCCCGCAAGCGCAACCTCGTCGAGCACGGCTTCCGGCTGCCCAGCGCGATGGACAACCGACCGCTGAAGTGGGAGGAGTTCCTCGACCGGATCGGCCAGACGATCTACCTCTCGGCCACCCCCGGCAACTACGAGCTCGACAAGGTCGGCGGCGACACCGTCGAGCAGATCATCCGCCCCACCGGCCTGATCGACCCCGAGGTCGTGATCAAGCCGACCAAGGGCCAGATCGACGACCTGATCCACGAGATCCGGGTCCGCGCCGAGAAGAACGAGCGGGTGCTGGTCACCACCTTGACCAAGAAGATGTCCGAGGACCTCACCGACTACCTCCTCGACGCCGGCGTCCGCACCCGCTACCTCCACTCCGAGGTCGACACCCTCAAGCGCATCGAGCTGCTGCGCGACCTGCGGCTCGGCGACTACGACGTGCTGGTCGGCATCAACCTGCTCCGCGAGGGCCTCGACCTGCCCGAGGTCTCGCTGGTCTCGATCCTCGACGCCGACAAGGAGGGCTTCCTGCGCTCCGACAAGTCGCTGATCCAGACCATCGGACGCGCCGCGCGCAACGTGTCGGGCCAGGTGCACATGTACGCCGACAAGATCACGCCCTCCATGGAGAAGGCGATCGACGAGACCAACCGGCGGCGCGCCAAGCAGGTCGCCTACAACACCGAGCGCGGCCTGGACCCCCAGCCGCTGCGCAAGAAGATCGCCGACATCACCGAGATGCTGGCCCGCGAGGACGAGTCGACCCAGGCTCTGCTCGAGACCTGGGCCGGCACCGAGGCCAAGGGCCGCGCCGGCGGGGTCAAGGCCCGCCAGCCGGTCCCGGCGCTGGCCTCCAGCGCCTCGGGCCAGCACGCGGCCGACCTCGCCGGGCTGCCGAGCGCCGAGCTGGCCTCGCTGATCCAGGAGCTCACCGACCAGATGAAGGCCGCGGCCGGCGACCTGCAGTTCGAGCTGGCCGCCCGGCTGCGCGACGAGATCTCCGACCTGAAGAAGGAGCTGCGGCAGATGATCGAGGCGGGTGCGCGCTGAGCCGCTCCTCGGGCGAGCCGGAGCGCACGCCCGACGGTCGCTACATCGTCGTCGACGGACGACGGTGGCGGGCCACCGACCCCGACATCCCGCAGGAGCGGCGCGAGGAGCTGACCCGGATCCTGATGGCCTGGCGGCGCGCGGTCCGCACCGCCCGCGGGACCGACCGCGAGCCCGAGGTGCGCGCCGGGGTCCAGGCGGCCAAGGAGGCGTTGGGCGAGCGCGGCACCCCGTGGTGGGAGCAGAGCCCGCAGGAGCGCCGGGCACGGTGGGAGCGCGAGGTCGACCCGCCGGTATCGTGACCCGGTGACCGACCCCGCTGCGCCGTCCGCGGCCCGCACCTGGTCGGTCTGGCTGGTGGGCCTGCTCGTCTACATGCTGGCGGTCTTCCACCGCTCCTCCCTGGCCGTGGCCGGGCTCGCGGCGGGGGAGCGCTTCGACATCAGCGCGGCCCAGCTGGCGACGTTCACGATGCTCCAGCTGCTCGTGTACGCCGCGATGCAGATCCCGGTGGGCCTGCTCGTGGACCGCTTCGGCTCCCGCAGCGTGATGCTGGTCGGGACCCTGATGATGGCCACGGCCCAGGCCGGCTTCGCGCTCGCCGAGAGCTATCCGCTGGCCCTGGTCGCCCGCGTCTTCGTGGGGATCGGCGACGCCCTCACGTTCATCTGCGTCCTGCGGCTGGTCAGCCGGTGGTTCAGCCCCCGGCGCGTCCCGTTCGTCACCCAGCTGACCGGCACGCTCGGCCAGCTCGGCGCCGTCGGAGCGGCGGTGCCGATGATCTGGGCGCTGAGCCGCTTCGGGCTGGACGCCGGCGTACCTCGGCGCAGCGGCCCTCGGGCTCGTGCTGGCGGCGGCGCTGGTCGTGGTCGTCGACGACGCGCCGGACCGGCGCTACGCCCGGGGACCCCGGATGTCGCTCACCTCGGTGCGCCACAGCCTGGCCGCCTCGTGGTCCCACCCCGGCACCCGCCTGGGCTTCTGGATGCACTTCACCACGCAGTTCAGCGCGACCTCGCTGTCGCTGCTGTGGGGCTACCCGTTCCTGGTGCGCGGCGAGGGCCGCTCGACCGAGACGGCCGGGCTGCTGCTCACCCTGATGGTCGTCGCGGTGATGGTGGGCGGGCCGGTGCTCGGCTGGCTGATCGGCCGGCACCCCTGGCACCGCTCCACGATCGTGCTGGCGGTCGTCTGGTCGATCGTCGGGGTGTGGACCGCGGTGCTGACCTGGCCGGGCCCCGCGCCCGCTGTGGCTGCTGGTGGTGCTGGTGCTGGTCACCGGCGTGGGCGGACCGGCCTCGATGATCGGCTTCGACCTGGGACGCACCTCCAACCCGGCCGAGCGGCTGGCCAGCGCCAGCGGCATCATCAACCAGGCCGGGTTCAGTGCGTCCCTGGTCCTGGTGATCACGGTCGGGCTGATCCTCGACTGGCGCACGCCGGGCGACTCGACCGCCTACACGCCCTCGGCGTTCCGCTGGGCGATGAGCGCCCAGTACGTCCTGTGGGCCACCGGGCTGCTGCAGATCTGGCGCTACCGCAGACGCACCCGCGCCGTCGTCGACCGCGTCGCGCTGCAGGCCGGTCTGACCGGCTGAGGCTGCCATCTAGGGTGGGCCGCATGAGCACCCCCATCGATCTCGGCCGTCCCGTCTCCGGCGACGTCGTGGAGCTGATCCTCGACGACCACCGGCGCTTCGAGGCGCTGCTGCGCGACCTGCGCGACGCCTCCAGCGACCGCGACGCGGTCCGCCGCGCCTTCGCCACCCTCCACGTCGCCCACGCGCTCGCCGAGGAGGACCACGTCTACCCGCGGCTGCGCAAGCGCGACGCGATCACCGAGCACGAGGCCGAGCACGGCCAGGAGGAGCACGCCGAGGGTCACGAGGCGCTGCTCGCGGTGCTCGAGCTGAAGGGCACCGACACCCAGGCCTTCGACGACGCGGTCGAGGAGCTCGCCACCGCGGTCAACCACCACCTGACCGAGGAGGAGCTGACCATCCTCAACCCCGCGCGCGACGACGTCCCGGAGACCGAGCGCCAGCGGTTGGGCGAGGTCTTCGCCACGGCCCGCAACGAGCACGTGGACGCCGGCCGCGGCTCGGTGGAGGACCTTCGCTCGATCGTCGCCGCCGCCCGCAGCGAGGGGCTCCTCGACGCCGACGACGAGGACTGAGCCGCTCGATGGGGGGCATCGACGTCACGCGGCTCCAGGAGCACTGCCTGGCCAAGCCGGGCGCCTGGGCCGACGACCCCTGGGGCACCGAGCACCCGGTGGTCAAGGTCGGCGAGGGCGGCCACGGGAAGATCTTCGCGTTCCTGGGCCGCGGCGGCGTGGGGGTCAAGGCCGGCGCCGGCCGCGACGAGGCCGACGCCTGGCTCGAGCGCTACCCCGGCGACGTCCGGGTGATGGCCTACATCGGTCGCTCCGGCTGGAACGACCTGCTCCTCGGCGGCGCGATCCCCGACGAGGAGCTGCTCGAGGCGGTCGACGACTCCTACCGCCGCGTCGTCGCCGCGATGCCGGCCGCCCACCGCCCCGACGGCTGGGACGCCGAGCCGAGCCCGAGGCCGCGCCGGAGCCGGAGCCGACGACGAGCCGAGCTGGAGCTGGACTAGGACTGAAGTCGGGCCAACCTCAGCGGTCCTGCTGCGCCAGCCGGTTGGCGGTGAGCCCGGCCAGCCGGGTGACGACGAGCGCGATGTAGAAGACACCGGCGATCATCTCGATCATCACCAGCGAGCGGGCGTGGTCGAGCACCGGCACGACGTCCGAGAGGCCGACGCTGGTGAGTGTCGTGAACGACAGGTAGAGCAGCTCGAACCAGGCCCGGTCGCTGGTCCCGTCGGAGGCCATGAAGGAGCCCGGCCAGATCACCTGCGCCGCGGCGTACACGTAGGCGAACCCCCAGGCCACCACCGTGAAGGCCGCGCCGGTCGCGTAGAGCTCGTCGCGGGTGACCCGCGCGTCGTGGAACAGGTAGCGGATCATCGCGTAGGAGACGTAGAAGTAGAACGGGGCGTGGCAGGCCGTGGAGGCCAGCACGATCCAGTCGACGCCGGGCAGCGCGGACTCAAGGACGCTGAAGACGACGGCGGGTGCGCCCAGGCCGACCGCCACCCCGGTGAGCGCCGGGGTACGGCGCACCGACCAGAGCGCGAGCGCCACCACGAGGATCTGCACGACCCCCAGCACGGCCCGGCCCGGCGTGGACACGTCGAGGAAGGGGTAGGCCAGGATCGCGAGGAGCTGGGCCACCAGCAGCACGGCGGACGGGTGCCCGCCCAGGGCCCGCCGTACGGTGCGGGAGCCGGTGTGGTCGCTCACGGCTGCTCTTTCACGGTTCCGCATCCTAGGCACCCCGGCCATACCTAGTGTGGCGTCACCTCGTTGTGACGAGGAGGTTCCGGGGCCGACACCGTCTAAGACGCGTCTCGTTGAGGAAAACGAGAACACGTTCTAGTCTGTGTCGGCCGTTGCAGTGAAGGGGGAGGTGGGTCGTGGCGTTCAACGTCCTGTCGGTCGTGCGCGGCCCCGGTGAGCTCGCTGCGATGGTGGTCGACGTCATCAAGGTGCATCTTCACGCGCCCCTTCCAGTTCCGTGAGTTCGTCGAGCAGGCCTGGTTCATCACCAGCGTCACCGTGATGCCCACGATCCTGGTCTCGATCCCGTTCGGTGCGGTGATCTCCCTCCAGGTCGGCAACCTCACCGGCCAGCTCGGGGCGCAGTCGTTCGCCGGCGCGACCGCGGTGCTGGCCGTGGTCCGCGAGGCGGCCCCCATCGCCGCGGCGCTGATCATCGCCGGAGCCGCGGGCTCGGCGATCTGCTCCGACCTGGGCGCCCGCAAGATCCGCGACGAGATCGACGCGATGGAGGTGCTCGGCGTCGACCCGCTCGAGCGGCTGGTCGCGCCGCGGGTCCTGGCCACCATGTTCGTGGCCCTGATGATCATCGGGCTGGTGATCGGCGCCGGCATCGGCGGCGGCTACTTCTTCACCGTGATCATCCAGGGCGGCTCGGCGGGAGCCTTCCTGTCCTCGTTCACGGCCCTGGCCACGCTCCCGGACCTCTACATCGCGATGATCAAGGCGGTCGTCTTCGGCGCGCTGGCCGCGATCGTCGGCGCCTACAAGGGGCTCAACGCGGGCGGCGGCCCCAGCGGCGTCGGCCGCGCGGTCAACGAGTCGGTGATCATCGCGTTCATGCTGCTGTTCTTCCTCAACGCGATCATCACCGCCATCTACTTCCAAGTCGTCCCACCCCCGGGGATCTGAGCCGTGGCGACGTTCGGATCCATCGCAGAGACCGTCATCGGCCCGCCCCGACGGTCCCTGGAGCAGTACGGCGACCAGCTGCTGTTCTACGTCAAGGCGCTGGCCTGGACGCCGCGCGCGATCCGGCGCTACCCGCGCGAGATCACCAAGACCCTCGCCGAGGTGACGTTCGGCGCCGGGGGGCTGAGCCTGATCGCCGGCTCGGTCGGGGTGATCGCCTTCCTGGCCTTCTTCGCCGGCACCGAGGTCGGCATCCAGGGCTACGCCTCGCTCAGCCAGCTCGGCGTGGCGAAGTTCAGCGCGTTCATCTCCGCCTACTTCAACACCCGCGAGGTCGCCCCGCTGATCTCCTCGATCGCGCTGGCCGCGACCGTGGGCTGCGGCTACACCGCCCGGCTCGGCGCGATGCGGATCTCCGAGGAGATCGACGCCCTCGAGGTGATGGGCGTCCCGTCCCTGCCGTTCCTGGTCACGACCCGGATGATCGCCGCCTTCATCGCCGTCATCCCGCTGTACGTCGTCGCGCTGAGCGCGTCCTACCTCTCGCCGCGGCTGATCGTCACCCTGATCTACGGCCAGTCGCCCGGCACCTACGACCACTACTTCCTGCAGTTCCTGCCACCGATCGACATGCTCTGGTCCTTCGGCAAGCTGCTCTTCCTGGCGACCGCGATCATCCTCATCCACTGCTACTACGGCTACACCGCCTCGGGCGGCCCGGCCGGCGTCGGCATGGCCGTGGGCCGCGCGATCCGCACCAGCATCGTCACCGTCGTGGTGGCCGACTTCTTCCTCAGCTTCGCGATCTGGGGCTCGACCACCACCGTGCGGATCACCGGGTAGCGGGGGCGACGAGTGCTGGTCAACATCCATCACGACAGCCGACGCGAGCACGCGCGTCTGCTGGTGGCCGGCGTCGCCTTCCTGACGACCGTCTCGTTGCTCGTCGGGCTCTCGATCGCGGTCTACCAGAAGGT
Organism: uncultured Actinomycetota bacterium; assembly: GCA_963795135.1. GTDB lineage: Bacteria > Actinomycetota > Actinomycetes > Propionibacteriales > Nocardioidaceae > Nocardioides. The sequence goes on from CAWCGS010000009.1 coordinate 505,024, forward strand.
GTTCGACGACGTCACGATGGTGACGATCAAGTCCGAGCGGGCGGGTCTCCAGCTGGCGAAGTTCGGAGACGTCCGGCTGCACGGTGCCCTGATCGGGCAGGTCCGAAACGTCGGGCAGGACGGGCAGGAGGCCTCCATCGAGGTCGCGCTCCAGCCGTCGGCGGCCCGCGAGATCCCGGCCAACGTCCGGGTCGAGATCCTGCCCACGACCCTGTTCGGCCAGAAGTACGTCTCGTTCGTGGTGCCCGAGGACCCCGTCTCGGAGAGCCTCGCCGACCAGGCCGTGATCCCCTCCGACCGGGTCGACGTCAACGTCGAGCTGAGCCAGATCCTGGCGGACCTCTTCCCCCTGCTGCGGGCGGTGCGGCCGGCCGACCTCAACATGACCCTCAACGCGCTGGCCACGGCGCTCGACGGCCGCGGGGAGCAGTTCGGGCAGACCCTCGAGGACCTCGACACCTACCTGACCGCGATCGAGGGCAGCCTGCCCACGCTGCGCGAGGACATGGTCCGTCTCGCCGAGGTGGCCGAGATCTACGACATCGCGGCCCCCGACCTGCTCGCCACGCTCGACAACCTGACCGTGACCAGCAAGACGATCGTGCAGAAGCGCCGCGAGATCGACGTGTTCTTCAGCGACCTCGGCGGGCTGGCCCGCACCTCCACCCGCTTCCTGGGAGACAACGAGGCCAACCTGATCCGCGTCGGTGAGGTCACGGCACCGGTCCTCGGCCTGCTGGCCGACTACTCGCCGGAGTTCCCCTGCCTGATCCGCGGTGCCGCGCGCTACAAGCCGCTGCTGGCCAAGACGTTCGAGGACAACGAGGTCAAGCAGTACATCGAGCTCTTCACCCCGCAGTACGACGCCTACCGCCGCGACGACATCCCCGTCTACGGCGAGATCGGCCACGGCCCCTGGTGCTCCGGGCTGCCCCGGCCGCCGGAGCCGATCGGCCCGAACTCCTTCGACGACGGCACCGACATCGACGAGAACCCGCCCACCGGCGTCGCCCCCCACGGCGGTTCGGGCCGGACCGCGCCGCGCTACGGCGACACCGCCCCCACCATGTCCAGCGGGTACGCCGGCAGCCCGGCCGACCAGGCCGTGGTCAACGCCGTGCTGGCCGGTCGGAGCGGCCGCGCCGCCGACTCCTACGGCGCCCTCGGCTCGCTGCTCTACGGGCCCGTGGTCCGCGGAGGTGAGGGCTCGTGAGCGCGACCGGGGTCCAGACCCGCAGCCGGCGCATCCGCAACCGCCGCAACGCGGTCACGATCGCGGCCGGGGTCAAGCTGTCGATCTTCACGGTCATCTCAGTGCTCGTCACCGGCCTGCTGGCCGCGATCATGGGCAACATCGGCTTCGGCGCCGGCGAGGAGTACCAGGCGATCTTCTCGACCGCCTCGTCGCTCGAGAAGGGCGACGACGTCCGGGTCGCCGGCGTGAGTGTCGGTGAGGTCAAGAAGGTCGAGCACTACCAGCGCACCCAGGCCGTCGTGACCTTCCGGGTGAAGGGCGACGTACCGCTGACCACGGCGTCGCGCGCGGAGATCCGCTTCCTCAACCTGGTCGGTGACCGCTACCTCGCGCTGGAGCAGGGGCAGGCCGAGGGCGCCGAGCAGCTCGAGGCCGACGACGTCATCCCCATCTCGCAGACCACGCCGGCGCTCGACCTCACCACGTTGTTCAACGGCTTCAAGCCGCTCTTCCAGGCGCTCCAGCCCGACCAGGTCAACGAGCTGACGATGAACCTGGTCCAGGTGCTCCAGGGCGAGGGCGGCACCGTGCAGGGGCTGCTCCAGAAGACCGCGTCGCTCACCAGCACGCTGGCCGACCGCGACCAGCTGATCGGTGAGGTGATCGGCAACCTCACCACCACGCTCGACACCGTCGACAGCCGGTCCGCGCAGCTGACCACCCTGGTCACCGAGCTCAAGGGCTGGATGCAGGACCTGGCCCGCAACCGCGACACGATCGGCTCCTCGCTGTCCAGCATCTCCGACCTGACGGTGGTGGTCGCCGACCTGCTCCGCGACGGCCGCCCGCTGCTCGAGTCCGACATCAAGGAGCTGCGCCGGCTCTCGACCCTGCTCACCACCAAGGCCTCGCGCGAGCAGGTGATCGAGCTGTTCGACCGGCTGCCGGAGTCGATGACCGACCAGACCCGGACCGGCACCTACGGCTCTTGGTACAACTACTACGTCTGCGGCTTCTCGGCCGAGATCTCGCTCCCCGACGTCGAGGGCATCCCGGCGGGCGTCATGGCCCAGCTCAAGCGCGAGCTGAACCAGATCAACTTCCGCAGCACGGCCCCGAGGTGCACGAACCCATGAGTCGTGTCTCTCCGGCCCGCTCCCTGCGCCTGGGCACCGTCACGATCGTCGTGATGCTGCTGTTGCTGGCCGCGACCTTCAACCTGTCCAGCTTCCCTGGCTTCCGGGGCACGACGTACACCGCCGTGTTCAGCGACGCCAGCGGCATCCACCGCGGCAACATGGTGCAGATCGGCGGGATCCGCGCCGGCCGGGTCAAGGGCGTGGAGCTCGTCGAGGACCAGGTGGTGGTGACCTTCGAGGTCGACAACGGACCCGAGTTCGGCGACGAGACCGAGGCCTCGGTCGAGGTGCTCAACCTGCTCGGCGAGAAGTACCTCAACCTCACCCCGGCCGGCGAGGGACAGCTCGACGAGGACGCCCCGATCCCGCTGGAGCGCACGGAGTCCGCCTACGACATCGTCGGCGTCTTCGGCGACCTGACCACGACGACCGAGCAGATCAACACCGACCGCCTGGTGCAGGCGCTGGACGAGGTCTCCCAGACCACCGACCAGGCCGCTCCCGAGATCCGGGCCAGCTTCGAGGGCATCGCCCGGCTCTCCGAGACCGTCGCCTCCCGCGACAGCGAGATCAAGCACCTGCTGTCCAGCTCGCGCAAGGTCAGCACGCTGCTCGCGGCGCGCAGCGAGGACCTGGTGGACCTGATGGGCAGCAGCGACCTGGTCTTCCGCGAGGTCAGCAAGCGCAAGCAGGCCATCCACCGGCTGCTGGTCAACGCCCGCACGCTGGCGGTCGAGCTGCGTGGCGTGGCCACCGACAACCAGGCTCAGATCGGACCTGCGCTGAAGGAGGTCGACGACCTGCTGAGCCTGCTGATCAGCAAGGAGAAGGAGCTGAAGGCCACCCTCGACGCCTTGGGTCCCTACGCGAGCATCCTGTCCAACATCATCGGCACCGGTCCCTGGTTCGACGCCTACGCCGTCAACCTGGCCTCGGTCCCCACCGGCGAGTTCCAGCCGGCGCCTCCCCGAGGAGGCAGCTGATGCGTGCCCTCTCCGGCCGACTCACCTGGCGCGTGCTGGCCGCCGCGCTCGTGCTCGTGCTGCTCGCCGGCTTCCTGTTCACCCGTGGCGAGGACGACACGACCCGGCGCGTCACCGCCCACTTCCCGCGGGCGGTCAGCGTCTACGTCGGCACCGACGTCCGCATCCTCGGCGTCAACGTCGGCCGGGTGACGGCGGTGATCCCCGAGGGCAACTCCGTGCGGGTCGAGATGGAGTACGACGGCCAGCACCCGGTGCCGGCCGACGCCAAGGCCGCGGTCGTCACCCCGACCCTCGTCGCCGACCGCTTCGTCCAGCTCAGCCCGGCCTACACCGGGGGCGAGGTGATGGCCGACGGGGCCGACATCGCGCTGCCCGACACCGGCGTGCCCGTCGAGCTGGACCGGATCTACGCCGCGCTGCGCGACCTGACCTCGGCCCTCGGCCCCAAGGGCGCCAACTCCGACGGCACCCTGGACCGCACGCTGCGCGCCGGCGCCCGGGCGCTGCGCGGCAACGGCGCGCTCGGCAACCAGATGCTGCGCAACCTCTCCGAGGCGGCGGTCACCTTCGGCGAGGGCAGCGGCGACCTCTTCGAGACCGTCGAGCAGCTCGCGATCTTCACCGACACCCTGGCCCGCAACGACGCGCTGGTGCGTGCCTTCGTGGCCGACCTGGCCGGCGTGTCCCAGGACCTGGTCACCGAGCGCGACGAGCTCCAGGCCGCGCTGTCTGCGGTCGCCAGCTCGGTCGGCACGGTCGAGAGCTTCGTCCGCAACAACCGCCGCGCGCTGGTGACCGACGTCGAGAAGCTCTCCCGGGTGATGAAGACGATCAACTCCGAGCGCGACTCCCTCGACACCGCACTGACCGTGGCCCCGGTCGCGATGGGCAACCTGGTGCTCGCCTTCAACGCCGAGACGGGCACCATCGGCTCGCGGATCGGCTTCGAGGGCAACGTGGCGGACGCCGACGGGCTGCTCTGCGCCGTCGTCCAGCAGTCCGACCTGCCCCAGGCCAGCAAGGCCCTCGCCTGCCGACTCTTCACCCAGCTCCTCGAGCCGGTCCTGGCCGGCGACGGCAACCAGCCGCCGCTTCCCCTGCCCCTCCCCGCCCGGGGCGGGGCCTCCACCGGCCAGGCCCCGCGCGCCGCTCCCGGACTGGGCGAGACCCGTCCGCCCGGGCCCTACACCGTCGGCGACGACGCCAGCATCACCGGACTCCTGGGGGGTGGCTCGTGAACCGTCTCCTCCGGACCTGCGCCGGCGTCCTGGCGGGCGCCCTGCTGCTCTCGGCCTGCGAGTTCAACGGCGCCTACGACCTGCCGCTCCCGGGGTCGCCCGTCGACGCCGACGAGGCCTACGAGGTCACCGCCGAGTTCGCCGACATCCTCAACGTCGTCCCGCGCTCGCCGGTGATGGTCGACGACGTCACCGTCGGCGAGGTGATCGACGTCGAGCGCGACGGGTGGCACGCCCGGGTCACCCTGCGGGTGCGCGAGGACGTCGAGCTGCCCGACAACGTGATCGCCGACATCCGCCAGGTCAGCCTCCTCGGCGAGAAGTACGTCGCGCTCGAGCCCCCCACCGGGGTCGCGCCGATCGGGCGGCTCGGCGACGGCGACGACATCCCGCTCGAGGCCACCGGCCGCAACCCCGAGGTCGAGGAGGTCCTGGGGGCGCTGTCGTTCCTGCTCAGCGGTGGGGGAGTGGCCCAGCTCGGCACGATCACCACCGAGCTCAACCACGTGATGAGCGGGCGGACCAACCGGCTGCGTCACCTGCTCGGCACGCTCGAGGACGTCGTGGGCACCCTCGACGGCCAGAAGGGCGACATCATCCGCGCGCTGGAGTCGATGAACAACCTGACCTCCACGCTCAACGCCCAGCGCACGGTGATCACCGACGCGCTCGACGCCACCGGGCCGGCGATCCGGGTGCTGGCCGACCAGACCGACGAGCTCGTCGACATGCTCACCTCCCTCGACCGGCTCGGCGTCGTCGGCACCCGGGTGATCAACGCCAGCCGGACCGACCTGCTCCGCTCGCTGCGCTCCCTGGCGCCGGTGCTCAACCGGCTCACCGCCGCCGGCAAGTCCCTGGCCCCCGGGCTCAACCTCCTGGTCAGCTTCCCGTTCCCGCAGGAGGCGTCCGAGATCGTGCGCGGCGACTACGCCAACACCTCGATCCGCATGGACGTCAACATCGCCAACCTCTACGCCGGGCTCGGGCTGCCCGACCTCGACCTCGGCGACAACCCGGCCGGCCCGGTGATCGACCAGGTGCTGGCCTGCCTCGAGAGCGGCAACATCGCCAGCGCCGCCTGCCGCCAGGTGCTGCGCGACCCCGCGCTGCTGCGCCAGCTGCGAGCGGCCTGCGAGCGGCCGCGCAACCGCACCAACCCCGTCTGCCGCGTCGTCAACCTGCCCGGCGGCGGAGGCGGCCCGTCGCTGCCGTCGCTGCCCGACCTGGGCGGCGCGCTCGGCCTGGGCCGGCTCGACGCCGCGCTGACCAGCGGCACGGCCTCGCCGGCGCCGTCACGCTCCAGCCTCCTCGGAGGTGCCGCATGACCAGTGGTGTGAAGGCCCGGCTGATCGCCTTCGTGGTGCTCAGCGCCGTCGGGATCGTCTACATCGCCGCCTCCTACCTCGGCTTCGTCGACAAGGTGCTCGGTCGCGGCGTCACGGTCGAGGCGACCCTGCCGACCTCGGGCGGGCTCTTCGAGGGCAGCGAGGTGACCTACCGCGGCGTCAAGATCGGCAAGGTCTCCCGGATGCGGCCGACCAGTGACGGCGTCAGCCTCACCCTCTCGCTGAAGGACGGCACCGAGCTGCCACTGGACTCCCCGATGTACGTGCACAACCTCTCGGCCGTGGGGGAGCAGTACCTCGACTTCGAGCCCGCCGACGACGAGGGGCCCTACGCCGCCAACGGCGACCTGCTCGAGGGCACCGCCGACTCGCTGCCGGTCGACGAGGCCGACCTCCTGGTCGAGCTCGACGCCTTCGTCGGCTCGGTCGACAAGCCGAGCCTGCGCACCGTGGTCTCCGAGCTGGGTCAGCTCTTCGACGACACCGGGCAGCCGCTGCAGAGGATGCTCGACAACGGCGGCGACTTCGTCGACGAGGCCACCGCCAACACCGACGTCACCGTCGCCCTCCTGGACCGGCTGCGGGTCGTGCTCGGCACCCAGCAGGAGAACCGCGACAACATCACGTCGTTCTCCCGCGACCTGCGGCTGATCACCCGGGCGTTGCGCGACAGCGACGCCGACCTGCGCACGGTCGTCACCGACACGCCGCCGGCCGCACGTGAGGTGCAGCGGTTGATGGAGGACCTCGAGCCGACGATCCCCATCCTGCTCGGCAACGCGATCAGCGTCCAGCAGGTCGCCGTGGTCCACCTGCGCGGCCTGGAGCAGCTGCTGGTGACGTTCCCCCGGGTCATCGCCGGCGGCTTCACCGGCACCACCAACGACGGCTACGGACACGTCTCCCTGCAGTACCAGAACGACCCGGGTCCCTGCACCGACGGCTACAAGCCGCAGAGCCAGTGGCGCCAGGGCAACGACCTGACCGACTCCCCGATCTTCCCGGCGCGCTGCACCCGCTACGACCAGACCTACCGCGGGTTCAACTACTCCCCGGGCACCCGCGCCAACCCCAGCCCGGGGCGGGCCGCTCTCGGCTACTACGACCCGCGGACCGGGATCAGCGACAGTGCGGTGGACCGGAACGGCGCGCCCGTTAGATTGGGCAGCCCGCCGGTGGCGGCGCTGGGAGAGGATGCATGGAAGTGGATGTTGGTGGGTCCGGTGGTCGACCGGTGAGTGAGGGTCCCGACCTCACTCGTTCACGGCTGCGCACCAACGTCGTGCTGTACGTCGTCGCGCTGCTGACCGCCTGCGCGTGCGTGCTCGTGGGCATCACCGCCGTCCGCGCGGCCCAGGACGACGCGGCTGCCGTGCCGGCCGACCAGGTCGCGGCCGCCGGTGAGCTGACGCCCGCCTCGGCGGTCGAGCAGGAGCGGTTCGCCGACGTGGTCGAGACCGCCACCGAGGTCGCCAACGCCTTCGTCAACATCCGCTACGACGACGTCGACGCCTCCATCGCCCGGGTCAAGGCCCTGGCCACCGGCGACTTCGCCGACCAGTACGACAAGTCCACCGACGCGCTGCTGGAGGTCCTCGGGGGCAGCAAGGCCGTGATGATCGGCGACGTGGTGTGGGCGGGCGTCGTCTCCGCCGACGCCGACTCGGCCACCGTCATCGTGGCCACCAGCGGCACCGTGGCCAACACCCAGACCAAGAACAAGCCCGTGGCCCGCACGTTCCGGCTCCAGCTCCAGCTGGCCAACGTCGACGGCGCGTGGAAGGCCAACGACCTCCAGTTCGTCGAGGAGCTGACCTGAGATGGCCACCCCCCGTCGCCGCTCCTCCAGCGCCCCCACCTCCCGCCCGCGCCGACTCGCCGGCCGCGGACCGGTGGTCGAGCCGGCCGAGACCCACGACGCGCCACCCGGGCCCGACCCGGCGCCCGAGCCCGAGCCCGCCGATCCGGTGGTCGAGCGGGTTCCGGTGGTCGAGCCCGCCGATCCGGTGGTCGAGCGGGTTCCGGTGGTCGAGCTTGCCGAGACCCCGGTCTCGCCGCCCGAGCCTGCCGAGACCCACCCCACCGGCCCTTCCGGTCTGCTCGCCTCCGCCCGCACCACGTCCGTGCTGATCGCGGTGATCGTGCTCCTGGCCGTCGCCAGCCTGGGCGGCGGTGCCTTCCTGCTGCTCCGCGACGACGACGTGCCGACGCGGCCCGCGGCGGCGACCGCGCCCGACGGCGAGGCGCTGCTGACGATCTCTCCCGACGACGCCCGCACGGCGACCGCGGCGGCCGCCCAGGCGGCGTACACGATCGTGGCCACGTCCTTCGAGGACTACGACGCGCAGGTCGAGGAGGCCGCGGGGCTGATGACCACCTCGTTCGCCGAGGAGTACCGCCAGACGGCGGCGGACGTGCGCACCGACCTGGTCAGGTCCAAGACCGACGTGCAGGTCAGCGTGGTGGCCCAGGGCGTGGTGAGCGCCAACGACACCGAGGTGCGGGCGCTGGTCTTCCTCAACCAGTTCGTCACCAAGAACGGCAAGGACGCGGTCTTCACCCCCTACCGGGCGCTGGTGACGGTGGTCAACAGCGACCAGGGCTGGCTGGTCGCCGACCTCGAGACCGCGTGACGAGGTAACTAGAACACGTTATAGTTCTGGCCTGGCCACCGACCCGCAGGCGGACGGTGCTGGATCCCGTGCCGGGAGAGAGGAAGGATCCCCGACGTGACCACCGTCGAGTGCGACCTCCTGATCATCGGTGCCGGACCCACGGGTCTCTACGCCGCCTACTACGCGGGCTTCCGTGGGCACCGGGTGGCGGTGGTCGACTCGTTGCCCGAGCTCGGCGGCCAGATCACTGCGATGTACCCGGAGAAGCAGATCTTCGACGTGGCGGGCTTCCCCGCCGTCAAGGGCCGCGACCTGGTCGAGGGGCTGGTCGAGCAGGCCGGCACCGCGTCGCCGGAGTACCTCCTGGACCGCACCGCGGCCACGCTCGCGGCCGACGACGACGGGGTGAGCGTCGGGCTCGACGACGGCACGCAGGTGCGCGCCGGTGCGGTCATCATCACCGCCGGCATCGGCAAGTTCAGCCCCCGGCCGCTCCCGGCCGGTGAGGGCTGGCTCGGCCGGGGCCTGGAGTTCTTCGTGCCCAGCTTCGCCCCGTACGCCGGCAAGGACGTGGTCATCGTCGGCGGCGGCGACAGCGCGTTCGACTGGGCGCTGCACCTCGAGCCGATCGCGGCCTCGGTCACCCTCGTGCACCGCCGCGACGCCTTCCGGGCCCACGAGCGCACGGTCCAGCAGGTGCGCGACTCCTCGGTCGAGATCATCACCCGGGCCCAGGTCGTCGCCCTGCACGGCGAGGCCGACGAGTCGACCGGCCCGCTCACCTCGGTCGAGATCGAGGTGGACGGCGAGGTCACCCGGCACCCGGCGCAGGCCGTCGTGGCGGCGCTCGGCTTCCTGGCCGACCTCGGTCCGCTCCAGGAGTGGGGGATCGAGGTGTCCAAGCGGCACGTGCTCGTCGACCCCGGGATGCACACCAACCTCCCCCGCGTCCTCGCGGCCGGTGACATCACCGAGTACCCCGGCAAGGTGCGCCTGATCGCGGTGGGCTTCGGCGAGGCGGCCACCGCCGTCAACAACGCCACGGTGGCGATGGACCCCTCGGCCAAGGTCTTCCCCGGCCACTCCTCGGAGGCCTGAGATGGCGACGACCAGCAGCGGACGCGACGGCGTGAAGATGGACGACACCGAGGTGGCCGAGCTGCTGGCCGAGAACCTCAAGGTGCAGGTGGCCAGCCTCGGCCCCGACGGCGCGCCCCACCTGACCACGCTGTTCTACGTCGTCCGCGACGCGCGGATCGCCTTCTGGACCTACGCCCGCAGCCAGAAGATCCGCAACCTCGAGCGCGACCCCCGGGTCAGCGCGCTGGTCGAGGGTGGCGTCGACTACTTCGAGCTGCGCGGCGTCTCGATCACCGGTCGGGCCGAGATCGTGCGCGACTACGACGGGATCTACGCGATCGGCTCGGAGGTGGCCACCCGGATGGTGGGCGCCCAGTCGTTCGAGGAGCTCGGAGACTTCGGTCGAGAGACCGTGGAGAAGCAGGCCCACAAGCGCGTGGCGGTGGTCATCCACCCCGACCGCGTGGCCACGTGGGACCACCGGAAGATGACCTGAGGAGAACGACGATGCGGATCAAGGTGGACTTCGACCTGTGCGAGTCCAACGCGCTGTGCGAGGCGATGGCGCCCGACGTCTTCGAGCTGGACGACGACGACTTCCTGCAGCTCAAGACCGAGCACACGACCGACGACAACATCGAGGGCGTGAGGCGCGCCGTCGCCGCCTGCCCGCGCGCCGCGATCTCGCTGGAGGACTGAGCCGTGGCGGACGCGGCGGCCCTGTCCCTCGAGGGCCGGGTCGCGGTGGTCACCGGGGCCGGGGCCGGCCTGGGGCGTGCGGAGGCGCTGGCCCTGGTCGACGCCGGCGCCCGGGTGGTCGTCAACGACCTGCCCGGCGCGGCCGACGACGTGGTGGAGGAGATCAAGGCCCGCGGCGGCGAGGTCGCCGTCGTGGAGGGCGACGTGGGGGAGCGGTCCACCGCCGACGCGATGATGGCGGCCGCGGTCGAGGGCTTCGGCTCCCTCGACGTCGTGGTCAACAACGCCGGGATGACCCGCGACCGGATGCTGTTCAACCTCTCCGACGAGGAGTGGGACGACGTCATCCGGGTCCACCTGCGCGGCCACTTCCTGCTCTCACGCAACGCCGCTGCCTACTGGCGCGGCAAGGCCAAGGAGACCGGCGGGCCGGTCGAGGCGAGCGTGGTCAACACCGCCTCGGAGGCCTTCCTCGGCGGCTCGCCCGGGCAGGCCAACTACGCGGCGGCCAAGGCCGGCATCGCGGCACTGACCCTGTCGACGGCCCGCGGCCTGGGCCGCGTCGGCGTCCGCGCCAACGCCATCTGCCCGCGGGCCCGCACCGCGATGACCGCCCAGGTCTTCGGCGAGGACGCCTCCGGCCAGGAGGTCGACCCCTACTCGCCCGACCACGTGGCGCCGCTGGTGGCCTACCTCGCCTCTCCCGCTGCCGCGTCGATCACGGGTCAGGTGTTCGTCGTCTACGGCGGCATGGTGGCCCTGGTCGCCGCGCCCGTCGTGGAGCAGCGGTTCGACGCCGCCGGCTCCACCTGGTCGCTCGACGACCTCGACACCCAGCTCGGCGGCTTCTTCGCGGGCCGCGACCCGCAGCAGGGCTTCGCCGCCGACTCGATCATGCAGCTCACCGTCTGACTCCCTCCACGGAAGGCACCACCATGGGTCGACTCGACCGCAAGACCGCGATCGTCACCGGCGGCGCCCAGGGGCAGGGGGCCGCGATCGCGCGGGCCTTCGTCGCCGAGGGAGCCCGCACGGTGGTCGCCGACATCGCCAAGGACGAGGGCCAGGCGCTCGCCGACGAGCTCGGTGAGGCCGCGCACTTCGTGCACCACGACGTCAGCGACCCGGCGTCCTGGACGGCTCTCGTGGAGGACACCGCCGCGCGGTGGGGGCCGGTCGACGTGCTGGCCAACAACGCCGGGATCCTCCGCTTCGGCGACATCGAGCGGATGGGGGTCGAGGAGGTCGAGCTGCTCTTCCGGGTCAACCAGCTGGGCTGCTTCCTGGGCATGCAGGCCGTCACCCGCACGATGCGCAAGAACGGTGGCGGCTCGATCATCAACGCCTCCTCGGTCGAGGGACTCGCGGGCATGGCCAGCTGCACGGCGTACGCCGCCACGAAGTGGGCGATCCGCGGCATGACCAAGTGCGCTGCGATGGAGCTCGGGCGCCACCAGATCCGGGTCAACTCCGTGCACCCCGGCATGATCGACACCCCGATGACCCGCGTCCACGGCGGCGACGCCGCGATGGAGTACGGCGCCTCCAAGGTGCCGCTGCGGCGGGTGGGGCAGCCCGCCGACGTCGCACCGCTCTACGTCTACCTCGCCTCCGACGAGTCGGCGTACGTCAACGGAGCCGAGATCGCGGTCGACGGCGGCGTCACCAGCACCCACGCCTTCGGCGGCTAGCGGCGCTCGTCACGGGGCAGTGCTCAGTCACGCAGCAGCATGTGGACCGCGGTCTCCATGTGCGCCGCGGTCTCGGCGGCCGTGGAGCGGCCGGTGACCCAGGCGACCAGGCTGGAGAGCCACACGTCACCGATCACCCGGGCCCGGGCCACGTCCTCGTCGGTGACCTCCTCGACGCGGTCGGGGTCCATGGCGTGGGTGAACATCGAGGTCATCAGCATGCCGACCGTGTGGATCTCGGCCGCCACCGACGCATCGGCGAACATGAACGCCCGGGTCAGGGCCTCGGTGAGGTTCGGGTCGCCCTGCAGACCCCGCGTGCCGCGCTTGAGCACGAAGATCACGCGCTCGGCCGGGGTGTCACCGGGCACCGGCTTGCCGCGCTGGCTCGCCTCGGCGGCCTGGAACTGCTGGCCCAGGGACGAGACCAGCAGGTGGATCTTGGAGGGGAAGTAGCGGTAGAGGGTGCCGAGGGCCACCTCGGCCCGGTCGGCCACCGTCCGCATCTGCACCGCGTCGAAGCCGCCCTCGGAGGCCAGCGCGTAGGTGGCGTCGAGGATCCGCTTGCGCCGTTCGCGCTGCGCGGCCGAGCCGAGCTCGTCGACCGAGAGCGAGTTGGGCGAGCTCGTCATCGGGCTCATCGGCGGGTCTCCTCGACACGGAACTGGCGGGCTTCGGGTTCGCGGGCTGATCCGCGCAGCTAGGCTATCAATCAGTGGGACATAATGAGAACACGTTCCACCTGGTCCGGCCCGGCGTGTCCTCGCTTCCGGAGCGTGCCCGGATGAGGCTCCCCACGGGGGAGCCACGAGAAAGGTTGGGTCCTGAGCCCCATGCGTATCGCGATGCTGTCCTACCGCAGCAAGCCCCACTGCGGCGGTCAGGGCATCTACGTCCGTCACCTGAGCCGCGAGCTGACCCGCCTGGGCCACGACGTCGAGGTGTTCTCCGGCCAGCCCTACCCGGTCCTCGACGAGGGCGTCCGGCTCACGAAGGTGCCCAGCCTCGACCTCTACCGCGAGCCCGACCCCTTCCGGGTGCCGAAGCTGCGCGAGTTCCGTGACCTGGTCGACGTCCAGGAGTTCGCGATCATGTGCCTGGCCGGCTTCCCCGAGCCGCGTACGTTCAGCCGCCGGGTGGCCCGGCTGCTCGAGGAGCGGGCCGGCGACTTCGACATCGCCCACGACAACCAGGTGCTCGGCTACGGGATGCTCGACCTCGAGAAGCCCGAGGGTGCGGGGCTGCCGCTGATCACGACCCTGCACCACCCGATCACCTTCGACCGGCGCATCGACCTCCAGCAGACCCGCAACCCGTGGCGCAAGCTCACGCTGCGGCGCTGGTACGGCTTCCTGCGGATGCAGGGCCAGGTCGCGCGTCGGGCGCGCAAGATCCTCACCCCGTCAGAGGCCTCCAAGCGTGACATCGCCCGCGACTTCGGCGTCGACCCCGCGCGCATGGAGGTGATCCTCCTCGGCGTCGACGACGTCTTCCGGCCGCCCACCACGCCCCGGGTGCCGGGCCGGATCATGGCCATGGCCAGCGCCGACGCCCCCATGAAGGGCGTCGCGACGCTGCTGGAGGCCTTCGCCAAGCTGCGCACCGAGCGCGACGTCGAGCTGGTCCTGGTGACCAAGCCGCAGCCCGGCGGCCGCACCGAGAAGCTCATCGAGCGGCTGTCGATCGGCGACGTGGTGCGCTTCGCGCACGACCTCACCGACGAGCAGCTCGTCGACCTGATGGGCTCCGCCGAGCTGGCCTGCGTCCCGTCCCTCTACGAGGGCTTCTCGCTCCCGACCGCCGAGCTGATGGCCTGCGCCACGCCGCTGGTGGTCTCGCGGGCCGGGGCCATCCCGGAGGTGGTGGGCGAGGACGGTGTCTGCGCCGACCTGGTCACTCCCGGGGACGTGGGCGAGCTCAAGCTCGCCCTCGAGGCGATGCTCGACGACCCCGAGCGCCGGGCCCGGATGGGCGCCGCCGGACGGCGACGGGTCCAGGAGCTGTTCAGCTGGCGGGCCGTGGCCGAGAAGGTCGCGGTCGCCTACCAGGGCGTGATCGACGACTACGAGAAGGAGCACCCCCGTGCTGACCGTTGACTTCGACCGGCTGGGCCTGGCGCCCGGCGACCGGGTGCTCGACATGGGCTGCGGCGCGGGCCGCCACGCCTTCGAGGTCTACCGCCGCGGCGGTGACGTCGTGGCCTTCGACATGGACGCCGACGAGCTGGCCGGCGTGCTGGAGCTCTTCGGGGCGATGAAGGAGGCCGGCGAGGTGCCCGAGGGCGCCGAGGCCGACATCAAGCAGGGCGACGCGCTGCAGCTGCCCTTCGCCGACGGCGAGTTCGACCGCATCGTCGCCGCCGAGGTGCTCGAGCACATCCCCGCCGACATCCAGGCGATCGGCGAGCTCGTGCGCGTGCTGCGCCCGGGCGGGACGATGGCGGTCTCCGTGCCACGGTGGTTCCCCGAGGTCGTCAACTGGAAGCTCTCCGCGGACTACCACAACGTCGAGGGCGGCCACATCCGCATCTACACCGACGCCGAGCTCGTCGACAAGGTGACCAGGGCCGGCGTCGTCCACACCGGCAAGGACTACGCCCACGGCCTGCACTCGCCGTACTGGTGGATCAAGTGCGCGGTCGGCGTGACCAACGACGACCACCCGCTCGCGAAGGCCTACCACAAGCTCCTGGTCTGGGAGATCATGAAGCAGCCGCGGACGTTGCGTCTGGCCGGGCGCGTGCTCGACCCGCTCATCGGCAAGAGCATGGTCCTGTACTTCCGCAAGCCCGAGACCGATCCGGTGGTCGAGCCTGTCGAATCGGTGGTCGAGCCTGTCGAATCGGTGGTCGAGCCTGTCGAGACCCGGGACACCGATGGCTGAGCCGCTGCCGTGGGTCCGCGACGTCGTCAGCGAGGGCCAGGTGGCGGCCACCGCGGCCTCGATAGCCCGCATGCAGGAGCCCTGCGGTGCGGTGCCGTGGACCGTGGGCGAGCACGTCGACATCTGGAACCACGTCGAGGCCGCGATGGCGATGCTCGTCGGCGGCCAGGTCGAGGCAGCCGAGCGGGCCTACGCCTGGGTGCCGACGATGCAGCGGGCCGACGGCTCCTGGCCGATGAAGATCGTGGCCGGCGAGGTCGAGGACCCGCGCGGGGAGGTCAACATGAGCGCCTACCTGGCGGTCGGGATCTGGCACCACTGGCTCGTGCGCCACGACTTCGGCTTCGTGCAGCGCTTCTGGCCGTCCGTGCGGGCGGGGCTCGACTGGGTGGTCTCCCAGCAGCAGGCCTTCGGCGGGATCCGCTGGACGCCGACCGAGTCCTTCTCGCTGCTGGCCGGCTCGTCGAGCATCTACCAGTCGCTGCGCGCCGGCGTGGCGCTGGCCGAGCTCCTGGACGACCCGCAGCCGGAGTGGGAGCTCGCCGGGGGACGGCTGGGCCATGCCGTCCGGTCCCACCGCGACCTGTTCGAGGACAAGTCGACGTACTCGATGGACTGGTACTACCCGGTGCTCGGCGGCGCGGTGCGCGGAGCGGACGCCCAGGCGCTGCTCGCGACGCGCTGGGACGACTTCGTCGAGCCCGGCCTCGGCATCCGCTGCGTCGACACCAACCCGTGGGTCACCGGCGCCGAGACCTGCGAGCTGGTGCTGACGCTCGACGCGGTCGGCGAGCAGCGCCGGGCCCTGGAGCTGCTCAGCGCCATGCAGCACCTGCGCGCGGAGGACGGCAGCTACTGGACCGGATGGGTCTTCGGGGACGACGTCTACTGGCCGGGTGAGCAGACGACGTACACCGCGGCCGCGGTGGTGCTGGCCGTCGACGCCCTGGGTGAGACCTACGGCCACAGCTCCCCGGGCTCGGGGATCATGCGGGGAGTCTCGCTCGCCCCGCACTTCCGGGAGATCGCGCTGGAGTGCGGGTGCGGCTCAGCCGACCTGGTCTCCGGGCTGGCCCGCTGAGCGGCGCAGCACCCGCATCGACCCGAGCGCCTCGACCTCCTCGAAGGCGCCGCCGGCCAGCGCCCGCAGGAAGATGTCGTACGGCGGTCGGCCGCCGTCGGCAGGATCCGGGAACACGTCGTGGATCACCAGCGCCCCACCCGCGTCGACCCACGGCGCCCAGCCCGCGTAGTCGTTGTGCGCGTGCTCCTCGGCGTGGCCGCCGTCGATGAACAGCAGCGACAGCGGCGTGCGCCAGAGCGCCGCCACCGTGGTGCTGCGCCCGACGACCGCGACGACGTGGTCCTCGAGACCGGCCCCGGCCACCGTCGCCCGGAAGGTCGGCAGCGTGTCCATCCGCCCGGTGGCCGGATCGACCAGCGTGGGGTCGTGGTGCTCCCAGCCCGCCTGGTTCTCCTCCGACCCGCGGTGGTGGTCGACGGTGACCACGGTGCCGCCGACCTCGCGGGCGGCGGCCCCGAGGTAGATCGCCGACTTGCCGCAGTAGGTGCCGACCTCGAGGGCAGGTCCGTGGGGCAGCCGCTCGCGGGCGACGCGGTGCAGCAGCAGCCCCTCGTCCTCCGGCATGAAGCCCTTCGCGGCGCGGGCGAGGTCCAGCAGGTCGGCGGGCATGTGCGTCACGGACCCAGTTTAGTAGGATTGGAACACGTTCTAGTTTCTGCCCCACGAGTCGAGCCCGGGAGTGGCCATGTCGATCGGGATCTCCGAGGAGCACGTCGAGCTGGGCGCGAGCCTGCGCAGGTGGGCCGCGTCCCTCGGCGGGCCCGCGGTGGCCCGCGCGGCCGAGGATGATGCCGGCGAGTCCTTCGCCGACACCTGGAAGGCCGTCAGCGAGATGGGGGCGGCCACGATCGCCCTGCCCGGGTCCGCCGGCGGGGGCGGCGGCAGCGTGCTCGATCAGGCGGTGGCCCTGGAGGCCTGCGCCTACGCGCTGGTGCCGGGTCCGCTGCTGGGACCGGCGGTCGCCGCGGCGCTGCTGGGGCACATCGGCGAGGTCGCCGAGCGGATCGGCTCGGGCGCGGTGGTCGCGCTGGCGCTGGGCGGCACCGTCTGGGACCTGCCCTCGGCCACCCACGTGCTGCTGGCGGACGATGACGACCGGTGGAGCGTCGTCCCGGCCGCGGCCCTCGCGGGCGAGCCGGTCGCCGGGATCGACCTGACCCGGCGCTTCGGCACTCTCCCGGAGGCCGCCGCCCTCGCCGACGGCGGCTGTGGCGGTCCCGGGCCTGACCCACGACCTCGTCCGGCGTACCGCGGTCACCCTCGCCGCCGCCGAGGCCTCGGGCCTGGCCCGGTGGTGCCTGGCGACCGCCGTCGAGCACGCCAAGGTGCGCGAGCAGTTCGGTCGCCCGATCGGCTCCTTCCAGGCCGTCAAGCACCTGTGCGCGGAGATGCTCGAGACCGCGGAGGCCGTGACCGCGGCCGCGTGGGACGTGGCCGCGGTGGCCCTCGCCGACGAGGACCAGTGGGCCTTCGCGGCCGACGTCGCCGAGGTGACCTGCCTCGACGGCGCGGTCGAGGTGGCCAAGGCCTGCATCCAGGTGCTGGGCGGCACCGGCTTCACCTTCGAGCACGACGCCCACCTCTACCTCCGGCGCGCGCTGACGCTGCGCGGGCTGCTCGGGCGCTCCGACCGGGCGGCCGGGCGGCTCACGCACCGCGCCGTCGACGGCGTACGCCGCCGGGTCGAGGTCGACCTCGAGGGTCGCGACGAGCAGGTCCGGTCCGAGGTCCGCGCCACCGTCGAGCGGATCGCCGCGGCGGGCGACGTCCGGACCGCGCTGGTCGAGACCGGCTACCTCACGCCGCACTGGCCCGAGCCGGCGGGACTGGGTGCCGACCCGGTCCTCCAGCTGGTGATCGACCAGGAGCTGGCCCGCGCCGGGGTCGCGCGACCCGACATCGTCATCGCCGGCTGGGCGCTGCCCACGATCCTCGAGCACGGCACCCCCGAGCAGCGCGAGCGCTTCGTCCGGCCCTCGCTGCTGGGCGACCTGGTGTGGTGCCAGCTCTTCTCCGAGCCCGGCTCCGGCTCCGACCTGGCCTCGCTGCGCACCCGGGCCGAGCGGGTCGAGGGCGGCTGGCGGCTGAGCGGCCAGAAGGTCTGGACCTCGGTGGCCGAGCGGGCCGACTGGGGCATCTGCCTGGCCCGCACCGATCCCGACGCGCCGCAGCACCGCGGCATCAGCTACTTCCTGGTCGACATGCGCTCACCGGGCATCGACGTCCGGCCGCTGCGCGAGATCACCGGGGAGGCCTTGTTCAACGAGGTCTTCCTCGACGACGTCCTGGTCCCCGACGACTGCCTGGTCGGCGGACTCGGCGAGGGCTGGCGGCTCGCCCGCACCACCCTGGCCAACGAGCGGGTGGCCATGGCGACCAGCCGGCTCGACAAGAGCACCGAGCGGGCGGTGGACCTGGCGGCCACGGGCGACCTCGACCCCACGTCAGGAGGTGGCGGTCGGGCGGGCCGTGGCCCTCTCGACGGTGTGCTCGCTGCTCGGGGTGCGGACCACCCTGCGCTCGCTCTCCGGCCAGGGCCCGGGCGCGGAGTCCAGCGTGGCCAAGCTGCTCGGCGTGCGCAACCGCCAGGACGGCGCCGAGCTGGTGCTGTCGCTGCTCGCCGAGCGGGCCGTGGCGCCGACGGCGGACGACGACGAGGTGCGCGCCGCCACCTGGGAGATGCTCAACACCCGCTGCCTCTCGATCGCGGGCGGCACGACCCAGATCCTGCGCAGCGTCGCGGGGGAGCGGATCCTCGGGCTCCCGCGCTGAGCCGGGAAAGTCAGTCCTCCGCCGCCGCCACTCCGAGCGCGGCACCGGTCTCGATGGCGGGGAGGGTCAGCCGGAAGCACGCCCCGCCGCCCGCACGGTCCCGGTAGACCAGGTGCCCGCCGTAGGCCTCGGCCAACGACCGGGCGACCCACAGCCCCAGACCCGACCCGGCGACCGAGACCTCGGAGTCGTCGCGGGTGAACCGGTCGAAGAGCCGGTCGCGCAGCTCGACGGGGACTCCCGGGCCGCGGTCCAGCACGTCGAGGTGCACCTGGGCCTGCTCGACCACCGCGCGCACCATGATCGGGCTGCCGGCGTACTTGGTGGCGTTCGTGACCAGGTTGTCGAGGATCGTCTGCAGGTGGCTCGGGTCGATCCAGACCGGCAGCCCCACCGGGATCTCCACCGTGGGGAGGTCGGAGTGCACGCCGACGCTCTGGAGGTAGTCGGCGACCGTGGCGAGCAGGTCCGTGCGTCGCCCGCGGGGCTCCAGCGCCCCCGTCTGGGCCCGGGCCGAGGTGAGGTAGCCGTCGACGGTGCGCGCCATCCGGCCGATCTTGCGCTGGAGGAGGTCCAGGTAGCCGTGGCGACGGGCCGCCGGGACCGTCTCCCAGTCGTCCTGGAGCGCCTCGACGGCGCCGACCATGGAGGTCAGGGTGTTGCGGAGTTCGTGGTAGGCCAGGGCCAGCCCGTCGTCGTCGTCCTTGACGTCGCGCAGCACCAGCACCCACCCGCCCAGGTGCGTGTCGGTCACCCGGGTGGCGTTGACGTCGACCGTGCGGGTGCGGCCGAACGCCGTCACCAGCTCCAAGCGATCGTCGTCCCGGTTCTCGAGCGGCCGGCCGAGCTGCTGGCCGACGACCTCGCTGCCGGTCGAGCCCGTCAGGGCCTCCCGGGCCACCTGGTTGGCGTAGCGGATGCACCCGCTGTCGTCGAGGATCAGCAGCCCGTCGTCGCACTGGTCCAGGCAACGGACGATGTCGGTCGTGTCGAGACCGAGCGGGACGTCGCTCAGCTGCGGGCTGCGGCCGTGGCTGGTGGTGGTGTCGTCGTCGTCGAGCATCGAGCTCACCGCTCCTCCTCGAGGAGGGCCTCACTGCTGTCCGGGCCGGTCACGGGCGGGTGCCTCCGTCGGCGCTGCGCAGCACCCGGTCGACACCGAGGGCGTCGGCGAGCCGGGGCAGGTCGGCGAGGTCGCCGATCACCCGGCGCTGCGGAGCCGGGGTGAGCTTGATGACCAGGGGGGTGGCGAGCACGCCGAACTCCTCGGCGATCTCCGGGTGGGCCAGGACGTCGACCACCTCGAGCTCGGTGTCCGCCGGCAGGCTGGAGCCGATGAGCGCCTGGAGCGACCGCACGGCGACCCCGGTCCGCGCCGTGTCGCCGGCGACGAAGAGCCGTAGCCGCACCTTGTCCCGCGTCGAGCTGTCGGGTTCGTTCGGGGCGTCCGGTACGGGGCTGCTCATCCGAGCTCGGGAAGAACGAGCTTCTCGAGGTCCTCGACCCACGGTGCCGCGGGGCTGGTGCTGATCGTGGTCATGGTCATGTCCCACCTCCGAGATCCCAGTCAAGCGGGCGCTCGTCAGTGCGCTGTGTGGATGGAGGCGGCCCGAGTGAAGGTAGTGTGAAGGTGTGACCGTGGCGCGACGAGACTGCGGACGCCGAGCGCGGTGACGATGGTGCTCGTCGTCGAGGACGAGCCGCAGGTGAGCGCCGCCGTGTCGCGGACGCTGGTCGCCGAGGGGCTCGACGTGGTGGTGACCGCGGACCTCGCCCACGGCCTCGAGGTGGCTTCGCTCTCCGAGCCGGACCTGGTCGTGCTCGACCTCGGCCTGCCCGACGGCGACGGCCTGGAGCTGCTGACGACGCTGCGGACCTGGTCGTCGGTGCCGATCCTGATCCTCTCGGGGAGCCCCGACGAGCAGCGACGGGTCGAGGCCCTGCGCCGGGGGGCCGACGACTTCCTGGTCAAGCCGTTCGCCCCCGCGGAGCTGGTGGCTCGCCTGGGTGCGCTGACCCGACGCGTGGCCGAGGGGTGGTCCCGGCCCCCGACGCCTCAGTCGCTGGCCTTCGCCGGCCTGGAGGTCGACCTGGTGGACCGCGCCGTACGACGCGAGGGGCGGACGGTCCGCCTGACCCCCACCGAGTGGCGGATCCTGATCGCCCTGGTCACCCACCCGCGCAAGCTGCTCACCCACGCGTGGCTGGCCCAGGAGGTGTGGGGCGACACCTACGGGTCGGAGTCCACGGGGTCCCAGCGGGCCCACCTCCGCTCGCTGCGGGCCAAGATCGGCGACGACGCCCGGGCACCGCGGCTGATCGAGACGGTGCGCTCGATGGGCTACCGCTGGATCGCCGAGCCGACGACCCGGGAGTCGCCCCACGCGGCGGCCCTGGAGCTGGTCCACGACGCCAACAACGCGCTCGCGGCCGCGGGCCTGCTCGCCGGCATGATCCAGGAGCGGCTGGCCCCGGAGGACGAGACCCTGGCGACCCAGCTGACCGAGGCCCTGGAGACCATCGAGCACGTGGTGGACAGCCTGGTCGACCACGGGTCGAGCGACGGACCGGAAGGAGACTAGGTGGCCACCATCCTGGTCGCGGAGGACGACCCCGACATCGCGGTGCTGCTCCAGATCCTCCTGGAGGACGAGGGGCACGACGTCGAGATGGTCGGGGAGGGGGCGGCCGCGCTGGCGGCCTACCGGGCCCGAGCCGCCGACCTGGTCGTGCTCGACATCTCGCTGCCCGGAGAGCTCGACGGGCTCGACGTGCTGCGCGTCCTGCGTGCCGAGGACGGCGACCGCCCGGTTCGCGTGCTGCTGCTGAGTGCCCGCGCCAGCGACGACGACGTGGCGCACGGGCTCGAGGCGGGGGCCGACGACTACGTCGTCAAGCCCTTCGACGCCGCGGAGCTCGTGGCCCGCGTCGGACGGTTGCTCGAGGGGACCTGAGTCTGTCCCGGCTGGCCAGCCGCCGCCCTCCGGGGGAGGTGATGGTGACGGTGGTGCCCTCGTCGGGCACGGAGCGCAACGAGAGCGTGCCGTCGTGGGCCTCGACGATCGTGCGCACGATCGTCAGTCCGAGGCCGGTGCCCTGGATGGTCCCGGCCACGGCGTTGCTGGCGCGGAAGAAGCTGTCGAAGAGATGGTCCTGCTCCTCGGACGGGATGCCGATGCCGGTGTCGGAGACCGCGATCGAGACCTCGTCGCGGGCGTCGAGGTCGATCGTGACGCGGATCGCGCCTCCGTCGGGGGTGAACTTGGTGGCGTTGGAGACCAGGTTGACCATCACCCGCTCGAGCTGGGCGGGGTCGCCGAGCACGGTGGGGGAGCCGGCGTCGGGCACCCGGACGTCGAGGTCCAGGTCCCGGTCCCACCGCAGGTGCTCGGTGGCCTCCACGGCCGCGCGCACCACGGCCGCGAGGTCCACGTCGACGTGGCTGCTCCGGTCCTTCATCGTCTCGACGCGGGAGAGCGCGAGGATGTTCTCGATCAGCCCGAAGAGCCTCTGCCCGCCCCGGTCGACACGTCGCAGCAGGTCGCGCTGGCGGTCGTTCAGCGGGCCCACGGCCTCGCCGGAGAGGATCTGGTTGAAGCCCAGGATGCTGGTCATCGGGGTGCGCAGCTCGTGGCTGACGGTGGCGAGGAACTCCGACTTCGACCGGTCCAGCTCGGAGAGCCTCTCGACGGCCTCGCGCTCCTTCTCCAGCGCGTGGCGCAGCGACTCCTGGACGCGTTCGCGGTCGGTGACGTCCTCGCCCACCGCCAGGTAGCCGAGCGGCTCTCCGTCGGCGTCGCGCAGCGGGCTCAGGTTGAGGTTGACCGTCAGCCGGCGGCCATCGGCGCCGATGGTAGGTCCAGTCCCGTCGCTCGGGGTGGCCGGTGCGGTGGATCTCGGCGGTCAGGGCGGCCAGCCCACCGTCGACGCCCAGCTCCTCGGCGCGCCGTGCGAGCTCGTCGGGGTCGTGCAACGAGCGGAGCTCGCGGCCGATCAGGTCCTCACTGTCGATGCCCAGCAGCCGCTCCGCTCCGAGGTTGGCGAAGCTGATCACGCCCTGGCCGTCGGCGGCCACGATCGAGGTCCCGGTGGTCGCCTCGAGCAGGGCCGCGGTGAACTCCTGCTGCCGCCGCAGCTCCTCCTGCGCCCGGCGGTAGACCTCCCGCCCGGCGATGGCCTCCCTCAGCGCCGACTCCCGCTCGGCCGCCACCAGCGCCAGCGGCAGGGTGGCCAGGGCGATGACGACGAGGTTGACCTGGACCAGCGCGGCGATCGTGTGGTCGGAGAGCACCGCGATGTCGGCGAAGGGCCCGCCTCCCCGTCCGGTCAGCACGGTCGTGAGGGCACCGACGGCCAGCGCCTCGGCCGCGACCGCGCGCAGGGAGAGGACCAGCGCGCCCCAGACGAGGAACGGGATGGGCAGGAAGGAGATCGGCAGGCTCTGGCCGATCCGGTAGACCAGCACGGTCGTCATCACCGTGGCCACGACCTGCACGACCGCGATCACGCGCGACCGGGTCCCGCTGCGCACGGTGGCACCGGGATCGGTCAGCGAGCAGGGCCAGCGGCACCACGAGCAGCTGCGACGCGCCGTGCGACGACATGACGTCGAACGTGGTGCTCAGCCAGGCCCCGTCCAGGACGACGTGGACGATGGCGCCGGCCAGCAGGCCGACCGTGGTGGCGCCGGCCGCGGCCGCGACGATGAGGTGGGCGAAGTCGGTGCGGGAGCGCAGCCAGGGCCGCGCGCGGTGCGCGCCGAGCAGCGCCGCGACCACCAGCCCCTCGCTGGCGTTGGCCAGGCCGAAGAGACCGGAGACCACGAGGTCGCGGTTGCCGATGACGTTGGCGGCCGCGGTGACCAGCACCGTGAGCAGCAGCAGCAGCGGCCAGCGCCGGGCCCGGGACAGGACGAGCAGACCCGTGCCCACCCCGGCCGCCGGCCACCACGCCGCCACGTCGGACTCGACCGGGGCGAAGTGGACCGCTGAGAGGCACAGCCCGAAGATCGCCACGAACGCGGCGACGGTGGCGACCGGACCGGGGTCGTACGTCGGGGCGGCGGGGTCGGTCCCGCGGTCGGGGAGGGGCTCGGTCACGAGGTGTCGATCAGGCGGGCCGAGTCCGCCACCAGGCGGTGGACAGCGTCGAGGAGGTGCTCGACCCGGAAGGGCTTGTTGACGTACTGGTCGACCCCCGGCACGGGGGCCGTCCCGTGCCCTGGTGGGAACGCTGGTTGGTCAGCATCATGACCGGCGGACGGGGACGGGAGCCGGAGCACAGGTCGCGGGCCACCTCGCGCCCGGACGGGCGCCGGTCGTCGTCGTCGAGCAGGACCAGGTCGAAGGCCTCACGACCGACCAGGTCCAGCGCGGAGCCCGCGTCGGGGGAGGACGTGACCTCGTGGCCGTGCAGGTCCAGGGAGATCGCGAGCAGGGCGCGGATGTCGTGGTCCTGGACGAAGACGAGGACCCTGGCCACGTCGCCACCCCCCGTCCGTCGGCACGCGTCGAGTCGCCTGCTGCAGCCTCATCGTCGCAGGCGGGCGTGAACGTCGAGTGTGGTTCGACCCGCCAGCCATGAAGATTCTGTGATACCCCGTGCCCTATCCTCCACGCGTGACGGCTCGGCTCCTGGTCATCGACGACGACGTCCAGCTGGCGCACGTCCTGATGGGCGCGCTGGACCGCCGCGAGTTCGCCGCCCAGGTCGCGTCCGACGCGGTCACGGGCATGGAGATGATCGTCACGACCGATCCCGACCTGGTGATCCTCGACCTCGGGCTCCCGGACCGCGACGGCGTCGACCTGGTGCGCGAGCTGCGCTCCTGGAACCAGGTGCCCGTGCTGATCCTGTCGGGAGCCACCGACCAGCGACGTCGGGTGGAGGCGCTCGATGCGGGGGCCGACGACTACGTGCAGAAGCCCTTCAGCGTCGATGAGCTGGTGGCCCGCGTGCGGGCGGTGCTGCGCCGGGCGGCCACACCCGGAGAGGCCCCGGTCGAGGTCGTCCGCCGCTTCGGGGCGCTGGAGATCGATCTGCAGGCGCAGAGCGTGACGGTGGCCGGCGACGAGGTGCGGCTGACCCCCACCGAGTGGCGGCTGCTCCAGGTCCTGGTGGCCTCGCCGGGACGGCTGCTGAGCCACCAGTGGATCCTGGAGGAGGTCTGGGACTTCGGGCACGGCGACGAGACGAAGGTGGCGCTGCGCGCCCACGTCCGGTCGCTGCGGGCCAAGATCGGCGACTCGGCGGGGTCGCCGACGTACGTGCGGACCGAGAGCGGCGCCGGCTACCGCTGGATCGGCCAGGAGACCACCGCCTCGGCGGCGGCGCCGGCGCCCGGGTCGCCGGAGGGCGGGACCACGAGCCGCCAGCGCCCAGGACCTGGACACGGCGGCGCTGACCCATGAGCTCAACAACGCGCTCACGGCGCTTCGGGTCGCGGTCTACCTGCTGCGCCGTCGCGCGACGTCGACCACGGGCGGGGCCGAGGACGTGCCGGAGCTGTCGGTCAGGGTGGAGGAGATCGTCGGCCGGGTGAGCGCGCTGGCCGTGGAGCTGCAGCTGAGGTCGGGGCTCAGCCCGAAGGCTGAGCGACTGCGGTCTCGCGCGGCCTGCTCCCCGGCCGGGCGCGCGGTGGCCGGTCCAGTGCCAGTGCAGGTAGCGGTCGATGGCGCGCACGACGTGGGCCGACCGGATGGAGGGGAAGATGTCGAAGGCGTGCTGCGCGCCCGGCAGCTCGGCGTACACGACGCTGCGCGAGGACGACCGTCGCAACCGCTCCACGAAGAGCCGTGCCTGCGAGACCGGGACCAGGGTGTCGACGCTGCCGTGCAGGACGAAGAAGTCCGGTGCGTCCGGCGTGACCCGCAGCAGGGGCGAGGCTGCCTCGAAGAGCTCGGGGTGCTCGGCCCAGGTGGTCTGCATGACCTTGGGGGCCAGGAAGCGGTCGCGCATCAGCTCGGCCGCCTTGTGCCCGGTCGAGCCGGCCAGGTCGTAGACGCCGTAGTGGGGGACCGCGACCTGCACCGAGGTGTCGGCGTCCTCGAAGCCGGGCTGCCAGGCGCGGTCGTGAGAGGTCAGGGCCGCCAACGCGGCCAGGTGGCCGCCTGCGGACCCGCCGGTGATGGCGAGGTAGCCGGGGTCTCCGCCGTAGGCCGCGATGTTCTCCTTGATCCAGGCGATCGCCTGCTTGACGTCGATGATGTGCGCGGGGAAGGCGTCGCGCGGCGCGAGCCGGTAGTTGACCGCGACGCAGACCCAGCCCTTGGCTGCCAGGTGCTTCATCAGGGGCAGCCCCTGCTCGTCCTTCTTGCCGATGGTCCAGGCGCCGCCGTGGACCTGCAGCAGCACCGGTGCGCCACCGTCGGGCACGCCCCCCTCGGGGGTGTAGATGTCGAGCATCCCGCGGCGACCGTGGTCGTTGTAGGCGATGTCCTTCTCGACGTGCACCCCGGCGGCGTGCCGGCCGAACGGGTGCGCGACCTGCCGCCACGGGACCGCGAGGTCGGCCGGCGTCGGCGCGGCGTCGAGCTGCTCGACGTAGTCGGCGCCGATCCCCTCGACCAGCGCGTCCTCGGCCCGGGTGCGGACGTCGCGGGCCTGCTTCACCAGGTAGGCCAGCCCGACGGTGCTCAGCCCGGCGAGCGCGAGGGCCCGCGGGTCGCGACGAGGCCCGCGGGCGTGGACGGCCACGTCGGCGGCGGTGAGCGCGAGCACGTGGGGCGCGAGCTCGCCGGTGAGCCACCCGGCGAAGAACGAGGGCACGCTGACGCCGTACCCCGGGAGCGGGCGGACGGCGTTGGCGGTGAGGGCTGCGGTGACGAGCTGGCGACGGAGGAACCCCATGCCGTCAGGCTAGAGGCCCCGCTCCTGGCGCGGGACGGGTGCGGCGCGAGTCACATTCGTGCAGAAGTGAAACATGTTCTACTTATGTCGTACGCTGGGGGCATGGACCGACTGTCAGGGCTCGACGCGAGCTTCCTCTACCTCGAGACGCCCGCGCAGCTGATGCACGTGTGCGCCGTGATGGTGCTCGACCCCAGCACGATGACCACGCCGTACTCGTTCGAGCGGGTGCGTGCGGCGATCGACGAGCGGGTGCGCGGCGTGCCGTCGTTCACGCGCAAGCTGCGCCGGGTGCCGCTGGGTCTGGACCACCCGATCTGGGTGCGCGACAAGCAGTTCGACGTCGAGCGGCACGTCCACCGGCTCGCCCTCCCGACCCCCGGCGGCTACCGGGAGCTCACCGACCTGACCGCCCACCTCGCCGGCCTCCCGCTCGACCGGTCGCGACCGCTGTGGGAGATGTGGGTCATCGAGGGGTACGACGCCGGGGCCGGCCACGACCTGGTCGCGGTGTTCACCAAGATGCACCACGCCACGGTCGACGGCGTCTCCGGCGCCAACCTGATCTCCCACCTGTGCAGCCTGGAGCCGGACGCCGAGCCGCTCGCCGCCGGCGAGGACGTCGGACGCCACGGTCGCGACGTGCAGCCGGCCGAGCTCCTGGCCCGGGCCGCGGTCAGCAACGTCACCCGACCGCTCGGCGCGGTCAAGCTGCTGACGCCGACCGGCAAGGGGATCACGCGGACCATCGGACGGGCCCGGGCCGGCACGGCGATGGCGGCGCCGCTCACGGCACCGCGCACGTCGTTCAACGGCACGATCACCGGCCACCGAGCGATCGCGATGGCCGACCTGAGCCTGGAGGACATCCGCGAGATCAAGAAGGCCACCGGGACGACGGTC
Source organism: uncultured Actinomycetota bacterium (assembly GCA_963795135.1). Taxonomy (GTDB): domain Bacteria; phylum Actinomycetota; class Actinomycetes; order Propionibacteriales; family Nocardioidaceae; genus Nocardioides. The sequence goes on from CAWCGS010000009.1 coordinate 532,506, forward strand.
AACGACGTGGTGCTCACGGTGGCCGGGGGTGCGCTGCGCTCCTACCTCGAGGACCGCGACGAGCTGCCCGACTCCTCGTTGCTGGCCACGGTGCCGGTCTCGGTGCGCGAGGACTCGAAGCGCTCCAGCGGCGCCAACAAGGTCTCGGCGCTGTTCACCCGCCTCGGCACCGACGTGGAGGACCCCCTGGAGCGGCTCGAGCAGATGTCGGAGAACAACCGGCACGCCAAGGACCACCACCAGGCGATCAGCGCCGACTCCCTGCAGGACTGGGCGGAGTTCGCGGCTCCCCGCACGTTCGGCCTCGCCGTCCGTGCCTACGCCGGGCTGCGCCTGGCCGAGAAGCACCCGGTGGTGCACAACCTGGTGATCTCCAACGTGCCGGGACCGCCGGTGCCGCTGTACTTCGCCGGCGCGCAGATCCGTGCGCTCTACCCGCTCGGGCCGGTCTTCCACGGCGCCGGCCTCAACATCACCGTGCTGTCCAACAACGGCGCCGTGCACGTCGGGGTGATCGCCTGTCGCGAGTCGATGCCCGAGGTCGACGACCTCGCGCAGCGCTTCCCGGCGGAGCTCGCCGCACTGAAGGCGGCCGTGGCCGGCACCAGCCTCACGGTCGTTCGCGACGACTGAGGTCGCGGCGGCGCGCGTTGACGGTGGCGACCGCCTCGAGCAGCACCGGCACGAACGACTCGGCCTCCAGCACGCAGGCGGCGTGACCGCCGTCGAAGTCGTGCAGGGTCGCCCCGGGGATGGCGCGCGCCAGCGCCACCTGGCGAGCCGCCGGGATGACCTTGTCGCGCCGGCCGACCACCACGGCCGTCGGCACGTCGATCGAGTGCAGCCAGGGCCGGGAGTGGTGACGGCCCAGTGCGGTGATGGCCTGCGCCACCGACCAGGCGCTGGTGGAGCGGAGCTCGCGCAGGGCCCAGTCCTGGACGTCGCGCGGCTCGTCGGCGCGCGGTCGGGGCGTGCGGCCGCCGGCCACCCGGCGTACGCCGCGCAGCACCGGCATGGTGGTGCCCATGCCGGTGAAGAACAGCTTCTCCGCGGCGGTGAGCCGGAAGCGGTCGGTGGTCGCGCAGAGCACCAGGCCCCGGACCAGGTCGGGGTGCTGGCGCCAGACGCGCTGGGCGATGACCGAGCCCATCGAGTAGCCGCAGACCATCACCTCCTCCAGGCCCAGCACCTCGATCAGGGCGGCGACGTCGTCGGCGCAGTCGGCCAGCGAGAAGTCGGCGCTGCGGATGCCCTGGCCGTGCCAGCGCTGGTCGAGGGTCACCACCCGGTAGCGCTTGGAGAGCGGCTCGATGGCGGGGTACCACGTCAGCAGGCCCGTGCAGCCCAGCGCGTGCAGCAGCACGACCGTCGGGGAGTGCGGGCTGGGGCCCGGCGTGTCGGTCACGTACGTCGAGCCACGGCCGGGCAGCTCGAGGACCCGGCCGTGCGGGATGCGGGCCCACGGGAGATAGACCCGACGGCCGAGGTCGCGAGGAGAGGGCATGCGCGCAATACTAGAACACGTTACAGTTTGCCCGTGGAGTCCGAGTCGATCGAAGCGGTGCGCGCTGTCGTCACCGAGGTGCTGAGCCGGTCCGGCGAGCGCGAGGGCTGGTCCGACGGGTGGTCCGAGCTGGCGTCGGCCGGGCTGCTGGCGCTGCCGGTGCCCGCAGCCTACGACGGCGAGGGGCTCGGGTTGCCCGACGTGGCCGTGCTGCTGCAGGAGATCGGGTCCCGCGCCGCCCACCTGCCCGTGTGGGAGACGCTGTGCTGCGGCGTGCTGACCCTCGTGGCGGCCGGGACCGAGGAGCAGCGGGCGTCGTGGCTGCCGAGGGTCGCGGCCGGCGACGCGGTCCTCAGCCCGGCGCTGCGCGAGCCCGGGGTCTCGCTCACCGGCACGCCGACCACGCGCCTGGAGTCGGGAGGGCTCACCGGTCGCAAGATCGCGGTCACCTACGCCGACCGCGCCGACCGGCTGCTCGTGACCGCTCTCGACGGCGACCGCCGCGTGGTGGCGCTGGTCGACCCGCAGGGCCCCGGGGTCCGCCTGGTGCCGACCCCGTCCTCGGGCGAGCCGGCGCAGCACACCGTGGTGCTCGACGGCGCACCGGCCGACGTGCTCGCCGCCGGGGCGGCCGAGGTGCTGGTGCAGCACGCGGTGGCCGGGCTCGCGGTCCTGGCCTCCGGGCTCGTCGCCGGCGCCCGCGACCTGACCGCCGACTACCTCAAGGGGCGCACGCAGTTCGGTCGCTCGCTCGCGCAGTTCCAGGCCGTGGCGATGCAGGCCGCCGACGTCTACATCGCCTCGCGCACCCTCGACCTGACCGCGCGCAACGCCGTGTGGCGGGTCGCCCAGGGCCTCGACGCCGCCGACGACCTCGCGGTCGCGGCCTACTGGGTGGGCGCGGAGGGGCCGTCGGCGCTGCGCACCTGCCACCACCTGCACGGCGGCATGGGCCTCGACGTCACCTACCCGCTGCCGGCCTACTCGGCCTGGATGACCGACCTGGCCCACACCCTCGACACGCTGCCCGGCGACGTGCCGGTCGAGGACGCCGGCGCGAAGAACCTCGAGCTCGACGCCGACCAGCGCGCGCTCAAGGCCGACCTGCGCGCCTACTTCACCGGCATCGCCGGGCAGACCACGCACGGGGACCCGGGCCCCGAGGGTTCCCGCGACCGCCACGGCCCGACGTACCAACGGGTGATCCGGCAGCTGGGCGAGGACGGCTGGATGGGCGTCGGCTGGCCGAAGGAGTACGGCGGCCACGGGCTCGGGGAGGTCGAGCAGACGATCTTCGCCAACGAGGCGCAGCGCGCCGACGTGCACCTGCCGGCGGTCACGCTGCAGACCGTCGGGCCGACGCTGATCCGCTACGGCACCCAGCGGCAGAAGGACCTGTTCCTCGAGCGGATCCTGGCCGGTGACGTGCACTTCGCGATCGGCTACAGCGAGCCCGACGCCGGGACCGACCTGGCCGCCCTGCGCACCACCGCGCGTCGCGACGGCGACCACTACGTGGTCAACGGGCAGAAGATGTGGACCACCGGCGGGCACCAGGCCGACTTCGTGTGGCTCGCGGTGCGCACCGACCCCGACGCCCCCAAGCACCAGGGCATCTCGATCCTGATCGTCGACACCACCGACCCGGGCTACTCCTGGACGCCGATCATCACCGCCGACGGCTCCCACCACGTCAACGCGACCTACTACAACGACGTGCGGGTGCCGGTCGACATGCTGGTCGGCGAGGAGAACCAGGGCTGGAAGCTGATCACCACCCAGCTCAACCACGAGCGCGTGATGCTCGGCCCCGCGGGCCGGATCGAGGGGCTGCGCGACCGGGTCCTCGAGTGGGCGACCAAGGCCGGGGTGGCCGACCGGCCCGACGTACGCGAGGTGCTGGGTCGCGCGACCGCGGTCTTCCGGGTCAACGAGCTGCTCAACTGGGAGGTCGCCCGCGCCGGTGAGCAGGGGGAGGTCTCGGTGGGCGACGCGTCGTCCTCGAAGGTCTTCGCCGCCGACCAGGTGCAGCACCTCGGCGCCGACCTGGCCGCGTTGGTCCACCGCTACGGCGACCCGGCCGACGAGGAGACCGGTGAGCTGGTCGACTACCTCGACGGCCAGGTCAAGCGCAACCTGGTGCTCACCTTCGGTGGCGGGGTGCAGGAGGTGCAGCGCGAGCTGATCTCGATGTTCGGGCTCGGGCTGCCGCGGGTGCCCCGATGAGCGACGACCGGGCCGGTGACCAGGCCGTGCACGAGCAGATCATGGCCGCGGCCGAGCGGATCAAAGCCACGGGGGAGTCCGCGGAGCGGGTGGGCCGCGACCCGGTCAACCAGCCGACGATCAACAACTGGCGCGAGGCGCTGGGCAACGCCAACCCGCGGTGGGCTGCCGGGGAGGCGCCGCCGTCGATGGCCCAGGTCTGGACGATGCCGGGGCTGGGTGGGCGGATCCCCGACGGCGACCCGCTGCACGCGATGATGTCCGTGCTGACCGGGGCCGGCTACACCGCGGTGCTCGGCACCAACTGCGAGCAGGACTACCACCGCACCCTGCGGGTGGGTGAGGTGGTGCGGATGACCAACCGGCTCGAGTCCGTCGTCGGCCCGAAGACCACGGCGATGGGGGTCGGCTACTTCGTCACCTCGCGCAACACCTGGTACGTCGTCGACGCCGACGGTGGTCGTGACGTGGTCGCGACGATGCTGTTCCGGGTGCTCAAGTTCGTGCCGAGGGCAGCGTCGTGAGCGGCTCGGCAGCGGGGGCCATCCGGCCGATGGTCAACCGTGACACCGCGTTCTTCTGGGAGGGCACGCAGGCCGGTGAGCTCCGGGTCCCGCAGTGCGGCGCCTGCGGCGCGCTGCGCTTCCCGCCCGGGCCGGCGTGCACGCAGTGCGAGGCCTTCGACCGCACGTACGTCGTCGCGGCCGGCACCGGCACGGTCTTCTCCTACGTCGTGCACCGGCACCCGCCCGTACCCGGCAAGGAGCTGCCGATCGTGATCGCTCTCATCGACCTCGCCGAGGGCGTCCGGATGGTCGGCGAGGTCGTCGACGCCGTCTCCGCCGACGGTGCGGCCGTGATCGGGATCGGGACGCCGCTGCGGGTGGACTTCCACCGCGTCGACGACGAGCTGACCCTGCCGATCTGGAAGAAGGACCTGTGAGGACCCTGCAGCCCGGAGACACGATCCCGGCCTGGGAGGTCCCGCTCACCCCCACGCTCGTCGTGAGCACGGCGATCGCCACCCGCGACTTCCAGGACGTGCACCACGACCGCGACATCGCCCAGGCGGCCGGCTCGCAGGACATCTTCATGAACATCCTGACCTCCACCGGGCTGGTCGAGCGGTTCGTCACCGACTGGGCCGGCCCCGACACCGACGTGAAGGGCATCGCCCTGCGTCTGGGGGCGCCGGCCTACCCCTACGACACGCTGACCTTCACCGGCACGGTGACCGGGGTCGAGGACGGCGTCGCCACGATCGACGTGACCGGCACCGTCTCGCTCGGCGACCACGTGATCAGCACCGTGCGCGTGGCGCTCTGATGGGCACGCTCAGCGGGGCTGCCGCGATCGCCGGCATCGGCGCCACGGAGTTCTCCAAGGCCTCCGGCCGCTCGGAGCTCCAGCTGTCGGTGGAGGCGGTGCGGCACGCGCTGGCCGACTGCGGGCTGACGGCAGCCGACGTCGACGGCCTGACGACGTTCACGATGGACACCTCCTCCGAGATCGCCGTGGCCCGCGAGCTCGGCATCCCGGAGCTGCGCTTCTTCAGCCGGATCAGCTACGGCGGGGGAGCGGCCTGCGCCACCGTGCAGCAGGCGGCGATGGCGGTGGCCACCGGCGTGGCCGACGTCGTCGTCGCCTACCGCGGCTTCAACGAGCGCTCCGAGAGCCGCTTCGGCCAGGTCTCGGTCGCCGCAGCCACCCAGGTCAACACCAACGGTCTCGACAACGCCTGGACCTACCCGCTCGGACTCGGCACGCCCGCCGCCACCGTGGCCATGCAGGCGCGCCGCTACATGCACGAGTACGGCGCCACCTCGGAGGACTTCGGCCGCGTCGCCGTCGCCGACCGGCGGCACGCCGCGACCAACCCGCACGCGTTCTTCCACGGCAAGCCGATCACCCTCGAGGACCACCAGGACTCCCGGATGATCGTCGACCCGCTGCACCTGCTCGACTGCTGCCAGGAGAGCGACGGCGCGGTCGCGCTCGTCATCGTCTCGGCCGAGCGGGCCCGTGACCTGGCGCAGAAGCCGGCGTACGTCGCCGCGGCCGCGCAGGGCAGCGGCGTCGACCAGTTCGTGATGACGTCGTACTACCGCGACGACATCGGCATCCCGGAGATGGGTGTGGTCGGCCGCGAGCTGTGGCGCCAGTCGGGGCTCACGCCGGCGGACCTGCCGATGGCGATCCTCTACGACCACTTCACGCCGTACGTGCTGATGCAGCTCGAGGAGCTCGGCTTCTGCGCGCGCGGCGAGGCGCGCGACTTCATCGCCGACGGCGCGATCGAGGTCGGCGGTCGGCTCCCGCTCAACACCCACGGCGGTCAGCTCGGAGAGGCCTACATCCACGGCATGAACGGCATCGCCGAGGCGGTCCGTCAGGTCCGCGGTACGTCGGTCAACCCCGTCGAGGCCGCGGCCTCGGGCCATGTGCTGGTCACCGCCGGCACCGGCGTACCGACCAGCGGGTTGATGCTCTCGGCCTGATCGTCAGTCGGATCGTCAGTCGGCCCGTCAGTCGGCGTGGGTCGCGACCCGGGCCGAGACCGAGCGGCCCAGCCGCTCCACCTCGGCGTCGAGCTCGGCGACGATCCGCGGCGCCGCCTTGAGGACCTGGCGCTCGCCAGCGGCCGTGTTGAGAGCCCCGCGCATGCGGGAGATCCCGCCCACCCAGCCCGGGACGAAGACCCGTCGGCGTCGTCGCGCGATGCCGTCGACGAAGGCCTCCACGCAGGAAGCCAGGTCCGTAGTCCGGTTCAGCGGCGACGGCAGCTGGGCGATCATCCGGTCGAAGCTGGACAGCTCGCTGCGCGCCTCCGCCACCATGGGGGTGTCGACCCACGACATGTGCGCCGAGCCGACGTCCACACCCAGGTGGGCCACCTCGTGCCGCAGGGCGTTGGCGAAGTTCTCCGCGCCGGCCTTCGAGGCGTGGTAGGCCGCCATCCCCGGCGAGGCGGTGAACGCCGCCAACGACGAGACCACCAGCACGTAGCCGCGTCGCTCGATCACCGACGGCAGCGCCGCGCGCACGGTGTGGAAGACGCCGAGGACGTTGACGTCGAGCACGCGGCGGAACGCCTCGGGGTCGACGTTGAGCACCGACCCGAAGCTGCCGATGCCGGCGTTGGCCACCACCACATCGATCCCGCCGAACCGCTTGACCCCCGCACGCACGACGTCCTGCATGGCCTCGAGCGAGCGCACGTCCGCCACCTGAGCCACGGCATGCTCCTCGCCGACCTGCGCGACGGTGGCCGCGAGCCCCGCCTCGTCGACGTCGCAGAGCACGACGCGTGCCCCGCGGGCGACCAGGCTCTGCGCGGTGGCGGCGCCGATGCCGCTGCCGGCACCGGTGATGAGCACGACCCGTCCGTCGAGGGAGGGGGACTGCTTGCGGTGGGACCTCATGCCCGCAGTGTGGCACCCCGCCCGCTCCGGTCGTGGCGGAGCAGCGCGAGCCCCCACCACGTGAAGAGCAGCATCCAGCCCCCGATCGCGAGCCGGCCCACCACCAGGGTGCTGAACAGCGCCGGCATCAGGACCACGAAGATCCAGAGCCCCAGCGCGAGCACGACCCAGCGATCCTGCCCGGGCAGGACGTGGTGGCGGGCGAGTCCTGCACCGGCCAGGACCAGCCCGAGGCCCAGGACGAGCGTGGGCCCGCCGTACGCCGCGCTGACGGCGTCGGCGGCGGCGGACGTGGAGGCGGAGTCGGCGGCGGTGATGGCGAACAGCTCGCAGCCGGTCAGGCCCACCATGCCGAGCGCCGCCAGCCAGGCGCCGATGCGCGCGCTGCGCGAGGACTCCCGGCAGAGGGACACGAGCGCCACGAGGCCGGGGAGGAGCGCCAGGTGCTGGACGGCGAAGAAGAGCTGGGCTGCGGTGTAGCTGCGGGCATCGAAGGGATAGCTGTAGCGGGCCTCGGTCACCTGGTCGGGCCACGCGATGATCAGCGCGGCACTCAGCGCGCCCAGCAGACCGCTGAGGACCGTGAGGCGTGCGGCTGCGCCTCTCCGACCGACGGGCATGACCGGCGGCTTCGCCTGGTACGTCGTCACGGTGTCCTCCCACGGGGCTGGCGTCCTGCTCGTCGACTGGTCGTCCGACGGTAGGCAGGCCGCGCCTGGTCGGCATCCGTGGAACCACGCAGGTCGGTGCGCGGCTGCTCCGCTCGGCCGACGCGGGATCGTCCTACCCTGGTGTCCAGGAGGTCTGGGGATGGACGATCGCGCGGCCCGCGAAGCCCTGCTCGCCGAGGCGCGGGCCGCCTACCGTGCGGGGTCCGTGACCGACGCGCTCGACGCGTGCCGCACCCTGGCGGGACTCAGCCGGGCGGCCGGCGACACCGCGCTCCTGGTCCAGGCCGCGCTGCTCGTACGACGTCCCGTCGACCCGGCGCTGCGCGCCCTGGCCCACGCGTTGGCGACGGAGGCGTTGGCCGCCGTGGGGGACTCGGACCCGCTGGCGACGGCGCGGCTGAGCGCGCAGGCGTCGGCCACCGAGGAGCCGATGCGTCCCGAGGCGCCGGTCGCGCGCGAGACCCCGGCGGACCCGGAGACCGAGTTCCTGCTGCTGCAGGCCGAGATCGCCGACCTGCCGGTGCCGAGCGCCGCCGAGCGGGTGGTCGTGGCCGGTCGTGCGGTCGACCTCGGACGGCTCGTGGGTGACTACGAGTACGAGTGCTGGGGTCGGCGTTGGCGGATGGACGGCTACGCCGTGCTGGGCCGCCGCGCCGAGCTCGCCGACGAGCTCTCCGCGGCAACCCCGCGGATGCAGCACCTGGGTCCGGAGTGGGCGTCGTACGCGCTGCTGGCGAGGGCGTCGCAACAGCAGTGGGAAGGACGCTTCGACGAGGCGCTGGCCTCCGCGAGCCGCGCACGCGAGCTGGGGGGCGCGGGCAGCGACGCTGCCTACCTGCACCTCGTGTTCGAGCACGCGGTCGCCGCCCGCACGGGTGTGGGCCTGGACGAGGTCGAGGCCCAGGTGAGGCGGGTGGTCGACGGGCTGCCCCACCTCGCCCGCGCGTGGCTGTGCTCCGCGCTGGTGGCCAACGGCAGGACCGACGAGGCCCGCCAGGTGTGGCAGGCCGTGGCGCCGCACCTCGGTGCGCTGTCGGACCGGGCCCGGGAGTTCCTGGTGGCGGCCGTGGGGGCGGCCGAGGTGTGCGCCGTGCTCGAGGACCGGGAGACGGCCGAGCTGCTCTACGGGCGGCTGGTGGCCAGCGACGGTCTGCACGCGATCGCCCACGCCCACACGCCCTACGAAGGTCCGGTCGGCCTCGCGCTCGGGCGTCTCGCACGGCTGCTCGGTCGGCCCGAGGCCGCGCTCGCCCACCTGGACGCGGCGCGGGTCGCGTGCGAGGCGAGCACCGCGCTGCCGGCGCTGGCCGAGACCCGTGCCGAGCTGGCCAGGGTGCACGGCCCGACCAGCCGGACCGGGCGCGACCATGCCCACGCCGCCCGCCGCCTCGCCGCGCAGCTGGGGATGCGTCCGCTGACGGAGCGTCTCGGCCGCTGGGCCTCCACCGGCGACGGCGCTCCGCACCTGACCGCCCGCGAGCGTGAGGTGGCCGATCTCGTGTCGCAGGGGCTCAGCAACGCGGCCGTGGCCACGCGGCTGACCCTGTCGGAGCGCACCGTGGAGAGCCACGTGAGCCGGGTGCTGCACAAGCTCGGCCTCGGCTCGCGGACCGCGCTCGCGGTCTGGGTGAGCGAGACCCGGTCCCTCGAGGCCGCGCCGACGACGCTCGGGCACACTGCAGCGCATGAGCCCTCTCGGTCTTCTCCTGGTGACGCGCGTCGAGCCCGGTGACTGGCGGCGCCTGCGCGACGTACGCCTGGCCGCGCTGGCCGACTCACCGGAGATGTTCGGCTCCACCTCCGCGAAGGAGCAGGCGTTCGACGAGGCGGAGTGGCGTCGTCGGGCGGCACGGCCCGCGACCCTCCTCGCCTCGCGCGACGGCGCGGACGTCGGCATGGCCGGCGTCTACGACTTCGACGGCGAGTGGTCCGTCATGGGCATGTGGATCGCCCCGTCCGCGCGAGGCACCGGTGTCGTCGAGGCTCTCGTCGAGGCCTGCGAGTCGGTGGTGCGCGACGCGGGCGCGACCACGGTGTCGCTCGGGGTGATGGAGGACAACCCGCGAGGCAGGGGTGCCTACCTGCGGCTCGGCTACGACTTCACCGGGATGAGGGAGCACGTGCGCGACGGGCGCGACGAGCTCTTCATGGTCAAGACCCTCGGCTGACTCGGGCTGACGTCAGGGTGGGGTGAGGTCGGTGGTGCCGTCGTGGTCGCGGAGGAAGCGTTGGCCGTGGGGTTCGGTCCAGAGGTGGACGCCGGGTTCGATGCGGGTGTAGTGCCAGCCGGCGTGGGTCTTGAGGCGGTGGTGATGTCGGCAGAGGGGGGCGAGGTTGTCATCGGCGGTCTGGTCGGGGCCGCCGTGGGGGTCGTAGGGGTGGCGGTGGTCGAGGTCGCAGGAGCGGGCGGGTCGGGTGCACCAGGGGAAGACGCAGGTGGGTTGGGCCAGGCGGACGCGCTCGGCGAGGCGGTCGGGGATCTCGTAGGCATCGACCGCGACGCGGTCGTTGAGGTCGATGACCGGGGCGACGGTGAGGTGGGTGTCGGGGCGGGCGCACCAGGAGCGGATCAGCTCGGCCAGCACCGGGGTGCCGGTGGTCTCGTTGCGGCCCACGGGGTCGCGGCCCTGCACGGCGTCGTGGGACAGGTGCAGGTGCAGCACGGTGCGTTTGCGGGGCTTGGGGGCCGGGGTGCCGGCCAGGAGGGCGGCGGCGCGGGCGGGGTCGGCGATGACGCCGACGGCGATGGAGCGGCGTACCTCCAGCGACTCGCCCTGGGCTTCGGGGGTGGTGGCGAGGGCGTGGGCGAGGTCGGTGAGGGTCTGGTCGAAGTCGTGGAGGTCCTTCCAGTCCCCGCGGATGTGGAGGTCGGCGACGCCGGTGTGGGTCAGGGTGAGCTCGTCGAGGGTGACGTGGCGGGCGTCGAGGGCCTCGAGCTGGGCGAGCTCGCGGTCCTCGGCGTGCAGGCGCAGCATCGCTTCGTCCAGGAGCCGGTCGAGCTGGACCGGGCCGACCTTGGCGGCGATGGTGACCAGGGTGTCGTCGATGGACTCCACGACGTCGGCGGGGGCGCCGATCACTGCTCGGGCGATCCGGCGGGCCCGCCAGGCGGGGAGCCGGCCGGTGGTGACCTGGGTCCAGGTCCGGGGCAGGCGGTGGCACAGGATGAGGGCGTCGCGGATCAGGGTGCGCCCGGCGGTGGTGGACATCGCGTTGGCGGCGGCGAAGGGGGCGATCGCGGACCAGTGGACCTCGGGGATGCCGTAGTCCTCGACCTCGTCCTCGGTCTCGAAGACCGGCATCCCGGCGTCGTCGTCCAGGCCCCGCTCGGCGCGGACCCGCCACGACTCATCACCGGGCAGCAGCGGGTGGGCGTGGGCCCACTCCAGGGCCAGCTGGAGGATCGTGGCCTCCGCACGGTCGGCCTGCGCCCGCTCGGCCCGACCCGCGCGATCAACGCCGCGGGCGTGGCCGCTGCTGCGGGGAGCTCCTGGGTCGGCGCGGACATGCATCTAGTGTAGGGGAACAGGCGTTCGAATACAAGACCATTGGTCCTGATGTGCCTGCATGTCAAAGTGGGGAGGGTGCGACGTCATCGCCTCACGACCAGCGGGGTCCGCCGGCCCCAGAGCGAGCGGCTGCGCCGACGTCAGCGGTGGTACTTCGCGCTGATGGGCCTGTGCCTGCTGCTGATCCTGCTGGCCTGGAACCTGGTCAGGCTGTGGTCGACGACGGCCGCCGTGACCATGTCGGTCGTCGCTGCCGTGCTCCCGCCGATCGCGGTCGTCATCGCCAACTGGGGCGAGGACCGCTGAGCACGAGCCGGCAGGTGTTGGCGCAGGCGACACCTGGGACCGATGCTCAGCCGACAGGGGCGACCCACCTCGTGGACCCGAGCTCGGCACCGGCCTCGTCGAGGAAGGTCAGGGTGACCGCGTCGGCGTCTGTGGCCTCCGGCAGGGCCGCGCCGTACCCGTGGGAGTCGGCCTGCAGCGGCAGGGTCCGGTCGACGCCGTCGCCCCGCACGTGCACCGCGACCGCGTCCGGGTAGGGCGAGACGCCGTAGAGGAGGGGGCCGGCGTCGTCCTTGAAGAAGCCGCCGAGCTGGTCGGGACGGGTGAACGGCACGGGCTCTCCAGCATTCGACAGGACGACGCCGCCGCACCCGTGCTCCAGCTGGCTGGCGCGAGGGCACGCCCTCGCCGTCCCAGTCCCCGTCGCTCGAGGCGTAGCAGACCTTGCCCGAGGAGGAGGTGGCGATCCAGACCGCGAAGGTGCCCCGCTCGGTCCGGAACCGGGCGACCAGCGCGGGGTCGTCGAGCACGCCGGGGCCGTTGCCCGTGGTGTTGGGCTGCCTGCTGAAGCTCGAGATGACGTCCTTCACGACCTCCGTCGGGCCGCCGCCGGCGACGGCAGCGCCGGCGGTCAGGGCGAGGACCCCCGTGGCGACCACGCCGACGGTGCGTCGACGGCTGCCGCGCCACCACGGGGCCGCTGCCGGCCCGGGCTGCTGGGGCTCGGCGAGGATGTCGGCCAGAGTGGTCGCCGACCAGGCCGGCTCGAAAGCCTCCGGGACGGGCTTGAGGGCAGTGATCTTCTCGTCGGTCGTCATTCGGAACCACCTGTGCTCAGTGTCGTGGCAGCGGCGTACGAGCTGCGGGGTGCTGGCCGGGTCGAGCGCGCTGCGTGCCCGGTGCAGGCGGACCCGGAGGGTGCCGCTCCGGACGCCGAGGACCGTCGCCGCGTCGTCGGGCGAGAGCCCGTCCCAGGCGACCAGGAGCAGTGCCTCGCGCTGCTGGTCGGGGAGCCGGGCCAGCGCCTCCAGGGCGGCCACCCGCTCCGTCGCGAGCATCCCCGCGTCGTCAGCGGAGCAGGTCGCCGCGTCGAGGAGGACCAGGCGCTCGTGCAGAGCCACCCTGCGTCCTGCGGCCCGACGGTGGTTGCCGATGACCTTGCGGGCGGCGCCGACCAGCCAGGCGATCGGGGGCTGTGGGACGGCGTCCCACCGGCGCCAGGCCTGGAGGAAGGTCTCCGCCACGACGTCCTGGACGTCTGCAGCCGCCACGTGGCGCCGTACGTAGGCAGCGACCCGTGGTCCGTCGCGCTCCCACACCTGGGTGAACGCGCTGCTGTCGTCCGGAGTGCTCATGTAGTCGTAGTGTCCGGCCGCGGCGTCAGGTTACCGGCGCCGACCGATTTCTTCGGTGGGTGGGCCGGCCAGCTTCTCCCGGAAGAACGCGAGGACCCGGTCGACGCCCTCCTGCTGGCGGTGGGCGGTCACGGTCGAGTGCTTGCGTCCGGGGAACTCGACGCGGATGAACGCCTCGCCGAGCTCCTGGGTGAGGGTCTCGAAGCGGGTGCCGGTCGCGGGGTCCTTGTCGTACTGCAGGCCCAGCACCTGGCAGCCGCCGCGGGCCCGTTGCCGGACGGTGTCGAGGTCGGCGGGGGAGAGGTTGAGGTCCGCGGCGCGCTTCCTGCCCACCGGGAACGGCACCGACGGCTGGCAGACCACCGGCGCGGCCACGGCCTGGTCGACCATCATGGCCAGGGCGAAGCCCCCGGTGAAGCACATGCCGAGAGCGCCGACGCCGGGACCGCCCAGCTCGGCGTGCAGGTCGCGGGCCAGGCTGCGCAGCCACCCCGCCACCGGCGTCGTCTCGCCGGTCGCGAGCTTGGTGAACTCCCGACTCACGCACACCTGCCGCAGCGACCCCGCGACGTCCCGCGGACCCGTGCCCGACGGCACGTCGCCGAACAGGTGCGGCAGCACGACGGTGAAGCCGGCCGCCACGACCTCGTCGCCGAAGCCGACCACCTCGTCGGTCAGCCCGGGGATCTCGTGGATCACGATGACGCCCGGCCCGCTGCCCTTGCGGTACGTCGGGAAGGTCCGGCCGTCGCCCGTGTGGATGCCACGGCTCCAGCTGTCCAGGAGGCTCATGTGGCGAGTATGGCTAGGTTCTCCGCATGACAGGGCGACCCGTCCGGCTGGTGATGCCGCACCAGCTCTTCGCCGACCACCTCGAGGCTCCGGCGGGCACGACGTTCGTGCTCGTCGAGCACGACCTGCTGTTCCGGCAGTACCGCTTCCACCAGCAGAAGCTCGTGCTCCACCGCGCCTCGATGCGCCGCTTCGCCACCCGCCTGCGTGAGCACGGGTTCGACGTCGAGGTGCTCGAGACCGACGCTCGCACCACCAGCCGCGCCGCGCTGACGCGGCTGCTGCAGCGGCTGCGGCCCACCGAGGTGTCGGTGTACGACGTCGTCGACGACTGGTTGAGCCAGGACCTCACGCGTGCCCTCGCCGACGCCGGTCACGACCTGCAGCCCGACGAGGTGCTCGAGACGCCCAACTTCCTCACGACCCGCGCGCAGGTCGCGGAGCAGGTGACGGGCGGGCCGGCGCGGATGCAGCACTTCTACGCCTGGCAGCGGCGCCGGCTCGACGTCCTCGTCGAGGACGACGGCAGCCCGGTCGGCGGCCAGTGGTCCTTCGACGCCGAGAACCGCAAGAAGCTCCCGCGCGGGCACCCGGTCCCGCCGGTGCCGGCCCCGGAGCGGCACCCCGAGGTCGAGGAGGCCGTCGCGTGGGTGCAGCGTGCCTTCCCCGACAACCCCGGCAACGCCGAGACGTTCGCCTGGCCGACCTCGCACGCCGAGGCGGAGGCGGCGTACGGCACCTTCCTGGCGGAGCGCCTCGCCGAGTTCGGTCCCTACGAGGACGCGGTCTCGGCCGAGCACCCGTTCGTCTTCCACTCCCTGCTCACGCCCGCGCTCAACATCGGGCTCCTCTCGCCGCGCGACGTGCTCGCCGGGGCCGTCGAGACCGCCGCTGAGGACGACGTGCCGCTGGCGTCGCTGGAGGGGTTCGTGCGCCAGGTGATCGGCTGGCGCGAGTACATGCGGGCCACCTACGTGCAGCACGGTCGGGCGATGCGCACCAGCAACCGCCTGGAGCACTCCCGGCCGCTCGCGGACGGCTGGTGGACCGCCGAGACCGGTCTGGACCCGGTCGACCTCGTGCTGCGCCGGGTGCTCGACCACGGCTACGCCCACCACATCGAGCGGCTGATGGTGCTCGGCAACGCGATGTGCCTGCTGCGCACCGACCCCGACGCGGCGTACGAGTGGTTCATGGAGATGTTCGTCGACGCCTACGACTGGGTGATGGTGCCCAACGTCTACGCGATGAGCCAGTTCGCGGTCGGTGAGGCGATCACCACCAAGCCCTACGTCTCCGGCTCGAACTACCTCCGCAAGATGTCGGACCTGCCGCGGGGGGAGTGGTGCGAGGACTGGGACGGCCTCTACTGGACCTTCGTCCGCGACCACCACGACGTCCTGGCGGCCAACCCGCGCTCACGGATGGTCACCCGGGGGTACGACGGCCTGGCCCCCGCCACCAAGGCGCGACACACCCGCCGCGCCGCCCCGTGGCTGGACGACCGGACGGCGTCCTGATGCCGCGGCTGCACGCCCTCGAGCTGGTGCCGGACACCGCCGGCGAGGAGACCCTCCGCGCGGACTGGCAGGCGCTGCGCGACGCGGGGCTGCCCTCCCAGCTCGACCACCGCGGGAGCACCAACACCCCGCACGTGACCGTCATCGCCACGCCGACCCTGACCGACCAGGACGAGGAACGCGCCGCCGACCTGCTGGGCCGACTGCTCCCGATCCGCGTCGTCACCTCGGGGCTGGCCGTGCTCGGCGGCACCTCGGTGACCCTGGCCCGCACGCTGGACGTCACCGACGAGGTCACCCGGGCGGTCCTCGACCTGCGGTCGACCACTCCCGACCACCGCCACTCCGGCTGGCTGCCGCACGTGACCCTCGTACGTCGGCTTCCCCGGGCCGACCTGCAGCGCGCCGTCGACGTCGTCGGGCACTCCTCGTTCGAGGTCGTGCTCACCGGGCTGCGCCGCTGGGACCCGGACCAGGGCGTGGTCCGGGACATTTGTTGAAATCTGGACCAGACCGCCGTCACCTCCGCCCGTGTGCCGCGTTGTCAGCACGTGGAGGGACCGTGGGACATGGGCAGACGTGAGGTCGACGACCTGGACCGGCCCCCGCCGCTGACGACCGCCGCGCTCGCGCTCCCGCGCCGGACGGCGCGCGACACGCAGCGGGCCGTGGCCCTGGCCTTCGTCGGCTGGTCGATCGTGCTCGTGGCCGTGGCACCGTTCCTCGGCGTGCTGGCCGGGCCCGGCGTGGCCCTCGCAGGCCTGGGGGCGCTCGGCTACGTGGGCGTGAACCTGGCGCCCGAGCTGCGCCCCGCCGGGCTGGTGGGCCTCGTGGTGCTGCTGCTCGCGATCCTGCTCCTCACCTGAGCACGACGTCGGCGCCCTGGCCTAGGGTCGGGGCGTGACCGAAAGCGCGGACCTGCCCGTCCTCACGGCCGAGGAGCAGCGGCTGCTCGGCAGCCTGCTGGAGAAGGAGATCACGGTCCCGGCGTCCTACCCGTTGTCGCTCAACGCGCTGCGCACCGCGTGCAACCAGACCAGCAGCCGCGAGCCCGTCGTCGACTACGACGAGCAGCTGGTCGAGCAGACGGCCCGCACGCTCAAGGACCGGGGCCTCGTGCGCATCGTGTGGTCGGCCACCGGCCGGCGCACGTTGAAGTACCACCAGACGCTGGCCGAGCGCCTCGCCCTGGCGCCCGACGAGCGGGCGCTGCTCACCGTGCTGCTGCTGCGCGGGCCGCAGGCGCCGGGCGCGCTCAAGCCCCGCACGGAGCGGCTCCACGACTTCGGCGACCGCTCCGACGTCGAGGACTGCCTGGCCCGGATGGCGGCCGCCGAGCCGCCGCTGGTCGCGCAGCAGCCGCGCCGCCCGCGCGAGCAGGACCACCGCTGGGTCCACCTGCTCGGCCCGGTCGAGGAGTCGGCCCCGGTCGCCGCCCGCCGACCCGGGCAGCGACCGCGACGCGGTGATCGCCGCCGGCGCCGAGGCCCGCGACGCCAAGGTGCGGGCGGCCTACGGCACCGTGGCCGCGTCGTACGCCGAGGCGCTGACCGACGAGCTCGACGGGCTGCCGTTCGAGCGCTGGCTGCTCGACCGCGTCGCGGCCGAGCCCGGCCCGGTGGTCGAGGTGGGCTGCGGCCCGGGCCACGTCACGGCCTACCTCGCGGACGCGGGCGCCGACGCCTCCGGGATCGACCTGTCGCCCGAGATGGTCGCGCAGGCACGGCGGCTCTTCCCGGAGGGCGACTACCAGGTGGGCGACCTGCGCCGCCTGATGCGGCCCACGACCGCCGACGGCTGGGGGGCCGTGCTGGGGTGGTACTCCCTCATCCACCTCGCGCCGTCCGAGCTGACCGGTGCGGTGGAGGCGCTGGTGCGCCCGCTGCGACCCGGCGGACTGCTCGTGCTCGCGCTCCACGCGGGTCAGGGGGTCCGCACCAGCACGGGGTGGTTCGAGCACGAGATCGACCTCGACTTCGTGATGCACGAGCCGGCCGAGGTCGTGTCGTTGGTGGAGCGCGTCGGTCTCGGTGAGGTCGAGTGGTACCACCGCGGGCCGCTCGTCGCACCGCGACGAGAGCACCCAGCGGCTCTACGTCCTGGCGCGCAAGCCCGCCTGACGCCTCACCGCTGGGTGCTCCTCGCGAGGCTGCTCAGCTCTCGAGCGCCGCGTCCAGCGAGATCTCGACGCCGGTGAGGGCCTTGCTGACCGGGCAGGTCGACTTGGCGTTCTCGGCGGCCTCGATGAAGCCGGCCTCGTCGAGGCCCTCGACCTCACCGCGCACGGTGATCTTGATGCCGGTGATCCGGAAGCCACCGGCCGGGTCCTCGCCCAGGTCCACGTCGACCGTGACGTCGAGCGACTGCGGGGTGCCACCGGCCTCGGCGATGACCGCCGAGAGCTGCATCGCGTAGCAGGAGCCGTGCGCGGCGGCGATGAGCTCCTCGGGGCTGGTGGTCCCGTCGGCGTCCTCGGCGGCACGCTTCGGGAACGAGACGTCGAAGGTGCCGGCCTTGGAGCTGGAGAGCTCGACCTGGCCGGAGCCGTCCTGCAGGGTGCCGTTCCAGGCGGTACGGGCGGTGCGCGTGGGCATGCGGTCGTCCTTTCGTCGCTGATGGCAGTTGATGCCTTGTCCACAAGACAATGGCACGCGGCGCCAAGAGGTCAGCCGAGGTCGAGCACGCAGTCCGCCAGCACGGGGGCGCCGTCACGGTCGCCGTCGGCGGCGATCGTGGCCGAGGCGACGATCCGGCCGTCCTCGCGCCAGCCCCGGACCCGGATCGTCTCGCCCGGGACGACCACGCCGGCGAAGCGGCCGCCGAAGCCGCGCACCCCGGCCGCGTCACCGTCCAGCAGCGCGTCGGTCAGCTCGCGCAGCACGATCCCGTAGGAGCACAGGCCGTGCAGGATCGGCGCCGGGAAGCCGGCGCGCTCGGCGAACACGGGGTCCGCGTGCAGGGGGTTGCGGTCGCCGCACAGCCGGTAGAGCAGCGCCTGCTGCGGGGTCACGACGTACGTCGTCTCGGCGTCGGGGGAGCGGTCGGGCAGCTCGACCGAGGTGCTGCTGCCGCGGTCGCCGCCCCAGCCGCCCTCGCCCTTGACGAAGATCGAGGAGCGCACGGTCCACAGCTCGTCGCCGGCCTCGGAGACCGCGGTGCCCTCCTGCCAGATCACCGCAGCCCGGCCCTTGTCCCAGACGTCGGTGAGCGTCGTGCTGAGCGTGGCGGTGCCGGACGTCGGCAGCGGCGCGTGCACCCGGATCGACTGGGCGCCGTGCACGACCTGCGCCAGGTCGATGTCGCAGCCGGGAAGGTCCAGCGGCGGCGGGTCGGTCTCGTGGAACGTCGGGGCCACCACGCCGAAGGACGGCAGGACCTGCAGCGACGGCCCGTCGTAGGTGTAGCGCAGCGCCGCGGGATCGAGGTTGTCGCCCGCGCGCGAGCCGGCCCCGATCGCGAGGTGGTAGAGCAGCACGTCGCTCTCGGACCACGAGAACGTGCGCGCGCCGAGGTCGGCCCCGATGGCCACGGACGGGTCGATCGGCATCAGGCGCTCTCCTCGGTCTGGCGGGTGAGGTCCTCGGCCGCGAGGTAGCCGAAGACCAGCGCCGGCCCGATCGTGCCACCCGGCCCGGGGTAGGTGTGGCCCATGACCGCGGAGGAGACGTTGCCGGCGGCGTACAGCCCGTCGATCACCGACCCGTCGGCGCGCAGCACCCGCGCGCGCTCGTCGGTGACCAGCCCGCCCTTGGTGCCGAGGTCGCCCGGCACGATCTTGACGGCGTAGAACGGCCCCTGGTCGATGGCGTGCAGGGAGGAGTTCGGCTTGACGGTGGGGTCGGCGTAGTACTGGTCGTAGGCGCTCTCGCCGCGGTGGAAGTCCTCGTCGGTGCCCCGCGGACGCGAAGCCGTTGAAGCGCGCGACGGTGCCCTCCAGCACGTCGGCCGGCACCCCGATCTCGGCGGCCAGGCCCGCGAGGGTGTCGGCCTTCTTGATCACGCCGTGCTTGAGCCAGCGGCCCGGGAAGGGCTGGCGCGGCATCAGGCCGGCGAAGACGTAGCGGTTGCGGTAGCGCTGGTCGATGACCATCCACGACGGCACGTGGCCGACGCCGGTCTCCTCGCCGCGGTAGATCTCGTGCACGGCCTCGACGTAGGGCAGCGCCTCGTTCATGTAGCGGCGCCCGGCCTGGTTGACGATGATCGAGCCCGGCAGGTTGCGCTCGGCCAGGCAGAACCACGGACCGCCCGGCAGCGGGATCGTCGGGCCCCACCAGGCGTCGTCGAGCAGGTCGGTGGCGGCGCCCGTGGTGATGCCGGCGGTCAGCCCGCCGCCGGTGTTGAACTCCGAGCCGGTGGTCCACTGCGCCGAGGTCGGCTGGGGCAGGTACTTCTCGCGGAGCTCCTCGTTGCGCTCGAAGCCGCCGCTGCCCAGCACCACGCCGCGCCGGGCGCGCACGACGTGCTCGGTGCCGTCGTGCCGGACCCGGACGCCGACCACGCGCCCGCCCTCCTCGACCAGGCTCACCAGCTCGGTGTCGTGGTGCACGGGCACGCCGGCGTCGATCAGGCCCTGGCGCAGGCCGATCGCGATCGCGTTGCCCATCGCGTACATCCGGCGGCCGCGCAGCCCGGACAGGAGCCGGGTGAGGAGCACCTTCACCATCGTCAGCGGGCCGCGCAGCGTGCGCAGGCCCAGGCTGATCTTGCGGTAGTCGGCCTGGGTGACGATGAGGTTCGCCGGCGCCTTCGTGTACGCCGGGTGGAGCCGCTCGATCTCCTCGCCCGAGGAAGCGGGCGTCCAGCGGGACCGGCTCGACCGTGCGGCCGCGGGCCCGTCCGCCGGGTCGCTCGGGGTGGTAGTCGGCGTACTCGGGCACCCAGGTGAAGCGCACCGGCGTCCGCTCCCGGATGAAGTCCATCACCTCCGGCGCCGCGGTCGAGGTAGGTGTCGCGGCGGACCTTGGGCACGACGTCGCCGACGATCGTGTCGAGGTAGGTCTTGGCGTGGGCGAGGTCGTCGTCCTCGCCGGCCGCCTTCAGCGCGTAGTTGCCGGGGATCCAGACCCCGCCGCCGCTGCGCGCGGTCGAGCCGCCGAAGTAGCCGCTCTTCTCGAGCAGGACCGTGTCGAGACCCGCCACCCCGGCCCGCAGCGCGGCCGACATCCCGGCGGCTCCGGCCCCGACCACGACGACGTCCACCTCGCGCGGGAGGGGGCCCGGCTGCTGACCGCTCATGGCGCAAAACTGTAACAGGTTCTAGAATCGCGTCCATGCTCTCCGACGCCCTCCGCCGCGACGCGGCCCAGGCCCTGGCGACCGCCGAACGCGACCGCGTCCCGATCGCTCCGCTGCGCGAGACCTACCCCGGGCTCGACGTGGTCGACGCCTACGAGATCGCCCTGACCAACATCCGCGGGCGACTGGCCGGGGGCGCGACCGTGCACGGCCACAAGGTGGGGCTGTCGTCCGCGGCGATGCAGCAGATGATGGGCGTCGACGAGCCCGACTACGGCCACCTGCTGTCCGACATGGCGCTCCGTGAGGACGAGCCGGTCAGCGCCGGTCGCTACTGCTTCCCCCGCGTCGAGGTCGAGGTCGGCTTCATCCTCGGCGCGACCCTGCCCGGCGAGGACTGCACCGAGGACGACGTGCTGGCCGCCACCGAGGCCGTCGCCCCCGCGATCGAGCTGATCGACAGCCGGGTCCGCGACTGGGACATCCGGATCGGCGACACCATCGCCGACAACGCCTCCTCGGCCGGCTACGTGCTCGGTCGCGAGCGGGTCGCGCCGGGCGACCTCGACCTGCGCGGCATCGAGGCGCGGCTGACCAGGAACGGCGCGCAGGTCGCGGCCGGGCGCTCCGACGCCGTGCTCGGCAACCCCGTGACCGCGGTGGCCTGGCTGGCGCGCACGGTGGCGTCGTACGGCGTCACCCTCGAGGCCGGCCACGTGATCCTGCCCGGCAGCGTGCACCGCGCGATCGACGTCGCCCCGGGCGACGACTTCGAGGCCGTCCTCGACGGCCTCGGCTCCGTCCGGCTGTCGTTCACCGACTGAGCCTCCCAGCCCCTGAGCCCACCCCCTGAGCTCCACCACCGACCGAGAGGGACGCATGTCCACGCTCACCGCCGCCATCGTCGGCCCCGGCAACATCGGGACCGACCTGCTCTACAAGCTGCTCCGCTCCGACGAGCTCGAGCCGCGCTGGATGATCGGGGTCGACCCGTCCTCCGAGGGGCTCAGGCTGGCCGCCGACGCGGGCGTCGAGGCCAGCCACGAGGGGGTCGACTGGCTGCTGAAGCAGGACGTGCTGCCGGACCTGGTCTTCGAGGCCACCTCGGCCTACGTGCACCGTGAGTACGCCCCGCGCTACGCCGAGGCCGGCATCCGCGCCATCGACCTCACGCCGGCCGCGGTCGGGCCCGCGGTGATCCCGCCGGTCAACGGCGAGGCGCACCTCGAGGCGATGAACGTCAACATGATCACCTGCGGCGGCCAGGCCACGATCCCGATGGTCGCCGCCGTCTCGCGCGCCGCCACCGTGTCGTACGCCGAGATCGTCGCCTCGGTGGCCAGCGTCTCGGCCGGCCCCGGCACCCGCGCCAACATCGACGAGTTCACCCGCACCACCAGCCGCGGCGTGACCGAGATCGGCGGCGCCGAGACCGGCAAGGCGATCATCATCCTCAACCCCGCCGAGCCGCCGATGATCATGCGCGACACGATCTTCTGCGCGGTCCCGCCCGACGCCGACACCGACGCGATCATCGCCTCGGTGGTGGCGATGGAGAAGGCCGTCCAGGAGTACGTGCCGGGCTACCGGCTGCTCCAGGAGCCCCAGGTCGACGGTCCCTCCGACGCCACCCGCGGGCAGGTCAAGATCTCGATCTTCGTCGAGGTCGAGGGCGCCGGCGACTACCTGCCGCCGTACGCCGGCAACCTCGACATCATGACCGCCGCCGCCACCCAGGTGGGCGAGTCCATCGCCCGCGCCATCGGGGTTGAGGTGCGAGGAGCGCCAGCGACGAGCCACGAGACCCCCACCAGGACACCGCACGACGACCGCGACACCCTCACCCGCACCTGGGGCCAGACCCACGGCGGAGACCTCGACCTGCGGCTGACCGACACCTGCCTGCGCGACGGGTCGCACCACAAGCGGCACCAGTTCACCGGGCAGGAGGTGCGCGACATCGTCGAGGCGCTCGACGCCTCGGGCATCCCGGTCATCGAGGTCACCCACGGCGACGGGCTGGGGGGCTCCTCGTTCAACTACGGCTTCTCCCGCACCCCCGAGCAGGAGCTGATCAGGATCGCGGCCGAGACTGCGAAGACCGCCAGGATCGCCTTCCTGATGCTGCCGGGCGTCGGCACCAAGGACGACATCCGCGCCGCCCAGGACAACGGTGGTCAGATCTGCCGGATCGCCACCCACTGCACCGAGGCCGACACCTCCGGACAGCACTTCGGGCTGGCCCGCGAGCTGGGCCTGGAGACCGTGGGCTTCCTGATGATGAGCCACACCCAGCCTCCTGAGGTGCTGGCCCGGCAGGCGCGGATCATGGTCGACGCCGGCTGCCAGTGCGTCTACGTCGTCGACTCCGCCGGCGCGCTCGTCATGGAGCAGACCGCCGACCGGGTCTCCGCGGTCGTCGCGGAGATCGGCGACGTGGCCGACGTCGGCTTCCACGGCCACGAGAACCTCGGCCTCGGCGTCGCCAACACCGTGATCGCGGCCCGCGCGGGCGCCACCCAGATCGACGGCTCCGTACGTCGCTTCGGCGCCGGCGCGGGCAACACGCCGCTCGAGGCGTTCATCGGGGTCTGCGACAAGCTCGGCTGGCGCACCGGCGTCGACTTCCTCCAGGTCGTCGATGCCTCCGAGGACGTGATCCGACCGGCCATGCCCGAGGAGTGCCGGCTCGACCGGATGACGCTGATGATGGGCTACGCCGGCGTCTACTCCTCGTTCCTCAAGCACGCCGGCAACGCCGCCGACCGCTACGGCGTCAGCGGCGCGAAGATCCTGCTGGAGGCCGGTCGCCGCAAGCTGATCGGCGGCCAGGAGGACCAGCTGATCGACATCGCGCTGATGCTGAAGGGCGAGGGGCCGACAAGAGAGCGCTCCGCGCAGGTTGAGCAAGTCGTGACCGAGCCTGCGAGGGCGCGTCGAAACCGGCTACGAGGTCTGGCTGACCGCTGAGCCAGTCGGCGATCGCGGGCGCGGGGTGCGCCATCCGGGTCGTCTCGATGCTGGTCCGGGTGGCCGACCGCGGGCTCCGGTTCAGGGTCAGCAGCCGGGGCCCGAACGCCCGCCTGGCCGCCACCCGCGAGATCACGGCGACGACGTCGGTCGAGGCTCCGTCGGCGTCGTCCCATCCCTGCACCCGGACCACGTCGGCGCGGTCGACCCGCGAGCGGCCGCGCTCGGAGTCGTGCACGATCTCGTCGTCGGTCACCCAGAGGGCCTCGCGGCGGCACCGCCCGATTCCGCGGACGACCCACCGACCCGTGAACCAGGCGAAGGGCACCAGTGCGAGCACCACCAGCAGCAGCCGGTCGGGGACGTGGCTGGTCCAGGCCAGGACGACCCAGAGGCCGGTCAGCCCGAGCAGACCCGCGTCGAGCGCCGTGGTCAGCCACCACGGGCCCGCCCAGGTCGCGAGCAGCACCGCCGGGCGCCCGTCGAGCCGGGCCTCGCGAGCGGTCGGGAAGCGGCGCACCGCCAGCACGCTGACGACGTACACCAGGCTGACCACCGCGGCCAGCACCGTGAACCACACGATCGAGCGGAAGAACAGCTGGCCGTCGGGGAGGTCCTGCCGGTGCAGCGCGTAGGCGCCGGCGCCCGCCGCGACGGCGATCGCGAGGTGCAGGCGCACCTCACGCGCCCGCCACGACCGGGGGACGGGTGTCGTGGGGAGGTCGGGGACCGTCAGCTGAACCAGCCGCCCACGGTCTCGGCGGCTCCCGAGACCCCGTCGGCGATGGCGCCGCCGGTGTCCTCGACGGCCCCCCAGCCCTCGCTGAGCGCGGCGCCCACGTCGGGGCCGTTCTCGAACATCGAGTCGATCGCCCCGTCGGCGAAGATCGAGACCCCTGCGCCGACCACGCCGCCCACCACCGCACCCACCGCGGTGCCGGCGACCGGCACCACCGAGCCCACGGCGGCCCCGACGGCGGCGCCCGTGCCGGCACCGGCCAGGAACGAACCGCCCTGCGACACCACGATCTGGGTCCCGCTCTCGCCCTCCTGGTAGTCGTTGTAGACCCCGAGGCCGAGCCCGATCGCGCCCAGCGCCCGGCCGGCGGTGGTCAGGCGACCGGGACCGCGTACGTCGTCGAGGGCCGCGCTGCGGTCGATCAGGTCGGTCGCCTCGTCGAGCTTGCCCTGGATGGCCAGGCGGTCGGCCAGCACCCGGTCGGCGTCGACGGTCTCGAAGAAGAACCAGCGGCGCTTGAGGTAGCGCTCGGGGTGGGCCTGCATGTCCTCGACGGCGCGCGCCGCGTCGTCCAGCAGGGACTCCGCCTGCGTGAGCAGCCGGGACTGCTGGCGCTTGAGCACGTCGCTCCAGGCCCCGGCGGTGCCGTCACCGATGATCTCCCCGGTGGTGGTCAGCCAGGAGGCGTGCTCGCTGACGGTGTAGTCGTCCTGGAGCGCGCGGCAGGCGGTCTCGTAGGCCCGGTCGACCCGTGCCGCCTCGGTCTGCGCCGCGTTGTAGGCCCGCAGCAGGTCCTGGTGGGCGTCGTAGGCCGCGACGCGCCGGTTGTGCGCGTCCACCTCGGCGTCGGTGCCGGTGAAGCCGTCCGGCGGCCGGGCCGGCCCCTCGCCCGGGTGCTGGACGACGAAGCCGCTCACCGAGAGCCCCGCGGCCGCGGCCACCCGACGTACGTCGGCCATGTCGGTCTGACAGCGCCGCAGCGCGGTGGCGAAGGCCTCCAGGTCGGTGGCCATCGTGCGGGCGGCCTGCTCGAGGTCGTCGGTGGCCGTGCGGGCGGAGGTCATCGTGGTGGCCATCTCGGCGCCGGCAGCGCCTTCCCAGGAGGCCTCGGCAGAGCGGCGAGCCCCGTTGAGGACCTCGGCGGAGCTGTCCAGCCCGGTGGCCAGGTCGTTGCGCAGCCAGGTGGCGGCCGTCTCGACGCTGCCGGGCGAGCCCTCGATCTGGGTGTCGATGCTCATGGCTGCGACCCCATGTCGCGCTGGATCGCCGCGAGGCTCGAGGCGACGTCGGCGTCGGTGCGCTGGTAGTAGGCGCGGCAGGTCTGCACGATCTCGGACGCAGCGCTCATCGTGGTGCTGACGTTGCCGGCGCTGTGGGTGATCTGGCTGAGCATCGCCGAGATGACGGGAGTCATCGGACCGGCGTCGACGGCGCTGGGGGCCGAGTCGGCAGCCGTCTCGAGGTGGTCGGCCCCCGCAGCCAGCCGGGCGGCGATGTCGGCGAGGACGCCGAGGTCGACGTCGAGGGCGCTCATGCCGTCTCCTCCGAGCCGCCGTGACCGGCCTCTGGGTCGGGCTCCAGACCGGGGTCCTGGTCGACGAACAGCAGGTCGTAGGGAGTCTCGTCGTGGATGCGCTGGAGCGTGGCGACGTCACACACGATCCAGGCGTTGCCGGGTCGGTAGAACGAGAACAGCCGGTCGATGGCGGAGTAGACGAACAGCGCCGTCCGCCCGTCGCCCATCGTGTGCATCAGGACCTGGCGGAAGCCGGGCTCGGCCTCGTCGGTCGTGGGGACGTAGACCACGGGTGGCATCGCGGGGAGCTGTCCCGATCTCGACCCGACCGGAGTGATGCTCATCGTGGGACCTTCGGTGCTCTCGGGGCGGACGCGTTCGCCCCGATTAGAACATGTGGAGCGCCGTCCGCCCGCGGGACCGCTCGGCTGCCGACCGCTCTGCCATCATGTGCGCGTGAAGCAGCCGAAGTCGCCGCTGCAGCCGGGGGAGACCCTCGGGCACAGGTGGGCGGCCAACCACACCCAGAGCAGCCAGCGCGCCACCGGCGGTCACCTCTACCTCACCGACCAGCGGCTGCTCTTCGAGCCGCACGGCTTCGACGCGAGCCTGGGTGGTGACGCGGTCTCGCTGCCGCTGCGCGACCTCACCGACGTCAGCCGCACCGGCCGCGACCTGCGGCACTTCTTCGGGGGCGGCCTGCGACCTCGCCTGGCGGTGACGACGCAGCGGCGGACCCACCTCTTCGTGGTCAACGGCATGCGCGCCAAGATCGAGCAGATCCAGGAAGGCCGTCGACGCGCGGAGGTCTAGGCGCGCAGCGGTCACGCGCGTGCGGTGGCAGGGTGTGGTCATGGCCGACGCGACCGACCTCAAGCTCGAGCTCGTCCAGCAGCTCCAGTGGGCGCGCGACGCCGTGCTGTGGAAGCTGGACGGCCTGCTCCGAGCACGACGTACGACGTCCGCTCACCCGCACCGGGACCAACCTGCTCGGGATCGTGCAACACCTGGCCTGCTGGGAGCTGGCCTACTTCGGTGACACCTTCGGCCGGCCCCACGGGGTGCAGCTGCCCTGGGACGCTCCCGGCCACGACCCCAACGACGACCTCTGGGTCGGCCCCGACGACAGCCGCTCCGACGTCGTCGGCCTCTACCGCGCGGCGTGGGCGCACGCCGCGGAGACCTTCGACGCCCACGACCTGGGCGACACCGGCACCGTGCCGTGGTGGCCGGAGGGGCAGCAGCGGGTCACGCTGCACCAGATGCTGGTGCACGTGCTCGTCGACACAGCCCGGCACGCCGGACACGCGGACATCCTGCGCGAGGACCTCGACGGCGCGATCGGCCGCAGCCGTGGCTTCGATGCCCTGCCCGACGCGGCGTACGACTGGGCCGCTCACCGCGACCGCGTCGAGCGCGCGGCGGCGGCGGCCACGGAGGCGTCCTCAGACGAGCCAGGCGGGCTGCTGCCACCTCGTCGTGCTCGGCGGACCCACGCGTCAGCGGACCCAGCGACGGGCGTACGCCGGCACGGGCGGCTCGGCGTCCACCCAGCGGCGCGGATCGGTCAGGCCGGTGGCGAAGCGGGCGACCCCCTGGAGGAACACGTAGGAGCCGAAGGGGTCGCCGTGCGGGATGAAGTACTGCTCGCAGGTGTCGGCCGGCAGCCGGGCGGGGCGGGCCGGGCCCCGGTGCGTCAGCGCGTCGAGGGTCAGCGCGTAGGCGACCGGGTCGCCCAGGATGATCCCGTGCTCGGAGGGGTCCTGGGCGCAGACGTCCTGGAGCATCACGTTGCGGGCGCCGCCGAGCCGTGACGCGTGCGGCTGCGGCCGCACGATCTCGTCGTACCTGGTCGAGATCGAGGTGATCGCCGCCCGCTTCGGCAGCGGTGCGTGGCGCAGGGCGGCCACGTGGTCGGACCCTCGCCGCAGCTGCCACGCGAGCGGGGCGCACCGGCCGGGCGTGCACAGCTCGTTGGCGAGCTGGGTGCCGTTGAAGGGCCCGGCCAGGCTGATCACGTCGCTCACCCTCGCCGGGAGGTCGGGCCAGAACTTCAGCGCCCACACCGGGAGCGCGCCGCCCTGGCTGTGCCCCACCACGGCGATCCGGCCCCCGGCCCGGCGGGAGGCCTTGCGGATCCCCACGACGACGTACTGCGCGGCCACGTCGAGGTCGCCCAGCCCGTGGTCGGGCAGCTGGACCGCGCAGGTGGCGAAGCCGTCGGCCCTCAACGCCGGTTCGTAGCTCCAGGACCAGGTCTCCTCCTTCTTCTCCCCGGTCCCGTGCACCAGGAGCACCACGCCGCGCGCCGCGCGCAGCCGGGCCCTGCTGGGGCACGTCGTCGCGGCGCGGAGCCGGCGCGCAGGCACGGTCAGCACCGGGCCGGCGGGTCGGGAGGCCGGGCTCGCGGTGGCGTTGGCCGACGCACCGGGGGCCGACGCGCCGTTGGCCGACGCACCGGGGGCCGACCCGCCGCCCCAGAGGAGTGGGGTCAGGGCCAGCAGGACCGCGAGCACGATGCGTGTCATGACCGGCCCAACGAGGATCGCTGCCTGAGGGCTACGCCGCGGTCAGGAACCGTGCGGCGGCGGGGCCGTCTCCACGTTGACCGTGGGGATCCCGCCGCCCGCGCGGGCGATGACGGCCACCGACGGCTGGTCGGTCGGGTTGCTCTCGCGGTGCACGGTGAACGCCGGCACGTGCACGAAGTCGCCGGGCCCCGCGTCCACGTGGCCGTCGTACCCCTCGAACTCCAGGCGCAGCAGGCCGGAGACGACGTAGAGGCTGCTCTCGTTGCGGTCGTGGTGGTGCCACCCGGAGACCGCGCCGGGTGCGGTGGTCACCCGGCCGGCCCACAGCGCGGGCAGCTCGAAGGCGCGCTCGCGCGTCATGCCCGCGGTCGGGTCGGCGGCCACCAGCTCGTCGTGCCGGTAGACGCGGACGGGGTGCCTGCCCACGGTGAGCCCCGACCGGCTAGGAGCCGCCGCCGGCGGCGGGAGCCCCGGAGGGAGCGCCGGTCGTCGGCTCCTGCGGGACGTCGGTCGAGGACCCGTCCGAGGCGTCCGGGCTCTCGCTGGGGGTCTCCTCAGGCGTCTGGCTGGGCGTCGGGTCCGGGGCGGGCTCGGGCGCCGGGGGCGCCTCGCTCGGCTGGGAGGGCGGGGGAGACGAGGAGGGGGTCGGCGCCGGCGTCGGGTCCTTCTCCGGCGCCGGGAGGTCCGGGAGCGCCGGCGGCTCCTCCTGGCCGGCGACCACGGTGACCACGAACAGCGATGACTCGCTGGCCTCCGACATCGGCCGACCGGCGAAGCGGAAGCGGTAGACGGTCGAGCTGGCGGGGCGTACGACGACCGTCGGGTCGCCGGCCTCGGCGTCGGCGTCGACGACCTGCTCGACGCGGAACTGACCCCCGCCGGCCGGACGCGACTCCAGCATCAGCGTGCCGCTGCGCATCCGGTCACCGCGGCCGAGGCGGAGCCGGCCGGTCAGCCGGACCTCCTCGCCCGGGCGCACCTCGTGGGCCGAGCCCTCGATGGAGGTGGTGGTGTCGAGCCCCTCGAGGTCGTAGCGGCGGGTGCCGGTGGGACCGCCGATCTGCCAGGCGTCCATGTTGAACGCGGAGCCGTCGCAGCCGAAGCCGATGGTGTAGAAACCGGCGCCGTCGCCCCCGTGGCCGAGGGCGAAGGCCGCGACCGTGGAGGGCATCGCCGGCGCCGCGGTCGGGACCGGGACGTGGGTGACCATGTCGTACTGGGTCCAGGTGTAGGTCAGCTGCGTGGCCTCGACCGCGGCCCAGGCTCCGGGAGGCGCGCTCAGCGGTGCCCGCCCGATCCAGAGCCGGGTGGTGCCGGCGTCGGAGAGGTCCTGGAAGCCGGCGTAGGCGACCCCGTCGGCCCCCTCGGCGGCGTGGACCGACAGGGCGGCCGTGGTGGTGCCGACCATCGAGTCGACGTAGTGCAGCGAGCCCACGGCGTTGCCGCCGCCGAGGTCGTAGCCCAGGCTCCGCTCGCCCATCGGCGCCCGCGCGGGGCCCTTGCCGATGAAGGGCGCGAGGGTCTCCTCGGTGCGGTCGTAGAGCGAGTCGCAGCCGACCAGGGTGAGCTGGGCGGTCCGGGTCTCGGGGAAGCCCGCCCCGCGGATGGTGATCTGCTCGTCGGCCTGGGCCGGAGCGAGGGTGCCGAGCACCCCGAGAGCGCCGCCGGCGGTGACGGCGGCAAGACGGGTCAGGCAGCGGAGCACGTGACGTCCTTCTCAGAGTGCTGTGGGACCTCAGGGTATGCGCACGGCGGCGACCGATGAAGGGCTTTCCGGCAGGGAGTCGCAAACGATCCCCGCGGCGACCCTGGAGGGCCGCGTCCTGGTCCAAAACAAGAACGTGTTCTAGTATTGCGGTGGTGCCACCCCCAGACAGGAGAACCCGCATGTCTCACGCTGTTCTTGACGGAGTCCGTGACCTCCTGCCGACCCTGCGCGACCGGGCCGACGAGGCCGAGCGGTTGCGGGTGGTCCCGGAGGCCTCGATCAAGGAGCTGGAGGAGACGGGATTCTTCAAGCTGCTCCAGCCCCGCCGCTTCGACGGCCACGAGGCCGACCCCGTCACCTTCTACACCGCCGTGCGGGACATCGCCTCGGCGTGCGGCTCGACCGGCTGGGTCTCCAGCGTGGTCGGCGTCCACCCCTGGCAGGTCGCGCTCTTCGCGGACGAGGCCCAGCAGGCCGTCTGGGGCGAGGACACCGGCACCCGGCTGAGCTCGTCGTACGCCCCCACCGGCAAGGCCACGGTGACCGACGGCGGCTACGTGCTGTCGGGCAAGTGGAGCTTCTCCTCGGGCTGCGACCACTGCTCGTGGGTCCTGCTGGGCGGGCTGGTCTTCGACGGCGACGGCAACGTGATCGACTTCAAGACCTTCATGGTCCCGCGCGAGAAGTACACGATCATCGACGTCTGGCACATGGTCGGGCTGAGCGGCACGGGCTCCAACGACATCGTGGTCGAGGACGCGTTCATCCCCGAGGCCTTCACGCTCAGCATGGGCGAGACCGGCCAGTGCCGCGGCCCGGGCCAGGAGCAGAACACCTCCGACCTCTACAAGCTGCCCTTCCACTCGATCTTCACCGGGACCATCACCACGCCGATCATCGGCATGGCCATGGGCGCCTACGCCGAGCACGTCGAGATGCAGCAGCAGCGCAGCCGGGCGGCCTACCTGGGGGAGAAGGCGTCCAAGGACCCGTTCTCCATGGTCCGGATCGCCCGTGCCTCCTCCGAGATCGACGCGGCCTGGGCGCTGCTGGTCAACAACATCCGCGAGGAGCAGGACTTCGTCGCCAGGGGCGAGAGGATCCCGCTGCGCACCCGGCTCAAGGTCCGCCGCGACCAGGTCCTGGGCAGCCAACGCGCGATCGACGCGATCGACGAGCTCTTCGAGGCCTCCGGTGGACGGGCCCTGGCCAACGGCACCTACCTGCAGCGGGCCTGGCGCGACGCCCACGCCGGCCGGGTGCACGCCGCCAACGACCCCGAGCGCGCCCTGCAGATGTTCGGCGCCCACGAGTTCGGGCACAAGGTCGACCCGGGGATGTACTGACCGATGCCGCTCACCCACGACTCGACGCACCGTTCGGCCGGGATCGGTGCCCTCACCCTCGGCTACCACGAGGCGGGGGAGGTCACGGAGGTCGGCGGCGGGCTGCCCCTGGTGATGCTGCACGGCGGCGGCCCGGGCGCCTCGGCCTGGTCGAACTTCGGGTCCGCCCTGCCGGGCTTCGCCACGAGCTTCCGCACCCTCCTGGTCGACCAGCCCGGCTTCGGCACCTCCGACAAGCCCCCCGTGGTCGGCAACTACTACCGCCACTCCGCCGAGCACGTGGTGCGGCTGCTCGACGAGCTCGGCATCGGGCGCGTCCACCTGCTCGGCAACAGCCTCGGTGGCGGTACGGCGGTCCGCCTCGCGCTGAGCCACCCCGACCGGGTGGGCCGGCTGGTGCTGATGGGTCCCGGCGGGCTCTCGCTCAACCTCTTCCACGCCGACCCCACCGAGGGGGTGCAGCGGCTGATGGAGTTCAGCGCCGACCCCACGCGGGAGGCGCTGCGCGCGTTCATCTCCACCATGGTCGTCGACCAGGCCCTGGTCACCGACGAGCTCGTCGAGCAGCGGTACGCCGCCGCCACGGCCCCCGGCGCCCAGGAGGCGATGGCCTCGATGGGCATGTCGTTCTGGAACCCCGAGACCGCCGAGGACGGCATGCTGTGGCGCGAGGCCCACCGGTTGCGCCAGCACACGCTGCTCACCTGGGGCCGCGAGGACCGAGTCAACCCGCTCGACGGGGCGATGGCCGCGCTCAAGCTGATCCCGAAGGCGCAGCTGCATGTCTTCCCGCGCTGCGGGCACTGGGCGCAGATCGAGGCCGCCGAGGAGTTTCGCGAGATCACCACCGCCTTCCTCGCCCGACACACCGAGAGGCCGCAGCAGTGACGATCGACATCCGGTCCATGGGCTACGTGCGCGTGGCCTCGACCGACCTCGACCAGTGGACGACGTTCGCCGGCAAGGTGCTCGGGCTCGCCGCGGGGCGCGGGCCCGACCCCACGCACCAGTACTGGCGGATCGACCAGGTCTCGGCCCGGCTCGTGGTCGTGCCGTCCGACGTCGACCGGCTGGAGTGCGTCGGCTGGGAGCTCGCCGACCACGCCGCCCTGCAGGAGGCGCGCGAGCACCTGTCCAAGGCGGGCGTGGAGTTCAGCGAGGGGACGACCGCCGAGCTGGCCGAGCGCCGCGTCCAGGAGCTGGTCCGCTTCTCGGACCCCTGGGACAACGTCTTCGAGCTCTTCCACGGCATCACCTACGAGTCGCGACCGGTCGTGACGCCGTACGCCGCGACGTTCGTGACCGGCGACCAGGGCATGGGCCACATCGTGCTGCCGGTGCTCGACGACGTGGAGGCGCTGCGCTTCTACACCGACGTGCTGGGCTTCCGGCTGCGCGACTCGATGAGCATGCCGGGGGAGTTCGTCGGCAAGGAGCCCGGCTCCAAGGTCTGGCTGCGCTTCCTCGGCGTCAATCCGCGCCACCACTCGCTGGCGTTCCTGCCGATGCCCAACCCCAGCAAGTGCGTCCACGTGATGCTCGAGGTCGACGCGCTCGACGACGTGGGCCGGGCGCTGGAGCGGGTGCGCAAGCACGGTGCGCCGCTGTCGGCCACGTTGGGGCGGCACATGAACGACCAGATGATCTCCTTCTACGTGAAGTCGCCCGGCGGCTTCGACATCGAGGTCGGCACCGACGGCCTGATGGTCGACGACGCCCGCTGGGTGGCGCGGGAGTCCACGGCGGTCTCCTACTGGGGCCACGACTTCGGCGCCGGGTCGCAGTGAAACCATGGGGTCCATGACCTCGCGTCCCCCCACCCCGGCGAGCGACGAGATCCCGGAGGGGATGAGCCCCGACGCCCGGGACACCTGGCCCAGCCCCGAGCTCATCCAGTCCTGGCTCGGCGACGCCGACTTCGACGTCGAGTGGCGCCCCGGGGAGGGCACCACCGTCCACGGCGACGACCCGGCTGCGGTCGAGGCCGCTCGGCGCTTCCGCGACGTCCTGGGCCGCTTCGCCTCCGGCGTCACGGTCGTCACGGCGCTCAGCAGCGGCGAGCCGGTCGGGATGACCTGCCAGTCGTTCTCCAGCGTCTCGCTCGACCCGCCGCTGGTGCTCTTCGTGCCCGCTCGGACCTCCCGTGCCTGGCCGCTGATGCAGCGAGCCGGACGCTTCTGCGTGAACTTCCTGGCCGCCGACCAGGCCGAGGTCTCCAACCAGATGGCCAGTCGGGGCAACGACAAGTTCGCCGGCGTCGCGTGGCACCCCTCGGCGGAGTCCGGCTCGCCGGTCCTGGAAGGCGGGCTCGGTCACGTCGACTGCGCCGTCCACGCCGTGCACGAGGCCGGTGACCACTACGTCGTGATCGGGCGGGTGCTCGACCTGGTCGAGGCCGACGCGGCCGAACCGCTGCTCTTCTTCCGCGGGAAGTACGCCACCACCGACGGCTGAGCCGGCTCCGCCCAGCGGCAACCGCGTCGACAGATCAGGTTGGTTCTCGGTCACCTGGTGGCTGTGCACCCCCGCTGAGGCACGTCCGAGCGCGGCCCGTCGCCGATCTTGAGGTTTGCATCGTGTGATCCAGGGCACAGGTGGGTGGGCGACGGGAGACGTCTACACGGGAGACGTTCCGCTCGGGAGGAACGAGGGAAGCATGTCCAACGAAGGACGCGTAGCGGCAGCCATGGCCAGCGGATACCTGCTGGGGCGGTCGAAGCGGATGAAGATGGCGATCTCGCTCGGCAGCATGCTGGTGGGTCAACGGATCGCGACCAACCCCCGGGCGCTGCTGCGCCAGGTGCAGGGACTGATCGACAGCAACCCGGACCTCGCCGAGCTCGACGAGAAGATCCGCGGAAAGCTGCTGGAGGCCGCGAAGTCGGCCGCCCTGGCCACGCTCAGCTCGCGGATGGACCTGGTCAGCGACTCGCTGCGTGACCGTACGGACGGGCTGCGCGGTCTCGCGGGCGAGCTCGAGGAGGCCGCGGACGACGCCGATGAGGACGAGGACGAGTCCGAGGAGGACCAGGAGCCCGAGGACGAGGCCGAGGAGGACCAGGAGCCCGAGGACGAGGCCGAGGAGGACCAGGAGCCCGAGGACGAGGCCGACGAGGACGCAGGAGCCCGAGGACGAGGCCGAGGAGGACCAGGAGCCCGAGGACGAGGCCGACGACGAGCAGGAGCCCGAGGACGAGGCCGACGAGGACCAGGAGCCCGAGGACGAGGCCGACGACGAGCAGGAGCCCGAGGACGAGGCCGACGAGGACCAGGAGCCCGAGGACGAGGCCGAGGACGAGGACGAGGCGCCGGCCAGGAAGGCCCCCTCCAGGAGATCGCGCACCGGCAAGGCGCCGGCCAAGAAGTCGGCGGCCAAGAAGTCGGTCGCGAAGAAGGCCCCGGCCAAGAAGGCCCCGGCCAAGAAGTCGGCGGCCAAGAAGTCGGCGGCCAAGAAGGCTCCAGCGAAGCAGTCGGCCGCCAAGAAGGCCCCGGCCAAGAAGTCGGCCGCGAAGAAGGCCCCAGCGAAGCAGTCGGCCGCCAAGAAGGCCCCGGCCACGAAGTCGGCCGCGAAGAAGGCTCCCGCCAAGAAGTCGTCGGCGGCCAAGAAGTCGCCGGCCAAGAAGGCCCCGGCCAAGAAGTCGTCGTCCTCCGGACGGTCCTCCAGCAGGACGAGCGGCTCGGCCCGTCAGAACCCGGCCGCGAGCCGGTCCGGCAACCGGAGGACCAGCTCGTCGAGCCGGTCCACGAGCAAGTCCTGAGGAGGGCTGAGCCATGGCGCACGACAACGACACCTCTGAGGGCAAGGGTTCCGGGCTGAAGTCCCTGGTCGAGGAGCTCCCGTTCGATCGGCTCAAGGACGAGCTGCAGGACATGGTCAAGGCACTGGGCGACAAGGCCCTGGACAGCGTGAGTCAACGCCTCGACGACGCCACCGACTCGCTGGGCTCGATCGCCGACGGCGGCGGGATCCTCGGCAAGGTGGCCGGTGAGGGGACGAAGGCGGCCGCGAAGGGCGACAACCCGGTCGGCGGCGCGCTCAAGGGCGGCCTGGGGTCGGTCAAGGACAAGGTCGCCTCGGTGCTGCCCGGCGGCGGAGGCAGCGGCAGCGGGAAGAGCGATGAGAAGGCGACCAAGTCGACCAACATCATCGAGTCGATCGACGTCGGCGTCCCGATCGACGTGGCCTACAACCAGTGGACCCAGTTCCAGGACTTCTCGGGCTTCATGAAGAAGGTGGAGGACGTCGACCAGGAGAACGACACCACCTTGACCTTCAAGGCCCAGGTGTTCTGGAGCCACCGGACCTGGCAGGCGAAGATCATCGACCAGGTCCCCAACGACCGGATCATCTGGCGGTCCAAGGGCGAGAAGGGCCACGTCGACGGTGCGGTCACCTTCCACGAGCTCGCGCCCAACCTGACCCGGATCCTGATCGTGCTCGAGTACTACCCCCAGGGCCTCTTCGAGCGCACCGGCAACCTGTGGCGGGCCCAGGGTCGCCGGGCCCGGCTGGAGCTCAAGCACTTCCGCCGTCATGTGATGACCCGCTCGATCCTGGACCAGGACGAGCTCGAGGGCTGGCGCGGCGAGATCCACGACAGCGAGGTCGAGCGCGACCACGACGAGGTCGTGGAGGAGGAGCAGGAGCAGGAGGGCGACGAGGGGTCCGAGGAGCCCGAGGGCGAGTACGACGAGGAGCCCGAGGACGCCGACGAGGACGACGAGCCGAGGACGACGAGCCCGAGGACGAGTGAGGACGAGCCCGAGGACGAGTACGAGGACGACGAGCCCGAGGA
Source organism: uncultured Actinomycetota bacterium (assembly GCA_963795135.1). Lineage (GTDB taxonomy): Bacteria > Actinomycetota > Actinomycetes > Propionibacteriales > Nocardioidaceae > Nocardioides. Next base: position 568,634 of record CAWCGS010000009.1, read on the forward strand.
CGACGAGCCCGAGGACGAGTACGAGGAGGAGGAGGAGGAGCCCGAGGCCGAGGAGGACGACGCCGAGGAGGAGCCCGAGGACGAGTACGAGGAGCCGGAGGAGGAGGACGAGCCCGAGGACGAGCTCGAGGACGAGGAGCCGGAGGAGGAGGACGAGCCTGAGGACGAGCCCGAGGAGGAGCCCGAGGGCGAGGAAGAGGACGAGGACGACGAAGAGCCCGAGGACGACGAACCCGTCGACGAGGACGAACCGGAGGAGAAGCCACGCCGGCGCTCCGCCCGCAACCGACGCAGCTCTCGCTCAGGAAGGTAGAGAAAGATGACAGTCGCCACCGCACCCCGCCAGGGCGGGTACCTCGACCGGCCGGCCCCCAGCGGCCTCGCCGACGTGATCGAGGTGATCCTCGACAAGGGCCTGGTGATCGATGCCTACGTCCGGGTCTCCGTGATCGGCATCGAGATCCTCACCATCGACGCCCGGATCGTGATCGCCAGCGTCGACACCTACCTGCGCTTCGCCGAGGCCACCAACCGCCTCGACCTCTACGACCGGGGCGGCAAGGACCTCCCCGAGATGCTGGAGGGACTGACCGAGGGCGGGGCCCGCGGCAAGACCTCGGGGGTGCTCGGGGCCGCCAAGAACGCGTTGACCGGTTCCTCGGACGACGACGATGACGAGGACGAGGAGGACACCAAGCAGCGGCGTCCGGCGCGGTCGTCGTCGTCCTCGTCGTCGCGCTCGCGGCGGTCCTCGTCGTCGTCGCGAAGCTCGTGAGCGGTGCGGCCGTCGCCTCGACCGCCGACGTGACGCTCCAGGAGCCCACCGCGCGCTACGTCTACGGCATCGTCCCGGCCGAGGCCTCCCTCGAGGCCCTCGAGGGCGTCGAGGGACTCGGCGCAGCGGCACGGCTCGTCGTGGTCGGTCAGCTGGGCGCCCTGGTCGAGCCGGTCGACGACGAGCGGGCGCTCGGCCGTCGCCGTGACCTCGTGGCCCACAGCGCCGTGCTCAACGCGATGGCGGCCCACGGGCCGGTGCTGCCGTTGCGCTTCGGCTCCGTGGTCCGTGACGAGGAGACGGTCGTCGAGGAGCTGCTGGGTCCGCAGGAGGAGCACTTCGCTGCGCTGCTCGACGAGCTCACCGGTCGGGTCCAGCTCACCCTGCGCGCCCGCTACGTGCTCGACGCGCTGCTGGCGGAGATCGTGCGCTCCGACCCGGAGATCGCCCGGCTGCGCGAGTCGACCGTGGGCGTCAGCGAGGACGCCTCGCACTACGAGCGGATCCGGCTGGGCGAGCTGGTGGCCCAGGCCGTCGACCGTCACCGGGCGGTCGACGCCGACCGGATCCTCGGCGCCGTCCTGCCCCTGGCGGAGCGGCACGTGGTCCGGGAGGCCTCGGGCATGGACGCGCTGCTCGACGTCGCGGTGCTCGTGACCACCGACCGGCAGGGCGAGCTCGAGGAGGTCGCCGAGCAGCTCGCCGCGGCGTACGACGGGCGGGCCCGGCTGAGCCTGGTCGGACCGACCGCCGCCTACGACTTCGTGCCGGAGCACTGACCCGTGGGCTTCCTGACCGGGCTGCTGACGCTGCCGATGGCTCCCGTGCGCGGGACCATCTGGGTGGCCGAGCAGGTGCGCCAGGAGGCCGAGCGCCAGTACTACGACCCGGGCGCCATCCGCCGGGAGCTGGAGCAGATCGAAGAGCTCCGGACCTCCGGCGCGCTCTCCGAGGAGGAGGCCGAGCACCTCGAGGACCAGCTCGTGGCCCGCCTCCTGGAGAGCCGACGCCGACCCGCACCACCGAGAGGACAGTGACCCATGGCTGCCACCCCCACCTCCGAGGACAACGACGCGAAGGGTTCCTCGTCCGAGACCCCCAGGAAGAGCACGGCGAAGAAGTCGTCGGTGAAGAAGGCACCGGCGAAGCGGGCGGCGTCCCGCCAGGCGTCGACACCGAAGCGACCGAAGGCCATGCAGGTGGCCCGCTCGGCGGTCGAGCAGCTCTCGGCGCTGACCGGGCGGGTGCCGGAGTGCGTGATCGGCATCGAGCGCACCGACGAGGGCTGGCAGGTCGAGCTGGAGGTGGTCGAGAGCCGGCGCATCCCCGACTCGACCGACCTCCTGGCGACGTACCGCGTGGAGGTGGACGAGGACGGCGACCTGGTCGGCTACCAGCGGGTGAGCCGCTACGTCCGTGGCAAGGCCGGCGACGGGGGCGGACGGTGACCGAGCAGAACGGCTCCGTGACCGCACGCGGCGGCTACGAGCGGGCGCCCGAGCGGCGGGCGCCGGCCGACCTCGCGGACATCCTCGAGCGGGTGCTCGACAAGGGCATCGTCATCGCCGGCGACATCAAGGTGAACCTGCTCGACATCGAGCTGCTGACGATCAAGATCCGGCTCCTGGTGGCCTCGGTCGACAAGGCCAAGGAGATGGGCATCGACTGGTGGGAGAACGACCCGATGCTGAGCAGCCGTCGGGCCGGCCAGGACCTCGAGGACGAGAACCGGCAGCTCAAGGAGCGGCTGGCCGAGCTGGAGTCGGGTTCGTGACCGGCCCCGTGGCCGGGAGGGGGCTCTACACCTACGCCATCTCGCGGGGGCTGACCCCCGAGGACCTCGCCGGGCAGACCGGGATCGACCGAGCGCCGCTGAGGCTGGTCGACCGCGGCCCGCTGGTGGCGGTCGTGAGCGAGGTCGACCTGGCCGAGTTCGGCGAGGAGGGGCTGCGCCGCAACCTCGAGGACCTGGCCTGGCTGGAGCGTGTGGCGGTCGCCCACGACACCGTGGCCCGGGCCACCGCCGCACGAGCGCCGACCGCGCCGCTGCGGCTGGCCACGATCTTCGTCGAGGAGGCCTCGCTGGCCGCCCAGCTGGACCGCTGGGAGGAGCAGGCGACCAGCGCGCTGGACCGTATCGAGGGGTGCAGCGAGTGGAGCGTCAAGGCGTACGCCGACCCGGCACCCGCACCCGAGCCGACGCCGCTCCCAGCGGCCCGGGGTGACACCTCCGCCGGAGCGGGCCGGGCCTACCTCCTGCAGCGACGCGCGGCGACGCAGCACAAGGCGGCCGGCGCCGAGGCCGACGCGGCGATCGCCCGCGACCTGCACGAGGCGCTGCACGAGCACGTCGTGACGGGCCGGCTCCTCGCGGCCCAGGACAAGCGGTTGAGCGGCCACCTCGGCGAGATGATCCTCAACGGCACCTACCTCGTGGCCGACGAGCGGGTCGAGGCGTTCCGCGCGGCGGTCGACCGGCTCGCGGGCGCGCACGACCATGTCCGCGTCGAGGTGGGCGGGCCGTGGCCGCCGTACTCGTTCGCCACGCTGGAGACGACGTGAGCACGCTCGCGGCCGCGCCCGCTCCCGCCCCACCCGACGTACGCCGGCAGCCCGGCGCGCAGCTGCAGCCGGTCGCGCTGGTCGACCTGCTCGACCGGCTGCTCGGGGCCGGCGTGGTGGTCTCCGGCGACCTGGTGGTCTCGTTGGCCGGGGTCGACCTGGTGCAGATCAGGCTGCACGCGCTGATCGCCTCGGTGCGGGCGGAGATGGTCCCGCGATGACGCAGCCCGGCCGCCTGCCCCACCGGCTCGAGACCGACCCCGAGTCGGTGCAGCGCGACCTGATGCGCCTCGTGCTCACGATCATCGAGCTCGTGCGCCAGCTGATGGAGCGCCAGGCGATCCGTCGCGTCGACGAGGGCGACCTCGCCGACGAGCAGGTCGAGCAGCTCGGCCTCGGGCTGATGCGCCTGGAGGAGGCGATGCTCCAGCTGCGGGAGCAGTTCGACCTCTCCGTGGAGGACCTCAACCTCGATCTGGGGCCGCTGGGCACCCTGCTCGACTGACTCGCTCTCAGACGCCGGCCACACCCCGGCCACACCCACCAGGAGGACACGATGGCACGCACCGACGACTACGACGTCCGGGCCGAGCTGCTCACCGCGCTGCTCGAGAAGGTCCAGAACGAGCGTTTCCCCTCCCCGACGATGCTGGACGCCATCGAGGGACTGCTGACCCCCGACGACGTCCCGGTCTACGCCGAGGCGCTGCTCGACCGGATCCGCAGCGAGCCGTTCCCGAGCATCCCGATGATCGGACGGCTCCAGGACCTGGCCTGAGATCGGCATACCCGGGCTCGCTCTGGGTAGCGGTGGGGCATGCGACGCCGATGCCCGCCCCAGTACCCGATCTGGTTAGGGTAAAGGCGAAGCGTGCCCCGTCTCGGGTGCGTGTGTCCCGCCGCCCCCGTCACCTTCCGTGAGCGAGAAGACCATGCCCAGCACGTACCACGCCCTGCTCCTGCGCGCCCTGCACACCTCTGACCGACGACGGCTGCCGCGCCTCGCCACGACGCTGGTCGCCACGGCGACCGCCACCGCACTGCTGGTCCCCACCGCGGCGCCCGCGGTCGCCGGCGCGCCTGCTCCTTCTCCTGCGCCGGCTCGCGCCGTCGACGGCACGGCGCCCCGGCTCCCCGGGGGCGTGGCGCTGACCTGGAGCCCGGCGTACATGAGCGCGAGCCACGACTACAGCGCCGCCCAGGCCCGCGACCTGGCCCGGGCGAACGACATCGTGGTGGCCATGCCGGTCGCGCTCGGCCGCCACGCCGGCACGATGCGCTCGGTCAACGGCGACATCTCGCTGCTGGCCTACGCGAACGCCACGTTGGCCAGCAGCGGCGAGACCTCGGGCCTGGGCGAGAACGCCTTCGCGCACGACACCTCCGGTCGCCGGATCACCGCGACCGGGTGGGGGACGACCCTGATGGAGTCCTCCAGCTCGGCCTGGCGCGCCCGTGCCCGCAACCTCTGCGTCGACCGGGCCCGCCGCGGTGGCTTCGACGGGTGCCTGATGGACATGCTGACCCTCGGCATCTTCTCGAGGGGCTTCGTGTCCTCGCTGCCGAAGAACCCCGCTACCGGTCGCCAGTACACCCAGCCGGAGTACCAGAACCAGATGGTGCAGCTGGCCTCCTCGATCCGCAACGCCAGCCCCGGCCTGTCCTTCAGCGGCAACGTCGTCGAGAACGCCTACCGCTACTGGCAGAGCGACCAGGCCCGGTCCAGGGCCGCCGCGCTGCAGATGCCGTCGGTGCAGATGGAGGACTTCCTCCGGGGTGCGTGGTCCTCGGCGGGTGCCTTCCCCTCCGCGGCCGACTGGGTCCGCAACGTGGACGTGGTCCGCGACCTCGAGGCAGCCGGGGTCGTAGGGCTCTTCACCACCAAGCTGTGGGCCTCCGCGTCGTCCGCGCAGGCGGCACAGTGGCAGGGGTACGCGATGGCGAGCTTCCTGATGGGCGCCAGCGGGCGCTCGTTCTTCGCCTTCACCCGCTCGCGCGACCGCGCGGGGGTGCTCGGCACCAACGTGCCCTACCAGATGCCCAAGGGGCTGGGCGCCCCGTCGGGGGCGATGCAGCGACAGGGCTCCGGTGCCTACGTACGTCGCTTCGCCAACGGGATGTCCGTGGTCAACCCGACGGGCCGGAGCGTCACCGTGCCGCTGGGCCGGTCGATGCGGCGGCTCAACGGGTCCTCCACCAGCTCGTTGACCCTTGCTCCCTCGAGCGGTGAGGTGCTGAGCGTGGCCGGGTCGCGGACCCCCGCGTCCGACCGCAGCGCTCCTGGGGTCTCGTTCCGCGGCCGGGCGCGCGGCCGGGCGCTCCGGCTCACCGGCAAGGCCACCGACAACGGCGGGGTCAAGACCGTCAAGGTCGCGGTGCGCAACGAGGCGACCGGGCGCTGGCTGCGCGGGAACGGTCGCTGGGGTGCCTTCCGGCGCCACACCGTGCGGCTGGCCAACCCCCGCGCCCGCACGACCTCCTGGTCGCGCAAGCTCCCGGTGCGGCGCGGCCGCTACGGCGTGAAGCTGATCGCGGTCGACACCTCCGGCAACCGGTCCAGGCGCCAGCCCTGGCGCGTCTACCGGGTTGGCCCGAACGGCTGACAGGGTGAACGGGGGTTTGTGAAACTGGGATCGTCTCCCCGGACGCCCGGGCGACATCCCCCCAGGAGCCCCCATGCGACCAGCGCCTGCCCGCGTGATCGTGCCCGCGTGCGGCGTCGCCCTGCTCCTGCTCGTCCTGGCAGTGACGATGAGCTACGGCGGCTGGACCCCGGCCCTCGGGTGGGTCAACGTCGACAACCTCGCGGTCCTCGCCGACCTGCTGGCTGCCGGCTGCTGCGTGGTCGCGGCCCGGCACAGCGGGGGCCGGCTCCGCGCGAGCTGGTTGATGCTCGGAGCCATGGTCGCGCTGTTCGCCGCAGGCGACATCCTGTGGCTGTTCTTCGCCAGTGCCGCGGGCACCCCGCCGATCCTGTCCCTCGCCGACTTCCTCTACCTCGCAGCGCTCGTCCCGGGATCGCTCGGGCTGGTCCTCTACCCCGTGACGCGCGGGCTGCGCGCCTCCCTCGGGCCGGTGCTCCTCGACGCCGCGGTCCTGGGCGCCTCGGTCATCCTGGCCAGCCAGGTCTTCGTCTTCCGCGAGGTCATCGGCGGCGCCTCCGCCCGCGACGCACTCATCCTCCTCGTCTATCCCGTCACCGACCTGCTCCTCGCCTGCCTGGTCCTGATCCTGATGCTGCGCAGCATCGGGGACACGCGTGTGGACGTGGCGCTCCTGGGCATGACCTTCCTGGTCTTCTCGGTCGCGGACAACGGCTACGCGCTCTCGGTCGTCCGTGGCACCGACTACACCCAGGGCCTGGTCGCGGTCGCCTTCGTCGCCGCCCCGCTCTTCCTGGGCCTCTCGGCCCTGGGCAGCATGACGTTCACCACCGAGTCCCGCCTGCTCCAGCGGCGCTTCTCCGGCACGTGGGCAGCGGTGCTGCCGGACCTCGCCGCGCTCGCCGCGCTGGGCGTCTCCGTGGTCTGGTGGCTGGAGGACTCGGTCGCGGGGGGCTTGGCGGCCACGGTGCTGACCCTCACCGGGGTACGTCAGCTCTTCAGCACCAGGCGCGCCCACCACTGGCGCTTCGAGCTGGAGCGCCGCATCGCCGAGCGCACCGAGGAGGTGACGCTGATCACCGAGCGGCACCGCCAGCTGGAGGCGATGAAGTACGCCTTCCTCAGCGCGGTCAGCCACGAGCTGCGCACCCCGTTGACCGCGATCCGTGGGTCCCTGGAGCTGCTCGAGGACGGTGACGGGGGAGAGCTCACCCCCCATGGGCAGCGGGTGGTGGCCGTGGCGGCCCGAGGGACCCAACGGCTCTCGCGGATCGTGGACGACGTGATGGACCTCGAGCGGTTCAAGACCGGCACGTTCGGTGTCGTGCCCCGCACCTGCGACCTCAGGGCGCTGATGGACGAGGTCGCCGACTCGCTGGAGCAGATCGCCCGGGCCAAGGGTGTCGGCGTGGTCGTCGAGCACGCGGACGTCGAGGTCTGGTGCGACGGGGACAGGGTCATCCAGGCCCTGATCAACCTCGTGGGCAATGCCCTGAAGTTCGCGCCGGCGGGCACCCCGATCGTGCTCGACGCCGCCGTCGTCGGCGACGAGGTCGAGGTCAGCGTGCGCGACCAGGGCCGCGGCATCCCCGCCGACCAGCTGGACCAGGTGTTCGACCGCTTCCACCAGGTCGACCCGTTCGAGGACCAGGCGAGGGGAGGCGGGGCCGGGCTCGGCCTGACGATCACCCGGCACATCGTCGAGGCCCACGGCGGGCGGATCTGGGTGGAGAGCGTCCCGGGCGCGGGAACGGTCTTCTCGTTCACCCTCCCCGCGGCGCAGCCGCCCCCGAGGGCGGTCCCCACCCGGGACGTCCCGCAGGGTCGCCCCGAGCAGCCGCTGATCGAGGCCTGAGCCCGGGTCAGCGCAGGACCAGCACCAGCCCGATCACTCCGGGCAGCAGCCCGAGCGCCAGCCAGGGGCTCGCCAGGGACCGCTTGTGGATGGTCAGCCCCGCGGCCACGGCGACGACCCCGAAGAGACCGGCCACGACGTTGAGCCCGACGATCGCGTCCACGCGGTCGGGGTCGACGAAGGCCGAGGCGATGGCGAGCCCGGCCGAGAGGTGCAGGATCGTGGTCACCACGAGCGCCGAGAGCACCCACTTCTGCACCCGCTCCAGCCGGGCCACCGCGCCCGGGTCGGGGGCCCGGCGAGGGGCGTCGGGGTCCATCAGGTGCCGCGGGCGCCGGGGCTCGGGGGCGCTCATGCGGCGTACGCCGGCTCGGCTGGCTCGTCCTGCCGGGCGAAGACGAGCAGCCCCGTCAGCACGATCCACGCGACGACCGCGAGGACCCCGAAGCCGATCGTCAGGTCGTAGCTGAGACCGAGCAGGGTGTCGGAGCGACCGAAGACCTGGGTCAGCATCGACAGCTCGCTGTCGGCGGTGTCGCCGAAGTCGGGGCTGAACAGCCCGAAGCCGAACATCCCCACCCACACGCCCACGTGCGCCCATGCCTGACCGGTCGTCAGCCGCCGCGGCCGGTCCCGCTGGGTGTAGGCCAGGACCGTGGTGGCCAGCAGCCCGAGCAGCAGGGCGGGCACCACGGTGATCAGGTAGATCAGCAGGAACCACCCGCCGACCCCGAACGCGACGCGGCCGAACCACACCCACACGATCAGCACCAGGTTGAGCGGGATCATCGCCAGCAGGCACACGCGTCCGATCCGGCTCATGGGTCGGACGATATCCGGTGGTGCCGGGTGCTCCGTCTCGGAGGGCTACGGTGGGGCCGTGCTCGCCCTGCCCGCCCACGGGTTCGTCATGTTGTCCATGCCCAAGTGCGCCTCGACGTCACTGGTGCGCTCTGCTGCGGGCCAGGCGGAGGTGGTGCTGCGGATCAACCCCAAGCTCAAGCACCTCAACTGTGCCCAGTTCCACGAGCTGATGGTCCCGCTGCTGCGCAAGGGCGGCTACCACCGCAAGGACTACGAGGTCGTCTCGCTCTTCCGGGAGCCGGTGGAGTGGCTGGAGTCGTGGTGGCGCTACCGGCGACGCCCCGCGCTCGCCGAGGAGGGCTCGAAGCGCTTCACGGGGGAGCAGAGCTTCGAGGAGTTCACCCGCGACTACCTGACCCGCAAGCGGAAGGTCCGGGGACGCCCCGCTCGCTTCATCGCGATGAGCGACCGGATGGACATCGGGGTCGACCGGCTCTTCGCGCTCGAGCGGCCCGAGGTGTGGCAGGGGTGGCTGGACGAGAAGATCGGCAAGGACGTCGACATCAGCACCGACAACATCTCCAGCGAGCGGAACGAGCCGGAGATCACCGCGGCCCTGCGCGCGGAGCTGGAGGAGTACTTCCGGCCCGAGTACGACATCTACTCCCACCTGCGGGACAGCGGGCAGTGGGCGCCGCCCCCCGGCTACGTCCCCGGCGGCTGAGCCGTCCGCTCAGACGCGCTCGATGATCGTGCCGGTGGCCATCGCGCCCCCGGCGCACATGGAGATCAGCGCCGTCGCAGCGTCCCGGCGCTCGAGCTCGTGCAGGGCCGTGGTGATCAGGCGGGTGCCGGTGGAGCCGACGGGGTGGCCGAGCGCGATCGCGCCGCCGTTGACGTTGACCCTGTCGAGGTCCGGGCGGTGCTGGCCGGCCCACGACAGCACGACCGAGGCGAAGGCCTCGTTGACCTCGAAGAGGTCGAGGTCGCCGATGCTCATGCCGGAGCGGTCGAGCACCCTGCGGGTCGCCTCGACCGGTCCGTCGAGGTGGAAGTAGGGATCGGAGCCGACCAGGCAGTGCGTGACGATGCGGGCGCGGGGGGTGAGCCCCAGGGCCCGGGCCCGGTCCACGTCCATGATCAGCACCGCGGAGGCGCCGTCGGAGATCTGCGAGGACGTGCCGGCGGTGTGCAGGCCGTCGGGCAGCACGCTGCGCAGCCGGGCGAGGCCCTCGAGCGTGGTCTCGCGCAGCCCCTGGTCGGTGTCGACCACGCGCGTCTCGCCGGTCGGTGCGCCCTCGGCGTCGAGCACCGGGGCCTCGATCGGGGCGATCTCGCGCTTGAAGCGGCCCTCGTCGACGGCGACCCGGGCCTTGCGCTGCGAGGCCAGGCCCAGCTCCTCGAGGTCGGCGCGGGTCAGGCCACGGTGGTGCGCGATCCGGTCGGCCGCCTCGAACTGGTTGGGCAGGTCGATGGTCCAGTCGTCGGGCCGCGGGTCGCCCAGCCCGGGGGGCACGTTGCCGCCGAGCGGGACGCGGGACATGGCCTCGACGCCGCAGGCGATGCCGACGTCGATGGTCCCGGCGGCGATCATGTCGTGCACGAGGTGGGCCGACTGCTGACCCGAGCCGCACTGGGCGTCGATCGCGGTGGCGCCGGTGTGCTGGGGGAGTCCTGCGTGCAGCCAGGCGCGGCGGACCATGTCGTTGGACTGCTCGCCCGCCTGGGTCACGCAGCCGCCGACCACCTGCTCGACCAGGGCGGGGTCGACCCCGGCCCGGCGCAGGACCTCGACCTGCACGTAGCCGAGCAGGGTGGCTGGATGCACCCCGGCGAGCCAGCCGTTGCGCTTGCCGAGGGGAGTGCGGACGGCGTCGATGATGACCGGGGTGCCCATGGGAGAAAACTAGAACACGTTCTTGTTGCTCACAAGCCGCGTCGGAAAAGGCGAGACGAAACCCTTTCCTGATATACCGATAGTATGTAGTCTGCGAGTAGAACGTGTTCCAGTCCAGGCAATCGAAGGAAGCCCTCGTGACCGCAACGACCGAGCCGGCCGACCAGGCCCAGCAGGCCGAGATCCGCACGGGGTTCGACCCCACCGACCCGTTCCTCAACGAGGAGAGCGTGCCTCACGACCAGTTCCTCGCGCTGCGACGTACGGCGCCGGTGCACTGGGTCGAGCAGGCGCCGGGAGCCTTCGACGGCATGGCGGAGGAGTCGGGCACCGGCTTCTACGCGGTGAGCAAGCACGCCGACGTCGCGGCGGTCTCGAAGAACAGCAAGGACTTCTCGACGTACGAGAACGGCGCGATCATCCGCTTCACCGAGGGGATCGAGCGCGAGCAGGTCGAGATGCAGCGCGCGATCATGATCAACCAGGACGCCCCCGAGCACACGGCGACCCGGCAGATCGTCAGCCGTGGCTTCACCCCCCGCGCGATCAACGCCCTCGAGGAGGTCATGGGCACCCGGTCGGTGCAGATCGTCAAGGACGCCGTGGCCCGCGGCGAGGGGAACTTCGTCGAGGAGGTGGCCGCCGAGCTGCCGCTCCAGGCGATCGCCGACCTGATCGGGGTGCCGCAGGAGGACCGGCTCAAGCTCTTCACCTGGTCCAACCAGATGCTGGCCTCCGACGACCCCGACATCGAGGGGGAGCCGGACGTCGCCGCGGCCGAGATCCTCGGCTACGCGATGGCGCTGGCCGCCGACCGCAAGGCCAACCCGCGCGACGACATCGTGACCAAGCTGGTCAACGCCGACAAGGACGGCCGTGGGCTCACCGACGACGAGTTCGGCTTCTTCGTCATCCTCCTCACGGTCGCCGGCAACGAGACGACCCGCAACGCGATCACCCACGGCATGAACGCCTTCCTCGACCACCCCGAGCAGTGGGAGCTGTGGAAGAAGGAGCGCCCGGAGACGATGGTCGACGAGGTCGTCCGCTGGGCGACCCCGGTGCTGTCCTTCCAGCGCACCGCCCTCGTCGACGTGACGGTGGGCGACGTGCTGGTCACGAAGGGCCAGCGGGTGGGGCTGCTCTACGCCAGCGCGAACTTCGACGAGGACGTCTTCGAGGACCCCTTCACGTTCGACATCACCCGCGATCCGAACCCTCACGTCGGGTTCGGCGGCCACGGCGCCCACTACTGCATCGGCGCCAACCTGGCGCGCCAGGAGGTGCGCCTGGTGTTCAACGCGTTGGCCGACCACGCCCCCGACATCACCAAGCTGGCCGAGCCACGCCGGTTGCGGCACGCGTGGATCAACGGCATCAAGGACCTGCAGGTCCGCTACGGCTGAGACCCCCGCTGATCCTCGCCGTCCGCCTCAGTCGCGGGCGGTGAGGACGAGCGGGCCGTCCGCGGTGATGGCCACGGTGTGCTCCATGTGGGCACCCCGGGAGCCGTCCTGGCTCTTGATCGTCCAGCCGTCCTTGTCGATGAAGATCTCGTCGGTGGTGTGCAGGAACCACGGCTCGATCGCGATGACCAGGCCGGGCTTGATCTTGAAGCCCCGCCCCGGGCGACCGTCGTTGGCGATGTGCGGATCGCCGTGCATCGTGCGGCCGACTCCGTGGCCGCCGAACTGCAGGTTGACGCCGAGACCCGCCTCGCGCGCGACCGAGCCGATCGCGTGGGAGATGTCGCCGAGCCGGTTGCCGGGCACGGCCTGCTCGATGCCGGCCGCCAGGGCGCGGTCGGTGACCTCGATCAGGTCGAGATCCTCCTGGCGGGGCGTGCCGACGACCACGGAGTACGCCGAGTCGGCGACCCAGCCGTCGACGCTGACCGCGAAGTCGACGCTGAGCAGGTCGCCGTCGGCGAGCGTGTAGTCGTGCGGGAGGCCGTGCAGGACGGCGTCGTTGACCGAGGTGCACAGCACCTTGCCGAACGGTGAGGCGCCGAAGGAGGGGTGGTAGTCGATGTAGCAGGACTCCGCGCCCTGCTCGCGGATCATCCGGTGGGCCAGCTCGTCGAGCTCGAGCAGGTTGACCCCGACGTCGGCCTTCTCCGCCAGCGCGGTGATCACCGAGGCCACGAAGCGCCCGGCCGGGCGCATCTCCTCGATCTGGGCAGGGGTGCGGAGCTCGATCATGCGGGCCAATCTACGGGCGGCTCAGTTGCCCGGCTTCTCCGCCCCGACCACCCACATGGCGAAGAACTGGGAGCCGCCGCCGTAGGCGTGGCCGAGCGCCCGACGTACGCCGTCGACCTGGTGCTCGCCGGCCGCGCCCCGCACCTGGAGGGCGGCCTCGCCGAAGCGGAGCATTCCTGAGGCGCCGATCGGGTTGGACGACAGCACGCCGCCCGAGCAGTTGACCGGGAGGACGCCGTCCATCGCGGTGCCGCCCGACTCGGTGAGCTGCCACCCCGTGCCCTCCTCGGCGAAGCCGAGCGACTCCAGCCACATCGGCTCGAACCACGAGAACGGCACGTAGATCTCTGCGGCGTCGATCTCCTGGAGCGGGTCGGTGATGCCGGCCTGCTTCCACAGCGCGGCCGCGGCGTCGCGGGAGGCCTGCGGGTTGACCTGGTCGCGCTCGGCGGCCGAGGTGGCCTCCGAACGCATGACGGTGCCGTGGATCCACGCCGGGTTGGGCGAGGACGCCGCGACGTCCTCGGAGGCGATGACCATCGCGCAGGCCCCGTCGGAGGAGGGGCAGGTCTCGTCGTAGCGGATCGGGTCCCAGAGCATCTGCGAGGCGAGCACGCTCTCGACGGTGGTGTCGGGGTTGCGCAGGTGGGCGTAGGGGTTCTTCAGCGCGTTCTGGCGGTCCTTGGCCGCCACGACGGCGCCCACGTGCGAGGGGGCGCCGGAGCGCCGGATGTAGGAGCGGACGTGGGGCGCGAAGTAGCCGCCGGCGCCCGCGTGCACGGGCATGTTGAACGGCACCGGCACCGACAGTGCCCACATGGCGTTGGACTCCGACTGCTTCTCGTAGGCCACGGTCAGCACCGTGCGGTGCACTCCGGCCTGCACGAGCGAGGCGGCCACGATCGCGGTGGAGCCGCCGACCGAGCCGGCGGTGTGCACCCGCAGCAGCGGCTTGCCCACGGCGCCGAGGGCCTCGGCGAGGAAGAGCTCGGGCATCATCACGCCCTCGAACAGGTCGGGGGCCTTGCCGACGACGATCGCGTCGACCTCGTCGAGGGTCAGCCCGGCGTCCTCGAGGGCCCGGTCGATGGCCTCCCGGCAGAGGCCGGCCATCGAGACGTCCTCGCGCTTGGCTCGGTGGTGGGTCTGGCCGATGCCGATGACGGCGGCGGGCTGCTTGCTCATCGGGCTCCTCCGGTGGTCGAGCCCTTGGGCCCGGTTGTCGAGCCTGCCTGCCCGGTCGTCGAGCCTGCCTGTCCGGTCGTCGAGCCTGTCTGCCCGGTCGTCGAGCCTGCCGAGACGTCCAGGACGCACACGAGGTTCTGCTGCAGCGCCGGCCCCGAGGTGGCGTGCGCCAGCGTCCGCGAGGCCTCGCCCGACCAGATCCGGGTCGCGGCCTCGCCGACGCGGATCCCGCCGGCGGAGAACATCGGGTTGCTCACCAGCGCGCCGCCCGAGGGGTTGATGCGGACGTCGTCGGCCAGGCCGAGCTCGCGGCGCAGCACGAGCTCCTGGTGGCTGAACGGCGCGTGCAGCTCGGCGACCTCGACGCCGTCGACGCCCGCGGCTCGACCGGCCGCAGCGGTGGACGGGGAGCGGGTGAGGTCGCGGGTGCCCATGCTCATCGGGTCGACCACGTGGGCCAGGCCGGAGATCCACGCGGGCCGGTCACGTACGTCGCGGGCCCGGTCGCCCGCGGCCAGCACGAGGGCGGCCGCACCGTCGGTGACCGGGGCGCAGTCGTGCTTGCGCAGGGGGTCGGCGTACACCGGGCGGGCCAGCAGCTCCTCGACCGACGAGCCGCCCTGACGCACGGCGTACTCGTTCTTCTCGGCGTCGGTGAGCGACCGGTTGGCGACCTCGGCCATGCCCCGCTCGTCCCAGAGCCCGGCGTCGATCCCGGCGCGGGCCTGGAGACCGGCGAGGGAGACGGTGTCGGGCCACAGCGGCGTCATCGTGTAGGGGTCGAGCTGGAGGCTCAGGGTGCGGCGCAGCACGCCGGCCGAGCTCTTGCCGAAGGCGTAGACCAGCGCGGTGTCGACCTCGCCGGTCTGGATCTTCAGCCAGGCCTCGTACATCGCCCAGGCGAGGTCCATCTCGACGTGCGACTCGTTGACCGGCGGGATCACCCCGATCGCGTCGACGGCCTGCACGAACGAGAACGAGCGACCCGCCAGGTAGTCGGAGGACCCCGAGCACCAGAAGCCCACGTCCCGGCGGGTCCAGCCGGTCTGTGCGTAGCACTCGGCGAACAGCGGGACCAGCAGCTCCACGCACGTCGGCGACCCGTCGAACTCCTTCATCTGCCGCTGGGCGAACCCCACGACCGCGACGTCCCTCATGTCCACTCTTTCGTTGATCGAGCCTGCCGAGATCACAGGTGCTGTCGGTAGGTGTCGTAGTGCGCGTCGGGCTCGTCGGCCGGCGCGAAGTGGCTGATGTTCTCGATCGTGGTGCCCCACTCCTCGCGGGGCTTCCAGACCGCCGAGACCCGCATGCCCATCCGGACCTCCTCGGCCGGGAGATCGAGGATCAGGTGGAGGAACGCGATGTCGGCGCCGTCGAGCAGCACGTACGCCGAGACGTAGGGAGGCGTGATCCGCTGGCCCAGGAACGGCACGTTGACGATGCAGAACGTCGTCACCGTGCCGGTGTGGGAGAGCTCGACCTCGTCGGTGGTGGGCGTGCCGTCGGCGGGGCAGGCGCTGCGCGGGGGCACGTAGACCTTGTGGCAGGTGGGGCAGCGCTGCCCGACGATCCGGCCCTCGGCCAGACCGCGGTAGAACGCGGACTCCTCGGGCGAGGCGGCGTACACGTAGTCGAGGGCGGTGGGCGTGACCACCATGGTGACCGGCTCCCCGCTGGTCGAGCCTGCCGAGACCCTGGTGGTCGAGCCTGCCGGGACCCTGGTGGTCGAGCCTGCCGGGACCCTGGTGGTCGAGCCTGCCGGGACCCTGGTGGTCGAGCCTGCCGGGACCCCGGTGGTCGAGCCTGCCGGGACCCCGGTGGTCGAGCCTGCCGAGACCCCGGTGGTCGAGCCTGCCGAGACCGGCTCGAAACAGGAGATGTCGGTGATCGCTCCGACCCGCTCGTCGGCCCAGCGCACCTGCACCCGCATGCCGGTGACGACCTCCTCGGGGGAGGCCGCGTCGAGCGCGTGCAGCAGCGGGACGTCGGCCCCGTCGAGGGTGACCAGCGCGAACGCGAACGGCCGGTCGAGCGGCTGGCCGGCGACCGGCTCGGGCACCCAGGTCCACGAGGTCACGGTGCCGGTGTCGGAGACCTCGACGAAGTCCTCGACCGCCCGGTGGGTCACGGGGTCGAACTCCGGGGGAGGCACGACCACCCGACCGTCGGAGGTGCGTCCGCCGACGACCACGCCGTCGCGGAGCCCGGTCAGGAAACGGCCCAGCACGGGCCCCGTGGAGCGGGTGTAGTCGAACGCGACCGTGACCGGGGCGGAGAGGGTGCGGGGCATGGACCGAAACTAGAACACGTTCTATGTTCGGGGCAAGCGATCTGCCAGAGTGTGGCCATGAAACTGGGACTGCAGCTGGGTTACTGGGGCGCGCAGCCGCCCGCGGGCGTCGGCGAGCTCGTGGCGGCCGCCGAGGAGTCGGGCTTCGACGCCCTCTTCACCGCGGAGGCCTGGGGCTCCGACGCCTTCACCCCGCTCACGTGGTGGGGGCGTGAGACGAGCCGGCTGCGCCTGGGCACCTCGATCGTGCAGATGTCGGGCCGCTCGCCGGCCTCGATCGCCATGCACGCGCTCACCCTCGACCACCTCAGCGGCGGCCGGGTCGTGCTCGGCATGGGTGTGAGCGGCCCGCAGGTGGTGGAGGGCTGGTACGGCGCGCCGTTCAGCAAGCCGCTGGCCCGCACCCGCGAGGTCATCCACATCATCCGCCAGGTGCTGGCCCGTGAGGCGCCGGTGACCAACGACGGCCCGCACCACCCACTGCCGTACGTCGGCGAGGGCGCGACCGGGCTGGGCAAGCCGCTGAAGCCGATCGTGCACCCGCTGCGGGCCGACCTCCCGATCTGGCTGGGGGCGGAGGGGCCGAAGAACGTCGCGCAGACGGCCGAGATCGCCGACGGCTGGATCCCGATCTTCTACACCCCGCGCTCGGCCGCGATGTACGCGCCGTGGCTCGACGAGGGCTTCGCGCGGCCCGGCGCCCGACGTACCCGCGAGGACTTCGAGATCGCCGCCACCTGCCACCTCCAGGTCGTCGCCGACGCCGCGGAGAAGCAGCAGGCCGTCGACGCGATGAAGCCCTACGTGTCGCTCTACATGGGCGGGATGGGGGCCAAGGAGGCCAACTTCCACAACCAGGTCTTCGTGCGGATGGGCTACGAGGAGCTCGCCGGCGAGGTGCAGAAGCTCTACCTGTCGGGCGAGAAGGACCGGGCGACCGCGCTGATCCCCGACGAGCTGGTCGAGGACATGCACATCATCGGCACCGCGGGCGAGGTGAAGGAGAAGGTCGCGCAGTGGGAGGAGACGGGCGTGACCACGCTGCTGCTGAGCCTGCACTCCGCCGAGGAAGTGCGGTCGATCGCGGAGCTGCTCGCCTGACCGCGTGGCCTAGCCTGACCCGATGACTTCTCGGCTCGTCCACCCGCCCAAGGCTGCACCCGGTGACCGGGTCGCGGTGCTGTCGCCGTCGTTCGCCGCGCCGGGCTTCGCGCCCGAGGTGCACGAGCAGGCGATGCGCCGGCTGACCGAGGTCACCGGCCTGGTGCCGGTCGAGTACCCCACGACGCGTCGCCTGGACGCGTCCGCCCGCGACCGGGCGGCCGACCTGAACGATGCCTTCGCCGACCCCACGATCCGCGCGGTGCTGGCCACGATCGGTGGCGAGGACCAGATCACGGTCGTGCCGCACCTCGACCCGGCCGTCGTACGCGCCGATCCCAAGCCGTTCCTGGGCTACAGCGACAACACCAACCTGCTCAACTGGCTGTGGACCAACGGCGTGGCCGGCTTCTACGGCGGCTCCACCCAGGTGCAGCTCGGCCCCGGACCCGCGGTGGACGAGGTGCACGTCGCGGCGCTGCGGGCGGCGCTGCTCACCGGCGAGCGGCTGGAGGTCACCGAGCCGGGCGAGTCCGAGGACCTCGGTCTGGACTGGAAGGACCCCGCCGCCCTGACGTCGTACGGCGTCCGCGAGCCCACCGAGCCCTGGACCTGGGCCGGCCCGGCTCGCTCGGTGACCGGGCGCACGTGGGGCGGGTGCGTCGAGGTGCTGCAGTGGCTGCTCACCGCGGGCCGCTTCCCGGTCGACCCGTCGGTCGTGGCCGGTGGCGTGCTGCTGCTGGAGTCGTCCGAGGAGCTGATCCCGGCGCGCGAGTTCGGGTGGATCGTGCGCTCCCTCGGCGAGCGCGGCATCCTCGCCGCCGTCGACGCCGTGGTCGTGGGCCGACCGCCGACCTCGAGCTTCGAGGTGCAGCCGTCACCGCGGGAGCGGGCGGCCCGCCGCGCCGAGCAGCGCGACGTGGCCATCGAGACCGTGCACCGCTACCACCCCGACGCGGTGGTCGTGGTCGGCGTGCCCTTCGGCCACACGCGGCCGCAGTGGATCCTCCCGTACGGCGGTGAGGTCACCGTCGACGGCGAGGCGCAGCGGGTCTGGGCCGACTACGCCTGACGCCGGCTGGACGCCCGGTGGTTGAGGTGCGAGGAGCGCCAGCGGGGAACTTCGGACCGCCAGCACCCAGCCCGGTCCTCAACCCCCGCGGACGACCCTCTGACGACGGGGGACGGGTTGGTCGGGGGCGGAGCCGGCGAGCTGCTCGCGCCGTCGCAGCACCCGCGCCACGAGCGGGCCGGCGATGATGAGCGTCGTCCACACGATCGTGATCACGATGAGCTCGAAGATGTAGCCGCGGTCGACACCGCGGGCCGCCGAGACGACGGCGAGCGCGACCACGGCGATCGCGAAGCCCGCGACGAAGAGCCAGCGGACCACCCGCTCCACCGTGGTCCCGCTCACGAACACCGGAGCGAGCACCGCGAGCGCCAGGCTCATCAGCAGGAACCCGAGCTCCTCGAGCGCGATGAAGACGCCGTCCGGGTTGTACATCGTGAGCATCGCGAAGCCGTCGACCTGACCCTTCTCCAGGCTCGGTGGCATCACGGTGACCTGCACGAAGTAGTTGATGAGCAGCACGGCTGCGGCGATGACCGCGAGGCAGAGCGCGACCAGGCTGAAGATGTTGCGCGCCGGGGGCGCATGCTCGTGGACGCACGCGACGAACACCACGAAGAGGAGCATCAGCAGCATCGCGGGGTACATCCACAGGTAGTCAGCGGGCCACTTGCCCGCGATGGCGTCGCTGGTGAACGGGTAGGCGACCTCGTCCGGCGCGGCCGTCAGCGCGAGGCCGAAGGTGACCACGGTGAGGCCGCTCATCGTGTACGAGACCCAGGTGCCGACACGGACCGCGACCAGCGAGGGTGCTGCCGGTGGCGTGGTCACCACCCCAGGCTGCTGCGCCGGTCGTCGTCCCGACATGGGCGGAGGTCCCTGCGTCGCTCCCGAACGTCCCGGTGTCGACCGTGCCGACTTGTACGGTGACCGTGCGTCTCGGGAACCTGCCGAGCCGTTCCTCTCGGTCCCAGGAGCTCAGCTGTGCGCAAGCTTGTCTACGTCATCGCCTCCAGCCTGGACGGCTTCATCGCCGATCCCGACGGCAGGGATCCGAGCGGCCCCGGCGGCTTCTGGCCGATCGGCGAGGACTACGTCGCCCACCTGGTCGAGCACTTCCCGGAGACACTGCCGGGCCCGGCACGCGCCGCCCTCGGCGTCGACGGCCCCGGTGACCGGTTCGACACGGTGGTGGAGGGACGCCGGAGCTACGAGATCGGTCTGGCGGCGGGTGTCACGGATGCCTACCCGCACCTGCGCCACGTGGTGTTCTCCCGGACGCTCACCGCCGCACCCGACCCTGCGGTGGAGGTGGTCGCCGACGACCCAGTTGCGACAGTGCGGGCGATGAAGGGAGAGCCGGGCAACGACATCTGGCTCGTCGGTGGCGGCGAGCTGGCCGGCTCGTTGTCCGGGGAGATCGACCGGATCGTGCTGAAGCTCGCGCCGCTGACGTTGGGTCGCGGCATCCCGCTGCTCGGGTGCAGTGTCGACTTCGAGCCGCGGACGTGGACGCTCGTCGAGCACACGGTGCTGGCGAGCGGCACGATCTTCCTCACCTACGACCGTCCTTCTGCCCCGTGACGCGTCGTCGACGCCGGGAGCCTCGGGTACGCCGACTCGTGACGCACACAGCTGCCCAGGCTTCTCCCAGACCTCGGCGTCGGCGATGACGCCTGGCCACGGGCACGGGCAGGTGCACGGCGACGCCGCCCTGGCCGACCGGCTCCGGGAGCTGCTCGGGCCTCGCCACCCCGTGGCCGCCGTAGCGCTGGTCTCCGCGGCGGGTGCCGGTGACGGGACCACGGTGGCGGTCCTGGGGGCCGGGCTCGAGGCGGACTTCGAGATCGGGTCCGTCTCCAAGGGCGTCACCGGCCTCCTGTACGCCGAGGCCGTGAGCCGTGGCGAGATCGGGGCCTCGACGAGGCTGGGTGACCTCCTCCCGCTGGGTCAGACGCCGGCCGCCGGGGTGCGCCTGGCCTCGATCAGCACCCACCGTTCGGGGCTGCCCAGGCTGCCGCGCTCGGCCGGGCCCGTGCGCCGGACCCTCGGGCTGTGGCGCCACGGCACCAACCCCTACGGCGAGACCCTCGAGGAGCTGCTCGAGCAGGCCCGCGCCGTGGCCGTGGGGCGGCCACGGCCGCGCTACTCCAACCTCGGCTTCGAGCTGCTCGGCCACGCCCTCGCCGCGGCGGCCGACACCACCTACTCCGAGCTCGTCCACGACCGGATCACCCGGCCGGTGGGCCTGCCGGGCACGTACGTCGCGGCCACGCCGGCCGAGCTGCGACCGACCGCACTGCGCGGGCGCAGCCGGCGCGGGCAGCCCCGGCAACCGTGGACAGGTGAGGCGGTCGCGCCCGCGGGCGGCGTACGGGCGCCGGTCACCGACCTCGCGCGCCTCACGGCGGCGCTCCTGGACGGGAGCGCCCCCGGCGTCGCCGCCCTGGACCCGGTCGAGCCGTTCTCGGGATCCCGGGTCCGGATCGGGGCTGCGTGGATCACGCTCGGGCACCAGGGTCGCGAGGTCACCTGGCACAACGGTGGCACGGGCGGTTTCCGCAGCTGGCTCGGACTGGATCGCCGCGCGGGTGCGGGGGTGGTGCTGCTGACGGCCACGTCGGCCTCGGTGGACCACCACGGCTTCGCGCTTCTCGCCGAGCTCGCGGGGTAGTCCTGCCGCGCGCGCCCGTGCAGGCGCCGCAGGCCGGGGTCGTGGCGCGGCCGAGACGTCAGGCCGCGAACAGCTCGAGCAGCTTCTCCTCGACCGCGGTGAAGATGTCGACCCGGCGCGTGGGTGGGGGAGCGTGGCTGCGATGCCGGTGCCCGGTCGGTGTCGTGGTCTCGACCGTGTGAGGTGAGCCGCGCTCGTCCGCAAGGCTGCGGGCGAGCCAGCCCGCGATCTGCTTGGTGTAGTTGCACGACTCGCAGAGCCCTTGGGCGTTGTCGGCGGAGGTCTCGCCATCCTCGATGTCGGACCTGACGTGGTCGAGGTGGCGGATCGGGGCGTCGCACCAGGGTGTGCGGCAGACCTGGTCGCGAAGCACCAGGAAGCGGCGCAGCCCACCGGTGAACGTGCGCCGACGGGAGTCCATGGCGACGAGGCTCGACCGGTCGGGCGTGGTGTAGAGGCGCCGGAGCCAGGCGTGGTCGGCTTCACGCACGATCCGGCGGGCCAGCGAGGCGGGGACTGGCCCGTAGCCGTCGAGGTGGGCGGGTGAGTGGTCGTCCTCGAGCAGCATGCGGTCGGTCATCACCAGGGCGATCTCGACGGGGGTGGCGTCGGCGCGGGCCTGACCGGTGACCCGCTCGACCAGGGCGTCGGCCATGATCTGGCTCCGGCTGCGCTCGTCGCCCTGTGCTCGGAGGCCGTCGGCGTACCGCTCGAGGGCGACCTTGCAGGCAACGCCCTGGGCCACGGGGACGAAGCCGGTGAGGTAGGTCATCGTGTCGGGAGCAGGCCTCAGGGTCACGTGCCGATCGGCGTTGGCGCCGCGGGTGCGGCGCAGGGCCGAGCCGGGATCGAGGCGGTAGCCGATCGCGCGAGCGGCGGCCGCCACGGCCCGGTCACCCTTGGTGGTCAGGGTGCCGGCGAGCTGACGGTCGACCGTCTTGCGGTGCTCGCGGGAGAGGACGGCGGTCTCCTTGACGACCAGGGTGGCGCGGTACTCGGTGATGTCGCCACGAGTCAGCGCCTCCAGCGTGTGGGGCATCTCGCGGACCAGGGCACGGGCCATGCCGAGGTGACGCCCCCCGCGCGACGGGCTCTCGCGTCGGGCCAGAGCGACCTCGGCGCCCAGCCCGCGACACCTGTCGCGGGCGGGGACGTCGCGCGCGGCCTCGGCCCGGCAGCGGCTCGAGTCGAGCGTCGCCGTCACCCTGGCCTGCGCGGCCGCCGCCCCGCCCTTGAGCCGCTCGAGCGCCGTGAGCAGGTCGATCAGACCGGCCTCGTCGGCTCCAGAGCCGTCACAGGACGCGAGTCGGCCGAGCAGGGCCTGCAGCTCATCGACGCCCGGCGCGGTCGTCCCCGGCGCTGCCTGCGTCGCCGGCGGCACCTGCACCGGGTCTGCCGAATCCACCGAGTCGAACATGTGTTCGAGTATACTCCTCCAGGCCGGCGGGGACCAGAGCCTCGGGGGAGTTCTTGGCTGACTTTCCCGTCGCGACGAGCGTGTGACGCTGCCTGACTTCCTACTGCTCCAGATGCAGCAGCGGAAGCAGGTGGTTCCACGCGGCGGCGCCCAGGCTCCGGTCCGCTTCCTCCGTGCCTCCCCGTCGCATGCGCAGGCCTCCGGACGCCACCGGCTCACCGGGGAGGACCGTGCGGTGACCGGCTGTCGGGTCGGACACGACGACGGTGTCCAGGTCGTGCTCGGCCCGTCGCGTCCGGATCGACTCGGACATCGACAGCGCGGGCCACACCTGGTCGTCGCCTCCAGCCACGAGCAGCACCTGGTCGATGCGCTCCACCGGGATGCCGGCGGCCTCGAGCCGCTGCGGGGCGCATCGACGGCTGGCCTCGTAGAGACCCACGAAGGCCGGGACCTCCTCGTCCTCCTGCTCCCACGTCTCGTCGAACGGCACGTACGGCAGGGGCACGCCGCCCAGGGTCCAGTGGGACGTCATGGTGCCGTCCGGTCGTGCGCCGGCCCAGACGACGTCGGTCGGGGCGAAGGCGATCACGGTCGAGACGTGAGGGCTGTGGGCGCCGGTGAGGAGGGCCGCCTCGGCCCCGAACGACGTACCGAGCACGAGCACCCGGGCGCACTCCTCGGCGAGCCGCTCGACCCGGCCCAGAAAGAGCTCCAGCGGGATCTCCCACGGGCCGTCGTGCTGCCCCGCGCCGCCGAACCACCGGATCGACTCCGCGAGCACGCCGTGCCGGGCCAGGAGCTCGGCCCGGGTCGAGTCGACCCGCCCGCTGGACCCGGCCAGGACCAGGGCGCCGATGCCGGACGGGGCGTCGGGGAGCCATCTCACGCCCTCGACGTCGGTCAGCTCCACGGCGCGCACGGGAGCAGGTTGTCACGACGACCCGGTCGTCGAGCCTGAGCCGCGTCCCGAGCGGGCGATCAGCGTCGCGCCCCGCCCGCCTCGCCCAGCGTCCGCGCGACGTGCCACACCAACGGCAGCTCGGACGCCTCCGTCGACGTGACCCACCTGGAGTCGTCGTGCTCGTCGACGCTGAGCCGGACCTCGGCGTCCACGTCCTCGTCCACGACGTGCAGCTCGTAGGTGATCGTGTGGAAGACGAGGTTGCGGCCCTCGGTGTCAGCGTTCTCGAAGTGCGTCACCTCGCGGCCGACCGTGGCGCGCAGTCCGGCCTCCTCCCGGCACTCCCGCGCTGCCGCCTCGGCGGGCGTCTCGCCGGGCTCGACGGTCCCGCCGGGGATGTCCCACTGGCCTCCGAGGTAGCGCCCCTCGCGGCGACGCAGGAGCAGGTAGGTCTCGCCGCGACGGACCAGTCCGTGTGCGACGTACCGGTCCCTGGCGGGAGCGCTCACCCGGCGCTGACCAGCAGGCAGAACGGGTGGCCGGCCGGGTCGGCGAGCACGTAGAGCGGCTCACCTTCCTCCGCGGTGCGGTCGAGGAGCAGTGTCGCGCCGAGCTCCTCGGCCCGGCGACGGTGCCGCTCCAGCGCCTCGGCGGTCGGCACCCGGAGGTCCAGGTGCATCTGCTTGGGCACCTCGTCCGAGGGCCAGGTCGGTCGCGCCAGCTCGGCGACCTCCTGGAAGGCCAGCACCCGGCGGCCCTGGTCGTCGACGAGCACCAGCCAGTCCCCGTCGTCGGGGCTGGAGCCGCTCGGTGGCTCGTCGCCCGGGCGGTAGCGCGCGCCGAGCAGCTCGCGGTAGAACTCCGCGAGGGCGCGGACGTCGGTGGCGTCGAGGGCGGTGTGCAGGATCACGGGGCGGTCGGTCATGGGCTCCTCCTCACCGTGAACCTAGCCGCGCCGGCGGGGTACCGGCCACGGGTGCAGCCGAGCAACCAGACCTGGGTCGACGAGAACGCTGCCGTGGTGGGCAGCTGCCCACCCACCCGGGACGTGGACGCGCTGGTCGATTGGGCGGCCAGCGTCGGAGCGCGACTGCCGCAGCCCGGTCACGGCCACACGCTCGAGCGCTGGCGGCTCCTGGCCGGCATCGGGGCGCACGACCTGACCGCCGCTCGCGTCCTGGAGCCGCACGTGGACGCGCTGGCCATCCTCGCCGAGGCCGGCCTGAGCCCGGATCCCGGCGAGACCGACGAGACCGCGACGTACGGCGTCTACGCCGCCGAGGGCCCGGGCGCCCGCCTCGAGGCCCGACGTACGCCGTCGGACGGGTGGGCCCTGACCGGCCGCAAGCCGTGGTGCTCGCTCGCCGGTCAGGTCAGCCACGCCCTGGTCACCGCCTGGGTCGACGACGAGGCACGCGGGCTCTTCCGCGTGGCGCTGCGCCACCCGGGCGTGTCCGTCGAGGCCGACGCGTGGTCGCCCACCGGGCTGGTCGAGGTCGTCACCGCCACGATCGAGATGGACGGCGTCCCGGCCGAGCCGGTCGGAGCCCCGGGGTGGTACCTGCAGCGCGACGGCTTCGCCTGGGGCGGCCTCGGCGTCGCCGCGGTCTGGTACGGCGGCGCGGTGGGCCTGGCGCGCCGGCTGCTGGTCCAGGCCGAGCGGCGTGAGCCCGACCAGGTCGCGCTGATGCACCTCGGCGCCGTCGACGCCGCCCTGGCCGCCGCGCGCACCGGCCTCGTGGCCGCGGCTGCCGAGGTCGACGCCGGCGAGGCTGCCGGGGCCGCGGGCGTGCTGACCGCGGCGCGCGTCCGGCAGGTGGTCGCGGACGCCGTCGACGAGGTCACGCGCCGCGTGGCGCACGGGCTCGGTCCGGGTCCGCTCGCGCACGAGCCCGACCACGCCCGCCGCGTGGCCGACCTCGCGCTCTACGTTCGCCAGCACCACGCCGAGCGGGACCAGGCCGCCCTCGGGCGGATGCTCCTCGACGGTCGCCAGGCCGGTGAGGAGCCCTCGTGGTGAGCGACCTGGAGGCCGGTCAGCGCGACCTGGACCGGCTGCACGAGCAGGACGACGACCCGTGGGGCGTGGACTCCCGGTGGTACGAGGAGCGCAAGCGGGCACTGCTTCTCGCCTCACTCCCACGGCGGCGCTTCCGACGCGGGCTCGAGGTCGGAGGCTCCACCGGCGCCCTCGCCGCCGCTCTGGCCGAGAGGTGCGACCGGCTGCTGGTGGTCGACGGCAGCGAGCACGCCGTCGCCCGGGCCCGGCAGCGTCTGGACCCCCTCGACCACGTCACGGTCTCGCACGGCTCGGTGCCGGTGCACTGGCCGGACGGCGAGCTCGACCTCGTCGTGGCCTCGGAGGTCGGCTACTTCCTCAGCGCGGCCGGGCTCGACGGCCTGGTCGAGCGGGTCCGCGAGAGCCTGACCGAGGACGGCGTCGTCGTGCTCTGCCACTGGCGCCACGAGGTGGACGGCTGGCCCCTCGACGGACCCACCGTCCACGGACGTTTCCTGGCGGCGGGGGTGCGTCCGCTCGTCGCGCGCTACACCGATCGTGACGTGGAGATGCTGGTGCTCGGCCACGAGTCGGTGGCGCCCGACCCGCAGTCGTAGTCGTTGCCCCTGGCTAGAACACGTTCTAGTCTGCTCGGGTGACCGACGACCCCACCCCCCGCTCCAGCGACGACCTCCGCACCGGCGCCCACAACGGCAACCTGATGGTCGCCGCGCTGCGCCGCCACCGTGACCGCCCGGTGATCCACCTCGGCGGGACGACGCTCACCGGTGGCGAGGTCGCCGCGGAGATGAGCCGCTACGTGCAGGCCTTCGAGGCGCTCGACGCGGGCACGGGCGCAGCGGGAGCGCTGCTGGCGCTCAACCGGCCCGAGGTGCTGTTCATCCTCGGCGCGGGGCAGACCCAGGGCTACCGGCGTACGTCGCTGCACCCGCTGGGCTCCGCCGACGACCACGCCTACGTCATCAACGACGCCGAGATCACCACGCTGGTCATCGACCCCTACTTCGCCGACCGCGCGGTCGAGCTGCTGGAGAAGTGCGCCGGACTGACGCAGGTGCTCACCATCGGCCCCGTCCCCGAGGTCGTGCAGGCCGCCTGCGCCGCCGGCGGTCGGACAGCCAGCGACCTCGTCGCCACGGCCGCGACGTACGACGCGCAGACGCTGAGCGCCGCGACGCTGCCGCCGGACCACATCGTCTCGATCACCTACACCGGCGGCACGACCGGCAAGCCCAAGGGCGTGGTCGGTCTGGCGCAGACGATGGCGACGATGACCCAGATCCAGCTGGCCGAGTGGGAGTGGCCGGAGAACCCACGCTTCCTGATGTGCACCCCGCTCTCGCACGCCGGCGCCGCGTTCTTCGTGCCGACGGTGATCAAGGGCGGGTCGCTCCACGTGCTCGCGCGCTTCGACCCGGCCGAGGTGCTGCGCACCATCGAGGAGCAGCGGATCACCGCCACCATGCTGGTGCCGTCGATGCTCTACGCGCTGCTGGACCACCCCGACTCGCACACGCGCGACCTGAGCTCGCTGGAGACCGTCTACTACGGCGCGTCGGCGATCAACCCCGTACGGCTGAAGGAGGCGATCAACCGGTTCGGACCGATCTTCGCCCAGTACTACGGGCAGTCGGAGGCCCCGATGGTGATCACCTACCTGGCCAGGGCCGACCACCTGACCGGCGACGACCGGCGGCTCGCGTCCTGCGGCCGACCGTCGGCCTTCCTGCGTACGGCGCTGCTCGGCGAGGACGGCCGGCCGGTGGCTCCGGGGGAGCCGGGGGAGATCTGCGTGTCCGGCCCGCTGCTGGCCGGCGGCTACTGGAGGCTGCCGGACGAGACGGCCGAGACCTTCCGTGACGGCTGGATGCACACCGGCGACGTGGCCCGCGAGGACGAGGACGGCTTCTGGTACATCGTCGACCGCACCAAGGACATGATCGTGACCGGTGGCTTCAACGTCTTCCCGCGAGAGGTCGAGGACGTCGTCGCCGAGCACCCCGCCGTCGCCCAGGTCGGCGTGATCGGCACCCCCGACGAGAAGTGGGGTGAGGCCGTCACCGCGATCGTCGTGCTGCGCGAGGGCCACCACCTCACCGACGCGGTCGACGCCGAGATCAAGCAGCTGGTCAAGGACCGCAAGGGCGCCGTCCAGTCGCCGAAGCAGGTCATCGCCGCCGACGCCCTGCCGCTGACCGGCCTCGGCAAGCCGGACAAGAAGGCCCTGCGGGCGCGGTACTGGACGGGCGAGCGCAGCGTCGGCTGACCAGCCGGTACGCCGAGCCGTCGCACGAGGAACCAGCGCGCCCCGTGCACCCCCGCCCTAGGCTCGTCAGGTGAAGGCGTGGTGGAGGCTCCCGGTCGTGCTGCTGCTCGCTGTGGTGGTCGGCGTGCTGGGGGCGTGCTCGAGCGAGCCGGGGAGCGTACGCAGCGCGGAGCCGTCCGCGTCCTCCTCGCCGTCCGGTGACCCCTCGCCCGCCCCGCCCGGGGACTCCGGCGAGCCGTCGGCCTGCGCCGAGGTGCGCGCCGGGATCGACGACTTCAACACCGGCGACTACGAGGGGACCGTCGACCACTTCGAGGACGCCGTCCCCCTCGCGGAGCAGGCCGCGGCGGCCGAGGACTCACCGGCCGCGGCGGACCTGCTGGAGGCGGTGGAGTACTACGCCGCGCTGGCCCCGGAGGACTACCCCGACGCAGCTCGCACCTCGCCGGACTTCGCGCGGTACAAGGCGATCACCCTCGGTCAGTGCGCGTCGTCGCTCCCGCCCGGCTCGACCGGGACCCCGCAGCCCACGGAGCCCGGCGTGCCGGTCTGAGCTCAGGCACCGGTGAAGCGCGGCGCCCGCTTCTCGGCGAAGGCGCGGGGGCCCTCCTTGGCGTCGGCGGAGGCGAAGACCGCCGCGCCCACCCGGGCGTCCTCGGCCCAGCACTCGTCCTCGTGCCGGCCCTCGGAGTCACGCATCGTCCGGAGGATCGCCTGCACCGCCAGCGGACCGTTGGCCGCGACCAGGTCGGCGAGCTCATGGGCCTTCGCGAGGGCCTGCCCGTCCGGGACCACGTGGCCGATCAGGCCCAGCTCCTTGGCCTCGGGGGCCTTCACGTGCCGACCGGTCAGCAGCAGGTCCGCGGCCACCGTGTAGGGGATCTGCCGCACGAGCCGCACCGCCGAGCCACCCATCGGGTAGAGCGACCACCGGGCCTCGGAGACGCCGAACCGCGCCGACTCGCCGGCGACGCGGATGTCGGTGCCCTGGAGGATCTCGGTGCCTCCGGCGATCGCCGGACCCTCGACGGCGGCGATCAGCGGCTTGGTGAGCCGGAAGCCCTTGAGCAGCCCCTTGATCACCGAGGGGTCGTACTCCCCGGACTCGAAGCTCTCCGACGGCGGTCGCTGCGACATCGACTTCAGGTCGGCCCCCGCGCAGAAGTAGCCGCCCGCCCCGGTGAGGATGCAGACCCGGATCTCGTCGTCGGAGTTCACCCGGTCCCAGGCCTGCTCCATGATCGCGAGCATCTCCCCGGAGAGCGCGTTGCGGGACGCCGGCCGGTTCATGGTCACCACGAGCTTGTGGCCGTCCTGCTCGACGAGGCAGTGCGGCCCGGCGGGCGGCTCGGAGGGTGGTGCGGACATGTCGTCGCTGGGCATGGGCGCACGGTAGCGAAAAACGAGAACGTGTTCTAGTCTCGGGGTCGTGGCTCTCAACATCGCTGACCTCTTCGAGCACGCCGTCGACGCCGTCCCCGACAACCTCGCGTTGAAGGTCGGCGAGCGGACGATCACCTACGCCGGCCTCGAGGTCGAGGCCAACCGACTGGCGCACTACCTGGCCTCCCAGGGCGTCGGAGCGGGCGACCACGTCGGCATCTACGCCAAGAACAGCATCGAGCACGTCGTGGCCGTGCTCGCCGTGGTCAAGGTCCGTGCGGTCTGCATCAACGTCAACTACCGCTACGTCGAGGGTGAGCTCAACTACCTCTTCGACAACGCCGACATCGTGGCGCTGATCCACGAGCGCCCCTACGCGCCGCTCGTCGCCCGCTGCTTCGCCAAGCACGACCTGCTCCGCACCGCGGTGGTGATGCCCGACGCGATCGAGGTCGACGACCAGTCCGACGTCTCCTCCTACGGCGGGGTGCTCTGGGACGAGGCGCTGTCCGGCCAGAGCGAGGAGCGCGACTTCGGCGAGCGCAGCCCCGACGACCTCCACATCATCTACACCGGCGGCACCACCGGCTTCCCCAAGGGCGTCATGTGGCGCCACGAGGACTTCTGGCGGGTGCTCGGCGGCGGCATCGACTTCTACACCGGCGAGCCGTTGGCGGAGATGGACCAGTCCACCCAGGCCGTCGAGCCGCGGATGGTCACGTTCCCGCTCAGCCCCCTGATGCACGGCGGCGCCCAGGCCGGGCTGCTGATGCACCTGTTCGCGGGGCACCTGACGGTCCTCGAGCCCCGCTTCGACCCCCGGCGCACGTGGGAGATCATCGGGCGCGAGGGCGTGCAGCTGATGTTCATGACCGGTGACGCGATGGCGCGGCCGCTGATCGAGGAGTACGAGCGGCAGGCCGCCACCGGCACGTCGTACGACGGCTCGAGCCTGTTCGCCATCGCCAGCAGCGCGGCGATCTTCAGCCCGCTGGTGAAGAAGCGGTGGATGGAGGCCTTCCCGAACGCGGTGTTCACCGACTCGGTGGGGGCCTCCGAGACGGGCTTCCAGGGGATGGGCATGCAGGACAAGGAGCACATCAGCACCGACGGGCCGGTGGTCGGGCTGGGGCCCAGCAGCGTGGTCATCGGCGACGACGGGCACGTGCTCGACATGAGCGACGTCGGAGCCGTCGGCCGTCTCGGCCGCGGCGGCTCCGTGCCCGTGGGCTACTACAAGGACCCCGCGAAGTCCGCGAAGACGTTCCTGGAGATCGACGGCGAGCGCTACTCCGTGCCCGGCGACTTCGCCCGGATCGAGGAGGGCAACCGGGTCACCCTGCTCGGCCGGGGCTCGAACTGCGTCAACACCGGCGGCGAGAAGGTCTACCCCGAGGAGGTGGAGATGGCGATCAAGGGCCACCCC
This sequence comes from uncultured Actinomycetota bacterium, assembly GCA_963795135.1. Taxonomy (GTDB): domain Bacteria; phylum Actinomycetota; class Actinomycetes; order Propionibacteriales; family Nocardioidaceae; genus Nocardioides. The sequence continues at coordinate 599,072 of CAWCGS010000009.1, forward strand.
GCCGTCTACGACTGCCTCGTGGTCGGCATCCCGGACGAGAAGTTCGGCCAGTCCGTGTCCGCCGTCGTGCAGCTGCGCGACGGCGAGACCGTCGAGCTCGACGGCCTGCGCGACTTCCTCCGGGAGCACCTGTCCGGCTACAAGCTGCCGAGGTCGCTCGTGGTGGTCGAGGAGATCCCGCGCAACGCCACCGGCAAGGCGCAGTACCCGCGGGCCAAGGAGATGGCGCTGGCCGGTCAGCCCGCCCCCGAGGTGGCCTCCGCCTGATGCGTACGCCGCTCTGCGAGACGTTCGGGATCGACTACCCGATCTTCGCCTTCACCCCCTCCGAGCACGTCGCCGCGGCCGTCTCGCGGGCCGGCGGGCTCGGGGTGCTGGGCTGCGTGCGCTTCAACGACCCCGAGGAGCTCGAGCAGACGCTGGGCTGGCTCGACGACAACACCGACGGCAAGCCCTACGGCGTCGACATCGTGATGCCGATGAGGATCCCGACCGAGGGCACCTCGATCGACCTCCAGGCGATGATCCCCCAGGAGCACATCACCTTCGTGGAGCGCACGCTGCAGAGGCTCGGCGTGCCTCCGCTGCCCGAGGGAGAGGGGCGCGACGGCGTGCTCGGCTGGCTGCACTCCGTGGCCCGCTCCCACCTCGACGTGGCACTCAGGCACCGCCCGGTGCTGATCGCCAACGCCCTCGGCTCCCCGCCCAAGGACGTGATCGACCTGTGCCACCAGCACGGCGTCCAGGTCGCGGCGCTGGCCGGCGCGGCCAAGCACGCGCTCAGCCACGTCGAGAACGGGGTCGACATCATCGTCGCCCAGGGGCACGAGGCCGGCGGCCACACCGGCGAGATCGCGAGCATGGTGCTGACCCCCGACGTGGTCGACGCCGTCGGCGAGGACGTCCCGGTGCTCGGCGCGGGTGGCATCGGCTGCGGACGCCAGGTCGCCGCGTCCCTGGCGCTCGGCGCCCAGGGCGTCTGGACCGGCTCGATCTGGCTCGGCACCGAGGAGTACCAGAACCTCACGGCCAACAAGGGCTGGACCGAGGCGTTCACCCGCGCCACCTCCGCCGACACCGTCCGCACCCGGGTCTACACCGGCAAGCCGGCCCGGCTGCTGAAGACCAAGTGGACGCAGGCGTGGGCCGAGGCAGACGCGCCGGACCCGTTGCCGATGCCGCTGCAGAACCTGCTCGTCGCCGACGCCCACAACCGGATCAACGCCACCAACGACCCCGACGTCATCTCGATGCCGGTGGGCCAGATCGTGGGCCGGATGAACCAGGTGCGGCCGGTGGCCGACGTGATGGCCGACCTGGTCGCCGAGTTCGAGGACACCGTCGCCCGGCTGGAGAAGGTACGCGGCTGAGCGGTCGGCCCCGATCGCCGTGCCTGCTCCTAGGCTGGCGACATGACGAACCAGACCGACCGCACACCCGGCGCCGTGGTCATCGCCGGTGCCGGACCCGGGATCAGCGGTCACCTCGCCCGGATCTTCGCGGCCGAGGGCCACCCGCTGGGCCTGCTCGGCATGGACCAGGAGCGTGCTCGACGACCTGGTCGCCGCGGTCGCGGAGCACGGCGTACGGACGCAGACCGCCGTCGTCGACCTGACCGACGTCGAGGCCACGCGGGCGGCCGTCACGGCGATGGGGGAGCGGCTCGGCCGGGTCGACGTCGTCCACTTCAACCCGAGCGCGTTCCGCGAGAAGGATCCCCTCGAGCTCACGCCCGACGAGCTGGCCGAGGACGTCTCGCTCGGGGTCGGTGCCCTGCTCACCCTGGTGCAGGCGGCGCGCCCGTTCCTCGCGAGCGGCAGCCGGGTGACGGTGACCGGCAGCATGGCTGCGGACAAGCCCTGGAACCGGGCCGCGTCCCTGGGTGTCCAGAAGGCTGCGGTGCGCAACCTGGTGCACAGCCTCGACACCACGCTGAAGGACGACGGGATCCGCGCCGTCTCGGTGACGGTGCAGGGCACCCTCGCCCAGGACGGACCGTTCACGCACGCGAAGGTCGCTCGGGCGATCCGGGCCGCCCTCGACCAGGACGAGACGACCTGGCGCTCCGAGGTCACCTACGACGGCTGAGGTTCGGGGGCTACTCGAAGCCTTCGCCGCGCTCCCAGGTGACCCGGTCGTCCTGGTGCGTCCACGTGACCGTGGCCCCGCCGTCGCTCAGGTCGAGCTCCTGCCAGCCGTCGAAGTGCCGGGTCAGGTCGGTCTCCCACTCGGTCAGGTCACCGGTGGCGACGCCGGCGATCGACTCGTCGGGCGGCTCGCCGTCGTAGCAGTAGATGTTCCAGTCGGCGATCACCGCGACCGTGCCGCCCTGCTCCTTCAAGGTGATGCCCTGGCACGGGTCGGTGTCGGTCTCGTAGATGAGCTTCGGTTCGGTCCAGGCGTCGGCTTCCGGGGAGTAGTGCTGCTCGGCGAGGCCCCGCTTGTTGTCGTAGAACATCGCGACCTTGCGGCCGTCGGGCAGATCGATCTTTGCGCTGAAGTCTCCGGGGTAGGTCGTGTCGAAGTCCGACAGCTGACGTTTCGTCGTGTAGTCCGAGCGGTCCTCGGCCGGGTCGTAGGTGCGATCCCCAGTGCAGGCGGACAGCACGACGACGAGGAGTCCGAGGACCGGGGCCAGACGTCCGAGGTGGCCAGTCATGCACCCAGTCTCGCGCGCCGGCACCGGTGGCGACGCCGGCGATCGACTCGTCGGGCGGCTCGCCGTCGTAGCAGTAGATGTTCCAGTCGGCGATCACCGCGACCGTGCCGCCCTGCTCCTTCAAGGTGATGCCCTGGCACGGGTCGGTGTCGGTCTCGTAGATGAGCTTCGGTTCGGTCCAGGCGTCGGCTTCAGGGGAGTAGTGCTGCTCGGCGAGGCCCCGCCTGTTGTCGTAGAACATCGCGACCTTGCGGCCGTCTGGCAGATCGATCTTTGCGCTGAAGTCTCCGGGGTAGGTCGTGTCGAAGTCCGACAGCTGACGTTTCGTCGTGTAGTCCGAGCGGTCCTCGGCCGGGTCGTAGGTGCGATCCCCAGTGCAGGCGGACAGCACGACGACGAGGAGTCCGAGGACCGGGGCCAGACGTCCGAGGTGGCCAGTCATGCACCCAGTCTCGCGCGCCGGCCAAGCACGGCTGGACCGGCCAGACCGGCTAGACCGGCTAGACCGGTTCGGCCGCGAGCGCTCGTCCGATCGTGAGGGCCTGGTCGGTGGCGCCGCCGAAGAGCAGCTCGAAGCGCTTGGCGCTGGTGAAGTAGCGGTGCGCCTCGCCGTCGAGGTCGATGCCGACGCCACCGTGCACGTGCACGGTGGTGTGCGCCAGTCGATGACCGGCGTCGGCGGCCCAGAGCTTGGCGGTGGCGACCTCGGTGTCGGCGGGCAGCCCCTCGGCAAGCCGCCACACCGCCTGCCACAGCGTGAGCCGCTGGGCCAGGACGTCGATGTAGCCGTCGGCGAGGCGTTGCGAGACCGCCTGGAAGGTCCCGATCGGCCGTCCGAACTGCTCGCGCGTCCGGGCGTACGTCGCCGTCAGGGCCAGGGCCCCCTCGGTCACGCCGAGCTGTTCGGCCGCGGAGGTCACGACGAGCAGCTGCCCGAGGCGGTGCGCGGCCACCCCGTCGGGCCGGCCCACCGGGCGGGCCGGGGCCCCGTCCAGGTCGACGCGGGCGACCGCGTCGCGGTCGCTCGTGCGCTGCCGGGTCAGCCGCACCCCGGGCTCGCCCGGCTCGACCAGGAAGACGCCGACGCCCTCGTCGGTGGTCGCGGTGGTGAGCAGCAGCTGGGCGGTCGTGCCGGCCCGGACGACGGCCTTCGACCCCGTCAGCACCCAGCCCCCGCCGGTGCGGACTCCCGTGACCGTGGGGTGGGCGGGCAGGGGCGAGCGCTCCTCGGACACCGCCGCGGTGAGGACCCGCTCGCCGGTGGCGGCACCGAGGAGCCACTGGTCGCGCTGCTGCTCGTCACCGTGCTCGGCGAGCAGCAGGGCGGCCGCGCCGTGCACCGCGAGCGGCACCGGGGCAACCGTGCGGCCGACCTCGACCAGCACGCGGCAGAGCTCGAGCAGGCCGAGCCCCGCGCCGCCGTACGCCTCGGGCAGGTGCAGGGAGAGCAGGCCCGCGGAGGCGAGGTCCTGCCAGAGGTCGTGGTCGAAGCGGTCGCCGGCGTCCTCCACGGCCGTCATCCGGTCGGTGGTGGCGCGGTCACCCAGGATCCGGGCCGCGAGCTGCGCGGCCTCGTCCTGCTCGGGGGTGAAGGTGAAGTCCATCTGGCGTCCTACCTCTTCGCTGCCGGCAGGCCGAGGCCCACGTAGCCGATGATGTCGCGCTGGATCTCGTTGGTGCCGCCGCCGAAGGTCATCACCAGGGCCGAGCGGTGGTAGCGCTCGAGCCGCCCGGCGAGGACGCTGCCCTCGGAGTCCCCGGTGATGCCGGCGTTGGGCCCCACGACCTCCATCAACGAGCGGTAGACCTCGGTGGCGAGCTCCGAGCCGTAGATCTTGGTGGCCGAGGCCTCTGCGGGGGAGAGGTCGACGCCCGCGTCGGCGTCGGCGGCGAGCTTCCAGTTGATCAGGCTGAGCGCCTCGATCCGGGCATGGGCCCGACCGAGCGCGATCTGCACCCACTCGGTGTCGATCACCCGCTGCCCGTCGGGGTTCTTGGTCTCCTGGGCCCACGCGCGGACCAGGCGCAGGGACTCGACCAGGGGAGCCGCGGAGGTGAGCGCCACGCGCTCGTGGTTGAGCTGGTTGGTCATCAGCGACCAGCCGCCGTTGAGCTCGCCGACCAGGTTGGACGCCGGCACCCGGACGTCCTCGTAGTAGGTGGCGCTCGTGCCGACCCCGGCCACGGTGTGCACCGGTGTGTAGGAGACCCCGGGGGCGTCGGCCGGCACCAGGATCATCGACAGCCCCTTGTGCCGGGGCAGGTCCGGGTCGGTGCGGCAGGCCAGCCAGAGCCAGTCGGCGTACTGGATGAGGGAGGTCCACATCTTCTGGCCGTTGATCACCCACTCGTCGCCCTCGAGGGTCGCCCTGGTCCGCAGCGACGCCAGGTCGGTGCCGGAGTCCGGCTCGGAGTAGCCGATGGAGAAGTGCAGCTCGCCGGCGAGGATGCGGGGGAGGAAGTACTCCTTCTGCTCCTGCGTGCCGTAGCGCATGATCGTCGGGCCGACGGTGTTGAGCGTCAGGTAGGGGATCGGTACGCCGGCCACCGCGGCGGCGTCGGTGAAGATCAGCTGCTCGACCATCGAGCGCGCCTGGCCGCCGTACTCCTCGGGCCACCCGATCCCGAGCCAGCCGTCGGCGCCGATCTGGCGGATGACCTCCTGGTAGACCCCCGCCTCGCCGAACTCGCCCGTCGCCGAGGCCAGCCCCGCCCTACGCTCGGGTGTGACCAGCGCGGCGAAGTACTCACGCAGCTCGGCGCGCAGGGCGAGGTGCTCGGGATCCAGGGCTACACGCATGCGGGCCAGACTAGAACGTGTTCTCGTTTTCGGCTAGCCTCGGCACGACGTACGACTGTGGAGGAAGAGGTATCTGATGAGCGACGCCCGGATGCTCGACCAGGGCACCGCGCCGGAGCGGTTCGCCCGCGGCTGGCACTGCCTGGGGCTCGCCACGAGCTTCGCCGACGGCACGCCGCACGGCATCGAGGCCTTCGGCGGCAAGCTCGTCGTCTGGCAGGACACCCAGGGCGGGCTCCAGGTGCTCGACGGCTACTGCCGGCACATGGGCGGCGACCTCACCCAGGGCTCGGTGAAGGGCGACGAGGTCGCCTGTCCCTTCCACGACTGGCGCTGGGGCGGCGACGGCAAGTGCAAGGCCATCCCGTACGCCCGCCGCGTGCCGCTGCGCGCCCGCACCCAGCGCTACCCCTCGGTGGTCCGCAACGGCCAGCTGCTGGTCTGGCACGACGTCGAGGGCTCGGAGCCCGATCACGACCTGCTCCCGCCCGAGCTGCCCGGTGTCGGCACCGGCGGCTACACCGACTGGACCTGGGAGGTCGTGCCGATCACCGGCTCCCACTGCCGCGAGCTGATCGACAACGTGGTCGACATGGCGCACTTCTACTACGTGCACTTCTCGTTCCCGACCAGCTTCCGCAACGTCTTCGAGGGCCACGTCGCCACCCAGTTCATGGAGAGCAAGGGCCGGCCCGACATGAGCGGCGGCTACGGCGACGCCGACCTGTTCCTCAAGTCCGAGGCCACCTACTACGGGCCGTCGTACATGATCAACTGGCTCGACGTCGACTACAAGGGCTTCCAGACCGAGGTCATCCTGATCAACTGCCACCTCCCCACCGGCCCCGACTCGTTCACGCTCCAGTACGGCATCACCGTCAAGAGGCCCGAGGGCCTGGACGACGCCTCGGTCGCCTACATCAGCCGGAAGTACGCCGAGATGTTCGGCGGCGGCTTCCTCCAGGACGTGCACATCTGGAAGAACAAGGTGCCGGTGCAGAACCCGCTGCTGTGCGAGGAGGACGGGCCCGTCTACCAGCTGCGCCGCTGGTACGAGCAGTTCTACGTCGACCGGGCCGACGTCCGGCCGGAGATGACCGACCGCTTCGAGTTCGAGGTCGACACCACGCTGGCCAACGAGTACTGGCACGACGAGGTGGCCCGCAACCTGGCGGAGAGGACCTGAGCCCGGTGCCGTCGTTCGTCCCCACGGACCCCGACACCCTCGAGGACCAACGCCTCTACACCAGCGCCCGGCTGACCGAGGTGGCCTGCCTGGACTGCCTGGCCCGGGTGGGCGTGAAGAAGAACAGCGAGCGGCACACCTCCATCCAGTGGACGGCGGAGGCCGCGGCGGGCTGCCCCGAGCTGGGCCGGCCCCGGTCGGGGCCCGCTGGCCGGGGCGTGCACCGGACCTGCTCACGGCTGCTGGCTAGCATCGAGGCCGCCGTCCGGGAGGGCGCGATCCCGATCGGCGCCGAGGACGGCTACTGAGATGAGCGTGGACACGCATGGACACTGAGTCATTCGAGCTGAAGGTCATCGACGTCGTCGAGGAGACCGGGGACGCCCGCTCGATCTCCTTCGAGGTCCCCGAGGGCCAGGAGGAGCACTTCACCTACCGGCCGGGCCAGTTCCTGACCCTCGCCGTGCCGAGCGACCAGACCGGCGTGGCCGCGCGCTGCTACTCGCTCTCCAGCAGCCCCCACGACGGCGGGCCGCTGACCGTGACGGTCAAGCGGACCGCCGAGGGCTACGCGTCCAACTGGATCTGCGAGAACCTCTCGGTCGGCGACACCATGCGGGTGCTGCCCCCCAGCGGCATCTTCACCCCGGCCTCGCTCGACGCGGACCTGCTGCTGTGCGCGGGGGGCAGCGGGATCACCCCGATCATGTCGATCACCCGGACCACGCTGGCCCAGGCGTCGGGCAGGATCGTGCTGTTCTACGCCAACCGCGACGAGCGCTCGGTCATCTTCGCCGGCGAGCTGGCCGAGCTGGCCGCCGCGCACCCCGACCGGCTGCAGGTCGTGCACTGGCTCGAGTCGGTGCAGGGTCTTCCGACGCCGGAGCAGATGAAGGCGTTCGTCGCGGGCTACCCCGAGCGCGACGTCTTCGTCTGCGGGCCCGGTCCCTTCATGAAGATGACGATCGCCGCCACCAAGGAGCTGGGCTTCCCGCGCGAGCGGCGGCACCAGGAGAAGTTCATCTCTCTGGGTGGCAACCCGTTCGGCGACCTGGTGGACATCGAGACGGCGCAGAGCGAGATCAGCGCCGCCGAGAGCGACGAGCAGGACGTGGCGGCCGATGCTGCCGCCGCCTCGCGGGCGCCGGTCTCGGTGGAGGTCGAGCTCGACGGCGAGGTGCACGCCTTCGACGACTGGACGCCGAACCAGAAGCTGCTCGACTTCCTGGAGAGCAAGGGCGTGAAGGCGCCGTACTCCTGCCGCGAGGGGGAGTGCTCGGCCTGCGCGGTGCGGCTGCTCGAGGGCGAGGTGGAGATGGTCCACAACGACGTCCTCGACGCCGAGGACCTGGCCGACGGCATCCGCCTCGGCTGCCAGTCGCTGCCGGTCACCGACCGGGTGCGAGTCAGCTACTCCTGACTGTCGAGCGACGCGCCGAGCCGCTCGCCCCACGGCTTTGCCACAACTTGTCCACGCGATGTCGACAGGTCCTCCACAAGCCCACCGGGGGCCGAAGGGTATACGCTGGTCTAGACCTGTTTCCCGGATCCCGCCACGGGGGCCAGGATAGGCCTCTAGCAGGGGAGCTCGGCCCCTGCGGACGGCACCCCCCACCGATGTCGACGTTCCCCCCACAGGCGAGCAACAGGCTGGCCACGGACCCGACATCGTCCCCCCGAGAGGAGGGGCCATGCTCTCCACCTTCGCATCGCTCCGCACCAACCTCAGCAACCGACTGAGCAACTCCGTGCAGGTCTCCCACCTGAGCCGGTCCGAGGACCGTCGCCTCCGCGAGGTCGAGACGTCCCCCGAGACCGCGGTCTGGGAGGACATCCACCTCCTGCTGGTGGCCCACGGTGTCGCCGGCGAGCGCCTGCGCCACACCTGCCTGGCCCTCGAGCAGCTCCCCGTGAGCCCCGAGGTCACCTGGCGCTGGATCACCGAGCACGACGGCGTCGACTTCGCCGGGCTGCTCGCGGCGGGCCTGTCCTGCTACGACCTGGTCGAGCACCTCGAGCTGCTCACCTCGCCGCACGACCTGCCGCGCACCGCCGTCCTGGCTTCCTGAGCCACTCCACCGAACCAGCCCGCCCAGACCCACCGGGTCTGTCGGCAGGCCGTCCTGCCTACGTCACGCAACGACAGATGGGGATGTCGAGGCGTGGCGGGGGGTCGGCGTAGAACAGGGCGAGCGGCCGTGCCTGCACGGTCCGTCCGGCGACCTCCTGGGTGCGGAGGTCGGCGGTTCCGAGAGCTCGCCCTGTTCTACCCGACGCCGTCGCGCCGTGGTCCTACACTGCGGCCATGAGCTCGGGGTGCACCAGGTGACAGCTGCAGTCCGGCCGGTGCCGCTGCGCGTGCGCACCGTGGCGATCGCCCTGGCGACCTCGACCCTCGCGCTGTCGCTGGCCAGCTACGCCATGCACCTGCTCACCAGGGCCGCCGACGTCGGCACGGTCGCCGCCCTCGACGTGGGCGACGAGGTCAGTCTCGCCACGTGGTTCGAGACGCTGCTGTTCATGGTGGCGGCCCTCGTCCTGCTCCTCGGCGCCCACCGGGCCGCCGAGCAGGATGGACCCACCCGCGGCTGGCTCTTCCTCGCCGTCGTGATGATCGGGCTGTCGATCGACGAGGCGGTCTCGGTGCACGAACGGCTCGGGTCGGCGCTGCGCGACCTTCTCGACACCAGCGGTGTCCTCTACTACGTCTGGGTGGTGCCGGCGGTGCTCTTCGCCGCGGTGGTGGCGCTCGTGGAGCTGCGCTGGCTGCGCGCACTGCCGGTTCGGACGCGCACCCTGGTGATTCTCGGCGGCGTCATCTTCGTGGCCGGCGCCGCGGGGCTGGAGATCCTGGCCGGTGCCGGCGACGAGGCCTACGGCACCGAGACGTTGAGGTCCGTCACCCTGACTGCCGTCGAGGAGCTGGCCGAGATGGCCGGCCTGACGGTGTTCGTCGTGGCCCTGCTCGACCACCTGGCCGGCTCCCGGTTCTCTCTCGACGTACGTCGCTCCTGATCCGCCGGCGTCGACGCGCCCGCACGACTACCAGCCGCGGGCGCGCCACTCCCCGAGCGAGGGACGCTGCACTCCGAGCGTCGAGTCGTCGCCGTGGCCGGGATAGAACCAGGTGTCGTCAGGCAGCCGCTGGAAGACCTTGGTCTCCACCTCGTCGATGAGCTGCACGAAGGCCGCCTCGTCGCCGAACGTGTTGCCGACGCCCCCGGGGAAGAGCGAGTCACCGGTGAACAGGTGGGGGTGGCCGTCGGGGGACGGGTCGGTGTAGAGCAGGGCTATCGACCCCGGCGTGTGGCCGGCCAGCGCGATGACCTCGAGGGTGCAGCGACCCACCGCCACCGTGTCGCCCTGCTGCACCCGACGGGTGACGGGCACGCCGGTCTGCTCGGTGATCGCGTCGGCGTCGGGGGTCCCGGCCACGACCGCCGCCCCGGTGGCCTCCACCACGGGCGCCAGCGCCCGGTGGTGGTCCCAGTGCTGGTGGGTGGTGACGACCGACGTCAGCCCCGCGTCGCCGACCAGGGCGAGCAGCGTCTCCGGCTCGGCGGCAGCGTCGATGAGCACCTGGTCGCCGGTCTCCGCGCAGCGCAGCAGGTAGGCGTTGTTCGCCATCTCCTCGTCCACCGCGACCTTCGTTATGCTCAGGGACGCGAGCTCACGGCTCTGCGCGCTCCCCCCGGTCCTGACCTGTCCGTCGTAGCTCACCATGGCGCCATCATGCCTCGACCGGTTCCCCGACGGGGTTGGGGCGCCCGCTACCATGGCGAACGCGTGTTCGAACCGCGATCTCGCCGGACACGCTCTCAGACGACGACATCCCAAGGACAGCAGTGGCGGACCAGCTCATCATCCGGGGGGCCCGGGAGCACAACCTCAAGGACGTGTCGCTCGACCTGCCGCGCGACGCCCTGATCGTGTTCACGGGTCTGTCGGGCTCGGGCAAGTCGTCCCTGGCCTTCGACACGATCTTCGCCGAGGGCCAGCGACGGTACGTCGAGTCGCTCTCGGCCTACGCGCGCCAGTTCCTGGGTCAGATGGACAAGCCCGACGTCGACTTCATCGAGGGTCTCTCGCCCGCGGTGTCGATCGACCAGAAGTCGACGTCCAAGAACCCCCGGTCCACGGTCGGCACCATCACCGAGGTCTACGACTACCTGCGCCTGCTCTACGCGCGTGCCGGGCGCCCGCACTGCCCCACCTGCGGTGCCCCGATCGAGCGGCAGACGCCGCAGCAGATCGTCGACAAGGTGCTCACGCTCGAGGACGGGCAGCGCTTCCAGGTGCTGGCCCCGGTCGTCCGCGGCCGCAAGGGCGAGTTCGTCGAGCTCTTCCGCCAGCTGCAGACCCAGGGCTTCTCCCGGGCCCGGGTCAACGGCGAGACCCACACCCTCGACGAGCCGCCCACGCTCGACAAGCAGAAGAAGCACACGATCGAGGTGGTCGTCGACCGGCTCGCCGTCAAGGACACCGCCAAGCGCCGGCTCACCGACTCCGTCGAGACCGCCCTCAACCTGGCCGGTGGCCTGGTGCTGCTCGACTTCGTCGACCTCCCCGCCAAGGACCCCGCCCGCGAGCTGCGGTTCTCCGAGCGGATGGCCTGCCCCAACGAGCACACGATCGACACCGACGAGCTGGAGCCGCGGTCGTTCTCGTTCAACTCGCCGTTCGGCGCCTGCCCGGCCTGCAGCGGCCTCGGCACGCGGATGGAGGTCGACCCCGAGCTGGTCGTCCCCGACCCGACGGCCTCGCTGGCCGAGGGTGCGCTCCAGCCGTGGAGCGCGGCGCACGTCGCCGACTACTTCCTCAAGCTGATGTCGGCGCTCGGCGACGAGCTCGGCTTCGACATCGACACCCCGTGGGAGTCGCTGCCGCGCCACGGCCAGAAGTCGCTGCTGGAGGGTCACTCCACCAAGGTCCACGTCGTCACCCGCAACCGCTACGGCCGCGAGCGCGCCTACTACGCCCAGTTCGAGGGCGTGCGCCCCTGGATCGAGCGCAAGCACCGCGAGTCCGAGTCCGACACCACGCGCGAGCGGCTCGAGGGCTACATGCGCGAGGTGCCGTGCCCCACCTGCCGCGGCAGCCGACTGAAGCCGGTGTCGATGGCGGTGACGCTCGGCGGCCGCAACATCGCCGAGGTCTGCTCGCTGCCGATCAACGAGACCGCCGAGTTCCTGGCCGACCTCGAGCTCTCGGCCCGGGAGCGTCAGATCGGCGAGCGCGTGCTCAAGGAGATCCAGGAGCGGCTGCGCTTCCTGCTCGACGTCGGTCTCGACTACCTCTCGCTCGACCGGCCCTCGGGCTCGCTGTCCGGCGGCGAGGCGCAGCGGATCCGCCTGGCGACCCAGATCGGGGCCGGGCTGGTCGGCGTGCTCTACGTCCTCGACGAGCCGTCGATCGGCCTCCACCAGCGCGACAACCACCGGTTGATCGAGACGCTGGTGCGGCTCAAGGACCTCGGCAACACCCTGATCGTCGTCGAGCACGACGAGGACACCATCCGCACCGCCGACTGGGTGGTCGACATCGGCCCCGGCGCCGGCGAGCACGGCGGCCAGGTGGTGCACGAGGGCTCGGTCCAGGGCCTGCTCGACCACCCCGACTCGCTGACCGGCCAGTACCTCTCGGGCCGCCGCGAGATCCCGCTGCCGCCCGTACGCCGTCCGCGCACCGTGGGCCGCGACCTCGTCGTCCGCGGCGCCCGCGAGCACAACCTGCGCGACATCGACGTGACGTTCCCGCTGGGGCTGTTCGTCGCCGTGACCGGGGTGTCCGGCTCCGGCAAGTCCACGCTGGTCAACGACATCCTCTACACCTCGTTGGCCAAGCAGATCTACCGCTCGCGGACCGTGCCGGGGCGTCACCAGAAGATCACCGGCCTGGAGCACGTCGACAAGGTCATCCACGTCGACCAGTCCCCGATCGGGCGCACTCCGCGGTCCAACCCGGCCACCTACACCGGGGTGTTCGACCACGTGCGCAAGCTCTTCGCCTCGACCCCCGAGGCCAAGATGCGCGGCTACCTCCAGGGCCGGTTCTCGTTCAACGTCAAGGGCGGGCGCTGCGAGGCGTGCTCCGGCGACGGGACGATCAAGATCGAGATGAACTTCCTGCCCGACGTCTACGTCCCCTGCGAGGTCTGCCACGGCGCCCGCTACAACCGCGAGACGCTCGAGGTCCACTACAAGGGCAAGACCATCGCCGAGGTCCTCGACATGCCGATCGAGGAGGCGCTCGAGTTCTTCGCGGCCGTCCCCGCGATCTCGCGCCACATGAAGACCCTGGTCGAGGTCGGCCTGGGCTACGTGCGGCTGGGCCAGCCGGCGACGACGCTGTCCGGCGGCGAGGCGCAGCGGGTCAAGCTGTCGACCGAGCTGCAGAAGCGCTCGACCGGTCGCACCGTCTACGTCCTCGACGAGCCGACCACCGGTCTCCACTTCGAGGACATCCGCAAGCTGCTGCTGGTGCTCGGCCGGCTGGTCGACCAGGGCAACTCCGTGCTGGTGATCGAGCACAACCTCGACGTGATCAAGACCGCCGACTGGCTCATCGACATGGGCCCCGAAGGCGGCTCGCGTGGTGGGCTGGTCGTCGCGGAGGGCACCCCCGAGGAGGTCGCGGCACATCCCGACAGCTTCACCGGTCACTTCCTGAAGCCGGTCCTGGACGGGCGGGCGGTGACCCAGTCGAAGCCGCGTCGGGCCCCGGCCGCGGCGGCGGCGCCCCCGACCACGAAGACCGCCTCGCGCCGGTCGGCGGCGAAGAAGGCCCCCGCGAAGAAGTCGGCCGCGAAGAAGTCGGCGGCGAAGAAGACCGCCTCGCGGGCGCGGGCGTGATGGACGACGATCGGGGCACCCGGTCGGGCCTCACCCGGCGTCGGGCCCTGACGGGCGCCGCGGGTCTCGGGCTCGGGCTTCCCGTGCTCGCCGCGTGCGGGGGCTCCGGTGCGCCGGCCAACACGGTGGCCACCGATCCCGCGGCCGGCTCGACCGGCTCCGCCGACCCTGGCGACACCCCCGTCCCCAGCCCGGCCGCGCGTGCGCTGGCGACCACGTCGGACATCGAGGTGGGGGGCGCCACGATCTTCGCCGAGGCCGGCGTGGTGGTGTCCCAGCCCAGCGCGGGGGAGTTCCGTGGCTTCTCGGTGACGTGCACGCACCAGGGATGCCCGGTCGACGAGGTCCTCGACGGCGAGGTCCGCTGCCCGTGCCACGGCAGCCTGTTCTCGATCGAGACCGGCGAGCCGACCAGCGGCCCGGCGACCGCCCCACTCGCTACCATCGAGCTGCAGGTCTCGGGCGACCAGATCACCGTGGCGTGACCCACCGCACGAGGAGCCGACCATGAGCGAGCACACCGACCTACGGGCCACCCGACGCATCGTCTTCCAGGGCCTGGGCGCGCTGGGCGTGGCCGCCGCTCTCGCCGGCTGCGGTGGCGGGGGTGACGGCGGAGACGCGGCCGCCCCGGAGGCCGGCGCGGCCCTGGCAGCCACCGGCGACGTCCCGGTGGGCGGTGGCCTGATCCTCACCGAGGAGAAGATCGTCCTCACCCAGCCCACCGCGGGGGAGTTCAAGGCCTTCACCGCGGTCTGCACCCACCAGGGCAACACGGTCACCTCCGTCGAGGACGGCGTGATCGAGTGCAGCTTCCACGGCAGCTCCTACTCCGCGGCCAGCGGCGAGGTCGAGGGCGGTCCTGCGCCCGACGCGCTGGCCCCGGTGGCGATCTCGGTCGAGGGCGACCAGATCCTGGCGGCCTGACCGCCTCGGCTGCTCCTGGATGCCGCGACGCACCGACGGAGCCGGTGTCGGTCGCTGCCCGTAGGGTTGCCGCGTGCCTCCAGCTCGCCCGTCCCGCACCTCGCGAGGCCCACTGAGCTACCGCCCGGAGCCGGGCTCGATCCCCACGCAGCCGGGGGTCTACCGCTTCCGCGACAGCCGCGGCCGCGTGATCTACGTCGGCAAGGCCAAGAGCCTGCGGGCCCGCGTGTCGTCGTACTTCCAGGACATCGGCAACCTCCACCAGCGCACCGCCTCGATGGTCACCACCGCGGCCAGCGTCGAGTGGACGGTCGTCAAGACCGAGGTCGAGGCGCTGCAGCTGGAGTACTCCTGGATCAAGGAGTACGACCCGCGCTTCAACGTCAAGTACCGCGACGACAAGTCCTACCCCTGGCTGGCGGTCACCGTCGGTGACGAGTTCCCGCGGGTGATGGTCGGTCGCGGGGCCAAGCGGCGCGGCACGCGCTACTTCGGTCCCTACAGCCACGCGTGGGCCATCCGCGAGACCGTCGACATCCTGCTGCGGGTCTTCCCGATGCGCTCGTGCAGCAACGGCGTCTTCAAGCGCAGCGCCCAGATCGGCCGCCCGTGCCTGCTCGGCTACATCGGCAAGTGCTCGGCTCCCTGCGTGGGCACGGTGACGCCCGAGGAGCACCGCGAGATCGTCGACGACTTCTGCGAGTTCATGGCCGGACGCACCCGCCCGTTCGTGCGCCGCATCGAGCAGCAGATGTACGCCGCCTCCGAGGCGCTCGACTTCGAGCGCGCTGCCCGCCTCCGTGACGACCTGGGCGCGATGCAGAAGGCGCTGGAGAAGCAGTCGGTCGTGCTGGGTGACGGTGCCGATGCCGACGTGATCGCCCTCGCCGAGGACCCGCTCGAGGTCGCGGTGCAGATCTTCCACGTGCGTGGCGGCCGGATCCGGGGGCAGCGCGGCTGGGTCGCCGACCGGGTCGCCGCCGGCGACACAGCCGACCTGGTCGAGGACTTCCTGCTCCAGCTCTACGCCGGCACCGACCCCGACGCCGCGGCCGACGCCATCCCGCGCGAGATCCTGGTCCCGGCCCAGCCGCCCGACGCCGCGACCTTCGAGCAGCTGCTGAGCGACCTGCGCGGCAGCCGGGTGCAGATCCGGGTGCCGCAGCGCGGCGACAAGAAGTCGCTCCAGGAGACCGTCGCCCGCAACGCCGGGCAGGCGCTGGCCCTGCACAAGACCAAGCGGGCCAGCGACCTCACGACCCGCAACCGCGCGCTGGAGGAGATCCAGGGGGCGCTGGAGCTCGACGAGGTGCCGTTGCGCATCGAGTGCTACGACGTCTCCAACCTCCAGGGCACCGAGGTGGTCGCCTCGATGGTCGTCTTCGAGGACGGCCTGGCCCGCAAGAGCGAGTACCGCCGCTTCGTGATCAAGGGTGTCGACGGCCAGAACGACGTGGCCTCGATGCACGAGGTGATCACCCGGCGCTTCCGGCGGCTGCTCGACGAGCAGGCCCGCTCGGAGCTCAAGGCCGGCGACCCGAGCGACCCGTCGTCCGGCCCGATGCTGGTCGACCCCGAGACCGGCCGGCCCCGCAAGTTCGCCTACGCCCCCGGGCTGGTGGTCGTCGACGGCGGCCCGCCGCAGGTCGCGGCCGCCCAGCGGGCCCTCGACGAGCTCGGCATCGACGACATCCCCATCTGCGGCCTGGCCAAGCGGCTCGAGGAGGTCTGGCTGCCCCGGCAGGAGGACCCCGTGATCCTCGCGCGCAGCTCCGAGGGTCTCTACCTCCTCCAGCGGGTCCGCGACGAGGCCCACCGCTTCGCGATCGCCCACCACCGCTCGCGGCGCTCCAAGACCATGGTCGAGAGCCTGCTCGACGACGTGCCGGGGCTCGGCGAGGTCCGCCGCCGCACCCTGCTGAAGCACTTCGGCTCACTGAAGAAGCTGCGGGAGGCCACCCCCGAGGAGGTGGCGCTCGTGCCCGGCATCGGGCCCCGCACGGCCGCCGCGATCAAGGCAGCGGTCGATCAGAGCGGCGTGACCCGGCAGACTGAGCCCGTGATGACCCTCAACACCGCCACCGGGGAGCTCGAGGAGTCGTGAGCGACCCCCAGGCCCCCGCCCCGGTCGTCGAACCGACCGGTCTGACCCCGGGCCCGCTCGTCGTGGTCAGCGGCATGACCGGCGCCGGGCGCAGCACCGCCGCCAAGGAGCTCGAGGACCTCGGCTTCTACGTCGTCGACAACCTCCCGCCCAACCTGCTCGCCGACGTGGTGCGGCTGGTCGACCAGAACCTCGGCCCCGCCCAGCCGGTCGCGGTCGTCGTCGACGTCCGCTCGGGGTCCTTCTTCCACACGCTGCAGGCGGCGCTGGCCCAGGGCGTGACCGGGCGGACCGCCACCCTGGTCTTCCTCGACGCCAGCGACGACGTGCTGGTCCGGCGACAGGAGGCCGCCCGGCGTCCCCACCCCCTCCAGGGCGGCGGCCGGCTGCTCGACGGCCTGGAGCGCGAGCGCCGGGTCCTCGCCGACCTGCGCAGCGACGCCGACCTGGTCATCGACACCACCGCCCTCAACGTCCACGAGCTCACCGACCGGATCGCCGACGCCTTCGGCTCCCCGGAGTCGACCCAGCTCAAGGTCACGCTGGTCAGCTTCGGCTTCAAGTACGGCATCCCGGTGGACGCCGACTTCGTGGCCGACATGCGCTTCCTGCCCAACCCCTACTGGGTCCCCGCCCTGCGCCCCTACACCGGCCGCGACCAGGAGGTCGCCGCCTACGTCAAGCAGCGGCCCGGGGCGGAGGAGTTCCTCGGCGCCTACGTCCCGATGCTCGCGACCGTCGCCGGGGGCTACGTCCGCGAGAACAAGCGCTTCATGCGGGTGGCGATCGGCTGCACCGGGGGCAAGCACCGCAGCGTCGCGATGTCCGAGGAGATCGCGGCCCGGCTGGCCGACCTCGGCTACGCCACCCGGGTCATGCACCGCGACCTCGGGCGGGAGTGAGCGGTGACCCAGCGCGCCCAGTCGGTCGTGGCGCTCGGCGGTGGTCACGGGCTGCACGCCTCGCTGTCCGCGTTGCGCCTGCTCGTCGACGAGCTCACGGTCGACGAGCTGACCGCGATCGTGACGGTGGCCGACAACGGCGGCTCCTCGGGTCGGCTGCGGGGCGAGTTCGGGGTGCTCCCGCCCGGCGACCTCCGGATGGCCCTGGCCGCGCTCTGCGGCGACGACCAGTGGGGTGACACCTGGGCCCGCGTGCTCCAGCACCGCTTCGCCGGCGAGGGCGACATGCGGGGGCACGTGATCGGCAACCTGCTGATCGTCGGGCTCTGGGAGCTGCTCGGCGACCCGGTCGACGCGCTCGACTGGGTCGGCCGGCTGCTCGGAGCCAAGGGGCGGGTGCTGCCCATGGCCCTGACTCCCATGGACATCAGGGCCGAGGTGCGCGGCCTGGCCGACGACCCCGAGCAGCTCACCACCGTCCGCGGACAGGTCGAGGTGGCCATCACCGAGGGCGTGATCACCTCGATCGGGCTCGAGCCCCCCGACCCACCGGTCAGCCCGGTCGCGCTGGAGGCGGTCCGCCAGGCCGACTGGGTCGTGCTCGGCCCCGGGTCGTGGTTCACCTCGGTCATCCCGCACCTGATGGTCCCCGCGCTGCGCCAGGCGATCGTCACCACCGAGGCGGCGGTCGTGGTCGTGCTCAACCTCGAGGAGCAGGCGGGCGAGACCCGGGGCTTCGGCCCGGCCGACCACCTCGCCGTCCTCGGCGAGCACGCTCCCGACCTCAAGGTCCACACCGTGCTGGCCGACGGCGCCCGGGTCGGGACCGAGCTCGAGGAGCTGCGGGCCACCGTGGCGGCGTACGGCGCCGAGCTGGTCGTCGCCGACCTCGCGGTCGACGGCGAGACCGCCCGGCACGACCCCGACAAGCTCGCCGCGGCCTACGCCGCGATCCTCGACCCCGGGTGATCCCCGCCGCAGTTCTCACCGGTGCACCCCGGGACCCGAGCCACCGCACCACGGACCGTGGCAGGATCACGACATGGCGATGACGGCTCAGGTCAAGGCGGAGCTCTCGAGCACCCAGATCACGAAGACGTGCTGCCGCAAGGCCGAGGTGGCCACCATGCTGCGCTTCGCCGGCGGTCTCCACATCGTGAGCGGTCGGATCGTCGTGGAGGCCGAGCTCGACACCGGTGCGGCTGCCCGCCGGCTGCGCACCGACATCTCCGAGGTCTACGGCCACCAGTCCGACGTGGTCATGGTCCAGGGCAACGGCATCCGCAAGGGCAGCCGCTACATCGTGCGCGTGGTCAAGGACGGAGAGGCGCTGGCCCGCCAGACCGGGCTGCTCGACCAGCGCGGCCGGCCCGTGCGCGGGCTCCCGCCGGCCGTCGTCTCCGGCGGGGGGTGCGACGCGGTCGCCGCCTGGCGGGGCGCCTTCCTCGCCCACGGGTCGCTCACCGAGCCGGGGCGCTCGTCCTCGCTCGAGGTGACCTGCCCCGGGCCCGAGGCGGCCCTGGCGCTGGTCGGGGTCGCACGGCGGCTCGGCATCCAGGCCAAGGCCCGCGAGGTACGCGGCGTCGACCGGGTCGTGATCCGCGACGGCGACGCCATCGGGCAGCTGCTGACCCGGCTCGGCGCCCACGAGTCGCTGATGGCCTGGGAGGAGCGCCGGATGCGGCGCGAGGTCCGGGCCACCGCCAACCGGCTGGCCAACTTCGACGACGCCAACCTGCGTCGCTCGGCCCGCGCCGCGGTCGCTGCGGGCGCCCGGGTCGAGCGGGCCATGGAGATCATGGGCGAGGAGGTCCCCGACCACCTGAGGATGGCCGGCGAGCTCCGCCTGGAGCACAAGCAGGCCTCGCTCGAGGAGCTCGGCCAGCTCCACGAGCCGGTGCTGACCAAGGACGCGATCGCCGGGCGGATCCGCCGGCTGCTGGCGATGGCCGACAAGCGCGCCGAGGACCTCGGGATCCCCGACACCGAGTCGTCCCTCACCCCGGAGATGCTGGCCGACGACGCCTGAGCCCGGCGCGGGCGCCCGCCCGGTTACCGGCACGTACCGCGGACCGGTGGATGGTCGCCCCCCACGGCGGGGGATAGGGTCGATGGCGTCTCAGCCACCTGACCCACCTGGAGCAACTCCCGTGACCGTTCGTGTAGGCATCAACGGCTTCGGCCGCATCGGCCGCAACTTCTTCCGGGCCGTCCGTGCCTCGGGAGCCGACATCGAGATCGTCGGCGTCAACGACCTGACCGACAACGCAGTGCTGGCGCACCTGCTCAAGTACGACACGATCCTGGGACGGCTCGACGCCGACGTCTCGGCCACCGACGACGCGATCATGGTCGGCGACCAGAAGATCACGGCGTTCGCCGAGCGCGACCCGGCGAACCTGAAGTGGGGAGAGCTCGGCGTCGACGTCGTCGTGGAGTCCACCGGCTTCTTCACCGACGCCACCAAGGCGCACGCGCACATCGACGGCGGCGCCAAGAAGGTCATCATCTCCGCGCCCGCGTCCAACGAGGACTTCACGGTCGTGATGGGTGTCAACCACGCCGACTACGACCCGGCGCAGCACCACGTCATCTCCAACGCCTCGTGCACCACCAACTGCCTGGCCCCCATGGCCAAGGCGCTGCACGACGACCTCGGCATCGTCAAGGGCCTGATGACCACCATCCACGCCTACACCGCCGACCAGAACCTCCAGGACAACATCCACAAGGACCTGCGCCGCGCCCGTGCCGCCGCGCTCAACGTCGTCCCGACGTCGACCGGTGCCGCCAAGGCGATCGGCCTGGTCATGCCCGAGCTCAAGGGCAAGCTCGACGGCTACGCGCTGCGGGTCCCGGTGCCGACCGGCTCCGCCACCGACCTCACGTTCGAGGCCGGCCGCGAGACCACCGTCGAGGAGGTCAACGCGATCGTCGAGAAGGCTGCCGACGGCCGCTACCTGCGCTACTCGACCGACCCGATCGTCTCCTCCGACATCGTGACCGACCCGGCCTCGTGCATCTTCGACGCACCGCTGACCAAGGTCATCGGCAACCAGGTGAAGGTCGTCGGCTGGTACGACAACGAGTGGGGCTACTCCAACCGCCTGGCCGACCTGATCACCTACATCGGCGAGACCCTCTGACCGTGGGGGACTACGCCGGTCTGGGAGACGTGGCGGGGCGGCGGGTCCTCGTCCGCTCCGACCTCAACGTGCCGCTCGACGGCAGCAGGATCACCGACGACGGCCGGATCCGGGCCAGCGTCCCCACCATCTCCGCACTGGCGGCGGCGGGGGCCCGGGTCGTGGTCACCGCCCACCTCGGCCGTCCGAAGGGCGCCCCCGAGGACCGCTACTCGCTGCGTCCTGTCGCGGCCCGCCTCAGCGAGCTGCTCGGCGCCGAGGTGGCCTTCGCCGCCGACACCGTCGGCGAGTCGGCGCGTGCGGTGGTCGACGGCCTCGCCGACGGCCAGGTCGCGCTGCTGGAGAACGTCCGGTTCAACCCGGGCGAGACCAGCAAGGACGACGCCGAGCGCGGACGCTTCGCCGACGAGCTCGCCGCCCTGGCGGACGCGTTCGTCTCCGACGGGTTCGGCGTGGTGCACCGCAAGCAGGCCAGCGTCTACGACGTCGCGCAGCGGCTCCCGCACGCCATGGGGGCCTTGGTCTCCACGGAGATCGAGGTGCTGCGCCGGCTGACCCAGGAGCCGGAGCGGCCCTACGTCGTGGTGCTCGGTGGCTCGAAGGTCTCCGACAAGCTCGGCGTGATCGACAACCTGCTGGGCAAGGCCGACAAGCTGCTGATCGGCGGCGGGATGGTCTTCACCTTCCTCAAGGCCCAGGGCCACGAGGTCGGCCAGAGCCTGCTCGAGGCCGACCAGCTCGACGTCTGCCGCAGCTACCTGCAGCGGGCCGAGGAGACCGGGGTCGAGATCCTGCTGCCGGGCGACGTGGTCGTCGACACCGCCTTCCCCTCCGCCGACCGCACGCCGCAACCGCGCGTCGTACCCGCCTCGGAGATCCCGGCCGACGCGCTCGGGCTCGACATCGGACCGGCCTCCGCGGCCGACTTCGCCGCTGCTCTGGCCCCGGCCCGCACCGTGTTCTGGAACGGCCCGATGGGGGTCTTCGAGGTCGCGGAGTTCTCCGACGGCACCCGGGCGGTCGCCCAGGCGCTCACGGAGGTCGACGGGCTCACGGTCGTCGGCGGCGGCGACTCTGCAGCCGCGGTGCGCAGCCTCGGCTTCGACGAGGAGGCGTTCGGCCACATCTCCACCGGCGGCGGCGCCAGCCTGGAGTACCTCGAGGGCAAGGAACTACCCGGCATCACCGTCCTGGAGGAGAAGGCATGACCACGGCACGCACCCCGTTGATGGCGGGCAACTGGAAGATGAACCTCAACCACCAGGAAGCGGTGGTGCTGGTCCAGAAGCTCGCCTGGACGCTCTCGGACAAGAAGCACGACCCCGGCAAGGTCGAGGTGGTGGTGGTGCCGCCGTTCACCGACCTGCGCTCGGTCCAGACCCTCGTGGACGGCGACCGGCTCTCGATCCGCTACGGCGCCCAGGACGTCTCCGCCCACGAGTCCGGGGCCTACACCGGTGAGATCTCGGCGGGCATGCTGGCCAAGCTGGGCTGCTCCTACGTCGTGGTCGGGCACTCCGAGCGGCGCGAGCACCACGCGGAGTCCGACGAGGTGGTCAACGCCAAGGCGCACGCCACCCTGGCCGCCGGCATGACCCCCCTCGTCTGTGTCGGGGAGGGGCTCGAGGTGCGCCAGGCCGGCGAGCACGTGCCCCACACGATGAGCCAGGTCGAGGGGTCGCTGGCCGGCTTCACCGCCGAGCAGGTGGCCGGTCTCGTGGTCGCCTACGAGCCCGTCTGGGCCATCGGCACCGGTGAGGTAGCCACGCCCGACGACGCCCAGGAGGTCTGCCAGGCCATCCGCGGGCAGGTGCGCGAGACCTACGGCGACGACGCCGCCGACGGCGTACGCATCCTCTACGGCGGGTCGGTCAAGGCCGCCAACGTCGCGGGCATCATGGCCCAGCCCGACGTCGACGGCTGCCTCGTGGGAGGGGCCAGCCTGCAGGTCGACGAGTTCGGTGGGGTGTGCCGGTTCTACGACATGCCGACGCTCTGATGCCGGGTCGCCCGGCGCCGCGACCCTGACGTAGGCTTCTGCCTCGTGGAACTGCTCTTCACCGTCCTGCTCGTCCTTACGAGCGCGATCCTCATCCTCCTGGTGCTGCTTCACAAGGGCCGCGGCGGGGGACTCTCGGACATGTTCGGCGGAGGCGTCTCCAGCTCGTTGGGCGGCTCGTCGGTCGCCGAGCGCAACCTGGATCGCTTCACCGTCGGAATCGGCGTCATCTGGTTCGCGTGCGTCATCGCTCTCGGACTGCTGCTGGCCTACCGCAACTAGTCACGACCCCCTGGTCGTAGGAGAGAGACTCAGCATGGCTGGTGGAGGAAGCGCGATCCGGGGGAGCCGCGTCGGCGCGGGCCCGATGGGCGAGGCCGAGCGGGGCGAGGCGGCGGCGCGACAGGCCGTCACGTACTTCTGCTCCCACGAGCACCGCTCGGTCATCACGTTCGCGGTCGAGGCGACGGCTCCCGACTCCTGGGACTGCCCGAAGTGCGGCCTGCCCGCCTCGCTCGACTCCGACAACCCTCCGCCGGCCCCGAAGATCGAGCCCTACAAGACCCACCTGGCCTACGTGAAGGAGCGTCGCTCCGACCAGGAGGCCCAGGTGATCCTCGACGAGGCGATCGCGCTGCTGCGCTCGCGCCGCAAGTCGGGCGACATCATCTTCTGAAGGCCGCCCGGCCCGCCGCTGCTACAGGTCGCGGCGGGACTCCTCGATCGTCGGTGGGGTGTGCCGGTTGAGGCGGACGACGGCCACGGCCAGTCCGCCCCACAGGATGGTCATCGCGACCAGCATCAGGATGACGGCGTCGGCGCTCATGCGTGCTCCTCGGTGGTCTCGTGCGGGATGTCGAGGGAGGTCTCCGAGCGCCAGCGGACGCGTGCGGCCAGCACTCCGAAGGCGATCACCGCCACAGCGCTGCCCCAGCCGAGGACGAGCAGCATCCAGGTCGGGTAGCCCTCGTAGGGAGTGCGCAGGTCGGTGATGAACTCGTCGACGAGGACGTAGGTCAGCGCCAGGGGAGTGACGGCACCGACCAGGACGAACCACGACCGGCCCAGCGGCAGGGAGCCTCGACGGTTGTGGTGGGCCGCCAGGTCGGGGAGGGCACGGACCCACCAGGCGACGGCCAGCATGCTGGCCACGGCCACGACGAGGATGCCGTAACGGTTGATGAAGTGGTCGACGATGTCGAGGACGTAGACCCCGCTGGTGGTGCTGAAGAAGACCAGACTGATGATCGCGGCGGGCACGCCCACGGCCATCGAGGCGCCGACCCGGCTCATCTCGAACTTGTCGCGGACGGCCGAGATGACGACCTCGATGACGCTGACCAACGAGGTGAGCCCGGCGATCACCAGAGACCCGAAGAACAGCACCCCGATCAGCGCGCCCGCCGGAGCCTCGCTGATGATCGTGGGGAACGCGACGAAGGCCAGGCCCAGACCCTCCGAGGCGACCTCGTCGACCGCGATCCCGTTCGCCTGGGCGACGAATCCCAACGCGGCGAAGACGCCGATCCCGGCGAGCAGCTCGAAGCCGGAGTTGGCGAAGCCGACGACCATGCCCGAGCCGCTCATGTCAGTGTCGCGGTCCACGTAGGAGGCGTAGGTGATCATGATCCCGAAGCCGATCGACAGCGAGAAGAAGATCTGGCCGAACGCCGCGGCCCAGACACCGGGCTCGGCGAGCGTCGACCAGCTGGGGGAGAAGAGCGCGTCGAGTCCCAGCGCCGCGCCGTCGAGCGTCACGGCGCGCACCACCAGCGCCGCGAAGGCGAGGACCAGCACCGGGATGAAGTACAGCGACAAGGTGCCGATGCCCTTCTCGACCCCCAGGGCCATGATCAGGAGCACCGCGCCCCAGACCAGCAGCAGGGGGACCAGCACGCCGACGACGACCTCGGTGCTGACGCCCGGGTCACCGGCCTGGAGGAAGTCGCCGAACAGGAAGCCCTCCGGATCGTCGCCCCAGGCCTGATCGACGGAGAAGAACGTGTAGCGCACTGCCCAGGCGATGACCGCGGCGTAGTAGACGGCGATCAGGAAGCAGATCCCGACCTGCCACCACCCCAGGAACTCGGTGCCGCGGCGCAGCCTCGCGAACGACAGAGGGGCGGAGCCGCGGTTGCGGTGGCCCAGGCCGTAGTCGAGCAGCAGGAACGGCAGCCCCGCGGTCAGCAGCGCGACCAGGTAGGGGATCAGGAAGGCCCCGCCGCCGTTCTCGTAGGCGACGTAGGGGAACCGCCAGATGTTGCCGAGCCCGACCGCGGACCCGATCGCCGCGAGGATGAAGACCTTGCGCGAGGTGAAGGCGCCCCGCTTGGCTGCTTCTTCGTCTGTGACCGTCACCACGGCATCCTGCTCGCCCGGTCTGGTCCACCGCAAGCCGACACTCGGTCGGACCTCGAACTCAGAGCCGGCTGGCGGCCGCCCGGTCGAGGAACCACACGGTCTCGTCGTGACCGGCGACGCCGCGGGCGGGGGTGTCCTGGACCTCGCCCTCGGGAGCCAGCGCGGCCGCCACCGCCTCGGCCTTGCCGTCGCCGCTGACGAGCAGCCAGGTCGAGCGGGAGCGGTTGAGCGTCGCGAAGGTCAGGCTGACCCGCTCGGGCGGCGGCTTGGGGGAGCCGGTCACGGCGACCGCGACGCCGTCGTCGTCGAGCTGGGGGAAGCCCGGGAACAGCGAGGCGACGTGCCCGTCGGGGCCGACCCCGAGCATCACCACGTCGAACTCGTCCGAGCCCTGCTCCCGCAGCCGGTCGGCGTACGTCGCCGCGGCGGCCGCCACGTCGTCCGCGTCGGCGGTCGAGGGCACCTCGTGCACCTGGGTGGCGCCCACCGCGTCGAGGAAGGCCGCGCGGGCACCCCGGGCGTTGCGGTCCTCGGAGTCGGGAGCCACGAAGCGCTCGTCACCCCACCACACCCCGACCCGGGTCCAGTCGACCTCCGAGGCCGGCGACAGGCGGGCGATCTCGCGGTGCACCGCCTCGGCGATGCTGCCGCCGGTCAGGACGACCTGGGGCTCGTGGCCCGCCGCCTGCGCGTCGGTCAGGCGGGTGAGCAGCTCACCCGCCACGGCGGTGGCGACCGCCGCACCGTCCTCGTGGACCTCGACCCGAGCCTCGGTCATGACTTCTCCTTCGTCGTGCGCTTCCGGGGGCTGAGCGAACGGATCGTGGCGGCGTAGACGTCGTCCTCGTCGAGACGCCGCAGCTCCTCGGCGAGCAGCTCGGGCAGCTTGCGCCGCTTGAGGGCGATCGGCCGGTCGGGACGGTCCGGGCTGGTGAACGTGGCGAGCCGTCCGTCGCCACGCGCGATCCGGATCGGGCCCTCGCGGGTCTCCATCGTCACCTCGGTGATGCCGGGGCCGCCCGAGCTGGACCGGGTCACCTCGACCTTGAGCCGCTGCCGCAGCCAGGCCGCGAGCAGGTCGGCGCTGGGGTTGATCCGCTCGGACACCACCGACGCGGAGACCACCTTGAGGGGGTGCTGGTCGAGCGCGGAGGCGAGCAACGCGCGCCAGGGCGTGAGCCGGGTCCAGGCCAGGTCGGTGTTGCCGGCGACGTACGACGCGCACTGGACCTCGAGCGCCTTGGTCTTGCCGCGGGTGACCTCGGCGGCGTCGGTGATCCGGCGCTTCGCCAGGGAGCCCAGGGCGTCGCCGGCGGGGTCGGCCGGCGGATCGCAGGGCCACCAGATCGCCACGGGGGAGTCCGGCAGCAGCAGCGGCAGCACCACCGACTCGGCGTGGCGGACGACGGCACCGTGCAGCCGGATCACCGCTGCCTCCCCGCCCCAGCCGGCGCCCGTGCCGACCTGGGCGTCGACCCGGGCGGTGCCGCGGGCGTCGCCGAGCACCACCCCGAGCACCCGGGCGGGGTGCTCGTGGGTGGCCTGACGCGCGTCGGCCATCGCCTGCGCGCAGTGGTCCTCGTCGACGACGACCACCAACGTCATGACCATGCCCATCATCGGGCTTCCGGCCCGGGTGCGGGCGCGGACGAACTCGGCGGCGATCGCCGAGGACGTGGTGCCGGTCAGCTCCATCATGGCCGCCTCCAGACGCGGCCCTCGCGGGCCAGCATGGCGTCGGCCGACGCCGGGCCCCAGGTGCCGGGGGCGTACTTCTCAGGAGTGCCCTTCTCGGCCCACCGGTCGAGGACGGGGTCGAGGATCCGCCAGGACAGCTCGACCTCCTCGTGCCGGGGGAACAGCGGCGGGTCGCCGAGCAGCACGTCGAGGATCAGCCGCTCGTAGGCCTCGGGCGAGGACTCGGTGAACGTGCCGCCGTAGGCGAAGTCCATGCTCACGTCGCGGATCTCCAGCTGGGTGCCGGGCACCTTGGACCCGAAGCGCAGGGTCATGCCCTCGTCCGGCTGGACGCGGATCACCAGCGCGTTCTGGGTCAGGGACTCCACGGACGTCGCCGAGAACGGCTGGTGAGGGGCGCGCTTGAACACCACGGCGACCTCGGTCACCCGACGGCCCAGCCGCTTGCCGGTGCGCAGGTAGAACGGCACCCCCGCCCACCGGCGGTTCTCGACGTGGAGCGTGACCGCGGCGAAGGTCTCGGTCCGGGACCGGGCGGCGATCCCGTCCTCCTCGGTGAACCCCGGCACCTCGACGCCGCCCGCCCAGCCGGCGTCGTACTGACCGCGAGCGGTGACGAGGTCCAGGCGCGGGGGGAGGCTGATGCTGGCGAGCAGCTTCTGCTTCTCCAGGCGCAGGGCCTCGGCCCCGAACGACGTCGGCTCCTCCATCGCGACCAGTGCCATGAGCTGCAGCAGGTGGTTCTGGATCACGTCGCGGGCGGCGCCGATGCCGTCGTAGTAGCCGGCCCGGCCCCCGATGCCGACGTCCTCGGCCATGGTGATCTGCACGTGGTCGACGTAGTTGTTGTTCCACAGCGGCTCGAACATCGTGTTGGCGAAGCGCGTCGCCAGGATGTTCTGGACGGTCTCCTTGCCGAGGTAGTGGTCGATCCGGAAGATCGAGCCCGACGGGAACACCTCGGCCAGCGTCTGGTTGAGCTCGCGCGCGGACGCGAGGTCATGACCGAACGGCTTCTCGACCACCACCCGCCGCCACGCCGTGTCGGACTGGGCGAGCCCGTGCTCCTTGAGCTGCTGGGCCACGGTGCCGAAGAGCCCCGGCGGGATCGCGAGGTAGAAGGCGTGGTTGCCGCCGGTGCCCCGGACCTCGTCGAGCTCGTCGATGGTGCGGCGCAGCCGCGCGAACGCCTCGTCGTCGTCGAAGGCGCCGGGCACGAAGCGGAAGCCCTCGGCGAGCTGCGACCAGACCTCCTCGCGGAACTCCGTGCGGGCGTGGGCCTTCACCGAGTCGTGGACGATCTGGGCGAAGTCCTGGTCGGCCCAGTCCCGCCGGGCGAAGCCCACGAGGCTGAAGCCGGGAGGCAGCAGCCCGCGGTTGGCCAGGTCGTAGATCGCCGGCATCACCTTCTTGCGCGACAGGTCACCGGTGACGCCGAACAGCACCATCCCGCACGGACCGGCGATGCGGGGCAGCCGTCGGTCCTGCTCCTGCCGCAGCGGGTTGACGAAGGTCATCGGGCGCGCGTCGTGCTCACGCCAGCCCGCTGCGCAGGTCGTCGAGGTCGCTCGGCGAGCTCACGTGCAGCCGCAGCACCGGTCGACCCTTGTCGGCCAGGACCTGTCCGTCACCGACCGCCTGGGCGATGAGGAACTCGTGGAACGTGAACGGCCGGTCGGGCACGGCCAGGTCGGACTCCGGCTGACCCGTGACCTGGAGGTAGACCCCGGTGTCGGGGCCTCCCTTGTGGTACTGACCGGTCGAGTGCAGGAACCGAGGACCCCATCCGAAGGTGACCGGGCGTCCGGTGCGGTGGGCGAGCGAGTCGCGCACCTCCGCGAGCGCGGCATCGCGGTGCCGGTCGAGGTAGGCCTGGACCGAGACGTAGCCGTGCTCGTCGTCGAGCTGCTCCAGCAGACCCGCCACCGCGGCCTCGACCGTCGTCGTGCCCTCGGGCAGCCAGCCCTCGGAGGCGTAGACCGTGACGGGACCCGCGACGAACGCGGGGACGGGGCTGGTGCCGCCGCCCTCGAGCATCTCGCGCGCGGCGGACTTGGCACTCTCGACGTCGGGCTGGTCGAAGGGGTTGATGCCCATGATGCGGCCCGCGACCGCGGTGGCGACCTCCCAGAGCAGCATCTGCGCGCCGAGCGGCGCATCGATGCTGGCGCCGTAGGAGGAGGCGGGCCGCACGGTGTCGAAGACGAAGTCGGGACCGTAGGTGACCAGCACCTCGTCGGGGCGGCTGGGACTGAAGTCGGGGGCGTCGAGGGCGTCGACCACCACCGGCAGGATGCCGTGGCCCTCCTTGCCGGTGGACTCCGCGACCAGCTGCTCGGCCCAGTCACCGAAGTGCACGTAGGCCGCGCCGGCGTTGGCCAGCACCATCTTGTCGACGCCGGCCAGGTTGGCGGCCCCGAGCAGGCCGCCGAGGCGCAGGCCGGGGTTGTCGGGGGAGTCGGCCGCCAACGCGTCGCGCACGCCCGCCGCCTCCTCGAGCAGCAGCGCCACGTCGACGCCGGCCAGCCCGCTGGGGACGAGACCGAACGCGGTGAGGGCGGAGTAGCGGCCACCGACCTCGGGGTCGGCCAGGAAGACCCGGTAGCCGGCCTCGCGGGCCGAGGCCTCCAGCGGCGAGCCCGGGTCGGTGACGACGATGATCCGCTCGGCGGGCTCGATCCCGGCGTCGGTGAAGGCCTTCTCGAAGGCGCGCCGCTGGCTGTCGGTCTCCACCGTGCCGCCGGACTTGCTCGAGACGACGACGACGGTCTCGGCCAGCCGGTCCTCCAGCGCGGTCCGGACGAAGTCGGGGTCGGAGGAGTCGAGCACGGTCAGCTCCACGCCGACCGCCTCGCAGATCACCTCGGGCGCGAGCGACGAGCCGCCCATGCCGCAGAGCACGACGTGGACCAGCCCCTTGCCCTCGAGCTCGCTGCGCAGGGTGCCGATGTCGGGCACCAGGTCGCGCGAGGCCTCCGCGAGGTCGACCCAGGCCAGCCGCTTGGCCGACTCCTCCTCAGCAGCCGCGCCCCACAGCGTGTGGTCGCGTGCGAACAGCCGGCTGGCGACCTGGTCGGTCACCAGGCGCTCGACGGTCTCGGCGAACACCTGCTCCTCGGGGTAGCCGAGGTGCAGCTCGACGCCGTCGGCGGAGACGGTGCTCCAGTCGGTGGCGCCGCTCACGGGCGCACCGCGTCCATCTGGCCCTGGACGGTCTCGACCAGCTCGTCCCACGACTTCGTGAACTTCTCGACGCCCTCGGTCTCGAGGACCAGGAGCACGTCGTCGAAGTCGACGCCGACGGCGGCGAGGGCGTCGAGGACCTGCCGGGCGTCGTCGGCGCGGCCGGTGACCTGGTCGCCGTGGACCTCGCCGTGGTCGGCGAACGCCTCGAGCGTCTTCTCCGGCATGGTGTTGACCGTGTCGGCCACCACCAGGTCGGTGACGTAGAGGGTGTCGGAGTAGTCGGGGTTCTTCACCCCGGTCGAGGCCCACAGCGGACGCTGCGGCTGGGCGCCGGCCGCGGCCAGACCCTGCCAGCGGTCGCTCGCGAGCACCTCCTCGTACGCCGCGTAGGCCACGCGGGCGTTGGCCACCGCCGCCTTGCCGCGCAGGGCGAGGGCCTCGTCGGACCCGATCGACTCCAGGCGGCCGTCGACCTCGCTGTCGACCCGGGAGACGAAGAACGAGGCGACCGAGCGGATCCGGCTCAGGTCGAGGCCGGCGTCGCGGGCCTGCTCGAGGCCGGTGACGTAGGCGTCCATCACCTCGCGGTAGCGGTCGGTGCTGAAGATCAGCGTGACGTTGACGCTGATGCCCTGGGCGATGGCGGCGGTGATCGCCGGAAGGCCCTCGTGCGTCGCGGGGATCTTGATCAGCACGTTGGAGCGGTCGACGGCCTTCCACAGCGACTGCGCCGAGGCGATCGTGCCCTCGGTGTCGGTGGCCAGCGAGGGCTCGACCTCGATCGAGACCCGACCGTCGGCGGGGCTCCCGTCGGCCACGGGGGCCAGGATGTCGCAGGCGTTGCGGACGTCCTCGGTGGTCAGCTCGAAGATGACCTTGTCGACGTCGGCCCCGTCGGCGACCAGCGAGCGCACCTGGTCGTCGTAGCGCTCCCCGTCGGCGATGGCGCCGGCGAAGATGGTGGGGTTGGTGGTCACCCCGACCACGGACTTGTCCTTGACCAGGTCGGCGAGGTTGCCGCTCTCGATCCGCTCGCGGGACAGGTCGTCGAGCCAGATCGAGACCCCGGCGTCGGAGAGCTGCTTGAGTCGTTCGTTCATCGTTTCCTCCCGAAAGCGATAGGTGGTGGGTGGCGTGCCCGAGGCGGCGACCGGCTAGTCGGTCACCGAGGCGATGCTGTCGCGAGCGGCGTCGGCCACGGCCTGCGCCGTGACGCCGTACTCGGTGAAGATGCGCTCGTAGGCGGCCGAGGCGCCGTAGCCCTCGATGGAGATGATCCGGCCGTGGTCGCCCACGACCTCGCGCCAGCCCTGCGCGACGCCGGCCTCGACCGAGACCCGCGCCTTGACGATCGGGGGGATCACGGTCTCGCGGTAGGACTGCTCCTGGGCGTCGAACCACTCGCGGCACGGCATCGAGACCACGCGGGCGCGCACCCCCTCGGCGGCCAGCATCTCGCGGGCCTCGACGGCCAGCTGGACCTCGGAACCGGTGCCGACGAGCACCACGTCGGGTGGGCCCGCGGCGCCGTCGAGGTCGGGGGCGTCGATCAGGACGTAGCCGCCGCGGTGCACGTTGGAGGTGTCGCTGAAGCCGTCCTCGCCGCGCGGGAAGACCGGCACGTTCTGGCGGGTCAGCGCCAGGCCGGCCGGGCGGTCGGTGTGCTCGAGCACGGCCCGCCAGCAGGCCGCGGTCTCGTTGGCGTCGGCCGGGCGGACCACGTCGAGACCGGGGATCGCCCGCAGGGCCGCCAGGTGCTCGATCGGCTGGTGCGTCGGGCCGTCCTCGCCCAGGCCCACGGAGTCGTGGGTCCAGACGTAGGTCACCGGCAGGCCCATCAGCGCGGCGAGCCGCACCGCGGGGCGCATGTAGTCGGAGAACTGCAGGAAGGTCCCGCCGAAGACGCGGGTGCCGCCGTGCAGGGCGATGCCGTTGAGGATCGCGCCCATGGCGTGCTCGCGGATGCCGAAGTGCAGCACGCGGCCGGCGTAGGGGTCTCCCTTGAACATCGCGCTGGAGCGCTCCGCGGGCAGGAACGACGGCGCGTCCTCGATCGTGGTGTTGTTGGAGCCGGCGAGGTCGGCGGAGCCGCCCCACAGCTCGGGCACCACGGCGGCGATCGCGTTGATGACCGCGCCGGAGGCCTTGCGGGTCGCGACCCCCTTCGGGCTCGCCTCGAAGGTCGGGAGCGCGTCGGCCCAGCCCTGGGGGAGCGTGCGGGTCTGGAGGCGCTCGAAGAGCGAGGCGTCGGCCGAGGGCTTCGTGGTCCAGTGCTGGAAGTCGCCGTCCCACGCGGCCTGGGCCTGCTTGCCGCGGTCGACGGCGCGACGGGTGTGCTCGATCACCTCGGCCGGCACCTCGAAGGTCCGGTCGGGGTCGAAGCCCATGACCACCTTGCTGGCCGCCACCTCCTCCTCGCCGAGCGCGGAGCCGTGGCTGGCGCCGGTGCCCTGCGCGTTGGGGGCGGGCCAGGCGATGACCGTGCGGAGCCGGATGAAGCTGGGCCGGTCGGTGACCGCCTCGGCCGCGACCAGGGCGTCGTGGAGACCTTGCACGTCCTCGACGTAGTCGGTGCCGCCATTGGTCCAGTCGACCGTCTGCACGTGCCAGCCGTAGGCCTCGTAGCGGGCCGCGGTGTCCTCGGACAGCGCGATGCTGGTGTCGTCCTCGATGGAGATCTGGTTGTCGTCGTAGATCACCGTGAGGTTGCCGAGGTTCTGGGTGCCGGCGAGCGAGGAGGCCTCGCTGCTGACGCCCTCCTGGATGTCGCCGTCGGAGCAGATCGCGTAGATCTGGTGGTCGAACGGCGAGGCGCCGAGCTCGGCGTTGGGGTCGAGGAGGCCGCGCTCGCGGCGCGCCGCCATGGCCATGCCGACCGCGTTGGCGACGCCCTGGCCCAGCGGGCCCGTCGTCGTCTCGACGCCGGCGGTGTGGCCGTGCTCGGGATGTCCGGGGGTCTTGCTGCCCCAGGTGCGCAGCGCCTTGATGTCGTCGAGCTCCAGGCCCCAGCCACCGAGGTAGAGCTGGAGGTAGAGCGTCAGCGAGGAGTGCCCCGCCGAGAGCACGAAGCGGTCTCGGCCCGGCCAGTGCGGGTCCGCGGGGTTGTGCCGCATCACCTTCTGGAACAGCAGGTAGGCCACCGGGGCCAGGCTCATCGCGGTGCCGGGGTGGCCGTTGCCGACCTTCTGCACCGCGTCCATGGCCAGGACGCGGGTGGTGTCCACCGCCTTGTCGTCGAGCTCGGTCCAGTCCAGGGAAGTGCTCACCAGTGTCCTCTCGTGACGTGTCTCTCGCCCCGCTCGCGCGGGCGTTGCCGAGCCTACTCACCACGGCCGCTAGACTCACAGTCGCTCGTCCCCGCACCCGTCGCTTCCCGAGGACCCCCGTGACCTACGTCGGCCATCCGCCCGCTGCCCTGGGGCAGCCGGAGCCGCCCGACCGGTCCGAGGCGCCGGACCCGACACCGGTCCGCCGGGCCCCGGCCGAGCGCGGCTCGTGGCAGGACGTCGTGGCGGCGTACGTCGGGCTGACCAAGCCGCGCGTCATCGAGCTGCTGCTGCTGACCACCGTGCCGGTGATGTTCTTCGCCGCACGCGGCGTCCCGCCCCTGGGGCTGGTCGCCGCGACCGTGCTCGGCGGCGCGCTGTCGGCCGGGTCGGCCTCGACGTACAACTGCGTCTACGACCGTGACATCGACGAGCAGATGCGCCGCACCCGGCGCCGAGCGCTGCCGCGCCACATGGTCACCCCGCGCGCCGCGCTGGTCTTCGCGACCGTGCTGGCCGTGCTGTCGACCGTCGTGCTGGCCGTCTGGGTCAACCCGCTGTCGGCCGGGCTCTCCCTGGGCGCCAACGCCTTCTACGTCTTCGTCTACACGATGCTGCTCAAGCGGCGCACCACCCAGAACATCGTCTGGGGCGGCATCGCCGGCTGCTTCCCGGCCCTGATCGGCTGGACCGCGGTCACCAACGAGCTGTCGTGGGTGCCGATCGTGCTCTTCGCGGTGGTCTTCTTCTGGACGCCGCCGCACACCTGGGCGCTCGCGCTGCGCTACCGCGAGGACTACGCCAACGTCGACGTGCCGATGCTGCCGGTCGTCCGCCCCGCCCGCGTGGTCGGCCGTCAGATCGTGGTCTACAGCTGGGTGATGGTGGCCACGTCGCTGCTGCTGTGGCCCGTCGCCGGCACCGGGGTGCTCTACCCCGTGGTCGCGGCCGTGCTGGGCGGGGTCTTCCTGCTCCAGGCCCACCGGATGTGGGGCCGCACCCGCCGCACCGAGGACCTGTCGGTGATCCAGCCGATGCGGCTGTTCCACACCTCCAACCTCTACCTCTCGCTGCTGTTCGTCGCGGTCGCGCTCGACCCGATCGTGCCGCTGCCCTTCTGAGCGGACCCGCCTCCGGCGGTGACGAGACCCGTCGGGGTGCGAGTGGCCAGGAGCACCCAGGTCGCGGCCGCGGCGACCAGGGCGGCGCCGAGCACGTGCAGGCCGACCAGGACCTCGGGCAGGTCGGTGGCGTACTGGACGAAGCCGATCGCGCCCTGGCCCAGCTCGACCCCGAGCAGGACCAGCAGGGCCCGGCGGGCCTCGGGCCGGTCGCCGAGCGCCGTGACGGCCACCAGCAGGCCGACGGTGAGGCCGACGAGCAGGAACACCGCGTCGGCGTGCAGCTGGCTGAGCTGGAGCGGGTCCAGGCCGTTGCGGGGCGAGTCGACGTCGCCCGCGTGGGGGCCGGACCCGGTGACGACCGTGCCGAGGTAGAGCACGGCCCAGGTGGCCGCGAAGACGCCCCAGGCGAGCGCCACGAGCGGTCCGCGGCGTACGACGGGGTCGGGCTGGTCGATCCGGCGCAGGAAGAGCACCGCCACCCCGATCATCGCCATCGAGAGCAGCAGGTGGAACGAGACGACCCACGGGTTGAGGTCGGTGAGCACCGTCACGCCCCCGATCACGGCCTGGGCGGGGATCCCGAGCGCGAGGACCAGCGCCAGCCGGCGCAGGTCACGCCGCCCGGTGGCCCAGGCCGCGGCGAACGTGGCGACGGCCACCGCGACCAGCACGAAGGTCAGCATCCGGTTGCCGAACTCGATCGCCGAGTGCAGGTCGAGCTCGCCGTGCGGGGTGAACGACGTCTCGGTGCAGCGCGGCCAGGTGGGGCACCCCAGCCCCGACCCGGTCAGGCGGACGGCTCCGCCGGTGACCACGATGCCGATGTTGGCGACCAGGCTCGCCCAGCCCAGCGGGCGCACCCGGGGCGCGAGCCCGGGCCCGACGGCCGCCGTCCTCACTCCCACGTGAAGGTCCGCGCCGTGAGTCCGGCCCCCAGCACGGCCCAGCCGGCCAGCACGAGCAGCTCGCGCCAGGCCACCGCGGCGTCGCCGAGCCCGGAGCGCATGGCGCTGCCCAGCGCCCCCGACGGCAGCCAGCGCAGCACCTCGCCCAGCCCGCCGTACGCCGACAGCGGCAGCACCACGGCGCCACCGGCCATCAGCAGCAGGTAGACCAGGTTGGCCGCCGCGAGCGTCGCCTCGGCGCGCAGGGCACCGGCCAGGAGCAGCCCCAGGGCGGCGAAGGCGGCCGTGCCGAGCACCACGGCGAGCACCGCGCCCACCACCGAGACCTCGGGCGCCCAGCCCATGGACAGAGCGACGGCACCGATCACCACGACCTGCAGCACCTCGACCATCAGCAGGGCCACGACCTTGCCCGCGAGCAGGCCGGTGCGCGACAGCGGCGAGGAGCCCAGCCGCTTGATGACGCCGTAGCGGCGCTCGAAGCCGGTCGCGATCGCCAGCGAGGTGAACGCCGTCGACATGATCGCCAGCGCGAGCACGCCGGGGGCCAGCACGTCGACGGTCGGCCGGGAGAAGTCGAGCCCGACCCGGTCGGCGCCCGCGACCCCGCCCAGGAGCACGAGCACCGGGATCACCACGGCGAGCAGCAGCTGCTCGCCGTTGCGCAGCAGCAGCCGGGCCTCCATCGAGGCCTGCGCCGCCACCTGGCGGGGGAACGGCGCTGCCCCGGGCAGCGGGGTGTAGGTGCCGGTCACGTCTGCATCTCCCGTCCCGTGAGCTCGAGGAACACGTCCTCGAGGTTGCGCTGGCCCAGCGTGAGCGACTCGGGCACGACGCCGTGCTCCTCGCACCAGTGCGAGACCTTGGCGAGCGTCGAGGGGTCGGCCGGGCCGGTCACGAGCAGGCTCAGGCTGTCGAGCTGGCTCACCTGGGTGAGCGGTCCGAGGGTGGCCCGCAGCGAGTCGGGGGCGCCCGCGGGGAAGGGCTCCGAGACGACCAGCCGGATCGTGGAGACGGCGCCGCCGCGCATCAGCTCCAGCGGTGTGCCCGAGGCGACCAGGCGGCCGCGGTCGATGATGTGCACCCGGTCGGCCAGCCGCTCGGCCTCGTCCATGTAGTGCGTGGTCAGCACCACGGTCACCCCGTCGGCGCGGATCTCCTCCAGCAGGTCCCACGTGGTGCGTCTCACGGCCGGGTCCATGCCCGCGGTGGGCTCGTCGACGAACACGACCTCGGGGCGACCGACCAGCGCCATCGCCAGCCCCAGCCGCTGCTGCTGGCCCCCGGAGAGCCGGCGGTAGGGCGTCCTGCCGCACTCGCCGAGGCCCAGCCGCTCGGCCAGCGCGTCGACGTCGAGCGGGTGCGCGTGCAGCCGGGCGACGTGGCGCAGCATCTCCAGAGCGCGCACCCCGCTCCAGGCGCCGCCGGACTGCAGCATCACGCCGATCCGGGGGAGCAGGTCGCGACGCTCGCGCACCGGGTCGAGCCCGAGGACCCGCACCCGTCCGCCCTGTGGCTTGCGGTAGCCCTCGCAGGTCTCCAGCGTGGTCGTCTTGCCGGCGCCGTTCGGGCCGAGCACGGCGGTGATCGTGTGCTGCTCCACGGTGAGGCTCAGCGAGTCGACCGCGACCTTGTCGCCGTAGCGCATCACCAGGCCCTCGACGAGGACGGCGGGATGGTCGGACACGACAGGAGTCTAGGGTTCCGCACGTGAACCTCTGGCTCCAGGTGCTGGTGTACGTCGTCAGCGGGATCGCCCTGGTGGGCTGCGCCGTGCTGCTCGTGCGGGACGAGGTGGCCGGCGACCCGATGTTCGTGGTCCTGGGCCTGGTCGAGCTGCTGCTGGTGCTCCAGCTCGTCACCGGCCCCTTCGCGCTGGCCGCCACGACCCGCGACGTCTCGGGCGTGCTGTTCGTCAGCTATCTGGTCGGCATCGCGCTCGTGCTGCCGATCGGCGCCTTCTGGTCCCTCGCCGAGCGCAGCCGCTCGGGCACCGCGGTGCTGGGGCTGGCCGTGCTGACCGTGATGGCCCTGGAGCTGCGGCTCGCTGCGATCTGGGCCGGCGCCGGTGCCTGAGCGTCGCGCGGACCTCTCGTCGGGCTGGGGGAGGGCCCTGGTCTTCGTCTACGGCGTCTTCGCCGTGGCCGCCACCGGACGGTCCCTGCTCCAGCTCGGCCAGGACGCCGGCCGGGCCCCGCTCGCCTACTCGCTCTCCCTGCTCGCCGCCGTCCTCTACCTGGTCGCCACCACCTGCCTGCTGCTCGGTGGACCCCGGGCCTGGGCGGCGGCCGCCACCGCGGTCACGGTCGAGCTCCTCGGGGTCCTGTCGGTCGGCGCGCTCAGCTACGCGGCACCCGACCTCTTCCCCGACCGGACCGTGTGGTCGCACTTCGGGCAGGGCTACGGCTTCCTGCCGCTCGTGCTGCCGGTCGTGGGACTGGTCTGGCTGCGCCGGCAGCGACCGACCCGGTAAGCCTCGCCTTACTTGAACGGCGGGAAGCATTAACGGCACACTGATGTTGTGGAATTCATGGAGAGCCGTGCAGGAGAGGACCAGCCGACGCGTCAGCGCGTCGTCCGGTCGATCCTGGTCGACGGTCCCTCCACCGCCGTGGCCCTCGCCGAGCGCCTCGACCTGACCCCCGCCGCCGTACGCCGTCACCTCGAGCAGCTGCTCGAGGAGGGGGCCCTGGAGGCCCGCGAGCCGCGCACCCTGGCGGGTCGGGGGCGGGGCCGTCCGGCCAAGGTCTTCGCGCTCACCGAGACCGGCCGCGACGGCTTCGACCAGCAGTACGACGACCTCGCGGTCCAGGCACTGCGCTTCCTCGACGAGACCGGTGGTGACGACGCCGTGCGCGCCTTCGCCGAACGCCGCGTCGCGTTCGTGGAGGAGCGGTTCGAGGAGGTCAGCGCCGAACGGCCCGACCTCAGCCCCGCCCGGGTGCTGGCGCAGGTCTTCACCGACGAGGGCTACGCCGCGTCGGTCCGCGACCTGCCGGTGGGGGAGCAGCTGTGCCAGCAGCACTGCCCGGTCTCCCACGTCGCCCACGAGTTCCCCCAGCTGTGCGAGGCCGAGACCGCGGCGATCAGCCGTGTCCTCGACCGCCACGTCCAGCGCCTGGCCACCATCGCCCACGGCGACGGCGTCTGCACCACCTGCATCCCAGACATGTCCATCACCGGCAACGTGAAGGAGAAGGTCACCTCATGACCTCCATCGAAGAGCTGAACCCCGAGCTCGAGGGCATCGGCCGCTACCAGTTCGGCTGGTCCGACAGCGACGAGGCCGGCTCCACCGCCAAGCGCGGTCTCAACGAGGACGTCGTCCGCGACATCTCCAGCAAGAAGAGCGAGCCGCAGTGGATGCTCGACCTGCGCCTCAAGGGCCTCAAGCTGTTCGGCCGCAAGCCGATGCCGACCTGGGGCTCCGACCTCGGGGGCATCGACTTCGACAACATCAAGTACTTCGTGCGCTCCTCGGAGAAGCAGGCGGCCACCTGGGACGACCTGCCCGAGGACATCAAGAACACCTACGACCGGCTGGGCATCCCCGAGGCCGAGAAGCAGCGCCTGGTCTCCGGCGTCGCCGCCCAGTACGAGTCCGAGGTCGTCTACCACTCGATCCGCGAGGACCTCGAGGAGCAGGGCGTCATCTTCGTCGACACCGACACCGCGCTGAAGGAGCACGCCGAGCTCTTCCGCGAGTACTTCGGCACCGTCATCCCCGTCGGTGACAACAAGTTCGCTGCGCTCAACACCTCGGTGTGGTCGGGCGGCTCGTTCATCTACGTGCCCAAGGGGGTGCACGTCGACATCCCGCTCCAGGCCTACTTCCGGATCAACACCGAGAACATGGGTCAGTTCGAGCGGACGCTGATCATCGTCGACGAGGACGCCTACGTGCACTACGTCGAGGGCTGCACCGCGCCGATCTACTCCTCGGACTCGCTGCACTCCGCGGTCGTGGAGATCATCGTCAAGAAGGGCGGCCGCTGCCGCTACACGACGATCCAGAACTGGTCCAACAACGTCTACAACCTCGTCACCAAGCGCGCCACGTGCGACGCCGGCGCGACGATGGAGTGGGTCGACGGCAACATCGGCTCCAAGGTGACGATGAAGTACCCCGCCATCTACCTGATGGGCGAGCACGCCAAGGGCGAGACGCTGTCGATCGCCTTCGCCGGCGAGGGCCAGCACCAGGACGCCGGCGCCAAGATGGTCCACGCCGCGCCGCACACCTCCTCCTCGATCCTCAGCAAGTCGGTGGCCCGCGGCGGTGGCCGCACGTCCTACCGCGGCCTGATCCAGGTCAACGAGGGCGCGCACGGCTCCAAGTCCAACGTGCTGTGCGACGCGCTGCTGGTCGACCAGATCAGCCGCAGCGACACCTACCCCTACGTCGACATCCGTGAGGACGACGTGTCGATGGGCCACGAGGCCAGCGTCTCCAAGGTCTCCGACGACCAGCTGTTCTACCTGATGTCGCGGGGCATGGAGCAGGACGAGGCCATGGCGATGATCGTGCGCGGCTTCGTCGAGCCGATCGCCAAGGAGCTCCCGATGGAGTACGCCCTCGAGCTCAACCGGCTGATCGAGCTGCAGATGGAAGGAGCGGTCGGCTGATGACCCTCACCCAGACCCCCGCCCCCGTGGCGGGGGCGGTCGAGACTGCCCCCGCGGGGAAGATCCTCTCCCACCTCAACCCCCCGCCCTCCTACGACCTGGCCGACCACCCCGTGCCGACCGGGCGCGAGGAGATCTGGCGGTTCACCCCGCTCAAGCGGCTGCGCGGCCTCCTCGACGGCGCGAGCTCGGACGCCCACCTCACGTGGACGACCGACCTGCCCGAGGGCGTCACGCTGACCCGGATCTCCGCCGCCGAGGCGGCCGAGATCGGTGAGCTCGCGCCCAACGACCGGCCCTCGGCCCTCGCGGTCGCCCGCGCCGGCGGCGCCCTGCTGCTCGACGTACCGGCCGACACCGAGCTCGACCGGCCGATCTGGCTGCGCCTGCACGGCGAGTCCGTCGACGACCTGGTCTGGGGCCAGCTGGTGGTGCGCTTCGGCGCCCACGCCCACGCGACGGTCGTGCTCGAGCACACCGGCTCCGCGACGTACTCCGCCATCACCTCGGTGCTGGTCGGCGACGGCGCCAACGCCAACGTGCTCTCGCTCCAGGACTGGGACGACGACGCCGTCCACCTGGGCCGCGACGCGATCCGCGTCGGCCGCGACGCCTCGGTGCGCCACACCGCGATCTCCTTCGGCGGCGACCTGGTCCGGCTCAACGCCAACGTCGAGTACGACGGCCCCGGTGGCCAGGCCGAGCTGCTCGGCCTCTACTTCGCCGACGCCGGCCAGCACCTCGAGCACCGGCTCTTCGCCGACCACAACGCGCCCCACACCAAGAGCAACGTCGTCTACAAGGGCGCGCTGCAGGGTCAGGGCGCCCACACGGTCTGGATCGGCAACGTGCTGATCCGCCAGGTCGCCGAGGGCATCGAGACCTACGAGGAGAACCGCAACCTCGTGCTCACCGACGGCTGCCAGGCCGACTCGGTGCCCAACCTCGAGATCGAGACCGGCGAGATCGAGGGAGCGGGCCACGCGTCCGCCACCGGCCGCTTCGACGACGAGCAGCTGTTCTACCTCCGCTCGCGCGGCATCTCCGAGGCCGAGGCGCACCGCCTGGTCGTGCACGGGTTCTTCAACGACCTGATCCGCAAGGTCGGCGTGCCCGCGCTCGAGGAGAAGCTGATGGCGACGGTCGAGGACGAGCTCAGCAAGAACGTCCTGAAGGAGCTCCTCTGATGGCCTTCGAGCTGGCCTGCGCGGCCACCGACGTCGAGGCCGACCAGGCCCTGGCCGTCACGATCGGGGGTCGCGACGTCGCGATCGCCCGCGACGGCGAGGAGTTCTTCGCGCTGCAGGACCTCTGCAGCCACGCCGCGGTCGCCCTGAGCGAGGGCGAGGTCGAGAACTGCATGCTCGAGTGCTGGCTGCACGGCTCGCTCTTCGACCTGCGCACCGGGAAGCCCAGCGGCTTCCCCGCCACCGAGCCGGTCGCCACCTTCCCGGTGGAGGTCCGCGACGACGGCGTCTACGTCGACGTCGAGACCACGCTCAACGGCGTCCGCCCCACCTGAACCTACCCGTTGGTCGAGCTTGTCGAGACCAAGGAAGTGAGAGAACTATGAGCACGCTGGAGATCAAGGACCTGCAGGTCTCGGTCGCGACCGAGGACGGCCCCAAGGAGATCCTCAAGGGCGTCACGCTGACCATCAAGGACGGCGAGACGCACGCGATCATGGGCCCCAACGGGTCCGGCAAGTCGACCCTGGCCTACTCCATCGCCGGGCACCCCAAGTACGACGTCACCGGCGGCACGGTGACCCTCGACGGCGCCGACGTGCTGGCGATGTCGGTCGACGAGCGGGCGCGGGCCGGGCTGTTCCTGGCCATGCAGTACCCCGTCGAGGTCCCGGGCGTCTCGGTCTCGAACTTCCTGCGCACCGCCAAGACCGCCCTGGACGGCGAGGCCCCCAAGCTGCGCACCTGGGTCAAGGACGTCAACGCCGCGCTCGAGCAGCTCAACCTCGACCCGACGTTCGGCACCCGCAACGTCAACGAGGGCTTCTCCGGCGGTGAGAAGAAGCGCCACGAGATCGCCCAGCTCGAGCTGCTGAACCCGCAGGTGGCGATCCTCGACGAGACCGACTCCGGCCTCGACATCGACGCGCTGAAGGTCGTCTCCGACGGCGTCAACCGCTTCCGTCGCCAGGAGGGCAAGGGCGTCCTGCTGATCACGCACTACACCCGGATCCTGCGCTACATCGAGCCCGACTACGTCCACGTCTTCGTCGACGGCAAGATCGCCGAGCAGGGCGGTCCCGAGCTCGCCGAGCAGCTCGAGGCCGAGGGCTACGACAAGTACCTCAAGGCTGCGGTCTGACCATGGTCGCGCTCGACGGGCTCCTCCCCGACCTGGAGGTCATCCGCAAGGACTTCCCGATCCTCGGGCGCACGCTCGCGGGTGGGCAGCCCCTGGTCTACCTCGACAGCGCCAACACCTCGCAGAAGCCGCAGGTGGTGATCGACACGATGGTCGACCACCTCGAGCGGCACAACGCCAACATCTCCCGCGCCATGCACCAGCTCGGCGCGGAGTCGACCGAGGCGTTCGAGGCCGCGCGCGACAAGGTGGCCGCGTTCATCGGGGCGCCCAGCCGCGACGAGGTGATCTTCACCAAGAACGCCTCCGAGGCGCTCAACCTGGTGGCCAACACCCTGGCGTGGGCGCAGGGCGACCTCAAGGTCGGGCCCGGTGACGAGATCGTCATCACCGAGATGGAGCACCACTCCAACATCGTCCCGTGGCAGCTGCTCACCCAGCGCACGGGCGCGACGCTGCGGTGGTTCGGGCTCACCGACGACGGCCTGCTCGACACCAGCGACATCGACGCGCTGATCACCGACCGGACCAAGGTCGTCTCGCTGACCTGGGTCTCCAACATGCTCGGCACGGTCAACCCCGTCGCGGAGATCGCCGCCAAGGCACACGCGGTCGGCGCGATCGTCGTGGTCGACGCCTCGCAGGCCGTGCCGCAGATGCCGGTCGACGTCATCGCGAGCGGCGCCGACGTGCTGGTCTTCACCGGCCACAAGGTCGTCGGTCCCACCGGGATCGGCGTGCTGTGGGGTCGCACGGAGCTGCTCGACCAGCTGCCGCCGTTCCTCGGTGGGGGCGAGATGATCGAGACCGTCCGGATGGACCGGTCGACGTACGCCGGCCTGCCGCACAAGTTCGAGGCCGGGACCCCGCCGATCGTGGAGGCCATCGGTCTCGGCGCCGCCGTCGACTACCTGCGCGACGTCGGCATGGAGGCGATCCGCGACCACGAGCACGCGATCACGGCCTACGCGCTCGAGGGTCTGGCCAGCGTGCCCGGCATGAGCGTGCTCGGTCCGCTCGACGCAGCGTCACGGGGTGGGGCGATCTCCTTCGAGCTCGACGGCGTCCACCCGCACGACGTGGCCCAGGTGCTCGACTCCCGCGGCATCGCGGTGCGCGCCGGGCACCACTGCGCGAAGCCCGCCCACGCCCGCTTCGGGGTGCAGAGCTCGACCCGGATGTCGTCCTACCTCTACACGACCCCGGCCGAGATCGACGCCCTCGTCGAGGGCCTGGAATACACCCGCTCCTACTTCAAGTTGGACTGAGTGATGGTGACGACACGATGACAGCCGAGAACCTCGATGCTCTCTACCAGGAGATCATCCTCGACCACTACAAGCACCCGCTCCACGCTGGGCTCCGCGAGCCCTTCGAGGCCGAGGTGCACCACGTCAACCCCACCTGCGGCGACGAGCTGACGCTGCGCGTCCACGTCGAGGACGGCGTCGTGCGCGACGTGTCCTACGACGCGATGGGCTGCTCGATCTCGCAGGCCTCGACCTCGGTCATGGCCGACCTCGTCATCGGCAAGCCGGTCGAGGAGGCGATGGCGATCCACGAGGCCTTCCTGGCCGTCATGCAGGGCAAGGGCACCGTGGTGCCCGACGAGGACGTGCTGGAGGACGGCATCGCCTTCGCCGGCGTCGCGAAGTTCCCGGCCCGCGTCAAGTGCGCCCTGCTGTCGTGGATGGCCTGGAAGGACGCCACGGCACAATCACTGCACAGCTCTAGCCCTACTCCTGGAGGATCGTCATGACCGACCACTCTGACCTGCCCGACGTCCCCGAGGCCGCCGGCGGCGTCGGCACCTCGACGGTCTCGATCGACGACGTGACCGAGGCGATGAAGGACGTCGTCGACCCCGAGCTCGGGATCAACGTCGTCGACCTCGGCCTGGTCTACGACGTGCACCTCGACGAGGGCACCAACTGCGTGCTCGACATGACGCTGACCTCGGCGGCCTGCCCGCTGACCGACGTGATCATGGACCAGACGCACTCCGCCCTCGAGGGGCTGGTCAACGACGTCGCGATCAACTGGGTCTGGATGCCGCCGTGGGGCCCCGACAAGATCACCCCCGACGGTCGCGAGCAGCTGCGGGCGCTCGGCTTCAACGTCTGAGCGACTAGCCTCACCGCATGGACGACAGCGCGGTCGAGAGCTTCTGGGCCCTGGCCCGCCCGCACGCCAGGCTCGGGGGGATGCCCGGCTACTTCGGGGCCAGCCCCCTGGAGCTCGTGCCGCCGCCGGCGTGGGCGTTCGGGGCCGAGGCCGAGCAGGCGGACCGGCTGCTGGAGCTCGTCCTCGACGGCACCAAGACGGCCACGGCCAGCGCCGCTGACGACTACGACGTCGAGGGCGAGCAGCTGCCCCAGGCCGGCAGCATGAGCATCCTCCTCGACGGCAGCGACCGCCCGCGGGCGCTCATCGTCACCACCGAGGTCGAGGTCGTGCCGTTCGAGCAGGTGCCCGAGGAGCACGCCCGGGCCGAGGGCGAGGGCGACGGCACCCTGGCCGGCTGGCGCGAGGACCACCAGCGCTTCTTCGCCGACCACGCTGCCGCCGGCTTCCGGGCCGACATGCCGGTCGTCCTCGAGCGGTTCGAGGTGCTCTTCCAGGCCTAGCCGGCGGGTGTGCGGCACCGACGCGGCGCCGCGACGTGACGGGACGGGCGCCAGCAGCGCGATCCTCGGTCGGTGGCAGACTCGGAGCGTGACGACCGACTCAGTGGACACCAGCATCAGCAGGTTCGGGCACGTCGAGCTCGAGGAGCTCCCTGACGACCTCCGCGAGCGCATCGGGGTGATCGCGGAGAAGTCCGGCTTCGTCCCCAACATCTTCCGGAC
Organism: uncultured Actinomycetota bacterium; assembly: GCA_963795135.1. Lineage (GTDB taxonomy): Bacteria > Actinomycetota > Actinomycetes > Propionibacteriales > Nocardioidaceae > Nocardioides. The sequence continues at coordinate 643,989 of CAWCGS010000009.1, forward strand.
CCTCGGTCGCCGTCCGCGGGAGCTGAGAGCGTTCCTCGACTACCACGACGCGCTGATGGACAGCGACGAAGGACTGAGCAAGGCCGAGCGCGAGCTCGTCGTGGTGGCCACCTCCGGAGCCAACCACTGCACCTACTGCGTGGTGGCGCACGGCGCGATCCTGCGGATCCGGATGAAGGATGCCCAGATCGCCGACGAGGTCGCCACCAACCCCTTCTCCGTCGGGCTCAGCGAGCGGCATCGCGCGATCGTCGACCTGGCGTTGGCCGTGTCGACGGAGTCCGCCCGGCTCACCGACGCGGACCTCGGGGCCGCGCGCTCCGCCGGCCTGTCGGACGACGAGATCTGGGACGTCGGCTCCATCTCCGCCCTGTTCGGCCTCTCCAACCGGATGGTCCACCTGACCGCGACGCCGCCGAACCCCGAGTTCTACACGATGGGACGTTCCTAGCCTCGCGGACACGGCGGCACCCCCTAGGGTGCGGGGATGGTCCTCGTCCCGGCCGAGCGCGTCGAGCGCTGGGTGGCCAACTTCGTCGAGCGCCACGGCTCGGCCGCGCTCACGGTCGTCGACGGCGCCCTCGGCGGCGTGGCCGCCGACGGGTCCGACTTCACCGCCCGGCTGCCGTTCGGGGCGTCGTACGACGGCCCGCCCGACGCTGACGCCTTCGCCGCAGCGATCGTGGCGCCCGCGGTCTGGGGGGTGCTGCTCGTGCGCAAGGGCGGCTTCGCCGTCGCCCGGCTCGAGGGCGAGCGGGTCGTGGGGTCGAAGGTGGGACAGCGGCACGTGCAGGGCCGCACGAAGGCCGGCGGTCAGTCGCAGCAGCGCTTCGCCCGGCGCCGCGACAACCAGGCGCGCCAGGCCTACGAGGCTGCCGCCGACCACGCGGCGCGCATCCTCGGCGAGGCCCACGACCTGCCGGTGGTCACCGGCGGTGACCGACCCGCGGTGAGCGAGGTCCTGGCCGATCCGAGGTTGCGCCGGATCTCGGTCGTGGAGCCGTGGCTCGCAGTGGCAGACCCCCGGCGCGCGGTGCTCGACCGGGCCGTGACCGACGCGTCGGCGGCCCAGATCGAGGTCCGGAACTCCTGACCCGACCGGGCCGATGGTCCCTGCTCGGACGCTGCGGACCGGCGTAGCGTCGACGAGGTGAGCCTCGTGATCGACGTCCGCGGCCTGGACAAGCGCTTCGGGCGCGTCCGCGCCCTCGACGGGCTCGACCTCCGCGTGGCCGCCGGCGAGGTCCACGGCTTCCTCGGCCCCAACGGCTCGGGCAAGTCCACGACGATCCGGGTCCTCCTGGGGCTGCTGCGCAAGGACGGGGGCGAGGCGCGCCTGCTGGGCGGGGACCCCTGGACCGACGCGGCCGACCTGCACAGACGACTCGCCTACGTCCCGGGCGACGTCAACCTGTGGCCCAACCTCACCGGCGGGGAGGCGATCGACCTCCTCGGCCGCCTGCGCGGCGGGCTCGACGAGCGCCGCAGGGCCGAGCTGATCGAGCGCCTCGACCTCGACCCGACCAAGAAGGGGCGCAGCTACTCCAAGGGGAACCGGCAGAAGGTGGCGCTCGTGGCGGCCCTGTCCGCCGACGTCGAGCTGCTGCTGCTCGACGAGCCGACCTCGGGCCTCGACCCGCTCAAGGAGTCGGTGTTCGGGGAGTGCGTCGACGAGCTCCGCCTCCGCGGCGGCACCGTGCTGCTCTCGAGCCACATCCTGGCCGAGGTCGAGCGGCTCTGCGACCGGGTCACGATCATCCGCGAGGGCCGGGCGGTGGAGAGCGGGTCGCTCGCCGAGATGCGTCACCTGACCCGCACCTCGGTCACCGCCGAGCTCGCGATCCCCCTCGACGGGCTCGACCGGCTGCCCGGCGTCCACGACCTGCTGGTCCAGGGTCACCGGGTCACCTTCGAGGTCGACACCGCCAGGCTGGACACGGCGATCGCGCGGTTGCTCGAGGGAGGTCTGGTCTCCCTGACCAGCCAGCCCCCGACCCTCGAGGAGCTGTTCCTGCGCCACTACGGCGACACGGCCCCGGTGCCCGCGACCGCGGAGCACCCATGAGCGAGGTCACCGGGACGCGGATCCTGCTGCGCTCGTTCCTGCGTCGCGATCGCTGGCTGCTCCTGTGGTGGACCCTCGGGGTGACCCTGCTCTACTGGAGCCAGGCGATCAGCGTCGACCGGCTCTACACGACCCAGGCCGAGCTCGACCGGGCTGCGGAGGTGATGGGCGCCAACGCAGCCTTCGTGGCCATGGCGGGGCCGGCTCGTGCCCTCGACACCGTCGGCGGCCAGGTCACCTGGCAGGCCACCGCGTTCGGCGCCGTGGCCGTCGGCCTGATGAGCATGTTCATCGTCGGGCGGCACACCAGGGCGGAGGAGGAGAGCGGCCGCGACGAGCTGGTCCGCGCCTCGGCCGTCGGCCGGCACGCGCCGGCCGCCGCCGCCCTCCTCGCTGCGACCGTGGCCAACCTCCTCGTGGCCGCGCTGGTCACCGCCAGCCTGGTCGACTACGGGCTGGCGGTCGCCGACTCCCTGGCGCTCGGGGTGGGGCTCGCCCTGGTCGGCGTGCTCTTCTCCGCCACCGCCCTGCTCGCGGCCCAGCTGACCAGCAGCACCCGGGTGATGTACGGCCTCGCGGGCGCACTGATCGGCACGACGTACGCGCTGCGGGCGATCGGTGACGTGGGTCGACCGGCGCTGTCGTGGCTCTCGCCGATCGGCTGGTACCAGGCCATGCGCCCGTTCTCCGGACTGCGCTGGTGGCCCGCGCTGCTGCTGGCCGGCGCCGCGATCGTCGTCCTGGTGGTCGCGCTCGCCCTGTTCCGACGCCGTGACGTCGGGGCCGGCCTGCTCGCCGCGCGGCCCGGACCGGCCCGCGGTGGCGCGAGGCTGGGCAGTGCGCTGGGGCTGGCCTGGCGCCTGCAGCGCGGGGCGGTGCTCGGGTGGGCGTGCGGGCTGCTGCTGGTCGGCCTGGCCTACGGCTCGATCGGTGACGAGGTCGGCGACCTGGTCGGCGACTCCGCCGCCGGCCGGGACCTGATCGGGCAGGGGTCCGCCGACCTGGTGGCCGGCTTCTACGCGACCACCGTGCTGGCCGTGGCCCTGCTGAGCACCGGCTTCGCGATCTCCTCGACCCTGCGTCCGCGGGCCGAGGAGTCGGCCGGCCACGTCGAGGTGCTGCTGGCGACGCCGCTGTCCCGCCATCGGTGGCTGGCCAGCCAGGTCCTCGTGACCGTGGCCGGCACGGTGCTGGTGCTGGCGGCCGGCGGCCTCGGCCTCGGAGTCGGCAACGCCGTGGTCACGGGGGACGCTGGGGCCGTGCTGCGGCTGGGACTGCCGACGCTCGCCCAGGTCGCCCCGATCCTGCTCGTGGCCGGCAGCGGCCGGCTGCTGTACGGCGTCCGGCCGGCCGCGCTGGTCGTGACCTGGCTGCTGCTGGTCTGGGCCCTGGTGGTGATGATGTTCGGTCCGCTGCTGGGCATCCCGCAGTGGCTGCAGGCCCTCTCACCCTTCGAGCACCTGGCGCTCGTGCCGGCCGAGCCGTTCCGCTGGACGCCGTTCCTGGTGCTCGCCGGGCTCGCCGCGCTGGTGACGCTCGCGGGTCAGTTGGCGTTCACGAGGCGCGACATCGGTTAGCGTCGGCGACATGTGGCAGCCCGAGGCGGACTGGCACCTGCTCCCCGGTGGCACCGGTCCGTCGACGCTCGGTGTGTGGCGCACCGCCCTCGGCGGTGAGCCTGTGGTCGTCAAGCGCCTGGTGCGCCCCGGGCCCGACCAGCCCGCCGCGCTCACCGAGCCCACGGGCCACGCCTACTGGCGCCGCGAGGCCGACGTCCTCAGCACCGGGCTGACCGCGCGCACGGCCGGGCTGCGGGCCACCCGCGCCGCCGTCGACGAGGACGACGACGGCATCACGCTGACCCAGGACTGGGTCGAGGACGACGCGCTGCCGGGACTCTTCGTGGCGATGGCCCTGGGCCGCTTCGCCGGCAGCGACCTCGCTCGGCCGCGCTTCCTGGCCCGCGACCAGCTCCGCGAGCGGCTGCTGCGGACCGAGCGCAACGGCGGCTGGCCCACGCTGGCCCGCACCACCGTGGCCGACGTCGCCGACCACCTCTGGTCACGGCGCACGACGTTCCTGGACCTGCTCGACGTCCTGCCGCAGGTGCCGCAGCACGGGGATCCCACGGCCGGCAACCTGCGGGGACGCGCCGGGGACGACGTCGTCGCCATCGACTGGGCCACGCTCGGCGTGGGGCCGGTGGGCGCCGACCTCGGCTACTTCGCGCTCACTGCCCGCGAGGAGCTCGAGCCGCTGCTCGAGGCCTACCTGCTCGGCCTCCCCGCGGGGCTCGCGACCCGTGACGAGGTCGAGCTGGGCGCCCGGGTGGCGGCGGTCTACACCGCGCTGGGCCGGGCCGAGTGGGCACTGGCGCGGGTGGCCGGGGGAGAGGGCGCGCTGGCCGGCAAGTACCGCCACCCGGCCGTGGCGCCCCACCTACGGACGCTGCAGCGGCAGTTCCCGCTGATCGAGGCCCTGATGGCGGAGTAGCCGGGCGCTGCCGCCGGTGTGCGCGCTGCGGGTGCCGGCGGTCTGCGTCAGACCGTGTCGGCGGCGAAGGTGTCGCAGGCCTGCAGGGAGCCCTGCTCGAGGCCGACCGTGAACCAGCGCTCGCGCATCGCCGCGGAGCCGTGGGTCCAGGCCTCCTTGTTGACCTGGCCCTGTGTCTTCTTCTGGATCCGGTCGTCGCCGACCGACGCCGCCGCCTCGAGCGCGAGCCGGATGTCGGCCTCGGTGAGCTCGGAGATCAGCACCTCGCCCTGAGCGTCCTCGGTCTCCGTGGCGTCCTTGGCCCACATGCCGGCGTAGCAGTCGGCCTGCAGCTCCAGGCGTACCGCGTCGCTCTGCTCGCCCTGCTGGGTCTTGACCCGGCCCATCTGCCCGGTGAGGTTCTGGATGTGGTGGCCGTACTCGTGCGCCAGCACGTAGTACTCCACGAAGCCGCCGTCGGGTCCGCCGAGCTGCTTCTCGAGCACGTCGTCGAAGAACGTGGTGTCGAGGTAGATCGTGGAGTCGGCGGGGCAGTAGAACGGGCCCACGTCGGAGGACGCGCCGCCGCAGGCCGTGTCGACCGCACCGCCGAAGGTCACCAGCGCCTCCTCGGCCCGGAACTCCTCGCCGAGCTCGCCGGCCCAGAAGTCCGTCAGCGAGTTCTCCACCGCGACCCGTGCGCAGTCGGCGCTGCCGTTGGCGTCGGCGCCGGTCTCGCAGCCGTCGTAGCGGCCGGTGTCGGAGGCGTCGGACAGCCGCGAGGTGGAGTAGGAGCCCGAGTCGCTGCCGAGTCCGGGGATCCCGCCACCGGCGAAGTAGACGACGGCCACCGCGACCAGCACCAGGACGATGCCGCCGATGCCGCCGCCGCCCGCGCCCGACGGGATCGGGAGGCGCATGCCGCCTCCGCCGAGGCCGCCACGACCCCCGCTGCGGCCGCCTCCACGGCTCCGTCCGGTGTCGCGGACACGTCCGGTGTCGAGCCGGGCCTTCGGGTTGAAACGCATGATGGGAGACTAGGCCCTGTCATGATCACAGCTCACCAGCTCGAGGTCCGGGCCGGTGCACGACTCCTGATGGAGAACGTGTCTTTCCGGATCGCGCCTGGAGACAAGATCGGCCTCGTCGGCCGCAACGGCGCGGGCAAGACGACCCTCACCAAGCTCCTCGCGGGGCAGGGTCTGCCTGCCTCCGGGTCCGTGCACGCGACCGGCGACGTCGGCTACCTGCCCCAGGACCCCGGCACCGGCGACCCCGAGGTCCTCGCGCGCGACCGGATCCTCGCCGCCCGCGGTCTCGACGACGCCGTACGCCGGCTGCGCGACGCCGAGGCCGAGATGGCCAGCGAGGACCCCAAGGTCCGCGACCGGGCGATGCGCCGCTACACCCGTGCCGACTCCGACCTGCACGCCGGGGGCGGGTACGCCGCCGAGTCGGAGGCCGCGACGATCGCCAGCAGCCTCGGCATCGAGGAGCGCGTGCTCGGCCAACCGCTGCGCACGCTGTCCGGTGGCCAGCGCCGCCGCGTCGAGCTGGCCCGGATCCTCTTCTCCGGCGCCGAGACGCTGCTCCTCGACGAGCCCACCAACCACCTCGACGCCGACTCGATCGTCTGGCTGCGCGACTTCCTGGTCGCCTACAAGGGCGGGCTGGTCGTGATCAGCCACGACACCGCCCTGCTCGAGCGCTGCGTCAACCGGGTGCTGCACCTCGACGCCAACCGCGCCGAGATCGACGTCTACAACATGGGTTGGCGCGCCTATCTCCAGCAGCGCGAGACCGACGAGAAGCGTCGCAAGCGCGAGCGGATGAACGCCGAGAACAAGGCCAAGACGCTCACCGACCAGGCCAACCGGATGCGGGCCAAGGCCTCGAAGGCGGTCGCCGCCCAGTCGATGCTCAAGCGGGCCGAGAAGATGATGGCCAGCCTGGAGGGGGAGCGCGCCGCGGACAAGGTCGCCCGGATCAAGTTCCCGGCGCCGGCCCCGTGCGGCAAGACCCCGCTGACCGCCCAGGAGCTGTCGAAGTCCTACGGCTCGCTGGAGGTCTTCACCGACGTCGACCTGGCCATCGACAAGGGCTCACGGGTCGTCATCCTCGGCTTCAACGGTGCGGGCAAGACCACGCTGCTGCGGATCCTGGCCGGGGTGGACACCAGCGACACCGGCGAGGTCGTGCCCGGGCACGGGCTCAAGCTGGGCTACTACGCCCAGGAGCACGAGACCCTCGACACCGGCCGGACCGTGCTGGAGAACATGCAGAGCGCGGCCCCGCAGCTCACCGACACCGAGACCCGCTCCGTGCTCGGGTCGTTCCTCTTCTCCGGCGACGACGCCCACAAGTCCGCCAGCGTCCTGTCCGGCGGCGAGAAGACCCGGCTGGCCCTGGCCTCGCTCGTGGTCTCCAGCGCCAACGTGCTGCTGCTCGACGAGCCCACCAACAACCTCGACCCCGCGTCGCGCGAGGAGGTGCTGGCCGCGATCCGCACCTACGAGGGCGCGATCATCCTGGTCACCCACGACGAGGGCGCCGTCCGGGCCCTGGAGCCGGACCGGGTCCTGCTGCTGCCCGACGGCGACGAGGACCTCTGGAACGAGGGCTACGCCGACCTGGTCAGCCTGGCCTGAGGGGACGTGGGTGCTCGTCCCTAGACTCCGCCCATGACCCCAGAGCGCCTTGCGCAGGCCGGACTCCGCTACGACGTCGCCGGCCCGGTCGCGACGATCACCCTCGACCGACCCGCCTCCCGCAACAGCCAGACCCCGACGATGTGGCGCACCCTGGCCGAGATCGGCGAGCAGATCCCCGAGGAGGTGCGGGTCGTCGTGGTCACCGGCGCCGGTCCGACGTTCTCGGCGGGGCTCGACCGTGCCATGCTCGACCCGGCCGGCGGCGACGGTGACGAGACGGTCGCGGGCCTGCTCGCGCTCGACGACGCCGGCGTCAGCGCCACGATCGACGACTACCAGCGCGGCTTCACCTGGTTGCGCGACCCGCGGTTCGTCTCGATCGCCTCCGTGCGGGGCTACGCCATCGGGGCCGGCTTCCAGCTGGCCCTCTCGTGCGACCTGCGCGTCGTCGCCGACGACGTCCAGTTCTGCATGAAGGAGACCGCGCTGGGCCTGGTGCCGGACCTCACGGGAACAAAACCGCTCCTGGAGTGCGTTGGCTACGCCAGGGCACTCGAGATCTGCGCGACCGCGCGCATGGTGGGCGCGGCCGAGGCGGCGGAGATCGGGCTCGCACTGGCCGTCGTACCCACGGCCGAGCTCGACGCCACCGTGGCCGATCTCATCGGTGCCCTGACCGCCGCGCCGCACGGCGCGGTGAGCGAGACCAAGGCACTGCTCCTCGGGGCGCGGGGCCGTGACCTCGACGAGCAGCGGCGCTTCGAACGCGAGGCGCAGGCCCGGCGCTTCCGGGAGCTCGCCGGGGGCTAGCGGGAGACCGGGTAGGACCGGCCGACCGGAGGAGGAGTCACATGTCGTCGATGCACCCCAACGCCGCAGCCTGGCGGCACATGCGCTCGGACCGCAGCGTGGTCGACAACCGGATCGAGGGCCGCACCGTACGCCGCGTGCTCGGCTTCGCGCGCCCCCACCGGCGGCTGATCTCGACCTTCCTCGGCCTCACCGTGGTCGACGCGGCCATGGTGGTCGTGATGCCGCTGCTGGTGCAGCGCATCGTCGACGACGGCATCCTCGCCGGCGACCGCGGGCTGGTGACCCTGCTGGCCCTGGTGATGGCCGGCGTCGCGATCTTCAACGCGGTCCTGGCGGTCTTCGTCGGCTGGTTCTCCTCGCGGATCGGCGAGGGCCTGATCTTCGACCTCCGCACCCGGGTCTTCGGCCACGTGCAGCGGCAGTCGCTCGCCTTCTTCACCCGCACCCAGACCGGCGCGCTGGTCTCGCGGCTCAACAACGACGTGATCGGCGCCCAGCGGGCCTTCACCTCGACGCTGTCGAGCACCGTCTCCAACGGCATCTCGGTGCTCGTGGTGGGCGTGGCGATGCTGGCCCTGAGCTGGCAGGTCACCCTGCTCTGCCTGGCGCTCTTCCCGCTGCTGTTCCTGGCCTCCCGGTGGGTGGGCGGGCGGCTGGCCGGGCTGACCCGCCGCCAGATGGACGGCAACGCCGACCTCGGCAACACCATGACCGAGCGGTTCAACGTCGGTGGCGCGATGCTGCTCAAGCTCTTCGGGCGGCGCGACGAGGAGGACGCGGTCTTCGCGACCAAGGCCGCCGTGGTGCGCGACCTGGGCGTGCGGATCACCCTGATCACCCGGATCTTCGGCGCCACCATGCTGGTCGTCCCGGCGCTGGCCACCGCCGTGGTCTACGGCGTCGGCGGGCAGCTCGTCATCGACGACACGCTGACCATCGGCACCCTGCTGGCCCTGGCCACGCTGCTGCTGCGGCTGCTGGGGCCCCTGCAGGGGCTGTCCAACGTCCGGATCGACGTGATGACGGCGCTGGTCAGCTTCGAGCGGGTCTTCGAGGTCCTCGACCTGCCCTCGCTGATCCAGGAGAAGCCCGACGCCGTGGCGCTGCCGGCCGGCGCCTCCCGGCTGGAGTTCGAGCACGTCTCCTTCACCTACCCCCAGGCCGACGACGTCTCCCTGGGCTCGCTGGAGACGGTGGCCCGCGCCGAGTCCCGCGAGAACACCCAGGTGCTCACCGACGTCGGCTTCGTGGCCGAGCCCGGCCAGATGGTCGCCCTGGTGGGGCCGTCCGGCGCCGGCAAGACCACGATCACCAACCTGGTCACCCGGCTCTACGACGTCGGGCAGGGTGCCGTGCGGGTCGGCGGTCACGACGTGCGCGACGTGACCCTCCAGTCGCTGGAGGACACCGTCGGCTACGTCACCCAGGACGCCCACATGTTCCACGACACGATCCGGGCCAACCTCCTCTACGCCCGGCCGGGCGCGTCCGACGACCAGGTCTGGTCCGCCCTCGAGGCCGCCCAGGTCGCCACGCTGGTGCGCAGCCTGCCCGACGGCCTCGACACCGTCGTGGGCGACCGCGGCTACCGTCTCTCGGGCGGGGAGCGGCAGCGGCTCGCGATCGCGCGGCTGCTGCTCAAGGCTCCGCCCATCGTGGTCCTCGACGAGGCCACCGCCCACCTCGACAGCGAGTCCGAGGCGGCCGTCCAGCGTGCCCTGGACGCCGCCCTGGCCGGCCGTACGTCGCTGGTCATCGCCCACCGGCTCTCGACGGTGCGCGACGCCGACCAGATCCTCGTGCTCGACCAGGGGCGGATCGTCGAGTTCGGCACCCACGAGCAGCTCGTGACCCGCGGCGGGCTCTACTCCGACCTCTACCGCACTCAGTTCCGCGACGACACGGCTGTCACCGGCTGAGCCGGGCTGCGCCGGGACCGGTCGCCGCGAGGACCGCGCCGGCGCTCGTCGTAGGCGAGGTAGCCGAACCCGAACACGGCGAGCAGCCCGAAGAACCACCACTGCAGCCCGTAGAAGAAGTGCGGCCCGTTGTCGAGCTCGGGGAGCTCGGTCGGGACGAGGGGCTGAGCCGGCGGCGGGTCCTCCGAGCGCAGGTCGACGAACCCGCCGTACACCTCGCGGTCCAGCGCCTCGCCGATGGCGACGCTGGAGATGGCGCGCGTGGACCGGTCGGAGACCCGGGTGCTGTCGCCGGTCCCGTCGGCCCGCACCCAGCCGGTGATCGTCACCCGACCCGCCGGTGCGTCAGGTACGTCGGCAGGGTCGGCGCTGCCCGCGCCCTCGGTCGCCAGGAACCCCCGGTCGACCAGGAGCGAGCTGCCGTCGTCGGTGACCAGCGGGACGACCACGTCGACGCCCGAGAGCCCGTCACGGGAGCGGTAGCGGACGATCACGGTCTCGTCGGCGGCGTACGTGCCGGACGCGGTGACCACCCGCCACTCCTCGGCCTCGGGCACGGCCGCGCCGGGGGCGAGCACCTCGGCCACCGGCGCGGGGTCCCTGGCCTCGTTGGTGCGGATCACGGCGTTGCTCGCCTTGCGGTCCTCCAGGCGGTGGAACTGCCACTCGCCGAGCCACCAGGCGCCCCAGGCCAGCAGCGCGACCGCCACGGCGAAGAGGGCCCAGCGGCGGCTCAGGAGGAACCGGAACGATCGCACGTCTCGAAGCGTAGGTGAGGCCCGTAGGGTGGGGGCATGCAGGTGCTGCCGCTCGAGGACAGGTATGGCCGGGTCGCCACGGACCTCCGTGTGTCGCTGACCGACCGGTGCAATCTCCGATGCTCCTACTGCATGCCCGCAGAGGGACTGGACTGGCTGCCGACCGAGCAGGTGCTCACCGACGACGAGGTGGTGCGCCTGATCAGGATCGCCGCCGAGCGCCTGGGGGTCCGCGAGGTCCGCTTCACCGGGGGAGAGCCCCTGGTCCGCCGGGGGCTGGTCGACATCGTGCGTCAGGTCCGCGAGGCGGGCCCCGACCTCGAGATGTCGATCACCAGCAACGCGCTGGGCCTGGCCCGCACCGCCGGCGCGCTGGCGGAGGCCGGTCTCAACCGGGTCAACGTCAGCCTCGACAGCGTGCGCCGTGACACCTTCCACGAGATCACCCGCCGCGACCGGCTCGACGACGTCATCGCCGGGCTCGCGGCCGCCGAGGCCGCCGGGCTCGGACCGATCAAGGTCAACGCCGTGCTGATGCGGGGCGTCAACGACGACCAGGCCTGCGAGCTGCTGCGCTGGTGCGTCGACCGCGGCTACGAGCTGCGCTTCATCGAGCAGATGCCGCTCGACGCCCAGCACGGCTGGAGCCGCGAGGGCATGATCACCGCCGAGGAGATCTTCGCGACCCTCGCCCAGGAGTTCGAGCTCACCCCGGCCAGCGAGCCCCGTGGGAGCGCGCCGGCCGAGCTGTTCGTCGTCGACGGCGGTCCGGCCACGGTGGGCGTCATCGCCTCGGTGACGCGACCGTTCTGCGGCGACTGCGACCGCGTGCGTCTCACCGCCGACGGCCAGATCCGCAACTGCCTGTTCGCCCGCTCCGAGTCCGACCTCCGCGCCGCGCTACGAGGCGGGGCGAGCGACGCCGAGCTCGCCGAGCGCTGGGTCGTGGCCATGCGTGGCAAGGCCGCCGGACACGGCATCGACGACCCGACGTTCCTGCAGCCCGACCGCCCGATGTCGGCCATCGGCGGCTGACCGCTGCGGCAGGGCTCGGTCAGGCCTCGTGCGGGACGACGTCGCGCAGGAAGCTGCGGGCCGCGAGGAAGTCGCTGAGGCTCTGCCGGTGCTGGTCGCAGGCCAGCCAGATCTTGCGGCGGTCGGGGGTGTGCAGCTTGGGGTTGTTCCAGCGGACCTCCCACGAGGCCAGTGCGGAGCAGCCCTTCGCCGAGCAGACGTCGGGACCCGCCTCAGGACCGGCTTGGGAGCCTGAGCCGTCGGACTCGCTCACGGACGACGGTCCCCGGCACCCAGCTCGGGGCGGGTCAGGGGGGCCGCCTGGAGGGCGAAGCCGTCGGTGCGGGTGGTCACGGCGTTGGCCATCACCACGGCGACGTACGGCAGGAAGATGGCACCGAAGATCAGGATCCACATCGCCACCCCCTGACCGACGATCACGGCGCCGACGAAGCAGATGGTGCGCAGGCTCATCGAGGCGAGATAGCGCCGCTGGCGCTTGCTGATGTCCTTGTTGCGGCTCTCCGCCGCCGTCGTGATCCGCACCGCTTCGTCGACGTCTCTCCGGGCTCGAGCCATGCCTTCACTGTACGTCGCTAGCATCACGTACCCGAGGCCGTGGAGGTGCCACAGCTGTGACACCGAGCACGCTCGCCACCCGCAACGAAAGGCCGCTCATGAGCAACCGCACCTACCGCGTCACCGAGATCGTCGGGACCTCCCCGGACGGCATCGACGACGCCATCCGCAACGGCGTCGAGCGCGCGTCGCGCACCCTGCGCCACCTCGACTGGTTCGAGGTCACCCAGGTGCGCGGGCAGGTCAAGGACGGCGGGGTCGAGCACTTCCAGGTCGGGATGAAGGTCGGCTTCCGTCTCGAGGACGACTGAGCCCGACCGGCCGCCACCCGACCGGACGCGTTTTCGCCTACCTCCCGGTAATCGCTAGCGTCTCGTGACGTGAGCGAAAACGAGTCCAGATCGGTCCTGGTGACCGGAGGCAACCGAGGCATCGGCCGCGCCATCGCCGAGGCCTTCGTGGCCCAGGGCGACAAGGTCGCGGTCACCACGCGGTCGGGGGGCGCGCCCGAGGGCACGCTCGACGTCCGGTGCGACATCACCGACAGCGCGGCCGTCGATGCGGCCTTCGCGACGATCGAGGAGGCGCACGGACCGGTGGAGGTGCTGGTGGCCAACGCCGGCATCACCGCCGACACCCTGCTCCTGCGGATGTCGGAGGACGACTGGTCCTCGGTCATCGACACCAACCTCACCGGCACCTTCCGGCTCGTGAAGCGGGCCAGCAAGGGCATGCTGCGGCTGCGCCGCGGCCGGATCATCCTGATCTCCTCGGTGGTCGGGATGCTCGGCTCGGCCGGGCAGGTCAACTACGCCGCGTCCAAGTCCGGCCTGGTCGGGATGGCCCGGTCGGTGGCCCGCGAGCTCGGCTCCCGCTCGATCACCGCCAACGTGGTGGCGCCGGGGTTCGTGGAGACCGACATGACGGCGGTGCTCACCGACGAGCAGCGCTCGACGATCAAGACGCAGGTCCCCCTCGGGCGCTACGCCGCACCCGAGGAGGTCGCCGCAGCGGTGACCTGGCTGGCCGGCGACGGAGCGGCGTACGTCACCGGGGCAGTGATCCCGGTCGACGGTGGACTCGGAATGGGGCACTGACATGACAGGCATCCTCGACGGCAAGCGGATCCTGGTCGCGGGAGTGACCATGGACTCCTCGATCGGTTTCGCGACAGCGAAGTTCGCGCAGGAGCAGGGCGCCACGGTGCTCATCTCCAACTTCGGACGCGCCCTCGGCATCACCCGGCGGATCGCGAAGCGGCTGCCGGTCGAGCCGGTCGTGCTCGAGCTCGACGTGACCGACGAGGACCACCTCGCCGGCCTCGCCGACGCCGTGCGCGAGCACGTCGACGGGCTCGACGGCGTGGTCCACTCGATCGCCTACGGCAACCCCGAGACCCTGCTCGGCGGCAAGTTCCTGGGCGGCCCCTGGCCCGACGTCTCGCAGGCGGTGCAGGTCTCGGCCTACTCGCTGATGTCGCTCGCCCAGGCAGCCAAGCCGCTGATGACCGACGGCGGCTCGGTGGTCGGACTGACCTTCGACGCGACCGTCGCCTGGCCGGCGTACGACTGGATGGGCGTGGCCAAGGCCGCGCTGGAGTCCTGCTCGCGCTACCTCGCCCGCGACCTCGGCCCCGACAACATCCGGGTCAACCTCGTGGCCGCCGGTCCGCTCCGGACCCTGGCCGCGAAGGCGATCCCGGGCTTCGAGGAGCTCGAGAACATGTGGTCCGACCGGGCGCCGCTCGGCTGGGACAACACCGACCAGGTGCCCACGGCCAAGGCCGTCTGCGCCCTGCTGTCCGACCTCTTCCCGGCCACCTCGGGTGAGATCGTGCACGTCGACGGCGGCTTCCACGCGATGGGGGCCTGACCGGCACCAGCGGGGTCGGCGATAGCGTCTGGCCGGTGACTGCTACTTCACTGGTCGAGCTGCGCGTCCTCGAGGGACCGAACCTCTACTTCCCCCGGGCGACGATCAAGCTGACCCTCGACATCGGGGGGCTCAGCGCTGCCTCGGAGGAGCGGGCGGCCCGCTTCGCCAAGCGGATCGGGCTGCGCAGCGCCCGGCCGGGGCAGGCCGAGAGCGGCTTCCGGCAGCGGTTCGCGGTGCGCGCGGTGGGTCGCCTGGTGCGGGCGATCGCGCAGGAGTCCGGTACGTCGCGGCTCGCCGTGCGCGTGCGGACCACCTCCGACCCGCACCAGATCGTGGTCGCCTTCCCGTGGCGCAACCGCGAGCGCGCCCAGGTGATGGGTCGCGCCGTCGCCGAGGCGCTCGACTCCGTGCAGGAGGGGGCCCCCAGCTCCACCGCCGAGATCGAGGAGGCGGTGAGCCGCGCGGCCGAGCGGGTCGCGGGCAGCGAGCGGGGCGAGTCGCCGCGCACGCTGGTGCCACGCGTGCCGGTCGTGGCCGTCACCGGCACCAACGGCAAGACCACCACCTCCCGGATGGTCGCCCACATCGCGCGGACCTCCGGCAAGCTGGTCGGCTGGTCCAACACCGACGGCATCTACATCGACGGCGAGCTGGTCGAGGCCGGCGACTACTCAGGCCCCAGTGGAGCCGGCCGGGTGCTGGCCTACCGCCAGGTCGAGCTCGCGGTCACCGAGACCGCGCGGGGCGGGATCCTGCTCAAGGGGATCGGGCTGACGCGCAACGACGTCTCCGTGGTCACCAACGTCTCCGCCGACCACCTCGGGCTGCACGGCATCGACACCGTCGACCAGCTCGCCGAGGTGAAGTCGGTCGTGCCGCGGATCACCCGCAAGGGGGGGTGGGCGGTGCTCAACGCCGACGACCCCCGGGTGCTGGGGATGCGCGGCGTGATCAAGGCCCAGCCCTGGGTCTTCAGCCGCGACCCCGACGCCCCCGGCATCCGCGACACCCTCAACGACGGCGGTCGGGCCACCACCGTCATCGACGGCTGGGTCTGCGTGCTCACCGCCTCCTCCGACCCCGACCCGCTGGTCGAGCTGGTCGACGTACCGATGACGCTCGCGGGGCTCTCCCGCTACAACGTCGAGAACACGCTCGCCGCGGCCTCGGCCGCCCTGGCCATCGGCATCCCGCGCGAGAAGGTCGTCGAGGGCCTGCGCACCTTCATCCCCGACGCCGAGCACAACCCCGGGCGGATGAACTTCTACACGTTGGGCGAGATCTCCGTGGTGATCGACCTGGCCCACAACGAGGCCGGCCTCGAGGCGCTGCTGGAGATCATGAACGGCGTACGCCGCCCGGGAGCCCGGCTGCTGCTGGGTCTGGGCGTCGTGGGCGACCGCTCCGAGGAGCTGATCGAGGCCGTCGCCGAGATCGCGGCCCGTGGCAGCGACGTCGTCGCGATCGGGCACAAGGAGCGCTACCTGCGCGGACGCACGGTCGAGGAGCTCGACGAGCTGATGCTCGCGGGCGCGGCGCGGGTCGGGGTGACCGGCATCGCGTCGTACCCGACCGAGGTCGCGAGTCTCTCGGCCCTCGTCGGCCAGGCCCTGCCCGGCGACGTGGTGGCGCTGATGTGCCACGCCGAGCGCGAGGAGGTCTACGCCTGGATCGCCGAGCACGGGGGGACGGCCGACGGCCCGGAGGCCCTCGCCGCGAAGGTGCGCGCCGCCACCGCCTGAGCGCGCTGGGCCCCGGATGGCAGGATCGTGACCGACGACACACCACCGGAGGCCCCATGCGCAGCACGATGCAGGACGACCAGCTGACGATCGGCGCCATCCGGCGCCACGTCACCGCGGTGCATCCCGACGGGGAGGCGGTGACCGCGACGGCCGACGGCACCCGGAGCCGCACCTACGCGGAGGTGGGCGAGCGCGCCGGCCGCCTGGCCAACGCGCTGCGGACGCTCGGCGTCGAGGGAGACCAGCGGGTCGCGACCTTCCAGTGGAACAACGTCGAGCACCTCGAGGCCTACCTCGCGGTGCCGTCGATGGGGGCGGTGCTGCACACCCTCAACATCCGGCTCTTCCCCGACCAGCTCGTCTACATCGCCAACCACGCCGAGGACCAGGTCGTGATCGTCGACGACTCGCTGGTCGGGCTGCTGGCCCCGCACGTCGGGCAGCTCAGCACCGTGCGGCACATCGTCGTCGCCGGCCCCGACGCCGCGGACGCCGACCTCGACGCGCTGCGCGCGGGCGGGGCCGTCGTGCACCTCTACGAGGACCTCCTGGCCGAGGAGGACGCCGACTTCGACTGGCCCTCGCTCGACGAGCACGACGCCGCGGCGATGTGCTACACCTCCGGCACCACCGGCCACCCCAAGGGCGTCGTCTACAGCCACCGCTCGGTCTGGCTGCACTCGCTGTCGGTCAACACCGGCAACGCCGCGGGTCTCTCCTTCGCCGATCGGGTGCTGCCGATCGTCCCGATGTTCCACGCCAACGCCTGGGGCCTGGCCTACTCGGCGCTGATGAGCGGCGCCTCGCTGTGCCTGCCCGACCGCTGGCTGCAGGCCGAGCCGCTGGTGCGGTTCATCCGCGAGAGCCGTCCGACGGTCTCGGGCGCGGTGCCGACGGTCTGGAACGACGTGCTCGGCCACCTCGACACGCACGAGGACGTCTCGCTCGACTCGTTGCGGCTGATCCTGTGCGGCGGGTCGGCCGTCCCGGTGTCGCTCCAGCAGGCGCTGCAGGAGCGGCACGGCCTCAACGTCCGGCAGGCCTGGGGCATGACCGAGACGTCGCCGGTCGCCTCGGCGGGGCTGACCCCCAACGGCGTCTCGGAGGAGGACTCCTGGCACTACCGCGGCACCCAGGGCCGCCTGCTCTGCGGGGTCGAGGGCCGGATCGTCGGGGACGACGGCGACCCGCTGCCCCACGACGGCGACGCCGTCGGCGAGCTGGAGGTCCGGGGCCCGTGGGTCACGGGGGAGTACTACCGGCCCGACGACGAGGAGGCGGGCGAGAAGTTCCACGACGGCTGGCTGCGCACCGGCGACGTGGGCCGGATCGACCACCTCGGCTACATCGGCCTCTCCGACCGGGCCAAGGACGTGATCAAGTCCGGCGGTGAGTGGATCTCCTCGGTCGACCTCGAGAACGCCCTGATGGCCCACGAGGCCGTCGCCGAGGCCGCCGTGGTCGGCGTACCGGACGAGAAGTGGCAGGAGCGCCCGATGGCCGCCGTGGTGCTGCGCGAGGGCGCCTCGGCGACGCCGGAGGAGCTGCGGGAGTTCCTGTCCACCGACTTCGCGAAGTGGCAGCTGCCCGACGCGTTCGCCTTCGTCGCCGAGGTGCCGCGCACCTCGGTCGGCAAGTTCGACAAGAAGGTGATCCGGCGCCGTTACGCCGACGGGGAGATCGACGTACGACGCTGAGCCCCCGGCCCGGCCGGGGGCGTCAGGAGCCTGAGCGCTCCCCGGTGGGCTCCTCGGCGGGCTCCTCGGTGGGCTCCTCGGTGGGTGCCCCGGTGGACTCCTCCGCGGGCGCGGCGTAGTCGGGGTCGGCCACGGGCGCCTCGGAGGAGACCCCCGCGCCCGCCTGGGCCTGCGACGACCACGTCTCGAGCTCGGTCATCACCTTGGCGTGCTGGTCGACGCAGATGACCGCGAGGTCGCCGGGGTTGGCCCGGGCCATCGCGTGGCGGACCGCGTCGATCTCCTCGTGCACCTCCTCGACCTGCTTGCAGCGGGCGCCGTCGGTCATCGCCGTGCGGACGCCCTCGGCCACCAGCCCGGCGACGTACCCACGGGGGCGGCCGCGCAGGGCGACGTCCTCACGGACGATCACGACGTCGAAGTGCTGTGCGGCGATCTCGCCGAGCTCGCGCATGTCCTCGTCACGGCGGTCGCCGGCCGTGGCGATGACGCCGATCCGCGACGGGCGCGCGAGCTCGTGGGAGGACTCGAGCGAGTCGCCCACGCGGTCGACGAAGTCGCCGAGCATGCGCATGCCCGGGGCGTTGTGGCAGTAGTCGACGATGACGTTGACGCCGTTGACCTCGACCTCGTTGAGGCGCCCGGGGGAGAGGTAGTAGCTGGTCGAGAAGGTCCGCAGCCCCTGGCGGATGTCGTGGAGCGGGGCGCCCGCGGCGAAGGCCGCGGCCGCGGCGGCCAGGGCGTTCTGGACGTTCATCCGGGCCCGGCCGCTGAACGTCGCGGGCAGCAGGTGGGTCCAGGCCAGCTGCATCTCGCGCGGTCCGTGCTTGACCACGATCATCTCGCCGCGCTCGGAGGGGTTGAGCACGAGCGCCTTGCCGCCGCGGCGGCAGTGGGCGTCGATCATGTCGCGGGTCTCCGAGCCGGGCTCCTCCATCGAGAACCACACGACCTGGCCCGAGCAGCGCCGGCGCATCTCGCGCACCAACGGGTCGTCGGCGTTGAGCACGGCGTGCCCGTCGCGCGGGACGGCCTCGACCAGCACGGCCTTGACGTCGGCCAGCTGCTCCACGGTGTCGATCCCGCGCAGCCCGAGGTGGTCGGGCTGCACGTTGAGCACCACGGCGACGTCGTTGCGCTCGTAGCCGAGCCCCTCGCGCAGGATGCCGCCGCGCGCGACCTCGAAGACGGCGAAGTCGACGCGGGGGTTCTGCAGCACCATCCGCGCCGAGCGGGGGCCCGAGGCGTCGGAGCGGATCAGCAGCCGCTCGTCGATCACGACGCCGTCCGTGGAGGTCATGCCGACCTTGCGACCCATGCCCTTGAAGATGTGGCTGATCATCCGCGAGGTGGTGGTCTTGCCGTTGGTGCCGGTCACGGCCACGATCGGGATCCGCGAGGTGGCTCCCGGCGGGAAGAGCATGTCGACGACCGGCTTGGCGATGAACTGCGGCTCGCCGATCGTGGGGTGGGTGTGCATCCGGAAGCCCGGCGCCGCGTTGACCTCGCAGATCGCGCCGCCGGTCTCGCGGACGGGCTCGGTGATGTCGGGGCAGATGAAGTCGATCCCGGCGATGTCGAGGCCGACCATCCGGGCGGCCTCCTCGGCGATCTCGACGTTCTCCGGATGGGCCTCGAACGTGCGGTCGATCGAGATGCCACCGGTGGACATGTTGCCGGTCAGGGCGAGCTTGACCGTCTGTCCCTCGGGCGGGACGTCGTCGATCTCGTAGCCCTGGTCACGGACCCGCTCGAGCGCGGCGTCGTCGACCTTGATCCGGGTGAGCACCTTCTCGTGCCCCACCCCGCGGCGCGGGTCGGCGTTGGCCAGGTCGACCAGCTCGCGCACCGAGGAGGAGCCGTCGCCGGTCACCGAGGCCGGCACCCGCTCGGCGATCGCCGCGAGGCGACCGTCGATGATCAGGCAGCGGTAGTCCTTGCCGGTGATCTGCGACTCCACGACGATGACGCCGCGGCGCGACTGCTCCTTGGCGACCGCGAAGGCCGCGCGGACGTCGTCCTCGCCCATCAGGTCCAGGCAGACGCCGCGCCCGTGGTTGCCGTCGAGGGGCTTGAGCACGCAGGGGTAGCCGATCCGGTTGGCCGCACGGACGGCGGCGTCCTCGGTGCGCACGGTGTCCTGCTTGGGCACGGGGAGGCCGGCCGCGCCGAGCAGCCGGGTGGTGAGGTCCTTGTCGGAGGCGATGTCGACCGCGATGGCCGAGGTCTCGCTGGTCATCGTGGCCCGGATCCGCTGGGCGTGCACGCCCTGGCCGAGCTGGACCAGCGAGTGCTGGTTGAGCCGGATCCAGGGGATGTCGCGGCTCATCGCCTCGTCGAGGATCGCCTGCGTGGACGGGCCGAACGCCGTGCGCTGGGCCCGGCGGATGAAGTCCTCGAGCTCGGTCTCCCAGTCGAACTCGGGGTCGGCCTCGACCAGGTGGTTGACGAGCTTGACGGCCAGCCGGCCCGCGGCCAGCCCGACCTGCTCGTCGGCGTACCCGAAGATGACGTTGTAGCGACCCTTCTGGCCCTTGACCCCGCGGGTCTTGCCGCGGCGGATGTCGTGACCGACGACCTGCTGGAGCGCCAGCGCGCAGTGCTCGGCGACGTGCCCGAGCCAGGTGCCCTCGACCAGGCGCTCCACGAAGCCGCCGCGCTTGCGGCGCGAGCACGTGTGCTCGCGCAGGCCGGGCAGCATCTCGACCAGGTTGTCGGTGAACCCCGGCAGGGTGTTGGTCGGGTGCTCCTCGAGGCAGCCGAGGTCGACGACCAGGTGGACGGCCTTGTCGTAGGACCAGATGTTGGCCCCGCGGTAGACGCGGGTCTCGATGATGTCCAGGTCCGGCGTGGGTCGCTCGCTCATGGGGTGGCTGCCTCCTCGGTCGTCGCGTCGTCGGCCGGTGGGCTCGACGGTTCCTGCTTCTTGCGGGTGCGGGCCAGCCGCCGGCGCAGTGCGCCCGGGGAGGCGTCGGCCGCGGCGATGTCCTTGGCCATCCTGCGCAGGTCGCGGCCCGCCTCCTCGATCTCGGCGGCGTCCTCGGCGGACACCTCGACGGCCTGGGGCACCAGGGTGCGGGTGGTCAGGTCGTACGACGACCCCTCCGGCAGCATGTGCAGCACGACGCCGCTGGCCAGGATCGGCGCGGAGCGCTTGGCCTCGAAGGCGTTGGTCCTGATCTGCGCCGGGTCGAGGATCGTGACTGCGCCACGGCCGACCACCCGCAGGATCTCGTGGCCGTCCTCGTCGCGCTCGACGACGGCGGCGGTGTCCTCGTCGACGCCGATCCCGAGCAGCTGGGGCGACTGGGCGACGATCATCAGCAGCCGGCCGTAGCGGTTGCGCTGGTCGAAGTGCTGGTCGATGACCACCGACTCCACCAGCCCGAGACCGGCCGCCATCTGCGTCATCCGCTGCTTGGGGGTCGAGCCCGGGCCGCCGAAGGCCAGCATGTGGCTGGACTGGATGCTGGCGCCTGCCGAGGTGCCGCCCACCACCGCGCCGCGCTCGTGCGCCGCCACGATCGCGTCGCCGACGGGCGTGCCGCAGACGATGGAGGACAGCTTGAGCTGGTTGCCGCCGGTCATGAAGACCCCCGACGCACCCTCGATCGCCGCGACCAGGTCCGGGTCGTGGGCCTCCTCGCGGCTCTCGGGCGACACCGCGACCACGTCGCCGGCGCCCTCCCGCCGGAACAGCGCGTCGTACACCTCGGAGACGGCGGGGCCGAGCGACGACGCGGTCGGGACCACCGCGATCCGGGCCCGCTCGCCACCGGCGGTGGCGACGAACTCCTTGAGGATCGTGCGACGTCGCAGCTTGTCCTCGGCGCCGCCGATGATCATCAGGGGTCCCATGGGCATGGGCTCACCCTAGGGTGAGCCTAGAGTTGACCCGTGCCCGACTCCACGCCCGAGCCCGCGCCCGCGCGCCACACCCTCGTCGTGCTGCGCCACGCCAAGGCCGAGCAGGACGGGCCGAGCGACTTCGAGCGGCCGCTGAGCGCTCGCGGCGCCGCCGACGCCGCCGAGGCCGGGGCCTGGATGGCGGCCGAGGGCCTCGTGCCCGACCATGCGCTGGTCTCGGGCGCGCTGCGCACCGTGCAGACCTGGGACGCCCTGGCCGGTGGCGGCGGCTGGGACCTGCCGCCCGCGCTCGACCGCGGCCTCTACGCCGCCGACTGCGACACCGCGCTCGACCTGGTCCACCTGCTCGACGACGACCTCGGCACGGTGGTCGTGGTCGGCCACAACCCCACGATGGCCTCCCTCGCCCTGCTGCTCGACGACGGCGAGGGCGACCCGGCCGTCGCGGCCGAGCTGGCCACCGGCTTCCCCACCTGCGCCCTGGCGGTCTTCTCCTGCGCCGGCTCCTGGGCCGACCTCGCCCCCGGCACCGCCACCGTCACCGCCTACCACGTGGGGCGCGGCTGAGCCGTCCCGCTGCCGTCGTCGCGAGTTACCAGCGTCTGCTGGTACTCCAGCGCTTCTGGGGCGATCTGGAGCCCCAGAAGCGCTACGGACGGCCCAGAAGCAGCGCACAGGCGGCCCGTCGAGTCGAGTTCTCCACCGACGACGAGCCGCCTCCAGCGGTCGACCCGGTTTCGATGAACGGTGGTCACCATGACGCTGCCATCCACCACCCGACCCCCTGACGACCCGCGCAACGGGCCGCTGACGTTGCGACGTGACCTCCTGCGCACCGGCATGGACGACCGTGAGATCAGGCGTCTGATTCGCTCGGGCGACTTCGTGCAGGTCCGACCAGGTGCCTACATCGACCGGGCTGTCTGGACAGCGCTCAACGAGGAGGGGCGGTTCGGACTGCGAGGACGCGCTGTGCTGCGACAGGCGCGCACGCCGCTGATCCTTTCCCACACCTCGAGCGTCGTGGAGTGGGGTCTGCCCTCGTTCGGATTCGATCTGACCCAGGTGCACACCACCAGGACCGACGGGCTCTCGGGACGTCGTGCCGCAGACGTGCGCCAGCACGAAGCGCGCGTGGGCCCTGGAGACCTCGTGGTGGTCAACGGGGTGCCGGTCACGAACCCCGCACGCGCCGTCCTCGAAGCGTGCACCCTGGTCGGTCCCGAGTGCGGACTGTGTGTGGTGAACGCCGTCCTCAACAAGGGGCTCATCACCGAGACCCAGCTCCTCACGCAGTACGTCGGCATGGAGAACTGGCCACACAGCCGGGCCATCGAGATCGTGCTCCGCCTGTGCGACGGGCGGATCGAGTCGGTGGGTGAGTCACGCACCTTCTGGGTCTGCTACCTGCACTCCCTGCCCATGCCCGTACCGCAGTACGAGATCACCGACCCCAGCGGCCAGGTGGTCGCCCGCGTCGACTTCGCCTGGCCCGACCTCGGTGTGTACCTGGAGTTCGACGGCAGGATCAAGTACGAGAAGCTCCTGCGGCCAGGCGAGCGCGCCAGCGACGTGGTCTGGCGCGAGAAGAAGCGCGAGCAGATGATCGGTCGGCTCACGGGCTGGCGTTGCATCCGGATCACGTGGGCGGACCTGGCTGACCCCCGTCGCCTGGCCGCGCTCATCCTCTCGGCGCTGTACCCCAACACAGCCGCTTCGTGACCTGCGGAATCGTGCTTCCGGGCCTTCACTGACGCTTCTGGCGTGGTGCGGTGACCCAGAAGCGGCGAGTTACCAGCAGACGCTGGTATCTCGCACCCACCTCACACCGGCGGCGCGGGGGTGACGATGCCGGCCTCGGCGTCAGCAGCCTCGATCTCCTCGCGGGAGATGCCGAGGAGGTACATGATCGTGTCGAGGTAGGGCACGTTGACCGAGGTGTCGGCCGCCTCCTGGACCACGGGGCGGGCGTTGTAGGCGATGCCCAGGCCGGCGGCGTTGAGCATGTCGAGGTCGTTGGCGCCGTCGCCGATGGCGATCACCGAGGCGACGGGGACGCCGACCTCGGCGGCGAACTCGCGCAGGGCCGTGGCCTTGCCGGCCCGGTCGACGACGTCGCCGACGATGCGACCGGTGAGCCGGCCGTCGACGATCTCGAGCTGGTTGGCGCGGGCGTAGTGGATGCCGAGGTCGGCGGCGAGCCGGTCGGTGATCTGGCTGAAGCCGCCCGAGACGATCGCGAAGCGGTAGCCGAGACGGCGCAGGGTGCGGACCAGGGTGCGGGCGCCGGGAGTGGTGACGATCTCGTCGTAGACCTGGTCGAGCACCGAGGCGTCGAGACCCTCGAGCAGCCGGACACGGGCGCGCAGCGACTGCTCGAAGTCCAGCTCCCCGGCCATCGCCTGCTCGGTCACCGCGGCGACCTCCTCCTCGTGGCCGGCGTGCGCGGCCAGCATCTCGATCACCTCGCCCTGGATCAGCGTGGAGTCGACGTCGAGGACGATCAGCCGCATGCCGCGGCGCAGCAGGTTGGCGGGCTGGACGGCGACGTCGACGCGTTGCGCGGCGGCCTCCGGAGCCAGCCGGGCCCGCAGCATGTCGGGGTCGGCGCCGGAGACGTGCAGGTCGATCGCGGTCACGGGGTAGCGCGCCATCCGCTCGATGCGGTCGATGTTGCCGCCGCAGTCGGCGATCCGGCCGGCGATCGCCGCCATGGCGGCGGCCTTCAGCGGCGAGCCGATCACGGTCACGTGGGAGCGGCCGAGGCCGCGGGTGCGGTTGTCGCCGGAGCCGCGGTCGAACTCCACGGTCATGCCCAGCTCGGCTGCCGTCGCCTCGACGGCCCGCTCCATCCGCTTCCAGTCGCGCGGCACCGTGACCAGGACGCCGAGGATCAGCCGACGGCGCAGCAGGATCTGCTCGATGTCGATCACCTGCACCCCCGACTGCGCCAGCGTCGAGAACACCGACGACGTCACCCCCGGCCGGTCCTTGCCGGTCAGCGTGATCAGCAGGGTGTCGGGCTTGGTCGGCCGCGTCGGCTGCTCGAGCCCGCTGGGGGGCCCGTCGGGGGACATGGGTGTGGGGCTCATCGTGCGCCGAGGTTATCGGCCACGGGCGGCCGACTCAGCCGGGAGGCCACACCTCGGGCGAGCACGCCGCCACGAGCGCCCGCCGCGCGGACCGGGCGAGCGGGACCAGTGCCTCGACCCGCGCCTGCATCTCGTGGGCCGTCATCGCGCCGCCGTCGTCCTCGAGCGCCAGGTCCACGATCGTCTGCGCCTGGAGCCCGCGCGCCGCGAGCTCGACGCAGCGCGGGGGGACGCCGGGGGGAGCGTGCAGCCCCTCGCGGTGCCGCAGGTCCATCAGCGCGTCGGCGACCTCGGGCCGCCAGCGCGCGACCTCGAGCGCGGCGAGCCGGTCGGAGACCTCCAGCAGCGTACGGCGCAGCTCGCGATCGGCCTCGCCCACGTCGGGCAGCTGGCGGCGGGCGCCCGGCTGCGCCTGCCACTGGTACGTCGGCCCGACGCGCAGCGGCACCAGCCCGAGCCCGGCGCCGGCGGCGACGACCGCCTCGCCGGCCTCGACCGCCGCAACGTTGAGCGCGGGCGGGCCACCCAGCCCCACGAGGTCGCCCTCGACCGGGAACGCGGCCCCCAGCTCGGTGGCCCCCCGGGTCCGCAGCGCGGCCAGCGCCTCGACCAGCGACGTGGTGGTCGGACCGAGACCGCCCACCGTGTGGGCGACGTCGCCGTCGAGGACCGCGTCGAGCAGGTCGTCGGGGGAGACCAGGCCGCGCAGCCACGACGTACCCCACCACGCGAGGCGGGCGGAGACCGGGAGCGGGCTGGGCACGCCCAGGGACGATACGCCCCGCGGGCCTGAGCCCGGACCGCGGGCGGCCTCACCTAGGGTGGGCGCATGGCAGCCGTCCTGGAGTTCGCCGAGGTCACGGTCAGGCGGGGCTCGGCCACCTTGCTCGACCGGGTGTCGTGGACGGTCGAGGAGGACGAGCGGTGGGTGATCCTCGGGCCCAACGGCGCCGGCAAGACCACGCTGCTCCAGGTGGCCAGCGCGCAGATGCACCCCACCGAGGGCGTGGCCGGCATCCTGGAGGAGGTGCTCGGCACGATCGACGTCTTCGACCTGCGCCCCCGCATCGGCCTGACCAGCGCCGCCCTCGCCGAGCGGATCCCGCGCCACGAGACCGTGCGCGACGTGGTCGTCTCCGCCTCGTACGGCGTCCTGGGTCGGTGGCGTGAGAGCTACGACGAGCTCGACCACGAGCGGGCGCACAGCCTGCTGGTGGAGGTGGGGGCCGACCGGCTCGTGGACCGCACCTTCGGCACCCTCAGCGAGGGGGAGCGCAAGCGGGTGCAGATCGCCCGGGCCCTGATGACCGACCCCGAGCTGCTGCTGCTCGACGAGCCCGCGGCGGGTCTCGACCTCGGCGGCCGGGAGGACCTCGTCTCGACGCTGTCGGTGCTCGCCGCCGATCCCGACTCGCCGGCCACCGTGCTGGTCTCCCACCACGTCGAGGAGATCCCGCCCGGCTTCAGCCACGCCCTGCTGCTGCGCGAGGGCGCGGTCGTCGCCGAGGGCCTGCTCGACCAGGTGCTGACCGAGGAGAACCTCTCGCGCACGTTCGGCATGCCCCTGCTGCTCCAGCACGAGGAAGGGCGCTGGAGCGCCCGGCGCCGGACCCGGCACCTGTCCAGGTCGTCCGGCTAGGGTTGCGGACATGGACTGGTTGGGTGACTGGCAGGCGTGGCTGGGAGTGGCCGTCGTCCTGAGCGTCGCGGAGATGTTCAGCCTCGACCTCGTGCTGATCATGCTCGCGGTCGGGGCGGTCGCCGGCATGGCCGTCGCCCTGGTGACCGGGTCGTTCGCGCTGCAGGCGCTCGTCGCCGCCGGCGCCTCGGTCGCGATGCTGGCGCTGGTGCGCCCGTCGGTCGCCAAGAGGTTCCACAGCGGCCCCGAGCTCCGGCTCGGCCACGACAAGCTGGTCGGCCGTCAGGGCCTGGTCACCGAGGAGATCTCGGGGCTGCAGACCGGTCGGGTCCGCCTCGACGGCGAGATCTGGTCGGCCTCGCCCTACGACGAGACCATCGTCATCGCGCCGGGGGAGACCGTCGAGGTCCTCCAGATCAAGGGCGCGACCGCCTACGTCCACCCCGTACCCCGCCTCGACGGCTGAACTGAAGGAGACGCTCGTGCCCGTCGCACTCGTCCTGCTCGCCCTGGTGGTGCTGTTCGTCATCGTGCTGCTCGCCAAGACCGTCCGGATCGTGCCGCAGGCGCGCGCCGGCGTCGTCGAGCGCTTCGGCAAGTACAAGGAGACCCTCAACGCCGGGCTCAACGTCGTCGTCCCGTTCGTCGACCGCGTGCGCTACCTCATCGACCTGCGCGAGCAGGTGGTCAGCTTCCCGCCGCAGCCCGTGATCACCGAGGACAACCTCGTGGTCTCGATCGACACCGTCATCTACTTCCAGGTGACCGACCCGGTCGCGGCGACGTACGAGATCGCCAACTACATCCAGGCCGTCGAGCAGCTCACGATGACCACGCTGCGCAACATCGTCGGCGGGATGGACCTCGAGGAGACCCTCACCAGCCGCGACGAGATCAACACCCGGCTGCGTGGCGTCCTCGACGAGGCCACCGGCAAGTGGGGCATCCGCGTCAACCGCGTCGAGCTCAAGGGCATCGACCCGCCGCCCTCCATCAAGGACTCGATGGAGAAGCAGATGCGCGCCGACCGCGACAAGCGCGCGGCGATCCTCACGGCCGAGGGCCAGCGCCAGTCCGCCATCCTCACCGCCGAGGGCCAGAAGCAGTCGGCCATCCTCACGGCCGAGGGTGACCGCGAGTCGTTGATCCTGCGGGCCCAGTCCGACCGCGAGGCCTCGATCCTGCGGGCCCAGGGCGAGGGGCAGGCCATCCAGACGGTCTTCCAGGCGATCCACGACGGACGCCCCGACCAGTCGCTGCTGGCCTACCAGTACCTCCAGATGATGCCGAAGATCGCCGAGGGCGACGCCAACAAGGTGTGGATCGTCCCGTCCGAGATCGGCAAGGCGCTCGAGGGCCTCGGCTCGACGATGAGCGACCTGAAGGGCATCCCCACCGAGAGCGACGGGCCGGCGACGCGCGTCGACATGGGTCCCTCGGCGCCCCAGATGACCGACGTGGGCGAGATCGGGGCGGGCCGCGCCGCGGCCAACGCCGCGGTGCAGGCGGCGATCGCCGAGGCGGCCAGCGCCGCCAACCCCGGCCGTCGTGCCGGCGGCGAGGACGCATCCGTCTCGGGCGACGTCGCGGACGACGCGGCGCCACCCGCCCCCTAGGGCTTGTCGCCCCTCGAGGTCGTCGCGATCCTGCTCGCAGGCGTGGCGGCCGGGACGATCAACACCGTCGTCGGGTCGGGCACCCTGATCACGTTCCCCACGCTGCTGGCCTTCGGGGTGCCACCCGTGGTCGCCAACGTGTCCAACAACGTGGGCCTGGTCCCGGGGTCGGTCACGGGGGCGATCGGCTACCGCCGCGAGCTCGCGGGCCAGCGCGGGCGGGTCCTGCGCCTGGTCTCCGCCTCGTTCGTGGGGGCGGCGATCGGCGCCCTGCTGCTGCTCGTGCTGCCCTCGGGGGCCTTCGAGGCGATCGTCCCGGCGCTGATCCTGCTCGGGGTCGTCCTGGTCGTCCTCCAGCCGCGGCTCTCGGCGTGGGTGGCGCGGCGTACGGCGGAGCGCGGCGCCCAGAACGAGCACTTCGCCTGGTGGGTCTGGCCGGCGGTGATGGTGACCGGCGTGTACGGCGGCTACTTCGGCGCCGCGCAGGGCGTGCTGCTGATGGCGGTGCTCGGCATCGGCATCCAGGAAGGACTGCAGCGGCTGAACGCCGTCAAGAACGTGCTCGCCGCCATCGTCAACGGCGTCGCCGGTCTGATCTTCGCCTTCGTGGCCGACGTCGACTGGGCCATCGCCGGTCTGATCGGCGCGGGAGCGATCGTGGGCGGTCTGATCGGCGCCAGCGTCGGTCGTCGGCTGCCGCCGCTGGTCCTGCGGATCGTCATCGTGGTGGTGGGCCTGGTGGCCTTCGCGGCGTTCGTGCTGCCCTGACCCCGATCGCCCCCGATCACCCCCCGGGCCAGAGCTGACCCGGTCAGCCGATCTTGAGCACCTGCGTGCCGCCGGCGAGCTTGTCGTGCCAGCCCTGGCGTCGGGCGGTGTCGCCGTTGATGCCGACGGCGATCATGATCACCGCGACCAGCGAGGCGAGCCCGCCGAGGAACTGCCCCACGATCGGGACGATGCTCGCGAGCCCGAAGGCCAGGAAGATGTTGCGCCGGACCGCCTGCTCGACGGTCGGGTGGCTGGTGCCGTCGGGACCGACGACCTTGAGCTTCATCAGCTGCTTGCCGATCGTCGCGCCCCGGTCGGACTCGAAGTACACGTAGTAGCCCAGGTTGACCAGCGTGGTGATGATCGAGAGGAAGATGTAGAAGATCAGCACCTCGCCGACCGAGTTGGAGAAGCCGCTCAGGAAGATCGCGCTGAGGATGCCGAAGAAGATCCCGTAGACGATGCCGAGCCCGACACCGTCGATCAGCCGGGCCAGGAACCGATCACCGAGCTCGCCGGGACGGGGCACCCCCACGGGAGGCGGACCGCCCATCGGCTGCTGGCCCAGGGGCGGCGGACCGGGCTGCGGCGGTGGCGGCACGCCCTGGGATCCCTGGTAGCCCTGGGGGTCCTGAGGCGGCTGTCCCGGCTGGTGCGGCGGAGGCTGCTGTTCGCTCATGACCCCCACGTTCCTCCTGATCGCCGATCTCGGCAATGGTCAGGAGGGACCAGCGGGCCCCAGGATCAGCTCCCGCTGAGCGGCTTCGCCGCCTTGTTCTTGCGTCCACGCAGTCCGAGCAGCCCCGAGAGCACCGCGCCACCGGCGACGCCGACGAGCGTCATGCCGAGCTTGCGGTCGAGCACCTCGGCCTCCACCCCGGCGTACGCCGTGGCCGCGTCGGCGGCGTCGACGGCCATGCCGACGAGCACGAGGTTGCGCCGGGCCGAGCCCGTGGCCAGCAGCGTGAGGGCGCCGAGCGCGACCTCGCGCGAGCCGAACCACTGGGTGAGCAGGGGGGAGGAGGTGCCCTGGCCCATCGCGGGCGCGACGACCTCGGGCTTGACGAGGGAGGCGATGCCGACGGCGATCCGGCCGAGGGAGAGTCCGGTGACGGTGTTCATGACCGTGAGGCTAGCGGCTCGCGCCGGCGTGCGCCGCGCCCGGCGACGACGCAGGTCAGATCAGCGTCCGCGCGGGCGGGTCGACGTACGTGCGCACCCAGCGCGCGAGCTCGTCGTAGGCCCGGTCGCGGGCCGCGGGCCGCGACAGCACCACGTCGTGGCGGGCGCCCGGCACCGCGACGTAGGTGACGTGCGGGCCGACCGCGGTGGCCCACCGCCGGATCTGCGCCACGTCGAGCACGATGTCGTGGCCGTGCACGTCGTCGCCCATCTCGACGGGGTGGGCGCTGGCCCCGGAGGAGAGCACCAGCACCGGGCAGTCGACCGCGAGGCCGCGGTGGAGCTCGGCCTGAGCAGTCCTGATCGCGGCCAGCCAGCCGGCGCGGACGGGGAAGGACTCGATCGGCTTCCAGGCCAGGTCGAAGGACCAGTCGCCGTCGTGGTCGCGATGGAGGCTGCGGGTGTAGAACCCGGTCACGGTCCGCTTGATCTCGCGCATCGGCTGGCTGCGGGCGATCCGGCGCAGCAGCGCGCCCGCCGGCAGTGAGCGCATCCAGGCGGCCCCCTGGAGGTCGAACCACGGGGAGTTCAGCACCAGGCCGGCCAGCGCGGGCGGCCGGCGCGTGTGCGCCCACAGCGAGACGGTCAGGCCGCCGGTGGAGTGCGCGGAGACCACGACGTGGTCGTGCCCGTCACGGGTGACGATCCGGTGCCAGGCCAGGTCGATCTCGGCGAAGTAGTCGTGCAGGTCCGTGATGTACGTCGGCGTCTGGTGCGGGCGCAGCGACCGGCCGTACTTGCGCAGGTCGAGCGCGTAGACGTCGTAGCCGCGGTCCAGCCACCACTCGGCGTACTCGGTGTGGAAGAAGTAGTCGGCGAAGCCGTGCACGTGGAGCACGGCCCGGCCGGTGGGGCGCTCGGCCCGGCGCCGCACCAGCGTCGCCACGACGGGTCCCTCGCCGTCGGGCGGCAGGCCGATGGTCTCGGCCTCCCAGGGCTCGCCGAGGACGTCGATGCTCAGGTCCGGGGGCATGGGGGGAGTCTAGGTTCGTCGGGTGCCGATCCCCGACTCCGCTCAGCCCGAGGCGTACGCCGCCGCGGCGCGCACGAGCCCGGCGAGCAGGCCGACGTCGGCGGCGGTCTCGGGATGCCACTGCACCGCGAGGCAGAACCGGTCACCGGGCGCCTCCATCGCCTCCAGCGTGCCGTCGGCGGCGTGGGCCGCGGCGACGAAGCCGGGATGGGTGCGCACCGACTGGTGGTGGTGGCAGGAGACCGTGAGCCCGGACCCCAGCAGGTGGGCGACCCGGGTGCCGGGCTCGGTGGTGACGCCGACCTCGCCGTAGGCGTCCCCGCCGGGGCTGTGCTGCTCGTGCCCGACCAGGTCCGGGGTGTGCTGGTCGAGCTCGCCCCCGGCCTGGACCGCCATCACCTGCATCCCGCGGCAGACGCCGAGCACCGGCAGGCCGACCGCCTCCGCCGCGTCCAGGAGGGCGATCTCCCAGGCGTCGCGGTCGGGCCGCCACGAGGCCGTGCGCTCGTGCGGCTCCGCGTCGTAGCGGGCCGGGTCGACGTCGGCCCCGCCGCTGACCACCAACCCGTCCAGCCGGGCGACGACCGCCTCGGCGGCGCCGACCTGTGCGACCGGGGGGAGCAGCAGCGGCACGCCACCGGTCGACTCCACGGCCACGGCGTACTGCTCGGGCAGCAGGTCGGCCCGCTGTCGCCAGACGCCCCAGACGGCCTCCTCGCGGTAGGTCGTCAGGCCGATGACGGGGACGCCCATCAGCCGGCCATCAGATCGGGGTGACGTAGGCGCCCGAGATCCCGCCGTCGACCAGGAACGTGCTGGCGGTCATGAACGAGGACTCGTCGGAGGCCAGGAAGAGCACGGCGTTGGCCATCTCCTCGGGCTCCCCGAAGCGACCCATCGGCACGTGCACCAGACGCCGCGCCGCGCGCTCGGCGTCGGTGGCGAAGAGCTCCTTGAGCAGCGGGGTGTTGACCGGCCCGGGGCACAGCGCGTTGACCCGCACGCCCCGGCGGGCGAACTGGACCCCCAGCTCACGGGTCATCGACAGCACCCCGCCCTTCGAGGCGGAGTAGGAGATCTGCGAGGTGGCCGCGCCCATCACCGCCACGAACGAGGCGGTGTTGATGATCGAGCCCCGCTCCTGCTCGAGCATGTAGGGCAGCGCCGCCTTGCAGCACAGGTAGACCGAGGTCAGGTTGACCTCCTGCACCCGGCGCCAGGCGTCGAGCTCGGTGTCGAGGATCGAGTCGTCCTCGGGTGGTGAGATCCCGGCGTTGTTGAAGGCGATGTCGACCGAGCCGTAGGTGTCCTTCGCCGTGGCGAAGAGCGCGTCGACCTCCTCCTTGCTCGTCACGTCGACGTGCACGAACGTCGCGACGTCGGGGCCCCCGAGCTGGCCGACGAGCTCGTGGCCGCGCCGGTCGTCGAGGTCACCGATCACCACGCGGGCGCCCTCCTCGACGAACCGCTGCACGGTCGCCAGGCCGATGCCGGAGCAGCCGCCGGTGACGACCGCGACCCGGTCCTGGATGCGTCCTGCCATGGGGGGTCCTCTCGGGTGGGTCCTGCTGGGTCTCAGTGAGCGATGAAGACGTTCTTCTCCTCGGTGAACGCCATCGGGGCGTCGGGGCCGAGCTCGCGGCCCAGGCCGCTCTGCTTGTAGCCGCCGAACGGCGTCCAGTAGCGGACCGAGGCGTGCGAGTTGACGCTGAGGTTGCCGGCGTCGACGGCCCGGGCCACGCGCAGCCCGCGGCCGAGGTCGCGGGTGTAGATCGAGCCGGACAGACCGTACTCGGTGTCGTTGGCCAGCTCGACGGCCTGCGCCTCGTCGTCGAACGGCATCACCGCGACGACGGGGCCGAAGACCTCCTCGCGCCAGATCCGGGCGGAGGGGTCCTGCGTCGCGACCACGCTGGGCGCGATCCAGTAGCCCGCCCCGGAGGGCGCGGTGCCGGCGAAGGCCACCTCCACCTCGTCGAGGTAGGACCGCACCGAGTCGCGCTGGCCCGCCGAGATGAGCGGACCCATCTCGCTGCTCTCGTCGGCCGGGTCCAGCACCCGCATCCCGGTCACCGCGGGCTCCAGGAGCGAGACGAACTCGTCGTACGCCGATCGCTCGACCAGGATGCGCGAGCGGGCGCAGCAGTCCTGGCCGGCGTTGTCGAAGACCGCACCGGGCGCTGCGGCGGCCGCGGCCGCCAGGTCGGCGTCGGCGAAGACGATGTTGGCGCTCTTGCCGCCGAGCTCGAGGGTCACCCGCTTCACCTGGTCGGCGCAGCCGGCCATGATCCGCTTGCCCACCTCGGTGGAGCCGGTGAAGCAGACCTTGCGCACCAGCGGGTGGGTGACGAACCGCTCGCCGACCACCGAGCCCTTGCCGGGCAGGACGGTGAGCACGTGCTCGGGCAACCCCGCCTCGAGCGCGAGCTCGCCGAGCCGTACGGCGGTGAGCGGCGTGAGCTCGGCCGGCTTCAGCACCACGGTGTTGCCGGCGGCGAGCGCGGGGGCGAAGCCCCAGCCCGCGATGGGCATCGGGAAGTTCCAGGGCACGATGATCCCCACGACGCCCAGCGGCTCGTGGAAGGTGACGTCGGTGCCGCCGGCCACCGGGATCTGTCGCCCGAAGAGCCGCTCCGGGGCCCCGGAGTAGTAGTTGAGGCAGTCGCGGACGTTGCCGGCCTCCCAGCGGGCGTTGCCCCAGGTGTGGCCGGCGTTGCGGACCTCGAGCCCGGCGAGCTCCTCGATGTGGGCGTCGACCACCGAGGCGAAGCGACGCAGGACCGCGGCCCGGTCACCGGGCGACATGTCCCGCCAGGCGCCGAACGCCTCGTGCGCTGCGGCGATCGCCGCGTCCGCCTCCTCGACGCTGGCCAGGTGGACGTCGGTCACGGCCTGCTCGGTGGCAGGGTTCAGCACGGTGAAGGTGTCGGACATGGCTATCGCTTCCTCGATCCGGTCACAGACGCTCGAAGCCGCGCCGGCGCTCCCAGTCGGTCACGGTCGACTCGAAGGCGCGCAGCTCGACGTCCGCCATGTTGGTGTAGTGGTCGACCACGGCGTCCCCGAGGGTCGCCCGTGCCACCTCGGACGCGGCGAACCGGTCGCGGGCCTCGCGCAGCGTGTGGGGGACCAGGTCCAGCTCGCCCTCGTAGGCGTTGCCCTCGGTCTCGGGGACCGGGTCGAGCTCGGCCTCGATGCCGTGGAGGCCGCCGGCGATCATGGCCGCGAGCGCGAGGTAGGGGTTCACGTCACCGCCGGGCACCCGGTTCTCCAGCCGCGCGGAGGGCCCGGAGCCGACGAGGCGCACCGCGCAGGTGCGGTTGTCCAGGCCCCACCCGATGGCGGTGGGGGCGAAGGACCCGGCCGCGAAGCGCTTGTAGGAGTTGATGTTGGGCGCGTAGAGCAGGGTGAAGTCGGCCATCGTGCCGAGCAGTCCGGCCAGGAACCGGTCGTAGAGGGGGGTACGGGCGTCCTTCTCCTCGTCCCAGAAGACCAGCTCGCCGTCGAGGCCGCGCAGCGAGAGGTGGATGTGGCACGAGTTGCCCTCGCGCTCGTCGTACTTGGCCATGAACGTCAGCGACTTGCCGTGGTGGGCGGCGATCTCCTTGGCGGCGTTCTTGTAGACGACGTGGTTGTCGGCGCTGACCAGGGCCTCGTTGTAGAGGAAGCCGATCTCGTGCTGACCGAGGTTGCACTCGCCCTTGGCACTCTCGACGTCCATGCCCGCGGCGTACATGTGGTTGCGGATGTCGCGCAGCAGCGGCTCGACGCGCGTGGTCCCGAGCACGGAGTAGTCGATGTTGTACTGGTTGGCCGGGCGCAGGTTGCGGTAGTCGAGGTCGTGGGCCTCCTCGTAGGCGGTGTCGAAGAGGATGAACTCCAGCTCGGTGCCGGACTGCGCGGTGAAGCCCAGGTCGCGGGCGCGGGCCAGCTGGGCGCGCAGGATCTGGCGCGGACTCTCCACGACGGGGGAGTGGTCCGCGGGCCACATCAGGTCGCACTGGACCATCGCGGTGCCCGGCAGGTGGGTGAGCAGCCGCAGGGTGCTCCAGTCGGGCACGAACTCCATGTCGCCGTAGCCGCGCTCCCACGAGGAGATCGCGTAGCCGTCGACGGTGTTCATCTCGACGTCGACGGCGAGCAGGTAGTTGCAGCCCTCCGTCCCGGCCGCGAGGGCCACGTCGAGGAAGTACGCGGCGTGCAGACGCTTGCCCTGGAGCCGGCCCTGCATGTCGGTGAAGGCCATGATCACGGTGTCGACCGAGCCCTCACCGATGAGGTGCCGCAAGCGGTCGAGGGTGAGCATGCGCTCGTTGACGGGCTGCTCGGTTCCTGCCAGCAGGTCGGTCACGATCAGTGGAGTCCCTTCTCGGCGTCCTCGATGGCGGCGAACTCCTCTTCCGGAGCGCCGTGGACGATGTGGTGGCGGCTGTAGAGCGCGAAGTAGGCGATGGCGATGGCGAAGACCACCGCGGTCACCAGCAGCACCCGGGGCTCGACGACGAAGCCGGCGACGACGGCCACGCAGGCCAGCACCAGCGCGATGCCGGTGGTGACGACCCCGCCCGGCGTCCGGTAGGGCCGCTCCAGGTCGGGCTCCTTCATGCGCAGCACGATGTGGGAGAGCATCATCAGCACGTAGGAGATCGTGGCGCCGAAGACCGCGACCAGGATCAGCAGGTCGCCCTCGTTGAAGATCGCCAGGACGAAGCCGACGATCCCCGGGACGATGAGGGCCAGGTAGGGCGTCTTGCGGCTGCCGGTCTTGGACAGCACCTTCGGCAGGTAGCCCGCGCGGGACAGTGCGAAGGTCTGGCGGGAGTAGGCGTAGATGATCGAGAAGAAGCTGGCGATCAGGCCGAGCAGCCCCACGACGTTGACGAACGTGCTGACCGCGGTCGACCCGCCGTACGCCGACTCGAGGGTGTCGACGAGCGGGTTGCCGGAGTCGGCGATGCTGGCCGACCCGGCGGCCCCGGGGGCGACGAGCAGGATGACGGCCGCGAACAGCAGCAGGGTCACCATCGCCGCGATGATGCCGCGCGGCATGGAGCGGGCGGGGTCCTTGGTCTCCTCCGCGGCCAGCGGCACGCCCTCGACGGCGAGGAAGAACCAGATCGCGTAGGGCAGCGCCGCCCAGATCCCGATGAAGCCGAACGGCAGGAACTCGCTGGCCCCGGCGGCGTCGGTGACCGCGATGTCGGTGAGGTTGGCGGCGTCGAACTCCAGGGCGGCGGCGACGACGAAGACCACGAGCGCGACCACCGCGATGGCGGTGATCACGAACATCAGCTTCAGCGCCTCGCCCACGCCGTAGAGGTGGAGGCCGATGAACAGGGCGTAGAAGACGGCGAAGACGATCGGCCCGTCGATCCCGACCAGCGACTCGACGTAGGCGCCGATGAAGTTGGCGATCGCCGCCGGGGCGATGGCGTACTCGATCAGGATCGCGGTGCCGGTCAGGAATCCGCCCCAGGGGCCGAGAGCCCGGCGCGCGAAGGCGTAGCCACCGCCCGTCGTGGAGATGGTCGAGGAGAGCTCGGCCAGGCCCAGCACCATGAAGAGGTACATCGTGCCCATCACCACGACCGCGACGAGCAGACCGCCCCACCCGCCCTCGGCCAGGCCGAAGTTCCAGCCCGCGTAGTCACCCGAGATGACGTAGGCGACGCCGAGGCCGGCGAGCAGCACCCACCCGGCCACACCCTGCTGGAGCTCGCGCTCCTTGAAGTACTGCTCGTCGCTCATCCGCGCCACCTCGTCCTCGCACTGCTGGGCTGATACCGGTCGGTGTCCCGAGAGGGCCTGTGGCATGTGTGCCGGGTCACAGGGTGCGGCGAAGGCTATACCCGTCGGTGCGCCCGAGCGCGAGGGTTGCGCCGAAAACTCTCGGCGCGCCCTCGCCCCAGGCTTCGCTCAGGCCCCCGCGTGGGTGTCCGACTCGACGACGGGGTCGGCGGCGTCCTGCTGCGCGTTGCCGGGCTGGGCGCCCGGCGCGCCGGCGTCGATCTCGGCCCGGACCAGCTCCTCGATCTTCTTGCCGCAGTCGGCGTCGACGTGGTGCCAGTACTGGAGGGCGCGCTCGAGCACGTCGCCCTCGACGCCGCCGAGCAGGTGGCCGGCGACGGTCTCGACGAACATCGCCCGCTGCTCGTCGTCCCACACCTCGCGGACCAGTGCGCCGGCCTGCGAGAAGTCGTCGTCGTCGGGACGCAGCGTGTAGGCCTGACGCACCATCGCACCGTCGGACTCCCACGAGTCGCTGACCTCACCGACCGCGTCGGCGTAGCCGCGACCGAAGGAGTTGGGCGCGTAGACCGGGTCGTCGGCGCGGTGGTCGTAGGCCATCGGGCCGTCCTGGGTGTAGGTGTTGACCTCCACCCGCGGGCGGTTGACCGGGAGCTGGTGGTAGTTGGGGCCGATCCGGTAGCGGTGGGTGTCGGCGTAGGCGAAGGCCCGGCCCAGCAGCATCTTGTCGGGGCTGAAGCCGATGCCCGGGACGATGGCCGACGGCTCGAACGCCGCCTGCTCGATCTCGGCGAAGAAGTTCTCCGGGTTGCGGTTGAGCGTCATCGTGCCGACCTTGATCAGCGGGTAGTCCGCGTGCGACCAGACCTTCGTCAGGTCGAAGGGGTTGACCCGGTAGGTCTTGGCGTCCTCGTAGGGCATCGCCTGGATGGACAGCGTCCAGGACGGGAAGTCACCGCCGGCGATCGCGGTGTAGAGGTCGCGCCGGTGGAAGTCGGCGTCCTCGCCCGCGATCTTCGTCGCCTCGTCGTCGGTCAGGCCCTCGACCCCCTGGTTGCTGTGGAAGTGGTACTTCACCCAGTGCTTCTCGCCCGCAGCATTGATCCAGAGGTAGGTGTGGGAGCCGTAGCCGTTCATGTGGCGGTAGGTCTTCGGGATGCCGCGGTCGCCCATCAGGTAGGTCACCTGGTGGGCGGACTCGGGGTTGAGGCTCCAGAAGTCCCACTGCATGTTGTTGTCACGCAGCCCGCTGCCGCCGCGCCGCTTCTGCGAGCGGATGAAGTGAGGGAACTTCATGGTGTCGCGGACGAAGAAGATCGGGGTGTTGTTGCCGACCAGGTCGTAGTTGCCCTCGGAGGTGTAGAACTTCAGCGCGAAGCCGCGCGGGTCGCGCCAGGTGTCGGGAGAGCCCTGCTCCCCGGCGACGGTGGAGAAGCGCGCGAGCATCTCGGTCTTCGCACCGGGCTGGAACAGCGCGGCGCAGGTGTAGGCCGAGACGTCCTCGGTGGTCTCGAAGTCACCGAACGCTCCGGAGCCCTTGGCGTGCACGTTGCGCTCGGGGATGCGCTCCCGGTTGAAGTGCGCCATCTGGTTGATCATGTGCACGTCGTGCAGCAGGATCGGTCCGTCCGCGCCGAGCGTCAGGGAGTTGCGGTCGCTGGGCGCCGGCGCGCCGGTCTCCATGGTCGAGCCGAGCCGCGCCTCCTCGCTGGGCGCGGTGGCGATCGAGGTGCCGTCGGTGGGCTGAGGCAGGTCGGGCATGTTGCTCCTCCGGGTGGTGGACGATGTGACGGACAAGTCTCCCGTCCGGTGCCCAGCCGGTGAGTCGTTCACGCGTGCGGGACGACAGTCCGGTGCAAAGCGGCCGATGATGCCTGCGCCGGGCCTCGCGAGAACTAGCCTGACCGCGTGAGCGGGGAGGCAGGGGTCAGGAGGGCGGCGCGAGCGAGCGCCGCTGACTACCTGCACGAACGCGTCCGGCGGTGGCGCACCGGGTCGGTCGAGAGCCAGGTCTACCTGCTGGGGGTGCTGCTCGCGCTGGTCACCGCCTGTTTCCTGGTGTCCTGGTCGGCCTATGAGTACATGCCGCTGACGACGTACTTCGTCTGGCTCCTGGTCGGGATGCTGCTGCTGCGACCGGGCCCGTTGGCCCTGCTGACCGGCGTGGTCGTCGTGGCGTCGATCGCCGCGATGGTCCACAGCGGCCCGATCGTGGGGGCGCGGATCACCGCGATCTGCGCCTTGCTGCTGAGCGTCGGGCTGATCCTCTACGCCTCCAGCCGCCAGCGCAGCGGGCTCCCCGTGACGTTGAGCGAGGCGATGCTGTCCGAGCTGCGCGACCGGCTGCAGCGCCAGGCCGTGATGCCGGCGCTGCCCGCGGGCTGGCAGGCGCAGTCCGCGATGCGCTCCTCGCAGGGCCTGAAGTACGCCGGCGACTTCTTCGTCGCCGACATGGTCGAGGAGCGGCGCCTCGAGATGGTCCTCGTCGACGTCTGCGGCAAGGGCGTCGCGGTCGGCCCCCAGGCCCTGCAGTTCGCCGGCGCGCTCGGCGGACTGCTCGGTGCGCTGCCGCCGCGCGGGCTCTTCGACGCCGCCAACCGGTTCCTGCTGCGCCAGGGCTCCGACGACTCCTTCGCCACGGCCGTGCACGTGGTGGTCGACCTCGCCACGGGCGCCTTCACGGTGACCAGTGCCGGCCACCCGCCCGCGCTGCGGTGGGAGTCGGACACGCACCAGTGGCTGATCGAGCCCGCCCGGGGCACCGCGCTCGGGATCCTGCCCGAGCCCGAGCTCCACGCGAGCGAGGGCACGCTGAACGCCGGCGACGCGCTGATGTTCTACACCGACGGGGTCGTCGAGACCCGCGACGCCGACCTCGACGTCGGCATCGCCTGGCTGCAGACGACCGCGCGCGAGGCGGTCCGACCCGGCTTCGAGGGCGCCGCGAAGCGGATCATCCGGCGGGTGCCGCGTGGTGACGACGACCGGGCGGTGCTGATCCTCAGCCGGTCGCTGGAGTAGCCACGGCTCGGCGGGCCGGGCCGGCCTGCGGGCTCAGTGCTGGTAGGTGCCGTGGAGGATCGCGCGGCCGGCGGTCTTGAAGGCGAGGTTGAACGACACGACCGCCGGGGACGCATCGGAGTCCACGCCGAGCGACTCCTCCTTGACCGCGTGCACGACGAAGAAGTAGCGGTGGACCTGGTCGCCCTCGGGTGGGGCTGCGCCCATGAACGCCTTGCTGCCGCCGTCGTTGCGGCACATGAAGGCGCCGCCGGGGAGGTCGGCACCCTCTGCGCCGGCGCCGGTGTCGAGGGAGGTCACGTCGGCCGGCAGGTCCACCAGCGTCCAGTGCCAGAAGCCGCTGGGGGTCGGGGCGTCGGGGTCGAAGCAGGTGACGGTGTAGGACCTCGTGCCGTTCGGGGCACCCTCCCAGGACAGCTGCGGGGAGGTGTTGCCGGCGTCGGCGACCTGGTCGTCCTTCAGGGGCTGGCCGTCGCTGACGTCGGCGCTCGTCACGGTGAACGACGGCACCTCCGGGAGCAGGTCGTAGGGGTCGGGGGTGATGGGGCGGTCGAGACTCATGTCGGCCAACGTAGTCCGACGGGTGGCACCGCTCCACCGCCGCCGGGCCGCGACCCGGGATGATGGGGGCGTGGACGAGCAAGCGACGTACCCCTCCGGGCTCCGGCTGACCGGTCGACGCGTGGTCGTGGTCGGTGGCGGCCATGTCGCCCAGCGCCGGGTCCCGCAGCTGATCGCCGCCGGGGCCGACGTGCACGTGGTGTCCCCACGGGTGACGCCGTCGATCGAGGGCCTGAGCGGAGCGGGAGAGGTGGTCTGGCACCGCCGCGGCTTCGAGGAGGGCGACCTCGAGGAGACCTGGTACGTCGTCGCCGCCACCGACGACCTCGCGGTCAACGAGCAGGTCTCGGCGGAGGCCGAGCGGCGCAGGATCTTCTGCGTCCGGGCCGACGACGCGACCCGCGCGACCGCCTGGACCCCCGCCGTGGGCCGGGCCGCCGGCGTGACGGTGGCCGTGCTGGGCGACCGGGACCCTCGCCGCTCGGCCTCGGTGCGCGACGAGATCCTGGCCGGGCTGAGGGAGGGCACGATCACCGCCCGCGGCACCCGCGGGCACACCGCCGGCGTCACGCTGGTCGGCGGCGGGCCGGGCGACCCCGACCTGATCTCCATCGCCGGGCGCAAGGCGCTGATGGAGGCCGACGTCGTGGTCGCCGACCGGCTGGCCCCGCGCGAGCTGCTCGGCCAGCTGCCCCCCGACGTCGAGCTGGTCGACGTGGCCAAGCTGCCGCGGGGCCGCTCCGCCGCCCAGGAGGAGATCAACCGGGTGATCGTCGACCGTGCGCTCGCCGGCAAACGGGTGGTGCGCTTCAAGGGCGGCGACAACTTCGTGTTCGGCCGCGGCTACGAGGAGGTCATCGCCTGCCGCGAGGCCGGGGTCCCGGTGACGGTGATCCCCGGTCTGACCAGCCCCGTCGCGGTCCCGGCCGTCGCCGGCATCCCGGTGACGCACCGGGGGGTGGCCCACGAGTTCACGGTGGTCTCCGGTCACCTGCCCCCCGGCCACCCCGACTCGCTCACCGACTGGGCCGCGCTGGCCCGGCTGCGCGGGACCGTCGTGGTGATGATGGGCGTCGAGAACGCCCCGCACATCGCGGCCGCGCTGCTGAGCGGCGGCCGCGACGCAGCAACTCCGGTCGCCGTGATCTGCGACGGGACGATGGCCGCCGAGCGCACCGTGCTGGCCACGCTCGACACCCTCGAGCAGGAGCTCGTCGCGCAGGCGGTCGCGCCACCGGCGATCATCGTCATCGGTGCGGTCGTGGCGGTGGCCCACCCCGAGCGCTTCCCCGTCCCGTCGTGACGACGCTGTGCCGGCAGGCTCGCTGATGGCCGCCTGATGGCCGAGCTGGTCGAGATCTCCGACCCCGCCGACCCCCGGCTCGCGGACTACCGCGACCTGCGCGACGTACAGCTCCGCAAGGCGGTCGAGGCCGAGCACGGGCTCTTCCTCGCCGAGGGCGAGAAGGTCGTGCGCCGCGCCGTCGAGGCGGGCTACCCGGCCCGGTCGTTCCTGATGGCGCCGCGCTGGCTCGACGGGTTGGCCGACGTCCTGGCCGCCTCCGGGGCGCCCTGCTACGTCGTCGCCGAGTCCATGGCCGAGGAGGTGACCGGCTTCCACGTGCACCGCGGGGCCCTGGCCTCGCTCGAGCGCCGGCCGCCGGCCTCGGTGGAGGAGGTGCTCGACGGCGCCCGCTCGGTCCTGGTGCTGGAGGACCTCGTGGACCACACCAACGTCGGCGCGATCTTCCGCAGCGG
This sequence comes from uncultured Actinomycetota bacterium, assembly GCA_963795135.1. GTDB lineage: Bacteria > Actinomycetota > Actinomycetes > Propionibacteriales > Nocardioidaceae > Nocardioides. Next base: position 685,805 of record CAWCGS010000009.1, read on the forward strand.
GGCGGCCCTCGGCTTCGACGCGGTGCTGCTCGCGCCGCGGTGCGCCGACCCGCTCTACCGGCGCTCGGTCAAGGTCGGCATGGGGGCGGTCTTCGCGACGCCGTGGACCCGGCTGCCCGACTGGTCCGACGCGCTGCCGTCGCTGTCCGCCCGCGGCTTCACGACGGTGGCCCTCACCCTGGCCGACGACGCGCGGCCGATCGAGGAGGCCGTCGCCGGTCTCGACCGCGTCGCGCTCGTGCTGGGCGGCGAGGGGCACGGGCTGTCGATGCGCTGGGAGACCACCGCCGACCGGCGGGCGGTCATCCCGATGGCACCCGGCATCGACTCCCTCAACGTCGCCGCCGCGAGCGCGGTCGCCTGCTACGTCGCCGCCCGCCGACACCTGCTCTGACAGGCTGGGGGTCATGACGGCCACGCGTTCGCGCTTCGAGGGCGAGATCGCCGGGGTCGGCAGCGCGAGCGGGGTCCGCGTGGTGGTCGGGCACTGGCGACGTACGCCGCTGGGGTCCTTCGCCGACGCGATGGTGGAGACGGCGTCGGGTCACCGGGTCCTGCTGGCCCCCACCCCGGAGGTGCGCGACTTCATCACCGCGACCTACGTCTTCGACGAGGTCCGGCTGGAGCCCTGCGCCGTCGAGGTCGCCGAGGGCGCCCGCTCGTTCCGGTCGCCGTCGCTCACGCTCGACCTCGGGGTGGGCGACCGGACGCCGCTGGGCCGCCTGGTGGGCCTGGTGCCCGACCGGCTCGCCACCGCGCCCGCCTGGTGCGCGGTGACCGACCCCGTGGCCCGGGTGGTGCTGCGCGGGGTGCGCACGCGTGGGACCGCGCACGGGCAGCGGCGCGAGTGGTACGGCGCCACCGACGTACGCGCGCTGACCTCGCTGAGGGGTGCCTTCGACGGCGCGGACCTGGGGCCGCTGGCCCCGGTCGACCCGCCGTGCCGCTTCGGCTTCTCCTCCACCCCGCGCCGACCCTCCCTGACCCAGGTGGTCACCACGGTCGAGGTGCCGTCTCAGGCGGGCCAGGAGTCCGGGTAGTCCTCGGCCGCCTTGTCGTGGGCCTTGGTGAGCTTCTTGCGCAGCTTGGTCGGGAGCCGGTCGCCGAAGACCGTCCCGTGGGTGTGGTCGGTCTCGTGCTGCAGGCAGCGCGCGAGCAGCCCGTCGCCGCTGAACGTCACCGGCTCCCCGTCGAGGCCGGTGCCGGTCACGGTGGCGGTGTCCGGCCGGGCGAGCTCGACGAAGGCTCCTGGGAACGACAGGCACCCCTCGTCGTCCTCGTCGAGACGCCGGTCACCGGCCTCCGGCACGACGACATCGGGGTTGCACACCACTCCCGACCGTGCGCTCGCCGGACTCGTCGGGGCAGTCGAAGACGAACATCGCCACGTCCTCGCCGACCTGGCAGGCGGCCAGGCCGACGCCGTCGGCGGCGTACATGGTGGCGACCATGTCGGCCGCGAGCTGCCGCAGGTCCTCGTCGTAGGCGGTGACCCGCTGCTGGGCCCGGTGCATCACCGGCGTGCCCCACCTGGTGATCGGGCGGACCGTCCCGCCGGTCGGGAGGTGGCCGTGGGGGGCGTGCTCGGCGGGCGAGTCGGGGGCGGGCATGGGCCCAGAGCATACGGACCTGCTCCGGCCGGCCCGGACGCCGCAGCCCTCCGCCGCGCTGTGACCCGGCCCACCACCGATTCTGTAGCGTTGAGTGTAACTCTGAGTTACATTCAACCCATGTCCTTCATCAACAGCCTCAAGCCCGGAGGCAAGCACGGCGTGCCGGGCACGGCGCGCCGCGACCCGATCGGCTACCTCGTCGCCGGCCTCAACCTGCTCGCCCAGAGCGACCTGATCGACCGGGTCAAGCTCCGCAAGCCCGCCGAGCAGGCCGTCTTCAGCGTGACCCGCAGCGGCTTCAAGACCGTGACCCACGCCAGCCGGACCTTCACGAAGAAGGGCTCGCAGGCCGCGCCGGGCGTCCGTGTGGCGCCCGCCCAGCCGCGGGGCGTCTTCGACCTCACCCCCACCGAGGACGAGCAGATGCTCGTCGACGTGGTCACGGAGTTCGCCACCGAGGTCGTCCGCCCGGCCGCCGCGGAGGCGGACGCCGCCTGCGAGGCCCCCGACACCCTGCTCAAGGCGAGCCTCGAGATCGGTCTGCCGATCCTCGGCGTCCCCGAGGCACTCGGCGGCATCTCCGAGGAGCGCTCGGCCATGGCCGGCACCCTCGTCGCGGAGGCGCTGGCCCAGGGCGACCTCGGCCTGGCCGTGGCCACGCTCGCCCCCGGCAGCGTCGCCACCGCCATCGGCCTGTGGGGCACCGAGGCCCAGCAGCAGACCTACCTGCCGGCGTTCACCGGTGACGACGTACCGGCCGCGGCGCTCGCGCTGACCGAGCCCGCCGTGCTCTTCGACGTCCTGTCGCCCGCGACCACCGCCACCCGGACCGACGCCGGCTTCACGCTCAACGGCACCAAGACCCTGGTCGCCCGGGGTGCGCAGGCCGAGCTCTTCGTGGTGGGCGCCGACCTCGACGGGACCCCCACCCTGTTCCTGGTCGAGTCCTCCACCGAGGGCCTGGCCGTCGAGGGCGACCCCGCCATGGGCGTCCGCGCCGCCTCGCTCACCCGTCTGACCCTCACGGACGTGCAGGTGCCGGCCGACGCCGTCCTCGGCGCCACCGACGGCTCGACGTACGTCGAGTGCGTGCGGCTCTCGCGGCTGGCCTGGTGCGCGCTGGCCGTCGGCACCGCGCAGGCCGTGCTCGACTACGTGACGCCGTACGTCAAGGAGCGCAAGGCCTTCGGCGAGCCGATCGCCCACCGCCAGTCGGTGGCGTTCATGGTCGCCAACATCGCGATCGAGCTGCAGGCGATGCGGCTGGTCACCTACAAGGCGGCCGCCCGCGCGGCGGCCGGCAAGGACTTCGCCCGCGAGGTCGCGCTGGCCCGCAAGCTGTGCGCCGACAAGGGCATGCAGATCGGCCTCGACGGCGTCCAGCTGCTCGGTGGCCACGGCTACGTCAAGGAACACCCCGTCGAGCGCTGGTACCGCGACCTCCGCGCGGTCGGCGTCATGGAAGGAAGCGTGCTGGTCTGATGATCAATCTCGACGATCCCAAGAAGTTCCGCCCGCTCGTCGGCCAGGCCCACCAGGTCGCGATGAACATGCTGCGGCCCATCTCACGCAAGTACGACCTCGCCGAGCACGAGTACCCCAAGGAGCTCGACATGCTCGCCGCGATGATCGACGGGCTCTCCGAGTCCGGCGCGAGCGAGGGCGCGGGCGCCGCCGGCGTACGCCGCGACGAGAAGGACGGGGACAGGACGGTCAAGAACGGCGCCAACCTGGCCTCGGTCCTCTCCATCGCCGAGATGTGCTGGGGCGACGTCGGCCTGCTGCTCTCGATGCCCCGACAGGGGCTCGGCAACTCGGCGATCGCCTCGGTCGCCGACGACGAGCAGCTCGAGCGCTTCGACGGCGTGTGGGCCGGCATGGCCATCACGGAGCCGGGCGTCGGGTCGGACTCGGCCAACATCCAGACCACTGCGGTCCTGGACGGCGACGAGTACGTCCTCAACGGCGAGAAGATCTACGTCACCTCCGGTGACCGCGCCGACCACATCGTGGTCTGGGCCACCCTGGACCGCGACCTCGGCCGCGCGGCCATCAAGTCGTTCGTCGTCGCCAAGGGCACCCCCGGGATGCGCGTGGACCGGCTCGAGCACAAGCTCGGCATCCGGGCCTCCGACACCGCCACGATCATCTTCGAGGACTGCCGGGTGCCGAAGGCCAACCTGCTCGGCTCCCCGGACGTCGACCCCAAGGCCGGCTTCGCCGGGGCGATGGCGACCTTCGACAACACCCGGCCGCTCGTGGCCGCGATGGCCATCGGGTGTGCCCGCGCGTCGCTGGACCTGACCCGCGACCTGCTCGCCGAGGCCGGCGTCGAGGTCGACTACGACCGCCCGGCCACCGTGCAGCACGCCGCTGCGGCCAAGCTCCTCCAGATGGAGGCCGACTGGGAAGGCGCCTACCTGCTCACCCTCCAGGCCGCCTGGATGGCCGACAACCGCCAGCCCAACTCGCTGGAGGCCTCGATGGCGAAGGCGAAGGCCGGCCGGGTCGGCTCCGACATCACGCTGAGCTGCGTCGAGCTCTGCGGCTCGATCGGCTACAGCGAGACCGAGCTGCTCGAGAAGTGGTCGCGCGACTCCAAGATCCTCGACATCTTCGAGGGGACCCAGCAGATCCAGCAGCTGATCGTCGCCCGCAGGATCCTGGGCCTGACGAGCAGCGAGCTCAAGTAGGTCCTGGCGTGGGGCTCAGGGTGCGCTGCGGCGCACGCTGAGCCCCACGACCGCCTCGATCAGGAGCTGCGCGGGGGCAGCTTGTCGCCGGGGGCCGACTTCTTCGCCGGGGTCGCCCTCGTGGCGGCCGGCTGCTTCTTCGCGGCGGGCTGCGCGGGGGGCGAGACCTGCGGGGCGACGTCGGCGGGGGTGACGTCGACGTCGGCGTCCGGCGTGGGCTCCGCGGGGGAGGCCTTCGTGGTGTCCGTCGTCGCGGTGGCGGTCGCGGCGGGCTTCACCTCCTTGACCGGGGCGGGGTCCAGGCCCAGCTCCTTGACCACGTTGACGGGCCCGGAGGTGTCGACCTCCGGCGTCTCGGCGGCGACCTCGGCCGGGGTGAGGGCGTCCTTCGCCTCCGGCTTGACAGCCTTCGGGGCGGCCTTCGGCTCGGCCTTCTTCGCGGCAGGCTTCGGCGCCGTCTTCTGCGCCGTCTTCTGCGCCGTCTTCTGCGCCGCCTTGGTGACCGGCTGCTCGGCCGCCTTGGTGGCGACCTTCTCGGCCGCCTTCTTGACCGGCTTCGGCGTCGCCTTCGCGGCGACCTTCTCGGCGGCCTTCTCGACCGGCTTCTCCGGCGCCTTCTCGGCGACCTTCGTGGCCGCCTTGGTCGCCGCCTTCTGCACCGGCTCCGTGACCTTCTGGACCGGCGCCGTGGCGGGCTTCGCCGGCGTCGGGGCGGGCTCGGTCGCCGTGGCCCCGGACGGTGCCTCGGACGAGCCGCCGATGCCCGGGACGTGGGAGACCACGGACCCAGCCGTGCGCGCGAGCCGGTCGGCGACGGACTTGCCGGTGGCGACGGCGCCCATCGCCTGCTCGGCGGCCTTGCCCGCGACCCCCTTGGGGGCCTTGAGGGTCTCGTTGGCCAGGTCCTTGATCTTCCCGATCGGGTTGGTGCGGGCCACGGGTCGCTCCTCTACTTGTGGGTGGGTGTCTTCTCGAGTCAAGCACGGCCGCACGGGCGGCCCACTGCCAGTTACCCGCGCTGCCAGCCGGCCACGCCCGCGGGCCGACGTACCAGGTGTGAGATGCGCCTCCTGCGGGGCAGGATGACCGCCATGGCTCCCTCGAACCACGCCGAGCGTGGCGACCTCATCGTCTCCGTGCTGGCGGACGCGTTCGCACCCCTGATGGAGGTCGACCCGGTCGCCTTCCGCACCAAGTACCGCAAGATGGCCGCCGACCCGCACGCGTTCTACCGCGGCTCGGCCTGCCTGTTCTACGCCGACGTGACCGCGACGGAGGACCCGTTCGCCGACCAGCGCAGCGGCCGGATCTGGGTGCACGGCGACCTCCACGTGGAGAACTTCGGCACCTACCTCAACTCCGACGGCCGCCTGGTCTTCGACGTCAACGACTTCGACGAGGCCTACCTGGGCCGGTTCACCTGGGACCTCCAGCGCTTCGGGGCCTCGCTGGCCCTGATGGGCTGGCAGAAGGCGTTGCCGGTCGACGACGTACGCCGGCTGGTCGGGACCTACGTGCGGGCCTACCTCGCCCAGGTCGACGACTACCGTGACAGCGAGGACGACGACGACTTCGCGCTGCACCTCGACAACACCCACGGGCCGGTGGCGGCCGCGCTCGTCGCGGCCCGTTGCCGGCGGCGGGCCGACCTGCTGGACGCCTCGACGGTGCTCGCCGACGGGGTCCGCTCCTTCCGCGACGGCCCCGGCGTACGTCGCCTCGACGCGCAGGAGCGCCGCCGGGTGGTCGCGGCGTTCGAGGCCTACCTCGAGACGATCCCGGACGACAAGCGCTACGACCGCGCGCTGTTCTACGACCTGCGCGACGTGGTCGGGAAGTCGGGCTTCGGCATCGGCAGCGCCGGTCTGCCGGCGTACAACCTGCTGGTCGAGGGCTACAACCAGGCCCTCGACAACGACGTCGTGCTGAGCATGAAGCAGGCCAACGTGCCGGCGGTCAGCCGGTTCGTCGACTCCGCGGAGGTCGAGGGCTACTTCGAGCACGAGGGCCACCGCACGGTCGTCAGCCAGCGGGCGCTGCAGGTGCACACCGACCCGCTGCTGGGCCACACCGAGATCGACGGCGTCGGCTACGTGGTCGCGGAGTTGTCGCCGTACGAGGTCGACCTCGACTGGTCGGGCCTCACCGAGCCCGACGACATCGAGCAGGTCGTGGCCCTGCTGGGCCGCGCCACCGCCAAGATCCACTGCGCCTCCGACGAGGACAGCGAGCAGGACCTGGTCGACTTCCAGGTCGAGGACGCGGTGGCGGCCAGCGTCGAGGGTCGGCGCCGCGAGCTCGTGTCGTGGCTCACCGACTTCTCCCTCGAGTACGCCGAGCGCGTGCGCGCCGACCACGGGCTCTTCGTGGACGCCTTCCGCGAGGGCCGGATCGGCGTCTCGGCGACCTGAGCCGCCGGACGCCCCCGTCGGGTGAGCGTGCTGAGTCCCCACCACCGGGTGTCGCGCGGCACGGGTGGCTCAGGCACCGCCGCTGAAGCACGACCCGCGCCGCCGGTGGCTCCACCACCGAAGGTCGCGCTGCGACGGTGGCTCACCCACCGCCGCCCACCCACGACCCGCGCCGCCGGTGGCTCCACCACCGAAGGTCGGGACACGAACGTGGCTGAGCCACCGCCGCCCACCCACGACCCGCGCCGCCGGTGGCTCCACCACCGAAGGTCGCGCTGCAACGGTGGCTCACCCACCGCCGCCCTGGACGGTCATGCCGCCCGCGTCGAGCGGGCCGGCCGCTCCGGAGGGAGGGGCCAGCAGATGCCGCGGGGGGCGGTGGCCTGCTCCTGCGAACGCCGCGTCGATGGCCAGCGCGACCGCGTCGACCCGCGCGGTCGGGACGACGGCCACCGAGGAGCCGCCGAAGCCGCCGCCGGTCATCCGAGCGCCCCACGCCCCGGCCTCGACCGCGGTGGCCACCGCGGTGTCGAGCTCGGCGCAGGAGATCTCGAAGTCCTCGCGCATCGAGACGTGCGAGGCGGCGAAGAGCCGCCCCACCTCGTCCCAGTCGACGCCGCCGGGGGAGGTCAGGGCCGCGACGGTGTCCGCGGTCCGCTGGATCTCTGCGACCACGTGGCGGGCGCGCCGGCGCAGCACGGGGTCCTCCAACGACTCGACCGCACCTGCGTCGGCGGCGCGGAGCGACGCCACGCCCAGCGCAGCAGCCGCGCGGTCGCACTCCGCGCGCCGGTCGCCGTAGCCACCGTCGACCAGCGCGTGCGAGACCCGGGTGTCGGTGACCAGCAGGGCCACGCCGTCCAGCGCCAGCGGGACCGAGCGGGTCGCGTCGGGGCCAGCGAGGTCGTGGTCGAAGTCGACCAGCAGCGCGGAGCCGGCGGTGGCGAGCATCGCGATCGTCTGGTCCATCCCGCCGGTCGGGGCGCCCGCGACCTCCGCCTCGGCGCGCATGCAGGCTGCCACGAGGTCGTGGCGTACCCCCGTCGTGAGCTCGAGACCGGTCAGTCCGGCGACCGCGACCGCCACCGCGCACTCCAGGGCGGCGGAGGAGGAGAGCCCGGCCCCCAACGGCACCGTGCTGTCCAGGACGAGGTCGAGGCCGGTCACCTCGAGGCCCTGATCGCGCATCGCCCACAGCACGCCCGCGGCGTACGCCGGCCAGCCGTCGACCGTGCCGGGACCGATCTCGTCGAGCACGCCGCTCCACTCGTCCTCGGACTGCCGGCTGGCCAGCCGCACCCGGCCGTCGTCGCGCGCGGCGGCGACGACGTACGTCGCGTGGGGCAGCGCCACCGGCAGCACCAGGCCACGGTTGTAGTCGGTGTGCTCGCCGATCAGGTTGACCCGCCCCGGGGCGCGCACCACCACCTCGGCGTCGCGGGCGAAGCGGCGGGTGAGCTCGGCCCTGAGGCCCTCGGTCAGCTGGCGGGGGTCACCGGGGTCGACGAAGCTCATGGCGCCACCCTAGGGAGTCCGGGTCGAACCCCGGGGCCCGGCGAGGCATGATCGGCCGGGTGAGCGAGACACCGAGCCCCGACCTCGTCGAGCTGGCCCACCAGGTCCTCGACCTGGCGCGAGCGGGGCACGTCGAGCGGCTGTCGGCGTACGTCGACGCGGGGGTGCCGCGCGACCTCACCGACCCCTCCGGCAACACCTTGCTCATGCTGGCGGCCTACCACGGCCACGCCGCCACCGTCCGGGCGCTGGCCGAGCGGGGCGCCGACGTCGACCGGCTCAACGACCGCGGGCAGTCGCCGCTGGCCGGCGCCGTGTTCAAGGGCGAGGACGAGGTCGTGAGCACGCTCCTCGAGCTGGGGGCCGACCCCGACGCGGGGGCGCCCACGGCGCGGGAGACAGCGCGGATGTTCGGTCGGTCGTTGTAGCGTCCTGGCCCGTGCAGCTCCTCCACGACATCACCCCGTCCCACGACCTCACCTACGACGACGTCTTCATGGTGCCGCGCCACTCCGCGGTCACCAGCAGGTACGACGTCGACCTGGCCACCTCCGACGGCACCGGCGCCACGGTCCCGCTGGTCGTGGCCAACATGACGGCCATCGCCGGCAAGCGGATGGCCGAGACCGTGGCCCGCCGCGGGGGACTGGTGGTCATCCCGCAGGACATCCCGGCCCCGGTCGTCGCGGAGGTCGTCCGCTTCGTGAAGTCGCGCCACCTCGTCTTCGACACCCCGATCGAGCTGCACCCCCACCAGACCGTGGCCGAGGCGCTGTCGCTCATCCCGAAGCGGGCCCACCGCGCGGCGGTGGTGGTCGTCGACGGGATGCCGGTGGGGGTCGTGTCCGAGGCCGACTGTGTCGACGTCGACCGGTTCGCCCAGGTGGGGCAGGTCATGTCGACCGCCGCGGTGACGATCTCGGCCGACACCGACCCTCGCGACGCCTTCGACGCCCTCGACCGGGCGAAGGCGCCGCTGGCCGTGGCCGTCGCCGCCGACGGCTCCCTCGTCGGCGTCCTCACGCGCACCGGAGCGCTGCGCGCCACGCTCTACCAGCCCGCGGTCGACTCGGACGGCGGCCTGCGGATCGCGGCCGCGGTCGGGGTCAACGGCGACGTCGCCGCCAAGGCCGCCGAGCTGCTGGCCGCAGGTGTCGACGCGCTGGTCGTCGACACCGCCCACGGGCACCAGGAGCGGATGATCGAGGCGCTGCGCGCCGTACGCGCGCTCAGCCCCACTGTGCCCGTGGCCGCCGGCAACGTCGTCTCCGCCGACGGCACCCGAGCCCTGCTCGAGGCCGGAGCCGACATCGTCAAGGTCGGCGTCGGACCGGGCGCCATGTGCACGACGCGGATGATGACCGGCGTGGGTCGACCGCAGTTCTCCGCGGTCCTGGAGTGCTCCGAGGCCGCCCGCGACCTCGGCGGCCACGTCTGGGCCGACGGGGGAGTGCGGCACCCGCGCGACGTCGCGCTCGCGCTGGCCGCCGGTGCCTCGTCGGTGATGGTCGGCTCGTGGTTCGCCGGCACCCACGAGTCGCCCGGCGACCTCACCCAGGACTCCGACGGGCGGGCCTACAAGGTCTCCTTCGGCATGGCCTCGGCCCGCGCGGTCGCCAACCGGACGTCGGCGGAGTCGGCGTACGACCGGGCCCGCAAGGGGCTCTACGAGGAGGGCATCTCCTCGTCGCGGATGTACCTCGACCCGGTCCGCCCCGGCGTCGAGGACCTGATCGACCAGATCTGCTCCGGCGTCCGCTCCGCCTGCACGTACGCCGGTGCCACGACCCTCGAGGAGCTCCGGGAACGCGCGGTGGTCGGCGTCCAGTCCGCGGCCGGCTTCCACGAGGGCCGGCCGCTCGCCACCAGCTGGTAGCCGCCGGACGGTCGGTGCGGTTTGGTCACCAACCGCAAGGCCGGCGCCCTGGGACATGCGGTTTGGTCCCCAACCGCATCGAAATCGGCCGCTGGACTGCGGTTGGTGACCAAACCCCCGAGCCAGTTGCGGCCGCACGCGGTTTGGTCACCAACCGCAACGCCGGCGCCCTGGGACATGCGGTTTGGTCCCCAACCGCATCGAAATCGGCCGCTGGACTGCGGTTGGTGACCAAACCGCAGCCCAGCGGACCCGGCCGATGCCGGCGCCCAGGCACGCCAGCCCGCGCGGCTACTTCCTCGTACCGGTGTCGGGGTCCTGCTCGACGGCCAGCTTGAAGTCGTCGCCGTGCTCGGTGACGCCGGCGACGACGGCCTGCTCGACCGCGTCGGTGGCGTACTTCCCGCGGACCATGAGCGGGTCCTGGCGCAGGTCCTTCATCAGAGCCACGGCCAGACCGATCATCACGACCACGAACGGCAGCGCGGCCACGATCGTGATCGTCTTCAGGCCGTTGAGCGCGTTCTCGCCGCCCACCAGCAGCATCACCGCCGCGACCGCACCGGTGGCAACGCCCCAGAAGATGACGGTCGGACGCCGGGGGTCGGTGGTGCCCTTCTCGGACAGGGTGCCCATCACGACCGAGGCCGCGTCGGCGCCGGAGACGAAGAAGATCGCCACGAGGAGCATCACGATGATGCTGGTGACCAGCGTCCACGGCAGCGCCTCGAGGGTGGTGAAGAGCTGCGACTCCTGCCCACCGGCGCCGTAGACGTCGGTGCCGTCGCGCTGCAGGTCGATGGCCGTGCCGCCGAAGATCGCGAACCACACCAGGCTGACCGCGCTCGGGACGAGCAGGACGCCGGTGACGAACTGGCGGATCGTGCGCCCGCGCGAGATCCGCGCGATGAACATCCCGACGAACGGGGTCCAGGAGATCCACCAGGCCCAGTAGAAGACCGTCCAGAGCTGGAGCCACTCGTTGGCCTCGGGGCCCGAGGCGCCGGTCCGGGCGGCCATCGACGGCAGCTCGCCGAGGTAGCTGCCGAGGGAGGTCGGCAGCATGTTGAGGATGAAGACCGTCGGCCCGACGACGAAGAGGAACAGGGCCAGCACGATGGCCAGCACCATGTTGATGTTGGAGAGCCACTGGATGCCGCGGGCGACCCCCGAGACCGCGGAGAGGACGAAGGCGACGGTGAGCGCCGCGATGATCATCACCAGCACGGCGTTGCCGACCTTGCCGATGCCGCCGACCAGCTCCAGACCGCTGCGGATCTGCAGGGCGCCCAGGCCCAGCGACGCAGCGGAGCCGAACAGGGTCGCGAAGATCGCGAGCATGTCGATCATCCGCCCACCGTTGCCGTTCGCCCGCGAACCCAGGAGCGGCTCGAAGGCCGCCGAGATCAGCTGGGCGCGGCCCTTGCGGTAGACGCCGTAGGCGATCGCCAGGCCGACGACCGCGTAGATGGCCCACGGGTGGAGGGTCCAGTGGAAGAGGGTGGTGGCCAGGGCGGTCTGCGCCGCCTCGGGGTTGCCGGCCTCACCGGTGCCGGGCGGCGGGCTGACGTAGAACTCCAGCGGCTCGCTGACGCCGTAGAACATCAGGCCGATGCCCATGCCGGCGCTGAACATCATCGCGACCCAGGAGACGGTCTTGAACTCCGGCTCCTCGTCGTCGCGGCCCAGCGGGATCCGGCCGTAGCGGCTCATCGCGAGGTAGACCACGAAGACCACGAAGCCGCTGGCGGTGAGCACGAACAGCCAGCCCATGCTCTGCATGGTCCAGGTCAGGGCCGCGGACGAGGCGCTGGCCAGCGAGTCGGTGCTGACGAACCCCCACACCACGAAGCCGATCGCGATCGCGGCCGGCACGCCGAAGACCCAGCGGTCCAGCCCGGTGCGTTCGGGTGGGGAGTCGTCGAGCGCGGCGTCGAGGGCCGGGTGCGGTACGACGTCGCGGACGCGCGGCGCACCCGGGGGGGCGTGGCGTCGGGGACGCTGCTGCTGAGTGGTCATGGTCCACCTCTATCGGAGGGGGTCGCCGGGGAGCAAACCGTCGGTATGTGCAGCAGAGCCGCCGTGAGCAAGCCCACGCCGGACGTCGCCGTCCCCCCGGTGCCCCGTCCGCGGTTCGCCTATCGTCGGGTCATGGAGGTCTACCGCGCCCCGTTGCGGTCCCGCCTGGACGACGTCGACCCGCACCTGGCGCTCGACCGGGCTCTCGCGCTGGGGCTGGTGGGGATGGGTGGCCGCCTGTCGCGGGCGCCGCACGACCTCGCCGACGCGCTCGCGCTGCTCTCCGCCGAGCACGACGAGCGGGTGGCCCGCCGCGTCGAGCGGTTCGCCGCGGTGACCGACGGCGCGCAGGTCTGGACCCGGGACCGCGACGGTCGCTACCGGCGGGGCCACCTGGCCGGGCCGTGGCGCTACGACCCGCACCCGGCGGCGCTGGCCGCCGACCTCGTGCACGTGCGCGACGCCGACTGGGACGAGGACTCGCTGGACGAGCACCTGACGCCGAGGGCCGTGGTCGCCACGTTCGCGCGCGGCGGCCGCAACTTCCAGCGGATCCACGCGGCCGGTTAGCACCCGCCGGCACTCGGTCAGGTGCGGGTGGAGTTGACCGTACGTCCGCGGACGATCCCGATGAAGGTCTGCACCCGCTCGTCGTCGTTCTCGATCAGCCAGACCAGGCCGACGGTGGTCGACGCCAGACCGGTGACCCGGCGACGTACGACGTCCTTGCGGGGGTAGAGCCGCGCCACCGACAAGGGCAGCAGCACGATCCCGGTGCCGGCCGCGACCGTCTCGACGGCCTCCTGCTCGCTCATCGCCGGCCAGGCCAGCTGCTGGGCGGCCGGCGTCCAGCCGGAGGCATGGGGCCGCACGAGCTGCTCGTCGACCAGGTCGGCGAGGTCGACCTCCTCGTCCTCGGCCGTCGCCGCGACCAGGTGCTCACGCCCGGCCACCACGACCGGCTGCTCCTCGTAGAGCGGGATGCAGTGCAGTCCGTCGCGATCGACCGGGAGCCGGGCGAGCACCATGTCGACCTCGCCGTCGCGGACCACCTGCTCCTGCTCGGCCTCCTCGACGGTCACGAGCTCGAGCGGGTCACGTCGCCGCTCGCGCCAGGTCCGCGCCCACTTGTCGGGCGTGGCGCCGGTGACGAAGCCGACGCGGAAGGGAGCACTCACCACACCATGATGACCGATCCGCCGTCCGCGCCCCGCGGGCAGGGCCTTCCCCTGGGGGGGCACGAGACGCCGGGTGCCAGGGTCATCCCCTTGACCGGGCCGAGCGGCGCTTCTACTGTCGAGGTGGGCGCAAGCCCGTGCTGTCTGGGAAGGGAGGCCCCATGGCAGGCCTCACGGCGAAGCAGGTCAGCGGGCTGTGGTCCGGTCGGCTGATCGACGTCCGGGGGTTCGAGGGTGAGCTCACGCTCCTGCTCCAGGCCCGGCGCGGTTCGGTCAGCGGGACCATCGAGGCCGCCGTCGGCGCCACGCACGTATCCCAGCGCCAGCGGGTCCACATCAAGGGCAAGATCGGCGACGCACCCGTCGTGCGGCTCGAAGGCGTGGTCGACGAGAAGGCCGGCGTCGAGATCGTGCTCGACCTGGAGGTCTTCGACCTCACGGGCGGGGGAAGCGGGATGCGCGGCACCTACCAGGTGGTCGCCAGGTCCTTCTCGCCACTGCGCGCCGGGGTCGTGGCCGCTGCCAAGGACCGCCCGATCCCCGCCGAGGAGGTCCGACCGCAGCGTGAGGTGCCGCGGCACGGCCGGAAGAAGGCGAAGGCGTCATGACCGCCACCGGTCGCTGGGAGGGCAAGCTGATCGACGCCACCGGGCCCACCGCACGCGTCGAGCTCGAGCTGAGGTCGAAGAACGGTCGGGTCGAGGGTGAGTTCCGGGCCACGTTCCTGCCGCCCACCGACGCCTCCTGCGGACCGAGCGCTCCTCGGCTGGTGGCGCGCGGGGCCGTGGAGGGCAAGGAGGACGGCAACGGCGGCATCCGGGTGAGCACCAAGCTCGACACGGCCGGCAGCACCATCGCCGTCGAGCTGGACGCCGCAGCCGCCGAGGCCGACCCGCACGCCCGGCGAGCGCTGTTCGGGACCTTCCGGGTCGTCGAGGGAGCCGACGTCCTCACGATGCAGGGCGGGTCGACGGTGCTGTGGGACTACGCCGCACCGCGGCAGAAGCGGGGTGAGTGACGATGGCGGTCCCCTTCATCCTGGTGCGCAACCGCTGCCTCGAGACGGGGTGGGACGGTGGCTGCGAACGCAGCGAGCTGACCTGCAGCTCCAGCCAGACCTCCGCGATCTTCACCGCGCTCAACGCGATCCAGACCAAGGTGGCCGGCTGCAGCCTCACCGGGCTGAGCGACCTCAAGGACTGCCTGACCAACGCGTTCTCGTCCGTGGTCTGGAAGTGCGACACCCTCGGTGACTCGATCGTGGCCCAGTCCAGCGGCAACGAGATCACGCTCACGCCGAGCGCCTTCGGCAGCACCACCGCGCGGTTCGAGGCCATCGTCTTCCACGAGCTGGTGCACCACTGCGGTGGGACCGAGCTCGACTCCGAGGCGCTGGAGAACCACTGCTACCGCTCCGCCGGCGCGACCCCGCCGACCTCCGACGACTTCCCCAAGTTCCGCGACGACGGGGGCAACTTCGTCACCTGGAACGGCGCCACGGGCGCACTGACGACGACCAACGGCCAGGCCCTGAACACCACCGCGAGCGACTTCGTCGACCCCAGTCCGCCTTCCGGCGGCGACGGCGGCTGGTGACGGCGGACGCGCTGCGCCGAGCGGTCGACGCCTTGGTCGCCCTCCGCGCCGACGACGGGCTCTGGCACGGCTTCCCGACGCTGGCGGGCCGCTCGGAGCACTGGGTGAGCGGCTTCGTGGTCACCCACCTCCGCGGGCTGCACGGGCTCGACGTCGACCTCACCGACACGGCGGCGACCCTCCTGGGCTCCCGCCACGACGACGGCGGCTGGGGGTACGACGCGCACGTGCCGACCGACGCCGACTCCACCGCGTGGTGCGCCCAGGCGGTGCGCCGCGACGACTCGGCCACGGGTCGGCGGGCCGCCCGCGAGGTGCTGGCCGCCCACCGGGTCGGTGACGGCTACGCGACGTACCGAGCCGACTCGGGGATCGTCGAGTTCGTGCAGTCGAGCGGTCCCGACGCGATGCGCGGCTGGACGCAGGCCCACCCGGAGGTGACCGCCGCCGTGCTGCTCGCCGGCGAGCCGGCCGACGACGCGGACGCCGAGGCGGTGCTGACCGCGCTGGTGCGCCACCAGACGGGCGCGGGGTTCCTCGAGGCGTACTGGTGGCGCGGGCCGTGCTACGCCAGTGCCCTGCTGCTCCGGGCCCTGAACGCCCGCGGTCGCTGCCTCGACGAGACCGAGGCGGGGCTGATGCGGCGCGGGCTCGCCCGGGTCCAGCGCGAGGACGGCGGCTTCGGTCTGGGCTCCACGACCCGGAGCGACCCCTTCACGACCGCGCTCGGTCTCGAGGCGCTGTGCCGGCTCGGGCAGGCGGACGCGCGTGCCGACGAGGCCGCCGCGACGCTGCTCGGGCTCCAGCAGGACGACGGCCGCTGGGCCGGGGCGCACGTCATGCGACTCCCGACGGCGAGCGTCACCGACCCCCGCCACGTGACCGGGTGGCAGCGCGACACCGGCGGCGGCAACAGCTACGTGCACGACACCGACGGGCTGTTCGCCACCGCGCTCTCGGTCTCGTCACTCGACCTGTGGCAGCAGGGCGGCGGCACCGGCGTGCTCGAGCCCGTCACCCCTCCGCACCACCTGGGCGACGACGTGGAGATCGTCCGCGCGGCCGGTCACGCCTGAATGTCGGTGCGCGCGCTGACCCGGGCTGCGCTGTTCCACGCCTGGGAGGAGGCCGGCTTCCCCGCCCCGCAGCCGGACCGGGACCGCGAACGCCTCCAGGTGCCGCCCGCGCCGGGAGCCGTGCCGGCAGGTGAGGCCCCACCCCTGCACCCCGACGTCGTACGTCGCGTCCACGGGTTCGGCTTCGCCGTCGGCTGGGCGATGGGCCGGCTCCTGGGGCTCGACGACGCCGCCGCCCGGGATCGCGCGGACTGGTGCGGACGGTTCAACCTCGGCATCAGCCTCTACGACTACGTGTGTGACGAGACCGGTCGCGGAGACGTGCTGCTCGGGGTCGAGCCGTTCGCCTCTCTCGTCGGCCGCGACCCCCTCGACGGAGCGGAGCTGCGGGAGGAGGAGGCGGCGCTGTGCGACCTGGCGGGCGCTCTCGTGGCCGAGCTGGCCGGGCTGGCTGGGCCGGCTGGACCGGCTGGGTCGCCGGGTCGTCGCACGGGGGCGTCGAGGTCTGGGACCCTCGCGCCGACCTGAGCCGCCTCCAGGCCGCACAGCACCAGGTGGCCGCGTGGTCGATCGGTCCGGAGGCCGACCTCGAGGCGGTCGAGGTCGCGCTGCGGACCAAGTCGGTGGACCCCTTCGTCGTGATGGGGCGATGGGTGGCCGCCGGTCTCGTGGACCGGACGGCCGGGACGACGACGAGCAGCAGCCTCGGCGCGGCGTTGGGCGACGCGGTCGGCCGGTGTGTCTGGGTCGTCGACGATGCCGCCGACCTGTGGCGCGACCTCGACACCGCGAGCTGGAACCTCCTGCTGGTGCGGGCGGCCGCGGTGGAGCCGGCGTTCCTCAGCGCACCGAGGACGACGTTGAGCGACGTCCACCTGGACCGGATCATCCAGCGCCGAGGTCTGGCCGAGGCGGTGGCGGGAGAGGCCGTGGCGGCGCTGCGGGACGCCGTGGCGCGCTGCCCGGCGGACCCCGACGTACGCCGGGACGCCCTGGCCTGCCTGGGCGCCGGCCTCGCCGTGTGGTGACGGCGGGCGGCCGGGACGCACGACGTCCGGGCCGGCTCACGTGGGCCGACCCGGACGTCGCGGGTGGAGCGGGGTTGGTGCGCCTCAGGCCAGGTCGAAGCGGTCGAGCTCCATGACCTTGACCCAGGCCGCCACGAAGTCGCGCACGAACTTCTCCTGTGCGTCGGCACCGGCGTAGACCTCCGCGAGGGCCCGGAGCTCGGAGTTGGAGCCGAAGACCAGGTCGTTGCGGCTGCCCGTCCAGCGGACCTCACCGGTCGCTGCGTCACGCGCCTCGAAGGTGTCGGCGTCGCCGGCGGTCGGCTTCCACGTGGTGCCCGTGTCGAGCAGGTTCACGAAGAAGTCGTTGGTCAGCGTGCCGGGCTTGTCGGTCAGCACGCCCAGGCTGGCGTGGGCGTGGTTGGCGTCCAGGGCACGGAGGCCACCGACCAGCACCGTCATCTCGGGCGCGCTCAGCGTGAGCAGGTTGGCCCGGTCGACGAGGAGGAACTCCGCCGGGAGGCGGTGCCCCTTGCCGAGGTAGTTGACGAAGCCGTCGGCCGACGGCTCGAGAGCCGCGAAGGACTCGGTGTCGGTCATCTCCGAGGTGGCGTCGGTGCGCCCCGGGGTGAAGGGCACCTCGACGTCGTGGCCGGCGTCGCGGGCGGCCTGCTCCACGCCCGCGCTCCCGGCGAGGACGACCAGGTCGGCGAAGGAGATCCGCTTGTCGCCGCTCTGCGCGGCGTTGAAGGACTCCTGGACCTCCTCGAGCCTCGAGATCACGGTGGCCAGCTGGTCGGGGTTGTGCGCCTCCCAGCCGTTCTGCGGCTGCAGCCGCAGCCGGCCGCCGTTGGCGCCACCGCGCTTGTCGCTGCCGCGGAACGTCGACGCCGCCGACCAGGCGGTGGCGACGAGCTGCGAGACCGACAGCCCACTGTCGAGGACGCGCTGCTTGAGCGTGGCCACGTCGTCGGCGTCGACCAGCTCGTGGTCGACCGCGGGCACGGGGTCCTGCCACAGCAGGGTCTCGCTGGGCACGAGCGGGCCGAGGTAGCGCTGGATCGGACCCATGTCGCGGTGGGTCAGCTTGTACCAGGCGCGCGAGAAGGCGTCGGCGAACTGCTCGGGGTGCTCGAGGAAGCGTCGGCCGATCTTCTCGTAGACCGGGTCGAACCGCAGCGCGAGGTCGGTCGTGAGCATGGTCGGCGGCCGCGAGAGCGAGCCGTCCTCGGGGTCGGGCACGGTGTTGGCCCCGCCGCCCTCCTTGGGCTGCCACTGGTGCGCCCCGGCCGGGCTCTTGGTGAGCTCCCACTCGTAGCCGAAGAGGTTCTCGAGGTACATGTTGGTCCACTGCGTCGGCTGGGCGGTCCAGGTGACCTCGATGCCGCTGGTGATGGTGTCGCGACCCTTGCCGCTGCCGTAGGTGTTGCGCCACCCGAGGCCCTGCTCCTCGAGCGGGGCGCCCTCGGGCTCGGGGCCGATGTGCTCGTTGGGGTCCGCCGCACCGTGGGTCTTGCCGAAGGTGTGGCCCCCGGCGATCAGCGCGAAGGTCTCCTCGTCGTTCATCGCCATCCGGCCGAACGTCTCGCGGATGTCGCGGGCGGAGGCCAGCGGGTCGGGCTCGCCGTTGGGGCCCTCGGGATTGACGTAGATCAGACCCATCTGGACCGCGGCCAGCGGGCCCTCGAGCTCGCGGTCGCCGGTGTAGCGGTCGTCGCCGAGCCACTCGTCCTCGGGACCCCAGTAGACGTCCTCGTCGGGCTCCCAGACGTCGGCGCGGCCGCCGGCGAAGCCGAAGGTCTTCAGGCCCATGGTCTCGAGCGCGCGGGTGCCGGTGAAGACGATCAGGTCGGCCCAGGAGATCTTCTGGCCGTACTTCTGCTTGATCGGCCACAGCAGACGGCGGGCCTTGTCGAGGGAGGCGTTGTCGGGCCAGCTGTTGAGCGGGGCGAAGCGCTGCATGCCGGCGCCCGCGCCACCGCGGCCGTCCTTGATCCGGTAGGTGCCGGCGCTGTGCCAGGCCATCCGGATGAACAGCGGGCCGTAGTGGCCGAAGTCGGCCGGCCAGAAGTCCTGGGAGTCGGTCATCAGCGCGTCGACGTCAGCGGTCAGCGCGTCGAGGTCGAGGGTCGCGAAGGCCGCGGCGTAGTCGAAGTCCCCGCCCAGCGGGTTGGCCACCGCAGGGTGCTTGCGCAGGATCTTCAGGTTGAGCTGGTTGGGCCACCAGTCCCGGTTGCCCGCACCCTCGGTGGGGTGGTTGCGGGGTCCCACGGAAGCCACGGGGCACGAGGCCTCGCTCTCCTCCGACTGCATGTCGCCGACAACGGCGTCGTGGTTCTTGGGCACGGGATTCCTTTCGATCAAGGGCTGTTTCGGATGGTCAGGGGTGGAGCAGGAGACGGATCAGGGCTGGCTCAGGGGGGGGTCAGGGGGTGGTGGTGGCCACGCAGTCAGCGCAGCGTCCCCAGTAGATGACCTCGGCCTCGTCGATCGAGAAGCCGTGGTCGACCGAGCCGGTCAGGCAGGGCGCCTCGCCGACGGCGCAGTCGACGTCGGCGATGGTGCCGCACGAGCGGCACACGACGTGGTGGTGGTTGTCGCCGGTGCGCGACTCGTAGCGTGCCACGGACTCCGAGGGCTGGATGCGACGTACGAGACCGGCCTCGGTCAGCGCCCGCAGCACGTCGTACACCGCTTGGCGGGAGACCTCGCCGATCCGGCCGCGCACCGCGTCGAGGATCGCCTCGGTGTCGGCGTGCGGGTGGTCCTGCACCGCGCTCAGCACGGCGACCCGCGGTCGGGTCACCCGCAGGGAGGCCGCGCGCAGCGCCTGCTCGAAGCCGGAGGTGGAGGACACGCCGCCACTGTGCCGCTCTTTCTGGACTGAGTCAAGAGTAGCCCGGCTGGAACCGGCTTGCGGTGGCCCGAAATGAAGAAAAGGCCCCGTGGAGCCGGGGCCTTCTCAGTGTCCGAGGGGGGACTTGAACCCCCACGCCCGCTAATGGGGCACTAGCACCTCAAGCTAGCGCGTCTACCAATTCCGCCACCCGGACGAGTGCGTGGTGAACCGTAGCAAAGCAGGCGCGTCTTCCCGGCATCGGGGAGGTGCTCGTCGCGGTGCTTTGATGGGGGGATGAGCAGCCCCACGAGCAGCCCGACGAACGGCGAGGGGGCCGGCGAGCGCTCCGGCCCGACGTACGACCCGGCCGGTGAGGTGGTCGAGCTGTGCCGCGACCTGATCCGGATCGACACGACCAACTACGGCGACCGCGAGGGGCCGGGGGAGCGGAAGGCCGCCGAGCACGTGGCCACCCTCCTCGACGAGGTCGGCATCGAGTCGCGGCTCTACGAGTCGACGCCGGGCCGCACCTCGGTCGTCGCGCACTGGGGCGGGTCGGAGGGCGACCGGCTGCTGCTGCACGGCCACCTCGACGTCGTGCCCGCCGCGGCGGAGGACTGGCAGGTCCACCCGTTCAGCGGTGAGGTCCAGGACGGGTACGTCTGGGGCCGCGGTGCGGTCGACATGAAGGACTTCGACGCGATGCTGCTCTCGACGGTGCGGGCCCGGCAGCGCGCCGGCGCGGTGCCGGAGCGGCCGATCGTGCTCTGCTTCACCGCCGACGAGGAGGCCGGCGGCCACCACGGCGCCGAGGTGCTCGTCGACCAGCACCGCGACGAGCTCGAGGGCTGCACCGAGGCGGTCGGCGAGGTGGGTGGCTTCAGCACCACCGTCCGCGGGCGCCGGCTCTACCTGATCGAGGCCGCCGAGAAGGGCATGGCCTGGATGAGGCTCACCGCCCGCGGTCGCGCCGGGCACGGGTCGATGATCAACCCCGACAACGCGATCACCCGGCTCTCCGGTGCCGTGGCGCGGATCGGCGCGCACCAGTGGCCGGTCCGGCTGACGCCGACCATGGAGGTGCTGCTCGCGACGGTCGCCGACCTGGCCGGCACCGAGGCCACGCCGGAGAACGCCCAGGAGCTGGTGGAGGAGTTCGGGGGAGCGGTGCGGATGCTCGGCGCCGTCATCCGCAACTCCGTCAACCCCACGCAGCTCGACGCCGGCTACAAGGTCAACGTCATCCCGACCGAGGCCAGCGCCCACGTCGACGGTCGTTTCCTGCCGGGCTACGAGGACGAGTTCTTCGAGACTCTCCGCGAGCTGTGCGGCGAGGGGATCGAGTGGGAGTTCCTCTCCCACCAGCAACCCTGGGAGACGCCGTACGACGGCGACCTGGTCGCGGCGATGAGCCGCTCGATCCTGGCCGAGGACCCCGAGGCGCTGGTCGCGCCGTACACGATGAGCGGCGGCACCGACGCCAAGCACTTCCGGAGGCTGGGGCTGCGGTCCTACGGCTTCGCCCCGCTGCGGCTCCCGGCCGACCTGGACTTCACCGCGCTCTTCCACGGCGTCGACGAGCGGGTCCCGGTCGACGCCCTGGAGTTCGGCGCCCGCGTGTTCGACCGGTTCCTGGATCAGGTCTGAGCCCGCGAAGACCTGATCGTCGGTGGTCGAGCAGCGACCGAGGCTGAGCCCGCGAAGCCTCGACGGAGCGTGTCGAGACCCGGTGAGGTCTCGGCAAGCTCGACCACCGGAGAGCAGCTCGACCACCGGAGAGCAGCTCGACCACCGGAGAGCAGCTCGACCACCGGAGAGCAGCTCGACCACCGGAGAGCAGCTCGACCACCGGAGAGCAACCTCGACCACCGGAGAGCAACCTCGACCACCAGAGCAACCTCGACCACCGGAGGCGGGCTCAGGCGGTGCGGACCGCCCGGATGATCTTGCGCCGCAGGACGACCCGGCGGGTGCCGTCGGGGGTGATCCGGACGCGGTCGAGCTCCCAGCCGCCGTGCTCGGCGCGGTCGACCAGCAGCCGGGTCACGACGTTGCGGGAGTACTCGCGCGAGAACGTCACCCGGTCGAACTCCCACTCCACCCCCCGCGCTTGCGGGCGGTGCGGCAGCCGGCTCACCTCGGGCCCCCGGACCCCGAGACGTCGTCGAGGGCAGCGACCAGCTCGGGCGGCAGGGTCCTCTGCTCGGTGTCGAGCGCGCCGCGGAGCTGGGCGGCGGTGCGGGCGCCCACGATGGGGGCGGTGACGCCGGGGCGGTCACGCACCCAGACCAGCGCGACCTCGAGCGGCGTCCAGCCGAGTCCCTCGGCGGCCCGCGCCACGGCGCCGACGATGCTCGCGGACCGGTCGTCGAGGTAGGCGTTGACGAAGCCGGAGAAGACCGGCGAGGCCCCGCGGGAGTCCGACGGGGTGCCGGTGCGGTACTTGCCGGTCAGCACCCCCCGGCCCAGCGGCGACCAGGGCAGCACACCCAGCCCGAGCGCACCGCACGCTGCGAGCACCTCGTGCTCGACCTGTCGGTTGAGCAGGGAGTACTCGACCTGGGTCGAGGCCAGCGGCACCCGACCGGGCACGGCACGCTGCCAGGTGGCGGCCTGGGCGGTCTGCCAGCCGGAGTAGTTGGAGACGCCGACGTACGCCGCCCGGCCGGAGCTCACCGCGAGGTCGAGCGCGCTCAGCGTCTCCTCCAGCGGTGTCTCGTCGCTCCACACGTGCACCTGCCACAGGTCCACCTGCTCGACCCCGAGCCGGCGCAGCGAGGCGTCGAGCGTACGCAGCAGCGAGCCGCGGGAGGTGTTGGTGACCCGCTCGTCCGTACGTCGGGAGATCCCGGCCTTGGTCGCGATCACCACGTCGTCGCGGGCCACGACGTCACCCACCAGCGAGCCGAGCAGGCGCTCGGAGTCACCGTCGGTGTAGCCGGCGGCGGTGTCGACGAGCGTGCCCCCGGCCTCGGTGAACGCGACCATCTGGTCGCGTGCCTCGTGCTCGTCGGTGTCCCGTCCCCAGGTCATCGTGCCGAGCCCGAGCCGGGAGACCTTCAGGCCGGTGTGGCCCAGCGACCTCTGCAGCATGGGCAGCAACCTAGCCCGCGGACGCCTGCGGTGTGGGCAGCGGCTCGCGGGACGGTCGGTCTCCGTAGACTCGCGCCTCGTGTGGGATCTCCTGAAGGCAGTCGTCCTCGGCACCATCCAAGGGCTGACGGAGTTCCTGCCCATCTCGAGCAGCGCCCACCTGCGGATCTTCCCCGAGCTGTTCGGCTGGGGCGACCCCGGCGCGGCCTTCACCGCGGTGATCCAGATCGGCACCGAGCTGGCCGTGCTCATCTACTTCCGCAAGGACATCGCGCGGATCGCCACGGCGTGGCTGCGCTCGCTGGTGAAGCCGGAGTACCGCGGCCACCTCGACGCCCGGATGGGCTGGTTCATCATCGCGGGGTCGCTGCCGATCGTGATCCTGGGCGTGCTGCTCAAGGACCTCATCGAGCAGGACTTCCGCAGCCTGTGGATCATCGGCAGCACCCTGATCGTGCTCGGGATCGTGCTCGGCGTCGCCGACCGCATCGGCGCGAACGACAAGCAGATCAAGCAGATGACCCTGCGCGACGCGCTGCTGATGGGCGGCGCGCAGGCGCTCGCGCTCGTCCCGGGCGTCTCCCGCTCCGGCGCGACCCTCTCGATGGGTCGCCTGCTCGGCTACGAGCGGGAGGCCGCCACCCGCTACGCCTTCCTCCTGGCCATCCCCGCGGTGGTCGGCGCCGGGCTCTTCGAGCTCAAGGAGATCCCCGGCGGCGACAACAGCTTCGGCTGGGGGCCGACGCTGGTGGCCACGGTGGTCTCGTTCCTCGTCGGGTACGCCGCCATCGCGTGGCTGCTGCGCTACGTCACGACGCACTCCTACACGCCGTTCGTGCTCTACCGCATCGCCCTGGGCAGCGCCACGCTGCTCCTGGTCGCCACCGGGGTGCTGGCCGCCTGAGCGGCTACAGCCAGCCCGACCTCTTGAAGAAGATCCACAAGCCCCAGCACAGCGCCACCATCAGCAGCACCGCGAACGGGTAGCCCCAGGCCCAGTGCAGCTCGGGCATCGTGTCGAAGTTCATGCCGTAGACCCCCGCGACCAGCGTCGGCGCCGCGACCAGCCCCACGCCCGCGGAGATCTTGCGCATGTCGTCGTTCTGCTGCACCGAGATCCGGGCCAGGTGGGCCTCGAAGGCGGTGGAGAGCAGGCTGTCGAGGGTGTCGACGACCTCGGCGGCCTGCGCCAGGTGGTCGGCCACGTCGCGGAAGAAGGGCGCGGAGTCGGGGTCGATGCCCTCCAGCTGGCCCGAGGAGAAGCGGCGCATCGGCTCGCGCAGAGGCAGCACCGCCCGACGTACCTCGGCGATCTCGCGCTTGAGGGTGTAGATGCGGACCGAGTCGTCGGTGCGGTCGGGGGAGAAGACCGAGGCCTCGACCTCGTCGACGTCCACCTCGAGCTCGTCGACGACCGCGACGTAGGCGTCGACGACCGTGTCGCACACCGCGTAGACCACCGCCGACGGCCCGTGGGTCAGCACCGAGGTCCGCTCCTCGAGGGCCGAGCGTGCGGCCTGGAGCTGGGAGCCGGTGCCGTGGCGCACCGAGACCACGAAGTCGTGGCCGACGAACATGTTGATCTCACCGGTCTCGACGGCGTCGTCCTCGTCGACGTACCAGAGGGTCTTGAGCACCAGGAACAGCGCGTCGTCGTAGCGCTCGAGCTTGGGGCGCTGGTGTGCCTTGACCGCGTCCTCGACCGCGAGCGGGTGCAGGTCGAAGGCCTCGGCGACGCGGCCCAGCTCGCTGGCGCTGGGCTCGTGGAGGCCGACCCAGACGAAGCCCTCCTCGCGCGCCGCCACCTTGCGCAGGGTCTCGAAGTCGTGGCTGGAGCACTCGACGGCCACCCGTTCGCCCTGCCGGTACACCGCGCTGTCCACGATCACCCGGCCCACGCTAGCCCTCCCGACGCCGTCCGCGGCTGCTTCACGGCTGGCGCGGCCGGCGCGTTTGCAGCGGTTGTGACACTGGGCCGATGACCGAACCGTCGCTGTGCCGCACCCCGCCCTCCTCCCGGACGGCGGTCGCCTGATGCGCGTGCTGGTCCTCGGCGCCACCGGGTACGTCGGCTCGCGACTGGTCCCGGGCCTGCTCGCGGCCGGCCACGAGGTGATCGCCTCGTCCTCCTCCGAGCCCGACCCCGACCGCTTCGCCTGGGGCGGGCAGGTGGAGTGGCGCCGCTGCGACGTCGCCGACCCTGCCTCGGTGGAGCGGGCGCTCGCGGACGCCGACGCGGTCTGCTACCTCGTCCACTCCCTCGACCGCCGCGGCTTCGAGGACCTCGACCGGGTCGCGGCGGAGCACGTGCGCGACGCGGTCGCGTCCACCGGCGTACGTCGCCTGGTCTACCTCTCCGGGCTGGTGCCCGAGCTGCGCCGCGGCGAGCGCCACTCCGCCCACATCGCCTCGAGGCTGGAGGTGGAGGAGATCCTGGCGCAGGCCGACTGCTCGACGCTGACCCTGCGGGCCGGCGTGGTGCTGGGGGCGGGCTCCACGTCCTACGAGGTGGTGCGCCAGCTGGCCGCGCTGCTGCCCGTGCAGCCGATCCCCGGCTGGATGCGCACCCGCGTGCAGCCGGTCGCGGTGACCGACGTCGTGCGCGCCCTGGTCGAGGCCTTCGGCGAGGACGAGCCCACCGGGGCCGTGACCGGCGCCCTGGACCTGGGCGGCCCCGACGTCGTGGCCTACCCCGAGCTGCTCGCGGCCTACGCCCGCTCCGCCGGCCTGCTGCGGCTGCGCGTGCCGGCCCCGGTGGCGCCGATGCCGGTGGTGGCGCTGGCCAGCGCGCTGCTGGTCGGTGCGCCGTTCTGGACCGTCACAGCACTCGTGCAGAGCCTGCGCCACGACATGGTCTGCCGGCCCGACCACCAGCTGCCCGAGGGCGACGTCCCGCGGCTCGGGATCGAGGAGGCGCTGGCCCGCGCGCTGGGTGCGGACGACGCCGCGGCCGAGCGTCCGCTGCCCAGCGACCCCGCCTGGACCCGGATGCGGGCGCCCGTGCTCGACGAGCTGCGCGCGCCGACGTTCGTGCGCGCCGGCGCCAGCCTGGTGCTGCGCCGGGCCGCCGGCGTACGCGACCTCGTGCTGTGAGCCCGTCGAAGTCCCGGACCCCCTAGGCTCCGCCGCATGGCCACCGTGATCCTCGTCCGCCACGGGCGGACGACCGCCAACGCGTCCGGCACCCTCGCCGGTCGGCTGCCGGGGGTGCGTCTCGACGACCTCGGCGCCGAGCAGGCCCGACGGGCGGGGGAGCGGCTGTCCGGCGTACCGCTGGCGGCCGTCGTCAGCAGCCCGATGGAGCGCTGCCGGCAGACCGCCAAGGCGCTCCTCGCGGACCGCACCGACGGTCTGCGGATCGGCTCGGAGAAGGGTCTGAGCGAGTGCGACTACGGGGAGTGGCAGGGGCGCAAGCTCCAGGACCTCGCCAAGGAGCCGCTGTGGAAGGTCGTCCAGACCCAGCCGTCGGCCGCGGTGTTCCCGGGTGGTGAGTCGCTGCCCGCGATGCAGGCCCGGGCGGTCGCCGCCTGCCGGCGTCACGACGCGGCGCTCGAGGCCGAGCACGGCCCCGGCGCGGTCTGGGTGGCGGTCAGCCACGGCGACATCATCAAGTCGGTGCTGGCCGACGCCCTCGGCATGCACCTCGACCTCTTCCAGCGCCTGCACGTCGACCCGGCGTCGATCTCGATCGTGCGCTACACCGGCAGCCGCCCCTACGTGCTGGCCAGCAACACCCACGCCGGCGACCTGTCCTGGCTGACGCCGCCGCCACCGCCACCGAAGAAGAAGTCGCGCTCGCGCCGGAGCGCCGCCTCGTCCCGTGCCTCCGCGCCCGTCCCCGCGCAGGCGGCCGACGCCCCGGTGGGTGGCGGCGCCGGGCCCTCCACCCCGGTCTAGGACGAGGTCATAGGCTCATCACCATGCCGATCGTCCACGGATTCGACCCGCCCGAGCGCTTCGTCGCGGGCACCGTCGGTGAGCCCGGAGCCCGCACCTTCTTCCTCCAGGCCAGGGCCGGCGCCAAGATCACCAGCGTCGCCCTGGAGAAGCAGCAGGTCGCGGCGCTCGCCGAGCGCATGGACGAGCTGCTCGACGAGGTGATGTCGGCCGGCGGTGACACGGTGGTGCCGGCCGTGGCCCCGCTCGCGCTCGACGACAGCGCACCGCTGGAGCAGCCGATCGAGGAGGAGTTCCGCGCCGGCACGATGACGCTGTCGTGGGACCCCGACGACCAGCGCGTGGTGATCGAGGTCTTCCCGTTCACCGAGGCCGCGGTCGTCTCACCCGACCAGGTGGACCAGGACTTCGAGGAGCCGGACCCCGAGGAGGTGCTGCTCGTGCGTCTCGCGCCGGGCCTGGCCCGGGCGTTCGTCAAGCGCGCCGAGCAGGTGCTCGACGCGGGTCGGCCGAGCTGCCCCTTCTGCGGCAACCCGATGGATCCTGACGGACACCTCTGCGTGCGCGCCAACGGCTTCCGCCGCCGCGAGCCGCTGCCCGAGCCGTGACCCCGACGTCACCGACGCCCCCGACGTACCCGTGAGCAGCCAGCCCGACCCCGGGGGCGACCTGGAGATCCAGGGCCGGATCATGCCCGCGTCCAACGCCACGTTCCTGGGCGAGATCGACGGTGTGAAGGTCGTCTACAAGCCGGTCGCGGGGGAGCGGCCGCTGTGGGACTTCCCCGACGGCACCCTCGCCGACCGCGAGGTCGCGGCGTACGCCGTCTCCGAGGCCACCGGCTGGGGCGTCGTGCCCCCGACCTGGATGGGCGAGGGGCCGCACGGGCCGGGGATGGTGCAGGTCTGGCAGGAGGTGGACCCCGACCAGGCAGCGGTGACGCTGGTCCGGTCCGGGGCGCTGCCGGAGGGCTACCTGCACGTCTTCGACGCCCTCGACGACCGCGACCGTGACGTCAGCCTGATCCACGAGGACACCGCGGCGCTGCGCCGGATGGCGGTCTACGACGTGCTGGTCAACAACGCCGACCGCAAGGGCGGCCACGTGCTGGAGATGCCCGGCGGGCACCGCCACGGCGTCGACCACGGGGTGACCTTCCACCACGAGCCCAAGCTCCGCACCGTCCTGTGGGGCTGGGGCGGGCGCCCGCTGGACGACGACGAGATCGAGGTCGTGCGCCGCGTCCGCTCGGCGCTCGACGGCGCGCTCGGCGCCACCCTGACCGCCCACCTCACCGACCTGGAGATCGGGGCGATGCAGCGGCGGTGCAGCCGGCTGCTGCAGATCGGGTGCCTGCCTGCCCCGCGCGGGGAGTGGCCGTCGATCCCGTGGCCACCCTTCTGACATCGCGACGTTAGGCTCCCGTCCATGCGTTCCTGGTCGGCCCCGGAGGTCCCCACCCTGCCCGTCACCGGGCCCCTGGTCCGCGTCCACGACACCGCCAGCGGCGGTCCGGTGACGACGGCCGCCGACGGGTCCGCACGGCTCTACGTCTGCGGCATCACCCCCTACGACGCCACCCACCTCGGCCACGCGGCGACGTACGTCGGCTTCGACCTGCTCTGCCGCGCCTGGCGCAACGCCGGCCACGACGTCCTCTACGTGCAGAACGTCACCGACGTCGACGACCCGCTGCTGGAGCGGGCCACCAAGGTGCACGTCGACTGGGTCGAGCTGGCCGAGCGCGAGACCGAGCTGTTCCGCACCGACATGGAGGCGCTGCGGGTCCTGCCGCCGGCGCACTACATCGGCGCCGTGGAGTCGATCCCCCTGGTGATCGAGCTGATCCAGCGGCTGGAGGCCGCCGGGGCGACGTACTCGGTGGAGACCGACGTCTACTTCTCGGCCGCGGCCGACCCCGCCTTCGGCCGGGAGTCCGGCTACGACCGCGAGACCATGCTGCGGCTCTCCGCCGAGCGCGGCGGCGACCCCGAGCGGCCCGGCAAGAAGGACCCGCTCGACGTCGTCGTGTGGCGCGGCGAGCGCGAGGGGGAGCCCTCGTGGGCCAGCCCCTTCGGACCGGGTCGTCCCGGCTGGCACATCGAGTGCGCCGCGATCGCGCTGCAGCACCTCGGCACCGGCTTCGACGTCCAGGCCGGGGGCAGCGACCTGGTCTTCCCGCACCACGAGATGAGCGCCGGCCACGCCCAGGTGGCGCACCCGGGCGAGCCGTTCGCCCAGGTCTACGCGCATGCCGGCATGGTCGGCTACGACGGCGAGAAGATGTCGAAGTCCCGCGGCAACCTCGTCTTCGTGTCCGCCCTGCGCAACAGCGACGTCGACCCGATGGCGATCCGGTTGGCGCTGATGCGCCACCACTACCGCAGCGACTGGGAGTGGACCGACGACGAGCTGTGGCGCGCCGTCGACGACCTGGCCCTGTGGCGGCGTGCCCTGGCCCTGGGTGCGGGCGCCCCGGCGGACCCGGTCACCGAGATCGTGCTCGGCGCCCTGGCCGACGACCTCGACGCACCCCGCGCGCTGGCTGCGGTCGACGCGTGGGTCGCGGCCACCGTCGGCACCGACGGCCTGGCCGACACCAGCGACCCCGCTGCCTCCGCGGCGATCCACACGCTGCTCGACGCGGCACTGGGGCTGTCGCTCTGACTCCTGCTCGTCGACTGCTCGCTGCTGCTGGACGGCCGAGCCCGGCGGTGGGGGTGGACGTGCGGCGCTCGGGCGAGGCATCGTCGGCGCCATGGACAACGTGATCCGACCCAAGCTGGTCGTCCCCGACGGCCGCGCCGCCCTCGACTGGTACGTCGCGACCCTCGACGCCGCCGTCGGCGACGTCCACACCGACGGTGCGACCGTGGTGCACGCCGACCTGGACGTCCTGGGGACCCACCTGAGCCTCAAGGACGCCGACGACGTCGACGCCGTACCGTCGCCCGGGCTGATCCTCGAGGTGCTGGTCGAGGACCCCGACCCGCTCGAGTCCGCCATGCTGGCCGGCGGCGCCGAGAGCATCTTCGCGGTGGACGACCAGGCCTACGGCGCCCGCGCCGGCCGCGTGCGCGACCCCTTCGGCGTCCAGTGGCTGCTCACCACCCCCGTCACCGCCTGACCCGCCACGCGCGTCCCTCCGCGCCGCGGTTGGTGACCAAACCGCAGCGCTGCGGACCCTGGAGTGCGGTTGGTGACCAAACCGCAGCCCTCCGGCCTCCCGGTCTGCGGTTGGTGACCAAACCGCAGCCCTCCGGCCCTCCCGATGCCAGCGGTGGGAGATGGCCGTGGATCTCGGTCATCATCTGGCTGAGATCCACGGCCATCGTCGTTCGCAGCGCGAATTGGTCACCATCCGCATGGCTGCCACTCCCTCGGGGCGCGGTTGGTGACCAAACCGCAGGCCCGCAGCCGCCCGGAGTGCGGTTGGTGACCAAACCGCAGGCTCGCAGCCGCCCGGAGTGCGGTTGGTGACCAAACCGCACCGCCCGAGCGGCGTGGCTGCCGCAGCACTACCCGGGCGCGGGCCCGCCCTCGTCGCCGCCACGCCGCTTGAGGAACCGCTCGAACTCACGGGCGATCGCCTCGCCGGACGCCTCGGGGAGGTCGGTGGTGTCGCGGGTCTCCTCGAGGGCGCGGACGTAGTCGGCCACGTCCTCGTCCTCCTCGGCGAGCTCGTCGACCCCGCGCTCCCACGCCCGGGCGTCCTCGGGCAGGTCGCCGAGCGGGATCGAGACCTCCAGCAGGTCCTCGATCTGGCCGATCAGGGCGAGCGTCGCCTTGGGGCAGGGCGGCTGCGCGACGTAGTGCGGCACGGCGGCCCAGTAGGACACGGCGGGGATGTCGAGCTTGATGCAGGCGTCCTGGAAGACGCCGACCACGCCGGTCGGGCCCTCGTACGTCGACGGCTCGAGCTTGAGCCGGTCGACGAGGTCGGGCTCGGTGGCGCTGCCGGTGACGGGGATCGGGCGGGTGTGCGGCGTGTCGGCCAGCAGGGCACCCAGCGTCACCACCAGCTCGGCGCCCATCTCGTCGCAGGCGGCCAGCAGCTCGGCGCAGAACTGCCGCCACCGCATGTTGGGCTCGATGCCGCGGATCAGGATGATGTCGCGGTCCAGGTCCGGGGGGGACGCGACCGCCAGCTGGGTGCTGGGCCAGGTCAGCCTGCGGTGACCGTGCTCGTCGGTGCCGACCATGGGCCGGTTGACCTGGAAGTCGTAGAAGTCCTCCGGATCGATGGCGCCGACGACGCGGGCGTCCCACACCTTCATCAGGTGGTCCACCACCCCCGAGGCGGCGTCGGCGGCGTCGTTCCAGCCCTCGAAGGCCGCGATGACCAGGGGGTCGACCAGGTCGGGGGCGTCCACGATCTCGATCACCAGCAGAGCCTAACCATCGAGAGTGCCGCGCGAGCCGCAGCCGGGCGGGGCGGACCGACGTACGGCTCCGAGGATTTCCGAGCAGTCGCCCGCCGGTGTCACCATGCGGGAAACCCGTCCACGCTGTGGACGACCTTCCTACGCTTGAGTCCAGGCCCGTCCATCGGCCAGCAGAGGAGCCCGCATGTCCGCCTCGTCCCCCTCCCAGGACTCAGCCCAGGGCGCCCCGGCGCAGGTCCGGGAGCCCCAGCAGCGCCCCGACGTGACCGCCGAGCTCACCGAGCTGCTGCGCCGACGGATCATGGTCATCGACGGCGCCATGGGCACCGCGATCCAGCGCGACCGGCCCGACGAGGCCGGCTACCGCGGCGAGCGCTTCGCGGACTGGCCGAGCGACCTGCAGGGCAACAACGACCTGCTCACGCTCACCCAGCCCGACATCATCGCCGACATCCACCGCGAGTACCTCCAGGCCGGCGCCGACCTGATCGAGACCAACACGTTCAACGCCAACGCGATCTCGCTGAGCGACTACGGCATGGAGGAGCTCGCCTACGAGCTCAACTACGAGGCCGCCCGACTCGCCCGGCTCGCCGCCGACGACGTGGCCACGCCCGACCACCCCCGCTACGTCGCGGGCGCGCTCGGCCCGACGACCCGCACCGCCTCGATCTCGCCCGACGTCAACGACCCGGCCACCCGCAACATCACCTACGACCAGCTCGTGGCGGCGTACCTCGAGGCGACCCGCGGACTCGTCGACGGCGGCTCCGACGTCATCATCATCGAGACCATCTTCGACACGCTGAACGCCAAGGCCGCGATCTTCGCGGTGGAGACGCTCTTCGAGGAGATGGGTCGCCGCTGGCCGGTGATCATCTCCGGGACCATCACCGACGCCTCGGGCCGCACCCTGTCCGGTCAGGTCACCGAGGCGTTCTGGGCCTCGGTCCGCCACGCCCGCCCGATCGCGGTCGGCCTCAACTGCGCGCTCGGCGCCAAGGAGATGCGCCCCTACATCGCGGAGCTCTCGCGCATCGCCGACACCTTCGTCTCCTGCTACCCCAACGCCGGGCTGCCCAACGCGTTCGGTGAGTACGACGAGGCGGCAGCCGAGACCGCGGCCATCGTCGGGGAGTTCGCCGACGCCGGCTTCGTCAACCTGGTCGGCGGCTGCTGCGGCACGACTCCCGCCCACATCGCCGCGATCGCCGGGGCCGTCGAGGGCAAGCAGCGCCGCGAGCCGGTCACCGTCAAGCCGGCCATGCGCCTCTCGGGCCTCGAACCGTTCACGATCGACGAGGACAGCCTCTTCGTCAACGTGGGGGAGCGGACCAACATCACCGGCTCCGCGAAGTTCCGCAACCTGATCAAGGCCGGCGACTACGACGCGGCGCTGGCCGTGGCCGCGCAGCAGGTCGAGAACGGCGCGCAGGTCATCGACGTCAACATGGACGAGGGGATGATCGACGGGGTCGCGGCCATGGACCGCTTCACCAAGCTCATCGCCAGCGAGCCCGACATCAGCCGGGTGCCGATCATGGTCGACTCCTCGAAGTGGGAGGTGATCGAGGCCGGGCTGAAGAACGTCCAGGGCAAGCCGATCGTCAACTCGATCTCCATGAAGGAGGGCGAGGACAAGTTCCGCGAGCAGGCCGTGCTCTGCAAGAAGTACGGCGCCGCCGCGGTCGTGATGGCCTTCGACGAGGACGGCCAGGCCGACAACCTCGAGCGACGCAAGGCCATCTGCGAGCGGGCCTACCGGATCCTCGTCGACGAGGTCGACTTCCCGCCCGAGGACATCATCTTCGACCCCAACGCGTTCGCCGTGGCGACCGGCATCGAGGAGCACGCGTCGTACGGCCTGGACTTCATCGAGGCCACCCGCTGGATCACCCAGAACCTCCCCGGCGCCAAGGTCTCGGGCGGCATCTCCAACGTGAGCTTCTCCTTCCGGGGCAACAACCCCGTGCGCGAGGCGATCCACGCGGTGTTCCTCTACCACGCGATCTCGGCCGGGCTCACGATGGGCATCGTGAACGCCGGCGCGCTCGTGGTCTACGACCAGGTCGAGCCCGAGCTGCGCGAGCGGATCGAGGACGTCGTGCTCAACCGGCGCCCAGACGCCGCCGAGCGGCTGCTCGAGATCGCCGAGGAGCACAACAAGCAGGGCCAGGAGGTGGAGGCCACCGAGGCGGAGTGGCGCAGCCTGCCGGTCGGCGAGCGGATCACCCACGCGCTGGTCAAGGGGATCGACACCTACGCCGAGAGCGACACCGAGGAGCTCCGCCAGGAGATCGAGGCGCGCGGCGGCCGCCCGATCGAGGTGATCGAGGGTCCGTTGATGGACGGCATGGACGTCGTCGGCGACCTCTTCGGCGCCGGCAAGATGTTCCTGCCGCAGGTCGTGAAGTCGGCCCGGGTGATGAAGAAGGCCGTGGCCTACCTGATCCCGTTCATCGAGCAGGAGAAGCTCGACAACCCCGAGCTCGCGACGGTCAAGGAGACCAACGGCACGATCGTGATGGCGACGGTCAAGGGCGACGTCCACGACATCGGCAAGAACATCGTCGGCGTGGTCCTGCAGTGCAACAACTACGAGGTCATCGACCTCGGGGTGATGGTGCCGGCGCAGAAGATCCTCGACACCGCCCGCGAGGTGGACGCCGACATCATCGGGCTCTCGGGCCTGATCACGCCCTCGCTCGACGAGATGGTCTCGATGGCCTCCGAGATGCAGCGCCAGGGGCTCACCATCCCGCTGCTCATCGGTGGGGCCACCACCTCGCGCGCCCACACCGCGGTCAAGGTCGACCCCAAGTACGACGGCCCGGTCGTCTGGGTCAAGGACGCCTCCCGGTCGGTGCCGACCGCGGCGGCCCTGCTGCACGACGAGCGACGTACGAAGCTGATGGCGGACGTCAAGGCCGACTACGACTCCCTGCGCACCCGGCACGCCGCGAAGGGCGACCGCAAGCTGCTCAGCTACGAGGTGGCTCGCGGCAAGGCGACGCCGATCGAGTGGACCGGCTACGAGCCGCCGGCGCCGCGCCAGCCCGGCGTGCACCGGCTCGAGGACTACGACATCGCCGAGCTGCGCGACTACATCGACTGGCAGCCGTTCTTCAACGCCTGGGAGATGAAGGGGAAGTTCCCCGACATCCTCAACAACCCCTCGACGGGCGAGGTGGCGCGCAAGCTCTACGACGACGCCCAGGCCATGCTCGACCAGGTCGTCGAGGAGAAGTGGCTCACCGCTCGCGGGGTCTACGGCTTCTTCCCGGCCGCGGCGTCCGGTGACGACACCCTGGTGTACGCCGACGAGGACCGCTCCGAGGTCGCGACCACGCTGCACCACCTCCGCCAGCAGGGCGAGCACCGCGAGGGCGTGCCGCACCGCTCGCTGGCCGACTACGTCGCGCCGGTCGACAGCGGGCTGTCGGACTGGGTCGGCGGCTTCGCCGTGACCGCCGGGATCGGGCTGCCGGAGCGGATCAAGGCGTTCCAGGAGGACCTCGACGACTACAACGCGATCCTGCTGGAGTCGCTCGCCGACCGCCTCGCCGAGGCCTTCGCCGAGCGGCTGCACCAGCGGGTGCGCCGGGAGTTCTGGGGTCACGACCCCGACGAGTCGCTCTCCAACTCCGACCTGATCGCGGAGAAGTACTCCGGCATCCGCCCCGCCCCCGGCTACCCGGCGTGCCCCGACCACACCGAGAAGACCACGCTGTGGGAGCTGCTCGACGTCGAGGCCGCCACCGGCATCACGCTCACCGAGTCGATGGCGATGTGGCCGGGTGCGTCGGTCTCGGGCTGGTACTTCAGCCACCCCCAGTCGCAGTACTTCGTGGTCGGACGGATCGGCCGCGACCAGGTCGAGGCCTACGCCGAGCGCAAGGGCTGGACGGTCACCGAGACCGAGAAGTGGCTCTCGCCCAACCTCGGCTACGACCCGGATGACTGAGCCGCGCGCCGGCCTCGGGCATGCGGTTTGGTCCCCAACCGCAGAGATCGGGGCCCTCGGACTGCGGTTGGTGACCAAACCGCAGCGCCGATCGGCGCCGCGGCGCCCCCCGGCGTCCCGGGCGACCCCATGACCACGCCGGTCGCAGTGCTGTGGGACATGGACGGCACGCTGGTCGACACCGAGCCCTACTGGATCGAGACCGAGTTCGAGCTCGCGGCCGAGCACGGGGCCACGTGGAGCCGCGAGCAGGCGCTGGCGCTGGTCGGCCACGACCTGCTCAGCTCCGCCCACGACATCCGCGAGCAGATGGGTCTCGACCTCACCCCGGAGGCGATCGTCGAGCGGCTGCTCGACGGGGTCGTGGCGCGCGTGCAGGACGAGGTGCCCTGGTGCCCCGGCGCCCGCGAGCTGCTCAGCGACCTGTACGCCGCCGGCGTACCGTGCGCGCTCGTCACCATGTCGTGGACCCGGTTCGTCGCGCCGATCCTCGCCGTCCTGCCACCCGACACGTTCGCGGCGGTGGTGACCGGCGACGAGGTCGAGCACGGCAAGCCCCACCCGGAGCCCTACCTGACCGCGGCCCGGATGCTGGGCGTCGCGCCGGGGACTGCGTGGCGATCGAGGACTCCGCGGCCGGCGCGCGCTCGGCCGAGGCGGCCGGGTGCACGGTGCTCGTGGTGCCCAACCACGTCGAGGTCCCGACGGGTCCGCGACGGGTCTTCCGCGCAAGTCTGACCGGCCTGGAGGTCTCGGACCTCAGATTGTTGCCAGATCGCGATCTTCCGCAGGGGCTTGTCCGGTAGCAACCCGGGTGCGTCGCGAGTAGCGTCCCGAACCGACCGATCCTCGACTCAAGGAGGGTCCGGACCCCTGAGGTGAAGGTGGCAACAGTGCGCAAGAAGCCCATGCTCGGAGTCGTCGGCGCGATCGCGCTCGCGACGACCCTGGCTGCCTGTGGCAGCGACGACGGTGGAGGCAGCGGAGGCAGCGGTGGCGAGAGCGGGGGTGGAGGCGAGCCCTGGCTGCTCGGCACCACCGAGACCGTGACCGCCATGGACCCCGCCGGCTCCTACGACTTCGGCTCCTGGAACATGCAGTTCAACATCTTCGAGCAGCTGGTCAGCATCCCGGCCGGCGCCGACGAGCCGGTCGGCGACGCGGCCGAGTCCTGCGCCTACGACGACCCCTCCACCGTGACCTGCACGCTGCGCGAGGGCCTGACGTTCTCCAACGGCAACGAGCTGACGTCCTCCGACGTGGTCTTCTCCTTCCAGCGCAACATCGAGATCGCCGACCCCAACGGCTCCTCGGTGCTGCTCGGCGCGATCTCCAACGGTGACGACAAGGCGCCGGGCCTGGCCGAGGGTGCCGTCGAGGCGCCCGACGACCTGACGGTGGTCTTCCACCTCAACCAGCCCGACCTGACGTTCCTCAAGGTCCTCTCGACCGCGACCGCGTCGATCGTCGACGAGGACTCCTTCCCGGCCGACGCCCTCGTCTCCGACGCCGACGTCATCGGTTCCGGCCCCTACATGCTCAGCCAGTACAAGCCCGGCGAGCAGGCGGTCCTCGAGGCCAACCCCGAGTACGACGGCCCGCGGGCCGGCCAGTCCGACCAGGTCTTCGTGAAGTACTACGCCGAGGCGGGTGCGCTGAAGACGGCGATCGACACCCAGCAGATCGACATCGCGTGGCGCACGTTGAGCCCCACGGACCTCGCCGACCTCGAGGAGAACAGCGACGTCGAGGTCATCCGCGGCGACGGCTCGGAGTTCCGCTACTGGGTGTGGCAGCTGGCCAACCCGGCCGCCAAGGAGAAGGCCGTCCGGCAGGCCGCGGCCCAGATCATGGACCGCGACGCCATCGCCGCCAACGCCTACGACGGCTCGGTGACCCCGAGCTACTCGATCGTTCCTCCCGGCTTCGGCGGCCAGAAGGACTCCTTCGAGGAGAAGTACGGCGCGCCCGACGTCGACGCGGCCAAGAAGCTGCTCGCCGACGCCGGTGTGAAGACCCCGGTGAGCATCACGCTCGGCTACACCCCGACCCACTACGGCCCCAACGCGGTCGACGAGGCCACCGAGTTCGCCGACCAGCTCAACGCCAGCGGGCTCTTCGACGTCACCACCGACGACGCGGAGTGGGAGGAGTACCAGAACCTCTACAAGGAGGGGGCCTACGACCTGTTCATCCTGGGTTGGTACCCCGACTTCCTGGACGCCGACAACTACCTCACCCCGTTCATCCGTGACGGTGGCTTCTACGCCAACGGCTACAGCAACGAGGAGGTCAACACCCTGCTCGACCAGGAGCTCGGTGAGACCGACGCGGCCGCCCGCGAGGACCAGATCGGCCAGCTGCAGGACATCGTGGCCGAGGACGTGCCGCTGATCCCGTCCTGGAACGGGCAGAACGTCGCGGTCTCGACGCCGGCGATGTCGGGGGTCGAGGAGACGCTCGACCCGACGTACATCTTCCGGTTCTGGATGATCTCCAAGGAAGGCTGACCCACGGCGTACGGCGGGGGAGGGTGCCCACCTCGGGCACCCTCCCCCTGCCGTGCGGCCGTGCGGCCACCGGCCACCGGCCTCCGGTCACCGGCCTCCGGGCACCCGGCACGCCTGGAGGCGCGCCGCTGCACCACATGTGTCATCCGTAGATCGAGAAGGAGGGGTCCGTGAGCGCGTCATCCGGGTCGTTGCCCCGCTACATCGGGGTCCGGCTGCTGCTGGTGCTCCCGATGATGTGGGTGCTGCTGACGATCGTGTTCCTGCTGCTGCGCGTCGCCCCGGGTGACCCCGTCAGCGCCTCCGTGGGAGGGCAGCTCAGCGAGGACGCGCTCGAGTCCCGGCGGGAGGCGGCCGGTCTCAACCGGCCGGTGTTCCTGCAGTACTTCGAGTACCTCGGCAACGTGCTGCGCCTCGACTTCGGCTCCACGTTCGCGGACAACCGCTCGGTGCTGGGCATCATCCGTGACCAGGGCGGGGCGACGCTCACCCTGACCCTCGGCGCCTTCCTCTTCGCGCTGCTGATCGGCCTCCCGCTGGGCCGACTGGCCGGTCGCTACCGCGACACGCCGCTCGACGCGGTGATCCGGATCTTCGGCGTCGTGACCTACGCCGCCCCGGTCTTCTTCATCGGCATCATGGTCGTGGCGTTCGTGGTGGCGACGCTGCCGGGCTGGCCCACCGACGACATCGCCTCGGTGCAGACCAAGTTCCAGATAGAGCCGGTGACCCACATCCTGCTGGTCGACAGCGCCATCGCCGGCGACGGCGACGCGTTCCTCGACGTCCTGCAGCACCACGTGTTCCCCTGCCTGGTGCTGGGCCTGCTGCTCTCGGGCGTGATCATCCGGCTGGTCCGGATCAACGTGATCCAGGCGCTGAAGGGCGACTACATCGAGGCGGCCCGCGCCCGCGGCATCAGCGAGGGTCGCGTGGTGCGCAAGCACGCGTTCCGCAACGCGCTGGTCCCGGTGATCACCGTGGTCGGGCTGCAGGTCGCGCTCACGCTCTCGGGAGCCGTGCTGACCGAGACCACGTTCAACTGGCCGGGGCTCGGCACCGAGCTGATCAACTACATCGGTCGACGCGACTACATCGCGGTCCAGGGCCTGGTGACCTTCTTCGCGGTGGTCGTGGTGCTGGTCAGCCTGCTCGTCGACATCCTCAACGCGCTCGTCGACCCGAGAGTGAGGTACTGACCATGGGACGCCTCTACCGGCTCGCCGGGACGATGTGGCAGACCAAGGGCCTGGCCCGGTGGGTCCTCGTCGTCGGACTGGCGATCACCCTGGTCTTCGTGGTCTGCGCGATCTTCGCGCCCTGGATCGCGCCGTTCGACTTCAACCAGACCCGCGACGCCACGGGTGGCAAGCTGCCCAAGCTCGCCGCCCCGTCGGGGGAGCACTGGTTCGGCACCAACGACCAGTTCTACGACATCTTCTCCCGCGTGGTGTGGGGTGCCCGGACCGCCGTCACGGTCGTGCTCCTCTCGGTCGCCTTCTCGGTCGTCATCGGTGTCCCGCTCGGCATCTTCTCCGGCTACTCCGGCGGTGTGGCCGACCGGCTGCTGGTCTTCGTGATGGACGCCCTCTACGCCTTCCCGTCCCTGCTGCTGGCGATCGTCTTCTCGTTCCTGCTCCAGGGCCCGCTCGGCGGCGGGACCGTCGCGGCCGCCCTCTCGCTGACGGCGGTCTACATCCCGCAGTACTTCCGCGTCGTGCGCAACACGACCGTCTCGGCCCGTGAGGCGACGTACGTCGAGGCGGCCCGCGCGATCGGGGCCGGACCCTTCACGGTGATGCGCAAGTACCTCTTCGGCAACGTCGTGCAGTCGGTGCCGGTGATCGGCACCCTGAACGCCGCCGACGCGCTCGGCACCCTCGCGGCACT
The DNA here is from genome assembly GCA_963795135.1 of uncultured Actinomycetota bacterium. Lineage (GTDB taxonomy): Bacteria > Actinomycetota > Actinomycetes > Propionibacteriales > Nocardioidaceae > Nocardioides. The sequence goes on from CAWCGS010000009.1 coordinate 725,367, forward strand.
GGGCTTCCTCGGGCTCGGCATCCAGCCCAACGAGGCCTCGGAGTGGGGCTATGACCTGAGCCGGGCCCTCGACGACGCCCGGGCGGGCGACTGGCTGCCCGCGGTCTTCCCGGGCATGGCGATCGTGCTGCTGATCACCGGGCTGACGCTGGTCGGCGAGGGGCTCAACGAGACCATCAACCCCGCTCTGCGTCGCCGCCGCATGCTGCCGGTGGTCTTCCCCGACCGCGCTGCCGACGTACCCGCTGCCGGCGGGCGCCCCGACGACACCCAGGTGGTCCGATGAACCCCGTGGAGCTCACCGACGTCGCCGCGTCCGACCCCACCGGGGCCGACCCGGTCCTGGAGGTCCGCGACCTGCGGGTCTGGTACGGCGGCCCGCGTGGCGCCGTACGCGCCGTCGACGGCGTCTCCTTCGACCTGCGGCCCGGCGAGATCCTGGGCCTGGTGGGGGAGTCCGGGTGCGGCAAGTCGACGCTGGGACGGGGCCTGCTCGGCCTGCTGCCGGACGGCGCCGCCCGCGACGGCGAGCTCCGCTTCCGCGGGCGCGACATGCTCACGCTCAGCACCCGCGAGCAGCACTCCATGCGCGGCTGCGACCTCGGCATGATCTTCCAGGAGCCGCTGACGAGGCTGAACCCCCTGATGCGGATGTCGGAGCACTTCTCCGAGACGTTGAAGCGGCACGAGCCCGACATCGGCAAGGACGAGATCAAGCGGCGCTCGCTCGAGGTGCTCCGCACGATGGGCATCCCGCCCACCCGCTACCGCGCCTACCCGCACGAGTTCTCCGGCGGCATGCGACAGCGGCTGATGATCGCGCTCACCCTCGTGCTGCGCCCGGCGTTCGTGGTGGCCGACGAGCCCACCACCGCGCTCGACGTGCTGGTCGAGGCGCAGATCATCCGGATCCTCCACGACCTGCGCAGCGACTACGACACCTCGTTGCTGCTGATCACCCACAACCTGGGCATCATCGCCGAGGCCTGTGACCGGGTCGCGGTCATGTACGCCGGCAAGATCGTCGAGATCGGCGACGCCCGTGAGGTCTTCACCAACCCGCGGCACTCCTACACCCGCGAGCTGCTGCGCTCGACGATCTCGCTGCGGACCACGGGGCTCAACTTCATCGAGGGCGCCCCGCCCGACCTGGTCGACCCGCCGGCGGGATGCCGGTTCAACCCGCGCTGCCCCGACGCCATGGCGGTGTGCGCGACCCGCGAGCCGGTCGACCGCGAGCACGGCGCCGGGCACCGGGCGGCCTGCTGGGCCGCCGACGTACGTGAGGGGCTGGTGGACCTCGACGCCACGGAGTCCGCGCCCCTGGAGCGGAAGGAGCTCGGCGTTGCCGACGAAGCCTGACCACCCGACCCGCGGGTCCACCGTGGGGGAGCCCGTGCTCGACCTGCAGGACCTCGCCGTCCACTTCCAGCTGCAGGGCGGTGCGCTCTCGCGCCTGTTCGGGCTGAAGACGCGCGAGGTCAAGGCCGTCGACGGCGTCAACCTCACCCTGCACCGAGGCGAGGTGCTGGGCCTGGTCGGCGAGTCCGGCAGCGGCAAGACCACCCTCGGGCGGGCGCTGCTCGGGCTGGTGCCCTCCAGCGAGGGCTCGATCACCTACCACGGCGGACAGGGCGACCTCGAGGTCTCCGCGATGACCGCCAAGGAGCTGCGCCAGCTGCGCACCGACCTCCAGATGGTCTTCCAGGACCCGCACGCCGCGCTCAACCCCTCGATGACCATCGAGAAGGCGATCGGCCATCCGCTCGAGATCCACGGGGTCGCGAGCGGCGACGCGCTGCGGGCGAAGGTGGTGGAGACCCTGGAGCGGGTGGGCCTGACCCCGGCGGAGACCTACCTGCCCAAGCTGCCCTCGGACCTCTCGGGAGGCCAGAAGCAGCGCGCCGTGATCGCCCGCGCGATCATCCTGGACCCCGAGGTCCTGGTCGCCGACGAGCCCGTCTCGATGCTCGACATGAGCGTGCGGGCCAAGATCCTGCAGCTGATGCTGGACCTGAAGAACGACCTGGGTCTCACCTACGTCTACATCACCCACGACCTGGCCTCGGCGAAGTACTTCTGCGACCGGATCGCGATCATGTACCTCGGCCGGATCGTCGAGATCGGCCCCACCGCCGAGATCTTCGCCAACCCCCGGCACCCCTACACCAAGGCGCTGCTCAAGGCGATCCCCGATCCGGACCCCGACCGGATGATCGCGCGCGACCTGCCGCGCGGCGAGATCCCCGACGCCGCCGAGCCACCGCTGGGCTGCTCCTTCCACCCGCGCTGCCCCGAGGCGACCCCGGTCTGCGGGTGGGAGTCGCGTGACCTGCGCGCGATCGTCGAGGAGCACTGGACGCACGCCGAGTCCGAGCAGTACGACGGCGAGGCCGCGCTGCTCGGCGACCTCGACCACCTCGACCGGCCGGCCGTCGACGTGCACCTGGGCGACAGCAGCCCGGCGCAGGTGCGTGGCCTGATCGAGCAGATGAAGACCGAGAACCCCACCGAGCCGCTGTGGACCGGCGTGGCTTCCCTGGACGACGAGGGCGACGGGGTGCGGGTGCGGTTCGTCGAGGGTGAGGACCCGCGCCTGCGACGCGCCGGCGGGGTCGAGGTGGCCTGCGTGCTCTACCCGGAGGACTAGGCAGGCGCCGCCTCGGAGCCTGGCGCGGGCAGCGGTGGAGGCTGCCGCGGTGGCAACGGCGGTGGCAGGCGGCGGTGGCGTGCCCCCGAACTCCGGGCAGCGAGCCTGGTGGGCGCACCAACCGCACAGCCGGCTCGGGCTCGGCTGCCACTCGCCGGTCTCGTGAGCCAGGCTGATCGCTCGCCAGACCGCCTCGACCTTGCGTTGGGTGCCGAGGAGGTCCTGGACGTCGGGGGCGTAGCGGATCACCTCGCCGTCGCCGAGGTAGACCAGCTGCAGCATCTCGGGGACCACGCCCCGCTCGCGCCAGATGGCCAGGGCGTAGAACTTCAGCTGGAACAGGGCCCGGCCCTCGAAGCCGACGCGCGGGGAGCGGCCGGTCTTGTAGTCGACGATCCGGATCGCACCGTCGGGCCGGATGTCGACGCGGTCGACGAAGCCACGCAGCAGCAGCTTGGACTCCAGGAGCGTCTCGACGTAGAGCTCCCGCTCGGCCGGCTCGAGACGACGGGGGTCCTCGAGGTCGAAGTAGCGCCGGACGGCGGCCTGGCAGGACGCCAGCCAGGTGTCGAGGTCGGGAGCCTCCTCGAGGGTGAAGGCCTCCAGCGTCTCCGGCTCCGAGGCGCTGAGCTCCTCCCACGCAGGACGCACCAGGCCCGCGGCCTGCGCGGGGGTGCGGTCGATCGCGGGCAGGTCGTAGAGCTGCTCGAGGACCCGGTGGACGACCGTGCCGCGCACCGCGTCGAGGGAGGCCGGCTCGGGCAGCCGGTCGATGCTGCGGAAGCGGTAGAGCAGCGGGCAGGACAGGAAGTCGCCGGCCCGGCTGGGCGAGAGCGCACCGAGCACGTCGACGCCGTCGACCCGGGTCGAGAGGGTCTCCGCGGGAGAGGCCGCCGCCACCGCGGCCTCGACCGCGGACTCGGTCACCTCGTCGGGCACCGCGCCGGGCACCTTGCCGGGCACCACGTCGGGCACCACGTCGGGCACCGCGTCGGGCACCTTGCCGGGCACCTCGTCGGGCACCTCGTCGGGCACCACGTCGGGCACTCTGGCGGGAGCGGTGCCGGCGATGTCGCTGTGCTGCACGGGCATGTCCTCCTCCTGCTCGCGCACTCTAGGGGAGTCCGCCGACAGTGGTGGGGGCCCAGGTCTCGGCTAGCCTCGAACGATGTCCTCCCCTCCCACCAGCGCGCGCCGACCGCGCCCACCGGGCACCCTGCGGGTGGGCACCATCGCCGGGTCCGACGTACTGGTGTCGCGGTCGTGGTTCCTGGTCGCCGGCCTGATCGCGATCGTGGTGGCCCCGGCCGTCGAGGTGGTGCAGCCGGGCCTGGGGTCGGGCAAGTACGTCGCCGGGTTCGCGTTCGCGGTCGTGCTCTACCTCTCGGTGCTGCTGCACGAGGCCTCGCACGCGGTCGCCGCGCGCCGCTACGGCTTCCGGGTGGAGTCGATCACGCTGCACTTCCTCGGGGGGATGACCTCGATCGAGGGGGAGGCGCGTACCCCGCGCCAGGAGGCGGTGATCGCCGCCGTGGGGCCGCTGACCTCCGTCGCCGTGGGCGCGGCGGCGCTCGGGGTGTGGTTCCTGCTCCCCGTCGGGCTGCTGCACTGGGCCGTCGGCGGTCTGGCCGCGGTCAACCTGATGATCGGGGTGCTCAACCTGGTCCCCGGCCTGCCGCTGGACGGCGGGCGGGTGCTGAAGTCGCTGGTGTGGCGGCTGACCGGCGACATGCACCGCGGGACGATCGCGGCCGCCTGGGGCGGACGGGTCGCCGCGGTGCTGGCCATCGTGGCCTGGCCGCTGCTGCAGCAGCCCCTGCTCGGCCGCCCGGCGGACGTGGTGGACTACCTGCTCGCCTTCGTGATCGGGGTGTTCCTGTGGACCGGCGCGACGGCCGCGATGACCTCGGCCCGCCTGCGCCGCCGGGTGCCGCACCTGGTCGCCCGCGACCTCGCGCGACGTACCCTCGCCGTCCCCGACGACCTCCCCCTGGCCGAGGCGATCCGACGCGCCCAGGAGGTGGCGGCAGGCAGCATCGTCACCGTGACCGCCGAGGGCCGCCCGGTCGGCGTGGTCAACGAGACCGCCCTGCTCGCCGTGCCCGACGACCGCCGCCCCTGGGTCCCCGTCTCCTCCGTGGCCCGCACCCTCGGTGAGGGCCTGAGCCTCCCCGTGGAGCTGCGCGGCGACGCCCTGGTCGCGGCCCTGAGCCGCACCCCCGCGCACGAGTACGTGCTGCTGGAGGACGACGGCCGCATCTACGGCGTCCTCGCCGCCTCCGACGTCGACCGCGCCTTCCGCGCCGGCTGAGCGCCAGGGCGCTGCGGTTTGGTCACCAACCGCACGAGAATCGGCGTCCTGGTTGCGGTTGGTGACCAAACCGCAGTGGGGCCCGCCCCTGGATGCGGTTGGTGACCAAACCGCGACGGACCAGCCGCCGGACTGCGGTTGGTGACCAAACGGCCGTGCAGGGGGGCCGGGAGCAGCGGTTGGTGACCAAACCCGCCCGCTCCCGACTGCCCGCGAGGCGGAGCCCGGGCCGCCGGACGAGTACGGTGCCGCCCGTGACCCACGATCTCCCCGCACCCGACGACACACCCGACGAGACGTCCGGGCACCCCAGCCGCGCTGATGCCGCCGGCGCGCCGCCCGCAGCCGCCGCATCCACGCCCGACGTGGACCCCCAGGCCTGGTCGGGCGTCCACCGAGGTCCGCTGCGGGCCGGTGAGTGGGTACGGCTGGTGGACGCGAAGGGTCGCCGCAACAACTTCTGCCTCGAGGCGGGCAAGCGGTTCTTCTCCAACCGGGGACATCTCGAGCACGACGAGCTGATCGGACGCGAGGAGGGGTTCACCGTCACCTCCTCGGCCGGCGGTCAGTACCTCGTCTTCCGACCGCTCCTCTCCGAGTACGTCGTCTCGATGCCGCGGGGCGCCGCCGTGGTCTACCCCAAGGACGCGGCCCAGATCGTGGCGATGGCCGACATCTTTCCCGGCGCCGACGTGGTCGAGGCCGGGGTCGGGTCGGGGGCCCTGACCTGCTCGCTGCTGCGCGCCGTGGGACCACACGGTCGGGTGTCGTCGTACGAGGTGCGCGAGGAGTTCGCCGAGGTCGCCCGCCGCAACGTGGGCCAGTTCTTCGGCACCTCGGGCGAGGAGAAGCACCCGGCGTGGAGCCTCACGCTCGGTGACCTGGCCGTCGAGCTGCCGGCCTCCGGTGAGCGGTGCGACCGCATCATCCTCGACATGCTGGCGCCCTGGGACTGTCTCGACGCCGCGGCCGACGCCCTGCGCCCGGGCGGCATCGTCTGCGCGTACGTCGCCACCACCACCCAGCTCTCCCGCTTCGCGGAGACCGTGCGCGTCCACGGTGGCTTCGCAGAGCCGCACGCGTGGGAGTCGCTGGTGCGCGAGTGGCACCTCGAGGGGCTGGCCGTGCGTCCTGGCCACTCGATGATCGGGCACACCGCCTTCTTGATCACCGCGCGCCGGATGGCGCCGGGTGAGCGACCCCCGCTGAAGAAGCGACGACCGGCTCCGGGCGCCTACGGCCCTGACTACACCGGACCGCGACCGGCCGACGTACCCACCCCTGTCGCCGACGTACCCGCTCCCTCCGACGCACCGGCCGGCACCCCCAGGGTCGAGGGCGAAGGCACCGGATTGTGACCAAACCGTTCCTGCTCCTCTCGATCCGCGCCGAGGAGCGCGCCGCGCAGGAGGAGCACGCCGCCTTCCGGAGGTTCCTCGGCGTCGACGACGCCGGGCTCGAGCGGGTTCAGCTGGGGGAGCGGGCGTGGGACGTCGGGGACCTCGACCGCTGGGCCGGCATCATCCTGGGTGGCGGCGCCTTCACGGTCTCGGACGCCGAGGCGGTCAAGTCACCGGCGCAGCGGCAGACCGAGCAGGACCTCGCCCGGCTGCTCGACCGGGTCGTCGAAGCCGACTTCCCGTTCCTGGGTGCCTGCTACGGCATCGGCACGCTCGGCGGCCACCAGGGCGGCGTCATCGACCGGGCCCACCCCGAACCGGTCGGCCCGCTGTCGGTCTCGCTGACCGAGGCCGGCATGAGCGACCCGTTGTTCGCCGGGCTGCCTCGGGACTTCGCGGCGTACGGCGGTCACAAGGAGGCGCTCAGCCGGGCGCCCGAGCACGCGACGGTGCTGGCCACCTCCGGGGCGTGCCCGGTGCAGGCGTTCCGAGTGGGCCAGCACGTCTACGCCACGCAGTTCCACCCAGAGCTCGACCTGGCCGGGGTGCTGACCCGGATCGCGGTGTACGCCACCTTCGGCTACTTCGAGCCCTCGGAGGTCGCGGAGCTGTCGCGACTCTCCCGGGCGGTCGAGGTCGCCCACCCGATGACGATCCTGCGCAACTTCGCCGCCCGCTACCGACCTGTGCCGAAAACGTGACCTAGACCGGCGCCGCTTGCCCTTCCGCGTTGCCACCTCACCGGTAGGGTCATCAGGGCAGGAGGTGATGCTCATGTCGTCCATGGACAGCGGATCGGGCCCGACCGGGCGCTCGAGCGCAGAGCTCGAGACCCAGGTGCGCTTTCTTGAGGCCGAGGTCACCGACCTCCGGCGCCGACTCTCGGAGTCGCCGTCGTCCGGCCGTGGCGTAGAGCTCCGGCTCGCCGACGCCCAGCGCTCGCTCGCCGGGCTCACGGCCCAGAACGAGCGCCTCGCGGAGACCCTGCGCGAGGCCCGCGACCAGATCATGAAGCTCAAGGAGGAGGTCGACCGGCTCGCGCAGCCGCCGGCCGGCTTCGGCACCTTCCTGACCCGCAACGACGACGAGACCGTCGACGTCTTCACCGGAGGCCGCAAGCTGCGGGTCAGCGTGAGCCCCAACGTCGACCTCGACGCGCTGCACCGCGGCCAGGAGGTCATGCTCAACGAGGCCCTCAACGTCGTCGAGGCGCTGTCCTTCGAGGAGGTCGGCGAGGTCGTGATGTTCAAGGAGCTGCTCGCCGACGGCGAGCGCGCCCTGGTCATCGCCAACGCCGACGAGGAGCGCGTCGTACGCCTGGCGGAGCCGCTGCGAGGCACCACCCTGCGTGCCGGCGACTCGCTGCTGCTGGAGTCGCGGGCGGGCCACGTCTACGAGGTGGTCCCCAAGTCCGAGGTCGAGGAGCTGGTCCTCGAGGAGGTCCCCGACATCGACTACGAGTCGATCGGTGGGCTGGTCAACCAGATCGACCAGATCCGCGACGCGGTCGAGCTGCCCTACCTGCACCCCGAGCTCTTCACCGAGCACCAGCTCAAGCCGCCCAAGGGCGTGCTGCTCTACGGGCCTCCCGGGTGCGGCAAGACGCTGATCGCCAAGGCGGTCGCGAACTCGCTGGCCAAGAAGGTCGCGGCCAAGACCGGCCAGGAGGGCAAGTCCTACTTCCTCAACATCAAGGGCCCCGAGCTGCTCAACAAGTACGTCGGCGAGACCGAGCGGCACATCCGCCTGGTCTTCCAACGGGCCCGGGAGAAGGCCAGTGAGGGCACGCCGGTCATCGTGTTCTTCGACGAGATGGACTCGCTGTTCCGCACCCGCGGGTCGGGCGTCTCCTCCGACGTCGAGAACACCATCGTCCCCCAGCTGCTCAGCGAGATCGACGGCGTCGAGCTGCTCGAGAACGTCCTGGTCATCGGCGCCTCCAACCGCGAGGACATGATCGACCCCGCGATCCTGCGCCCCGGCCGGCTCGACGTGAAGATCAAGATCGAGCGTCCCGACGCGGAGTCCGCGCGCGACATCTTCAGCAAGTACCTCGTCCCGAGCCTCCCGCTGCACGCCGACGACCTCGGCGAGTTCCGGGGAGACCGCGACGCCTGCGTGGCCGGCATGATCCGGGCCACTGTCGAGCGGATGTACACCGAGACCGAGGAGAACCGGTTCCTCGAGGTGACCTACGCCAACGGCGACAAGGAGGTCCTGTACTTCAAGGACTTCAACTCCGGCGCGATGATCCAGAACATCGTCGACCGGGCCAAGAAGATGGCGATCAAGGACTTCCTCGAGCACGACCAGCGCGGGCTGCGCGTCTCCCACCTGCTGCAGGCCTGCGTCGATGAGTTCAAGGAGAACGAGGACCTCCCCAACACCACCAACCCCGACGACTGGGCGCGCATCTCGGGCAAGAAGGGCGAGCGGATCGTCTTCATCCGCACGCTCATCACCGGCAAGCAGGGCACCGAGCCGGGGCGGTCGATCGACACGGTGTCGAACACCGGTCAGTACCTCTAGGTCGCTCGCGGCCCAGAGTGGGCCGGGCGGGCGGTCCGAAGCCGCCCGAGGTCTCTGGGCGGTTTGGTCACCAACCGCAGTTCTCGGTGCCCGCGAGCCGAGGTTTGGTCACCAACCGCACTGCGACGCCGCGGCAGCTGCGGTTTGGTCACCAACCGCACGCGGGCCGACCGACCGCCCGAGCTGGCGCGCCCGGCTATCAGCGCACCCGCGCCAGCCCGTCGACCACGTAGGACCAGGGGCGCGCCGGCCGAGGCCCCGGGAGGTAGGCCGCATGCGACCGCTCGAGCTCGAACCCGGCCGCCCGCAGCAGCGCCGGGACGTCGCGGGTGAGGTGGCACCCACCGGCCACCCGGCGTTGCAGCGGCTCGAGGCGCCGCTGCCAGCGCTGCACGGTGTCCGTGGGGGCCAGTCCGTGCTCGACGAAGTGCAGCGCACCGCCGCGGCGCAGGACCCGACGTACCTCGGAGAGCGCCAGCTGCGGGTCGGGGATCGTGCACAGGGTGAAGGTGCACAGCACCGCGTCGTACGTCGTGCCGGGGACCGCCAGCCGCTGCCCGTCGAGGCCGACGCGCTGCACCGGGGCGGGGGAGCGCCGCCGCCGCCGTTCGGAGAGCTCCCAGCCCAGGTCGGAGGGCTCCACCGCCTCGACCACGTCGACGCCGTCGGGGTAGAAGCGCGTGTTCAGGCCGCTGCCGAAGCCCAGCTCGAGCACCCGGCCGTGCAGGTCGGCGCACGTACGGCGGCGCAGCTCACCGACGTCGCGTCCTTTCAGCGAGAGCTCGACGAGCCGAGGAACGACACGCCGTTCCCAGAGACCAGGACGCTCGATGGTGGTCACACCGCATGGTAGGCATGGGTCGCCCGCCACCTCGGGTGGGCCCGATCCGGGAGGAACCCCCATGAAGATCCTGCTCATCGTCCTCGTCGTCCTCGCCATCATCTTCCTCGCCCAGATGGTCATGCGCCGCAGGTAGGACGCCCCGCGCCGCGTACGCTCGAGACCATGAGCGTGCGCCGAGTGATGGGCGCCGAGGTCGAGTACGGCATCTCGGTGCAGGGGCAGCCGTTGGCCAACCCCATGGTCGCCTCCTCCCAGGTCGTCAACGCCTACGCCTCGGCCACGGTCCGGGCGCGGCGGGCGCGGTGGGACTTCGAGGAGGAGTCGCCGCTGCGCGACGCCCGCGGCTTCGACATGTCGCGCCAGATCGCCGACCCGAGCCAGCTGACCGACGAGGACCTCGGCCTGGCCAACATCATCCTCACCAACGGCGCCCGGCTGTACGTCGACCACGCTCACCCGGAGTTCTCCACGCCCGAGGTGACCAACCCCCTGGCGCTGGTCAGGTGGGACAAGGCGGGTGAGCAGGTGATGCTCGACGCCGCCCGGCGGGCCGCCACCATGCCCAGCGGCGCGCCGATCGTGCTCTACAAGAACAACACCGACAACAAGGGCGCCTCCTACGGCGCCCACGAGAACTACCTGATGCGGCGCTCGACGCCGTTCGCCGACATCGTGCGACACCTGACGCCGTTCTTCGTCAGCCGCCAGGTGTTCTGTGGGGCCGGTCGGGTCGGCATCGGGCAGGACGGGCGCGAGCACGGCTTCCAGGTCAGCCAGCGCGCCGACTACTTCGAGGTCGAGGTCGGGCTCGAGACGACGCTGAAGCGCCCGATCATCAACACCCGCGACGAGCCGCACGCCGATCCCGAGAAGTACCGCCGCCTGCACGTCATCATCGGCGACGCCAACCTGGCCGAGATCTCGACGTACCTCAAGGTCGGCACGACCGCCCTGGTGCTCTCGATGATCGAGGACCGGTTCATCACCCGCGACCTCACGGTCGAGGGATCTGTCGCCGCCCTGCGCGCGGTCTCGCACGACCCGAGCCTGCGGCAGACGATCACGCTCACCGACGGCCGGACCCTGACCGCCATCCAGCTCCAGCTCGAGTACCTCGACCTCGCCAAGAAGTACGTCGAGGACCGCTACGGCGCCGACGCCGACGCGCAGACCCTCGACGTGCTGACCCGCTGGGAGTCGGTCCTCGACCGGCTCGAGCGCGACCCGATGTCGCTGGCCTCCGAGCTCGACTGGGTCGCCAAGCTGAAGCTGCTCGAGCAGTACCGCGAGCGCGACGGCCTCGACTGGGACGACGCCAAGCTGCAGCTCATCGACTACCAGTACTCCGACATCCGTCCCGAGAAGGGCCTCTACCACCGGCTCGTGCGGATGGGCCGGATCGAGCGGCTGCTGGAGGACAGCGCGGTCGAGAGCGCCATGCACGACCCGCCGGAGGACACCCGCGCCTACTTCCGCGGCCGCTGCCTGGAGAAGTACGCCGAGCACGTCGCCGCCGCCTCGTGGGACTCCGTCATCTTCGACCTGCCCGGCCGAGAGTCGCTGCAGCGGGTGCCGACCATCGACCCGCTGCGGGGCAGCAAGGCGCACGTGGGCGAGCTGCTCGACCGCTGCGAGACCGCGGAGGCGCTGTTCACCGCGCTGACCCGCTCCAGCTGACCAGCGCCGGCTGACAAGCTCCGGCTGACCAGCGCCGGCTGACCCACCACGGATGGACGCTCCGACGTACGCGCGGGGCGTCCTGGCTCCGTCCTGACCGATCAATGGATAGGGTCGGAGCATGGCCCAGGAGCAGAAGCAGCCGCGGAAGTCGAGCGAGACAGAGGAAGCGGTCGAGACCGCCCCCGAGACCGACGTGGCCGAGCGCAAGGAAGCCCTCGACGACGACATCGACGCCATCCTCGACGAGATCGACGAGGTGCTGGAGTCCAACGCCGAGGACTTCGTGAAGTCGTTCATCCAGAAGGGCGGCGAATGAGCCAGCCGCGACTCCCGGCCTCGTTCCTGCAGCCGGGCACCGCGTCGTTCAGCGACTTCCTCGCCGAGCAGTCTCCCGACCTGCTCCCCGGTCGCCGAGCGGTCCCGCAGGGCAGCAGCGTCCACGCCGGTGACCTCGCGCCGCACGGCACCACGATCGTGGCCGCCACCTTCCCCGGTGGGGTGCTGATCGCGGGAGACCGGCGCGCCACGATGGGCAACATCATCGCCCAGCGCGACATCGAGAAGGTCTTCCCGGCCGATGAGTTCTCCGCGGTCGGCATCGCCGGCAGCGCGGGCATCGCGGTGGAGATGGTCCGGCTGTTCCAGGTGGAGCTGGAGCACTACGAGAAGATCGAGGGCACCACGCTCTCGCTCGACGGCAAGGCCAACCGCCTGGCCACGCTGATCCGCAACAACCTCGGGCTGGCGATGCAGGGGCTGGCCGTCGTACCCCTCTTCGCCGGCTTCGACATGTCCTCCGGCCAGGGTCGGATCTTCAGCTACGACGTGACCGGCGGCCGCTACGAGGAGACCGCGTTCTTCTCCGTCGGCTCCGGCTCGCTGTTCGCGAAGGGCTCCTTGAAGAAGCTGTACCGCGAGGACCTCACGGAGACCGAGTGCGCGACCGCGGTCATCCAGGCGCTCTACGACGCCGCCGACGACGACTCCGCCACCGGCGGACCCGACCTGACCCGCCGCATCTTCCCGGTGATCCGCGTGATCACCGCCGAGGGCGGGCGTCGGCTCGACGACGCGGTCGTCGCCGAGATCGCCGACCGGGTGATCGCCGGGCGGATGTCGCGTCCCGACGGACCGGCCGCCCCGCTCACCGGCGGCACCACCACGGGAGGTGATCGCTGATGAGCATGCCGTTCTACGTCTCGCCCGAGCAGCTGATGAAGGACCGGGCGGACTTCGCCCGCAAGGGCATCGCCCGAGGACGCTCGCTGGTCGTGGTCCAGTACGCCGACGGCGTCCTGTTCGTCACCGAGAACCCCTCGCAGGCGCTGCACAAGGTCTCCGAGATCTACGACCGGATCGCCTTCGCGGCCGTGGGCCGCTACAACGAGTTCGAGAACCTGCGCATCGCCGGCGTCCGCCTGGCCGACATGCGGGGTTACGCCTACGACCGGCGCGACGTCACCGGGCGCGGCTTGGCCAACGCCTACGCGCAGACGCTGGGCACGATCTTCTCCTCCGGCGGCGAGAAGCCCTACGAGGTCGAGCTCTTCGTCGCCGAGATCGGCGACACGGCCGCCTCCGACCAGATCTACCGCCTCACCTACGAGGGCCGGGTCGCCGACGAGCACGGGTACGCCGTGATGGGCGGCGACGCCGAGACGGTGACGGCCTACCTCGAGGAGCACTACCGCGAGGGCGCTGCCCTCGACGAGGCGCTCCGCATGGCGGTGGCCGCGCTGGGCCACTCCCAGAGCGAGGACCGCGTCATCCCTACCTCCGGCATCGAGGTCGCCTTCCTCGACCGCACCCGCACCCAGCCCCGCAAGTTCGCGCGGATCGTGCCCCAGCGGCTCGAGACCCTGCTCGGTGACCGTGGCCAGACGACCCCGGCAGCCGGGGCCACCGATAGCACCGATAGCACCGATAGCACCGAGGCTGCGGCTGGGGGCGATGGGGCCGGAGCGGAGCCGGAGGGTCCATCGGCCGGCGCGCCGAGCCCTGCGGAGGCCCAGCCCGCTGCGCCGACCGACCCCTCGGCAGAGCCTCCCGTGGCGCCACCGGTCTCCGACGACTCCTGAGCACTCCCGCCCTCACCGGTAGCCGGCCCGACCGCCGGCCGTTTGGTCACCAACCGCAGTCCACGCGCATCGATTGCGCGGTTGGTGACCAAACGGCACCGATGAAGCCCTCTAGGTTGTGGTTGGTGACCAAACCGTCGCGCTTCCAGCCGCGCGGCGATCAGCCGTCGAGCCCGCCAACCGTCCACAGGCCGCTACGCCGTGCGTCTCGTCCACAGGGTGGCCGCTGCACAGCGCTTCGAAGGCTGGATCGGGGCAGCCTGACGCGATGGAGCAGACGACCATAGGCCAGGCCGCGCGGCACGGACAGCCGCTGCGCGGCGAGATCCGACTCAGAGGCTGGCGCCGCGTGAGCCACGGGCTCTTCGTGCCAGTACGCGAGGGACTCGCGCCGGACGAGGAGCTTCGCCGCGACCTCGAGGCGTGGCTGCTCGTGCTTCCCGACGGCGCCGTCTTCACGCACCTGACGGCGGCGGTCCTTCTGGGGTGGTGGCTTCCCGCGCTGCCCGAGCAGGTCCCGGTCTTCGCCGCGGTACGGGGCGACGTGTCCCGGCCTCGCCGGCCAGGCTTGATCTGCTCGCGGCTGCGCAGCGACCTCGAGGTGGGCCGCGCGCGCGGGCTACCGGTGGACCGGCCGGAGGAGATCATGCTGCGCTGTGCGCGGGACCTGGGAGTCGTGGACCTCACGGTGCTCATCGAGTCAGCACTGGCGCTGGGGCACATCGACGTCGACCGGATGGAGGCCATCCTCGACAGCCGCCGGCCCGGGGTCGTGCGGCTGCGAGCGGCGTGGGGACGCGCCTGCCCCAAGTCCGAATCGGCGGGGGAGTGCCTCCTGCACCTCTTCCACGACACCATCGAGATCGCCGTGAACGCGCAAGAGGACCTCTTCGACGACCAGGGTACGTTCCTCGGGCGCGGCGACCTGCTCGTGTGCGGCACCCGGTTCGTCCACGAGTACGACGGCGAAGTGCATCGCAACAAGCGCCAGCACCGGACCGACCTGCGACGCGAGCGGGCCTGGGACGGCACGGGGTACGTGCGTAAGGGCTTCACGCTCGATGACCTCATCAACCACCCCGGGGTGACGATGCACGAGATCGACCGGGCCCTGGGTCGTCCCCACGATCAGCGTCGGCTGGAGCTGTGGAACCGCATGGTGGCCGAGTCGTTGTACTCCGAGACCGGACGCCGCCGGCTCATGAACCGTTGGCAGCGTGCCATGGGTGTCTGCGACTGGCCACGCGCCGCGTAGCCGAGCGGTCCGGCGTGCGGTTGGGGACCAAACCGCCGCCGAAGCGGCGGTGATCACGGCTCACCCAACCGATCAGGGCCTAGGCTGCAACCGTGGACCGGCGGATCTTCGGCATCGAGAACGAGTACGGCGTCACGTGCACGTTCAAGGGACAGCGTCGCCTGAGCCCCGACGAGGTGGCTCGCTACCTGTTCCGCAAGGTCGTCAGCTGGGGCCGCAGCAGCAACGTGTTCCTCCGCAACGGCGCCCGGCTCTACCTCGACGTCGGCAGCCACCCCGAGTACGCGACGCCCGAGTGCGACGACATCGCCGAGCTGGTGGCCCACGACAAGGCGGGGGAGCGGGTGCTGGAGGGGCTGCTCCTGGACGCCGAGCAGCGGCTGCACGACGAGGGCATCGCCGGCGAGATCTACCTGTTCAAGAACAACACCGACTCGGCCGGCAACTCCTACGGCTGCCACGAGAACTACCTGGTCGGCCGCGGGGGCGAGTTCTCCCGGCTGGCCGACATCCTGATCCCGTTCCTGGTGACGCGCCAGATCGTGGTGGGTGCCGGCAAGGTCTCGCAGAGCCCGCGCGGGGCGGCGTACAGCGTCAGCCAGCGCGCCGAGCACATCTGGGAGGGGGTCAGCAGCGCCACCACCCGGAGCCGGCCGATCATCAACACCCGCGACGAGCCGCACGCGGATGCCGAGAAGTATCGCCGGCTGCACGTGATCGTCGGTGACTCCAACATGAGCGAGACGACCACGATGCTCAAGGTCGCCAGCTGCGACCTCGTGCTGCGGATGATCGAGGAGGGCGTGGTGATGCGCGACCTCACCATGGAGAACCCCATCCGCGCCATCCGCGAGATCTCCCACGACGTCACCGGCCGGCGCAAGGTGCGCCTGGCCAACGGCCGCGAGGCCAGCGCGCTCGACATCCAGGGTGAGTACCTCGGCAAGGCCCGCGACTTCGTCGACCGGCGCGGCATCAGCACGCCGGTCATCGAGGCGGCCCTGGACCTGTGGGAGCGCGGGCTGAAGGCGATCGAGTCCGACGACCTCGGACTGGTCGACCGCGAGATCGACTGGGTCATCAAGTGGAAGCTCATCGACAGCTACCGCGCCAAGCACGGCCTCCCGCTGGGGCACGCCCGGATCGCCCAGCTGGACCTGGCCTACCACGACATCCACCGCGGCCGCGGGCTCTACTACCTGCTCGAGAAGCGCGGCATGGTCGCCCGGGTGACCACCGACCTGAAGATCTTCGAGGCCAAGTCGGTGCCGCCGCAGACGACCCGGGCCCGGCTGCGCGGGGAGTTCATCCGCCGCGCCCAGGAGCGCCGCCGCGACTTCACCGTCGACTGGGTGCACCTCAAGCTCAACGACCAGGCCCAGCGCACGGTCCTGTGCAAGGACCCGTTCCGGGCGTACGACGAGCGGGTGCAGCGGCTCATCGACGGGATGTGACCCGACCTCATCGGGCTCTCAGCCGGCCCTTGTAAGGTGACCCGCGCCGTGCCCCACGTCCCGTCCCCGAAGGTGAGTCTCGTGCTCCGACGTCTCCGTCGCTCCGCCCCCCTGTTCGTCGCCACGCTGTCCCTGACCGTGCTGAGCGCCTGTGGCGGCGAGGTCGTGACCGCCGGCGACGGGGACGCCGTCGCCGGCTTCGACGCCTTCACGGTCTCGGGCGGCTTCGGCAAGGCCCCCAAGGTCGAGTGGGAGGGTCGGATGAAGGCCGACGAGGTCGAGGCCGAGACCCTCAGCGAGGGCGACGGTGACGAGCTCGCCACGGGCGACAAGGTCTCGCTCAACTACACCTTCTTCAACGGCTACGACCAGAAGCAGACGCTCTCGACGTACGACAAGGACAGCGGCGGGCCCGAGGCGGTCACCGTGGCCGACGACGACCCGATCTTCGGCAGCGCGCTGCCCGGGACGACCGTCGGCTCCCGGGTCGCGGTCATCGGCTCGGCCGAGGAGATGTTCGGCGAGGTCGGCAACCCCGACCTCGGCATCGGCAACCTCGACTCCGTGCTGATCGTGGTCGACGTGATGAGCAAGTCCGCGGCACCGTTGACCAAGCCCCAGGGCGCCCAGCAGAAGGCGCCCGGCTGGGTCCCGAAGCTCCAGTTCGAGAAGGGGGAGCCGGTCGGCTTCCGCTTCGCCGGCACCCCTGAGCCGACAGAGGACCTGCAGGTCGCTGCGCTGATCAAGGGCGAGGGCGCCAAGGTGACCGCGGGCCAGACGATCACGGTCAACTACCTGGGTCAGGTGTACGGCGCGGGGCAGCCCTTCGACGAGAGCTTCAGCAAGGAGCCCTACGAGACGCCCATCGGGGCAGGGGCGGTCGTCCAGGGCTGGGACCAGGGTCTGGTGGGCCAGACTGTCGGCAGCCGAGTCGTCCTGGCCATCCCGCCGGCGCTGGGCTACGGCGAGCAGGGCAACCCCGAGGCCAAGATCAAGGGCACCGACGCGATCTACTTCGTGGTCGACATCCTGGCTGCCGCCTGAGCACCCGCCGCGGCCGGGCTGGCAGGATCGGGGCATGACCACGGACAAGAGCGAGCGGCTGCTCAACCTGCTCATCATGCTCCTGGTCCAGCGTCACTACGTGGCCAAGGAGCGGATCCGCCGGATCGTCTACCCCGACTCCTCCTCCGAGGCGTTCGAGAAGATGTTCGAGCGCGACAAGGAGGAGCTGCGCAGCCTCGGCGTCCCGGTCGAGGTCGGACACCTGGACAAGTACTTCGACGACGAGCCCGGCTACCGCGTGCGGCCCGACCGCTTCGCCCTGCCGGCCATCGACCTCGAGCCCGACGAGGCAGCCGTGGTCGGGCTCGCCACCCGCGTGTGGGAGCACGCGACGCTGGCGAAGGCCACCACCGAGGCCGTCCGCAAGCTGACGGCCGCGGGGATCGACGTGGACCCCGGTGCGCTCGACATCGCCCAGCCGCGGCTGGCGGCCGAGGAGCCGGCGTTCGAGGTCTTCTGGGAGGCCGTCTGCGAGCGGACGCCGCTCGCGTTCGACTACGTGCGCTCGGGCCGGGCCCGAGCGACCACCCGCCACCTCCAGCCCTGGGGAGTCACCCGGTACGCCGGCCGCTGGTACGCCGTGGGCCTGGACACCGACCGGGGGGCCGAGCGCGTCTTCCGCCTCTCCCGGGTACGCGGCGAGGTGCAGCGGGACGGATCGCCCGGCTCCTACGACATCCCGCCCGGTGTCGACGTCAAGGAGGTCTCGCGCCGCCTGGCCCCGCCGCGGACCACCGAACCCGCGGTGGTCCTGGCCCGCGCCGGGGCGGCGTGGCCGCTGCGGCGGGCCGCCGACCGGGTCGAGACCGACGTACCCGGCCCCGATGACCGGACGACCTGGGACCTCCTGGAGATGACCTCCGGACCGTTCGGACTGGCCGAGGAGGTGCTCGGCTTCGGGACCGACGTGGTGGTCCTCGAGCCCGCCTCGGTGCGCGACGAGGTCGTCTCGCGGCTGCAGCAGGTCCTGGCGTGACCGCGCCCGCGCCGCAGGGGGCCCGTGACCAGGTGTCCCGGCTGCTCACCCTCGTCCCGTTGCTCCACGTCCACGGTCAGATGCGCCTGGGGGAGGCCGCGGCCACCCTGGGGGTCTCGCCGGACCAGCTCCTGCGCGACCTCAAGGTCCTCTTCCTGGTAGGGCTGCCCGGTGGCTACCCCGACGACCTCATCGACGTCGACCTCGACGCCCTGCAGTCCGAGGAGGGCGACCCGGTCGCCGACGGGATGATCCGGATATCGAACGCCGACTACCTCGCACGCCCGCTGCGCCTGACGGTCACCGAGGCGTCGGCGATGATCGTGGCGCTGCGCGCGCTGCGCGACACCACCGAGCCGGCCACCCGCGAGGTCGTCGACCGGGCGCTGGGCAAGCTCGAGGCCGCCGCGTCGGCCGGACCCGAGTCCACCCGCATCGACCCCGGCACCACGAGTGCCGACGTCGACCAGATCGTCCTGGCCGACCGGCTGCGCTCCGCCGCCCAGCAGCAGCGCCAGGTGCGCCTGGCCTACTACGTACCGAGTCGCGACGAGCGCTCCGACCGGGTCGTCGACCCCCGCGGCGTGGTGACGGCGGGCGGTCTCGCCTACCTCGACGCGTGGTGCCACAGCGCGGAGGCGCCGCGGCTGTTCCGCCTGGACCGGATCCACGAAGCACAGGTGCTGGCCTCGCGGATCTCCACCGAGGCGGCCCCGCCCCGGGACCTGGCCGCCGGGCTCTTCGACCGGTCCGAGGACCTCGAGCGGGTGACGCTGCGCCTGGCTGCTCCGGCGCGCTGGGTCACCGAGTACTACCCGGTCGAGGCGGTCCGGACCCGTCGCGGCGGGGTCGTGGAGGTGGACCTGCTCGTGGCCGACCGGCGCTGGCTGCTCCGGCTGCTGCTCCGGCTGGCCCCGCACGCCCAGGTGCTCGCGCCGAGCGAGGTGGCTGAGGCCCTCATCGTCGCCGCGCGGGGCGCTCTGGACCTCTATGCGCAGCCGCCGCGTACGATTGAGGCGTCTGTCCCGAACTGAGAGGTCGTCATGAACTTCAACCCCATGCTGGGGATGCCGCAGGGTGCCGAGTGGCTCGTCATCCTGGTGGTCGTCGTCCTGATCTTCGGTGCGGCCAAGCTGCCCGAGCTGGCTCGCGGCACCGGTCAGGCGCTGCGGATCTTCAAGGCCGAGACCAAGGGCCTGCGCGACGACGACGCGGCGGACGAGACTGCGACGCCGCCGGCCTCACCCCCGCCGTCGCCCACGCCGCCCGGTGAGCTGCCGCCCGCGGGCACGACCGAGACCCCGGCCGGCGAGCCACGGCGCGACACCCTCAACGGCTGAGTGCGCGCGCGCTCCCGTTGACCCTCATCGACCCTCACGACGACTGAGCCATGGCCCTGTCGAGCGTCGTCAAGCTCTTCGTGGGCAGTCCCATCCACCCCGTCGGTCCCGATGGCCGGATGGCGCTGTCGGACCACCTGCGTGAGCTGCGCGCGCGCATCCTCAAGGTGGCCGTGATCCTGCTGGTGGGGCTCATCGTCTCGCTCGTCTTCTTCCAGCAGCTCCTCGACCTCGTGCAGACGCCGTACGCGCGTGCTCAGAACGCCCTGCCCGACGGCAGCACCGAGGCCACCACGAGCGGTGCCGGGGGCGGCCTGCTGCTCTACTTCAAGCTGTGCGGGCTGGCTGCGGTCGTCGGCACGGCGCCGCTGTGGCTCTACCAGATGTGGGCCTTCGTGGTCCCGGGGCTGAACACCCGGGAGCGGAAGTGGACCCGGATCTTCACCGCCGTCGCGGGGCCGCTCTTCCTGGGCGGTGTGTGGCTGGGCTACGTCACCCTGCCCAAGGGGCTGGAGATCCTGATCGGCTTCAACCCCGAGGGCGTCGTGAACCTCGTCGACTTCAACGACTACCTCACCTTCTTCAGCCGCACGCTCATCGTCTTCGGCATCGCCTTCGAGATCCCGCTGTTCGTCGTGCTGCTGAACATGGCCGGGATCGTCAGCGGCAAGGCGCTGGGCGCCCATCGGCCGTGGATCATCCTCGGGACCTTCGTGTTCGCCGCGATCGCCACTCCCTCGGCGGACCCCTTCACGATGACGTTCATGGCCATCCCGATGGTGGTGCTCTTCCTCATCTCCGAGCAGATCGCCCGCTTCAACGACCGCCGCCGCGCCCGACGTCGCGCCGAGGTGCTCCCGCCGGACCAGATCTCGGCGCTGTGACCCACGGCCCCACCGAGCTCGATCCCTTCGACCTCCCCGACTGGTTGGGGGACTCGGAGGTGACCTGGGCCGCGGAGTCGGGCCTGCGGACCAGCCACCGCGTCCAGGGCTGCCTGACCGAGCCCGCCGGCCACCAGCTGGCCTGCGACCTGCTGGCGGTCGACGTCGCCTTCCCGGCGGCGGTCGCCGACGACCGGACCCGGCTGGCCACCCACCAGGCCTGGGTGCACGGCCAGGTGCACGTGGCGGCGTACGACGGGCGGCTCACCCTGCTGGTGCCCGGCACCGCCTTCTCCGCCGATCGCGCGCTCGACGCGCTCGGGCGGCTGGCCAAGGCCGTCGGTGGTACGCCCGAACGGTTCGCCGTCCACCTCCGGATCGGCGACTGACTGCTGCGGTTTGGTCACCAACCGCAGAGCAGGAGCCGCGCGGTGTGCCGATTGGTCCCCAACCGCAGCGTGGGGGTCGGGCGGTGTGCCGATTGGTCCCCAACCGCAGCGTGGGGGTCGGGCGGTGAGCGGATTGGTCACCAACCGCAGCACAGCCGCCGGGGGCGAGCGGATCGGTCACCAACCGCAGCGGCCGTGCCGATCAGGCAGCGGATTGGTCACCAACCGCAGGATCCAAGACAGCCGCGCTGCGGTTTGGTCCCCAACCGCAGCGCCCCAGCCACCGGGGGCCGCGGTTTGGTCACCAACCGCAAGCCGGGGCCGGGGGAGGAGCGGGAGCGGCGGGGTGGGGGGCGGGGGCGGGACTAGGCTCGCCCACGTGTCCACGCAGCTGCGCGAGATCGCCCTCCTGACCAACCCCACGGCCGGGAAGGGGCGCGGGGCGAGGGCGGCGCTGGCGGCGATGGCGGTGCTGCGGGAGGCGGGGGTGCGGGTCCAGGCGTACGTCGGACGCGACGCGGACGAGGCGCTCGACCTGGCGCGGGAGGCGGTCGCGGGCGGGGTGGACGCGCTGGTGGTGTGCGGGGGCGACGGCATGGTCAACCTGGCGCTGCAGGCGGTCGGCGGCACCGGCATCCCGCTCGGCATGATCCCGGCCGGCACCGGCAACGACATCGCCCGCTACGTCGACCTGCCGCGCAACGACCCCGAGGCGGCCGCGCGGCGGGTGCTGGCGGGCACCACCCGCACGATCGACCTGGCCCGCGTCGGCGGTCGCTACTACGCGACGGTGATGGCGGCGGGGTTCGACGCGATCGTCAACGAGCGGGCCAACCGGATGCGCTGGCCCAAGGGGCAGATGCGCTACAACCTCGCCACGCTGGCCGAGCTGCGCACCTTCGAGCCGCTGCCCTACACCCTCGACCTGGACGGCGAGACCCGGAACCTGTCCGCGATGCTGGTCGCGGTCGGCAACGGGCCCTCCTTCGGCGGCGGGCTGCGGATCACCGAGGGCGCGCTGCTCGACGACGGCCTGCTCGACGTGGTCGTCATCAAGCCGATGAGCAAGCCCGAGCTGGTCCGGACCTACCCCAAGCTCTTCGCCGGCACCCACGTCCACCACCCGCAGTACGAGCACCACCTCGCACGTAGGGTCACGGTGGCGGCCCCCGGGATCGTCGGTTACGCCGACGGCGAGCGGTTCGGCCCGCTGCCCCTGACCATCGAGTGCGTCCCCGGAGCGCTGACCGTCCTCTCATGACCGACGAACCCACTGCCGCAGAGCGGTACGCCGCCTACCGCCGCCACCAGCAGCACCCCGTCTTCCACGACTTCACCGCCGGCTACGAGTTCGCCCTCGACGACTTCCAGGCCCGGGCCTGCCGCGAGATCGAGGAGGGCCGCGGGGTGCTCCTCGCGGCCCCCACCGGCTCGGGCAAGACCGTGGTGGGCGAGTTCGCGGTGCACCTGGCGCTCTCCGAGGGCCGCAAGTGCTTCTACACCACGCCGATCAAGGCGCTCTCCAACCAGAAGTACGCCGACCTCGTCGCCCGCCACGGCCAGGACCAGGTCGGCCTGCTCACCGGTGACCACACGATCAACGGCGAGGCGCCGATCGTGGTGATGACCACCGAGGTGCTGCGCAACATGCTGTACGCCGGCTCGCGCACCCTGACCGGTCTGGGCCACGTCGTGATGGACGAGGTCCACTACCTGGCCGACCGCGCCCGGGGCGCGGTCTGGGAGGAGGTGATCATCCACCTGCCGGAGTCGGTCACGCTGGTCTCGCTGAGCGCCACCGTCTCCAACGCCGAGGAGTTCGGCGAGTGGCTGGCCACCGTGCGCGGCGAGACCACCACGATCGTGGAGGAGCGCCGCCCCGTCCCGCTCTACCAGCACGTGATGGTCGGACGCCGGCTGCTCGACCTGTTCGCCTCCTCCGACGTCGACGCCGCCGCCGGCTTCGTCAAGGAGGGCGCCCCGGTCAACGGCGAGCTGATGCGGGTCGCCCGCGACGACTGGGCGGCCACCAAGCTCAAGGACCGCCGCAGCAGCCGCGGGAGCAACGGCGGCCGCGGCTCCAGCGGGCGCGGCGGCTCCGGCGGCCCGCGCCAGGTCGGCAACGGCCGCCGGGTCTGGATCCCCAGCCGGGTCGACGTCATCGACCGGCTCGACCGCGAGGGCCTGCTGCCGGCGATCGTCTTCGTCTTCAGCCGCGTCGGCTGCGACGCCGCGGTCACCCAGTGCCTGTCCGCCGGGGTCCGGCTGACCACGACCGAGGAGCGCGACATCATCGTCGCCCTCGTCGAGGAGCAGTGCGCCGACCTGCCGCCCGAGGACCGGCACGTGCTCGGCTACCACGACTTCCTCGACGGCCTGAGCCGCGGCGTCGCGGCCCACCACGCCGGCATGCTGCCGGCGTTCAAGCAGGTCGTCGAGCTGCTCTACCTCCGCGGTCTCTGCAAGGTCGTCTTCGCCACCGAGACCCTGGCGCTGGGCATCAACATGCCGGCCCGCACCGTGGTCATCGAGAAGCTCTCGAAGTGGAACGGCGAGACCCACGCCGACATCACCCCGGGGGAGTACACCCAGCTCACCGGCCGCGCCGGGCGCCGCGGCCTCGACACCGAGGGCCACGGGGTCGTGCTGTGGCAGCCGGGCATGAACCCCACCGAGGTCGCCGGCCTGGCCTCCACCCGCACCTACCCGCTCCGCTCGTCGTTCCGGCCGTCGTACAACATGGCCGTCAACCTCGTGCACCAGTTCGGCCGCGCGCGCTCCCGCGAGCTGCTCGAGCAGTCGTTCGCGCAGTTCCAGGCCGACAAGGCGGTGGTCGGCCTGGCCCGCCAGGTCCGCAAGGCCGAGGACGCCCTCGACGGCTACGCCGAGGCCGCGACCTGCCACCTCGGCGACTTCATGGAGTACGCCGGGCTGCGACGGCGGATCAGCGATCTCGAGAAGGGCGCCAGCAAGGCCCGCCGCGCCGACCGCCGCCAGGAGGCCATCGACTCGCTGGCCCGGCTCAAGCCCGGCGACGTGATCGAGGTCCCGACCGGCAAGTTCGCCGGCTACGCCGTCGTGGTCGACCCGGGCTTCTCCGAGGAGGGCCCACGCCCGTACGTCGTCACCGCGGAGCGGCAGGCGCGTCGGCTCGCGATGATCGACTTCCCGACCCCCGTCGAGCCGGTGACCCGGGTCAAGGTGCCGCGCAACTTCAGCGGCCGCAACCCCCAGATGCGCCGCGACCTGGCGTCCGCGCTGCGCGACAAGACCCACGGGCTGGCCCCGCCGCCGCCCGGCCGGGGCCGCAACGGCGTCCGCGGTGACGGCGGCAGACAGCGCGTCGGGCACCGGTGAGGACGCCCAGATCGCCGCCGCCCGTGCGGCGATGCGCGCCCACCCCTGTCACGGCTGCTCGGACCGCGAGGACCACGCGCGCTGGTCGGAGCGGTGGTTCAAGCTGCAGCGAGACACCGACACCCTGCGCCGCCGCATCGAGCGGCGCACCAACACGGTCGCCCGCGAGTTCGACCGGGTCTGCGAGGTGCTGGTCGCGCTGGAGTACCTCCGGGGCGACGAGGTCACCGAGCGCGGCCGCCACCTGATGCGGCTCTACTCCGACATGGACCTGCTGGCGGCGGAGTCGATGCGCCACGGCCTCTGGGACGGCCTGAGCCCTGCCGAGCTCGCCGCGGTGCTCTCCCTGCTGGTCTTCGAGGCCCGGCGTCCCGACGACGCCTCCTCGCCCCGCCTCCCCGGCGGTCGCACCCGGGAGGTGGCCGCCGAGACGGTCCGTCTGTGGGCCGAGCTCGACACGCTCGAGCGCGAGCACCACCTGGACTTCCTGCGCCAGCCCGACCTCGGGTTCGCGTGGCTGGCCTACCGCTGGGCCGAGGGCGACGACCTCGACGAGGTCCTCGGTCACTCCGAGCTGTCCGCCGGTGACTTCGTCCGGGTGATGAAGCAGCTCATCGACGTCACCGGGCAGGTCGCCGCCGCCGCCGGCGGTACGCCGCTGCGCGACACCGCGCGGGAGACGCTGGACCGGCTGCGGCGCGGCGTCGTGGCCTACTCCTCGCTGGAGTGATCCGGCCGGCCTGACGAGGGCGTCCCGGCAGGCCCGAGGAGCGGCGGGTCAGGCGGGCAGGGACCTCACGGCCTCGGCCACCGGCACGTCGCCGGCGACGAGGTTCCACTGCCGCCCGATGCTGCCGTCCTCGTCGAGGACGGCGGCCAGGACCGCAGCGACGTCGGCCCGCGGGATCTCGTCGCGGCCCACGGAGGACCCGAGGTCGACCGACCCGGTGGCGGACTCGTCGGTGAGCCGGCCCGGGCGCAGGATCGTCCAGTCGAGGTCGCTCTCGCGCAGGGCCTGGTCGGCGTCCCTCTTGGCCTCGACGTAGGCGCGCCAGACGTCGTCGGTGTCGTCCGGCAGCGGGTCGTCGACGCCGATGGCCGAGACCTGGACGAACCGGCGGATCCCGGCCCGGCGGGCGCCCTCGATGGACTTCAGCGACCCCTCGAGGTCGACGGTGCGCTTGCGCTCCTTGTCACCGTCGGGTCCACCGCCCGCGGCGAAGACGACGACGTCGCAGCCCTCGAACGCGGCGGCGAAGCCGGCGGCGTCGTCCCGCTCGATGTCCAGCATCCGCACCTCGGCCCCCCGCGACTCCAGCGCGGGCACCTGCTCCCTCTTGCGCACCAGCGCGACCGGCGTGTGCTCGGTGCGGCGCAGCTCGACCAGCAGGTGCTGGGCCACTTTTCCGTGGCCCCCGACGACAGCGACTCGACTCATGTCTCCACCGTACGAGCCCGCTGGGCGGGCCGCGGCCCGACCCCCGCCCCTGGTGCGGGTCCGCGCGGATCAGGCCCTCAGGACGCCCGTCAGGCGCTCGGCCGGGCTGTCCAGGCCCCACTGCTCGACCAGGGCCGCGAACCGCTCGGGGTCGCGGGGCTCGGTGGGTCGACGCAGGTCGCTGCGGTCGAGGTCGATCTCGCGCGCCACGGCGACCACCCGCGGCGCGACCTCGAGGTAGTCGGCCGCCGCCTTGATCTTGCCCCGGGGGCCGGGCCCGAGGTCGGAGTCGGGGTCGTACGCCGCGGCGACGATGCCGGCCATGTCGCCGAACCGGTTGAGCAGCGTCGCCGCGGTCTTCTCACCCACCCCGGCCACGCCCGGCAGCCCGTCGGAGGCGTCGCCGCGCAGGGTGGAGAAGTCGGCGTACTGGTGGGCGTCGATGTCGTACTTCGCCCGGATCCAGTCGTTGGTGACCCGCTCGTGACGACCCACGCCGCGGGCGATGTAGAGCACCCGCACGTCGGCCTCGTCGTCGACGAGCTGGAAGAGGTCGCGGTCGCCGGTGACGATGTCGACCGGCTGACCGGCACCGGTGGCCAGGGTGCCGATGACGTCGTCGGCCTCGTAGCCGTCGGCGCCGATCACCCGGATGCCGAGCGCGTCGAGGACGTCGAGGATGATCGGGATCTGCGCCTCCAGCGGGTCCGGCACCTCCTCCACGTCCGGCGCCGCCGGGACCTCCTCGACCACGCGGTGCGCCTTGTACGTCGGCAGCAGGTCCACGCGCCACTGCGGCCGCCAGTCGTTGTCCCAGCAGCAGACGAGGTCGGTCGGCCGGTAGTCCTCGACCAGCCGGGCGATGAAGTCCATCAGGCCGCGGACCGCGTTGACGTTGGTGCCGTCGGGCGCCTCGATCTCCGGGACCCCGAAGAAGGCCCGGAAGTACATCGACGCGGTGTCGAGGAGCATCAGGCGCCCGGGTTGCTGGCCGGTCTGCTGGCTGGTCACGCGGGCATCCTGCCACGCGAGTGCGGATCGGGCGTCTACCCTGACGCCGTGACTCAGCCCGAGCTGGAGGCCAAGGACCGGCAGATCCTCCAGCTGCTCGCGCGCGACGGCAGGATGTCCTTCACCGACCTCGGCAAGGCCACCGGTCTCTCGACCTCGGCCGTGCACCAGCGGGTCAAGCGGCTCGAGCAGCGAGGACTGATCCAGGGCTACGGGGCCACCGTCGACCACGACGGCATGGGGCTGCCGCTGACCGCGTTCATCTCGATCCGTCCCATCGACCCCTCGGAGCCCGACGACTCGCCGGAGCGGCTGCGGGAGGTCGGTGAGATCGAGTCGTGCTGGTCGGTCGCGGGCGATGAGTCCTACATCCTCAAGGTCCGGGTCGCGACCCCGGTGGACCTCGAGCACCTGCTCGCCCGGGTCCGCTCGGTCGCGAACGTCTCGACCCGGACCACGATCGTGCTCTCGACGCCGTACGAGAACCGTCCCGTCACCTGAGCCACGGCCAGGGCATCACCCGGACCCCTCCGGCTCGTTGGAGACGCGTGCCCCGACGACCGCTCTCCCTGCTCACCGGCCTCGCCGTGCTCGCGGGCCTCGCCGCGACCCCCGGCCTGCCGGCCGCTGCCGGGCCCGAGTCCCCGCCGCCGGCGGCTCCGGCGGCCCCAGCGGCCCCGGCGGCCCCGGCGGCCCCAGCAGCCTCGGGCCGGCTCGAGGTCGGGGTGGGCCGCGCCGACCTGACCCCGCCCACCGGCTACTTCACGATGGGCAACGTGCGCTCCGACGCGCGCGCCCGCGGCGCCCAGGGGCGGCTGCAGGCCCGGGCGATCGTGCTCCAGCGCGGGGACGAGAAGGTCGCGCTGGTCGTCACCGACCTGTGCTGCGTCGCCGGGGGACTGCTCACCGAGGCCAGCAGGCTGCTGCGCGGCCGGAGCCTCGGCGAGCAGAACATCGTGGTCTCCGCCACGCACACCCACAGCGCGCCGGGCCAGTACTTCCCCTACACCGCCTACGACCTGACCCTGCCCAACGCCAACACGATCACCCAGTTCGAGGGTCGCCCCGACCCCCAGCTCTACGCCTTCCTGGCCCGGCGGCTCGCGGTCGCGATCGCCCGCGCCGACGACGACCTGTCGCCGGGGGCGGCCGCGTGGGGGCACACCGCGATCCCCGAGGGCCTCACCGAGAACCGGTCGATCGAGGCGCACCTGGCCAACTACGGCATCGACAAGGAGCTGGGGGAGGGGCGCCCGGCCGACAGCCCGCGGGGCGCCGGGACCACCATCGACCCGCAGCTGGACGTGCTGCGGGTCGACAAGCGGATCGGCAGCCGGATGGTGCCGGTCGGGATGTGGTCGACCTTCGCCAACCACGGGACCGTCAACCTGGGCAAGCGCTCGAGCAACTACAACGGCGACCACCTCGGGGCCGCCATGGTGGCCAGCGAGACCGCGCTGCGACGTACCGGACGGGTGCCGCAGGGCCAGGACGTCGTCTCGGCGTTCTCCAACGCCGACGAGGGCGACACCTCCTCGGCGCTGCACCGCACCGGGCCGGCGGAGGCCGAGTACGTCGGCCGGGTCGAGGCCGCCGCGATGCTGCGGGCCTGGCGCGACGCGGGCCGCTCGCTGAGCGACCGTCCGGAGCTCGACCTGCGGTGGAGCCGGTTCTGCTTCTGCGGCCAGGAGACCGCCCGCGGTCCGGTGGACGACAAGGCCGTCCCGGGGCTGCCGCTGCTCACGGGGTCGGACGAGCACCGCGGCCAGCTGCACGACAACACCGGCGTGGTCTACGAGCACTACCGGCTGCCGACCGAGGTCGGCCCGCAGGGCAACAAGATCCAGCTCTTCCCGCAGGGGGTCCCGGTGCCGGCGGGCGCGCCGCTGGCCATCGTCCGGGTGGGCGACGGCGTCGTGCTGACCAACCCGGGGGAGACGACCGTGCAGGTCGGCCGGGCGCTGCGCAGCGGGGTGCTGGAGGCGCTGGCCGGGACCGGGGTGCGGTCCGTGGCGATCAGCGGCCTGGCCAACGAGTACCAGGGCTACTTCACGTCCCCGGAGGAGTACGCCTGGCAGGCCTACGAGGGCGGTCAGACCAACTTCGGCAAGCTCAGCTCGGTGCTGCTGGTCGAGAAGTCCGCCGAGCTCGCGCGGTCGCTGGCCCGCGGCGAGCCGGCCCCCGCGGCGTACCCCTTCGACCCGACCAACGGTCTCGCGCCGGACCCGACGCCCTTCCCCACCGGTGCGGAGCGCGCCACCGCGCTGTCCCAGCCGCGAGCGGTACGCCGCCTCCACCGCGCCCGCTTCGCCTGGCGCGGGGGCGCGCGGGGCACCGACCGGCCGCTGGACCGCGCCTTCGTGACCGTCGAGCGGCGTACGGCACGGGGCTGGCGGGCCGCCGCCGACGACCGCGGCCAGACGATCGCGTGGTCGGTGCGGGGCAACGAGGCCGTGCCGCTGGGCTCGCAGTACCTCAAGGAGCCCAACGAGGGCCGCTACACCGCCCAGTGGGAGGTGCCGGGCGACGCCCAGCCGGGGACCTACCGCTTCGTGGTCACCGGGCAGCGCTACCGGCTGGCCTCGCACCGCTTCTCGGTGCGTCCCTCGCACGCCCTGCGGGTCCAGCCGGTCCGGGCCGCCCGGGGTCGCGCGGCGTTCGTGCTGCGCTACCCGACCGCGACGCCGTACGTCGACCTCACCTACCGCCCGCAGGCGGCCCCCGGCGGGCGCGCCGTGGTCCGCGTGGACGGCCGCCGTCGCGTCGTCCGGGCCGGCCGGTCCGGCGTCTTCACGCTGCGCGCGACCCGGGGCACGCGGGTCGTCGTCCTCGGCGGCCTCGCACGCGACCCGTGGGCCAACCGCAGCCCGCGGCGCGCCCGCTTCACCGCCGGCCGCCCCACCACCCCGCGTCCGCGCGAGCCCTACCCGCTGCTCGCGCCCTGGCGTTGAGCCGTGGCGCCTGCGTACGGGCGGCGGGAGCCGGCGACTGAGCCCGGTGGCGGGCACTCCCTGCAGCAGGGGGTCAGAACGCCTGGAGCGCGGCGGTCCGGCGGGAGGCCTCGGCGACCTCGGCGGCCTTGAGGGCCGACTCGTCGAGGTCGGCGTGGGAGGCCCACCAGGCCTGGCCGGCGGCGGGGAGGGTGTGGATGGGGTCGTAGTAGTCGTAGGTGCGGGTGAGCGCCTCCGGGTCGCTGGCCTCGATCGAGGTGCGGTAGTTCTTGGTCCAGTGGGAGATGCCGCGCTCGGTGTCGTAGGAGGCGAGCTGGTGGACCCAGCGCTTGCCGACGAAGGGCACGTCGCAGACGATCCGCGGGGTGGCGAAGCCCGGCAGGTAGCCCATGATCTCGTGCTGCAGGCGCTGCGCTTCTGCGACCGAGACCCGCCAGTGCTCGGAGTAGGGGATCAGGTCGCACATGTAGAAGTAGTAGGGCATGATCCGGGCGCCGTCGAGCAGCCGGAAGCAGAGGTCCAGCAGCGTGTGCGGGTCGGCGTTGACGCCCTGGAGCAGCACGCCCTGGTTGCGTACGTCGCGCAGCCCGGCCTCGAGCATCGCCCCGGTGGCCTCCGCGACGAGAGGGGTGATCGAGCTCGCGTGGTTGGCGTGGGTGTGCATCGCGACCGAGACACCGCGGGCCCGGGAGAGCTCGCCGATGCGGGCGACGCCGGCGCGCACCTCGGGCTGCAGCCAGTGCTGCGGCAGCCCGATCAGCGCCTTGGTGGCCAGGCGGACGTCGCGGATGTTGTCGATCTCCAGCAGCGCCGTCAGGAAGGCCTCGAGCCGCGGCCACGGCATGTTGGCCACGTCGCCGCCGGAGACGACGACGTCGCGCACCGACGGCGTACGCCGCAGGTAGTCGAGCATGTCGCCGAGCCGGTCGGCCGGCTTGGCCGTGAACTTGAGCTTGTCGATGACCGCGGTGGAGTTGCCGACCAGGTCCATCCGGGTGCAGTGCCCGCAGTACTGCGGGCAGGTCGGCAGCAGCTCGGCCAGCACCTTCGTGGGGTAGCGGTGGGTGAGGCCCTCGGTGGCCCACATGTCGTGCTCGTGCAGCGAGTCGCGGGTGGCGTGCGGGTGCGAGGGCCAGTCGGTGCGCCGGTCGGAGAACACCGGGAGCATGTAGCGGCGCACCGGGTCGGCGTAGAACGCCTCGGTCAGCGAGCCGGGCCCGAGCGGCGCACCGTCGCGACCGGCGTCGGGCACCATCGTGTTGAGCATCTGTGGCGGCACCAGCATCGACATCGTGGCCCGCTCGGCCTGGTCGCGCTCGAGGTCGGCGAAGAACCGGTCCTCGACGAGGTCACCGAGCAGGTCGCGCAGCTGGCGCACGTTCTTGACGCAGTGCGCGCGCTGCCACTGCACCGAGGCCCACTCGGCCGCGCCGATCTCGCGCCACCCGGGGAAGCGGGTCCAGTCGGGCTCGACCAGCTCGACGCGTCGGTAGGGGTAGGGCTGGCCCTCACCGGTCGACGTCGTCGGGGCCGCCGGCGGGGCGGTCGTGGTCGTCGGGCTCGGGAGCGTGGTGTCGATGCTCAAGGCGCTCTCCTGGGGGTGTGGCGGCCGGGGGTGGCAGTCGGCGCGGGGGCGGGCAGGTCCGGCGGCGCGTCGTTTGTGTGAGCCACGCCTCCTCTGTCAGAGTACGAGGAGATCGTCCGGTTCGTCCAATGCCGCGCCGGAGATCATCCTGTTCTCATCTGACTGGACGGAGGATATCGACGTGAACGACCTGGCCACCGGCGATCCGACAGGGCTGCACCGGGTCCTCGACGACCGTCTGGTGCTCCCGCAGGCCGCGCAGCGGCTCGACCCGCGCCGCGAGCTGTGGCCCGACGAGGTGCGCGTCCGGGTGGAGCGGCTCAACCTCGACGCCGCGTCGTTCCGCCAGCTGGAGCACAAGCACGCCGGCGACGGCTCCCGCGTCCGCGAGGAGGTGCTGACCCTGGTCGCCGAGCGCGGCAAGATGCAGAACCCCGTCACGGGCTCCGGCGGCATGCTGGTCGGCACCGTCGAGGAGGTCGGCCCGGAGTCGCCGTTGGGGCTCCAGGTCGGGGACCGGGTCGCGACGCTGGTCTCGCTCACGCTGACGCCGCTGGTCATCGAGGACGGCCTCGCGGGTTGGAGCGGGCGGAGCGAGCAGGTGCCGTGCGACGGGTACGCCGTGCTGTTCGGCCGGTCCATCGCCGCGGTCCTCCCCGACGACCTGCCGACCGACCTCAGCCTCGCCGTGATGGACGTCTGCGGCGCCCCGGCGCTGACCGCCCGGGTGGTCGCCGACTACGACCGACCGACCGTGGTGGTCGTGGGCGGCGGAGGGAAGTCCGGGTCGCTGAGCCTGGCCGCGGCCCGACGGGCCGGTGCCGCCACCACGATCGGCGTCGTGCCCCACGAGGACGAGGCGCAGCGGCTGCGAGCGGCGGGGCTCTGCGACCACGTGGTCGTCGCCGACGCCCGCGACCCGATCGCGCTGCGCGACGCGACCGCCGCGGTCGGGGGGCCCGCCGACGTGACGGTCGTCTGCGTCGACGTCCCCGGATGCGAGGGGGGAGCGGTCCTGGCCACCGCCGAGGGCGGCACGATCGTGTTCTTCTCGATGGCCACGTCGTTCTCGGCCGCGGCGCTCGGCGCCGAGGGACTGGCCGCCGACGTGCGGATGCTCGTCGGCAACGGCTACGTCCCCGGGCACGCGGCGTACGCCCTGGAGCTGCTGCGGGCCGAGCCCGGCGTCCGCGCGCTCTTCGAGGACCGGCTCGAGCACGAGGCCGCCCGATGAGCGCCGCATCCGGGTCCCGCACGGTCTACCGCAACGGCCGCGTCCACGGCGTGGCGCCGGCGGGACGGGTCGCGACCTGCCTGGTCGTCGCCGACGGGCGGGTGGTGTCGGCCGGCGACGAGCAGCACGCCGACTCCCACCTCGGCACGGGGGAGGGGGCGCCGACCGTCGTCGACCTCGGCGGCCGACTGCTGAGCGCGGCCTTCGTCGACAGCCACGTGCACACGGTGCGCACCGGCTTCGCACTGACCGGCCTGGACCTGGCCGGCTCGGCCGGGCTGGCCGCGACGCTCGACTCCCTGGCCCGCTACGCCGTCGAGCACGAGCGGGCCGGTGTGCTGGTGGGTCAGGGGTGGGACGAGACCCACTGGGCCGATCCGCGTCCACCCACCGGGGCCGAGCTCGAGCGGGCGGCCCCGGGGCGCCGCAGCTACCTCACCCGCGTCGACGGACACTCCTCGGTCGTCTCTCCTGCGCTGGCCGCCCTCGTCCCGGGCCTGGAGCAGCTCGACGGCTGGACCGCCGACGGGCGGGTGGAGCGCGACGCCCACCACGCCGTCCGCCACGTGCTGGAGGGTCTGATCGGTCCCGACGACCGGCTCGCCGCCGCCCGGGCGGCCTGCCGGGCGATGGCGGCCAGGGGCATCGTCGGCTTCCACGAGAACGCCGCCCCGCACATCGGTCCGGAGACGGAGATCGAGGTCGTCCGCCAGGCCGCCGCGGAGGTGGGGCTGCGGGCCACCGTCTACTGGGGCGAGCTGATGGCGGTCGACACCGCCCGCCGGCTGGGCGTCGCCGGCCTCGCCGGAGACCTGGTCGCCGACGGCGCCTTCGGGTCCCGCACGGCCGCGCTGTCGGAGCCCTACACCGACCGTCCCGGGTCCTGTGGTCACGGCTACGTCACCGCCGAGCAGGTGCGCGACCACGTGGTGGCCTGCACGCGGGCCGGGATCCAGGCCGGCTTCCACTGCATCGGCGACGCCGCGGTGGACGCGATCGCCGTCGGGTTCGAGCTGGCGGAGGCGATCCTCGGCACCGAGCCCCTGCGGCGCAGCCGGCACCGTCTCGAGCACCTCGAGATGCCGTCGCGCCGGGTGGTCGAGACGTTGGCGCGGCTCGACGTCGTCGCCAGCGTGCAACCGATGTTCGACGCCCTGTGGGGCGGCCCGCAGGGCATGTACGCCGCCCGCCTGGGCGAGCGCTGGCGCGGGACCAACCCGCTGCTCGACCTCGAGCTCGCGCCGGTCCGGCTCGCCTTCGGCTCCGACAGCCCGGTCACCGGCCTCGACCCCTGGGCCGCGGTCCGGGCCGCCGCCCACCACCACCGCACCGACCAGCGGCTGCCGGTCGGGCTCGCGTTCCGGGCCCACACCCGCGGCGGCACGTACGCCGCCCGCGACGACGACGGCGGCACCCTGGTCCGCGGCGCCCGCGCGGACCTGGCCGTCTGGGACGTCCCGGGCGGACTCGGCGACGACGGCCTGCCCGCCCTGGACCCAGGAGGGCCGCTGCCCGTCCTGCACCGCCTCGTCGCCGGCGGCCGCACCATCCACGACCGCGAGGAGGCGGCATGACCAAGCTCGACCTCGATCCCCGCACGATCAAGCACGCCCGCAGCCTGGCCCGCAAGGCGGGCCGACCCATCGTGACCATGGCCCAGCGCCACACCACGGTCTCGGTGGAGCGGGCCACGCTGCGCCTCGCCGGCCTCGGCGGAGCCGACGCCGAGGGCCAGCCGTGGGTCAACCGGCTGCTCGACGTGGTGCGCGCCGACGTCGGCCTCGAGCACGGCGTCGCGCTGCCCGTGTGGGACGCCCTGCTGCGCGGCGAGGCCGAGGACCTGACCACGCTGGCCCAGAAGGCCGGGGCCGGTTCGGTCACCTTCCGCCTGCCGGAGGGCCGCGAGGCCCAGCGCGCGCGCACCGCCAGCCGCAAGCAGGTCGGCGCCGGGCTGCGCGCCATCGACGCCCGTCGGCGCGAGCGCGAGCGGCTGGTCAAGCGCCACGGCGACGCCCCGCGCCAGCCCTGGATCTACCTCATCGTCGCCACCGGCGACATCTACGAGGACATGCCCCAGGCCCAGCAGGCCGCCCGCGAGGGCGCGGACGTCATCGCCGTCATCCGCTCCACCGGGCAGAGCCTGCTGGACTACGTGCCCGAGGGCGCGACCCGCGAGGGCTTCGCCGGCACCTACGCCACCCAGGAGAACTTCCGCCTGATGCGGGCGGCCCTCGACGAGTCGAGCAAGGAGCTCGGCCGCTACGTGCGGCTCACCAACTACGCCTCCGGGCTGTGCATGCCCGAGATCGCTGCCCTCGCGGGGCTCGAGCGGCTCGACATGATGCTCAACGACTCGATGTACGGGATCCTCTTCCGCGACATCAACCCCGTGCGCACGTTCGTCGACCAGCGCTTCAGCCGCCAGGTCCACGCGCGCGCCGGCATCATCATCAACACCGGCGAGGACAACTACCTCACCACCGCCGACGCCGTCGAGGCCGCCCACACGGTGACCACGAGCCAGCTGCTCAACGAGTACTTCGCCAAGGAGGCCGGGCTGGCCGACTGGCAGCTCGGGCTGGGCCATGCGTTCGAGATCGACCCCGAGGTCCCGGACTCGTTCCGGATGGAGCTGGCCCACGCCCTGCTGGCCCGCGAGCTCTTCCCCGACGCCCCGCTGAAGTGGATGCCGCCGACGCGGCACATGACCGGCGACGTCTTCCGCGGCTACCTCCTCGACGGCTTCTTCAACCTCGCCGGCGCACTCACCGGTCAGGGGATCCTGCTGGTCGGGATGATGACCGAGGCCGTGGTGACGCCGTGGCTCTCCGACCGCGACCTGGCCCTGCAGAACGTGCGCTACGTGATGAACGCCGCCGGCAGCCTCCACGAGGACTTCCGGCCCGTCCCCGACGGCTTCATCGTGCAGCGGGCGCGGCAGGTGCTCGCGGAGTCCATCGAGCTGCTCGACCGGATCGTCGCCGAGCCCGACGGGCTGCTCGACGCCATCGGCGACGGCACCTTCGGGCTGATGAAGCGCCCCGCCGACGCCGGCCGGGGCCTCGACGGGGTCGCCGAGAAGGCCCCGACCTACTACAACCCCGCGTCCGAGCTGCTGGAGGAGTCCTGATGAGCCGGTCCCAGGTCGAGCCCGCCACCGAGCCCGCCACCGAGCCGCCCACCGAGCCCGGGCCCCACCTCGTCCGGCCCTACGGCGACACCACCGGCGACGGCATGGTCCAGGTGAGCTTCACGCTGCCGATCCCGCACTCCAAGGTCGCCGAGGGGGCCGCCGCCCAGCTCGCCGCCAAGATGGGGATGGACCCCGCGCTGGTGGTGCACGCCAAGCCGATGGGTCCCGGCTTCACGTTCTTCGTCGTCTACGGCCGGGTGCACCACCTCGTCGACACCAGCCAGGTGGTGGTCGTCGAGCGCGACTACCCGCTGCTGACGCCGAAGGAGGTCAACAGCGCGGTCAAGAGCGGCCTGCGCCGTCGCCTGGTCGTCGTCGGGGGCTGCATCGGCACCGACGCCCACACCGTCGGGATCGACGCGATCCTCAACATCAAGGGCTTCGCGGGGGAGAAGGGCCTGGAGTACTACCGCGAGCTGAAGGTGGTCAACCTCGGCGCGCAGGTCTCGGTCCCCCAGCTGGTCGAGCGGGCCCGGGCCGAGAAGGCGGACGCGGTGCTGGTCTCCCAGGTCGTCACCCAGCGCGACGCCCACCTGCTCAACACCCGGGAGATGTCGGCTGCGTTCCGCGAGAGCTATCCCTCGGGCCGCCGGCCGGTCCTGGTCGTCGGCGGACCTCGCTTCGACGAGAAGATGGCCGAGGAGCTGGGGGTCGACCGGGTCTTCAGCCGCGGTACGACGCCGGGCGAGGTGGCCTCCTTCCTCGTGCACCGGCTCGTGGCGAGGAAGGTCGCGTGATGGACTCCCACGGTCCCCAGGTCGGCACCCGCGTGGTGCACCGCCGCTACGTGCCCTACTCCCACGCCCACTACGCCGGCAACCTGGTCGACGGCGCCTACAGCCTGGGCCTCTTCGGCGACGTCGCCACCGAGATGTGCATCCGCACCGACGGCGACGAGGGGCTGTTCGCGTCGTACTCCGACGTCCAGTTCCGCGCCCCGGTGCGCGCCGGCGACGTCCTGGAGATCACCTGCGACCTGGTCCGGGTCGGCACCCGGTCGCGGGTCATGGACCTGGCCGTGCACGTGGTCGCCCGGGGCGCCGCGACCCCTGAGCAGCCCGGCGCCGCCGCCGTGCTGGACCCACCCCTGCTGGCCACGACCGCCACCGGCACCGTCGTGGTCCCGACAGTGCGCTAGACGACCTCCCGGCGTGTCGTCGGCGACACGCCGGGACGCACGAAACATTCACGCCGGAGTGGGTACCGGCCGGCCCGTCGCTGACCTGCGCGAACGTATGTCGCCGCAGGTCAACGGCCGGTTGACACCTGCGCGTGCACGACCAGACTGGGGCACCGTTGGCTCAAGCAGGTCGTGGGACGAGGGCCGAGGTCCGAGTGACCGGGACGCGGAGGGTGTCGAGACCAGGCACCTGTCCGAACCGGTTCGCGGACGTCGGTCCCTGCCCGCGAGAGCGACACGGAGGGGTCTCGGGCACCCGAGACAACGTGCTGGTCCAGGCATCCGGTCGGTTCCGGTACGGACGAGGGCGCCGGAGACCCTTCCGTCCTCCCTGCAGCCCGGACCCGGGGCGCCCCCAGGCTGCGGGGCGAGCACCGCTCGCCCGGTAGGTTCGGGCGCGTGGTGAAGCGCATCGGTCTGGCGGTCCTGGCCGGGGTGGCGCTCTCCGTGGCCTTCGAGCCCGTCGCCTGGGCCTACCTGCTCCCGGTCGCCCTCGCGGGCTTCGCGCTCAGCGTGCGCGGTCTCCCCGTGCGACGGTCCTGGCTGCCGGGGCTGGTCTTCGGCGTCGCCTTCTACGCGGCGCACATCTACTGGCTGCGCGGCTCCATCGGGACCGCCCCCTGGCTCGCGCTCTCGGTGACGGTGGCGATCTTCTACGCCGCCCTGGGGCCCGTGGCGGTCGTGCTGCAGCGGCTGCGCTGGTGGCCGGTCTGGCTGGGCGCCGCCTGGACGGCCGTCGAGGGCCTGCGCAGCGGGTGGCCCTTCAGCGGCCTGCCCTGGGGGCGGATCTCGTTCGCCGTGGTGGACACCCCGGTCGCCCCCACCTTCGCGTACGTCGGCTCGGCCGGGGTGAGCTTCCTGCTGGCCCTGCTGGGCTTCCTGCTCGCCGCCGCGGTCGTCGCCCGACCCGGACGGCCGCAGCTGGTCGCCGCGGGCCTGGTCGTCGCCGTGGCCGCCCTGGCCTGCCTGCCGGCCCTGGTGCCCTACCGGCTGCCGGAGACCGGCCGAGCGACCGTGGCCGTGGTGCAGGGCGACGTACCGGGTCGCGGCGACGACGTCCTGCACGACACCGCCCAGCTCACCGAGAACCACGTCCAGGCCACCGTCGACCTGGCGGAGCAGGTGGCGGACGGGGACCGCCCGGCCCCCGACTTCGTGCTCTGGCCCGAGAACTCCACCGCCAGCGACCCCTTCGAGCCCGGGGGCGTGCGCTCCGGGATCGAGCGCGCCGTCGGGGCCATCGACGTCCCGGTCCTGGTCGGAGGACTCGTCGACGCCGGCCCCGACAACCTGCTCAACCAGGGGATCGTCTGGGACCCAGGGACCGGCCCGGGCGACCGCTACACCAAGTGGCACCCGGTCGCGTTCGGTGAGTACATCCCGATGCGCCCGCTCGTGCGCCGGCTCGGCCTGGAGCAGAGCGGGCAGCTGGCCCGGATCCCGCGCGACATGCTCAGCGGCGACCGCGAGACGCCCCTGCGCGTGGGGGACCTGCTGGTCGCCGACGCCATCTGCTTCGACATCGCCTACGACGACGGCCTGCACGCCCAGGTCCGCAACGGCGCTCAGCTGATGACCGTGCAGACCAGCAACGCGACCTTCATCTTCACCGACCAGATCGACCAGCAGTTCGCCATGACCCGGCTCCGGGCGATCGAGACGGGCCGGTGGCTGGCGGTGGCCTCCACCAACGGCCTCTCCGGGGTCGTCGCACCCGACGGCCGCGTCGTCGCCACCGCCGATCCGCTCACCACGGCGGTGCTGGTCGAGGAGGTCGCCCTGATGTCGGGCCTGACCCCCGCGGTGTGGCTGGGCGCCTGGCCCGGCCGCGTGCTCGCGCTGACCACGCTGGTGGGTCTGGTGCTGGGCACGGTCGCGTATCGTCGGGAGCGAGACGGACGACGTCGTACGCCGGCGTCGGACCGCGCGTCGCGTGGCCCGGGGGAGAGGCAGCCCGCATGAGCATCGACCACCTCGGTCGGGTGGTGATGGTGATCCCGACCTACGACGAGGTCGCGAACCTCGAGTGGATCATCACCCGTCTGCGCCGCGCCCAGCCCTCGGTCGACGTGCTCGTGGTCGACGACGAGTCGCCCGACGGCACCGGCGCCGTCGCCGACCGGCTCTCCGCCGCCGACTCCCAGGTGCGGGTGCTGCACCGGGCCGCGAAGGGCGGTCTGGGGGCGGCGTACCGGCACGGCTTCGCCTGGGCCCTCGACGAGGGCTACGACGTGATCGGCGAGATGGACGCCGACGGCTCCCACCAGCCCGAGCAGCTCGGGCGCCTGCTCCAGGCCCTCGCCGGCGCCGACCTGGTGATCGGCTCGCGCTGGGTGCCCGGCGGCTCGGTCGTCAACTGGCCGCGGCGGCGCGAGGCGCTGTCCCGCGGCGGCAACACCTACGTCCGGGTCCTGCTGGGCATCCCGGTGCGCGACGCCACGGCCGGCTTCCGCCTCTTCCGGCGGGAGGCGCTGGAGAAGCTCGACCTGGCCACGGTCCGCTCCACCGGCTACGTCTTCCAGACCGACCTGGTCGCGCGGACGCTGCGCGCCGGGCTGACCGTGCGCGAGGTGCCCATCGAGTTCGTCGAGCGCGTGCGCGGCGAGTCGAAGATGAGCGGTGCCGTCGCGGTGGAGTCGCTGAGGCGGATCACCCTGTGGGGCCTGCGTGAGCGGGGCGAGCAGGTGGCGCGCGCCGTGCGCGGACGACGTACGTCGACGGAGCGCCGATGAGCCCGCAGCCGGCGACCGGCCGGCGACGCGGCCGCGGCCTGGGCTGGATCCTGTTCGTCGCCTTCGTGGTCGTTCCGGTCCTGGAGATCTACGTGCTCATCCAGGTCGGGCAGGTGATCGGGGGCGGGTGGACCGTCCTGCTGCTGATCGCCGACAGCATCATCGGCGCCTGGGTGGTGCGCCACGAGGGCAGCCGCGCCTGGCGGGCCCTGCGCACGGCCCTGCAGAGCGGCCGGATGCCGGCCACGGAGATCGCCGACGGGGCACTGATCCTGATCGGCGGCACCCTGATGCTCACCCCGGGCTTCGTCACCGACGGCGCCGGGCTGCTGCTGCTCCTGCCCGTCACCCGCCCGCTGTTCCGACGGGCACTGACCGGCTTCGTGGCCCAGCGACTGGTCGTGATGGGCACCGGCGCGGGTCGCACCGACGGTCCGACCCGCGGGGCCCCGGGAGCGCCCGGGGACGCACGACGCCCCGGACCCCGGTCCGAGGGACCGGTCGTCCGGGGCGAGGTCGTCGACGATCCCGACGAGGACCGCTGACGCGGTCGCTCGGTCAGGTCGCGCGGCTCAGGCCGTGGCCTTGCGCTTCTTGGCGTTCGCGCGGTGCAGGTGGGCGGGGCCGATCGCGCCGCCGCGCAGCAGCTCCAGACGCTCCTTGAGGATGTCCTCGAGCTCCTTCTCCGAGCGGCGCTCGAGCAGCATGTCCCAGTGCGTGCGGACCGGCTTCTCGGCCTTGACCTCACGCTCGATGCCGGACGTGCTCTCGCCCTCCGCTCCGCAGCGCGGGCACTCCCAGACCGCCGGCACGTCGGCCTCGACGGACATGGTGATCTCGAACTCGTGCCCTTGGGTGCAGCGGTAGCCGACCTGCTGCCGTGCCGCGAACTCGATACCGCGCTCGTCCTCGAAGCTCTGGCCTCCGAGCCGTGCGCCACGCAATGTGCGCTCTGCCATGAGGCACCTCCAAACCTGTGGATCTTGCGACCGACGCCCAGCCCAGGCACGTCGTCGTCGCGCATCCCCCGCGCGACGGGTGGAAGTCCCACCGTCATGAGCCTCAACGGTACCGCTGCGTCCAAGATTCCCGCGATTCAACGAGCCTTCGCCCAGCACGCGGCCGCGCGCAGCGCTCGGCCGACGGGGTCAGGCCACCTGCGGCTGGGCGTTGCCGGCGTCGCGGATCCCGCGGGCGGTGTCGACCCGGGT
Source organism: uncultured Actinomycetota bacterium (assembly GCA_963795135.1). GTDB lineage: Bacteria > Actinomycetota > Actinomycetes > Propionibacteriales > Nocardioidaceae > Nocardioides. The sequence continues at coordinate 766,114 of CAWCGS010000009.1, forward strand.
CAGCAGCGCACCGCCGACGATGAAGAAGATGATCAGCGCGAAGAGGGCGGGGCGGTAGGAGTCGGTGAACTGGTAGACCAGCCCGAAGACCAGGGTGCCGAACCACGACGTACCGCGGTCCATCGCGTGGTAGAAGCTGAAGAACTCCGCCTCCTTGCCCGCGGGGATCAGCAGGGAGAAGTAGGACCGGGCCAGGGCCTGGGTGCCGCCGAGCACGATGCCGATGGCCGTGCCGAGCAGCAGGAACGGGACGATCTGGCCCGCAGGCAGGAACAGCGCCGCGGTGACGATGGCCATCCAGATGACGAGCCCGAGCAGGATGATGTTCTTGGCCCCGTGCCGCACGGCGAGCCGGCCGAAGAGCAGGGCGCCGCCCACCGCCACGAACTGCACCAGCAGGTACGTCGCCAGCACGGTGCCGAGCGCGAAGTCGAGCTCCTCGGTGCCGTAGATCGAGGCCTGCGAGATCACGGTCTGGATGCCGTCGTTGAAGAACAGGTAGGCCAGCAGGAACGTGAGCGCGACGGGGTAGTTGCGCATCTCCTTCAGCGTGACCCACAGCTGGCCGAAGCTGCGGGCGAAGACCCCGCCCTCGACCGCCTCGACGTCGCGGGGCGGCCGGTTGCGGATGCCGCGGAACGGGATGACGGTGAACGCGGCCCACCACACGGCGGCCGAGAGCATGCTGACCCGCGCCGCCAGACCCTCGGTCATCCCGAAGGAGTCGTGGAAGGTCACCACCACGAAGTTGATCGCCAGCAGCAGCCCGCCGCCGGCGTACCCCATCGCCCAGCCGCGGCTCGAGACCCGGTCGCGCTCCTGCTCGGTGGAGATCAGCGGCAGGATGGCGTCGTTGAAGACCGCCGACGCCGCGAAGCAGAGGTTGGCGACGAGGAACGAGATCGCGCCGAGCTGCCAGTTGTCGCCGGTGACGAAGAAGAGCACCGCGGCGGCGGCGGCCCCGGCCCAGGCGAACCCCGCGAGCAGGTCCTTCTTGCGCGACGTACGGTCGGCCACCGCTCCCAGCAGGGGCAGCAGGAGCGCCGAGAGGATCGTCGAGACGGTGACGATGAAGGCCGGCAGCGCGCCGGGGGCGATGGCGATGCCGAGCACCGAGATCCGGTTGTCGACGGCCGCCTCCTCGGCGACCGCCTTGATGTAGGGCCCGAACAGGACGCCGGCCACGGTGGTGGCGAAGGCGCTGTTGGCCCAGTCGTAGAAGTACCAGGCGCGCTGCTCCTCGGCCCGGACGAGCGGGCTCAGGTCGGCGAAGCCGCCCGCTCCTGCCGGTGGCTCGGACGACGTCATGTGGTCTCCCTCTCCTGACCGGCGTGCCCGGCCCTCCACTGCCCCCGGGCGATGAGCACATCCTTGAGGACGTCGGTGCGATCCGTGAAGAGGCCGTCGACGCCCAGGTCGAGCAGGTGGTGCATCTCGGCGGGCTCGTCGATCGTCCAGACGTGCACGTGCTTGCCGGCAGCATGGGCCCGGCGGACCAGGCCGGGACTGGTGACCAGGACGCCCCGTTGCCGGTGCGGGACCTGGAGCGCCTGGAAGGGGCGTCGGCTGAGCCAGCCCGCCACCCGGGCGCTGGGCAGCGCCACGAAGGCGGCCACCTCCAGCGGGCTGGCCGACGTGGGCACCGGCCGCGAGACCAGGCGGGTGAGCTCCGCCAGGCGGCTGCGTGAGAAGGACCCGACCAGCACCCTGTCCCAGGCCTCGCGGGCGTCGAGGAACGCCGCCAGGCTCGCGGCGGCGCCGGTGGACTTCAGGTCGATGTTGAAGCGGGCGCCGGGCAGCTCGTCGAAGAGCCGCGCCAGCGTGGGGATCTCCTCGCGCCCCCCGATCAGGGCCGCTCGCACCTGGTCGTGGGTGAGCCGGGCGATCTCGCCCTGCCGGTCGGTGACACGGTCGAGGACGGCGTCGTGGAAGGCGAGCAGGACACCGTCACGGGTGACGTGCACGTCGGTCTCGAGGTAGTCGTAGCCCAGCGCCGCCGCGTGGTGGAAGGCCGCGAGCGTGTTCTCCAGGCCCTCGATCTCGGGGTGGTAGGCGCCCCCGCGGTGGGCGAACGCCAGCACCGACCCGGGCGGGTCGAGGACGGCGTCGAGGTAGCCGAAGCCGGTACGCGGTGCGCTCACGCCCCGCAGTATCCACGCCGTCCGGCGCGAGTCGGCCCCCTGACACCGTCAGAAGCGCTACCGTCGGGTCATGGAGACCATGAACTGTCCCCGGTGCGGGGTGGCCATGGAGTCGCGCACCCTCGGCGCCGACGCGGAGGTCAGCCGCTGCCCCGACGGGCACGGCATCTTCCTCGCCCGCGCCGACCTCGGTGCGCTGGTGGAGTCGGAGTCCGACTGGCACCGCCACGCCGGCCAACACACCGCACCCATGCCCAAGATCACCGCCGACATGACCGCGCCGCCCGCCGGCGCCACCCCCGCCCGAGCCTGGGTGGAGACGTTGTTCCGCTGAGCCGGACTGACCGAGCGCAGCGAGGTCAGACCTGCTCGTTGGTCATCGAGTAGGCCGGTGCGACTGAGGTACGAAGTCGCAGCGGGCGTATCGAGATGCGGTGACCCGACGTACGACCGCGAGCCCGAGGCCGGCGGACCCCTGAAATGTCGCGGAAGGTCTCGACCTGCGCGCCCAGCAGGTTGAGCCGCTCGGCGAGGTCCTCGTAGCCCCGGTGGATCACGTAGGTGCCGCGCAGCACCGAGACGCCCTTGGAGGCCAGCATCGCCAGCAGGATCACCACGGCGGGGCGCAGCGCGGGCGGGCAGACGACCTCGGCCGCCGACCAGTGGGTGGGACCCTCGATCATCACCCGGTGCGGGTCGAGCAGCTTGACCTGCGCGCCGAGCTTGGTGAGGTCGGTGAGGTAGATCGCGCGGTTCTCGTAGACCCAGTCGTGCAGGAACGTCTGCCCCTGCGCGACGGCACCGATCACCGCGAAGAACGGCAGGTTGTCGATGTTGATGCCGGGGAACGGCATCGGGTGGATCTTGTCGAGCGGGGCGTGCAGCTGCGAGGGCAGCGTGGTGAGGTCCACCAGCCGCGTGTGGCCGTTGAGGGCGACGTACTCGTCGGTGCGCTCGTACTGCAGGCCCATCTCCTCCAGCACGGCGAGCTCGATCTCGAGGAACTCGATCGGGACCCGCTTGATCGTGATCGAGGAGCCGGTGACGATCGCGGCCGCCAGCAGCGACATCGCCTCGATCGGGTCCTCGCTGGGGGCGTAGTCGACGTCGACGTCGATCTCGGCCAGACCGGTCACCGTGAGCGTGGTGGTGCCGATGCCCTCGACGGTGACGCCGAGCCGCTGCAGGTAGAAGCAGAGGTCCTGGACCATGTAGTTGGACGAGGCGTTGCGGATCACGGTGACGCCGGGGTGCAGCGCGGCGGCCATCAGCGCGTTCTCGGTGACCGTGTCGCCACGCTCGGTGAGCACGATCGGGCGGGTCGGGACGATCGCCCGGTTGACCTGCGCGTGGTAGGACCCGTCGGTCGCCTTGACCTCGAGGCCGAAGGGTCGCAGCGCCGACATGTGCGGCTGGACGGTGCGGTCGCCGAGGTTGCAGCCGCCGGCGTACGGGAGGTCGAAGGTGTCGGCGCGGTGCAGCAGCGGGCCCAGGAACATGATCACCGAGCGCGTACGACGGGCGGCGGCCTCGTCCATGTTGTGCAGGGCGAGCTCGCGCGGCGGGACGATCTCGAGGTCGTTGTCGTCGTTGAGCCAGCGGGTCTGCACACCGAGGCTGTCGAGCACCTCGAGCAGCCGGTTGACCTCCTCGATGCGGGCCACCTTGCGCAGGGTGGTCCGTCCGCGGTTGAGCAGGGAGGCGCAGAGCAGCGCGACGCCGGCGTTCTTGGAGGTCTTCACGTCGATGCTGCCCGAGAGGGTGGTCGGGCCGGTGACCCGCAGGTGCGTGGGTCCGGCGCCGAGGGCCACGATCTCGGAGTCGAGCGCCTCGCCGATGCGGGCGATCATCTCGAGCGAGAGGTTCTGGTGGCCCTTCTCGATCCGGTTGATCGCGCTCTGGCTGGTGGCGAGCTGCTGGGCCAGCTCGGCCTGGGTGAGGCCGCGGTGCTTGCGGGCGTCACGGATCAGGTTGCCGATGCGGGTCTTGTAGTCGATCGCCATGCTCACGACGGTAACTCACATGTGAGATAAGACCAATCCTCCGAGGGCGGTGTGTCGTGCGCCGGGGGACCGCTCGGGGACCGCCTGTCAGGATGTCGTCATGCGCGCCACCACGATCCACGCTCCCCGCGACATCCGGCTGAGCGACGTCCCCGACCCCGTCATCAAGCGCCCCACCCAGGCGATCATCAAGGTGACCGCCGGCTGCGTCTGCGGCTCCGACCTGTGGCCCTACCGGGGCGAGAGCCCGATCAAGGCCGGCAACACGATCGGTCACGAGTGCGTCGGGGTCGTCGAGGAGATCGGCGCCGAGGTCTCGCAGTTCAAGCCCGGCGACTTCGTCGTGGTGCCGTTCTGCCACTGCGACAACACCTGCGTCCACTGCCGGGCCGGGATGCAGTCGGCCTGCACCAACGGCGCGATGACCATCAGCGGCCAGGGCGAGTACGCCGTGGTCAACCAGGCCGACGGCAGCCTCGTGGCCACCGACGGGATGCCCGACGAGGCGATGCTGCCGGGTCTGCTCGCGCTCTCCGACGTCATGCCCACGGGGTGGCACGCCGCCGTGTCGGCCCAGGTCCGCGAGGGCGGCACCGCCGTGGTCGTCGGCGACGGCGCCGTGGGTCTGTGCGGGGTCCTCGCCGCCGCCACCATGGGCGCCGAGAAGGTCGTCGTCATGTCCCGCCACGAGCCGCGCCAGGACATCGCGCGGCAGTTCGGCGCCACCCACGTCGTCGCCGCGCGCGGCGAGGAGGGCGAGGCCGAGGTCATGGAGATCACCGGGGGAGTGGGCGCCGACGCCGTCCTGGAGTGCGTCGGGACCGGTGGCTCGATGGACACCGCCTTCGCTGTCGCGCGGCCCGGCTCCACCGTCGGCTTCGTCGGCGTGCCGCACGGCGTCGAGCTGCCGGTCGGCCGGATGTTCGGCAAGAACGTCGGCCTGGCCGGCGGGATGGCACCGGTCCGGCGCTACCTGCCCGAGCTGCTCGAGCTGGTCACGTCGGGCCGGATCGACCCGGGCCTGGTCTTCGACCTCACCCTCCCGCTCGACGAGGTCGCCGAGGGCTACCGGGCGATGGACGAGCGGCGTGCCGTGAAGGTCCTGCTGCGGCCGTGACTCCGCAGCGGGCGGCGCCTCAGGCGGCGTGGACGCTGCCCGGCAGCACGACCGGCAGGCAGGCGCAGCCGTCGCCGCAGGCGAGGTAGGTGTGCACCGCGTGCCCGCAGCGCGGGCAGGGCAGGTCGTGCGACAGGTGGACCGTGGTGGTCGGCAGGCTGTCCCAGACGGTGTCCCACATGACCGGTCCCTCCTCTGCGATCGGGGTGCCGCTCCGGTGAACGGCTCCTTCGCAGGGTAGGAGCGCCGTACGACGGCTTTCGTACGAACTCGCCGCAACTGGCTCCCCGGGAGGGGAAATGACCCGTTGGGGTCATGCCCGCTCACCCGCCCGGAGGGTGGTCCCTGGCCCGGTCAGGTGGTGGCGCCATGGGATGCATGGTGCCCATGTGGCGTGGTTTCCCGTACCGTGGAGCCCGTTGCCGCGGGGGCGGACGACCGCTCGGGGGAGCGGCGCGCCCCTGAGGGAGTGGGTGAGGGCCATGGACCGGGGACGTGGGAGCTCGACGATCCCAGACCTGCCGCTGGTGCACGTCGAGATCGACGAGACGGGTCGGATCACGGTCGACGGCGTGGTGGAGCCGCACGCCCGCCTGGTCGATCGGCGGTCGCTGGCCGACCTCGCCGTGCTCGCGGTGGCCCGCGACCACGCCGGACCGCTGGGCCGCGGAGTCCGCGTCGTCGCCCGGACCCCGACCGAGCACAGCAGCATGGTGGTCCACCCCGACGGGGTCGTCACCGACCTCCTGCCCCACGGCGAGACGGTCCCCGTGCCGCCCGCGACGAGCGGACGGCACGGGGCGAGCCCGGACGGAGTGGTGCCCGCCATGCGGGCCCAGCACTGGCTCGACGCCCGTGAGGAGGAGCGCGTCCGGGTGGCCGAGCGTGCCGCGAGCCGAGCCGACGTCCGGACCGGTCGTCGCCGGCTGCTGGCCGGCCTCGTGGGGGCCGTCGCCGCGGTGACCGCGTTCGTCGCGGTCGTCGACGTGGGCTGGCCCGGGGGAGAGGGCAGGACCCCGACGTCGAGCCCCGCTGTCGGCCAGCTGCGCGACACCGCCGCCGACGTCGTCCCCGCCGATCAGGCGGACCCGGCCCCCTCGACCCCGCCGACCGTGGTCGGAGCCACCCGGTTCGCGGCGCTGGCGGTCACCGACGCCGGCGCCGAGGCGGCTCCCGGCCGGCTCCAGGTGGCGGTCGAGACCAGTCGGCGTACGCCGGTCACGCTGGTGCTCGCACCGCTCCCGGGCGACGCGACGGCCGACCCCGCGCGGCGCCTGCAGTTCCAGGTACGCGCGGCCACCACCCGGCTGGTCGAGGTCGCGGACCTGACGCCCGGTCGCTACCGCTGGCTGGTGCGGGCTCCCGGTGAGCGCCGGCTCACCGGTCTGGTCGACGTACCGGCTGTCCCCGCGCCGCCCGTCACCGTGGTGCCGGTGGTCGAGGTGCCGGCGCCGGTCGCGCCGAGTGCGCCGCCGGCTCCGGTCGCGCCGCCCCCGGCGGACACTGCCGGCACGCCTGCTCAGGACTCCGGCCCGGCGGCCCCAGCGGACCCCCAGCCACAGCCCCAGTCCCAGCCACAGGGCACCCCGGCACCCGGTCCCGGCCCCGGGGGCGCGCCCGCCGACGGTCCGGCGACGCCCTGCGATCCTGACGACGGCTGCTGAGGATGCCGGTGACGACCCCTCGTGCCGCGACCGGCACCGTGACCCTCCTGATCGCGCTCGTCCTGTCCGCGGCCCTGGCCCTGGCCCTGACCGCTCCGGCTGCCCCGGCTGCCCCGGCTGCCCCGGCCGCCGAGCGCCGCAGCGCTCCCGCCGACCGACCCTGGTCGGGGTTCGTGATCCCGACGACCGAGCGCGCCTCCGGTGCCTGGATCGGTGCCCGCAAGCTCGGCCGGCGTGGCGGACGCGTGGTCTACCGCGTCGACCCGACGGCCGCGCCGCAACCCGGGTCCCTGCGCGGTTCCCGGCTGGTGGCGCGGCTGCGCGGCCCCGGCGGCCGTTCCTCCGCCTCACGGGCGACCACGGCCCGCGCCGCCTGGATCCTGTCCAAGTACGGCACCTACCGTGACCCCGGTCAGTCGGCCGCGGTCGACGCGGCGGTGCTCCACCTGCTGGCCGGGGGATCCTTCCGCCTGTCCCGTCGCGACGCCTCCGCCCGGCTGCGCGGGACCGGCCAGGAGGACCGGGTGCGGAGCCTGGCGGCCACGATGATCCGCGACTCCCGGCGGCTCGCCGGTCCTTACCGCGTGGTCCCCGCGCAGGTGGGGGAGACGGTCGTCGGCGACGACGTGCAGATCACGATGGCGGCCGTCGTCGGGCGGTCCGGACGACCGTTGCGGTCCGTCCCGGTGGAGGTCAGCGTCGCGTCGGGGCGCTGGCGCGCGGTCGGCGACACCGACACGACCGGGCGGGCGGCGTACTCGATCGCCGGGCTCGCCGCCGGCCCGCACCTGATCGACGTCCGGGTCCGCCGGCTGCCCGAGACCCGGCTCATGCTGATGCAGCCGAGCCGGTCCCGGGCCTCGCGCGACGTCGTCGCGGGGCGCAAGCGCAGCGTCGTCGTCGGCATGCGAGCGATCGTCCAGGCCGCGCCGAGGCTGAGCGTGAGCGCGCGGCGGATCGTCCGGGGGGAGCGGACCTCCGGGCGGCTCGGGGTGGTCGGCGCCTTCGGGCGGAGCCCCCGCCAGGCGACCTCGCTGCTGCACGGACCCTTCGGCTCGCGCGAGCAGGCCAGCTGCCAGCGCAAGCGGATGCGGGTGCGGCACACCACCGTCACCGGCAACGGCGCGGTCGACCTGCCGCGCACGTCCCTGCAGCGCGCCGGGTTCTACGTCTGGTACGTCGGCCTGCCCGGCGACGACTACAACCGCCAGGTCTCTGTCTGCGCGGGCATCTTCCGCGTCGCCCACCGCTGAGACGCTCGCGGCATCGGACCCTCGACGCGTCTCCCCGCCGGGTCTACGCTCCGACCATGGACGAGCCTCCGGGTGGCTGGGGCACCCGGGCCTACCGGGTCCTGAGGTCGGTGCGACCCGGACGCGTCCTGCCGCCCGCCCTGGCCCGGCTGGCCCGCCGGCAGGTCGTCGACATGCCGGTCGAGTCGGTGCTCGAGGCCGTGGACGCGCTGTCCAGCGCGGGCATCGAGGTACTGGTCGCCGGTGGCTGGGGCATCGACGCGATCCTGGGGGAGCAGACCCGGAAGCACAGCGACGCCGACCTGGTCGTCCGCAAGGACCAGGCGCGATCCGCCGAACGCGCCCTGGGCGCCTTGGGCTACGAGGTGCTCGACCGCCTCCGCGGGGGCCACTGGATGCCGATCGTCGTGGTCTGCCGCAACGCCGACGGTCGCACGGTGGAGATGCTGCCGATGAGGCGGTTCCCCGAGTCCACGACCGGCAGACTGGCGGGGCGGGAGGTCGCCTGCCTGTCGGCGCGCACGCAGATCAGGTTCCACCGCGGCTATCGGCAGCGGATCGACGACCGGCGCGACCTGGCTCGGCTCAGGGCCCACATCCGGACGCCGGCCTCCGCCACGCCCAGCGCCGAATGACGCGCGTCACGACGCGGACAACGCTGCGCCGGATGCTGGGCCCGGCGCGACCGGTCGTGCGAGCGCTGCGTGAGCGGCGTACGAGCGCCTTGATCGTCGCCGTGCCACAGGCCGAGCCGGTGCTCGCCCGCTGGCGGTCCGAGCACGGAGCTGCCGCAGGCCACGGCGTCCCGGCCCACGTGACCGTGCTCTACCCCTTCCTGCGGGCCTCCCGGATCGGACCGGCCGACCACGAGGCGCTGAGGCTGGCCGCTGCGAGCGTGCCGGCGTTCGACGTCACCCTGGGCCGCGTCGGGCGCTTCCCGGGGGTGGTCTACCTGGCCCCCGACGTGACCGAGCCGTTCGCGGCGCTGCTGGCCGCCGTCCAGCGGACCTGGCCCGACCTGGAGCCCTACGGTGGCCAGTTCGAGACGTTCGTCCCGCACCTCACCGTGCACGAGGGAGCCGGGCCGGAGCCGCCCGGGCTCGCGTCCGAGCTCGAGGAATCGCTCCCGCTGCGGACCCGCGCGGAGGCCCTGACGCTCATCGTCGAGCAACCGGGCGGCGGATGGGCCACGGCGGGGCGTTACCCCCTCGGCTGACGTCCCGATGGATCGCCGATAAGTGACATTATGTCAGGTCGGGTGGATTCAGGCCCCTCTTCTCAGCGCATCGACGGCGATGGTCCGAACCTGCCCGGCCCGCCACGCTGGAGCGACCCGGCCCCTCTCCTGCGCACTGGGGGTAATGGGTCCAGGTGGACCCATTACCCCTACCGCGCCGGTGTGGCGTCGCCCCGGGTTGCATGCGCCGCCGGAGGTTTGCGAGGGTGGACGATTCCCTGCACACGACGAAAGGACCACCATGCTCACGCTGACCGACAACGCCAGCCTGATCGTGAAGACGATCGCCGACCAGCAGGAGTCCCCCGCGACCGGGCTCCGGATCACGAGCGAGGACGCGCAGGAGCCGGCGTTCGCCATCTCCACCGCGAGCGGCCCCGAGCCCGAGGACCAGGTGCTCGAGCAGGACGGCGCCCAGGTCTACCTCGACACCTCTGCGGCCGAGCAGCTCGACGACAAGGTGCTCGACGCCGCCGTCGACGACTCGGGCAACGTCCAGTTCGCCCTCGCCGTCCAGGGCTGAGACCCCCAGCAGCACCAGCAGCACCCGGCAGCACCAACGGCCCGTCGCGCACGTCGCGGCGGGCCTTTGTGCTGTCCTCGTCGCCGTGTGCTGTCCTCGTCGGCCTCGTCGTCCTCAGGTGCGGACGGTGCCGAGCAGCAGCGCGGCCCCGCCCGCCAGGCAGGCCAGCGAGGCGGCGAGCAGCAGCCCGACCCACACGAGCGCCGGCAGCGGCGTGATCCGGGCCAGCACGTCGGCGTCGGAGGAGCGGGTACGTCGGCGGCGCCGCTCGGCCTGCATGTCGAGCACCGTCCGCGGAGCACCGAGCAGCAGGAAGGTGGTCAGCGCCCACGCGGTCATCCCCTGCACGGTGGGGGTCCCCCACCAGGTGACGCCGAGCAGGAGCACCGCGGCGACCAGCACGACGTACAGGCCGAAGACGTTGCGGATCTGCAGCAGCACGAGGACCAGCACGAGCAGGCCGAGCCACAGCGCGAGCACCGGTCGCTGCTCCCCCACCAGCGCGGCGGCCCCGAGTCCGACCAGCGCCGGCGCCGGGTAGCCCGCGGCCGCGGTGGCCACCATGCCCGGCCCTCGGGGACGTCCCTTCGAGACGGTGAGGCCCGAGGTGTCGGCGTGCAGCCGGATCCCGGCCAGCCGGCGCCCCGAGAGCAGCGCCGCGGTCGCGTGCCCGCCCTCGTGGACGATCGTCAGCAGGTGGCGCGCGAGCCGCCACGGTCGGGGCAGGGCCAGCACGACGACGGCCAGTCCGACCGCGGCCAGCGCCGGCGCCAGGGCCAGGGGGGCTTGGGTCGAGACGACGTCGCCGGCGATCCGGTCGAGGACGTCGGAGATGCTCATACCTCGCGCAGCCGCGGGAGCACCCGCTCGCAGACCTCGCTCGTCCACGCCACCGGGTCGTCACCCTTCGGCACCAGGGTGACCATCTCGATCCCGTGCGCGGCGTACGCCGCCATGTCGGCGAGGAACACGTCGGTGTCGCCCAGCGGGTCGTCGTCGAGGATCACGCTCTTCTCGATCGCGTCGTAGTCGGTGCCGGCGTCGTCGCAGTGCCCGCGCAGCACCGCGAGCTTGTGCTCCATCACGTCGGGGCCCTGGCCGAAGATGTTGCAGGCGTCGGCGTACCGCGCCACGAGCCGCAGCGTCTTCTTCTCCCCCGCTCCCCCGACCAGGATCGGCAGGCGGGACTGCACGTTGGGAGGGGTGCTGACGGTCTCGGCGAGCTGGTAGTGGGCGCCGGTGAAGGCGCCGTCGTCGTCGCTCCACATCTGGCGGCAGATCTGCAGCGTCTCCTCCAGGCGCTCGAAGCGCTCGCTGGTGGAGGGGAAGGGGACGCCGAGGCCGGCGTGCTCGCGGCCGTACCAGGCGGCGCCGATGCCGAGCATGGCCCGACCGCCGGAGAGCCGGTCGAGCGTGGTCACGGTCTTGGCCAGCAGCCCCGGGTGGCGGTAGGTCACCCCGGTCACCAGGAGGCTGAGCCGCACCCGCTCGGTGACGGCGGCCAGGTAGCCCAGGGTCGTGTAGCCCTCGAGCATCGGCTCGGCCGGACCGCCCCAGGCCTCCATCTGGAAGAAGTGGTCCATCACGGTGATCAGGTCGGCGCCACCCTGATCGGCGATGCGGGCGGTCTCGGTGAGCCGCTCGGTGAGCCGCTGCTGCCACTCGGGGTGGGTGAAGTTCGCGTAGTGGACTCCCAGCTTCATGCTCGCGAGCGTAGTCAGCAGGGTGGTGGGTACTGGCGCGCCATGACTAACTCCCCCGATGACCAGAGCAGCAGCACGCGCAGCGCCGAAGAGCTCGAGGCGATCCAGGGCGTGGTCGACCGCGTCAGCTCCTACCAGGACGGTGCCCCCGAGGGCACGGTCGAGAAGGAGCTCCGTTCGGCCCTGGCCGAGACCGACATCTCGCTCGACGACGCCGAGGTGACCCGGCTCGCCGAGGCGATCGAGGCCGAGCACGGCGCCGTCGACGCCGGCTCCGTCCTGGGCTGAGGTCGTGAGCGGACCCGACGACGCCCACGTCCGCCCCGAGGGCGTCAGCGACGCCACCGTCGAGGCCCTCGGCAAGCTCTCCGAGGCGCTCGAGGTGGTCGAGGAGGCCCGCGGTCACCTCTACGCCTTCCACCGACGGTGCGGCACGGCTGACCTCACGCTCGGCGAGTCCGTCGACCTGCTCCGCGAGGCCGGGCACGGCGAGCTCGCCGACCAGATCCAGGAGGACCTGGTCGGCCGCAACGTGCTCGAGGGGCGCTGGAGCTTCCAGATCATGGAGGACTACGACGACGGCTACTACGCCGCGTTCCGCGAGTGGGAGGAGCGTGCCCGCGAGAGCCTGGCCGAGGGCAAGCGACACCTCTTCGAGGCCGAGATGAAGGAGGACCGACGTACGCACGGCCGGTCGGGCCACGAGGCCACTCCCGAGGACCTGTAGGGCCTCGCCTACGCTCGTAGCCATGCTGAAGCGTCCCCTCTTCCTCCTGGCTGCCCCCGTGCTGGCCCTCGTCCTGACCGCCTGCGGCGACCGCACCGAGCCCAACGACCCCGGGTCGAGCACGGCCACCGAGTCCGAGGCCGGCGGCGACGCCGAGGGTGCGGCGTGCACCTACCTGTCCGACGGCTCCCCCGCGGCCAAGGAGGCCGAGCTGCCGCCCGAGCGCGCGGCGTACTCCGGTGAGGTCCCAGCGACGATCACGACCAGCGCCGGCGAGATCGCGGTGACCCTCGACGCCGGGGCGACCCCCTGCACGGTCAACTCGTTCACCTCGCTCGCCGAGCAGGGCTACTTCGACGACACCCAGTGCCACCGGCTCACCTCGGGCGGGCTGTCGGTGCTCCAGTGCGGCGACCCGACCGCCACCGGTAGCGGCGGCCCGGGCTACGCCTTCGGTGACGAGCTCACCGGCGAGGAGACCTACCCCGCCGGCACGCTGGCCATGGCCAACGCCGGCCCCGACACCAACGGGTCGCAGTTCTTCATGGTGTACGCCGACTCGCAGCTCTCCGCCGACTACACGGTCTTCGGCAGCATCGACGAGGCCGGCGTCGGCGTCCTGGAGGAGGTGGCGGCCGAGGGCTCCGACAACGCCAACGGCCCCGGCGACGGCAGCCCGCTGACCGAGGTCACGATCTCCGAGGTCTCCGTAGGCTGACCCCGGCGCGCTGCGTGACTATCCTGCAGAGGTGAGCGCCGCGGCGACGCCGTGGCACCACCCGACGAGAGCAGGTCGCCATGGACAAGCTGGTCTTCCCCTTCGCCGAGGGCGACAAGGACCAGAAGGACCTGCTCGGTGGCAAGGGTGCCAACCTCGCCGAGATGACCCGGCTGGGCCTGCCCGTGCCACCGGGCTTCACGATCACCACCGCGGCCTGCCGCTACTACCTCGAGCAGGGCCACCAGCCCGACCAGCTGCGGGTGCAGGTCACGATGGCGCTGCGCCACCTCGAGGACGAGGTGGGCCGACGCCTGGGCGACAGCACCGACCCGCTGCTGGTCAGCGTCCGCTCGGGGGCGAAGTACTCCATGCCCGGGATGATGGAGACGGTGCTCAACGTCGGGCTCAACGACCACTCCGTCGTGGGGCTGGTCGAGGCCTCCGGTGACGCCCGCTTCGCGTGGGACTCCTACCGGCGGCTGATCCAGATGTTCGGCAAGACCGTGCTCGGGGTCGACGGTGAGGCGTTCGCCTCCGCGCTCGACGCCGCCAAGGAGCGCAAGGGCGTCGTCACCGACGTCGAGCTCGACGAGGAGGACCTGCGGCTGCTCGTCGAGGAGTTCAAGACCATCGTGCGCGACCACACCGGCCGCGACTTCCCCCAGGACCCACGCCACCAGCTGGACCTGGCCACCCGCTCGGTCTTCGACTCCTGGAACACCGACCGCGCCCGGCTCTACCGACGCCGCGAGCGGATCCCGCACGACCTCGGCACGGCGGTCAACGTGTGCACGATGGTCTTCGGCAACCTCGGCTCCACCTCCGGCACCGGCGTCTGCTTCACCCGTGACCCGGCCACCGGACAGCCCGGTGTCTACGGCGACTACCTGGTCAACGCCCAGGGGGAGGACGTCGTCTCCGGCATCCGCAACACCCTCTCGCTCGACGACTTCGCGGACGTCGACCCCGACTCCTACACCCAGCTGCGCAAGATCATGCGGCGCCTGGAGACCCACTACCGCGACCTGTGCGACATCGAGTTCACCGTCGAGCGCGGCAAGCTCTGGATGCTGCAGACGCGCGTGGGCAAGCGGACCGCGGCCGCGGCGTTCCGGATCGCCAGCCAGCTCGTCGACGAGCAGCTGATCACCCTCGACGAGGCCCTGGAGCGGGTGACCGGCTCGCAGCTGGCGCAGCTGATGTTCCCGCAGTTCGACGCCGGCGCCGAGCGCCGGCTGGTCACCCGGGGCATGGCCGCCTCACCGGGCGCCGCGGTCGGCCGGGTGGTCTTCGACTCCGCCACCGCCGTGGCCTGGCAGGCTCGCGGCGAGCGCGTCGTGCTGGTGCGCAAGGAGACCAACCCCGAGGACCTCGAGGGGATGATCGCGGCCGCCGGGATCCTGACCAGCCGCGGTGGCAAGACCTCGCACGCCGCCGTGGTCGCGCGCGGCATGGGCAAGACCGCGGTCTGTGGCGCGGAGTCGCTGGAGGTCGATGCAGCAGGCGGCGTGGCGCGCGCCGGCGAGCACACGATCGCCGAGGGCGACGTGCTCTCGATCGACGGCACCACCGGCGAGGTCTTCCTCGGTGAGCTGCCCGTGGTCCCCTCCCCCGTCGTCCGCTACCTCGACGACGGGATCGACGCCGCCCTGGCCGCGGTCGACGAGGGCACGGCCGACGTGGTGCGGGCCGTGGACCGGCTGCTGACCCACGCCGACGGCGTACGTCGGCTGCGGGTGCGCGCCAACGCCGACAACGCCGACGACGCCGACCGGGCCCGCCGGCTGGGCGCCGAGGGGATCGGCCTGTGCCGCACCGAGCACATGTTCCTCGGCGACCGGCGCGCGCTGATCGAGCGGGTGATCCTGGCCGACTCCGCTGCCGAGCGCGACCTGGCGCTGGAGGCGCTCGTGCCGGTGCAGACCGAGGACTTCGTCGAGCTGCTGACCGCCATGGACGGCCTGCCCGCGACGATCCGCCTGCTCGACCCACCGCTGCACGAGTTCCTGCCCGACCGGGCCGAGCTGATGGTGCGGGTCGCCGTGGCCGAGGAACGCGGAGAGGTCGACGAGGGCGACGTACGCCTGCTCGCTGCGGTCGAGCGGCTGCACGAGTCGAACCCGATGCTGGGGCTGCGCGGCGTACGCCTCGGGCTCACCGTGCCGGGTCTCTTCGCCCTGCAGGTGCGCGCGATCGCCCGAGCCGCCGCCCAGCGCGTGAAGGACGGCGGGCGGCCGATGCCGGAGATCATGGTGCCGCTGGTCGGTTCGGTGATGGAGCTGCACCTGGTGCGCGACGAGGTCGACGCGATCCTCGCCGAGGTCCGCGAGGCCGAAGGCGTCGACCTGCACATCCCCGTCGGCACGATGATCGAGCTGCCGCGCGCGGCACTCACGTCGTTCCGGATCGCGGAGGCCGCCGACTTCTTCTCCTTCGGCACCAACGACCTGACCCAGACCACCTGGGGCTTCTCCCGCGACGACGTCGAGGCCGCGTTCTTCGCCGCCTACCTCGAGAAGGGTGTCTTCACCGTCTCCCCCTTCGAGACCCTCGACGCCGACGGGGTCGGCCGCCTGGTCGAGATCGCCACCCGCGAGGGTCGCCGCACCGACCCCGCGCTCAAGGTCGGCGTCTGCGGCGAGCACGGCGGCGACCCCGAGTCGATCCACTTCTTCCACAACACCGGCCTCGACTACGTCTCCTGCTCACCCTTCCGGGTGCCGATCGCCCGGCTGGAGGCCGGGCGGGCGGTCCTGGGGCAGCAGGAGGATCCGCGGACGGCGCAGGACGACGAGATCGAGAAGAGCTGAGGCGAGCCCGCGGAGGGATCCTCGGGCGTGGATGGCCCGGCTATCGTCACCAGCGTGCCCGGTCGCCAGCGCATCCTCGTGGTCAGCACCGCGGCCGACGAGGCCGACCTGCGGGGCATCCGGGGCCACCTGGGTCGCGACCCGGTGGTGCTCACCGCGCCGACGGCCGACGCCAAGCGGGTGGTGTGCACCCTCGATGCCGAGCCACAGGTCGAGGTGTTGCTGGCGCCGGTCAGGTTCCCGCCCGTCGACCGCGGTGACCAGCTGGACTCCCTGGTCCGGCGGCACGCCCTGCGGGACCGGTTCCGCGATGTCGTGGTCGTGACCGACCTGGCGACCTCGACGCTGCTGCTGCGCGCCCTCGCACCCGACCAGCTGTCCACCCGGGGTGCGGTGACCGTGGTGGGCCTCCCCCGCGCTGACCGCCCGACGGCCGTGAGGCGTGCGGTCGTCTCCGGCGTCGTGCTGGGCATCGCCGCCGGGATCGCCGAGCCGCTCGCGCCGATCGTGGCGCTGCCGGGTGCCGTGGCGCTGGTCGGGCTCGTCCTGATGCTCGTCCTGCCGTGGCGACACCTCGGCCGCGAGCTGTTGCTCGCGGCGACGATCTCGATGGCGGTCGTGCTGATGGCCGTGGCCGGATCGGCCCGGTTCCCCGGCGGCTGGTGACGAGGTGGCTCGACCCTGCCTGAAAGTGCTGACCACGGCTCGGCCCGGGACGTGGCCGCACCGTGCGGGGTGGAAGTCGAGCGAGATCGAGAGGAGCTGACGGCTCAGCTCAACGCCGGCCCAGCGCCTGGTCCAGGTCCTGGTGGAGGTCGGCGACGTCCTCGAGGCCGATCGAGAGCCGGACGATGTCGGCGGACGGACGAGCGTCCGGCGCCACCGGGCGGTGGGTCAGGGCGGCCGGGTGCTGGATCAGGGAGTCCACGCCGCCGAGCGACACGGCGTGCGTGAACAGCCGCACCCCGCTGGTGACCCGGGCGGCGTGGTCGTAGCCGCCGACGAGCCGGAGCGCGAGCATCGCCCCGGGGCCACGCATCTGGCGGCCGACGAGACCGAGGGGGTCGCAATCCGGGATCTGCGGGTAGAACACCTGGGCCACGGCGGGGTGGGTGGACAGCCAGGCGGCGGTCTTCTGCGCCGACTCCTGCTGTGCCCGGACCCGCAGCGGCAGCGTGCTCAGGCCGCGGTGCAGCAGGTAGGCGCCCAGCGGATGCATCAGGGCGCCCGTGACCGCGCGGACCCGGCGCAGGGCTGCGGCCCACTCGGCGTTGCCGGCCACCACGCCACCGACCGTGTCGCCGTGTCCGCCGAGATACTTCGTCGCACTGTGCAGCACGAGGGCGGCTCCGTCGAGAGCGGGGTTCTGCAGCACCGGCGTGGCGAAGGTGTTGTCGACGAGCACCGGCCGTCCGGCCGCGGCGGCGACGACCGCGCGGATGTCGGTCAGCTCCAGCGTCGGGTTGGCCGGAGTCTCCAGCACCACCAGACAGGTCTCGTCGCGCACCGAGTCGGCCACCTCGTCGGGCGCACAGTAGGTCACGTCGACGCCGAGCAACCCCGAGGCGAGCAGGTGGTCGGTGCCGCCGTACAGCGGGCGCACGGCGACCACGTGCGTGCCGCCGGACTCGGCCTTCGCCGCGAGGACGGACGCGGTCATCGCGGCCATGCCCGAGGAGAAGGCGACGCTCTCCGCGGTCCGCTCGAGCCTGGCCAGCGCCGACTCGAACCGGGCGACGGTCGGGTTCCAGAGCCGGGCGTAGACGTGGCCGCCCTCCGCGGTGGGGTGGCCGCCGGTCGCCATCGCCTCGTACGACGCCCCGCCGTGGTCGAGGTCGGGCAGCGGGCTCGTGGAGGACAGGTCGAGCGGGAGCGCGTGCACGCCCAGCTCGGCGAGGTCGTCGCGACCGGCGTGCACGGCGAGCGAGTCGAGGGCAAGGGTGTCGGGAACCATGCGACCAGGATCCTATTTTCTGCGACGATAGCGGGGTCATGTCGAAGAACCGACGCGATAGGCCCGTACTCTCGCAATTTTATGGAGATGGATCCCGTGAAGAAGACCGTCACAGCCGAAGAACACGTCGAGAGCCTCGCGCGCACCCTCGACGACACCGACCGGCGGATCATCTCCGAGCTGGTGGTGAACGGCCGGCTCACCAACGCGGCGCTCGCCTCGCGCACCGGGATCGCGGAGTCGACCTGCATCCACCGGGTCCGTGCCCTGCGCGACTCCGGGGTCATCAAGGGCTTCCACGCGGACATCGACCTCGGTGCCCTCGGGCTTCCGATGCAGGCGGTGGTCAAGGTGCGGCTCGGCACCCACAACCGCGACGAGGTCAACCGCTTCCACGCCACCCTCTCGGCGATCCCGGGGGTCCTGACGATCTTCCACGTGGCCGGAGAGGACGACTACCTGCTGCACGTCGCGGTCGAGTCCTCCCACGCCCTGCGTGACCTGATCCTCGAGCACGTGACCGTGCACCCGGTCGTGCGGCACACCGAGACCCAGCTCGTGTTCGGCTTGATCCCCGCGGCCGGGGTGTCTCCGTAGGTCCGCGCACGGCCACGTGCCGGTCGTCCACGATCGTGACGAGACGATGACTTCGGTCCGCGCCGTCGGTCGACACGAGGGACCGGGCTGCAGACCGAAGGAGCACACCATGGGGCAAGGCGTCGCTCGCAGGATGTTCGACCTCGTCGAGCCGATCGGGCTCATCCCCTACTCGACCGAGGAGCCCACCACGGCGATGTTCGCCCTGGGGTTCACCGAGTACTGGGACATCTACTTCGCCGGCCGGGCCGCCCCGCTCGGCAGCTCGGTGCCCCCCAGCGTCGTCCACGCCCTCTTCTACAACTTCGCCCCGGGTGAGGTGGCTCGCCACATTCCGAAGGTGTGGAGCACGACCACGCCGGAGGCGGCCATCGCCGCGCGCGAGGAGGGCTGCGTCACGGCATTGCGACGCCTTCTGGGCGACCTCGTCGACACGGCTGACCTCCGGCGAGCCGTCGAGCTGCTCACCGCGGCAGCGATCAGCGCACCGTTCGACGGCCGGCCCATGTACGCCGCGCTGCATGCGCTGCCGCTCCCGCAGGAGCCGGTCTCACGCCTGTTCCGGGTCGCCTCGATGCTGCGCGAGCACCGCGGCGACGGGCACATCGCTGCCCTCATGGCCGAGGGCATCAGTGGACTCGAGGCCCACGTCCTGCTCGCTCTCGACATCGGCGTCCCAGCGTCGCAGTTCGGCCGGATCCACCACCTCCCCTCCCCCGTGCTGACCGCCCTGATCGACACGATGCGGGAGCGGGGACTGGTGGAGGACGAGGCGACGTTCACCCCAGCGGGTCGCGCGACCAAGGATCGTGTCGAGGCACTGACCGATGAGCTGGCCGTCGTTCCCTACACGGTCCTGAGCGCTGCCGAGCTCGCGGAGCTGATGGCGCTGCTTCGGCCGCTCGCGCAGAGGCTCTCCGCTGCTCGGGACACGGGATGAGCCCGCGCCCACCACGGTTCGGCTGAGTCAGGCGGGGACGTACTCTCCCAGGGCCGCAGGGTGGTAGTAGAGCTCGACGATCGACGGCGCGGCGTCGCGCGGGTCTGGGTGGTGCGGGGGCGCGGGAGCGATGTCGGTGGCCGGTGGGGGTGGTGGTCTCCACGGTGTGCCGGTCGGCGGTCAGGGTGGCTTGGCTCCAGCCGTCGGCCTGCTTGGCGTGGTTGCAGGCCTCGCAGAGGCCTTGGGTGTTGGTGTCGTCGGTGGCGCCGTGGTCCAGGACCGTGACGATGTGGTCGCGGTGGCGGACCGGGGCGTCGCACCAGGGGGTGCGGCACAGGCCCTGGTCGCGCAGGTGGAGGAAGTCGGCGAGGCCGTCGCAGACCAGCCGGCGTTTGCTGCTCAGGGCGACCAGGCGGCCGGTGGGGTCGGCGTAGAGGGTGCGGACCCACGACTGAACCGTGTCGGAGGCGTCGAGGGCGGCGGCGGTCAGCTCGCGGGCGATCTGCGCGGGGACCGGGCCGTGGCCGGGGATGAGGGCGGGCTCGTGGCCGGCGCCGAGCAGCGCCTCGTCCGAGATCACCACGTCGAGGCAGACCGGGACCTGCTCGGCACGCGTCTGGCCGGTGAGGCGCTCGACCAGCAGGTCGGCCATCACCTGACCCTGACCACGCTCCCCGGCGTCGCCGGTGGCGCGGAGGGTGTCGGCGTCGCGCTTGATCGCGGCGTAGGCGGCGACGCCCTGACCGACGGGGAGCAACGCGGTGAGGTAGGTCATCGTGTCGGGCGCCGGGCGCAGGCTGACGTGCCGCTCGCTCTCGGCCTGGCGGGCGCGGCGGACGACGGCGGCGGGGTCCGCGGCGTAGACCCGGCGGCGGAGCTCACCGACCAGGGCCTTGGTGCCGAGGCCGGCCAGCAGCTCGGGGTCACCGCAGACCTCCTCATCGATCACCGCGCGGTCCTCCCGGGACAGGCAGCCGGTCTCCCGGGCCACCAGCAGCGCGGCGTACTCATCCAGGCGGCCCTCGCGCAGCGCCTCGCGGGTGCGGGGCAGGTCGGTGGCCAGGTCGTGGGCGAGCCCGAGCAGCACCTGACCCCGGTGGGGCGACACCTGGCGGGCCAGCGCGACCTGGGCGGCGACCCCGCGACCACGCAGCCGCGGGGAGAGCCCCTCAGCTGCCTCACGGGACCGCACCGAGCGGTCGAGGTCGACGGCGAGGTCGGCCTGACGGGCGCACGCTGCGGCCTTGAGCCGCTCGAGCTCGGCGATCTGCTCGACCCGGTCGGTGTCGGCCTCGACCGTGTCACCGACCGGGCGCGGGCCGGAGAGCACGAGGTCGCGCGCGCGGCGTACGCGGCGGGTGGTGAGGGACTCCGAGACCATGTCTCGAGTGTATCGAACAGGTGTTCGAATCGCAAGCTCCAAGCATGATGTGGATGTCGGGTGGGTCTCGTCGCGAAACGGCCGGCGCTAGCAAACGTGCCAGGCAGGCTCGACCAGCGAGTGGCCTCGGGCTGCAGGGCTGTCCGTGTCACGCGGTGATGCTCGTCGTGGGGTCACCGACGAGCCGGAAGGTCGCCCAGGCCCGGCGCGCAGCAGGGCGGCCGACGACCGCACGCTCGATCTCGACCATCAGCTGCGCCACGGTCTCCGCGCTGCGCTGGGCCAGCAGGTCGACCACGAGGTCGGCCAGCTCCTCGGCGTCGGCCGTGAAGACTGAGGTCGCCGGAGCGAGGTAGCTGCGGACCAGGCCTCGCTCGACGAGCTGGGAGCCGAAGGGCCACCGGCCACGGGGCCGCGCGAGGGTCTGGCAGGCGAAGGCCATCACGAAGCCGGCCGCACGACCCGTCCCCTCGTCCTCGCCTTCGAGGTGACCGATGCGCAATCCCTGGTAGCCCGCCCACCCGCGGGGGCTTCCGTGGCCGGCGTAGAGGACGACGCCCGGTCCGGCCCGGAGCGCGTCGACCAGGTCGGTCCGGCGCGCGCGGTCGGCGCGCAGGTCGACAGCGGGGTGGCCGGCGGCGAGTCGTGGTGCCCAGTGCTCGGTGGCGTCGAGGAAGACGTTCTTCGCCATCGCGGCGACGACCCACGCAGCACCTGGATCGGGGTCGAGCGACCCCGACGCCAGGTCGTCCACGTGGTCCGCCTGGACGATCCCGACCGGCCGTCCTGCGACGACCGGTCCGCGGACGAGGCCTCGGGCCCCGCGCGACCGCGGGGCGACGAGCAGCACCGACTCGGCCCGCACCTCCTCGAGCGAGGTCGCCACCACTCCCCCGAGCCGCTCGGCGATCGCTGCAGCGGCGGTCAGCCGGGCCCGCGTCGGCCCGACGACCACGACGGCGAGCGAGCCGGTGGGAGCTACCCCACCGGGGTCCAGCACGGACCCCGGCGAGGACGCCTCACGCAGCACGGACCAGGTCGACGTAGGGCTGCCACTGCGTCGCGTCGAGCGAGGGCGACTCGACGAAGCTGCGACGGTAGAAGTGCTCCATGATCTGGCCCTGCTGCTCCCGGTTGAAGACCTCGAAGTCCCCGGCGGCGGCCGCCAGGTCGTCCTCACCGCCGTCGCCGGTGGTGGCGTCGTCGTAGCCGTAGTTGTAGGCGTCCGGGTCGGTCACCTGCGCGTGGATCGCCTCGCTCAGGTACATCGGACCGGTCTCGAAGTTCTGCCACACGTGGGTCAGCTCGTGGATCAGCGTCTCCATCGTGATCCCCTCGTCGGCCCGCATGTTGATCAACGTGCCCGTCACGAAGGCCCGAGCCGAGGCGGCGTCCCCACCGAGCCGCTGGAAGGCGGCCTGGACCTCGAAGATGATCGTGTTGTCGAGGCTCTCCTGGCTGATCGAGACCAGATCCAGGTCGATCGAGGTGCCGAAGACCCGCGCGGCCTCGGTGCGTTCCGCCGCGGTGAGCGGACGGTACGTCGCCAGGGAGTTGAGCAGCTCGGCGACGATGAGCCCGAAGAGCCCACCACCGACCTCCCAGGCCGCGTCGAGCATCTCGTCCAGCGCCTCGCCGAGCCGTTCCGCGGCGCGCGCCACCTCGGCCGCGACGTCGTCGCCCGCCTGGTCGGCTGCGGCCATGATGTCGGCCCAGGTCTGCTCGGCCTCGCGCAGTCCCTCCAGCAACCGGTCCACGGCACTGCCCGGGTCGAGCGCGGCCTCGGCGAGCAACGTGGCGATCGTGACGCCCGCCTCGAGCAGCTCGAGCACGACCTCGGCCACGAGCTGGACGCCGCGCGCGAGCACCCGGGCCAGCAGGTCGCCGACCGCGTAGCCGGCTGCGAGCAGCCCGCCGACGAAGCGACGTACCCCGGGCAGGAAGTCGTTCTCGAGGTAGTTGAGGACGTAGCTCACGGAGTTGTGGAGGCGCACGGTCGCCCGGCCGATCCGCTCCCACACCGTGCTCGCCACGCTGGCGGCCAGGCCGGAGGCCCACTCGTAGAGGTCCACGAGGTCCTCCCCCACCGACTCCCAGGCGTCGACGACCGCCTCGAAGGCCTGCTCGGACTGGTCGACCACCCAGTCGAGCACGCGCGTGAGCTGCTCGCCGGCGAACCGCACCGCGAGCACCACCTCACGGAAGACCGCCGAGACACCGGCCTCGAGCTGCTCGAGCGCCCACTCCATCACCCCGCGGAGCCCGACGGCCTCCAGCACCCCGAAGACCGTGCGCCGCAGCACGAAGTAGGTCCCCTCGGCCGCCGCGACGAGCAGCTCGCCCAGCGCCGCGCCCGCCTTCAGCGCCGCTTCGGTCAACCGCTTCGCCAGCGCGTACGTCGTCGCGAGGGTCGCGCCGACGAACTCCAGGATCGTCGTGCCCAGCGCGAACGCCGCCTCGATCACCCTGGCGAGCAGGTCGGCGGCCACGTCGACGACATCGAGGACCAGCTGGACGAAGGTCCGTCCGATCGCGAAGAAGCCGTCGACGACAGTCTGCATCACGCGCAGCGACCGCTGGGCGACAGCGGTGACCAGGTCGACGATCGTGTTGCCGATGTCGAGGAGGGCGGCCACGACCTGGCGACCGAAGTCGATCGCGGCGTCGGCGGCCCACTCGGCCAGCTCCACGATCGTGGCGCCGATCCGCGCGAGCGACGCCGCGATCGCCCGCACCGCGCCGGCGATCGTCGCCGTGGCCTCGTCGAGCAGGTCGGTGACGGTGTTGCCGATGTCGCGCAGCGCCTGGGTGAGCGCGTCGAGGAGGCTGGCCCGGCCGGTGATGACGTCGGCGATGAGCCCGCCGATCGTGCGGCCGATGGCGAGCAGGGCGCGCACCGTCGAGGCCAGGATCGAGGCGGCGGCGGTCAGGGCGTCACCGAGGATCTGCACCACCGACCGTCCGATGTCCAGCAGCGCCTGGAGCACCTGGCCCAGGGCGTTCACGGCGAGCTCGGCCGCCGCTCGGATGATGTCGACGAACGACTCGCCGATCTCGCGCAGCGCGTTGATCGCATCGACGAGGAGGCCGGCGGCCTCCGTCAGGACCGTGCCGATGACCTCCGCCACGGTGCGCCCGATGTCGACGAGGGCCTTGACCGTCTTCTTCAGGATGTCGACGCCCGCGGTCGCGGCCTCGGCGATCAGGCCGGCGACCGTCTCCCCGGCCTGGATGAGCGCCTCGACGAGGTTCTCCATCTGCTCGCGGGTGAAGCTGACGATCTCGGAGATGACGTCGGCGATCGTCTCGCCCGCCGCGACGAGAGCGTCGACGACGGACTCGACGGCCTCGCTCAGCGCGTCGACCACGTCCTCGGCGGTGTCGGTGATCCAGTCCACGACCGGGCCGCTGGTGCCGGGCTGCGGCGTACCGTGCCGCCGCAGCACCCCGCCCACGGTCGCGAGCCAGGTCGCGACGTCGATCTTGCGACCGCCGGCGGCGAGGAAGTCGGCCATGAACGGACGCGCCTCGGTGCGCGGCAGACGCGAGAGCCGGTCCACCAGCAGTACGTCGCCTCCCGCCGTGCGCACCGCGTCGATGACGGCCCGCCGCTGGCCGGTCCCCTCCCGGGCCGACCACTCGACGAGCGCCGTGACGTCCTGGGCCTGCTGGTCGACGTCGGTCGCCGTCTCGAGCATCCCGCGGACCAGGCGGTTGGCCCGCGTGGGCGAGAGAGCGAGGGCCTCCCCGACGGCCGGACCGAAGTCGGCCCGCTCCAGGTCGAGGGCGCGGAAGTCGTTCCCGGCGCTGAGGATCGAGCCGTAGTTGATGGTGCTGATGTCGAGGACGTCCGGCATGTTCTCTCTCCATGTCTGCTGGCTGGGCCCGGCGCGGGACGCGCCCGGTCATGCAGACGGAGACGTGGGAGGCGGTGCTGATACGTCGTGACGGGTGATACTGGCGGCGTGGAGCTCGTGTTCACCAACCGGACGATCGAGTGGCGCGGGCCGGCGCCGTACTACTTCCTGCCCGTGCCGGAGGACCAGGCCGCCGAGATCCGCGAGGTCGCGGCGCTGGCGACGTACGGCTGGGGCGTGATCCCCGTCGTTGCGCGGATCGGGGAGACCGACTTCGAGACCTCGCTGTTCCCGAAGGACGGCGGCTACCTGCTGCCGCTCAAGAACGCCGTGCGCACGCCGCACGGCATCGGCACGGGTGACGAGGTGACCGTCGGGCTGACCGTCCGCCTGGAGCCCTGACGACGCGGGCCGCGCCGGCGGACCGATGTCGGTGGACCGATGTCGGTGGCTCTGCCTAGGGTCGGAGGCATGACTGCTCCGACGCCGTACCTCCACTTCCCAGGCACCGCCCGCGACGCGCTGACCTTCTACGGCGAGGTCTTCGGGTGTGACGTGCAGCTGCACACGTTCGAGGAGTTCGGCCGGGCCGACGGGCCCCAGGACGCCGTGGCCCACGGCTACCTCGCCGAGGGACCGGTGTCGCTCTTCGCGGCCGACACGACCGGTGACGGACCGGCCTTCAGCGGCGAGGGCATGATGCTGTCGCTGCTCGGCACGGCCGACCCCTCGACCCTGCGGGCGTGGTTCGCCGGTCTCGCCGAGGGCGGCCGCGTCGTCGACGACCTGCAGGTGCGGCCGTGGGGCGCCTCCGACGGCCAGGTCGTCGACCGCCACGGGCTGCACTGGCTGATCGGGTTCGAGGGCGAGGACCCCGAGGCCTGACCGGGCTCCTCAGGCCGACAGCCCCTCCGCGATCTCGGCCAGGGCCCGGTCGAGGCCGACCCGCGGCTGCCAGCCCCAGGCGTGGGCGCGGCCGGCGAGGATCTGACCGGTCCAGACCGGCTCGTCGTCCCAGACCGGCTCGACGCCGAGGGCCCCGGTGACGGTCTCGACGTACTGGCGCAGGGTCGCCGGGCCCGCGGCGACGTTGACCGGGGTGCACTCCCCCGCGACCGGGCCCTGCTCGGGATCGTTCGAGGTCGCGACCCGACCCGCGGCCACGTCGGCGGCGAAGGCGGCGAGGTCGTCGACGTGGACCCAGGCGAAGCTCTGCTCCGCCACCGCGTGGCGGGCCGACTCGTCGTCGCGCATCGAGGCGGGGCGCAGCGTGTTCCAGATCGAGGTCTCGCCGGCGCCGAGGATGGCCGGCGGCCGCAGCAGCACGCGGGTGATGCCGTCGATCTCGCCGAGCGCCGCGTCGGCGTCGCGCTTGGTCACGGGGTAGTCGCCGGCGTCGTCGCCCACCAGCGCGGCCGACTCGTCGACGTCCCCGGTCTCGGGGGAGCGGTCGTAGACGGCCGCGGTGGAGACGTGCACGAGGCGCTCGACACCGGCCGCGGCTGCCGCCCGGGCGACCACCGACGTGCCCTCGACGCCGACCGTGCGCTGGGCCTCCTCGTCGCTGCCCATCGGGTGCACGGTGGTGACGACCGCGTCCGCGCCGTCCACCACGTCGCTCGCGAAGCCCGGGTCGGTGAAGTCGCCGACACGCTCCTCGACCCCGGCGAGGTCCGGCGCGGTGCCCGCGCGGCGTACGACGGCGCGCACGGTGGCGCCGCGCTCGGCGAGGGCAGCACAGACACGGGAGCCGACGAGGCCGTTGGCGCCGACCACGACGACGGTAGGGGCGGAGGCAGGGGATTCCGAGGCGGCAGTCATGCGCCCCACGATGGCACGCGACCCCAGCCCGGGCAGGATGGCGCCATGGCCCACGACGACTCCCCCACCCCTCAGCGCCGCGAGCGCGACCGCGCCGTCCTCGTCACCGGCGGCTCCCGAGGCATCGGCGCGGCCGTCGCCCGGGCCTTCGCCGCACAGGGTGACCGGGTGGCGGTGCACTACGGCGCGTCAGCCGACCGGGCCGAGGCCGTGCGCGACTCGCTCGTCGGCGACGGGCACGTGACCGTCCAGGCCGACCTGACCGACGCCGACGCCGTGCGCGCCGCCGTCGACACCGCCGCCGAGCGGCTCGGCCGCCTCGACGTGCTGGTCAACAACGCCGGCGTCTTCCTGGCCCACCCACCTCTGGCCACGGAGTACGACGCGTGGCAGGCCGCGTGGTCGCAGACCCTGGCCACCAACCTCACCGGCGCCGCCCACGCGACCTTCTGCGCGCTCCCCCACCTGCGCGCAGCCGGTGGCGGGGCGGTCGTCAACGTGTCGAGCCGCGGAGCCTTCCGCGGCGAGCCGAGCTGCCCGGCGTACGCCGCCTCGAAGGCCGGCCTCAACGCGTTCGGCCAGTCGATGGCGCTCGTGCTGGCGCCGCACGACATCACCGTCGGGACGGTCGCGCCCGGCTTCGTGCAGACCGAGATGGCCCGCGAGGTGCTCGACGGTGCAGGTGGCGACGCCGTGCGCGCCCAGTCACCGTTCGGGCGGGTGGCGGAGCCCGACGAGGTCGCTGCCGCGGTGCTGTGGCTGGCCTCCCCCGGTGCCCGCTTCTCCTCCGGCACGATCATCGACGTCAACGGGGCGTCCTACCTGCGCAGCTGAGGCGCCGCCCCCCGCCTCGGGCTCTGGTGCCGCCGCGGGCGTCAGCGGGAGCCGCCGGCCGCTCACGAAGCGCCGCACCCTGCCGTCGACCGGGTCGGAGAAGCCCAGCTCGGCGGCCAGGAGCTGCAGCGGCCGGGTGAAGTCGTCGATCGAGGTCTCGTGCACCGTCGGGTAGAGCGGGTCGCCGACGATCGGGATGCCCAGCCCGTGCAGGTGCAGCCGCAGCTGGTGGGTCCGGCCGGTGCGCGGCGTCAGCCGGTAGACGGCGAGGTCGCCGTCGCGCGACTCGAGCTCGACCAGGGTCTCGGCGTTGACCGGGGCACCGGGCACGACCTCCGCGCACCAGTGCCCCCGCTCCTTGCGGAGGTGGTTGCGCACGGTGACCGGCGAGGTCAGCTCGGCGCTCCAGGGAGCGAGGGCGCGGTAGGTCTTCCTCACCTCGCCGCGCTCGAAGAGCACCTGGTAGGCACCTCGCCACCGCTTCTCGGTCGCGAGCAGCAGCAGGCCCGAGGTGATCCGGTCGAGCCGGTGCAGGGGCGAGAGCTCCGGCAGGCCCAGCTCGTCTCGCAGCCGCACCACCACGCTCTGCTGCACGTGCTGCCCGCGCGGGATCGTGGAGAGGAACGCCGGCTTGTCGACGACCACGATCCGCTCGTCGCGGTGCACGACGGGCAGCTCGCCCGGCACCTCGACCTCCTCCCGCAGGTCGCGGTGGAACCACACGAACGTGTGCGGGGCGTAGGCATCGGCGTCAGCGACCGGGCGCAGGTCGTCGTACACGAAACGCCGGTCGCTCAGCATCTGGGCCACGTCGACCCGGTCGGCCAACCGGTGGCCCAGCCAGTCGCCCATCGTCGTCCACGCCACGGCCTCCCGGCCCCGGTCCGGCGTACGCAGCCACGCCGCGCTCAGCCCGTGTCGCGGTGGCAGCGGGGAGCGCGGGGGCATCCGGCGATGCTAGTGCCGGCCCCGCCCGCGGCTCGTCGAGTGCGAGCTCCT
Source organism: uncultured Actinomycetota bacterium (assembly GCA_963795135.1). GTDB lineage: Bacteria > Actinomycetota > Actinomycetes > Propionibacteriales > Nocardioidaceae > Nocardioides. Next base: position 794,396 of record CAWCGS010000009.1, read on the forward strand.
GCCGGCTAGAAGCGGGACGACCACTTCCGCTTGCCCGGGGCCCAGTCGTCGGCCGATCCGTCGTACCCGTCGACCGAGTAGGTCTCCTGGGCGACGACCCTGACCTTCTTCGCTCGCTTCAGCCCCAGGCACCTGCGATCGAACCGGACGCCGAGGACGAGTCCGTTGCGGACCGCGCCACCGCACCGCGTCAACGGGCGTCCGGTCGCCAGACCGTTCCAGCCCTTGCTGCGGAACACCTGCCCGGAGTAGCTGCTCGGGCGGGAGATGACGACGAACTCGGGTCGGCGGTCCTTGTCGGTGTTGAGGTACACGTTCCAGACCACGATCTCCTCGGAGCTGTAGAAGCGCCGGAACCGCACGTCCACCATCACGTCCCGGTGTGCCGCCTCGCGGTAGGCGTCCACGCGCTTGATGTCGAAGCCGTCGTTGTCGCGCCCGTCGCGGATGGTGACGCCGGCGCGGCGTGGGGACACAGCAGGTCGGGCCACCTCGCTCGCGGAGTCCAGGGAGGAGTCGGAGGGGGATGGGGCGGCGGTGACGGGTCCGGCGGGGATCAGGAGGGAGAGCGTGGCCACGGCCAGCAGCCCGAGAGTTCGCATGTCGGGATCATGGGGGACGCAGGCCGGTGCCGGAGGCGTTTTTGCAGAGATGTGCGGATCACGGCCCAGGGCTATCCCTGGACCTCTCGGAAGTGGTAGGCCGAGACATGGACACTGCAGTGCTCCTCAAGGAGCTCGAGCCCACCGTCGAGGCCAACCTCAACCGTCACCTGGAGACGGCGCAGGAGTGGATGCCGCACGAGTACGTCCCGTGGGCCGAGGGACGCAACTTCGCGATCCTCGACGGCGAGCCGTGGTCGCTGGAGCAGTCGTCGCTGTCCCCGATCGCCCGCACCGCGCTCGAGGTCAACCTGCTCACCGAGGACAACCTGCCCAGCTATCACCGCGAGGTGGAGCGGGCGTTCGGCCGCGAGAGCGCCTGGGGCGCCTGGGTCAACCGCTGGACCGCCGAGGAGGGCCGGCACGCGTTCTGCATCCGCGACTACCTCCTGGTCACCCGCGGCGTCGACCCCGACGAGCTGGAGCGGGCCCGCATGCAGACGATGGAGGCCGGCTACGACTCCGGGGAGAAGCCGCTGCTGCACGTGTGCGCCTACGTCTCCTTCCAGGAGCTCGCGACCCGGGTCTCGCACCGCAACACCGGCAAGGTCACCGACGACCCGGTCGCCGAGCGGCTGCTCACCCGCGTCGCCAAGGACGAGAACCTGCACATGATCTTCTACCGCAACATCGTCCAGGACGCCCTCGAGCTCGCGCCCGGGCCGACGATCCGCGCGATCACCGACGAGGTCGTCGACTTCCAGATGCCCGGGTCAGTGATCCCCGGCTTCGCCCGCAAGGCCGTGCAGATGGCGCGCGCCGGCATCTACGACCTGCGCATCCACCACGACGACATCGTGATGCCGCTGCTGCGGCAGTGGCGGATCTTCGAGCGCGAGGGCCTGGACGAGGAGGGCGAGCGGGCGCGCGACGAGCTGGCCGCCGCGGTCGCCGCGCTCGACGAGCAGGCCACCAAGTTCACCCAGCAGCGCGACGAGGCCGCGGCCAAGCGGGCCGCCCGGATGGCCTAGCCCCCGCCACCCCGGCGCCCGTCGACGTACGCCGCCGGGGTCAGAGCGGGAAGCCGACCCCGCTGAGCTCCTCCGAGCGCGCCCACAGGGCCCGGGCCAGCGCGGGGTCGCCGGCGGCGTGGCTGCGCCCCACAGCGACCGGCCAGCCCTGCATCTCCGAGAGCCGGTGCGGGCCGACGTAGGTGTTGCCGGGCACGTCCATCGTCGCCGCCCACAGCGTCGGGAGCGCGCCCTTCCACGCCGGCATGCCGACCAGCCGGTGACCGACCGAGCCGACCCGGGTCTTCAGCCGGCTGCCGCTGCCCGAGGTGATCGCCGTCGCGGTCGAGCCGGGGTGGGCGCCGGTCGCGCGCAGCGTCGAGCCGACCGCGGTGAGCCGCCGCTGGAGCTCGGCCAGGAAGAGCAGGTTGGCCAGCTTGGACTGGGCGTACGCCGCGTAGGGACGGTAGCCGCGCCGCTGCCAGTCGAGGTCGTCGAGGTCCAGCCGGCCCGAGCGGTGCGCGCGCGAACCGACGACGACGACCCGGTCGGTGAGGTGGGGCAGCAGCAGGTTGGCCAGCGCGAAGTGCCCGAGGTGGTTGGTGGCCAGCTGCAGCTCGACACCGTCGGGGCTGAGCGCGAACGGCACCCCGAGGATGCCGGCGTTGTTGACCAGCACGTCGACGCGGCCGTGCTCGGCGACCAGCGCGGCCGCGAAGGCGCGCACCGACGACAGGTCCGCGACGTCGAGGATCCTGACCTCCACGTCGCCGGCCATCTCGCGGGCTGCGGCCTCGCCGCGGGCCCGGTTGCGGACCGCGAGCACCACGTGGGCGCCGGCGCCGGCCAGGGCCCTGGCGGTCTCCAGCCCGACGCCGCCGCTGGCCCCGGTCACGACGTGCAGCCGTCCGTCCTGGCCCGGCACCGCCGTCCAGTGCGGGACGCGATGCGCGGAGCTCATGGGCGCACCCTGCCAGAACGCCGAGGCGTCCGTCGGGCGGACGGTCAGATGGTCGCGCTCAAGCGCGCCGGGCAGCCTGCCGGGCGGCGCGGCGGGCGCGGCGCTCGCTGCGCTGCGCCAGCTCGACGTCGCGCAGCAGCGCGGCGTCCTGGGCGGCGTGGACCCGGCCGCTCACGAGACCGGAGGCCAGGGCGAAGTGCGTGCTCATGTGGTGATCGATCCTCTCGACCCGGTCGTTCGGGTCGGGTTGCTGTGTAAGAGACAGTGCCGCGGGAGCGACTCTTACCAGGGTAGGAGGGTCGGAGCCGGTCCCCGGCATCCGCGGCAGGGTGATCTCCGGCACCCCGCCACCCCCTGCGAGGATCGGTCGATGACCGAGACTGCGCGCCAGATCCAGCTCACCGCCCGACCCACCGGGCTCCCGACCCCGGCGGACTTCCGCACGGTCGACGTCGAGCTGCCGGCGCTGGCCCCCGGGCAGGTGCGGGTGCGCAACACCGTGCTCTCGGTCGACCCCTACATGCGCGGCCGGATGAACGACCTGCGCTCCTACACCCCGCCCTTCGAGCTCGACGCGCCCCTCCAGGGCGGGGCCGTGGGCGTCGTCGAGGAGTCCACCGACGAGTCCGTCCCCGAGGGCACGACCGTGCTGCACATGGCCGGCTGGCGCGACCAGGCCGTCCTCCCCGTCGCCGAGGTCCGACCGGTCGACACCACGCACGTCCCGGCCAGCGCCTACCTCGGCGTGCTCGGCATGCCGGGCCTCACGGCGTACGTCGGGCTGACCCGGATCGCGGGCCTCCAGGAGGGCGACAGCGTCTTCGTCTCCGGCGCGGCCGGTGCCGTCGGCTCCGTCGCCGGTCAGCTGGCCCGGCTGCTGGGCGCCGCACGCGTCGTCGGCTCGGCGGGCTCGCCGGAGAAGGTCGCCTGGCTCACCGACGAGCTCGGCTTCGACGCCGCCTTCGACTACCACGCCGCGCCCGTACGTCGCCAGCTCGCCGAGCACGCCCCGGTCGACGTCTACTTCGACAACGTCGGCGGCGACCACCTCGAGGCCGCGCTCGCGCACATGGCCGACCACGGGCGGATCGCGGCCTGCGGCGCCATCGCCGACTACAACGCCCAGGAGCCCCCGCCGGGGCCGCGCTACCTGACCAACATGGTCACCCGCCGCCTCACCATGCGCGGCTTCATCGTCAGCGAGCACGCCGACGCCGCCTCGGAGTTCTACCGCCTCGCCGGGCCCTGGGTGGCCGACGGCAGCCTGAGGTTCCGCGAGACCTTCCACGAGGGTCTCGACCAGACGATCGAGGCGTTCCTGGCGCTCTTCCGCGGCCAGAACACCGGCAAGATGCTGGTCCGCCTGTGAGCGGCTGCTGAGGCGGACCCCGGGGACGACCGGCGCGCGTGGGCGGTCGCGGACCCCCACCTAGGCTTGTCCGGGTGAGCACCCCGGGACGCAGCCTGCAGCAGCACGAGGCGGTGGCGCGCCGCGCCCTGCTGGACGTGGAGTCCTACGACGTACGGCTCGACCTGGCCTCCGACGAGGCGACGTTCGGGTCGGTGACCACGATCCGGTTCACCAGCGCGGGCGGGGCGACGTTCCTCGACCTCAAGCCGACCTCGGTGCGCTCGATCACGCTCGACGGCCACCGGATCGACCCCGAGCTGCTCGCGCAGGGCCGGCTCCCGCTGGAGACCGACGCCGGACCCCACGAGCTGGTCGTCGACGCGGTCATGCCCTTCCGCAACGACGGCGAGGGGTTGCACCGCAGCGTCGACCCGGCCGACGGGCGGCACTACGTCTACGGCATGTCGTTCATGGACGCCGCGCCGACGATCTTCGCCTGCTTCGACCAGCCCGACCTCAAGGCGCCCTACACCTTCCACGTCACCGCGCCGACCGACTGGACCGTGATCGGCAACGCGCCCGGCACGCAGGTCGAGCCCGGGGTCTGGGAGATGGAGACCACCCCTCCCCTGTCGACGTACTTCGTCACGCTCGTGGCCGGGCCCTACCACCTCCTGCGCGACTCCCACGACGGCATCCCGCTCGGCCTCAGCGCCCGGGCCAGCCTCGCGCCCGCGCTGGACAAGGACGCCGACGAGCTCTTCTCGATGACCCGCGCCTGCTTCGACGAGCTCCACCGGCTCTTCGGCATCCGCTACCCGTTCGGCGACTACCACCAGGCGTTCGTGCCGGAGTTCAACGCCGGTGCCATGGAGAACCCCGGGTGCGTCACGTTCCGCGACAACCTGGTCTTCTCCAGCCGGGTCAGCCGCGGCGCCCGGATCCAGCGCGCCACCACCGTGGCCCACGAGATGGCGCACCAGTGGTTCGGCAACATCGTCACCCCGCAGTGGTGGGACGACCTGTGGCTCAACGAGTCCTTCGCCGAGTACCTCGGCAACCGGGTCACCGCCGACGTCACCGAGTACGCCGACGCGTGGGTGCACACGGCGTACGCCCGCCGCCAGTGGGGCCTGGTCGCCGACCAGCGCCCGACCACGCACCCGGTGGCGGGCAACGGTGCCGTCGACGCCGTGGCCGCGCTGCAGAGCTTCGACGGCATCTCCTACGTCAAGGGCTCCACGATCCTCAAGCAGCTCGCCACCTCGATGGGCGACGAGGTCTTCCTGGGCGGGACCGTCGACCACATGGAGCGCCACCGCTTCGGCAACGCCACCATGCACGACCTCGTCGCCAGCTGGGAGCGCGCCCAGGGCGGCTCGGCGACCAGCGACCTCGGCTCGTTCGTCGACAGCTGGCTGCTGACCGCGGGGCCCGACACGATCACCCTCGACCGCCCGGCCGGGACCCTCCGGCGTACGCCGCCCGACGGCGGGCCGACCGCCCGCTCGCACACCTTCGACGCGGCCGTCCTCGAGGGCGACGCGTGGGTGACCACCACGATCACGCTCAGCGGCGACTCGGCCGCGCTGCCGGTCGGGCCGCAGCAGCCGGTGCTGCTCGACCCGCACGAGCAGACCTGGGCCGTGCTGGTGCCCGACGCGGCCACGGTCGAGGGGCTCAAGACGCACCTGGCCGGGATCACCGACCCGGCTGTGCGCGCCGCGGCCTGGAACAACCTGCGCAGCGGCTACCACCAGGCCCTCGTCGACCCCGCCGACGTGGTCGACGTCGCGGTGGCCAGCCCCCCGGTCGAGGACCCCGACGACACCGGCCGCCACGTGCTGCCGTGGCTGCTCTCGCAGGTGCTGCCGCTGGCCCCCACCGGCTCGACCGGGCGTCTGCACGACGCGTTCGTGACCAGCCTGCGCGCGGCGGAGCCGGCCTCGGAGGTCCAGCTCGCGGGGCTGCGCGGGGCGATCCGCACCGCGACCTCGGCCGAGCTGCTCCGCTCCTGGCTCGACGCCGCGGCCCTCCCCCCGGGCATCGGTCTCGACCTCGCCCTGCGCTGGCGGGTGCTCAACCGCCTCGCCGCGCTGGGAGCCACGACGCCCGAGGAGCTCGATGCGGCCCTGGCCGAGGAGCCCACCACGGTCGCCACCGTCGAGCACACCCGCGCCCGGGCCTCGCTGCCCACGGCCGAGGCCAAGGCCTGGGCCTGGGAGCGCTTCACCGGCGCGGTCGACGTGCCCAACTACGAGCTGGAGGCGGCCGGCGTCGGACTGTGGCAGAGCGGCCAGGACGAGACGACCCGGCCCTACGTCGAGCGCTACTTCGCCGACCTGCCCGACACCCCCCGGGTGCGCAGCGGCTGGAACCTCGCCGTCGCCGCCGAGGTGTTCTACCCGCTCCCCCACGCCGACGCCGAGACCCTGGCGCAGGCCCGGGTCCTGCTCACCGACCCCGACACGCTGCCGGCCGCGGTCCGCAAGCGGCTGCTCGACCTGGCCGACGAGACCGAGCGACGCATCGCGATCCGCGCCCGATTCCCCCACGACCAGCGTGGCTGAGCTCGCCCGACGCCCCGGCCCCACCGTCCGGACCCGCGTCACCGAGATCCTCGAGTCCGGCGAGCGCAGCCGCGAGGACCGTCTCGTCACCGAGGAGCCGCTGGAGATCCGGCTCGCCTGGCCCGGCGCCGACGCCCACCGGGTCTGGGTGACCATGCGGACCCCGGGCCACGACTTCGAGCTCGCGGCCGGCTGGCTCACCCACGAGGGCGTGGGCGCCGAGATCGCCGGCGTCGCCTACTGCACCGACCGCGACCTGCGCCGTGAGCAGGAGTTCAACGTCGTCACGGTCACGCTGGCGTCCCCGCCGACCGGCGACCTCGCCCACCAGCACTCCGCGCTGTCGTCCGGCTCCTCGGCCTGCGGGGTGTGCGGCCGCGACACCATCGACTCCGCGGTCGCCGTGGCCGGGAGGCCGTGGGCCGGCCCGCGGCCCGGGCCCGACGTCGTACGCCGGCTGCCCGACCTGCTGCGCGAGCGCCAGCCGGTCTTCTCCCGGACCGGCGGGGTGCACGCCGCCGGGCTGGCGACGGCCACCGGCGAGCTCCTCGTGGTGCGGGAGGACGTCGGGCGGCACAACGCCGTCGACAAGGTGACGGGGGCCCGGGTGCTGACCGGCGAGTCGCCGGCCGAGGCGGCGCTCGTGGTCAGCGGGCGGGCCGGCTTCGAGCTGGTGCAGAAGGCGATCGCCGCGGGCATCGGCTCGCTCGTGGCGGTCGGGGCGCCGACCAGCCTCGCGGCCGACCTGGCCCGCCGCGGCGGGCTCGACCTCTACGGCTTCACCCGGGGCGACCGCACCGTCCGCTACGCCTGAGCCGTCCGTGTGACCGAGCCCGGTCGCCCGCTCGGCGTGGGCTGCGCGCGAGTGTCGGTGGTCGGTCCTAGGTTCGGGGCATGCGCCTGCTCCACACCTCCGACTGGCACCTGGGCCGGTCCTTCCACCGCGAGGGCATGCTGGCGCACCAGGCGACCTACGTCGACCACCTGCTGGAGGTCGTGGAGTCCGAGCGGGTCGACCTGGTCGTCGTCGCGGGCGACGTCTACGACCGGGCGCTGCCCCACGTCGACGCGGTCCGGCTGGCCGACGAGGCGCTGGTCCGGCTCGCGGCCTCGCGCGCCTCGGTCGTGGTCACCAGCGGCAACCACGACTCCGCGCAGCGCCTGGGCTTCGGCTCGCGGCTCATCGACGCCGCGGGCGTGCACCTGCGCGCCGACCCCGCCGGGGTCGGCACCCCGGTCCTGCTCGCCGACGAGCACGGCCCGGTCGCGGTCCACGGCCTGCCCTACCTCGACCCCCACGCGGTGGCGGAGCCGTGGGGGCTCTCCACGCGCTCCCACGAGGCCGCGCTGGTCGAGGCGATGCGCCGGGTGCGGGCCGACGTCACGTCCCGCCGCGCCCGCACGGTCGTGCTGGCCCACGCCTTCGTGGCCGGCGCCGAGCCGAGCGACTCCGAGCGCGACATCAGCGTCGGCGGCGTCTCGCGGGTGGCGACCAGCGTCTTCGACGGCATCGACTACGTCGCGCTCGGCCACCTCCACGGCCCGCACGTCCTCGACCACCGCCTGCGCTACAGCGGCTCCCCCCTGGCCTACTCCTTCTCCGAGGCCGACCAGCGCAAGGGCTCCTGGCTGGTCGACCTCGACGGCCGGGGCGAGGTGACCGCCGAGTTCGTCGAGGCTCCCGTGCCCCGCCGGCTCGCCCGGCTCGCCGGCGACCTGGAGTCGCTGCTCGCCGACCCCGCGCTCGCGCCGCACGAGGACGACTGGGTCCAGGCCACGCTCACCGACGCCGTCCGCCCGGGCCAGGCCATGGAGCGGCTGCGCCGGCGCTTCCCCCACACCCTGGTGCTGGCCTTCGCCGCCACCGCCCCCGGCCTCGGCGTCCTGCCCGCCGCGCGCACCCAGGGGCGCACCGACCACGACATCGCCGAGGAGTTCGTCGCCGACCTGCGCGGTGCGCCCGCGAGCGAGGCCGAGCGGTCGCTGCTCCACGCGGCCGTCGACGCCTGCTGCGACGACCCCGACCTGCTGGTGGAGCGCCGCTGATGCGCCTCCACGACCTGCACGTGACCGCGTTCGGACCGTTCGCCGAGACCGCCCGCGTCGACTTCGACGAGCTGTCCGGGGCCGGTCTCTTCCTGCTCTCCGGCGCCACCGGGGCCGGCAAGACCAGCGTGCTCGACGCCGTCTGCTTCGCGCTCTACGGCGACGTCCCCGGTGACCGCAGCAGCGCCAAGCGGCTGCGCTGCGACCAGGCCGGCCCGGGCGTCGCGCCCCGGGTGCGTCTCGAGGCGACCCTGGCCGGGCGCCGCTTCCGCATCGAGCGCTCGCCGGCGTGGGAGCGCCCCAAGAAGCGCGGCTCCGGCACGACCGTCCAGCAGGCGACGGTGACGGTCTCCGAGCAGGTCGACGGCGACTGGACACCGCTGTCCAGCCGGCTCGACGAGGCCGGCCACCTGGTCACCCGGCTGGTCGGCATGAACCTCACCCAGTTCACCCAGGTCGCGATGCTGCCGCAGGGTCGCTTCCAGGCCTTTCTGCGCGCCCGGTCCGAGGAGCGCCACCAGCTGCTCCAGCGGCTCTTCCACACCGGTCGCTTCGAGGACGTCGAGCAGTGGCTCCGCGAGCGCCGGACCGCGCTGCGGCGGGGCTCCGAGGCGGCTGCGCAGAGCGTCACCGCGCTGGCCCACCGGGTGAGCGAGGTGACCGGGGCGACCCCGCCGGCCGTCGAAGCCGGCGCAGCGACGACCGACGTCGACGCGGTGCTGCCCTGGGCCGAGTCGCTCCGCGACGAGGCGATCGTCTTCCACCGGTCCGCCCAGCACACGGCCGAGCGGGCCACCGCTGACGAGGCGACGGCGCGGGCGGGGCTCGAGGAGGCGAGACGCACGCTCGCCCTGCGCGCCCGCACCGACGCGGCGCGCGCCGAGCTCGAGCGACTGCGGGCCGCCGCACCCGAGGCCGACCGGGCGCGCGAGCAGGTCGCGGCCGCCCACCGGGCGGCCGCCGTCGTGCCGCTCCTGCGCCAGCACGAGCGCGCCGAGGTCCAGCGGGCCCGGGCTGTCGAGGCCGCGGCCACCGTCGACCGGTCGGTCCCCGAGCTCGAGTCGGCCCGCTGCGCCGCGGCGGAGGCGGTCGTGCGGGTCCGCGACGCGCTGCCGCTGCAGCAGCAGGTGCGCGACCTGACCGCGCAGACGGCGCGGCTCGACGACCGGGCCGGCCGGCTCGAGCGGCAGCTCCGCGGCGCCGAGACCCGGCTGCGGGCGGTCGGGCTGCGCGACCGCCTCGCGGTCCTGGAGGTCCGGTCCGGCGCGCTGGCTCGCGCCGACGCGCTGGCCGGGCTCATCGAGGTCGCCCGCGAGGCGCGGTCCGTGGCCCGGGCCGCCACCCTCAACGCCCGCGAGCACGCGCTCGACGTACGCCAGGCACGGCTGGACGGCATGGCCGCCGAGATCGCGGGCGCCCTGGCGGTCGGTGCCTGCTGCCCGGTGTGCGGGTCCGCCGAGCACCCCGCCAAGGCGCGCGCCGGCTCGATGGCGCCCGACGACGTCGCCGAGCGCGAGGCCCAGCGCGCGGTCGACGACGCGAGCGCGCTCGAGCACCTGCGCGACACCGAGCTGCGCGACCTGGTGACCCAGCGCGAGCACGCGGTCGCCCAGGCGGGCGAGGAGCCGCCCGAGGAGCTCAGGCAGGCCGTGGAGGAGGCCCGGCGCGAGCTCACGGCCACGCTCGGCGACGAGCCGTGTCCACGCGACGACCACGCCGCCGTCGCCGAGGAGCTGCGCTCCCTCAGCAGCGAGGCCGCAGCGGTCAGCGCCACGCTCGCGGCGCGCCGCTCCGAGCTCGAGCAGGCCCGTGGCCGCCTCGACCGGCTGCTGAGCGGCTCCACCGGCGCGACGCTCGAGGAGCTCCTCGCGCTGCACCAGCAGGCCGAGCAGTCCGCGCGGCAGGGGCTCGAGGCGCTCCACGCGCGCGACCGCGCGGTCGAGTCGGCGCTCGCGGCGACCGCCGAGCTCGAGGAGGCGCTGCACGCGGCCGGCTTCGCGACCGCGGCCGAGGTCCGCGCCGCCGCGCGCGAGGAGCGCGAGCTGGGTGGGCTGATCGCGCGCCTGGCCGACCACGACCGTCGCACCGCCGCCGCCGAGGCGGTGCTCGCCGAGCCCGGCGCCGAGGAGGTGGGGCGGCTCGGGGCCGACGACCTGCCCGACCTCGCCTCGCTCGTCGCGGAGCACGACGCCGCCCTCACGGGCCTGGGCGAGGCTCGCGCCGCGCTGGCCCGGTGGTCCAGCACCGCCGAGCGGCTGGAGGCGCTGGCGCGCGACCTCGCCCGGAGCCTCGAGCGCTGGGCGCCGCTGCGGGCCGACCTGCGCCTGACCGCCGACCTGGCGGCGTTCGTCGAGGGCAAGTCCCCCGACAACCGGCTGCAGATGCGGCTCTCCGCCTACGTCCTCGCCTACCGCCTGACCCAGGTCGTCGACGCCGCCAACGAGCGGCTGGCGCGGATGAGCGACCAGCGCTACGCCCTCGAGCACGTCGGACGGCGCGGCGCGGGCGAGACCCGCGGCGGCCTCAGCCTGCTGGTCCGCGACGACTGGTCGGGCGAGAGCCGCGACCCGGCCACCCTGTCGGGCGGTGAGACGTTCGTGGTCTCGCTGGCGCTCGCGCTCGGGCTCGCCGACGTGATCACCCAGGAGATCGGCGGCGCCGCGCTCGACACCCTCTTCGTCGACGAGGGCTTCGGCTCCCTCGACGCCGACACCCTCGACGACGTGATGGACACCCTCGACTCGCTGCGCGACGGGGGGCGCGTCGTGGGTGTGGTCAGCCACGTCGCCGAGATGCGCGACCGCATCCCCACCCAGCTGGTGGTCACGAAGTCGCGCCGCGGCTCCACGCTCGCCATCCGCCGCTGACGCCCCGATGGGCCGGGGCGTCAGGGGCGTCCAGGACCGGCAGCGTCAGGTCGACGTACCGGCCTGGCCGTGCTGCAGCGCCTCGAGCAGGGCGCTGTTGAACGCCGGGATGTCGTCGGGGTTGCGGCTGGTGATCAGGTTGCCGTCGGTGACGACCTTCTCGTCGACCCACTCACCGCCGGCGTTGCGGATGTCGGTCTGGAGGCTGGGCCACGAGGCCAGGCGCCGGCCCCGGAGCACGTCGGCCTCGACCAGCACCCAGGGCGCGTGGCAGATGGCGGCCACCGGCTTGCCGGAGGCCAGGAAGTCACGGGCGAACGCCACCGCGTCGGTGTCCATCCGCAGCGCGTCGGGGTTGGCGACGCCGCCGGGAAGCACCAGCGCGGCGTAGTCGTCGACCGACGCCGAGGAGACCGTCACGTCGACGGCCTGGGTGTCGGCCTTGTCGAGGTGGTCGAAGAGCTGGACCTTGCCCTCCTCGGGGCTGACCAGCACGGGGTCGAAGCCCGCCTGCTCGAGCGCGGCCCACGGCTCGGTGAGCTCGACCTTCTCGATGCCTTCGGCGGCGACCAGGAACGCGATCTTGGAAGTAGCCATGGCCGGCCGGTACCCGGCCGCTGTCCCGTCATCACCCTCGTCGGGGGACTTCTCAGCGCAGGCTGGTCCAGGCGCTGGTGTCGAGGTCCCAGTCGCGCTCGAGCCGGTCGGCCTGCGGGCGGTAGAGCACCTGCAGCGACTCCTTGAGGCCCGGCGTCCACTCCCAGGTCACCTCCGAGGTGCTGCTCGACCCCGACTCCGAGGCCACGTCGCTCAGCGCCACCGGGTCCAGGCCCAGGTCGCGCCACACCGCGGCGACCACCGGCTGGGGGTCGCGGCGGACCTCCTCGAAGACCATCACCCGCATCCGCTCGCGCCCCACGGCCGCGGCCCACATGTCGAGCTGGTCGGCGTAGCAGCCCGACCAGGTCTGGATCGTGATCGGCACGGGGTAGGGCCAGGCCTGGGTGATCTTGCGCGCCGTGCGCTGCTGCATCCACTCGCGGGTCAGGGCCAGCAGCATCGCCGAGCGGTAGCGTTCGACGGGGTCGCGCAGCAGCACGAGGATCGGGGCGTCGGGCACCAGCCGGGCCGCGGTGTGCGGGGTGGAGGCGTGCCGCAGGTACTGCGGCGACCACTCCCCCCGGCGTACGCCGTCGGCGGGGAACAGGTCGAGGTAGGCGGCGTCGTCGAGACGCCCGTCGGCGATCTTGTGCAGGAGCTGCTGCTCCTTCTTGGCGTTGGTGCCGAGCGCGACGTCGGGGTGCTGGGTCAGCAGGTCGGTGAACCACGTGGTGCCGCTGCGCTGGGCTCCGATGCCCACCCACGCCGGCCCAGGGGTGTTGGAGGACATGCTCTGGACCCTATCGGTCAGCCTGGCCGGCCCCGGGAGGGATAGGTTCGCCTCCATGAGCGGCCCTCCCCGTCCTCCTGCCCTCGACGACACCTTCACCGCGCTGCCCCACCGGTCCCTCGGCGACGCGGCGCTGGCCCGCGCGGCCGAGCTGGGCGTCAGCCACGCCGACTTCCGCTTCGAGCGGGTCCGGCACCAGCACCTCGGGGTGCGCGACGGCGCGCTGCAGGGCGCCGCCGACAGCGAGGACCTCGGCTTCGCGGTCCGCGTGGTGCACCGCGGCGCCTGGGGCTTCGCGTCCGGCGTCGCGCTCACCGTCGAGGAGGCCGTCCGGGTCGCCGAGACCGCGGTCGCGGTCGCCACGGTCGCCGCCGCGATGACGACCACGCCGGTCGAGCTCGCCCCGGAGCCGGTGCACGACGACGTCACCTGGATCTCCTCCTACGTCGTCAACCCGCTCGACGTGCCCGTCGCCGACAAGGCGGCGCTGCTGGTCGACTGGACCGAGCGGCTGCGCCGGGGCGCGGCGGTCGACCACGCCTCGGCCTACCTGATGCAGGTGCAGGAGAACAAGTACTACGCCGACCTCACCGGGACCCGCACCACCCAGCAGCGGGTGCGGCTGATGCCCGGCTTCGAGGCGATGGGCGCCGGCGCCGACACCTTCGACTCGATGGCCTCGATCGCGCCCCCGGTGGGCCGCGGCTACGAGTACCTCACCGAGGGCGCCGCGGCCGGTGGCTGGGACTGGGACGCCGAGCTCGACGAGGTGCCCGAGCTGCTCGCCGAGAAGCTCAAGGCACCGAGCGTGCAGGCGGGCGTGCTCGACCTGGTGATCCACCCCAGCAACCTGTGGCTGACCATCCACGAGTCCGTCGGTCACGCCACCGAGCTCGACCGCGCGCTGGGCTACGAGGCCAACTACGCCGGCACCAGCTTCGCGACGTACGACCAGCTCGGCACGCTGCGCTACGGGTCCCCGGCCATGCACGTCACCGGCGACCGCACGGTCGAGCACGGGCTGGCCACCGTCGGCTACGACGACGAGGGCGTCCTGACCCAGGAGTGGGACATCGTCCGCGACGGGGTGCTCGTCGGCTACCAGCTCGACCGCCCGATGGCCGCCATGAAGCCCGAGCTGACCTCCACCGACGGCCGCGGCCGCTCCAACGGCTGTGCGTACGCCGACTCCCCCGGCCACATCCCGATCCAGCGGATGGCCAACGTCTCGCTGCGCGCGGACCCCGACGGCCCGTCGACCGAGGAGCTGATCGGTCGGGTCCAGGACGGGCTGTACGTCGTCGGCGACAAGTCGTGGTCGATCGACATGCAGCGCTTCAACTTCCAGTTCACCGGGCAGCGCTTCTACCGGATCCATGACGGTGAGCTGGTCGGCCAGGTCCGCGACGCGGCCTACCAGGCCACGACCACGGACTTCTGGGGCTCGCTGGAGGCCGTCGGCGGCCCGGAGACCTGGGTGCTCGGCGGCGCGTTCAACTGCGGCAAGGCCCAACCCGGCCAGGTCGCCTCCGTCAGCCATGGATGCCCGACGTCGCTCTTCCGCGGCGTCCGCATCCTCAACACCTCCGAGGAGGCGGCGCACTGATGCCGATCGCGACTCCCCCGATGACCCCGCAGTCCCTGGCCGAGCACGCCGTCGCCAGCTCCACCGCCGACGACTGCGTGGTCGTGGTCAGCGACAGCACCAGCGCCAACCTGCGGTGGGCCAACAACACCCTGACCACCAACGGCGTCATGCACGGCGTCTCGGTCACGGTCGTCTCGTTCGTCGCCGTCCCCGGCACCGACGGACGCCCGGGTGGCACGGCCACCGGCTCGGTCACGGGCACGGCCGTCACCCAGGGTCAGGTCTCCGCGCTGGTCCAGGCCGCCGACCGCGCGGCCCGCGCCGGCACGCCGGCCGAGGACGCGCAGCCCCTGGTCCGCGACCGCACCTCGACCGACTGGGAGGAGGCCCCGGTCCCGACCGACATCCACGTCTACGACGCGTTCGCCCCCGCGCTCGGCGAGGCCTTCGGCCGGGCCGGCTCCGAGGACCGGGTGCTCTACGGCTTCGTCGACCACCGGGTCACCACGACCTACCTCGCCTCGACGACCGGGCTGCGGCTGCGCCACGTCCAGCCGACCGGTCACTACGGATGCACCGGCAAGACCGCCGACCTCCGCGAGAGCGCCTGGGTCGGCGGCGCCACCCGCGACTTCGCCGACGTCGACGCGCTGGCGATGGACGCCGAGCTGGCCACTCGCCTGGGGTGGGGACGTCGCCGGGTCGACCTCCCGGCCGGTCGCCACGACACGATCCTGCCTCCGTCGTCGGTGGCCGACCTGATGATCGACGCCTACTGGTACGCCGGCGCGCGGGTCGCGTGGGAGGGCCAGTCGGTCTACAGCCGGCGTCCCACCGGCACCCGGATCGGCGAGCGGATCGTCGCCCCCGGGGTCACGCTGGCCAGCGACCCGACGTACCCCGGGCTGGAGTGCGCGCCGTTCACGGTCGCGGCGTCCTCGGACAACACCTCCTCGGTCTTCGACAACGGCCTGCCGCTGGAGCGCACCGACTGGATCCGCGACGGCGAGCTCACCGCCCTGCTCCAGACCCGCCACAGCGCCGCGATGACCGACCAGCCCGTGACCCCCGCCGTCGACAACCTCGTGCTGAGCGTCGACGGCGCCACCGGCACCACCGAGGACCTGGTCGCCGGCACCGAGCGGGGGCTGCTGCTGACCTGCTTGTGGTACATCCGCGAGGTCGACCCGCAGACCCTGCTGCTGACCGGGCTGACCCGCGACGGGGTCTACCTCGTGGAGGACGGCGAGATCACCGCCTCGGTCAACAACTTCCGGTTCAACGAGAGCCCGGTCGACCTGCTGCGTCGCTTCAGCCACGCCTCGGCGACCGTGCCGAGCTTCAGCCGCGAGTGGGGCGACGACTACTTCTCCCGCACCGCCACGCCCGCGCTGCGGGTCCCGGACTTCATGATGTCGAGCGTGTCGCAGGCGACGTAGGCCCCGGCCTGGTGCGGCGCTGCTGCCTGATCGCTGCTTCAGGAGCGCTCAGGCTGGGTCCAGCGACCTCGGGGCACGGTGGGACCACCCGACGCCAGGACGTTGATACGGTCACGACCATGGGTGAGGGACGGAGCGGATCGGCCGCTCTCGTAGGGTCAAGACCTCCAGTCGGGTGAGCACCACCGACGTGGCGGTCTGGGGTCTCTCCTCGCTCACCGAGCGCCAGTGGGACGCGTGGCGAGGCTTGGCCGATCGGGCGGCCTCCCCCAACGCGTTCCTCCGCCCGGAGTTCGTGGTGCCGGCGGCCACCCACCTGCCGACGGAGTCCACGAACGGCGCGGTGCGGCTCCTGACGGCCTCCCGCGGCGACCGCCTGCTCTGCGTCCTCCCGCTGGTCCGTGGTCGCTGGCGCCACGTCCCGCTCCCCGCGGTCGGGGCCTGGGTGCACGACCAGCAGGGTCTGGCGACGCCCCTCCTCGCGGGTGGGGACGACCTGTCGGCCGCGGCGTCCTGCCTGGTCGCTGCGGTGTCCCGCGTCGCGCCGCGTGCGCGCCTGCTGGGCCTGGACGAGCAGACGACCGGCCTGCCTGGTGACCTCGCGCTCGAGCAGGCGCTCGGTGGCGCCGGATGGACACCCACGCAGTGGGGCTCCTACGAGCGGGCGCTGCTCGTCCGCGAGGGCGACCGCGTCGACGGGCACGGCACGGCGGGCCCGGCGGATCTCCGGGACCTGGTCGCCGAGCCGTCCCGGCTGCGCACCAAGCGTCGTCGCCTGGAGCGAGACGTGGGGCCGCTGCGGGTGATCGACGCCTCCGCCCCCGCGGATGCGGCGGACGCCGCCGAGACCTTCCTGCGGCTCGAGGACGCAGGCTGGAAGGGACGTGCGGGAACCTCGATGCTGCAACGCCGCGGCGAGGCCGACATGCTGCGAGACGTCGTACGCCTCGCAGCGAGCGCAGGCTCGCTGCGGCTGCTGGTCCTCGCCGGGCGCGAAGGCCCGTTGGCGACCCAGCTCGACCTGGTCAGCGGAGACACCCAGTTCCACTGGAAGACGGCCTACGACGAGCGCTGGCAGCGCATGTCGCCGGGTCGCCTCCTCCTGACCCACGTGCTGGAGCGCTTCGCCGCGTCCGACCTGAGCCGGCTGGACGGCTGCACCGTGGAGGGGCATCCGGTGCTCGACGCGTTGTTCCCGGGGCGGCGGGTCGTGACGTCACGCGCCTGGACCCGGGGAGCGGGCTCCCGGCAGGTCGTCGGGTCGGCGCACTGGTTGCGCACCCGCCTTCGACGCGACCACTCCCGACCGACCGACGAACGGGGCTGACGACGATGCGAGTCCTGCTCGTGGGCCACGCCACCAGCCGCGAGATGCTGGCCGCGGCGCGCTGCCTCGGGCGCGCCGGGCACCAGGTGACGGTCGCCTCGGGAGGTCGGCGGAGCCTCGCCGGGGCCTCCCACCTGGTGCAGAGCGAGCACCGGGTCCCTGCTCCCGATGTGGACGTCGACCGCTTCGTCGACGCCGTTGCCGCCGCGGTCGCCGCGACCCGGGCCGACGTGGCCATCGGATGTGGCGACCCCGAGCTGCTGGCCCTCTCCCGACACCGCGACCGGATACCCGCCCGGGTGCCGCTCGCCTCCCACGAGCGCGTCGTCCGCGCCGTCGACAAGCTGAGCCTGGTCACCGAGGCCGCAGCGGTGGGCATCGCTGTCCCGCACACCGTCGTCGCGGACGACCGAGCGGTCGCCGAGTGGCGCGGGCCGGCCGTGGTCAAGGCCCGGTTGCACTGGGAGCCGGGGCTGCAGGGCGCCTCCGGTGGTTGGGCCTCGGCTCAGAAGGTGCCCGAGGGCGCCTCGCTCGCGGCCGCCGTCCAGGTGGTCGTCGACGCCGGTCGGTCCCCCGTCCTCCAACGCCCGGTCGCCGGAGACCTCATCGCCGTCGCAGCAGTCTGCGACCCGTCCAGCAGCCTGGTCGCCCTGCAGCAGCAGCGAGCGACGCACACCTGGCCACCCGGGGCGGGGATCAGCACGAGGGCCCACACGGTGCGACCCGATCCCGACCTGGTCGACGGGGTACGTCGGCTGGTGCGGCGCTTGGGGTGGGTCGGGATGGTGCAGCTGCAGTTCCTCGCACCGGCCGACGGACCGCCGCGTCTGATCGACCTCAACGGTCGTCCCTACGGCTCGCTCTCGCTGGCGATCGCGGCGGGGCTTCCGCTGCCCGCACTCTGGCTGGACGCGTACGTCGTCGGCGGCTCCCCGGCCGCGTCCCCCTCGGTGGCACAGGGAGAGCCCGGCCCGGAGCAGATCCGCCTCGGTGGCACCGGGGTCCGCTACTCCTGGCTCGGGGGCGACCTGCGACGTGCCCTGGCTGAGCGCCGCGGCGGACTGGTCCCAGACCTCGCGGCGACGGTGCGCGCCTGGCCGGGCGCGGCCCATCCTGTGTCGGACCCGGCAGATCGCGGCCCCGCACGTCGCCTCCCGCTCCTGGCCGCCGACCAGGCACGCTACTGGCTCCGGCACCGGCTCGCGGCCACGCTCGCATCGTCCACGAAGCCCGCTGGTTAGGCTCCCACCGTGCGAACCCACGCGCTCGACGGCATCGACGCAGACGCGCTCGACGACCTGCTGACGGGCACGGCGGCACCGGTCAGCGCTCGACGGACCTGGTGGGAGGCCTGG
This sequence comes from uncultured Actinomycetota bacterium, assembly GCA_963795135.1. GTDB lineage: Bacteria > Actinomycetota > Actinomycetes > Propionibacteriales > Nocardioidaceae > Nocardioides. Next base: position 812,902 of record CAWCGS010000009.1, read on the forward strand.
ACCTCCGCCTTCGACGAGGACCCCTGGCTGCTCACGGAGCCCGGTGCGGACGGCGGTCTGAGCGCGGCCGCCCCGCTCGTCAGACGGCGCCGACGTCGCGACCGCACCGAGGTCGTGCTGCTGGGGCACGGGACCTCGGACCTCGCCCGGCTGCCTGCGCGGGACGGGGCCGCCTCGCGGGCGCTGGCCGAGCGCATCGTGGCCGGGCTCGCGGGGCTCGAGGGAGCCTGGCACCTCAGGCTCGAGCACCTCCCGCCCGGGGACCCGACGGCGTTCCACCTCGCCCGGCTGCTGCCGGGGTGCCGGTGGACCCTGCCCTGGGACCGCGCCTCGCCGTACCTGGTCCTGGAGCCCGGCACGGGGCCGGAGGAGTACTACTCCTCCTCGGGTCGCAGCAAGATGCGGCGGGCCAGGCGGGGGTTCGAGCGAGCCGGCGGCACCGTACGACACGTGCGAGACCCCGACGAGATCGCGCGCCTGCTGCCGGCGCTGGCCGCGCTCCGACGCGACCGCGACCATGCCCAGGACCGGCGCAGCGACCTCGACGACCCGCGCTACCACCGGTTCTGGTCGGCCCTGGTGCTCGGCCTCGCGGCGTCCGCGGAGCTCGAGCTGGCGCTCGGCGAGGTGGACGGCGAGCTGCTCGCCTACGACATCGGGTTGCTCGACGGCGACGCCTACCGCATCTGGGACGGGCGGTTCGCACCCGGCGCCGAGGCCCTCTCACCGGGGCGGGTGCTGCGCGACGCGGACCTGGCGCGGGCACTGGAGCTGGGCTGCCTCGAGCTCGACCACCAACGCGGGATCACGATGGCCAAGATGCAGCTGGCCAGCGACGTGCGGCCGGTCTCGGTGCTGGAGGCCTGGAGCTCACCACGGACGGCGCGGACGACGTTGGCGGCGCGGGCGTCGCTGGCGTGGGCCAAGCAGCGCCGTGACGACGACCCCCGTCTGGACGCCGCCTGGCGGCGGCTCAAGCAGGCGACCGTGCTGCGATGAGCGCCACCGACGTCGATGTCCTGCTGCCCGCACCCGTCGTGGTGCTGGGCAGCCTGCCTCCCCAGGGCCGCGACCTCGACCTCCTGGTCCCGGAGTCGCTGATGTCCCCGCTCCGCTCGACCCTCCGCGCCCACGGGTGGGCCGAGGACCGCGACACGTTCGTCAGGTTCGCCGACGCCGAGGCCTTCGCCGTGGACCTGTGCCCCCTCGAGCAGTGGCTGCCCGACGACGTCGTGCGTGCGAGCCTGCTGCGTGACGCCGCTCCCGTCCCCGGGTACCTCCACCTGCTGGCCCCGTCTCCTCCGCACCGGCTGCTCCTGCTCGCCCATCGCCTCGACCAGGGCATGGTCGTGGACGAGCGCCGCGCCGCCCGACTCGCGGCGTACGACGCCGCGGCCTGGGGCCTCGCCCGGGACCAGGCGACGCAGTGGGGCCTCGCCGGACCACTCGCGCGACTGCGTCGAGCCGCCGACGACCCCGTGACCGTGCCTACGCGTCGGCCGGGCCTCGCGGGCCGCCGACCTCCGGCTCGGGTCGTCTCGCTCTCCGGCCTCGACGGGGCGGGGAAGTCGACCCAGGCCGAGCACCTGTGCCGGGCGATGGTAGCCCTCGGGTACGACGCGGAGGTGGCGTGGACCAAGCTCGGTCGCGACCCGGTCCTCGACCTGGTGTCCGCACCCGTCAAGGCGGCGGTCGGCCTCGTGGGCCGGCTGCGCGGACGACCCGAGGCCGGGGCCGGTGAACCCCGCCCCGAGGAGCCCGACGAGTCCGGCGAGGTCAGGATCCACCCCGGCGGCCCACGACCTGCACCGGACAGCGGCCACCGCGCCAGGCAGCACAGCGCCCTGCTCAGCTGGGGCTGGTCCTGCGTCGTCGCACTGGCCAACGGGCGCACCCATCGCCGCTCCGCCCGGGCACGTCGCGGCACGGTGATGATCTGCGACCGCTACGTCCTCGACTCAGCCGCACACCTGCGCTACCGCTACCCCGCTGCCGGATCGCCCGTCCTGCAACGCTGGCTGCTCGCGCGGCTGTCGCCGGCACCGTTCGCCGCGTTCTTCCTCGACGTCTCGCCCTCCGCCGCCCGATCCCGCAAGCCCGAGCAGTACACGACCCGTGACCTCACCCGGCTGCGTCGCCTCTACGTCGAGGAGGGCGCCCGGCTGGCGGTCACCGTCCTCGACGGCGAGCGCCCGGAGTCCGAGGTGGCGGCCGCGCTCGCGGAGCAGACCTGGCGAGCCCTGCGTCGACCGGGCCGGCTCGGCCGGCTCAAGGCGCTGCTGAACCGGTGACGACGTCGAGCATCGCCTCGAGGGTCGCCACGGACAGGGTCTCGGGTCCACCGCCGCTGAGCCGTCGCCCCAGCCGGCGGGCGAAGAACGCGACCACCAGGGGATCGGCGAGACGGTCCGAGCCGGTCGTGGCGCGCACGCACTCCCGGTGCCACGAGCGCGCCAGGGAGAAGAGCGGTTCGTGGTGCCAGGCCTGCCGGAACGACCGCACCACGTCCTCCTGGGACCACCTGCTCAGGGCGACGCCGTGCTCGAGCAGCGCCACCGCTGCCTGGAGCGCGTCGTGGCCGGGGACGCCGGCCGGGTGCGCGGTCTCCCAGTCCACCAGCCCGACGAAGGACGGGCCGTCGACCAGCCAGTTCTGCGCGGAGAGGTCGCGGTGCTGCAGGCTGACAGCGTCCAACGACCGCAGGTCCCGACGTGCGGCGTCCACGAGTGCCGCGGTCGCGGACGACCTCACGTAGGGCGAGACCCGGGCGAGGTAGTGGTCCAGGTCGAGGGACCCGCGGTTTGCCGTCATCTCGCTCACGCGGACGAGCCCGGCACCGAGCGCGTCGTACGCCGCGGCGTAGCCCCCCGACCACCCGGAGCGCCCGGGCGCCAGCACCCACAGCGGGCGGCCCGGCAGACCCTCCTGCACCCGCATGCCGGCCACGGAGGGCAGCCGACGTGGCGCGATGCCCGCGCCGTCGATCGCACGCAGTGCGTCCTCCTCGGGGTCCTCCTCCCCGTCCGGGAGCCCGGGCTTCAGCAGCAGCACCGGGTGCCGCGAAGAGCCGAACACGAAGACGTAGCGACCGGACTCCCGCTGGATCACCAGTGCCGACAGCAGCGGGACCTCCGTCGGGATCCGGTCCGAGCGCGCCGCGAGCTCGCCCCACGACCGCGCCACCTCGTCGAGCACGTCGTCGATCTGCGGGACCGATCCTCCCGGAAGGCGACGCACGGCCGAGGCCGCCAACCGCACCGGGAGGCCGCGGCGGCCCACCCACGCCAGCGGAGCGCCACCGCGGCGCATGGCGGGCATCCCGTGGTTGAGCGCGTGCGAGTGGAGCTCGAGCAACAACCGCGCGGGGTAGGGCGATCCCACGTCCACCCACGCCGGGCGGGGTCGGCGCACGAACGCGTAGCGTCGACTCACCGGCGCGCCCTGCGGGACAGCAGGTGCCGCACCACCTGGAGCTGGTCGGGCGCGAACCGCCGCACCACGAGCACCCACCCGAGGAGGTAGACGCCCATCCCGACCGTGAGCTCGACCAGGACGGGTGCGCGCAGAGCCACCAGCGCCGCCGCCAGCGCGAGCGACGCTGCGGCGGCCGGCAGGAGCGGCGGCAGGAACCGGGGTCGTGGAGCAACGCTGCGCAGCACGACGAGCACGACCACCGTCTGCACCGCGTAGGCCACGGTGGTCGCCGCCGCGGCTCCGGCACCTCCGAACGGCGGGATCAGGACCAGGTTGAGTGCGAGGTTGGTCAGCAGCGCCACGCACGAGGCCAGCAACATCGCCCGGGTACGCAGCAGAGCCATCAGGAGCGCGGTGCCGAACAGGGCGGCAGCGAACAGCAGCGGCGCCGGAGCGAGCCAGGCCAGCGCCCGTCCCGACTCGGCCGCGTAGCCGCCACCGAACAGCAGGCCGATCACGGCGTCACCCTCGAGCACGCTCACCACCGCGAACGGCAGGTAGATGAAGCCCGCCACAGCCAGGGCACGCTCGTAGGCCGAGCGCTGACGCGGGCCCGACGAGGTGGCGCTCATGACGGGGAAGATCGCCTGGTTGACGGCGTAGGAGACGAAGAGCACGGTCTCCAGCAGTCGGTAGGCCACCGAGTAGACCGCGACCTCCGCATCGCCGCGCAGACGGGCCGAGCAGCACCACGTCCACCCGGAACAGCAGCATCAGGGCGAGTCCGCTCACCCCGATGAGGAAGGTGCCGGAGGCAGCCGTCCTGAGGTCGGTCCGCGTGAGCCCTCGCAGACCAGGCCGTACGTCGAGTCGCCGGACCGCCACGTGGTGCGCGGCCCAGCCGGCGAGGGTGCCGACGAGGAATCCCGCGGCCAGGCCGAGCGGGCCCAGCCCCGCCACCAACGCCGCCACGATCATCGCCGCGGTGACCAGCCGCTGCACGACCAGTGCCGTGGAGACCCCGGCGGGCGACTGGCGGACCGAGGCCACCGCTCTGGCGGTGTGGCTCCACAGCTCGGGGAAGCCGGCCAGCAGCATCAGCACCAGCACGAACCAGGACGCCAGGGTGGGTCTGCTCTCCAGGGCCAGCAGCGCGGCCCCCCCGAAGACCAGCGCCGCCAGCGCCGTCTTCCACACCTGGGAACCCAGGTAGACCCGCGGCAGCAAGGCGACCTCGGCACTCCCCCGGCGGACCACTCCGGAGTCGAAGCCCCACGCGGCGAACGAGCTCAGCAGATACATCAGCGCCATCGCGTAGGAGACGGCACCGAAGTCCTCCTGGGACAGGATCCGTGCCGCCGCGACGGTCCACGCCAGGGTGGCGAACTTCCCGAGGATCTCGGCGAGCCCGCGGACCGACGCGTTGCGCGCCGCTCGATAGGTGGTCGCGCCGACGCCGGCGGTCCTCTCAGCCGCCATGTCGCACACGTCCACCTGGTCGGGCCAGCCGGGTGAGCCCCCCCTTGAGGCAGCCGACCGCCTTGGCGAGATCCTTCAGGGCGGACACCACCGGGATCAGCAGGACGACGGCCGGCCGGCTTCCCTCGCGCCGCGCCCGGGAGAGTGGCACGCCGAGATACCCGCCGGCCGCACCTACCACGGCCACCCGGGCCCGGCGGCCGCCGCGGGCGAGCACCAGCGTGGCCAGCAGGTAGCCGACGACGCGGGCCAGGTCACGGCTGACGAGCGGTGACGACCCGGCACGGGCACCCCACTCGCCGTACTTCACGAACATGCGCGCGGTGTCGCGCAACCGGTCGGCCTGGGCCCAGGTGACCCGGGCGTCGAGGGCCAACACGCTCGCGCCGCCGCTCATGAGGACGGCCTCGCCGAACACCGCGTCCTCGGAGCTGTCCAGGTCGACGTCGAATCCCCCGGCGAGCTCCCACGCCCGCACCGTGCAGGCCATCGAGCGTCCGTCGAGGCGACGGGCGTCGAACCGGCGCCCGGTCAGCAGTCCCGCGATCCGGATCGCGGGAGTACGCCGCCGGGCCTCCTCGACCGAGGGGAACAGGGCCAGCCGGCAGGCCTCGCGCACGGGGTCGCCGTCATCGACGTCGTAGACCCCCACGACGAGGTCGACCGGCACGGTCTCGGCGAACGGGGCACGCAGTGCGGACAACCACGCCGGACCAGGCGCGCACCCGGCGTCGGTGCACGCCACCACCGCGCGGGACGCCGCGGCGAAGCCGAGGTTGCGGGCGGCGGACAGGTTCACGCCGGGGCCGGTGAGCAGGCGCACCCGCGAGTCCTTCGCCGCCCACCCGGCCAGCTCGGCGGCGGTGTCGTCCGAGGACCGGTCGTCGAGCAGGAGGTACTCGTCCTGCGGTCCGAGCTGGGCCAGGACCCCGGAGACGACGCCGCCGATGTGGCCGGCCTCGTTGCGGAAGCAGGTGAGCACCGTCACCGGCGGACCGGTCAGCCCCGCACCCGGGCGCCCGGCCAGCGAGGCCAGCGCGCTGATGAGCTGGTCGGCGCACGTCACGGCGTCGGGGTGCTGCTCGATCACCGCACGTGCTGCAGCCCGGCACGGCGTGCGGACCTCGGGCCGCCGCAGGTCGCTCAGGGCCCGGGCGACCGAACCGGGATCCTCGCCGTCCACCACCCGGCCCGCCGCGGACGCCATCCGCTCCACCTCGGGATTGCCCCGCGCACCCACCAGGGGCACCTCCGCCTCGAGCGCCTCGAGGGCGACCATCGAGTAGCCCTCCCGGCCGAACCTGGTCCCGTCCCCCCGGGTGAGGACGGCCACCGCATCGAATCCCGCCAGCCACCGCCCCGCGTCGGCCACCTCCCCCACCAGGGACACCCGGTTCGCCACGCCCAGGTCGCGGGCCAGGTCGAGGAGCCGGAGCCGTTCTCCGGCAGCGGCGGGGTCGTCGGGACCGATGACCACCAGCTGCCAGCGCGATCCGGGGTCTGCGGCCAGCGCTCGGATCGCGGTGTCGATGCCCTTGTAGGGGACGAGCCGAGCCACCATGGCGAGGGTCGGTGTCTCCCCGAGCGCCACACCGCTCGCTGCCCAGAAGGTCCGTGCGTCCGCTGGGGACGCCGAGGGCTCAGCCGGTCGCGGGGGCGGCAGCAGCAGCAGGTCCCGACGGCCGGTGGCCTCACCGACCGCGGCTGACGTCGCCACGACGAGGTCGCTCAGCGCGCCGAGGGCGCGCGCCAGCTCGCGGTCCCAGGAGAAGTCGTGCTTCATCCACCCGACGGGGACCCCGGTGAGCCGGGCCGCGGGCACCACGGCCGCGGCCGCCTTGACGCCGTTGGCGAGCACCACCTCGGTCCCGCTGCGTCGCAACCGTCGCACCAGGTCGCGCGTCCGCGTCGCCAGCGCCCGCGCGCTCGTCCCGGTGGGCAGCACCTGGACCGGTACCCCGCGGGCACTGAGCTCGTCGCGGAGCGGGCCGTCCTGGAGGAGCCACACGTCGACGTCCAGCCGCGCGGCACCGGCGTCGAGAAGGCCCAGCAGCCAGTGCTCGGACCCCCCGAGCGATCCGTACGGCGTGACCACGGTGCACCGCAACGGTCGCAGCGGTCCCGTCACGCTCCGAGATCCTTCGCCGTCGGCACGCCGACGACGACAGCGGGCCGCGACACCTGGTGGACGATGCGATGCTGGGCGACGAGGAGGCCGACGAGCAGCCACACCAGGGCGCTCCCCACGGCGTTCCGCAGCGGGTAGTCGAGCACCCCGTGCGCGGCGACCGCGGCGAGTGACGCGACCAGCACCGGCTGCAGGGTGGCACCTCCGTCGCCCTCGCCGCCGCGCCTGACCCGAGCGCCGGTCCCCAGGAAGACCAGACCCCCGATCAGGGCCAGCAACGCGGCGAGTCCGAGCAGTCCGTACTCGGCGGCCACCGTGAGCAGGAGCTGGTGCGCGTGCTCCGCCGCCAGTCCGACACCGCCGTCCGCCGACTGCGCCGCCGTCGGGAAGGCACCGGGCCCCTGCCCGGTCAGCGGACGCTCGTGGATCTGGCGCACGGCCTCGCCCCAGATCAGGGGCCGCTCGTCGTAGGGGTTGCTCGAGGGCTCCCGGATGCTGGACAACCGAGCTGCCAGGGACCGCGACAGGGAGGAACCGAGCACCGTCAGCAGCACGAGGCTCCCGCCCCCGAGGGCGACCAGGCGCGCAAGCGCACGACGCGAGGTGGGGCTGAGCACGGCGAGCGCGGCGAGTCCCACACCCGCGCCGATCCAGGCACCGCGCGAGAACGAGAGCAGGAGGGCTCCGAGGAGGAGGGCGGCCGAGACGGCGCACACGAGTCGGGTGACGAGGCTCCAGGTGGCGATCCCGACACCCACGGACAGGACCAGGAGGGCCGCCGCCACGAGCCCCAGCTCGTTGGGCTGGCCGAAGGGACCGCTCGCCCGGTTCGACACGACTGCCCCGTCGAGATACAACGTCACTTCCCCGAGAGTGAGCAGTGACCACACAGCGATCGCTCCACCGGCGACCACCAGGGCCAGCGCGACCTGGTGCACGTGGCGGGTGACGGTGAGCACCGTGATGACGGCGACGACCAGCAGGACCTCGAGCACCAGGCGGACGTCCAACCGGAACGCAGCATCCGGATCGCGGGCGCCGGACGTGGCCAGGCCGGCAGCGAGCAGCATGGCCACCAGCGGCACGCCGACCTGCCATGGAGGCAGGGCCACAGTGCCGTGCAGGGCTGCTCGGGCGAGCGCGACCACCACCACCAGCACCATGGCGAGCTGGACCAGCTCGAGGGGTCCGAGGGTGAGCAGCCCGACGGGCAACAACAGCGCCAGCCCGGTGACCAGGGCGTGGGGTCTGGTCTCCGCGACCCACGCGAGGGCCGGGACCGCCAGCAGGAGGAGGAGGGCCCCGGGACCGAACCGCAGGCCGACCTCGGCCAGCACGACGCCGAGAAGCGCCGACGCCGCCAGCGCAAGTGCCACCGTGCCGAGCTGCACCGTGCCGAACGTCAGCGTGCCGAGCGTCAGGCGGGTGCGCTCGGCGCGGATCGTGCTCACGGTCGCCGCCGGGGCGACCCGGTGGTCAGCCGGCGCACCGAGCGGCGGACCCACGGCGCACGCCGGAGCGCGAGCCACGCACGACGATAGTGAGGCAGGAGCTTGACGCGGAAGGACCGGCTGGTGTCGGTGGCATTGACGTCGACCCGGGACACCGCGAAGGGACCCTCGTCCTCGAAGACGGAGAAGGCGACCTGCATCCCGGCGCGCTCGGCAGCGGCCCGCGCCGCGCGGTCGTGCCCGCCGTACGGGTAGGCGAGGGAGCGCACGGCACGGCCCAGGACGTCGCTCAGCTCGGTGGCGGCCCCGGCCACCTGACGGTCCAGCTCGTCGCGGTCCAGACCCCGGAGGTCGCGGTGGTCCCGCCCGTGCACACCGATCTCGATCTGGTGGTCCTCCTGCAGGTCACGCAGCTGCTCGCCGGTCATGATCGGCTCGCCGGCAGGGGTGGGCAGCCAGTGAGCGGACTCCCCGGCGAGACCCGAGGGCACGAACAGCAGCGCCGGGACGCCCAGACGGCTCAGCACCGGAGCGGCCAGCTCCGCGACGGACGGGTAGCCGTCGTCGATGGTGACCAGGAAGCTCTTCCTCGACGTCCCTGGTCTGGCCCGCGCATCGAGGAACCCGTCGAGGTCCAGCGGGGTCCAGCCGTGACGCAACAACCACGTCAGCTGCTGCTCGAACGCCGCGACCTCGACGAACAGGTTCTCCGGGTCGTCGTCACGCCGGGTGGTGCAGAAACCGTGATACATCAGCACCACGGGGGCTCGCTTCCGGCGCACGAGACCTCGACGACGCAGGGCAGCACGGCCCGGACGGTTCAGGACCACGCCGCGGATCGGCAGGCCGAGGCGCTGCCATCGTGCGACCTCCCTCCCGACGGCGACGGCCGGCGTCCCCACCCCGACCACGACCACGACGTCCGAAGGCTGGGCCTCCACCGCCTCGGCCACCAGGGACACCTGAGCCGCGGAGGCGTCCACCAGCACGCGGTCCCACCGACCCGCGGCGGCCTTCAGCACCTCACCGAGCTGCTCACTCCGGAGGTTCCCGCTGCTGGGGAACGGGCGGGTCCCCACCACGGCAACACCCTGGACGTCCTCGACGGCCTCGGCGAGCCGTTCGGGCCGCGCGAGGACGTCGCCCAGACCCACGTCACCGGGGAGGCCGAGGTGCGTGCTCAACCCGGTTCGTTCTGCGTCTGCGTCCACCAGGACCAGCGACTCACCCTGGCTGGACGCCGACTGAGCCAGCATCCAGGCGATCGTGGTGCTGCCCATTCCTCGGTCGATCCCCATCACGTACGTCGTCGTCTCGGCACGCGCGTCGCGCCCACCAGCCAGGAATCCCTGCCTGAGCTCCCGCGCCGCGGCCAGTACGCCGTCCTCGTCATGTCCTCCGACGAGCGGACCACGCCTCCCGAAGCCGGGCACGCTGCCCAGGAGCGGAACTCCGGTCACGGCTTCGACGTCCTCGCCGGTGCGGATCCTCGGCCGCACCAGCTCGAGTGCGTACGCCAACCCCAGCGCGACCGCCAGTGCGGTCAGCAGGAGCACCCCCTGCAGGACCCGGGGTGAGGCGGTCAGGGGAATCGCCTCGTCGGAGGCTGTGGCGAGGACCTGGGCATCCACCAGCGGGTCACGCTGCGCCAGCCGCACGCCCTCCTCGGCCATCGCATCGGCGACGACCCGCGCCTCGCGCGCCGTCGGCGCCGCAGCGACGACCCGCAGGTTCGCCCCCTGGGGGGATGTCGTCACGCTCACCCCCGAGCGCACGGTGGCCAGCAGCACCCCCGTCCGCACAGCCACCCGCAGCAGCACGCCCTCCGACTGCAGCAGCACCACGTAGCGATCGACGGCGAGCTGGATGAGGTCGGTGTCGCCGACCTCGCTGCTCTCCGGGACCACCGCGATCACGCTGGCGGCCTCGTGCTGCCCGGGCTGCCGCTCCACCATCGTCACCGCGATCAGGGCGCTGGGCAGGAACACCGCCACGATCAGCGCCCAGCGCCACCGCAACGTCCGTCGAAGAGTCTCGGACACCCGTCGATCCCCTCTACCCGACATCGAGAGCGATCATCGTGGCATGGACGACGTCGTCTGTCGCCGAGGTCGCGCCCGTGTTCATCGGGGCTGCGCGGTCAGGAGCTCGCGATAGAGGTCGAGGTACTCCATGCCCGGACTCCTCGCCGAGGCCTGGTCGCGTGCCCAGGCGATCGCCTGGCGGCTCCCTCGGGCCAGACCGTCTCGGTCCCCGAGGAGGTCGAGCAGCGCGGTAGCCAGTGCGTCCGGATCACGGGGCTCGACCATCCGACGGGCCACCGCCGGCAACGCTGTGGTCATCCCCTCCACCCGCGTCGCGACCACCGGAGTGCCGAGCGCTGCTGCCTCCAGGGGCACGAGCGACATCGCCTCGTAGCGTGAGGGGCACGCCACGAGAGTGGCAGCCCGCATCCACCGCAGGCACTCCACCCGCGGCTGCCATCCCGTGAACGACACTCCCGACAGGCCACGGGCAGCCTGCTCCAGCTGTCCGCGGAGCGGGCCGTCCCCGATCAGCACCAGCTGGCAGTCGGGACGCTCCTCCCGCACGCGCGACCACGCCCGCAGCAGGTAGTCGTGACCCTTCTGCTCGGCCAGGCGCGCGCAGCAGACGACGAGCTCGATGGCAGGAGGCACACCGAGTGCCTGTCTCGCCGCCGCCTGGGAGGCGTGGTCGATGCGGGCGGCGAGATCCGGCTCGACACCGTTCGTGATCACGAGCAGCCGGCCAGGGATGCGGTGCTGCACCCCGCCCTGACGCTCACCTTCGCTCACGCAGACGGTCGCGTGCGACCACCGCGCCGCCAGCCGCTCCCAGGCCAGGGCCGCCCTCCGGGTGGGCCCGGCCACGGGCTGCCAGGACCAGGCGTGCGGGCTGAAGACCGTGGGCAGCCGGCCGCGGATCACCAGGCGGCCGACCATCCCGGCCTGTGCGCTGTGCAGGTGCACGACGGCGGGGTGCGTGCCGCGGATCAGGTGCGCCAGCGCACGAACCTCCCCGAGGGTTCCGGGCCCCGGCCCCCGGGACGCGGGCCAGGTCAGCACCTGGGCACCGGCTTCTCGTGCCATGTCCTGCAGGTCCCCGGGCGGGCACGTCACCACCACCTCGTGACCGGCCTGGATCTGCGTCCGCACGAGGTCGGCCACCACCTGGGCCACCCCCGCATCCACCGGTTGCGAGACGTGCAGGATCGGTGAGCCGACCGGACCTCCCGCACTCACGGGATCACCTGAGCAGACGTCGGAAGGCCCAGAACACGGGCTTGGGCGAGAGGTTGCCCCGGAGCATCGCATAGCCGTCCTGGTGTCGACCGGCGCTCCTGCTCGCGAGGTCCTTGTACCAGAAGGCCTTCTTGACGTACCGGTAGTCACGTCCGAGGATCTTCAGGGCCCGGACGGCGTACCTGCCCTGCTCCTGCGCGCTCACGCCGCGTTCCCACGCCGCATCGCCCGCGGTGTTGCGGTGGGAGCTCCACCCGAACTCCGTCACCCAGACCGGTCGCCGGTCGTGGTGCCGCGCCATGACCCGACGTAGCTGATCGAGATGGCGCATCCGCCACTCCTGCCCGTTGTCCCGGAGGCCCGGCGGAGCATCGGCAGGAGCCATGTAGGGGTGCACCCCCAGGATGTCGAAGCATCCACGGGCCCCGGCTGTGTAGGCGCGCCTCAGCCAGTCGGCGTCGTTGTACATCAGACCGCCGAAGACGAGCCGGGTCGCACGGTCGTGACGGCGGAGCGCCGCGTGGGCCGCGCACAGCAGGCCGGAGTAGACGCCAGGATCGGCTCCCACGAGGAAGTCCGTGGAGTTCGGCTCGTTCCAGACCTCCCAGGCCCCCACCCGGTCGTCCCAACGTCGGGCCGCCCACGCGAGCGCCTTGGCGTAGTCCGCGGCGTCGTCCGGGGCGACGCGTTCCCCCGCTCCCCCGTTGGCCCAGGCCGGGGTCAGCCAGAACATGACGAGCACCCGGAGCCCCCGCCGCTTCGCCTGCGCCAGCACCTCGTCGACGAGAGGGACGCCCCACTCGAGGTCGAAGGAGCCCCGCCGCGGCTGGATCATCGCCCAGCTCAGGTCCAACCGCACCCACCGAGCTCCGGACCTGGCGATCCTGTCGAGGACCGCCGCTCGCTTGGCCCGGTCGTAGTGCGACCACAGACCGTGGAACTGCACCCCCAGGTCCGGGACCCGGGGCGAGGGCCGGGACCGGCTGTCGGGCCGCCCGTCGGAGGGCTGACCGACGGCGGGCCGGCCCACCGCGGGCTGACCGACCGCGGGTGGGCTCATGGGCCGTGGTTCCGCCTGGGTGACCGTGCCGGTCAGGAGCAGCACGCCGGTGATGCTGAGCGACAGCATCGTCACGAGCCCCGCCCCCCATCCCCTCACGACCACAGTATGGAGGCGGCGCGACGATCATTCCAGGGTCGCAACGTCCCCTCCCGAGGCGCGGACGGTCCGCTGCGTGCCCGAGCGCGACTCGCGCCCGACCCGCAGCGGGCGCCACGGCGCGGCCAGGCCGAACGGATCGCATCGCGGCAGCTCGAGGCTTGGCGGACCGTCAGCCGCTGAGCCCGTCGACCCCGCCGGGGATCGGCGCGGCGGGGTCGTAGGGCACCCGCGTGTAGACGAAGGTCGCGCACTCCAGGTGGCTCACCGCCCCGTCGTGGGCCCGCTCGCGGCGTACGACGTGCAGCCGCTCGCCCCGGTGGTAGCCCTGCTCGCCGACCACCCGCCCGTCGCCGGTGAGCGCGAAGACGTCGGTGAGCTCGCCCGAGGCCAGGGCCCGCAGGTGGAGCCGCTCGTTGTGCCAGCGCAGCTCCACCGCGGTGTTGCCCCAGAACCACACCCCGAGCAGCTCGCGGACCAGGTCAGGGACGTCGGTGCTCGGCACCCACGGGTCCACGGCCCTCGTGAGCGGGTGCGCGTCGACCGGCTCACCGCCCAGCAGGATCGCGGGCATGGCGTCACTGGGCAGGCCGGTGGTGGCGTTGGCCAGGACCACCACGCCGTCACGGTCCACCGGGTCGACGAACAACGATGCCTGGAAGCCCGGCATCGAGCCGGTGTGGCCGACCAGCCATCGGCCCTCGTGGACGACGCGGCGCAGCCCCAGGCCGTAGTCGTCGGCCGGCGGCACCGGGCGGCCCATCTCGCGCACCGTCCGCACGGGCAGCACGTCGGGGTGGCCGTCGGCGAGGAACGCGGCCCAGCGCGCCAGGTCCGCCACCGTGCTCCACAGCTGGCCCGCGGGGGCCATCGACCCGGTGTCCTGGTGGGGCTCGGTGCTCAGGGTGCCGGCGAAGTGGTCGACGCTGCGACCGACCGCGTGCGGAGCCCGGGGGTGGTACGTCGTGCGGGTCATGCCGAGCGGAGCCAGCAGCCGCGTGGTGACGACCTCGAGCCACGAGGCACCGCGCAGCCGGGCGACCACCTCGCCGAGGAGCGCGTAGCCGAGGTTGGAGTAGTGGAACCACTCCCCCGGCCCGGCGACGGGGGCGGTGTCGTTGGCGGCCAGCAGCTGCGCGCGCTCGACCCCCGGCGACCGCTCCCACCACGGCCCGACCGGCTCGCTCGGGAGGCCGGCGGTGTGGCTGAGCAGGCCGCGCAGCGTCACGTCGGCGTACGCCGTCTCGGGGACCACCCGGCCCACGGGATCGTCGAGGTCGAGCAGACCCTGCTCGCGCAGCTGGAGGACCGCGACCGCGGTGAGGGTCTTGGTGATCGAGCCGATCCGGTAGGCGTCGTCGACCGATCCACCGCCGGGGCCACCGACCGCGCCCGACCAGACCAGCCGGCCCTCCTGGAGCACCCCGGCCACCACGGAGGGCAGCCGGCCGTGGCCCTGCAGCGCCTCGAGCCGGTGCTGCCAGACGACCTCGCGCTGCACGGGGCTCACTCGGCGAACGCCTCCAGCGGCGGGCACGAGCAGACCAGGTTGCGGTCGCCGTAGGCCTGGTCGACCCGGGCGACCGGCGGCCAGTACTTGTCGGGGTCGATCCCGGTCGGGAAGACCGCGAGCTCGCGGGAGTAGGGCCGGTCCCACTCGCCCACCAGCGCGCGCGAGGTGTGCGGCGCCCCGCGCAGCGGCGAGGTCTCGGGCGTCCACTCGCCCGACCCGACGCGGTCGATCTCGGCGCGGATCGCGATCATCGCGTCGCAGAAGCGGTCGATCTCGGCGAGGTCCTCGGACTCGGTCGGCTCGACCATCAGCGTGCCGGCCACCGGGAAGGACATGGTCGGCGCGTGGAAGCCGTAGTCGATGAGCCGCTTGGCCACGTCGTCGACCGAGACGCCGGTGTCCTTGGTGAGTCCCCGCACGTCGAGGATGCACTCGTGGGCGACGAGGTCGCCGTGGCCGCGGTAGAGCACCGGGAAGTGCTCGCCCAGCCGCGCGGCGACGTAGTTGGCGGAGAGCACGGCGCACGCCGTGGCGCGGGTGAGCCCCTCGGCCCCCATCAGCCGGATGTAGGCCCAGGAGATCGGGAGGATGCCGGCCGAGCCGTAGGGGGCGGCGCTGATCGGGCCGATCCCGCTGCGCTTGGACTCCTCGGGGTGCAGGTCGTGGGAGGGCAGGTAGGGCGCGAGGTGCTCGCGCACCGCGACCGGACCGACGCCGGGACCACCACCACCGTGGGGGATGCAGAAGGTCTTGTGCAGGTTGAGGTGGGAGACGTCGCCGCCGAACTCGCCCGGCTTGGCGTAGCCCAGCAGCGCGTTGAGGTTGGCCCCGTCGACGTAGACCTGGCCGCCGTGGCCGTGCACGATCTCGCACAGCTCGGTGATCGTGTCCTCGTAGGCCCCGTGCGTGGAGGGGTAGGTCACCATGATCGCCGCGAGGTCCTCGGCGTGCTTGTCGCACTGCGCCCGCAGGTCCGCCAGGTCGACCGCGCCGTCGGCGCCGGCCTTGACGACCACCACGCGCATGCCGGCCATCACGGCGGAGGCGGCGTTGGTGCCGTGGGCCGACGACGGGATCAGGCAGACGTCGCGCTGCACGTCGCCGCGTCCGAGGTGGTAGCCGCGGATCGCGAGGAGGCCGGCGAGCTCGCCCTGCGAGCCGGCGTTGGGCTGGATCGAGACCCGGTCGTAGCCCGTGACCTCGGCCAGCCAGCCCTCGAGCTCGCCGACCAGCTGCCGGTAGCCGGCAGCGTCCTCGGCAGGGGCGAACGGGTGCAGGTCGGCGAAGCCGGGCAGTGAGATCGGCTCCATCTCGGTGGTGGCGTTGAGCTTCATCGTGCAGGAGCCGAGCGGGATCATGCCGCGGTCGAGGGCGTAGTCGCGCGACGAGAGGCGGTGCAGGTAGCGCAGCATCGAGGTCTCGCTGTGGTGGCTGGAGAAGACCTCGTGGGTGAGGTACGGCGTCGTGCGGCGCACGGCCTCGGGCAGCGTCTCGCCCAGCGTCTGGTCGAGCGCCTCGAGGTCGGTGCCCTCGACGCCGAACGCCTTGAGCACGGCGCTGACCGTGGAGCGGGTCGTGCACTCCGAGGTGCTGATCCCGATGGTGTCGGCGTCGACCCGACGCAGCTGGAGGCCGAGGCTGCGGGCGGCGGCGAGCACCGCGTCGGCCCGACCGGGCACCGCCAGGGTCAGGGTGTCGAAGAAGTCGCTGTGCACGACCTCGACGCCGCCGTCGCCCAACGCCCGAGCCAGCACGGCCGCGTAGCGGTGGGTGCGCGCCGCGATGCTCCGCAGGCCCTCCGGCCCGTGGTAGACGGCGTACATCGAGGCCGCGACGGCCAGCAGCACCTGGGCGGTGCAGATGTTGGACGTCGCCTTGTCGCGGCGGATGTGCTGCTCGCGGGTCTGCAGCGCCAGCCGGTAGGCCGGGCGACCCTCGGCGTCGACCGAGACCCCGACCAGGCGACCGGGCAGGTGCCGCTCGAGGCCGCTGCCCACCGACATGAAGCCGGCGTGCGGGCCGCCGTAGAACAGCGGGACGCCGAACCGCTGGGAGGACCCGACCACGACGTCGGCCCCCATGCTGCCCGGCGACTCCAGCAGGGTCAGGGCCAGCAGGTCGGCCGCGACGACCGCGAGGCCGCCCCGCTCGTGGGTGGTCTCGATCAGCGCACGCGGGTCGAGGATCCGTCCGGAGGCCCCGGGGTACTGCACGAGCAGGCCCGACAGGTCGCCCTCGGGCAGACCCGCGGTTCCCTCGGCCAGGTCGACGACGACCACCTCGATGCCCATCGCCTCGGCCCGGGTGCGGACCACGTCGATGGTCTGCGGCAGTGCGTCGGCGTCGACCACGAACGGACCGGAGGCACCGCGCTTGGCCCGCCGGACCAGCGTCATCGCCTCGGCGGCCGCCGTGCCCTCGTCGAGCAGCGAGGCGTTGGCCGTCGGCAGGCCGGTGAGGTCGCCGATGACGGTCTGGAAGTTGAGCAGCGCCTCCAGGCGGCCCTGGGAGATCTCCGGCTGGTACGGCGTGTAGGCGGTGTACCAGCTGGGGTCCTCGAGCACGTTGCGCCGGATCACCGGCGGGGTCAGCGTCGCGTGGTAGCCCAGCCCGATCATGGCCTCGCCCGGCCGGTTCATGGCGGCGATGCTGCGCAGCTGCTGGGCGGTCGCCTCCTCGGACAGCGCGGCGGGCAGGGCGAGCTCGTCCACGGCGCGGATGCCGCCGGGCACGGCTGCGGACATCAGGGCCTCGAGGGAGTCGAAGCCGAGCCGCTCGAGCATGAGATCGACGTCGGCTGGCGCCAGACCGATGTGCCGGTCCACGAAGGGGCTCGCGCCGTCGAGGTCGGCGAGCGTGGGGTGATCGGACACAGGGTGGCTCCTCAGATCGGGTCGACCGGGCAGCCTCCCCCTCTGTCACCTCACCCTCGAGGCTCCACAGTTGCCTGATCCGCACGGTCCTGGCGCCTGAGAGGTTCCGGGGAGGATTTGCCCCTTCGGCGCTCCGCCCCGGCGGTGGTGCCGGCCGGGACGAAGACTCTCCCGTGCGGGATTGTCAGCGCCGCCGAATCTACCAGCCGCTGGGAGAGCCGGCCGAAAGCAGCGCCGTCCGCGAGCAGGAACGCCTCGCAAGCAGGACCGGGAGTCAGCCGATCTTGCGGGCGGCGCGGCGGGCCGCGAGCTCGTCGTTGGCCGAGGACGTCGTGGTGTCGGCGGCGCGCTCGCTCGGCAGCGCAGCGAGCGTGCCCTCGATCTCGCGCCAGACCCCGCCGATGGCGATGCCGAAGACGCCCTGGCCACCCTGGAGCAGGTCGATGACCTCGTCGTTGCTGGTGCACTCGTAGACCGAGGCACCGTCGCTCATCAGCGTCACGCGGGTCAGGTCGTCGGTGCCGCGCTCGCGCAGGTGGGTGACCGCGGTGCGGATCTGCTGCAGCGAGATGCCCGCGTCGAGCAGTCGCTTGATCACCTTGAGGATCAAGATGTCGCGGAAGGAGTAGAGCCGCTGCGAGCCGGAGCCGCTGGCCCCGCGCACGGTGGGCTCGATCAGGCCGGTGCGGGCCCAGTAGTCGAGCTGGCGGTAGGTGATGCCGGCGGCGTTGCAGGCCGTGGGGCCGCGGTAGCCGAGGTCGCTGGGCAGCGGGGAGACGTCGTCGGTGAACAGCAGTCCCTGCTCGCCGGCCAGCTCGGCGGCCTGCGCCTCGCGCGCCTGGTCGCCGGCACCCGGCTGCGTCTGGTCGATCACTGGTGTCCTCCGCTGCTCTACTTCGTTGAGCGTAACCCCGGAAAGGTCAGCAATGACATGCTGGGAGTTACAACGAAGACAGTTCAAGGTAGGCCCCCGGACCGACCGGGTCAAAGACCCCCGGGGTGTGTCGCAACCCTCAACCTCAGGTGGAGGGTGATGGTGAGGGCCCCGGACGAGGGGCGCTCAGTGCGACTCGAAGTCCTCGGGCGTCACGTGGTCGAGGAACTCGCGGAACTTCTCCACCTCGTCCTCCTGCTCGGCCGGCACGGCCAGGCCGGCCTCGTCGAGGACCTCCTCGGAGCAGAAGATCGAGGTGCCGGTGCGCAGCGCGAGCGCGATGGAGTCCGAGGGCCGGGCACTGACCTCGGCCCCGGAGTCGAAGACCAGCGTCGCGAAGAAGACCCCGTCCTTGACCTCGGTGATGCGCACGGCGGTGAGCTCGTTGCCGGTGGCCTCCAGCACGTCCTTGAGCAGGTCGTGGGTCAGCGGCCGGGGCGGGACGACTCCCTGCTGGGCGAACGCGATGGCGGTGGCCTCCACGGCCCCGATCCAGATCGGCAGGTAGCGCTCCCCCGTCACCTCGCGCAGCAGCACGATCGGCTGGTTGGAGGGCATCTCGACCCGCACTCCCATGACATCGACTTCGCGCACGGCTCCACCCTACTCCGGGACGGTTGACCCGGCCCGGGCCCCGTCGCGCGGTGCCCGGGACGGCCTGGCGGGACCCTCAGGCGCGGCGCAGCCCGGCCTTGACCAGGGTCGCGTGCAGCCGCACCGAGAGCGCGGCGATCTCACTGGTCGCCTCCTCGGCGCGGGCCGCGGCCGAGGCGTCGCGGCCGCCACGCAGCGGGGCCACGACCTGCTCGACCAGGCCGACCTCACGGTCGGCGGCGCTGCGGAAGGCGCGCAGGTGACGCGGCTCGAAGCCGAAGTCGGCGAGCTCGCGGGCCGTCTGGGCGATGACCAGCGCGTCGGTGTCGTAGTGGCCGGTGCCCGGACGCCGGCTGATCAGACCGAACTGCTCGAGCTGGCCGAGCAGGTCGTCGTCGATCTCGGCGATCTTCACCAGCTCCTTGCGGGAGAGGCGCACGTTGTCCCGACGTACGAACGAGGCCGGGCTGGGCAGCCCGTCGGCGGCCAGCGCCACGGTCGGGACCGTCGGCACGACCGCCTCGATCGGCGGCGGCTCCAGGCCCCGGTCGATCGCGTCGAGGTGCTCGCCGATCACCTTCAGCGGCAGGTAGTGGTCGCGCTGCATGCGCAGCACGTAGCGCAGCCGGTCGACGTCGTCACGGGAGAACTTGCGGTAGCCGGCCGGCGTCCGCTCGGGCTTGATCAGCCCCTTGTCCTCCAGGAAGCGGATCTTCGGGATCGTCACGGACGAGAAGTCCGCACGCAGCTCGTCGAGGACCTGCCCGATGTTCAGCCGCGCAGAGCCGGAGGGACCCGAGGACGCCCCCGGGGAGCCGACCACGCTCAGCCGCCCTCGTGCCCGGAGAAGAAGACGAGCCGGTACTTGCCGATCTGGACCTCGTCGCCGTCGCTGAGGCGGTGCTCCTCGATCCGGTCACGGTTGACGTAGGTGCCGTTGAGGCTGCCGACGTCGCTGACCGTGAAGGTCTCCCCCGAGCGGTTGAAGACCGCGTGGCGGCGCGAGACCGTCACGTCGTCGAGGAAGATCTCGCTGTCGGGGTGACGCCCGGAGTGCACGACGTCGACGTCGAGCAGGAACCGGCTACCGGCGCTGGGGCCCTTCTGGACCACCAGCAGGGCGTGCCCGCTCGGGAGGGCGTCGACCGCCGCGGCGTCCACCGGGTTGAGCGCCCGGTCGGAGGTCTCGGTCTTGTCGGACCCGATCTGGATGCTCGCGGTCGTCTCACCGCTGTTCTCCGCCGGGCCCGCAGGCTCGGGCGGCAGCATCTTCGTGCCGCACTGGGCACAGAAACGGGCATCGTCGGGGTTCTGCTTGCCACACGAGGTGCAGAACGGCATCTGTGCTTCCTCCGGATCACATCGACGCTGGCCGCCGTGGAGGCCGCAACCCTCAAGGGAGGGCTGAGGTTGACGGTTGCCTGAAACCTACCAGTCGCCGGTGGCTACCCGTCGAGGGTCGCGGCGTACGCCGCGGCGTCGAGCAGCGCGTCGACGGAGCCGGCCTCGGCCGGGACGATCTCGAAGAGCCAGCCGCCCTGGTAGGGGTCGTTGTTGACCAGCTCGGGGGTGGCGTCGAGCGTCTCGTTGCGGGCCACGACCTCGCCGGTCACCGGCGCGTAGATGTCGCTCACGGACTTGGTCGACTCCAGCTCGCCGCAGGTGGAGCCGCCCTCGACCTGCTGGCCGACCTCGGGCAGGGAGGCGTAGACGATGTCGCCGAGCGCGTCCTGGGCGTAGTCGGTGATCCCGACCCGGACGGAGCCCTCGTGCTCACCAGGGGTGCGGACCCACTCGTGCTCGGCGGTGTACTTGAGGTCCTCGGGGTACACAGGCGCTCCTGAAGTCGACGCGGACGGACCCGCGCAGGCTACTGCCCCGGGTCGGCCTCGGCGAAGTCAGGTGCACCGGGCCGACGTACGGCCTCGATGTCCAGCGAGCTGAGCTCCTGGACCTCGATCGCGCCACCGTCCTTCTCGACCGCGCGGCGCGGCCCGTCGATGAAGCTGATCGCCCCGGACAGCAGCCCGGGTTCGCCGATGACGTCGACGACGTAGGGCGCCGAGACCAGCGTCCCGTCGACCAGGAAGCCGCCGTCGGCGTCCTCGAAGGAGGTCTGGGCCACGACCCGCACCTCGCCGTTGACCTGCATGGCCTCGGCCCCCACGGTGCGCAGCTCCTGGACCACGTCGAGCAACGAGCCCAGCCGCACCTGTGCCGGTCTCCTCGGTGATCGTCACGCGGATGCCGCTGCCGGTGACCGGCACCTGGCCGGCCAGGATCGCCAGGGTGTCGGCCTCGGTCTCGGCCTGGGTGATCGCCGCCTGGCGACGGCTGGAGGTCGAGCGCAGGTCCTCGCGGGTCTCCTGGAGCCGCTCGCGCTCGGCCTCGGCGCGCTGGCGGGCCCCGGCGAGGCCGTTGAGGACGTCGATCAGGTCCTGCTCCCGCAGCCCGGCGTAGGTCGTGTCGACCTGGTTGGCCCGCACCTGCGTGATGCCGGCGAAGCCCACGATCGCCAGCAGCAGCGCGACCACGAGCTGGCGGCGACGGGGCCGACGCAGGGCCGTGAGCAGCCGGTCGCGGCCGTCCGCACCGGTGGGCGGGGACTCAGGCATGGAACAGGTGCCGCCGGATGGCGGCGACGTTGGAGAAGATCCGGATCCCGAGGACCACGATCACGCCGGTCGAGAGCTGGCCCCCGACGCCGAGCCGGTCGCCGAGGTAGACGATGCCGGCGGCGATGAAGACGTTGCTGATGAACGAGATCACGAAGACCTTGTCGTCGAAGATCCCGTCGAGGTAGGCGCGCAGGGCGCCGAAGACCGCGTCGAGGGCCGCGACCACGGCGATCGGCAGGTAGGGCTGCAGCCCGATCGGCACGTCGGGCTGGAACCAGAAGCCGAGCAGGACGCCGAGCAGGAGCCCGAGTGCGGCGATCACGACGTCTCCTCTCCTTCGACCCGTTGCTGCGGCAGGGCGTCGTCCCCGTTGCCCGGGACCTCGGCGAACCGAAGCCTCAGGAAGCGTGCCGGTCCGGCCGGCAGGGACAGTCCATCATCCCCTTGGATCTCGTAGGTGAAGGCATAGCGTCGCGACAGCGCGTCGAAGGCCAGACCGCTGGAGGTGTCGAAGAAGCTCGCCTGCAGGCCGGCGCTGTCGCCCACGGCCAGCACGGTGTAGGGCGAGGCCACGCCGACGCTGTTGACCTCGATGGGATCGCCCGAGGTCCGGATCGCGCTCAGCGCCGTCAGCCGCTGCCCGTTGACCGAGACGGCCTCGGCCCCGGCGGTCCACAACCCGTTGACCAGCAGCGTCAGGTCGAGGTCGGACACCCGCTGGACGGGGTCGGCCCCGGGGTCGTTCTCCACCACCACGCGCACCCCCTCGCCGCGCACGGGGACGAAGCCGGTCTGCACCTGCAGCCGCCGCAGCCGCGACTCGACGGCCTGCTCGTCCTCGGCGGACCGGGTCAGCAGCGACTGGAGGTCGGCGTTGGACTCCCGCAGGTCGACCAGGTCCTGCTGGATCCCGTCGACCCGGGCCCGCTGGGCGTCGATCCGCTCGATGAGCGTGGTCCGGCTCGCGCTGTCGACGTCGGACTGCCGGGAGTTCTGCACGAACGCCACCGAGACCAGGAGCCCGAACCCGACGACCACCGCCACCGTGCCGCGTCCGAGGCCCCGCCCGGGCTCCCCGTGGTCGGGCGGTACGTCGTCGGGTCCCGCGTCATCGGGCAGGGGCGCGGCCGCCCGCCGCTCGGCGGCGTGCAGGTAGTCCTCGTCGAGCGACTGCTGGGTGATCAGGGTCAGCAGCGGCAGCGTGACCCGCGGCGGCAGGGCCCCCGGGGCGTCGCGGCGGTGCGGGTGCGGCGCGTGGCCGGTCTCAGGCATCGGCGGCCGCCGAGCGACGCGGTGTGGAGACCACCAGCTTGCGCACCTGCCAGGTGTAGAGCACCCCGGCCCACCAGTAGAGGCCGACGCCCCAGACCGCGAAGGCCCAGCCGAAGACCTCGGCCAGCGTGGCCACGACACCCTCACCGTCGCCCAGCAGCAGGAGCGGGAAGGCGTAGAGCAGGTTGAAGGTCGCGGCCTTGCCCAGGAAGTGCACGGGCAGCGAGCTGTAGCCGCGGGTGCGCAGGATCGGCACGAGACCCCACATCAGGGCGTCGCGCAGCGGCAGCGAGACCGCCAGCCACCACGGGATGATGTCGCGCATCGCGAGGCCGACCACGACGGCCAGGATGTAGAGGCGGTCGGCGACGGGGTCGAGGATCTGCCCGACGACCGACTGCTGGTCGAGCTTGCGGGCCAGCCACCCGTCGAGGAAGTCGGTCACGCCCGAGACCATCAGCAGCGCCAGCGCCCAGCCGTCCTCCTCGGGGCCGAGCACCAGCCACAGGAAGACCGGGACGCCCGCGAGGCGGAGCGCGCTGACCAGGTTGGGCACGGTCCACACGCGCGGACCGCGGCCAGCCGGTGCTCCGTCTTCCGCCACGGGCGCCAAGCCTAGGGCCTGCCCCTCATCAGGCTGGACCCGGAGCGACGCCGGCCTCGTCCGCGTGGGCGCCGTCGCGGATCTCACCGACCAGCTCCTCGATGACGTCCTCCAGGGTGGCCAGGCCGAGGGTGGCGCCGGAGGCGTCGACCACGCGCGCCATGTGGGCGCCCCGGCGCTGCAGGGTCTCGAGCGCGTCGTGCAGCAGCTCCTCGGACCCGACCGGTGCGAACGGACGGATCCACCTCGGGTCGATCGGCTCCTCGCGCCGGCGTCCGTCGGGCTCCAGCACGTCCTTGATGTGGAGGTAGCCGATCAGCTCGCCCGCCTCGGAGGCGACCGGGAAGCGGCTGAACCCGGTGGCGGCGCAGCGGGCCTCCACCTCGGCCGGCGTCGAGGCCTGGACGACGGTGGACAGCGTGTCGGGGGTCATCAGCACGGTGGTCACGGTCTTCTCGGTGAAGCCGAGGGCACCGGCCAGCCGGTCGTACTCCCCCGCCTCGAGCAGCCCCTCGCCCCGCGACTCCTCCACGAACGCGGCGACCTGCTCGCGGGTGAAGCTGGAGCTCACCTCGTGCTGGAGGCGTACGCCGAAGAGCCGCAGCACCCCGTCGGCCACGGTGTTGACCACGACGATCACCGGCCGCAGCACGGTCACGAAGGCCCAGATCACCGGGGCGAGGACCAGCGCGGCCCGCTCGGGACCGGCCAGCGCGATGTTCTTCGGGATCATCTCGCCGAGCACCACGTGCAGGTAGACCACGATCGCCAGGCTGATCGCGAAGGCCACCGGGTGCAGCAGCGACTCCGGGACGCTCAGCGCATGGAGGACCGGCTCGACGAGGTGGGCCACCGCGCTCTCCCCCACCGCACCGAGCAGCAGCGAGCACACGGTGATGCCCAGCTGGTTGACGCCGATCACGAGCGAGATGTTCTCCATGGAGCGCAGCGCCACCTTGGCCAGGCGCGACCCGGCCTCGGCCAGCGGCTCGATCTGGCTGCGACGCGCGGAGATCATCGCGAACTCCGCGCCGACGAAGAACGCATTGCCGAGCAGCAGCAGCACGGCGAAGAGCAGGGCGACCTGGTTGCTCATCGCTCCTCCTCCACCCGGTCGAGCAGGCGGAGCGCGACGCGGTCGACCCGCAGCCCGTCCATCAGCTCGACGCTGAGCACGGCCAGCCGCTGGCGGGGCGTGTCGTGGTCGCCGAGGTCGGGCACGGGCACCTCGGCGATGTCGCCGACGTCGGGCACCCGACCCAGGACCTTGAGCACCAGCCCCGCGATCGTGTCGTAGTCCTCACCCTCGGGCAGCTCGACCCCCGTCAGGTCCTCCACCTCGTCGGGCCGCAGCAGCCCCGACAGCGTCCAGCTGCCGTCGCGACGCTCCCGGCCCCGGGCCCCGAGCCGGTCGTGCTCGTCGGCGATGTCGCCGACGATCTCCTCGATGACGTCCTCGAGCGTGACGATGCCGGCGTGGCCGCCGTACTCGTCGAGGACCACGGCCATCTGGAAGCCCTGGCCGCGCAGCAGCTGCATCAGCGGGTCGAGCCGCAGCGAGTCCGGCACCACGATCGGCTTGGCCATCAGGTGCTTGACCTTGGTCGTCGCCCGCTCGTGCACCGGCAGCGCCACGGCGTTCTTCACGTGCACCGTCCCGAGCACGCCGCCGTCCTCGTCGAGCACCGGGAAGCGGGAGTGCCCGGTCTCGCGGGTGAGCTCGATGACCGCCGCGGCGCGGTCGTTCGCCTCCAGGGTGTGGGTGCGCACCCGGGGGGTCATGATCTCTCCGGCCGTCCGCGTGCCGAACTCGACCGACCGCTCCATCAGCTCGGCGGTGTCGGGGTCGAGGGTCCCGACGTCGGCGGAGCGCTGGATCAGCGAGGCCAGCTCGGTGGAGCTGCGGGCCGAGCGCAGCTCCTCCTGCGGCTCGATCCCGAGTCGTCGTACGACGGCGTTGGCCGAGCCGTTGAGCAACCGGATCGGGGCCCGGTTGAGCCCCGTGAACAGGCGCATGGGCAGCTGGGTGGCGCGGGCGGTCGCCATCGGCAGCGCGACCGCGAGGTTCTTCGGGACCAGCTCCCCGAAGAGCATGGTCAGGAACGTGCTGATCGTCAGGCCCACGACCACCCCCACCGGCCGGACGGCGTCGCCGGGCACCCCGAGCGACGCGAGCGGGCCGGCGATCAGCTCGCTGATGGCGGGCTCGGCCAGGAACCCGATCCCGAGGTTCGTCACGGTGATGCCGACCTGGGCCCCGGAGAGCTGGGTGGACAGCGAGCGCAGCGCCGACTGCACGCCGGCCGCCGAGGCGTCACCCTCCGCGGCGGCCCGGTCGACCTGACCACGATCGACGGTCACGAAGGCGAACTCCGCCGCGACGAAGACCCCCGAGAGGATGATCAGGAGCCCGGCGACGCCGAGCAGCAGCCAGGGCGTCATGCGTCGGTCTCGCGCGGGCCGACCGGCGGAACGGCCGGTGGAACGGCCGGTGGGGGGACCAGCGGGGCGACCAGCGGGGGCTGCGTGCAGTGGATGCCGTCCATGGGCAGTAGTCGAACGCACCTTTCCAGGGGCCTGCAGCCAGTTGCCGCCGAGCCCGGAGCCGGATTCTGGAGACCGGTTCCCGGGGCGACGATCGTACAGACCTCCTAGTCCGATCGGGCTATCCGGACCGGCATCGCCCACCGCCCCCGGCCGCTCTTCCTAAGGTGAGGCCAACTCATCGGGTCGACCCGCCAGGTCGAGCCCCCCACCCCGAGGAGACCCCCCATGGCCCTGCTGTCGACGTCCCCCGCTCCCCCCACGGGCGCACGTCCCGCGACCGCTCACGAGACGAGTGCCGGGGCCCCCGACCCGACGCTCACCGTCCCGAGCCGTCGCACCCTGCTGCAGGGCATCGCGGCGACCGGCGTGGCGACCGGTCTCGCGAGCATGACCGGTGCCGGGGAGGCCGAGGCCGCGTCCGCGTACGCGGCGGCGGCCTCCCCGACCCGGCTGCTCTCCGCACCCGACCGACACCTCGTCAGCCGCTTCTCCTACGGCATCACCCCGGACCTCGCCGACGCGGTGCGGGCCGCGGGAGGCGGGCGTGCGTGGTTCGAGAAGCAGCTCTCACCCAGCAGCATCCCCGACGCCGAGGCGACCGACCTGCTCACCTGGTGGCCCAGCCTCCGGCGCGAGGCTGGCGACCTGTGGCAGCGCCACTCCGGCGAGGTCGAGGGCGGCTGGCAGGTGATGGAGAACTACCAGCGGTGGAGCCTGCTGCGCCGGATGCACAGCAACCGGCAGGTGCACGAGGTGATGACCGAGTTCTGGCTCCACCACCTCAACGTGCCGGCCAACGGCGACCCGGCCTTCACGCACCGCACCGACTACGACCTGGTGGTCCGCGACCACGCGCTCGGCCGCTTCGAGGACCTCCTGCACGCCGCGATCACCCACCCGGCCATGGGGATCTACCTCAACAACGCGGTCTCCACGAAGTCCCACCCCAACGAGAACCTCGGTCGCGAGCTGCTCGAGCTGCACACCGTCGGGCGGGGAAGCTACGGCGAGGACGACGTCAAGAGCTCCGCGCGCATCCTCACCGGCTGGGTCGTCGACATGTGGCGCACCTTCGCCGCGTCGTACCGACCCGACAAGCACTGGACCGGGCCGGTGCGCGTGATGGGGTTCAGCGACCCCAACGCCGACGCCGACGGACGCGACGTCACCCGCCGCTACCTGACCTACCTGGCCCGCCACCCGCAGACCGCGCGGCGGATCGCTCGCAAGCTCGCGGTCAAGTTCGTCCGCGACGACGTGCCGCAGAGCCTGGTCGACCGGCTGGCCGACGTCTACCTGAGCAGCGGGACCGACATCAGCGCGGTCCTGCGCGCGCTGGTGAGCTCCGCGGAGTTCAAGGGCGCGTCCGGGGCGAAGGTGCGCGACCCCGGTGAGGACGTGGTGGCGACCTACCGGGCCCTCGGCGTCAGGTTGGCCCGCCCGCCCGCGGGACGTGCCGGCCGCGACCACGCCGCGAACGTGGTCCTGTGGCAGTCCAGCTCGATCGGCCTCCGTCCCTTCGACTGGCCGCGTCCCGACGGGCAGCCGCTCGACAACGACTCGTGGGCCTCGCCGTCGCGGCTGATGGCCTCGATGGAGATGCACTACTCGATGGCCGGCGGCTGGTGGCCCAAGCAGGGCGTCGACTACCGGTCGCCCACCGAGTGGTTCCCGCCCACGGAGTGGGTCACGAAGCGACTCCGGGTCAAGGGCAGGAAGAACAAGCGGGGCAAGCCGAGGAAGCGCTGGAAGAAGGTGCGCGTCCGGCGGCCCCTGCGGTTCGACCGCCTGGTCGACCACCTCTCGCGCCAGATGCTGCACGAACCCGCGAGCGCACGCCTGGTCCAGGCCTGCTGCGAGGCGGTCGACGTCGGGCCCCGCACCACGATCACCGCCGACCACGCGGTCGTGCGCTGGAACTTCCAGCGCGTCCTCACCACCCTTCTCGACTCCCCCACCCACCTGAGCAGGTGACCGCGATGACCTCGACCACGACCGACCCCCTCGTGACGACCGCCGGCGACGCC
The DNA here is from genome assembly GCA_963795135.1 of uncultured Actinomycetota bacterium. Lineage (GTDB taxonomy): Bacteria > Actinomycetota > Actinomycetes > Propionibacteriales > Nocardioidaceae > Nocardioides. Next base: position 840,778 of record CAWCGS010000009.1, read on the forward strand.
TGCTGCGCGGAGTACGCCGGCATGACCCGGCGCGGCCTGATGCGCGGCCTCGCGCTGGCGGGCGCGACCACGGCGGTCGGCTCCGCGGTCGTCACCGCGGCTCCCGCGCGCGCCGCGTCCGCGTCGTCGGTGCTGGTGGTGGTCTCGCTGCGCGGGGCCGCCGACGGCCTCTCGCTCGTGGTGCCGCACGGCGACCCGGTCTACTACCAGGCCCGTCCCCGGATCGCGGTCCCGAGCGACCAGCTGCTCGCGAAGGACGGCATGTTCGGGCTGCACCCCCGCCTCTCGGCCCTGATGCCGCTGTGGAGCTCCGGGCGGCTGGCCGCGGTCCACGCCACCGGGCTGCCGGGCGTCAACCGCTCGCACTTCGCGGCGATGGAGGAGCTCGAGGACGCCGACCCCGGCTCGCCCGACCGGCAGGGCTGGCTCAACCGGCTCGTCGGACAGCGCCCCGGGCAGTCGCCGCTGAAGGCGTTCAGCATGGGGGGCGGCGTCACGCCCACCTCCCTGTACGGCGACGCGCCGGTCATGTCGACCAGCGACGTGGAGTCGATGAGGATCCCCGGCGACGACCGGCACGACCGCGGCGGTGGCCGACGTACGTCGCTGCACACGCTCTGGGACGACGACCGCGGGCCGCTCTCGCGGTCGATGCGCTCGACGTTCTCGGCCGTCAACGGCTTCGCGCCGGTGCAGGGCACCGCGGACAACGCCGGCTCCTACCCCCGCAGCGACCTGGGCCGCTCGCTGGCGGAGGTGGCGCGGGTGATCCGCGGCGACGTGGGCGTCGAGGTGCTGACCGTCGACCAGGGCGACTGGGACATGCACTCCGACCTCGGGACGCTCCAGTGGGGCAAGATGAAGGACAACGCCGAGGACTTCGCGACGTCGGTCGCCGCCTTCTTCGCCGACCTGGGTCCGCAGGCCCCCAAGGTCACGCTGGTCGCGCTGAGCGAGTTCGGGCGCCGGGTGAAGGAGAACGCCAACAACGGGCTCGACCACGGCTACGGCAACGTCATGTTCGTCGCCGGCGCCGGCGTGCGCGGCGGCCGCTACTACGGCAGCTGGCCCGGCCTGGCCAACGAGGTCGACGCCGACCTGCTGGTCACCACGGACTACCGCAGCGTGCTGTCCGAGGTGGTCTCGAGCCGCTTCTCGGTCTCGACCGCCCGCGTCTTCCCGGGCTTCTCGCCGAGCAGCGTCGGCGTGATGAGCGCCTCGTAGCGGTGTGTTTGCGGGTCGGCGCGGCGGGTCACCGGGTCGGGTGCGCTTCGACTTCCCCTTCGCCCCTGCCTACCGCGTCGCCGCCGTCCCCTTCGGCATCACCCCGAGCCGGGCGTGGATCGAGGTGGACGACGACCGGCTGCGCATCCGCTTCGGTCCGTGGCGCACCGAGACCCCGGTGGCCAACGTCATGGCGGTCCACCGCACCGGGGGCTACGCCTTCCTCAAGACCGCGGGGCCGGCCCACCTCTCCCTCGCGGACCGCGGCATCACGTTCGCGTCCAACGGCGACCGGGGCCTGTGCCTGGAGCTGCGCGAGCCCGCCCGGGTCGAGCTGCCCGTCGGCCGGTTGCACTGCCCCGGGATCACCGTGACCGTCGCCGACCTCGACGGCCTGACCCGGGCCCTGGGGCAGCCCGCGTCCTGATCGCCGGCGTCGCACCGGGCGTCGCACCGGGCGTCCGGCTAGGACGAGTGCTCGGCCGGGACCGCCCAGACCAGGGTCGTGCCGACGCCGGGCCGGGACTTGATCTCGCACGTCCCGCCACGCTGCAGGGCGCGCTCGCGGATGTTGGCCAGTCCGCTCTCCACCACGTCGGCGGGCAGCCCCTTGCCGTTGTCGGTGACCGTCAGGACCACCCGTTCGCCGGCCGTGACCAGGACGCTGACCGCGGTGGCGGCGGCGTGCTTGCTGGCGTTGGAGAGCGCCTCGGCGAGTACGGCGATCAGGTCGGGGGCCAGGTCCTCGCCCAGCACCGTGCGGACCGGGCCCTCGAAGCGCAGCCGCGGGCGGAACTTCAACGTCGCCTCCGCCCGCTCCACCACCCGGGTGACCTCGGACTGCACGTCGGTGGAGGAGCTCAGGGAGCCCAGCGCGAAGATCGTGCGCCGGATGTCGTTGATCGTGGCGTCCAGGTCGTCGACCGCGCTCTCCAGCCGCGCGGCCACGTCGGCGTCCGTCATCGAGCGCGCCGTGCCCTGGAGCCCGAGCCCGACGGCGAAGAGCCGCTGGATCACCAGGTCGTGGAGGTCGCGCCCGATCCGGTCGCGGTCCTCGAAGACGGCCAGCAGGTGGCGGTCCTCGCGGGCCCGGCGCAGCTGGAGGGCCAGTGCCGCCTGGCGGGCGAACGAGGCCGGCAGGGCCACGTCGACGCCGGCGTAGAGCTGTCGGTGATCCTGGGTCCAGGCGAGGGCGAGGACGCCCGGGGCGCCGGTCCGGTCTCCCAGCGGCACGATGATCGCCGGACCGATCTTCGGCCACCCCAGGTCGGTGCGGTCGAGCGTGCGCGGGTCGGACTCGACGTCCTCGACGACCAGCGGCACTCCCTGCTCGACGACCGTCCGAGACAGCGAGGTGTCGAAGGAGAGCCCGGCGCGCTTCTCGTCGGAGATCGTCACCCCGGAGATCACCTGGAGGGCCAGGGTGCTGCTGTCCTCGCCGGCGACGATCCAGGCCATGTCGGCCTCGGCGACCTCCCGGGCGCGGTCGGCGATCTCCTGCAGCTCGGAGGTGCCGGGCTCTCCTCCGCAGAGCAGCGCCGTGATGTCGGCCGCGGCGGCGAGCCAGTGCTCGCGCTGCAGCGACCTGCGGTAGAGGCGGGCGTTCTCGATGGCGCCCAAGGAGAGGGCGGCGTACGACAGCGCCAGCCGGTCCCCGACCTCGGACTGCGCCGGGTCCTCGGGCGAAGGGTCCTCGGCCGAGGCCTCCGCCGCCCCCACGACGTACTCGGCGACCGACCGGATCTGCCCCAGCACCTGCTCCCGCACCCCGGTCTCCCCCGCGGCTCGCCGGACGAGCGCGTCGACCGCGGTCCGCAGCCCCGGGTCGTCGTCGAGGACGGCGTAGAGGCGCACCAGCACCTGGCGCACGAGGTCGTCGACCTCGAGATCTGCCGGCGGCCTGAGGTGGGTCCCGTCCTCGGGCGTCTCCGACGGGAAAGTGGTCATCGGCGCCGGATCACTGGGGACGCTTGAGGGAGAAGATGGCCGCCTGGGTCCTGCTCGAGAGCCCCAGCTTCGCCAGCATGGAGGACACGTAGTTCTTCACGGTCTTCTCGGCCAGGAACAGGCGCTCCGCGATCTGGCGGTTGGTCAGGCCCTCGCCCACCAGGTCGAGGATCTTCTGCTCCTGACCCGTCAGGCTCTCCAGCTCCTTGTCGACCGGCGGTCCCGAGCGGACGCGCTCCAGCACCTGGGCCGTCACCGACGGGTCCAGGGTCGACTGGCCCGCGGCCACCCGGCGCACCATGTCGATGAGGTCGACGCCGCGGACCTGCTTGAGCACGTAGCCGGCGGCCCCGGCCATGATCGCGGCGAACAGGGCCTCGTCGTCGTCGTAGGAGGTCAGGATCAGGGCCGCGATGCCGGGGTCCTGGGACCGGATGGCGCGGCACACCTCGATGCCGGACCCGTCGGGCAGCCGACCGTCGAGGATGGCGACGTCGGGGCGCAGGGCCGGGATACGCGCTTCCGCCTCGGCGGCCAGGCCGGACTCGCCGACCACCACGATGTCCGACTCGCTCTCGAGGAGCTCGCGGATGCCGCGACGGACGATCTCGTGGTCGTCGAGCAGGAACACACGGAGCGGGCCCGTGCGCCCCGGCTCCCCCTCCGTCGTGGACATGCGGCTCACGCTACCCCGCGATCTTCCGGACACCCCGGTTTTCTGCCACGGAGGACGCCGCGGTGACCTCGCCGCGACGGGACCAAGGCCTCTGGCTGACGCAGGCGGGGACCGCGGACCCTGAAGGCCACGCTGGTGGCTCCGCCCCGGTGGCCACCGGATCACGGGGGACCCGAACAGACGAGGAGGTGGAGGAGTGCCGACCCCCATCGATCCGCGTCCCGTCGCCACGCCCTCGGTACGGCGCCTGGTCGACCTGGCCTGTCGGGCCCCGAGCATCGCCAACTCCCAGCCCTGGAGGTGGCGGGCCGACGGTGACCGGCTCGAGCTGTACGCCGACCGGTCCCGCGGTCTGCCCGCCGACGATCCCGCCGGGCGCCAGCTGATGATCAGCTGCGGTGCCGCACTGCACCACCTGCAGGTCGCGGCCACCGCCTCGGGGTGCCGGCCCCGGGTGGAGCGGGTCGTCCCCGACCCGGACCACCTCGCCCCCGACGACCTGACCCTCCTGGCCCGCATCCACCTCGGGAACGGGGCGATCCGCGGACCCGAGGCGGCGGGCGCGCTGCGGAGGCTGCAGGCCCGGCAGACCGACCGGTCCCGGTTCACGAGGTGGCCGGTGCCGGCCGACCGGGTCCAGGTCCTGGCCCGCGTCGCCCGGGGCTGGGGCGACGGCGCGACGCCGGTCGTCGACGCGGTCCAGAAGGCCCACCTCAGCGTCATCATCAGCGACGCCTGCCGGCGGCACGCCCAGCAGCCGGGGGTCTGGACACCCCCGGGGGACGCCGTGGACGCCGTGGGCAGCGACCTCGACCTCGACCTCGAGCCGACGGACGGGGTCGTGGTGCTGCTGGGCGACCACGACCGCGCGGAGAGCTGGGTCGCGGCGGGCGAGGCGCTCAGCGCCCTGTGGCTGGAGGCCGCCCACCACGGCCTCGGCGTCGTGCCGCTCTCCGCGCCCGTCGAGACGGCCGGCAGCCGCGAGCAGCTCCGGCAGTGCCTGGCCGACGGCACCGGGCTGCCCGTGCTGGTGGTGCGGATCTCCTGGGCCGCGATGGGCAGCGGCCACCTGCTCCGCAGTGTCCGCCGTGACCTGGACGAGGTGCTGGAGCAGGTGCCGCCCGAGCGGTCGGTCCGCAGCCTCGGCGGTGACCAAGGTCCCCCCGCGTCGGGGGCGCCTGACTCTCCCGACGACGCGGCGACCGGGACATAGTCGTGGTCGTGGCGCACCACGCCCGGCACACCGACTCAGCACCGCACCTGCTCGAGTCGTGACGGGCGGCTCCTGCCGGAGAGCGCCACGCGGTCCTCGCAGATCCCCCCCTGCGCAGGGCCCCGGCCCCCCGGGCACCTCGTGCCCGGGGGCTGGACCGGGACTCCGGTCCGCGACGCAGGAGGGCGGGTCGTGCTCCCGCCCCTGCCCCGTGTCGCCCCGGCGCCTCGCCCGACGTCGCACGGCTGACCCGGTCGTCGTCCCCGTCGTGGGCGACGACGCGGTGGTGCGGGTCACCCGTCCCGACCCCACAGGCGCAGGCGACGTCGGGTATGGTTAGCCAACCCTAAGCCGGGCTGCCCGGCCCGTCTCGTCGGAAGTGAGCACGATGAAGCGCGCACACGTCCCCGCGGCCCTGGTCGCCCTTCTCCTGCCCGCGGTGCTCGTCGGCTGCGGCGACGACGGCCCGTCCATCGTCATCTACAACGCCCAGCACGAGCAGCTGATCGAGGAGCTCGCCCCCGCGTTCACGGCGAAGACCGGCGTCGAGGTGGAGCTGCGCAACGGCAAGGACCTCGAGCTCGCCGCCCAGCTGGTCCAGGAGGGTGACGCCTCACCGGCCGACGTCTTCCTCACCGAGAACTCCCCCGCGATGGCCCAGGTCGAGCAGGCCGGACTCTTCGCCGAGCTGCCCGAGGCGGCCACGGCGCCGATCCCCGAGCAGTTCCGGCCGCGCAGCGGCCTCTGGACGGGCTTCGTGGCCCGCTCCACGGTGCTGGTCTACAACACCGACCTGGTCCAGGCGGCCGAGCTGCCGGTCTCGATCCTCGACCTGGCCGACCCGGAGTGGGCCGGCCGGATCTCCTTCTCGCCCACCGGCGCGGACTTCCAGGCGATCGTGGCCGGGGTCCTCGACCTCGAGGGCGAGGACGCCACCCGCGCCTGGCTCGAGGGGATCAAGGACAACGGCACCGTCTACGACGGCAACAACGTGGTCCTCGAGGCGGTCAACTCCGGCGAGTCCGAGGTCGGGATCATCTACCACTACTACTGGTACCGCGACCAGGAGGAGTCGGGCGAGGTCAGCGACAACAGCGAGCTCGCCTTCCTCGGCAACCAGGACCCGGGCGCGTTCGTGAGCGTCTCGGGCGCCGGCGTGCTCGCCTCCAGCGACATGCCCGAGGAGGCCGCGGAGTTCGTGGAGTTCCTGACCAGCGAGGCCGGTCAGCAGGGACTGGCCGACAGCTATGCGCTGGAGTACCCGCTCAACCCCGCGGTGTCGCTGCCCGAGCCCGTCAAGGCCTTCGACTCCCTCCAGCCCCCGGTGGTCAACCCCTCCGACCTGGACGGCGAGGCCGTGATCGACCTGATGACGGAGGTGGGGTTCCTCTGAGCGCCCAGCTCACGGCCCCCGGCCACGCGCCCGGCACGGCCCCACGCACGGCTGCCTCGCCCCCGGCGCCGCCGGCGCTGCTGCTGCTCGGTCTCGCCGTGGCGGTGGTCTCGCTGGTGCCCCTCGGCTACGTCCTGGTCTCCTCCTCGAGCCTGGGCGCGACGGCGGCGGTGGAGTTCCTGGTCCGCCCGCGGATCGGCGACCTGCTCTGGAACACCAGCCGGCTGCTGGTCGGCGGGGTCCTGCTCAGCGTCGTGCTCGGCGTCGGCAGCGCCTGGCTCGTCGAGCGCAGCGACCTGCCGCGCCGCGGCCTGTGGCACGGCCTGATGTGCGCCCCGCTGGCCGTGCCGGCGTTCGTCAACGGCTACGGCTGGGTCTCCACCACCCACGCCGTGCAGAGCTTCCCGGGCGCGGTCCTGGTCGTCAGCCTCTCCTACTACCCGCTGGTCTACCTGCCGACCGTCGCTGCCCTGCGGCGGCTGGACCCCGGGCTCGAGGAGGTCAGCACCTCGCTCGGGCACGGACGGTGGGCGACCTTCCTGCGGGTCGTGCTGCCCGCGATCAGCACCGCCGTCACGGGCGGGGCGCTGCTGGTGGGCCTGCACCTGCTCGCCGAGTACGGCGCCCTCCAGCTGCTCAACTACCCGACCCTGACCACGGCGATCCTGGCCCAGTACGGCGCCGCGTTCAACGGCGCCGAGGCCACGTTGCTGGCCGCCGTGCTGGTCGCCTTCTGCCTGGCCCTGCTCGGGGTGGAGGTCTCGCTGCGGCGGCGCCGGGTGTTCTCGCGGGTGGGCTCCGGCGCCAGCCGGGCGCTGGAGCCGCTGACCCTGGGCCGCAGCGGTCCCCCGCTCACCGTCGCGATGGGGGGCCTGGTCGTGCTGGCGCTCGGCGTACCGCTGCTGAGCCTGGGCCGCTGGCTGGTCCGGGGCTCCTCGACCTCCCTCGACGGCGGCGACCTGGTCGCCGCCACGACCACGACCCTCGGCCTGGCCGTCACCTCGGGGCTGGTGGCCACGGCGGCCGCCGTGCCGGTGGCCTGGCTGGCGGTGCGGCACCGCGGGCGGCTGACCACGTTCGTGGAGCGCAGCACCTACCTCACCAGCGCCCTGCCCGGCATCGTGGTGGCGCTGGCGCTGGTGACGGTCTCGATCCGGGTGGTGCCGGCGCTCTACCAGACCGTCCCCCTGCTGCTGCTCGGCTACGTCATCCTCTTCCTGCCGCGGGCCCTGGTCAGCGTCCGCGGCACGCTCGAGCTGGCCCCGCCGGTCCTGGAGGACGTGGCGCGCACGCTCGGGTGCAGCGGGCCCCGCGCCGCGGCCCGGGTCACCGTGCCCCTGCTCCTGCCCGGGCTCGGCGCCGGCGTGGCCCTGGTCGCGCTGGCCGTGTCGACCGAGCTGACCGCGACGCTGCTGCTCTCCCCGATCGGCACCACGACCCTCTCGACGCGCTTCTGGTCGCAGGCCTCCTCGGTCGCCTACGGCGCCGCGGCGCCCTATGCGCTGGCCCTGATCCTGCTCTCGGTGCCGGCCACCTGGCTGCTGAGCCGCCTCTCCCTCGGGGAGCGCCGATGAGCGCCCTCGACGTCCGCGGGCTGACGGTCTCCTTCGGCACCCAGGTGGTGCTCGACGCGGTCGACCTCCAGGTCGAGCGCGGGGTCACCGCGGTCCTCGGCTCCTCGGGCTGCGGCAAGACGACGTTCCTGCGCACCGTGGCCGGCTTCCTCGAGCCCGCCGCCGGCGTGGTGCGGCTCGATGGCCGCACGGTCGTCGGCGAGGGGCGGTCGGTGCCCTCGCGCAAGCGCGACCTGGGCTACGTGCCCCAGGAGGGCGCCCTCTTCCCCCACCTCGACGTCGCCCGCAACATCGGCTTCGGCCTGCCCCGCGACCAGCGGCGCGGCCTCGGCCCGCGCGTGGCCGAGCTGCTCGACCTCGTCGAGCTGCCGCGCGCCCTGGCCGGCCGCTTCCCCCACGAGCTGTCCGGGGGGCAGCAGCAACGCGTCGCGCTGGCCCGGGCGCTGGCCCCCCACCCCAGCCTGGTGCTGCTCGACGAGCCCTTCTCCTCCCTCGACGCCGGGCTCCGCGAGGAGACCGGACGAGCGGTCGTCCGGGCGCTGCGCGCCAGCGGCGCCGCGGCGGTGCTGGTCACCCACGACCAGGGCGAGGCGCTCTCGCTGGCCGACCAGGTGGCCGTCATGGCGCGGGGCCGCTTCCTCCAGGTCGGGCCACCGCTGGACGTCTACCTCTCCCCCGCCGACGAGGAGGTCGCTGCCTTCCTCGGGCACGCCGCCCTGCTGCCGGGCGTCCTCGACGACGGCGGGTCGGTGCCGGTGGCCGACTGCGCCCTCGGCCGGGTGCCCGTGCGCGGGCTGCCCCGCCGCGGCGCCGTCACGCTGGCCATCCGGCCCGAGCAGCTGATGGTGCTGCCCACCGGCGACCTCGGCGGGGTGGAGGCCGAGGTCCTCGACGTCAGCTTCTTCGGCCACGACGCGACGGTGCGGGCCCGCGTGCCGGGCCACGACGTACCCCTGACCGCCCGCACCGCCGCCGACGCGGTGCCGCGGTCGGGTGACCTGGTGCGGCTCCGGGTCGTCGGGGAGGCGCTCTGCTTCGGGTCCGGACCGGCCGAACCGGCCCTGGCGCCGTGACCCCGCCCCCGCACGCCCGCACCGCCGGCGCCCGGACCGCGCCGGGGCTGGAGCCGCTGCTGCTGGGCGGCCGCGACGGCGACCCCGCCCTGGTCTGCGGTGACCGCACCCTGACGTACGCCGGGCTCCGCGCCGCCGTGGGTCGGCGCGCCGCGGAGCTCGACGCCTCGCTCGGGGGCTCGCGGGGACTGGTGCTGGTCGAGGCCGCCAACGACCTGCGCACGGTCGTGACCTACCTCGCCGCCCTCGCCGGCCACCACCCCGTGCTCCTCGTCCCGGCCGCCGACTCCCGACCGCAGGTCGAGCGACAGGCCGAGATCCTCGACCGCTACCGGCCCCGGGTGCGGTGCACCCCGGGCGGGCTGCTCGCGGCCGACTCCCCCACCGACCAGCCCGAGCCGCATCGCGACCTGGCCCTGCTGCTCTCGACGTCGGGCTCCACCGGCTCCCCGCGGCTGGTCCGCCTCTCGCGCGACAACCTGGCCGCCAACGCGGCGAGCATCGCCGACTACCTCGGGCTGCGCCGCGACGACCGGGCGATCACGTCGCTGCCCCTGCACTACTGCTACGGCCTCTCGGTCCTCAACAGCCACCTCGTCGTGGGGGCCTCGGTCGTGCTGACCGACCTCTCGGTGGCCGACGAGTGCTTCTGGGACCTCGCCGCGAGCGCCGGGGCCACCGGGCTCGCCGGGGTGCCGCACACCTTCGACCTGCTCGACGCCACCGACTTCGACCGGCGCGACCTGCCCCGGCTGCGTCGGGTCACCCAGGCCGGTGGACGGTGCGCTCCCGAGACCCTGGTCCGCTACGCCGAGCTGGGCCGGCGCCGGGGCTGGGACCTCTACGCGATGTACGGCCAGACCGAGGCGACCGCCCGGATCGCCTACCTGCCGCCCGACCTGGCCCGCGACCGGCCGACCGCCATCGGCGTGCCCGTCCCCGGGGGCGCGCTGCACGTGCGACCCGTCGCGGACCTCCCGGACGGGCTGCCCGACGGGGTGGGCGAGCTGGTCTACACGGGCCCCAACGTGATGATGGGGTACGCCGAGTGCCCGGCCGACCTGGCCCGCGGAGCCGAGCTCGACGAGCTCCCGACCGGCGACCTCGGCCGGCAGGCACCCGACGGCCTCTGGGAGCTGCACGGGCGGCTCGGCCGGCACGCCAAGCTCTTCGGCCTGCGCCTGGACCTCGACCGGATCGAGCGCCGGGCCACCGCCGCCGGATCCCCGGTGCGCGTCGTGGCCGACGACACCCGGCTGCACGTGTTCACGACCCGCCCGCGGGGCGCGAGCCGCGCCCGCGAGCGGGTGGCTCTCGAGGCGGGTCTCCCGGTCGGGTCCGTGCAGGTCCACCAGGTCGCCACGATGCCGACCACCCCGTCGGGCAAGTGCGACCACGCTGCGCTCGCGGCCCAGGCGGCGGCCGCCGTCTCGCTCGCGGGCGCTGCGGCGGGCGATGCCGCGGGCGGTGGCGCCGACGCGGGCGGAGACGCGGGCGGAGACGTGGGGTCCGTGCGGGACCTCTACGCCGTGGTGCTGGGCCGGCCCGACGCCCGGGGCACCGACAGCTTCGTCGACCTGGGGGGCGACTCGCTGTCCTACGTCGAGGTCTCGACCCGGCTCGCCGGGCTGCTCGAGGACCTGCCGTCCGAGTGGCCGCGCCTGAGCGCCGACGCGCTGACGGCCTCCGCCCGCGCGTCCACCAGCACCGGCGGCTCGGGCGCGCCGGCGCGGCGTACCCGCCGCCTCGAGTGGAGCGTGCTGCTGCGTGCCCTGGCCATCACCATGGTCGTGGTCACCCACACCGACCTGTGGCTGGTGCCGGGCGGCGCCCACCTGCTCCTGGCCGTGGCCGGCTTCAACCTCGCGCGCTTCGCCCTCGCGGGGTCGGGCCGGCGGCGCACGCGGCTGCTGCTCGGGTCCGTCGCCGCGGTCGCGGTGCCGGCCACCCTGTGGATCACCGTGTGCGGGCTCGTGACCGGTGACTACACCCCGGCCACGGCGCTCTACCTCAACGGGCTGGTCGGCACCGACGCCTGGGACGTGCAGCGCCAGTTCTGGTTCCTGGAGGCCCTGGTCTGGGGCACCCTCGCCCTGACCGCGCTGCTCGCCGTCCCCACCCTCGACCGCTGGCAGCGACGGCACCGCTTCGGCGCGGCCCTGCTGGTGACGGGCGTGCTGCTCGCCGTGCGCTACGCGACGGTGGGGGTGACCGCTACCGGTGCCGAGAAGTACCACCTGCCCGTCGTGCTCTGGCTGCTCGCCCTGGGCTGGGCCGCGGGCGAGGCCCGCACCAGGGCCCAACGCGCGCTGGTCTCGGGGCTGGCGCTGGTGGCGACGCTCGGCCTCTTCGGCGACCTCGAGCGCGAGCTGCTGGTGGTCGCGGCCGTCGTCGCGCTGCTGTGGGGCCGCACGGTCGTGCTGCCGGCGGTGCTGACCCGCCCGGTCCAGGAGGTCGCCGCCGCCTCGCTGTGGATCTACCTGACCCACTGGCAGGTCTACCCCGGCCTCGAGGCTGCGGGCCGTCCGGGGGCGGCGATCCTGGCCTCGCTCGTCGTCGGCGTCCTCGCCGCCCGGGTGTACGCCGTGCTGCGGCGGCTGGCGCGCGGCGCCGTGACCCGCGCGACCTCCGCCGCCGCGACGGTGGCCCAGCCCGCCAGGTAGGTCGCGGCAACCCCCTGGACACCGTGCGTCCGGGCGCCTTGGATGGACAGTCCACTACCGCTCTGCCGTCTCGGGCATGGTCCTCAAGGAGATCCATGGGTCACCGCGTGTCACGTCGTCACTTCCTGCTCACCTCCGCCGCCGTGCCGACCACGGCCGTCCTCGCCACCGGCTCCCCCGCCGCTGCCCGCCCGCCCCGGGTCCGGGTGGACACCCATCCCGTCTTCGCCCGCGCCGGCGCGACGTACGGCGTGCCGCCCGCGCTGCTGGCCGCGGTCTCGCACGCCCAGACGCGCTGGCAGGACCACGGCGGCCGCCCGAGCGCCGGCCTGGGCTACGGGCCGATGCACCTGGTCGACGGGGCCGCGGTGCACGAGGCCCGCCGCCGGGCCGGCAAGGAGACCGGCACCGTCGTCGACACGCTGGCGGAGGCGGCCGCGGCGTCGGGGCTCTCCGTCGAGCGGCTGCGCACCGACGCCGCGACCAACGTGCGCGGCGCCGCCGCCCTCCTCGCCCGCCACCAGACCGCGGCCGGTCGGCCGGTGGGGGTGCGCAGCGATCCCGGCCGGTGGTACGCCACGGTCGCGGAGACCAGCGGGCTGGTCACCGCCGCGAGCCAGGCCGACCTGGCCGACGCGGTGGTCGAGACGTTGACCGACGGTGGCCGGCTCGACCTGGCCGGCGGCGAGCGGCTCCACCTCCCCGCCCGACGTACGACGGTGCCGACCGCGCAGCGGGAGCCGCTGCTGCGCCGCGCGGCCACGGCCCGCGAGGCCGAGCGACGCCGCGGCCACCGGGACCCCGTGGAGGCGCCGCCCGACCTCGACGTCGAGTGGATCCCGGCGCCCTACGAGCAGTACGGCCCCGGGCCGGGCGACTACGGCAACCACGACCTGGCCCGCCGTCCGCAGGCCCCGACGATCACCCACCTGGTCGTGCACGACACCGAGGGCACCTGGGACGGCGTCCTGGCCATGGTGCAGGACCCCACCTACGTCTCCTGGCAGTACTCCCTGCGCTCCGAGGACGGGCACATCGCCCAGCACGTGCTGGCCCGGGACGTCGCCTGGCACGCCGGCAACTGGTGGGTCAACATGCACTCGATCGGCCTGGAGCACGAGGGCTTCGCCGCCCAGGGCGCGCCGTGGTACTCCGAGCCGATGTACCGCACCTCGGCCCGGCTGGTCCGCTACCTCGCCCACCGCCACGGCGTCCCCCTGGACCGTGCGCACGTGATCGGCCACGACCAGGTGCCGGGGGCCACCACCGCCAACATCCCGCGGATGCACTGGGACCCGGGCCCGTTCTGGGACTGGGAGCACTACTTCGACCTGATGGGCGCTCCGCTCGTCGCGGGCACGAGCGCCCGTCCGGTGGCCGCGGGCGACGTCGTGCGCATCCTGCCCGGCTTCGTCGGCAACGTGCAGCCGGTCACGGGGTGCGAGGACCCCGGCGACCAGTGCGGCGGCCCCCGCGACACCAACTTCGTCACCCTCCACACCGCACCGTCCGACACCGCGCCGCTGGTCAACGACCCGGGCCTGCACCAGCAGGGCCAGCCCGCCACGACCGAGGTCTCCGACATCAGCGCGCGGGCCACGGCCGGCACCGAGCTGGTGGTCGCCGAGGTCGCCGGGGACTGGACGGCCGTGTGGTTCCTCGGCACGACCGGCTGGTTCCGCAACCCGCGGTCCCGACCGACGGCCCGTGTCGTCGCCCGTCCCACCGGCCGGGTGCGACCGCGGACCGAGGCCCCGGTCTACGGCCGCTGCTACCCCGAGGCCTCGGCGTACGACGACCCCGCGGCCGTGCAGCCCGTCTCCGCCCTGCCCTACCGGCTCCCGGCCGGGCAGGAGTACGCCGTCGGCGACCTGTTTCCGCCGACCGACTACTACCGCGCCAAGACCTACTCGATGGACACCCCCGGTGACCACGTGCTGATCAGCGGCGAGGACCGCTACGTGCAGATCAGCCTGGGCCACCGGATCGGGTTCGTCCGGCGGGCCGACGTGGAGGTCGTCACCTGAGCGGGTGAGCGGGCGTCGACCGGGTCGACCGATCGGCTCCGACCTGAGCCGGAGTGACTAGGTCGGCTCCGGCCGTTCGCCCGATTCGCTCAGCCCCGGGTGACGGCATGCTGGTGCCATCGGGTTGCCCTTCGGGGCGGCCAGGCCTCGGGGGGCAACCCGACTCCATCCCCCAGGAGGTCCCCCATGAGCGCACGGGTCACCCACGCCGCCGACAGCGCCGTCCAGCGCGTCGCCGACGCCTCGGTCTGGCTGCTCTTCCGGGTCAGCGGCGTCCGGTCCTGAGCATCGCCGGCCCGCGGCCGGGGGCGGGCGGCCACCACCGGTGCGTCACGATGGCGCCATGAGCGCCTACTGGATCAGCACCTACGTGGAGATCACCGACGAGACCAAGCTGGCCGCGTACGCCGCGCTGGCCGGGCCGGCCCTGACCGGTGCCGGGGGCACCTTCCTCGCGCGCGGCCTGCCCGTGGCGACGTACGAGGCCGGGCAGGAGACCCGGTCGGTGCTGATCGAGTTCGCCGACGTCGCGACGGCGACGGCCGCGCACGACAGCGCCGCCTACCAGGAGGCGTTGGCCGCGCTTGACGGCGGCGCCGTCCGTGACCTGCGGATCGTCCCGGGCGTCGGGTGAGCCCACCCGGCGGCTCGCGCACTCCTCCCGTCGGTCCCCCACGCTCCTCGGGGCCGGGCGTCGTGTGGGTGACGAGGCTGGCCACCGGGTCGGTGGTGGTCCTGCTCGCCCTCGCCGCCTTCGCCACCACGGCGTACCTCGCCGCGCGCGAGGAGGACCCGCAGGCCGGGGTCGCGCTGGTGGTGGCCGTGATCGCGCTGCTCCCCGGGCTGCTGGGCGCGCTGCTCCTGGTGCTCGCGCGCCGGGCCCACCGGACCGGGCGCGAGTCCCGCCGCTTCGTGCTGGCCCTGCTGGCCCTGCTCTTCGCCGGGGTGCCGGCCCTGCTGCTCGCGCTCCTGGTCGCCCTCTGACCCTTCGCCCACGGCCGCAGCTGTGGTCACGCCGGGCGCCACCGTAACGAATCCGCGCGTCCGGGGTTGGTCCTGCAAGAGCACGATGCGCGGCACGTTCTCAGGAATCCCCACCCAGCCGCCCCCACCGCACCCGCTCAGGAACAGGACCCCCCATGAACCACCTCTCCCCCCGCGCCCGGCGTCTCGTCGCGGCCCCCGTGACCCTCATGCTCGGCGGTGCCCTCCTCGTCACCGCCGGGTCCACCGCCACCGCCGCCCCGGTGGCCGCCAAGCCCGGCGGCCAGGAGCGCGTGGTCGCGGTCGGCTCCGCCCACGGCTCGCTGATCACCGGCAACGCGATCCTCGGGTCGGGCCGGACCGCCCACTCCTCCATGTGCACCACGACCTACCCCGCATCGACCCGCAACGCGGTGGCCGGCTCGGAGCCGACGCTCGCCCCGGTCGCCGACCTCGGCGCGGTCGAGACCACCAACAAGGCCACGCGCCCGCGCGGCGCCAGGACCATGACCTCGCGGGCACGCGTCGCCCGCGGCAGCCTCTTCGAGGGCCGGGTGACCTTCGAGGGGCTCTCGTCGCTGGCGCGTGTCGCCAGGACCGACCGCGGCTTCACCACCGCGCACCGGGTCGACCTCGCCGCCCTGGCGATCGACGGCAACAAGGTGCCGATCGGCCGCGACGTCCAGCCCGCGACGTACGCCGTGCCGGGTCTGGGCCGGCTGCACGTCAACCACCAGAAGGACCGCGCGGGCCGGCGCAGCGCCCGTGCGCTCACCGAGGTGCTGCGCCTGGAGCTCCCGGACGGCACGTCGGTGCGCGTCGGCCGTTCGTTCGCCAAGATGAACCCGCAGCCCCTCGGCACCTTCCGGGGTGCGGCGTGGGGCAGCGACGTGACCGCGCTCGACCTGGTCGGCTCCGGGCGGACCGGCCTGCAGCCGCTGCCCTGCCGCGGCACCAACGGCAAGCTGCTCTCCAACGACACGGCCAACGCCGGCCTGCCCGGCGTCGTCCGCGTCGGGGTGACCACCGGCACGGCCCAGACCCAGAAGGTGGGTCGTCGGGGCGCCCGCGCCACCACCTCGGCCAACGTCGCCGACGTCCAGCTCGGTGGCGGACGCATCACCGTCGACGCCATCCGCTCGCGCTCGACCGTGGTCCGTCGCGGCAACGGCTCGGTGGCCAAGCAGCCCTTCTCGCGCGTCCTCGGCCTCGTCATCGACGGCGAGGCGCACGCCCTGCCGGCCGACGGCCGCGTGCTGGAGATCCCCGGCCTGGCCCGGATCGAGTCGGGTCTGGTCAGCCGGTCCAAGCGGGGCCTCGAGGTCACCGCGCTGCGCGTGACGCTGCTCGGCGCCTACGAGCACCCGGTCGTGGTCAACCTCGGCAACAGCAAGGCCGCCGTCAGCCGCTGACCCTGCGCCTATGCTGACGCCCCCTGCTGAGCGTCGGACCCCTGACGGTCCGGCAGCCAGCCGTGAGCAGCGAGGAGGGCGCGCGTGAGCCGGACCAGCAGCACCGAGGACCGGTTCGGCCGCGCGCTGCCCTTCCTGCGCTGGCGGTCCCGGGTGGACCGGCGCAGCACCCGGCTCGACCTCACCGCCGGCCTGACCGGGGCGCTGATCGTGCTGCCCCAGGGCGTGGCGTTCGCGACCATCGCCGGGCTCCCGCCGGAGTACGGCCTCTACACCGCGATGGTGCCGGCGGTGATCGCTGCCCTCTTCGGCTCCAGCTGGCACCTGGTCACCGGACCCACCACGGCAATCTCGATCGCGGTCTTCGCCTCGGTCGCCCCGCTGGCGGAGCCGGGCTCGGCCGAGTTCATCCGGCTCGTCCTGACCCTGACCTTCCTCACCGGCCTCTTCCAGCTGGTCATGGGACTGGCCCGGCTGGGCGCGCTGGTCAACTTCATCTCCCACACGGTCGTCATCGGCTTCACCGCCGGGGCGGCGGTGCTCATCGCGACCAGCCAGGTGAAGAACTTCCTGGGACTCGACCTGGCCCGCGGCCTCGCCGCGCACGAGGTGCTCGTGGAGTCCGTACGTCGCCTCGACGAGGTCAACCCCTACGTCGTGGCGGTCGGTGGCATCACCGTGGTCGCCGGAGTCGTCCTGCGGCGGATGCTCCCCCAGGTGCACATGATCCTGGCGCTGGTCGTGGGCAGCGTGGCGGCGCTGGTCCTGACCCGTCTCGCCGGCGGGGAGAGCGTGACCGACATCCCGACCGTGGGGGCGCTCTCGGCCACGATCCCACCGCTGAGCCTGCCCGACTTCTCCCTCGACGCCCTGCGCCAGCTCGTCTTCCCGGCCCTGGTGGTCACGATGCTGGGGCTCACCGAGGCGGTCTCGATCGCCCGGGCCATCGCCGTCAAGACCGAGCAGCGCATCGACGGCAACCAGGAGTTCATCGGCCAGGGCCTGGCCAACCTGGTCGGCAGCTTCTTCTCCAGCTATGCCTCCAGCGGCTCGTTCAACCGCAGCGGGGTCAACCACGCCGCCGGCGCCCGCACCCCGCTCGCCGCGGTCTACGCGTCGGTCTTCCTGGTCGGCGTCCTGGCGGCGGTCGCCTCGCTGGTGGCCTACCTGCCCACGGCCGCCATGGCCGGGCTGCTGTTCCTGGTGGCCTACGGGCTGATCGACTTCCACCACATCCGGTCGATCCTGCGCACCAGCGTGCCGGAGAGCGCCGTGCTGCTGGTGACGTTCCTCGGCACCCTGATCGACCTGGAGAAGGGCCTGTTCCTGGGCGTCATCCTGTCGCTGATGCTCTACCTGTCGCGGACCGCGCGGCCCGACATGACCCCCGTGGTGCCGGACCCGGACCCCGAGAGCTACTACTTCGTGCCGGCCGAGGGCCGGCCCGAGTGCCCGCAGTACAAGATGGTGCGCCTGCACGGCTCGTTGTTCTTCGGCGCGGTGGGGCACGTGCAGCGCGAGCTGCAGCGCATCGACGAGGAGCGGCCCGAGCAGCGCCACGTCCTGCTGGCGGCGCGCGGGATGAACTTCGTCGACATCGCCGGGGCCGAGCTGCTGACCCAGGAGGCCAGGCGCCGACGCGGGCTCGGCGGCGACCTGTACTTCTACCGGATGCAACCGGGCGTGCGCGACCTGCTGGCGCAGGGGCACTACCTGGAGACGATCGGGGAGGAGAACCTCTTCGAGACCAAGTCGCACCCGATCGACGACGTCTACCCGAGGCTGGACCCGGAGATCTGCCGCACGTGCACGGCGCGGATCTTCCCTCAGTGCGACGTCGTGCTGCCCAACGGCGAGCCTCGTCAGGACCCGGAGGGCCACGACGACCCAGGCGTGGCTCAGCCGGTGCCGAACGAGCCGCCGGACAAGCGGTAGCCGGCCGGCTGCGAGAACTCCGCACTCACGGCGAACCGGTCGCCGCGCACGAGCGTGTGCCGCCACTCCACCGGCCGGCTGCCCACGTGGCCGAGCCGCTCGATGGCCAGGGCCGCCACGTCGTCCGGCAGCTCCAGCAGGCGGCGCTCCGCCGGGGTGGGCACGACCGCGCGCAGGTGCTCGGACCCCCCGGTGAGCGTCACGCCGCAGCGGTCGCGCAGCTGGTCGTAGAGCGCCGTCTGGCCGAAGTCCACGTCGAGCAGGGGGCTGCCGAGAGCGGCGGGGAGCCAGACCCGGTCCAGGGCCAGGGGCCGGTCGCTCGCGAGGCGCAGCCGCTCGAGGTAGAACAACGGCGTGGAGGCCTCGAGGCCCAGCCGGGCGGCCACCACCCCGTCGGCCCGCAGCTCGCGCACCCGCACGATGCTCCGCTGGGTCTGACCGGCCGACTCGACGGCCGAGAACAGGCTGTACAGCGAGCCCATCGGCTGGTCGATCTCGGCCGGCCCGGTGAGCCGCGACGTACGCCCGCGCTCCCCCGAGACCACGCCGGTCTGGCGCAGGCTGCGCAGCGCCTCGCGCACCGTGTGCCGGCTGACGGCGTACTCCTCGACCAGCGCGAGCTCACCGGGGAACTCCTCGGTGAGGTCGCCCTCGCGGACCCGGCGGAGCAGGTCGTCCTGGACCTGCTCCCACAGCGGCTTGGCCAGGGAGCGGTCCACGCCTCTCGGACCCCCCGTGGACGACCCGGCGGGGGTTCGAGGGACGGGAGTAACGGGCACCTGCGGGGACACGGCACCAGTCTGCCATCGCCGCGCGGGTCCGCAGCCGACCGCCGGGGGCCTCTTGTGTCGCTCATCACGCAGTCGTAATCTGAGGGAAATGTCCGGTCATATCACGGAGGTGCAGCAGATGAAGGTCGAGGTCATCGACACCAGCGAGCTCGGAGATCGCAGCTACGTCGTCCACGACGGCAGCACCGCGGTGGTCATCGATCCGCAACGCGACATCGACCGGGTGCAGTCCGCGCTCGAGGACGGCGTGAGCATCGCCGCGGTCGCCGAGACGCACATCCACAACGACTACGTGACCGGCGGGCTCGAGCTCGCCAAGCAGGCCGGCGCCGACTACCTCGTGTGCGCCGCCGACGACGTCGACTTCGACCGACGCCCGGTGAGCGACGGCGACGTGCTCACCTTCGGTGCGCTCGAGGTGCGCGTGATCGCGACCCCGGGCCACACCCACCACCACCTGTCCTACGCCGTCTCGCAGACCGGCGACGGCGGGAGCTCCGACGAGGTCGCGGTGTTCACCGGGGGCTCGCTGCTCTACGGCAGCGTCGGTCGCACCGACCTCGCCGGTGAGGAGCACACCGACGAGCTCACCCGGGCGCAGTTCCACTCCGCCCGCAGGCTCGTGGCCGACCTGCCCGACAGTGCCGAGGTCTACCCCACCCACGGCTTCGGCAGCTTCTGCTCCTCCGGGTCAGCCGCCGGTGGCGACTCCTCCACGATCGGGGAGGAGAAGAAGCGCAACGACGCCCTCACCGAGGACGACGAGGACACCTTCGTGGCCAAGCTCGTCGAGAACCTCACCGCCTACCCCAGCTACTACGCCCACATGAGCGCCCTGAACTCGGCGGGCCCGGGCCCGGTCGACCTGAGCCCCCCGGCCGGCGTCGACGCCGCCGAGCTGCGTCGACGCATCGACGCGGGCGACTGGGTCGTGGACCTCCGCGACCGCAAGGTCTACCCGACCGGCCACGTCCGCGGCAGCATCGGGATCGACCTCGGCGGCCAGTTCGCGACGTACGTCGGCTGGCTGATGCCGTGGGGCACCAACCTGACCCTGATCGGGGAGTCCGAGGAGCAGGTCGCCGACGCTCAGCGCGAGCTGGTCCGGATCGGCATCGACCGGCTCGACGGCGCGGCCACCGGTGACGTCCCCTCGTGGGCCCCCGACGACGAGGTCGCCAGCTATCCCTGCGTCTCCTTCGCCGACCTGCTGAAGGTGATGCGCGACGAGTCCGAGGACGCCACGGCGCCGGTCGTGCTCGACGTACGCCGTGACGACGAGCGCGCCGACGACGCGATCCCCGGGTCGCACCACATCCCGATCCACTCGATCCTCGAGCGCCTCGACGAGGTCCCGAGCGGCCAGCTGTGGGTGCACTGCGCCAGCGGCTACCGCTCCTCGATCGCCGCCAGCCTCCTGGCCCGTGAGGGGCACGACGTCGTGCTCATCGACGACGACTTCCCCGAGGCCGTCGAGCTCGGCCTCACGGAGTCCTCGGCCTGAACGGGTCCTCGGACCGGGCGCTCGGCCTGACCGTGCTCAGAGCACGGTCAGGCTGAGCGAGCGACCCACCAGGCTGCGGCGCACCACCGGCAGGGCCTCGGCGATCCGCCGGATCTCCGCCACGGAGGTCGCCGCGGGGGCCGCCACCATCGCGGGCACGCCCTGGTCGCCCGAGGTGCGCAGCGGCAGGTCGAGCGGCACCTGGCCCAGCAGCGGCGCGTCGATCGTCTCGGCGAGCCGGGCACCGCCGCCCTCGCCGAAGAGCGGGGTCTGCTCGGAGCAGGTGGGACACACCATCGTCGACATGTTCTCGATGACCCCCGCCACCGGCATCCGGGCGTCGCGGGCCATCCGGCCCACCCGGGCCGCCACCGTCTGAGCGGCGAGCTGGGGGGTGGTCACGGCCAGCAGCTGGGCGTCGGGGAGCAGGTCGAGCAGGGTCATCGTGACGTCGCCGGTGCCGGGCGGCAGGTCGAGCAGCAGGGTGTCGAGCTCGCCCCAGTGCACGTCGGTGAGGAACTGCTCGATCGCCTTGTGCAGCATGGGTCCGCGCCACACGACGGGCTGCTCCTCCTCGACGAAGAAGCCGACCGACATCAGCGC
The DNA here is from genome assembly GCA_963795135.1 of uncultured Actinomycetota bacterium. Lineage (GTDB taxonomy): Bacteria > Actinomycetota > Actinomycetes > Propionibacteriales > Nocardioidaceae > Nocardioides. The sequence continues at coordinate 861,797 of CAWCGS010000009.1, forward strand.
GACCCCGTGCGCCTCGACCGGCAGCATCACGCCCTTGAGGGCGACCGGTGAGCGGCGTACGCCGAAGAGCTGCGGGATGGAGTAGCCCCAGACATCGGCGTCGAGCACCCCGACCCGTTGGCCCTGCTGGGCCAGCGCCACCGCGAGGTTGGCGGTGATCGAGGACTTGCCGACACCACCCTTGCCGCTGGCCACGGCGTAGATGTTCGTCGCCGAGCCGTCGCCGAACTGGTGGGTCCCCTCCGCCCGACCGCCGCGCAGACGACCGGCCAGCTGGAGCCGTTGGCTCTCGCTCATCGCGCCGAGGGTCACCTCGACCCGGCTCACGCCGGCGACCCGGGCGACGGCCCCGGTCACGTCGGCCACGAGCCGGTCCTTCATCGGGCAGGTCGGCGTGGTGAGCCGGACCGTCACCCGCACGAGACCGGAGCGGCCCAGCTCGACGTCGCCGAGCATGCCGGCCTCGGCCAGCGGCATCTTCAGCTCGGGGTCCTCGACCGTGGCGAGCGCGGCGTGGACCGCGTCGAGCTCGACCTCGGAGGCGGGACGGTGCCTCGACAGCAGGCTCATCCGCCGGCCTCCTCGGACCGGCCGCCGTCGGCGCGGAACGCCCGCCGCTTGGGCTTGACGGGGCGCATGAAGAACTCGGGGCGGCGCAGCCCGGAGGCGCTGGGGCCGGGGCGGGTGGTGTCCATCCAGGCACGGTAGACCTCGCGCGAGCGCTTCGTGTCGACGACCACGTCGCCGTACCGGTCCTCGGCGTGGGCGCGCTCCAGGCGCACCTTCTGGTGCCAGCAGTGCATGCCGGACAGCGGGTCGGGGTGGACGGCGAAGGCGAGGTTCTGGTGCACCCCGGGGTCGTCCCAGTGGATCCGCTCGCTGTCGGGGTCCTCGCTCGTGAAGGGCTTGATCCCCTCCTTGTAGCGCAGCTTCCAGACGCCGTCGTCGCTCTTGGTCAGGTCGACCAGCCCCATCGCCCACCGCGAGCCGGCGTGCTCGGAGGTCCGCCAGCGACCCATGTGGTGGGAGAGCCCGACCACGCCCGGCCGGATGGCCTCGGTCGACCAGGCCCGCGCCACGAAGTAGCCGATCTCGGTGTTGACCCGCACCAGGTCGCCGGTGGCGAAGCCGAAGCGGGCGGCGTCGAGGCTGTTCATCCACATCGGGTGGGTGTTGCTGAGCTCGTTGAGGTACTTCGCGTTGCCGGTGCGGGTGTGGATCAGCGTCGGCAGCCGGAAGGTCGGCATCAGGACCATCTCGTCGTCGTCCTCGCGGACGGCCCGACGACTCACGTGCGACTCGATGTAGCCCGGGGCGGCGTACTCGGGCCACCCGAAGTCGACCATCGTGTCGCTGAAGAGCTCGAGCTTGCGCGAGGGCGTCAGCCAGCCCTGGGTGCGGGTGCCGTCCTCGTGCACCAGCCCCACCGAGCCCGCCTCACCCACCAGCGGCGGCGTCGAGTCGAGCGTGACCGGCTTGCGCAGCACCCCCTGGGCGTCGGGCGTGCTGCCCTCCATCTCGGCGTCGGTGAGCGGACGCTCGTCGACCCGGTAGGCGTCCTTGGTGACCTCGAACGCGCCGTACTTGCGCATGTACTCGAGCGGCGGTCAGGCCCTGCGCCGCGGCCGCCTCGGGCAGGCCGGGCACGCTGTTCTCGAAGACCCACCGGTAGTACTCGTCGACCGTGACCTTCTCGCCGGGGCGGTAGGGCGACTCGAAGTACTTGCGGATGCCGAGCGAGCCGTCGGGGTCGATCCGCCAGGAGAGCTCGAACCAGAACTCGTTCTCCTCCCAGACCTCACCGGGGTTGGACTCGCGCGAGTCGGAGACGATCCGGCCCATCTTCTCCATGGCGACCCGGGTCACGGGCTGGCGGAAGCCGAGCCACTTGCCGGCGTACTGCTCGTAGGACTGGGTGTCGTGACGCTCGGTGCTGTGCCCCATCGGCAGCACGTAGTCGGCGAACGTCGCGGTCTCCGACCACGTGGGCGTCAGCGCCACGTGGCAGTCGACCAGCGCCTCGTCGGTGAGGGCCTCGAGCCAGCTGAAGCCGTCGGGGTTGGTCCACACGGGGTTGTAGACGCGCGAGAAGTACATCGCGAGCTTGCCGCGCCCGTCCTTGAGCAGGTGGGGCAGCAGGATCGACATCTCGTTGGTCGAGAGCGGGAACTCCTCGGGGAAGATCAGCTCGTTCCACGACTCGTGGCCCGCGGGCATGTCGGGTCCGTGCGCGATGATCTTGTCCCAGCCGTTGGGGCTGGTGCCACCCTTGGTGCCGACGCTGCCGGTGAGCACGTTGAGGAAGAACAGCGCGCGCGAGACCTGCCAGCCGCCGAGGTTGCCGGCCGTGGCCGCCCGCCACACGTGGGCCGACAGCGCGCTGCCGGCGGTGGCGACGACCTCGGCCAGGGCGGCGATCTGCTCCTCGGGGACCTGCGCCTCCTCCGCGGCGTACGCGAAGGTGTAGCGGGCGTAGTCCTCGGTCAGCGCCGCCAGGAAGACGTCGAAGTCGTCGGCGGGCGCCTCGGGGTGCAGGTGCTCCATGTACGTCGACCAGTTGACCCAGCGCCGCACGAAGGCCTTGTCGACCTGGTCGGTGCGGAGCAGGTGGGAGGCCACGGCCAGCAGGATCGCGGCCTCGCTGCCCGGCCAGGGCGCCATCCACAGGTCGGCCTGGGAGGCCGTGTTGGACAGCCGGGGGTCGAGGACCACCAGCTTGGCCTTGCCGTTGATCTTGCCCTCCATGATCCGCTGGGCGTGCGGGTTGAAGTAGTGACCGGCCTCGAGGTGGCTCGAGATCAGCAGGATGACCTTGGCGTTGGCGTAGTCGGGTGAGGGCCGGTCGTAGCCGCCCCACAGCGCGTAGCCCAGCCGGGCCCCGGCGGAGCAGATGTTGGTGTGGGTGTTGTGCCCGTCGACGCCCCAGGCCAGCAGGAAGCGGTCGGCGAAGCCGTCCTCCCCCGGTCGACCGACGTGGTAGATCACCTCGTCCTGGCGCTCCTCCACGATCGCGGCCCGGATCTTGGCCGCGATGTCGTCGAGCGCGTCGTCCCAGGAGCAGCGCTCCCAGTCGCCCCCGCCGCGCTTCCCGACGCGGCGCATCGGGTGCAGGATCCGCTCCGGGTCGTTGATCTGGTTGATCGTGGCCGGCCCCTTGGCGCAGTTGCGGCCCCGGGAGCCCGGGTGGGCGGGGTTGCCCTCGAGCTTCTTGATCGACATGTCGGACTTGTCGACGTAGGCGAGCAGCCCGCACGCGGACTCGCAGTTGAAGCACGTCGTCGGCACGAGCATGTACTCGTGCGGCACCTTGCGCGGGTGGGCCTTCGCGTCGTGCTCGACGTGGTGGTCCCAGTCGGAGACCGGCGGGAAGTTGCGCAGCCGCTCGTGGGTGCGCTCCCCCGGGAGGGGGACGGGGGTGGTGGCGTCGCGCTCTTGCTCCAGCGTCATCAGGGGTCCCTTCGAGACAGCAGGCAGGGGTCGGGGTGCTGGTCAGGACAGTGGCGGGTCCTGGCCGGCGCGGACGAAGACGCTCTCGTAGGCGAGCAGGGCCGGCTGCACGATCAGGCCGGCAGCGGCGAGGAGCACCACCGGGCCACCGACCCAGGCGACGACTCCGAGCCCGAGGGCCACCACCACGGGCAGCACCCCGCCGAACCAGAACGTGCGGGCGTAGCGGCCCGAGCTGACGATGTGGGCGGCCACGGTGGCCTGCTGGCTGGGGTGCTTGCCGGCGTACTCGGAGGCGAGCATCAGCAGGTGCAGCACCGCGGAGACCACGAACGCCGCCGCGAGCAGCGTCCAGGCGTCCTCGGACAGGTCGACGAGAAGGCCCGCGACGGCCAGGGCACCGCTGCCGACCATGACCGCCTGCACCAGCAGGTGCCAGAACAGCAGCGGCGACTGCCACAGGTCGCGCCCCTCGGCCTGGCCGAAGAGGAACGCCGTGTAGCCGGCCATCATCGCGCTCGCCGGGATCGCCAACCAGGCCAGCACCGTCATCGCCCAGCCGAGGTCGAGGATCGCGGCCAGCAGCCACAGGACCGCGCCGCCGGAGAACAGGGTGAGGACGTAGGCCCCGAGCACGATCCACGAGGTGAAGTTGGACTTCAAGAAGATGAACAGGAAGCGCTCGGGACGCTTGAGGTCCCACACCAGCAGGCCTCCGGTGGTCGCCGCGCCGAAGAGGCCGAGCAGCGGCGCGACGTAGTCGCCGACGACCCCGAGCTCGATCCCGAGGATGTGGGCCAGCGCGGCCAGCGCGAGCGCACCGGCCCCGACGCCCTTGGTCCACAGGTAGGACGTGACCTTCCAGCCCCACGGCCGCGGGTGCGCGGTGTTGAGCGTCGTGCGCGGAGAGCCGTCGGCGGGGTCGCTCGGATGGTCACCGGCGGTCTCGAGCCGGTGCGCGTCGGGCGCGGCCCAGATGTAGGTGTCCTCGACGGGCGCCGCCAGCGGGTCGAGCACCGCGCGGTCGGCGCCGAGGTAGAACACGTTGGGGCCGGTGTTCTGCTCCGGGGTGCGCACGCTCGTCTCGTTGGTGGCCACCAGGCGGGCGATCCCGCTGGTCGGGTCGTCGAGGTCGCCGACCCAGATCGAGTGGGTCGGGCAGACCACCACGCAGGCCGGCTCGAGGTCGTCGTCGACCCGGTGGGCGCACAGGTTGCACTTGGCGGCGGTGTGGGTGTCGTCGTCGATGTAGATCGCGTCGTAGGGGCAGGCCTGCATGCAGCTCTTGCAGCCGATGCAGCGCTCCTTGTCGAAGTCGACGATGCCGTCCTCGCGCTTGAACAGCGACTCGGTGGGGCAGATCTTGATGCACGGGGCGTCGGTGCAGTGGTTGCAGCGCATCACCCCGAACGAGCGGGTGGTGTCGGGGAACGACCCGCTGTCGACGTACTTGACCCAGGTGCGGAACTGGCCGACCGGGACCTCGTGCTCGGTCTTGCACGCCACGGTGCAGGCGTGGCACCCGATGCAGGTGCGCTGGTCGATCGCGAACCCGAGCTGCATCCGGTCAGCTCTTCTTGATGAGGTAGCGGTAGACGCCGTCCTCGACCGAGCTGTCGACCAGCTCGTTGCCGGTGTCCTTGGCCCAGGCCGGGATGTCGCTCTGGGAGCCGCCGTCGGTGGCCTCGACCAGCATCGTCTGACCGGGACTCAGCCCCTTGATCCCGCGGGAGGTCAGCAGGACCGGCATCGGGCACTTCTGTCCCTTGGCGTCCACGGTGGCGTCGGCGTCGTGCTCCATCACAGCCTCTCCGTTCGTCGTACGAGGTCCGAGCGGCCGGCCGGCCGGTCGGGTCCGGCGGGTCAGATGAACAGGTTGATCTTCGAGCGACTCATCTCCGACAGGGCGCTCGCGGCACCGACCGGGTCACCCGCACCGGGGATCAGCTGGTCGCGGCGCAGGCCCATCAGCTCCATGGTCATCTCGCAGGGCCACAGGTTGACGCCGAGCTCGGTGCACATCTCGAGCAGCTCCTTGGGGCTGGCGACCTTGTTGTCCTTGGCCAGCTTCTTCATCATCCACGAGCCCGCGCCGCCCATGTTGAGCTTGGAGAGCTTCATGGAGCTGACGCCGGGCGGGTTCATCCCGGCCAGCGCCTTGGTCATCGCGTTGGTGCCGGTGATCCGGACGTCGTCGCGGACCAGGGGGAAGAGTCCCCAGAACGTGAAGAAGATCGTCGTCTTCATGCCGTAGGCGGCGCCGGTCGAGCCCAGGATCAGCGTCGGCCAGATCTTGTCGAGATCGCCGCTCCAGGCCACGATCGTCATGCTGTCGGGAGTCTCGTCGTCGAAGGTCTCGTCCGTCATGTCGCACTCTCCAGGTGGCGATGGGATTGCCCTGTGGTGCCGGTCACATTACATTCGGGTTCACGCATACAACAAGCCCCGCACCCGACGAGTTGTCCGGACATTGGGGCGCGACCTCGACGACAGCACCAGGGACGGGAGACCCCATGGAAACCTGGACGATCAGCCCGCGCGAGCTCCACGACGAGATCGCCCTCGGGCAGGTGCCGGAGATCCTCGACGTACGCAACAGCGAGGAGTTCGAAGCCCAACGCATCGAGGGCAGGCGCGCCGTGCCGACCCGGCACGCGGCGGTCTACGAGGTGCTCGAGGAGCCCGAGGACCATGCCTCCGGCACCCTCGACGGGGCGGTCGTCGTGTGCGGCCAGGGCAACGGCTCCGCTCTCGTCGTCCAGGAGTTCAGCGCCCTGGGCAAGGAGACGCGCTCGCTCGCGGGCGGCATCGACGCCTGGGCCCGCCTGCTGGTGCCCGTCGAGATCGCGGGGCTGCCGGCGCCCGTCCGGGCCTGGCAGCTGCAGCGCCCCGCCAAGGGCTGTCTCTCCTACGTGATCGGCGTCCCGGGGCAGAGCTGCCTCGTGGTGGACCCGGCCCGTCACCACGCCCCCTACCTCGAGCTGGCCGAGGAGCACGGGATGGGGATCACGCACGTGATCGACACCCACGTCCACGCCGACCACATCAGCGGCGGCCCTGCGCTGGCCCAGGACCTCGACGTCCCCTACCACCTGCCTCCGGAGGACAGCGCGGAGGACATCCCCTTCCCCAACCGGGCGCTCGAGGACGGTGAGGAGCTCCGACTCGGCGCCGACGCCGTCGTCCGCGCGGTGACGATGCACCTGCCGGGCCACACCCCCGGCACGACCGCGCTGCTCGTGGCCGACCGGCTGCTGCTCGTCGGTGACACGATCTTCGTGCGCGGCCTGGGCCGCCCGGACCTCACCGGCCAGGCCGAGGACCTGGCCCGCTCCCTGTTCCACAGCGTCCACGAGCGGCTGGAGCCGCTCGACCCGGCGACGCTGATCGCCCCCGCTCACTGGTCGAGCCCCGAGGAGTTCCGCGAGGACGGTCTGGTGGTGACCACGCTGCAGCGCGTCTTCGAGTCGACCCTGCTCAACGAGGAGGCCGTCGAGCGGTTCGTCGAGGAGATCATCGCGACGCTGCCCGACGCCCCCGAGGTCTACGACACGATCCGCCTGGTCAACGCCGGCCGGCTGAGCCCGCCGCCGGAGGAGATGGACGTGCTCGACGTCGGCCGCAACCAGTGCGCGGCGTCGACCACGCTCACATGACCGAGGCCGACGGGGGGCCGCCGCAGGCGCCGGCGGACGGCGAGAGCCCGGACTACCGCTTCACCCTGGCCAACGAGCGGACGTTCCTCGCGTGGGTGCGCACAGCCCTGGCCCTGATCGCGGCCGGTGTCGCGGTGATCCGCTTCGTCCCGGGGCTCGCGGTCGTGCGGCACGCGCTCGGCTTCCTGCTGATCGGGCTCGGCGGCCTGCTCGCCGGCCTGTCCTACCGGCACTGGCAGCGCAACGAGCAGGCGATGCGGCTCGGTCGCGAGCTCCCCCGCTCCTTCGTCCCGCGGCTGGTGGCCGTCGCGCTGGTGCTGGCCTCGCTGGTCGCGCTGGTCCTGGTGGTGGCCGACCTGGTCGACCGATGACCGGGCTCCGGTGGGTCGACGGCCCCGACCGGCACGGCGCCCACCACGACGAGGGGCTCCAGGCCGAGCGGACCGCGATGGCCTGGCAGCGTACGGCGCTGGGCCTCGGCGGCGTCTCGGCGCTGCTCCTGCACGACATCGGGGGCAGCCTGCTCGCCGCGCTGCCCGGCCTGCTCGGGCTCGGGGTCGCCACGCTGCTGCTGGTGCTCAGCGAGCTGCGCTACGAGCAGACCGTGAGACGGGTGGCCTCGGGACGGCATCCCGCCGCCGCGGGCCAGGTGCTGGTGCTGGCGGTCACGATCGCCGGGTTGGCGGTGCTGGCCATCTGTCTCATACTGGTTGAAGTCTCACCTTGATCGACGATGATCGACGACGAGCGACGACGTGGCCGCACCCCGAGGAGATGACCCGGTGAACGAGGCCCTGGAAGCCGAGCTGCGCGAGCTGCACGAGCGCGTGTGCAAGGCGATCGCCGACCCCAAGCGCCTGCTGATCCTCAACGTGCTGCGCGACCGGGAGCTCGAGTGTCGGCGACATCGCCGCCGAGCTGGGCGTCACCCACTCCAACGCCAGCCAGCACCTCGCGGTGCTGCGTGACCGGGGCATCGTGGTCAGTCGGCGCGCCGGCACCAACGCTTACTACTCGCTGCGCAGCCCGAAGATCCTGATCGCCATCGACCTGATGCGCGAGTTCGTCGCGGAGGACGCGCCCCGCGGTCGCGGGGAGCCCGAGCGCAGGGTCACGAGCATCTTCCTGGGCTGACGCGGTCACAGGTGGTCGGGGACGATCAGGGCATCGGGGTCCTGACGGTGCGGCATCGCCCGGACGGCGGTGCGGAGCAGCACGACCGTGGGCTCGATGCTCTTGCGGCGGCGTCGGGCGGGCAGTGCGTCCCAGGCGCCGGGCCGCTGCTGCTCGGCGCGGGTGCGGAAGCTCTCGGTCGCGGCGGCGACGTACTCCTCGTCGGTGAACGCCGGCGTGGCACCCACGGTGGGGCGCTCGGGCAGCGCGACGAGCCCGGTGAGCACGAGGTCGCCCGCGGTGACGAGGTGTCGGAACCTGACCATCCGGGAGAGCTGCTCCCACTCCGTGGCGCCGCTCGCCCTGCGGACCAGGCGCGGGGTGGAGGCGAACAGCTCGCGCGCCACGGCCTCGACCGCCACCGTCATCTCGTGCTCGGTGAACCTCACGCCCCCGCCTCCTGGAGCCGGCCGCCGGCGACGTGCCAGCGTTGGTCGAGCCGCACGTTGTCGAGCAGCCGGCGGTCGTGGGAGACCAGCAGCAGGGCACCGTCGTAGCTCTCGAGCGCCTCCTCCAGCTGCTCGATCGCGGGCAGGTCCAGATGGTTGGTGGGCTCGTCGAGCACCAGGAGGTTGACCCCGCGCACCTGGAGCAGGGCCAGCGCCGCCCGCGTCCGCTCGCCCGGCGACAACCGCCCGACCAGGCTGCCCACGAGGTCGCCCTTGAGGCCGAACTTCGCCAGCAGCGTGCGCAGCTCGACCGGGGCCACGTCGGGGCACGGCCGCCTCGAACGCGTCGCCGAGCGTGAGGTCCTCGGCCAGGCCCGTGCGGAGCTGGTCGATCTCGCCGACCGCGACGCTGGCGCCGAGGCTCGCGGAGCCGGTGTCGGGCGCGAGGTGGCCCAGCAGGAGCCCGAGCAGCGTCGTCTTGCCGGCGCCGTTGGGCCCGGTGATGCCGATCCGGTCACGGGCGTTGACCTGCAGCGAGACCGGGCCGAGCCGGAAGTCGCCGCGGCGCAGGACGGCCTCGTTGAGCGTGGCCACGACCGAGCTGGAGCGAGGTGCCGAGCCGATGCTGAACTGCAGCACCCACTCCTTGCGCGGCTCCTCGACCTCGTCGAGCCGCGCGATCCGCGACTCCATCTGGCGCACCTTCTGCGCCTGCTTCTCCGAGGACTCCACGCTGGCCTTGCGCCGGATCTTGTCGTTGTCGGGCGCCTTCTTGATCGCGTTGCGCACTCCTTGCGAGCTCCACTCGCGCTGGGTGCGGGCCCGTTGCACCAGGTCGGCCTTGGTGTCGGCGAAGGCCTCGTAGGCCTCGCGCGCGTGGCGTCGCGCGACCGCGCGCTCGGCGAGGAACGCGTCGTAGCCGCCGTCGAAGACCGACACCGAGTTCTGGGCGAGGTCGAGCTCCACCACGCGGGTGACGCACCGGGCGAGGAACTCGCGGTCGTGGGAGACGAGCACGACGCCACTGCGCAGCCCGCGCACGAAGGTCTCCAACCGGTGCAGCCCCTCCAGGTCGAGGTCGTTGGTCGGCTCGTCGAGCAGCACGACGTCGAAGCGGCTCAGCAGCAGCGCCGCCAGCGCTGCCCGCGCCGCCTGCCCTCCCGACAGCGAGGTCATCAGCGCCTCGGGCCCGAGGTCGAGCCCGAGCTCGCCCAGCACAGGGGCGAGCCGGTCGTCGAGGTCGGCCGCACCGCTGGCCATCCAGCGGTCGAACGCTGCGGCGTACACGTCGTCGGCGCCCGGGGCTCCCGAGCCCGAGCGCGTCGGCGGCGACCTCCATCGCGTACGTCGCGCCCGCGGCGCCGGTGCGCCGGGCGACGTACGCCGCGACGGTCTCGCCGGGCACCCGCTCGTGCTCCTGCGGCAACCACCCCACGAACGCGTCGGACGGCGCCGTCGCGACCTGTCCCTCCAGCGGCTCGTCGGCGCCCGCGAGCAGGCGGAGCAGCGTCGTCTTGCCGGCCCCGTTGGCTCCCACCACGCCCACGACGTCACCAGGCGCGACGGTCAGGTCGAGGTGCTCGAACAGCGTGCGCTGGGCGTGGCCCCCCGCCAGGTCCTTGGTCACCAGCGTTGCGCTCACCGCGACACCTTAGGCCGCGCGCGGCGCGCGACGGGTCATCGGTGGTCGAGCTGCGAGCGCACCGAGCCCCGGTGGTTGAGGTGCGAGCGCAGCGAGCCGCGAAACCACCACCCGCCCACGCGGTTTCGTGGCTCGGGCCTGACGGCCCTCACACCTCAACCAGCGGGGTCGCCGGCCGAGCAGAGTCCTTTCCCGGACTTACGGACGCGTCCGTAAGTCCCGGTGAGGCCCTCGTCGAGGCGGGGCCGCCGCTCCGAGACCCTGTCGCTCCAGCGGCGGCCGATCCGTGCTCCCGGCACCCGTGCGTCGGCAGGCTCCCGACCAGGCTCGCCCACACGCGGTCGACCCCGGCGGCAGCCACATGGGCCTCGGTCGCGAGCGCGCGGTGGAGCACCTCCCCCGTCTCGGTCTCGAGCCGGGTGACCCCGGGCTCGGCGACGACACAGTCGCCGCCGGCCCCATGCAGGCCTCCCCCACCCACAGCACGCCGTCGAGGACCCGGGCCGGGGCGAGGTCGCGGGAGTCGACGCTGCTCGACCAGCACGTCCCGCCCGCCGCGCCGCACCACGGTCCGGCTGGTCAACCGTCCGGGAGTCTCACCGTGCCGCCCAGCACGAGCGTCTCGCGGACCAGTGCACCTGCGTCCGTCGCGAGCACCTCGGTGGTGCGACGTACGTCGGAGCCTGCTGCCGACACCCAGGGCAGCGTCTCGTGGACGAACGACCCGCCGGCGCCGACCTCGACCGCAACCTCCCACGCCGCGTCCCCGCCCCGCATGTCGTAGGCGACCGTCCCGCTGGTCTCCACGAGGTGCAGGTGGGTCCCGGCGGCCACGGTGACCTCCAGGCGCACCCGGTCGCCGGCGAGCAGCAGCGCCCGGTCCGGCACCGGGCCGACGCGGACGCGGGTGCCCTGCGACGCCTGCAGCACCGCCCGGAACGGCCCTCCCTCGCTGGTGAACCGGCACCTCCCCCCGGCCGACCCGACCACCAGCCGG
>CAWCGS010000010.1:0-19412 GCA_963795135.1 uncultured Actinomycetota bacterium
TTGCCCTCGAGGTGGCGGGGGAGCCTGCGACTCGACGGTGCTGCCGGTCGGTGTGGTGACCTCCACCGTGTGCGTGGCCAGCGGCTCGCTGGTCACCCGGTGTCGCCAGCCCGGCGACTCCTTGACGTAGTTGCAGCTCTCGCACAGTCCCTGGCCGTTGTCCTCCGCGGTCGCGCCCCCGGCCGTGGACGCCTCGACGTGGTCGAGGTGGCGGATGCTCGCGTTGCACCACGGGGTGCGGCAGACCTGGTCGCGGATCCGGACGAACCTGGCCAAGGCCCCGGTGAAGGCGCGCGCCGTGGTGTCCATGGCCACCAGACGGTCGGTCTCGTCGACGCGGAAGAGCCGGCGGATGCTGGCCTGGTCGTCCGGGCAGGCTGTCGCCATCTCCCTCGCGACGGAGGCCGGGATCGGACCGTGGCCGAGGATCTCGGCGGCCTCGTCGCCCTCGCCCAGCAGCGTCTCGGCGGACATGACGAGGTTGAGGGCGACGGGCACCGAGGTGGCGGTGGCCTGACCGGTGAGCCGGGCGACGAAGGCGTCGGCGACGAGCTGGCTGCGGGTGCGGTCTCCGGCGACGCCGGCGGCGATCTCGGTCGCGGCGCGCTCGTCGAGGCTCGTGAGGATGGCGGCGTACTCGAGGTCGGGCACGACGGCGCTGATCTGGGCCATCCCGTCGGGAAGGCTGCGGCCGGTGACGTGTCGTCGGGCGCGGGCCTTCTCGCGCCGCTGCACTGCGCCGGCCTGGTCGATGCGCAGCACCAGCCGGCGTACGGCCCAGCGCAGCTTGAGGTCGCCCAGGAAGGGCAGCGAGTGCGAGGCGGCGAGCTCGGAGTCGACGGCGAGCCGGTCGACGTGGCTGAGGTCGCGGGTCTCCTCGGCGATGATCAACGCGCGGTGCTCGTTGAGGTCGCCGCGCTGGAGCGCGGCCAGGGTCTCGGGCAGGTCGGTGGTCAGCGCCCGGGCCAGGCCGAGCAGCCGACGCCCCCGGTGTGGGCTCTCGTGGCGAGCCAGCCCGACCTCCGCTCCCACGCTCGCGTCGGCCCAACCCTCTCGGTGCTGGTCGAGCCGCTCGGTGATCCGCGCCTGCGCGGCAGCGACCGTGCACTTGATCCGCTCCAGGGCCTCGAGCTGGTCGACCATCCCGCGGTCGTCTGCGGCCGGCTCGACGCAGGCGACAGCCCCTCGCAGGGCGGTCAGGTCGTCAATTGCATCGAACATGTGTTCTATTATGGTCCATGCGGCCGGACGGGTCAAGGCCTTTCGGCAGGAGGATGGGTGACCAGGCGCTGCGGGGTTCTGGTCCGGACCCGGTCGCCTCCTCGCGGGCCCAGTCGCGATCGCGGCGACGACCTCGGCGATCGACGTGGGCTGCGACTCCGGAAGGTCGACCCGTGACCTGGCGCGCCTGGCGACCGCCGCGGACCTCTCCGGACGAGCTCACTCCTCGTGCTGGCCCGGCAGCAGCGCCCGCACGCTGTGGAGGGTGTCCGCGTCCTCCGGCCGCTTGTCGTCGCGGTAGCGCACGACCCGTGCGAAGCGCAGCGCCACACCGCCCGGGTAGCGCGTGGACCTCTGGACCCCGTCGATGGCGATCTCCACCACCTGCTCCGGCCGCACGTGGACGGTGTGGCCCTCACGGTGCGTCTCGAGGCCCAGGAAGCGCTCGGTCTGCCACGCGAGCATCTCGTCCGTCATCCCCTTGAACGTCTTGCCCAGCATCACCAGCCCCTCGCCGTCTCCCTCACCATCCCCGACCCGCGCGCCGAGGTGCAGGTTCGAGAGCCATCCCTGACGCCGACCGGAGCCCCACTCGACGGCGAGGACGACGAGGTCAAGGGTGTGCACGGGCTTGACCTTGACCCAGCCGGCACCGCGGCGACCGGCGGCGTACGTCGCGGCCGGGTTCTTGACCACGACGCCCTCGTGCCCGCGGTGGAGGACCTCGGCGAGGAAGCGCTCGGCCTCGGGGAGGTCGTCGGTGACGACCCGCGGCACCCGGTGGGCCTCGGGCACCAGGGCCTCGAGTCGAGCCATCCGCTCGTCACCGGGGGAGTCGAGGAGGTCCTCGCCGTCGAGGTGCAGGAGGTCGAAGAAGTACGGCGTGACCGTCACGCCCGCGGCCATCGCGGTGCGCGACGCCGTCTCCTGGAAGGGGCGAGGGCGCCCTGCGTCGTCCAGCGCCAGGACCTCGCCGTCGAGCACCGCCGAGGTCACCGGCAGCGCACGCACGGCATCGACCACCTCGGGCAACCGGTGGGTGATGTCGTCGAGCGAGCGGGTCACGACCAGCACCTCGTCGCCTGCTCGGTGCACCTGGACGCGGATCCCGTCGAGCTTGGCGTCGACCGCCACCCGACCGCCGCCCGCCTTCTCCAGGGCCTCGGCGAGGGTCGGCGCGCTGGCGGCCAGCATCGGCAGCACCGGACGCCCCACCTCCAGCCCGATCTCGGCCAGGGCGGCCTCCCCGCCCGCGAGCGCCGCCCGCGCCACGGCGACGGTCGAGCCCGACAGCATCGCCGCCCGGCGTACGGCGGCCAGGGGGATGCCGGTGGTGGCGGCCAGCGCCTCCTGCACCAGCGAGTCGAGCGCGCCCTGGCGCAGCTCCCCGGTGACCAGGCCGCGGAGCCAGCGCTGCTCCTCGGCGGTGGCCCGGCCGAACAGGTCGGCGACCGCGCTCGCCCGGGCGGCCTGCGAGCCGGCGCCGGCGAGCGCGGCGATCCGGTCGAAGGTCGTGTGGACCTCGGCCACCGTCAGCGTCGCGACGTCCGCCGGCGCGGGCAGCGTCTGGAGCCCCCGCCAGCCCAGGCCGGTACGCCGCTGCCGCAGCGCGCCGCCGAGGTAGGACACCAGCACCTCGGCCTGGTCGGCCTCCTCCGCGGTCGCCCCCTCGCCGGTCGGGGTCTCCTCGTCCAGATGCCCCAGCAGGGCAGCGAGCGCGGCCACCTTGGCCTTGCGCGAGCGGGTGGCGGCGACGGTCTTGGACGTGGCGACGACCTCGGCGAGCAGCACGCCCCCAGTGTGCCGGGCGCCCCTCAGGCCGTCGTGGAGATCGGCTGCGAGATCGGCTGGGAGATCGGCTGGGAGATCGGCTGGGTCGCCTCGAGCACCGCGGAGGTCACCGCGCCGCGGATCACCTGCTCGAAGACCGCGTCGAGCTCCGGCACGCCGCCGAAGTAGCCGCTGGCCTCGAGCGAGACGAAGCCGTGCAGCGCCGAGAAGATGGCCATGCCGGTCGAGAGGATCCGTTCGTCGGGCAGCCCGGTGGAGCGCACCATGACCGACATGGCGGCGATGGTGTCGGTGGCCGCGGCGTAGAACTCGTCGCGGTTGATCGGCGGGCGGGTCAGCGCCCCGTAGCGGTGCGGGTGCTCGCGCGCGAAGGCTCGCAGCGCGTGGCTGAGCTCGCGCAGCCCGTCGGCGCCGGCGTGACCCATGGCGGCGCGGCTCACGTGCTGACCGAGCATCCGCATCGCGCGCACCTGCACCTCGGAGCGGAGCTCCTCGAGGTTGGCGACGTGGTTGTAGAGCGAGGAGACCCGGGTGTCGAGCTCGCCGGCGAGCAGCGTCATCGACAGCGCGTCGAAGCCGTCGCGGTCGACCAGTGCCTCGGCCGCGCGCAGGACCGTCTCCTGGTCGAGCCGTGGACGCCGCGGACGCGTGGGCTCGGGCTGCATGGTGCTCTCCTCGACGTTCGGCACGAAAGGGTTTCGCGCCCGCGCGAAGACTCTACCCGT
The DNA here is from genome assembly GCA_963795135.1 of uncultured Actinomycetota bacterium. Taxonomy (GTDB): domain Bacteria; phylum Actinomycetota; class Actinomycetes; order Propionibacteriales; family Nocardioidaceae; genus Nocardioides. Next base: position 3,738 of record CAWCGS010000010.1, read on the forward strand.
CCAGACGGTGCGCCGTCCTCACGATCCGAGAGCCACGGTCACCAGCCAGGAGGGAGCGCGGTGAAGTCCGGCTCGCGCCCCTCCGCGAACGCGGCCAGCGCCTCGAGGTTGGCCGGCCCGCCCATCAGCGCGGCGAAGGCCGCGTTCTCGCGGTCGCGAGCGGCGCGGATCGCGGGGCGCAGCGGTTCGGTCATCGTGCGCTTGACCGCGACCAGCGAGGAGATCGGGCGGGCGGCGAGCACCGCGGCGTGCTCGTGCGCCTGGGTCAGCAGGTCCTCCGGCGCGCAGACGCGCCACACCAGCCCCATCTCGCGAGCCTGCTCGGCGTCGATCCACTCGGCCGAGAGCAGCATCCAGGCGGCGTCCTGCCGGCCCACCAGCCGGGGGAGCAGGTACGACGACGCCGCCTCGGGGGCCACACCCAGGCTGGTGAACGGGCACCTGAGCCGCGCGGTGCTCGACATGAACGCGAGGTCGGCGAAGCCCAGGATCGTGGCGCCGATACCGAGCCCGACGCCGTTGACCGCGCAGACCAGCGGCTTCGGGAAGGCCTCCAGAGCGTCCAGCAGACCGACGAAGCCGTGCTCGCCCGGCTCGAAGTCGGGATCGGTGGCCCGCCGGTGCATCTCGAGCAGGTCGGTCCCGGCGCTGAAGGCGCGTCCGGCGCCGGTGAGCAGCACCACGGCCACGCCGGGGTCCTCGGCAGCGGCCAGCAGCGCCTCGGCGGTGGCGTCGTAGAGCGCCTCGTCGAAGGCGTTGAGGGCCTCCGGCCGGTCGAGGGTGATCGTGCGGACGCGCGCGGAGTCGGCGATCTGGAGCGGCATGCCCCGAGCGTAGGACATCCGGGTAGAACACGTTCTACTGTCGGGCCGTGCGCCTACCCTGGGGCCATGACCGCCGACGCCGCCTCCGAGCGCGTCTGGCGGCCGGACTGGCCCTGCCACGTCGCCGGGATGCTGCGCCAGCACCGACGCGGCGCGGGCGACCCGACGTACCGCGTCGACGAGGCCGGCGCCGTGTGGCGCGGCATCCGTACGCCGGAGGGTCCGGCCACGCTGCGGGTCCTGGACCGACCGCGGCTCGGCGAGGTGCACGCCCGGGCCTGGGGTCCTGGTGCGGGCTGGGTGCTGGAGTCGCTGCCGGCCATGCTCGGGGCCGACGACGACTGGAGCGGCTTCGAGCCCCGACACCCGGTGCTGGCCGAGTCCTGGCGTCGCCACCCCCATGCCCGCCTCGGACGCACCGGGCTGGTCATGGAGGCGCTGGTCCCCGCGATCATCGAGCAGAAGGTCACGGGCCAGGAGGCCTTCGCCGGCTTCCGGATGCTCGTCCACCGCTACGGCGAGCCGGCCCCGGGGCCCGGGCCCGAGCGGCGGCTCTGGGTGCAGCCCACGCCGGAGGCCCTGCGCCAGGTCCCGTCGTGGGAGTGGTTGAAGATGCACGTCGACCCTGCCCGCTCGCGCGCCATCGTCACCGTCGCGCGGGTCGCCGAGTCGCTCGAGCGCACCCTGTCGCTGCCGCCCGAGGAGGCTGAGCGACGGATGCGGTCGCTGCCCGGCATCGGGGTCTGGACCTGCGCCGAGGTGCGCCAGCGCGCGTTCGGCGACCCCGACGCGGTCTCGTTCGGCGACTACCACGTCGCCAAGGACGTCGGCTGGGCCCTCACCGGGAGCGAGCTCGACGACGCCGGGCTCGAGGCGTTCCTCGAGCCCTGGCGACCGCAGCGGGGCCGCGTGGTGGCGCTCGTGGGCATGGCCGGCCTCCACCGTCCGCGGCACGGCGCCCGCATGGCGCCCCGCGTCCACCTGCCCGCGCGCGTCACCAGGCGATGACCTCAGCACTCCCCTCGGTACATTGACCCGCGTGAGCGCGACGGTGGACCTGGGACGACTGCTGGCGGTGCTGCGCCGGATCCTCGTCGCCGTCGTGGGGGTGCCGATCGGGATCGCGCTCGGCATGTCCGCCGTCGACTCCTACCGCAAGCGCGGCAAGAAGGCCAAGCCGTTCCCGGTCTCCCCGCCGCAGACGGTCAGCGTCGGCGACGGGACCGTGACCACCTACACCTACGGCCGCGACCTCTACGACGACATGCTGGCCGCCATCGAGGGCGCGCAGCGGCAGATCCTCTTCGAGACCTACATCTGGAAGGGCGACGCGACGGGGGAGCGCTTCAAGCGGGCCCTGGCCGCCGCGGCCGCCCGCGGCGTGGAGGTCTACTGCATCTACGACGGGTTCGCCAACCTGGTCGTCTCGCCGGTCTTCAAGCGCTTCCCGAGCACGATGAAGGTGCTGCACTACCCCGTCTACAGCGCCGGGTGGCGCTTCTTCGACCTGCGCCGCTACGGCCGCGCCCACCGCAAGATCCTGGTCGTCGACGACGACACCGGGTTCGTCGGCGGCTACAACATCGGGTCGTCGTACGAGACGGAGTGGCGCGACACCCACGTCCGGATCACCGGCGCGGGCGTCTGGGACCTCAAGCGCGCGTTCGCCGACTTCTGGAACCTCAACCGCCGCCGACGCATCGGCCACAGCGAGCGGCCGCTGCTCCTCGAGACGGCCTCGACGTGGGAGCCGAAGATCCGGGTGCAGCGCAACGTCCCGCGGCTGTGGATGTTCCCGATCCGGGCGATGTACATCGAGGCGATCAACCGCGCCAGCCGCAACGTCTGGATGACCCAGGCCTACTTCCTGCCCGACCAGGACTTCGTCGACGCCGTGACCGACGCCGCCCGACGCGGGGTCGACGTGCGGCTGCTGCTCCCGCTGAAGTCCAACCACGTCGTGGCCGACTGGATCTCCCGCGGCTACTTCTCCCAGCTGCTCGAGAGCGGCGTGAAGATCCTGCGCTACCGCGACACGATGGTGCACGCGAAGACCGCCACCGTCGACGGCACCTGGAGCACGGTCGGCACCGCCAACATCGACCGGCTCAGCCTGCAGGGCAACTACGAGATCAACCTCGAGGTGATCGACGAGTCACTGGCCAAGGCGCTGGAGGACATCTTCGTGGTCGACGAGTCGCACAGCCTGGCGCTGTCCCAGCACGAGTGGGAGGCGCGCGACCTGCACCGCAAGTTCACCGAGTTCGTGCTGGCGCCCCTACGACCCCTGCTCTGACCCGCCCGGCCGCTGGTCCAGGGGCACTGTCGGTGGCAGGTCGTAGGCTCGCAGCATGCGTCCCGTCACCGACCTCGAGCGCCGCGTCGCGCCCTTCCAGGTGGTCTCCGACTACCAGCCCGCGGGCGACCAGCCGGCGGCGATCAAGGAGATCTCCCGCCGCATCGATGCCGGCGTGCCCGACGTGGTGCTGCTGGGCGCCACCGGCACCGGCAAGACCGCCACCGTCGCGTGGGTGGCCGAGCAGGTGCAGCGCCCGCTGCTGGTGATGCAGCCCAACAAGACGCTGGCCGCCCAGTTCGCCAACGAGCTGCGCCAGCTCTTCCCCGACAACGCCGTCGAGTACTTCGTCAGCTACTACGACTACTACCAGCCCGAGGCCTACGTCCCCCAGACCGACACCTACATCGAGAAGGACTCCTCGATCAACGAGGAGGTCGAGCGGCTGCGCCACTCCGCGACCAACTCGCTGCTCACCCGGCGCGACGTGATCGTGGTCTCCACCGTGTCCTGCATCTACGGCCTCGGCACCCCGCAGGAGTACGTCGACCGGATGATCCGGCTGCGCGTCGGCGAGGAGCACGACCGCGACGCGATCCTGCGCCGGCTGGTCGAGATCCAGTACACCCGCAACGACATGTCGTTCACCCGCGGCACCTTCCGGGTCCGCGGCGACACCCTGGAGGTCTTCCCGGTCTACGAGGAGCACGCGGTGCGGATCGAGTTCTTCGGCGACGAGATCGAGCGGCTGATGAGCCTGCACGCGGTGACCGGCGAGGTCCTCACCGAGGACGAGGAGCTGCACATCTTCCCGGCCACCCACTACGTCGCCGGTCACGACCGGATGGAGCGGGCGATCACCGGCATCGAGGCCGAGCTCGAGGAGCAGCTGGCGACCTTCGAGCGGCAGGGCAAGCTGCTGGAGGCCCAGCGACTGCGGATGCGCACGACGTACGACGTCGAGATGATGCGCCAGGTGGGCTCCTGCTCCGGCATCGAGAACTACTCGATGCACATCGACGGCCGCGGGCGTGGCACGGCGCCCAACTGCCTGCTCGACTACTTCCCCGAGGACTTCCTGCTCGTGGTCGACGAGTCGCACGTCGCGGTGCCGCAGATCGGCGGCATGTACGAGGGCGACATGTCCCGCAAGCGCAACCTCGTCGAGCACGGCTTCCGGCTGCCCAGCGCGATGGACAACCGACCGTTGAAGTGGGAGGAGTTCCTCGACCGGATCGGCCAGACGATCTACCTCTCGGCCACCCCCGGCAACTACGAGCTCGACAAGGTCGGCGGCGACACCGTCGAGCAGATCATCCGCCCCACCGGCCTGATCGACCCCGAGGTCGTGATCAAGCCGACCAAGGGCCAGATCGACGACCTGATCCACGAGATCCGGGTCCGCGCGGAGAAGAACGAGCGGGTGCTGGTCACCACCTTGACGAAGAAGATGTCCGAGGACCTCACCGACTACCTCCTCGACGCCGGCATCCGCACCCGCTACCTCCACTCCGAGGTCGACACCCTCAAGCGCATCGAGCTGCTGCGCGACCTGCGGCTCGGCGACTACGACGTGCTGGTCGGCATCAACCTGCTCCGCGAGGGCCTCGACCTGCCCGAGGTCTCGCTGGTCTCGATCCTCGACGCCGACAAGGAGGGCTTCCTGCGCTCCGACAAGTCGCTGATCCAGACCATCGGACGCGCGGCTCGCAACGTGTCGGGCCAGGTGCACATGTACGCCGACAAGATCACGCCCTCCATGGAGAAGGCGATCGACGAGACCAACCGGCGGCGCGCCAAGCAGGTCGCCTACAACACCGAGCGCGGGCTGGACCCCCAGCCGCTGCGCAAGAAGATCGCCGACATCACCGAGATGCTGGCCCGCGAGGACGAGTCGACCCAGGCCCTGCTCGAGACCTGGGCCGGCACCGAGGCCAAGGGCCGCGCCGGCGGGGTCAAGGCTCGCCAGCCGGTCCCGGCGCTGGCCTCCAGCGCCTCGGGTCAGCACGCCGCCGACCTCGCCGGGCTGCCGAGCGCCGAGCTGGCCTCGCTGATCCAGGAGCTCACCGACCAGATGAAGGCCGCGGCCGGTGACCTGCAGTTCGAGCTGGCCGCCCGGCTGCGCGACGAGATCTCCGACCTGAAGAAGGAGCTGCGGCAGATGATCGAGGCGGGTGCGCGCTGAGCCGCTCCTCGGGTGAGCCGGAGCGCACGGCCGACGGTCGCTACATCGTCGTCGACGGACGACGGTGGCGGGCCACCGACCCCGACATCCCCCAGGAGCGGAGAGAGGAGCTCACCCGGATCCTGATGGCCTGGCGGCGCGCGGTGCGCACCGCCCGCGGGACCGACCGGGAGCCCGAGGTGCGCGCCGGGGTCCAGGCGGCCAAGGAGGCGTTGGGCGAGCGCGGCACACCGTGGTGGGAGCAGAGCCCGCAGGAGCGCCGGGCACGGTGGGAGCGTGAGGTCGACCCGCCGGTATCGTGACCCGGTGACCGACCCCGCCGCGCCCTCAGCGGCCCGCACCTGGTCGGTCTGGCTGGTGGGCCTCCTCGTCTACATGCTGGCGGTCTTCCACCGCTCCTCCCTGGCCGTGGCCGGGCTCGCGGCGGGGGAGCGCTTCGACATCAGCGCGGCCCAGCTGGCGTCGTTCACGATGCTCCAGCTGCTCGTGTACGCCGCGATGCAGATCCCGGTGGGCCTGCTCGTGGACCGCTTCGGCTCCCGCAGCGTGATGCTGGTCGGGACCCTGATGATGGCCACCGCCCAGGCCGGCTTCGCGCTCGCCGAGAGCTATCCGCTGGCCCTGGTCGCCCGCGTGTTCGTGGGGATCGGCGACGCCCTCACGTTCATCTGCGTCCTGCGGCTGGTCAGCCGGTGGTTCGGCCCTCGGCGCGTCCCGTTCGTCACTCAGCTGACCGGCACGGTGGGCCAGCTCGGCGCCGTCGGAGCGGCCGTGCCGATGATCTGGGCGCTCAGCCGCTTCGGGTGGACGCCGTCGTACCTCGGCGCCGCCGCCCTCGGGTTCGTGCTGGCCGCGGCGCTGGTGGTGGTGGTCGACGACGCGCCGGACCTGCGTCACGCACGGGGGCCGCGGATGTCGCTCACCTCGGTGCGCCACAGCCTGGCGGCCTCGTGGTCCCACCCCGGCACCCGTCTGGGCTTCTGGATGCACTTCACCTCGCAGTTCAGCGCGACGTCGCTGTCGCTGCTGTGGGGGTATCCGTTCCTGGTGCGCGGCGAGGGCCGCTCGACCGAGACGGCCGGGCTGCTGCTCACCTTGATGATCGTCGCGGTGATGGTGAGCGGCCCGGTGCTCGGCTGGCTGATCGGCCGGCACCCCTGGCACCGCTCCACGATCGTGCTGGTGGTCGTCTGGTCGATCGTCGGTGTGTGGACCGCCGTCCTGACCTGGCCGGGCCCCGCGCCCCTGTGGCTGCTCGTGGTGCTGGTGCTGGTCACCGGTGTGGGCGGACCGGCCTCGATGATCGGCTTCGACCTGGGGCGCACCTCCAACCCGGCCGAGCGGCTGGCCAGCGCCAGCGGCATCATCAACCAGGCCGGGTTCAGTGCCTCCCTGGTCCTGGTGATCACGGTCGGGCTGGTCCTCGACTGGCGTACGCCGGGCGACTCGACCGCCTACACGCCCTCGGCGTTCCGCTGGGCCATGAGCGCCCAGTACGCCCTGTGGGCCACCGGGCTGCTGCAGATCTGGCGCTACCGCAGACGCACCCGCGCCGTCGTCGACCGCGTCGCGCTGCAGTCCGGTCTGACCGGCTGAGGCGGCCATCTAGGGTGGGCCGCATGAGCACCCCCATCGATCTCGGCCGTCCCGTCTCCGGCGACGTCGTGGAGCTGATCCTCGACGACCACCGGCGCTTCGAGGCGCTGCTGCGCGACCTGCGCGACGCCTCCAGCGACCGCGACGCGGTCCGCCGCGCCTTCGCCACCCTCCACGTCGCCCACGCGCTCGCCGAGGAGGACCACGTCTACCCGCGGCTGCGCAAGCGCGACGCGATCTCCGAGCACGAGGCCGAGCACGGCCAGGAGGAGCACGCCGAGGGACACGAGGCGCTGCTCGCGGTGCTCGAGCTGAAGGGCACCGACACCCAGGCCTTCGACGACGCGGTCGAGGAGCTCGCCACCGCGGTCAACCACCACCTGACCGAGGAGGAGCTGACGATCCTCAACCCCGCGCGCGACGACGTCCCGGAGGCCGAGCGCCAGCGGTTGGGCGAGGTCTTCGCCACGGCCCGCAACGAGCACGTGGACGCCGGCCGCGGCTCGTTGGAGGACCTCCGCTCGATCGTCGCCGCCGCCCGCCGCGAGGGGCTCCTCGACGACGACGCCGAGGACTGAGCCGCTCGATGGGTGGCATCGACGTCACGCAGCTCCAGGAGCACTGCCTGGCCAAGCCGGGTGCCTGGGCCGACGACCCCTGGGGCACCGAGCACCCGGTGGTCAAGGTCGGCGAGGGCGGCCACGGGAAGATCTTCGCGTTCCTGGGTCGTGGCGGCGTGGGGGTCAAGGCCGGCGCCGGCCGGGACGAGGCCGACGCCTGGCTCGAGCGCTACCCCGGTGACGTCCGGGTGATGGCCTACATCGGTCGCTCCGGCTGGAACGACCTGCTCCTCGGGGGTGCCATCCCGGACGAGGAGCTGCTCGAGGCCGTCGACGACTCCTACCGCCGCGTGGTCTCCGCGATGCCGCCCGACCACCGCCCCGAGGGCTGGGACGTGGAGCCCGAGCCAGAGCCCGACCTCGAGCCGGAGCCGGCGCCGGAGCCGGAGCCGGAGCCTGACCTCGAGCTGGAGCTCGGGCTCGACCGCGGCTGAGCCGGGCCGCGCGCGCTAGAGGTCGCGCTGCGCCATCCGGTGGGCGGTGAGCCCGGCCAGCCGGGTGACGACCAGCGCGAGGTAGAACACGCCGGCGACCATCTCGAGCATCGCCAGGGAGCGGGCGTGCTCCAGGACCGGCACGACGTCGGACAGCCCGACGCTGGTCAAGGTGGTGAAGGAGAGGTAGAGCAGCTCGAACCAGGTCCGCTCGCTGGTGCCGTCGGCCGCCACGAAGGAGCCCGGCCAGATGACCTGGACGGCCGCGTAGAGGTAGGCGAAGCCCCAGGCCACCACGGTGAACGCCGCGCCGGTGGCGTAGAGCTCGTCGCGCGTGACCCGGGAGTCGTGGAAGAGGTAGCGGATCATCGCGTAGGAGACGTAGAAGTAGAACGGCGCGTGGAGGGCCGCGGAGGTCAGGACGATCCACCCGGTCTCGGGCTGGAGCGGCTCCAGCACGCTGAAGACCACGGCGGGCGCGCCCAGGGTCCCCGCGACCCAGGTCAACGCCGGCGTGCGGCGCACGGCCCACAGCGCCAGGGCGACGACCAGGACCTGCACGGCTCCCAGCACCGCACGTCCGGCCGTCGACTCGTCGAGGAACGGGTAGGCCAGGACGACGAGCAGCTGGGCGACGAGCAGCACTGCGGAGGGGTGGCCGCCGAACGCACGACGTACGGTGCGGGAGCCGGTGTGGTCGCTCACGCGCTGCCCTCGGGTCCGCGCCGGCCACGGCGCCCACGGCGGTCGCGCCGCTCCAGCTCCTTGGCCCGCTTGCGCTCGAGCCGCTGCGTCTCGTCGGCGATCGCCTGCTCCCGGGTCAGCTGGACCCGGACGAGCCGGGCCAGCAGCGCGGCGGTGACCACGAGTGGCCACGGGAAGTAGGCCTCGAAGCGGCCTCCGCTGAACGAGGTCGCCGTCCAGATGGCCCAGCACACCAGCGACACCCCGACCAGGCTCAGCACCGCGCTACGACGCTCGGCCCGCCAGGTCGTCTCCGCCCGGCGCCGCAGGTCCTCCTGGCCGGCGTGGACGAGCGCATCGGTGGCACGGCGGACGACGGGGTGCAGCGGCACCAGGTCCGCGACCAGCGGCGGCAGGTCGCCCAGGGTGCGCGCGACCGCGAGGGCGTCGATGCGCTCGTCGAGCTCCTCCCGCTCCAACCGGCCGTCGGCGAACCCTGTCGCCAGGACCTGGCGGATCACCTCCCGCTCCTGGTCGGAGGCCCGCAGCCCGGCGTGCGCGGCGTCGCGCGGGTCGTGCGCGAAACCGGCCCACGGGTCGGGGGTGCTCATCGGGTCGCCCCCCGGTGACGGCACGGCTGCTCTTTCACGGTTCCGCATCCTAGGCACGCCGGCCATACCTAGTGTGACGTCACCTCGTTGAAACGAGGAGGTTCCGGGGCCGATACCGCCTAAGACGCGTCTCGTTGAGGAAAACGAGAACACGTTCTAGTCTGTGTCGGCCGTTGCCGTGAGTGGGGAGGTGCATGATGGCGTTCAACGCCCTGTCGATCGTGCGCGGCCCCGGTGAGCTGGCCGCCATGGTGGTCGACGTCATCAAGGTGATCTTCACGCGCCCCTTCCAGTTCCGTGAGTTCGTCGAGCAGGCCTGGTTCATCACCAGCGTCACCGTGATGCCCACGATCCTGGTCTCGATCCCGTTCGGTGCGGTGATCTCCCTCCAGGTCGGCAACCTCACCGGCCAGCTCGGGGCGCAGTCGTTCGCCGGCGCGACCGCGGTGCTGGCCGTCGTCCGCGAGGCGGCCCCCATCGCCGCGGCGCTGATCATCGCCGGAGCCGCGGGCTCGGCGATCTGCTCCGACCTGGGCGCCCGCAAGATCCGCGACGAGATCGACGCGATGGAGGTGCTCGGCGTCGACCCGCTCGAGCGGCTGGTCGCGCCGCGGGTCCTGGCCACCATGTTCGTGGCCCTGATGATCATCGGGCTGGTGATCGGCGCCGGCATCGGCGGCGGCTACTTCTTCACCGTGATCATCCAGGGCGGCTCGGCCGGAGCCTTCCTGTCCTCGTTCACGGCCCTGGCCACGCTCCCGGACCTCTACATCGCGATGATCAAGGCGGTCGTCTTCGGCGCGCTGGCCGCGATCGTCGGCGCCTACAAGGGGCTCAACGCGGGCGGCGGCCCCAGCGGCGTCGGCCGCGCGGTCAACGAGTCGGTGATCATCGCGTTCATGCTGCTGTTCTTCCTCAACGCGATCATCACCGCCATCTACTTCCAAGTCGTCCCACCCCCGGGGATCTGAGCCGTGGCGACGTTCGGATCCATCGCAGAGACCGTCATCGGCCCGCCCCGACGGTCCCTGGAGCAGTACGGCGACCAGCTGCTGTTCTACGTCAAGGCGCTGGCCTGGACGCCGCGCGCGATCCGGCGCTACCCGCGCGAGATCACCAAGACCCTCGCCGAGGTGACGTTCGGCGCCGGGGGGCTGAGCCTGATCGCCGGCTCGGTCGGGGTGATCGCCTTCCTGGCCTTCTTCGCCGGCACCGAGGTCGGCATCCAGGGCTACGCCTCGCTCAGCCAGCTCGGCGTGGCGAAGTTCAGCGCGTTCATCTCCGCCTACTTCAACACCCGCGAGGTCGCCCCGCTGATCTCCTCGATCGCGCTGGCCGCGACCGTGGGCTGCGGCTACACCGCCCGGCTCGGCGCGATGCGGATCTCCGAGGAGATCGACGCCCTCGAGGTGATGGGCGTCCCGTCCCTGCCGTTCCTGGTCACGACCCGGATGATCGCCGCCTTCATCGCCGTCATCCCGCTGTACGTCGTCGCGCTGAGCGCGTCCTACCTCTCGCCGCGGCTGATCGTCACCCTGATCTACGGCCAGTCGCCCGGCACCTACGACCACTACTTCCTGCAGTTCCTGCCACCGATCGACATGCTCTGGTCCTTCGGCAAGCTGCTCTTCCTGGCGACCGCGATCATCCTCATCCACTGCTACTACGGCTACACCGCCTCGGGCGGCCCGGCCGGCGTCGGCATGGCCGTGGGCCGCGCGATCCGCACCAGCATCGTCACCGTCGTGGTGGCCGACTTCTTCCTCAGCTTCGCGATCTGGGGCTCGACCACCACCGTGCGGATCACCGGGTAGCGGGGGCGACGAGTGCTGGTCAACATCCATCACGACAGCCGACGCGAGCACGCGCGTCTGCTGGTGGCCGGCGTCGCCTTCCTGACGACCGTCTCGTTGCTCGTCGGGCTCTCGATCGCGGTCTACCAGAAGGTGTTCGACGACGTCACGATGGTGACGATCAAGTCCGAGCGGGCGGGTCTCCAGCTGGCGAAGTTCGGAGACGTCCGGCTGCACGGTGCCCTGATCGGCCAGGTCCGAAACGTCGGGCAGGACGGGCAGGAGGCCTCCATCGAGGTCGCGCTCCAGCCGTCGGCGGCCCGCGAGATCCCGGCCAACGTCCGGGTCGAGATCCTGCCCACGACCCTGTTCGGCCAGAAGTACGTCTCGTTCGTGGTGCCCGAGGACCCCGTCTCGGAGAGCCTCGCCGACCAGGCCGTGATCCCCTCCGACCGGGTCGACGTCAACGTCGAGCTGAGCCAGATCCTGGCGGACCTCTTCCCCCTGCTGCGGGCGGTGCGGCCGGCCGACCTCAACATGACCCTCAACGCGCTGGCCACGGCGCTCGACGGTCGCGGGGAGCAGTTCGGGCAGACCCTCGAGGACCTCGACACCTACCTGACCGCGATCGAGGGCAGCCTGCCCACGCTGCGCGAGGACATGGTCCGTCTCGCCGAGGTGGCCGAGATCTACGACATCGCGGCCCCCGACCTGCTCGCCACGCTCGACAACCTGACCGTGACCAGCAAGACGATCGTGCAGAAGCGCCGCGAGATCGACGTGTTCTTCAGCGACCTCGGCGGGCTGGCCCGCACCTCCACCCGCTTCCTGGGAGACAACGAGGCCAACCTGATCCGCGTCGGTGAGGTCACGGCACCGGTCCTCGGCCTGCTGGCCGACTACTCGCCGGAGTTCCCCTGCCTGATCCGCGGTGCCGCGCGCTACAAGCCGCTGCTGGCCAAGACGTTCGAGGACAACGAGGTCAAGCAGTACATCGAGCTCTTCACCCCGCAGTACGACGCCTACCGCCGCGACGACATCCCCGTCTACGGCGAGATCGGCCACGGCCCCTGGTGCTCCGGGCTGCCCCGGCCGCCGGAGCCGATCGGCCCGAACTCCTTCGACGACGGCACCGACATCGACGAGAACCCGCCCACCGGCGTCGCCCCCCACGGCGGTTCGGGCCGGACCGCGCCGCGCTACGGCGACACCGCCCCCACCATGTCGAGCGGGTACGCCGGCAGCCCGGCCGACCAGGCCGTGGTCAACGCCGTGCTGGCCGGTCGGAGCGGCCGCGCCGCCGACTCCTACGGCGCCCTCGGCTCGCTGCTCTACGGGCCCGTGGTCCGCGGAGGTGAGGGCTCGTGAGCGCGACCGGGGTCCAGACCCGCAGCCGGCGCATCCGCAACCGTCGCAACGCGGTCACGATCGCGGCCGGGGTCAAGCTGTCGATCTTCACGGTCATCTCAGTGCTCGTCACCGGCCTGCTGGCCGCGATCATGGGCAACATCGGCTTCGGCGCCGGCGAGGAGTACCAGGCGATCTTCTCGACCGCCTCGTCGCTCGAGAAGGGCGACGACGTCCGGGTCGCCGGCGTGAGTGTCGGTGAGGTCAAGAAGGTCGAGCACTACCAGCGCACCCAGGCCGTCGTGACCTTCCGGGTGAAGGGCGACGTACCGCTGACCACGGCGTCGCGCGCGGAGATCCGCTTCCTCAACCTGGTCGGTGACCGCTACCTCGCGCTGGAGCAGGGGCAGGCCGAGGGCGCCGAGCAGCTCGAGGCCGACGACGTCATCCCCATCTCGCAGACCACGCCGGCGCTCGACCTCACCACGTTGTTCAACGGCTTCAAGCCGCTCTTCCAGGCGCTCCAGCCCGACCAGGTCAACGAGCTGACGATGAACCTGGTCCAGGTGCTCCAGGGCGAGGGCGGCACCGTGCAGGGGCTGCTCCAGAAGACCGCGTCGCTCACCAGCACGCTGGCCGACCGCGACCAGCTGATCGGTGAGGTGATCGGCAACCTCACCACCACGCTCGACACCGTCGACAGCCGGTCCGCGCAGCTGACCACCCTGGTCACCGAGCTCAAGGGCTGGATGCAGGACCTGGCCCGCAACCGCGACACGATCGGCTCCTCGCTGTCCAGCATCTCCGACCTGACGGTGGTGGTCGCCGACCTGCTCCGCGACGGCCGCCCGCTGCTCGAGTCCGACATCAAGGAGCTGCGCCGGCTCTCGACCCTGCTCACCACCAAGGCCTCGCGCGAGCAGGTGATCGAGCTGTTCGACCGGCTGCCGGAGTCGATGACCGACCAGACCCGGACCGGCACCTACGGCTCTTGGTACAACTACTACGTCTGCGGCTTCTCGGCCGAGATCTCGCTCCCCGACGTCGAGGGCATCCCGGCGGGCGTCATGGCCCAGCTCAAGCGCGAGCTGAACCAGATCAACTTCCGCAGCACGGCCCCGAGGTGCACGAACCCATGAGTCGTGTCTCTCCGGCCCGCTCCCTGCGCCTGGGCACCGTCACGATCGTCGTGATGCTGCTGTTGCTGGCCGCGACCTTCAACCTGTCCAGCTTCCCTGGCTTCCGGGGCACGACGTACACCGCCGTGTTCAGCGACGCCAGTGGCATCCACCGCGGCAACATGGTGCAGATCGGCGGGATCCGCGCCGGCCGGGTCAAGGGCGTGGAGCTCGTCGAGGACCAGGTGGTGGTGACCTTCGAGGTCGACAACGGACCCGAGTTCGGCGACGAGACCGAGGCCTCGGTCGAGGTGCTCAACCTGCTCGGCGAGAAGTACCTCAACCTCACCCCGGCCGGCGAGGGACAGCTCGACGAGGACGCCCCGATCCCGCTGGAGCGCACGGAGTCCGCCTACGACATCGTCGGCGTCTTCGGCGACCTGACCACGACGACCGAGCAGATCAACACCGACCGCCTGGTGCAGGCGCTGGACGAGGTCTCCCAGACCACCGACCAGGCCGCTCCCGAGATCCGGGCCAGCTTCGAGGGCATCGCCCGGCTCTCCGAGACCGTCGCCTCCCGCGACAGCGAGATCAAGCACCTGCTGTCCAGCTCGCGCAAGGTCAGCACGCTGCTCGCGGCGCGCAGCGAGGACCTGGTGGACCTGATGGGCAGCAGCGACCTGGTCTTCCGCGAGGTCAGCAAGCGCAAGCAGGCCATCCACCGGCTGCTGGTCAACGCCCGCACGCTGGCGGTCGAGCTGCGTGGCGTGGCCACCGACAACCAGGCTCAGATCGGACCTGCGCTGAAGGAGGTCGACGACCTGCTGAGCCTGCTGATCAGCAAGGAGAAGGAGCTGAAGGCCACCCTCGACGCCTTGGGTCCCTACGCGAGCATCCTGTCCAACATCATCGGCACCGGTCCCTGGTTCGACGCCTACGCCGTCAACCTGGCCTCGGTCCCCACCGGCGAGTTCCAGCCGGCGCCTCCCCGAGGGGCAGCTGATGCGTGCCCTCTCCGGCCGACTCACCTGGCGCGTGCTGGCCGCCGCGCTCGTGCTCGTGCTGCTCGCCGGCTTCCTGTTCACCCGTGGCGAGGACGACACGACCCGGCGCGTCACCGCCCACTTCCCGCGGGCGGTCAGCGTCTACGTCGGCACCGACGTCCGCATCCTCGGCGTCAACGTCGGCCGGGTGACGGCGGTGATCCCCGAGGGCAACTCCGTGCGGGTCGAGATGGAGTACGACGGCCAGCACCCGGTGCCGGCCGACGCCAAGGCCGCGGTCGTCACCCCGACCCTCGTCGCCGACCGCTTCGTCCAGCTCAGCCCGGCCTACACCGGGGGCGAGGTGATGGCCGACGGGGCCGACATCGCGCTGCCCGACACCGGCGTGCCCGTCGAGCTGGACCGGATCTACGCCGCGCTGCGCGACCTGACCTCGGCCCTCGGCCCCAAGGGCGCCAACTCCGACGGCACCCTGGACCGCACGCTGCGCGCCGGCGCCCGGGCGCTGCGCGGCAACGGCGCGCTCGGCAACCAGATGCTGCGCAACCTCTCCGAGGCGGCGGTCACCTTCGGCGAGGGCAGCGGCGACCTCTTCGAGACCGTCGAGCAGCTCGCGATCTTCACCGACACCCTGGCCCGCAACGACGCGCTGGTGCGTGCCTTCGTGGCCGACCTGGCCGGCGTGTCCCAGGACCTGGTCACCGAGCGCGACGAGCTCCAGGCCGCGCTGTCTGCGGTCGCCAGCTCGGTCGGCACGGTCGAGAGCTTCGTCCGCAACAACCGCCGCGCGCTGGTGACCGACGTCGAGAAGCTCTCCCGGGTGATGAAGACGATCAACTCCGAGCGAGACTCCCTCGACACCGCACTGACCGTGGCCCCGGTCGCGATGGGCAACCTGGTGCTCGCCTTCAACGCCGAGACGGGCACCATCGGCTCGCGGATCGGCTTCGAGGGCAACGTGGCGGACGCCGACGGGCTGCTCTGCGCCGTCGTCCAGCAGTCCGACCTGCCCCAGGCCAGCAAGGCCCTCGCCTGCCGACTCTTCACCCAGCTCCTCGAGCCGGTCCTGGCCGGTGACGGCAACCAGCCGCCGCTTCCCCTGCCCCTCCCCGCCCGGGGCGGGGCCTCCACCGGCCAGGCCCCGCGCGCCGCTCCCGGAC
>CAWCGS010000011.1:0-36017 GCA_963795135.1 uncultured Actinomycetota bacterium
GCCCGGTGGTGGAGGTGCCAGCGCAGCGAGCCACGTGCGGTGGTTGAGGTGCGGGCGCAGCGAGCCACGTGCGGTGGTTGAGGTGCGGGCGCAGCGAGCCACGTGCGGTGGTTGAGGTGCGAGCGCAGCGAGCCACGTGCGGTGGTTGAGGTGCGAGCGCAGCGAGCCCCGTGCGGTGGTTGAGGTGCGAGCGCAGCGAGCCACGAAACCCCTGTCCAGGAAGATGCACCCATGACCAGCACTCCCCCGACGACCACTCGATGCTCGAGCGGATGCGCGCCGGCGACCTCTACCGGGCCGACAGCCCGCGATCGCCGACCTCGCGGTCGCCGCCCACGAGCGGATGGCGGCGTACAACGCGAGCCCGCCCGGCGACCCCGCGACGCGGCGCCGGCTGCTGGAGGAGCTGCTCGGCGAGGTGGGGGAGGGCACCGAGCTGCGCCCGCCCGCTGCACGTCGACTACGGCAGCAACCTGCGCATCGGCTCCGGCACCTTCGCCAACTACGGCCTCGTCGCGCTCGACGTCGCCGACATCACGATCGGCGACGACGTCCAGATCGGGCCCCACGTCCAGCTGCTGACCCCGACCCACCCGGTCGAGCCGGGTCCGCGCCGCGACAAGTGGGAGGCGGCGAAGCCGATCACGATCGGCGACAACGTCTGGCTGGGCGGTGGGGTGATCGTGCTCCCCGGGGTCACGATCGGCGCGGACACCGTCGTGGGCGCGGGTGCCGTGGTCACCCGCGACCTGCCGTCGGGCGTGCTCGCGGTCGGCAACCCCGCCAAGGTCATCGGCACCATCGGCGAGCAGACGTGAACGACAGCACCGCGCAGGCCCGCCCCCACCAGCGGCTGACCGAGGACGGTCGCCGGCTGCGCGAGGTGCTCAGCTACTCGCGCCGCGGCAGCCGCTTCACCCCCCGCCAGGCCGCGGCCTGGCAGGCACACCACGAGCAGTGGGTCGTGCCGGAGGAGGCGGTCGACGACGCCGGGTTCGCCTGGGAGCAGTGGTTCGGCCGCCGGGCGCCCCTGATCGTGGAGATCGGGTCCGGCGTCGGCGAGGCCACCGCGGCCCTGGCGGCGGCCCGCCCCGACCACGACGTGCTCGCGGTCGAGGTCTGGCGCCCCGGCATCGCCGACACCCTGTGGAAGCTCGCGGACACCGGCGCCGACAACGTCCGGCTCTGCTCGGTCGACGCGGCGTGGACGCTGCAGCACCTGGTCGAGCCCGACAGCCTGGCGGGGCTGTGGACCTTCTTCCCGGACCCGTGGCCCAAGCAGCGCCACCACAAGCGCCGCCTGGTCGACAGCGACTTCGCCGCCCTGGGCGCCGGCCGCCTGCGCCCCGGCGCCACCTGGCGCCTGGCCACCGACTGGGCCGACTACGCCGACCAGATGCGCCGGGTCCTCGACGCCGAGCCCAGCCTGACCGGCGGGCAGGTCGAGCGCTGGTCCGAGCGACCGGTCACCCGCTTCGAGCGCAAGGGCGTCGAGGCCGGCCGCGACATCGTCGACCTGGCCTACACCCGGTTGGGCTGAGCCTGGTCGAGCAGCCGCTCGACCAGCTGACGGAGCACTCGCAGCTGGGCGCGCATGCTGGTGGGGTCCTGGGTGGTCCGGGCGAGGAGGAAGGTCCCCTCGAAGGTCACGAACACGTGGTCGGCGAGCGCGTCGGCGTCGACCTCGCTGTCCTCCGGCAGGGCGTCGCGCAGCAGCCCGGCGTACCCCTCCCGCCAGGCGCGCACCGCTCCGGTGATGCCGGCCGAGACGCCGTCCGCGACGAGCTGACGCTCGACCAGCACGGACGCGTAGAGGCATCCCGACTGGTCAGCGAGGATCTCCTCGCCCAGGGCCTCGAAGTGGGCCAGGAACGCGACCGCTCGGCCGGCCGCGTCGTCAGCGGCCGCGGTGGCCGCGGCGAGCGCGGTCTCGAGGACGGCGACGTCGGCAGCGACGTACCGCTCGACCAGGGCGTCCGCCAGGGCCCGTTTGGAGTCGAAGTGGTGGAAGAACGCCCCCTTCGACGTGCCGGCGGTGGCGATCACGAGGTCGAGGGAGGTCGCGGAGTACCCCTGCTCGATGACCAGGCGCTCGGCTGCGTCGAGGATCCGCTCGCGGGTGGGTGCTCCGTCCTTCGGCATGTGCCTCTTGTACCAGACCGCGCGGTCTGGTACAAACAGACCAATCAGTCTGTTACGACAGGAGACGACGATGGCGACGACGAACCCTCGCTCCGGGACCCGCGGCTGGGTCACCGACGGAGGCCTCGAGACCGACCTGATCTACCACCGGGGTGCAGACCTTCCGGAGTTCGCGGCCTTCCCGCTGGTCGGGTCGGAGCAGGGACGAGCGGTCCTCGAGGACTACTACGCCGGCTACGCCGCGATCGCGGCCGAGCACGGGCTGCCGCTGCTGCTGGAGACCCCCACCTGGCGGGCGAACCCCGACTGGGCCGCGCTGCTGGGCTACGACGCCGCCGCACTCGACCGCGCCAACCGGGCCGCGGTGGAGCTGCTGGCCGGCCTCGCGGAGCGCTGGTCGGACCGACTCGTCGAGACCAAGGTGGTCGGCGCGATGGGACCGCGCGGTGACGGCTACGTCCCGGGCCACGCGATGACGCCTGCGGAGGCCGCCGACTACCACCGCCCCCAGGTCGCGAGCCTCGCGGCCGCCGGGGCCGACCGGGTCTCGGCGCTCACGCTCACCGACGTCGGGGAGGCAGCCGGGATCGCGATCGCCGCCCGCGACGTCGGGGTGGGGGTGGCCGTGTCGTTCACCGTCGAGACCGACGGCCGGCTGCCGGGCGGAGAGTCGCTCCGCGAGGCGGTCTCCGCGGTCGACGCGGTCTGCCCGCCCGACTACTTCCTGGTCAACTGCGCCCACCCCGACCACATCGCCGCCGGGCTGGGGGAGGACCCGGTCCACGCGCCGGGGGAGGAGTGGCGGCTGCGGGTGCGTGGTCTTCGGGTGAACGCCTCGCGGGCCAGCCACGCCGAGCTCGACGCCTCCACCGAGCTGGACGACGGCGACCCCACCGAGCTGGCCCGTGACCAGCGGCGTCTCCTGGCGGCGCTGCCCGCGGTGGACATCCTGGGCGGCTGCTGCGGCACCGACGCGCGCCACGTCGCCGCGACGTGGGCCCTCCTCGACGGGGGGAGCGGGCTGCCGCCGGCCTGAGGCGCGCTCCGCCATCAGGGTCACCGGGCTCCGTCCGCGCTCCGAGGTGTGGTCTCATCGGCTCCATGCGCATCGGGTTCGGGATCGACGTCGGCGGCACCGGCATCAAGGGGGCGCCGGTCGACCTCGATCGCGGGGAGCTCACCGCCGAGCGGGCCCGCACCCGCACCCCGTCGCCGGCGACGCCCGACGCTGTGGCCGACACGGTGGCCGACCTGCTGGCGGGCTTCCCCCAGCACCGGGGGCCGGTGGGGGTCACCGTGCCGGGCGTCGTACGCCACGGGGTCGTGGGCTCGGCGGCCAACATCGACGCCTCGTGGATCGACACCGACGCCGACCGCCTGTTCTCCGAGCGCCTGGGGGTCGCGGCCCACGTGCTCAACGACGCGGACGCGGCCGGGCTCGCGGAGGCGACGTACGGCGCCGCGCGCGGCCGTCGCGGTCTGGTCGTGGTGACGACGCTCGGCACCGGCATCGGCTCCGCGCTGGTCCACGGCGGGACGCTCGTGCCGGGCTCGGAGCTCGGCCACCTCGAGCTCGACGGGCACGTGGCCGAGCAGTGGGCCGCCAACGCCGTGCGCGAGCGCGACGACCTCAGCTGGACGGAGTGGGCCGCGCGGCTCCAGGCCTACTACCGGCTGCTGGAGCGGCTGCTCACGCCCGAGCTCTTCGTGGTCGGGGGAGGGGTCAGCAAGCACGCCGAGGAGTTCCTGCCGCTGCTCGACCTCGAGACGCCGATCGTGCCGGCCGTGCTGCGCAACCAGGCCGGCATCGTGGGTGCCGCGCTCCACGCCGGGCTCCACGCGGCGCGGTGACGCCCTCAGCTGCTCTCGACTCTCAACCCTTCACCCGCCGTCGGTGTCTTCCCCTGTGACACGACGTGAGGAGAACCGATGACCGCGCCACCGAGGCTCGAGTTCAGTGACTTCATGGCGGCCCGCTGGGCGCCGCTGTACCGCACCGCCTACCTGTTGACCGGCAACCGCCACGAGGCGGAGGACCTGCTGCAGGGGGTCCTGGCCCGCACCTGTGCCCGCTGGGACTCGATCCGCGACCATGGCACCGCCGAGGCCTACGTGCGTCGGGGCATGGTCAACCAGATGGCCCGGCAGTGGCCGCGGCGCCGGCGTGAGGTGCCGACCGAGGTGCTCCCCGACGCCGGCCACGCCGGCGGCCTCGACGTGAGCGCCGACCATCTCGCGCTGTGGGAGGAGATCCGGCGGCTCCCGCCCCGGATGCGGGCCACGCTCGTGCTCCGCTACGTCGAGGACCTCACCGAGGCCGACACGGCCCAGGCCCTCGGCTGCTCGGTCGGCTCGGTGAAGAGCCAGACCCACCACGCCCTGAAGCGGCTCCGCGCCGCCCTGCCCGACCTCACCCTCTCCCTCCCTGTCCCGCAGGAGTCACGATGACCGGCCACGACCTCGCCCAGACCCTCGCCGCCGTGCACGACGCGGTCCCGGTGCCACCGATCGACGACCTCGCCTTCCGGGCGCGGGTGCGGGAGGCCCGCCGCAGGCGGACCGCCGTGCGGGCGGTGACCGCCGCCGCGACCGTGGCGGCGGTGGGCGCCGGGGTCGGCCTGTTGGCGCCCTGGCCCGGCAGCGGACCCTCGACCGACCCGGCCGGACCCGCTGGCGTGGACCGCAGCGCCGACCCGGCCGCGGTGGTTCCCGGGGAGCGCTTCGCCTACGTGCTCGACGGGTCCGTGGTGACGCTGGGGACGTCGGGGGAGACGGTGGACACCGGCATCGAGGCCGAGGAGGTGCTCGGGGTCGACGACGACCAGGTCGTCGCGATCGCCGACGAGAGCAGGGTGCTGGTCTTCCCGGTCGATGCCGACGGTCAGCTCGGCCCCGGCCGGGCGGTCGTCGACGAGCCGGTGCAGCGCGCCGTGCTGTCCAAGGACCACCGCCGGATCGCCTGGGTCGGCCTGGACGACACCCTGCGGCTGGGCGACCTCGGGAGCTCAGCGGTCGACATCACGATGCCGCTGCTCGCCGAGCAGACCGGGCTCGTCGCCGTCGACGGCAACCACTGGATCGAGGACGAGGGCGACCGGCTCTCGCTGCGCTACCCGAATCAGTCCTTCGAGGTGGTGCCCGTCGCGAACCCGGACTCCGCCGAGCTGGCCGGTCCGGTGCTCGCGGTGCAGGGCGCGGAGGGCGTCGAGCTCTTCGATGCCACCGACGGGTCGCCCCGGGTGACCGGCGGGACCGGCGGTGCGGTCGGTGCGCTGGCGCCGGACGGGTCGACGTACGTCACGGGGACGACCGACGCGGACGTCGACCGGGGGATGACGCCCGGGCTGGAGCTGCTCGACGCCGAGGACGGCTCCGTGCGGACGGTCCAGGGGCCGGACTTCGCCTTCGTGCTCGACGTGAGCTGGACGGGGTCGACCTTCTGGGCGCTGGTGAGCCGCGACGCGGGTGAGGCGCTGCTCGAGTGCTCGGCGCAGACGGCGACGTGCGAGGCGCGGGTCACGGTCTCTCCCGGCGCGCTGACGCTGCCGTCGAGCTGACCGGTCCAGCCGTCACTCCCGGGCGGCGAGCCGGTGGCGCAGGTCGTCCTCGCGGTGCATCCGGGCCAGGTCGCGCTCGCGCCGCGCCGCGACGACGGCGGCCAGGAAGTCCTCGGGACTGGTGCCGGGCGGGGCGGGCGGC
The DNA here is from genome assembly GCA_963795135.1 of uncultured Actinomycetota bacterium. Taxonomy (GTDB): domain Bacteria; phylum Actinomycetota; class Actinomycetes; order Propionibacteriales; family Nocardioidaceae; genus Nocardioides. The sequence continues at coordinate 5,842 of CAWCGS010000011.1, forward strand.
GCGACGTGCCGTCCGACCTGCTCGGCCAGCCGCAAGCCGATCGCGTGCCGCGAGGCGGGGTCGATGGTCGGCAGTCGGCCCAAGAACTGCCGCACGGCCAGCGCCAGTCCGGTCGGCAGCGCCACGATGTCGGCGGCGCGGGCCCAGGCGGCCAGGTACGGCGGCATCGGCGCCGGCGGGCTGAGCTGCAGCTTCACGCGCTCGCGCACGACATAGGTGCCGGCGGCGAAGTCCCCGAGTCGCTTGCCCCGGGCGCTGAGCAGCGCCGAGAAGAACGCCGGGACGCCCTGGAAGGCGAAGATCTCCACGAAGCCGACCAGCGAGCGCACCAGCGCGTGCTGGAAGGAGATCGGGCCCGCGTCGTCACGCACCGTGCGCAGGCCGAGCGCCAGCTTGCCGAGCGACCGGCCCCGGGTGAGCGTCTCCATCGCCGTCGGCGCGGCCACGAAGACCACGATGATCGTGCCGACCAGCGCCACCTGGGCCAGGGCCCCGTCGGTGCGGACGACCGCGAGCAGGAAGACGAACAGCGCCGCCACGAAGAGCACGGCGGTCGCGACCAGGTCGATCATCCCCGACGCGATCCTCGCCCCGAGCCCTGCCGGGGGCAGGTCGAGCGCGACGGCCTCGCCGGTGACGAGGTCGTCGGCGGTGAGGGTCGCGAGCTCGGGCGCGGTCATTGCCGTCATCCTAGGTGCGCGGTCCGGGCTCAGGCGTCGAAGTGGTGTGCGTCGTAGGTGCGGTACGTCCACCGGATCCCGTTGCGGGCCAGGACCCGGACCATCGGGCTGGCGGAGGTGCGGTTGGTGACCCGCGCCAGGTGGCGACCGACCCAGTACCGGTTCGGGACCCACCCGTCCCGGGGGGAGCTGTACGGGTTCTCCCACGGGTTGACGTCGATGGCGCGTCCGCTCGCGTGCGGCGAGCGCACCCCGGGGCGACCCACGACGTCGCGGCAGTTGAAGCCGGAGGTGTTGCCGGCCGCCATCGAGGCGTAGTCGTTGGCGCCGCGCACTGCGGGGGAGTAGCCGAAGCGATCGACCAGGTACATCGCCCGGATCGGGAGCTCGGCCCGGTAGGCGTCACCGAATGCCCCCGCGACCCGGCCGGCGACGCTGCCGGCGACGACGATCTCGCCGCGGTGGCGGTAGCCGTCGAAGCCCCAGTAGTTGATCCGGACGAGCCGCAGCGAGGTGCGCGGCAGACAGCCCGGGCGCCACGACCGGCCCTGCATCCTGGCCCACACGCTGCCGGGGATGCCGGTGACGACGGCGTTCGGTCCGTCGCCGACGGCGCGGGGCTGGGGAGGCAGCCGGATCCGGGGCCGGGGTGCGCCGGCGGGGTAGCGGACCGGGACGCCCGGAGGCAGGTTGTCCACCGGCTTGGGGTCGGTGACGTCGCCGGTGAACCAGGAGCCGCCGGCGGCCCGCGCCCGGTAGTCGGTGTCGACGCGAGGGGCGACCCGCACCGTCGCGATCCCCCTCGGCCCGGTGACCGCGGTGGCGACCTCCACCCAGCGGCGGGTCCCCCGAGCGCGGGAGAAGAGCGTGACCGACGAGTTGATCGGATCGCGGGACGCGGTGCTGAACGTGAGCGTCAGCGGGATCGAGGTCTCGTCGACGACGCGGCCGGGTCCGGTGAGCCGCAGCCTCCCGTCGTGCTTGGTGCCGCGGATCGTCAGGACGCCGGAGACTGACGCGCGGTAGGCCGCGGTGCCCTCGTAGGTGGTGCGAAAGGCGTTCGAGCCGGGCCCGTCGACGATCCGGACCGATCGGGCCGCCACTCCGGCGGCGTCGGTGCGCGCCGTGCCGGCCCGACGCCAGGTCCCGCTCTCGCGCCGCCAGAAGGTGACGGTCTCGCCGGCCACCGGCGCGGCGGAGCCGTCGACGTCCGCGAGCAGGACGGTGCGGAGCGTGACGTCGGTGCGGAACTTCGCCGTGCCGGGGCCACGGAGCTGCAGTGCGGTCGGGCGTGGGGCCGCGGAGGGCGTGATCCGGAGACGGCCGCTGGTGGCGGGCGCCCGGGTCTCGTCGCCGGCGTACGACGCCTGGAAGTCGTTGTCGTCCGGGTCCGCCATCACGGTCGCGGCGGTGGTGACCGTGCCGTCGGGACCGGTGGTCAGGGGGCCCGAGGAGGTCGGGCTGCCGTCGACGACCCGGACGATCTCGACCGGGACGCCCGGCACCGCGGTGGGCCCCCCGCCCGGGGGCGTCTCGGTGAGGCGGGCGGTGATCTGCACGCGTTCGCCCACGACGCCCTGGCTGGGGCCGCTGATCGTCAGCGTGGTCGGGGTCGAGGCACCCGCCGACGGGTCCTGCCGGCGTGCGTCCGTCCCCGCGTCCTTCGTGCCGTCCGCGGCAGCGCTGGCCGTCAGGGGCGCGAGAGTCAGGACCAGCGCGGCCGTGGCCAGGGCGAGCAGTCGGGAGCAGCGACGAGGAGAGGGGGGCACGAGCAGTCCTCCAGGACCGGGGGGGCGGGCGCAAGTGATTCTGGGGCATGCGGCTGGCCGCCGGGACGAGTTCCCCGTGATTTGCCTTCGTCCGGGCGGCTCCCTGGCCTGCGCCGGGCAGCGGGCGGCGCTCTAGGATCGCTGCGTGGACCTCGACGCCTACGTGCTCGCGCACAGCTCCGGGTGGGCACGGCTCGACGAGCTGACCCGGCGACGGAGGCTGAGCGGCGCGGAGGCCGACGAGCTGGTCGAGCGCTACCAGCAGGTGGCGACCCACCTGAGCGTGGTGCGGACCTCCGCGCCCGACCCCTCGCTGGTCGCGCACCTGTCCTCGCTGCTCTCGCGGGCCCGCAACCGGGCGGTCGGGGCGCGGGTCAGCACCTGGTCCGGCGCCGCGACCTTCGTCACCGCGCGCTTCCCGGCGGCACTCTTTCGGCTGCGCTGGTGGTGGCTGGGCTGCCTGGCCGGCAGCGTCGCGGTCACCGCGGTGATGATGCTCTGGCTGCTGCAGCACCCCAACGTCGAGCAGAGCCTGATCTCGCCGCAGGAGATCGACCAGCTGGTCAACCAGGACTTCGAGGGCTACTACAGCCAGTACGCCGCCAGCCACTTCGCGGCGGCGGTCTGGGTCAACAACGCCTGGGTGACCGCGCTGTGCCTGGCGCTCGGCATCCTCGGGGTGCCGGTGCTCTACCTGCTGTTCACCAACCTCCTCAACCTCGCCATCATCGGCTCGATCATGATCCGCCACGACCGGGGCGACCTGTTCTTCGGACTGATCCTGCCGCACGGGCTGCTGGAGCTGACCGCCGTCTTCGTCGCGGGCGGGGTCGGGCTCCGGCTGTTCTGGTCGTGGGTCGAGCCCGGGCAGCTGAGCCGGACCGCCTCGATCGCGCGCGAGGGCCGCACCGCTGCGACGGTCGCCCTGGGGCTGGTCCTGGTGCTCTTCGTCAGCGGGGTGATCGAGGCGTTCGTGACGCCCTCCGGCCTGCCCACCTGGGCACGCATCGGCATCGGGGTCGTGGCCGAGCTGGCCTTCTTCGCCGTGGTCTTCGTGCTCGGGCGCAACGCGGTGCTGCGCGGGCACACCGGCGATCTCGACGGCGCCCTGCTGGAGGACACGGTCGCGACCCGGGCCTGATCCTCCGGAGGGGTCACCCCACGAGGGCGGCGCCGGCCAGCGCCGCGGCGGCCACAGCCAGCAGCGCGCGGAGCCGGTCGAGCGCCAGCAGTCGGCGCAGCAGCACGGGGTCGGGCCGGTCGAGCCGCCCGTGCAGGGGCGCCGCCCCCACGGCCGTCACGCCGAGGCACGCCGCCGCACACCCGAGCGCCGCCACCGCCAGGCCGCCGGGACCCGTGCTCAGCACCCAGGCCCCCGAGGCGAGCAGCGCGGCGTACAGGGGGGCGACGAGGGGGGTGATCAGCCGGCCGTGGCGGGTGTGGACCTCGGTCCACGAAGCCGGTCCGACCCGGGCCAGCTGGGGGTAGACCAGCACGGTGACGGTCAGCTGGAAGCCGGCGTGCAGCGCGGTGGCGACGACCAGGGCCTGGAGCGCGGTCACGGGGCGGCGCCGAGCACGAGCCGGGCCGCCCGGGCCCCGCTGACCAGCGCGCCCTGGATCGAGGACGACTCGCGGTGGTCGCCGCACAGCACGACCCCGTCGCGCTCGACCACCGACGGACGGTGCGCGAACGGCGGCGGCTGGGCCGGGAGGGCGCCCGGCACCTCGTAGCGCGCGAGCGTCTCCCAGTCACCGGTCGGGGCGCCGAGCAGGTCGCCGGCGTGACGACGCAGCTCGGCCTCGGTGGGGGCGGGCACGCCGGGCCGCAGCAGCGCCGAGGCCTCGACGAGGTGCCTCCCTCTCGGGGCGTACGTCGGCGCCGCCAGGGACACGACCGCGCAGTTGACCAGCGGGCCGGTCGGCCGCTCGCGGGCGTCGACGTGGAGCAGGCCGCTCGTGGCGGGTGGGGCGGTGGTCGCGAACCACTGGGTCACGACCCCCTTGGTGGCCGGCGCCTCGACCCCGGTCAGCCGCTGCGACTCCTCGGCGCCGGTGGCGACCACCACGTGACGCGCGAGCAGCGTCTCCCCACCGAGGTGCACCTGCAGCCCGGGTCCGTGCCGCTCGACGCGCTCGACCGGCTGCCCGAGACGGATCCGGCCGACCAGCGGGGCGGCCACCTGGCGGGGCAGCGCGGCCATCCCCTCGGCCGGCAGCGACGGGACCCCGGCTGCGAAGCTGCGCGCGAGCAGCAGCGCGTAGGTGGCCGAGGTGCTGCCGTCGTCCTCGAGGAGGACCCCGGCGAAGAACCGGTCCATCAGCCGTCGCAGGTCACCGTGCAGACCGGCCGCGTCGAGCGACTCGCGCAGGGTGCGGTCGGAGCGCGCGGCCAGCGTGACCGAGACCGGCCGGCGGCGCAGCGAGGCACGCACCAGCGGAGCCACCCAGCGCGCCAGCGCCAGCGCCTGTCCCGGGCGGGCGGCCACGGTGCGCAGGTCGGCGCCGAGCAGCCCCGGCTCGCGCAGCGGGTGCGCCACCCGACGTACGCCGGCCTCGACGCGCAGCGCCGCGCCGGCCGGCAGCGGCTGGAGCCCGAGCGCGTCGGCGTCGATCCAGCGGCGCACGGCGGGGTAGCCGGGGTTGAGCAGCTGGAAGCCCCGGTCGAGGAGGAAGCCGTCGACCTCGTCGGTGCGGATCCGGCCGCCCACGTCGTCGCCGGCCTCCACCACGACCACCGAGCGGCCGGCGCGCTGGATCATCCGCGCGCAGTGGAGGCCGGCCAGGCCGGCGCCGACCACGACGACGTCGGTCTCCTCGGTCATCGGCGGCCCGTCAGCGTCCGTAGCGGTCGACGTAGGCGACCACCCGGTTGAACATGCTGGTCACCGACGCGAGGTCGGCCACGCCAGGAGCCGGACGGTCGGCCAGGTCGTAGAGCACCGGAGCCGCGTCGGCCGGCACGACGTCGGCCGCGATCCGGGCGCAGGTGCGGGCGGCGTCGCGGACGGCAGCCGGCTCGACCGTCCACATCGACTCGAAGAGCCGCTCCCGGTCGGGCACCCCGCTCTGGCCGGGCAGCTCGAAGGCGGTGAGCGCCGCCGGCAGGTCCAGGCTGTCGCACACGACCAGCCACTCGCGGCGCATCGGAGCGTCCTCGGGCAGCGCCACCTCGACCGGGCGGGAGCCGGCTCGCGGCTCGTCGAAGTCGGCGAAGACGAAGGCCGACCCGGCGACGCGGGCCAGCTCGGTCCAGCGCTCGCGGGCCGGCGCGTAGTAGGTCCCCTTCTGGAACGAGCCGAACAGGTGCGCCCGGTCGGCCTTGGCGCAGAACTCGTCCTCGATCGCCCACGACAGGGCGAGCAGCGTGCTCTTGCGCAGCTGGTACGTCGCCAGGTGGGGGTGCAGGCGCCGGAGGTCGGCGTACACCGAGAGGGCGGGGGCCGGGGCCCGCTCGGCCGCGACCCGGGACTCGGCGATCGCGACGTCCAGACGCACGCCGGCGTCGCGGCGGCGCACCACCTCGAGCACCGCCTGCACGTCGCCCTCGGAGTAGCGCCGGTGACCGCTGGCCAGTCGCTCGGGCGTCGGGAAGCCGTGGCGCTGCTCCCACATCCGCAGCGTGGCCTGGCTCAGCCCGGTGCGCTCGGCCAGGTCGCCGATCGTGAGATCGGTGTCGGTGGACCCTTGCGCAAACCTCAACAATGTGTTCATGATGTAACCCTACTTCCTCAACAACGTGTTGAGAAGTCCCCGAGTGAAGGAATCTGAGATGACGCAGCACCAGTACAGCAGCCAGGCCGTCGACGGCACCAACGACGAGGTGGTCGACTGGACCGACCTCGGCGCGCGGATGTGGAGCTTCCTCACCGGGCGCGAGGCCGCGATCCACTACCGCTTCGAGGACATGGCCGTCGAGGTGCCGCGCGACACCGGTGCCAACGCGCCCCGGGCCACCTGGAAGGTCGACGGCACGTTGACGATCACGACCAGCGAGCGGGGCCTTCCCTCCGCGCCGACGCGGGGCTGAGCCGTGAGTCTCGTGCTGGCCGCCGACCTGGCCTTCGCCCTGGAGCGTCCGGGCCAGGAGCCCGTCCGCGGCTCGGTCCGGGGGGAGGGCAACCGGCTCCAGGTGGAGCTCGACGACCCGTCCGCCCTCGCCGGTGCGGGCGACGCGCCCACCCTCCGGGTGCTGGCCGAGGCGCTGGCCGCGCGGGACGTCGTCCTGCGGGTGGTGCACCGCGGTGACCACCTGGTGTCCCTGGGGGCGGTCTCTGCTCCCTGGTGGCAGCGGCGCTTCACCGGCACCCGCCGGATCCGCCTGGGCAGCCTCCGCGGCGTGTGGACCTCGGCGCGCGGACGCTTGCGCTCGACCGCGGCCGTGCTCCCCGACGCGGGCCTGACGCCCGCTTCCACGCTGTGGCCGATCGCGCCGACGATGGTGCGACGTCCGCGTCGCCAGCCGACCACGACCCACGACCCCGCCCACGGCGGGTCGCCGCGTCTGGTGATGACCAAGCAGGCGGTCGCCCTCGGCGAGCGCAGCCCCGTGTTCTGGCTGCACGACGGGCTGAGCCTCGGCTCCGACCCGAGCAACGACGTGTGCCTGCCCGGCCTCGCGCCGCGGCACGCCCGCATCGTCCACGACGACGCGGACGAGTGGCTCGTGGTGGCGGTCGAGGGGGTCACCCGGGTGCACGGCGCGCCGGTGGTCCGGCAGATCCTGCGCACCGGGGCACGGGTCGAGATCGGTCCCTACGCCCTGGCCTACACCCGAGAGGAGTACGCCGACCACGGTCGTCCGTTCGGCGGTCGGATCGGGGGCGAGCTCGGGCACCAGATCCCGCAGCCGCCCCGCGACCGGCAGGCCTGAGCCGGGCGGTCGCCGCGCGCGGCCGTGGGCCGCGGCCTACAGCAGGCCGCGCGCCTTGAGTCGCAGGTAGTGGTCGGCCAGCCGGGGCGGCAGCTGCTCGGCCGCCGCGTCCACGACGTCGACGCCCAGCGCCTCCAGCACCCGTGCAGTGCGCTCGCGGCGCCGGACGACCTGCTCGGCCGCCGCGGCGCCGTACACCTCCTCGACGGTCCCGCGCCGCGCCGAGAGCCGCTCCAGCGCGGGGTCGCGCACGGAGGCGAGCACCACCCGGTGGTGCCGGACCAGCGCCGGCAGCACCGGGAGCAGACCCTCCTCCACCGCCGCGGGCTCCAGCGGGGTGAGCAGCACCACCAGTGCCCGCTGGCGGCCCAGGCCCTGCACGGCCCCGGCCAGCGTCCGCCAGTCCGCCTCCACGAACGCCGGCTCCAGGTCGGTCATCGCCTCCTGCAGGTGGGCGGCGACGTCGCGGGCCCCGGCCGAGCGCAGCCGGGCGCGGACCCGCCGGTCGCCGGCGAGGAAGTCGACCCGGTCACCGGCGCGAGCAGCCAGTGCAGCCAGGAGCAGCGTGGCGTCCATGGCCGAGTCCAGACGCGGTACGTCGTCGACCCGACCGGCCGAGGTGCGGGAGGTGTCCAGCACCAGCACGACGCGACGGTCGCGCTCGGGCTGCCAGGTGCGCACGACCACCGAGCGGTTGCGGGCCGAGGCGCGCCAGTCGATCGAGCGGACGTCGTCGCCGTCGACGTACTCGCGCAGGGAGTCGAACTCCGTGCCCTGTCCCCGCACCCGCACCGCCGCACGGCCGTCGAGGTCGCGCAGCCGGGCCAGCCGTGACGGCAGGTGCTTGCGCGACTCGAAGGGCGGCAGCGAGCGCACCGAGCCCGGCACCTCGACGGTGCGCTGCCGGGCCACGAGCCGCAACGGTCCGTGGGTCCGCACGGTGACCCCCAGCGCCCGCAGGTCGCCGCGGCGCTCCGGGCGCAGCGCAGTACGCAGCACCGCGCGCTCACCAGGCGCCAGCCGCAGGCGGTGCCGGTCGTCGGAGGGGCCCGCGCTGGGCTGCCAGGCGTCGCGGACCAGCGCGTGCACCACCCGCCCGGCGTCGTTGGTGACCTCGAGCCGGGTCCCGGTGGGGTCGCCCGTGCGCACCGCGCCCACCGCGGGGCGGTGGAACCTCAGCCGCGCCGGTCGGGGGGCGAGCGCCAGGTCGGCCAGGCCGGCCAGGAGCACGACCAGCAGCCACAGCCACACGGTCCCGAGCACCGGGCGCAGCAGCAGCGGGACGAAGCCCACCAGGAGCAGCAGGGGCACCCGCCCGGAGATCGCCATCAGCGGGCCCGCGGGCTCATGCCGACCTCACCGTGGCACCGGGACCGAGCCCAGTGCCGACGACAGCACCTGCGCGACGTCGACCCCCTCGAGCTCGGCCTCGGGGCGCAGGCCCAGCCGGTGGACCAGGGTCGCGTGGGCCAGCGACTTCACGTCGTCCGGGGTCACGAAGTCGCGTCCGTTGAGCCAGGCCCAGGCCCGGGCGGCCCGCAGCAGCGCGGTGGCCCCGCGGGGGCTCACCCCCAGTGACAACGAGGGCGACTGGCGCGTGGCGCGGGCGATGTCGACGATGTAGCCGGCGACCTGCGGCGAGACCTGGACGCCGGCCACCGCGCGCTGGCCGGCAGCGATGTCCTCGGCGCTCGCGACGGCCTCGACGCCGGCCCCCACCACGTCGCGGGGGTCGAAGCCGTGGGCGTGGCGCCGCAGGATCTCCAGCTCGGCGTCGCGGTCGGGGATCGGCAGCACCACCTTGAGCAGGAACCGGTCGAGCTGCGCCTCGGGCAGGGGATAGGTGCCCTCGTACTCGACGGGGTTCTGCGTGGCCGCCACGAGGAAGGGCCGCGGCAGCGGGCGTGAGACGCCGTCGACGGAGACCTGGCCCTCCTCCATCGCCTCCAGCAGCGCGGACTGGGTCTTGGGCGGGGTGCGGTTGATCTCGTCGGCGAGCAGCAGGTTGGTGAAGACGGGACCCTCGCGGAAGCGGAGCTCGCCCAGGCTGCCGTCGATGACCATCGAGCCGGTGATGTCGCCGGGCATCAGGTCGGGCGTGAACTGCACCCGCCGGGTGTCGACGGACAGCGTGGCCGCGAGCGTGCGCACCAGCAGGGTCTTGGCCGTCCCGGGCACCCCCTCCATCAACACGTGGCCCCCGCACAGCAGGGCGACCAGCAGCCCCGAGACGGCGGCGTCCTGGCCGACGACGGCCTTCGCGACCTCGCCGCGGACGGCGGCCAGCCGCGCCCGGACCGGGTCGGCCGCCGTCGACGGGGCGTACGCAGCGGTGGCAGCGCTCGGCGTCGGGTCGGTGGGCGGGTCGGTGGGCGGGTCGGGGCGGCGGGTCCGTGGGTGGTCCGGTGGGCGGGTCCGTGGGCGGAGCGCCCTGGGAGTCGCTGGGGTCGGTCATGGACGACGTACCTCTTCCTCGAGTGCGGCCAGGGCGCTGGCCAGGTGGATCAGCTGCAGGTCGGAGCCGGGCGGCGCGGCCCGGCTGCCGATGAGGGCCTCGACGTCGACCACTGGTCGACCGGTGTGACGGGCGACGTCGCGCACGAGCGCGGCCTCCTCGACCCGGGCGCCGAGCTGCAGGCGCGTGGCTGCTCTGGCGCGGGTCGCGTCGCGCAGGCTCCTGGCCGCGTGCGACCGGTCGCCGGCCCGGCGGTAGAGCCGTCCCCGGCTCAGCGTGGTCTCGATCGCCTTCACCACCACCGGCAACGGCTCGGTCGACAGCGGCCCGAGGCGTCGCGCGCGCCAGAGCACCAGGGCGGCCAGCGTGAGCGCTCCCAGCCACAGGCCGGGACGGACCCACCGCGGCAGGAGGGCCTGGGCGCTCACCCCGTCGCCGGCGGGCAGGTCCTCGTAGCGGGGCACGTACCAGACCAGCTGCTCGCCCTGCCCGAGCAGGCGCAGCACGACGGCCGCGTCGTCGCCCAGGGTGACCTGCTCGTTGCTGAGCGCGTCGGCCGCGCCGAAGACCGTGACCCCGCCGGACTCGACGAGCACCGACCCGGCGTCCGTCCCGAAGCAGCCCGGCCCGGCCTCCTCCTCCGCGTCGTCGGCGGGCCCGCCGGCGCGGTAGGCGACCGTGCGGTCCACCAGGAGCCTCAGGTCGTCGTAGAGGGGGTCCGCGCAGTCGCCGCGCCAGCCGGTGTCGGACGTCGTGTACGTCGACGTCAGGCCCAGTCCCAGGCTCTCGAGCACGCCGGTCGTCGGTGCGACGAGCACGACCCGGGCGCCGCCGGCATGGCTGAGCAGCCGATCGGTGATCTCGCCGCCGAGGTAGTCGGTCGAGGTGACCAGCACGGTGCTCCTCGCCGAGACAGGCACCGCCTCGAGGGCCTCGATGCCGCGGGCCACGTCGACCTGGACGCCCTCGTCGTCGAGGACCCGGGTCACGGCCCGGGCGCCGTCGGGAGCGGGGTTGTCGGGGTCGAGGGTCCCGGTGCTGGACGCGCCGCCGCTGGTGACCACCACGACGGCGACGGCCGCCGCGAACGAGGCTGCGACGACCAGCGTCGAGCGGTGCCGCCGGAGGCGCCCGCCGAGGCCGCCGGTGGCCTGAGGGTGGACACGGGCGGGGGTGTCGGTCGTCGAGCCGTTCGTCGGACTGCTCATCGGGCCACCGCCAGCACGTCGTCGAGCCCCAGGACCTGCTCGGCCTGCTCGCGGCCGGCCGGGTGGTCGCCGTAGAGCACGGCGTCGAAGAGCGCAGCACCGCGGTGGACGTCGTCGCGCCGGTCGGGGAAGCGGAGCCCCAGCGCGGTCGCGACCTCGTGGGCGGTCGTGCCGGGCGTGTCGTCGAGCTCCCCGCGCTCGACCTGGCGCACGGCGACGGCCCGGAAGGCGTCGACGAGGGCGTCCTCGTGACGGCCCTCCGCGAGCGCGAGCCGGGCGCGGCCCCGGAGCTCGTCCGCGGTGATCACCTCGTCGGTGAGCACCGCCCTGCGCGCGGTCTGCGACCGGGCGCTCAGGCGCTGCCGCGACAGGAGCCAGGTCAGCGCGCCCAGCAGCAGGACCAGCACGACCATGGCCGCGAAGGTCGCCAGCGCCGGGGATCCACCGGCTGCGTCCAGCCCACGGCCGAGCTGCCGCTGCATCCACGCGAGCAGCCGCTGCAGCACGGCCTGGTCGTGGTACTCCGGGCGCAGCAGCTCGCGGCGCAGCCGTGACCGGGCCTCGTCGGGGGTGGGGACCAGAGGGGGGTCCAGGAGGCGGCGCGGCACCAGCAGCCAGGCCGTGGCGGGGCTCACGAGGCGGCGCTCACGAGGCGGGGCTCACGAGGCGGTGATCCCCGCCTGGGTGAGCAGCTCGACGTCGTAGGCCTCCTTGCGCATCCTCTGGTCGAGGTACTGCAAGGAGGCGACCGCGGCGCTGAACGGTGCGACGAAGGCCGAGGAGACCACGGTCGCGACGGCTTGGGTCACGACCAGGGAGAGGGTGGCGTACTCCGGTGCTGCCAGGGTCACCACCTGCCCGACCAGGCTGAGCGGGAACGCCAGCAGGTAGCCGGCGGTCGAGGCCACCAGCATGGTGAGCAGGGCGATCCCGAAGATGCGCCAGAACGCGCGGCGGGTGAGCCGGTAGCCGCGGCCGATCGCGCCCAGGACCCCGACGTCCTCCAGCATCAGCACCGGGGCCGGCAGGTAGTAGATCCGGATCCAGAACCAGAACGTCGCCGCGACGAACGCCGGCCCGCTGATGAGGCCGAAGACCACCAGGGGGAGCACGCTGTCGGTCGCGACGACCATCGCGACCCAGAGCAGCGCGTACGCGACGATCGACGCCAGCCACAGCAGGTTGATGACCAGGGTCAGCCCCAGCAGCCGCCAGCGCTTGCCCCGGGTCCGGGCCCAGGCCTGGCCCAGGCTGAGCCGTCGGCCGACGGCCGCCGCCTCGGTGACGTGCGCGACCATCCCGGTGACGAAGATCAGCCCCACCTGCAGGAGCACCGCACCCACCCCGAGCGCGACGAAGGGCCCGGCGGAGCCGGCGATCTCGAAGCCGGCCGAGCCCGAGCCGAGCTCGCCGCTGGCCTCGAGCGCGGTGCCGACGGTGACCGTGAGCAGGGCGGTGATGAGCACCGGCAGGACCATCACGACCGAGGAGACCAGGACCGCGGCCCCCACGGTCGCCCTCGGGTTGAACCGGATGATCCGGAACGCCGCGTCGAAGATGTCGCCGAGCCCCAGCGGCCGCAGCGGCATCGCGCCGGGCTTGTGCGCGGCGCCCAGCATGCCCGGCGGCGGGCGCCAGGGCTGGGGAGGAAGAGGTGGCCGAGCGTGTCCGGCGGGAGCCGGTGCCCACCCCGGCGGGGGCGAGGACGGCCCGGGCGGCGGGTAGGTCTGGTCGTCCGACATGGTGTCCCTCCGAGGCGGGCGCGGTGCCCGAGGTCTGGGGCGTCATCCTCGCAGGCAGCCGCACCAGCCGGTCGCGGTGCCCGTGGCCGAGGTCGATTTGGTGTGCTGCGCCGACGTCTGTCAGGATGTTCCGGTTGCTCCGGCGGGTTTGCCGGGGTGCGCACGTTGACTACTGAATCGCGTCTCCCGATCCTTGGCTCGTCCGAGGGTCATGAGGTCGACAGTGAGCTTGCGTCCGCACCGACCTCGCACCAGGTGCCCAGCACCAGGTGGAGGGGGAGACCCGATCAGCCCGACGAACCGTCGGGCGCCTCACAACACCTAGCAGGACCCCGGTCTTGTGCTGCGGCCGTGCAGTGAAGTTTGCTGCAGGCCACGACACGCCCGACCGCGGGGGTCGGCGAGGTGGTGGGGTGGGGCAGCTGGGCGGGGCCGACCCACACCTGGGGACGCACCGGACACATTGCGGCAGACGAGACGTAAGGACGAGAGAGACCTATGGCGGGACAGAAGATCCGCATCAGGCTCAAGGCCTATGACCACGAGGTGATCGACACCTCGGCGCGCAAGATCGTGGACACGGTCACCCGTACGGGTGCCAAGGTCGCCGGCCCCGTGCCGCTGCCGACCGAGAAGAACGTGTACTGCGTCATCCGCTCGCCCCACAAGTACAAGGATTCACGCGAGCACTTCGAGATGCGCACCCACAAGCGCCTCATCGACATCATCGACCCCACGCCGAAGACCGTCGACTCGCTGATGCGCCTCGACCTGCCTGCCGGCGTCGACATCGAGATCAAGCTCTGAGGTCCACGACATGACGATCGAACGCAACGTGAAGGGGCTGCTGGGCACCAAGCTCGGCATGACCCAGCTCTGGGACGAGAACAACCGCATCGTCCCTGTGACCGTGATCGCGGCCAGCACCAACGTGGTCACCCAGGTCCGCCAACCCACCACCGACGGCTACAACGCCATCCAGGTCGGCTACGGCGAGATCGACGGCCGCAAGGTCAACAAGCCGCAGGCCGGTCACTTCACCAAGGCCGGCACGACCCCGCGCCGGCACGTGGTGGAGATCCGCACCGCCGACGCTTCCGAGTACACCATCGGCCAGGAGCTGCCGGTCGACACCTTCGAGGCCGGTCAGGCCATCGACGTGACGGCCACCAGCAAGGGCAAGGGCTTCGCCGGTGTCATGAAGCGCCACGGCTTCCACGGTGTCGGCGCCAGCCACGGTGCCCACAAGAACCACCGCAAGCCGGGCTCCATCGGCGCCTGCGCCACGCCGGGTCGCGTCTTCAAGGGCGTCCGCATGGCCGGCCGGATGGGTAGCGACACGATCACCACCCAGAACCTCACCGTGCACGCGGTCGACGCCGAGAAGGGCCTGATCCTGCTCAAGGGTGCCGTTCCCGGCCCCAAGGGCGGGCTCGTGGTCATCCGCTCGGCCGCGAAGAAGAGCCAGGAGGCCTGAGCAGCATGGTTACCGACAACACCCAGGCGAAGACCGTCGCCGTCGATCTCCCCCGCGAGATCTTCGACGCCAAGGTCAACATCCCGCTGATCCACCAGGTGGTCGTCGCCCAGCAGGCGGCCGCCCGGCAGGGCACGCACTCCACCAAGACCCGCGGCGAGGTTCGCGGAGGTGGACGCAAGCCCTACAAGCAGAAGGGCACCGGTCGCGCCCGCCAGGGCTCGACGCGTGCTCCGCAGTTCGTCGGCGGCGGCGTGGTCCACGGACCCCAGCCCCGCAGCTACGACCAGCGCACCCCCAAGAAGATGAAGGCCGCCGCCCTGCGCGGTGCCCTCTCCGACCGGGCCCGCAACGGTCGCATCCACGTCGTGGAGTCGCTCGCCGCCGGCGACGTCCCCTCGACGCGGGGCGCGCTGGCCACGCTGGCCTCGCTCGCCGAGCGCACCAACTTCCTGGTCGTGCTCGAGCGCAGCGACTCGCTCACGTGGCTCTCGCTGCGCAACGCGCAGGAGGTGCACATCGTGGCGGTCGACCAGCTCAACACCTACGACGTGGTGGCGGCCGACGACATCGTCTTCACCCAGGGCGCCTACGACGCGTTCGTCTCCGGGTCGGCCCACGCCGCCTCCCGCGGCGAGCGCCCCGCGTCGATCACCGAGCCGCCCGCCGCTGACGCGGTCACCGGCGAGACCACCGAGGAGGCTTCCGCGTGAGCACCCTGCACAAGGACCACCGCGACGTCCTGATCGCGCCGGTCGTCTCCGAGAAGAGCTACGGCCTGCTCGACGCCAACAAGTACACCTTCCTGGTGCACCCCGACGCCAACAAGACCGAGGTGAAGATCGCGGTCGAGAAGATCTTCAACGTGAAGGTCACCTCGGTCAACACGATCAACCGCAAGGGCAAGACGCGTCGGACCCGCAACGGCCTGGGCAAGCGCAAGGACACCAAGCGCGCGATCGTCAGCCTCGCCGAGGGCCAGCGCATCGACATCTTCGGAGGACCGGTTTCCTGATGGCTATTCGCAAGTACAAGCCGACCACCCCGGGCCGTCGTGGCTCCTCGGTCGCCGACTTCGTCGAGATCACCCGGACCACGCCCGAGAAGTCCCTGACGCGACCGCTGCCCAAGAAGGGCGGTCGCAACAACCAGGGCCGGATCACCACCCGTCACCAGGGCGGTGGCCACAAGCGGGCCTACCGCATCATCGACTTCCGTCGCTACGACAAGGACGGCGTGCCGGCGAAGGTCGCGCACATCGAGTACGACCCCAACCGCACCGCGCGGATCGCGCTGCTGCACTACGTCGACGGCGAGAAGCGCTACATCATCGCGCCGAAGGACCTGACGCAGGGCACCCTCGTGGAGTCCGGCACCGGGGCCGACATCAAGCCCGGCAACAACCTGCCGCTGCGCAACATCCCTGTCGGTACGACGATCCACTGCGTGGAGCTGCGACCCGGCGGCGGTGCGAAGATCGCCCGCTCCGCCGGCAACAGCGCCCAGCTCGTCGCCCGTGAGGGCTCGCGCGCCACGCTGCGCATGCCCTCGGGCGAGATGCGCTTCGTCGACGTGCGCTGCCGCGCCACGGTCGGTGAGGTCGGCAACGCCGAGCAGTCCAACATCAACTGGGGCAAGGCCGGCCGCATGCGCTGGAAGGGCAAGCGCCCGACCGTCCGCGGTGTCGTCATGAACCCCGTCGACCACCCGCACGGTGGTGGCGAGGGCAAGACGTCCGGTGGCCGTCACCCTGTGTCCCCCTGGGGCAAGCCCGAGGGCCGCACGCGCAAGCGCAAGGCCAGCGACTCCCAGATCATCCGTCGCCGCAAGTCCGGCAAGGGTAGGAAGTAACTGACATGCCTCGTAGCCTGAAGAAGGGCCCCTTCGTCGACGACCACCTGATGAAGAAGGTGGACGCCGAGAACGACAAGGGCAGCCACAACGTCATCAAGACCTGGTCGCGCCGATCCATGATCGTGCCCGCGATGATCGGCCACACCCTGGCCGTGCACGACGGTCGCAAGCACGTCCCGGTCTTCGTCACCGACTCGATGGTCGGTCACAAGCTGGGCGAGTTCGCGCCCACCCGCACCTATCGCGGCCACGTGAAGGACGACCGGAAGGGACGACGCCGATGAGCACCACCGAGCGCAGGCGCACCAGCGCCCGCCGCGACACGCTCCTGGGCGACGCGCCCGGCGCCTTCGCGCGGGCCCGCTTCGTGCGGATCACCCCGATGAAGGCCCGCCGGGTCGTCGACATGGTCCGGGGCATGCGCGCCGACGAGGCGCTGTCGCTGCTCCAGTTCGCGCCGCAGGCCGCCTCCGAGACGGTCTACAAGATCCTCGAGAGCGCGATCGCCAACGCCGCGACCACCGAAGGCCTCGACACCCACGACCTCGTCGTGTCGGTGGCGCAGGTCGACGAAGGACCCACGATGAAGCGCTGGCGCCCCCGGGCCCAGGGCCGGGCCACGCGCATCAACAAGCGCACCAGCCACATCACGCTGGCCGTCCAGCCGGCCGAGGTCGTGACCGCCGCAAAGCAGAAGCGGACCTCCAAGAACAGGAAGAGTGCCTGATGGGCCAGAAGATCAACCCGAACGGGTTCCGCCTCGGCATCTCGACCGACCACAAGTCGCGTTGGTACGCCGACAAGCTCTACAAGGCGTACGTCGGCGAGGACGTCGCGATCCGCAAGCTGCTCTCCAAGGGCATGGAGCGGGCCGGCATCTCCAAGGTCGAGATCGAGCGCACCCGTGACCGGGTCCGCGTGGACATCCACACCGCCCGCCCGGGCATCGTCATCGGCCGCCGCGGCGCCGAGGCCGACCGCATCCGTGGCGACCTCGAGAAGCTCACCGGCAAGCAGGTGCAGCTGAACATCCTCGAGGTCAAGAACCCCGAGATCGACGCGCAGCTGGTCGCCCAGGGCGTCGCCGAGCAGCTCTCGGGCCGCGTGCAGTTCCGGCGTGCGATGCGCAAGGCGATGCAGACCTCGATGCGCTCGGGTGCCAAGGGCATCCGGATCCAGTGCTCGGGTCGGCTCAACGGCGCCGAGATGTCGCGCACCGAGTTCTACCGCGAGGGTCGCGTCCCGCTGCACACGCTGCGTGCCGACATCGACTACGGCTTCTACGAGGCCAAGACGACCTTCGGCCGCATCGGCGTGAAGGTCTGGATCTACAAGGGCGAGGTCGCCGGCACCCGTGCCGAGCGTCAGGCCCAGGCCGCCGCCCGCGCCGGGGTCCCCGGCCGCGGCGCGCGTCCGCAGCGTGGAGGTGAGCGCCCGAGCCGAGGCACGCGCGCCGACCGTCCGACGCGCTCGGACCGCGAGGCTCCCGCCGCTGACGGCACCGCCGCTCCGCAGGAGCCGGTCGCTGCCGTCGCCGAGACCCCGCAGGAGGGCTGAGCCCGATGTTGATGCCCCGTCGTGTCAAGCACCGCAAGCAGCACCACCCCAACCGGCGCGGAGCCGCCAAGGGTGGCACCACGCTGAACTTCGGTGAGTACGGCATCCAGGCGATCGAGGGTCACTACGTGACCAACCGACAGATCGAGTCGGCCCGTATCGCCATGACCCGTCACATCAAGCGAGGCGGAAAGGTGTGGATCAACATCTACCCCGACCGCCCGCTGACCAAGAAGCCCGCCGAGACCCGCATGGGCTCGGGCAAGGGCTCCCCGGAGTGGTGGATCGCCAACGTCAAGCCCGGCCGCGTCATGTTCGAGCTGTCCGGTGTCGACGAGACCGTTGCCCGTGAGGCGATGCGTCGTGCGATGCACAAGCTCCCCATGAAGTGCCGGTTCATCTCGCGAGAGGCGGGTGAGTTCTGATGGCCCAGGGTGTGAAGGCGCACGAGCTCGACGAGCTCAACGACGTCGACCTCGAGGCGCGGCTGCGCGAGGCCAAGGAGGAGCTGTTCAACCTCCGCTTCCAGGCGGCCACCGGTCAGCTGGAGAGCCACGGTCGACTGCGCACCGTGAAGAAGGACATCGCCCGGATCTACACCGTGGTGCGTGAGCGCGAGCTCGGCATCCGTGTGGCCCCGGGTGCGGACGAAGAAGAGGCGAGCGCATGAGCGAGCAGACTGTGAACGCCGACGAGCGGAACACCCGCAAGGTCCGTGAGGGCCTGGTCGTCAGCGACAAGATGGACAAGACCGTCGTCGTGACGGTCGAGGACCGCGTGAAGCACGCGCTCTACGGCAAGGTCATGCGGCGCACCAGCAAGCTGAAGGCCCACGACGAGCAGAACGAGTGCGGCATCGGTGACCGGGTCCTGCTGATGGAGACCCGTCCGCTGTCCGCCACGAAGCGCTGGCGCGTCGTGCAGATCCTGGAGAGGGCGAAATGATCCAGCAGGAGTCGCGGCTCAAGATCGCCGACAACACCGGTGCGAAGGAGATCCTCTGCATCCGGGTGCTCGGCGGCTCGGGTCGGCGCTACGCCGGAATCGGCGACGTCATCGTCGCCACCGTCAAGGACGCGATCCCCGGTGGCAACGTCAAGAAGGGCGACGTCGTCAAGGCCGTCATCGTGCGCACCGTCAAGGAGCGCCGTCGGTCCGATGGTTCCTACATCCGCTTCGACGAGAACGCCGCCGTCATCCTCAAGACCGACGGCGAGCCTCGTGGGACCCGCATCTTCGGCCCCGTGGGCCGTGAGCTGCGCGAGAAGAAGTTCATGAAGATCATCTCGCTCGCGCCGGAGGTGTTGTGAGCATGGCCAAGTCCGTGAACATCAAGAAGGGCGACACCGTCAAGGTGATCGCCGGTCGCGACAAGGGCGCCGAGGGCAAGGTCATCAAGGTGCTCCGCGAGGAGCAGCGGCTGATCGTCGAGGGCGTCAACCGCGTCAAGCGGCACACCAAGGTCGTCAACCAGGGCGGTCGCGCCGGCAACACCGGCGGGATCATCACCATGGAGGCCCCGATCCACGTCTCCAACGTGATGCTGGTCGAGGACGACGGCGTGACCCGCATCGGCTTCCGCCGCGACGAGGTCACCAAGCGTCGCCCCGACGGATCGACGTACTCCGCGACGCGCAGCGTCCGCATCTCCCGCAAGACCGGCAAGGAAATCTGATGACCGAGACCGCAACCGAGGTCACCGAGAAGGTGACCCCGCGACTGAAGACCCGTTACCGCGAGGAGATCCTCCCCGCGCTCAGGTCCGAGTTCGAGATCCAGAACGTCATGCAGGTGCCCGGCCTGACCAAGATCGTGGTCAACATGGGCGTCGGCGAGGCCGCGCGCGACTCGAAGCTGATCGAGGGCGCCGTGCGCGACCTCACCGCCATCACCGGCCAGAAGCCGTCGGTGACCAAGGCGCGCAAGTCGATCGCGCAGTTCAAGCTGCGCGAGGGCATGCCGATCGGCTGCCACGTGACGCTGCGCAACGACCGCATGTGGGAGTTCCTCGACCGCCTGCTGTCGCTGGCCCTGCCCCGCATCCGTGACTTCCGCGGCCTCTCGCCGCAGCAGTTCGACGGCCGCGGCAACTACACGTTCGGCCTGACCGAGCAGGTCATGTTCCACGAGATCGACCAGGACAAGGTCGACCGCTCGCGGGGCATGGACATCACGGTGGTCACCACCGCCACCAACGACGACGAGGGGCGCGCGCTGCTCAAGCAGCTCGGCTTCCCCTTCGCAGAGCGCTGAGCAGGAGAGTCCCATGGCGAAGACAGCACTGAGGGTCAAGGCAGCCCGCAAGCCCAAGTTCGCGGTCCGCGGCTACACGCGGTGCCAGCGATGCGGCCGGCCCAAGGCGGTCTACCGCAAGTTCGGCCTGTGCCGCATCTGCCTGCGGGAGATGGCCCACCGCGGCGAGCTGCCCGGCGTGACCAAGTCCTCCTGGTAACAGGCTCCACACCACCAACCGCTGAAGGTCCCACCGCTCCCGAGCGTGGGAAACCACAGAAGAAAGAGTTCGCCCAGCTATGACGATGACCGATCCCATCGCAGACATGCTCACGCGTCTGCGCAACGCCAACCAGGCGTTCCACGACGACGTGTCGATGCCCTACAGCAAGCTCAAGCAGGGTGTCGCCGAGATCCTCCAGCAGGAGGGCTACATCACCTCGTTCGGTGTGACCGACAACGAGGGCGTGGGTCAGACCCTGACCATCACGCTGAAGTTCGGCCGCAACCGGGAGCGCTCGATCGCCGGCGTACGCCGGATCAGCAAGCCCGGCCTGCGGGTCTACGCCAAGAGCACCGGCCTCCCGAAGGTGCTCGGTGGCCTCGGGGTCGCGATCATCTCGACGAGCCAGGGCCTGCTCACCGACCGTCAGGCGAACCAAAAGGGTGTGGGTGGGGAAGTCCTCGCCTACGTCTGGTGACCCGGACCGACTGAGACCGAGAAGGAGAGAAGAAGCATGTCGCGAATTGGCAAGCTCCCGATCGCGGTCCCGTCCGGTGTCGACGTCGCTATCGACGACGCGCTGGTGACCGTGAAGGGACCCAAGGGGACCCTGTCCCACACCGTGGCCGACCCGATCCTCGTGGAGCGGAACGACGACGTCCTCGACGTCAAGCGTCCCGACGACGAGCGGGAGAGCAAGGCCCTCCACGGGCTGACCCGCACCCTGATCAGCAACATGGTGGTCGGGGTGACCGAGGGCTACGAGAAGAAGCTCGAGATCGTGGGCGTGGGCTACCGCGTCCTGTCCAAGGGCCCGACCCAGCTGGAGTTCCAGCTCGGTTACTCCCACCCGATCATCATCGACGCGCCCGAGGGCATCACGTTCAACGTCGAGGGCCCCACGAAGCTCGGCGTCGCCGGGATCGACAAGCAGCTGGTCGGCGAGGTTGCGGCCAACATCCGCAAGCTGCGCAAGCCCGAGCCCTACAAGGGCAAGGGTGTTCGTTACGCCGGCGAGCACATCCGCCGCAAGGTCGGAAAGGCTGGTAAGTGACATGGCGATCTCGCTGAAGAACCACAAGCACACCGCAGCGCGCCAGAAGTCGCGCCTGCGTCGTCAGGTCCGGGGCCGCAAGAAGCTCCACGGCACCGCCGAGCGTCCGCGCCTGGTCGTCACCCGGTCCACCAAGCACATCACCGTGCAGGTCGTCGACGACCTGCAGGGCGCCACGCTGGCCTACGCCTCCACCATGGAGGCCGACCTGCGCGCCCTGGACGGCGACAAGACCGCCAAGGCCAAGCGCGTGGGCGAGCTCGTGGCCGAGCGCGCCAAGGGCCTCGGTGTCGACGCGGTCGTCTTCGACCGCGCCGGCAACAAGTACCACGGCCGTATCGCGGCCCTGGCCGACGGCGCCCGCGAAGCCGGCCTGACGTTCTGATGGCCAGAAGAAGACTGAGAGAAGGTAGAGACTCATGAGCGGAGCCCAGCGCGGACAGCGCGGCGGCGAGCGCCAGGGCGGCGGTCGAGGACGCGACGGAGGTCGCGGCCAGGGTGCCGACAAGAACGCCTACATCGAGCGCGTCGTGGCGATCAACCGCGTCGCCAAGGTCGTCAAGGGTGGTCGACGCTTCAGCTTCACCGCCCTCGTGGTCGTCGGTGACGGCGAAGGCATGGTCGGCGTCGGCTACGGCAAGGCCAAGGAGGTGCCCGCGGCCATCGCCAAGGGCGTCGAGGAGGCGAAGAAGAACTTCTTCCGCGTCCCTCGCATCCAGGGCACCATCCCGCACCCGGTGCAGGGTGAGAAGGCGGCCGGCGTGGTCTTCCTGCGCCCGGCAGCCCCCGGTACCGGTGTGATCGCCGGTGGTCCGGTGCGTGCGGTGCTCGAGTGCGCCGGCATCCACGACATCCTGAGCAAGTCCCTCGGGTCGTCCAACCAGATCAACATCGTCCACGCGACGGTCGAGGCGCTGCGCATGCTCGAGCAGCCCGAGGCCGTGGCCGCGCGTCGTGGTCTGCGGGTCGAGGACGTCGCTCCGGCGGCGCTGCTGCGAGCGAAGGCCGAGGGCATCGCTGCTGCCTCGGGGGTGTCCTCCTGATGGCACAGCTCAAGGTCCAGCAGAACAAGTCCACGATCGGCTGCAAGCCCAACCAGCGCGAGACCCTGCGCTCCTTGGGTCTCAAGCGCATCGGTGACGTGGTCGTCAAGGAGGACCGCCCGGAGATCCGGGGCATGGTCCACACCGTTCGTCACCTGGTGACGTTCGAGGAGGTCGACTGACATGACGCTCAAGCTGCACCACCTGCGCCCCGCTCCGGGCGCCAAGACGGCCAAGACCCGTGTGGGTCGCGGTGAGGCCTCCAAGGGCAAGACCGCCGGCCGTGGCACCAAGGGCACCAAGGCCCGTGGCCAGGTGCCCGCCGCGTTCGAGGGTGGGCAGATGCCCATCCACATGCGCCTGCCCAAGCTGAAGGGGTTCAAGAACCCCTTCAAGGTCGAGTTCCAGGTCGTCAACCTCGACCGCATCGACTCGCTGTTCCCCGAGGGGGGTGACGTGACCGTCGAGCAGCTCGTCGCTCGCGGTGCCGTCCGCAAGGGCCAGCCGGTCAAGGTCCTCGGCCAGGGCGAGATCTCGGTCAAGGTCGCGGTGAGCGCGCACGCGTTCTCCGGCTCGGCCCGCAACAAGATCGAGGCCGCCGGCGGATCCACCTCCGTGCTCTGATTCGTCCGGACAGGGGCGTGTGCCGAATTCCCCCCGGGGAGCTCGGCCACGCCCCTTCCGCATACTTGCCCCCTGTTAGGCTTCCACGGGCCCACGCGGGCCCCGGTAGACCTGGCTTGAGAAAGAGGACCTCGTGCTCAGCGCGTTCGTGAACGCCTTCCGGACTCCGGACCTGCGGCGCAAGCTGCTGTTCGTCCTGATGGTCATCGTGATCTTCCGTGCCGGTTCCCAGATCCCGGCGCCGGGTGTCAACGTCGCCAACGTGCAGCAGTGCATCAGCTTGGCCCAGGAGGGCGAGAACGCCGGGCTCTACAGCCTGGTCAACCTCTTCTCCGGCGGCGCGCTGCTGCAGCTGACCATCTTCGCGCTCGGGATCATGCCGTACATCACGGCGAGCATCATCCTGCAGCTGCTGGTCGTGGTGATCCCGCGACTGGAGATGCTGAAGAAGGAGGGGCAGGCCGGGCAGACCAAGATCACCCAGTACACCCGCTACCTCACGCTGGGGCTCTCGCTCCTCCAGGCCACCGGCATCGTCGCGCTGGCCCGCTCCGGCGGGCTGCTGCAGTGCGAGCTGCCGCTGCTGCACGACAACGGCACCCGCACGTTCCTGGTCATGGTCATCACCATGACGGCGGGCACCGCGGTCATCATGTGGCTCGGTGAGCTGATCACCGAGCGCGGCGTCGGCAACGGCATGTCGATCCTGATCTTCACCCAGGTCGTGGCCACCTTCCCGGCCGCCCTGTGGCAGGTCCAGAAGGGCCAGGGCTGGTGGATCTTCGGGATCGTGCTCGCGGTCGGCCTGGTCGTGGTCGCGGCGGTCATCTTCATCGAGCAGTCGCAGCGCCGGATCCCCGTCCAGTACGCACGCCGGATGGTCGGGCGCAAGATGTTCGGGGGCAGCTCCACCTACATCCCGCTCAAGGTCAACCAGGCCGGCATCATCCCGGTCATCTTCGCCTCCTCACTGCTCTACCTCCCGGCGATGGCGGTCCAGTTCAACCAGACCAGCACCAACCCGGTCGTGCAGTTCCTCGGCGACTACTTCGTGACGCAGTCGCACCCGCTCTACATGGCGGTGTACTTCGGCCTCATCGTCTTCTTCACCTACTTCTACGTGTCGATCACCTTCAACCCCAACGAGGTTGCCGACAACATGAAGAAGTACGGCGGCTTCATCCCCGGGATCCGGGCGGGCAAGCCGACCGAGGACTACCTGTCCTACGTCCTGTCCCGCATCACGCTGCCAGGTGCTCTCTACCTCGGTCTGATCTCGCTGATCCCGCTGATCGCGCTGGTCCTCATCGACGCGAACCAGAACTTCCCGTTCGGCGGGACCTCGATCCTGATCATGGTCGGGGTCGCCCTCGACACGGTGAAGCAGATCGAGAGCCAGCTCCAGCAGCGCAACTACGAAGGATTCCTTCGCTAGATGAGACTCATCCTGATGGGGCCGCCGGGCGCCGGCAAAGGCACCCAGGCCAAGTTCGTGGCCGACCACTTCGACATCCCTGCCATCTCCACCGGCGACATCTTCCGAGCCAACGTCTCGGCCGGCACCGAGCTGGGGGTCGAGGCGAAACGGTTCATGGACGCCGGCGACTACGTCCCCGACGAGGTCACCAACAAGATGGTGCGCAACCGGATCGACGAGCCGGACGCCGAGCCCGGCTTCCTGCTCGACGGCTACCCGCGCACGCTGGCGCAGGTGGAGGAGCTCGACGGCATGATCGACTTCACCGGTCACCAGCTCGATGCGGCCGTCGTCCTCACCGTCGACGCCGAGGAGCTCGTCCAGCGGCTCGTCCAGCGGGCCGAGGTCGAGGGTCGTGCCGACGACACCGAGGACGTCATCCGTCGCCGTCAGGAGATCTACGCCGAGCAGACCGAGCCGCTGATCGGGGTCTACCGCGAGCGCGGCCTCCTCGTCGAGGTCGACGGCATGGGCGAGGTCGACGACGTCACCCGGCGGATCTTCGACGCCCTGGACGACATCACCCAGTCTTGATCCCGACCGGCGGCCCGAGCCCGACGGGCAGGCCCTGATGGGCTGGCGCGACCGAGGCGTGCAGATCAAGACGCCCGAGCAGGTCCGGGCGATGCGTCGCGCCGGCCTGGTGGTGGGTCGCACGCTCGAGGTGCTGAGCGGGGCCGCGCGCCCCGGCGTCAGCACCCTCGACCTCGACCGCATCGCCGAGGACCAGATCCGCTCCGCGGGCGCGGTGCCCTCGTTCCTGGGCTACCACGGCTTCCCGGGGTCGATCTGCACCTCCGTCAACGAGCAGGTCGTGCACGGCATCCCGGGGGGGCAGGTCCTGCGCGAGGGCGACCTCGTCTCGATCGACTGCGGGGCCATCGTCGAGGGGTGGCACGGCGACGCGGCGATCACGGTCGCCGTCGGTGCGGTCCCGCCGGAGGTGGCGACGCTGATGCAGGTCACCGAGGCGGCCATGTGGGCCGGCATCGCCGCAGCCCGGGTCGGGGGGCGCGTCGGCGACATCTCCGCGGCCGTCGAGGCGCAGATCCGAGGCGCAGGGCCCTACGGGATCGTCGAGGACTACACCGGCCACGGCATCGGCACCGAGATGCACCAGCCCCCGGACGTGCCCAACTACGGCACCCGCAAGGGTCCGACGCTGGTGCCGGGCCTCGCCCTGGCCGTCGAGCCGATGGTCACCCTCGGCACCGAGGAGACCGCCACGCTGGCCGACGACTGGACCGTGGTCACCGCCGACGGCTCGTGGGCGGCGCACTACGAGCACAGCTTCGCCCTCACCGAGCACGGGGTCTGGGTGCTCACCGCTCTCGACGGCGGTGAGGCGGGGCTGGGCGCGCTCGGCGCGACGTACGGCCCGCTCGGCGACTGACCCTCCCCTCCGGCGGCCGATTGGGCCCGCCGGGTGACGGCGTGGAAGGATGGGTACCGCAGGGGGGAGTATTCCTTCGCTGCGGTCTCGTCAGCACGTCCGGCCCGCCCGGACCGGGGCCGTGGGCCACGGACCGTGGCGGAAGAGACCTCTGGCGTCTTGGCCACCCCCTGAGCACTGGAGAAACCCTGTGGATGTCTCGACCCTCGAGTGGACGATCACGATCGGTGTCACCCTCGCGGTGCTGCTCTTCGACATCGCCGTCATCGCCCGCCACCCCCACGAGCCGTCGATGCGCGAGTCCTCGATCGCGCTGACCGTCTACGTCAGCGCCGCCGTGGCCTTCGGCGCCTGGGTGCTGCTCTTCCACGGTCACGACTACGGCATCGAGTTCTACGCCGGCTGGTTGACCGAGTACAGCCTCTCGATCGACAACCTGTTCGTCTTCATCATCTTGATGTCGGCGCTCAAGGTGCCCCGGAAGTACCAGCAGGAAGCGCTGATGGTCGGGATCATCCTGGCCCTGGTCTTCCGCGCGATCTTCATCGCGCTGGGCTACCAGCTGATCAACAACTTCGCGTGGGTCTTCTACATCTTCGGCGCGTTCCTGGTCTACACCGCGGTGACGCTGGTGAAGAGCTACCGCTCGCACGACAGCGAGCACCCCGAGGACAACCGCATCGTCAAGTTCGCGCAGACCCACCTCAACGTCGGTGACGAGTTCCGGGGCCTGAAGCTGTGGTACCAGGAGAACGGCGCACGGGTGGTCTCGCCCATGCTGATCGTGATCATCGCGCTCGGCACCACCGACATCCTCTTCGCCCTGGACTCGATCCCCGCGATCTTCGGGATCACCCAGGAGCCCTACCTGGTCTTCACCGCCAACGTCTTCGCCCTGATGGGGTTGCGCCAGCTCTACTTCCTGCTCGGCGGTCTGCTCAAGCGTCTGGTCTACCTCTCGCTGGGGCTGTCGTTCATCCTGGCCTTCATCGGGGTGAAGCTGGTCCTGCACGCCCTGCACGAGAACGAGCTGCCGTTCCTCAACGGCGGGGAGCCGGTGCCGGTCTACGAGATCCCGTCGTTGATGAGCCTGGGCGTCATCATCGTCACCCTGGTCGTGACCGCGGTGGCCAGCCTCGCCAAGGACAAGCGCGACCAGGACCGCGACGAGGTGCCGACCGCCACGAGCTGAGCCCGGCGTCGGCCGAGGAATCGTCGGGGTGTCGCAGGTGTTGACACCCCGATGAGCCACCACACGACCGACCTGCCTGCCCTGTCCGTGCTCGACCTGGTGCCGGTGCGCACCGACCAGTCCACAGGCGATGCGCTCGCGGCCACCGTCTCGTTGGCGAAGGTGGCCGACGAGCTCGGGCTGCGTCGCTACTGGGTGGCGGAGCACCACAACATGCCGGCGGTGGCGGCGACCAACCCGCCGGTGCTGATCGCGATGATCGCCGCCGCGACCGAGCGGATCCGGGTCGGCTCCGGCGGCGTGATGCTCCCCAACCACGCGCCGCTGGTGGTGGCCGAGCAGTTCGCGCTGCTCGAGGCCGCGCACCCCGGCCGCATCGACCTCGGCCTGGGCCGGGCTCCCGGCACCGACCCGGTGACCGGCTGGGCGCTGCGGCACGGTGCGGGTGGCGTCGACGACGAGGCGGTCCCGCGCTTCCCGGAGTACGTCGACAACGTGGTCGCGATGATGGAGCCGACCGGCGTCGGCCTGGCGCTGGAGGGGCGCACCCACGTGCTGCGTGCGACGCCGGCCGCCGGTTCGGTGCCACAGGTGTGGCTGCTCGGCAGCTCGGACTACTCCGCGCGGCTGGCGGCCGAGAAGGGTCTGCCCTACGTCTTCGCCCACCACTTCTCGGGGTCGGGCACCGCCGAGGCCCTGGCGCTCTACCGCGGTTCCTTCCGGCCCTCGCCGGAGCTCGACGCTCCCCGGACGTTCCTGACCCTCAACGTGTGCGTGGCGGAGACGACCGAGGAGGCCGAGCGCCTGGCCCTGCCCCAGCTGCTCCAGATGCTGGCGCTGCGCACGGGCCAGCCGCTCGCACCGCAGCCGCTGGTCGAGGAGGCCGAGAAGGTCGTGCTGTCCCCGGGCCACCGCGACCTGCTCGAGGCCATGCGCCGCAGGTGGGTGATCGGCGGACCCGAGGAGGCTCGCGCCCGGGTGCGCGAGCTGGCGCTGCTCCACGACGTCGACGAGGTGATGGTCCACCCGGTCGCCGGCGCGGGGGTCGGCACCGAGCCGCGCTGGTCGCCCGCCCGCGAGGACACGGTGCGTCTGCTGGTTGGCTGATCGGCCAGGGACCGCCCCGGCCGGGTTAGCCTCGGACGATGGCGCGCCCGGCGACTCCCATCTGGGACTCCACCGACCTCGACGGGCCGCGCATCGACGTCGGTGCCCGGATCGGGTGGCTGCTCCGGATCAGCCGCGAGGGCCGCGGCGTCAACCTGGCCGACATGAGCAAGCGTCTCGCGGGTGGTCCGGCTGCCATCTCGGTCGCCTCGATCAGCTCCTTGGAGCGCAGCGGCCTGCGCAACGGTCGGCTCATCGACGCCTACGAGACGGCGCTCGGCCTGCCGACCGGGCAGCTGCGGGCCCCGGTGGACACGATCTGTCGTGCCTTCGCCTACGGCTTGGACGACCGCGCCCCGATGCTGGCCGGCACCACCGGTCTCGCCCGTCTCGACGAGCTCCTCGAGCGCATCCACCAGGGGCAGGCCACGGGTGGCGACTGGCTCACCCTGGCCCGTGGCCTGAGCATCGACCAGGTGTGGGTCGTGCCCAGCCGTCACCTGCGCCCCCTGGTCGACCGGCTGCTCCACGAGGTCGTGCGCGCGGTCGGCACGGCGTACGTGACGCGCTACGAGGCGATCGCGGTCCTGCGCCGCGGGGTCTACGCCGACCTCGTCGAGGACGCCGGACGCGCCCTGATCGAGGAGGAGGGCGCGCAGCTGGTGGCGATCACGGTGCTCTGCGCCGTCGCCGAGCAGCCCAGCGCCCGGCTGCTGGCCTGGGTCGCGAGCCTGCTGAGCAGCCCGGTGCTGCCCGTGCTCCGGGGGGCGGCCCTGGCCATGGAGAACATGCGCGCGATCGGCGGGATCGCCGAGGACGACTGGCGGGTGGTGGTGCCGCACTTCTGGGCGGCGTACGAGGCCGGGGTGGCGCATCCCGAGCGGGGCCGGGTGCTCACGACGCTCTACAAGAACCTGCCGCCGGCGCTGCGCCAGGAGATCCAGGACGGCCTGTCGGGCCCGTTGACACCGGTCTACGTGCCGGCGTCGTGGGCGGCCGACCACCGCAACGTCCACTACGCCGTCTGCGAGCGCCTGGCCCAGGACGTCACCGCCACCCTCGGTCTGGGCGAGCAGCCCCTGGTCGCCCGGATGCTCTTCGAGCTGATCTACGACTTCCGGGGCACGCGGGTGCACGCCGCGGCGTTCCTGCTGATGGCCTCGCCGCTGGTCGACGCCCTCCAGTGCCGGCTCGCCTGCCTGAGCGTCGAGGGCTTCGACGAGACCACCCGTGCCGGTGCGCTCCGCGGGCTGCGCCACCTCCAGGTCCCTCGGGGCCGTGAGCAGCTGCAGACCTGGTTCGACGCCACCCGCCCCCACGCCTCGCCCCAGGCCCTGCTCGTCGCCGGCAACGCGGGGCTGCGGCTCGACGACGTGCTGCTCGCCCAGGCGGTCGACGACTCGACGCTCAGCCTGACCACCGTGGAGTGCCTGGGTCTCGTGCAGCACCCCGGGCTGGCCGCTGTCGCGGAGGACCCCCGGCGCTCGGACGCCGTCCGGGCCTCGGCCGGCTGGTGGCTGCAGGTGGGGGGACGGGTCACCGACTGAGCACCGCCGCACGCCCTGCCCCCGGGTCGCTCCGATTCGTGTTTGCCGTCGGCGGCACCTAAACTGGCGTGTCGGCCCAACGTGGGTCTGTTTCGTGGTGCCTCGCGGCTGCCCGGGACCATCCGTCGACCAGCTCCTCAGAGCCGGTTCGGCGTGTGTCCGGGACGAGGTGTCCGGGACGGCCGTACGAGGTCCACCACCAGCATCCCGCAGGTGGAGGTTCCCGGACCGACGGTAGACACACCCGACGGACGACAGATTGTGGAGGACATGCCGAAGAAAGAAGGCGTCATCGAGATCGAGGGCACCGTGGTGGAGGCACTCCCCAACGCGATGTTCCGAGTCGAGCTGAGCAACGGGCACAAGGTGCTCGCCCACATCAGCGGCAAGATGCGCCAGCACTACATCCGGATCCTCCCCGAGGACCGGGTCGTGGTGGAGCTGTCGCCCTACGACCTCACCCGCGGTCGGATCGTCTACCGCTACAAGTAACACGCCGCTACGAACAAGAGAGGGCTGGCATGAAGGTCAACCCCAGCGTCGAGCCGATCTGTGACAAGTGCAAGGTGATCCGTCGCCACGGCCGAGTCATGGTCATCTGCGAGAACCCGCGTCACAAGCAGCGCCAGGGCTGATCCCCGGGCTGGGCCCTCGGGCCGAGCCGGCGCCA
>CAWCGS010000012.1:0-25804 GCA_963795135.1 uncultured Actinomycetota bacterium
CATGATCCCGGTGTCGAGGTGGACCTCGAGGTCCGAGCCGCTGCTCCCGAGCGCCTGCACGACCTCCGGCAGCAGGTGAAACGGGACGGGGGCCCGGTCGAGCTGGCGGCCGCCGTGGTTGGACAGCACGATCGCATCGACACCGGCGTCGGCGAGCCGGCAGGCGTCGGCGACGCTCTGCACGCCCTTGACCGAGATCTTTCCGGGCCACTGGTCCCGGATCCAGGCCAGGTCCTCGAAGGTCACGGTGGGGTCGAACATCGTGTCCAGCAGGTCCGCCACCGTTCCTGACCAGGAGTCCAGCGAGGCGAAGGCCAGCGGCTCCGTGGTCAGGAAGTTGAACCACCAGGCCGGCCGGGGGACGGCGTTGGCCACGGTGCGCGCCGAGAGCCTCGGGGGAATCGTCATGCCGTTGCGGACGTCGCGGAGCCGGGCGCCGGCGACCGGCACGTCGACGGTGACGAGCAGCGTGTCGAACCCGGCTGCCGCGGCCCGGTCGACCAGGGCCATCGACCGCTCGCGGTCCTTCCACATGTACAGCTGGAACCAGTTGCGGGCTCCCGAGGCGGCGGGCGCAGCCGCCGCGACGTCCTCGATCGACGTGGTGCCCATGGTGGAGAGCGAGAACGGGATGCCGGCGGCGGCAGCCGCGGTGGCCCCGGCGATCTCGCCCTCGGTCTGCATCATCCGGGTGAAGCCCGTGGGGGCTATCCCGAACGGCAGCGCGACCCGGCCGCCGAGCACCTCGCGCGAGGTGTCGACGGTCGAGACGTCGCGCAGGATCGAGGGCACGAACTCGACGTCGGCGAAGCCCTCGCGGGCGCGGGCGAGGGAGACCTCGCCGTCCGCGGCCCCGTCGGTGTAGTCGAACGCGGCCTTCGGCGTACGTCGTCTGGCGACCCGGCGCAGGTCCTCGACGGTCAGCGCCCTCTCCAGCCGCCGGCGCTTGGGGGAGAGCTCGGGCCGCTTGAACTTGAGCAGTGGGGCCAGGTCATGGGCACGGGGCAGCTGGCGGCGGGTCACGGTGTCTCCTCGGGGTGGCTCGGGCGTCGTCCCGGGGCGCGGGACGTGGGCGGCCGCGCCGACCCGGGGTGGACCCCGGGACCGACGCGGCCGCGGACGAGTGGCGCGGTCAGGTCACTCGTAGAGAACCGCCTGGATCTCCTCGTCCTCGATGTTGCTCGCGTCGTACCAGTAGAAGCCGGTGTCGATGGTCTCCGGGAGCTCCTCGCCGTCCATCGCCGCGACGGCCGCCTTGACCAGCTCCTCGCCCATGCCGACGGGGTTCTGGGTGATCGCCCCCGCCTCGACACCGGAGGAGATCGCGTCGAGCTGGGCCTGGCCGGAGTCGAAGCCGACGATCGTCACACCCTCGGCGCCGGACTCCTCGGCGCCCTTGACGGCGCCGATGGCCGAGCCCTCGTTGGAGCCGTAGATGCCCTTGAGGTCGGGGTTGGCGGCGATGATCGACTTGGCGATGTCAGCGGACTTGGCCTGGTCGCCCTCGCCGTACTGCACGGGGAGCAGCTCGATGTCAGGAGCATTGGCCTCCATCCAGTCGATGAACCCGTCGCGACGCTGCTGGCCGGTGAGGCTGGTCTGGTCGTGGACGATCATCGCCACCTTGCCGGAACCGCCCACCAGCTCGCTCATGTGCTTCGCCGCCTCGGCCGCGGCGGCGAGGTTGTCGGTCGCAGCCGTGGTCACGGGGATGTCGCTCTCGACGCCGGAGTCGAAGGCGATCACGGGGATCCCTTCTCCCTCGGCCTGGTCGAGCAGGGGAGCCGCCGCCTGGCTGTCCAGGGCCGCGAAGCCGATCGCGTCGGGCTTCTTCGCGAGGACGTTGGTGAGCATGGTGATCTGCTCCTCGACCTCGGTCTCGGCGGCCGGACCCTCGAACGTGATGCGGACGCCCTGCCGCTCGGCCTCGTCCTCGGCTCCCTGCTTCACGGCCTGCCAGAACTGGTGCTGGAAGCCCTTGGACACGATGGCGACGTAGGGCTGGTCGCTGTCGCCCCCGGAGGCGCTGTCGGTCGACTCGCTGCAGCCGGTGAGCGCGAGGCCGAGGGTGGTGACGGCCACGGCAGCGGCCAGTTGGCGGATCTTCATGCTGCTTCTCCTTGGTTGTGCTGGGTCTGCTGTCGGATGGATCGGGACGTGCTGGAGGTGCTGAGGCCTCGCCGGCGCCGAGTCGACGACGGGTCTGCTCGTGGCGCGGGCTAGGCCTCCTTCTTGCGGGCCATGTCCGCGTAGACGGCGACGAGGATGACGATGCCGAGGATGACGCTCTGCCACTCCTGGGCGATCGACAGGATCTGCAGGCCGTTGTTGAGCACCGAGATGATCAGCGCTCCGATCACGGTGCCGAGGATGGTGCCCTTGCCGCCGCTCAGCGACGTGCCGCCGATGACGACGGCGGCGATCGCCTGGAGCTCGTAGCCCATGCCGGTGGCCGGCTGGGCGGAGCCGAGGCGCGCCGAGATCATCACCCCGGCGAGCCCGATGAACAGGCCGGCGAGGGTGTAGATCAGGATCTTCCACCGGCCGACGTGGATGCCGGAGAGCTCGGTGGCGTGCTCGTTGCTGCCGATCGCGTAGGTGTAGCGGCCGAGCACGGTCTTGGCCAGCAGGAAGGCGGCGACCAGGCAGACGACGAACAGGATCAGCACGGCGTTGGGCACGCCCGGGAGCAGCTCGCCGGTGGAGATCTTGGTGTACGACGGGGCGTCGTTGAAGTAGATCGGCGAGCTGCCGGAGATGACCAGCGCGAGCCCCTCGGCGACCAGCATCATCGCGAGGGTGGCGATGAAGGGTGGCAACCCGAGCACGGCGACGTTGAACCCGTTGACGAACCCGACCAGGCCGCCGAAGCAGATGGCCAGCACGACCCCGAGCGCGACCGGGAGGCCGAGGTTGACCACGAAGACCCCCGACATCACCGCGCACAGCGCCATCCCGGTGCCGATGGACAGGTCGATGCCGCCGGTGATGATGACGAACGTGGTGCCGACCGCGAGGCACCCGATCACCACGGTGCTGAACAGGATCGAGGTGATGTTGCTGCAGGTGAAGAAGACCGGGCTGGCGAAGCTGAAGTAGGCACCGATCACGATCAGGCTCGCGAACGCGAGGAGCTGCTGGAGCCGGTCGCGGAGGACCGCGAACAGGTTGGCCTCGACAGCGTCGACCGCCGATCCTGCGCTGTGCTCCTTGCTGGTGAGCTGGGCGTTGTTCATGGCGAGGTCACTCCTTGACGCGCGTGGACGGGGCCGAGGTGGGCGAAGCAGGGCCGGCGGTGACGAGGTCGCCGGAGAGGGGACGCAGCGTGGCCAGGTGCATGACCGACTCCTGGGTGGCCTCGGCCGCCTCGAGGACGCCGCTGACCCGCCCCTCCGCCATGACCAGGACGCGGTGCGACATGCGCAGCACCTCGGGGAGCTCGGAGCTGATCATGATGATCGACGTGCCCGCCGCGGCGAGGTCGTTGAGCAGCGCGTAGATCTCGGCCTTGGCGCCGACGTCGATGCCCCGGGTCGGCTCGTCGAAGATCAGGATGTCGCAGTCCTTGACGAGCCACTTGGCGATGACCACCTTCTGCTGGTTGCCCCCGGAGAGGTTCTTGGTGAGCTGCTTCTCCGACGGGGTCTTGATGCGCAGGCTCTCGACGAAGTTGCGGGCGGTCTGCCGGATGTCGCGCGACCGCACCCAGCCCGCGCGGCTGAACCGCTCGCCCAGGGAGGGCAGGGCGATGTTCGGCGCTGACGTCCTGCTCGAGCAGCAGGCCGAGGTGCTTGCGGTCCTCGGACAGGTAGCCGATGCCGCGCCGGGCGGCCTCCGCCGGGTTGCGCAGCGCCACCGGGCGGCCGTGGAGCTCGACCGTGCCCGGTGCGTCCGGTCGGCGCCGACGAGGGCGCGGGCGACCTCGGTGCGACCGGCGCCCATCAGCCCGGCGAAGCCGAGGATCTCGCCCGCGGCGCAGGTCGAAGGAGACGTCCTGGAGCATCGACTTGGTGCTCAGCCCGCGCACCGAGAGCACGACCTCTCGGTCGTCACGGACCCCGACCGGGCGGGCGTCCTCGACGAGCCCCCGGCCGACCATCAGCGAGACCACCTCGGCGACCGAGGTCGCCGCGGTGTCGAGCGTCTTGACGAACTGCCCGTCGCGGATCACGGTGATCCGGTCGGTGACCGCCTTCAGCTCGTCCATCCGGTGCGAGATGTAGATGACCCCGGTGCGGTCGGTGGTGAACCGGCGGATGAGGTCGTGGAGGGTGGCCACCTCGGCGTCGTTGAGGGCGGCCGTGGGCTCGTCCATGATCAGCACCTGCGGCTCGAAGGCGAGCGCCTTGGCGATCTCCACCATCTGCTGCTTGGCCACCGTGAGGTGCGCCGGCCAGCTGCTTCGGGTCGAGCCGGATGCCGAGCCGGTCGAGCAGCTCGGCCGCACGGTGGTTCAACGCCCGCTCGGACAGGACGAACCGGCCGTTGCGCGGCTCGCGACCGATGAAGATGTTCTGCGCCACCGTGAGGTGGGGCATCAGGTTGAACTCCTGGTGGATGATGCTGACGCCGCTGGCCAGCGCGGCGCTGGGGTCGCTGGGCCGGTAGCGGCTCGCCGTGCAGCCGGAACTCGCCCTCGTCGGCGGTGTGGATGCCGGAGAGCAGCTTCATCAGCGTCGACTTGCCGGCGCCGTTCTCGCCGACGAGGGCCAGCACCTCGCCGTAGCGGAGGTCGAGGTGCATCTGGCTCAGGGCCTGGACGCCGGGGAAGCCCTTGGCGACGCCGGTCGCCTCGAGCAGCAGCTCACTCATGCTCTCTCCTGCCGTAGACGCTTGCCGTAGACACGGGTGGCGGTGTCGCTCCACACGGCCCGCTGCTCGTGGGCCGACAGCTCGGCGACGAGGCCCTCGACGACCGCGAGCGCGGCCGGGTAGCCGCCGACCGAGGTCGTCATCGGCCAGTCGCTCCCGAACATCAGCCGGTCGGCGCCGAAGGCCTCGAGCGCGACGTCCAGCACCGGACGCAGGGCGTCGGACGTGAACGGCTGGCCGGGCACGTGGAGACCGGACAGCTTGGCGACGACCCCGGGGTGCTCGGCGACCCGGCGCAGGCAGCTGCGCCCAGCCGGCGAGGTCGTCGCTGCCGCGCGGGGGCTTGGCGAGGTGGTCGACGACCACGGTGAGCTCGGGCACGGCCGCGGCCACGCGGGCGACGCCCTCGAGGTGCCGGGGCCAGGCGTCGGGCACGTCGAGCACGAGGCCGCGCTCGGCGAGGATCGCCAGGCTGCGGCGCACCGGGGCGAGGTCGAGGAAGTCGGGGCGCGGGTCGTCGTGCACCAGGTGCCGGATGCCGCGCAGGGCCGGGTGCTGCAGCTCGTCGAGCTGCTGCGGCGGCGCGGTCGGGGTCGTCGAGCCGGACCCAGCCGACGACGCCGTGGACCCACGGGTGCTCGCTCGGCCACCCGCAGGAGGTAGCGGGTCTCGCGCACCGAGTCCTCGGCCTGGACCAGGACCGCCGACGCGACGCCGGCCGCGGCGAGCTCGCGCCCGGCCTCGTCGGGGAGGAACGAGCGGTGCAGCTCGCCGTGCTGGGGGCCGAGCCAGGCGTAGTCGCCCTGCGCGAGGTCCCAGACGTGGAGGTGGGCGTCGACGACGGTCATCGCGAGGCTCCCTCGGCCGGGGCGCCGGCCCGCTCGAGCCGGTCCCAGAGCGTGACGGGCACCGGGGTGGCGAGCAGCGCCAGGGTGGCCGCGAGCTGCTCGGCGTCGACCGCACCGACGACGACCCGCTGGACGGCCGGGTGCCGGAGGGGGAACTGCAGGGCCGCGGCGGCCAGCGGCACGCCGGCGGCGTCGCACAGCTCGTCGAGGCGCAGGGCCCGGGCCAGCACGTCGGCGGGCACCACGTCGTAGTCGAAGGTGGACGTCGGCGCCGGGTGGCCGGCCAGCAGCCCGCTGTTGAGGACGGCCGCGGCGACGACCTCGATGCCGGACTCCGCGCACAGCGGGAGCAGCTCGCGCTCGGCGGACCGGTCGAGCAGGGTGTATCGCCCGGCCACCATCAGCTCGTCGACGAGCCCGGTGCGGGCCGCCGCCAGCAGCGCCTCGGTGCTCATCGAGCCGACGCCGATGGCTGCGGACCAGGCCCTCGTCGCGGAGCCCGGCCAGGGCCCGGAGCCCGGAGTCGAGGCCCTGCTCGAGGTCCCAGCGCTCGGGGTCGTGGAGGTAGGCGACGTCGACGTGGTCGAGGCCGAGCCGCTGCCAGTGACTCCTCCAGCGAGGCGCGGATGCCCGCCTCGGAGAAGTCCCACTCCGCGGCGCAGGTCGGCGGGGACCGCGAAGCCCTCGTCGTCCAGCGCGCCGGTCGGGTTGTCCTGCGCGACCAGGCGGCGTCCGACCTTGGTCGAGACCCGGAACTCGTCGCGGGCGCGTCCGGCGAGGAAGGCGCCGAGCCGCCGCTCGGAGAGGCCGAGGCCGTAGTGGGGCGCGGTGTCGAACAGGCGCACGCCGGCGGTCCACGCCGCCTCGAGCAGCGCCTGCGCGGCGGGCTCGTCGAGGGCCACCCGGTGGTTGCCGATCCCGGCTCCCCCAGGCCGAGTCGCGGCCGTGTCGAGCTCAGGCATGGGGCGTACCGGTAGCGGTCGATCGATCCCTGGTGCATCTCGGCGCCCGAGCCGGCGGCCGTCGGGGCGCCGTAGCAGCCGCCCGCGACGTCGACCGGGGTGACGAAGTGCTCGTGGAGGTGGTCCACGAACTCGATCATCCGACCCTGGAGGGTGCCCGAGACGGCGACGAAGTCGAACATCGACAGGTGCTGCACGACCTCGCAGAGCCCGACGCCGCCGGCGTGGGGGCAGACGCGGACGCCGAACTTGGCGGCGAGCAGGAGCATCGCGATGTTCTCGTTCACCCCGCCGACGCGGGTGGCGTCGAGCTGGAGCACCTCGAGCGCTCCGGCCTGCAGGAACTGCTTGGCCATCACGCGGTTGGCCATGTGCTCACCGGTCGCCACCGGGATCGGTGCGACCCCGCGGGCGATCGCGGCGTGGGCCAGGATGTCGTCGGGGTTCGTCGGCTCCTCGATCCAGGCCACGTCGTACGGCGCCAGGGCGGCCATCCAGGTGATCGCCTCCTGCGACCTCCCAGCGCTGGTTGGCGTCGACCGCGATGGCGATGGCGGGGCCGACCGTCGCGCGGGCCAGCGCCAGACGTCGGACGTCGTCGTCGAGGTCCGCGCCGACCTTGAGCTTGATCTGGCGGAACCCGTCGGCGACGGCCTCGCGGCACAGCCGGACGAGCTTGTCGTCGTCGTAGCCGAGCCACCCCGGCGTCGTCGTGTACGCCGGGTAGCCGGTGGCGAGCAGCTGCTCCTCGCGCTCGGCGCGACCGGGCTCCGCCTTCTCGAGGATCTCGAGCGCGTCCTCGCGGGTCAGCACGTCCTGGAGGTAGCGGAAGTCGACCAGGTCGACGATCTCCTCGGGGGTGAGCCTGCCCAGCAGCTGCCACAGCGGCAGGCCGGCCCGCTTGGCGCGCAGGTCCCACAGCGCGTTGGTCACGGCCCCGATGGCCATGTGCATGACGCCCTTCTCGGGGCCCAGCCAGCGCAGCTGGGAGTCGTGCACGAGCTCGTTCCAGAAACCTCCGAGGTCGCTGAGCAGCTCGTCGACGTCGCGTCCGACGACATGGCCGGCGAGGCTCGCGATCGCGGCGAGCTGCACGTCGTTGCCGCGACCGATGGTGAACACGAAGCCGTGGCCGGCGTGGCCGTCGGCGTCGTCGGTCTCCAGCCGGAGGTAGGCCGCCGAGTAGTCGGGGTCGGGGTTCATGGCGTCGGAGCCGTCGAGCGTGGACGACGTCGGGAACCGCACGTCGTCGGTCCGCAGGGCGGTGATCTTGCTCAACGAGACTCCTCGGGGTGATGGGACTCACAGCGTAGACATCCGATGTCTGAGCCGTCAAGATGTGAATCGGATGTAAATCGACCCCGACTCTCGCGGCACAATCCCGAGCCAGAGATCCGATCTGCCGGGCGCCGTACTCAGCGAAGGAGGACCAGTGAAGCTGGCACGCGTAGGACCACCGGGAGCCGAGATCCCGGCCGTGGTCACCGAGGACGGCCTGCTCGACGCCCGGGGGGTGAGCGCCGACTTCGACGCGGCGTTCTGGGCCGGCGACGGTGCCGAGCGGCTCCGCGAGGCCGTGGCCGCCGGCAGCCTGCCCGCGCTCGAGGGCGGCGACTCGCTCCGCATCGGTGCGCCGGTGCCGAAGCCGGGCGCGCTGATCTGCATCGGGATGAACTACGCCGCCACGCGGCCGAGTCGGGGTCGGCCCCGCCGGAGGTGCCGATCATCTTCCTCAAGACGCCGAACACCGTGGTCGGCCCCTACGACGAGGTCACGATCCCGCGGGGGAGCACCAAGACCGACTGGGAGGTCGAGCTCGGCGTCGTCATCGGGAAGCAGGCGTCGTACCTCGACTCGCCGGAGCAGGCCCTCGAGCACGTCGCCGGCTACGTGGTGGCCAACGACCTCTCCGAGCGCGACTTCCAGATCGCGGTGTCGGGCGGTCAGTGGAGCAAGGGCAAGTGCTGTGCCGGGTTCAGCCCGCTGGGCCCGTGGCTGGTCACCGCCGACGAGGTCGACCCGCAGACCCTGGGCCTGCGCAGCTGGGTCAACGGCGAGCCGCGGCAGGACTCCACCACCGCCGACCAGATCTTCCCGGTGGCCGAGGCCATCCACCACCTGAGCCAGTACCTCGTCCTCGACCCCGGCGACGTGGTCCTCACCGGCACTCCCGAGGGCGTCGCGCTCTCCGGCCGCTTCCCCTACCTCGGGGACGGCGACGTGGTCGAGCTCGAGATCGAGGGCCTCGGCCGGCAGCGGCAGGTCCTGGTCGCGCACGCGGGGGAGGGCGCATGAGCACCGACAGCACGCACGACTTCAGCGGGCTGGTCGCCGCCGTGACCGGCGGCGCGTCCGGCATCGGGGCGGCCATCGTCGACGAGCTGCGGCGACGCGGCGCGCGCGTCGCGGCCCTCGACCTCGATCCGTCCGCCGTCCCCGAGGGGGTGCTCGGGGTGCGCGCCGACGTGGCGGACGACGCCTCGGTCGTCGCCGCCGTCGAGCAGGTCGTCGCCGAGTACGGCGGCCTCGACGTGGTCGTCAACAACGCCGGGATCGGGGCGCAGGGCACGATCGCGGACAACCCCGACGACGAGTGGCGCCGCGTCCTCGACGTCAACCTGCTCGGCATCGTGCGCACCACCCGCGCCGCCCTGCCGCACCTGCGGCGCTCGGCCGCCGGGGCCGTCGTCAACGTGGGATCGATCGCCGGCACCGACGGACTCCCGCAGCGGGCCCTCTACAGCGCGAGCAAGGGTGCGGTGCACGCGCTGACCCGGGCGATGGCCGCCGACCACCTGCCGGAGGGCGTCCGGGTCAACTGCGTGGCCCCCGGCACGGCCGACACGCCCTGGGTCCAGCGGCTGCTCGCCCAGGCGCCCGACCCCGCGGGTGAGCTCGCGGCCCTCAACGCCCGCCAGCCGCACGGGCGTCTGGTCACGGCCGACGAGGTGGCGGGTGCCGTGGCCTACCTGGCCAGCCCCCGGTCGGGCTCGACCGCGGGCACCGTGCTGCACGTCGACGGCGGCATGCACGACCTGCGCCTGCGACCCCGGACCTGAGGAGGAGCGTCATGGAGACGGTGGCCCTGCACACCGTGCTGCGGGCGGGCTGCGAGCCCGACTACGACCGGCTGCACCGGGAGATCCCCGAGGACGTGGCGAGCGCGCTGCGCGAGCACGGCGTCCACGACTGGCGCATCTGGCGCGACGGGCGCGACGTCTTCCACCTCGTCGAGGTCGAGGACTACGCCGCGATGCGGGCAGCGCTGCGCGACCTGCCGGCCAACCTGGGGTGGCAGGCGACGGTCGGGCCGCTGTTCGACGTCCCGGACGACTACTCAGGCGTCGGACCCGGTCGCGAGCCCGTTGTGGAGCCTGTTGCAGCAACCAGAGAGGTAGGATCTCTTCCGTGGCCGTGACCGACGAGGCGATCGTCAAGATCAAGGAGATGCTGCTCAGCGGCGAGCTGCGGCCCGGCGACCGGCTCCCACCGGAGAAAGAGCTCAGCGAGGCCCTCGGTCTGTCCCGCAACTCGCTGCGCGAGGCGGTCAAGGCGCTGGAGCTGATCCGGGTCCTCGACGTACGGCGCGGCGACGGCACGTTCGTCACGAGTCTCGAGCCGTCGCTGCTGCTGGAGGCGATGTCCTTCGTCATCGACATCCACCAGGACCACACGATCCTCGACCTGTTCGAGGTGCGACGGCTGCTCGAGCCCGCCGCGGCCGCCATGGCGACGCTCAAGGCGACGCCCGGCGACCTGGAGCGGCTGACCGCGATGCTCGAGGAGGTGGGGCCGCAGACCTCGGTGGAGGACCTCGTCGCCCACGACGTCACCTTCCACGGCCTCATCTGCGAGCTCTCCGGCAACACCTACCTGAGCACGCTGCTCGAGAGTCTCTCCGGGCGGACCCTGCGCGCCCGGATCTGGCGCGGGCTGACCGAGGAGAACAGCGTCGAGCGCACCCTGGCCGAGCACCGGGCCATCGTCGACGCCATGGTCCTCGGCAACGCCGACCTGGTGCGGTCGTGGGTGACGGTGCACATCAGCGGTGTGGAGTCGTGGCTCGTCAGGCCGCGAACGAGAGGGTAGGCGTTGCGTGGAGCAGGTCATCAGGGAGCTCATCGAGGCGTGGCAGCGCTACGCGCGAGTCGCGCCATCGCTGAGCCAGGACGAGGAGCAGCAGCAGTACGCGGCCCTGGCTGCGCGCGTTGAGGCGACCGCCCGAGACACACCCGGCGTGCTCGCAGCGCTACGAGACGTCGTACGGCTCAAGGGCGGTGGCAGCGACACACCGCCGGTAGGTTTCCGCGACTTCGTTCGCGGTGTCGTGACCCCTGACCCGATGCTGGCCCTGGATGACCCTGTTGCGTTCGCGGACCAGCTCGAGGTCGGGCTTCCCAGCGCGGTGATGCCGGCCAAGGCGGCGCTGGTGCTGCCTGTCGCCTCTCGGCTGGTCGACGACCCGGACTACGCCCACGAGCAGCTGGACTACCAGTGGTCCTGGTTTGCGGGCACTCCCGTGAGCGTCTCGGGGGACGACTGGCCCCGGCGCGACGACAGGACCGCCCTTTGCCACGTCCTCCAGTGGCGCTCGACGAGGAGGCCGACAACGTCGTCGACCTCGCGAGGGCAGGTCTGCCCGAGACCGGGATCCTGCAGATCTTCCACGACCTGACCACCTGCGGGGAGCCGAGCGACGGAGACCTGCACGCGTGGCAGGTTCGGTGGCTGGCAGACCCGGATGGTGAGCTGCGAGAGAGCGCCACCTCGGCGCCGTGGCCGCAGGACCTCCCCGAGGAGGACCGGGTCGCCGCAGTCCCCATCAACGCCGACATCGCCCCCACCATCCCGTCGCCCCTGGATGTCAGCTCGTTGAGTGACGGCGAGCTCGAACGCTACGTGCGTCTGCGTGCCTATCTCGACGGGTGGCCCACGACCCGCAACATCGCCGGCCGCTCCCTCAGGCCAACAGACCCCGATGAGCCGCAAGGAGACCCGTGGGCGCCGGGGTACGTACCGGCCCAGCCGCTCTCACACCTGGGCGGTGTCGGCTACGTCGAGACCAACCCGGACCACGTCGAGGTGCTGAACGCAGCCCTCCCCGTGACCGGCGACGACGCGCACGTCCTGCTGGCCGACATCAACCCTCGCCAATTCACCGACGCCGACTGGTTCCACGGCGGGCGCCACCTCGAGGTCTGGATCCGTCGGAGTGACCTCGACGCAGAGTGCTTCGGTCTGGTGTGGTGCTTCATCCGCACCGATGGCTGACGTGCGCGCCGAGGTGTCGTCGTAGCTCCACTGCGTCGTGGAGCCGACGACCAGCACGTCGCCGTCGCGTCGACAGACCAGGAGAACACCCCGTCACCCAGCTCAGGGCGGACCGTCCGCCCGACCTCGTCACTGCGCGTGGCCGCGTCCCGGATGGCCGTGATGGTCCGCCGTGCGTGTCGCATGCGCAGCCAGCGGCCACCAATGGCGGCCACACATCTCCACTTCGGCTTCAGCCGGCCCGAGCCACCTCCCAGGTGCGTCCTGGTCCACTTGCACCGGGCAGTGCCAGACGGCGAAGTAGGCGTGTGGTGCGGGCCACGGATAGCTCGCGGGCGCATCGGGAACGTCGTTGTGCACGTAGCCCAGCAACCGTGGTTGGCGGTCGGTGCTGGTCACGGTCTGGCGCAGCAGATCCGCAACCGGTTCCTGCCATGCCCCATCCCGGACTTCGCGCGTCGGGATGTCGAGCCCTCCGCCGTCAGAACGGGCCTGCGCGAGAATGCTCTTCCCGCGGGTCACCAGTAGTCGGACCAGGCAGATTGGTGACGGAGCGACGGGGGGCACCCCGGCCAGTACGACGTCTGCCCGACCCTGAGCGGGTAGCCATCCAGCAGCCTGATGGCTGCGGAGTACGCGTTCCGAGGCCGACACGTCGCAAACGTAGCGCCTGGTCCGGTCAGGTCATCGCCGGGCAGCTGGCTGTCGCAGATCCGGTCGTGCCGCAAGCCGAAACGGCTTGCGGCGACGCCCCGGGCGCCTGAGCAGCTCGACCTGGAGGTCCAGCCGGAGGATCGGCTTGCGGCGCGCTCTGCCTGCCGATCCGCCAACGGCACGTGACGGGGGCGTGGGGGCCAGGGGCTACTGCGCCGCGTCGTAGGCGCGCTTGATCCACGCCTCCGTCTGGTCGTCGATGTCGTCGATGTCATGAAGCTCGAGGTGGTGCATGAATACGCCGGGCCACGGTTCGACAACCTCTTTCCAACGTGAATCGGCGTCGCGCTCGGGCAACACGACGGAGAGGACCAGCGGGGCGCCGCGCTTGCCGAGGTACTGCCCCGGCGCCCAGGCCAGGGCGAACGTCCGGCGACGCCGAAACGCAACCTGGCTCTTGGACTCTCGCTCGTCGACCGGGCCGATCTCTACGATCGCGCGCCGCAGCTGCTCGAACAGCGCGAGCGATTCATCGTGCTCGTCGAGGTACTCCCTGAAGGCCATCGACGACATGGTCTCGATGGTCTCAACGCGCGTGCCATGGCCACAAGCGGATCGGCACGCGGAGCGTGACCAGTACGGATGGTCGATCGGCGAAGTGGGGTGCATGATCGTTCTATGGGAGAACCGAACGATTCAGGAGTTGACGCTCTCGAGGCGGCGGAGCAGTTCAAGAACCTGCCCCCTCAGATTCCGTCAGACGCAACGGTTGCCCACCAGTCTGTTGCAGAGAACCCGTTCGGCGGCCCGGGCGGTGGCGGCGACAGCCCCGACGGGGACGGCGATTGAGCAAGGTCCGGTACCTCGACCAAGCATCGTCGTCCAGATGATCTGACCCTTGGGTCGACGTCGGCGCTGCTACGAAGCCATTCCCTTTCCGGACGGGCGTGAGAGTGCGTTCAGGTCACCCATGCGGACGGCTGCGCCTGCTCATGTGCGGCCGACCGACCCGTCCTTGAAATGGGCGACTCCGACTACCGACGGATCCGTGACTTCCGGTCCTTGCGCCAGTCGAGGATGGCGGTGATCGCGCGGGCAATCCCATGGTCGTGGCCACCCATCCAACTCTCTCGGGCGACGCGCGTGGGTGCGTCCGCGTCGGGTACGGGGTTGCGTTCGCCGGGGATGCGCTTGGGAGGTTGGACCATGGCTCAGTAGAACAGACGGTGACCGGCATGTCCGCAGCGGAAGACCCTATGCCCAGAGGCGGCGGGAGCAGCGAGTCTCGGCGGTCCGGTCGCGGGCCCGTCCCGCGCCCCGTTGAGCCGTCCCGCAAGCCGAACCGCTACCGGATCGAATCGAGATTCGACCGGTTGGTGGAGATCATTGGCATCGCCGCCGGGTTTCCGCAAAGGGATCGCTGACCGATGAAGGTTCGTAATGCGGGTCTGCCGCTGGTGCGACCCAGCCGCCGCGCCAGTCCTCTCGCACCGCTTCCCATCGGGCTGTCGAGCAGCAGTACCCGGGCAGTCCGAGGTCTGCGCAGGTCACCTGGGTTCGAGCTGCGCTCGATCCACAGGGGAGGGACAGACTGCGGCCAGCGCGCGGACATCCACAGCCGTCAGCATCGCCCGCA
Organism: uncultured Actinomycetota bacterium; assembly: GCA_963795135.1. Classification (GTDB taxonomy): domain Bacteria; phylum Actinomycetota; class Actinomycetes; order Propionibacteriales; family Nocardioidaceae; genus Nocardioides. Next base: position 14,184 of record CAWCGS010000012.1, read on the forward strand.
TGATCGATCACACCCCCCATGTGCTCAGCCGACGGACCATGATCGCGACCGCAGGGGGCAGTGCCGTGCTGGGCCAGGCCGCACATGCCGATGCCTCCGACGCCACCGTCGCTACCGTCGCCACCGGAGCTTCCGCGCCAGGTCCGGCCTCCAGCTCGGTTGAGACACCATTGGCGCTGGACAACATCCAGGGCAACGTCCTCGGCGGGTTCAACAAGGACCATCAGCGTTTCCTGGTCTTCGGCCTGGGACGACCCGCTGCAGCACGTCAGTGGTTGGCCGACATGGTCGACGAGGTCGCCACCGGGGGGGAGGTGGCCGGCTTCAACCGACTCTTCAAAAAGGCTCGAGCGCGCCGCGGCAACGAGGCACAGGCGCCCACCTCCCAATGGATCAACGTCGCCTTCACCTACACCGGCCTGGCCGCCTTGGACGTGAAGGACCGCGACCTGGCACGCTTCCCAGCCGACTTCCGCCAAGGGATGGCCGCCCGCGCGGCACGGATCGGTGACGTCGATCAGAGCGCGCCTTCGTCCTGGGTCGGCCCGTTCGCCTCGAGCGACCTCCATGGTGTGCTCATCCTGGCCGCTGACGACCCCACCGCGCTGGAGACCTTGACCCGCAAGCAGCGCCGTGAGATGACCGCCGCCGGGCTCGCGGTCATCTTCGACCAGGAGGGCCGGGTGCGTGAGGACCAGGCCGGCCACGAGCACTTCGGGTTCCGCGACGGGATCTCCCAACCCGGCATCCGTGGCTTTACGGAGCCCCAGAACCCTGACGACCCCGACCAGGGCCTGCCGGGTCAGGACCTCCTGTGGCCCGGGGAGTTCGTGCTCGGCTACCCGACCCAGATCGCCACCGAGCACCCCGATCACCCGGGCGGGGTGAACCCGGACCCGGGACCTGAGGCTCGCAACGGACCAGCCTGGACCGCCGACGGGGCCTACCTGGTCTTCCGCCGCCTCACCCAGGACGTCGCGGGCTTTCGCTCCTTCGTCAGCGAGACCGCACGAGCCCAGGGTGTGAGTGATGAGCAGCTCGGGGCCAAGATCGTCGGGCGATATCCCAGCGGCGCCCCGCTCGAGCACACCGAGGACCAGCCTGCAGGGCTGGACACCACCGCCGGTGACCCCGCGGTCGCCGACCCCTCGCTGCTCGAGGACTCTCGAATCAACAACTTCGAGTTCGGCGACGACATCGACGGCGGCGTGGTCCCGCTGGCCGCCCACGTCCGCAAGACCTACCCCCGCGACGACAACACACCCACCGGCGGTGAGTCCGACACCCAGACACACCGCCTGCTGCGGCGGGGCATTCCGTTCGGACTCTCCTACGACCAGGACGCTCCAGCCACTTCGCAGACCGGCGCCGCCCCCGGCTTTCCCCATGACCGGGGCCTGCTGTTCCTGGCCTACCAGACCTCGATCGAGCGCCAGTTCGAGTTCGTCCAACGCGACTGGGTCAACGACCCTGACGCGCCGGACACGGGCGCCGGCCATGACCTGGTGATCGGACAAGCACAGGCGACACGCACGATGACCCTCCCAGGCGGAAAGCCCGACCACATCACCATGATGAAACGCTTCGTGACCACCAGTGGGGGCGCCTACCTGTTCCAACCCTCGATCACCGCGCTGCGACAGCTCTCCCGCCACGCACCGACCGAGCGTCGTGGGCACCGACGCGGACGGGGATAGGAACTCGGCGCCAGATACGCACTGGGAGAGCGTCCACGTCGACAGCTGCGCGTCGACCACGACCATCGATGGCGAGGTGGCGACCCCTATCCCGTACCGACAGGCTCCGCGAGCCCATCGGCTCGCGGAGCGTGCCAGTGACCGACTGTCACCCGGGAACTGTGTCTTGGCTCTGGGCGGCCCGCCGGGGGATGACGTTCCATGCCGCGTGCTTGCCTGCTCGAGGTGGCCCGGGTCGACGCGACCTACGACGGCCTTGGTTTTCTGGCCTTGACCCCTACCTCGTCGCTTGGGCACCAGCACGCGGCGCGAGGTGCGGTTGCTCGACCCAATTCGCCCGCCGACCAGGCAGTAGCCGCTCTGCACATGGCTGATCGCGACGATGACCGACGGGTGGTCGTTGACTGTTGCTGCATCGCCTGTCGGCCGGCGTCAGGAGCCGAGCGCGTTGACGACCACCCGTGTCGCGTCGGCGACGAGGGCGTCGTCTGTCGCGGCGTCTGCCTCGTCGTGCGTCGTCATTACCGCGATGAGGATCGGGTCGCCCCCGGGAGGGCGGACCACGGCGAGGTCGTTGCGGGTGCCGTATCCCGCGGACCCGGTCTTGTCGGCGACGCGCCAGCTTTGCGGGACCCCGGCGCGGATGAGGGCGTCGCCGGTCTCGGTGCGGCGCATCGTGGTCTCGAGCAGGCGACGGTCGGCTACCGGGAGCACGTCGCCGAGGACGTACCGCCCCAGGGATGTCGCGAGCGCCCGGGGCGTGGTGGTGTCCCGGGGGTCGCCCGGCACCGCGGTGTTCAGGTCGGGCTCGCGGCGCACGACCTCGGTCGTGCGATCGCCGACGTCGTCGGCCAGCGCGGCGTCCAGGGCAGCAGGTCCGCCGACGAGGCCGAAGAGGAGGTTGCCGGCGGTGTTGTCGCTGACGGTGATCGCCGCGTCGATGACCTGCCGTACGGTCAGCCCGTCCTCGACGTGCAGCTCGGTCACGGGGGAGTACTCGACCAGGTCGGCCTCGGTCCAACGCACCCGCTCGCCGAGCTCCCGCCGCGACAGGTCGTCGAGCACCGCGCCCGCGGCGAGCGCCTTGATGGTCGAGGCGTACGCGAACCGCTCGCCGCCGCGGTAGGCGACGCTGCGGCCGGTGCCGGTGTCGACCGCGTAGACGCCGAGGCGGGCGTCGCGCTCCTGCTCGAGCGCGGCGAAGCGGGCACGCGCCGCGGACCGGTCGACTCCCGGGGCGAAGGAAAGGGCGGAGGCCGCTGGGGAGGCCGCGGGGGAGGCCGCGGGGGAGGACATGGGGGAGGACACGGCCGAGGGTGACGTCCCGTCGACGGTGGCGCAGGCGGCGGCGGGGAGCGCCACGGCGGCGGCGGTGGCGAGGCTGGCGACGACGACGGAGGGGCGACGGGTGCGGGCGGGGGACGGGGCTCTGGTCGGGGTCATGCCCGCAGCCTGCGCGAGGGGGGGCGATGCGGTCCAAGACCGATTCGGACGCATGAATGCGGATCGTGCATAGGGTGGCGCCGTGGACCTCGTCGCGGCCTGCCAGGCCTTCGTCAGCGTCGTCGAGCGCGGCAGCTTCACTAGTGGCGCGGCCCGCCTGGGCGTCTCGCAGTCGGTCGTGAGCCGTCGGGTCGCGGCGCTCGAGGCGCACCTCGGCGGCCGGGTCCTCGACCGCGACGGACGGCGCCCCGCCCCCACCGTGCTCGGTAGCCGGGTGCTGCCGACGGCGCGACGGCTCTCCGACCTCGCCGAGACGCTGGTGCAGGACGCCGATGAGGCGCACCTCGTGCCGTGGCCGCTGGCCGTCCCGGCGGGGTGGGACGTGCGCGACCTCGCCGGCCTCGACCTGGCCGGCCGTGACCACGACCTCCCGGTGCAGGTCGTCGAGGCGTCCGCCCGCCGGCGCCCGGAGCTCCTGGCCACCCGCGCGGTGCACGCCGCGCTGCTGGCCAGGCCGGCCGCCGAGGCGACCTGGCGCGTGCCGCTGGGGCTGGCCGCGGCCACGGCCGACCGGTCGGTGCGCCACCTCGAGGACCTCCGCCGAACGCGGCGCGGGTCGGGTGGCCGCGCCATGCGCCTGTGGCTGCTCGAGGAGGACGATGTGCCCCACGTGCGGGACCGGCTGGCGGCGGCGGCCGACGCTGCCGGCCTCGCGCCGTCCCAGGTCGCGCAGGCGGCCTCCCCCGGTGCCGCGGTCGGGGCCGTGCTGGCCTCGAGGGACCTGCTGCTCGCCTCCGCGGAGGAGGCCGCCCGCTACGACCTGGTGTGGTCGCCGCTCGCCTCGCCCACGCTCGAGCGGGGGTACGTCATCGCAGCCGGGGTGCCCGCCGACGCCGACCGCGTCCGCGTCGCGCTCGGTGCTGCGCTGGCCCGCGCCGCGGGGGCGTCGTGACCGGCGCCGAGCGCGTGCTCCGGGAGGTGGCCCGGGACCTCGACGAGGCCGGGCTGACCGGCTGGTGCCTGGCCCGCGACCTCGACACCGGCGAGGAGGTCGGGACCGGGGCGGACGTGCCGGTGCCGCTGGCGTCGCTGGTCAAGGTCCCCCTCGCGCTGTGCGTCCTGGAGCGGGTCCATGCCGGCGAGCTGAACGGTGCCGGCCCGCTGCTCCTCGACGCCCGGGACGCATCCCTCCCCGGCGGGGTGGGCTCGAGCAGGTTCCTCCATCCCGCCCGCGTCGCGCTGGTCGACACGGTCTACCTCTCGGTCGCGCTCAGCGACAACGTCGCCACCGACGCGCTCTTCGCGCTGGTCACCCCCGAGGAGGTCACCGCCCGGATGGTCGCCCTGGGGCTGCGGGACCTCGACGTGCGGCACCCGATCGGCGACCTGTCGCGCACCCCGGCCGAGGCCCTGCCCGGCGACCCCGCCCTGGCCCACGCCCTGGCTGCGGCCGGCGGCACCGCGGGCGGCGGGCACCGCGTCCGGCAGCTCGACACGTCGCGCTCGAGCGCCGGCACCGCCCGCGCGATGGTGGACCTGCTCGCGCTGCTGTGGTCTCACGACGGCCCGCTGGTGCCCGAGGTAGCCGGCCCCGTGCGCCGCCTGATGGGCGAGAACGTGCACCGCCAGCGCTTGTGGCCCGACCTGGCCTCGGACGCGGCCACCTGGTCCTCCAAGACCGGCACCCTGCTCAACCTGCGGCACGAGGCCGGCGTGGTCGAGCACGCCGGGGGCGAGCGGTACGCCGTCGCGGTGCTCACCGAGTCACGGGTGGCCGCGGCCGTGCAGCCGGCGGCGGAGGCCGCGATGGGGCAGGTCGGCCGGCGGCTGCGCGACTACCTGCGCGCCGGCCGCGCGTGAACCCGCAGCATCGACCGCAGCCATACGAGCATCCGGGAATCGGCCGACCCAGGCGCTTTTCATGGCGCCCTCATGGGTGGCGCAGCGGGGTACGGCGTGGCTAGGCGGGGCCAGCCTCTGCTCTTTGCTGCGTCGCTGAAGCGCGTGACTCCCATGCGCGGCGTTCGAGTCAGGTCGCTGCGGGCGGTGCCAATAGGAGCCATTCGGCGGGTGTCGACGACGCGTGAGCTGATCCGTGCGACGGGAAGGCTATTGCGGCAATCGCACCAGTCTCAACCGCGGGTCCCGGGAGACTCCTGTCGGAGTGCCTGGCCAGTCCGGATCTGGCGCGGTCCCGCGTGGCGATCGACATCGAGGCCCCATCCGTGCGGGACTGGCGCGCCGGACGGGAGGAGCACTCGACCGATCGAGCGGGGACGGCACGTCGTACACCGCGTCGCGGATTGGACATGATCGGGCGCGAACTTGTCCGGCACGATCCAACCTGTGCCGCTTCCCATTCTCACGACGGCCCGACTCAGCCTGCGGCCGGTCACCGAGGACGACCTACCGCTCATGGTGGACCTCAACTGCGACGCAGCCGTCATGATGCACATCCTCGTGAGACCCGCCAGCGCCGCGGAGACCGCCGCCGAGTGGGCCGAACGTCTCTCGCTACGCACAGATGCCGCCCGGGGCCTGGGTTACTGGGCTGGCTATCACGCAAAGCAATTCGTCGGCTGGTGGGGAGCAAGCTCGTTCGTGAACCACCACAACACGAGCTCCATCGGCTACCGGCTTCATCGCGCCGCGTGGGGACGTGGGCTGGCAACCGAAGGAACGCAGAGAATGGTCGCGCAAGCTCTTTCGGCGCCAGGCGTCACTCGCGTCGTCGCCAGCACGATGGTGGTGAACCACGCCTCGCGTCACGTGCTCCAGAAGGTGGGCCTTATGCACGTCGGAACCTATGTGCAGGACTGGGACGATCCGATTCCCGGCTGCGAGCAAGGAGATGCCGAATACGCGCTGATATTTAGAGGACTCCTGTCAAGGGCAGGGTGAGGCGCCCGTCGGGGATGCCTCCTCGGCGGGCGCCTTGAGCTCTGCTGCTGATGCTGGTGAGCGTGTCGTTGGCGACGCGTGGTCATGCTGATATGCACGGGTTGGTTACCGCAGGACGGTAGTTCGGCCGGAGTGCTTCCGCGTGTCTAGAAACGAGCGTCGCGGCCCGAGCAGCTGCTCATAGCGCGGTCGCGGGTCACTCCGTGCGCTGCCACCATGACGGTCACGCAGCAGAGCCGTTCGAGGGGTTAGTCCTCCATCACGGCCAGCGACCAGCACCAGCCAGCGAGCTCGCGGGCGATCTCGACGTCGGCGGTGGTGCTGCGCTTGCGGCGGTCGATGAATCTGACCCAGCGGTGATGGAGTCGTCGGTTGCCCTCGTCGCCCCGGATCCTCGCCGCGGCCGGGGCCAGGTCCCAACGGGCGCGCATGGTGGCGCCGACGGTGTAGCGGGGACGGTGGTGCCAGGCGGCCTCGACGAGGAGCCGGCGGGCGTGGCCGTTGCCGGTCTTCGTGATCGACCCCTGGCTCCTGGTCGCACCGGAGGAGTGTTCACTGGGGACCAGACCGACGAACGAGCCGATGGTGTTGCCGGTGAACCGGTGCCAGTCACCGATCTCGACGGCCAACCCGAACCCGGTCAGGGTGCCGATGCCACGCAGGCAGCCCAACCGTTGAACGACCGGCGTGAACTCGCTGTCGGCGGCCATCTCACCACTCGCGGCATCGAGCCGGTCCCGACGAGCCTTGGTCGCGAGCACGGTCTCATAGCCGGAATCGAAGGCCAGCCTGGTCGAACGCCTGGTGAGTTGCGAGAGCGCGTCGACGCGCAGCCACGCCCGGGCGCTGAAACGAGCCCGCGCTGGTAGGTACCTCCTCAACGCGGGCCTCATCCACGGGCCCACCGCAGGGGGCTCGCAAGGCGCCCCCATCCGCACGGCGCTGACGCCGGATGGTGTGCGTTGTGTGGAGGACTTCGACGCCGACCCTGCTCAGATGAGACGCCCCCAGTCAGCTGAATCCCCGACGTACATGCAGGTCAACGACCAGCCTTCTGGCCCGATCGCTCAGGGCAACCACGCTCAGGCCGTGGCGAATATTGGCCCGAGCGCCGCCGACATCGCAGCAATTCGGGACCTCCTCACAGCTGCGGTGCAGGCCGTAGCGGACGCGGAAGACCGCGACGAACTTCAGACGCACGTAGACGACTTCATCACTGCGGTTGATGCAGAGCAGGTCGACATCGAGCAGGTGAAGAGGCGGGCCAACATGTTGAACCGCGCCGCTGGTCGTGTCGGTGACGCCGCCTTGACGACGGCCACCAGCGAAGGCACCCGCCGCGCAGTCGAGTGGTTCACCAACCTTCTGTGATAGCTGCCCGACTAGTACGGCTAGCGACGTGTCGTCATCAAACGTCTGCTCATCGGTCGCTCCTAGCCCATCCGCTCGCGGGCACGACATCGACGTCAACCTGCGAGTTGCAGGGCGCCGCACGAGGTTCCTCCAACGGGACGCGGCGCCCACACGACGACCCGGCTAACGGCGCAGGAGCGCGTGTCTCATCACGGGTCGGGTTCGGTAGGTGCGCCCGATCTCGCTGAACCCCGCCCGCTGGAACATGGCGAGAGTTCCGGTGAAGATGGCAGATGGTGACGGGGTGCCGGTAAGCCCGTTGGTGTCAACTGGGTGGCCGTCGAGTACGGAGGCACCGTGCTGGGCCGCCCAGTCCACCGCGGCCTCGAGCAGCGTTGCCCCGACGCCGCTTTCGCGGTGTTCGCGGCGCACGACGAAACAAGACACCCACCACGCGTCAGGGTCCTCGTCAAGGATCCGGGCAAGTGCCCGGTTCTCGGTGATACCGGGCAGCGTCGAGCGGGGCACGACCCGGGTCCAGCCGACCGCGACGTCATCGCGGTAGGCCAACAGGCCGACGGGCAGCCCTGCTTCCTGGACTTCACGTTGCAGCGCGCTCCGGTTATCAGGCTCCTCGTGCCGGAGGAACCGCTGGCACCAGCATGACGTGGGGTCCTTCTTCCGGTGTCCGAAAACCCACCCAAGCTCCGGCCACCTCTCAACAGTCGCTGGTACTACACGCACCGCCCCTGCCATGTGCTCGGCACCCCCTTCTGCCACGCGAGCATGTCTGTCCGCAGCACTAGAGTCCTGGACCATGACGCTAGACCTCGATGAGCACGGCCGCCCAGAGCCACCGCTGGACGGCAACGAATGGGAAACCCTCACCGGGTTCCTCAACTACCAGCGAGCCACCTTCGCATGGAAGAGCGCCAACCTCACGCCTGCTCAGCTCTCCCAGCGCCTGCCTCCCAGCAGCATGACCATGGGTGGGCTGATGAAGCACCTCGCCTACGTGGAAGACGACTGGTTTGGGCGATGGCTCCAGGACGAGCCACCCCGAGAGCCCTGGGCGTCGGTGGACTGGGCAGCAGACCCGGATTGGGAATGGGACTCTGCCAGCTCCGACGACCCAGACGCAGTCCGCACACTTTGGCAGGAGTCGGTCACCCGCGCTCGCGCCACGGCCGAGAGCGCCTTCGAGGCAGGGGGTCTTGGCTACAAGACGCGTAGAACCTGGCCAGACGGCCGAGCACCCAGTCTCCGCTGGGTCATCACCCACATGATCGAGGAGTACGCACGGCACAACGGCCACGCCGACCTTCTCCGTGAGTCACTTGACGGCCAAGTCGGCGAGTAGCTCCCAGCCCGAAAAGCGATCCGCCTGTGGCACCGCCGGCCCGCAGATCTCCCCGACTCCAGCGTCGCCGCTAGCGGTTCGGCTTGCGGTCGGATCTAGCGCGTGGTCGCCAAGACGGTACCTCCGACGCCGGCCAACGCGGTGCCGGTGGCTCGGTCGCGCCAGGCTTGAAAACGGAGCGAGGACATTCGTCGACCGAGGCGATCGCCTAGCACGATCACGATGGCCCACGGCAGTAACCCGAAGATGACATCGATGACCCCGAGCAGCAGGATCTGACCCGCAATGGATGCGTCGGGCGAGATGAACTGCGGCAGCACGCTTGCGAAGAATAGGACGGCCTTGGGGTTCGTCACGTTGGTGAGGAAACCCTGTCTGAAGGCTCCGCTGCTGATGTCCCTGCGGGTCGCCTCGTCTGCATCTCGCGCTGCGGTCCTCAGAGTTCGCGCCTTCCACGCCAAGGATCCTCCCAGCCACACCAGATAGAGCCCGCCGACGACCCGGATGAGGATGAGCGCGTCCGGGTGTCGGGCGAGGACGGCGCTCAACCCGACGAGTGCCAGAAGCATGTGAACACACAAACCAGTCTGGGCGCCAACAGCTGCGAGCGCGCCGGATCGGCGCGCGCGGGTGGATTGACGCAGGATGACGGCGAAGTCAGGACCCGGGATGACGTAGGCCACCACCATGACGGCCAAGAACGCCGACCAATTGATCGACATGATCACCCTAGACCGGCCGGGCCTGGTTGCGCCCGTACCGCGGAGTGCCGGCGGTGGTGGCGACTGACTCGAGCCCGGTTGCCACACTCAGGGTGACACCACCGTTGGTTGGGACGCTTTCGCACGTATAGCCAGTGGCAGCTCGGCGCGTGACAGAGGGCGATCCGGTCCGAGCCCGTGCTGATCAGATGCACGCTCTCTGCGGCGATGAGGCCGAGAAAGTGGTGCTGGGGCTTTCCTCCGTCGGGTGCGGCCCAGGCAGGGCCAGCCTCGTCGACGACCCGGACCACCGGGTGGGTCAGGCAGGTGCGGGCAAGTTGTTGCAGCGCTGCGGCTGGCGCAACTCGGCCCTCACTCGATGCACTGAAGATATCGATGAGCAGGTCCCGGAGTCTTCGGAAGGTCTTCAGGTCCTGTTGGTCGAAGGACCCGGGAAGGTCGAGTCGGTGCCGGGGCAGTCGGGGTCGTACGACATCGAGCCAAGCTTCGAGGTCGGTGGGGTCGTCGAGGAACTCGACGTTGGTGTCGTCGGCCCAGCGGTACGTGTTCGCTGCGTCCAGGGGCAGGGGTTCGGTGAGCCACGTCCAGATCGGCATCGAGCCACCGTAGCGCGCAACTAATGGTTATATCAGTAGATTCCATTCGGACCGAGCACCTGTGGCTCGCCTCGATCAACCGTGACCCGGCGTGCCACGCTTGGATTCGGACCCGCGTGCGTCCGACTCGGACCACCCCGCAGGGAGATGGACACGCGTGCCGGTAGGCGAACCTCTTCAGGTGCTCTGTTCCGAGTTGGGGTTGATCGGCGCCGGTTGTCTCGCTGGGGTGTCGTATCCAGGACAGCCGACGCCTCGGCAAGTTAGCGGCGTGATCGTGCCTCTGCGACGTCAGCCTTGGCCGCGACTCGCTGGCGTTCGATCGCGCGGTAGACGGTAGAGCGTCCGACGCCGAAGAGCTCGGCCACCTCGAGCGTGCAGTACTCGCCGCTGTGTACCAGAGACACCAGGTGCGCCTGCTTGCGGCTCAACTTGGGCTGCTTGCCCTTCAGTCGACCCTTCGCCTTCGCGACCTTCATCCCCTCAACCGTGCGGAGCCGGATCAGGTCGGACTCGAACTCCGCGACCATGGCCAGGACGTTGAACAGCAGGCGACCGACGGCGTCGGTCGGGTCGTAGACCGACCCACCCAGGCTCAGGCTGATCTGCCGGGTGGTGAGCTCGTCTGCGATCGCCCGCGCATCGGGCAAGGAGCGAGCCAGGCGGTCGAGCTTCGTCACCACCAACGTGTCGCCCGCGCGGCAGGCGGCGAGTGCCTCGCGCAATCCCGGTCGTTCGCGGTTGGTACCGGTCAGGCCGTGGTCGACGTAGATCCGCTCGGCCTCTACCCCGAGCGCGACCAGTCCGTTGCGTTGGGCGGTGAGGTCACGTTGATCGGTGGAGCATCGGGCGTACCCGGCGAGCAGTGCGCTCATGGCGCACCTCCCAATGGAATGGGCCCGGCCGCGCCGCCGGATGCGGATGGCTCGGGCGTCGGACCAAGGCCCGACCCGACCAGCGACGGCTTTCCCTTCCTGGCGCGCAAGTGCCGCGAGCTCGACGACTACTTCCACCGACCTGTTTTTCGTCATACGATATTGCGCATGGTCAGCGACGAGCAGATCCAGCAGTGGTCGGATGAGGCCGAAGCCGGCTACGACGTCGAGGAGCTGAAGCGCCGCGGACGCGGCCGCCCCGGCCGTGGCGCCGAACCGATGCAGGTGGTCGCCGTACGGCTCACCGCTGAAGAGCTCGCTGCGGTCGACGCGACAGCCGAGCGCGACCACATCTCGCGTTCCGAGGCGATCCGCAGGGCGCTGGCCGGCTTCGCCGCGTGAAGGTCCACACCAGCGCGCTCAAGCACGGAGTGCTCCAAGAGGACGCTGTCCAATCAGCCGACTGGCCGCTCTGGGTAGAGTCGATCGAAGGCAATGACTGGCCGCGTCGCGAGCTGCGCCTCGGATTCGACACCTAGGCGCGCCTGCTCGAGACCGTCGTCCTCATCTTCGAGAGCGGCGACGAGATGGTCATCCACGCCATGCCAGCCCGCAAGCAATACTGGGATCTCCTGCCCTGAGCGCAACAATTATTCATCTCGCCAGAAGCGGAT
>CAWCGS010000013.1:0-19850 GCA_963795135.1 uncultured Actinomycetota bacterium
GACCCCGACGGTGGTCAGCAGACCACAGCCGGCGAGCGCGACCGCGAAGAGGGAGACCGACAGGGCCGCACCGCCGAGCAGGTAGGCGCCGAAGACCGCGGCTCCGATGACCAGCGTGGTGTAGACCGCCGACTCGAAGCCGACCGAGAGACCGGAGAGGATGACGGTGGCGGCGCCGGTGAGCGAGGTCTTGCCGACGTCCTTGACCGGGCGGTACTCGGTGCCGGTGTAGTAGCCGGTCAGCGCGAGGATGCCGGCCGACATCACGATGCCGATGACCACGGCCGAGGCGGCGATGACCCGCGGGTCGCCGTCGAAGCCGGCGTACTCCTGACCGAAGTCGGCGAACGAGCCGGGCAGGTAGACGAAGGCCAGCACGACGCTGGCCAGCGCGGCGATGCCCGAGGAGAGGTAGAAGGACCGGTTGATCGTGGTGAGGCCGTTCTCACCGGCCTTGGGCTTGGTGAGGTAGACGCCGGCGACCGCGGTCAGCGCGCCGATGGCGGGGATCAGCAGGGGGAAGACCAGACCCTTGTCGCCGAAGACCTGCGAGCCCAGGATCAGCGCCGCGACCAGGGTGACGGCGTAGGACTCGAAGAGGTCCGCCGCCATGCCGGCACAGTCGCCCACGTTGTCACCGACGTTGTCGGCGATCGTGGCGGCGTTGCGCGGGTCGTCCTCGGGGATGTTCTGCTCGACCTTGCCGACCAGGTCGGCGCCGACGTCGGCGGCCTTGGTGAAGATGCCGCCGCCGACCCGCATGAACATGGCCAGCAGCGCCGCGCCGAAGCCGAAGCCCTCGAGCACGTCGGGGGCCTTGTCCTGGAAGAACAGCACGACCAGCGAGGCCCCGAGCAGGCCCAGGCCGACGGTCAGCATGCCGACCATCGCGCCGGTGCGGAGACCGATCGTCATCGCGGGCTCGCGGCCGGCGGTGTTGGCGGCTGCGGCGACCCGCAGGTTGGCGCGCACGGCGAGGTTCATGCCGAGGTAGCCCACCGCGGAGGAGAAGCCGGCCCCGATGATGAAGAACACCGACCGGAACAGTCGCACGGTGAGGTCGTCCGCCGGGAGCAGGAGCAGCGCGAAGAACGCGATCCCGGCGAAGATGGCCAGCGTCCGGAACTGACGCGTGAGGTAGGCGTTGGCCCCCTCCTGCACCGCGAGGGCGATGTTCTTCATGTTGTCGGTGCCTTCACCGGCGGCAAGGACCTCTTGGCGGAACATCGCTGCCATCCCGAGCGCGCCGAGCGCGATCAGGGCGACGACGATGACCAGGACGAGGTTGCCGCCGGAGAGCTCCACGACAGCGGGATAAATCCCGGTCATGTGTTCCTCCTGCGAGACGTTTGGACGAGGCACGCGCACGAGCGTGGGACGTGACTCAGGTCATGGATCGAGCGGAGTCTACGCAGACGCTGTGGGCCAGGTCTCACCGGGAGGAGCGCGCAATGTAGCGCGGCGCCCCAAGGACGCCGCGACGAGCGCTGGGACCGCTCAGGCCAGAGCGGCGTCGGCGGACTCGTGGATCACGAAGACCTTGGCCAGCCCGGTGATGCGGAAGATCTTCAGCAGCCGGTCCTGGTTGCAGACCAGCTGCAGCGTGCCGTCGTGGGCCCGCACCTTCTTCAGCCCGCCCACGAGGACCCCCAGGCCGGTGGAGTCGAGGAACTCGACCGCCTCCATGTCGATGACCATGTGGTAGCACCCGGCTGCCACGAGCTCGGTGATCTTGTCGCGCAGCTTGGGCGCGGTGTAGACGTCGATCTCCCCGCCGACGGACACGATGGTCCGATCACCGACGTCGCGCGTCTCAAGCGTCAGGTCCACGAGCTCTCCCAGCAGGCACGGTGCGAAGGCTCCCGAGCGGTTCATGACGGTGGGGGCCGTGAACATGAAACCACGCCGCCACCGCGCATGCACAAGAACCACGACGTTCGCGTGGCCACGGACCGGTGCGGGAGCGCGGACCGGCGGGTGTCGGTGGCCCTTGCGACAATGACGAGGTGACCACCGCCGACCACCCGCCGCTGCTGGGGTCCGGCGACCTCGTCGAGCGGCTCAGGTCGGTGCCGGGTCGTGAGGAGCGGGTCACCCACGTCGAGGTGCTGCCCCCGCGCACCGCCCGGCACGGGTCCTGGCCGGCCTGGGCGGCCCCCGACGTGGTGAGGGCCTTCGAGCGGGCGGGCGTGGACCGGCCGTGGCGGCACCAGGTCGAGGCGGCCGACGCCGCCTGGGCGGGACGCCACGTGGTGCTGGCCACCGGCACCGCCTCGGGCAAGTCGCTGGCCTACCAGCTGCCGGCCCTGTCCGCCATCCGCTCCGCCCGCGGCGACCGCGCCCGCCGTGGCGCCACCGTGCTCTACCTCGCGCCGACCAAGGCCCTGGCCCACGACCAGATGACCGCGGTCGCCGGCCTGGGGCTCGACGTACGCATCACGACGCACGACGGCGACAGCAGCCGCGAGGAGCGCGACTGGGCGCGCGACCACGCCGAGTACGTCCTGACCAACCCCGACATGCTGCACCGCTCGATGCTGCCCGGCCACCACCGATGGGCGGCGTTCCTGCGCTCGCTGCGCTACGTCGTGATCGATGAGTGCCACCACTACCGTGGGGTCTTCGGGGCCCACGTCGCCCACGTGCTGCGCCGGCTGCGACGGATCTGCGCGGCCTACGGCGCCCACCCGACGTTCGTGCTCGCCTCGGCCACGGTCGCCGTCCCCGAGGAGGCGGCCGGTCGGCTCACCGGGCTCGAGGTGTGGCCGGTGACCGACGACTGCTCCCCGCGTGGCGAGGTCTCGGTGGTGCTGTGGGAGCCGCCCTTCACCGGCTTCACCGGCGAGAACGACGCCCCCACGCGCCGCTCGGCGTCCGCGGAGACCGCCGACCTGCTCGCCGACCTGGTGGTCGACGGGGTGCGGACGCTGGCGTTCGTCCGCTCCCGACGCGGGGTCGAGCACGTCGCGCTGACCGCGGCCTCCCTGCTGGAGGAGGTCGACCGCGACCTGGCCGGACGGGTCGCGGCCTACCGCGGCGGCTACCTCCCCGAGGAGCGGCGCGAGCTGGAGCGCGCCCTGCGCTCCGGTGAGCTGCTCGGCCTCGCGGCCACCAACGCCCTCGAGCTCGGCATCGACGTGAGCGGGCTCGACGCCGTGCTGATGGCCGGCTTCCCCGGGACCCGCGCCGCCCTGTGGCAGCAGCTCGGCCGGGCCGGGCGCGGGGCCCAGGACGCCCTCGGGGTGCTGGTCGCCCGCGACGACCCGCTCGACACCTACCTCGTGCACCACCCCGAGGCATTGTTCGGCCGGCCGGTCGAGGCGACCGTCTTCGACCCCGGCAACCCCTACGTGCTGGGCCCGCACCTGTGCGCGGCCGCCCAGGAGCTGCCGCTGCGCCCGTCCGACCTGGCCGCCTTCGCGCCCGGCGCGCTCGACCTGGTGCGATCGCTGACCGAGGGCGGGCTGCTGCGCCGCCGGGCCGACGCCTGGTACTGGACCGACCACCGGCGGGCCGCCGACCTCGCCGACATCCGGTCCGGGGGCGCCGGGCAGGTCCAGCTCGTCGAGGCCGTGACCGGACGGGTCGTCGGCACGGTCGACGGCGCTCGCGCGCACGGCACCGCCCACCCCGGCGCGGTCTACGTCCACCGCGGCGAGACCTGGCTGGTCGAGGACCTCGACCTCGACGAGCGCGTGGCCGTCATCCGGCGTGAGGACGTCGAGCACTCCACGTCGGCCCGCGAGATCACCGACATCAGCATCGTGGCCGAGCGCGAGCACCGGTGGTGGGGCGAGTGCCGGCTCTCGCTCGGTGAGGTCGACGTCTCGCACCAGGTCGTCTCCTACCTCGTCCGCCGGCAACCGGGCGGCGAGGTCCTCGGCGAGCACCCCCTCGAGCTCCCGACGCAGTCGCTGCGCACCACCGCTGTGTGGTGGACGGTCCCGCCCGACGCGCTCCTCGACGCCGGTCTCGACACGGCCGACCTGCCCGGGTCGGCGCACGCGGCCGAGCACTGCTCGATCGGCCTGCTCCCGCTCTTCGCCACCTGCGACCGGTGGGACATCGGTGGCGTCTCGACCGCCCTGCACGCCGACACCGGTCGGCTCACCGTCTTCGTGCACGACGGCCATCCCGGCGGGGCCGGCTTCGCCGAGCGTGGCTACCGCGCCGCCGAGAGCTGGCTGCGGGCCACCCTCGAGACCATCGTCGCCTGCTCCTGCCCCACCGGCTGCCCGTCGTGCGTGCAGTCACCCAAGTGCGGCAACCAGAACAACCCGCTCGACAAGGCCGGCGCCGCCCGGCTCCTCGACCTGCTGCTCCGCCACGCCCCGTGACGCGAGGGCCCGTGACGCGAGGGCCCGTGACGCGAGGGCCCGTGGCGCGAGGGCCCGGGCGCGCGAGGGAGTAGATTCGCCGCCATGGTCATCCTGGGTCTGCTGCTGGTCGCCGGTGGCGTGCTGCTCATCGTCGCGGCCGTGTCCACCGCCGAGCTGAGCGTCGGCCAGGTCGAGCTGCTCGGCACCGAGATCGGCGTGCTCACGCTCTTCCTGCTCGGCCTCGCCTCGGGCGTGGCGATCCTGCTCGGGCTCGCCCTGAGCACGGCCGGCGTGAAGCGCTCGATGCGGCACCGCCGCGAGAAGGGTCGCCTCAACGAGCTGTCGGAGAAGCTCGAGGAGGTCGAGGCCGAGCGCCGCCGCGACCACGACGACGGCGATCGCTCGCCCCGCATCTGAGTCACGGGCGGGCGCCCGGCTGCTGGCTCGTCCTGTCCCCGCCCGCTCGCTCACCCCGGCCCGGCCCGGGCGGCCGCCACCAGGTCGGCCTCCTGGCCCAACCACCGCGGGCCGGTGACCTCGACCAGGACGCGTACGTCGTCACCGCTCACCTCACAGGTGAGCAGCCGGGCGCCGTTGGCCGCGGCCACGGCGTCGCTGCTGGCGCACGGGTCCCGGCCGCGGGCCTGGGCGCCGGCGCCGGCGAGTGCGGCCAGGTCGGCGGCCGCCTGAGCGGTCCGGTGGTCGTGCACCAGCGCCGCGACCACGCCGAACGCGCCGCCGAGCAGGAGCAGCACCGAGACGAAGGCCAGCACCGCCACCGTGGCTGCGCCCCGGTCGTCGGCGGCCGGGCCGGCGGCGCGCCGTGGCCGCCGCGCACCGCCGACGGCAGAGGCGGGCGTCCTCACGGCACGGCTCCCGACTCCTCGAGCACCGCCACCGCCTCGGCGTGCACCTCGACCCCGGGCAGGAAGGCGAACAGGCCCCCGGGCCCGGTCACGTGGCCCGTGGCGGTGGCGACCACCTGGTCGGCGGTGACCGCCACCGCGACCTCGGCCCCCTCGGGCGCGACCTGTCGGCCGCGTTCGACGGCGGCGGCGGTGTCGTCGCCCCGGGCCACGGCCCGGGCGGTCTCGCGGGCCGCGTCGACGGTGCGGATCTGGGCGACGCCCACCGACAGCAGCCAGACCAGCCCGACGGTGACCGCGACCAGCAGGGGCAGGCCCATCGCCAGCTCGGCGGTGACCGCCCCCCGCTCGTGCGCGGACGACGGTCGGTGCGGGCGGCGGGCCCGGCTGCTGCTCACCGGTCGGTCACCCGATGCCGAGCAGGCCCAGCACGTGGTCGAAGAGCGTCTTGAGCAGCCGGTCGCCGAAGCCGCCGGTCAGCAGGGTGTAGAGCAACCCGGCCAGGCCCGCCCCGGCCGCCGTGCCGACGGCGTACTCGGCGGTGGTGATGCCGCGCTCGTCGTCGCGCGACGGACGCACGAGCCGACCGGGGCCGGGTCCGGCGGCTGCCGCCGGGGCGGGGACGTCGGGGGCGGCGGGCTCGGTCGCGGGGCTGGTGTGGTGGGCGCTGGTCACGGATGTCTCCTCGGGTGGGGCCGCCCGGTGCGGCCGTCGGGACGAGCCTCGACCCGTCCGGGGACACCCGTCGAGCCGCGCGCGAAAGGCTGTGGAGAGGGCCCCGACGAACGGGGCCTGTGGACGCCAGGTGGGCTCGGCGGCCCTCAGACCACCGTCGCCATCAGGCCTGCGACCAGCGGGACGATCCCGACCAGGATGAACGCGGGCAGCAGGCAGAGGCCCAGTGGGACGGCGGCCTTGACGCCGACCGCTCGCGCCCGGTCCTCGACCTCGGCCCGCGCGGTGCGGGCGAGGTCGACAGCGAGGCGCTCCACGGCGAGGGCGACCGGGGCGCCGCTGCGGTGGGCCCGGCTCATGCTGCGTCCGAGACCGGCCAGGAGGGGGTCGGCGGCGCCCAGCTCGGTCCAGGCGACGGCAGGGTCCGTGCCGAGCGCGAGGCGGGCGGCGAGGTGCCGGAAGCGGTCGGCCGCCGGCCCGGGGAGTGCGTGCGCCACCAGCAGCAGTGCCTCCTGCGGCGCCGCACCGCCGCGCAGGGCCGAGGCGAGCAGGGAGACGACGTGGGGCAGCTCGCTGCGCAGCCGCTCACGGTCGCGACGTACGCCGGCGGGCTCGACGCGCCCCAGGGCCACCCAGGCGCCCAGGCCGACGCCCAGCCCGGCGACCGGGCCCGCAGGGCCGGGCAGGAGCACCCAGGCCCCGCAGCCGGCCAGCAGGGACACCGCGGCCCGGCGCCCGGGGGGCCAGGCCACTGGGTGGGTCGGGCGCACCACACCAGCCGCGGCGTCGGTCGACGCGCTCGCGGGCGTGCCGCAGCCGGTCGGCAGACGGGGGCGCGGCCTGGACGCGGGCCACAGCAGCACGGCCAGTCCCACCGCGAGGGCCGCGGTCACCGGTCGCGCCCCTCGACGCCGGTGGCCAGGGCCTCGATCCACCACAGGCCGAGGAAGCCCAGGACCAGCCCCGCCGCCAGGCAGGCGAGGCCGACCGGGTGACCGAGCAGGAACCCCCAGGGGTCTCCCCCCGCACCGGACCCCATCAGCAGGGCGACCAGGGGGAGCGCGGCGACCAGCCGCGAGGTCGCGCGGGCGGAGGAGAGCTCGCCGTCGACGACCCGGCGGGTGGCCGCGGCGGCCCGCAGGTCGAGGGCCACCCGGTCGACGGCGTCGCTGAGCCCGCTGCCGGTGCTGTGGGCGACCTGCCAGGCCGCGGCGACGTAGCGCAGGTCGCCCGCGCCGCGCCGCGCCGCCGCCTGCCGCAGGCCCGCGGGCACGTCGCCGCCGATCCGGAACGTCGCCGCCACCGGCCGCAGCGGGGCCCAGTCGTCGGCTGCCCGGTCGAGCGCGGTGCCCGGCGGCTGACCCGCCGCGAGCTCGGCCGCGAGCTGCTCGCAGGTCTCGAGCACCCGGACCGACGTGCGGGCGGCCTCGAGCCGGGCTCGGCGCGCCGTCAGGAGTCGCAGGCCCGCCACCGCGGAGCCGGCCGCGAGGACGACGACCACCACGGCCGTCCCGGTCAGCAGCGTCCCGGCCACCGCCGCGACCGCACCCACTGCGACCACGGGCACCCACCGGGGCACGGCACCGTCACCGGGGCCGCCGCCGGGGCCGCCCCGACTGCGGACCGGCGAGGCCAGCAGCACGGCCAGCCCGCACGCCACCGCCGCCACGCCGGCCGCCACCATCGCGGTCTGCGTCACGCCGGACGCCGCGGACGGGATCACCCGGACCGCCGCTGCTCGACCAGCCGGCCCAGCGCGGCCGCCGCAGGACCCGCGCGGGGCTCGCCCTCGGCGTCGACCAGGACGGCCGGGGCCATCCGGACCAGCCCGTCGGGACTCCGCTCCGGCACCGCGACCTCGGCCAGCCCGCGGCGGCCGTCGCGACCCCGTCGCAGGTGGAGCACCACGTCGACCGCCGAGGCCAGCTGGCTGTGGGCGGCCTGCCGGTCGAGGCCGGCGGCCAGCGCCAGGGCCTCGACCCGGGCGGGGACGTCGACCGCGGAGTTGGCGTGGAGCGTGCCGCAGCCGCCCTCGTGACCGGTGTTGAGGGCCGCCAGCAGCTCGACCACCTCGGCTCCGCGCACCTCGCCGACCACGAGCCGGTCGGGCCGCATGCGCAGGGCCTGCCGCACCAGCGTGCGGACGTCGATCGCCCCGGCCCCCTCGATGTTGGGCGGCCGGGCCTCGAGCCCGACGACGTGGGGGTGGTCGGGGCGCAGCTCGGTGGAGTCCTCGACCAGGACCAGGCGCTCGGCGGGGTCGACCTCCTCGAGCATCGCGGCGAGGAGCGTGGTCTTGCCCGATCCCGTGCCGCCGCTGACCAGGAAGGCCAGCCGGGTCGCCACCACGGTGCGCACGAGGTCGAGGAGCTCGCCGCTGAGCAGCTCTTCGAGCCGGAAGCCGCCGGAGCGCGGCACTCGCAGGGAGATCGTCGTGCCGGGACGCGCCACGGGGGCCAGCACCGCGTGGAGCCGGGTGCCGCCGGCGAGGCGGAGGTCGACGTAGGGGGTGGCGTCGTCGAGCCGACGGCCACCGAAGCCCGCCAGCCGCTGCGCGAGCCGGCGGACCGCGGCCTCGTCGGCGAAGCCGACGTCGGCCGGCTCCAGGCCCCGCCCGCGGTCGAGGAACACCTGGGTGGGTCCGTTGACGAGGACGTCGGTGACGCCGGGCAGGCGCAGCAGCGGCTCCAGCGGTCCGGCGCCGACGACCTCGCGGTGCAGGGCCTGGTGCACGGCGAGCACCGTGGCGTCGCCGACCGGCCGGCCGGCCTCCCTCAGCGCGACCGCCACCCGGTGCGGGCTGAGCTCGCCGGGCTCGCGCGCCAACCGCTCCCGCACGACGTCGAGCAACGGCGCCAGCGCACCGGCCTCCCCCGCCGTCGCGGAGGTCACGCCGCGCTCGCGCCGTCACCCCGGACGGTCGACCGTCCACCCGGCCGGCTGCCCTCGAGCACCTGGCGCGCCGCGCGGCCCAGCCGTCCTCGCGGCTGCCGCACAGGACCGAGCCCGAGGTCGATCGACTCCTCCAGACCGCGCTGGTCCAGCATGCTCGACACCACCGGCACCCCCGTGGCCCGCGCGACCTCGGCCGGCTCCAGGCCGGTGCCGCGCACGACCAGCCCCACCCCGGCGAAGTCGGAGAAGCGGGCGCAGACCCGCGCCGCCGACGCGACGCCGGCCACCGTGGGGACCACGAGGACCAGGAGCCGGTCGCAGCGGGCGCTGAGCTCCTCGACGAGCGGGCCCGGGCTGCGGGGCAGGTCGAGGACGACCGTGTCGTGCCCGCGCCGCGACGCCGACAGCGCCTCGCGCGCCGCGAAGGCCTGCAGGGTGCCGGAGGTGCCGGCGTACCAGGAGAGGACGCCCAGCCGGCCGGTGCGCGGCAACGCCTCGCGCAGGGCCCGTGCACTCAGCCGGCCGCTGGTCTGGCACAGGGCGTCCCAGCGGAAGCCCTCGTGGCGCTCCAGCCCCAGGACCCGGTCGACGCCCGGGACCCAGCGGGTCGCAGTCGACCACCACGGCGTCGCCGGTCGTGGCAGCGACCTGGCCCAGCGCGCACGCGAAGGTGGTCGCTCCGGCGCCGCCGGATCCCCCGAGCACGCCGAGCACGAGGCCGTCGGGCCGGGCGTCGCCGAGGTCGGTGAGCGACTCGACCACCCACGACCCCGAGCCGGGGAGCTCGGAGACGTCCTCCGCGCCGACCGCGACGGCCGCCCGGAAGAGGTCGTCGGGCACCCGCCCCCAGGCCACGACGTGGACCCCGGGGCGTCGGACGGGCTCCAGGACGCCGACCTCGGCGGCCAGGTCGGCCCCCAGCAGGACCAGCGGCGCGCCCGCCCACGAGCGCAGGGAGACCGCCGCCTCCGGGGCGACCTCGGGGGTCACGCCGGCGGCGGCGCACAGGCGCAGCAGCTCCTCGAGCAGGGCCTCGTCACGGGTGATGATCAGCGGTGGGGTCATGCCCAGCAGGGTGCCCCCGCCGCGGCGTACGTCGCCCGGGCCCGGGCGTGACCTGGGGACGGACCCGCGACGCGGCCCGCCTGTGGACGACTCGTGGCCCTTTCGCCCACCTCCGTGGACCTACGCTGGTGGGCATGGCGCCCACCGCGGCCTTCTTCGACCTCGACAAGACGATCATCGCCAAGTCGAGCGCGCTGGCCTTCAGCAAGCCGTTCCAAGCGGGCGGCCTGATCTCCCGACGCGCCGTGCTGCGCTCCGCCTACGCCCAGTTCGTCTACCTCACCGGCGGCGCGGACCACGACCAGATGGAGAAGATGCGCGCCTTCATGTCGCAGCTGTGCGCCGGCTGGGACGTGGCCTCGGTGCGCGAGATCGTCGCCGAGACCCTGCTCCTGGTCGTCGAGCCGCTGGTCTACGACGAGGCGGTCTCGCTGATCGAGGAGCACAGCACCGCCGGTCGCGACATCGTGATCGTCTCCACCTCGGGCAGCGAGGTGGTCGAGCCGATCGGTGAGCTGCTCGGCGCCGACCGGGTGGTGGCGACCAGGCTGCAGGTCGTCGACGGCAAGTACACCGGCGAGATCGACTACTACGCCTACGGCGAGGAGAAGGCGCGGGCGATCCGGGCGATGGCCGAGCAGGTCGGCTACGACCTCGCGCAGTGCTACGCCTACTCGGACTCCGTGACCGACCTCCCGATGCTCGAGGTCGTCGGCCACCCCCACGTGGTCAACCCCGACCGCGAGCTGCGCAAGATCGCCACGGCCCGTGGCTGGCCGGTGCTGGTCTTCACCCGTCCCGTCGCCCTGAAGAGCCGGGTGCCGCTGCCCCCCGCCCGGCCCACGCTGGCCGTGCTCGCCGTCGGGGGCGTGGCCGCCCTCGGAGGCGTGCTGTGGAGCAGCGCCCGCCGCAGGCGGCTCGAGGGCTGAGCCCCCGGCCGGGGCTCGCGGGGCTCGTGGTCCAGACCGTCGTCACGACCAGTCCTCAGCGGTGCTGCTGCTCGTGCGCCGGTCGCATTGCGGACACGGCCGGCGCCGTCCAGGGGGTGAGCCACCCCCTGGAGAGAGCGCCGCACACCGGGTCCGGCCGCTCCCGGAGACCGCACGGATTGTCAACCCTTGAACGGCCGGGCGAAGGGGCGTACAACGGACTCACAACTCAAGAGCAACACGTGATCCGGGTACCCACGCGGCGATCTACCCTTCCTACAGGGCGCTCGTCAGCGGGACTTTCCCGCGGCGGCAGTTGACAAAAGCACGCTTGGTAGCCCGCGACTCACGTGTCAGCGGTGGCACTCGAGATCCTGGTGACCTCGGGTGCCACCTGCATGTCGGGGGGTCGCTCGGGGCCCTCCCGGCCGGGCTCGCAGCGTCGTCCGGGCTCACTCGGCGTCGCGGCGCAGCGGGCTGGCCTCGGCTCCGGCCGCGAACGCCTCGGCCGCGTACAGCAGCCAGGCGTGCATCCCGGCGGCGCCGCCCTCGGCGTACCCGCGCAGGTTCGACTCGTACTGCGGCCGCAGCGCCAGGTGCCCGGCCTCGGGCACCACCAGCGACTTCTCGTCGACGCCGCGCGAGACCAGCACCAGCCGCTCGGTCGCGCGGGCGATGATCCCGTTGTGCGAGGCGAAGGGGGCCGCGGTGGCCAGCTCGGCGTGCACCGCGGCGGCGACCAGCAGCGCCGGGGCCTCGGTGCCGCTGGTCAGCACGGTGGCCACGTCGCGCAGCCGGGCCGCCGACTCGGCGTCGCGCGGTCGCCCGAGCCGCTCGTCGTCGACCGTGCCGCGCGCGACCACCGCGTGGATCCGCGCGAGCGCCTGCAGCGGCGTCCGGGCCAGGACCGGCGCCAGCGCCAGCAGCTCGGTGGAGAGCCGGACGCTGTCCTGGGCCACCTCGTCCCCCTCCCCGTCACGCACCTGCTGCAGCGTCGCCGAGGAGCCGTCGAGCACCGCGCTGGCGTGGGCGCCGCGCAGCAGCGACTCCCCGGTGTGCTCGGGTGCGGTGCGCCGCAGGCCCCGGTCGCGGAGCATCACGTCGATGCCGTCGCGGACCGCGGCGTACGCCGACGGGACCCCCTCGAGAGACACCAGCCAGGCAAGGGGATCGGCAACCACCCGCGAAGCGTATCGGGGGGTAACCTCGCGCTGATGAGCGATGAGGTGAAGCGACAGGCCCTGTCCTTCGGCGAGGTGGCGGACACCTACGACCGGGGGCGTCCGGGCTACCCCGCCGACGCCGTCGAGTGGCTGGTCGGGACCGAGCCGCTCAGCATCCTCGAGCTCGGCGCCGGCACCGGCAAGCTCACCGAGCAGCTCGTCGCGCTGGGCCACGACGTCCACGCGACCGATCCCGACGAGGCGATGCTCGCGGTGCTGCGCGAGCGGCTGCCCGACGTCCCGACCTCGCCGGGCACCGCCGAGGAGATCCCGGCCGCCGACAGCTCCTACGACCTCGTCGTCGCCGCCCAGTGCTTCCACTGGTTCGACGCCGAGCGCGCCCTGCCCGAGGTACGTCGGGTCCTCAAGCCCCGCGGTCGCTTCTCGCTGGTCTGGAACCAGCGCGACGAGCGGATCCCCTGGGTCAAGAAGCTCGGCCGGATCATCGGCACCCAGGAGCAGCTCACCGACCCGACCGAGCTGCTCGACACCTCGATGAAGTTCATCCTGGTCGAGTCCGCGACCTTCTCGCAGTGGCAGCGCGTGGACCGCAGGACCATCCAGGACCTCGTCTCCTCGCGCTCCAACGTCGCCGTCCTCGACGAGGCCGGGCGCGCCGAGGTGCTGGAGCAGGTGCTCGACCTCTACGACTCCTACGGCCGCGGCATGGACGGCATGCAGCTGCCCTACGACGTGAGGTGCTACCGCTCGCGGGTGGTCAAGAGCCCGGCGACCGCGTCCGTCACGACCTCGACCGACGCGGTCGTGTCCGCCGACGCCGTGCCCCTCGAGGGCGACGGTGTGCTGATCGACGACGGGGTCGACGGCCTGGTCGTCGGCGGGGACGCGAGCCGGGACGACGGGTCCACGACCGGGTCCGCCGAGACCTCCCCGCCCGGGGACGACGGCACGCTGCTCATCGACTTCCGGTAGCGGTCGGTCTCGGGACGTGGTGCGCGCGTGGCGGCGTACGCAGCTGGGCACGGAGGCCGACCGGACGACGTTCCGCACCCTGCACCGGGCCTCGCTCGCCTCCCCCGCGCTGCGCGAGGGCCTCACCGCGACCAGCGCGGAGCGCTCCATCCGGCACCTGCGCGTGCTCCTCGGCACGCCTGCGATGGCGCTGACCGACACCGCCGGGGTGCTGGCCTGGGACGGCCAGGGTGACCACCACGCCCAGCAGGCCCGCGCGCTCGTGGCCGAGACCGTCGAGCGCGGACAGACCCGCAGCATCGACCGCCACCAGCTGCCGTGCGAGGAGCCGGGCTGCCCGGTGCGCTCGGCGGTGGTGAGCCCGCTGCTCGTCGACGAGCGCGTGGTCGGCACGCTGCAGGCCTTCGCCCCGCAGCCGACCGCCGGGCTGGCCCGGGCCGCCGACGAGGTCGCGCAGTGGGTCTCGGGCCAGCTCGAGCTCGCCGAGCTCGACGCCAGCCGCACCCGGCTGATGGAGGCCGAGGTGCGTGCCCTGCGGGCCCAGATCAGCCCCCACTTCGTCTACAACAGCCTCGGCGCGATCGCGAGCTTCGTGCGCACCGACCCCGAGCGCGCCCGCGAGCTGCTGCTGGAGTTCGCGGACTTCACCCGCTACTCCTTCCGTCGCCACGGCGACTACACGACCCTGGCCGAGGAGCTGAAGTCGGTCGAGCGCTACCTCTTGTTGGAGCAGGCCCGTTTCGGGGACCGGCTGCAGGTGACGCTGCGGATCGCGCCCGAGGTGCTGCCGGTGGCCGTGCCGTTCCTGTGCGTGCAGCCGCTGGTCGAGAACGCCGTCCAGCACGGGCTCGAGGCCTCCGGCGCCCAGGGCGGGCGGATCAGCATCCTCGCCCACGACCGCGGCCAGGACTGCGTGATCGAGATCGAGGACAACGGTGTCGGCGAGGACCCCGAGCGGATCCGCCGGGCCCTGGCCGGCGACGTCTCGCTCGACTCCATCGGCCTCGGCAACGTCGACGCGCGGCTGCGCAACGCCTTCGGCGACGACTACGGCCTGGTCGTCGAGACCGCACCCGGCGCCGGCACCCGGGTCGTGCTGCGGGCGCCCAAGTTCGCACCGGGGGTGCAGGCATGACTCCGGCGGGACCCACGCGGCTGACCGTGCTCGTGGTCGACGACGAGCGCCCCGCCCTGGACGAGCTGGCCTGGCTGCTGGCCCGCGACGAGCGCATCGGGGAGGTGCTGACCTCCGACTCGGCCACCGAGGGCCTGCGCATCCTGCGCGAGACCGAGGTCGACTGCGTCTTCCTCGACGTGCAGATGCCCGGGCTCACCGGGCTCGAGCTGGCCCAGGTGCTGGGCCGCTTCCGCACTCCCCCGCCGATCGTCTTCGTCACCGCCCACGACCAGCACGCCGTCGAGGCCTTCGACCTGCAGGCCGTCGACTACGTCCTCAAGCCGGTCCGCGCCGAGCGGCTCTCCGAGGCCGTACGTCGGGTGGTCGAGGGCAGCGACCGGGTCGCGGACCCGCTGGACCTGCAGGTGGCGGTGGAGCGCGGCGGGGTCACCCGCTTCGTCGAGCGGAGCGAGATCACCTACGTCGAGGCCCACGGCGACTACGCGCGGCTGCACACGGGCGCCGACAGCCACCTGCTGCGCACGCCGCTCTCCACGCTCGAGCAGGAGTGGCGACCGGCCGGGTTCGTGCGGATCCACCGCTCGTTGCTGGTCGCGCTCGCCCACATCACCGAGGTGCGGATGGACTCCGGCCGCTGCACCGTCGTGGTCGGCGACGTCGAGCTGGCCGTCAGCCGGCGCCACACCCGTGAGCTGCGCGACCTGCTCGGCCGTCGCGGGGCGAGCAGCGGCGGGGCGAGCAGCGGCGGGGGCAACGGCGGGGCCGGTGGCTGAGCCGGGACCGCCGCCGCGGGTCCGGGTGACCGGCCCGGCCCGCCGACGTACCGCCCGGACGCGGACGCGCGAGATCGACGAGGCCACCGATCTCGGCGGCGTCTACCTCGGCTCGCTGCTGCGCGAGCAGCTCGGTCTGGCGCTGCGGATCATCGCCCTGCTCGGGGTCGGCGTCGGGTCGCTGCCGCTGGTCTTCTCCCTCGCGCCCGGGCTGGCCGGCGTACGCCTGCTCGGGCTGCCGCTGCCCTGGCTGCTGCTCGGCTTCCTGGTCTACCCCGCGATCGTGCTGCTGGGCTGGCGCTACGTGCGTCGCGCCGAGCGCAACGAGCGCGACTTCGCCGACCTGATGTCCGAGGTCCGCTCGGAGGGCGACCGGTGAGCGGCGCCCCCGGGGTGGTGGCGGTCGTGCTGGTCACCCTGACCACGCTGGTGATCGGCACGTGGGGGCTGCGCTTCTCGCGCACGACCAGCGACTTCTTCGTGGCCTCGCGGACCGTGCGACCGGGGCTGAACGCCTCGGCGATCGGCGGTGAGTACCTCTCCGCCGCCAGCTTCCTCGGCATCGCCGGCCTGGTGCTGACCTTCGGGGCCGACATGCTCTGGTACCCCATCGGGTGGACCGCGGGCTACCTCCTGCTCCTCGTCCTGGTCGCCGCGCCGCTGCGCCGCTCGGGTGCCTACACGCTGCCCGACTTCGCCGAGGCCCGGCTGGGCTCGCGGTCCGCCCGCGCCGCCTGCTCGACGCTGGTGGTGGCGATCGGGTGGCTCTACCTGCTGCCGCAGTTCCAGGGCGCGGGCATCACGCTGGCCGCCGCCATCGACGCCCCCGTGTGGGTCGGGCCGGTCATCGTCGGCGGTGTGGTGCTGGCCAACGTGAGCTCCGGCGGCATGCGCAGCATCACGTTCGTGCAGGCCTTCCAGTACTGGCTCAAGCTCACCGCGCTGCTCGTGCCGCTCGTCGTCCTGCTCGGTGTCTGGGCCGGCGACGGGTCGCCCGCGTCGCGGCTCGGTGACGCGGACTGGTCGCTGCCGCTGGCCGACGGCGGGCTGAGCGGCCTCTACACGACGTACTCGCTGATCGTGGCGACGTTCCTCGGCACCATGGGGCTGCCGCACGTGGTGGTGCGCTTCTACACCAACCCCGACGGGCGGGCCGCGCGCCGGACCACCCTGGTCGTGCTGGTGCTGCTCGGCGTCTTCTACCTGCTGCCGCCGCTCTACGGCGTGCTCGGCACCGTGTACGCCGACGAGCTCGCCGCGACCGGTCGCTCCGACGTGCTGGTCCTCGAGCTCCCGCGGCTGATGCTCGGCGGCATGGGCGGCGAGCTGCTGGCCGCGCTGGTGACCGCGGGCGCGTTCGCCGCCTTCCTGTCGACGTCGTCCGGACTGTCCATCGCGGTCGCGGGCGTGCTGAGCCAGGACGTCACCGGGCGACCCTGGCGCGGGCACCGGCTCGGCGGGGTCGCGGCCTTCCGCGTCGGCGCCGTCGTGGCGGTCGCGGTGCCGCTGACGCTGGCGCTGGCCATGCCGAACGTCGGTGTGGCCCGGGCCGTCGGGCTCGCCTTCGCCGTGGCCGCCTCGACCTTCTGCCCGCTGCTGGTGCTCGGCATCTGGTGGCGCGGCCTCACCGACGTCGGGGCCATCGCCGGCATCGCCGCCGGCGGACTGGGCTCCGGCAGCGCGGTGATCTGGGTGCTCGCCGACGGGCGGGCCACCGGCTGGGTCGGCGCCCTGCTCTCCCAGCCGGCCGCGTGGTCGGTGCCACTGGCCTTCGCCGTGATGGTCCTGGTCTCGCGGGCCACCCCCCACCGCGTCCCCGCCCACACGCGCCGCTTCATGGTGCGGCTGCACGCGCCCGAGGTGCTGAAGCTGGACCCGGGCTGACCTGGCGGCTGGGGGCTGCGGCGGTGCGGGCTGGCGGCTGCGGGCGTTGGCCGCGGGCGTTCATCGCGGCGGCGGTGGCTCAGCCACCGTTTCCGGCCGCACCCACGTGGCCCACCCACCGCCGCCCCGGCACCCGCCGCACCGCCGGTGACCCAGCCACCCTTCCCGGCCACACCCACGTGGCCCACCCACCGCCGCCCCGGACACCGCCGTACCGCCGGTGACCCAACCACCCTCCCCGGCCACACCCACGTGGCCCACCCACCGCCGCCCGGGCCGCCGCCGCGGCTCAGGCCGGTCGGGCGCCGCCCACCGCGAGGGCGGTCGCGCGCTGGACGACCAGGTCGACGACCGCGGGGTGCGGGCCGATCACGTCGGCCACGACGGCCGCGCCGGCGGCGAGCGCCTCGCGGCGGGCGCGGTCGGCGAAGGAGCCGGGCGAGAGCAGGTACGGCGACACCGCGTCGCCCGGGCGCACCACCGCGGCCGGGCGTTCGCCGAGGGCGGTCATGGTGGCCACCCGCACGGGTGCGCCCCACAGCTCGCCGAGCAGGTCGGCCGCGGCGGCCAGGTCCGGCGTGGCCAGCGGGTCGGACGAGCCGGCAGCCAGGAGCACCAGCGGGCACCCCGGCTCCGCCCCGGCCTCGCGCAGGCGGTCCGCCTGGGCCTGCGCGAGCAGCGGGTCCGGCCCCAGCGGGCGGCCCAGCAGCACGGGCGCACCCGCGCCGGCCACGGCCTCCGGCAGGTCGACCCGCACGTGGAAGCCGGTCGAGAGCAGCAGCGGCACCACCACCGCCGGCTCCCGGAGGTCCGCCAGCAGCCCGGCGAGCAGCGGCTCGCAGAGCTCGACGTACGACGCCACGGCGCGCGTGGCGAGCCGCTCCCCGGCCGCGGCGGTCACCTCGGCGGCCACGGCGTTGCCCGGGCCGTGCCGGGTGCCGTGCGCGACCGTGACCAGCACCCGGGGACCGGCATCCTCGGCAGGAGCCGGCGCGGAGGAGGTTGTCAGGGGGTCCACGGCCCTACTCTCCCCCAGCCATCCACATCCAGCGCCCGGAGCACGCCCGGCCAGCCCGCCGGTCGCTGCGACCCGCGGCACCGGGGCGCCGATGACCGATGACCGATGCACCCCCGAGCGGAGCACCGGTCAGCCAGGCCCGGCAGTCTCGCAGGGGGTGGTGACCCGCCCCCCTGCGCGCAGTGCGCAGAAGCACCACGGGGGGCGGGACGACCACCAGGCCTCGGCCCGGCCCCAGGATCGTAGGTACCCCGACCCGTCGGCCCGACGTTCTTCAGCCAAGTCATGCCCGCCGAAACAACCGCCGGAACCACCGCCGGGCCGGCAGCCTCAGCCGACGACCGTGACCGCGAGCCGGTAGCCCCGCTTGACCACGGTCTGCACCACCCGCGTGCCGAGGGCCGCCCGCAGCCGCGCCACCGCCATCTCCACGGCGTGCTCGGACCCGGCGGTGCCGGAGGGCAGTGCGGTCAGCAGCTGGCGCCGCGAGACCACCCGACCGGGGTCGGCCACCAGCGCCTCGAGCACCGCGAACGGCGCGGGCGAGAGCCGGACCTCGACCCCGTCGAGGACCACCGCGCCCGCCGAGCCGCTGGGCACGATCAGCGTGTGACCGGCCACGGCGAAGGACACCCCCGACGCCCGCGCCGGCAGCTCGACCTCGAGCTGCTTGACCATCGCCACCAGCCGCGAGCGCTCCGGGTAGATCGACGGGACGCCCCACATCTCGAACGCCGCGGCGGTCACCGGTCCCACGCACGAGGCGACCACGTCGGCCTGGAAGGCGCCGATCAGGTCGTCGCGCCGGCCCGTCGAGCCGGCCGCGTCCATCAGCGCGGCCACCGCCGGCGCCGAGGTGAACGTGACCGCGTCGAGCTCCCGCTCGACCACCTGGTCGATCAGCGCGAACATCGGGCCCGGGTCGTCGGCGCTGAGCACCCGGTAGACCGCCACGGTCGTGACGTCGGCCCCCTGGCGGCGCAGCGCGTGGGCCGCCATCGACAGCGACTGGCCGTGCTCCTGCACGACGATCCGCCGCCCGGCGAGGTCGCGGCCGCGCAGGTGCTCCAGCACGTCCTCGAAGGCCTCCGACTCCGGCGCCCACAGCTCCTGGAGCCCGCGGCGGCGCAGCGCCCCGACGCTCTTGGGCCCACGCGCCAGGATCTCGGCGGAGCCCAGCGCGGCCAGCAGCTCCTCGAGCAGGCCCCACCCCTCGGCCGCCGCGAACCACGCCTTCATCCCGATCCCGGTCGTGGCCAGGAAGAGGTCGACGGGACGGCTCAGCACGTCCTCCGTCGCGGCGCGCAGGGACGCGTCGTCGACGTGGTTGGGGTTGAGGGAGAGCGCCGGCGCCCACACCACGGTGGCGCCGCGGCGCTCGAGCAGCGTGGTCTGCTCCTCGATCTTGCGGGCCGCGGTCACCCCGATCCGGAAGCCGGCCAGGGGTCGGTGGTCGGCGGTGCTCATGACCTCATTGTCGCCGGTCACCCACCACCACCGTGCCGTCGTCGGTGACGTGGACCGGGTACGTCGCCACGCGGGTCGCCGCGTCGTCGAGGCACTGCCCCGTGCGCAGGTCGAACGCCTGCTTGTGCAGGGGGCTGGCGACGTAGGGCACCTCGACCCCGGCGACCGTGCGGCTGCCGACGATCCCGCGGGCCAGCACCGAGGCGCCGGCGTACGGGTCGTAGTTGTCGAGCGCGTGGACCCGGTCGTCGTGGGTCCGGAAGACGGCCACGGCAGCGCCGTCCACGAGTGCGCACACCCCGCCCTCGACCTCGATCTGGTCCAGTCGGCACACGGCGGTGCCGACCACCGCCGCCACCCCGTCCGGCGCCGTCATCACGGCGCTCCCACGGGGATCGTCGTCCCGAGCACCACCGGGCCGGCCGGCTCGGCCGGCACCGCCTGGCCCCGCTCCTCCACGAAGGCGATGTGCGGGTCGGGGGTGTCGGGGGCGTTGACGAAGGAGACGAAGCGGGCCAGCTTGTCGGGGTCCTCCAGCGTCGCGCGCCACTCGTCCTCGTAGCCCTCCACGTGCCGGGCCATCGCCGCCTCCAGCTCCGAGCCGAGACCCAGCACGTCGTCGACCACGACGGCGCGCACCCGGTCCAGGCCGCCCTCGAGGCTCT
>CAWCGS010000014.1:0-1222557 GCA_963795135.1 uncultured Actinomycetota bacterium
CCACCCGCGCCGCCTGCCCAGGTGAGGGCAGCGACGGCCGCCGCCATGATCTCGCAGGTGGCCCGCGCCGCTCGCTCCCTCCGTGGTGCTGGCGGCGATCGCGCTGGCGATGGCGGTCATGGCGCTCGTGGTCACCACGCTGCTCGGGCGGACGCCCTTCCTGCAGCCGCTCGAGGAGGACGGCGGACCTGGGATGGGGTTCAGGCCCCTGGCGGGCCGAGCTCGCCGAAACCGTTGACGACCATCTCCCGGGTGGTGTCGAGCGCGCGCTGCGCCTGGGCACCGGTGGCCGAGACCCTGATCTCGGCCCTCTGACCGGCGCCGAGAGTCAGCATCTCCAACGAGCTGGCGCCGTCGGCGTGGCGGCCGTTGGAGCTGACGACGACCTCCGCGTCGAGCAGGCCGAGCGCGGCGGCGAGCTGGGCGGCCGGGCGGGCGTGGAGCCCGGCGGGGTTGACCAGGGTCAGGGTGATCGAGGCCGCGTCCGGGTCAGGCGGGCCCGGCACGACGGGTGTGCGCGTGGCGTGCCCCTGCGGGGAAGGTCCTCCCAGCGCCGCCTGCTTCGGCGTCAGGGCCTGCTCGGCCTCGCGCGCGACGGTGTCGAGGTCGGCTCCCCCGGCGGCGCGTACGACGGCCGCGACCAGCCCCTCGACCAGGGGCGCGGCGCTCAGCCGCACGTCGACGTCGACCAGGTCCGCAAGCTCGACGGCGAGCTCGGCGCTCATGATCGCCGAGCCGAGGTCCATCAGCACGAGGACGCCGTCCGACGTCGCCGCGGCCGCGAGGGCCTCGGCCACCTCTGTCGCGTCGGTGCCGAGACCCCCGGCCGCACCGCCGGCGAAGGCCACGGTCGGACCATGGTCGGGCGTCATCTGGGTCGCCAGCTCGACGACTGCCTCGGCCAGGGCCCTGCTGTGGGAGACGACCACGATGCCGATCACGCCGGGGCCGTCACGCCAGGGCGTCCGCGAACGCCTCGAGGAGCAGCGTCGCCGAGGCGGCGCCGGGGTCGGTGTGCCCGATGCTGCGCTCCCCGAGGTAGCTGGCCCGGCCCTTGCGCGCCTGCAGGGGCGTGGTCGCGTCACGACCTGCGGCGGCCGCCTCGGCGGCCGCGCGCATCGCGGCGGCGAGCGGCTCACCGCCGGCCACCGCGGAGTCGAGGGCCTCGACCGCGGGGGCCAGGGCGTCGACCATGGTCTTGTCGCCCAGCTCCGCCTTGCCGCGTGCCGCCAGACCCTCCACCCCGGCCCGCACCATCGCCACCACGGTCCGCGCGTCGACGGAGTCGACCGGACCCGCGCTGGTGGCGGCCCGCAGGAAGAAGGTGCCGTAGAGCGGGCCGCTGGCGCCACCCACGGTGCTGACCAGGCGCATCCCAACCGTCTTGAGCAGGTCCGCCGTGGTGTCGGGCAGCGCGTTCTCGTCGGTGCCGAGGGCCTCCATCACCGCATCCATCCCCCGGGTCAGGTTGGTCCCGTGGTCGGCGTCGCCGATGGCTGAGTCGAGCTCGGTCAGGTGGTCGCGGTGCTCGTGCACGGAGTCGCGGAAGGTGGACAGCCAGACCACGAGCTGTGCCCGGGTCACGGTGTCGCCCATCCTCAGGCCCCCCAGCGCAGCCCGGTCGTGCTCACCGGGGCGTCCCAGAGGTCGAGCATCTCGTCGTCGGCGGCGAGGAGGGTGAGCGAGGCCCCGGCCATGTCCAGCGAGGTGATGTAGTTGCCCACCAGCGATCGCGCCACCCGTACTCCTGCCGCCTCGAGCAGCGGAGCGACCTCGCCGTACATCAGGTACAGCTCCAGCAGGGGCGTGCCGCCCATGCCGTTGAGCAGGGCGATGGTGGGCCCCGCGGAGAAGTCCCGGTCGGCGAGCACGGGATCGACGAGCAGCCGCGCGACCTCGGCCGCGCCCACCAGTGGTTGGCGGTGCCGGCCGGGTTCACCGTGGATGCCGACGCCCACCTCGATCTCGTCCTCCGGCAGGTCGAAGGTCGGTCGGCCGGCGGACGGCACGGTGCAGCTGGTCAGCGCGACCCCCATCGAGCGGCCGGCAGCGCTGACCCGTTGGGCCAGGCTGTCGACGGCGTCGAGGTCGGCTCCGGCCTCGGCGGCGGCGCCGACGATCTTCTCCAGCAGCACCGTGACGCCGACGCCGCGCCGACCGGCGGTGAAGGTCGAGTTCTCCACGGCCACGTCGTCCTGCGTGACTACCGTGCGCACCTCGACGCCCCCCTCGAGGGCGGCGAGCTCGCCAGCCATGTCGAAGTTCATCACGTCGCCGGTGTAGTTCTTCACGATGTGCAGGACTCCGGCGCCGCGGTCCACGACCCGGGTCGCCTCGGCCATCTGGTCGGGCGTGGGGGACGTGAACACCTCGCCCGCGCACGCGGCGTCGAGCATCCCCGCGCCGACGAAGCCGGCGTGCAGCGGTTCGTGCCCGGAGCCGCCGCCGGAGAGGAGGGCCACCTTGCCGTCGTCCTTGGCCTTCGCGCGGTAGACGATGCGGTGCTCGTGGTCCACCCGCAGCTCGGGGTGCGCCGCGTCGAGGCCGCGCAGGGACTCAGCCAGGACATCGCCCGGGTCGTTGATGAGCTTCTTCATGTCCGGGCTCCCTACCTCACGAGGCAACCGCCCCGGTCGTGATGCCGGTGATCGACCCCACCGTTGTCGTCCCGAGTCTTGGACCGTGAGACCTGCCCCGTCAAGAGCTCTGCGCACCGCTGGGGTCGGCACCACGGGCGACGCCGTTCTCGGTCGCCGGGGACGATGGGGCCGGTGCCGCCCAGGATTGTCGCGACCCGCACCTTGACCCCAGTGACTCCCTCCCGTAGGAAGTGTCCTTGTGAAAGCGCTACGGCTCACGCCGTCGTCCAGGCAGCGGGCCCTTGACGCTCTCGCAAGCAGCAGCGCGGAGGGGCCGGTGATCGACTGCCTGGTCATCGGCGGCGGGGTCACCGGCGCGGGCGTGGCCCTGGATGCCGCCACCCGTGGCCTGTCGACCGTGCTGGTCGAGGCCCAGGACTACGCCTCCGGCACGTCACAGTGGTCGACCAAGCTGGTCCACGGCGGTCTGCGCTACCTCCAGATGTTGGACTTCAAGCTGGTGCACGAGGCGCTGACCGAGCGCGGTCTCCTGCTCACCAAGCTGGCACCGCACCTGGTCAAGCCGATGCCCTTCCTGATCCCGCTCGAGCACCGGATCTGGCAGCGGGCCTACTACGGTGCGGGCGTCACCCTGTACGACGCGCTGGCCAACATCATGCCGGGCCGCCGCGCACTGCCGATCCACCGGCACCGGAGCCGCAAGGGCCTCAAGCGCAAGTTCCCCGACCTCAAGCACGACACCGCGATCGGCGCTGTCGAGTACTACGACGCCACCGTCGACGACGCGCGACTGGTGGCCACGCTGGTCCGCACCGCGGTGACCTACGGTGCCCAGGCGGCCAACCGCACCCAGGTCGTCGAGATCACCAAGGATGCCCAGGGTCGCGCTGACGGTGCCGTGCTCATCGACTTGGAGACCGACGCCCGGATCGTGTGCAAGGCCAAGCACATCATCAACTGCACGGGGGTGTGGACCGACGACGTCGAGCAGCTGGCCCACACCGACGGCGGGCTGAACGTCCTGGCCTCCAAGGGCATCCACATCATCGTGCCGCGAGAGCGACTCAGCGGCACGTCCGGTGTGCTGCTGCAGACCGAGAAGTCCGTGCTCTTCTTCGTGCCCTGGTCCCGCTACTGGATCATCGGCACCACCGACACCACCTGGGATCTGGACCGGCAGCACCCGGTCGCCACGGCCGCTGACATCGACTACGTCCTCGCGCACGCCAACGAGGTCCTGACGACCGACCTCACCCGCGAGGACGTCATCGGGTGGTACGCCGGCCTCCGTCCGCTCCTCCAGCCCGGCACCAAGGAGGGCACCAGCTCGGCGAAGGTCAGTCGGGAGCACACCGTGGCCAGCCCCATCCCCGGCCTGACGGTGATCGGCGGCGGCAAGCTGACGACGTACCGGATCATGGCCAAGGACGCCGTCGACTTCGCGCTCGGCGGACGGGCCGAGGAGCTGGGCTGCATCACCGACGAGATCCCGCTGCTCGGCGCGGTCGGCGAGGCTGCCATGCGGCGCCGGATGCCGGCGCTGCAGGCCAGGTTCGGCTGGTCCGACATGATGGTCGATCACCTGCTGCACCGGTACGGGTCGATGATCGACGAGCTGGTGGACCTGATCGACGAGGATCTGTCGATGGCCGACCCGCTGGAGCACGCGCCTGCCTATCTGCGGGCCGAGATCGCCTATGCCTGTTCCAGTGAGGGCGTGGTGCACCTCGAGGACCTGATGTGTCGGCGGACCCGGCTGGTCTACGAGGTCGAGCGCCAGGGGCTGGCCGCGCTGCCCGAGATCGTCGAGATCGCGGCTGCCGAGCTCGGGTGGGACGCCGCACGGACCGAGCACGAGACCGCGGTCTACGAGTCCCGGGTCCGCGCCGAGGAGGCAGCCGCCGCTACCTACGACGACGAGGCCGCCGTGGCTGCTCGCAGCCAGGCGGTCGACATCGCCCCGCTGCGCCGCATCGGCACCACCGAGGCGCCGGTCGCGGGGGCGTGACCACGGGTTCCGAATCCCCACGACGTGACCGGGATCGGCCCGGTCGCAGTGATGATCCATCCAGGTTGGACAGACAAGAGGAGCGTGACTGATGGGCGCAGTGTTCGTCTCTGAGGTGTTGGGCACGGCCATGCTGCTGCTGCTCGGTTGTGGGGTCGTGGCCAACGGCATCCTGCCCAAGACCAAGGGCTTCGGCGGTGGCTTCCTGATGATCAACTTCGGCTGGGGCCTTGCGGTCTTGGCTGGTGTGTTCGTCGCCTTCAAGTCCGGCGCTCACATCAACCCGGCCGTCACGCTCGGCTTGCTGGCCAACGGGGCCGACGAGTTCGCCGCCGGCGTCGACGCCTCCGTCGGCCACGCCGCCCTCTACATCCTGGCCCAGATGCTCGGTGCCTTCCTCGGGGCGGTGCTGTGCTGGCTGGCCTACATGGACCACTTCGCCGAGGAGGCCGACCCGGGGATCAAGCTGGCGGTCTTCTCCACCGGTCCGGAGCTGCGCAACTATCTCTCCAACTTCATCACCGAGGTGATCGGCACCTTCGTGCTGGTCTTCGTGGTGATCTCCTTCGGGAACACTCCCAACCAGCTCGGACCGTTGGCTGTCGCCCTCCTCGTGGTCGGGATCGGTGCCAGCCTGGGCGGCCCCACCGGGTACGCCATCAACCCGGCGCGTGACCTCGGTCCCCGCATCGCCCACGCGTTGCTGCCCATCCCGGGCAAGGGGTCCAGCGACTGGTCCTACTCCTGGGTCCCGATCGCCGGGCCGATCGTCGGGGGCGTCCTCGGTGGGCTTGCCGCCGCCGCCTACATGTGATCCAGAGAAGCGGGGCCGCCCTCGCTCGCCCGATCGACACACCACTCACCACGAGGTAAGGGATTCAGATGACCAAGTACGTACTCGCCATCGACCAGGGCACCACCAGCACCCGGGCCATCGTGTTCACCCACGAAGGCACCATCCACTCGGTGGGCCAGATGGAGCACGAGCAGATCTTCCCCAAGGCGGGTTGGGTCGAGCACGACCCAGCACAGATCTGGGACAACACGCGTGAAGTGATCGGCACCGCCCTGGGCAAGGGCAACGTGTCCAACGACCAGGTCGCCGCGATCGGCATCACCAACCAGCGCGAGACAGCGGTGGTGTGGGACAAGAACACCGGCGAAGCCGTCTACAACGCGATCGTCTGGCAGGACACCCGCACCGACAAGATCGTGGCCGAGCTCGCCGGGTCGGACGGGAACGACAAGTACAAGGCGGTCTGCGGCCTGCCGCTGGCCACCTACTTCGCCGGCCCCAAGGTCAAGTGGATCCTCGACAACGTCGAGGGCGCCCGGGAGAAGGCCGAGGCCGGTGACCTGCTCTTCGGCACCACGGACAGCTGGGTGCTGTGGAACCTCACCGGCGGCACTGACGGCGGCGTGCACGTCACCGACGTGACGAATGCCTCGCGCACCATGCTGATGGACCTCAAGACGCTGTCGTGGGACGAGTCGATCGCAGCGGACATGGGCATCCCCATGTCGATGCTGCCCGAGATCAAGTCCTGCTCGGAGGTCTACGGCACCAGCACGAAGCTGGGGGTCCCCATCGCCGGCATCCTCGGCGACCAGCAGGCCGCCACCTTCGGGCAGGCCTGCTTCGAGAAGGGCATGTCGAAGAATACCTACGGCACCGGCAACTTCATGCTCCTCAACACGGGCACCGAGATCGTGCCCAGCGAGAACGGCCTGCTGACCACGCTCTGCTACAAGCTCGGCGAGCAGGACGCGGTCTACGCGCTCGAGGGCTCGATCGCCGTGAGCGGCTCGCTCGTGCAGTGGCTGCGAGACAACATCGGCCTGATCAAGGACGCTCCGGAGATCGAGACCCTGGCCAAGGAGGTCGACGACAACGGCGGGTGCTACATCGTGCCGGCCTTCTCCGGACTGTTCGCGCCGCACTGGAAGGACAACGCTCGAGGGGTGATCGTCGGACTGACCCGCTTCGTCAACAAGCACCACATCGCGCGGGCGGCACTGGAGGCCACGGCGTTCCAGACGCGCGAGGTGCTCGACGCGATGAACGCCGACTCCGGCGTCGACCTCGCCGAGCTGAGGGTCGACGGCGGCATGGTGGTCAACGAGACGCTGATGCAGTTCCAGGCCGACATCCTGGGGGTCGACGTCGTGCGCCCGGAGGTCGCCGAGACCACCGCTCTCGGTGCCGCGTACGCGGCTGGGATCGCCGTCGGTTTCTGGGACGGCGAGCAGGACGTGATCGACAACTGGAACGAGGACAAGCGGTGGTCGCCCTCCATGCCTGCGGACGAGCGCGAGCGCCTCTACCGCAACTGGAAGAAGGCCGTGACCAAGACCTTGGACTGGGTCGATGAGGACACGGAGGCCATCGAGAAGTCAGCCGAGGAGGCCAGCGAGAACTGACCCCGCTGCCCGGGCATCCATGAGCCCCCTCTGACACCGGCACATCCAACGCTCGCCGCCGTACGCCGCCAACGGTGGGCTCTCCCCGCTGGACCTCCAGGTCTGGCGGGGGGAAGGAAACCCGACGTCGGATCCATCTGGCGATGTCCGGGCCGCGTGGTGCCCGGTGGTTCGAGACGGAGACCGCATGCCTGAGATGCGCGTACTACGACGTCGTCCCATCATCATTGACGCGAGAGTCGAGAAGACGGCGCCGCATGATCTTTCCGGACGATGTGGTGGGCATGGCGTCAATGAAGCGCACCAGACGCGGTCGCTTGTACGCCGCCAGGTGCTGGCCGGCAAAAGCGAGAAGCTCGTCCGCGGTCACGTTGCTGCCCGCGACGGGAACGACATAGGCACAGGCGAGTTCACCTCGCACGTCATCGGGTACGGGACCCACCGCCACCAGTGCGATGTCAGGGTGACTGGAGAGCACGCGCTCAATCTCAGCGGGGTAGATGTTGTAGCCGCCGGTGATGATCATGTCCTTGAGCCGGTCAACGATGCGTACG
Organism: uncultured Actinomycetota bacterium; assembly: GCA_963795135.1. Classification (GTDB taxonomy): domain Bacteria; phylum Actinomycetota; class Actinomycetes; order Propionibacteriales; family Nocardioidaceae; genus Nocardioides. Next base: position 7,584 of record CAWCGS010000014.1, read on the forward strand.
TGCCCGGTGGGTTCGAGGTAGGCGATATCGCCAGTGTGCAGCCAGCCGTCCGGGTCGATCGTCCTCGCGGTCTCGCCGGGATCGTTGTGGTACCCGAGCATCACCACAGGCCCGCGCACCAGCAACTCGCCGGGGGACCCGAGCGGCGCCTCGAGCCCAGCTGTCTCGAGGTCGGCGATCTTGACCTGTATCCCTGGCAGGGAGAGACCTGCGGCTCCGGGTCGTGGTGGCGCGTGCCGCGTGTGCGTCAGTCCGAGCCCGGAGATCTCGGTCATCCCCCACAGCTCCAGCAGAGGGGCGCCACTGACTCGCTGCCACCGTTCGATGGTCGGCTCCGGCATGGTCTGACCCCCGACCGTGCACCAGCGCAACGAGCTCAAGTCCGTAGTTGCGAGCGCCTCGGAGGCGAGTAGCAGCGCGTACATCGTAGGAACACCTTCGAACGCGGTCGCTCTCTCCTTCGCGATCAGACCTAGAGCGGCCTCCGCGTCGAACCTGTCCATCAGCACGACCGTCCCGCCGGTCAGGAAGGTGCTGTTGATCACCACGTTGCCGTAGACGTGAGGTGCCGGCAGGGCGGTGACGACGACGTCATCTGTGGTCCTGCCGTGCATCGTGGCGGTGTGCGCACAGTTCAGGTAGACCGCCTGATGACTTTGCACCGCGCCCTTGGGTCGCCCGGTCGTACCCGACGTGTAGCCGATGGTGCATGGTTCTGCACCCTCGCTGTGATGCTGTTCGACAGACTGCCCGCGATACTCGTCGAGAACATCGACGAAGCCTGTCGCTCCCGCCAGGGTGGCCCCGTTCATGGTGATGACGACGGTCTCGAGTTGAGCGGTGGCGGCGGCAGCCCGATCAACCCCGTCCGCATCGACATAGATGAGGCGAGATTCGCTGTCGGCGAGCACGTACTCCAGCTCTTCGGCAGTGAGCATGATGTTGATCGGATTGACCACGGCGCCAGCTTTGAGGATGCCGTGATACGCGACGACCCACTCCCAACAGTTCTGGGAGTAGATCGAGACCGTCTGACCGGGGGTGATCCCAGCTTCGACCAGCCCGCGGGCCGCGGCATCGCTCAGCTCGTCGAGGTCGGTGTACGTCAGCGCGTGTGTTGCAGTCCGCAGGGCCATCTGGGGACCGAACGTGCGGGCCGCGGTAGGGAGAATGTTCTTCGGTGAGTTCATGTCGAGGGGCTCCGTCGGTCACAGGGTGATCAGGTGTTTGGCGAGCTTGCCGGCGAGTCCGTCGTCCCGGGTGGACCGTCAATCCCCGCGCCTCCCCAGGGGCCTGCTCGTGACGCCGCGAGGCGCGCGGCCTACAAGAACCGCACCGGCTCGCTGCCGTCCCAACCGATGGCGGCTTCGCGCACCATGTCGTAGAGCGCCCCGTGCTCGTTGTCACGCCCCAGGTCGGAGAGCTCGTAGGCAGAGCCGTCGGTGGCGTCGGCGTTGAAGTAGGCGAAGCGGCACGAGCTGCTGGCGATCGTGCCCTCAGCGGTGGGAAGGATGTCCCGGTCTCGCAGGCGCTGGATCTCTCCGTCGTAGTCGGCCGTCCACGCCGACACGTGATGGAGGCCAGCGCCCTTCGCCCGGTAGAAGGTCAACCACGGGGACGGCTCGTCGTTGTGCTGCTGGATGAGCTCGATCTGGAGATCTCCCACGTTCCCGATAGCCAGGCTCAGGTCCGGGCTCGAGGGCTTGCCGTGGTAGGTGAACCCCTCCAGCTCGACGTGACGCATACCGAAGAAGGGCCCCGCGCCCACCACCTCCACCCAGTGCTTCAGAGCCGCATCGAGGTCGTCGACCAGGTAGCCGTTCTGACGGGCTCCACCGAAGATCGCACTCATCTCAGGCCTTCGTCACTTCGCCAGGGCGAGCTCGGGCAGCTCCTGCTGCAGCGGCATCAGCTTCGCTCGGGCCTCCTCGAGGGTGATGAACTCCTCCGGAGACACTTCCTTCACCTCAGTGATCGAGGAGTGCTGGTAGACGTGCTCGCCCTTCAGGCGTCCCTGCTCGTCGTAGGGCCAGTTCATGGACAGGAACGTCCGCACGTTGTACAGCTTGTCCGGGTCGGCGTTCCACTTCTCCGGGACCTGCGTGCCGGGCATGAAGGAGTTGAACCACGCCTCGGAGGCGAACCCCCAGTCGGCGACGGCCAGCCGCTCGTCCTCCACGACCATCACGGTCGACTCCTGGTCCTGGAGCTGGGAGTAGAAGGCCAAGACCTCCTCGCGGCCGTTGAGGGTGACGCTCATGCCGTCTATGTTCAGGTAGTACTGCGGCTCCTCCACCGTCATGTCCGCCTCGAAGATCCGGTCCTTGTAGCCACAGATCTCGAAGATCGCGTGGCGCCGGTAGTTCGCGATTATCTTGCGGTGCAGCGGGTTGTCCAGCGTCTCGAGGAACGTGTCGATTCCTCGGGTCTGCATCGTGATGTCCATCTTGGCCATGAGAACTCCTTTGAGATGTCGGTCGGGATAGCGACCAGGTGTGGTGTGACGCGCATTACCTTCCGACGTACTGTCACTTAGAATTGACACGCTGTCAATCGTTCTCGACACATTGCTCTCTCGCCGCCGAGGGTGTTGCCTCCACTCCCGGTGCGAACGACTACGGTCGCCTCATGAACACGCACAGCCCATCCGAGACGCCCACGCCACGCCTGGTCGGCGACCGACGAAGCGCTTCGCCCACGAAGGGCGAGCGGCAACGGCGTGCCCTGCTCGACGGCTTCGCCGAGCTGTTGGCCATCCGGCCGCTGGAGGACATCGGCGTCCTGGAGATCGCGAGGGAGGCCGGCGTGGGACGCTCCGCCTTCTACGCCTACTTCGACTCCAAGTACGCCGCCCTGGCCGTACTCACCTCGGAGGCCTGGTCCATCTACGCCGACCAGGAGGATGTTTTCGTACGTCGTGAGGGCGAGCAGCCCAGGATGTTCCTCGATCGCACCGGAAACGCCGCGTTCCAGGTGTGGAAGGACCACGCCGCAGTCCTCGTGGCGTCCATCCAGGCGATCCCGGTCGACACTCAGATCGCTTCGATGTGGGAGCTGTGGGACAACCGCCTCGTCGTGGCCCTCGCCGAGCAGCTGGAGGGCGACGTGCGTGACGGGCTGGCGCGTCCGGTGACCCAGGATGTGACTCGCCTGATCAAGGATCTGAACCAGATGATGCAGCACGCGTTCTACCGCAACCGTGCCCGCGGCGACGACGAGGAAGAGACGCAGCGCATGATCGAAAGCCTCAGGGCCATCTGGTTGGCGGCCGCGTGGGGGATCACCGCACCTACGCAAGCCGCGCCTCTCGACTGACTCAGGGTCGTACCCGGGTGCGCTCCGCTCCGCGGGGCACTTGGCTGCACCCGGCCTGAGCGCGCCGGTGAACAGGCGAAGGCAGGAGAATTCCGGGTGGTGATCGGCTTCAGGGCCGGCGTGTTGGCGTGAAGTAGGCGGCCATCGGCGGGATCTTCGGTGCGGAACGACCACGTCACGCACCCATGGAGCTGACCGATGGCTCTTACCCAGTCTGCCCTCTCCGAGCTGCCGAGGCGTTCCGCAGCAGAGAGGACCGCCTCACCGAACGCAACGGCACTCGCCCTACGTGAGTGTCTCGATGTAAGTGGACATCGCCGCTGCGAACCGTAATGTCCGGCGGCCTGCCGCGGGCGCTGCGTGCTTGCACCCGTGGCAGAAGATTCGCGTCAGCCGGCTAGACGGTATGACGTGACCCGGTCGTAGGACGGGGTTGCGGGCCGGGGCCTCACTCACAAGATTCGTGGGTTACCGAGCAGGGGCTGCCTGCTCGGCCTATCCGACAATTGTGGGAGGCCCCGGTGTTTACCGAGCGTACGAGTGTTGGGCTCGACGTGCACGCACGATCTGTCGCGGCAGCGGCGATCGATGGCGTCACGGGCGAGCTGTTCCAGGCGAAGCTGACTCCGTCCTATGACCACATCACCTCCTGGCTGACCGACAAGCCGGGTCCGGTGGCGGTGGCCTATGAGGCCGGCCCGACCGGGTTCGGGCTCTGCCGGCACCTGAACGCGGCGGGGATCCGTTGCCAGGTGGCCGCGCCGTCGAAGATCCAAAAGCCGGCCGGTGATCGGGTCAAGACCGACGCCAAGGACGCGATCCACCTGGCCCGGCTGCTGCGGCTCGATGAGATCACCCCGGTCGTGGTCCCCTCCGTTGAACAGGAGTCCGCCCGGGACTTGGTCCGCGCCCGGGAGGACTGCCGCGGTGATCTGATGCGGGCCCGGCACCGGCTGTCCAAACTGCTGTTGCGCAACGGGATCGTCTACTACGACGGGGACGCCTGGACCGGCAAGCTCGAGGTCTGGCTACGACGCGACGCATTGCCGCAGCTGACGCTGCGGACGGGGCGGGCGACCGCGCTGACCTTCGACAACGACTACGAGGCCGTCATGGCCACCCTGGCCCGCCGCCGACGGCTAGACACCGCGATCGAACAGATGGCCGCGGACTCCGAGTTCACCCCGCTGGCCCGCAGGCTCGGTTGCCTGCGCGGCATCGGCACCCTGACCGGGTTCGCACTCGCGGTCGAGATCGGCGACTGGCACCGGTTCACCGGAAACTCCATCGGCTCCTTCGTTGGTCTGGTCCCCACCGAGCATTCCTCTGGAGAATCCCGAAGCCAAGGATCGATCACCAAGACCGGCAACACCCACGCCCGCCGGCTCCTGGTCGAGGCCGCCTGGCACCACAAGCCCCGGTACGTGATCGGGAAGATCATGCGCGATCGGTGGGACCTGGCCCCCGCAGCCGCCCGGATCCGCGGCGACGTAGGGAACCGGCGACTCCAAGAGCGCTGGGTCCGCTTCGTCGCCCGCAGGAAACGCAACACCATCGCCGACGTCGCCATCGCCCGTGAGCTCGCCGGCTGGTGCTGGTCCCTAGCCGTCCTCGAGCAAGGAACCCACGATCTGCTTCGTCGACCAGGGACCGAGGTGGCAGCGCGTGGAGTGACCCGCGACCGAACTGTGAGCAGCCGTTCGAGGCGACGCTCGACGCTAGACACGCGGACCGCACTCCAGCCGAAACCCGCCTTGCGGTAACCAACCCGCGCGTATCAGTCTGACCGCGCGTCGACAACGACACGCTCGCCCACGGCCCCACCGACGAAGCACGAGGCGCCCGCCCGGAACACCACCGCGACGGGCGCCTCACCCTGCCCCTTGACAGGAAGTCACTCCATATCAGTTCGAGAGTTGCTCGACGTAGGCCAGAACCTGGAAGGGATCAAGCGCCTCGGTCACTTCGAAGAGCTTTCCGTCGCGAAGCTTGACCATGATGATGTAGTTGTTGTTGTACTCGGCCTCGCCAGGTCCGACCCCATGCGTTGTGGCCTGGATGACCACCCGGTTCTCCTCAGCGGTCACGCTGTGGACGTCGAAGCGAAACTCGTCGAACGGGCTCAGGAAGCCTTCGAGGAGCGCCTTGGTGCCGGCCTTGTCGTTGAGTCCGCCGTACTCAAACCGGTCCGGCCTGTTGGGAAGGGTCCAGGTCCCGTCTTCAGCGATAAGATCGAACAGTGCGGGGAAGTTGCGGTCGCTGATGTACTGGCAGGCGCTCAGAACGATTTCCTTGTTCTTTTCGGTCGACATGTTTTTCCTCCTGTGTTGGTGTGTTGAGGTTGAGCAGCGCGGCCAACTAGTGGTGCACCCGCAGGCCGCTGATCCGAGTCGTCAGTTGCGCGGTGTCGTGAGTTCATGTGCACCTCAACGGCAAAGTCGCACGCCGCTGTTAGCCCGATTGGCACCAGACCAGAAGACAGGTCCGGTGTGGCTGAGCACGGCGGCTCGTACGCGGTCGTCTTGCGCACGCGGTCGTGAGGTGGCGGTGCAGGTCAGCTCCCATCTGGTGGGACAAGGCGTTGCGGTTGCTCGGCGAGTCGAGGTTCAAGGTGGCGACGCCAACACGGATGTCGAGATGGCAGGCGTCAGGGGTGCTCTGACCGGTGCTGGTGCTCACGTGTTCACCACTTCGACGAGATCGGGGCTCGGCGAGGTCTCGGGGGGTAGCTCGAGGAGGTGCACTGGTACGTCCACCTGCTTTGCGCGGACGTACTCGGCGAGTCCCTTGCCCTGGGAATCGAGGTTGAGGTTAGCCGCCACTCCGCGACCCAGCAGACCCACGATGGTGACCCCGCAGGCGCGCAGGTGCGGCAGTTCCCACAGACGAAGGGCGCACCCGTCTGCCTCGGGCACGAGGCCACTGATGGCGCCGTGGCTCCACCAGGACCGCAGCCAGTGGTGGGTCGCGTCATTGCGGGCCCACAGGCCAAGCGTGGCGTTGCCTGCCTTGTCGCCTGACCGCGCCCCCAGAACGTCGCCGAGGGCGGCGCGACGTGTGGGTCCTGTATCCAGTCGCACAGTGGGCATGGTGACGGCTGCGATATCGACAGGGTGCTGCCCCACGCTCGTCGGTTCGACGTTGAAGCTCGGTCGGCCTAGCACGGTGACCGCCTGCGGAAACAGCCGTGCGGGCATCAGAGTGGGCCAGAACACCATGATCTCGCTGGCGGGCCCGGGTGGCGCGGTGAAGTAGAGGCCCGGGTAGCTGGAAAGACCGGTCTCGATCGCGGCCCGCGCGAAGTGGTTCACCTTGTCGCGGGAAGGGTCGGCCACAGTAACTGTGAGGAGGGCGACCGATTCGTGCATCGTTGCCGGGTCTGGACGATCGCCCCGGACCAGGCGGACCGCAACTTGTTCGAAGGAGTCACGTCCTCCTGGCACGACGCTCCACAGCGCGTCCTGGGCCAGTTTCGCCTTGTCTTCGATGTGTGGTCCGGTGAGCACGAACGTCATCTCGTTGCGCCATCCGCCGGAGACGAGTGCGCCCACCTTGACGGTCGGCGGCGCCGGCTCGCCCCGCACGCCCCGGATGGTCACACGATCCGGCCCGAGCTGGCACAACCGCGCGGTATCGAGACGGGTCACTACGTCCGGGTTCGCGTAGCGAGGCCCGTCGATCTCGTAGAGCAGCTGGGCAGTAACGGTCTCCACCGTGACGGAGCCTCCTGTCGCCGCATGCTTGGTGATGACGCAGGACCCGTCCTCAGATACTTCCGCGATGGGGAACCCGACGTGGTCCACCCCGTCCACCTCGGTGAAGAAGGAGTAGTTGCCACCGGTGGCTTGCGCCCCGCACTCGATGACGTGTCCGGCTGCGACGGCGCCGGCCAGGGCATCCCAATCGTCGCGGCGCCAGTTGAAGTGCCATGCGGCCGGTCCGACGATGATGGCGGCATCAGTGACTCGCCCGGTGATGACGACGTCCGCTCCGGCATCAAGCGCCGCCTTGATTCCCCACGCACCGAGGTAAGCATTCACCACGTACGGCTCTTGGCCGACACAGGAGAACGGTTCTTGCGAGTCCAAATGTGGCGCGTCCCATGATCCGTCCCGGGCGCGGGCGAACGCGTCGGTGACTTCGTCGCCTTCGACGACTGCCACCGCCAGGTCGAGTCCCTGGCGCGCAGCTGCCGCTTGGACCGCAGCGGCGCAACCGCGCGGGTTGAGCCCACCAGCGTTGGAGACGATGCGGATGCCCCGGCTCAGGCATTCGGCCAACACGTCGTCGAGCTGACTGATGAACGTTCGAGCGAAACCCGCGTCGGGCGTCCGTTTGCGCTGCTTGGCGAGCACGCCCATCGTCAGCTCGGCAAGCCAGTCACCGGTGAGGACGTCGACGTCCCCTCCGTCGATCAGTTCGCGTGCCGCCGAGAGGCGGTCGCCGTAGAACCCTGAGCAGTTGGCGATGCGCAGTGCGCGAGTGTCCGCGCCCATCACGCCTCGTCCGTCGCGAGGGTGACGAGCACCGTGTGGGCGTCGACGTAGTCGCCTTCGGCAACGTGGATCGCTTCGACCGTTCCGTCGACTGCGGCGGTCGCCACGTGCTCCATCTTCATCGCCTCGATCACCACCAGACGCTGACCGGCGACAACGCGATCACCGGCCGCGACGTCCACCCGCACGACCGTGCCGGGGATCTCGTTCACTGGGCCGCGCGCCGTGGGACCAGAGGCGTCGGGGGCAGGCAGGCGAGGATCAGGGTGCCAGGCCGTCTGGGTCGCGGAATCATTGACCCACACCGACTCGTCGGCGTACTGGTGGACGATGCAGGGGTAGTCCACGCCATCGTGCTGCACGATGACGGAATGTTCGTCGAGATGCCGCAGACCAATCTCGTGGCGCTCGCCGTCAATCTCGAGGGTGAGTGTGGTGTCGCCAGACCAGGCGCCGAGTTCGTACCCGACGCTGACCGGCTCGTCAGAGCCGTCCCTTCTCCATGTGGTGCGGACAAGCTCGCGGGCAAGCATCGGCCGAAATCCGGGAGGGGCAACGCGCCGCACGGTCCGGTTCCCGCGGCGACGCGTAGCGGAAACGGCGACTGCCGCGGCGAGGTGCACCGTTCTAGAAGTTGGCGCCGGCGGGTCGAGGAGGTCGGGATGCTTGCTGAGGAAGTCCGTGCGGGTCTCGCCTGCCAGGAAGTCGGGGTCGCGCAGGAGCGCGGACAGGAAGTCCCGGTTGGTCCTGATGCCGTGTACCCGCGTGCCGCTGATGGCTGCGGCAAGCGACGAAGCGGCATCCGTACGAGTGTCGGAGTAGGCGATGACCTTCGCGATCATCGGGTCGTAGAACGGAGAGATCTGTGCGGGCGCCTCGATGCCGTCCTCGTACCGAATGCCCGGACGCACAGGGTGCTCGTAGCGGTGGAGAAGCCCGGGCGTCGGCACGTAGTCGTGCGCCGGGTCCTCGGCGTACAGGCGAACCTCGATCGCGTGGCCCGACACGCGGATGTCCTGCTGCTCGAGGCCGAGCTTGTCGCCCCGAGCGACTCGCAGCTGCAGCGCCACCAGATCAAGCCCGGTGACTTCCTCCGTCACGGGGTGCTCCACCTGCAGGCGAGTGTTCATCTCGAGGAAGTAGAAGCCACCGGACTCGTCGTCGTAGAGGTACTCCACGGTTCCAGCACCGATGTAGCCAAGTTCGCGGACGAGGGCCACCGCGGTGGCGCCCATTTCCTCGCGGACCTGTGCGGTGATCACCGAAGAAGGTGCCTCCTCGAGGACTTTTTGGTGTCGTCGTTGAATCGAGCACTCACGCTCGCCCAGGTGCACGGCGTTGCCGTGGGTGTCGCCGAACACTTGGATCTCGATATGTCGGGACAGGCGCAGATAGCGTTCGAAGAACACGGTGGCGTTGCCGAACAGGCTCTTTCCTTCACGGCGTGAGGACCGCACAGCCTCTTGGAGGTCTGCTGGCTTCTCCACGAGGCGCATGCCCTTGCCACCGCCACCCGCGACCGCCTTGACGAGGAGCGGAAATCCGACCTGCTCTGCGGCGCTTTCCCACTCGACTGGATCGTCGGTCGTGATGACAGCATCGGGAAGGACAGGCACGCCGGCCTTGCGCGCCCATTCCTTGGCGCGATCCTTCAGGCCCATCTCGCGGATCGACTCCGGGCTCGGTCCTACGAACAAGATGCCGGCGGCTGCGCATGCTTCGGCGAACTCGGCATTCTCGGAAAGGAACCCGTACCCGGGGTGGATGGCGTCCGCGTTCGTGCGGCTTGCCGCGTCCAGGATCTTCTGAGCGACCAGGTAGGTCTCCGCGCTCTGAGTGCCGCCAATCGCCACGGCCAGGTCCGCATCGTGCACGTGCGGCGCGTCGGCGTCGGGTTCGGAGTAGATCGCGACCGTGCGGATTCCCATGGCACGAGCTGTGCGGATGACCCGGCATGCGATCTCGCCGCGGTTCGCGACGAGCAGTGTGGTGATCGACTGGTTGCTCACGGGGTGCTCACATTCGGAAGGTGGCGAAGTTGGATGTGCCGACCACGGGTGCTGAGTGCGTGGCAGAGAGAGCAAGGCCGAGCACCGTCCGGGTGTCGCGCGGGTCTATGACGCCGTCGTCCCACAGACGGCCGGTGGCGTAGACCGCGCCGGACTGGCTCTCAATGAGGTCTTCGATCTCACGGCGAACCTGTGCATCGTCGGCCTCGCTGAAGTCTGCGCCGGAACGTTCTGCGGCAGCGCGCTTGATGATGGACATGACGCCACCGAGCTGGGCTCCACCCATGACCGCGATCCGATGGCTGGGCCAGGTGAAGACGAAACGCGGATCGTAGGCGCGGCCCGACATGGCGTAGTTTCCGGCACCGTAGGAGGCCCCGATCATGAGCGTGAGGTGAGGAACCGTCGAGTTGGACACCGCGTTGATGAGCTTGGAGCCGTCCTTGATGATGCCGCCGCGCTCGGCCGCCGACCCCACCATGAAACCGGTGATGTTCTGGATGAACAGCAACGGGATGCTGCGGGCGTTCGCGAGCTGTATGAAGTGCGACCCCTTGTTGGCCTCGTCTGAGAACAAGATTCCGTTGTTCGCCACGACGCCGACAGGAAAGCCTGCGATAGAGCCCCAGCCGGTGACCAGCTGGGTTCCGTACAGGGGCTTGAACTCGTTGAAGCGGGAGCCGTCGAGGACGCGGGCGAGTACCTCACGCACCTCGACGGGGCGTTTGGGGTCGGCCGCCGCGCAGCTGAGGAGACCCTCAGGGTCGTAGAGTGGCGCATCAGGAGACATGGTGGGTCCGGGCCCGGCTTTGCTCCATGCCAGGTCAGCGACGATTTGGCGACCCAGTCGAAGAGCGTCACGTTCGTCTTCGGCGAGGTAGTCGGCTAGTCCGGACACGCGCGCGTGCATTTCGGCACCGCCGAGCGATTCGTCGTCGACAGCCTCGTTGATTGCCATTCTCACCAGGGGCGGACCGCCTAGGTAGACCGTCGCGGCGTCCTTCACCAGGACGGTGAACTGGCTCATGCCGGGCAGGTACGCGCCGCCGGCTGTCGAGCTGCCGAAGACCACCGACACTGTCGGAATGCCTGCGGCGGTGAGCCGGGTCAGTTCGCGGAAGGTGCGCCCCCCGGGGACAAAGATGTCTGCCTGCCGGGGAAGGTCGGCGCCGCCTGACTCCACGAGGGTGACTACTGGCAGGCGGTTGCGGTCGGCGATGTCCAGGGCGCGCAGCTGTTTCGCGACAGCATCGGGATTCAGCGAGCCGCCCTTCACGGTCGGCTGGTTGGCGATGATCATGCACTCGACGTCCGAGACCGAGCCAATGCCGGTAATCAGCCGTCCACCCGGTTGTTCCTCAGGCTCGTGCGCACCGGCGTAGCAAGAGAGCTCTAGGAACGGTGCGTCTTCGTCTAGAAGCAGGTCGACCCGCTCACGAGCAAGAAGCTTGCCGCGGACACGGTGACGCTCCACCGCCTTGGTGCCGCCCGCAGCGAGGACACGCTCCCCCATGTCAGCAAGGGGCGCGAGCGACTCGAGCGTTGCCTGGCGATCGACCGCATACTGCTCGGAGTCGATGTCGAGACGGGTGGCGATGACGGACATCGGTTCGTTACCTCGATAGGTGGGTTCGGCGCACTGGACGGCCTGCGGTAGTCCTGATCGTCACTGAAAGTGATTGGCCAGTCAAGTTTTTCGCCAGCCGTTCTGATCTCGGCTCGGACCTTTCGAGCCAACAAGCGGAACGCCTTCACCTAGGTTATTGACCTGTCAGTCAAGATGTGTCTACGATCACACAGCCGCATCATCGACATCCACGGGCATCTCGGATCCGCCCTCTGCGGCCGACAAGAATCCTCGCGCGGCGACCGCTGGTCGCGCGCCACTCAAGAGATGAGAAGTAGTGATGGCGAGTGCTGAGTCAGCAGTCCTGAAGGGTCTGTACGAGTCGATCATCGGTCGGATGGCTGCCAGTCCCGACATGGACCTGATCACCATGCGCTCGATGTTCGAAGAGCTTGCGACGATGGCCCGAGAGCCTGAGGACGTCACGTATTCGGAGGTGGACTCGGACGGCGTTCGAGGACTGTGGTGTCTGCCCGCCGGATCCCCCACCGACTGCGCGGTCCTGTACACGCACGGGGGCGGGTTCGTCGGAAACACCGCCGACAGCCACCGCAAGGTCGCCGGTCATCTCGCGAAGGCGGCAGGTCTGCGCACGTTCGCGCTCGACTACCGCCTAGCGCCCGAGAACCCCTTCCCGGCACAGAACCAGGACACCCTCAACGCCTACCGCTGGCTGACGCACCAGGGATTTGCCCCGGATCGCATCGCGACAGCCGGCGACTCGGCCGGTGGCAACCTCGCGATCACCCTGCCGCTGCAACTGCTCGCCCTGGGCGAGACGACGCCCGCCGCAGTCGCCGCCTTCTCGCCATGGCTCGACATGGAGCACGGCGGCGAGACCCTGCAGACCAACGCCGACAAGGATGCGCTCATCAGCACGGGTGTGGTCACCATGATGTCCCAGATGCTGCTTGGCCTAGACGGGTCGCCTCAGGACCCCCTGGCCAACCCGCTCCACGCTGACTTCACCGGTTTTCCACCGCTCCACATCTCGGTGAGCCGAGACGAGGCGCTGTTCAGCGACACCGAGAGAGTGCTCGCACGTGCAGCCGAAGCAGGAGTGAAGACGGACCTGCACGAGGTGGACGACCAGCAGCACGTCTTCATCTTCATGGCCGGAAGAGCCCCTGAGGCGGACGAAGCCATCCAGTTGGCAGCCAGTTGGCTTCGATCGCACCTCACCCACTGACCCCCTCTCGCCGAACCTCGTTCCGATCGTCCCGCAAACTCGGCACGACCAAGGAGTACATATGTCCCACCATGATCAGACTGCCGTCGTCCCGCACACCGATGCACTTGTCATCGGCGCCGGATTCGCCGGAATCCGCACCCTCATCGAGCTCGACAAACTCGGCATGTCGGCAACAGCAGTGGAGGCTGGCTCGGACGTCGGCGGTACCTGGTACTGGAACCGATACCCCGGCGCGCGCACCGACAGCCAAAGCTGGTCCTACTGCTTCCCCTTCGAGGAGATCGAGCAGTCCTGGAACTGGACGGAGCGCTACCCCGGCCAAGAAGAGGTGCAGCGATACATCGGCTACGTCGCCGACCACTTCGAGGTTCGACGCAATATCCGTTTCAACACGCGCATCACCGCCGCGTCCTACGACGCAACGCAGAACCTGTGGACCGTGACCACAGACGACGCCAACCAGCTGACCGCCACGTACCTCATCACCTGCCTAGGGCACCTCTCCATCCCTCAGGAGCCCCAGTTCAAGGGCCTCGAGTCCTTCGCCGGCGAGGTGTACAGCACGGCACGGTGGCCGAAGCAGAAGGTCGACTTCACTGACAAGCGAGTCGGGATCATCGGTACCGGAGCCTCCGGGATCCAGACCATCCCGCACGTCGCTGAGGTAGCCGAGCACCTGACCGTCTTTCAGCGGACGCCCAACTACGTCATGCCGGCCCAGAACCATCCTCTCGACGAGGAGTTCCGTCAACAGATCAAGGCGAACTACGGCGAGGTCTGGGACAAGGCACGCAGCCACGTGTTCGGCTTTCCGCTCAACCCCGCCGGTCGCACGTTCGACGACGTCACCAACGAGTCCGAGCGCGATCGCATCTTCGAAAAGGGGTGGAAGGACGGAGGCTTCCACTTCGTCTTCGAGACCTTCGACGACCTCATCCTCGACCAGCGCTCGAACGACGCTGCGGCCGAGTTCATCCGTCGCAAGATCCGTGCGACGGTCAAGGACCCTGAGACTGCTGAGCTGCTGTCGCCGAAGGGCTACCCCTACATCTCCAAGCGGCCACCGTCGGGGACGAACTACTACGAGACCTTCAACCGCGACAACGTCACCCTCGTCGACGTCAACAGCGACTCCATCGATGAGGTCACGCCGCAGGGACTCCGCACGCAGGACCGCGAGTTCGAGTTCGACGTTCTCATCTTCGCGACCGGCTTCGACGCGGTGACGGGCGCGTTGAACAACATCGACATCACCGGTGAGGGCGGCATCCGCCTCTCCGAGACGTGGGCCGGCGGTCCGGAGACGTACCTCGGCACGGGCACGCCCGGATTCCCCAACCTGCTGATGGTCTGCGGTCCGCAGAGCGCCTACGCCAACATTCCAGTGATCATCGAAGGGGTCGTCGGCTGGATGGGCCGGGCGTTCAGACACATGAAGGAGCACGGCTACGACCGGCTCGAAGCAACGCCCGGTGCCACCGAGGCCTGGGTCGGACAGGTCGACGCGATCTTCAACGCGACCCTGCTGCCCGCGGGCGAGTCGGTCAACAGCTGGTACCTGGGAGCCAACACTCCGGGCAAGCCGAGACGCGTGCTTTTCTTCTTCGGTGGAGCTGCTGCGTACCTGCAGGCCCTCGAGCAGTGCGCGGACAACGAGTTCGAGGGCTTCGAGTTCGCTCGCCAGCCCGTCGACGCCATGCACTGACATCACGATCGGGCCAACACATGTTCATCATCTCCAGTACCTACACCCGGCCACCGCTCGACAATCGCGACCTCCTAGCTGAGCACAAGGTGTTCGTGGAGGCCGGGTACACAGACGGGCACTTCGTCGCCTCTGGGCCGCGCGCGTCCTTCAGCGGCGGAGTGATCATCGCCCGAGGCACCTCAGAGGTAGAGCTCCGGTCCCTCATGAGCAAGGACCCGTTCATCCGAGAGGGCGTCGTGAACGACTACGACTACCTCGCATTCCGATCGACGATGGCATCCCACACCGACCTCATCGAACCCTAGGATCGAAGGACGTGGCTCGGACCAGTGCGGGCCCGGCCGCGTCCTCTCAGCGGCACAACAGAGAGACCCTCATGAACACACACCTTGCCCCGGTGGCAGTCCTCCCAGATCTGCTGTCCCACGCGGTCGGCGCCCACCCTGAAGCGCCGTTCCTTCTCTACCGCGAGCAGGAGTGGAGCTACGGGGACTTCCAGGTCGCTGTCGACGAATTCGCCGCCGGCCTACTGGCCATGGGTATCGCCAAAGGCGACCGCGTCGCGATCGCCGCACCGAACTCGCCGGAGTGGCTCATCACCTGGTTCGCGACCGCACGCATCGGCGCGATCTTGGTGACGCTGAACGTCGCCTACCGAGAGCGCGAGTTCGACTACATGCTCAACCAGTCGTCAGCCAAGATGCTGGTGATCTGTGCGCGGGACGGCGACTTCGATTTCGTCGCGTTCGTGGACCAGCTCCGTCTGCGCGTTCCCACGGTTCAGCATTTCGTGTTCGTGGACGGGGAGGGGTTCGAGGGGAGCCGCAGCTGGAGCGACATCTCGACCGCCGTCGACACAGCCACACTTTCAGGGCAGATCCCGAGCCTGGCGCCAACTGACCCGGCGGTGATTCTCTATACGTCCGGCACCACGGGCAATCCGAAGGGCGCGACCCTCACCCACGCCAGCATCCTCGCGTCTGCGCACGCCCAAGCCGAGCACTTGAATCAGTCCGCCGACGACGTCTCGATCGGGCACATGCCGCTGAACCACGTCGGCGGTATGACCTGCACGGTCACGGCTGCCATGGTGGTGGGCGGACGCGTGGCGCTGCTGCCGCGCTACAGCCCGCAGGTGGCTCTCGACGCGATCGACCGCTACGGCGTGACCATCTTCATCGGCGTTCCCACCATGTACACGCTGATGATGAGCCTCGACGAGTTCGCCGACGCGCAGACGTCCTCGGTGCGGACGTGCATCATCGGCGGGTCTAACGTGGAGCCCGCGCTGGGTCAGCGCATTCTCCACACCTTCGAAGGCGCCCGGCTAGCAAACCTCTACGGGCTGTCGGAGACCTCTGGCGGTTGCATCATCTCAGCGGCCGACGACGATCTTGACACTCTCGTCGCCACACTCGGCGTGCCCATCGGTGACTTCGAGATCCGCATCGCCGACAACCAGAACAACCCGCTGCCTGCGGACAGTGAGGGCGAGCTGCACATCCGCGGCGCGTGCGTCGCACACGGCTACTGGGACAGCGAAGAGGAAACACGCAAGACCTTCCTCGACGGGGGCTGGCTCGCCACGGGCGACATGGCGCGCCAGACCGCGTACGGCCGTATCGCTCTCTGCGGTCGCAAAAAGGAGATGTACGTGCGGGGCGGATACAACGTCTAC
Source organism: uncultured Actinomycetota bacterium (assembly GCA_963795135.1). Lineage (GTDB taxonomy): Bacteria > Actinomycetota > Actinomycetes > Propionibacteriales > Nocardioidaceae > Nocardioides. Next base: position 23,609 of record CAWCGS010000014.1, read on the forward strand.
CCCGTCGAGATCGAGAACGTCCTTTCAAGGCACGAGTCGGTAGCCATGAGCGCCGTGATCGGCGTCGCAGACGGGCTGCACGGGGAGGTGGGGCTCGCCTTTGTCGTCCCAGCTGGAGGTCAGGTCGTAGATCCAGATGTGCTGCTCGAGCACTGCCGCACCCAGCTTGCGCGCTACAAGGTGCCGGCCCGGATCGAGATCGTCGAGTCCTTGCCTCTCACTCCCTCGGGCAAGATCCGCAAGGTCGCGCTCAAGAAGTCCTACGTGTCCAGCGCCGCGACGTAATCTGAGCTGACCACCGCCGTCCGCCGCACCTTCGCACCAGGATCCTCGAGGAACGATGCCTACCAACACCAGCGCCTCGACCAACCAGCAGTCCTCTGCCACGCAATCGCGGCTGACGGTTCGTGAGATGCCTCGTACCTCGAAGGGGCGTCGTACCAGGGATTCCCTCGTCGCGGCGGCGCGCGAGCTCTTCGAGGAGCGCGGTTATCGCGACACGCGCATCTCCGACATCGCCGAACGCTCCGGGACGTCATACGGCACCTTCTACCACTACTTCGACACCAAGGAAGCCGTCCTCCAGGCCCTATTCACCGATGTTGCCGGCGAGATGTTCGCGGCCTCGCAAAGGCCGCGAGACGTTGGCGACGACCCCATCTCCAGGATCGAGGCCGCCAACCGGCAATACTTTGCAACGGCCGCGCACAACGCCCAGCTGATCGCGGTCATTGACGAGACCGCCGTGCGCGACAAGCACGTGAGAGAGCTCAAGTTGCAGCTCCGCGCGCTCTTCCTCCGCAGGAACGAAGCCGGCATTCGCAAACTCCAGGAACAAGGAGTGGTGGAGCCGGACCTCGACCCGGTGATCGCCGCCTCAGCACTCGGCGGAATGGTCGAGCACTTCACACAGATGTGGTTCGTGCACGGCGTGACGTTCGACCAGGAACAGGCGATCCAGACCCTCACCCACCTCTGGGCCCAAGCGATCGGGTTGAAGGTCTCCACCCGCGTTGGGTCGGAGACCCTCCCCTCGCGCGGGGTGTAGTTCTCGAAGTCGGCATCACCAGGGTGCGCGTGTCTCGCTCGTACAACTCGCGTGTGCTGGCGGTGGCGCGGTCCTCGGAGTCGAGGTCGTCGAGCCAGACCTCGACGAGCTTCGCGAACGTCGTGCCCGGCGAGAGCGCTCGCCGATCCCGGCCGCAAAGTGGCCGACCGGTCGCTTCGACGGGGCGCAACTCCTTGCTCAGGGACGCCAGGTCGGGGTGCCAGCGCGGCCACTGCCTCGTCGATGGGCATGTCCCCACCGGTGAGCTCGACGTCGGTGCGGTTGAGGTCGGGGTCGAACAGGCTGGCCGCGATGAACGCTGCCACGTCGTCACGGGGCACTGCGCCGTACGGGATCGAGACGCCGGCGTTGACCCGCCCGGTGCCGACGTCGTCGAGGAGATCGCCGGGTCGCAGGATGAGGAAGTCGAGGTCCGTGCCGGCGAGGTGGATGTCGGCTTCGCGCTTGATCTTCATGTAGTGCTCGAAACCTTCGGAGCGCGGCTGGTCGCGCAGGGCGTCCATGAACACCGAGACCAGCACGAATCGTCGGACGCCGGATTCGACGGCAGCGTCGGCGGCCTTCTCCAAGCCCCGGCCGTCGATGGCGGCCGTCATCTCCGCGCCAGTGCCATGGGCGCCGGCGCTGAAGACGACGGCATCGTGGCCTGTCAGGCGCTCGGCCAGGGTCGCGACCGAGTCTTCGATGAGGTCCCCGGTCACCGGGGTTCCGCCGGCGCCGCGGATGACGGCGTCCTGGCCGCCGGCCCGGTGCATGCCAGTGACGCGATGCCCGCGCTCGGTGAGGAGAGCGGTGAGTCGTCGCCCGACGCCGCCGGCGGCGCCGATCTGGAAGACGCTGCGGTCATTGGTGTTCTGGGTGTTCATGGTGTTCCGATCTGCATTGGTTCGTCAGGGAGCGAGCGAGACGGTGCGGAGGAACCGCACGGGCCTCTCGCTGACGTTGCGGTAGGTGTAGACGCGGTCGCTGCGCAGCCGGCTGGAGGCACCAGCCGTCACGACCATCTCTTGATCGTCAGCCGTCAGCGTGAGGGACCCATCGAGGACGTAGAACAGCTCTTGGGATCGTGCAGGGTCGGCCTGGCCGCGGTAGGTGTCACCGGGCACCAGCTGCCACAGCCAGAGATCGGCCGAGCGTGAGTCGGTGGCCTCGAGCAGGTGAGCCGTGCTGCCAGCCTCACTCGACCACACGAGCGTGTGGTCGTTGGCGGCGTGCACCTCGATGGGTGACTCGGCCGTCGGCTTGTCCAGGAGGTTGGTGAAGTCCGTCCCCAGCTGCCTGGCAATTCTGGTGACGGTGACCAGACTCGGGTTTGCCTGACCGAGCTCGATCTGGGTCAGTAGCCGACGGCTGATTCGGGCACGGTCGGCCAATTGCTGCACGGTCAGTGACCGCTTGGTTCGCAGCGTCCTGATGTTGGCGCCGACCTGCGACAGGAAGTCCTGGGCCAGCTCGCCTTCCGCGGTCAGGTTGTCGGGTACGACCGGTTCGCGGTCGTCCTGATTCACGCGCGCCACCTGGGGTCAGCCGCCCGGGTCAGACGGCAAAGAGTTGCGAGAGGTCCTTGAACGCCTTGAACTCGAGAGCGTTTCCGGACGGGTCGAGAAAGAACATCGTCCACTGCTCGCCGGGCTCGCCCTGGAACCGCACGTACGGTTCGATGACGAAGTCGGTGCCGGCCTCGGTCAGCCGCTGCGCGAGCTCCTGGAACCGGTCGACGGAGAGCACCAGGCCGAAGTGCGGGACGGGTACGTCGTGTCCGTCGACCGGGTTGGTGCCGGCCACGGCGTTGCGGTGGTTGTCGACCTGGTGCGTCACGACCTGGTGGCCGTCGACGTTCCAGTCGGTCCATCGGTCGTCCGACCGGCCGCGGTCGAAGCCCAGGACCTGACCGTAGAAGTGCCGTGCTGCATCGATGTCGTGGACTGGCAGGGCGAGATGGAAGGGGGGCAGGGTCGTCGAAGGCATATGAGCACTCTACTGCTCGCACGATGCGTAGTAAACTGCACATCCTGTGTAACCGGACCCGGGCGAGGCCTTGGAAGTGCGCGATGGTCAGTCCGCGTTCTTGGCGGCGGTGGCGGGCTCGGCGTCGTTCCAGTCGGCCAGTTCTTGGGCTGCCTGCTCGACCGCGTCGACGATGCCGACGTAGCCGGTGCAGCGGCAGATGTTGCCGGACATCTCCTCGCGGATGCGTTCGCGCGAGGGCTTCTGGGCTGCGACGGCGCCTCCCAATGAGGCGTCGGGTGAAGGGTTGGCGAACGATCGAATGGGGACAAGGGGGCGTTCCCCAAGTGTTCCCACGACGCCCGTTGCGGAAGACATTGCTCAGCAGGGCGATCGGCCTAGAATGCACAAAACCCCCTCTGACCTGCATGGATGCAGTCCAGAGGGGGCTTCTCTTCGGTCGGGCTGACAGGATTTGAACCTGCGACCCCTTGACCCCCAGTCAAGTGCGCTACCAAGCTGCGCCACAGCCCGAAGCCCGGCGATGTTGCCTTGCCGGGACGCGTGGACACTACCTCAGCACCGGCCGCGGGGCCGCATCGACCCCCGCGGCAGCGGCGGACGCGCCAGGCGGTGTCCAGGGCGGTGTCGGGGGCGCGGTGAGGGCATCGGCGTGGTCCCATGGAGACGTGCGCAGAGTGCTGCTCCTCCCCGCCCTGGTCGTCGCTCTGGTCGTGGCCCTGGCCGCGACGTCGGGCGGCGCCGCTTCCGTGCAGCCGACCTCGGCCTCCCCCGGCGGTGACCGGGCCGAGCCGGCGCAAGCGGGCGTCGTACGGGTGAGGCTGCACGCGGCGCCCCGTCGCCTGGAGGTACGTCGGGAGGTGCGGAGCGGCTACGACCGCGACCTGTTCGTGCACTGGATCTCGCAGGGCGAGGGGTGCGACACGCGCGACAGCGTGCTGATCGCCGAGGCCCGGCGCGACCCCGACGTCGGGGTCGACTGCGACCTGACCGGCGGCCGGTGGTTCTCCTACTACGACGGGGTCCGCGTCGACGACCCCTCGAGCCTCGACATCGATCACATGGTGCCGCTGGCCGAGGCGTGGGACTCCGGCGCGCGCGTCTGGAGCGACCGTCGGCGGCAGCGCTTCGCCAACGACCTGGGCGACCGTCGCTCGCTGGTCGCGGTCACCGCGTCCAGCAACCGCGCCAAGAGCGACCAGGACCCCCGCGAGTGGCTGCCGCAGCAGCGGGTCTGCCGCTACGTCAAGGAGTGGCTGGCGGTGAAGCTGCGCTGGTCGCTCACCGTGGACCGGCCCGAGCGCCGGGCCCTCCTCAGCGCAGCGCAGGGCTGTCCGGACCGCACGCTCAGGGTCCGCATGGCCCGGTAGTGCCGCGTCCTGGTCCTGGTCGTTCCGGCTCGGGCGTCGGTGCCGCGGGTTAGTCTCGCCGTGACTCTTCCTGGCGTGGTGACGAGAGAGGGACCCGTGGACGGAACGGCTCTCTTCCTGATCAGCGTGACCGCGTACGCCGCGCTGCCCCTGCTCTACACCCTGTGGCGAGGCCCCGCCCGCTTCCTCCTGCTCTACGTGCACCTGGCCGCGGTGCTGACCCTGGGCGGCATTCTCGGCGCGGTCTACGTCCTGCCGCTCCCCGGCGGCGTCTCGCTGCTGGCGGGCCAGGTGAGCTACGGCGCGTTCATCTTCGCCACGCTCGTCACGGTCGTCGTGGGTCGCGACGTCCAGGTCGTCCGCAACATCGTGGTGCTCACCCTGGGCGTCAACGTGCTCGTCGCCACGATCTTCGCGCTCAGCCACCAGGCGCTGGTCTCCGACGCAGGGATCCCCAACCCCCTCGGCACGCCCGTGGAGCTCTTCGCCCAGTCGACCCGGGTCGTGGTGTCGGGCGGCCTGCTCATCATTGCCGAGCTGCTGCTGCTGATCGCCCTGCTCGAGGTCGCCAAGCGGCGGTTGCCCTCGTGGGCGATGGCGCCCTACTACGTGCTGGCCTACGTCGGGATCATCGTGCTCGACGGCGTGCTCTTCCCGACGCTGGTGCTCATGCCGCCGACCGACCTGGCGGGCGCGATCGCGTCCAGTGTGCACGCCAAGGTCTACCTCGCAGGCGCCTTCACGGTGCCCCTGGTGGTCTTCGTGGCCGCCTACCGGCCGACGCTCACCCGCTACGAGGCCTCACCCGTCCGGCTGCGCGCGCTGCTGTCGGTGACCCGCGACGAGCTGCTCGACCGCTATGACCGTCAGCAGGCCGAGATCGACCAGCAGCGGGCCCGGCTCACCCACAGCGCCGCCAGCGCCGGGCGGGCCGCCGCCACCACCAGTGGGCTGCTCCGCTCCGCGCAGAACAGCCTGCTCATCACGACCGACGAGAGCCTGACCATCACCCGGGTCAGCTCCGGCGCCGCGCGGATCCTCGACCTGCCCGAGCACGAGCTGGTCGGACGCACGCTCGACTCGCTGCACAGTCCCGAGGTCTGGGCCCGGATCGCGGCCGAGGTCGGCGTTCCGAACGCCGAGGCCGAGGACCCGTTCGTCGTCGCCGGGGCCGTGGCCGAGAGCAGGGTCCGGCGTGACTGGGACTTCCTCACCGGCGACGGCAGCACCCGCACCGTCTCCTACAGCCTCACCGAGATCGTCGACGAGGGCGAGGTCGTCGGCTACCTCGGCGCCGGCGAGGACGTGACCGACCGCGTCCGCACCGAGCACGCCATGTCCGCCGCGCTGCAGCGCGAGCACGACGCGGTGCTCCGCCTGCAGGAGGTCGACCAGCTCAAGGCCGACCTGGTCAGCAATGTCAGCCACGAGCTGCGCACGCCGATCACCAGCGTCTCCGGCTACCTCGAGATGGTCACCGACGGGCAGTACGGCGAGATCACGCCGCCGCAGCGTGCCGTGCTGGGGCGGATCGCCGAGAACGCCAACCGTCTCGAGCGCCTGGTCGACGACCTGCTCACCCTCGGCGCCTCGGAGGCCGGCACGCTCGTCCTCGACCTCGACGAGGTCGACCTCTGTGACGTGGTGGTGTCGTTGCGCGACCTCATGGAGGAGATGTGCCGAGGCCGCGACGTGGAGCTGCAGGTCGCCCCCACCGGAGGACCGATCCCCCTGCGTGCCGACCCGGCGGCGCTCGAGCGGGTCATCGTCAACCTGGTGACCAACGCGATCAAGTTCACCGAGGGGGCCGGGTCCGTGCGCGTCGAGGTGCACCCCGACGTCGCGATCAACGGCCACCACGCGGGCGGCGTGCTCGTGGTGCACGACACCGGCATCGGCATCTCGGCCGAGGCCCAGCAGAAGCTGTTCACCCGCTTCTACCGCGCCCCCGAGGCCGCCGCCCGCGCCATCCCGGGGTCGGGGCTGGGCCTGAGCATCGTGCACTCCATCGTGACCGCCCACCACGGCGCGGTCAGCCTCGACTCCACGCCCGGCGTCGGGACCACGGTCACGGTCCGGCTGCCCGCGGACCCGACCGACCAGGTGCTCCAGGCCGACCAGGTGGACCAGGCCGACCGGACCGACGCCGAGGCCTCACCGCTCACGCACCGGTGACGCGGGCCAGCACCTCCGCGGCCACCTGGTCGGGGCTCTCGTCCGGGGTCCAGTGGGTCCCGTTCGGCACAGGCACGAAGCGGTAGTCGGCCTCGACGTGGTCGCCGCAGCGCTGCGCCGCAGCGGCCGAGGTCGCCCGGTCGCGCTCGCCCCAGAGGTACGTCGTGGGCACGCGGACCGTGGGGGTCTGCGCCAGCTCGCGGCCCATCGCGCGATACCACCCCAGGGCCGGGGTCAGGGCACCCTCCCGCATCAGCGCGACGTACCCCTCGACGTCGGAGGCCGAGACCGCCCCGTCGTAGATCTCGCGCAGCCGACGCGCGTCGTCGGCCAGCAGGTCGGCCTCGGGCTCGTCGCGGCGCCGGAAGTCCTGGAGGTACGACGAGAGCGCCTGCTGCTCCGGGTCGTGGGCCAGCGCCCATCCGAAGGCCGCCAGGTGCGGCACCGACAGCGCCGTGAGGCTCTGCACCCGGTCGGGGTGGTGCGCGGCGACGTACCAGGCCACCGAGGCGCCCCAGTCGTGGCCGACCAGGTGGAAGCGCGGGCCGACCAGCGCCTCGGCGACAGCGAGCACGTCGCCGGCCAGCCGGTCGATCCCGTACGCCGCCACCGCAGCGGGGCGGGCCCCCGGCGAGTAGCCGCGCTGGTCGGGCGCCACCAGCCGCAGCCCGGAGCCCTCGAGGCGCTGGATCACCCCGGCCCAGCTCAGCGAGGTCTGCGGGAAGCCGTGCAGCAGCACGACCGGCGTCCCGTCCTCGGGCCCGGCCACGCGGACGTCGAAGGTCAGGCCGTCGTGCTCGACGGTGGTCGCGGAGGTCATGCGCCGAGCCTCGCACGCCCCACCCCGCGGCCCCCGCGCGCCGTGGCCGATCCGGGCGAGCACACTGGCCCCATGGCCGACTCCACCCGCAAGACCCGCCCCCACGACGGCGACGTCCACGCCTTCCTGGAGACGGTCGAGGACCCACGCCGCAAGGCCGACGCCGAGTCCGTGCTGGCCCTGATGCTGGAGGTCAGCGGCACCCAGCCGGTGCTCTGGGGCTCCTCGATCATCGGCTTCGGGCGCCAGGGCTACACCACCGCGGACGGCAAGGAGCACGAGTGGTTCGCGATCGGGCTGTCGCCCCGCAAGGCCGCGCTGACGCTGTACGGCCTGACCTACTACGACAGCAACCGCGACCTGCTCGACCGGCTCGGCCCGCACCGCACCGGCAAGGGCTGCCTCTACGTCACCCGCCTCGAGCGGCTCGACGCCGAGGTCCTGCGCGAGCTCGTCGAGCGCTCGTGGGCGGCCAACGCCTCGACGTGAGCGCTCAGCGGACGGCGCCGCTGTCGCGCGAGATGCGCAGCGAGGAGGTGTCGACGGCCACGAAGGCCGACGCCGGGACCGTCTTCAGGTCCGCGACCAGCCGCGCCGGCCAGCGGGCGTGCTGCTCGCCCTGGAAGAACCACGGCGACCCGTTGTCGGCCAGCACCAGCCCGTAGCGCTTCATCGCCGCGACCACGGTGCGTGCCTGCGGCGAGAGCGCCGAGGCGTCGTACGTCGCCCGGAGCCGGAAGCGGGCCCCCATCGGCGGGTAGGCCCGGCTCGAGGTCGAGCCGGCGTCGTGCCGCGCCGGCCAGAGGTGGCGGCGGCTGGTCACGTCGGTGGTGAACCGGATGGCGTGGTCGACCCGTCCGGCGCGGACCTCGTTCCACCGCAGCAGCCCCGGCAGGATCGCCAGCCCGGCCGCGTCGGCCGAGGTCCAGCCGTCGGGCCGCAGCCGGTTGCTGCGCAGCGACCAGACCGCGCCGGAGCCCGCGCGCCACCGACCACCGCGACGACGCAGGTCGTAGAGCTCGTAGAGCCGGCAGGTGCCGCGCTCGACGATGATCGCGTGCCGGTCGCCGTCGGAGGCCGGCCCGCCCTCGATCCGGGTGTCGGCACCCACGGGGTAGCGCACCCGGTCGCTCTCGGCGGCGTACGTGAAGGAGACCCGGGCCTTGCGGTGCCGCCGCGAGACCGTCGTCACCGGGATGCCGTAGTCGGGACCGGCGCCGTCGTTGGGCCCGAAGTCGGGGTGCAGGTCGCGATCGGTCGACATGTGGGCGAGCCACTGGCGGCTGCGGCGGTGGACCGGCAGCCGGCTGACGTCCGCGCGCCACCAGCTGTTGCTCGGGAACGCCGCGCACCGGGTGCGGGCGACCGGCTTCTCCGCCGCCGGGTCCGGACGGGTGGTCGCGGACGAGACCCCAGTGACCGACCCGCCCGTCACGCCGAGCAGCAGCGCGAGACCGATCCCGACCGCGCTGACCCGGCGTCGCATCCGCTACCTCTTCCGCTTCTCCCGAGGCCGCTGCTGGAGCACGATCGGCGTCCCGACGAAACCGAACTCCTCGCGCAGCCTACGCTCGACGTAGCGCTCGTAGGAGGCCTCGAGCCGACCGGTGGTGAAGAGGATGAACGTCGGCGGCGAGGTCGAGGCCTGGGTGCCGAAGAGGATCCGGGGCTGCTTGCCGCTGCGCACCGGGTGCGGGTGCTCGGCCACGAGCCGGCCCAGGAACGAGTTCAGGGTGCCGGTGGTGATCCGGGTCTCCCAGCCGTTGATGGCCTTCTCGATCGCCGGGACCAGGCGGTCGATGTGCCAGCCGGTGCGGGCGGTGATGTTGATCCGCGGCGCCCACGGCACCTGCACGAGGTCGCGCTCGATCTCGCGCTGGAGGTAGTAGCGGCGCTCCTCGTCGACCAGGTCCCACTTGTTGAAGGCGATCACGAGCGCCCGTCCGGCCTCGCGCACGGTCTGCAGGATCCGGACGTCCTGCTCGGACAGCGGCTGCCCGCCGTCGACCACGAGCACGGCGACCTCCGCGCGATCGATCGCCGTGTTGGTGCGCAAGGACGCGTAGTACTCGTGGCCCGACGCCTCCTTGACCCGCTTGCGGATCCCGGCGGTGTCGATGAAGCGCCACATGCTGCCGCCGAGCTCGATCAGCTCGTCGACCGGGTCGACGGTGGTGCCGGCGACGTTGTCGACGACGACGCGCTCCTCCCCCGCCAGCTGGTTGAGCAGCGAGGACTTGCCGACGTTGGGCTTGCCGACGATCGCGATCCGCCGGGGGCCGCCGGCCTCGCGCTCCCGCTCGGGCGGGGGCTCGGGCAGCGCGGCGAGGATGGCGTCGAGCATGTCGCCCGAGCCGCGGCCGTGCAGCGCGGAGACCGGCCACGGCTCACCGAGCCCGAGGTTCCACAGGCCGTAGGCCTCGGCCTCGGTGCGCTGGTCGTCGACCTTGTTGGCGGCCAGCACGACCGGCTTGCCAGAGCCACGCAGGATCTTCACGACCGCCTCGTCGGCGTCGGTGATCCCGACCGTGGCGTCGACCACGAAGAGCACGGCGTCGGCCAGGCTCACCGCGATCTCGGCCTGGGCGGCGATCCGCTCGGCCAAGCCCTTGGCGTCGGGGATCCACCCGCCGGTGTCGACGACCGTGAACGCCCGGCCGTTCCAGTGCGCGTCGTAGGAGACCCGGTCACGCGTCACTCCCGGGACGTCCTCGACCACGGCCTCGCGGCGGCCGATGATCCGGTTGACCAGCGTCGACTTCCCGACGTTGGGTCGACCGACCACGGCCAGGACCGGGATCGGCCCGTCGGCCATGGGCTGGTCGGCCCCCTGGTCGGCTGCTGATGGTTCTGCGGTGTTGCTCATGCGGACTTCTCCGTGACTCCCCCGCCGGGGTCTGGCTCGTGCTCGCCTGCCGGCAAGGGTCCGGGAAGGTTCCGCCCGGTCAGCTCCAGCGCGGCGTCGAGGTCACGCAGCATCTGCTCCCGCAGGTGGCGCGAAGCCGCGCCCACCGCCTCGCGGGTCCGCGGCCACGGCGAGCGTGGCAGCGTGACCGGCTCGCCGAAGACCAGCTCCACCCGGCTGCCGCGCGGCGGCATCGAGTTGGAGTGGCCGCCGGGCAAGCGGGTCCCGATCATGGTGGTCGACACCACCGGTGCTCCCGTGGTCATGGCCAGGTAGGCCGCGCCACGGTGGAACAGGTCGAGCTCACCGGCGCCGCGGGAGCCCTCGGGGAAGATCCCGACCGCTCCGCCGTCGCGGAGCACCCGGACGCTGGTCTTGACCGCCGCCGGGTCGGTGGCGAACCGGTCGAGCGGGATCTGCCCGGCCTTGACCAGGAACGTCCCGAGCCGTCCCTCGAACATCTCCCGCTTGGTCAGCGCGTGCACCGGGCGCGGCGCGAAGATGGCCAGGAGCGGACCGTCGATGACGCCCACGTGGTTGGCCGCGAAGATCACGGGACCGCTCATCGGCACCCGTTCGGCGCCGTGCAGCTCGACCCGGAACCGGCGCCGGATGACCGCGCGCGCCGTGGGGCGGTAGTGGTGCAGCCGGAAGGTCTCGGGCGGCGTGACGGCATCGGTGCGCGGCAGCTCGGCGTGCGCGGTGCAGTCGGGCTGGGAGGGGGCGGAGCGAGTACGTCGCCAGCGTGCGGGCGAGGTGGGGGCGGTGGTCATGGCGCCCCCTGCGGCACCAGCCCCACGACGAGGTCGATGACGTGCTCCAGCGTGTACGTCGTCGTGTCGAGGTGGGTGGCGCCGTCGGCCTGGCGCAGCGGTGCCGCGGCGCGGCCGGAGTCGATCCGGTCGCGCTCGAGCAGCGTCTCGCGGGTGTCGTCGGGATCGGAGCCGCCCTGCTCGGCGGCCCGGCGGGAGGCCCGGGCGGAGGCGTCGGCGGTGAGGTAGACCTTGACCTCGGCCTGCGGCCACACGACCGACCCGATGTCGCGGCCCTCCACGACGATGCCGCCCTCGCCGATGATCTCGCGCTGCAGGCTCAGCAGCCGGGCGCGCACCGCCGGGACGGTGCTCACTGGAGAGACCTTGGAGGTGACCGCGTCGGAGCGGATCGCGACCGAGACGTCGGTGCCGTCGACGGTGATCGTGGGGTGCTCGGGGTCGGTGCCGGAGACCAGCACCGGCTCGGAGGCACGCGCGGCGACGGCCGCGGGGTCGTGCACGTCGACGCCGGCCTGCAGCATCCACCAGGTGATCGCGCGGAACTGGGCACCGGTGTCGAGGTAGCGCAGCCCCAGTCGCTGGGCGACGCCGCGGCAGGTGCTGGACTTGCCGGAGCCCGACGTACCGTCGACGGCCACCACCAGGGGGGTCCTGGGGGGCGCGGGGGGGCGCGGATCAGCACTGCTCACGGGCAATGAGCCTACCGGTGAGTCACCCAACCCCGGGATTCGAGAGACGCCAGCAGCCGCTCGGCGTGGTCCACGCCGACCAGCAGCTCGACCAGACCCACGGGTCGACCGGGGTCGTGGTCGATCCGCACGTCCTCGATGTTGACCTCGCTGGCGCCCGAGTCGGCAAAGAGTCGAGCCAGCTCGCCCGGGTGGTCGGGCACCGCGACGAAGACCGAGGCCATCGGCCGCACGGGCCCGCCGTGCTTGCCCGGGATCGCCTGCGTACCGGCCACCCCGGTGGCCAGGACCGCCTCCAGCGCGGTGCGGTCGCCGGCGTCGACGGCCGCGATGACCACGTCGAGCCGGCGGCGTACGTCGGCCAGCAGCTCGCCCACCGCGACCGCGTTGGCCGCGACGATCTGCCCGTAGAGCACCGGGTCGCCGGCCGCGACCCGGGTGACGTCGCGCACACCCTGGCCCGAGAGCCGCAGGTGCTCGGTGGGCGCGCCGGTCAGGGTGCCGGCGGCCAGCGCGGAGAGCAGGTGCGGCAGGTGGGAGGTGCGGGCCACCGCGCGGTCGTGCTCCTCGGGGCTCATCCGCACCGGCACCGCTCCGCAGAGCAGCACGAGCTCCTCGACCAGGTCGACGGCCGCGGGGTCGGACGCGGCGTGCGGGGCGACCGCCCAGGGGCGGCCGTCGAAGAGCGCGGCCGTCGCAGCGAGAGGGCCGGAGCGCTCGCTGCCGGCCATCGGGTGGCTGCCGACGTAGCGGGTCGCGGCGGGGTGGTGCGCCACGGCGGTGGCGGGCCCGGACTTCACGCTGCCGACGTCGGTGACCACCGCGGAGCCGTCCTCGCGGTCGAGGGCGGCCGCGATGGCGGCGGAGAGGTGGTCGGGCGGGACGGCCACCACGACCAGCTGCGGCCGGTCGCCCTCGGCGACGGCGCGGCCGGCGCCGAGGCCGGAGGCGGTGCGGAGGTGGTCGGGCGAGACGTCGTCGAGCAGCACCTCGAGGCCGGCGCCGCGGCAGGCCAGGGCGATCGAGGTGCCGAGCAGGCCGGCTCCGACGACCAGGACCGGCCCGGTCAGCCGACCCGTCGGCCCGTCACTCATCGGGTCGCTCACGCACCTTGGTGAGGTCCTTGCGCAGCGCGGCCGCGCCGTGGAGGTAGACGTGGGTGATCTCGGAGCGCTCGAGGTCGGTCTCGACGTGGGCCATCATCCGCACGACCCGCGGCATGGAGCCCTCGATCTCCAGCTCGCGGGCACAGATGAGCGGCACGTCGCCGAACCCGAGCCTCCGGGCGGCGTACGCCGGGAACTCGGAGCTGAGGTCGGCCGTCGACGTGAAGATCACCGAGATGAAGTCGTCGACCTCGAGGTCGTTGGCCTGCATCAGGTCCAGCACCATCTCCGCGACCCGCTCGAGCAGGTGGTCGCGCTCGTCGACGTCCAGCTGCGTGGCTCCGCGTACTGCTCTCACTCGCACGGGAGCAGGCTAGTCGGCGGGACGCCACCGAGGCCGCGCGGCCTCAGAGCTGGGCGGCCTCGAGCAGCGCGCCGAGCTCGTCGAGGGTCAGGTCGCGCAGGTGGCCGGGCTTGAGCCCGCCGATGACCACCGGTCCGAGCTGGGTGCGGGTGAGCCGGCGGACGGGGTGGCCGACCTCGTCGAGCAGGCGGCGCACGATCCGGTTGCGGCCCTCGTGGATGACCAGCTCGACGATCGACTTCTCCGCCGCGTGGGCGACGACCTTCGCCCTCGAGACGGTCACCGGGCCGTCCTCGAGCGTCACGCCGTCGAGCAGCCGCTGCCGGGTCGCCTTGCTGACGTCGCCCTCGACCTCGGCGACGTAGGTCTTGTCCACCTCGTAGGACGGGTGGGCCATCCGGTGGGCGAAGTCGCCGTCGTTGGTCAGCAGCAGCAACCCGGAGGTGTCGGTGTCGAGCCGGCCGACGTGGAAGAGGCGCTCGGAGGACCGCTCGCCGCGGGTCTCGGCCAGCACGTCGGTGAGGGTACGACGCCCCTCGGGGTCCGACATCGTCGAGACGACCCCGCGGGGCTTGTTGAGCACGAGGTAGACCAGGTCGGAGACCGGAGGCAGCCGCTTGCCGGCCACCCGGATGACGGCGGTGCGCGGGTCGACCTTGGTGCCGAGGCGGGTCACGACCTCGCCGTCGACGACGACCTCGCCCTCGAGCATCAGCTCCTCGCACTTGCGCCGCGACGCGACGCCCGACTGGGCCAGCAGCTTCTGCAGCCGGACCAGGCCGTCCTCGTCGGTGTCGATCTCGCGGGTCACCCGACGAGGCTACGGGCCCGCGGGCGGGGGCGGCTCGTCGGCCGGCGGGGGCGTCGGCTCCGGGCCGCCGGCCAGCGCCGCGAGGTCGTCCTCCATGTCCTCCATGTCGGGCAGGTAGGGCGCCAGCTCGGGCAGGTCGTCGAGCGAGGTCACCCCGATCCGCTCGAGGAAGTAGCTGGTCGTCCGGTAGAGCGCCGCCCCGTGCTCGCCGTCGTGGCCGGCCTCCTCGACCAGCCCACGGGTGAGCAGGGTGCGCATCACGCCGTCGACGTTGACCCCGCGGACGGCCGAGACCCGGGCCCGGGACACCGGCTGCTTGTAGGCCACGACCGAGAGGGTCTCCAGCGCCGCCTGGGTCAGTCGGGCCTGCTGGCCCTCCAGCACGAAGCCCTCGACCACGGCGGCGTACTGCTCGCGGCTGTAGTAGCGCCAGCCCCCGGCCACGTTGCGCAGCTCGAAGCCCCGGCCCTGCTCGTCGTAGTCGGCGGCCAGGTCGCGCAGCGCGGCCCCCACCTCCTCGGCGGGGTAGCCGACGGCGGAGGCCAGGCTCAGGTCGTCGAGCGGCTGGTCGGCGACCATCAGGACCGCCTCCAGCGCCGGCCGCAGCTCGGCGACCGGGATGGCCAACGACTCCTGGTCGTGGTCGGTCGACTCCGTCACGGGGTGGTCTCCTCGGGTGGCTCTGGCTGGACTGGATCGGGCTGGACTGGTTCGGGCTGGACTGGTTCGGGCAGGACTGGTTCGGGGAGGGGCGGCGCTCCCTCGAACTCGTCGACGACCAGCGCGTCGGCGTCGACGTCCTCACCGCCGGTCCAGCGCACCGTGAGCTCGCCCAGGGCGGTGACCTGCTCGAACGAGACGGCCCCCTCGCGGAAGAGCTCGAGCAGCGACAGGAAGCGCGCGACGGTGGTCAGGGTGTCGGGCGAGTCGCCGCACAGGGCGCGGAAGGTCAGGGTGCCGGAGCGCTGGAGCCGCTCGACGACGATCGCGGCCTGCTCGCGGACGCTGACCTTGGCCGCGTGGATGTGCTGCAGCGAGACCTCGGCGACCGGCTTGGGCTCCAGGGCGCGTGCGGCCAGCGCCGCGAACTGCTCGAGCCCGATGCCGATCAGCACCTCGGGCAGCAGGTTGGCGTAGCGCTCCTCCAGCCCCACCGCCCGCGGGTGTCGCAGGCTCTCCCCCGCCAGCCGGGTCTCGAGCACCCCGGCGACCTGCTTGAACGCGCGGTACTGCAGCAGCCGCGCGAAGAGCAGGTCGCGCGCCTCGAGCAGGGCGAGGTCCTCCTCGTCCTCCACGTCGCCCTGCGGGAGCAGCCGGGCGGTCTTGAGGTCGAGCAGCGTCGCCGCCACGAGCAGGAACGACGTGGTCTGCTCGAGGTCCCAGACCTTGCCGAGAGTCTTGACGTGGGTGATGAACTCGTCGGTGACCCGCGACAGCGCGACCTCGGTGATGTCGAGCTTGTGCTTGGAGATCAGGCTCAGCAGCAGGTCGAAAGGCCCCTCGAAGTTGTCGAGGTGCAGCTCGAAGGCCGGTGTCTCCGAACCTGCCTCGACCATCGGGGAGGCCGTCACTCCTCGGTCAGTCGGCGGACCAGAGCACTGTCGACACCATGGGTCTCGAAGTCGGCGAGGACCATCGCGATCGCCTCGCGGACCAGTCGACCGCGGTCGACGGCCAGCCCGTGGCGGCTGCGCAGCCCCAGACGGGCGTGCTCGATGTCGACCAGCTCCTCGCTGGTGACGTAGACGGTCATCTTCTCGTCGTGCCTGATCCGGCCGCTGGGCTTCTTGCGGCCGTCGGCCCCGGTCTCGGTCTCGGTCTCCGACGACGTCGTCGTGGCGGCGTCCGCGGCGTCGGTCTCGACCGTCGTGGGAGCGTCGGGTACGGCGCGCACCCGGCGGGCCGCGCTCTCCCGCGGGGTCGCGGTGGGCCGGAAGAGGTCGTCGGCCGTGGGGAGGTTCACCCGTCGAGCCATCGGGCCAGCACCTCCCTCGCCAGCTGGCGGTAGGAGTCGGCGCCGGCGGAGGCCGAGGCGTAGGAGGTGATCGGCTCACCGGCGACGGTGGAGTCGGAGAACTTGACCGTCCGGCGGATCACCGTGTGGAAGACCTGGTCACCCCAGGCGGAGACGAGCCGCTCCATCACCTCGCGGCCGTGGAGGGTGCGCCCGTCGAACATGGTGCCGAGCACCCCGTCGATCTCGAGCTTGGGGTTGAGCCGCTCGCGGACCTTGTCGATCGTGGTCTTGAGCAGGGCGACGCCGCGCAGCGCGAAGTACTCGCACTCCAGCGGCACGAGCACCCCGTCGGAGGCGGTGAGGGCGTTGACCGTGAGCAGCCCGAGCGAGGGCTGGCAGTCGATCAGGATGACGTCGTACTCGGCGAGGGCCGGGGCCAGCACGCGCGCCAGGGTCTGCTCGCGGGCCACCTCCTGCACCAGCTGCACCTCGGCGGCCGAGAGGTCGATGTTGGAGGGCAGCAGGTCCATGCCCGGCACGCCCGAGGGCACCACGACGTCGTGGACCGTGACGTCGCGCTCCATCAGCAGGTTGTAGATGGTCAGGTCCATCTCGTGCGGGTTGAGCCCCAGGCCGACCGAGAGCGAGCCCTGCGGGTCGAAGTCGACGAGCAGCACCTTGCGGCCGTACTCGGCCAGCGCCGCGCCGAGGTTGATCGTGGTGGTGGTCTTGCCGACCCCGCCCTTCTGGTTGCACATCGAGACGACCCGGGCTGCGGAGCCCTCGCGGACCGGCGGCGGCTCGGGGAAGGTGCGGACCGGCCGGCCGGTCGGGCCGAGGGCCACGGTGGGGGTCGCGGCGGGGGTGGTCGCGGGGCCGGGGTGGCGGGCGCGGGCGCCTGGGCGTCCCTCGGCGCGCCGTCGGCGGCCTCCGGGACGGCGACGCGGGGCCGCTCGAAGGGCAGCGGCTCGGCGGCGGGCTGCTCGGGACGCGCTGAGACCAGGGGCGGCATGTCGGGGGCGCTGCTGCCTCCGCCGTAGGTGCCGTACCTGCCGTTGTCACTCATGGGCGCTCCTCGCTCGGGCCCGGGGACGGGCCGTGGTGCCTGATGTCCCCATCAGACAATGTCGACACGACGACATTGCGCCGACTCGCCGGTGGACTCTAGAGCTCCTCGATCCGGGGCGACAGGCCTGCCGGCCTCATCCCCAGGACGCGCCCGGATCTGTGGACGACATGTGCACGACACGCCGCTGAGTGCACAGGTTCGGGGACACCTGTGGAGGGGGCTGTGGAGAGCGTCCGGGGGTCGAGTACCGAGCGCCGCCCGGCCTGACGACCTCGCCCCCTCCCCCGTTGGCTGAGGTGCGAGGGCCCCCAGGCCCGAGCCACGAAGCCGGGCCTGCGAGGAGAGGTGGTTTCGAGGCTCGCTCCGCTCGCACCTCAACCACCGGACTCGACCCCGCCGGTCGAGTAGGGAGGCCCCCCAGGGCCGACCGTAACGAGACCCGGTGACCGAGAAGCAGAGGCGACTTCACGCGCTGGTTGAGGCGCGAGGGCCGCCAGGCCCGAGCCACGAAACCGACTGCCCGACGAGGGTGGTTTCGTGGCTCGCTGCGCTCGCACCTCAACCACCGGGCTCGTCCCCGCCGGTCGAGTAGGGAGGCCCCCCAGGGCCGACCGTAACGAGACCCGGTGACCGAGAAGCAACAGCGACTTCACGCGCTGGTTGAGGCGCGAGGGCCGCCAGGCCCGAGCCACGAAACCGACTGCCCCGACGAGGGTGGTTTCGTGGCTCGCTGCGCTCGCACCTCAACCACCGGGACCGTCCCCGCCGGTCGAGTAGGGAGGCCCCCCAGGGCCGACCGTAGCGAGACCCGGTGACCCGAGAAGCAACAGCGACTTCACGCGCTGGTTGAGGTGCGAGGGCCGCCAGGCCCGAGCCACGAAACCGACTGCCGACGAGGGTGGTTTCGTGGCTCGCTCCGCTCGCACCTCAACCACCGGGACCGTCCCCGCCGGTCGAGTAGGGAGGCCCCCCAGGGCCGACCGTAGCGAGACCCGGTGACGCCGAGAAGCAACAGCGACTTCACGCGCTGGTTGAGGTGTGAGGGCCGCCAGGCCCGAGCCACGAAACCGCGCCCCCGACGAGGGTGGTTTCGTGGCTCGCTCCGCTCGCACCTCAACCACCGGACCGTCCCCGCCGGTCGAGTAGGGAGGCCCCCCAGGGCCGACCGTAGCGAGACCCGGTGACCGAGAAGCAACAGCGACTTCACGCGCTGGTTGAGGTGCGAGGGCCGCCAGGCCCGAGCCACGAAACCGAGCGCCACGACGAGGGTGGTTTCGTGGCTCGCTGCGCTCGCACCTCAACCACCGGGATCGCTCGTTGGTCGAGTAGGGAGGCCCCCCAGGGCCGACCGTAGCGAGACCCGGTGACGCCGAGAAGCAACAGCGACTTCACGCGCTGGTTGAGGTGCGAGGGCCGCCAGGCCCGAGCCACGAAACCGACTGCCGGCGAGGGTGGTTTCGTGGCTCGCTGCGCTCGCACCTCAACCACCGCCGGATGCTCAGGAGCCCTGCGGTTGAGCGGGAAAACTTTACCCAACTACTTTCGCCAACCCCTGTGCACAACCCCGATTTCGGGGTCCGACTGTCGGTGGCCCCTGCTGCAATAGACCCATGACCGAAGCAGCGCAGACCACCACCGAGACCCTCCTCGGCGAGCTGCGCACGGCCAACACCGACATCGCCCAGGTCGAGATCCGCAAGCTCGAGCTGACCGTGCGAGTGGGCGGTCGAGAACACCGTCGAGGCCGACGGGGAGTGGGCCGCCCACCAGGTCAGCCTGTTCGGGGATCGCGCCCTGCCCATCGCCGGACCCGGGGCACCTCTGGTCTCGGAGTTCGCACTCATGGAGTACGCCGCCGCGCTGGGCCTGTCGACCGACTCCGGCAAGGCCTACGTCGGCAAGACCCTCGAGCTCCGCTACCGCCTCCCGCGGCTCTGGGAGCAGGTGGTGACCGGGCGGGTGCCGGTGTGGCGGGCGCTGCGGGTCGCCGAGCACACCCTCTGCCTGCCGATGATCGCGGCCGCCGAGGTCGACAAGGCACTCGCCCCCGCCGCTGGGACGTGCTCGTGGGCCCAGATCGGCCGGCTGGTCGAGGAGGCTCTGGCCCGCCACGACCCCGCCGAGGCCGAGGAGCGTCGCAAGCGCGCCGCGGACGGACGACGGTTCGACGTCGAGACCGACCTCGTCGACACCGCCGGCACCGTCCAGGTCAGCGGCTGCCTCGACCTGGCCGACGCCCTCGACCTCGAGGCGGCGGTCAGCCGGTCCGCCACCCAGCTGGCCGAGCTCGGCTCGACCGAGACCCTCGACGTACGCCGCTCGATGGCGGTCGGCGAGATCGCGCGGCAGCAGCTCGCCCTTGACCTGGAGACCGGCGAGATCCACTCCGGCCACGGTCGGGGTGTGGTGCTCCACGTCCACCTCACCGAGGCCGCCATCGAAGGTGTCGGCGGCAACGTGGCCCGGTGCGGCAACACCCGCACCCCGGTCCTGCTCGACCAGGTCAAGCAGTGGTGCCAGAGCGCCGGTCAGATCACCGTCGTCCCGATCAAGGACCTCGCCGCGCACCACCACGTGGAGGCCTACGAGATCCCCGACCGGATCAAGACCCAGACCGAGCTGCTCAACCACACCTGCGTCTTCCCCCACTGCAATCGCCGCGCCGAACGCTGCGACCACGACCACATCGACCCCCACCACCCCGACGGCACCGGCGGCGCGACCTGCTCGCACAACATCGCGCCGCTCTGCCGGAGACACCATCGCGCGAAGACCCACGGCCGATGGCGCTACCGACGGATCCATCCCACCGGCTACGAGTGGACCACCCCGCACGGCTACCGGATCCTCCGCGACCACCTTGGCACCCACCCCGCGGTGCCGCCCGACCACCCACCCGACCGCGAGCCCTAACCCACCCACCCCGAGCCCCGGCGTACCCCCATCACGCCGGGGCCACCGGCACGCTCGACCACCGGCAGTGGCCGGCCGCAGCGTCGGCGGGTGGCGCCTGCGGATTGGTCACCAACCGCAGCCCGGGGGCCGAAATCTTTGCGGTTTGGTCCCAAACCGACGACCCGAGTCACCCCGAAGCGCGGTTGGTGACCAAACCGCAAGCCGGACGGGACCCACCGCCGCGAACCCCGAGCGACCAGCTCAGAGCCGGTGGAAGGCCGTGACGGTCAGCACGGCCTCGCCGAGGTCGTCGGAGGCATCGAGGTCGACCTCGGCGTCGATCACCCAGTCGTGGTCGCCCGCGGGGTCGTGCAGGGTCTGCCGCACCTGCCACGTACGCCGCCCCTCGACGACGACCGCCTCGACCGCGAAGAGCTCGGGCCCCCGGGCGTCGGCGTCGATCTCGACCCGGTCGTGGTCGGCGTAGTAGGCCTCGATCGCCTCGTCCCAGGCACTGCGCGTCATCACCACCTCACCCGGCGGCTCGGTGCGGTCGGCGTCGGCGCGGCCCATCGTCATCAGCCCGTCGAGGTCGTCGCGACCCACGAGCTCGACCCGGCGCCACAGCGCGTTGCGCACCATCGTCCGGAACGGTCGCTCCTGCTGGGTGATCGCCCGGGGGGCGGGCGGTGGGGCGCCGCCGGCGGCCGTCCGCGCCACCGCGTCGGGGTCGGTCATCGCCTCCCACTCGTCGAGCAGCGAGGAGTCGGTCTGCCGCACGGTCTCCCCCAGCCACTCCACGAGGTCGTCGAGCTCGGGGGTGCGGTGGGCGTCGGGCACGGTCTGCCGCAGGGCGCGGTAGGCGTCGGTCAGGTAGCGCAGCACCAGCCCCTCGGACCGCGCCAGCTGGTAGCGACCCACGAAGTCGGTGAAGCTCATCCCCTGCTCGTACATCTGCCGCACGACCGTCTTGGGGTCCAGCCCGTCCTCGGGCAGCCAGGGGTGGGTCTGGCGATAGATCTCGTACGTCGCCTCCAGCAGCTCGGCGAGCGGCTGCGGCCAGGTGACGGCGTCGAGCAGCGCCATCCGCTCGTCGTACTCGAGACCGTCGGCCTTCATCTCCGCGATCGCCTCGCCGCGGGCGGCGTGCTGCTGGGCGAAGAGGATCTGGCGCGGGGCCTCGAGCACGGCCTCGACGACCGAGACGATGTCGAGGGTGTAGGTCTCGCCCTCGGGGTCGAGCGCGTCGAGCGCGGCGATCGCGAAGAGCGAGAGCGGTTGGTTGAGGGCGAAGTGCTCGGGCAGCTCGACGGTCAGCACGTGACGGCGTCCGTGCTCGTCGGGCTCGTCGAGCCGGGTCAGCACCCCGGAGCCGATCAGGCTGCGCGCCAGCCGCAGCGCCCGGCGGCTCAGCCGCAGCTGGGAGCGGCGGTCCTCGTGGTTGTCGGTGAGCAGTCGCCGCATCACGGCGAAGCCGTCCTCCTCGCGGGCGACGACGTTGACGAGCATCGCGTTGTCGACCTTCATCCGCGAGACCAGCTGCTCGGGCACGCCGGCCACGAGCTTGTCGAAGGTCTGCTCGCTCCAGACCACGGTGCCCTCGGGTGGCTTCCTGAGGTGGGCCTTGCTCTGCTTCTTGGCCCGCTTCTCCTCGCTCATCGCGGCGTTCTTGGCGGCGGCCTTGGCCTTGGCCTTCTCGTTGTCGATGACGTGCTCGGGGGCCTGGACGACGACGTACCCGGCGGTGTCGAAGCCGGCCCGCCCTGCCCGTCCGGCGATCTGCAGGAACTCCCGCACCCGCAGCACCCGCTGACGGGTGCCGTCGAACTTGGCCAGGCCGGTGAACAGCACCGTGCGGATCGGCACGTTGATGCCGACCCCGAGGGTGTCGGTGCCGCAGACCACGGTGAGCAGCCCGGCCTGGGCCAGCTGCTCGACCAGGCGGCGGTAGCGCGGCAGCATGCCGGCGTGGTGCACGCCGATGCCGCGGCGCAGCAGCTTGGAGAGCGTCTTGCCGAAGCCGGCACCGAAGCGGAAGTCGGCCAGCCGCTCAGCCAGGCCGTCCTTGTCGGCGGCCTTGACCGCCGCGCTGGTGAGCAGCGAGCTCGCGTGCTCGACGGCAGCGGCCTGGGTGAAGTGCACGACGTACACCGGTGACTGGTGGGTGGTCACCAGCTCCTCGAGCGTCTCGGCCACGGGGGTCAGCGACCAGCTGAAGTGCAGCGGCACCGGCCGCTCGGCCTTGTCGATGACGGCGGTCTGGCGGTCGTTGCGGAGCGTGAGGTCCGCCGCGAGCTCGGTCACGTCGCCGAGCGTGGCCGACATCAGCAGCATCTGCGCCTGCGGCAGCTCCAGCAGCGGCACCTGCCAGGCCCAGCCGCGCTGCGGGTCGGCGTAGTAGTGGAACTCGTCCATGATCACCATGCCCACGTCGGCCTTGCGACCCTCGCGCAGCGCGATGTTGGCCAGCACCTCCGCGGTGCAGCAGATGATCGGGGCGTCGGCGTTGACGGCGGCGTCGCCGGTGAGCAGCCCGACGTCGTCGGCGCCGAAGATCGCGCACAGCTCGAAGAACTTCTCGCTGACCAGGGCCTTGATCGGGGCGGTGTAGAACGACACCCGGTCGTCGGCCATCGCCGCCATGTGCGCCGCGACGGCGACCACCGACTTGCCGGACCCGGTGGGGGTGGCGAGCACGACGTTGCTGCCGGAGAGCAGCTCGATGATCGCCTCGTCCTGGTGCGGGTAGAGCTCGAGGCCCCGGCCCGTCGTCCAGGTGGTGATCCGCTCGTAGACGGCGTCCTCGTCGTACCCAGGGCTGGTCATGCGCGCGCCCGGGGGTGCGCGGTCGCGAAGACCTCGCGCAGGTTGTCGACGGTGACCAGCGTGTAGATCTGCGTCGTGGTCACCGAGGCGTGGCCGAGCAGCTCCTGCACGACGCGTACGTCGGCCCCGCCGTCGAGCAGGTGGGTCGCGAACGAGTGCCGCAGGGTGTGCGGCGAGACGTCGCGGGTCACCCCGGCGCGGTCGGCCGCCTTGACCAGCACCGCCCACGCCGACTGCCGCGAGAGCCGCCCCCCGCGCGCGTTGAGGAACAGCGCCCCCCCGACTCCCCCGGTGATCGCGCCCGGCCCGGTGGTCGAGCCCGGCCCGGTGGTCGAGCCCGCCGAGACCAGCACCGGCCGCCCGCGCACCAGGTAGGCACCCACGGCCTCCCGGGCGTACGACCCGATCGGCACCAACCGCTCCTTGCTCCCCTTGCCGCGCAGCAGCACGGTGCCGACGTCATCTCCGTCGACCCCGTCCTCACCCCAGTCGAGGTCGTCCACGTCGAGCCCGACGGCCTCGGAGATCCGGGCGCCGGTGCCGTAGAGCACCTCGAGCAGCGCCCGGTCTCGCAGCGCCAGCGTGGTGCCGGGCGCGCCGGCGGCCTCGAGGATCGCCTCGACGTCCGAGAGCGGCAGCGCCTTGGGCAGTCGCTTGGCGGCCGCGGGCGGCTTCACCGCGGCGGCGGGGTCGTGGCTGCTCAGCCCGTCGGCCAGCGCGAAGCGGTGGAAGCCCCGGACCGCCACCACCGTGCGCGCCGCCGACGTCGAGCTCAGCGGCGGGTGGTCGGCGTCGCCCTCGCGCAGCCGGACCAGGAAGTCGGTGACCGTCGACTCGGTGACCTGGTCGAGCTCGGTGATCCCGGCCCCGACGAGGTGGGCGCGATAGCGACGCAGGTCGCGCCGGTAGGACGTGAGGGTGTTGACGGCCAGCCCCTTCTCGACGCTCAGGTGGTCGAGGTAGGTGCGGATGGCGCGGTCGACAGCATGAGGAGCGCTCAGCCGAGGACCCCGTCCAGGTCCACGGCCCCGATGCCGACCGCCTCGCCGACGGGGGCGTTGGTGAGCTCTCCGGCGTGGGTGTTGAGCCCGAGCGCGAGGCTGCCGTCGTCGCGGCAGGCCTGCTGCCAGCCCTTGCGGGCCAGCGCCACGGTGTAGGGCAGCGTCGCGTTGGTCAGCGCGTACGTCGAGGTGTGCGGCACGGCGCCCGGCATGTTGGCCACGCAGTAGAACACCGAGTCGTGCACGGGGTACGTCGGGTCGGCGTGGGTCGTCGGCCGGGTGTCCTCGAAGCAGCCCCCCTGGTCGACGGCGATGTCGACGAGCACCGAGCCGGGCTTCATCTCCGAGACCAGCTCGTTGGAGACCAGCTTGGGCGCCGCGGCGCCCGGGATCAGCACCGCGCCGATGACCAGGTCGGCCTCGCGGACCTGCTCCTGGATGGCCAGCTTGGACGAGGCCAGGCCGTGGACGCGGTTGTTGTAGCGCCAGAAGGACATCCGCAGCTTGTCGAGGTCGGTGTCGAGCAGGGTCACGTCGGCGCCCATGCCGAGCGCGATGTTGGCGGCGTTCTGGCCGGCGACACCGGCGCCGATCACCACGACCTTGGCGTTGGCGACACCGCCGACGCCGCCCATCAGCACACCCCGGCCACCCTGGGCCTTGAGCAGCGAGTGGGCCCCGACCTGCGGCGCCAGGCAGCCGGCGACCTCCGACATCGGGTAGAGCAGCGGCAGCCCGCCCGAGGGCAGCTGCACGGTCTCGTAGGCGATCGCGGTGATCTTGGAGTCGAGCAGCGCCTCGGTCAGCGGCTTGTCGGCCGCCAGGTGCAGGTAGGTGAAGAGGGTCAGGCCCTCGCGCAGGCGGTGGTACTCCTCGGCGACCGGCTCCTTGACCTTCAGCACCAGGTCGGCCTCGCCCCACACCTCGTCGGCGTCGTCGATGATCTGGGCGCCGGCCTCGACGTACTGCTCGTCGGTGATGGAGGACCCGACCCCCGCGTCCTTCTCGATGCGCACCTCGTGGCCGTTGGTCACCAGCTCGTGGACACCGATCGGCGTGATCGCCACGCGGTACTCGTGGTTCTTGACTTCCTTCGGGACGCCGACCTTCACCTGGGAACTCCCTCGCTCGCTGGTGCCGGCACGACTCTGTGACGGCGCGCCCGACACTATCGCCGGGCCGTGCGCGGCGTCACACCACGGTGAGCGGGGACGGCGACAGCACGGCGTCGACCTCGGCGACCGAGGGCGCCGCACCCAGGCCCTCGAAGACCGGTCGGGCCTGCGCCAGCAGGGTGGTGGCCTCCTCGACCCGGCCCTGCCCGTGCAGCCAGCGCCCCAGCTCGAGCCGCGTCCGCGCCAGCAGGTACGGCGCGCCGTACGCCTCGAGGGCCGCCTCCGCAGAGCGGAGGTGCGTCTCGGGGTCCTCGTCCCTCGCCAGCGCGAGCAGGCCGCGCAACCGCGGCACGACCCCGAGCGCGAGCGCCGTAGGACGGGCGCCCACGTGGACGTCGGCCAGGTCCAGCAGGCCCGCCGCAGCCTCGAGGTCGCCGGCGGCGAGCTGCAGCTCGACGGTCGGTGCCCACATCGCCTCGAAGTCCTCGGCATTCAGGTGCGCGGCGTAGTGGTGACGGCTCGCCTGGTCGGCCCCCCGAGCGGCCTCCGCCCCCTCTCCGGCGGCGAGCAGCCTCAGCGCCTGCACCACCTCGGCTGCCTGCGCGAAGAAGTGCTCCTCGGTGTCGGGCAGCACTGGGGCGTCGATCGGCTCGCCGCGCGCCGTCTGCACGAGCGCGCGGCCGAGCCACAGCGGCGAGCAGGTGGCGGTCGGCTCGCGGTCGTGCCACTCCTCGGTCTCCTCCAGCAGCCGGTCCCACCGGCCGGCGAACCACCAGATGAAGACCGCGTTGGCCATGACCACCTCGACCCCCTGGAGGTCGCCGAGCTGCCGCTCGACCGCGAGCGCCTCGTCGGTCAGCTCGAAGATGCCGGTGAGGTCCTCGGCGTAGCGGTTGGCGCACATGTTGGTCAGCGACCTTCCGAGCTGGTCGAGCAGGTGCTCCTGGCGCGCCAGCTGCATGGAGCGCTCGATGATCGCGAGGTTGGCGGTGGGCATGCCGTGGTCGACCAGCATCGTGGCCAGCGTGTTGAGCGCCCGCACCACCCAGTTGGGGTCGCGGAGCTCCTCGGCCAGGACCATGGCGCGCATGGCGTGCTCGCGTTGCGCCTCCCGGTCGCCCGTGACCCGTGCGACCCAGGCCAGCAGAGCCAGGAGCTCGATGTGGGCATCGGGGCTGACGACCGCCCCGGTCGCCGCCAGCGCGACACCTCGCTCGGCGGTCGTCCCGGCGTCGGCGTTGCGGCCGAGGTTCATCTGGGCCTGCGCCTGCACGACCAGCGAGCGGGCCATCCCCGCCGCGTCGTTGTCGACCTCGTAGCCCGCGACCGCCTGCCGGGCCAGGTCCTCGCCCTGCTCGGCGAGCCCGGCCAGCGTGGCGACCCGCGCCGCCCGCTCGAGCAGGCCGGTGCGCTCCCCCGGCTCGGGCCCGAGTTCGAGGGCGGCGAGCACGGCGGCGAGGGCCTTCTCGGGCGCTCCGATGGCCTCCGCCCGGCCGGCCGCGGTCGTGAGCAGACCCCGGGCACGCTCGGCCATCATGTGGCGGTCGGGGTCGTGGTCGGTCGAGGCGGCCAGCGCGTCGAGCAGGTGCTGGGCCACGATGCCCGCGACCTCCTCACCCTCCCGCTCGAGCTGTGCGGCCGCCGCGAGGTGGCGCGCGCGGCGGTCGACCCGCGCGAGGGTCTGGTAGGCGACCTCGCGCACCATCGCCTGGAGGAAGCGGAACTGTCCGACCTCGGGCGACCGGGGGTCGTTCTGGGTCTCCAGGAGCCCCTTCTCAACCAGGGTCGCCAGCGCCGCGTCGAGGTCGTGGCTGCTGACCTCCGAGACCGCGAGCAGGCTGGCGTAGCGGAAGGTCATGCCGAGCACGCTGGCGTCCTGGACCGTACGTCGCTCCAGCGGCGTGAGCGTGTCGAGCCGCGCCGCGATCAGCGTCTGCAGACTCGTAGGAGCGCTGAGCCGGGCCAGGTCGACGCGCGTGTGGTCGTGGTCGACGAAGACGTAGCGACCCTCGCGCGCCACCACCGCGTCCTGGTCGATCAGCGAACGCACGGTCTCCACGGCGTAGAGCGGCACGCCCTCGGAGCGCGCGACCAGGGCGGTGCGGGCACGCGCCGGCAGGTCGTCGACCAAGCCGTCGACCAGGGCCCGCATGGCC
Source organism: uncultured Actinomycetota bacterium (assembly GCA_963795135.1). Classification (GTDB taxonomy): domain Bacteria; phylum Actinomycetota; class Actinomycetes; order Propionibacteriales; family Nocardioidaceae; genus Nocardioides. Next base: position 50,681 of record CAWCGS010000014.1, read on the forward strand.
GCGTCGCCGAGCGGGCCGAGCTCGACCCAGGTGGTGCTGCGGCCCGTGGCCAGGCCCGGACGCCGCTCCAGCAGCTCGGGCCGGCCGAAGACCAGCACGAGCAAGGGGCAGCGGATCGCCTTGAGCAGGTGCTCGACCAGGTCGAGCAGCCCGGAGTCGGCGTACTGGGTGTCCTCGAAGAGCAGCACCACGGGCCGGCCGGCGGACACCCGCTCCAGGAAGGTCGCCCACGCCGCGAACAGGTCGGTGCGGTCGAAGGTGATCGTGTGGTCCCCACCGCTCACCAGGGCACCGACCCGGGGGACCAACCAGGCGGCCTCGGCGGCGTCGCGCGCGACGGCGTCGACCCCGGAGCGCACCTTGGCGTCCATCTCGGGGCGACCGTCGCCCTCGAGGACCCCCAGCCGCGAGCGGACCATCTCGGCGAAGGCCCAGAAGGCGACGCCCTCCCCGTAGGAGAGGCAGCGGCCGCGGTGCCAGGCCAGGCCCTCGGTAATGCCGTCGGCGTACTTCTCGAACTCCCAGCCCAGCCGGCTCTTGCCGACACCCGCCTCGCCGGTGACGACCACCAGCCGGGCGCGTCCGTCGGCCTGGGTGGCGTGCAGCGCCTCCTTCACCGTGCGCAGCTCGGCGTCGCGGCCGACCATCGGAGCCTCGAGCCCGTCGACCCGCTGCACCCCGCCGACCGCGGCCACGACCGCCTCGGCCCGGTGCAGCCGGACGGGCTCCGCCTTGCCCTTGAGCGCGTGCTCGCCCCGGTCGTTGAAGGAGACCGCGGCCGCCGCCAGGCCGCGGGTCTCGTGGTCGACCCACACCGAGCCCGGCTCGGCGGTCGCCTGCACCCGCGCCGCGGTGTTGACCGCGTCACCGGCGACCATGCCCTCGCCCACCGCCCCAAGAGTGACCGCGACCGAGCCGGTGACGATCCCGACCCGTAGCGCGAGACCCGGCACAGCGACCGAGGAGCCGAGCGCCGCCACCTCGGTGACCAGGTCGAGCCCGGCCCGCACCGCGCGCTCGGCGTCGTCCTCGTGGGAGACCGGCACGCCCCAGACCGCCATCACGGCGTCGCCGATGAACTTCTCGACCGTCCCGCCGTAGCGGCCCACGACCGTGCGCGCCACCACGAAGTACGTCGACAGCAGTTCGCGGACCTCCTCGGGGTCGCGGCCCTCCGCCAGCGTCGTGAACGAGACCAGGTCGGCGAAGAGCACCGTGGTCGTCCGCCGCTCCGAGACCGGACCGGTGGCGACCGGGGCCGGGGGCGGGGGCGCCGCGGCCGCATCGAGGGGTGACCCGCACTCGGCGCAGAACCGGCCGGGCACGGCCGGGTGGCCGCACGACGGGCACCGCCGGGCCAGCGGCGTGCCGCAGCCGACGCAGAACTTCGCGGTCTCGGGGCTCTCCGCGGCACAGCTCGCGCACACCTGGGCCATCAGGCGGGTCCTTCCTGGTGGGGGGCTCCAGCGACGGTGCCGACGAGAGTGGTCTCGTCGACCCGGTCCAGCTCTGCCAACGAGGGTGCGGCCCGCAGGGTCACGAAGGTCTCCCGGGCCTGCGCCAGCATCGCCGTCGCCTCGCCGGCCCGGCCCTGCTCGCACAGCCACCCGCCGAGCTCCAGACGCGTCCGCGCCAGCAGGTACGGCGCGCCGTACGCCGCGAACCCGGTCTCGGCCGCTCGCAGGTCGGCCTCGGGGTCCTGCCCCTCGGCCACGGCGATCAGCCCCCGCAGGCGGCGCACGACCGCGCCGGTCAGCGGGCGTTCCAGCCGGAGGTCGGGCAGAGTCAGGTCCAGCAGCTCCTGCGCGGTGCTAGGGTCCCCGGCCGCCAGCTGCAGCTCGATGCCGGGCGCGCAGAGGTACTCGAAGTCGTCGCCCCCCAAGGTGCCGACGGTGCGCCGACCGCACTCCCCGATCAGCCGTGCGGCGGCCGCCAGTTCACCGCCCCAGGCCAGGGCGACGGCGGCCGCCAGGCCGGCTGTCTGCTCGAGGTAGGACTCGTCGCTCGGCGGCAGCTCGGGGACGGTCACCTCCTCGCCGCGGGCGAACGTGACCAGCGCGCGAGCGAGCCAGAGCTCCGCCGCGGCCGCGGTCGGCTCGCCGTCCAGCCACTGGTCGGTCTCCACGACGACCCGGTCCCACTCCCCCGACAGCCACCAGACGATGACCCCGTTGCCCAGGGTCGACACGATGGCGTTGACGTCGCCCAGCTGACGGCGCAGCACCAAGGCCTCGTCGACGACGTCTCTCGCCTTCTCGAGGTCGTCGGGGTAGACGCTGAAGACCAGGTTGGACAGCGCGTGGGCCAGGACGCGCAGCAGCCGGCCCTCACGAGCCAGGACGATGCTCCGCTCGATGAGCGCGCGCTCCGCGGCGCGGAGCCCCAGGTCGGACAGGGCGACGGCGAGCAGGTTGAGCGTTCGGACCAGCATGTGGGGGTCCTGGAACGCCTCGGCCAGCGTCATGGCCAGGACGGCCTGCCGGTGCTCCTCGTCGCGGTCGCCGCGAGCCCGGGCCGACCAGCAGAGCTGCAGGTGCGCCTCGATCAGGTCGGTGGGCGCCACCTCCCGGCCCTGCGCGGCCAGGTCCGCTACGCGCCGCGCCGGACCATCGGCCTCCTGGCTGCGACCGCGGTTGCCCAAGGCGTTCGTCAGCACGCTCAGGGCACGCGCCACACCGGCCCAGTCCCCGGCCGCCTCGTAGCCCTTCTCCGCCTCGGCGGCCAGCGTCTCCCCCAGCTCGTTGCGTCCCGCCGCGACGGCCACCCGGGCCGTGCGCTCCAGCAGCGCGACCATCTCCCCGGGTCCGGGCCCCAGGTCCAGGGCCGTGGAGGCCGCGGCCAGCGCCTCCCCGGGGGACCCGAGGGCCTCCGTCCGGTCGGCCACCGTCACCAGCAGTGCACGTGCCCGCTCGGTCATCGAGGCCCGCTCGGGATCGTGCTCGGGGCTCGCCGCCAGGGCGTCGAGCAGGTGCTGGGCGATGATGCCGGCGACCTCGTCGGTCTCCTCCTGCTCGAGCTGCGCAGCCGCGGCGAGGTGGCGAGCCCGGCGGTCGGCGCGGGCCAGGGTCCGGTAAGCGACCTCACGCACCAGCGCCTGCTGGAAGCGGTACTGCCCCGCCTCCGGCGACCGCGGGTCGTCCTGGGTCTCCAGCAGCCCCTTGGCCACCAGGGCAGCCAGCGCCTCGTCGAGCTGATAGCTGCTGCCCTGCGACAGCGAGAGCAGACTGGCGTAGCGGAAGGTCAGCCCCAGGACGCTGGCATCCTGGACCGCGCGTCGCTCGACCGCGGTCAGCGTGTCGAGCCGGGCGGCGACCAGGGTCTGGAGACTGGTCGGGGCGGTGAGCCGGTCGAGGTCGACGATGGTGTGGGCGTGGTCGACGAAGACGTAGCGACCCTCCCGCGCGAGAACGGCGTCCTGGTCGATCAACGATCGCACGGTCTCGACGGCGTAGAGCGGCACCCCTTCCGCCCGCGCGACCAGCGCGCTCCGGGCTCGCCGGGGAAGGTCGTCGACCAGGCCGTCGAGCAGGGCACCCATGGCCTCGTCAGGCAGCGGCGCGAGGTCGACCGCGACAGCGCCACGTCCCGCCAGCAGGGCTGGGTCGCGCTCCACCAGCTCGGGCCGGGTCAGCACCAGGACCAGCAGCGGGCACCGGATGGTCTTGACGAGGTGGTCGACCAGGTCCAGCAGCGCGTCGTCGGCGTGCTGGGCGTCCTCCAGCAGAAGCGCGACGGGCATCCCACCGGACACGCGCTCCAGGAACGTGGTCCACGCCGCGAACAGGTCGCTCCGCTCGAAGGTGGTGGTCCGCTCGCCGCCGCTGACCAGCGCGCTGACCCGCGGGAGCAGCCAGGCCGCCTCCGCCTCGTCGCGCGCGAAGGCTTCGACCCCGCCGCGCACCTTGCCCTCGACCTCGCTGCGCGGGTCGCCCTCGAGGATGCGTAGGCGCGAGCGGACCATCTCGGCGAAGGCCCAGAACGCCACGCCCTCGCCGTAGGACAGGCAGCGACCGCGGTGCCACTTCACGCCGTCGGTGATGCCGTCGACGTACTTCTCGAACTCCCAGCCCAGCCGGCTCTTGCCCACCCCGGCGACCCCGGTGACCGCGACCACCCGCGCGCGGCCGTCGGCCTGGGTGGCGTGCAGCGCCTCCTTCACCGCCCGCAGCTCCGCATCCCGGCCCACCAGGGGCGCCTCGAGGCCGTCGACCCGCTGCGCACCACCCACCGCCGCGACCACCGTGTCGGCCCGGTAGAGGTGCACCGGCTCTGCCTTGCCCTTCAACGCGTGCTCACCCATGTCGGAGAACGCCACCGCCGCCTGCGTCAGCCCCCGCGTCTCCGGGTCGACCCACACGCTGCCCGGCGCCGCCGCGGTCTGCACCCGCGCCGCCGTGTTCACCGCATCGCCGGCGACCATGCCCTCCTGGGTGGCACCGAGCGTCACCGCCACCGAACCCGTCACGATGCCCACCCGCATCGACAGACCCGGCGCCCCCGCCGACTCCCCCAACGCCGCCACCTCCGCGACCAGGTCCAGACCCGCCCGCACCGCCCGCTCCGCGTCGTCCTCGTGGGAGACCGGCACCCCCCACACCGCCATCACCGCATCCCCGATGAACTTCTCGATCGTCCCCCCGTACCGACCCACCACCGTGCGCGCCACCGCGAAGTAGGCGCTCAGCAGCTCGCGGACCTCCTCGGGGTCCCGACCCTCCGAGTAGGACGTGAACGACACCAGGTCACCGAACAGCACCGTCGTCGTACGCCGCTCCGACACCGGCGCCTGGGTGTCCGCGGGCCGAGCGGCGACCGGGCTCGCCGGAGCGGCCCCGGTGGCCGCGAGCGGGGTGCCGCACTCGTCGCAGAACTTGCCCGTGCCGGCCGCCTGACCACAGCCCGGGCAGACCCGCGCCAGGGCTCCCCCGCACTCCTGGCAGAACTTCGCCCCGTCACGGCACTCCGCGCTGCAGGTGCCGCACCGTTGGCTCACCCGGTGTCCCCTCCGTCCGTAAGTCGGTTCACGTCCGCAGCACCTCGTCCACCGTGACCAGGGCATCGACCTCGGCCAGCGACGGTGCGGCTCCCAGCGTCACGAAGGTCTCGCGTGCCTGGGACAGCATGCCCGATGCCTCGTCCCCGCGTCCCTGTTGTTGCAACCAGCGCCCCAGCTCGAGACGCGTGCGCGCGAGCAGGTACGGCGCCCCGTACGCCGCCAGCGCGGCCTCCGCCTCCCTCAGGTCGGGTTCCGGGTCCTCCCCTCTCTCCAGGGCCAGCAGACCACGTAGGCGCGGGACCACCCCCCGGCTCAGGTCGCGCGACCTCCCGCCGGTGACGTAGGGCACCGCCAGCCGCAGCAGCTCCTCGGCCGTGTCGAGCTCCCCGGCCGACAGCTGCAGCTCGACGGCAGGGGCCCACAGCACCTCGAAGTCGTCCAACGGCTCGCCGTCGCCGAACGTACGCCGGCTCGCCTCCGCCGCGGTGCGCGCCGCCGCGGTCGGCGTCGCCGTTCGCCGCCTGCGCCACCGCGTTCATCACGCTCCAGATCTGCTGGTCGTAGGGGTCCTCGGTGTGCGGTGGGACGGGCACCACCACCGGCTCGCCACGCGCGATCTGCACCTGCGCCCGGGTGAGCCACAGCGGCCCGCAGCTCGAGGTCATCTCGCGGCCGTCGAGCCACTCGGTCGTCTCGGCCATCAGCAGGTCCCACTCGCCGGCCAGGAACCAGGCGTAGCAGGCGTTGATCAGGCAGACTTCGAACTGCACGCTGTCGCCCAGCTGCTTGCCCACGTCGACCGACTCCCGCACCGGAGCCAATGAACCGATGAGGTCCACGGGATAGAGCTCGGACACCAGGTTGATCAGCGAGTCGACCAACCCCGGGAGCAGGTGCTGTTCGCGGGCCAAGGCTATCGACCGCTCGGTGAGCGCCCGGTGGGCGGCGGGGCTGCCCTGGTCGATCAGCAGAAGGGCTAGGCGGTTCAACGCCTTGACGATCAGAGGCGGATCTTGGTGAAGCTCCGCGAGGCGCAGCACCCGCAAGCAGTGGGTCTTGCTGAGCGGCTCGGTCTCCGCGCATGCGCGCACTCCAGGCCAGCATGTTCAGCACCTCGGTCTGGACGTCGCGGTGGTACGTCGTCCCTCCCGGCGGCCAGTCGCTCGGCCCGCAGGGCCAGCTCCTCACCCTCCCGGACCCGACCCAGCTGGACGCAGAGCCCACATCTGCTGAGCCAGGCTCGCCACCACTCCGAGCGTGTCTCCCGTGCGCTCGAAACCATCGGCCGCGGCCACCGCGAGCTGCTCGGCAAGGGTGGGCTGCCCAGCCAGCGCGGCGACCCGGGCCGCCCGCAGCTGCAGGTCGGACCGCTCCGCGTCGTCGGGGTCGAGCGCCAGTGCGGCCAGGGTGTTGGCCAGGGCCTCCTCGGGCGCCCCGAGCCCCTCGGCCCGCGTCGCGGCCGTGGTCAGCAGGGTCCGGGCCCGCGCCGCCAGGCCGGGCCGCTCGGGGTCGGTCTCGCTGCTGGCCGCGAGCGCATCGAGCAGGTGCTGGGCGATGATCCCCGCCAGCGCCTCGCTCCCCTCCGCCTCCTCCCGCGTGAGCTGCTCGGCCGCCGCCAGGTGCCGCGCCCGACGATCGCTCCGCGCCAGAGTGCTGTAGGCCACCTCCCGCACCATCGCCTGCAGGAACCGGTACTGCCCCAGCTCCGGCGACCGCGGGTCGTCCTGGGTCTCCAGGACTCCTTTCGCCACCAGCGCAGCCAACGCCGCATCCAGCTCGAAGCTGCTCGTCCCGGTCAGCGACAGCAGGCTCGCGTAGCGGAACGTCATCCCCAGCACGCTCGCGTCCTGCACCGTACGCCGCTCGGTCGCCGTCAGGGCGTCCAGCCGCGCCGCGATCAGCGTCTGCAGACTGGTCGGGGCGGTGAGGCGGCCCAGGTCGACGATCGCGTAGTCGTGGTCCACGAACACGTACCGTCCGTCGTGGGCCAGCACCGCGTCCTGGTCGATCAACGACCGCACCGTCTCCACCGCGTACAACGGCACCCCCTCGGCCCGCGCCACCAGAGCGGCCCGAGCCCGGACCGGCAGGTCACTCACCAGACCATCCACCAGCGCCGCCATCGCCTCCTCCAGCAACGGCGCCAGGTCGACGCGCGTGCGACCCCGTCCCTCCGCGAGGGCTGGCCACCGCTCCAGCAGCTCGGTGCGGGCCAGCACCAGCACGAACAGCTTGCACCGGATCGACTGCATCAGGTGCTCCACCAGGTCCACCAGACCCGAGTCGGCGTACTGGGCGTCCTCGAAGACCAGCACCACAGGGTCGTTGCCCCCGACCCGCTCCAGGAACGTCGTCCACGCCACGAACAGGTCCGTCCGCTCGAACGACACCGTTTCGTTCCCGCTGACCAGCGCCGCCACCCGCGGCAGCAACCAGGCCGCCTCCTGCTCCGAGACCGCCGCCGCCCGCACCCCCGCCGCGGTCTTGTCCGCCACCGTGGTCCGGTCGTCGGTCTCCAGGATCCGCAACCGCGACCGGATCATCTCCGCGAACGCCCAGAACGCCGCCCCCTCCCCGTAGGACAGGCTCCGACCCCGGTGCCACGCCACCCGGCCGCGCAACCCGTCGGCGTACTTCTCGAACTCCCACCCCAACCGGCTCTTGCCCACGCCCGCGACCCCGGTGACCACCACCAGTCGCGCCCGACCATCGGCCTGCGTCGCGTGCAGCGCCTCCTTCACCGCGCGCAGCTCACCGTCGCGACCGGTCATCGGCGCCTGCAGACCATCAACACGCTGGGCACCACCCACCGCCGCCACCACCGTGTCCGCCCGGAACAGCCGCACCGGCTCCGCCTTGCCCTTCAACCCGTGCTCACCCATGTCGCTGAACGCCACCGCCGCCTGCGTCAACGACCGCGTCTCCGCATCCACCCACACCGACCCCGGCTCCGCCGCCGTCTGCACCCGCGCCGCGGTGTTCACCGCATCACCGGCCACCATGCCCTCGTTGGTGGCGCCCAACGTGACCGCGACCGACCCCGTCACGATGCCCACCCGCATCGACAACCCCGGAGCGCCTGAAGACTCCCCTAGAGCCGCGATCTCGGTGACCAGGTCCAGCCCGGCCCGCACCGCCCTCTCCGCGTCGTCCTCGTGGGAGACCGGCACCCCCCACACCGCCATCACCGCATCGCCGATGAACTTCTCGATCGTCCCCCCGTAGCGACCCACCACCGTGCGCGCCATCGCGAAGTACGCGCTCAACAGCTCGCGCACCTCCTCCGGATCCCGACCCTCCGAGTAGGACGTGAACGCCACCAGGTCCCCGAACAGCACCGTCGTCGTACGCCGCTCCGAGACCGGCCCCCCAGCCTCCGCGGGACGTGCCGCCGGCGCCGAGGCGCCCCCGTCCATCGGGGTCCCGCACTCACCACAGAACTTCATCGACCCCGGCACCCCGCACGCCGGACACACCCGCGCGAACGCAGCCCCACACTCCCCGCAGAACTTCATCCCCTCCGGGTTGCCAGTGCCGCACGAAGCGCAGGTCCGAGGCATCGTCGTTGGCTCCTAGACCTGGGCCGGCTCGGCCGTGAGCACAGCATCGACCTCGGCGACCGATGGCGCCGCACCCAACGTCACGAACGCCTCCCGCGCCTCCACCAGCATCGTCCCCGCCTCGTCGCCGCGTCCCTGGTCGCTCAACCACCGCCCCAGCTCGAGCCGCGTCCGCGCCAGCAGGTACGGCGCGCCGTACGCCGTCAGCGCGGCCTCCGCCTCCCGCAGGTCGGGCTCGGGATCCTCACCCCGCGCCAGCGCCAGCAAACCCCGCAGCCGCGGAACCACACCCCGGGTCAGGGCTCGGCCACGACCTCCGAGCAGCGGATCCGCGAAGGCCAGCAGGCGTTCCGCGGCATCGAGGTCACCGGCCCAGAGCTGCAGCTCGACGGCCGGTGCCCACAGCACCTCGAAATCCTCGAAGGTCGCGCCCTCGCCGAAGGTGCGCAGGCTGGCCTCCGCCACGATGCGGGCAGCGCGTGCGACGTCGCCGTCGGCCCAGAGCGCGAGCGCCTCGACGACCGCTCGGACCTGTTCGTCGTAGGGGTCCTCCGATGCCGGCAAGGCAGGGACGCGCAAGGGCTCACCACGCGCGATCGCGACCTGGAGCCGCGTCATGAGCAGCGGTCCCGCGGACGCGCTCAGCCCGTCTCCTTCGATCCACTCGGCGGACTCCGCGACGAGCAGGTCCCAGTCGCCGGCCAGCCACCAGAGGTAGCAGGCGTTGGTCATGGCCACCTCGAGATCGTTCTTGTCACCGACCTGCTTGGCTACCGCTACCGCTTCGTGTGCCGGCTCAGCTGCAGCTCGGAGCTCCTCCCGGTACATCTCTGAGACATAGAACGTCAGGGATTTCGAGAGCTCGTTCACGTGGCGACCTTCACGAGCCAAGGTCATGCATCGCTCGATGATCGCTCGGTAGGCGGACCTGAAGCCGAGGTCGAGCAGCACAGCAGCCAGCTCGTTCAGTCCGTCGATGATCAGCGTCGGATCCTGCACCTCCTCGGCCAGCAACAGGCTCCGTTCGGCGTACAGACGCTGAGCTGTCCGGTCACCGGTCGCCCGCGCGCAGCCGCCGCGTGTCCTCCAGATCCCGAGTCGGACGTTCGGCGCTACGTCGTCATAGTTAGCGGCGGCCCGGTCCGCCCGTTCGGCAAGCTGGGTTGCTTCACGTAGACGACCTTGACGCAGGCGCGTCTTCGCCAGGAGAACCAAGGCACTCACCAGGCCGCTCTGCTGATCCAGTGCCTCGTAACCTCGGCCGGCCGTCGCCGCGAGATCGTCGGCCTGGACGAGCCGGCCCGCACTGATCGCGACCCGGGCGGCGCGCAGCTGCAGGTCGCACCGCTCCGAGTCGTCGGGGTCGAGGGCCAGGGCGGTCAGGGTGTTGGCCAGGGCCTCCTCGGGCGCCCCGAGCCCCTCGGCCCGCGCCGCGGCCGTGGTCAGCAGCATCCGGGCCCGCGCCGCCAGGACCGGCCGCTCGGGATCGGTCTCGCTGCTGGCCGCGATCGCATCGAGCAGGTGCTGGGCGATGATCCCCGCCAGCGCCTCGCTCCCCTCCGCCTCCTCGCGCGTCAGCTGCTCGGCCGCCGCCAGGTGCCGCGTCCGACGATCGGCCCGCGCCAGCGTGCTGTAGGCGACTTCCCGCACCATCGCCTGCAGGAAGCGGTACTGCCCCAGCTCCGGCGACCGCGGATCGACCTGGGTCTCCAGCACGCCCTTGCCCACCAGCCCGGCCAGGGCGTCGTCCAGCGCGTGACTGCTGGTGCCAGTCAGCGCCAGCAGGCTCGGGTAGCGGAACGTCATCCCCAGCACGCTCGCGTCCTGCACCGTGCGCCGCTCCACGGCGCTCAGCGCGTCGAGCCGCGCCGCGATCAGCGTCTGCAGGCTCGTCGGCGCCGTCAACCGCTCCAGGTCCACGATCGCGTGGTCGTGGTCCACGAACACGTACTGCCCGTCTTGGGCGACCACCGCGTCCTGGTCGATCAACGACCGCACCGTCTCCACCGCGTACAACGGCACACCCTCGGCCCGTGCCACCAACGCCCCGCGCGCCCGGACCGGCAGCTCCGCGACCAGCCCGTCCAGCAACGCAGCCATCGCCTCCTGCGACAACGGCGCCAGATCCACCCGCCTACGACCGCGACCCTCCGCGAGCGCGGGCCACCGCTCCAACAGCTCGGTGCGGGCCAGCACCAGCACGAACAGCTTGCACCGGATCGACTGCATCAGGTGCTCCACCAGGTCCATCAGGCCCGAGTCGGCGTACTGGGCGTCCTCGAAGACCAGCACCACCGGATCCGCACCACCCACCCGCTCCAGGAACGTCGTCCACGCCACGAACAGGTCCGTGCGGTCGAACGAGACCGCCTCGTTGCCGCCGACCAGCGCTCCAACCCGTGGCAACAACCAGGCCGCCTCCTGCTCCGACACCGCCGCCGCCCGCACACCCGCGGCGATCTTGTCATCAACTGTCACCCGGTCGTCGGTCTCCAGGATCCGCAACCGCGACCGGATCATCTCCGCGAACGCCCAGAACGCCGCCCCCTCCCCGTAGGACAGGCTCCGCCCCCGATGCCACGCCACCCGGCCGCGCAACCCGTCGACGTACTTCTCGAACTCCCACCCCAGCCGGCTCTTGCCCACGCCCGCGACCCCGGTGACCACGACCAGCCGCGCCCGCCCGTCGGCCTGCGTCGCGTGCAGCGCCTCCTTGACCGCGCGCAGCTCCGCCTCGCGGCCGGTCATCGGCGCCTGCAGGCCGTCGACCCGCTGCGCCCCGCCCACCGCAGCCACCACCGTGTCCGCACGGAACAGCCGCACCGGCTCCGCCTTGCCCTTCAACCCGTGCTCACCCATGTCGCTGAACGCCACCGCCGCCTGCGTCAACGACCGGGTCTCGGGGTCGACCCACACCGACCCAGGATCGGCCGCGGTCTGCACCCGAGCCGCGGTGTTCACCGCATCACCCGCGACCATGCCCTCGTTGGTCGCCCCCAGGGTCACCGCCACCGACCCCGTCACGATCCCCACCCGCATCGACAACGCCGGGGCGCCGGAGGCCTCGCCCAGGGCCGCGATCTCGGTCAGCAGGTCGAGCCCGGCCCGCACCGCCCGCTCCGCGTCGTCCTCGTGGGAGACCGGCACCCCCCACACCGCCATCACCGCATCGCCGATGAACTTCTCGATCGTCCCCCCGTAGCGACCCACCACCGTGCGTGCCATCGCGAAGTAGGCGCTCAACAGCTCGCGCACGTCCTCCGGATCCCGACCCTCCGAGTAGGACGTGAACGACACCAGGTCCCCGAACAGCACCGTCGTCGTACGCCGCTCCGAGACCGGCCCACCCGCACTCGGCATCGCCGCAGCAACGACCGGCGCGACGGCGCCGTCCATGGGCGTCGCACACTCGCCACAGAACTTCATCGTCCCCGGCGTCCCGCACGCCGGACACACCCGCGCCAACGGAGCCGCACACTCCCCGCAGAACTTCATCTGCTCCGGATTGGCCGTGCCGCACGCACCACAGACACGAGACATCGACTCCCCCTCAGACCCGGACCGACTCGGCGCCCAGCACCGCATCCACCTCGACGACCGACGGCGCCGCCCCCAGCGCCACCAACGTCTCCCACGCCTGCACCAGCATCACCGTCGCCTCCTCACCACGCCCCTGCCCGACCAGCCACCGGCCCAGCTCGAGCCGCGTCCGCGCCAGCAGGTACGGCGCGCCGTACGCCACCAGGGCGGCCTCCGCCTCCCGCAGGTCGGCCTCCGGGTCCTCCCCGCGCGCCAACGCCAGCAGGCCACGCAGACGGTGGACCACGCAGTCGGTGAGCATGCGGCGCCGAGCGCCCAGGAAGGGCTCGGCCAGCTCCATCAGCCTGCCGGCTGCCTCGACGTCGCCGACCCGCAGCTGGAGCTCGACCGCCGGCGCCCAGAGCATCTCGAAGTCCTCGGTGAGCCCGTCCTCGGCGAACACCTTCCACGTCGTCCCGGCCACCTCGTCCGCAGCCGCCACGACCTCACCCTCCTGGGCCTGGACCAGGGACCGGACCAGCACGCGCACCTGCTCGTCGTAGGGGTCCTCCGACGCCGGCAGGACGGGCTGGTCGACTGGCAGCCCTCGTGCGAGCTGCACCTGGGCGCGGACCAGCCACAGCGGGCCACTCGTGGCGGTGGTCTCCCGACCCTCGAACCAGGCCTCCGTCTCGTCCAGCAGGACGTCCCAGTCACCGGTCAACAGCCACAGGTAGCCCGCGTTGGTCAGCGCGCCCTCCGTGCGCTGGGCGTCACCCACCTGCGCGGAGACGTCGATCGACTCCCGGACCATGGGTGCCGCGGCTTCCAGGTCGCGGGAGTACATCTCGGAGGCGAGGTTGATCAACGACAACGCCAGCGCCGGCAGCAGGTGCTTCTCGCGGGCCAGCACGATCGAACGCTCCACCAGGGCCCGGTGGGCAGCGCTGCTGCCGAGGTCGAGGAGGAGGATGGCCAAGCGGTTCAGGCCTCGGACGACCAGCAGCGGGTCGTCGAGCTCCTCGCCGAGCGTCATCACCCGGAGCGCGGACTCCTGCTGTCCGGTCCGGTCACCGCGAGCGCGGGCGCAGACATGGAGCACGGTCAGCAGCTCGGTGAGGTCCTCAGGCGGGAGGTCGCTCCGCCCCCTCTGCAGCCGCTCCGCCCGGACTCCCAGCTCCTCGGCCTCGCTCACCCTGCCGAGCTGCAGGAAGGCACCGGCCTGCAGGGTGAGCGCCCGCACCTCGCCTGTGACCAGGCCCTCGGCGCGCCAGCCCTCGACAGCGGCCGCCGCGAGCTCCAGGCCCAGGGTGGGTTGGCCGGCCTGCAGCGCCACCCGGGCACCCCGCTCCTGGAGCTCGGCCGCTTCCTGCCCGGTGGGCCCGAGCCCGAGCGCAGCGCGGGTGTTGGCCAACGCGTCCTCCGGCGCACCCAGACGCTCCGCCCTGGTCGCCGCGGTGACGAGGAGGCCTCGCGCCCTGCCCGAGAGCTGGGCGCGCTCCGGGTCATGTGCGGGCGTGGTCGCGAGCGCGTCCAGCAGGTGCTGGGCGATGATGCCTGCCGCGGCGTCCCCCTCCGTCTGCTCCTGGGTCAGCTGGTCGGCGGCGGCGAGGTGACGGGCACGTCGGTCGCTGCGCGCGAGGGTGCTGTAGGCCACCTCGCGGACCATGGCCTGGAGGAAGCGGAACTGACCCAGCTCCGGCGACCGGGGATCGTCCTGGGTCTCGAGCACTCCCTTGCCGACCAGCCCGGCCAGGGCTTCGTCGAGCGCATAGCTGCTGATGCCGGTCAGCGCCAGCAGGCTGGTGTAGGGGAACGTCAGCCCGAGCACGCTCGCGTCCTGGACCGTACGCCGTTCGATGGGGGTCAGCGCGTCGAGCCGGGCGGCGATCAGGGTCTGCAGGCTCGTGGGAGCGGTGAGGCGGTCGAGGTCGACGACCGTGTGGTCGTGGTCCACGAAGACGTGACGACCGTCGCGGACCACGACGGCCCCCTGGTCGACCAGGGAGCGGACGGTCTCGACCGCGTAGAGCGGGACTCCCTCGGCCCGCGCCACCAGGGCGGTCCGGGCCCTGACCGGCAGCTCGTGCACAAGACCGTCGAGCAGGCTCGCCATCGCGCGGTCCGGGAGCGGAGCCAGGTCCACCGTGCTCGATGCCCGCCCGGCGGCGATACCGGGTCGACGCGCGAGCAGGTCGGGCCGGGCGAGAAGCACCACGAGGAGCCGACAGCGGATGGACCTCAGCAGGTGCTCGATGAGGTCCAGGAGGCCTGCGTCGGCGTACTGGGCGTCCTCGAAGACCAGGACGACCGGGTCCTGGCCCCCCACCCGTTCCAGGAAGGTCGTCCACGCGACGAAGAGGTCGGTGCGGTCGAAGGAGCCGCCAGCCGCGCCGCCGCTGACCAGCGCAGCCACGCGCGGTCCCAGCCAGGTGGCCTCCTCCTCGTCGAGCGCGACCCGGCGGACTCCCGAGACGATCTTGTGGTGGACGGTCTGCCTGTCGTCGGTCTCCAGGATCCCGAGCCGCGAGCGGACCATCTCGGCGAAGGCCCAGAAGGCGGCGCGCTCGCCGTAGGACAGGCTGCGGCCCCGGTGCCAGGCGACGGGGTCGCTCAGCCCGTCGACGTACTTCTCGAACTCCCAGCCCAGCCGGCTCTTGCCGACCCCGGCGACACCCGTGATGACCACCACCCTGGCCCGGCCGTCACCCTGCGTGGCGTGCAGCGCCTCCTTCACCGCCCGCAGCTCCGCGTCACGACCGGTCATCGGCGCCTCGAGCCCGTCGACCCGCTGCGCACCACCCACCGCGGCCACCACCGTGTCCGCCCGGAAGAGCCGCACCGGCTCCGCCTTGCCCTTCAACGCGTGCCCACCCATGTCGCTGAACGCCACCGCCGCCTGCGTCAACGACCGCGTCTCCGCATCCACCCACACCGACCCCGGCTCCGCCGCCGTCTGCACCCGTGCCGCGGTGTTCACCGCGTCACCGGCCACCATCCCCTCGTTGGTGGCCCCCAGCGTCACCGCCACCGACCCCGTCACGATCCCCACCCGCATCGACAGCCCTGGCGCACCCGCCGCCGTGCCCAGCGCCGCGATCTCCGTGACCAGGTCCAGCCCCGCACGGACCGCTCTCTCGGCGTCGTCCTCGTGGGAGACCGGCACCCCCCACACCGCCATCACCGCATCGCCGATGAACTTCTCGATCGTCCCGCCGTACCGACCCACCACCGTCCGCGCCACCGCGAAGTACGCGCTCAACAGCTCGCGCACCTCCTCCGGATCCCGACCCTCCGAGTACGACGTGAACGCCACCAGGTCCCCGAACAGCACCGTCGTCGTACGCCGCTCCGAGACCGGCGCCTGGGCGTCGACGGGACGCTGCACCGGCGGCCTCACCGCCGTCGTGCCCGACAACGGCGCACCGCACTCGTTGCAGAACCGACCCGAACCGGACGGGTGGCCGCAGGCCGGGCACGCACGGGCCAGGGTGCCACCGCACTCCTGGCAGAACTTCGCCGCGTCCGGGCACTCCGCGCTACAGGCGCCGCACAGCTGAGCCACGACTCACCCCACTCCCCGACGTCGGACCGGTCGTCACAGCGACATCACGGCGAGCACCGGCTCCAGCTCGTCGAGCTCCGCCAACGACGGCGCCGCCCCCAGCGCCACGAACGTCTCCCGCGCCTGCGCCAGCATCACCGTGGCCTCGTCACCCCGCCCCTGGCCGACCAGCCACCGGCCGAGCTCGAGCCGGGTCCGCGCCAGCAGGTACGGCGCGCCGTACGCCGCGTGCGCGCGCTCGGCAGCGCGGAAGTCCGCCTCGGGATCCCCGCCACGGGCGGCGGCCAGCAGACCGGTCAGCCGGACGTGCTCGGCGTGGCTCAGGGGTCGCGCCCGCCCACCCACCAGCGGCGCGCCCAGGTCGAGCACCCGCTGCGCGGCGTCCAGGTCACCCGCGGCGAGCTGGAGCTCCAGGGTCGGTCCCCAGAAGATCTCGAAGTCGTCGAACATCTCGCCGTGCCCGAACATCGCCTCGATCGCCTGCGCTGCCCGGCGGGCGGCGCCGCGTGGGTCGTGGGCCGCGGTGGCGAGGCTGTCCACCAGCGCGGTGGCGGTGGCGTCGTCGACGTTCTCGGACTCGGGGAAGCCAGGCGGGGCGGCGGTCTCGCCGCGGGCGCTGCCGACCAGGGCGCGCGACAGCCACAGGCTGCTCGAGCGGGCGTTGACCTCACGCGTCTCGAACCAGCCGGTGGTCTCCTCGACCACCCGGTCCCAGTCGCCGGAGAACCACCACGTGAAGCCGACGTTGACCAACGCGATCTCCATGTGGGGGCGGTGGCCCGTCTGCCGGCAGGTGTCGACGGTCTCCTTCCCCAGCGTCGCGGCCTCGGCGAGGTCGTGGGGGTAGGTCTCGCACAGCAGGTTGATCAGCGAGCGTCCCAGCTCGAGCAGCAGGTGGCCCTCGCGGGCGATGGCGACGGCCTTGCTGAGCACGGCGTTGTGGGCCGTCGGGCTACCGGCGTCGGCCAGGGTGATCGCCAGGCTGTTGAGCGCGCGCGCCATCATCTCGGGGTCCTGCACCTCGTCGGCGCGGCGCACCATCTGCAGGGCGAGTCGTGCCTGCTGGTCGGTGTCGCGGACGGACCGGGCGTGGTCCACCACCAGGCCCAGGAGCTTGATCTCGGCCACAGGGTCGGCCTCGGGGTGCCGTTCGACCAGGGCCAGTCCCTCAGCGGCGCAGTCGGCCGCGTCCTGGAGTCGACCCTGGTTGAACAGCGCCCCGGCCAGCACGACAAGCACACCGATCAGGTCCGCCTCGCGCCTCGCCGACCGGTAGCCGGCCAGCGCGCGACCCGCCAGCTCCTCCCCGAGGAGCGGGGACCCCGAGGCGACCGCGACCCGAGCGGCGCGCTCGCAGAGCTCGGCGTCCTCGTCCGGCCCGGGCGCGAGGTCGAGGGCCTGCAGCGTGGAGCGCAGCGCCTCCTCGGGCGAGCCGAGCGACTCCGCACGCGTCGCCGCTGCGACCAGCAGAGCCCGGGCGCGGTCGGCCAGGTCCGGCCGGCCGGGATCGCGAGCCGGGGTCGCGGCCATGGCGTCGACCAGGTGCTGGGCCACGATGCCGGCCACCGCGCCCACCGCCTCGTCGACCTGGTGCTCGTCCTCCAGGTACGTCGCCGCCGCCAGGTGCCGCGTACGCCGGTCGGCGCGAGCCAGCGTGCCGTAGGCGACTTCACGCACCAGGGCCTGGAGGAAGCGGAACTGGCCCTGCTCGGGCGACCGGGGGTCGGTCTCGGCGGTCAGGATCCCCTTGCGCACCAACATCGACAACGCCTGGTCCAGCTCGTAGCCCCCCACCTCGGACAACGCCATCAGCCCGGCGTGCTGGAAGGTCAGGCCCAGCACGCTGGCGTCCTGCACCGTCCTGCGCTCCAGCGGGCTCAACGCGTCGAGACGGGCCGAGATCAGGGTCTGCAGGCTGGTCGGCGCCGCGAGCTGCTCCAGGTCGAGGCGGCCCGGGTCGTGGTCGACGAAGACGTAGCGCCCGTCGTGCGCGACCACCACCTCGCGGTCGATCAGGCTGCGTACCGTCTCGACGGCGTACAGGGGGATCCCCTCGGCCCTGGTCACGACCGCGCTGCGCACGGCAGCGGGCAGGTCGCCCACCAGGGCGTCGACCAGGGAGGTCATCCGGTCCTGGGCCAGGGGCGCCAGCTCCACCACCGTCGCGCGCCGACCGGCGACCAGCGACGGGCGTTGGTCCAGCAGCTCGGGACGGGCCAGGACCAGCACGAACAACGTGCCACGGAAGGTCTCGAGCAGGTGCTCGACCAGCTCCAGCAGGCTGGTGTCGGCCTGGTGCATGTCCTCGAAGACGAGCACGACCGGCTCGTCACCGCCGACCCGTTGCAGGAAGGTGGTCCAGGCGGCGTACAGGTCGGTCCGGTCGAACGTCGATCCGTCGCCCACCCCCAAGAGCGTCGCCAGCCGCGAGACGAGCCACTCCGACTCGCGGTCGTCTGCAGCCAGGGCCGCGACCCCGGCGCGCAGCTTGGCCGCCACCTGGCCCCGGTCGTCGCCCTCCTGCAGGCCGAGCCGGGAGCGGATCATCTCGCCGAAGGCCCAGTAGGCCACGCCGTCCCCGTAGGACAGGCAGCGGCCGCGGTGCCACCACATCGTGTCCTGGAGGCCGTCGGTGTACTTCTCGAACTCCCAGCCCAGCCGCGACTTGCCGACCCCTGGGGTCCCGGTGACGACCACGATCCGGGCTCGACGGTCGTCCTGGGTGCGGTGGAAGAGCTCCTTGAGCTGACGCAGCTCGCCGTCGCGGCCGATCATCGGCGCCTCGAGGCCGTCGACCCGTTGGGCCCCGCCCACGGCCGCCACGACCGCACCGGCGCGGAACAAGCGGACCGGCTCGCTCTTGCCCTTGAGCTCGTGCTCACCCCGGTCGTCGAAGGCGACGGCCGCGGCCGCCAGCCCGCGCGTCTCGTGGTCGACCCAGACCGTGCCGGGCTCGGCCGTGGCCTGCACCCGCGCGGCGGTGTTGACCGCGTCGCCGGCGACCATGCCCTCGCCGACCGCGCCGAGGGTGACCGCCACCGAACCGGTGACGATGCCGACGCGCAGGGCCAGGTCG
Organism: uncultured Actinomycetota bacterium; assembly: GCA_963795135.1. Lineage (GTDB taxonomy): Bacteria > Actinomycetota > Actinomycetes > Propionibacteriales > Nocardioidaceae > Nocardioides. Next base: position 69,397 of record CAWCGS010000014.1, read on the forward strand.
GGCGCGTCCACCGAGGCACCCAGCGCGGCGACCTCGCTCACCAGGTCGAGGCCGGCGCGCACCGCCCGCTCGGCGTCGTCCTCGTGGGACACCGGGACCCCCCACACCGCCATCAGGGCGTCGCCGATGAACTTCTCGATCGTGCCTCCGTAGCGCGCCACCACGGTGCGGGCCACCGCGAAGTAGGCGCTCAGCAGCTCGCGCACCTCCTCGGGGTCGCGGTCCTCGGAGAGCGAGGTGAAGGAGACCAGGTCGCCGAAGAGCACCGTGGTCGTGCGTCGCTCCGAGACCGGCTGCTGCGAGCCGTTCGGGGCGTACGTCGCGGTCGGGCGCGCCGCACCTGGGTGGGCGGCGGCCTGCACGGGCGCACCGCACTCCATGCAGAACTTGCCCCCACCCGTGGGGTGACCGCACTGGGCGCAGGTCCGCAGCAGCGGCGTGCCGCACTCGAGGCAGAACTTGGCGGCGTCCGGGCTGATGTGCTGGCACGCCGAGCACTGCTGCGTCATCCTGCGCCTTCCCGTGGCGGCCGGGCGCGACCTCGGACGGGCACCGACCTGGGGAGAGAATAGGCCCAAGACGAGCCCGCGTGGGGTCAGTCGGGTGAGCCGACCAGCCCGCGGGACCGGGCGAGCAGCAGGCACACGACCATGGGTGCGTCGGTGAGCGCCCCGGACAGGGCCGCCGCGTGCAGGTCGGCGAACGGCACCCACCCGGTCTGCATGTCGGCCTCCTCGTGCCGCAGCTCGAAGTCGCCGCGGTCCTTCGCGGAGAGTCCGCGGGCCACGTAGTAGTGCAGCAGCTCGGCCGAGATGCCGGGCGAGGAGTAGAGCGAGGCCAGGTGGGTCCAGCTCTCCGCCTGCAGCTGAGCCTCCTCGCGGAGCTCGCGGCGGGCCACGTCGAGGGGGTCCTCGTCGGCGTCGCCGTCGAGCAGCCCGGCCGGCAGCTCGACGAACCGGTGCCGGGCCGGGTGCCGGTACTGCCACAGGCAGAAGACCCGGTCGTCGTCGTCCGCGGCGAGCACGATGACGGCGCCCGGGTGCTCCAGGGTGAGCCGTCGGTGCTGCTCCCCGGCCGGGGAGACGACCTGGTCGGCCCGCAGCGCTACCACCCAGTCGTCGCGGTGCAGGTCCTCGCTGGAGACGACCGGCCAGTCCTCGGGCGTGTCGACCAGCGGCGGGGTGTCGGGCATCCCTCAGTCGTCCGCGTCGGCCCGGCGCAGGCCGGACTCGTCGATCGGGAAGCGCAGCTCGCGCTGCCGCTCGATCGCCGCGCCGATCAACCCCCTGAAGAGCGGGTGCGGGCGGGTGGGACGCGACCTCAGCTCGGGGTGGGCCTGGGTGGCGACGTAGTAGGGGTGCACCTCGCGCGGCAGCTCGACGAACTCGACCAGGTCCAGGTCGGTGTTGGTGCCGGAGAAGACCAGACCCGCGTCGGTCAGCTGCTCGCGGTAGGCGTTGTTGACCTCGTAGCGGTGGCGGTGGCGCTCCTGGATGTCGGACTCGCCGTACGTCGCGCGGACCACGGAGCCCTCCAGCAGCGCAGCCGGGTAGAGCCCCAGGCGCATCGTGCCGCCGAGATCGCCGGAGCCCTCGACGATGGACTTCTGCTCCTCCATCGTCGAGATCACCGGCTCGGGGCAGTCGGGGTCGAACTCGGTCGACGCCGCCTTCTGCAGGCCGGCGACCGTGCGGGCGTACTCGATGACCATGCACTGCAGGCCCAGGCACAGCCCGAGGGTCGGGATGCCGTGGGTGCGGGTGTAGGTGAGCGCGCCGAGCTTGCCCTCGATGCCCCTGATGCCGAAGCCACCAGGGACGCAGACCGCGTCGACGTCGGAGAGGTGGCGGGCGGCGCCGGCGGGCGTCTCGCACTCGTCGGAGGCCACCCAGCGCAGGTTGACCTTCGCCTCGTGGGCGAAGCCGCCGGCCCGCAGGGCCTCGGCCACCGAGAGGTAGGCGTCGGGCAGGTCGATGTACTTGCCGACCAGCGCGACGGTCACCTCCTCCTTCGGGTGGTGGACGCGGCGCAGCAGGTCGTCCCACAGGGTCCAGTCGACGTCGCGGAAGGGCAGGTCGAGGCGGCGGACGAGGTAGGCGTCGAGCCCCTCGCGGTGCAGCACCTTCGGGATGTCGTAGATCGACGGGGCGTCCGCGGCGGTGACCACGGCCTCCTCGTCGACGTCGCACATCAGCGAGATCTTCTTCTTGATCCCCTCGGGGAGCTCGCGGTCGGCCCGGCACACGATGGCGTCGGGCTGGATGCCGACCTGGCGCAGAGCGGCGACCGAGTGCTGGGTGGGCTTGGTCTTCAGCTCACCGGACGGACCGATGAACGGCACCAGCGAGACGTGCAGGAAGAAGCAGTTCTCCCGCCCGATCTCGTGGCGGGTCTGCCGGGCGGCCTCGAGGAACGGCAGCGACTCGATGTCGCCGACGGTGCCGCCCACCTCGGTGATCACCACGTCGACCTCGGGCCCGCCCATGGCGAGGATCCGGTCCTTGATCTCGTTGGTGATGTGCGGGATCACCTGGACGGTGTCGCCGAGGTAGTCGCCGCGGCGCTCCTTGGCGATCACGCTGGAGTAGACCTGCCCGGTGGTCACGTTGGCGATCTGGCCCAGGTCGGTGTCGAGGAACCGCTCGTAGTGGCCGATGTCGAGGTCGGTCTCGGCCCCGTCGTTGGTCACGAAGACCTCGCCGTGCTGGAACGGGTTCATCGTCCCGGGGTCGACGTTGAGGTAGGGGTCCAGCTTCTGCATGGTCACGCGGAGTCCGCGGGACACGAGCAGCCGCCCGAGACTCGAGGCGGTCAGGCCCTTTCCGAGCGAGGAGGCGACGCCTCCGGTGACGAACACGTGCTTGGTGGGTTGGGCCGTCTTCACGGGACTTCATGCTATCCCAGACCCGGCCGGGCAGCAGGCCGACTCCCCCGGGCAGTCGGGTCAGGCCAGGGCGGTCAGGCCAGGGCGCGTGCGGGTTGGGCGACGTCGAGCAGCTCACGGGCGTGCGCCAGGGCGGTGTCGCTGTCGCTCAGCCCCGCCAGCATCCGCGAGAGCTCGCGCTCCCGGCCGGCGTCGTCGAGCACCGTCAGGCCCGAGCTGGTCACCGTGCCGTCGTGGGACTTCTCCACCAGCACGTGCCGGTCGGCGTACGCCGCGACCTGGGGCAGGTGGGTGACGACCAGGACCTGCGCGTCGCGGGCGAGCAGCGCCAGGCGGCGTCCGATCTCGACCGCCGCCGCTCCCCCGACGCCGGCGTCGACCTCGTCGAAGACGAACGTCGGCACCGAGCCGGACGCGGCCAGCGAGACCTCGAGGGCCAGCATCACCCGCGACAGCTCACCGCCGGAGGCGCCCTTGTGGAGCGGTCGGGCGTCGATCCCGCTGTTGGCGGCGAGCAGCAGCTCGACCTCGTCGACCCCCGAGGAGCCGAAGCGCAGCGAGCGCTTCCCGACCACCAGGTCGCCCTCGCTCTGACGGACCTCGATCCGCAGGGTCGCGTGGGGCATGGCGAGGTGGGTGAGCTCGTCGGTGACCTGCCGCTCGAGCCGCAGCGCGGCCTCGCTGCGGGCCTGCGACAGCGTGTCGGCGGTCGCTCCCAGCCGGCTGCGGAGGTCGTCGCGACGCCGCCGCAGCTCGTCGATCTGCTCGTCGGTGGAGTCGAGCGCGAGCAGGCGCGTCGCGGCCTGGGCTGACCAGGCCAGCACCTCGTCGAGGGTCTCGCCGTACTTGCGGGTCAGCGCGGTGAGCGCGGCCCGCCGCTCGGAGACCGCCGCGAGCCGCTGGGGGTCGGTGTCGACCCGGCTTGCGTAGGAGGCGACGTCGGCCGCGAGGTCGGAGAGCAGGTAGGTCAGCTCGGCGAGCCGGTCGGCCAGCCCACCGGCCTCGGGGTCGTGGTCGCGCACGCCGTCGAGCTGGCCGCGGGCCAGCGACACCGCCCCGAGCGCGTCGGGCGAGCCCAGGTCGCTCGAGAGCACCTCGCGGGCCTGCTCGGCCGCGGTCCGCAGGGTGTCGGCATGACCCAGCCGCGACTCCTCGGCGCCCAGCTCGTCGTCCTCCCCGGCGACGGGAGCGACCGCCTCGACCTCCTCCAGCCCGAAGCGCAGCAGGTCGGCCTCGCGGGCGCGCTCGCGGGCGTGGCCGACCACGTCGGCCAGCTCGCGCTCGACCTCGAGCAGCTCGCGGTGCAGCTCGCGGTACGCCGCGAGCGGCTCGGTCACGGCTGCCCCGCCGAAGCGGTCCAGCGCCTCGCGCTGGGCCCGCGGGCGCAGCAGACGGTGCTGGTCGGACTGGCCGTGCACCGCGACCAGGGGCTCGGCGACCTCGGTCAGCCGGGCGACCGGCACCGACGCACCCCCGACGAAGGCCCGCGAGCGACCCTCGGCGGAGACGTTGCGGGCCAGCACGACCCGGTCGTCCTCGACCTCCCCGCCCGCCTCGGTGACCGAGGCGGCCAGGTCGGGCAGGCCGGCGACGAGCACGACGCCCTCGACGCGAGCCTGCTTGGCGCCCGAGCGCACGGCTCCGGTGTCGGCGCGACCGCCGAGCAGCAGCCCGAGCGCGGTGACCACCATCGTCTTGCCGGCTCCGGTCTCACCGGTGATCGCGGTCAGCCCCGGACCCAGCTCGAGCACCGAGGAGTCGATCACCCCCAGCGAGCCGATCCGGATCTCCTCGATCACGAGCCGCTCCCGGAGGGCTCGGACGGGGCCGACGGCGCGGAGGGGCGCAGGCGCTCCGCCGCTCCTCGCCAGCCCTCGACGGGCAGTCCGAACTTGGCGACCAGGCGGTCGGTGAACGGCGCCTCGTGCAGACGGGCGAGCCGGACGGGGTGGGCGCCCCGGCGTACCTCGATCCGGGCGCCGGGAGGCAGGTCGACGGTGCGCCGCCCGTCGCACCACAGCACCCCGAAGCCGGCCGTGCGCTCCAGGACCTCGATCGCCACCACCGAGGTCGGGGCCACGACCATCGGGCGGGCGAACAGGGCGTGGGCGCTGATCGGCACCACGCACAGCGCCTCCACCCCGGGCCAGACGATGGGGCCGCCGGCGCTGAAGTTGTAGGCGGTGGAGCCGGTGGGGGTCGCGCACACGACGCCGTCGCAGCCCCACCGCGAGAGCGGGCGTCCGTCGATCTCGACCACGACCTCGATCATCCGCTCGCGGGAGGCCTTCTCGACGCTGGCCTCGTTGACCGCGAACGTCGTGGCCACCGGCTCGCCGTCGCGCACGACGCAGACGTCGAGGGTGAGCCGGTCCTCGACGGTGTAGCGACGGTGCACGATCGCCTCGATCGTGGACTCGACGTCGTCGACCTCGGCCTCGGCCAGGAACCCGACGTGGCCCAGGTTGACGCCGAGCACGGGGGTGAGGCTGGCGTGGGTCAGCTCGGCGGCCCGCAGGATGCTGCCGTCACCACCGATCACGAGCGTGAGCTCGCAGTCGCGGCTGGCGTCGGTCTCGGAGTGGGTCACCTCGAGGGTCGGGTCGTCGACGGTGGGCCGCAGGCCCAGGTCGTCGGCCTCGTCGGACAGCAGCCGGACCACGATCCCGTGGCTGGTCAGCGCCTTGGTGAAGGAGCGGGCCACCTCGCGGGCCTCGGCGCGACCGGTGTGGGTGAGCACCAGGACCCGACGGGTGCCCGCGTCGTCGGCTGGAGGGGGCGTCGCGGTCACGGTTCCACTCTCTCACCCGGGTCCTCCGACACCTCGGCAGCCTGCACGACGCTGCGGATGTCGTCGCCGGTCAGGCCCGGCTCCCCCCGCCGCAGCCACACGAAGAACTCCACGTTGCCCGAGGGTCCCGGCAGCGGGCTGGTCGCCACCATCCGAGCGCCCCACCCCCTCGCTCGCGCCGCCTCGGCCACGTCGATGACGGCGTCGGCGCGGACGGCGGGGTCGCGGACCACACCCCCCTTGCCGACCCGGTCCTTGCCGACCTCGAACTGCGGCTTGACCATCAGCGCGAGGTCGCCGTCGGGCCGGGTCACCCCGATCAGCGCGTCGAGCACCAGCACGAGCGAGATGAACGACAGGTCGCCGACGACGAGGTCCACCGGTCCGTCGGTGTCGTCGAGGCCCAGCTGGCGCACGTTCTGGCGGTCGCGGACCACGACCCGCTCGTCGGAGCGCAGCCTCCAGGCCAGCTGCCCGTAGCCCACGTCGACGGCGACCACCTGCGCCGCACCCCGGCGCAGCAGCACGTCGGTGAAGCCTCCGGTGGACGCGCCGGCGTCGAGGCAGCGCCGTCCCTCCACGACCAGGCCCGCGGGCTCGAAGGCCGCGAGCGCCCCGGCCAGCTTGTGACCGCCCCGGGAGACGTAGTCGGGGCGGTCGGGGTCGTTGCTGACCACGAGGGCCACGTCGGTGGTGACCCCCGTCGCCGCCTTCGTGGCAGGAGCGCCGCCCACGCGCACCCGCCCGGCCGCGATCAGCTCCGAGGCGTGCTCACGCGAGCGGGCCAGCCCACGCCGGACCAGCTCGGCATCCAGGCGCAGTCGACGCGGAGGCACGGATCTCCCCGCGCTCAGGCGGGGCCGGTGTCGTGGGTGTCGTCGAGGGCGCGGCGCAGCCGCTCGTGGGCGTCCTCGAAGACCTCCCCGTGCTCCTCCAGCGGGCGGGCATCGAGCGCGGCCACGTCGTCGACGACCGCGTCGACCCCGGCGACCCCGGTGCGCGGCCGGTCCGCCTCGGGCTCCCCCTCGGCTGCCGCGTCCACCTCGGTGGACGGGTGGTCCTCGACCGGCTGCTCGCTCATGGCTGCGAGGCTACCGCCGGGCAGGCTCACGACCGGGGCGGGGCCAGCGTGTCGGGGTCGACCCCACGCCCGGTGCGGTCCAGGTGGTCCCAGGCCGCCACGGCCACGGCTCGCCACCAGTCCTCGGGGTCCCCCTCGCCGGTGCAGTCGAGTCCGTCGGCGCCGGCCGTGATCCGCCACCCGCCGACCTCGGTGGTCCCGCCCTCGCTGCTGACCTCGGGGTGCGGTGTCGCCAACCCCCCGAGGTCGCGCGCCAGGTAGGTCGGTCGCTCCGCCGGTGCGGCGGTCAGCAGCTCGGCCAGCCCGGTCACGCCGGTGAGCACCAGCAGCGAGTCGACGCCGACCCGCGCGGCGCCCGCGATGTCGGTGTCGAGCCGGTCGCCGACCATCAGCGGTCGGTCCCCCCCGACCCGCCGGATCGTCTCGCGCAGCAGCGGTGGCTCGGGCTTGCCGGCGACCTCCGGCTGGACCCCGGCGAACCGGCTCAACGTCTCGACCAGCACCCCGTGGCCCGGGGCGACGCCGTACGCCGTCGGGATCGTCCGGTCGGTGTTGCTGGCGACCCACCGGAGTCCGTCGCGGATCCGCACCGCTGCGTGCATCACCTCCCGCCACGCCACGTCGGGCCCGTAGCCGGTCACCACCGCCTGCGCTGCGTCGTCGTCGATGGTCACGGGCTCCAACCCGACCGCGCGGACCTCCTGGACCAGCGCCTCGGCGCCCAGCACCGCGACCGCCGTGCCCGCGGGCAGCCGGTCGGCCAGCAGCCCGGCGGCGGCCTGCGCCGAGGTCACCACGTCGGCCGGCTCGGCAGCGACGCCGAGCCGCCGGAGGTGCTCGGCCACCGTGGCCGGGGAGCGGGAGGCGTTGTTGGTGACGAACGCGCAACGCATCCCGGACGAGCGGGCCCCCTCCAGGTGCTCCGGCGCACCCGGGACCGCGTCGCCCCCGATGTAGACGACCCCGTCGAGGTCGAGCATCGCCAGGTCGTAGGTGGTGCTCAGCGCATGGTCGGCGGAGCCGAGCATCCGTCCTCCTCGGGGTGGGTCGTCGGCGGCACCCTACGATGCCCGGATGGACTCCGGCGCCGTGGTCACCCCTCCCTACGCCGCCGGTCCGCTGAGGCTGCGGCCCTTCCGGGCGCTGCGACTGGCGCCCTACCGGGTGGGCGACCCGGCCTCGGCGCGGATCTTCGCGCGCCCCGACCAGGACGTCGCCGCGCGGTTGAGACGGTGGCGGCAGCACGGCCAGATCACGCACGACGAGCAGCCCGCCGTCTACCTGCACGAGTACACCGCCAACGGGATCACGGTGCGCGGGCTGGTCGGGCTGGTGGACGTGTCGCGGCGGGCCACGCGGCCCGAGGACCGGGCGATCTATCCGCACGAGGGGATCTACCCGGCCCAGGCCGACGACCTCGCCGCCCGGATGGCCCGCACCAAGCTGAACCCCGCCCCGATCCTCCTGGTGCACCGCGGCAGCCCGGACCTCCGCACGGTGACCCACGAGGTGCTGGCGGACCCGCCGACCCACACCTTCGACGACCGGACCGGTCAGCAGCACCGGATCTGGACGATCCCCGACCCGGACCGTCTGGCGCGGATCGACGACGCGCTCTCGGGGGCGCAGGCACTGATCGCCGACGGTCACCACCGGTACGCGGCGTACCTGCGCCTGCAGCAGCGTGCGCCCGGAGGACCCGCGGACTCCGGCCTGGCCATGCTGGTGGACCAGGGCGACACGCCGCTCTTCCTGGGCGCGATCCACCGGGTCTTCACGGGCTGCTCCCTCGAGGACCTGTCGCTGGCCGCCCGCTCCCTGGACCTCCACCCGGTGCGGGCCCCCGAGGCCGAGGCCATCGCCTCCCTGGGGCCGCGAACCCTGGTGGTGACCGACTCCGTGGACTGGGTGGTGCTCACGCTGCCGGAGTCGCGCGGACGCGCCGTCGTGGAGGTCCTGCACGACGACCTGGTGCCGGCCTTCCCCCGCGGTCCGCTCCGCATCGGCTACCACCACACGGCCGACGACGCGCTGGCGCGGATCGGGCCCGGGACCGGGTTGGCCGTGCTGATGCCGGCCCCCGACGTCGACGAGGTGCTGCGGATCGTGGGGCAGGACCGTCTCCTGCCCGAGAAGGCCACGTCCTTCCAGCCCAAGCCCAGCCCCGGGGTGCTCATCCGGTCCTGGCGCGACGAATGAGCCGGCCTCGACCCACCTCCACCTCGACCCGCGAGACCGTGGCCCCGCCGGCCTTGTAGAACCGCCGGCGGAGCGCTCCCTCCACCTCCACCACGTCGCCCTCGCGCCAGCGCCCGACCGAGCGCCGCAGCCGCGGCGACCAGGCGGCACACTCGAGGGCGTCGACGCGAGCTCGGGTGGTCTCCCCCTCGCCCGCGCTGCGGGCCACGATGACCCGAAACGTCCAGACCGTGTCGCCGCTGGGCAGCGTGCGCTCCTCCGGGTCGGTCGAGAGCCGGCCACGCAGTCGCACCAGGTTGACCTCCGCGATCTCCCCGTGCCCCGGCGCACTGTGGTCGGTCTTCGTCTGTGCTGTCATCGGCACATCACCTCCAGGACACAGCCTGGGCGCCGTCACCGACAACCGGGGTCGCACCGGCTCGCAGCGGTGGACAAGCACCCGTCGAGGCTGCGCTGTGGACGACAACTGGGCTGAAGACACCCGTAAATGCACAACAGGGCGACCCTGACGGGTCGCCCTGTTGGCAATGTTTGTCCGGCGGCGTCCTACTCTCCCACAGCCTCTCGGCTGCAGTACCATCGGCGCTGGCAGGCTTAACTTCCGGGTTCGGGATGGGACCGGGTGTTTCCCTGACGCTATGGCCGCCGTAACTCTATGAACCCTCACCCGCGGCCCCGGTGGGGTGAACGTGTGTTCGCCCTCCGGGGGCTGGGGTGGGGTTGGTTCGTGGACGCGAGTGTTTCTCGTGTGTGCGCGGTGCAAACCGTGTCTGCTGAATCGTGTTCAGCGGGTTTGTTGTGGTGGTTGAGGGTTTGTGTGGCAAGCCCTCGGCCTATTAGTACCGGTCGGCTAGGCATTGCTGCTGTACACCTCCGGCCTATCAACCCAATGTTCTGTTGGGGGCCTTACCCACTTACGTGGTGGGAAACCTCATCTTGAAATGTGCTTCCCGCTTAGATGCATTCAGCGGTTATCACGTCCGAACGTAGCTAACCAGCGGTGCCCCTGGCGGGACAACTGGCACACCAGAGGTTCGTCCATCCCGGTCCTCTCGTACTAGGGACAGCTTTTCTCAAGTTTCCTGCGCGCGCGGCGGATAGGGACCGAACTGTCTCACGACGTTCTAAACCCAGCTCGCGTGCCGCTTTAATGGGCGAACAGCCCAACCCTTGGGACCTACTCCGGCCCCAGGATGCGACGAGCCGACATCGAGGTGCCAAACCATCCCGTCGATATGGACTCTTGGGGAAGATCAGCCTGTTATCCCCGGGGTACCTTTTATCCGTTGAGCGACGTCGCTTCCACCTGCCGACGCCGGATCACTAGTTCCGACTTTCGTCCCTGCTCGACATGTCTGTCTCACAGTCAAGCTCCCTTGTGCACTTACACTCGAAACCTGATTGCCAACCAGGCTGAGGGAACCTTTGAGCGCCTCCGTTACATTTTAGGAGGCAACCGCCCCAGTTAAACTACCCATCAGGCACTGTCCCTGATCCAGATCATGGACCTAGGTTAGACATCTAGTACGACCAGAGTGGTATTTCAACGATGACTCCACCCCCACTGGCGTGAGGGTTTCACAGTCTCCCACCTATCCTACACAAGCCGAACCAAACACCAATACCAAACTATAGTAAAGGTCCCGGGGTCTTTCCGTCCTGCCGCGCGTAACGAGCATCTTTACTCGTAGTGCAATTTCGCCGAGTCCATGGTTGAGACAGCGCCCAAGTCGTTACTCCATTCGTGCAGGTCGGAACTTACCCGACAAGGAATTTCGCTACCTTAGGATGGTTATAGTTACCACCGCCGTTTACTGGGGCTTAAATTCTCCGCTTCACCACAAGTGGCTAACAGGTCCTCTTAACCTTCCAGCACCGGGCAGGAGTCAGTCCGTATACATCGTCTTACAACTTCGCACGGACCTGTGTTTTTAGTAAACAGTCGCTTGGGCCTGGTCTCTGCGACCCTCCCCGCATCCCCCAGCAAGTGGGCTCACGGTTCGGGTCCCCCTTCTCCCGAAGTTACGGGGGCATTTTGCCGAGTTCCTTAACCATGGTTCGCTCGATCGCCTTGGTATTCTCTACCTGATCACCTGAGTCGGTTTGGGGTACGGGCGGCTCGATTCTCGCTAGAGGTTTTTCTCGGCAGCATAGGATCACCCACTTCCCCCATACGGGGTCGGCATCACATCTCAGACTCGTGCTCGAAGCACAGCGACCCGGATTTACCTAAGCCACGTCCTACCTGCTTACCCGTGGACTACCATCGCCACGGTTGGGCTACCTTCCTGCGTCACCCCATCGCTTGACTACTACCGGATCGGATCCCACGCTCCACCCACACGCCTCACCCCGAAGGGATCGGTCACGTGGGCTTCAGATGGTTAGCATCACCGGCCTCATCAGGGACGAATCTTCGCCGGTACGGGAATATCAACCCGTTGTCCATCGACTACGCCTGTCGGCCTCGCCTTAGGTCCCGACTTACCCAGGGCAGATTAGCTTGACCCTGGAACCCTTGATCATTCGGCGCACGGGTTTCTCACCCGTGATTCGCTACTCATGCCTGCATTCTCACTCGTGTCGCGTCCACCCCTGGGTCACCCCGGAACTTCACTCGCGACACGACGCTCCCCTACCCATCCACACACCTGAACACCCCCACTACAGGGACGCTAAGTTACCCACTCAAGGGAAATGCGAATGCCATAGCTTCGGCGGATGACTTGAGCCCCGCTACATTGTCGGCGCGGAATCACTTGACCAGTGAGCTATTACGCACTCTTTCAAGGGTGGCTGCTTCCAAGCCAACCTCCTGGTTGTCACTGCGACTCCACATCCTTTTCCACTTAGTCACCACTTAGGGGCCTTAGCTGATGGTCTGGGCTGTTTCCCTCTCGACTACGGAGCTTATCCCCCGCAGTCTCACTGCCGCGCTCTCACTTACCGGCATTCGGAGTTTGGTTAACGTCAGTAACCTTGTAGGGCCCATTAGCTATCCAGTGCTCTACCTCCGGCAAGAAACACGCGACGCTGCACCTAAATGCATTTCGGGGAGAACCAGCTATCACGGAGTTTGATTGGCCTTTCACCCCTATCCACAGGTCATCCCCTCAGTTTTCAACCTAAGTGGGTTCGGTCCTCCACGCGGTCTTACCCGCGCTTCAACCTGCCCATGGATAGATCACTCCGCTTCGGGTCTTGATCGCGCTACTCAAACGCCCTATTAGGACTCGCTTTCGCTACGGCTACCCCACACGGGTTAACCTCGCAACACAACGCAAACTCGCAGGCTCATTCTTCAAAAGGCACGCCATCACCCCCACCCCGAAGGGCATCAGGCTCTGACGGATTGTAGGCGCACGGTTTCAGGTACTATTTCACTCCCCGCCAGGGGTACTTTTCACCTTTCCCTCACGGTACTTGTCCGCTATCGGTCATCAAGAAGTATTTAGGCTTAACGGGTGGTCCCGCCAGATTCACACACCATTTCAGGAGTGGCGTGTTACTTGGGAAAACACAACAGACAGGCTCGCACTTACACTTACGGGGCTATCACCCTCTACGGCGCCACTTTCCAATGGACTTCAACTTCACACGAACTTTCTTACTGTCCTGCACACCGGCAGATGCACACGCATGCTCCCACAACCCCACAACCGCAACCCCTGCCGGGTATCACACGATCATGGTTTGGCCTCATCCGATTTCGCTCGCCACTACTCTCGGAATCACTTTTGTTTTCTCTTCCTATGGGTACTGAGATGTTTCACTTCCCCACGTTCCCTCCACACACCCTATACATTCAGGTGCAGGTAACTGGACATAACTCCAGCTGGGTTTCCCCATTCGGACACCCCCGGATCACAGCTCGGTTGCCAACTCCCCAGGGCTTATCGCAGGCTCCAACGTCCTTCATCGGCTCTTGATGCCAAGGCATCCACCATGCGCCCTTTACAGCTTGCCAAACAAACACTCAACAAACACAACAAAAAACACCCACCAGACAACCAACATCCACGGGTGCCACGTCATGAAACTTGAACCATTCAGCAACAAAACACACTCTGCAAAGACACACACTACAAAAAACAACACCCACACAACCGCCCCCCCAACCTTCGAGGGAACTGTGCGGGCGATGCTCGCGTCCACTATCCAAGAATCAAACAAACAAGAGACAACCAACGAACCCAGACCATCACGACCCGGGCCACGCCTGATTCCTCAGGGCCCAACAGTGCGCCAGAACAAACCACCACCACCCGCACAACCCCACGTTCCACACCACCCACCCCCCAAAAAGAGGTGACCGGCAGTACTAGCAGCGCCGACCAGCAGCGACAAGCTCTTCATCGATGGATTCCACTAACAAGACACCCTCACCCCACCCACGAGAATGCGGGCAGGCACGCGGTGTGTCTCCTTAGAAAGGAGGTGATCCAGCCGCACCTTCCGGTACGGCTACCTTGTTACGACTTCGTCCTAATCGCCAGCCCCACCTTCGACCACTCCCTCCGCAAGCGGTTGGGCCATGGGCTTCGGGTGTTGCCGACTTTCATGACGTGACGGGCGGTGTGTACAAGGCCCGGGAACGTATTCACCGCAGCGTTGCTGATCTGCGATTACTAGCGACTCCGACTTCATGGGGTCGAGTTGCAGACCCCAATCCGAACTGAGACCGGCTTTTTGGGATTCGCTCCCCCTCACGGGATCGCAGCCCTTTGTACCGGCCATTGTAGCATGCGTGAAGCCCTGGACATAAGGGGCATGATGACTTGACGTCATCCCCACCTTCCTCCGAGTTGACCCCGGCAGTCTCCTATGAGTCCCCATCACCCCGAAGGGCATGCTGGCAACATAGAACGAGGGTTGCGCTCGTTGCGGGACTTAACCCAACATCTCACGACACGAGCTGACGACAGCCATGCACCACCTGTACACCGACAAAAGGGGCCATATCTCTACAGCTTTCCGGTGTATGTCAAACCCAGGTAAGGTTCTTCGCGTTGCATCGAATTAATCCGCATGCTCCGCCGCTTGTGCGGGCCCCCGTCAATTCCTTTGAGTTTTAGCCTTGCGGCCGTACTCCCCAGGCGGGGCGCTTAATGCGTTAGCTGCGGCACGGAACCCGTGGAATGGATCCCACACCTAGCGCCCAACGTTTACGGTGTGGACTACCAGGGTATCTAATCCTGTTCGCTCCCCACACTTTCGCTCCTCAGCGTCAGGTAATGCCCAGAGAACCGCCTTCGCCACCGGTGTTCCTCCTGATATCTGCGCATTTCACCGCTACACCAGGAATTCCGTTCTCCCCTGCATACCTCTAGTCTGCCCGTATCGAAAGCAAGCACAGAGTTAAGCCCCGTGTTTTCACTCCCGACGCGACAAACCGCCTACGAGCCCTTTACGCCCAATAATTCCGGACAACGCTCGCACCCTACGTATTACCGCGGCTGCTGGCACGTAGTTGGCCGGTGCTTCTTCTCCACCTACCGTCAACCCCACCAAAAAGCAGGACCTTCGTCGGTGATGAAAGAGGTTTACAACCCGAAGGCCGTCATCCCTCACGCGGCGTTGCTGGATCAGGCTTCCGCCCATTGTCCAATATTCCCCACTGCTGCCTCCCGTAGGAGTCTGGGCCGTGTCTCAGTCCCAGTGTGGCCGGTCACCCTCTCAGGCCGGCTACCCGTCGAAGCCTTGGTAGGCCATTACCCCACCAACAAGCTGATAGGCCGCGAGCACATCCCCCACCGAAAAAACTTTCCACACAAACCCATGCGAGTCCATGTCATATCCGGTATTAGACCCCGTTTCCGAGGCTTATCCCAAAGTGGAGGGCAGATTACTCACGTGTTACTCACCCGTTCGCCGCTCGTGTACCCCAAAGGGCCTTACCGCTCGACTTGCATGTGTTAAGCACGCCGCCAGCGTTCGTCCTGAGCCAGGATCAAACTCTCCATAGAAAATTCAAACCCAACAAAAAACGAAACTAGCAATTAAGCCAGAATCATTGAATGCCGAAAAAACAAACCCAACCAACCCAAAAAGAGCTGACAGAGCACAAACTAATTCCATCGACTATCTGACACACTGTTGAGTTCTCAAGAATCACACGCACACCCGCTCGATCCTCGCGGACCGGGCTCGGGGCAACCTGCAGAAACTTACCGGGTTCGAATGTCTGCGTCAACTTGGTTCGTTGGCGCCGGTCCGAGCCAGGTGCCGGGCATGCAGCAACCCACCCTTGTGTGGTCTTACGACCGGGGGTGGGAGCCGCTTGCGCGACATGCAGAAACGTAGCAGGGCCTCATTCCGGGGCGCCAATCGGGGCCGCCCGGGGGCTCCTGCGGTAGGTCGAGACGGTGCGCTCCCCCGCGATCCAGCACCGCCAGGGTCGGTCCGGAGCCAGGCGCAGTCCGACCCGGGGGCCGCGCTGGACGGCGTGCTCGGCCACCGGCGGCCCGGGCTCCAGCAGCACCGGACCACGGCGCAGGTCCGTGCCGTCGAGGTCCAGCGCGAACCCCAGTGCCCGCCCCAGCCGACCCGGCCCGCGGGCCAGGTCGCGGTCGGTGGAGCGCGGCCGGCGGGCGCGGGCCACGTCGAGACCGTCGACCACCTCACCGGCGCGCAGCAGCACGGCCGCGGCGACCCCCGGCGGGCCGACCACGACGTTGGCGCACACGTGCATCCCGTAGGAGAGGTAGCAGTAGAGGTGGCCCGGCGGCCCGAACATCACCTCGTTGCGCGCGGTGGGCCCGCGGAACGCGTGGGACCCGGGGTCGTCGGCGCCGTCGTACGCCTCGACCTCGGTCAGGCGGACCGCCACCTCGCCGTGGCGCACCACCGCGCCGAGCAGGCGCGGTGCGACGTCGGTGACCCGGCCGGCCAGGAGCGTGGCCAGGTCAGCCCCGGCGGGCACGCCCCACCGCGTCGGTGAGCTCGTCGAGCTGCTCGGCGACCCGGACCGGCGCAGTGCCCCCGCGGCCGTCGCGGGAGGCGACCGAGCCCTCGACGGTGAGCACCGCCCGCACCCCGGGCGTCAGGGCCGGCGAGATCTCGAGCAGCTGCTCCTCGCTCAGGTCGGCGAGCTCGATCCCGAGCTCCTCGCAGCGGCGTACGCACGCGCCGGCCACCTCGTGGGCGACGCGGAACGGCACCCCCTCGCGGACCAGCCACTCGGCCACGTCGGTGGCCAGCGAGAAGCCCTGCGGCGCCAGCTCGGCCATCCGCTCGGTCCGGAAGGTCAGCGTCGCGACCATCCCGGTGAACGCCGGCAGCAGCACCTCGAGGGTGTCGACGGAGTCGAAGACCGGCTCCTTGTCCTCCTGGAGGTCACGGTTGTAGGCCAGCGGCAGCGCCTTCAGCGTGGCGAGCAGGCCGGACAGGTTGCCGATCAACCGGCCCGCCTTGCCGCGGGCGAGCTCGGCGATGTCGGGGTTCTTCTTCTGCGGCATGATGCTCGACCCGGTCGACCAGGAGTCGTGCAGCGTCACGAAGCCGACCTCGCGGGTCGACCAGAAGATGACCTCCTCGGCCAGGCGGCTGACGTCGACGCCCACCTGGGCGCAGACGAAGGCGAACTCGGCGACGAAGTCACGGGCCGACGTGCCGTCGATGGAGTTGGCGCTGGAGCCGGTGAACCCGAGGTCGGCGGCGACCCCCTCGGGGTCGAGGCCGAGCGACTGCCCGGCGAGCGCACCGGAGCCGTACGGCGAGTCCGCAGCCACCCGCGCGTCCCAGTCGGCCAGCCGGTCGACGTCGCGCAGCAGCGGCCAGGCGTGGGCCATCAGGTGGTGGGACAGCAGCACCGGCTGGGCGTGCTGCAGGTGCGTGCGACCGGGCATCACCGCGCCCAGGTGCGCGCGGGCCTGCTCGGCCAGGGCCTCGACCAGGTCGAGCAGCTGACCGCTGAGCACGCGGGCGTGGTCGCGGAGGAAGACCTTGAACAGCGTGGCGATCTGGTCGTTGCGGCTGCGCCCCGCGCGGAGCCGGCCGCCGACCTCGGGACCGACCTCGAGCAGCAGCAGCCGCTCGAGCGCGCCGTGGACGTCCTCGTCGGAGGTGTCGGGGAGCAGGTCGCCGGCGGCGAACCGCTCCCCCAGCACCTGCAG
This sequence comes from uncultured Actinomycetota bacterium, assembly GCA_963795135.1. Lineage (GTDB taxonomy): Bacteria > Actinomycetota > Actinomycetes > Propionibacteriales > Nocardioidaceae > Nocardioides. The sequence continues at coordinate 86,466 of CAWCGS010000014.1, forward strand.
CCCGCGCAGCAGCTCGCCGTGGTCGGCGTCGCTGAGCAGCCCGGCCCGGTGGAGGGCACCGGCGTGGGCCCGGGAGCCCGCGAGGTCGTAGGGGGTGAGCCGCCAGTCGAAGTGCGTGGAGCGGGAGAGCTCCTCGAGCTCGGGCGAGGGTCCGCCGGCGAACCGGCCGCCCCAGAGCTTGCCGGTGTTGGTGCTGCCGGGGTCTGTGCTGCTCACGTCTCTCCTCGTCGTACGGCGGCGATGGCCTGCTCCATGATGTCGGGCAGGTCCACGGTCACGGCACCGCCCTCGGCGCGCAGCGCGGTCGGGGTCCACCAGCGGGCGGCGAGGACGTTGCCGACCTCGGCCGGCTCGAGCCCCCCGAAGTGGACCTCCACGTCGCGCGGCAGGGGCAGCGCGAAGAAGCTGTTGTCGCTGACGTAGTCGACCCCGTCCCAGGAGAACGGGTGGGTGGCCCGGTGGACCGGGCCGACCAGGTCCGCGGGGCTCGCCTGCAGACCGGTCTCCTCCAGCAGCTCACGGACTCCCGCCTCGCGCAGCCCTTCGCCGGGCTCGACCGCGCCGCCGACACTGACCCAGTGCAGGTCACCCGCGCGGGCGGGGTCCTGGCCCTGGAGCAGCAGCACCTCGCCCTCGGGACCGAGCGTGCTGACCGGGAGCACCCGGGCGGCGACGCGGTGGACCGGACCCATCAGTCGGTGCCGAACTCCATCGCCGCGGCGTCCAGCGCTTCCTCGGAGGCGTCGCGGGGGGCCTCGTTGCGGGCGATGCGCTCGGCTCCGCCGGCCTCGATCGCCCCGAAGAGCGTGCCGTTCTGCACCAGCACCTGACCCTCGTCGAGCGGCTGGGCGGCGTACAGCTCGAGCTTGGCGCGCGAGTCGGCGATGTCGAGGTTGCGCATCGTCAGCTGACCGATCCGGTCGACCGGCCCGAAGGCGGCGTTGTCGGTGCGCTCCATCGAGAGCTTGTCGGGGTGGTAGGAGAACCCGGCCCCGTCGGTGGCCAGGACGGTGTAGTCCTCGCCGCGACGCAGGCGGATCGTCACCTCGCCGGTCACCAGCGAGGCGATCCAGCGCTGGATCGACTCGCGCAGCATCAGTGCCTGCGGGTCGAGCCAGCGCCCCTCGTAGAGCAGCCGACCGAGGCGACGGCCGTGGCTGTGGTAGGCCTCGATGGTGTCCTCGTTGTGGATCGCGTTGACCAGGCGCTCGTAGGCGATCCAGAGCAGCGCCATGCCCGGGGCCTCGTAGACGCCGCGCGACTTGGCCTCGATGATCCGGTTCTCGATCTGGTCGGACATGCCCAGCCCGTGGCGCCCACCGATCGCGTTGGCCGCGTGCACCAGCTCGACGGCGTCGTCGTAGACCTTGCCGTCGATGGCCACCGGGCGGCCGGCCTCGAAGCGGACCGTGACGTCCTCGGTCTCGATCGCGACCTCGGGGTCCCAGAACTTCACGCCCATGATCGGCTCGACCACCTCGAGCGAGACGTCGAGGTGCTCCAGGGTCTTGGCCTCGTGGGTGGCGCCCCAGATGTTGGCGTCGGTGGAGTAGGCCTTCTCCTTCGAGTCGCGGTAGGGCAGCCCGTGCTCGGTGAGCCACTGGCTCATCTCGTCGCGGCCACCGAGCTCGTGGACGAAGTCGGCGTCCAGCCACGGCTTGTAGATGCGCAGCTCGGGGTTGGCCAGCAGGCCGTAGCGGTAGAACCGCTCGATGTCGTTGCCCTTGAACGTCGACCCGTCGCCCCAGATGTCGACGCCGTCGGCGTGCATCGCCTGGACGAGCATGGTGCCGGTGACCGCGCGGCCGATCGGGGTGGTGTTGAAGTAGGCGCGACCGCCCGAGCGGATGTGGAAGGCGCCGCAGGCCAGCGCGGCCAGGCCCTCCTCGACCAGCTGGGGCTTGCAGTCGATGTGGCGCGCGAGCTCGGCGCCGTACTCCATCGCCCGGTCGGGGACGCCGGAGACGTCGGGCTCGTCGTACTGGCCGATGTCGGCGGTGTAGGTGCAGGGCACCGCACCCTTGTCGCGCATCCAGGCGACCGCCACGGAGGTGTCGAGACCGCCGGAGAAGGCGATGCCGACCCGCTGGCCGGTGGGAAGACTGGTCAGGACCTTGCTCACGTGGGTTCCTTCGGGTTCTGGGGGTTCTGGAGATCGGTGGGGATGGAGGAGGGGGTCCGGGCGGTGGTCGAGCCCTGCTGGGCCAGCTCGAGGAAGCGTCGGACCAGGTCCTGGCCGCCCTGCGGGTCGCGGCTGATCACCAGCACGGTGTCGTCGCCGCCGATGGTGCCGAGGACCCCGTCGAGCGAGCCCCGGTCGAACGCGGAGGCGAGGAACTGGGCGGCCCCGGGCGGCGTACGCAGCACCGCGAGGTTGGCGCTGGCGTCGGCGCTGACCAGGAGCTCGGCGCAGAGACGGGCGACCCGTTGCATCGAGGCCTCGCTGCCGGCGGGCGCGGCCAGCCGTCGGTCGCCGCCCTCGCCGGGGACGGCGTAGACCATGCCGCCCGAGGCGGCGCGCACCTTGAGCGCGTCGAGCTCGACCAGGTCGCGCGAGAGCGTCGCCTGGGTGACCTTGAGCCCGCCCTCGGCGAGCAGGTCGGCCAGCTCTGTCTGCGAGTGGACCTCGCGGTTCGAGACCAGGTCGATGATCAGCTGGTGGCGGGCGGTCTTGGTGACCGGACGCACGGCGGCCTCGTTCACGACCCGGCTCCGAGCAGGAACGCGAGCACGGCCTTCTGGACGTGCCGCCTGTTCTCGGCCTCGTCCCAGACCACGCTCTGCGGACCGTCGAGCACGTCGGCGTCGATCTCGGTGCCGCGGTAGGCCGGGAGGCAGTGCAGCACCAGCGCGTCGGGGCGGGCCCGGCCGACCAGGGCCGAGGTCAGGGCGTAGGGAGCGAAGACCGCCCGGCGGGCCTCGGCCTCCTCCTCCTTGCCCATCGAGATCCAGGTGTCGGTGACCAGCACGTCGGCGCCGTCGACGGCCCCCGTGGGGTCGCTGTGGGCCCGGGCCGAGCCGCCGGTGGTCGCCGCGATCTCGGCCGCCCGGTCGACGACCTCGGCGCTCGGCAGGTAGCCCTCGGGGCTGCTGACCACCACGTGCATGCCGGCGGTGGCGCCGGCGAGCAGCCAGGAGCTGCCCATGTTGCTGGCGCCGTCGCCGACGAAGGCCACGCTCAGCCCGGCCAGCGTGCCGCGGTGCTCGCGCACCGTCTGCAGGTCTGCGAGCAGCTGGCAGGGGTGGAAGTCGTCGGTCAGCGCGTTGACCACGGGCACGCCGGCGTACGCCGCCATCTCCTCGAGCTTGCGCTGCTCGTAGGTGCGCCAGACGACGGCGGCCGCCTGGCGACCCAGCACGCGGGCGACGTCGGCGACCGGCTCCCGGACCCCGATGCCGGCGAGGTGGCCGTCGACGAGCATCGCGTGCCCCCCGAGCTCGGCCACGCCGGCGGCGAAGCTGGCCTGGGTGCGCAGGGTGGGCTTGTCGAAGATCATCGCGACCGTCTGCGGTCCCTCGAGCGGGCGCGCCTCGAAGGGTGAGCGCTTCATCCGGTCGGCCAGGTCGAGGACCTGGGTCTGCTCGGCGGGGCTCAGGTCGTCGTCGCGCAGCAGGTGCCTCATGGCGCACCCGCCGGGGAGACCACGCCGGCGGCGTCGAGGATCGCGGGCCACGCGGACGAGCAGCCCGTCGACGTCGGCGTCGGTGACCACGAGCGGGGGCGCCAGCCGGATCCGGTCGGGACCGGTCGCGTTGATGATCCACCCGGCCTCCTGCGCGGCGGCCACGACCTCGGGCCCCTTGGCCTCGCTCAGCGTGAGACCGACGAGGACGCCGACACCGCGGACCTCGACCACGCGCGGCTCCGCGGCGAGGGTGGTGCGCAGCCGCTCCCCCACGTCCGTGGCGCGCTGGAGCAGGCCCTCGGACTCGATGGTCTCGATCACGGCGAGCGCCGCGGAGCACGAGAGCGGGTTGCCGCCGAAGGTCGTGCCGTGGTTGCCGGGCGAGAACAGCGTGGCCGCGCGGCCGAAGCCGACGCAGGCACCGATCGGCAGTCCGCCGCCGAGCCCCTTGGCGAGCGTGACGATGTCGGCGGTGACCCCCGAGGGGTGGCTGCCGAGCCAGGAGCCGGTGCGGCCCATGCCGCTCTGCACCTCGTCGAGCCACAGCAGCGCGCCGTGGCGATCGGTGATCTCACGGGCGGCGACCAGGAAGTCGGTGGAGGCGACGTTGACGCCGGCCTCGCCCTGCAGCGGCTCGATGACCACCGCCGCGGTCTCGTCGGTGACCACGGCGGCCAACGCGTCGGCGTCGCCGAACGGCACCCAGGTGACGTCGCCGGGCAGCGGCTCGAACGGCTCGCGGTAGGCCGCCTTCGAGGTCAGCGCCAGGCTGCCCATCGTGCGGCCGTGGAAGGCGTCCTCCATGGCGACGACGTGGGTCCGGCCGGTGAGCCGGGTGAGCTTGAGCGCGGCCTCGTTGGCCTCCGCACCCGAGTTGCAGAAGAAGACCCGGCCCTCGGTCCCGGCCGGGGTGCCGGGCACCGCCAGGACCTCGAGCAGCCGCTCGGCCAGCTCGACCTGCAGGGGCGTGGTGAAGAAGTTGGACACGTGGCCCAGCGTGCGGACCTGGCCGGAGACCGCGGCGACCAGCGCCGGGTGGCCGTGGCCGAGGGTGTTGACGGCGATGCCGCCGAGGAAGTCGACGTACTCCCGGCCCTCGGCGTCCCACACGTGGGCGCCCGCGCCGCGCACGAGCGTGAGCCGCGGCGGCCCGAAGGTGTTCATCAGGGAGGCGGCGTAGCGCTCGCCGTAGGAGTGACCGCTCACTGGGTGTCCCTGGCCTTCCGGGTCTTGGTCTCGACACCCGGCAGCACCTGGGTGCCGACGCCCTCGTGGGTGAAGAGCTCGAGGATCACCGCGTGCGGCTCGCGGCCGTCGACGACGGTGGCGCGGGGCACCCCGCCCTTGACCGCCTGCAGGCAGGCGCCCATCTTCGGGATCATCCCGCTGGCGAGCCCGGGCAGGATCCGCTCCAGCTCCTCGGGGTTGATCTCGCCGATGACCTCCTCCGGGTCCGGCCAGTCGAGGTAGAGGCCCTCGACGTCGGTCAGGACCAGGAGCTTCTCGGCGCCCAGGGCGACCGCGAGCGAGGCGGCGGCCAGGTCGGCGTTGACGTTGTGCACCAGCCCGTCGACGTCCGGCGCGACGCTGGAGACCACGGGCACGCGCCCGGCCTGGATGATGTCGAGCACGGCCTCCGGCCGCACGTGGGAGACCTCCCCGACCAGGCCCAGGTCGACCTCCTCGCCGTCGACGATCGTGTTGGTCTGCTCGGCGGTGAAGAGCCCGGCGTCCTCGCCGGACAGGCCGACGGCCAGCGGGCCGTGCTCGTTGATCAGCCCGACCAGCTCGCGCTGGACCTGGCCGACCAGCACCATCCGGACGACGTCCATCGCCTCGGGCGTGGTGACGCGCAGGCCGCCCTTGAACTCCGAGGCGATGCCGAGCCGGTCGAGCATCGCGGAGATCTGGGGTCCGCCGCCGTGGACCACGACCGGTCGGAAGCCCGCGAAGCGCAGGAACGCGATGTCCTCGGCGAAGGCGCGCTTGAGCGTGTCGTCGGTCATCGCGTTGCCGCCGTACTTCACGACGACGATCTTCTGGTGGTAGCGCTTGAGCCAGGGCAGTGCCGCGGCAAGGGTGCGGGCCTTGGCCTGGTCGGGCTTGCTGGTGTCGACGGGGCCGTTGGTGGAGTCGTTCATCGTGAGGTGGTCGTCTCTCTCAGGAGGAGTAGGCGCTGTTCTCGTGGACGTAGGCGTGCGTCAGGTCGTTGGTCCAGACGGTGGCGCGGGCGGTGCCGGCCTTGAGGTCGATGGTCACGCTGACCTCGCGGGGCTCGAGGTCGACCAGGGTGGGGTCCTCGGCGGGCGTGGAGGACCGGCACACCCAGACGCCGTTCATGGCCACGTCGAGGTCGGCGGGGTCGAAGGCGGCACCGGTCGTGCCGAGGCTGGCCAGGACCCGTCCCCAGTTGGGGTCCTTGCCGAAGACCGCGGCCTTGAAGAGGTTGCTGCGGGCCACGCTGCGCCCGACCTCGACGGCGTCGTCCTCGCTGGCGGCGTTGAGCACGGTGATCGCGATCTCGTGGTCGGCGCCCTCGGCGTCCTGGAGCAGCTGCATGGCCAGGTCCGTGCAGGCCTGGGTCAACGCCGCCGTGAAGTCCGGCAGCGACGGCGTGATGCCGCTCGCGCCGCTGGCCATGACCGTGACGGTGTCGTTGGTGGACATGCAGCCGTCGGAGTCGAGCCGGTCGAAGCTGACCCGGGTCGCGATGCGCAGCGCCTGGTCGAGCTCGGCGGCCGGGACGACCGCGTCGGTGGTCAGGACCACCAGCATCGTCGCCAGCTGGGGGGCCAGCATCCCCGCGCCCTTGGCCATCCCGCCGATGCTCCAGCCGGCGCCCTCGACGACGACCTGCTTGCTGACCGAGTCGGTGGTCATGATCGCCTCGGCGGCGAGCGGCCCGCCGTCGTCGGCCAGCGCGGCGTACGCCGCGTCGACACCGGCGAGCACGGTCGCCCGGTCGTTGGTGAGGCCGATCAGTCCGGTCGAGCACACGACCACGTCGCCGGCGCCGATGCCCAGGTGCCCGGCGACCTGCTCGGCGACCGCGTGGGTGGTCTGGAAGCCCTCGGGACCGGTGTAGCAGTTGGCGCCGCCGGAGTTGAGGACGACGGCGCGCACGACGCCGTCCTTGACCACCTCCTGGCTCCACAGGATCGGGTTGGCCTTGCAGCGGTTGGCGGTGAAGACGCTGGCGGAGTCGTGGGTCGGTCCGTCGTTGACGACGAGCGCGACGTCCTTGGCGCCGGTGGACTTCAGGCCGGCGGGCACGCCGGAGGCGCGGAACCCGGCGGGGGTGGTGACGGTCATCGGGAGCTCTTTCCGGACGGCGGGGCGGGGACGGCGGCGGTGACCTCGTGGCCCTCTCGTCGCCAGGCCTCGGCCGCCCGCTCCGCGTCGTCGACGCGGACCAGGAGCCAGTCGGTGTCGTAGGTCGAGATCGTGAAGACGCTGATCTCCTCCGCCGCGAGCGGGACCAGCAGCGCCACGAGCACCCCGGTCAGGCCGAAGTCCAGCGGACCCTGCACGGCGAAGGCCGTCAACGGGCCGTGGGACTTCGCTCGCGCCGGGACGTCGTGGGCGGCGCAGACCAACGAGGTCTCGGCGGCGGTCGCGGTGATCGAGAAGAGCGAGGCCGCGCCGGCCCACGCGGGGATCTCCGAGCCGGGACCGAGCCGGACGACCGCGAGGTGCTCCGGGTGCTGGTCGAGGGCGTACGTCGGGGCCACCGGGTCGGTGTCGGAGCCGGTCACGGGGCGATCCCGACACTGGTCAGGCCGAGGCCCTCGTCGAGGCCGAGCGCGAGGTTCATGCACTGCACGGCTGCGCCGCCGGTGCCCTTGGCCAGGTTGTCGACCGCGCCGACCGCGACCAGGCGCCGGGCGTGCTCGTCGACGGTGACCTGCACGTGCACGGCGTTGGAGCCCAGCACCGACTGGGTCTGGGGCCACTGCCCGGGCGGCAGGAGGTGCACGAACGGCTCGTCGGCGTAGGCCTTCGCGTAGGTCTCGTAGGCCTCCTCGGCGCTCACGTCGCCGGCGAGCGGCGCCGAGCAGGTGGCCAGGATGCCGCGGGACATCGGGACCAGCATCGGGGTGAAGCTCACGCTGACGGTGGTCTCGACCAGACCGGAGAGGTTCTGGGTGATCTCGGGGGTGTGCCGGTGGGTGCCGCCGACGCCGTAGGCACTGGCGTTGCCCATCACCTCGCTGCCGAGCAGGTGGGGCTTGGCGGCCTTGCCGGCGCCGCTGGTGCCGGAGGCGGCCACGACGACCACGTCGGGCTCGACCAGGCCGGCGGAGATCGCCGGGGCGAGCGTGAGGGTGGAGACCGTCGGGTAGCAGCCGGGGACCGCGATCCGGGTCGCAGCCCGCAGCCGGTCGCGCTGACCGGGCAGCTCGGGGAGTCCGTAGGGCCAGGTGCCGGCGTGGGCGCCGCCGTAGAAGCGCTCCCACTCCCCCGCGTCGGCGAGCCGGAAGTCGGCACCGCAGTCGATCACCACGACACCCTCGGGCAGCTGGGCCGCGATCTCGCCGGACTGGCCGTGCGGGAGGCCGAGGAAGACCACGTCGTGGCCGGCGAGCACGTCGAGCTCGGTGGGCTCGAGCACCCGGTCGGCCAGCGGTACGAGGTGGGGTTGGAGGGCGCCCAACGGCTGACCGGCGTTGCTGCCGCCGGTGAGCGCGCCGATCTCCACCTCGGGGTGGCCGAGCAGGAGCCGGAGCACCTCACCACCGGCGTACCCGCTGGCTCCGGCGACGGCCACACGTGTCTTCGTCATGTGCATGACCATACATGCCTCTGCATGGTCATGTAGAACCGGCGGCTCGATACTCGGGTGCCGGTGTCGGTGCCACCACCTACGGTGGCCCGATGCGATCCAACCTCTCGGACCTCACCCCCGCCGACCACCTCGGCCACCTCCGCACCGAGTCCTCCCGCTTCCGCACGGTCCTCGCCGACGCCGACCCCGACTCCCGGGTGCCGCACTGCCCCGACTGGTCGGTCGCCGACCTGCTCTGGCACCTGGCCGAGGTCCAGGGCTTCTGGGCCCACGTCGTGACCACGCGTCCCACGGCACCCCACGACGAGGCGCAGACGCCGCGGCCCGAGGCGTACGCCGACCTCCTCGCCGCCTTCGACGCCAACCACGCCGCACTCGTCGCCGCCCTGGAGGCGGCCGACCCGGCCGAGGGGGCCTGGACCTGGTCGAGCGAGCAGACCGTGGGGTTCACCTACCGGCGCCAGGCTCACGAGGCGCTGGTCCACCGGGTCGACGCGGAGCAGGCGGTGGGGGCGGCGCCCGCGCCGATCGACGCCGCGCTGGCCGCCGACGGGGTGGTGGAGACCCTCGACGTCATGTTCGGTGGCACCCCGCCGTGGGGCGCGTTCACCCCCTCGACGAGCCACGTGCGGATCGACCTGACCGACGCCGGGTCGGTCTGGGTGCAGCTCGGCCGCTTCACCGGCACCGACCCCGAGGGCACCGTGCGCGACGAGGACGACCTCTCCGTGGTCCCCGATCCGGGCGTGCAGGCGGACGTCACGGTCACCGGCTCCGCCGAGGCGGTCGACCTGTGGCTGTGGCACCGCGGCGACGACTCCGCGATCAGCGTCGAGGGCGACCGGGCGGTCTACGACCTCTTCCGGTCCTGCGTCGACCACCCGCTCGACTGAGGCACTGCTGCTGATGAAGCTGCCCTTCCCGGAGCCGACCACCCGGATCGACGACCAGCGCGAGGTGCTGCTCGGCTACCTCGCCTACTTCCGCTCGGTGCTGGTCGAGAAGCTCACCGGCCTCGACGAGCGCGAGCTGCGCGGCAGCCGGCTGCCGTCGGGCTGGTCGCCGCTGGAGCTGCTCCAGCACCTCACCCACGTCGAGCGCCGCTGGCTGGAGTGGGGCTTCGAGGGCCGGGCTGTCGACGACCCGTGGGCCGACCAGCGCGACGGACGCTGGTCGGTCGATTCCTCCACCACGCTCGAGGACCTGGTCGGGCGGCTGGCAGCGCAGGCGTCGCGGTCCGAGGCGGTCGTCCGCGGCCACGACGTGGACGACGTCGGGGCGCCCGGCCCGCGCTGGGACGGCGCTCCCCCGGCCGAGCTCGGCCGGGTGCTGCTGCACCTGCTCCAGGAGTACGCCCGGCACGTCGGGCACCTCGACGTGGTGCGCGAGCTCATCGATGGCGCTGTGGGCGAGTAGCGGCTCGGCGTCCGCTGGGGCACCCCCTCTCCTGGACTTACGCACGTGTCCGTAAGCCTCGGAGACCCTCGCCCGTGACCCGCCCGTGTCGCATCAGCCGGGCGACCGGCCGCGCCGGCGGCCTCAGCTGCGCTGCACCGCCCCGACCCGCTCGGCCGCGGCGGCCACCGCTGCGTCGCGGGCGGCTCCGGTCTCGTCCTCGGTCAGGGTCCGGTCGGGCGCCCGGAAGCGCAGGGCGAAGGCGAGGGACTTCTTGCCCTCACCGACCTGCGCGCCGGTGTAGACGTCGAAGAGCCGGATCGACTCGAGCAGGTCACCGGCGCCGGAGCGCAGGGCGGCCTCCACGTCGGCGGCCGCGACGGAGTCGTCGACGACGAGCGCGACGTCCTCCTTGGCCTGCGGGAAGTCGGAGAAGGAGGGGGCGCGCACGCCCTCGGGCGCCAGCTCGAGCAGCCGGTCGAGGTCGATCTCGGCGGCGACGGTGCGTGGCGGCACGCCGTAGGCCTGGCAGACCTTCGGGTGCAGCTCACCGGCGTGGCCGAGCACGGCGTCGCCGACGCGCAGCTCCGCGCAGCGTCCGGGGTGCCAGGGCGCCCGGGTGGCGGGGACGACGTCGACCTCGAGACCGACCGCCTCCGCCGTCGCTCGTACGGCGTCGACGGCGTCGGACCAGCTGACACCCCGCCCAGGGCCCCACCAGCCGTCGGCCTCGTGCTCGCCCGAGCCGACCAGCGCGAGGTGGAGGGGCTGGTGCGGCAGCGCCTTGTCGAGGTCGTCGAGCTCGCCCGGAGTGGGGCGCCGGTCGACCCCGTAGATCGGAGCCGGGCCGCCGCTGTGCGGCAGCGTCACCGTGGCCGACTCGAAGAGCGCGGCGCTGGTCGCACCACGTCCGGCGTTGCGGCCCAGCGCCTTGAGCAGCCCGGGCAGCAGCGTCGTGGTCATCGACGGCTCCTCCGCCGAGAGCGGGTTGGCCAGCCGCAGGGTGGTACGGCGCTCGTCGTCGGCGGGCAGGCCCAACCGGTCGAGCTCGGCGGTGCCGATGAACGGGAAGCTCACGACCTCGACGTAGCCGGCGCCGGCCAGCGTGCGACCCACCCGTCGGCGCAGGCTCTGGGCCCGCGTCAGACCCCGCCCGGAGGGCGGCGTGGGGAGCACCGACGGCACCCGGTCGTAGCCGACGAGCCGCGCGACCTCCTCGACCAGGTCGTAGGGGTCGGTGAGGTCCGGGCGCCACGGCGGCGGCGTCGCGGTGACCCGTGACCCCTCGACCTCGAGCGCGCAGCCGACGGCCTCCAGGTGCGCCAGCGTGGTGGCCTCGTCGATCGGCATCCCGGTCACCCGCGCGGGCAGGTCGACCGCGATCTCGATCGGGGAGCGCCCGGGCGGGGTGCCGACCACGGTCACACCCGGCTCGGCCGTGCCGCCGCCGTACGTCGTCAGCAGCTCGACCACGCGGTCGGCCGCGGCCTCGCACATCGTCGGGTCGGCGCCGCGCTCGTTGCGCTTGCCGGCCTCGGAGGTGATCTTGTGGCGACGGCCGGTGCGGAACATCGCGACCGCGTCCCAGTGGGCCGACTCCACGAGCACCCGCGAGGTCGACGCGGACATCTCGGTGGCCTCGCCGCCCATCACGCCACCGAGCCCGATCAGGCCGGAGTCGTCGGTGACCACGAGGTCCTCGGGCGAGAGGGCCCGAGCGGTCCCGTCGAGGGTGGTCAGCCGCTCCCCCGCGGCGGCCCGGCGCACCCGGATCGGGCCGCTGAGCTTGTCGGCGTCGTAGCCGTGGATCGGGCGGCCGGTCTCGAGCATCACGTAGTTGGTGACGTCGACGGCCAGCGAGATCGGTCGCATCCCCGCCAGCTGGATCCGGCTCACCATCCAGTCGGGGGTGGGGGCCGCGGGATCGAAGCCGGAGACCGTCCGCGCCACGAACACCGGGCAGCCGGTCGGGTCGTCGACCACCACGGGATAGCCGGCGTCGTCGGCGGCCGGCACCGGGCGGTCGACCGGGTCGCGGAAGCCGACGCCGTAGGACATCGCCGCCTCGCGGGCCACGCCGCGCAGCGACAGCGCGTAGGCGCGGTCGGGGTTGATCTCGAACTCGATGGTCTCCTCGCGCAGCCCGAGCACGTCGCGCGCGTCGGTGCCGGGCTCGCCGGCGTCGGCGGGCAGCACGATGATGCCGCCCCCGGAGGACAGAGCGTCCTCGCCGAGCCCGAGCTCCTGGGACGAGCAGATCATCCCGGCCGAGACGTGGCCGTAGGTCTTGCGCGCGGAGATCGCGAAGTCACCGGGCAGCACGCCGCCGGGCAGGATCACCACGACCAGGTCGCCGACGGCGAAGTTGTGCGCGCCGCAGACGATGCCCTGGGGCTCGCCGGTGCCGTTGGCGTCGGCCACGTCGACGGTGCACCAGTTGATGGTCTTGCCGTTCTTCTGCGGCTCGGGCTCCATCGTGAGCACCCGGCCGATCACCAGCGGGCCGCGGATCGCGTCGCCGGGGCGGTGCAGGGCCTCGAGCTTGAGCCCGAGGGCGGTCAGCCGGGCGGCGAGGTCCTCGGTGGTCGCGTCGGCCGGCAGGGCGGCGTACTCGCGGATCCAGGAGACGGGGGCGCGCATGTCAGAGCTCCGTTCCGAAGGCCGAGCTGAACCGGACGTCGCCCTCGAAGAAGTCGCGCAGGCTCTCGGCGCCGCTGTGGAACATGAAGGCCCGGTCGATCCCCATGCCGAACGCGAAGCCGGTGTAGACCTCGGGGTCGACACCACAGGCGGTCAGCACCCGTGGGTTGACCACCCCGCAGCCGCCCCACTCGATCCAGCCCTCGCCCCTGCAGGTGCGGCAGGTCTCGACCGCCGGCTGCCGGCCACGGCAGACGAAGCAGACCAGGTCGACCTCGGCCGAGGGCTCGGTGAAGGGGAAGTACGACGGGCGGAAGCGGGTGGTGATGCCGGCGCCGAACAGCTGCGTGGCGAAGTGGTCGAGCGTGCCCTTGAGGTGGGCCATCGTGATCCCGCGGTCGACGACGAGCCCCTCGACCTGGTGGAACATCGGGCTGTGCGTGGCGTCGTACTCGTCGGTGCGGAAGACCCGGCCGGGGCAGATCACGTAGATCGGGGGCTCGCGGGTCAGCATCGTGCGGGCCTGCACCGGCGAGGTGTGGGTGCGCAGCACGACGTGGTGGTCGGCCGGCTCGGTCCAGAAGGTGTCCTGCATCGTGCGGGCCGGGTGGTCGGGGCCGAGGTTGAGCGCGTCGAAGTTCAGCCACTCGGCCTCGACGACCGGGCCCTCGGCGACCTCCCAGCCCATGGCCACGAAGAGGTCGGCGATGTGGTCGGACATCAGCGTGATGGGGTGCCGGGCGCCGCGCCGGGCGCGGGTGGTGGGCAGCGTGACGTCGACGGTCTCCTCGACCAGCATCCGCTCCTCGTGCTCGACCTCGAGCACGGCCTGCCGGGCCCCCAGGGCCTGGTTGACCGCGCCTCGGGCCTGACCGATCCGCTGGCCGGCCTCCTTGCGGGCCTGGGGCGGGAGCGCGCCGATCTCGCGGTTGGCCAGGGCCAGCCGCGACCGGTCGCCGGTGTGGGCGATCCGGACCTGCTTGAGCGCCTCGAGGTCGGCCGCCTCGGCGATGGCCGCCAGGGCCTCGTCGCGCGCGGACGCGACCTCCTCGGGCTTCAAGTCGGTGACCTCCACGGGGTCGTAGTCGCTGTTGGGTCCGGACACGGGAGCCAAGTCTAGGAACGCCCGGGGGCGCCGCGCGACGGGGTTGCCCGCTCAGGCCTCCAGCGACTCCCCGACGGGCCACCGGACCTCGATCCGCGCACCCCCGCCGGGCGCGTCGCCGATCTCGACCCGGCCGCCGTGGGCCCGGGTCAGGCCCCCCACGATGTAGAGACCCAGGCCCGACCCGCCCCGGGCCCCGCCCTTCCAGAACTTGGTGAACACGCGGCGCCGCAGCTCCACCGGGATCCCCTCGCCCTCGTCGGTCACCACGATCGAGATCGCCGGGCCCTCGTGGCCCGTCCCGTCGTCCGACGCGTGCACCCGCACCAGCACGCAGCCCTCACCGTGCCGTACGGCGTTCTCGACGAGGTTGGTCACCACCTGGACGAGCTTGTCGGGGTCGGCCATCAGCTCGGGGAGGTCGTCGTCGAGCTCGAGCTCGATCGGGCGGGCGACACCGGCTGCCACGGAGTCGACCACGCGCCGGACCAGGACGCCGGCGTCGCACGGGCGCGGGTAGAGCTGGAGCCGGCCGGTGTCGATCCGGGCCACGTCGAGCAGCTCGGCGATCAGCCGGCTCAACCGGTCGGAGTCGACGCTGACGGTGTGCAGCATCAGCTTCTTCTGGTCGTCGTTGAGCTTGTCCCACCGGTTGAGCAGCGCCTGCACGAAGCCCTTGACGCCGGTCAGCGGCGAACGGAGCTCGTGGGCCACGGTGGCCACCAGGTCGGAGCGCTCGCGGTCGAGACGGGCCCGTCCGCGACCCGACCGCAGGGTGATCGCCAGGCCGGAGACCGGTCCGCCCCGCGCGGTGCGCAGCACCCGGGCCGCCGCCAGGACCTCGGTCCCGTCGGGCTGGAGCCACGACTGCTCGGGGATGCCGGTGCGCGTGGACAACCCGACGTACGGCGTGTTGACGCTGCACCAGTCGCGGCCGTCCTGGTCCTTCAGGGTGAGCACCTCACCCACCGGGCGGCCCAGGCAGGCGGCGGGGTCCGCACCCAGCATCTGGGCGGCCAGCGCCGACACCAGCGTGACCCGCTCGTCCGCGTCGGCGATCACCACGCCGTCGGGCAGCACGTCGGCGAGCGACTGGGCAGCAGCGACCGGGTCCGACACGCGCTCAGCGTAGACGCCGCCGCGTCACGGGTTGATCACGATGGGCCGACGCGGGCAACCCCTCCGGGGGGTCGAGCGTCACCCTGGGCACATCCGCACTAGGAGGTCCGTTGTCCACACGCACCCGCAGGCTCGTGACGTCCGGCCTGGTCGCCGCCGTCTCGCTCGCGCTCCCCGCAGCACTGCTCACCGCGCTCAGCGGGCCCGCCGAGGCGGCCGGGACCGCACCGGCCGGCTACGACCACCTCAGGGCCCAGGTCTTCGACGTCCCCGGCACCGGTGAGGTCGCGGTCGGCATGCCGAACCCGCGCACGGTGATGGTGCAGCACCGGTTGGACGACGAGACCACCTGGTCGACCCCCCGTGTCCTCTACCGCGAGCGCGGCATCACCTGCGGGCAGATCGACGGCCGCGCGTCGGCCGGCGGCGTAGCGCTGACGCTGGAGTGCGACACCGGCTACGCGGAGGACCAGGCGCCGGTCCACAGCCAGGCCGCGGTGACACGGGACCTCATGGCGTGGGCCGTGGCCCGGCTGCCCGGGGAGGCCTACCGGACGCCGGGCATCTCGCCGAGCGGCGAGCACGCGGCCTGGCTGGCCGGCGGGATCGGCAGCTTCGTGTCGTGGAGCGACGGGTCCGGCTTCTCCCGGCTGCGCAGCACGACCTTCGACTCCGACGGGAGCGACAACGCCACGGTGGTCGCCGACGACGGCACCGTCACGCTCGCCGGCGGCGAGGGCCGCGGCGGCCGGTGCGTCCTCGGGCTGCACGCGCTGAGCCCGGCCGGCGAGGAGAGCATCCAGTACGTCGACTTCGCCCCGGGGCGGCCCACCGGGTGCACGGAGCTGTCGGTCGAGGGCGTCTCGAGCACCCGGATCACCAACAGCCGGTACGCCGGGCGGCCCGGGCGCTGGGTCGTCGGCCGGGTCGACGAGGCCTCGCCCTGGGCGCTGCTGGCGCGCGCCCCCGAGCAGGCCCCGGGCCTGGCGTCGTACCGCCCCAACGTGGAGCGGGCCATGGCCGCCGTCTTCTCCGACGTGGCCGGTCAGCCGCTGCTCTCGGTCGGCAGCCCCGACCGCCGCCGCGTCCTGGTCCAGGCGTACGACGAGGCCGCTCAGGTCTGGGGACCGGCCCGCGAGATCTACGACCACGGCTTCCCCGGCTGCACCTGGGACGGCGAGGCGGGCGTCCGGACCCTCGGCGTGCACTCGCTGCTGATGCACTGCTACCCGAAGCGCCGGGCGAGCGGCGACTACCCCGCCCGCACCGGTGGCTACATCGAGGCACCCCGCCGCGCCCGTCGGGTGCTGCTCAGCGTCGACGGCACCCACTGGCGCGACGTCGGCGTGGGGGCCCGACCGGTCACCGTGTCGCTGGACCGTCAGCAGGTGGCCGCCCCGGGCCTCTCGGCCACCACGATCGTCTCCCCGAGCGGCGTCGTACGGCTGCGCGCGAAGGCCACCGGACGGTGCGAGACCGTCTTCCCCGTGGGGCCGGACGGCCTGCTGCGGCTGGACGCCACGCGCGGCTCGCGCGGCTACCCCAGCCGGCTGCAGCGCTGGACCGGCGCGCGATGGCGCACCGTGCAGCGGCTGAAGGGGCTGGGCTCGGGCCGCTGCCGGTCGATCGAGACGCTGTCCTACGGCGGCCCGGGCCGCTTCTTCCTCCGGGCCACCGGCCGGAGCAAGGGCGTGCGGATCGTCCGGACCGCCGACGGCTACCGGGCGCGAGCGACCCGGGGCGTGTAGTCGGCTCCTGGCGGGCACTTTCAGTGCAATTGCCCGGTTGTTGCCCTCCCGCGGCGAAAATGAGGGCATCGCGCCAGCAATTGCACTGGACAACGTCCCGGTCGGAGCAGGCGGGGCGGCCCGGGGTCAGGCGGGTGGGGCGCGGTGGGCGCGGGCGGAGGCGTAGAGGCAGAGCGCGGCAGCGGTGGAGAGGTTGAGGCTCTCGGCGCGGCCGTGGATCGGGATCCGGACCCGGTGGTCGGCGAGGTCGGCCACCTCGGGCGGCAGGCCCCACGCCTCGTTGCCGAAGAGCCACGCGGTGGGGCGGCCCAGCAGGGCGTCGGCCCCCGCGTCGTACAGCTCGACCTCGCCGGCGCCGTCGGCGGCCAGCACCTGGAGACCGGCGGCCTGCGCGGCCCGCACCGTCTGGGTGACGTCGGGCGCCACCGCCACCGGCAGGTGGAAGGCGCTGCCGACGCTGGCGCGCAGGGTCTTGGGGTTGTAGAGGTCGACGGAGTGGCCGGCGAGGACCACGGCATCGGCGCCGGCCGCATCGGCGCAGCGGATCACGGTGCCGGCGTTGCCGGGGTCGCGTACGTCGGCGCACAGCGCCACGAGCCGGGCGCCACGCAGGGCCTCGGCGAGCGTGACGTCGACGAAGCGGCACAGCGCCACGACGCCGGCCGGGCTGACCGAGTCGGCCATCAGGTCCAGGGCGCGCGGCTCGACCCAGGTGAGGGGTACGTCGTCCGGGAGCGCAGCGAGCAGCTCCTCGAGCTGGTCCTCGCGGTCGGGGCGGACGAAGACCTCCTCGACACACCCGGCCGCGAGCGCGGCCTCGACGGCCTTCGGGCCGTCAGCGAGGAACAGCCGCCGCTCGGAGCGTTCCGAGCGACGGCTGAGCCGACGTACGTCCTTCAGGCGGGCGTTGCCCGCCTTCAGAGGCGTGGTCAGGCCGAGGCCTCGGCCTTGGGCGCGTTGACGTCCTCGGGGAGCGCGGCCTTGGCGGTCGCGACGATCGCGTTGAACGCGGCGACGTCGTTGACGGCGAGCTCGGCGAGGATCTTGCGGTCGACCTCGACACCGGCGAGGTGGAGGCCCTGGATGAACCGGTTGTAGGTCATCCCCTCGGCGCGCGCGGCGGCGTTGATCCGCTGGATCCACAGCTTGCGGAAGTTGCCCTTGTTCTTGCGGCGGTCGTTGTAGCTGTAGACCAGGGAGTGGGTGACCTGCTCCTTGGCCTTGCGGTAGAGCCGCGAGCGCTGGCCGCGGTAGCCGCTGGCGCGCTCGAGGGTGGTACGGCGCTTCTTGTGGGCGTTCACTGCCCGCTTGACGCGTGCCATGGTGTTGCTCCTTGCTTACGTGCGTGTGGTCTCGACAGGCTCGACCACCGGGAATGGGTGAGGTGGCGAGGTGCTTTAGAGGCCGAGCATCTTCTTGGCGCGAGGAACGTCGGCCTTGGCGATCTCCACGGTGCCGCTCATCCGACGGGTCACCTTCGAGGCCTTCTTCTCCAGGTTGTGACGCTTGCCCGCCTTCTCGCGCAGGATCTTGCCCGAGCCGGTCACCCGGAAGCGCTTGCTCGCGCCGGAGTGCGTCTTGTTCTTCGGCATCTCTGTGTCTCTCCTCGTTGTGTCCGTGCTCGGGACCCCGGTGCTCGGGACCCGTGGGCCCGGGCGCTGCCCGGGCGTTGGATCGGTGGGGGCTCGCCCCCGGGTGTCAGGCCTCGATCTCGGGATCGAGGTTCTCGGAGCGCCCGCGCTCCTTCTTCTGGGCGACCGGACCGGCCGCGTGGGCCGCGTCGCGCTCGGCGCGCTCCTCGTCCTCCGCGGCTGCCCGCTCGGCGGCCTTGGTCTCCTTGGCCGCCAGGTAGTCGGCCTTGGCCTCGGCCTTCTTCTTGTGCGGGCCCAGGACCATGACCATGTTGCGGCCGTCCTGCTTCGGCGAGGACTCCACGAAGCCCAGCTCGGTGACGTCCTCGGCCAGTCGCTGGAGGAGCCGGAAGCCCAGCTCGGGGCGGTGCTGCTCGCGACCGCGGAACATGATCGTGATCTTGACCTTGTCGCCCGCCTTGAGGAAGCGCACCACGTGACCCTTCTTGGTCTCGTAGTCGTGCGCGTCGATCTTGGGGCGGAGCTTCATCTCCTTGATGATCACGTTCGTCTGGTTGCGACGTGCCTCACGGGCCTTCTGGGCGTTCTCGTACTTGAACTTCCCGTAGTCCATGAGCTTGCAGACAGGCGGACGCGCCGTCGGGGCGACCTCGACCAGGTCCAGGTCGGCTTCCTGGGCGAGCTTGAGCGCCTGATCGGTCGGCACGATGCCGACGGTCTCGCCGTTGGGTCCCACGAGCCGGACCTCGGGAACCCGGATCCGATCGTTGATACGCAGCTCGGTGCTGATGTGTCCTCCAGTGTGTTCGGGGCCGGAGGTCCCCTCCCGTGCCGGCCCCGAGACGGGGTTCGTCCAGCAACGGAAAAAGCCTCCGCTGTCTCAAGCGGAGGCCAGTCGTGACGCCTGTCCGCGTCCACCGCACGGATGCGGATCAGACGCAGGCCGGAGCCTCAGACCGGACCCGACGACCTGGTGCGGTCGATGCGGGTGGGAGAGCCTGTGGTGCTGGATCCCCGCTTGTGAGATCGGCGCGCGGCCCGTGCTGGCACCTCGAGCTGATCGGTCAACACCCGATGCTATCCGACGACTCCCCCGATGCTCCAATCCAGGCCGTGCGGTCACCGACCCGGCCCAACCGCCAGCCGGCCGCGACCCCGCGCAGGTCCTCGCCCTCCACGACCAACCGCACGGGGCCGGCCACGTCGAGGACCAGGGCGGCGGCGCCCTCCTGGACGGCGGTGGCCGCGGCGACCTGCGCCGGCACCGGCACCGGGCGCGCTGCGGCGTCCCAGGCGCCCATCGCGGCCGTGCTCGTGAAGCCGAGCAGCGCCAGGCGACCGTCGGCACCGGTCAGCAGCACCGCGGCCATGTCGCTGCTCTTGTCGTGGGTCAAGCCGGCCGCGTCGACCTCGACCTCGCCCAGCACCGCGACCACGGGCACCAGCACCCGGGCCTGCGTGAGCGCCGCCAGCGCGGCGACGTACGTCGCGGGAGCCGGGTCCGCGGCGTACGCCGTCAGCGCGCCGGTGAGCGCCTCGTCGGCGGTGCCGTCGTCGTCGGGGTAGGCCGAGCCCTGGAGCCGGGTCGAGGCGGCGGGGTCGGGAAGGGGCACGGCTCCATTGTCCACGGCCACCCCGGACAGCCGTGTGCGAGGCTGGAGGCATGGACGACGTGACCTGGGGTGCCCTGACCCTGTCGCTCACGGTCGTGGGCGCGATCTGGACCTACCTGGCCTACCAGCGGCGCGGCGTGGCCGCGGCGCTCAAGGCAGCCGGCCTCACCACGCTGCCGCTCGCGGCCTACCTGACCAACACGCTCCAGATGTTCACCCGCATCGTCGACGCGGTCGCCGACTGGGCGACCCGGCTGGTCTTCAGCCCGACGGTGTGGATCGGCGTCGTGCTCGCCGGGCTCGGCGTGCTGCTGCTGGGCGGCGGCCGGATGCTGGAGGCGCGCGGCATCGGCACCCGCGGCGCCCCGCCCCGCGAGGCCCCCGAGGCCCGCGCGGCGCGGAAGAAGGACGCGTTGCCCCCCTCGGGCCGATCGGCCCCGCAGCCCGTCGTCGACGACGACCTCGCCGACATCGAGGCGATCCTGCGCAAGCGCGGGATCAGCTGAGCGAGACCTGGCCGGCGGTGGTGGCCGAGACCGCCCGGTCGGTCCTGGCCGAGGTACGTCGTCGGCCGACCACCCTCGGGAGCGGCCGCCTGCTCTGCCTCGACGGGCCCTCGGGCGCCGGCAAGACCACGCTCGCCACCGCCGTGAGCCGGCTGGAGCGGGAGTCGCGGGTGGTGCACATGGACGCCCTGTACGACGGCTGGCACGGCCTCGCCACGGTCGAGACGCAGCTCGGCACGCTGCTCGGCCCGCTCGCGCGCGACGAGCCCGGCCGCTACCGGCGCTATGACTGGGCCGCCGGCGCCTACGCCGGGACCCTCCGGGTGGCGCCCCGCCCGCTGCTCGTCCTGGAGGGCGTGGGCGCGTGGTCGCCGGCGTACGCCGACCTGGTGACGCTGCTGGTCTGGGTCGAGGCGCCCGCCGACGTACGGCTCGCCCGGGCGGTGGCGCGGGACGGCGCGGACGCCGAGCCGCACCTGCGCCGCTGGGCGGCCTCCGAGCGCGCCCACCTCGACCGGCTCGGCACCCGGCAGCACGCCGATCTCGTGGTCACCGCGGACGCCCAGGCCCCCCTAGGCTGAGCGCCATGCTCGCCCCCAGCGGAGACCAGTACGCCGTCGCGGCCGGCGACTACCGCGCCGTCGTCACCCAGGGCGGCGGCGCGCTGCGGGTGCTGACCCACGCCGGTCGCCCTCTCCTCGACGGCTTCGAGACCGACCAGATGGCGCCGGGCGGACGCGGACAGCTGTTGATGCCGTGGCCCAACCGGGTCCGCGACGGCCGCTACACCGTCGACGGGACCCTGCTCCAGCTGGCGCTGACCGAGCCGTCGCGGCGCAACGCCTCCCACGGTCTGGCTCGATGGGTGTCGTGGACCGTCGCGGAGCACACCGACCACACCGTGACGCTGGGCCACCGGCTGATGGCCCAGACCGGCTACCCGTGGCTGCTCGACCTCACCGTGCGCTACGAGCTGTCCGAGGCGGGGCTGACCGTGACCCAGTCGGCCACCAACCGGTCGCCGTCGGCGGCGCCGTACGCCTCGGGCGCCCATCCCTACCTCAGCGTCGGACCCGGCCCGGTCGACTCCTGGGAGCTCACGCTGCCCGCCGCCACCCACGTGCTCACCGACGAGCGGATGCTGCCCCTCGAGCGGCGCGACGTGGGCGGCACCGCCTACGACTTCCGGTCGCCGAGGCCGATCGGCGACACCGTCCTCGACCACGCCTTCACCGACCTCGATCGCGACTCCGACGGCCGAGCCCGCGTGACCGTGCGCGACCGCGAGCGGGGGCGCGGGGTCGAGCTGTGGGTCGACGCCCACCACGCCTGGCTCCAGCTCTTCACCGCCGACGGCGTGCCCGGCACCGCCCGCCGGTCGCTCGCGGTGGAGCCGATGACCGCCGGCGCCGACGCGTTCAACACCGGCGACGACCTGGTCATGCTCGCGCCGGCCGGCGAGCCCGGTGCGGCGTGCTCCGCGTCCTGGGGCATCCGCGTGCTCGACTGACGCCGCGGGAGCGATGACCGGCGCGGTTTGGTCACCAACCGCAGATCCCACCGCTCCCGCACTGCGGTTTGGTCACCAACCGCAGGTCCCACCGCCCCCGCACCGCGGTTTGGTCACCAACCGCAGATCCCACCGCTCCCGCACTGCGGTTTGGTCACCAACCGCGGGCCGAGCGGCCCTGCGGTCAGGCCAGGCGGCCGTCGCTGGGGTCGGGGCGGTCCACGAGCCAGCGCAGCTGACGTACGGCGGCGCGCGCCCGGGCTCCGTCGGAGGCCTGGATCCCCATGGCCGACACGGTGGTGCCGTCGGCGAGGTCGAGGGTCACCCACGGGGCCCCTGCCGGCATGTGCACCCCGATCACCTGGGCCCACTCGTAGTGGTGGCGCCGATAGCCGTTGACGACGACCAGGCCGTCCATCTCGGCGTCGACGCGCGAGCGGATCAGCGCGTGGAGCACCACGAAGCCGAGCACCCCGAGGAAGACCACGGTGCCGCGCTGGAACGGCGTCACGGAGTCGCGGGTGGCCTGGTCGAAGCCCACCCACAGGAACAGCATGATCACCACGAGGGCGCCCCCGGCCACGGCCGCCGCGATCCGCGGACCGAGCGGGCGCCAGGTCCGGGGCAGCGAGACCGCCTCGGGGTCAGAGGCGGCAGGCATGGATGTCGGTCAGCAGGATGCCGCGGGCGCCGATGTCGTGGAGCTCGTCCATCAGCCGCTGGGCACCGGCGCGGGGGACCATGGCGCGGACCGCGACCCAGCCCTCGCGGCGCAGCGGGGCGATCGTGGGGCTCTCGATGCCGGGGGTCAGCGCCACGGCCTGGCTGACCTTCGACTCCTCGATGTCGTAGTCCATCATCACGTAGCTGCGGGCGACCAGGACGCCCTGGACGCGCCGCAGGAGGTTGTCGAACCCGCGCGGCACGGCGCCGCTGCGGGTGATCAGCACCGCCGAGGACTCCAGGATCGTCTCGCCGAAGACCTCCAGCCCGGCCTGGCGCAGGGTGCTGCCGGTCTCGACGACGTCGGCGATCGCGTCGGCGACCCCGAGCTGGATGCTGGTCTCGACCGCTCCGTCGAGGCGCACCACGGTGGCCTGGATGCCCCGCTCCTCGAGGAACGCACGGACCACGCCGACGTACGACGTGGCGATCCGGGTGCCCTCGAGCTGGGCCAGGTCGGTGAACGTGCCCTGCGGTCCGGCGAAGCGGAAGCGGCTGCGGCCGAAGCCGAGGTCGAGCGCCTCCTCGGCCTTGGCGCCGGAGTCGCGGAGCAGGTCGCGCCCGGTGACGCCGACGTCGAGGGTGCCCTCACCGACGTACAGGGCGATGTCGCGGGGCCGGAGGTAGAAGAACTCGACGCCGTTCTCGGCGTCGGTCAGCGTGAGCTGCTTGGCGTCCTCGCGCTGGCGGTAGCCGCTCTCGCGCAGGATCTCGGACGCGGACTGGGACAGCGACCCCTTGTTGGGGACCGCGACTCGCAACAGTGACATGGGGTCGCTCTCAGAGGTGGGCGTAGACGTCGTCGAGCTCGAGGCCGAGGCTGAGCATCAGGACCTGGACGTGGTAGATCAGCTGGCTGATCTCCTCCGCGGCCCGCTCGCGGCCCTCGTGCTCGGCGGCCATCCAGGACTCGGCGGCCTCCTCGACCAGCTTCTTGCCGATGGCATGGACCCCCGCGTCGAGCTCGCGCACGGTGCCGGAGCCCTCGGGGCGGGTCCGGGCCTTGTCGGCCAGCTCGGACCAGAGCTCCTCGAACGTCTTCACGGGGGTCAAGCCTAGGCGCAGGGGCTGCACGTGCGCGCCGCGGTCCCGGTGCACCTGTCCTCGTTGTGGTCGTGGACCCGAGGGTCTAGCGTCCGATCGTGGCCCCCCTCCCCCGCACCGCCCCCGAGCCCACCGCAGGACCTGCCCCCGGCGTCGCGTCCCGGACGGTGCGGGTGGTGCAGCGTCAGTGCCCGCTGTGCGAGGCGCACTGCGGGATCCGCGTGCACCTCGGCCGAGCGCCCGGCAGCGGGCCCGACCCGGACCTCGACGGGGGCGGCGAGCGGGTGCTGCGCATCGACGGCGACCCCGCCGACGTGCTCAGCCGCGGCTACCTCTGTCCCAAGGCCACCGCCCTGCAGCACCTGCACGAGGACCCCGCCCGGCTGCGCACGCCGCTGCACCGGGTGGACGGCGAGCTGGTGCCGACCACCTGGGCCGCGGCGTACGCCGAGATCGGCGCCCGGATGCGCGAGCTGCGGCGACGCCACGGCCGCGACGCGGTGGGGGTCTACCTCGGCAACCCGACCGCCCACTCCACCGCGATCCTGGCGGCCGAGGGCCTGAAGAAGGTGCTGCGCAGCCGCAACGTCTTCTCGGCCGCCTCGGTCGACCAGTTCCCGCAGTACCTCGCGTCGCTGCAGATGTTCGGCGACCACACGCTGCTGCCGGTGGCCGACGTCGACCGCACCGACCACCTGCTCGTGCTCGGCGCCAACCCGGCGGTCTCCAACGGCTCGGTCACCACGATGCCCGACGCGCGCGGCCGGATCGCGGCGATCCGCGAGCGCGGCGGTCGCGTCGTGGTGGTCGACCCCCGCCGCACCGAGACCGCACGGCTGGCCACCGAGCACGTGTCGATCCTCCCTGGCGGTGACCCGCACCTGCTGCTCGCGATGCTGCACGTCATCCTCGGCGAGGGTCTCGACCGGGCGCCGTCGTGGGTGGAGGGCCTGGCCGACGTACGCCGGCGTGGTCGGCGCCCACGCGCCGGACCTCGCCGCACCGCGGTGCGGGATCGACGCGGCCACGATCACCCGCCTGGCCCGCGAGTTCGCCGCGGCCCCGTCGGCCGTGGCCTACGGCAGGCTCGGGGTGTGCCACCAGGAGACCGGCACGGTGACGCACTGGCTGCTCAACGTGCTCAACGTGGTCACCGGCAACCTCGACCGTCCCGGCGGCGCGATGTTCCCCTCCCCGCCCGTCGACCTCGGGCGGCTGCTGCGGATCCTGTGGGGCCCCTCGTCGTACGACGCGTTCCGCAGCCGCGGCGCCCGCCTGCCGGAGCTCGTCGGCGAGCTGCCGGTGGCGGCGCTGGCCGACGAGATCACGCGTCCCGGCCCGCGTCAGCTGCGAGGGCTGGTGGTGGTCGCCGGCAACCCCGTCGTCTCGGCGCCCGACAGCGACGGCCTCGCGCCGGCGCTGGAGCAGCTCGACCTGCTGGTCTGCGTCGACCTCTACCTCAGCGAGACCGCGCGCACGGCCGACTTCGTGCTGCCCCCGGTGAGCCAGCTCGAGCGGAGCGAGCTCGACATCGTCTTCCCGTCGCTCAGCGTGCGCAACAACGTCCGGGCCTCGCCGCGCGCGCTCGCCCCGCCGCCCGGTGCGCCGGAGGACTGGGACATCGTGCTGGCCCTGGCGGCCGAGCTCGTCCCGCTCGGCGTGGCGCGCCGGGTGCTGCGGACCCTCGTGGCGCGGGTCTCCGGGGAACGGGTGATCGCCGCCCTCGTGCTCACCGGCCCGCGCGGCCGGCTGCGGCACCCTCGCCGCGGCCTGACCGCGGCCGCGGTGCGACGTACGCCGGGCGGGATCGACCTGGGGCCGTTGACGCCGCGGCTGCCGGGCCTGCTGCGCACCCCCGGACGTCGGGTGCGGCTCGCGCCGCCGCTCCTGCTGCAGGCCGTCGGGGACCTCGCCGCCCCCGCTCGCCCCGACGGCTCCCCCGGGGCCGACGGCCCCGACGGCCAGGCGTCGCCGTCGCAGGAGCACGACCTGCGGCTGATCGGCCGCCGCCACCTGCGCAGCAACAACTCGTGGATGAACCGGGTGCCGGCCCTGGGCAAGGGCCGACGTCGCTGCACCGTGCTGGTGCACCCCGACGACGCCGCTGCGCGCGGCCTGACCGACGGGCAGCCGGTCACCGTGCGGTCCCGCGTCGGTGCGGTGAGCATCGAGCTGCAGGTGAGCGACGAGATGCGGCCCGGTGTGGTCAGCATCCCCCACGGGTGGGGCGACGAGGCGGGCGTCAACCTCAACGTCCTCACCGACGGTGCGCTGGTCGACCGTCTGTCCGGCAACGCCGCGGTCAACGCCACGTGGGTCGGCCTCGACCCGGTGACCGTGGCGGGAGGACGGCC
This sequence comes from uncultured Actinomycetota bacterium, assembly GCA_963795135.1. GTDB lineage: Bacteria > Actinomycetota > Actinomycetes > Propionibacteriales > Nocardioidaceae > Nocardioides. Next base: position 112,227 of record CAWCGS010000014.1, read on the forward strand.
TATCCGGTCGGAGGGAGCCCGCGCATGGTCCGTGCGGTGAGCAGGGCGGCCGCGGTCGCCTCGTAGCCCTTGTCCTCGCTGGACCCCTCGAGCCCGGCGCGGTCCAGCGCCTGCTCCTCGGTGTCGCAGGTGAGCACGCCGAAGCCGACGGGCAGGGTGTGGTCGAGGCTGACGCGGGTCAGGCCGTCGGTCGCGGCGGTGCAGACGTAGTCGAAGTGCGGGGTGCCGCCGCGGATGACCACGCCGAGCGCGACCACGGCGTCGTAGCCGCGGGCGCCGAGCGCGGAGGCCACCACCGGCAGCTCGAAGGTGCCGGGCACCCGCACGACCTCGGCGTCGGTCACCGAGAAGTCGTCCAGGGCACGCCGGGCGCCGGCGACCAGGCCGTCCATCACGGTGGTGTGCCAGCTCGCGGCCACGACGGCGACGCGCAGGTCGCTGCAGTCGACGGGCTGCTGGTCGGGTGCTCCGTGGCCGCTCATGCGGGTCCCTCCAAGGGGTCGGTGCCGTCGGCGAGGTGCGGCAGGTCGTGCCCCATCCGGTCGCGCTTGGTCAGCAGGTAGGCGATGTTGTGGTCGTTGGGGTGCGGGGTCAACGGGACCCGCTCGGCCACGGTGATCCCGAAGTCCTCGAGGTTGCTGACCTTGTCGGGGTTGTTGGTCAGCAGCCGGACGCTCTCGATCTTGAGGTCGCGCAGGACCTGCGTGGCGGTGCCGTAGTGACGGGCGTCGGCGGGCAGGCCGAGGTCGAGGTTGGCGTCGACGGTGTCGCGGCCGCCGTCCTGGAGCTGGTAGGCCTGCAGCTTGGCGACCAGGCCGATGCCGCGCCCCTCGTGGCCGCGCAGGTAGACCACGACACCGCGTCCCTCGGCGACGATCCGGTCCATCGCCTCCTCGAGCTGCGGGCCGCAGTCGCAGCGGTGGCTCCCGAACACGTCGCCGGTCAGGCACTCGGAGTGCACCCGCACCAGCACGGGCTCGCTCCCCCACCCCTGGGTCACCCCGTCGCCGTGCACGAGCGCGATGTGCTCGGACCCGTCGACGGTGATCCGGTAGCCGTAGGCGGTGAAGTCGCCGGCGCGGGTGGGCAGCCGGGTCTCGGCCACGCGCTCGACGAGGTTCTCGTGGCGGCGGCGGTAGCGGACCAGGTCGTCGATGGAGATCATCGCCAGCCCGTGCTCGTCGCAGAACTCCCTCAGCTCGGGCGCCCGCTTCATCGTGCCGTCGTCGTTGACGACCTCGACCAGGACACCGGCCGGGGTCAGCCCGGCCATCCGGGCCAGGTCGACGGCCGCCTCGGTGTGGCCGCGACGGACGAGCACTCCGCCCTCGCGGTAGCGCAGCGGGAAGACGTGGCCCGGCCGGGTGATCTCCCACGGCTCGGTGGCGGAGTCGGCCAGCACCCGCGCGGTGTGGGCGCGGTCGGCGGCGCTGATGCCGGTGCTGACGCCGTCGCGGGCGTCGACCGAGATCGTGTACGCCGTGCGCAGCTTGTCCTTGTTGTGCGGCGTCATCAGGGGGATCTCGAGCCGGTCGAGCATCGCGGCCGGCATCGGCACGCAGATCACGCCGCTGGAGTGGCGGATCGTGAACGCCATCAGCTCCGGCGTCGCGCGGGAGGCGGCGAAGATGATGTCGCCCTCGTTCTCGCGGCTCTCGTCGTCGACGACCACGACCGCCCTGCCGGCGGCGATGTCGGCGACGGCCCGCTCGATGCTGTCGAGTCTCACGCTCATGTCTGGTTCTCCTGGGTGTAGGCGCGCACGAGCTTCTCCACGTGCTTGGCGATGACGTCGACCTCGAGGTTGACCCGGTCGCCCGGGGCGCGGGAGCCGAGGGTGGTCCGGGCGAGGGTCTCCGGGATCAGGCTGACGGTGAACCGGTCGGGGCCGGCCTCGACCACGGTGAGGCTCACCCCGTCGACGGTGATCGAGCCCTTGTCGACCAGGTAGCGGCTCATCTCGGCGGGCATCTGCACCTCGACGACCTCCCAGTGCTCGCTGGGCGTGCGGGCCAGGACCGTCCCGACGCCGTCGACGTGGCCCTGGACGATGTGGCCGCCGAGCCGCTTGTCGACGGTGACCGCGCGCTCGAGGTTGACGCGGTCACCGGCGGCGACGCCGTGCAGGCTGGTCTTGTCGAGCGTCTCCTGCATCACGTCGGCGGTGAAGGTCTCCTCGGTGCGGGCGGCGACGGTCAGGCAGCAGCCGTTGACCGCGATGGAGTCGCCGAGCCCGGCGTCCTCGAGCACGGTCGTGGCGCGCAGGGTGAGGCGGATCGCGTCGCCCTGCTCCTCGACGGCCTCGACGGTGCCGAGCTCCTCGATGATCCCGGTGAACATTCAGGCTCCTTGCTCGTGCGCGTGCTGGGACGGGTGGGGGGTCATGGTCAGGCGTACGTCGGGCGGCTCGCCGTCGAGCCCGTCGAGCACGGTCACGTCGGTGACCACGGGCCGCCACGCGTCGCTGATCGTGGTGATGCCGAGGTCGGCGACGGCCGAGCGGCCGGCCCCCAGCAGCACCGGGGCGACGTAGGCGACGACCTCGTCGACCAGGCCGGCGCGCAGGAAGGCCGCGGCCAGCGTCGGCCCGCCCTCGAGGAAGACGTGCTGGCGGTCGCGGGCGAACAGCTCGGCCAGGGCGACGCGGGGGTCGCGGGTGCGCAGGTGGAGGCTCTCGGGGGCGCCTGCGACGGGGGCGAGGAGGCGGCGGTCGGGGGCGAGGTCGCGCTCCCCCATCACCGCCCGCAGCGGCTGGTGCGGCAGCGGTCGCTCGTGCTCGTCGCGCACCGTGAGCAGCGGGTCGTCGACCGCGACCGTGCCGGTGCCGACCAGCATCGTGTCGCACAGCGCCCGGAGGCGGTGGGTGTCGCGGCGCGCCGCCCGGCCCGAGACCCACCGTGAGGTGCCGTCGGCGGCGGCGCTGCGGCCGTCGAGGGTCGTGGCGAACTTCCAGGTGACGAACGGGCGCTGGTGCTCCACGGCGAAGGTCCACACCCGGTTGAGCTCACGAGCCTCCGCCTCCAGCAGCCCGGACTCGACCTCGAGGCCGTGGGCGCGCAGGTGGGCGGCGCCCCCGGACGCGACCGGGTTGGCGTCGGCCTGGGCGAAGACCACCCGACGTACGCCGGCGGCGACCAGCGCCGCGGCGCACGGCCCCGTGCGCCCGGTGTGGTTGCAGGGCTCCAGCGTCACGACGGCAGTGGTGCCGCGCGCCGACTCCCCGGCGCGGGCGAGGGCGTCGGCCTCGGCGTGCGCGGTGCCGGCGCCGCGGTGGTGGCCCTCGGCCACGGTGCGGCCCTCACGGTCGAGCAGCACGCAGCCGACCCGCGGGTTGGGCCCGAGCGGCACCCCGGGCGAGGCCGCCAGCGCGAGGGCGCGACGCATCGCGGCCTGCTCGGCGGTGGTGGTGCTCATGGGTGGTCCTGCCCTGTCCGGTCGCGGACTCCGGGGCGGACGGCGCCGACGGCGCACCCGCGGTGCGTCGACGTCGCCTGCGTGCGCTTCCCATCCGGACTTTCACCGTCGGTCCAGGAGTTGCACCTGGTCAACCGGCCACTGGCTGTGGCCGGGTCGCGGACTTTCACCGCCGGCTCGGAATTGCACCGACCCCAGAGCACGCGAGCTGATCACTCGTCGGGACAAGCCTGCCACAGCCGCGCCGGAGCGCGCGATGACGTCCGTCACGCCCAGCTCAGCCGGAGCACGCTGGTCGCCGCGCCGGGGTGGGTGCCGCGGCTGGCGGCCAGCGCCCCCGCACCCTCGGGGCTGCCCGTGTAGAGCGCCGGGCCGCCGCCCACCCAGGTCTGCCAGGCGCCGGCGAAGGCCTCGGCCAGCTCCGCCCGGCTGCCGAGCACGGTGGGCACCGGGTGCCAGGCCACGCCGTCGGGGCGGACCGACCGCAGGGGGCGCAGGAGGCCGAGGCCGCCCGGCACCCTGACCACGTGGCGGGCGACGAGGTAGCGCGGCGAGCCGATCGGCGCCACCAGGTCGGCCAGGGCCTCGGCGAAGACGGTGCTGTCAGCGGAGGCGCCGGACCCGGAGTCGAGCCGGAGGCGCAGCCCGCCGTCGGAGGCGACGTGCCACTCCACCCCCTCGGCGCCGGACGCCGTGAGCCCGGCCGCGCGCAGTCCGTCGGCGAGCGCGCAGGCCACGCGCACCGGGTCGGGCGGGCGGGCGACCTGCTCCAGCAGCGCGCGCTGCCGCTCGGCCACCCGGCGTACGGCGAGCACAGGCCCGAGCAGCGCCGGCAGGGCGAGGAGCGGCAGCCCGGACCACACCGCCAGCACGACCAGCGCCACGGTCGCGGCCAGCAGCGCCGCGGGCGCGCCGCGCCACACGCCGGGCAGCCGCCCCCGCAGACCGTCGCCGGTCAGCACGACCTCGGGCGGCCGCGGGGCCGCGGTGGGCACGGCCGGCGGCGGCAGGGCCGGGGTGGCCCCGGGCACCGGGCGCAGCCAGATGCTCAGGCGCTCCTCGTCCTCGTAGGGCTCGCCCACGCGCCACGCCTCGGCGACGTCCGCGCGCCGCTCGGCCCGGACCAGCATGGCGGCGTTGATCGCGTCGAAGTCGCGGGCCGGCGGGGGCGCGTGGGGCGACAGCGCCGGGTGGATGTGGGCCACCCCGTCGACGACGTCGCCGGTGTCGTCGACGCCGAAGTAGCCCCGGTGCTTGGCGACGGTCCTGCGCCAGTCGTTGTCGCCGCGCGGGTGGTCCTCGGCGACGCAGCAGACGGTCCAGTTGACCGCCACCTTGGCCGGGTCGCGGGGGTCGAGCCGCAGCGTGCGACCGCGGGTCTGGACGACGGCCCCCGCCGTGCTGGCCATGCTCAGGTCGACCAGCCCGCTGGCCCGGGGGGCGTCCCAGCCCTCGCCGAGCAGCGCCCGGGTGCCGACCAGCACCTGGGACCCGCCGTCGGTGAAGAAGTCGGTCACCGCCGGCACCCACACCCGGGTGGTCCACCCCGGCACCGCCCCGGGGGCAGCGCCGAGCTCGGCGATCCCGTCGCCGTCCGGTGGCCCCACGACCAGGTCGAGGTCGAGGCGCTGCCGCAGCCGCTCGAGCACGTCGGGGGCGGCCGCGACCGTGCGCCCGGTCAGCAGCACCGGTGACAGGGAGCGGGTCACCGGGTCGGCCAGCAGCGAGGCGAGGGCCAGTCGGGCCGACCCGGCGCGGGCCGCGATGACGCCGCGCAGGTCGGCGCTCAGCGTGGCGGTGGCGTGCTCGTGGTCGCAGATCACCAGCATCGCGAGCCGGTCGCCGAGGACGCGGTGCTCGGCCGCCACGATCTCGACCAGCGCCCGCGACTTGGCCTCGCTGCGGGCCAGCACCCGGTCGACGCTGGTGCGCCCGCGTCGCATCCCCTGCCGGGTCAGCTGGTAGCCGACCGCCGGGAGGGCCCGACGCAGCGCCTCCCGGACCCGCTCGTCGCGCTCGTCGTCCGACCCGGCCAGGCACCCGTCGTACCAGTCGTCGATCAGCAGCGCCCAGTCCTCGGCCCTCGGGTCGTGGCGGTGCTGCTCCCCCACTGGTACGTCGTCGGGCAGTCGCAGCAGGCCGGCGTGCTGCAGGCGCAGCGCGGCGTCGGCCAGGGCGGGCGCGGAGGCAGCGGTGCGCGCGAACGGGACCTCGCCGGCGAAGCGGCGGTCGACCCAGGACAGGAACGGCACCGAGCCGAACTCCGGGTCGAGCAGCTCGGTGGTGAGCTCGGCGAAGCGCAGGCTCTGGTCGCCGAGCCAGTCGACCTCGGTCACCGTGGGCTCGGTCAGCCAGACCAGGTCGGCGAACGGCGCGAGGTGGCCCTCGCGCACGACCGCCGGGATCGAGGCGGCGTAGACGACCTCGCCGAACAGCTCCTCGACCAGGGCCGCCTGGTCGGGCGTCAGCGTGGCCGGCGGGGTCGCGGTGAGCCCCAGCACGGTGGCCTCGGGGAGCAGGGCCAGCACCTCGACGAGCAGGCGTCCCCACACCTCGAGCAGGTGGTGGCACTCGTCGAGCACCAGCGTGATCGGTCCCGCCGCCCGGAGGGTCTCGACCAGGGCCCGGCCGTGGGGGTGCAGGCGGGCGAGCTCACCCTCGGCCGCGGTGGGGTCGCCCTGCTCGCGTGCCTCGTCGTCGGCCGCGTCGTCGTCGGCGAACACGGCCAGCGCCTGGTAGGTCAGGGCCGTCACGGGCTGGCTCAGCCCGCGGTCGGTGCCGACCCCGACGTCGCTGGCCCCGGTCTCATCGAGGAGCTGCCGCCAGCCACGGACCCACTGGCCCTGGATCGCCGCGCTGGGGCTCAGCACCAGCGCCGGGACCCCGGCCCGCCGGATCTCCTCGAGGCCCACCAGCGTCTTGCCCGCGCCGGGCGGGAGCACCACCCAGGCCCGACGGCGTCCCGCGGCCCGCACGGCCGCCAGCGCCTGCAGCGCCTCGCGCTGGTGCCGACGCACCGGGTGGGGCAGGCGCAGCCTCTCGCAGGCGGCGGCCAGGCGGTCGTCGTGCGGCATCAGGGCCCGGGGTCCGGGACTCGGCTCAGGCGTTCGCCGGCGGCGACGCAGCGGCCTCCGCCGTGGCGCGCAGCGCGCCGATCATCGCGTCGGGGTCCTCGGCCGAGTAGACCGCACTCCCCGCCACGAAGACGTCGGCGCCGGCCTCGGCGCAGCGCTCGATCGTCTCGAGCGAGACGCCCCCGTCGACCTGCAGCCAGGTCTCGACGCCGTGCTTGTCCATCAGCGCGCGGGCCCGGCGGATCTTGGGCAGGCAGAGGTCCAGGAACGACTGGCCGCCGAAGCCGGGCTCGACGGTCATCACCAGCAGCATGTCGAGCTCGGCGAGCAGGTCCTCGTAGGGCTCGATGGGGGTGGCCGGCTTGAGCGCCATGCTCGCGCGGGCCCCGGCCTTGCGGATCTCGCGGGCCAGCCGCACCGGCGCGGCCGCCGCCTCGACGTGGAAGGTGACCGACCCGCAGCCCGCCTCGACGTAGGTCAGCGCGTGGCGGTCGGCGTCCTGGATCATCAGGTGGGCGTCCAGGGGCACGTCGGTGCTGCGGGCCAGGGCCTCGACCATCGTCGGCCCGAAGGTCAGGTTGGGCACGAAGTGGTTGTCCATCACGTCCACGTGCACCCAGTCGGCGCCCGGGATCCGCGCCACCTCCGCGCCCAGGGCGGCGAAGTCGGCGTTGAGGATGCTCGGCGTGATCTGGATGCCCACGGGCGCCACCCTAGGCGGGGGTCAGCAGCTGCCGTTCCTCGACCACCTCGAGCGCCAGCGTCCGGTAGCCCACGTCGTCGAAGAGCAGCGTGACCCGGTCGGGCTCGACGTCGGTCACCACGCCGCGGCCGAACTCCGGGTGCGAGGCCTCGGTGCCGAGCGGGTACGGCGACTCCGCGGCCGCGGCGGGATCCGTGGCGGTCCCCGCCCGGCAGGTGTCGCACCGCCCGCAGCGGTGCTCGGGGCGCTCACCGAAGTAGGACAGCAGGAAGTCGACCCGGCACCGCTCGGTCTCGGCGTACGCCCGCATCATCTCGACGCGCGAGCGCTCCAGCTGCCGGCGCGACTCGGCGACCCGGACGACCGCGGCGACCTCGTCGCCGTCGACCGGACCGGCCTCCCGCACCAGGGCCAGCAGGTTGAGCAGCCGGCCGACCCGGCGTACGCCGAGACCCGAGCGCTCCCCCACCGCCCGCGGCGCGTCGCCGACCTCCGCGACGGCGGCCAGGACCGCGCGCACGTCGCGCTCACGCGGGACGCCGGTGGCGAAGAAGCGGCCCAGGGAGTGGTCCTCGGCCCGATGGACCAGGGTCACGGTGGCGTCCTCGCCGTCGCGGCCGGCGCGGCCCACCTCCTGGTAGTAGGTGTCCGGCGACTCCGGCACCTGCGCGTGCACGACGAAGCGCACGTCGGGCTTGTCGATGCCCATCCCGAACGCCGAGGTGGCCACCACGACCTGCACGTCGCCGGCCAGGAACGCCTCGTGCGCCTCCGTGCGGCGCCGATGGCCGAGGCCGGCGTGGTAGACCGCGACCCGCAGCCCGCGCTCGCGCAGCAGGTCGGCGTACTCCTCGGTGCCGGGCCGGGTGCGGCAGTAGACGATGCCGGCGCCCGTCCCGGCCTGCACGACCGCCTCGAGCACGGCCCGGCGCTGGTCCTCCACGCCGGCGACACGGACCACGTCGAGCACCAGGTTGTCGCGCTCGAAGCCGGTCACGACGGTGCGGTGGTCGTGCAGCCGCAGCCGCCGCACGATGTCGTCGCGGACCGGCTCTGCGGCGGTCGCCGTCATCGCCACCACCCGGGGCGACCCCAGCTCGGCCAGGAGGTCACCGAGCCGGAAGTAGTCGGGCCGGAAGTCGTGGCCCCACGCGGAGACGCAGTGAGCCTCGTCGACGGCCACCAGCACCGGTCCGGCGGCGGCCAGCCGGGAGCGCACCTCCTCGCCCGCGAGCTGCTCGGGCGAGAGGAAGACGAAGTCCAGCTCGCCGGCGTCGGCCGCGGCCAGCACCTCGGCCCGCCGGCCCTCGGACTCGGCCGAGCTGAGCCGGGCCGCCCGCAGCCCCGCCGGGGTCTCCAGCAGCGAGGAGACCTGGTCCTCCTGGAGGGCCAGCAGCGGGCTGACGACGACCGTGAGCCCTTCGAGGAGGTGGCCGGCGAGCTGGTAGACCAGCGACTTGCCGCCGCCGGTCGGCGCCACGAGCAGGACGTCGCGCCCCTCCAGCAGGGCCGCGGTCGCCTCCTCCTGACCGGGTCGCAGCCGGTCGTGGCCGAAGGTCCGTCGAGCCGCTGCGCGCAGCCCGCGCGGGCTCCGGACGTCCGAGAGAGATGCCGTCACCGGGGTCCGTTACCCGCGCCGCCCGCCGCTCAGTCGCCGGGGACGGAGGCGACTCAGGCGGACTCGTCGCGGACCAGCTGCACCTCGAGCTCGGCCATCTCGCAGCCCAGCGTCTGGAGCGCACGGACGCAGGCGGAGGCCAGCCGCGGGGCCCGGACCAGCGGCGCCTCCCGTTGGTACGTCGGGTAGTCCGGCGACCAGGGCCGCTCCCAGCCCTGCCGCTCGAGCGCGGCCTCGGTCTCGGGCGACATCTCCCACACCCCGCCGAACGTCGTGGAGCCCACGCACTCCGCGAGCAGCACGCTCCGCGCGGCGGTCACCTGCACGTAGCGCCGCGCGGGGGCCGGAGCCCGGCGGCCCAGGAGCCCGCGCCGTGGGCGCTCGACGCGGTCGCCGACGACCAGCGCGTCGTCGAGGTCGAGGGCGAGGACCGCGCCGGTCAGCCGGCGGCTGAGGTCGTCCCAGGTCCCCCTCACGCCGATCCTCCGCCGTCGTCGGGCGCCTCGGGCTCGTCGGGAGTCTCGGCCCCGGCCGCCTCGTCGCGGTCGGCCCACTCCAGCAGCGGCGTCAGGTCGAAGACGTGGTCGTCGAGGTCGTGGTGGAGGTCGCCGAGCTCGGCGAACCGCTGCGGCATCGTGAAGATCGTGAAGTCGTGGGGGTCGCAGTCGTCGACCTCGTCCCAGCGCACCGGTGCCGAGACCCGGGCGTCGGGGAAGCCGCGCACCGAGTAGGCCGCGGCGATCGTGTGGTCGCGGGCGTTCTGGTTGTAGTCCACGAACAGGTGGTGGGGGTCGCGGTCCTTGCGCCACCAGGTGGTGGTGACGTCGTCGGGCGCCCGCCGCTCGACCTCGCGGGCGAAGGCCAGCGCGGCGCGGCGTACCTCCTTGTGGCCGTGGTCGGGGCGCACCCGCACGTAGACGTGCAGCCCCGAGCCGCCACTGGTCTTGGGGTAGCCCACCGCCCCCAGCTCCTCGAGCACCTCGTGGGCCACGTGGGCGACCCGCTGCACCTGGGCGAAGTCGGACAGCGGACCGGGGTCGAGGTCGATGCGCCACTCGTCGGGCTTCTCGGGGTCCTCGCGACGGCTGTTCCAGGGGTGGAACTCCACCGTCGACATCTGCACCGCCCAGATCACCGCGCCGAGCTCGGTGACGCACAGCTCGTCGGCGGTGCGGTTCCACCGCGGGAAGTGCAGCTCGACGGTCTGCACCCACGGTGGCGCGCCGGCCGGCAGCCGCTTCTGGTGCACCTTGGGGCCGGCGAGGCCCTGGGGGAAGCGGTGCAGCATGGTCGGCCGCTCGAGCAGCGCGTTGACGATGCCCGGCCCGACCGCGAGGTAGTAGTCGACCAGGTCGCGCTTGGTGGCACCGCTCTCGGGGAAGTAGACCCGGTCGGGGTTGCTGACCCGGACCGTGCGGCCCTCGACCTCGATCTCGACGGCAGGGGAGCTGGCGGCCACGGGCCCACGCTACTGGGCGGCCCCGCCACCTGTCCGGACGAGCCGACCCGAGCCGACCCGAGCCGCTCAGGTCTTGCGCAGCAGCGCCAGGAACATCGCGTCGGTGCCGTGCCGGTGCGGCCACAGCTGCACCGTGCCCTCGACCGGTCCGGCCGCGTCGGGCACGTGGGACAGCAGCGCCCCGGCGTCCTCGAGGTGCACGTCGGCGCGCTGCCGCAGCACCGAGGTCACGACCTCGCCGGTCTCGGCGAGCACCGGGCTGCACGTCGCGTAGACCACGACGCCGCCGGGACGGACCAGGTCGAGCGCGGCGCCGACCAGGTTGCGCTGGAGCAGCACCAGCGTGAGCAGGTCGTCGGGCTTGCGTCGCCAGCGGGCCTCGGGGCGGCGGCGCAGCGCGCCGAGCCCCGTGCAGGGCGCGTCGACCAGCACCCGGTCGACGCTGCCGGGGCGCAGCGGCGGGCGCACGCCGTCGGCGGCCACGACCCCGACCGTGCCCGAGGCCCCGCGCAGCGCCCGGGACACCAGGCGCGCGCGGTGGGGCTGGCGCTCGACGGCGAGCAGGCGGGCCTGCTGCTGGGCGGCCAGGCCGGCCAGCAGCGCGGCCTTGCCACCGGGCCCGGCGCACAGGTCCAGCCAGGTCTCGTCGCGACCCTCGAGGGGCGCGTCGGCCAGGAGCTGGGCCACCAGCTGCGACCCCTCGTCCTGGACCCCCGCGCGGCCCTCGGCGACCGCGGGGATGCCGGCGGGGTTGCCGCCCTCGAGGACGACGCCGTGGCGTGAGTAGGGCGTCGGCGTGCCCGGCAGCTCCTCGCGCGTCGACCGGCCGGGCCGCGCCACCAGCGTCACCCGCGGCGGCACGTTGTCGGCGGCGAGCAGGGCCGACAGCTCCTCGGCGCCCACCGCGCGCCGCAGCTCGTCGATCACCCACCGCGGGTGGCTGAAGGCGATCTCGGCGTAGCGCGTCGGGGACTCGACGGGGTCGGGGGCGAGCTCCTTGATCCACGCCTCCAGGTCCTGGCGGGCGACCCGGCGCAGCACGGCGTTGGCGAAGCCGGCCGCCCCGGAGCTCCCACGGGCGTGCACGAGGTTGACGGTCGTGCTGATCGCCGCGTGCGCGGGCACGCGCATCGACAGCAGCTGGTGGCAGCCCAGACGCAGCCCGTCGAGGACCTTGTCCTCGACGCGGCGCAGCGGGCGGTCGATGCAGGCGGCCAGGATCGCGTCGTAGGTGCCGCGCAGCCGCAGCGCGCCCGCGGCGAGCTCGGTGGCGAAGGCGGCGTCGCGCTGGTCGAGGCCGTAGTGCGTGATCACCGCGGGCAGCACGAGGTTGGCGTAGGCGTCGTCGACCCGCACGGCCTTGAGCACCTCGAGCGCCGCCAGTCGGGGCACGTCGACGTCGATCCGGGGGCGCGGGTGTCGTCCTGAGTCGGCTCCCGAACGGGCCCTGGGGGCGCCGGTGTCAGTCATCGGCCACCAGGCGTGAGGGCGGGCGGGCGCTGCTCGACGACCTCCCCCACCCCCCAGCACCCATGTCCACCACGGTAGGCGAGGGCACCCACGATCTCTCGGTTATCGACCAGCCCGCGGACATCGACCGGGCGTGTCGTGCCGTCACCCGGGGCCCTGCGCGCCGGTGTCGTCACCCAGCGTCCGCGGCGCGGACGGCGACAGCCCGCGGGCCCAGTCGGCGGCAGGCATCGACCGCTTGCCCACGGCCTGGACCTCCCCCAGCCGGACCGCGACCGTCGCGGTGCCGACCAGCACCTCGCGCTTGCCGATCTCCAGCTCTCCGGGGGCGAGCGTGCGGTCGGTGAGCGTCACCGGGCTCAGCTTGAGCCGGTCGCCCCCGTGGGTGGTCCAGGCGCCGGGCGCCGGCGTGCACGCGCGGACCTGGCAGTCCAGGGCCGCGGCCGGGTGGGTCCAGCGCACCCGGGCGTCGTCGACCTCGATCTTGGGTGCGTGGCTGACGCCCTCGGCCTGCTGCGGCCGGGCCTCGATCGCGCCTGCGGCGATGCCGTCCAGGGTCGCGACCAGCAGGCCGGCGCCGCCCTCGGCGAGCCGCTCGAGCAGGTCGCCCGCGGTGTCGGTGCGGCGGATCCGCTCGGTCATCACGCCGTACGTCGGGCCCGCGTCGAGCTCGCGGACGATCCGGAACGTCGTGGCCCCGGTGACCTCGTCGCCGTTCCAGATCGCGTGCTGCACGGGCGCGGCTCCGCGCCAGGCGGGCAGGCAGGAGAAGTGCAGGTTGACCCAGCCGTGCTCGGGGATCTCCAGCGCCGAGGTCGGGAGCATCGCGCCGTAGGCGACGACCGGGCAGCAGTCGGGCGCGAGCGCGCGCAGGCGCTCCTGGAAGTCCGGGTCGCGCGGGTGGTCGGGGGTGAGCACGGGGACCCCGAGCTCGGCGGCCCGGCGTGCGACCGGGCTGGCGACCAGCCGGCGTCCGCGACCCGCCGGGGCGTCGGGGCGGGTGACCACGCCCACGAGCTCGTGGTCGGAGGCAGCGACCGCGTCGAGGGCCGGCAGCGCGACCTCCGGCGTGCCGGCGAAGACGACCCTCATCGGTGTCTCCCGCTCACAGGCCGAAGCCCCCGGTGCGGCCCGTGCGGTGCGGACTGACCTTGATCGTCGGCTGCGTCTCGCCGAACCAGTCGGCGTTGCGGATGTCGCGCATCGCCTCCTTGCGGGCGGCGGGGTCGAGCCGGTCGATGAACAGCACGCCGTCGAGGTGGTCGGTCTCGTGCTGGATGGCGCGTGCCAGCAGCTCGGACCCCTCGATCGTCACCGGCTCGCCGTGCATGTCGAAGCCGTGGGCCGCCACGCTGAGCGCCCGGCGGCACTCGTAGGTCAGCTCGGGGAGCGACAGGCAGCCCTCGAGGCCCTCCTGCGTCTCCGCCGACAGCTCGAGCGTGGGGTTGACCAGGTGGCCGACCTCGCCCTCGACGTACCAGGTGAAGACCCGCAGACCGACCCCGACCTGGGGGGCGGCGAGGCCGGCGCCGGGGGCGGCGAGCATGGTGTCGGTGAGGTCCTCGACCAGGGTCCGCAGGTCACGGTCGAAGTGGGTCACCTCGGCGGCGCGTGAGCGCAGCACGGGGTCACCGAAGAGACGGATGGGTCGGACAGCCACCCGCCGATCCTAGGGGCCGGCACCCGATCAGAACTGGGCCGGGTCGACCTGGATCCGGACGGCGTCGAGCTTGCGGCCCGACCGCACTCGCTGCAGCTCGATGAGCGCCCGCGACAGCTCCGCGCCCCGGGTGCGGGGCACCCGGACGACGACCCGCTCCTCCCCCTCGGAGACGGCCACGGGCCCGAGCACCTCGGCCCCGGGAGGAGCCGCGAGCAGGGTCACGGCGTCGTCGACGGCACCGGGCTCGCCGGTGATCGTGGCCAGGCGGGACGCCGGTGGCAGGTGGGCCGCGCGCCGCTGGTCGGCCTCGCGCGCGGCGAAGCCGGCGGGGTCCCAGCGCACGAGCGACTGCAGTGCGGGCTCGCCCGGGTCACCGACCGCGAGGACCCGGCCGCCGGGGCGGACCAGGGCGGCGGCGTGCGACCAGCGGCGCAGCGCCTCCTCAGCGGCGCGGAGGTCGGCCCGGCCGAGCAGGATCCAGGTGTCGAGCAGGACGACGGCCGCGTAGCCGCCGTCGGCCACCGGCTCGGCCCCCGGGGTGGCCACGACGATGGCCGGCTCCGACCCCACGGTGGGCAGGACCCGGTCGCCGGAGGAGGTGCGCACCAGCACCGGCGCGAACGCCCGGCCGAGCTCCTCGGCGGTGCGGGCGTCGCCCAGCACCGGGGCCCGCAGCCCCCGGGCCGCGCACTCGGGGCAGGACCAGGCCTCCGCCGGACGCGCGCACCAGCGGCAGGCCGGTGGCGTCGTGGGGCCGGTCAGCGCCAGCGGGCCCGCGCAGTGCCCGCAGCGGGCGGGCGTGCGGCAGCGCTCGCAGGCCAGCGCGAGGGCGTAGCCGGCGCGGGGCGTCTGGACCAGCACCGGGCCCTGGGCGACGGCGTCGCGGATCAGCGCGTGCACCTGCGAGGGGACCCGCGCCCCGGCGCCGTGGGGGTCGCGGAGCAGCTCGAGCTCGGTGGCCCCCGTCACCGCGACGCTGACCCGTGCTCGCAGCACCGCCCGCGCGGCGGTGATCTCGTGGGCCCAACCGGCGCGCACGAGCTGGTCGGCCTCGACGCTGCGGGCGAAGCCGGCGGCGAGGAAGGCGCAGCCCTGCTGCTCGGTGCGCAGCAGCAAGGTCTCGCGGGTGTGGGGGTACGGCGCCCGCGGCTCGGCGTGGAGGTCGTCGCCGTCGTCCCAGACCACGACCAGCCCGAGGTCGTGCACCGGCGCGAACGCGGCCGCGCGGGTGCCGACGACGACCCGGCGCGCGCCGCGGCTGACGGCCAGGAAGTCGCGGTAGCGGGCGGCGGGGCCGGCGTCGGCCGTGAGGGTCACGTGGTGACCGGCGCCGAGCACGGCGCTCAGCGCAGCGTCGACCCGGGCCACGTCCTTGGCGTCGGGCAGGCAGAGCAGCACCCCGCGACCCGAGGCGCGGACAGCGGCGGCGGCGTGGGCGAGCAGCTGCGGCCAGTCCTCGGCGGGCGCGACGTCCCAGACCGCGCGCGGAGCGCCGCCCTCGTGGAGGTGACGCAGGTAGGCCGGTCCGGTGCCGTAGGGCGCCCAGTCGGACTCCGCGGCCGCGCGGTCCCACTGGGGGTCGGCGTCGGGCTCGAGCGCTGGCTGCTTCTCGGTCGTGGCGTGGCGAGGTGGCACCGCGAGCCGCAGCACGTCGGAGCGGACGCCGGCGTAGCGGGCGGCGACGGCCCCCGCCAGCTCGGCCACGGCCGGGGCGAGCACCGGCTCGGCGCTGACCACCCGGCGCAGCGGGGTCAGGCTCCCGGGGTGCTCGCTCCCGGCCGCACGGGCCACCACGAACCCGTCGACGTCCTGCCCGGCGAAGCGCACCTTGACCCGGGCCCCCGGTCGGGCGTCGTGGTCCATGGCCTCGGGGACGGCGTAGTCGAAGGTGCGGTCGAGGTGGGCCAGGGCGACGTCGACCAGCACGTGCGCGACCGGATCGACCGTCGCGAGCGGGGCCGCGGCCGCCTTGCGGGCCCGGGTCGAGCGTGCCTTGGCCTGCGACTCCTTCAGCGAGGCGCGGACCAGCCCGGGCAGCAGCTGCGGCTGCCCGGCCTCGTCTCTGCTCTCGTCCTGGGGTCCGGGGCTCACGGCGGCATTCCTACCAGCCGGCACCCCCAGCTCCCCCGGGCGCCGGAGGTCCGGCTCCGGAGGGCGGCGGCCGGGGTCAACGACGACGGCGGGGCTTGACCTTCGAGGTCCTGGGCGAGGTCTTGACCGCCGACACGTAGCCGGGCCTGCCGGCGACGACCCGCACCGACATCCGCTTGCGCTTGTCGCGGTTCGCCAGCTTGTACCTGCGCGCGGTCGCTCCCCTGACCACCCGCCCGTTGCGCAGCCACTGGTAGCGGTAGCTCAGGCCCGAGGGCTGCCACCCCCGCACCTGGGCGGTGAGCCGCTTGCCCACCTGGGGCTTGCCCTTGGCCTTGACGGAGCCCGCGACCACCCGCTCGGGCTCCGGAGGCGGCACGCAGGTGTAGACGGTGATGTCGTCGAGGTACCAGGGCAGCGCGTTGACGCTCACGTCGTTGTAGAGCGTGAACCGGGGCCTGATGCTGTGGCCGGCGAACGAGGAGAGGTCGAGCCGGCTCGCGACGTAGCCGAAGCTGTCGCCGCTGAAGCTCAGCCGCCCGGCGGCGGGGTTGCCGAAGCCCGGGGCCAGCAGGTCGACCGGACCGTTGACCCAGGGCAGGCCGGCCACGTCGACCGGTCCCGCCGGGGTGGACAGGTCGTCGACCTCCACCGCCCCGCCGTCGCGGAAGCCCCCGCCGTCGTACTCGAGCAGGCGCCACTGGTGGAAGTGGAGGTACGTCGGCCCGGTGGTGGGGACCGCGATCGGCGCCGCCGCGACCAGCGCGTCGGCGCTGGTGGTCGCGGACCCCTCGTTGCTCCAGGCGTCCGTGCCCGAGTGGGCGTTGCCGCCCCAGCCCGGCGGGTCGTCGCGCGACCAGCGGGTCCCGGTCGTGAACGTCGTCGCCGGGGTGCCGGCCTCGCTGTCCAGCAGCACCTGCCTCGTCGCGCCCTCCGGGCACGTGTCCGGTGCGTCGGCGGGCTGGGCGGCGTTGGCGGGCGTGACCGCGAGCCGGGTCGCCACGGCCGCCTGGTGCACGGCGGTGCAGTTCGCCGCGGTGAAGCCGGCGGTGCCGCGCAGGGTCTGGCAGCTCTGGTCGAGCACGAGCGCGAGGTCGGCGTAGTCGCTGCCCGAGCTGAGGCTCTGCAGGGCCAGCAGGTAGAGCTGCGCGGTCTTCGTCAGGGAGGCGTCGCCCACGTCGATCCCCGTGATGCTCTGACCCCCGAAGGAGCCGCCCTGCGAGAGCAGGTACGCCGTCTTGTTGCCGGCGCCGCTGTTGATGTGGACGCCGCCGTTGTCGGCGAAGGGCTCCCAGCTCGGACTCTGGGTGCTGTCGGGGTCGCCGAAGAGCGTGGGGTCCTGGAGGTTGCGGATGCCGCCCGGCGTGCAGCACGGCAGGTCCTCCCCGAGCGCCCAGCTGCCCGGGCTGTCGCCGGGGCCCACGTTCCGGTGGTCCACGATCTCGCCCATGATGTCGGCGATCGACTCGTTGATCGCGCCGCTCTGCCCCCAGTAGAAGAGCTCGGAGTACTGGTCGATCACGCCGTGGGTGATCTCGTGGCCGACCACGTCGTCGGCGGCCGCGTAGCCCGCGCCGTAGTACATCTGGATCCCGTTCCAGAAGGCGTTGGCGTACGGGCAGTCGAGGAGGTCGTAGCAGAAGCGCACGGTGGAGGCGAGCTTCTTCTGGCCCCCGACGTCGACGCCGAGCATCGCGGTGAGGTCGAGGCCGCCGATGGCGGCGTAGAGGTCGGAGACCTCGCCGCTGAGGTCGAAGGCCTGGTTGACGTCGGCCACGGCGCTGGCCGGGCCGGCCTCGGTGCGCGCGAAGCCCGAGGTGCACGTCGACTCGACCGGCGTCGGGAGGTTGGCGTTGTCGCAGACGACCCGGTCGAGCCGGTGGATCGTGCTGAGGTCGAGCACGACCGAGCCGGTCGCGTCGTCCACCAGGACCGTGCGCCGCACGTCGGCCCCTCGGCGTACGTCGTAGCGCCAGACCGTGCGCGGGCGCGGCGTGCTGCCGGCGATCACGGCCGGGTCGAGCAGCCAGCGGCCGAGCCGCTCGACGACCAGGCTCCCTCGCCCGAGGCCCTTGCCGACCCGGGCCCGGGCGGTGGCCTCGGCGTCGGCGTCGCTCACCAGCGCCGCGCCGGTCCTCGCCACCGACGACGTCGTCGAGAGGATCGAGACCAGGTCGCGGTCACGGTCGAGGGTGACCACCACGTCGCCCCCGATCACCGGGACCCCACCGACCTCCTGGGTGTAGCGGACCACGTCGGTGCCGCCGGCGGTGCGCGTGGCGCCGCGGGCGACGAGGCCGCTCGCCCCCCGGACGGCCCCCAGGGCGGCGCCGTAGCGGTCGAGGTGGGCCCGCGCGGCCGTCGCCACCGAGTCACCGGCCGAGACGGCCGGGTTGTCGATCTCCTCGCCCGCGGCGGTCCCGACGAACCGGACCCGCCCGCGGGCGTCCCGGGTGAGGTCGGGGCGACCTCCACCGTCGGCGAGCAGCCGGGCGACCGCGGCCGCGGCCGGCCCGTCGGGGTCGGCGGGTGGCGAGGCCGCTCCCGGCGCACCCGTGGCGGCGAGCATCGCCACCACCAGGCTCGGGACGGTCAGGACGGCGATGAGTCGGCGCATGTGCTCCCCAGGTGGTGCGTTCGCGCCCGAGAGCCGTCTCCAACCTAGGAGGGCGCCACCGGCAGGGGGAATGGCCCGAAATGACCAGACCCCGCCGGGGTCCGAGCGGATCCGGGCGGGGTCGGGCCTGAGGTGCGGGCCCGAGGTGCGGGCCTGAGGTGCGGGTCGATCAGGCGCCGACGGCGGCCTTCAGCGCGTCGGCCCGGTCGGTGCGCTCCCAGGTGAACTCGGGCAGCTCGCGACCGAAGTGGCCGTAGGCCGAGGTCGCGGCGTAGATCGGGCGCAGCAGGTCGAGGTCGCGCAGGATCGCGGCCGGCCGCAGGTCGAAGACCTCGAGCACGGCCTGCTGGATCTGCTCGTCGGGGACCACGCCGGTGCCGAAGGTCTGCACGAAGACGCCCACGGGCTGGGCCTTGCCGATGGCGTAGGCGACCTGGACCTCGCAGCGGCGGGCCAGGCCCGCGGCCACGACGTTCTTGGCGACCCAGCGCATGGCGTAGGCGGCCGAGCGGTCGACCTTCGAGGGGTCCTTGCCGGAGAAGGCGCCACCACCGTGGCGGGCCATGCCGCCGTAGGTGTCGACGATGATCTTGCGGCCGGTCAGACCGGCGTCGCCCATCGGGCCGCCCACGACGAACTTGCCGGTCGGGTTGACCAGCAGCCGGTAGCCCTCGGAGGGCAGCGAGAAGGTCTCGAGCACGGGGTCGATGACGTTCTGCTTGATCTCGGCCTCGAGCTTGGTGAGGTCGGTCTCCTCCGAGTGCTGCGTCGAGAGCACCACGGTGTCGATGCGCACCGGCGTGTCGTTCTCGTCGTACTCGATGGTGACCTGGGTCTTGCCGTCGGGCCGCAGGTTGTCCATGGTGCCGTTCTTGCGCACCTCGGTCAGCCGCTCGGCCAGCCGCTGCGCGATCACGATCGGCAGCGGCATCAGCACGTCGGTGTCGTCGCAGGCGTAGCCGAACATCAGGCCCTGGTCGCCGGCGCCGCGCTGGTCGAGCTCGTCGGAGGAGTCACCGACGCGGGCCTCGTGGCCCTGGTCGACGCCCTGGGCGATGTCGGGCGACTGGGCGCCGATGGCGACCTGCACCCCGCAGGTGAGGCCGTCGAAGCCCTTGTCGGAGTGGTCGTAGCCGATGTCGAGGATCGCCTTGCGGACCAGGTCGGCGACCGGGGCGTAGGCGGTGGTCCGGACCTCGCCGGCGACGACGACCAGGCCGGTGGTCAGGAGGGTCTCGACGGCGACGCGCAGGTTCTGCTTGTCGGAGTCGTGCTCCATCAGGTAGTCCAGGACGGTGTCGCTGATCCGGTCAGCGATCTTGTCCGGGTGACCCTCGGTCACGGACTCAGAGGTGAAAAGGCGTCCAGCCACGCTGCAACTCCGCTCAATCGATTCAGGGCTCAGGATCGGTCGACCCAGGATAGGTGTCGACCAGCATGCAAGATGGGCATCTCACTCAACGAATCAGCGCGGCGTCAGCCGGGCTGCGACCTCGTCCCAGATCCGATGGGCCAGGGCCGACTTGGAGCCGTGCGGGACCGCGACGGACGAGCCGTCGGCGCCCAGGACGACCGCTTCGTTGTCGTGGCTGCCGAAGACCGCGCCGCCGCTGACGTCGTTGACGACCAGCAGGTCGCAGCCCTTGCGGGTCAGCTTGGCGCGGGCCAGGTCGAGCACGGCGTGCTCGGCGTCGCCGGTCTCGGCCGCGAAGCCCACGACCACCTGGCCGGGCCGGGCCCGGTCGGCGGAGAGCTCGCGCAGGATGTCGGGGTTCTGCACGAGCGCCAGCGGCGCGACCGAGCCGTCGTCGGTCTTCTTGATCTTCGACCCGCTGTGGGTGGCCGGCCGGAAGTCGGCGGGCGCGGCGGCCATCACGACGGCGTCGGCGCCGACGGCGGCCTTCAGCACCGCGTCGCGCAGCTCGGCGGTGGTCTCCACGCGGACCACGGAGACGCCGGCCGGGTCGGTCAGCGTGACGTTGGCCGCCACGAGGGTCACCGCGGCCCCGCGCGCTGCGGCGGCCCGGGCCAGGGCGTAGCCCTGGAGACCCGAGGAGCGGTTGCCGAGGTAGCGCACCGGGTCGAGGGGCTCGCGGGTGCCACCGGCGGACACCACGACCTGGCGCCCGGCGAGGTCGGCCGCGCCCTGACCGGCGCGGGTCAGCACCTGGGAGCAGGTCTCGACGATCTCGGCGGGCTCCGGGAGACGGCCCTTGCCGGTGTCCTTGCCGGTGAGCCGGCCCTCGGCCGGCTCCAGGACCAGCACCCCGCGCTCGCGCAGGGTGGCCACGTTGGCCTGGGTGGCGGGGTGCTCCCACATCTCGGTGTGCATCGCCGGGACGAGGACCACCGGGCAGCGCGCGGTGAGCAGGGTGTTGGTGAGCAGGTCGTCGGCCAGGCCGTGCGCGGCCTTCGCCACCAGGTCGGCGGTGGCGGGCGCGACCACGACCAGGTCGGCCTGCTGGCCGATCCGGACGTGCGGGACCCGGTGCACGTCGGTCCACACGTCGCTGGCCACGGGCTTGCCCGAGAGCGCCGACCAGGTGGCGACGCCGACGAACTCCAGCGCCGCCGCCGTGGGCACGACGGTCACGTCGTGGCCGGCCTCGGTGAAGCCGCGCAGCACCTCGCACGACTTGTAGGCCGCGATGCCGCCGGCGACCCCGAGGACGATGGTGCTCAGGACGGGCTCGGGGCTACTCGGTGGTGGCGGCCGAGGCGTCGATCGCGGCCTGCTTGGCTGCGGCCTCCTCGGCGGCCAGCTCGGCCGGGTCGACGTCCTCGCAGGTCAGGAGGTCCTCGTTGATCTCGCGCAGCGCGATCGAGAGCGGCTTCTCCTGCACGTGAGTGTCGACGAGGGGGCCGACGTACTCGAGCAGGCCCTCGCCCAGCTGGGAGTAGTAGGCATTGATCTGACGGGCGCGCTTGGCGCTGTAGAGCACCAGCTTGTACTTGCTGTCGGTCTTGGTGAGCAGGTCGTCGATCGAGGGGTTGGTGACGCCCTCGGCGGCAATGTTGGGCGCAGACACGCGTGTCAGCCTCGCTGTCGGGGTTGGGGTGGGACCGGCCGGGCGGGGATCCTGGGAGTCAGGTCACTCGGTTGCCCGGTCGTCAACCATCAACGATACCAACTCGGCGGCTGCGGCGTGAACTTCGTGGTTGACCACGGTGACGTCGAACTCGTCCTCGGCCGCCAGCTCCTCACGCGCGGTGTCGAGGCGACGGGCGCGTTCCTCCTCGGTCTCGGTGCCGCGGCCGACCAGGCGACGGACGAGCTCGTCCCACGAGGGCGGCTTGAGGAAGACGAACAGCGCCTGGGGCATCGACTCGCGCACCAGCCGCGCGCCCTGCAGGTCGATCTCCAGCATGGCGGGACGACCGGCGGCCAGCGCCTCCTCCACCGGGCGGCGCGGGGTGCCGTAGCGGGCGGCCCGGTGGACCACGGCCCACTCCAGCATCTCGCCCTCCTCGATCATCGCGTCGAACTCGGCGTCGGAGACGAAGCGGTAGTGGACGCCGTCGACCTCACCGGGACGCGGCGGCCGGGTGGTCGCGGAGACCGAGATCCAGACCTCGGGGTGACGCTCGCGAACCGCGGTGGCCACGGTCCCCTTGCCGACCGCCGTGGGCCCGGCGAGGACGACGAGGCGGTGGGGTCGACGGGCCGGCTGGGAGACGGGTTGGGGGACGGGGTCGGGGACGGGTTCGGGGTCGGTCGGGGCCGCGGTCACTGATCGGGGGTGGCGAACTCGCGCTGCAGGGCGGCGACCTGCTTGGTGCCGAGCCCCCGGACCCGACGTGACTCCGCGATGCCGAGCCGCTCCATGGTCTGCCGGGCACGGACCTTGCCGAGACCGGGCATGGCCTGGAGGAGGTCGATCACCCGCATCTTCCCGATCACCTGGTTGGTCTCGCCGTCGCGCAGGACCTCGGCGATGGAGGCACCGGAGTTCTTCAGCCGGTTCTTCACCTCGGCTCGTTCGCGCCGCGACGCTGCAGCCTTCTCGAGCGCCGCCTGACGCTGTTCGGGAGTGAGAGGGGGCAGGGCCACGTCGGAGAGTACTTTCGCTCGAGGAGTCAGCGGCCGGCAGCGACCGCGGAAGAGGTCAATCTAGCCACCCGGGTGAGGGCGCGGCAATCGGGTGACGAGAACAGGTTCTGCGTCCCCGGGATCAGAACGACAGCGGGGTCTTGCACACGTCGCGGGCCTGCTGCTGCACACCGTCGAGGGCGGCGACCGTGCCCGGCCGGGTCAGCCGTCGGGCCGCCGCGTCGATCCGGTCCTGGTCGGCGGCGGTGAGGTCCTCGGGCGGGTCGTCGCGGTCGTAGTCGGCCGGGTCGACCCCGGCGTCCTCCAGCGCCCCGACCAGGGTGGAGATGCTGTCGACCAGCGTCCGCCACTCGTCGGCGAGGTCGTCGGGCGAGACTGCGGCCAGCTGCTCGAAGCTCGGGAGCGCCTGGATCAGCGCGAGGGGTCCTCCGACCGCCAGGGCCTCGCTGAGCGGCTCCTGCTGGCTCTTCACCTCCGCGCAGTACGTCGCGTAGGGGTCGTCGTCGCCCCCGCACCCGGCGAGCGGGACCGCGACCAGCACCACGGCACCCAGCACGGCCAGGGCGCGCCTCGCGCTGCCGGGACGCACGGGGGTCACCGGCCCAGCTCGTCGTTGGCGCGGTCGCAGGCGGCCCGCATCGCGGCCGGGTCGGGTCCGAGCCGGAGCACCTCGCGCGAGGAGCTGGCGGTGACCTGGCCGGCCGACGATCCGAAGATCCGCCGGATGTCGGCGGCGGTGCCGCCCTGAGCGCCGTACCCGGGCGCCAGGATCGGTCCGTTGAAGGCCAGGTCGGTCTCGGTCTCGCCGATCGTCGCGCCCACCACGGCTCCGAAGGAGCCCAGCGGCTCGGCGCCGGTGTTGAGCTCGCGCAGGTGCCCTGCCATCCGGGCGGCCACCGTGAGCCCGTCGGCGGTGCGGGCGTGCTGCACCTCGGGACCCTCCTGGTTGGAGGTCTCGACGAGCACGAAGACCCCGGCGTCGTGGCGTCGCGCGGTCTCGACGAACGGGGTCAGCGAGCCGAAGCCGAGGTAGGGGCTGACCGTGATCGCGTCGGCGGCGAGCGAGGACGACGGGTCGAGGTAGGCGTCGGCGTAGGCCTGCGAGGTGGAGCCGATGTCGCCGCGCTTGACGTCGAGCAGCACCAGCGCGCCGGCCTCGCGGGCCGTGCTGATCACGCGCTCCAGCACCGCCACTCCCCTGCTGCCGAAGCGTTCGTAGAACGCCGACTGGGGCTTGACCACCGAGCAGCACGGCGCGACCGCCTCGACCGCGCCCAGTGCGAAGCGCTCCAGCCCGGCGACGTCGTCGTCGAGGCCCCACTCCAGCAGCAGCGCCGCGTGCGGGTCGATGCCGGCGCAGAACGGGCCACGCTCGGCCAGGGCCGCGTGGAAGCGGGCTCCGAAGGTCGTGGTCGCGGTCATCGCAGCGACCCGACCACGCGGCGGGGCCACAGCGGGCCCTCGTAGATGAAGGCGCTGTAGGCCTGCAGGAGCGTGGCTCCTGCGTCGAGGCGGGCCCGGGCGTCGGCGGGCGTGGAGATGCCGCCCACCCCGATCAGCGTCAGGTCGGGTCCGACCCGGCCCCGCAGCAGGGAGACGACCTCGCAGGCCCGCCCGGTCAGCGGCGGTCCGGAGAGCCCGCCCGCGCCGATGCGCCCGACCTCGGCCGGGTCGCTGGTCAGGCCGGCGCGGCTGGTGGTGGTGTTGGTCGCGATGACGCCCGCGAGCCCGAGGTCGAGGGCCAGGTCGGCGACGTCGAGCACGTCGGCGTCGGCCAGGTCGGGGGCGATCTTCACCAGCAGCGGCACGCGCCGTCCGCTCGCGGCGTCGGCCGTGACCTGCACGCGCTCGAGCAGCGGACCCAGCTTCTCCACCGACTGGAGGTTGCGGAGCCCGGGGGTGTTGGGCGAGCTCACGTTGACCACGAGGTAGTCGGCGTGGGCGGCGAGCAGCCGGGCGCTCTTCTCGTAGTCGGCCTCGACCGCGGCCTGGTCGTCGTCGGGCACGACCTTGGTCTTGCCGATGTTGACGCCGAGGACCGGGCCGTCGGGGCGTCGGCCGCGCCGGGCGAGCCGCGCGGCGACCGCCTCGGCGCCGTCGTTGTTGAAGCCCATCCGGTTGATCACCGCACGGTCCTGCGGCAGCCGGAACAGCCGCGGCCTCGGGTTGCCGGGCTGGGCCTCGCCGGTCACGGTGCCGACCTCGACGTGCCCGAAGCCGAGCGCGGCCATGGCGTCGATGCCGACGGCGTTCTTGTCGAAGCCGGCCGCCAGTCCCAGCGGGTTGGCGAAGCGCAGCCCCATCGTCTCGACCGCACCACCCCGCCCCCGGTGGTCGAGCCTGCCCCGCTGGTCGAGCTTGCCCCGCTGGTCGAGCTTGCCCCGCTGGTCGAGCTTGCCGAGACCCCGCAGCACCGGCGCCCCCGCCCGGACCGCCGCGAACCCCAGGTGGTGGGCGCGCTCGGGGTCGACCTT
The DNA here is from genome assembly GCA_963795135.1 of uncultured Actinomycetota bacterium. Classification (GTDB taxonomy): domain Bacteria; phylum Actinomycetota; class Actinomycetes; order Propionibacteriales; family Nocardioidaceae; genus Nocardioides. The sequence goes on from CAWCGS010000014.1 coordinate 136,861, forward strand.
GCGCAGGCCGTGGTCGAACAGCAGCCGGTAGGGGTTCACGCGTCGGGCCCGGGGTGCCGCAGGCGCGCCCAGTCCTGCAGGCTGCGCACCCCGACGTCGCCGCGCATCAGCGCCTCGATGCCGTGCACGGCCGCGCCGAGCCCCTGCACCGTGGTGATGCACGGAGTGTTGGAGCGCACCGCCGCGGTGCGGATCTCGTAGCCGTCGATGCGCGCGGAGCCGCCGCTGGTCGAGCCGTGCGGGGTGTTGATGATCAGCTGCACCTGCCCGGCCAGGATCAGCTCGACCGTGGTCGGCTCGCCGTCGGGGCCGGGGCCCTCGAAGTGCTTGCGCACCACGGTGGCCCTCACGCCGTTGCGGCGCAGCACCTCCGCGGTGCCCTGGGTGGCGAGGATCTCGAAGCCGTGGTCGGCCAGCACCTTGATCGGGAAGACCATGTGCCGCTTGTCGCGGTTGGCCATCGAGACGAAGATCTTCCCGCTCGTGGGCAGCGGGCCGAAGGCCGCGGCCTGGGCCTTGGAGAAGGCCGTGCCGAAGTCGGCGTCCAGACCCATCACCTCCCCGGTCGACTTCATCTCCGGGCCGAGCACGGTGTCGACCTGGCGACCGTCCTTGGTGCGGAAGCGGTTGAACGGCATCACCGCCTCCTTGACCGCGATCGGCTGGTCGGCGGGCAGGTTGCCGCCGTCGCCGGTCGCGGGCAGGACGCCGGCGGCGCGCAGGTCGGCCACGGTCTCGCCGAGCATGATCCGGGCCGCGGCCTTGGCCAGCGGCGTGGCCGTGGCCTTGGAGACGAACGGCACCGTGCGGCTGGCGCGGGGGTTGGCCTCGAGCACGTAGAGGACGTCGGCGCCCAGCGCGAACTGGATGTTGAGCAGCCCCCGCACCCCGACCCCACGGGCGATCGCCTCGGTGGCGGTGCGGATCCGACGTACCTCCGCGTCACCGAGGGTGATCGGGGGCAACGCGCAGGAGGAGTCGCCGGAGTGGATCCCGGCCTCCTCGATGTGCTCCATGACGCCGCCCAGGAAGAGCTCCTCGCCGTCGTACAGCGCGTCGACGTCGATCTCGACCGCGTCGTCGATGAACCGGTCGACCAGCACGGGGTGCTCGGGGCTGATCGCGGTGGCCCGCTCGATGTAGCCGCGCAGGGCGTCGTCGTCGTAGACGATCTCCATGCCCCGCCCGCCGAGGACGTACGACGGCCGCACGAGCACCGGGTAGCCGACCTCGGCCGCGATCCGCTGCGCGTCGTCGAAGCTGGTGGCCATCCCGTGCTTGGGGGCCGGGAGGCCGGCCTCGGCCAGCACCCGCCCGAACGCGCCGCGCTCCTCGGCCAGGTGGATCGCCTCGGGGGCGGTCCCGACGATCGTGACGCCGTTGTCCTTGAGCCCCTGGGCCAGGCCCAGCGGGGTCTGCCCGCCGAGCTGGCAGACCACGCCGGCCACGGGCCCGGCCTGCTCCTCGGCGTGCACCACCTCGAGGACGTCCTCGAGGGTGAGCGGCTCGAAGTAGAGCCGGTCCGAGGAGTCGTAGTCGGTCGAGACCGTCTCGGGGTTGCAGTTGACCATCACGGTCTCGTAGCCGGCCTCGGAGAGCGCCATCGAGGCGTGCACGCAGGAGTAGTCGAACTCGATGCCCTGCCCGATCCGGTTGGGCCCGCTGCCGAGGATGATCACCGCCGGGCGCTCGCGCGGCTGGACCTCGGACTCCTCGTCGTAGGAGCTGTAGTGGTAGGGCGTCGCCGCCGCGAACTCCGCCGCGCAGGTGTCGACGGTCTTGTAGACCGGGCGGATCCCGAGCGCGTGCCGCACGCCGCGCACGACGTCGGCGCTCATCCCGCGGATCTTGCCGATCTGGACGTCGGAGAACCCGTGCCGCTTGGCCCGGCGCAGCAGCCCGGGCGTGAGCTCGGGGGCGACCGTCACCTCGCCCGCGACCTCGTTGATCAGCGCGAGCTGGTCGAGGAACCACGGGTCGATCTTGGTGGCCTCGAAGATCTCCTCCGGCGTGGCGCCGGCCCGGATCGCGTCCATCACCTTCTTCAGGCGCCCGTCGTGGGGCACCCGGATCTCCTCGAGGATCGCGGCCTTGTCGAGCTCGACCCACTCCTGGTGCCAGTCGAAGACCGCGTCCTTGCTCTCCAGCGACCGCAGCGCCTTCTGCAGGGCCTCGGTGAAGCTGCGACCCATCGCCATCGCCTCGCCCACGGACTTCATGTGGGTGGTCAGCGTCGGGTCGGCGCCCGGGAACTTCTCGAACGCGAACCGCGGGACCTTCACCACGACGTAGTCGAGCGTCGGCTCGAAGCTCGCCGGGGTGCCGAACCCGCCGGGGCGGGTGGTCACGTCGTTGGGGATCTCGTCGAGGGTGTAGCCGATCGCGACCTTCGCGGCGATCTTGGCGATCGGGAAGCCGGTGGCCTTGGAGGCCAGGGCGCTCGAGCGCGAGACGCGCGGGTTCATCTCGATCACGATCAGCCGGCCGTCGCTCGGGTCGACGGCGTACTGGATGTTGCAGCCGCCGGTGTCGACGCCGACCTCGCGGATGATCCCGATCGACAGGTCGCGCATGCGCTGGTACTCGCGGTCGGTCAGCGTCATCGCGGGGGCGACGGTGATCGAGTCACCGGTGTGCACGCCCATCGGGTCGACGTTCTCGATCGAGCACACGATCACCACGTTGTCGGCGGTGTCGCGCATGACCTCGAGCTCGTACTCCTTCCACCCGATGATCGACTCCTCGATCAGCACCTCGGTGGTCGGGCTGGCGTCGAGGCCGGCGCCGGCGATCTGGCGCAGCTCGGTCTCGTCGTGGGCGATGCCGGAGCCGGTGCCGCCCATGGTGAAGCTCGGGCGGACGACGATCGGGTAGCCGAAGCGCTCCACCGCGGCGAGGCAGTCGTCCATGGTGTGGCAGATCGAGCTGCCGGCGACCTCGCCGCCGAGGCTCTCCACGATCTTCTTGAACGACTGGCGGTTCTCGCCGCGCTCGATCGCCTCGATCGAGGCGCCGATCAGCTCGACGTCGTACTTCTCCAGCACGCCGGCCTTGTCGAGCGCCATCGCGGCGTTGAGCGCGGTCTGCCCGCCGAGGGTGGCCAGCAGCGCGTCGGGGCGCTCCTTGGCGATCACCTTCTCGACGTACTCCGGGGTGATCGGCTCGACGTAGGTCGCGTCGGCGAACTCCGGGTCGGTCATGATCGTGGCGGGGTTGGAGTTGACCAGGATCACCCGCAGGCCCTCGGCCTTGAGCACCCGGCACGCCTGGGTGCCGGAGTAGTCGAACTCGCAGGCCTGACCGATGATGATCGGCCCCGAGCCGATCACCATGACGGACTTGATGTCCTCGCGCTTGGGCATCAGGCGTCTCCTTCCTTGGTGGTGGCCATCAGCTCGACGAAGCGGTCGAAGAGGTACGCCGCGTCGTGCGGGCCGGCGGCCGCCTCGGGGTGGTACTGCACCGAGAAGCTGCGCAGCGCGCCGCTCTCGTCGCGCAGCTCCAGCCCCTCCACCACGTCGTCGTTGAGGCAGACGTGGCTGACCGTCGCCACGCCGTACGGCGTCTGCGTCGGCGCGTCGAGCGGGGCGTCGACCGCGAACCCGTGGTTGTGGGCGGTGACCTCGACCTTGCCGGTGGTGCGGTCCATCACCGGCTGGTTGATGCCGCGGTGGCCGTAGGTGAGCTTGTAGGTGCCGAAGCCCAGGGCCCGCCCGAAGAGCTGGTTGCCGAAGCAGATGCCGAAGTAGGGCAGCCCCCTGGCCAGCGCCCCCTGCAACAGCTCGACCTGGTCGGTGGTGGCCGCCGGGTCACCGGGCCCGTTGGAGAAGAACAGCCCGTCGGGCTGCACCGCGAGGACGTCGTCGAGGGTCGCGGTGGCGGGGAGCACGTGGACCTCGACCCCGCGCTCGGCCATGCGCAGCGGGGTCATCGTCTTGATCCCGAGGTCGAGCGCGGCGACGGTGAAGCGCTTCTCGCCCACCGCGGGCACGACGTACGCCTCGGAGGTCGAGACCTCGCTGGCCAGCTCGGACCCCGACATCTCACCCGAGGCCCGCACCCGGGTCAGCAGGGCCGCCGGGTCGGTCTCGGTGGAGGAGATGCCCACCCGCATCGCGCCGCGGTCGCGCAGGTGGCGGGTCAGCGCCCGGGTGTCGACCCCGGAGATGCCGACCACGCCCTGGGCGAGGAGCTCGTCGTCGAGGCTGCGCACCGAGCGCCAGCTGCTCGGCACCCGGGCGGGGTCACGGACGACGTAGCCGGCGACCCAGATCTGCCGCGACTCGGTGTCCTCGTCGTTGACGCCGGTGTTGCCGATGTGCGGAGCGGTCATCACGACCACCTGGCGGTGGTAGGACGGGTCGGTGAGCGTCTCCTGGTAGCCGGTCATGCCGGTGTTGAAGACCGCCTCCCCGAAGGTCTCGCCCTCGGCGCCGTAGGACTCGCCGTGGAAGGTGCGGCCGTCCTCGAGGACCAGGATCGCGTCGCGGGCGCTCACTGGAGCTTCCCGTCCAGGACGGTGGGGCGACCGCGCAGGAACGTGGCGACCACGCGGCCCGGCAGCTCCATCCCGGCGTACGGGGTGTTGCGCGAGAGCGAGGCGGACTGCGAGGCCTCGATCGTGCGACGGGCGTGGGGGTCGTAGAGCACCACGTTGGCGGGGGCTCCTTCCTCGAGGGGGCGGCCGTGGTCGGTCACGCGGCCGATCCGGGCAGGGGCGTAGGACATCCGCTCGGCGACGCCGGCCCAGTCGAGCAGCCCGGTGTCGACCATCGTCTCCTGCACGATCGAGAGCGCGGTCTCGAGCCCGAGCATCCCGAAGGCAGCCGCGGCCCACTCGCAGTCCTTGTCCTCGTGGGGGTGCGGCGCGTGGTCGGTGGCGACGATGTCGATGGTGCCGTCGGCGAGCCCGGCGCGCAGCGCCTCGGTGTCGGCGGCGGTGCGCAGCGGCGGGTTGACCTTGAAGATCGGGTCGTACGTCGTCGCCTTCTCGTCGGTGAGCAGCAGGTGGTGGGGGCAGGCCTCGGCGGTGACGTTCCAGCCCTTGCGCTTGGCGTCGCGCACGATCTCGACCGAGCCGGCGGTCGAGACGTGGCACACGTGCAGGCGGGAGCCGACGTGGGCGGCGAGGAGGCAGTCGCGGGCGATGATCGCCTCCTCGGCGACCGCCGGCCAGCCGGCCAGCCCGAGGCGGCCCGAGAGCTCGCCCTCGTTCATCTGGGCGCCCTCGGTGAGCCGGGGCTCCTGCGCGTGCTGGGCGACGACGCCGTCGAAGGCCTTGACGTACTCGAGCGCGCGGCGCATCAGGACCGCGTCGCTGACGCAGTGGCCGTCGTCGGAGAAGACCCGGACCCGTGCCGCGGAGTCGGCCATCGCCCCGAGCTCGGCCAGCCGCTCCCCCGCCAGCCCGACGGTGACCGCCCCGACCGGGTAGACGTCGCAGTAGCCGGCCTCGCGGCCCAGCCGCCACACCTGCTCGACCACGCCCGCGGTGTCGGCGACCGGGTCGGTGTTGGCCATCGCGTGCACGGCGGTGAAGCCGCCCATCGCGGCCGCCTGGGTGCCGGTCTCGACGGTCTCGGCGTCCTCGCGGCCGGGCTCGCGCAGGTGGGTGTGCAGGTCGACCAGGCCGGGCAGGGCGATCAGCCCGGTGCCGTCGATCTCGACCACGTCGCCGTCGCCGGTGGTCGAGCTTGCCGAGACCCCGTCACCGGTCTCGGCAGGCTCGACCACCGAGGCCACGACACCGTCGCGCAGCAGCAGGTCGCCGGGCTCGCCGTCGAGGACGGCGACGTTGGTGATCAGGTAGGCGCTCACGCCAGGGTCTCCTCGTGGGGGTCGGGGGTCTCGTCGGAGCCGCTGAGCAGCAGGTAGAGCACGGCCATCCGCACCGCCACCCCGTTGGTGACCTGCTCGACGATGACCGAGCGCGGGGAGTCGGCCACGTCGGCGCTGATCTCCATGCCGCGGACCATCGGGCCGGGGTGCATCACGATCGTGTGGTCCTGCAGGGTCGCCATCCGGCGGTTGTCGAGGCCGTAGCGGCGGGAGTACTCGCGCGGTGTCGGGAAGAAGCCGCCGTTCATCCGCTCCCGCTGGACCCGCAGCATCATCACGGCGTCCGCCTTGGGCAGCACGGCGTCCAGGTCGTACGACGTCTCGACCGGCCAGGTCTCGATGCCGACCGGCAGCAGCGTCGGCGGCGCGACCAGCGTCACCTCGGCGCCGAGCGTGTGCAGCAGCAGCGCGTTGGAGCGTGCGACGCGGCTGTGCAGCACGTCGCCGACCACGGCGATCCGCCGGCCGTCGAGCGGCCCCAGGTGGCGGGTCATCGTGAAGGCGTCGAGCAGGGCCTGCGTGGGGTGCTCGTGGGTGCCGTCGCCGGCGTTGACCACGCTGGAGCGCACCCACCCGGAGTGGGCCAGCCGGTGCGGCGCGCCGCTGGCGCCGTGGCGGACCACGACCGCGTCGGCGCCCATCGCCTCGAGCGTGAGCGCGGTGTCCTTCAGGCTCTCGCCCTTGCTGACGCTGGAGCCCTTGGCCGCGAAGTTGATCACGTCGGCCGAGAGCCGCTTGGCGGCGGCCTCGAAGGAGATCCGGGTCCGGGTGGAGTCCTCGAAGAACAGGTTGACCACGGTGCGGCCGCGCAGCGCGGGGAGCTTCTTGATCGGCCGGTCCGCCAGCGAGCGCATCTCCTCGGCGGTGCTCAGCACGAGCTCGGCGTCGTCGCGGGTGAGGTCCCCCGCACTCAGCAGGTGGCGCTTCACGTCGACGCCCCGGCCGGGGTGCCGTCGATGGAGACGGCATCGACCCCGTCGGTCTCGGCCAGCCGCACGCTGACCCGCTCGACCAGCGAGGTCGGGAGGTTCTTGCCGACGAAGTCGGCGCGGATCGGCAGCTCGCGGTGGCCGCGGTCGACCAGCACCGCGAGCTGCACCGCCCGCGGGCGCCCGACGTCGCCCAGCGCGTCGAGGGCGGCGCGGATCGTGCGGCCGGAGAAGAGCACGTCGTCGACCAGGACCACGGTGCGCTCGTCGACCCCGTCGCCGGGGATCTCGGTGTGCATCAGGGTCCGGGCCGGCTTGAGGCGCAGGTCGTCGCGGTACATCGTCACGTCGAGCGAGCCGACCGGGACGTCGTACCCCTCGACGGCGGAGATCCGCTCGGCGATCCGGTGCGCCAGCGGCACCCCGCGGCGCGGGATCCCGAGCAGCAGCAGGTCGTCGGCGCCCTTGTTGCGCTCGAGGATCTCGTGCGAGATCCGGGTCAGCGCCCGGGTGATGTCACGGGCGTCGAGGACCACTCGTCCGCTGGGGAACGTCGGGGTCCGACTCGGGGTGGGACTGTCGGGAGCAGGCTCGGCACACACGGTGCTCGTGACCTCCTTCTCCGCCTCTCGGGACGGCTCGTTAAAGGATGTCGGGCTCCGCGCAGCCTAGCGCGCCACCGGTCCGGGACCCGCACCGGCGCACCCGGCTTCTCAACCGGCGGACGCGCTCAGGCCAGGTCGATCAGCACCTTGCCCACGGCCCCCTGCTCGACGGCGTCGTGCGCGGCCGCGGTCTCCTCCAGGGAGTAGTGGTGCAGCAGCACACCCACGTCCTCGCCGACGCGCAGGGCGCCCGCCTCGACCGCCGCGGTCACGTCGACCGTGGCCGCGCTGAGCAGGTCCTCGCCGAGGGTGTAGAGCAGCAGGCCCTGGAGGCGCACGTTCTTGGAGAAGCTCGGGCGCAGCGGCAGCGTGGCCTCCTCGCCGCCGTTGTTGGCGTAGTAGGCGATGGTGCCGCGGTTGCGCACCACCTCCAGGTCCAGCGCGAGGTTCTGGGCCGGAGCGACCTCGACGACCAGGTCGACGCCGTCGGGGGCGATCTCGGCGATCCGGGCCACGACGTCCTCGGTGCGGTAGTTGACGACGTGGTGGGCGCCGGCCGCAGTGGCGAGCGCGGCCTTCTGGTCGCCGCTGACCGTGGTGACGACGGTGGCGCCCGACCAGGTGGCGAGCTGGATGGCGGCGTTGCCGACCGCGCCGGCGCCGCCGGCGACCAGGACGGTCTGGCCCGACAGCGTCCCGGGGCCGAGGCCGGTGACCGCCTCGCCGGCGGTCAGGGCCCGGTGGGCCGTGACGGCGGGGACGCCGAGACTCGCGCCCAGGTCGTACGACGCGCCGTCGGGCAGCCGGACCGCCTGCGCGGCCGGCACCACGACCTGCTCCGCGGCGGTGCCGTAGGGCAGGGCGTGCTGGGCGAGGTAGACCCACACCCGCTCGCCGACCCGGGCCGCGTCGACGTCGGCGCCGACCGCCTCGATCTCACCGGCGCCGTCCTGACCGGGCGTCACCTCGGTGTGCCCGCCGCTCATCATCCCGGCGCGGAACTTCCAGTCGGTCGGGTTGACCCCGGCCCGGACCAGTCGCACCCGCACCTGCCCCGGGCCCGGTGCGGGAGTCTCGCGCTCCACCACCTCGAGGACGGACGACGGACCTGGCTCCCGGTAGACCACTGCGCGCATGCCGCCGACGCTAGCGCCCGCCCCACAACGCGGCGCGGTGCACCTCCACTCAGCGCACCTCGAAGCCGGCGTGTCCGGGGTCCTCGGCCGCCGCGGTCTCGACGCGGTCGACCCTGGCCCGCGGCGGACCGGTGCGGGCCCACTCCACCATCGCCCGCACGGCCTCGGTCGGGCCGGCGAGCACCGCCTCGACCGCGCCGTCCTCGCGGTTGGTGACCCAGCCGCGTACGCCGTGGGCGACGGCCTCCTGCCGACAGCTCTCGCGGAACCACACCCCCTGCACGTGTCCGTGGACCACCAGGCGCAGAACTTCCTCGGGCTGGCTCATGGGCTGATCCTGCCCCGGCGCCGGTTGCGGGGTCGAGCGCCCGGTCGACCTGGGGGGCCAGACGCGTGGCCGTCAGGCAGGAGCACGCCAGCGGTATGCGGGGGACGATCGACCAGGCCCCCGGCTCCTCCCCCGTGTCCACGGCGACACGTGCGCCTGCCGGCAGACCGACGACTGCGCCGACCGCCGGGCCGCGGGTTCGGGTCGTCGGTTTGGGACCAAACCGCAGTCAAGGCGGCCTGCGGTCGTCGGTTTGGGACCAAACCGCAGAGATTCTGGCGCGCGGGGTGCGGTTGGTGACCAATCCGCGGGCGCGCGACCGGTCGGCGCCACGGCTGGTTGCGGTCGGTGGGCGGGCGTGCCGGTGGCCCCGGCGTGGTGGGGTACGCCGGGGCTCGGGGCGGGGTGGTCAGGGTTCGCCGGGTGCGGGGTCGCGCGGCGGCGCGGGGTGGTGGTCGGGTGGACCGTCGGGCGGGACGGCTGGGTGGGTGCCGTAGTGGTCGCGGAGGAGCCGGTAGCCGTGCGGGGTGGTCCACTCGTAGCCGGTGGGATGGATCCGGCGGTAGCGCCACCGGCCGTGCGTCTTCGCGCGGTGGTGTCGTCGGCAGAGGGGCGCGATGTTGTGCGAGCAGGTGGCGCCGCCGGTGCCGTCGGGTTGGTGGGGGTCGATGTGGTCGTGGTCGCAGCGCTCGGCGCGGCGGGTGCAGTGGGGGAAGACGCAGGTGTGGTTGAGCAGCTCGGTCTGGGTCTTGATCCGGTCCGGGATCTCGTAGGCCTCCACGTGGTGGTGCGCACCGAGGTCCATGATCGGGACCACGGTGATCTGGCCCGCTGCTTGGCACCAGTCGCGCACCTGGTCGAGCAGGACGGGGGTGCGGGTGTTGCCGCAGCGTGCGACGTTGCCGCCGACCCCGGTCGATGGCGGCGTCGGTGAGGTGGACGTGGAGCACCACGGCCCGACCCCGGCCGGGGTGGATCTCGCCGGTGTCGAGGTCGAGGGCGAGCTGCTGGCGGGCGATCTCACCCACCGCCATCGAGCGGCGTACGTCGAGGGACTCGGTGGAGCCGAGCTCGGCGAGCTGGGTGGCGGACCGGCTGACGGCGGCCTCGAGGTCCAGCGCGTCGGCCGAGGTCGAGGCAGCCGGTGACCTGGACGGTGCCGGCGGTGTCGACCAGGTCGGTCTCGACGTCGAACCGCCGTCCGTCGGCCGCGCGCTCGGCGGCGCTCCTCGGCTTCGGCGGGGTCGTGGCGGGCCAGGGCCTCCTCGACGAGCCGGCCGATCTGGGCCCACGAGCACGTCCCGGCCGCTGGGGCGAGCGCCTTGTCGACCTCGGCCGCGGCGGCCATCGGGAAGGCAGGTGGTGTGCTCAGCCACCCGCATCGCCCGCCACACCGGCACCCGCCCGGTCACCACCTGCTCCCAGAGCCGCGGCAGGCGGTAGCGCAGCTCGAGGGTCTTGCCGACGTAGGCCTTGCCGGAGTCGGTCGACAGGCCCAGCGCGGCGGCGTACTCCATCAGCGCGAACTCCGAGACCAGACGGCGCCCCCGGCCCGGCGATCGGCAGGGCCCGATCGCCGAACAGGCTGACCTGGTGGGCGGCCCACTCCCCGTCGGCCTCGACGGTGTTCTCGACCGCCCACTCCACGGTCAGCTCGAGCTTGCGGATCTCGACCTGAGCGATGTCGGTGTTGGCCGTGCGCAGCTCACCGAGGAGGGTCTCGGTGGTGGTCTGCGCTGCTTCGGTCATGGGTCTATTGCAGCAGGGGCCACCGACAGTCGGACCCCGAAATCGGGGTTGTGCACAGGGGTCCGCGAAAGTAGTTGGGTAAAGTTTTCCCGCTCAACCGCAGGGGTCCTGAGCCCGGCGGACGTTGGTTTCGTGGCTCGGGCCTGGCGGCCCTCACACCTCAACCAGCGATGCCCGGCGGTGGTCGAGGTGCGAGCGCAAGCGAGCCACGAAACCACCCTCACCGCGCGCCCGGCTTCGTGGCTCGGGCCTGACGGCCCTCACACCTCAACCAGCGATCCCCGGCGGTGGTCGAGGTGCGAGCGCAAGCGAGCCACGAAACCACCCTCACCGCGCGCCCGGCCTCGTGGCTCGGGCCTGACGGCCCTCACACCTCAACCAGCGCTCCCCAGCGGTGGTCGAGGTGCGAGCGCAAGCGAGCCTCAGCGGGTGACGGGGCTGCGGCCGAGGGCGAGGCCGGCGAAGGCGACGACCATCCACACCGGGGTGATCACGCCGGGGAAGCCGGGCAGGCCGGTGAGGGCGACCATGGCGGTGACCGCGGCGACCGGCAGCAGGCTCCAGACGCCGATCCAGCGGCTGATCGTCCGCTCGCGCAGGGCCATCCAGGCCACCGCGCCGGCCGCGACCGTCACCCCGAGCCAGCCGATGTAGCTGCCGAAGTCGTTGAGGACGTACATGACGTAGAGCGCGTCACGGTCGTAGGCCCCCGCGTCCAGGCCGCCGGGCAGGTAGACGGCCAGCATCCCCTTGAACCCGTAGCCCAACGCCAGCGCACCGGACGCGGCGAGCAGGCCGTGGGTGACCACCCGCGCCGCCGTGCTGTGCGCGACCCGCGGCTCGACGAGGCGGCGCCACTGGGCGGAGAGCACGAGCAGGCCGACGACCGTGAGGAAGCCGAGCACGACACTGACGTGAGCGGTGACCCGGCTGACGTCGCCGACGATCTCCGCGGTGGTGGTCGTGTCGACCCACGACATCACGTGCACGTCGCTCACGAGGGTGGCGCCCATCCCGAGCAGGCCGGTCAGCGAGCCGGTGAGGGCCCACCGGGCACGGCCCCGGCGCCCGGTGTCCGGTGCGGCGGGCTCCCCGGGGTGGGGCGAGGTCTGGGGTTCGAGGGTCGTCATGGTGTCTCTCCTGGTCGGGTTCGCGAGGCGCGGGGCTGTCCCGCACCGCGGGACCCACGCTCCGGCGCCCGCCGTCCCGGCCACGAGGGACCGGCGTCCCTGTTCCGCCCGACCTGCTCGCGAACCGGCCACCAGCGGCCCTCCCGGTGGCAGGATGCGGCGCATGGAGGCGCGCACAGCCGTGGCGACGCCACCCGTGGCCGCGCCGGGCAGCGGCTCCCCCGGGTGGCGCCCGCCGCTGGCCGCCGCGCTGGCGCTCGTGAGCGTGGCCTGCTGCGTCCTGGCGCGTCCGCTCTCGGAGTGGCTCTCGACCCGCACGTACGTCGCGCCCGCGCTGTGGGGCGACCTCGTGCTGGGCATGGCGTGGCCGGTCGCCGGGGCGCTGGTGGTGCGGGCGGCACCCCGCAACCCCGTCGGCTGGATCCTGGTCTCGGCCGCCCTCGTCGGGCCCTACCACGTGGCGGGGTACTACGCCGCGATCGCCGGGCTCCCCGGCCGCGACCTGCCGCTGGCCGACCTGGCCGCCTGGGTGGCCGTGTGGGGCTTCGCCCCCTACTTCTACGTCCTCCCGCTGACCCTGCTGCTCTTCCCCGACGGGCGGGCGCTCACCCGCCGCTGGCGCGCGGTCGTGGTCGGGGTCCTGGTGGTCGCCGGAGTGACGGTGGTGTCGCGGATGCTGGCGCCGGTCACCACCGACATCGCCCCCGGGGTGGCCAACCCGTGGTCGGTGCCCTGGCCGTGGCTGCGCCCCGTCACGTTGACGGGCTCGATGACCTGCATCTTCGTCGGCAACCTGCTCGGCCTGGTCAGCGTCCTGCTGCGCACCCGCCGAGCCGTCGGACGGCACCGGGCCCAGATGCAGTGGCTGCTGCTCGGTGGCACGCTGCTGGTGGTCGGCTTCGCCCTGCCCGTGCCCGGCGACTCGTGGCGGGAGATCGTGATGGCGATCGGTCTGCTGGGCCCCCCGGTCGCGATCGCGATCGCGATCCTGCGTCACGGCCTGCTCGACGTCGAGGTGGCTCTCAACCGGACGCTGGTGCTCGTCGTGGTCTCGGCCCTCGTGGTCTCGGCGTACGCCGGAGCCGTGCTGCTCCTCGGGTCGGTCGGGGCGACGTCGGGGCCGGGCCTCCTGCTCGTCGCCGGGGCCGCACTGGCCGCGGCCGGAGGACGCACCGTCGTCCAGCGCGCGGTGGACCGCCTGCTCTTCGGCCACCGACGCGACCCCTACGCCGTCGTGGCCCGGGTGGGGCGACACATCGCGCCGGCCGACGAGGCCGACGAGGCGCTACGTCTGCTCGTCGACGCGCTCCGTCGGGCCCTGCGACTGCCGTGGGTGGCCTTCGTGGACCCGGCCGGTCGCGAGGTCGCCGCCGCTGGTCGACCGGTCCCGACGTGGCACGCGGAGCGGGCGGTGGTGCTCGGGCAGCCGATGGGCGAGCTGCGGGCCGGGCTGCGCCGCCCCGGCGAGCGCCTCGGGGCCGAGGAGCTGGGGGCCATCGCCGAGGTCGCCTCGCGGGCAGCCACCCTCGCCTACGCCGGGCGGCTCGTGGCCGACGTCTCGGCGTCGCGAGCCCGGATCGTGACCGCCCGGGAGGAGGAGCGGCGCCGGCTGCGCGACGACCTGCACGACGGTCTCGGCCCGACGCTGGCCGGCACGGCCCACCAGCTCGAGGCTCTCGTCACGCGGCTGCGACGCACCGGCGACGACGTCGGAGCCGACCGAGCGGCCGCGATCCGCGACCGGCTGCGCGCCACGGTGACCGACGTACGCAGCATCGTCCACGGGCTCCGGCCACCGGTGCTCGACCAGCGGGGTCTCGCCGGGGCCCTGGCCGGGCTGGTCGAGGACATCGACTCCCCCGAGTGCCACACCGAGCTGAGGTTGCCGCCGGTGCTGCCGGCGGCGGTCGAGGTGGCGACGTACGCGATCGCCGCCGAGGCGGTCACCAACGCGCTGCGGCACAGCGCCGGGAGCACGCTGAGCATGGTGGCCGGCGTCGAGGACCGGGCGCTGGTGCTCACGGTCGACGACAACGGGCAGGGCCTGCACGGCCCTGCCGGACACGGGATCGGGCTGCGCAGCATGAGCGAGCGGGCCGCTGAGGTCGGCGGCCGCTGCGAGGTCGGCGTCGCCCCCGGCGGTGGCTGCCGGGTGCGCGCGACGATCCCCCTCCAGGAAGGAGCCCGCTCGTGAGCGGCCCGGTGGTCGGCGCGCCGGTCGGCCAGGTCGTCGACCCACCCGTCCGTGTCGTGCTCGTCGACGACCACCCGGTCTTCCGCCAGGGGATGCGAGCGGTGCTCGACGAGCTCGACGACATCGAGGTGGTGGCCGAGGCGGCCGAGGGCGAGGAGGCGGTGCGGGTCGTTGCCCGGACCGCCCCCGACGTGGTGCTGATGGACCTGCGGATGCCCGGGCTGGGCGGGATCGAGGCCACCGCACGGATCACGGCGACCCAGCCCGACGTCAAGGTGCTGGTGCTCACCATGGACGAGGACGACGCCTCGGTGTTCGCCGCGCTGCGGGCCGGCGCCCGCGGCTACCTGCTCAAGGAGGCCGACGGCCTGGCGGTGCACCGCTCGGTGCTCGCTGTCGCCTCGGGAGAGGCCGTCTTCGGAGCCGGCGTGGCCGCGCGCGTGGTGGCCTTCTTCTCCCGACCGGCCTCCGCGGGCGGGGCGCTGCCGTTCCCCGACCTCACCGAGCGCGAGCGCGAGGTGCTCACGCTCCTGGCCGACGGTCTCGACAACGCCGAGATCGCCCGACGGCTCTTCCTCTCCCCCAAGACCGTGCGCAACCGGGTCAGCGACGTGCTCGGCAAGCTGCGCGCCCGCAGCCGGGCCGAGGCCGTCGCCCTGGCCCGCGACGCCGGGCTCGGCGGCCCCGGCGTCTGAGCCCCGGACAGCGGCGGCCCCTCGCGACGACGACCCGATGCGATCACCGGGTCTCGACGCGTGGTCGCGGCTTCGTCCCTCAGCCGCGCGCTTGCTCGACCTTCGCTCGCCCACGCAGCGCGCTCGTGCCTCGCGCGCTGCCGCTCGCTCCGGTCAGAGTGCGGCGGACATCCCGGCGCAGGCCCGCAGCCAGGAGCGACGGGTGGCCTCGGACAGCTGGGCGTAGGGCACCACCGACCCGGACACCAGGGCCGGGTCGTAGGGCACCCGGTAGACACCGCGGGTGCGCTGCTCGTAGACCTGCGTGAGGTCCTCGGCCAGCTTGGGGTCCACCTGGGCCGAGGGGTCGGACAGCACGGTGACGGTCTTGTACTTGAGGTTCTGGTAGCCGGCGTCCTGGAGCGCGTCGAGCATCCACAGCCCGCTGTAGCCGGTGTCCTCACGGATCGTGCTGGTCACCACGAGCAGGTCGGCGGCCTCGGCGGCGGCCAGCCAGTTCTCGGCACGCATGTTGTTGCCGGTGTCGACCAGGATCACCCGGTAGAACCGCTCGAGCAGACGATGGACCTCGCGGAAGTCCTCACCCCGGATCGTGCCGGTGACGTCGGGCCGCTCGTCGGAGGCGAGGACGTCGAAGTGCGCGTCGCCCTGCGACCGCACGAAGGCGCCGAGGTCACCGATGCGCGACTGGTAGACGTCCTTGAAGCGTCCGAGGTCCTCGAGCAGCTCGCGGGTGGTGTTGCGGTGGGCGCTGCGGGTGCCGCGGATGCCCAGGGTCCCGCGGGTCTCGTTGTTGTCCCAGGCCACCACGCCGCCGCCGCGCACGGTGCCGAAGGTGTAGCCCGCGGCGAGCACGCCGGTGGTCTTGGCCGCGCCGCCCTTGGGGTTGATGAACGCGATCGTGCGGGGGCCGTCGAAGTCCTTCTGGATCAGCGCCCGGTCGTTCTGGTAGGCCATCTCCTTGGCGCCCATCTTGGGCCGGATCACCCCGCCGCTCCAGCGACGCACCTGACCGCGCCAGCCCCAGCTGGCGGGGCCGATCTGCACGTGGGCGTCGCGGCGGTCGAGGAAGTCGGTGGCCGACATGAAGCGGCCCTGCTCCTCCTCCTCGCCCCCAGGCACGAGGGCTCCTGTCGCGGGAGCCCGGTGGTGCGAGCTCGGCGGGCCCACGGGCGGCGGGCTCGTCGGGGGGCTCGTCGGGGCCCCCACCGGGGGCGGCCCGGACAGCGGCGGGCCGGACGGTGGGCCGGACGGTGGGCCGGACGGTGGGCCGGCTGGGGGGCCGGACGGCGGCGACGTGGCCAGGAACGGGGTCGCCTCGGGCTGGTCGGCCTGGTGCTGGTCCTCGGCCTGGTGCTGGTCCGAGGCCGGGCCGGGGAAGCCCGGGATCGGGTCGCTCAGCGGATCTCCGACCGGCCCAGCGGGCTGGGGCACGTCGTGGCTCGACGGGTCCTCTGGCCACCGCGTCATGTGTTCCTCCGAGAGTCGGGCGAGAAGGTCGGCCCGACCTTATGCCACGAGACCCGGGGCCCGGGCAGGCATTGGCCAGACCCGGCTCAGCGAGCCAGGCCGAGCGGCTCCGCGGTCACGACCAGGTTGCTGTCGTAACCGCGACCGGGCCGGTAGGCGCCGGTGCAGGTGATCAGGACCAGGCGGTGCGGCCCGGTCTGGTCGAAGATCTCCGCAGAGGTGGCCAGCGCCTGCTTGGTCACCGTCTCCGCCGACGTGACCCGGTAGGCCAGGCGGTGCGGGCCCGCGCCCAGGGTGATCCGCTCCCCCGGCGTGATCGACAGCAGTCGGGCGAAGTAGCCCAGACCCCCGGTGGCGGAGTCGACGTGACCGGCGATCACGGTGGTCCCGAAGGCATCGCCGACGAAGGCGCTGCCGTCCCACCAGCCGACGTGACGGACGTCCTCGGGCACCACGAGCTCACCGCGCACCGTCGACGCAGGCAGCACGTCGGCAGCCGAGCCTCCGGGCAGCGAGACCGTTCGGGGGACGAAGGTGACCCGTTGCGAGGCAGCGACACTGCCCTCCCGCGCCTCCGGCACGACGCCCGGCGTCCCGTCGGCCTCCGCGCCCGGCTCCGGCGTCCGCGCCGGCGCGGAGCTCGCAGCCGGGTCCTGACCGGTCGACTGCGCCTCCGCGGCGCAGCCGAGGCCGGCCCCGCAGAGCGCGAGCAGCACCATCCCGGCCCCCAGGGCGCGCCGGGGGGTCACGGGAGCAGCGGTGAGTACCCGCGGGTGAAGCCGACCGCCTGGCCACCGGTCCCGGTGTTGACCTCGGTGGGTGCAGCCGACCCGCTCGCGGACGTCCTGAGGACGTGGACGGCGACGTTCATGCTCTCGCCGTCGGGGTCGCCCACGGCGTAGACCCGGTTGAGGGACCGGGCCGACACGGACAGCTCGAGCGGTCCGAGGAAGCGGGGCGAGCGCTTCCCGGTGGGCACGATGTCGACGCCGTAGGTCCCCATCGGCACCACGAGGCTCAGCGACTCCCCGTTGGCCACGTTGGAGAACAGCACCCTGCCGTCGACCCGGATGTCGGCCGGCGGGAGGGCGGCGGTGTGCGCCACCGTCAGCCGGCCCTTGCCCTGGGGCACGGCGTCGAGGTCGTTGTCGAAGACCGTGGCCTCGGGCGGGGCCGTCGTGGAGCTGGCCAGGTGCACGACCACGTCGGAGCTGGACCCCGGCGCGACGTCCATGGTGCGCTCCAGCACGGTCTCGTCGCCGTCGGTGACCGTGAGCGTGCTCGAGCCCGGGTCGACGTCGAACGGGCCGGCCACGGTCGAGGTGGCGACGTCCTCCTCCACGAGGTCGCCGTCGAGCGTGATGTCGAGGGCCCTCCCGGGGATCCCCTGCACGACGTAGATCTCGGCGCTCGACTTCGCCTGGCTCGGGGCGGCTCCGAGCCCCGCGAGACCCACGGCGCCGCCGAGCACCACCATCATCCATGCTGCCTGACGTCGCGCCATGAGCTTCACCCCTCAACCCACCGGAGACTCCTCCGGTGGTTCCCGCCGCCCAGGATACGCAGGGGGTGCACATGCCGCGGGTGGCCAGATTTTCGTTGCCCCGGTGTGAGAGGTTCGTGACGTGACCTCGCGACTCAGGCGTCCGGCCGCGCGTCGTGCCGCCGGCGCCGCGTCGGTCGCGGCCCTGCTCCTGGGAGCCGTCGTCGTCAACCGGGTGGCCGACGAGCTGCCCGCCACCCCCGCCTCCGCGTCCGACGACGGGTCGGGGCAGCAGGGCGAGGTGGCCAAGCAGGTCCCGCAGGACGTGCGAGGCAAGCCGCCGCCGACCCCGCTGCCCCAGGACGGGCCCGGGGTGTCGGAGGCCGGCATCCTGGTGGTCGCGCGACCCACCGACGGCACGACCCTGGACGTCGCCGAGTGGGTGCTGCTGGCCGCACCGACCCGCACGATCGAGCTGAGCACCCCGGACCTGTCCGAGGCGGGGAGCGGCTTCACCGACGCCGTCCCCTCCGCCTCCCTGCTCACGGTCAGTGTCGACGACCAGGCGGTGCCGGCCCCCGGCGGCGTCACCGGCGTCACCACCGTCTCCCTCGACAAGCCGACCCGGGCCTACGTCCTGCGCTACCAGCTCGACGGCGCGGTCGTCCGGAGTGTGCCCTCGACCTCCGGCCGGGCGCTGGCCGCGTTCAGGCCGCTCACGACCTCGGTGCCCGACGAGCTCCCGGTCGCCATGGCCACCTGGGGTGACGACGTGCGCAACCTGGCCTGTCCCCTCGCCGCGCTCCCCGCCGAGCCGTGCGCCGCCGGGACGCCACCACTGCTGCGGGTCAACGTCGACCTGCCCCGCGAGGACGCGCTGGTCGTGATGCAGCTCGACCTGCGCGAGAGCGCATGAGGCGGACCCGCCGGGCGGTCCGGAGGTGAGGGACAGGTGACCGACCTCTGGCTCGACGTGCTGCGCACCGTCACGTACGTCGGCTACGTGCTGCTCGCCGGCACCCTGGCCTTCTGGATCCTGGTGTGGCCGGGTGGCACCCGCGACCGTCGGCTCACCGGCCTGGCGGTCGGCGGCATCGGGCTGATGCTGCTCGGCACCCTGGCCGACCCGCTCGTCCGGCTCACGGCCGGCGGCCAGGCGCTCGGCGACTTCCTCGGCGCCACCTCGGGCACGGCGCTGCTGGTGCGGCTCGCCGCACTCAGCGCCGCGGCGTTCTTCCTCCCCGACCTGGTCCGCGGCCGGATCGCGGGCTGGCGTCAGGGCTTCGCCTTCGCGGTGGTCGTGGTGCTCGCCGTGAGCCTGGTGGTGCGGTCCGAGGACCCCGACGGACGCTGGGCGAGCGTCGAGGCCGCCGCCAGCAGCGGTCACGTGCTCGCGGCGGCCGCGTGGCTGGGCGGCATCGTGGCGCTGGCCGTGCTGCTGGTCGGCCGGGAGGACGTGCACCGGCTCGACGTCGTCGCACCCCTGTTCGCGCGTGTGGCGACGGTGAGCGCCGGGGTGCTGCTGGTCACCGGGGCGGTCCAGGCACTGGTGGTCGCCGGGAGCCTGGGCTCGCTGGTGACCTCGTCCTACGGGCTCCTGGTGGTCCTCAAGACGCTCGTGCTGCTGCTCCTGCTCCGCGTGGGCCACCACGGGCGCCGGCACGCCGTCCGCACGGCCGGCGCTCCCCCGTCGGAGGGCGACGCCTCGGTCCGGCAGCACCACGCACCGCTGCTGGTGGTGGCCGTCGAGCTGGCGCTGGCCCTCGCGGCGCTGGTGGCGACGACGGCCCTGGTCGCCGTCTCGCCCCGCTGAGCCTCAGCCCAGGTCGCCCAGCGCGGTCTCGATCGCCCGGTGGAAGGTCGGGTAGGCGTAGATCATGTTGCGCAGCGTGGACACCGGCACCTCCGCGTGCACCGCGACGGCCAGGAAGCCCAGGACCTCGCCCCCCGAGGGACCGACGACGGTGGCCCCCACGAGGACCCCGCGGTCGGCGTCCTCCACGACCTTGATCAGGCCCCGCCCGCCGGGACCGTGCAGCCACCCCCGCGACGAGCTCTCCAGCGGCGTCGAGCCGACCCGCACCGAGAGCCCGGCGTCGCGGGCCTCCTGCTCGGTCATCCCGACGGCCGCCGCCTCCGGATCGGTGAAGGTCACGTGCGGGAGCGCGTGGTAGGTCGCCTCCTGGCTGTCCTGCTCGAGGATGTCGGCCAGCGCGTGCGCGGCCTGGTACATCGCGACGTGGGTGAAGGCCCCCTTGCCGGTGATGTCGCCGATCGCCCACAGCTTCTCCCCCGCACGCAGCCGCTCGTCGACCTCGACCGTGCGGGCCGTCGGGTCGAGCCCGACGGTCTCCAGGCCGACGTCGTCGAGGTTGGGCGTGCGGCCCGCGGCCACCAGCAGCTTGTCGGCGCTCACCTGCTGACCGTCGCCGAGGGTCACGGTGAACCGCCCCTCGTCGTAGGCCACCGACGAGGTCTCCACACCGGTCATCACGCGGATGCCCTCGTGGACGAAGACGTCCTGCACCAGCTCTCCGGCCTCCGGCTCGAGCCGCTCCAGGATCCGGGGGCCGCGCTGCAGCAGCGTCACCTGCACCCCGAAGCGCGCGAAGACCTGGGTCATCTCCGCGGCGATCGGCCCACCGCCGACCACGATCAGCGACGCGGGCAGGTCCGTGACCTGCACGGCGTCACGGTTGGTCCAGTACGGCGTGTCCGCCAGGCCCGGGACCGGCGGCACGCCCGGACGGGTGCCGGTGTTGAGCACGACCCCCCGCCTCGCGACGTACGTCGGCCCGGCGCTGCCGTCGGGCAGCTGCACGGTGACGCGCCCGGCGCCGTCGAGGCGGCCGATGCCGTGGTGGAAGGTGATCCCGGCCTCGACGAGGCGGTCCACCGCGACCTGGTCGTCCCAGTGCGAGGTGGCCTCCTCGGCGATCCGCGTGGCGACCGGTCCCCACGCGGGGGTCACCGCGGCCTCCCCCGCCAGGCCGCCGACCCGGCCGGCCTCGGCCAGCAGGTCGGCGCCGCGGACCATCATCTTGGACGGCACGCAGCCGTAGTAGGGGCACTCACCGCCGACCAGGTGCTTGTCGAGGGCGACGACCCGCAGGCCCGCCTCCGCTGCACCGCTGGCCAGGGTCTCCGCACCGGGGCCGAGCCCGACGACGACGAGGTCGACTTCGATGGTGTCCGTCATGCCCCCACCCTGGCATCCGCCTGGTGAGGTCGGGCGCGAGGTCAGGCGAGGTCAGGCCAGGTCAGGCGAGGTCGCGCAGCGCCACCTCGATGGTGCGGTGGAAGGTCGGGTAGGCGAAGTGCATGCGCTGCAGCGTCGTGATCGGGATCTCGGCGTGGACCGCGGCCGAGAGCAGCCCCAGGACCTCGCCGCCGTAGGGCGCCATGGCCGTGGCCCCGACCAGCACCCCGCGCTCGGTGTCGGCGACGAGCTTGATGATCCCGTCGTTGCCGTCGCCGTGCATCCACCCGCGGCTCGAGCGTGGGATCTCGGCCAGGCTGGTGGCCACCGGCAGCCCGGCCTCGCGGGCCTCCTCCTCGGTCAGGCCGACGGCACCCACCTCGGGGTCGGTGAACGTCACCCGGGTGACGGCGCGGTAGTCCGCCCCGGGCTCGTCCTCGCCGAGCAGGTCGCGCACGACGCAACCGGCCTGGTAGAGCGCGACGTGGGTGTAGGGGCCCTTGCCGGTGATGTCGCCCACCGCCCACAGCCGCTCGCCGGCGCGCAGCCGCTCGTCGGTCTCGACCACGTCGGCGTCCTCGTCGAGACCCACCGAGGCCAGTCCGAGCCCGGTCAGCTGGGTGGTGCGCCCGGCGGCCACCAGCAGCCGCTCGACCTCGAGGGTCTCGCCGTCGACCTCGAGCCGGAAGCCGTCGTCGTGGTCGACCCGGTCGATCGTGACCCCCGTCCGGACGTCGACCCCGTCGGCCTCCAGCACCCGCTGCAGCGCCGCGCTGGTCTCGGGCTCCTCGGGCGCCAGGATGCGGTCGGCGACCTCCAGCAGCACCACCTCGGTCCCGAAGCGCGCGAAGGCCTGGGTCAGCTCGCAGCCGATCGCCCCGGCGCCGATCACCGCCATGCTGGCCGGGGCCTCGTCGAGGTGGAAGATCTCGCGGTTCGTCCAGTACGGCGTCTGGTCCAGCCCGTCGATCGGCAGCGTGGAGGGCTTCGTCCCTGTCGCCAGCACGACGCCCCGTCGGGCCGTCAGCTGCACCGCAGCGCCTCCGTCGTCGTCACCGGCGGGCTCCACGACGACCCGCCCGGGCCCGTCGAGCCGCCCGCGCCCGCGCAGCACCTCGACCCCCGCCTCGACCAGCCGGTCGCGGTGCGAGTCGTCGGTCCAGTGGTTGGTCGACTCGGCGATCCGCCGGGCCGGCAGACGGTAGTCGGGGCGGACGTCGACCTCGCCCCCGAGGTCGTCGGCGTGCCGCGACTCCGCCAGCGTGTGCGCGGCCCGCACCAGCAGCTTGGAGGGGGTGCAGCCGACGTACGGGCACTCACCGCCCACGAGCGACATCTCGACGCCCACGACCTCGAGGCCGGCGTCGGCGAGCTTGTGGGCGACGTACTCGCCGCCGGGCCCCAGTCCGACCACGACCACGTCGACCTCACGCTGCTGCACCATGCGCGTAGCCTCGCACGCCGACCTCGGCGAGCGGCTCAGGTTCAGCGGTCGAGGTGGCGGGCCCAGGCGAAGCAGAAGCCGCCGAAGCTGGCCAGCCCGAGGCCCAGCGCCGCGATCAGCACGGGCCCGAAGGGCTGGTCGAGCACGTCGGTCAGCGCCTGGTCGAGCCCGCCGGACTTGTCGGGGTCGTGGGTGATGGCGGCGTAGCCGAAGAGCAGGCCGATCATGCCGACCGCGATGCCCTTCGCGGTGTAGCCGATCCGGCCGGCCCAGGTGTAGGCCGTCCCGTCGGCGCCCCGCTGCCCGGACCCCTGGATGTCGCCGAGGAACTTGTCGGTGACGCCCTTGACCACCAGGGCCCCGCCGGTGACGAGGATCCCGACGCCGATCAGCCCGACCAGCACCTGGCCGCCCGGGAGGTCCATGATCTTGCCGGTCATCGAGTCGGTGCTCTGCTCGCCGCTGCTGGAGCCCTTGCCGAGCGCGACCTTGAGGGCGCTGAAGGCGATCACGCCGTAGACGACCGCCTTGCCCAGCGAGATCGCCCGCTTGAGGGTGCGCTTCGCTCCGTCGTCGTCGCGCCGGCCGATGGCGGCCTCGACCAGCTGGACCCCGCAGTAGAGGACCATGCCGATCGCCACCAGCCAGACCAGCACGCTGCCGAACGGCTGCTGGGCGAGCTCCTGCACGGCGCCCGACGTCGAGGTCGAGCCGGACCGGTCGCCGAAGGCCAGCTGCACCGCCAGCGACCCGAGCACGAGGTGCACGACCCCGAAGGCCACCAGCCCGGCCCGGTTGACGTGCTCCATCGTGTCGCTGGAGTGGACCTCACGTGCTGCTTGCTCCGCCTGGCCTGAGGTGTCGTTCACGAGCACACCGTACGTCGGGGGTCAGGCGCCGCCGGACCGGTCACGCTGGATGGCGCCGAGGATGCCGTTGACGAACGGCGGCGAGTCGTCGGTCGAGAGCTCACGGACCAGCGCCATCGCCTCGCTGACCGCGACGCCGTCGGGCACGTCGTCGGCGTAGAGCAGCTCGTAGACGCCCAGCCGCAGCACGTTGCGGTCCACCGCGGGCATCCGCTCCAGCGTCCAGCCCTCGGCGTACGTCGTCAGCAGCTCGTCGATCCTGGCCTGGTGGTCGACCACCCCGCGGACGAGCACGGTGGTGTAGGCGTTGCTCGGGCCCTCGCCCTCCTCGACCGAGCGGTCGAGGGTGACCGTGGCCTGCTCGCCGCGCATGTCGGCGGCGTAGAGCAGGTCGAGTGCACGCTTGCGCGCCTTGTAGCGGGCTCCCATCTGGTGGCC
Organism: uncultured Actinomycetota bacterium; assembly: GCA_963795135.1. GTDB lineage: Bacteria > Actinomycetota > Actinomycetes > Propionibacteriales > Nocardioidaceae > Nocardioides. The sequence continues at coordinate 160,368 of CAWCGS010000014.1, forward strand.
CGTCAGGACTTGACGCGGCCGAGGTAGGAGGAGTCGCGGGTGTCGACCTTGACCTTCTCCCCCTGCGTGATGAAGAGCGGCACCTGGATCTCGTGGCCGGTCTGGAGGGTCGCCGGCTTGGTGCGGCCGGTGGCGCTGTCGCCCGCCAGGCCCGGCTCGGTGAAGATGATCTCGAGCTCCACCGACGCGGGCAGCTCGATGTAGAGCACGCGGCCGTCGTTGGTGGCGATCATCGCCTGCTCGTTCTCGAGCAGGAAGTTCGAGGCGTCGCCGACGATCTCGGGAGCCACCTCGAGCTGCTCGTAGGAGCTGGTGTCCATGAAGATGTAGGACGTGCCGTCGTTGTAGAGGTAGGTCATGTCGCGCTTGTCGACGTTGGCGACCTCGACCTTCACGTCGGCGTTGAACGTCTTGTCCACGGTCTTGCCGGACTCGATGTTCTTCAGCTTCGAGCGCACCACGGCCCCGCCCTTGCCGGGCTTGTGGTGCTGGAACCAGATGACCTGCCAGAGCTGGCCGTCGAGGTTGAGCACCATGCCGTTCTTCAGGTCGTTGGTCGTTGCCATGCGCGCGACTCAGCCTTCGTTCGTAAGGACAGGGGTCCGGGAGGGCGGCTGACGGACGTCGGCGGCGCCTCTCCCGCAGCAGCCGACTCTATCGCCCGGACGCCGCGGCCACGAACTCCAGTGCCTGCCGGTAGCCGTCGATGCCCTGGCCCGCGATCACGCTCGCCGCGTGCGGGGTGATCACCGAGGTGTGGCGGAACTCCTCGGGGCGCTCCAGCGGCTCGGAGATGTGCACCTCGACCAGCGGTGCCGTGAGCTGGGCGCACGCGTCGTAGAGCGCGTAGGAGTAGTGGGTCCACGCGCCGGCGTTGAGCACGACCGGGGTGGCGTCGTCGGCGGCGCCGTTGAGCCGGTCGAGCAGCTGGCCCTCGTGGTTGGTCTGGTGCACCTCGACCGCCAGGCCCAGGGCCGCGCCCCACCCGACGCACTGCTCGGCGAGCTCGGCGTGGGTCGTGGAGCCGTAGATCTCGGGCTGGCGGCGGCCCAGCCTCCCCAGGTTGGGCCCGTTGAGCACGAGCACCTTCACCGGGCACCGCCTGCCGGGGCCAGGGCGGCGTACGCCGCGCGCAGGTCGGGCTCGCTCGGTCCGGCGAGCACGCGGGGCTGCCCGATCCCGTCGAGGACGACGAAGCGCAGCTGCGAGCCGCGGGCCTTCTTGTCGACGCGCATCACCGCGAGCAGGTCCTCGAAGGAGGCGCCGTCGTAGGCCACCGGCAGCCCCACCCGGCCGAACGCCGTGCGGTGCCGCTCGACGTCGCCCGGCGACAGCGAGCCGGCTCGCTGGGCCAGCTCGGCCACGAACACGCAGCCGATGGCCACGGCCTCCCCGTGGCGGATGCCGTAGTCCTCGACGCGCTCGACGGCGTGGGCCAGGGTGTGGCCGTAGTTGAGCGCCTCGCGCCCGGGGTGACCCCCGGTGCCGTCGGTGCCGGCGGTCTCCTTGAGGTCGGCGACCACCACGTCGATCTTGACCCGGATGGCGCGCTCGACCAGCTCGCGCAGCACCGGCGAGCCGGCGACCAGCTCGGCGGGGTCGGTCTCCTCGACCAGGCGCAGGATCTCGGGGTCGGCGATGAAGCCGCACTTGACGACCTCGCCCAGCCCGCTGACCAGCTCGGCGCGGTCGAGGGTCTCCAGCAGCGCCAGGTCGCAGAGCACCCCGGCCGGCTCGTGGAAGGCGCCGACCAGGTTCTTGCCGACCTCGGTGTTGATGCCGGTCTTGCCGCCGACGGCGGCGTCGACCATCGCCAGCAGCGTCGTCGGCACGTGGACCACCTTCACGCCACGCAGCCAGGTGGCGGCGACGAAGCCGCCGAGGTCGGTGGTGGCGCCGCCGCCGACGGTCACCACGGCGTCGGAGCGGGTGAAGCCCTGCTCCCCCAGCGCCTCCCAGCACCCGGCGGCGACCTCGGCCTGCTTGGCCTCCTCGCCCTCCGGGACCGCCAGCATCATCACCTCGACCTGGCCGCGCGCGTCGAGGTCGTCGAGCAGGTCGTCGAGGAACGGCTCGAGCCGCTCGGGGCAGATCACCGCCACGCGGGCGACGTCCGGGCCGAGCATGTCGGGCAGCCGGTGGCCCAGGCCCCGGCCGACCACGACGTCGTACGGCGACGCGCCGCGCACCGGCAGCACGGTGTCGGTCCTCGGACCGGTCGTGGGACTCACCTCGGACGTCACAGCACTGCCTTCCGGATCTCCTCGGCCACGTCGGCGGGCTCCACGTGATCGGTGTCGACGACGAGGTCGGCGATGCTCTCGTAGACCGGCGTGCGCTCGTCGAGCAGCGCCTTGATCCGGCCCCGCACGTTGCCGAGCAGCAGCGGCCGGGCACTCCCGAGCCCGACCCGCTTGACGGCCTCGGACAGCCCGACCCGCAGGAAGACCACCGTGTGGTCGGCCAGCAGGGCCCGCGTGGCCGGGTCGAGGACGGCTCCGCCGCCCAGGGACAGCACACCCTCGTGGGAGGAGAGCGCGTCGGCGACGGCGGCGCGCTCGAGCACCCGGAAGTGGTCCTCCCCGTCGTCGACGAAGATGTCGGCGACGCTGCGCCCCTCGGCGGCCTCGATGTCGTGGTCGGTGTCGCGGGCCGGCCCGCCGAGCGTCTCGGCCAGCAGTCGCGCCACCGTCGTCTTGCCGGCCCCCATCGGGCCGACCAGGACCAGCGTCACAGCCCGCTCACCGGTAGCTCAGCGCCTCGAGGTAGGTCGAGACGTTGCGCCGGGTCTCCTCGAGCGAGTCGCCGCCGAACTTCTCGACCAGCGCGTCGGCCAGCACCAGCGCGACCATCGCCTCGGCCACGATGCCCGCCGCCGGGACCGCGCAGACGTCGGAGCGCTGGTGGTGGGCCACGGCCTCCTCGCCGGAGGCCAGGTCGACGGTGCGCAGCGCGCGCGGGATCGTGGCGATCGGCTTCATCGCGGCGCGCACGCGCAGCACCTCGCCGGTCGTCATCCCGCCCTCGGTGCCGCCGGAGCGACCCGACGTACGCCGGAGGCCGTCGGCGGTCGGCACGATCTCGTCGTGGGCCAGCGACCCCGGGGTCGCGGCCAGCGCGAAGCCGTCGCCGACCTCGACGCCCTTGATCGCCTGGATGCCCATCAACGCGCCGGCCAGGCGCGAGTCGAGGCGACGGTCCCAGTGCACGTGGGAGCCCAGGCCGGGCGGCAGCCCGTGGACGACGACCTCGACGACGCCGCCGAGGGTGTCGCCGTCCTTGTGGGCCTGGTCGATCCGGGCCACCATCGCGGCCGCGGTCCCGGGGTCGAGGCAGCGCACCGCGTCCTCGTCGAGCCGGGCGACGTCGTCGGGCTCGGGCCACAGCCCGTCGGGGGCGCGGACCCCGCCGAGCTCGATGACGTGGGAGACGACGCGGGTGCCGGCGGCCTGCTCCAGGAAGTTGGTGGCCACGCGGCCGAGGGCCACGCGGGCCGCGGTCTCGCGGGCCGAGGCGCGCTCGAGCACGGGGCGGGCGTCGTCGAAGCCGTACTTCTGCATGCCGGCGAGGTCGGCGTGGCCGGGCCGGGGCCGGGTCAGCGGCGCGTTGCGGGCCAGCGAGGCCAGCTCGTCGGGGTCGACGGGGTCGACCGCCATCACCTTGTCCCACTTGGGCCACTCGGTGTTGCCGATCGTGATCGCCACCGGGCCGCCCTGGGTGAGGCCGTGGCGGACGCCGCCGAGGAACGTGACCTCGTCCTTCTCGAACTTCATCCGCGCGCCGCGGCCGTAGCCGAGACGGCGGCGGGCCAGGGAGTCGGCGAGGTCGTCGGTGGTCACGGCGACCTTGGCCGGCAGACCCTCGAGGATCGCGACCAGGGAAGGACCGTGGGACTCGCCCGCAGTGAGCCAACGCAGCATGGCCTCAGTCTTTCATTGCCCACCCGGGCGGCCGACGGGTCACCCCGGGACGAGACCGTCGAGGACCCACTGGCCCCACACCACGCCGAGCAGGGCCCCCAGCACCATGAACGGACCGAACGGCAGCGCGCGGCGCTCGACCACCCGCAGGAGGGCCAGCAGCCCCCCGCCGACGCCGCCGAGCAGGAAGCCCGCGTAGAGCCCGACGGAGAGCTCGGCCCAGCCCAGGTAGCCCAGGACCAGCCCGAGGAGGCCGGCCAGCCGCACGTCGCCGAAGCCCAGGCCCCTCGGGTAGATCCACCACAGCGCGTAGTAGGCGCCGTAGGCGACCACGAAGCCGAGCCCCGCCCGGACCAGGTCGTCGGTGGCTCCGCTGACCAGCCCCGCGACCACCGCCAGCAGCGCCGTCGCCGCGGTGGCGGGCCGGACCAGCCGCGTGGGCAGCAGGTGGGTGCGCCAGTCGACCAGGGCCAGGGCGATCAGCACCGGCACCAGCGGCAGCAGCACCAGCAACGCCCAGGACCAGCCCGGCCGCCCGCCCACGAGCGCGCCGGCGACCGCGCCGACGACCGCGGACTTCCAGGCCAGGCCGGGCAGCGCCGCGATCTCGGCGTAGGGCTGCTTGGGCGGGTCGCCCTCGACCGGCTCGGTCGGCGCGGCGGGCTCGGGCAGCGGTGCGACCAGTCGAGGCACGAGCGTGCTGCCGGCCCCGGCCAGGACGGCGCACCCCACCACCGCGGTGAGCTCGATCACGAGCGCGCCGCTCCGGGGGCGGTGCGGGCCGCGAGGGCCTCCTCCGCCGCTCGGCGCATCGTCGTCAGCGGGGCGACGGAGCCGGTGAAGATCTCGAACTGCAGGGCGGCCTGGTGGGAGAGCAGGTCGAGCCCCGCCACCAGGACCCGGTCGCCCACCGACGCGGCGAGCGGCGTCGGCCACACGTCGTACACGACCTCGAAGAGGACCGGCACCTGGCTGCAGCGCGCGACCAGGTCGGGCGTCTGCGCGGTGGCGGGGATGGTGCTGACGACCACCTCCCCGGTGGGTACGTCGTCGAGCGGGCCCACGGTGATCCGGGGGCGTGAGGCGTGGCGGGACACCGCGGCGACCGTCTCGCGCGCCCGCTCGGCCGAGCGGGCCAGCAGCCGCACCTCGCGCGCCCCGGCGTCGCACATCGCCAGGGCCGTCGAGGACGCCGTCGCCCCCGCCCCGAGGATCGTCACCGCCGAGACCTCCCCGTCCCAGCGCTCACGCAGGGCCGCGAGGGCGCCGGGCAGGTCGGTGTTGTCGCCGTGCACCGCGCCGTCGACGAGCACGGCGGTGTTGACGGCCCCGGCCAGCGCCGCCCGGTCGGTGATCCGCGAGGCGAAGGCCAGCACCTCCCGCTTGAACGGCATGGTGAGCGAGACCCCGCGCCACTGGTCGTCGAGAGTGGCCAGGTGGGCGGCCAGGTCGCCGGAGCCGACCCGCACCGCCTCGTAGGTCCAGTCGAGCCCCAGGGCCGCGTAGCCGGCGCGGTGCAGCGTCGGGGACAGCGAGTGGGAGACCGGGTCCCCCAGGACGGCGCACTTCATGGATCGCCCCTCGTGAGCGGTCAGCGGGTCAGCAGGCGTCGGAGGTCTCGCAGTACTGGAGGAACTCGGCCTTGTAGTCGGCGAACTCCTCGGGCGTCTCCGCGAACTTGGTCTCACCCGTGGCGAGGTCGACGGTGACGTAGTAGTACCAGTCGCCCTCGGCCGGGTCGGCCGCCGCCGCGATCGCCGCGTCGCCCGGGTTGTCGATCGGGCCCGGAGGCAGGCCCTTGACCACTCGGGTGTTGTAGGGCGAGTCGACCGCGAGCTGCTCCTGGGTCAGCGCCACGCCGAGGTTCTCCCCCAGGGCGTAGGCCACGGTGGCGTCGATCTGCAGCAGGCCCACGGTGCCGGCGGTGCCGACGTTCTCGAGGCGGTTGTAGATCACCCGCGCCACCTTGGGCATGTCGTCGCCGCGGCCCTCGGCCTCCACCATGCTCGCGATGGTCATCAGCTCGTGCGGGGTGTAGCCGAGCTCCGCGGCCCGGGCCTCCAGGTCGGCCTCGGCGGCCGACTGCTCCCACCGCGCGACCATCGCGCGCAGCATCGACCTCGGGGTGGCGTCCGGCCCGAAGGAGTAGGTCGCCGGGAACAGGTAGCCCTCGGGCTCTCCCCCGGCGTAGTCCGGCAGCCCCAGGGCGTCGGGGTTGGCGAGCACCTTCTCGAACTGCTCCTGCGAGAAGTCGGTCTCCTTCACCAGGACGTCGACCACGTCGACGACCCGCAGGCCCTCGGGCACGGCGACGGCGGTGGAGATGATCGCGTCGGGGTCGACCAGCACCGCGAGGGTGTCGCGGGCGGCCATCTCCTTCTTCAGCGCGTAGAAGCCGGGCTGGATGGCGGCGGCGGCCGGGTCGGCGGCGGCCGCCGAGGTGAAGGACTCCACCGAGGCGACCACGCCCTCCGCCTTCAGGTTGCGGCCCATGGCGGCGATCGAGTCCCCGCTCACGACCTCGAAGACGACCTTGCCCCGGCCCGGGCCGGGGTAGTCGTCGGCGGAGGCGAACTGGTCGCGCAGGAGGTCGAGCCCCTTGGTCACCCCGAGGTAGCCGAGGCCACCGACGAGGGCGAGGACCACGAGCACCGGCAGGCAGCTGCGCATCCGCCGGCCCGACGAGCGGCGTCGGCGCCGCCCGCCCGCGACCGTCTGGGCCTCGAGCTGCTCGTCCAGCACCATGCCGGTGTCCTCGGGCTCAGTCATGGGTCTCCTCGACGATCTCTCCAGGGGGGGTGCCGGTGGCCCGCTCGCTGTCGAGCGCGTGCTGCAGGATCAGGACGGCGGCAGCCATGTCGACCACGGACCGCCGGTCCTGCCCCGAGCGGCCACGATCGCGCAGCATAGCCTCCGCCGACACGGTGGTCAGACGCTCGTCGCACAGCCGCACCGGGACGGGTGCCACCCGCCGGGCCAGCCGGTCGGTGAAGCGACGCACCTTCTCGGCCGACGGACCCTCCCGGCCCGAGAGCGACCTGGGCAGCCCGACCACCACCTCGAGCACCTCGTGCTCCACCACGAGCTCGCGGATGCGCCGCAGGTCGTGCTTGCCACGGCGCACGGTCTCGAGCGGCGTGGCCAGCATGCCGGCCCGGTCGCTGCGCGCGACGCCGATCCGGGCCTCGCCCGGGTCCAGTCCCAGTCGCGTACCGGACCGCATCAGCCGGCCGCCACCCGCCCGACCTCGGTGGCGACCAGGGCGATCGCCTCGTCGATCCGCGCGGTGTCGCTGCCACCGCCCTGCGCGACGTCGGCCTTGCCGCCGCCCTTGCCGCCGACCAGCGGGCCGACGGCGCGGACCAGGTCGTGGGCGCTGAGCCCACGGGCCTGGGCCTCGGCGTTGAGCGCGGCGACCACGGAGACCTTCCCGTCGACGGCACCGATCACCACCACGACGCCCGGCTCGGCCTGCGGCAGCCGACCACGGACGTCGAGGGCCAGCGAGCGCACGTCACCACCAGCGGCACCGTCGGCCCGGTGGGCCACCAGGTTGACCGGCCCCACCTTCGCGGCGCCGGCGGCCAGGTCTCCCCCCGCGGACAGCAGCTGCGCCAGGCGCACCTTCTCGATCTCCTTCTCCGCGACGCGGAGCCGGTCGAGGATGTCGCTGACCCGCTCGGGGAGCTGCTCGGGTCGCACCTTGAGGGTCTCGGAGAGCTGGGCGACCAGCACGTGCTCGCGGGCGAGGAACTGGTAGGCGTCGGTGCCCACCAGCGCCTCCACCCGGCGTACGCCGGAGCCGATCGAGGCCTCGCCCAGCAGCTTGATCACACCGAGCTTGCCGGAGCTGCCGGCGTGGGTGCCGCCGCAGAGCTCGCGGGCCCAGTCGCCCACCGAGACGACGCGCACCCGGTCGCCGTACTTCTCACCGAACAGCGCCATGGCCCCGGAGCGGACCGCGTCGTCCTGGCTCATCACCTCGGCGTGGACGGCGAGGTCGTCGAGCACCACGGCGTTGACCCGGGCCTCGACGTCGGCCATGACCGAGGCCGGCACGGCGCCGAGGGCGGCGAAGTCGAAGCGGAAGCGGCCGGGGGCGTTCTCGGAGCCCGCCTGCGTGGCGGTCTCGCCGAGCGCCTCGCGGAAGGCCTTGTGGACCATGTGGGTCGCGGTGTGCGAGCGCGAGATCGCCCGCCGTCGCTCGAGGTCGACCACGGCGTGGGCGCCGAGACCCGAGGTGACCTCGCCGGAGAGCACGGTGGCGTGGTGGACCACCAGTCCGGTGACCGGGGACTGGACGTCGCGGACCTGCACGCGGGCGCCGTTGTCGAGCTCGATGACCCCCTGGTCGGCGAGCTGCCCGCCGCCCTCGGCGTAGAACGGCGTGCGGTCCAGGACCAGCTCGACGTCGTCGCCCGGCCCGGCCGAGGAGACCACGCTGCCGCCCGACACGAGCCCGCGGACGGCGCCCTCGTCGACGACCAGGTCGTAGCCGGTGAACTCCACGGGGCGGCCCAGCGCGTCGGCGATCTCGCGGTAGGCCCCGGCGTCGCGGTGCTGGCCCTTCTTCGCCTTGGCGTCGGCCTTGGCGCGCTCGCGCTGCTCGGTCATCAGCCGGCGGAAGCCCGCCTCGTCGACGGAGAGCCCCTGCTCGGAGGCCATCTCGAGGGTCAGGTCGATCGGGAAGCCGTAGGTGTCGTGCAGCGCGAAGGCCCGGTCGCCGGACAGCTGCGTCGAGCCGGCGCTCTTCAGCTCGGTGGTCGCGAGGTCGAAGATCGAGGTCCCGGCGCGCAGCGTCTGGCGGAAGGCCTGCTCCTCGGCGAAGGCGATGGTGGAGATCCGCTCCCAGTCCTGGTGGAGCGCGGCGTAGGTCTCGCCCATCCTGTCGCGGCTGACCGGCAGCAGCTCGGGCAGCGCGGGGTCCTCGTAGCCGAGCAGCCGGACCGAGCGCACCGCCCGGCGCAGCAGCCGCCGCAGCACGTAGCCGCGTCCCTCGTTGCCGGGGGTGACGCCGTCGGCGATGAGCATCATCGAGCTGCGCACGTGGTCGGCGACCACCCGGAAGCGCACGTCGTCGCCCGGGTCGGCGCCGTAGCGGCGACCGGTCAGCTCCATCGCCTTCTCGATGACCGGGTACATCACGTCGATCTCGTACATGTTGGCCTTGCCCTGGAGCAGGAAGGCGACCCGCTCCAGGCCCATGCCGGTGTCGATGTTCTTCTGCGGCAGCGACCCGCGGATGTCGAAGTCCACCTTGCTGCGGACGGCACTCAGCTCGTCCTGCATGAAGACGAGGTTCCAGATCTCGAGGTAGCGGTCCTCGAGCTCGACGGGCATCTCGGTGCGGCTGGTGGTGGCGAACTCGCCGTCGGGGCCGAACTCCGGGCCGCGGTCGTAGAGGATCTCCGAGCAGGGGCCACCCGGGCCGGGGACCCCCATCGACCAGTAGTTCTCCTTGCGGCCCAGGCGCACGATCCGCTCCTTCGGCAGCCCGGTCACCTCCATCCACAGGTGCAGCGCCTCGTCGTCGCCGTCGAGGATCGAGGGCCACAGCCGGCTCTCCTCGAGCCCCCAGCCACCGTCGGCCCGTGACCGCGTGACGAGGTCCCAGGCGAGCTCGATCGCGCCCTGCTTGAAGTAGTCGCCGAAGGAGAAGTTGCCGCACATCTCGAAGAACGTGCCGTGCCGGGTGGTCTTGCCGACCTCCTCGATGTCGGGCGTGCGCACGCACTTCTGGATGCTGACGGCACGGTCGTAGGGCGGCGTCTCCTGCCCCAGGAAGTAGGGCTTGAAGGGCACCATGCCCGCGGGGACGAACAGCAGGTTGGGGTCGTCGGCGAGCAGCGAGGCGCTCGGCACCGCCTGGTGCGCGCCCACCGACTGGTTGCGCTCGAAGTGAGCCACGAACCGGCGGCGGATCTCCGCGGTGTCCATCAGGTGGGGCCTTCCTGGTCAGGGGTGCTGGTGGGGGTGCGGGTGGGGGTCCGGGGGGTGAGCTCGGGTCGGCCGTGGGGCACCAGGCCGAGCCGCCGGCGTACGTCGGGCTCGGCCTCGGCGCGGCCCTGCGCCACCTCGTCGCGGAACATCCGGGCGCCGACGAAGGCCGCTCCGACGCGGTCGCGCAGGCCCTCGGCCGTCAGCGCCTCGACGGCCCGGCGACCGCGCACGACGACGTACGCGCCGGCTCCGGCGCCGGCGGCGAACCAGACGCCCCGTCTCATGGTCGCCTCATGCCGCGCTGCCCCGTTGGCGGGCCTGCCACTCGCGGACGGCGAGGCGCTGGTCGGCGCGGCGCTGCTTGCGCGCCCGCTTGACCTCGCGGCGCATCTCGAAGCGGATCCGGTGGCGCACCTCGGGCGCGAGCGCCCGGCGCAGCCCGGCGGCCAATGACGCGGCCTGGACGACGGTCTCGCGGAGCACCAGGTCGGCGAAGAGCGGGGCGGGCACGGTGGCGGGGGTGTCGGCGGGGTCGGCGGGGTCGGGCAGGTGGTCGGTGCCGACCTCCCCGAGCCGGGTGATGACGTACTCCGGGTCGGTGCGCGGTTCGGGCGTCGGCGGCGGCTGGGCCAGCCGCTGCTCGATCACCTCGACCTGGTGGCGCAGGGCGTGGGCGTCGGACTGCGCCGCGGCCAGGGTGCGGGCGGTGCGGGCGCGCTCACGGACGAGCACCACGACCAGCAGGCCGCAGAGCACCACCACCAGGGCCACCCCGGCGAGCACGCCGACAACGGCCCAGCCCGGGACCGACCACTCTTGCATGGTGCCCGACCCTACCTGCCGCGGATCAGGCGCCGGACCCGCTCCCACCGCTCCTTCAGCGCCGCCTCGGCGCCGAGCGAGGTGGGCTCGTAGTAGGTCGCGTCGGCCACCACGTCGGGGGCGTACTGCTGCTCCGCGACGCCGTACGGCGCGTCGTGGCTGTAGACGTAGCCGCCGCCGTGCCCGAGCTTCTGGGCGCCGGAGTAGTGGGCGTCGCGCAGGTGGGCCGGGACCGGTCCGATCTTGCCGGCGCGGACGTCGGCGCTCGCCGCGTCGATGGCCTTGATCACGGCGTTCGACTTGGGCGCCACGGCCAGCGCGATGGTCGCCTGGGCCAGGTTGAGCCGCGCCTCGGGCATGCCGATCAGCTGCACCGCCTGCGCCGCCGCGACCGCGGTGGCGAGCGCGGTGGGGTCGGCCAGCCCGATGTCCTCGCTGGCCAGGATGACCAGCCGGCGGGCGATGAAGCGCGGGTCCTCACCGGCCTCCATCATCCGGGCCAGGTAGTGCAGGGCGGCGTCGACGTCGGAGCCCCGCACCGACTTGATGAACGCGCTCGTCACGTCGTAGTGCTGGTCGCCCTGCCGGTCGTAGCGCACGGCGGCCTGGTCGACCGCTGTCTCGGCGGTCTCCAGGTCGATCGTCGTCGACCCGCGCGAGGTCGCCGCGCCGGCGGCCGCCTCCAGGTAGGTCAGGGACCGGCGTGCGTCACCACCGGCCAGCCGCACCAGGTGGTCGAGCGCGTCGTCGGTCACCTCGAAGGCACCGCCCAGCCCGCGCTCGTCGGTCAGCGCGCCCCGCAGGACGGCGCGGACGCCGTCGTCGGTCAACGACTCCAGACGGAGCAGCAGGCTGCGCGAGAGCAGCGGTGAGATGACGGAGAAGAAGGGGTTCTCGGTGGTGGCGGCGACCAGGGTCACCCACCGGTTCTCGACCCCCGGCAGCAACGCGTCCTGCTGGGCCTTGCTGAAGCGGTGCACCTCGTCGACGAAGAGCACGGTCTCTCCCCCGCCCCGGACCAGGCGCGAGCGGGCCGCGTCGATCGCGGCCCGGACCTCCTTGACCCCCGCGGAGACCGCCGAGACCTCGACGAAGGCCCGCTCGGTCTGCCCGCTCAGGATCGAGGCGATGGTCGTCTTGCCGGTGCCCGGCGGTCCCCACAGCAGCAGCGAGAGGGACTGGTCGCCCTCGACCATCTGGCGCAGCGGCGAGCCCGCGGCCCGCAGCTGCTCCTGCCCGACGAGCTCGTCGAGCGTGCGCGGACGCATCCGCACCGCGAGCGGGGCGGCGGCGTGCGCGGAGCCGGCCAGGGACCCTCCCCCCGCCGCCGGGCGTCCGGGAGTGTCGAACAGACCGTCAGGCTCCGACAAACCGCTGGGTGTCCAGGTCGAACCACCGGTCGCGGTAGTCAGCCGTGGTCAGCGGCTCCGTGGTGGGCGTGCCCTGCGGGTCGGGGTTGCCCTGGTCGTCGACGCCCAGCAGCGGCGCGGTGACCGGCTTGACGGGGTGCTGGCCGAGCTTGCCCGCGAAGTGGCAGGCCACCTTGTGCCGCGGGGCGATCTGCAGCAGCGGCGGCTCGTGCTTGGCGCAGATCTCCTGCGCGATCGGGCAGCGGGTCCGGAAGCGGCAGCCCGACGGCGGGTTGATCGGGCTCGGTACGTCGCCCTCGAGGCGGATGCGCTCGCGACGACCGCCGACCGCCGCCTGCTTCACGTCGGGCACCGCGGAGAGCAGCGCCTGGGTGTAGGGGTGGCGCGGGACGCCGTACAAGGACTCGCGGTCGGCGACCTCCACGATCTTGCCGAGGTACATGACCGCGATCTCGGGGCAGAAGTGGCGCACCACCGCGAGGTCGTGGGCGATGAAGAGGAACGCGATCTCGAACTCGCGCTGCAGGTCCTGGAGCAGGTTGATCACCTGCGCCTGGATCGAGACGTCGAGCGCCGAGACCGGCTCGTCGGCGACCATCAGCTTGGGGCTCAGTGCGAGCGCGCGGGCGATCCCGATGCGCTGACGCTGCCCGCCGGAGAACTCGTTGGGGTAGCGGTTGTAGTGCTCGGGGTTGAGGCCGACCACCTCGAGCAGCTCCTGCACGCGCGGCAGGATCTTGTCCTTCGGGACGACGTTGTGCACGCTCATCGGGGTGCCGACGATCGCGCCGACCGTGTGCCGGGGGTTCAGGGACGTGTAGGGGTCCTGGAAGATCATCTGGATGTCCTTGCGCAAGGGCTTCATCTCGCGCTGGGACATCGAGGCGATGTCGTGGCCGTCGAAGTCCATCGACCCGCCCGTGGGGTCGTAGAGCCGGGTGATCAGCCGTCCGGTGGTCGACTTGCCGCAGCCCGACTCCCCGACCAGGCCGAGGGACCCGCCCCGGGGCACCTGGAACGAGACGCCGTCGACGGCCTGGACGTGGCCGATCGTGCGGCGCAGCAGGCCCGAGGAGCGCACCGGGAAGTACATCTTGAGGTTCTCGACGGTGAGCACCGGCTCGGCGTCGGGGTTGAACTCGCTCGGCTTGTGCCCCTGGTTGACCAGGTCCGCGAAGGACACGTGCCGTGACTCGTCCGAGGAGTGCTCGCCGAGGGGGGCCGTCGGCCGATCGTCGACCGCGGGCTCCGGCTCAGACATGGGTCTCCTCGATGAGGTCGGGCGCGATCTCCGGCAGCACCTCGGCCCGGAAGATCGCGTCGGGGTTGGGCAGGTGGCAGCGCTTGAGGTGCGTCGCGCCACGGGTGCCCGGGGTCAGGTCGGGGCGGACCTCGGCACACAGGTTGCCGGGGACCTTCTCGGCGTGGGCGCAGCGCGCCTCGAAGGCGCAGCCGGCGGGCGGGTCGAGCAGGCTCGGCGGGTTGCCGGGGATGGGGATCAGCCGCTTGCTGGTGTCGGCCGCGACATCGGGGACGCTGGACAGCAGGCCCCAGGTGTAGGGCATCTCCGGGTGGGTCAGCAGCTCCTTGCACGGGCCGTACTCGACCGCGCGACCGCCGTACATGACCAGGACGTTGTCGGCCATCTCGGCGATGACCCCGAGGTCGTGGGTGATGATGATGACCGCGGAGTTGAACTCGTTCTGGAGGTCCTGGAGCAGGTCGAGGATCTGGGCCTGGACCGTGACGTCCAGGGCCGTGGTGGGCTCGTCGGCCACCAGCAGCGACGGGTCGTTGATCAGGCCCATGGCGATCATCGCCCGCTGGCGCATGCCGCCGGAGAACTGGTGCGGGAAGTCGCTGTAGCGGCTGCCCGGCTGCGGGATCCCGACCCGGTCGAGCATCTCGACCGAGCGGCGGCGCGCGTCGGCCTTCGAGGCCTTCGGGTGGTGGGCGAGGTAGGCCTCGGCGAGCTGGGCGCCCACCCGCTTGAAGGGGTGCAGCGCGGCCAGGGCGTCCTGGAAGATCATCGCCATCTTGTTGCCGCGGATCGAGCGCATCTTCGGCTCGGACAGGCCGATGATCTCCTCGCCCTCGAAGCGGACCGAGCCCTCGATCCGGGTGTGCTTGGTGTCGTGGAGACCGAGCAGGGCCATCGACGAGACGCTCTTGCCCGACCCCGACTCCCCCACGATGCCCAGCGTCTCGCCGGCGCGGATGGAGTAGCTGAGCTCGCTGACGGCCTGGACGAGGCCGTCGACGGTCGGGAAGCGGATGGTGAGGTCCTCGACGACCAGGAGGTCGTCGCTGGATCCGGTCATGGTCATGTGAGTCGCACTCTCGGGTCGATCACGCTGTACAGGATGTCGACGATGATGTTGGCCACGACGATGAACAGCGCCGCGATCAGCACGGTCGCGGAGATGATGGGCAGGTCACGGTTGCCCAGCGCGTCGATCGCCGCCAGGCCGATGCCCGGGATGCCGAAGACCCGTTCGGTGAAGATCGTGCCGGCCAGCAGGACCGCGAAGTCGAGGCCGAAGATCGTCACGATCGGGACGATGGCCGCACGGAACGCGTGCTTGACCACGACGGTCCGCTCGGGCAGGCCCTTGGCCCGCGCCGTACGCACGTAGTCCTCGCTCAGCGCCTCGACCATCGCGCCGCGACCGAAGCGGGCGTACTGCGTGGAGTAGGTCAGGCCCAGGGCGATCCAGGCCAGCATCAGCCCCTTCGCCCAGGCCCACGGGCCCTCGGTGAACGGACTGAAGTAGCCCGACTCGGGGAAGATGTTCCAGTAGTTCACGAGGTACAGGTACATCAGCAGCGCGAGCAGGTAGTACGGGACCGCGTTGATGATCAGGCTGGCACCCACGACCACGCGATCGGCCGTGGTCCCGCGTCTTCGGGCGGCGTACATCCCGATGCTGATGCCGATCGCCAAGAAGAGCACGGCGGCCCCGATGGCGATCGAGAACGTCGCGGGGAAGCGCTTGACGAGGTACTGGGTGACGGGCACGCGCAGCTTGTAGGACACGCCCAGGCACGGGGCCGGGCAGTCGATCGAGATGGAGCCCTGCTCGAACTTGTTGCCGGCGACGATGCCCTTCATGTAGCGGCCGTACTGCACGGCGACGGGGTCGTCGAGGTTCAGCTGCTCCCGGATCCGCTCCAGCCGCGAGGAGTCGCACTTGGTGTCGGGGCACATGGCCAACGCCGGGTCACCCGGGCCGTAGAAGAAGAGGGCGAAGACCATCACGGAGACCGTGAAGAGGACGAGCAGTCCGGAGATGATCCTCCGCACGATGAAGGCGAACATCGACGAGCACTCCTAGCGCGTGACCGGCCGACCGGCCGGTGGGTGCGGACGGCTGTCCGCACCCACCGGTTCGGTCACACGGTGAATCAGTTGAAACTACCTAGTTCAGCTGGTGGTGTACATCGTCTTGAACGTCGGCATGCCGCGGATCACGTCGGGGTTGAACCCACCGATCTTCGAGCCCCGGATGACGGCCAGGCCGTCGTAGCCGAGGATCGCGGCGGGGAAGTACTCCTCCATGATCATCTTGTCGAGCTCGCCCCAGAGACCGGGGGCTTCCTCGGCGGACGCCTCGTTCTGGATGCGCGCCGCCTCGGCGTTGACGTCCTCCTCGTCGAGGAAGGCGGGGTTGTT
The DNA here is from genome assembly GCA_963795135.1 of uncultured Actinomycetota bacterium. Lineage (GTDB taxonomy): Bacteria > Actinomycetota > Actinomycetes > Propionibacteriales > Nocardioidaceae > Nocardioides. The sequence continues at coordinate 176,093 of CAWCGS010000014.1, forward strand.
CACCGAGTCGGGGACGATGGCGTCACCGATCCACTGAGCCGGGAACCACGAGCCGCCGGACGGCCAGTCGGAGCACCAGCCCTGCTGACGCACGTTGACGTCAGCGGCGGGGTCGTTCAGCTCGTCGCGGATCGTCGTGGAGGTCGAGGCGATCGGGGAGGCCTTGAAGCCGGCCTTCTCGAGACCTGCGGAGATGGCCTCCATCACGTCGACGGCCTCGGGGTCGTCGCTGACGTAGAGCCACTTGACCTCGAAGCCGACGGCGTCGGCCTCCTCGAGCAGCGCCTTGGCGCCCTCGGGGTCGTTGCCGAGGCCACCGTCACCGAGCACGTCGAACTCGACGCGGCCGGCGGTGCCCGGGGGCAGGATGGTCGTGCCGGGCGAACGGGTCTTGCCGAGCACCTGGCCACCGGCCTTGTAGGCCTCCTCGAGCGGGTAGGCCATCGCGATGGCCTTGCGCACGTTGATGTCGGTGATCTTGCGCATGTCGTAGTACCACATGCGGGTGCAGGGGGTGGTCCCGAGCAGCAGGCGGTCCGGGTCCTCCTGACCGATGGAGCGCAGCGTCGTGGCGTTGATGTTGTCGTAGGTCACCGTGGTCTGGCCGGCACCCTGGTCGGCCAGGATGATGTTCTCCAGCCGGGCGGTGTCCTCACCGAACTTGAACTCCCACGTGTCGGCGCCCTGGACGCGGCCCGGGTCGGAGTCGGCGTTCCACTCCTCGTTCTTGACCAGGGTCAGCGACGTGCCCGGGTTGTACTTGTCGAACTTGTACGGGCCGGTCGCCAGCGGCGCGTTGCCGTAGTTCTCGGGGTCGTCCTTGGCCTCGGGGATGGGGGCGAAGATCGGGAACGAGGCGTAGAAGTCCATCTCGGGGAAGGGAACCCGCATCTTGATGGTGATGTCCATGCCGTCGACCTCGACACCGGCGTACTCGGAGTCGTCCTTGAACGGGCCCTTGTAGGTGTCACCGTCGAGGAAGTACTGGGTCTGGTAGATCGGGCCGTCGGGGAGCTCGGCGAGCGCGAAGGAGCGCTTGACCGCGTAGGCGACGTCCTCGGGCTTGACCTCGGTGCCGTCCTCGTAGGTGATGCCCTCCTTCAGCGTGAAGGTCCACTCGGTGTTGTCCTCGTTGGGGCGTCCGAGGTCGGTGGCGAGGTCGGGAGCGAGGATCATGTCGCCGGTCTCCTCGTCGTAGACGTACTGCGTCAACGAACGGGTGACCAGGTCCAGGATGGCCGTGGAGTCGGTGTAGTAGGCGCGCGTCGGGTCGAAGGTGGCCGGCGCGTTGGCCGAGAGCACCGTGATGGTGCCGCCCTGCGCTGCGTCGGACGCGAGCTCGACGGGACCCTCGAGGGTCGCGTCCTTGCCGGCACCGGCAGCACCGCCGGGCCCCTCAGGGGCGTCGTCGGTGCTGGTGTTGTCGCTCCCGCTGCCGCCTCCACAGGCGGCCAACGTGAGCACGGATGCCATCGCGAGTGCGACGGCGGGTTTTTTCAGTTGCATCGGGGTGTACCCACCTTCCTTTGGCTGGTCATGCTCCCGACGGTGAATGGGTCACCGGCGAGTCTTGGGGTCGAAGGCGTCACGGACGGCGTCACCGAGCAGGTTGAGCGCGATGACGACGACCAGGACGCCGACGACGGGGGCGTACAGGTAGATCGGATAGGAGTCGAAGTAGTACTGGGCGCGGGTGATGGTCTGGCCCCACGACGGGATGCCGGCCGCACCGACGCCGAGATAGGCGAGCGCCGCCTCGGCGGAGACGAAGGCGGGCAGGCCCAGCGAGACGGCGACCACGATCGGCGCGACCAGGTTGGGGAGCAGCTCCTTGAACAGGATGCGGCGGGTCGGGACCCCGATCACGCGCGCAGCCTGGACGAACTCCCGCTCACGCAGCGACAGCACCTCGCCGCGGATCAGCCGGGCCAGGGTCATCCAGCCGAAGAGGCTCAGCACCAGGATCAGCGAGATCAGCTGCGCCATCCGCAGCTCCGAGGCGCTGCCGCGGAAGCGCAGCACGATGATCGGTGCGGCCGAGAGCGCCACCAGCAGGAAGGGCAGGGAGAGGAAGACGTCGATGACGAAGGTGATGACGCGGTCGAGGATCCCGCGGCTGAAGCCGGCGAGCAGGCCGATGACCACGCCGAGCACCGTCGAGACGACGGTGGCGATCGTGGCGACGCCCATGGAGGTGCGGGCCCCGTAGAGCCACTCGGCGAGGTTGTCGTCGCCCGAGCCGGGCTCGAGGCCCAAGGGGTGCGCCCAGGTGAACCCGTGGTCGGGCGGGCCCACCAGCGGGAAGCCGAAGACGTCCGTGTCGGCGCTGCTGCCGGCACCCTGCTCGACCCCGAAGATCGCGCAGATGAGCGGCGCGAAGATCGCCGCCAGTGCGAAGAACAAGACGATCAGCGCGCACGTGACCGCGATCTTGTCGCGGCGCAGGCGGTCGAAGGCGATCTTCGCCGGCGAGCGCCCCGCGACCTCGCGGGGAGGAGTGGAAAGGGCTTCCGCTTCGGCTGTTGCCTCGACCTGCTCGCTCGCCGGAACGGTCATGCTCACCTCATCCGAGTTCTGGGGTTGCCGATCGGCGCCTGGTCAGCACCTCATCGGCACCTGGTTGGCGCCTTCGGGGGGCGCGTCGTGATGACGACGCACGGGCGGCACCTCATGGTCCAGGTGCCGTCCGTGAGTCTTGTGTCTACGGGCAGGCGATACCAGCACCGACCGGTAACAATCTGGTCTCGAGGGTCACGATCCGTGCTGGACCGGCTGCTCCGGGACAGGGGTCTCCTGGGCAGGGGTCTGGGCCGGCTTCGCGTCGACGCCTGCCTCCTTGCGCTGCGCGGGCGTGATGGGTGCCGGCGCCGCGGTCAGCGGGTCGAAGCCGGCACCGCTCTTCGGGAACGCGATGACGTCGCGGATCGAGTCCGTGCCGGCCAGGAGCGCGCAGATCCGGTCCATGCCGACCGCGATCCCGCCGTGCGGCGGGGCGCCGAACTTGAACGCGTCGAGCAGGAAGCCGAACTTCTCGTCCGCCTCCGCCTCGGTCAGCCCCATGACGGCGAACACGCGCTTCTGCACGTCCTCGCGGTGGATCCGGATCGAGCCACCGCCGAGCTCGTTGCCGTTGCAGACGATGTCGTAGGCGTAGGCCAGCGCGCTGCCGGGGTCGGTGTCGAAGGTCTCGGCGAACTCCGGCTTGGGGCCGGTGAACGCGTGGTGCACCGCCGTCCAGGCGCCCGCGCCGACCGCGACGTCGCCGCTGGCGACCGCCTCGGACGCCGGCTCGAACATGGGTGCGTCGACCACCCAGGTGAAGGCGAAGGCCTCCTCGTCGATCAGTCCGCAGCGGCGACCGATCTCCAGGCGCGCGGCACCCAGCAGCGCCCGGCTCGACTTCGTCGCCCCGGCACCGAAGAAGATGCAGTCGCCCGGCTGGGCGCCGACGTGCGCCGCCAGGCCGGCCTTCTCCTGGTCGGAGAGGTTCTTGGCCACCGGGCCACCGAGCTCGCCGTCGTCCTGGACCAGCACGTAGGCCAGGCCCTTCGCGCCGCGCTGCTTGGCCCAGTCCTGCCAGGCGTCGAGCTTCTTGCGGGGCTGGCTGGCGCCGCCCGGCATGACCACCGCACCGACGTACTCGGCCTGGAAGACCCGGAAGGTCGTGTCGGCGAAGTAGTCCTGACACTCGACCAGCTCGTTGCCCATCCGCAGGTCGGGCTTGTCGGAGCCGTACTTCTGCATGGCCTCGGCGTAGGTCATCCGCGGGATCGGGCGCGGGATCTCGACGTCGATGAGCCGCCACATCGCGGCGAGCACGTCCTCCATCAGCGTGAGGACGTCCTCCTGCTCGACGAAGCTCATCTCGATGTCGAGCTGGGTGAACTCGGGCTGCCGGTCGGCCCGGAAGTCCTCGTCGCGGTAGCAGCGCGCGATCTGGTAGTAGCGCTCCATGCCGGCGACCATCAGCAGCTGCTTGAAGAGCTGGGGGCTCTGCGGCAGGGCGTACCAGCTGCCGGGCTGCAGGCGGGCCGGGACCAGGAAGTCGCGGGCCCCCTCGGGGGTGGAGCGGGTCAGCGTCGGGGTCTCGACCTCCACGAAGTCGTGCCGGTCGAGCACGTCGCGGGCGGCCTTGTTGACCTTGCTGCGCAGGCGGAGCGCGGCGTTGGGCCCGGTACGGCGCAGGTCGAGGTAGCGGTGCTTGAGCCGCGCCTCCTCCCCCACGTCGCCCGACCCGTGACCGGTGTCGTCGATCGGGAACGGCAGCGGGGCGGCGGCGCTGAGCACCTCGAGGTCGTCGACGACGACCTCGATGTCGCCGGACGGCAGGTTGGGGTTGGCGTTGCCGTCGGGGCGCAGGCCGACGGTGCCGGTGACCTTCACGCAGTACTCGCTGCGCAGGGAGTGGGCGACCGCCTCGTCGCGGACGACGACCTGGACGACGCCGCTGGCCTCACGCAGGTCGAGGAACGCCACCCCACCGTGATCGCGCCGCCGCGCCACCCAGCCGGCGAGGGTGACGGTCTGGCCGACGTGCTCGGCGCGCAGGGCCCCGGCGTCGTGGGTGCGGATCACTGCTGCTCCTTGGTGGTGGTGACGGCCCGCGGTCGCAGGTCGTCGGGGGGTGGGGCCCAGGTGTCGGGATCGGCCTCGACCTGGTCGCCGCTGCGGATGTCCTTGACCTGGTGTCCCTCGTCGCCGGGGAACCAGACGAACGGGATGCCGCGGCGCTCGGCGTAGCGGATCTGCTTGCCGAACTTCTGGGGGGACGCCGCGATCTCGCACGCGATGCCGCGTCGCCGCAGGGCGGTGGCGACGCGGGTGCTCGCGGGACGGCCGGCGTCGTCCACGAGGGCCACGAGGACCGCGCTGGGCACGGACCGGCTGCCCGTCAGGACACCGTCGGCCAGCAGCGGGATCAACGTGCGCGAGACGCCGAAGGAGATCCCGACGCCGGGGTAGGTCGTGCGGCCGTCGTCGGCCAGGGCGTCGTACCGCCCTCCCCCGCCGACGGACTTCAGGCGCTCGTAGCCGGCCATGAAGATCTCGACGACGGTGCCGGTGTAGTAGTCGAGGCCGCGCGCGATGCGCAGGTTGGCCTCGACGCTCACGTGCTCACCGACCACGTCGGCGCAGCCCTCGACCACGGCGGCGAGCTCGGCCAGCCCGGTCTCGAGCAGGTCGTCCTCGACGCCGAAGGCTCGCACCCGCTCCACGAACGAGGTGTCGCCGACCCGGATCGAGGCCAGCTCGAGGCAGCGCTCGGCCTGCTCGGGCGTGGCGCCGGCGACCTCGACGAGCTGCTGGGCCACCGCCTCGGCGGGCATCTTGTCGAGCTTGTCGATGACCCGGATCGCGGTGGTGACGTCGGTGAGGCCCAGGCCGCGGTAGAAGCCCTGGATGAGCTTGCGGTTGTTGACCTGGAAGGACAGCGCGGGCAGCGGCAGCGCGTCGAGCGCCTCGACCATCACCCGCATCACCTCGACGTCGTGGTGGAAGGCGAGCTCGCCCTGCCCGACGATGTCGATGTCGGCCTGGGTGAACTGGCGGTAGCGGCCCTCCTGCGGCCGCTCGCCCCGCCACGCCGGCTGGATCTGGAAGCGGCGGAACGGGAACTCCAGGTGACCGGAGTGCTCGAGCACGTAGCGGGCGAACGGCACCGTCAGGTCGAAGTGCATCCCGAGCCCGGAGTCGCCCTCGCCCTCGCCGGCCTGCAGGCGGCGCAGGACGTAGATCTCCTTGTCGATCTCACCGCCCTTGGCCAGCCGGTCGAGGGGCTCCACCACGCGGGTCTCGATGTTGGCGAAGCCGTGCAGCTCGAAGGTGCGCGACAGTCCGGCGATGACCTCCCGCTCGACGGCGCGCTGGGCGGGCAGCAGCTCGGGGAACCCGCTGAGCGGGGTGGGTTTGGTGTTCATCGGGTCAGAGGCCCCGGGTGACGCGACCGGGGCCGCTCGGACCCCCGGGGCCGGCGGGGTCCTCGGTGAGGAGGTCGGCGAGGAAGGGGTTGGTGGCGCGCTCGCGTCCGATCGTCGTCTGCTCGCCGTGGCCGGGGAGCACGACGATGTCGTCGGCCAGCGGCAGCACCTTCGCGGCCAGCGAGCGCAGCATCGTGGCGTGGTCGCCACCGGGCAGGTCGGTGCGGCCGATGGAGCCCGCGAAGAGCAGGTCTCCGGCGAACATGACCTCGCTGATGTCGGCCGAGGCGTCGTACGGCGAGCGGAACGTCACCGAGCCCTCGGTGTGGCCCGGCGTGTGGTCGACGACGAAGCGGACCCCGGCCAGCTCCATCTCCTGGGCGTCGGTCAGCTCGCGGACGTCGTCGGGCTCGGCCCACTCGTAGCTGCCGCCGAGCAGCATCTGGGTCGTCTCGCGCGACATCCCCGCCATCGGGTCGGTGAGGAGGTGGCGGTCGCCCGGGTGGATCCACGCCGTGGCGTCGTAGGTGCCGGCCACGGGAGCCACGGACCACATGTGGTCGACGTGACCGTGGGTCAGCAGCACCGAGACCGGCTTGAGGCGGTGCTCACGGACGATGTCGGCGACGCCCGGGGCGGCGTCCTTGCCGGGGTCGATGACGACGCACTCGGCGCCGGGACCGGTCGCCACGACGTAGCAGTTGGTGGCCCAGGGGCCTGCGGGAAAGCCGGCGATCAACACTCCGTCACACTATCGAGACCAGCCGCGGGTCGGCGCGCCGGTGTCCGGCACTATCGTGGGCAGCGGATTCGGCACCGACGAAGAGGAACAGTGGCAGTGACCAGCACCGAATGGGGTCGAGTCGGCGACGACGGGACCGTGTACGTACGTACCGTCGACGGCGAGCGCGCGGTGGGGCAGTACCCCGCGGGCACCCCCGAGGAGGCCCTCAAGTTCTACGTCGACCGCTTCGTCGCGCTCGAGACCGAGGTGGGCCTGCTCGACCAGCGGATCCGCTCGGGAGTGCTGAGCCCCGAGGAGGCGATGGAGTCGGTCAAGCAGGTCCGCGGCCTGGTCGTGGAGGCCAACGCCGTCGGCGACCTCGCCGCCCTCGCCGGGCGCCTGGACTCGTTGGGGCCCGTCATCGCCCAGCAGCGCTCGCTCCGCAAGGCCGAGAAGGCCCAGAAGACCGCCGAGGCCAAGACGGCCAAGGAGAAGCTGGTCGAGCAGGCCGAGAAGATCGCCGCCGGCACCGACTGGCGCCACGGCGCCAACCGCCTGCGCGACATCCTCGACCAGTGGAAGGCGCTCCCCCGCATCGACCGTGCCTCCGACGACGCGCTGTGGAAGCGGTTCTCCTCCGCCCGCACCGGCTACACCCGGCACCGCAAGGCTCACTTCGCCCAGCAGGACGAGGAGCGCGCCGGTGCCCGCGTGGTCAAGGAGCGGCTGGCGAAGGAGGCCGAGGCGCTCGCCGACTCGACCGACTGGGGTCCGACCGCAGGCCGCTACCGCGACCTGATGCGCGACTGGAAGGCCGCCGGCCCCGCTCCGAAGGACGTCGACGACGCCCTGTGGAAGCGGTTCCGCGGTGCCCAGGATGCGTTCTTCGGCGCTCGCGACGCCGCCAACGCCGCGCTCGACGCCGAGTTCGCCGACAACGCCGTGGTCAAGGAGCAGCTGCTCGTCGAGGCGGAGGCGCTGCTGCCCGTCAAGGACGTGGAGGCCGCCAAGAAGGCCTTCCGCGACATCGCCGACCGCTGGGACGCCGCCGGCAAGGTCCCCCGCGACCGGATGAAGGACCTCGAGGGCCGGATCCGCAAGGTCGAGACCGCGATCCGCTCGATCGAGGACGACCAGTGGAAGCGCTCGGACCCCGAGAAGTCCGCCCGCGCCGATGACATGGTCGGCAAGCTCGAGGCCGCGATCGCCGAGATCGAGGCCGACCTGGAGAAGGCCCGCGCCGCCGGCAACGAGAAGCGGGCCACCGAGCTCGAGGCGAACCTCGAGTCGCGCCGCTCCTTCCTCGACATGGCCAGGCGCGCGAGCGCCGACTTCGGCGGCTGAGCCGCCGCCGTACCCGCGCTCCCCCGCCCGCCGCGCCCAGCCCAGCTGTAACGCGGAGTTATCCCTCACTACCGCGCCTGTGCAGCTCCGCAGAGGAGTGGCCAACTCCGCGGAAGTGCTCGGGGGCCTGTCTCGACCACCCGCTCGCTGGTGCCCCTGCCCGGGTTGCCGACGTCCGGTCGTCGGTTTGGGACCAAACCGCAGTCAAGACGGCCTGCGGTCGTCGGTTTGGGACCAAACCGCAGTGATTCGGGGGTGCGGACTGCGGTTGGTGACCAAACCGCGGGCGCTACCTGTCGGCGCTGCGGCCGGGCGCCGTGGGTGGCCGGGCGTGCCGGTGGCCCCGGCGTGGTGGGGGTACGCCGGGGCTCGGGGCGGGGTGGTCAGGGCTCGCGGTCGGGTGGGTGGTCGGGCGGGACTGCGGGGTGGGTGCCGTGGTGGTCGCGGACGATGCGGTAGCCGTGGGGGGTGGTCCACTCGTAGCCGGTGGGATGGATCCGTCGATAGCGCCACCGGCCGTGGGTCTTCGCGCGGTGATGTCGTCGGCACAGGGGTGCGATGTTGTGCGAGCAGGTCGCGCCGCCGGTGCCGTCGGGTTGGTGGGGGTCGATGTGGTCGTGGTCGCAGGCTTCGGCGCGGCGGGTGCAGTGGGGGAAGACGCAGGTGTGGTTGAGCAGCTCGGTCTGGGTCTTGATCCGGTCGGGGATCTCGTAGGCCTCGACGTGGTGGTGCGCGGTGAGGTCCTTGATCGGGACGATGGTGATCTGGCCCGCTGATTGGCACCACTGCTTGACCTGGTCGAGGAGGACGGGGGTGCGGGTGTTGCCGCACCGGGCGACGTTGCCGCCGACCCCGGTGATTGCGGCTTCCGTGAGGTGGACGTTTAGGACAACGCCCCGACCCCGACTGGTCTGGATCTCGCCGGTCTCCAGGTCGAGGGCGAGCTGCTGCCGGGCGATCTCACCCACGGCCATCGACCGGCGTACGTCCAGGGTCTCGGTGGAGCCGAGCTCGGCGAGCTGCGTCGCGGACCGGCTGACCGCGGCCTCGAGGTCGAGGGCGTCGGCGAGGTCGAGGCAGCCGGTGACCTGGACGGTGCCGGCGGTGTCGACGAGGTCGGTCTCGACGTCGAACCGCCGTCCGTCGGCCGCGCGCCGGCGACGCTCCGCGGCTTCGACGGGGTCGTGGCGGGCCAGAGCCTCCTCGACCAGCCGGCCGATCTGGGCCCACGAGCACGTCCCAGCTGCCGGAGCGAGCGCCCGGTCGACCTCGGCGGCCGCGATCATCGGCAGGCAGAGGGTGTGCTCGGCGACCCGCATCGCGCGCCACACCGGCACCCGGCCGGTCATCACCTGCTCCCAGAGCCGGGGGAGGCGGTAGCGGAGCTCGAGGGTCTTGCCGACGTAGGCCTTGCCGGAGTCGGTCGACAGGCCCAGCGCGGCGGCGTACTCCATGAGTGCGAACTCCGAGACCAACGGCGCCCCAGGACCGGCGATCGGCAGGGCGCGATCCCCGAACAGGCTGACCTGGTGGGCGGCCCACTCCCCGTCGGCTTCGACGGTGTTCTCGACCGCCCAGTCGACGGTGAGCTGGAGCTTGCGGATCTCGACCTGGGCGATGTCGGTGTGGGCCGTGCGCAGCTCACCGAGGAGGGTCTCGGTGGTGGTCTGCGCTGCTTCGGTCATGGGTCTATTGCAGCAGGGGCCACCGACAGTCGGACCCCGAAATCGGGGTTGTGCACAGGGGTTGGCGAAAGTAGTTGGGTAAAGTTTTCCCGCTCAACCGCAGGGGTCCTGAGCTTCCCGCGGTGGTTGAGGTGCGAGCGCAGCGAGCCACGAAACCACCCTCGCCGGCAGTCGGTTTCGTGGCTCGGGCCTGACGGCCCTCGCACCTCAACCAGCGATCCCCAGCGGTGGTCGAGGTGCAAGCGCAGCGAGCCACGAAACCACCCTGCACGGCATGCACGGCATGCACGGCGTACGCGGCATACGCGGTTTCGTGGCTCGGGCCTGGGGCGGCCCTCACACCTCAACCAGCGATCCCCAGCGGTGGTTGAGGTGCGAGCGAAGCGAGCCACGAAACCACCCTCGCCGGCAGTCGGTTTCGTGGCTCGGGCCTGGCGGCCCTCGCACCTCAACCAGCGCCCGGGTCGCTGTTGCTTGTCGGCTCGGGGGTCTCGCTACGGTCGGCCCGGGGGGCCTCCCTGCTCGACCAACGGGGACGAGCGGGTCAGTGGGTGACGCGGTAGGCGTCGAAGACGCCGGGGACGTTCTTGACCGCGCGGAGCACGTTGTCGAGGTGCTTGGCGTCGGCCATCTCGAAGGTGAAGCGGGAGGTGGCGACGCGGTCGCGGGTGGTGGACAGGGTGGCGCTGAGGATGTTCACGTGGGCGTCCGAGAGCACCATGGTGATGTCGGAGAGCAGGCGAGCGCGGTCGAGGGCCTCGACCTGGATGTTGACCAGGAAGCGCGACCGCCCGGTCGGCGCCCACTCGACCTCGAGCACCTTCTCGGGCTGGGTCTGCAGCTCACCGGCGTTGGTGCAGTCGGTGCGGTGCACCGAGACGCCGCCGCCCTTGGTCACGAAGCCGAGGATGTCGTCGGGGGGCACGGGCGTGCAGCACTTGGCGAGCTTGACCCACACCTCGGGCGAGCCCTTGACGATGACCCCGGAGTCGCCGCCGCTGCCGAGCTTGGACCGGCCGCGGCGACCGGTGATCGTCACCGCCTCGGCGAGGTCCTCCTGGGCGGCGTCGTTGCCGCCGTGCTCCTCGACCACCCGGCGTACGACGGCCTGGGCGCTGAGGTTGCCCTCGCCGACCGCGGCGTAGAGCGCGGTCACATCGGCGATGTTGAAGTGGGAGGCCGCGAGCGAGAGCGACTCGTGGGAGAGCAGGCGCTTGAGCGGCAGGCCCTCCTTGCGCATCAGCTTCGCGATCTGGTCCTTGCCGCGCTCGATGGCCTCCTCGCGCCGCTCCTTGGTGAACCACTGGCGGATCTTGGAGCGCGCGCGCTGCGACTTCACGAACGTCAGCCAGTCGCGCGAGGGCCCGGCGTTGGGGGCCTTGGAGGTGAAGACCTCGACCACGTCGCCGTTGTCGAGCGTCGACTCCAGCGGCACGAGCCGACCGTTGACGCGGGCGCCGATCGTGTGGTGACCGACCTCGGTGTGCACGGCGTACGCGAAGTCGACCGGAGTCGCCTCCGACGGCAGCGCGATCACGTCGCCACGAGGGGTGAAGACGTAGGTCTCGGAGCGGTTGATCTCGAAGCGCAGGCTCTCCAGGAACTCGCCGGGGTCCTCGACCTCGCTCTGCCAGTCGAGCAGCTGACGCACCCACGACATGTCGTCGAGCTCGGCGCGCTTCTCGGTGTCGGTGGCGGCGCGGCCGGCCTCCTTGTACTTCCAGTGGGCTGCGACGCCGTACTCGGCGCGGCGGTGCTGGGCGAAGGTGCGGATCTGCATCTCCACGGCCTTGCCCTGCGGCCCGATCACCGTGGTGTGCAGCGACTGGTACATGTTGAACTTCGGCATCGCGACGTAGTCCTTGAAGCGCCCCAGCACGGGGTTCCAGCGCGAGTGCAGGATGCCGAGCACGGAGTAGCAGTCGCGGTCCTCGTCGACCAGGATCCGGATGCCGACCAGGTCGTAGATGTCGGAGAACTCGCGGCCGCCGACGATCATCTTCTGGTAGATCGAGTAGTAGTGCTTGGGCCGGCCGGTGACGGTGGCCTTGATCTTCGACTCCCGCAGGTCCTTCTCGACCTGCGTGATCACCTCGGCCAGGAACTGGTCGCGCGAAGGTGCCCGCACCGCCACCATCCGCACGATCTCGTCGTAGATCTTGGGATGCAGGGTCGCGAAGGCGAGGTCCTCCAGCTCCCACTTGATGGTGTTCATGCCGAGCCGGTGGGCCAGCGGCGCGTAGATGTCGAGGGTCTCGCGGGCGGTGCGCTCCTGGCTGCGCTGGGGCACGTAGCGCAGCGTGCGCATGTTGTGGAGTCGATCGGCGAGCTTGATCACCAGCACCCGGATGTCGCGCGACATCGCGACGATCATCTTGCGGATGGTCTCGGCCTGCGCGGAGTCGCCGTACTGGACCTTGTCGAGCTTGGTCACCCCGTCGACCATCCGGGCGACCTCGTCACCGAAGTCGGCGCGGCACTGGTCGAGCGTGTACGACGTGTCCTCGACCGTGTCGTGCAGCAGCGCGGCCACGAGCGTCGGCTCGGTCATGCCGATGCCGGCCAGGATCGTGGTGACGGCGAGCGGGTGGGTGATGTAGGGGTCACCGCTCTTGCGCATCTGGGTGCCGTGCATCTTCTCGGCGGTGAGGTAGGCCCGCTCGAGCAGCGCCAGGTCGGCCTTGGGGTGGTTGGCGCGTACGGCGCGGAACAGCGGCTCGAGGACGGGGTTGGTGGTCTGCGGCTTGGTGCCCATCCGCGCCAGCCGCGCGCGCATGCCGCGTCCGCCCGGGGTGGTGCCCTCGGGGGAACCTTCGGGCACACCTTCCCGGTCAGCGGGGACGGTGCGCTCCTCGGTCACCAGCTCAGTCTAGGCCGGTCCCGAACCCGGTCAGACCACGGCCAACGCGGTCACGGGCAGGTCGCCCGCGGACTCGCGGCCGGGCAGGAACCCGAGCTCCATCAGGACGCCGAGCCCCACCGCGATCCCCCCGCAGCGCTCGACCAGCTCACGGGTGGCGCGGACGGTGCCGCCGGTGGCGAGCACGTCGTCGATCAGCAGCACCCGCTCCCCCGGGGCGATCGCGTCGCGGTGCAGCTCCAGGACGGTGGACTCGCCGTACTCGAGGGAGTAGGAGACCGAGTGGGCCGCGCGAGGCAGCTTGCCGGGCTTGCGGACGGGGACGAACCCGACACCCAGGGCCAGCGCCACCGGGGAGGCGAGGATGAACCCGCGCGCCTCCATGCCGACGACCTTGTCGACGACCACCGCGCCGTCGGCGTCGCGACCCAGGGCGGCGAGGGCCGACACGACCGCCGCGAAGCCCTCGGGGTGGCTCAGCAGCGGGCTGATGTCCTTGAAGACGATGCCGGGCTCGGGGAAGTCCGGCACGTCGAGGACCAGCTGCTCGAGCGCGGTGGCCGCGTCCACGCGGTCAGGGCTTCTTGCGCTGCGACTTGGTCTGCCGGCTCGGCTGCTGCCGGCCCGAGGCCCGGCTCTCGCCGACGGGACGACGCGGGGCCGGTGCGGTGCGGCCCCGGCCCATGGCCTCGCTGCTGGAGGTGCCCGCGGGCGCCGGACGCTCGTCGCGGTGCTCGATCTCGAACTCCTCCTCGAACATCGTCTCGTCGTCGGGCTCGTCCTGGACCGGCAGGTCGTCGGTGAACGCCGGCACGGAGGCGTAGCGATCGGCCTGTGCGCGGGCCTTGGCCTTGGCGCGCCTGTCCTGGCGGATCACCTCGGACTCGCGCGACTTCAGCTGGACCAGCACCCGGGGCGCGATCATGACCGAGGAGTAGACACCTGCGGCCATGCCGACGAACTGCGACAGCGCGAGGTCCTGCAGCGAGCTCGCACCCAGCAGGACGGCGCTCACGAAGAGGATCGCGCCGATCGGGATCAGGGCCACGATGCCGGTGTTGATCGAGCGCACCAGCGTCTGGTTGACGGCGAGGTTGGCGGCCTCGGAGTAGGACTGGTTGCTCTTGCGCAGCTCGTGGGTGTTCTCACGGACCTTGTCGAAGACGACCACGGTGTCGTAGAGCGAGAAGCCCAGGATCGCGAGCAGACCGGTCACCGCGGACGGCGAGACGGTGAAGCCCGAGAGCGCGTAGATCCCCACCGTGATCGCGATGTCGTGGACGAGCGCGACGAAGGCCGCGATCGACATCTTCCACTCGCGGAAGTAGAAGCCGATGAAGAGCATCACCAGGATCAGGAAGACCACGACGCCGGTGAGCGCACGCTGACCGACCTCACGGCCCCAGCTGGCGCCGATCTCGGTCTGCGAGACGTCGGCCTCGGAGGCCACGTTGACGGTCTGTCCGATGACCTGGACGACCTGGTCGCTGCCGGCCATCGTGAGGTCCTCGGTCTGCACCAGCAGGGCCTGCCCGGCGGTGGTGACCTGCGGCGACCCGGCTCCCTCGACCCCGGCTCCGGCGACGGCCTCGCGCAGCGCGTCGGCGTTCTCCTGGGTGACCTGCTCCGCGGAGAGGTTGACGGTGTACTGGGTGCCACCGGTGAACTCGATGCCGAAGCTGAGGCCCTTGACGACGACGGCCGCGACGGCCAGAGCGACCAGGGTCAGGGACACGGCGTACCAGAGCGCGCGCCTCCCGACGAAGTCGATGGAGCGGGAGCCTCCGTAGAGGTCGTTGCCCAGGCGTGAGTACTTGCCCATCAGGCCTTACCTCCGACGGGCACGCGGTCCATGCCCAGCGTCTCGGGGCTGAGACCGGACAACCGGCCCCCGCCGTTGAAGAACCGGTAGCGCGCCAGGTAGGACACCAGGGGCTTGGTGAACCAGAACAGCACCGCGAGGTCGATCAGGGTGGAGAGCCCCAGCGCGAAGCCGAAGCCCTTCACGGCGCCGGTGGCGAAGATGTAGAGCACCGCCGCCGACAGCAGCGACACGGTGTTGGCCGCGAGCCGGGTGACCTTCGCGCGCTTCCAGCCGGTCTCGACCGCGACGCGCATCGACTTGCCGTCACGCATCTCGTCGCGGATCCGCTCGAAGAACAGGATGAACGAGTCGGCGGTGACACCCACCGCGATGATCAGTCCGGCGATGCCGGGCAGGGTGAGCGTGAAGCCGGCGGTCTCGCTGAGCAGCAGCACCATCGCGTAGGTGACTGCCGCGGCGACGCCGAGCGAGCCGAGGACCACCAGGCCGAGCCCGCGGTAGTAGAGCAGGCAGTAGAGCATCACGAGCCCGAGCCCGAACGCTCCCGCGGTCAGACCGGCGGTCAGCTGGTCACCGGCGAGCGAGGGGCCCACGGTCTCGGACGTGGCGTCGTCCTCGAACGAGATCGGCAGCGCACCGAACTTCAGGCTGGTGGCCAGGCTGTTGGCCGAGGTCTCGGTGAAGTTGCCGCTGATCTGGGCCTGACCGTTGGAGATCACGCCCTCCATGTAGGGGGCGGAGATGACCGAGCCGTCGAGCACGATCGCGAACTGCTCGCACTCGGCGCCGCCACCGGGGCAGACGATCTCGCGGGAGATCTCGGAGAAGTCGTCCTGACCGGCGCCGCCGAGCTCGAGGTTGACGACCCACTGGACGTCGTTCTGCGGGATGCCGGCGCTGGCGGAGTCGAGCTCGGTGCCCTCGATCACGGCAGCCGTGAGGAGGTACTTGGTCGCCGGGCTCGCCGGTGAGCGGCCGCTGGCCGGCTCCGGCGGGCTGCAGGCCACGAGCGGCTTGTCGGGGTCGTCGACGAGCGGCACGGGCTGACCGTCGCTGTCGAGCAGCGTCCCGTCGGTGTCGCAGGTGTACTGGTTGAAGAGGCTGACCTCGGGACCGGTCGGGGCGCGCATGTACTCGAGCGCCTCGGCGACCGTGGCGGTGCCCTGGTTGCTGGGGACCGAGGTCTCGGCCTCGCTGGGCGAGGCGCCGTCGCTGGGCGAGGCGTCGCCGCTCGGGGTGGCCCCGTCGGTGGCCCCGTCCGCTCGGTCGCGCCGTCGGTGGGCGCGTCGGTGGGCGTCTCGTCGGAGTAGCTGAGCGGCGCTCGGTTGGCCTCACCCTCGGGGGCGGGCGGTGCGGTGACGCCGGCGCCGGGCGGCGGCGCCTGCTCGCCCTGCGGGGCGGTCGGGTCGGCCGGGGCGAGCGGGGCCGCGTCGGCGGCGCAGCGCTGGGTCTCGAAGTCGGTGCAGGCGACCATGCGGAAGCGCAGCTGGGCCTGGCGCTGGACGGTCTCGATGAGGTCGCGGCGGCGCTGACCGGGGATCTCGACGATGACGAAGCGCCCGCTCTGGGTGGTCACCTCGGCCTCGGTCACACCTGAGCCGTTGACCCGCTGATCGATGATCGAGCGCGCCTCGTTGAGGCTCTCGGTGCTGGGGTTGCCCTTGGCGGTCAGCGTGATCCGGGTGCCGCCCTGCAGGTCGAGGCCCAGCTCGGGCTTCCAGCTGCCGGCGAGGGCGACCAGGCCGTACATGATGGCGATGCCGACGAAGAAGACCGTCAGGGTCCGTCCGGCGTGCTTGGCGCTGGTGCTGCGCGCCATCTCAGCGGTCCTCGGTGCCGTAGGTGCCCTCGGGGCCGGAGATGCTGTCCGGGTGCACGCTCGGGTCCTGGGCGGGTACGACGGAGCCGACCGCGGCGCGGGCCACCTTGAGCACCACGCCCTCGGCGACCTCCACGCGGACGTGGTCGTCCGCGAGGCCTCGCAGGGTGCCGAAGACACCGGAGGTCAGCATGACGTCGTCGCCGACGGCGAGGTCGCCCTGCATGCGGGCGACCTGCTTCTGGCGCCGTTGAGCCGGACGGATGACAAGGAGCCAGAAGAGCAGCGCAATGGCCACCAGCGGCAACAGGGAGACGAGCTCCTGCACGACAAAGCCTCTCGAGCAAGTGATGGGATCTCGGCCGCAGCGGAACGCGCGGCCAGTCGACGGGTCAGTGTAGCCCCGGGGGTGGCGCAGACCACGAACCGGGGATTGCCCCGGCGCGTGCCCGGTGCGTGCCCCGGTCGGGGCCCGGTCGGGGCCCCGGACGGGGGTCTACTCCTCGAAGAGGGTGGCGTCGACGACCGTCGCCGGAGGCGGCGGGGTCAGACCGAGATGGGTCCACGCGGCGGGCGTGGCGACGCGTCCGCGGGGGGTGCGGGCCAGGAAGCCGTTGCGGACCAGGAACGGCTCGGCGACCTCCTCGACCGTCTCGCGCTCCTCCCCCACAGCGACCGCGAGGGTCGAGACACCGACCGGGCCGCCGCCGAAGCGGCGGCACAGGGCGTCGATCACGCCGCGGTCGAGCCGGTCGAGGCCGAGCTCGTCGACCTCGTAGAGCTCGAGCGCGGCGCGCGCGACCTCGAGGGTGACCAGCCCGTCGGCGCGGACCTGGGCGTAGTCGCGGACCCGGCGCAGCAGCCGGTTGGCGATCCGGGGGGTCCCTCGTGAGCGGGAGGCGATCTCGGCGGTGCCCTGCGGTGTGGTCTCGACGGAGAGCAGCCCCGCGGAGCGCTGCACGATCAGGTCGAGGTCGTGGGGCTCGTAGAACTCCAGCTGGCCGGTGAACCCGAAGCGGTCGCGCAGCGGGCCGGGCAGCAGCCCGGCCCGGGTCGTGGCACCGACCAGGGTGAACGAGGGGATCTCGAGCGGGATCGCGGTGGCGCCGGGACCCTTGCCGATGACCACGTCGACCCGGAAGTCCTCCATGGCCATGTAGAGCATCTCCTCGGCCGGGCGCGACATCCGGTGGATCTCGTCGACGAAGAGGACGTCGCCCTCGTTGAGGCCGGACAGGATCGCGGCCAGGTCACCGGCGTGGGTGATCGCCGGGCCGCTGGTGAGCCGCAGCGGGGCGCCCATCTCGCCGGCGATGATCATGGCCAGCGTGGTCTTGCCGAGCCCGGGCGGCCCGGAGAGCAGCACGTGGTCGGCGGTGCGGCCCCGCTGTCGGGCGGCCTCGAGCACCAGCCCCAGCTGCTCGCGCACGCGCACCTGGCCGACCACCTCGTCGAGGCTGCGCGGACGCAGCGCGGCCTCGATCGCGCGCTCGTCGCCCTCGGCCTCGGCGGCCGTGAGGGAGCGCAGGTGCTGCTCCTCGGCCAGCTCCAGGTCGTCGTCGTGCACGGATCAGGCCTTGCTCAGCGTGCGGAGGGCGGCGCGCAGCAGCGCCCCGACGTCGGGAGCGTCGCCCGCCTGGTCGGCCACCTCGTCGCAGGCCTGGTCGGCGTCCTTCCCGGACCAGCCGAGCCCCACCAGCCCCTGGTGCACCTGGTCGCGCCACACGGCGCCCGGGGCGGCGCTGCCCACGGAGCGTGCGGCGCTCGGCGCCCCGATCCGGTCCTTGAGCTCCAGGATGATCCGCTGGGCGCCCTTCTGGCCGATGCCGGGCACTCGGGTGAGGGTCTTGACGTCGTCGGTGGAGACCGCTCGGCGCAGGTCGTCGGGCGCGAGGCAGGCCAGCATGGCCTGCGCGAGCTTGGGGCCGACGCCCGAGGCGGTCTGGACGAGCTCGAAGGTGGACTTCTCGTCGTCGTCGATGAAACCGAAGAGGGTCAGCGACTCCTCGCGGACCACCATGCTGGTGGGCAGGGTCGCGGGCTGGCCCAGGCGCAGCGTGGCCAGCGTGCCGGGGGTGCACATCACCTCGAGCCCGACCCCGCCCACCTCCAGCACGGCGCTGGAGAGGGTGAGCGCGGCCACGTGGCCGCGGACGAAGGCGATCATCGGGTGCTCCTGACGGTCGGTGGGCGGGCGGTGGCTCGACGTACGGCGGCCTGCTGGCGGGCCACCGCCTCGTCGATGCGGGCCTGGGCGCCGCCGCGCCAGATGTGGGTGATGGCCAGGGCGAGCGCGTCGGCGGCGTCGGCGGGCTTGGGCGGGGCCTCGAGGCGCAGGATCCGGGTGACCATCGCACCCACCTGGTCCTTGGTGGCCCTGCCGTTGCCGGAGACGGCCGCCTTGATCTCGCTCGGGGTGTGCAGGACGACCGGCAGGCCGCGGCGGGCAGCGACGACCAGGGCGATCCCGCTGGCCTGCGCGGTGCCCATGATCGTGCTGGAGTCGGACCGCGCGAAGACCCGCTCGACCGCCACGGCGTCGGGGGCGTAGTCGTCGAGCCAGGCGTCGATGCCGCGCTCGATCGTCACCAGGCGCTGGGCGACCGGGACGTCGGCGGAGGTGCGCAGCACGTTGACGTCGACCAGGGTCAGCGGCCGACCGACCGTGCCGTCGACCACGCCCAGACCGCACCGGGTCAGGCCGGGGTCGATCCCGAGCACGCGCATGCCACACCTCTTGTCGTCCGAACACCTGTTCGGAGGACACGCTAGCCGCGGACGCCGACGGGCCGGCGGACGACACGCGGTGCGGGCCGCCCGGGCCGATCGGGCCGGTCGACTCAGGCCTCGAGCTCGGCGAGCACGTCGTCGGGGACGTCGAAGTTGGCGTAGATGTTCTGCACGTCGTCGAGGTCCTCGAGCACGTCGACCAGCCGGAGCATCTTGCCTGCCGCGTCCTTGTCGAGCTCGACCTGGAGGTCGGGCACGAACGAGGCCTCGGCGGAGTCGTAGTCGAGACCTGCGCTCTGCAGGGCCGTGCGGACCGCGACCAGGTCGGTGGCCTCGGAGATGACCTCGAAGGCCTCGCCGAGGTCGTGGACGTCGTCCGCCCCGGCCTCGAGCGTCGCCTCGAGGACGTCGTCCTCGGAGACCGAGCGGCCCTCCTGGTCGACCGGCACCACCACGACACCCTTGCGGTTGAACAGGAACGACACCGAGCCCGGGTCGGCCAGCGAGCCGCCGTTGCGGGTCATCGCGGTCCGGACCTCCATCGCGGCGCGGTTGCGGTTGTCGGTGAGGCACTCGATGAGCATCGCGACGCCCGCCGGGCCGTAGCCCTCGTACATGATCGTCTGGTACTCGGCGCCGCCGGTCTCCGCACCGGAGCCGCGCTTGACCGCGCGGTCGATGTTGTCGTTGGGGACCGAGGACTTCTTGGCCTTCTGGATGGCGTCGAAGAGGGTCGGGTTGCCGCTGAGGTCACCGCCGCCCTGCCGGGCCGCGACCTCGATGTTCTTGATCAGCTTGGCGAACATCTTGCCGCGCTTGGCGTCGACGATCGCCTTCTTGTGCTTCGTGGTCGCCCACTTGGAGTGGCCAGACATCTGCGCTTCCCTCTCTCCGCTCGGTCTCGATCTAGCGCACCAGGTCGACGAAGAGCTGGTGGAGCCGGCCGTCGTTGCCCACCTCGGGATGGAACGCCGTCGCCAGCAGGGGGCCCTGGCGGACCGCGACGATCCTACCTGCGGCGGCGCCGCGCTCGACGCGGGCGAGCACCTCGACGCACGGGCCGGCCTCCTCGACCCACGGGGCGCGGATGAACACGGCGGGCACCGGGCCGGTGACCCCCGCGACCGCGAGCTCGCCCTCGAAGGAGTCGACCTGGCGCCCGAAGGCGTTGCGGCGCACGGTGATGTCGAGGCCGCCGAGAGTCTCCTGGTCGGCAGTGCCGTCGACCACCCGGTCGGCGAGCAGGATCATCCCGGCGCAGGTGCCGAAGGTGGGCATCCCCCGCTTGATCCGGTCGCGCACCGGCTCGAAGAGCTCGAAGGTGCGCGCCAGCTTGGCCATCGTGGTGGACTCCCCGCCGGGGACGACCAGCGCGTCGCAGGCCTCCAGCTCGGCCGGCCGACGTACGCCGAGGGCCTCGACCCCCAGGGAGCGCAGCACCCGCAGGTGCTCGCGCACGTCGCCCTGGAGCGCGAGCACGCCGATCGTCGGCCCGGTCGCTCGCGTCATGGCTCCAGCCTAGGAGCCGGTGCGCTCCGCCTGCGCGGCCGCCTCGGCGTAGACGTCGGCGACCAGGTCGAGCCGCGCGGTCCAGGGGTCCTTGCCCACCGTGACCGGACCGTCGTTGGTGAACTCCACGAAGCCGCCCTGGTCGGCGGTGGGCCACGCCACCCCGGCGCAGTCGCCGGGCTCCCCGTCGCGGGCGAAGCCGGCCCAGCAGCCGGCCACCTGCTCCGCGAGCGCGTCGCCGTCGTCGATCGCGGGGTCGCCGTGGCCGAAGACGAAGTGGAAGTCGTCGCCGTGCAGGGCACCGCCGTACTTGGCGCGCACGGCGTCGTTGGTGATCGAGAAGCGGTAGAGGTACGCCGGCGCGCGCTCGGCGTGGGCCTGGGCCAGGAGTCTCGCGGGCTCGGTGAAGACGACGTCGTTGAGGAAGTGCGCCTTCAGCTCGGGCGCGGTGCCGTACGCGTCGGCCGCCTCCTCCTCGTGGCCGGTGACCAGCTCGCGGGCCACCGTCGTGGGGTCCAGGCCCAGGGCCTGGAAGTTCACGTCGACGAACTCCAGGTCGGTGACCCCGACCAGGTAGGGCACCTCGGCCTCGTCACCGGCCGCGAAGGCCGCGGACGGCGACTCCGGCAGCGTGGCGTCGAGGATCGGGACCTCGTTGCGCAGCACGAAGGCATCGAGTCCGGCGACGGCATCGGCGTCGAGCGCCCGCAGCTCCCGGGCGTCGGCGTCGGTGGCGCCGAGGCTCGCCGCGAGCGTCTCTCCCTGTCCCGCGGCCACGTCGTACGTCGGCGGCTGCTCTCGCCCCAGGCCCGACCCCGCGATCGCGCGGTCGAAGAGCCCCTCGGCCAGCGGGGAGACCATCAGGTCGTTGACCGACATGCCGCCGGCGGAGATCCCGAAGATCGTGACCAGGTCGGGGTCGCCGCCGAACTTCGCGACGTTGTCGCGCACCCACTCCAACGCGGCCACCTGGTCCAGCAGCCCGAAGTTGGCCACGGGCTCCTCCCCCGCCTCCCGCGCCTCGGCCTCCAGCGCCGCGTGGGCGAAGTAGCCCAGGCGCCCGAGCCGGTAGTTGATCGAGACCACGACGACGCCCTGGGCGAGCAGTCCGGTGACCATCTCGGGAGGCAGGTCGCCGCTGCCGGCCTTGAAGCCCCCGCCGTGGATCCACACCATCACCGGGAGCTCCTGGTCGAGCTCGCCCGCGGGACGGAACACGTTGAGGTAGAGGCAGTCCTCGGCCGACCCGGGCGTGATGGCCTCAGGATTGCCCTGCAGGCACTGGCTGGCGAAGCCCAGCGCGTCGCGGGTCCCGGACCACGGCTCGACCGGTGCCGGGGCCCGCCAGCGCCGGGCGTCGACCGGCGGCGCGGCGTACGGGATGCCGCGCCACGACAGGACCCCGGCCTGCGCGCTGCCGCGCAGCTGGCCGGCCTCGGTGGTGACCACGCGGCCGGCAGCGGGCGGCTGCGCCTCACCGGGCTTGTCGACCAGCGTGCTGCACGCGGCGGTCAGCAGCAGCGTCGACGCCACGGCCAGGGCCGGCAGCGCGCCCGGGAGCACGCGGCGGGGGGTCACCCCGGAAGGGTACTGACACAGTGGGCGGGTGCGGACAGGTATGAGCAGGTCGGTCGGGGGCGTGCTCGGGCCATGGCTCGGGCCGCTGCCGGCGATGGTGCTGCTCCTGCTGCTCGCGGGCTGCGGTCGGGACGAGGTCGCCGGACCGGCGGCCGAGCCGGCAGCCTCCGCGACGACGTCGGTCGAGCCCGACGACGGCTCCCCCGAGGCGGCGTACGTCGCCTGGCTTGACGCCTTGCGCCGCCACGACGCCGCCGCGGCCTGCGCCCGGCACGCGCCGGACTTCACGATCGCGCTGCGCTACCGGGCGATCCTGCTCGACCGGGCCGAGCTCGGCGACCCGTGCACCGGCTTCGTGGCCGTGCTCTGGGAGGACCCGGCGCGCGAGGTCGAGCCGCTCGGGGTGGAGGCGACACAGGTGACCGGGGAGCGGGCCCGGCTGGCCGTCGACTTCGCGGGGGTCGACGAGACGGTGACGCTGGAGCGGCGCAACGGCTCGTGGTTCGTGGCCGAGACCGTGCCGCGGGTCGACGCCGGGGAGGTCGCCGCGACGGGGCCGGACCGCTGGCTGGCGACGTGGTGCTCGCTGCACCTGGGCATGGACCGTGCCGAGGTCGTCGCGGTGATGGGTGAGGCGTCGGGTGAGTACACCGTCGCCAACGGCGGCGAGCCGCAGCTCTACTGGGCGCGCCGCCAGTACGACTTCCGCGCGTACCTCGACCTCGAGGGTCGGGTCATCGACCTGGTCGGTGACTACGACGCGCTGTCCGCGGCCGACCGCGAGCGGCTGCCCTGTCCCGAGCTCCGCTGACGTCGAGGAGTGCCGGGCCGGGCCCGGCGGGATACCAGCATCTGCTGGTACTCGAGCGCTCCCGGGCCACCTCAGCAGCCCAGAAGCGACAGTCGAGGCCCGGAAGCGTCGACCCGAGGGGACCTCGGCTACCAGCCGCGCTCGGCGAGCCGGTGCGGCTGCGGGATGTCCTCGACGTTGATGCCGACCATCGCCTCGCCCAGACCGCGCGAGACCTTGGCGACCACGTCGGGGTCGTCGAAGAACGTGGTGGCCTTGACGATCGCCTCGGCGCGCTGCTGGGGGTTGCCGGACTTGAAGATGCCCGAGCCCACGAAGACCCCCTCGGCGCCGAGCTGCATCATCATCGCGGCGTCGGCGGGGGTGGCGATGCCACCGGCGGTGAAGAGGACGACCGGGAGCTTGCCGCGCTCGGCGACCTCCTTGACCAGGTCGTAGGGGGCCTGCAGCTCCTTGGCGGCGACGTACAGCTCGTCGGCCTCCAGGCCGCTCAGCCGACGGAGCTCGCCGCGGATCGTGCGCATGTGGGTGACGGCGTTGGAGACGTCGCCGGTGCCGGCCTCGCCCTTGGAGCGGATCATCGCCGCGCCCTCGGTGATCCGGCGCAGCGCCTCGCCGAGGTTGGTCGCACCGCAGACGAACGGGGCCGTGAAGGCCCACTTGTCGATGTGGTTGGCGTAGTCGGCGGGGGTCAGGACCTCGGACTCGTCGATGTAGTCGACGCCGAGCGACTGCAGCACCTGGGCCTCGGCGAAGTGACCGATCCGGGCCTTGGCCATCACGGGGATCGAGACGGTCGCGATGATGCTGTCGATCATGTCGGGGTCGCTCATCCGGCTGACGCCGCCCTGGGCGCGGATGTCGGCCGGCACGCGCTCCAGCGCCATCACCGCGACGGCTCCGGCGTCCTCCGCGATCTTCGCCTGCTCGGCGGTGACCACGTCCATGATCACGCCGCCCTTGAGCATCTCGGCCATGCCGCGCTTCACGCGCTGGGTGCCGATCTGGGTCTGGTCTGCCGGGGTGCCGTTCGCCTGCTCTGCCATGCCTTCAGAGTACGGCGGTCAGGCGTCCGGGCCGACATCGGCGGTGCCCGCGGACGCCTCCTCGGCGACCACCTGGCGGTGCACCTTGCGCACCCGCAGCACGACGGTCTGGGTGTTCGCGAGGGCGAGCGCCCACAAGGTGACGTAGATCAGCAGGTCGAGGTCGAAGATGCCGGCGAGGCCGGTCATCACGAGGATCGCGACCAGCCGGTCCGCGCGCTCGGCGAGCCCGCCGCGGGCGTCGAGGCCGAGCGACTCGGCCTTGGCCCGGGCGTACGACGTGACGGCGCCCATCACCAGGCAGTAGAGCGTGACGCAGAGGTAGAGGTAGCTGTCGCCGGGGCCGGCGAAGTAGAGCGCCAGTCCGCCGAAGACGGCACCGTCCCCGATCCGGTCGAGCGTGGAGTCCCAGAAGGCGCCGAACTTCGAGTCCCGGCCCATCCGGCGGGCCATCTGACCGTCGACCAGGTCGCTGAAGACGAACGCGGTGATCACCAGGACGCCGACCAGCAGCATCCCCTGCGGGAAGAAGACCAGCGCGCCCGCCGCGACGCCGATCGTGCCGACGAAGGTGACGGTGTCGGGACTGATCCCGAGCCGCAAGAAGAGGGTGACGATGGGCGCGAGCACCACGCCCTGCCAGAAGCCCTTGAACCTGTCCAACATGTCGCGGAGCAGGCTAGCGGGTGCGCCGCAGGCTCCGCTGGTCGGTGGGGCGGAACCCTTGACAAGCCACCGCTCCACGAGGACAGTCCTAACTGTGTTAGGAACTCCGAAGATCGATAGGGTCGCCGAACGTCGTGAGGCAACGCGACGGGAGATCCTGGACGCCGCCTGGGCCCTCGCCCGCGAGCACGGGCTGGCCGCGCTCACGCTGCGCGACCTGGCCGGACGCGTCGGCATGCAGCCGCCGTCGCTCTACTCCCACTTCTCGTCGAAGAACGCCATCTACGACGCGATGTTCGCGGAGGCCTGGACTGCCTGCGAGTCACACGTCGTCGACGAGATGACCCGGGTGCCCGCCCACCCACGGGCGGCGGCCAAGCACGTGGCCCAGATCTTCTTCGACTTCGCCGTCAGCGACCTCGCGCGACACCAGCTGATGAACCAGCGCACCCTGCACGGCTTCGAGCCGAGCCCAGAGGCCTACGCCCCGTCGGTGCGCGTGCTGGAGAGCGGGGTCGCCACGATGACCAGTCTCCCCGGTGTCGACCGCGACTCGTTCGACATCTTCATCTCACTGCTGGGCGGGCTGGTCGACCAGCAGCTCGCCAATGATCCCGGCGGCGACCGCTTCCGGCGGTTGCTCGGCCCGGCCATCGACATGTGGGCCGACGGCGTCGGGATCCCGAAGGACACCGGCACGACCACGCACAGCAGAGGACGGACCCGATGAGCACCCACACCCACCCGCGACCGAGCCAGGACACCCCACGCCGCGCCGGCCTGGAGCGACGTACGGCGATGGGTCTGGCGGCCGAGGAGTACCACCGGTTCGCCGAGACGCTCGCCTCGCTGGACGGCGACGACTGGACGGCGACGACCGACTGCCCGGCCTGGGACGTGCGTGCCATGGCCTGCCACGTGGTCGGGATGGCGGAGCTGCCGGCGGGGATCCGCGAGGGCGCCCGACAGCAGCGGCTGGCCACCCGCGACGCCGAGGCCCACGGCCTGGTCTTCATCGACGCGCTCACCGCGCTCCAGGTGCACGAGCGCGCCGCGCTGACTCCCGCGCAGCTCATCGACGCGATGCGCGACGTCGCGCCCCGGGCGGCTCGCGGCCGCCGGCGGACCCCGTCGTTCCTGCGCCGACGTGCGGTTCCGCAGCTCCAGGAGGTCAACGGTCGGCAGGAGCGCTGGACGCTGGGCTACCTGGTCGACGTGATCCTGACCCGCGACACCTGGATGCACCGGGTGGACGTCTCGCGGGCGACCGGAAGAGCGCTCGTCCTGACCCCCGAGCACGACGGCGTGCTGGTCGCCGACGTCGTGGAGGAGTGGGCACAGCGTCACGGGCAGCCCTACCGGCTGACCCTCACGGGTCCGGCAGGCGGCAGCTGGTCCCGGGGCTCAGGCGGACCGGCAGTCGAGCTGGACGCCGTCGAGTTCTGCCGCACCCTGTCCGGACGCCAGGCGGGCGAGGGTCTCCTCGCTACGCAGGTTCCCTTCTGAGCGCAGGAGACGACGCCATGCCACAGCACCGGATCGCCCCCGACATCACCCTCCTCAGCGACTGTGCCGAGGTCCCGGGCCTCGGGTTCCTCCCCGTCAACACCTTCGTGCTGCACGCCGAGCAGCCGGTGGTCGTGGACACCGGGCTCAGCACCCCCGACAAGGACTTCGTCAGCGACCTCGCGGAGGTCCTCGACCCCGCCGACGTCCGGTGGATCTGGCTCACCCACCCCGACCGCGACCACACCGGCGGGCTGCGCGCCCTGCTCGACGCGGCGCCGCAGGCGCGGCTGGTCACCACGTTCATCGGTGTCGGGATCCTGTCGTGCGAGTGGGAGGTGCCGCTCGACCGCGTCCACCTGCTCAATCCCGGGCAGAGCCTCGACGTGGGCGACCGGAAGCTGACCGGCCGGCGACCGCCGTTGTTCGACAACCCGGCCACGGTCGGCTTCCTCGACAGCCTCAGCGGCGCGTTCTTCTCCTCCGACTGCTGGGGGGCTCCGCTGAGCTCCGCCGACCTGGCCACCGCGCCGGACGTGCGCGCGGTCGACCCGGAGGAGCGCCGGGCCGCACAGCTGCTGTGGGCCTCGGTCGACAGCCCCTGGGTGCACCTGGTCGACCCGACCGCGTACGCGGCGTCCGTCGACGAGGTGCGGCGCCTGGCCCCCGCCAGCGTGCTGAGCACGCATCTGCCGCCGGCCACCGGGGTCGACGATGCGCTCTTCGAGATGTTGCACGAGGCGCCGGCCGGACCCGAGTTCATCGGGCCCGACCAGCAGGCGCTGGAGGCGATGCTGGCCTCCTTCGAGCCTGCGTGAGCGCTACGCAGCGATGGCTCCTCGCGGAGGCAGGTCAGACCAGCTCGGGCAGCCGCAGGTGGGCGATCGCCAGGTCGAGCTCGGCGACCTCGTCGATCTCGATGCCCGCGGCCATGGCCGTCTCGCGGATGGCGGTGCCCCGCTCCCGGCTGGCCGCCAACGCCTCGTGCGAGTCGAAGGTCACCGTGCTGCAGCCGCGCCCACCGGCCCGGTCGACGAGCAGGCTGGCGCTGCAGAAGCCGTCGAGCTGCTCGATCCGCGGGAGCAGCGTGCTGCGCCACAGCTCCACGCCGGCGTCGACGTCCTTGATCCGGCTCCAGGTGATCCGGCAGCAGCTCCCGTCGTGGGTGGCGTGGTCGCGGTGCATGTGGGCGACCTCCCACTCCTCGACCTCGGGCGCCCCGCCGAGCACCTCTCCCCCGCGCATGCGCAACGGCACCATCGCCTCGTCGCTGGCGTGCATGGCCGCCGCGTCGATCCAGGAGCTGGTCGCGATGCCGCGGCCGGTCTCCCGCTCGACGACCAGCGACATCCCGACGCACCCCTCGTGGGCCGTGATCACCGGCATCACCTCGTCGCGGATGAACGCGATCCCCGCGTCGATCGCCTCCGGCTTTCCTCTGATCGTTGTTGATCGTGCGTGCATGACGCACCCTCCCTCGTCCGGGCAGCACCCCGGTGGCGCCGCCACCCTCGTCACTCTCCTCGCGGCGGCAGGCCGCGGCAAGGGCCCGGGGCCGCTTCCCTGCCGTAGTCTCGGCACCTGGGGCCATTCAGGCTCCCCACCAGAGGAACTCCTCATGAGCGACAAGTCCCCGCGTCAAGGCATGACCAAGAAGTCCGCCAAGTCGATCAAGGAGAAGCGCGCCGACAAGCGCGACAAGGCCTCGGGCGACAGCAGCTCGTCGATGGACAAGCTGACCGGGAAGAAGCACTGATCGCCGCCACACCGCTGCTCTCCCTCGGGGTCGTGGGCACGTCCGCGAAGGAGAACGAGCACCGCCTGCCGGTGCACCCGGAGCACCTGGCCGCGATCGACGCGGACCTGCGCGCCCGGATCACCCTCGAGACCGGCTACGCCGAGCACTTCGGGTACGCCGACGCGGACCTGAGCGACCTCGTCGCCGGCTTCCTGCCGCGCGAGGAGCTGATCGGCGGGTCCGACGTGGTGCTGCTGCCCAAGCCGCAGCAGGCCGACATCGAGGCGCTCAGCCCGGGGCAGGTGCTGTGGGGCTGGCCGCACTGCGTGCAGGACCCGCGGCTCACCCAGACCGCGATCGACCGCCGGCTGACCCTGATCGCCTTCGAGGCGATGAACCACTGGACCCGCGACGGGCGGGTCGGCCTGCACGTCTTCCACAAGAACAACGAGCTCGCCGGCTACAGCTCGGTCCTGCACGCCATGCAGCTGGCCGGTCTCACCGGTGACTACGGGCGACGTCTGAGCGCGATCGTGATCGGCTTCGGGGCCACCGCTCGCGGGGCGGTGACCGCGCTCAACGCCCACGGGGTCCACGAGGTGGCCGTGCTGACCACCCGGGGCGTGACCGCCGTCGGCTCCCCCATCCACTCGGTGCGGATCCGGCACCTCGACGCGGACGACGACCACGCCGGTCCGCACTGCGTGATCACCGAGCGCGGGCGCGAGCCGCTGGCGGCGTACCTGGCGGAGAACGACATCATCGTCAACTGCACGCTCCAGGACACCGCGGACCCCTGGATGTACTTGAGGAACGACGACCTGGGCGCCTTCCGCAAGGGCAGTCTGATCGTCGACGTGTCGTGCGACGAGGGGATGGGCTTCGAGTTCGCCCGGCCCACCGGGTTCGACGACCCGGTCTTCGAGGTCGGCGACCACGTCCTCTACTACGGGGTGGACCACAGTCCGTCGTACCTGTGGAGCTCGGCCACGTGGGACAACAGCTCGGCGCTGCTGCCGTTCCTGCGCACGGTGCTCGAGGGCCCCACCTCGTGGGACGACGACGAGACGGTGCGGCGCGCCATCGAGATCCGCGAGGGCCTGGTGGTCAACCCGGCCATCCTGGCCTTCCAGGGCCGCGAGGCGTCGCCGCCGCACGCGCTGGTGGGCTGAGCCCGGGGCCCGGGTCAGCCCTGTGCCGCCCAGGCCTCGGCGAGCAGCGCCCGGGTCTGGGTGAGCAGCTCGGGAAGGGTCTTGGTGCGGCCGATGATCGGCATGAAGTTCTGGTCGCCGGGCCAGCGCGGCACGACGTGCTGGTGCAGGTGGGCGGCGATGCCGGCGCCGGCGATGTGCCCCTGGTTCATGCCGATGTTGAAGCCACCGGCCCCCGAGACCGACCGGGTCACCCGCATCGCGCTGCGGGTCAGGGTGGCGATCTCCGCGGCCTCCTCGTCGGTGGTCTCGGTGTAGTCGGCGATGTGGCGGTAGGGACAGACCATCAGGTGGCCGGGCGCATAGGGGTAGAGGTTGAGCACCGCGAACGCCAGCTCGCCCCGGTGCACGACCAGGCCGTCCTCGTCGCCCAGCGTCGGGATCCGGCAGAACGGGCACTGGCCGCTGGTCTCGTCGGAGGGCTTGTTCTCCCCGCGGATGTAGGCCATCCGGTGCGGGGTCCAGAGCCGGTCCAGGTCGTCGGGCGCGCCGGCGCCGTCCTGCAGCACGGCCTCGTCGCCCGGTCGGTCCTCCGCGGCGCTCATCCGAGGGCCGCGCGGTCGGTGGGGGCCCCGAGCAGCTGCTCGACGGGTACGTCGGGATCGAGCTGGAGCCCCAGACGGCGGGCGTGCCCGTCGATGATGTGCCACACCGAGCGGCTGAGCAGCGCCGAGAGCGTGTCGGCCGCGGGGCGCCGCGGCACCAGGCCGACCCAGCGGCGTACGGCGCCGAAGACCGCACCGACCAGCGCGTAGGCCAGCGGGTCGATCGAGTCGGCCTCGTCGTCGTCGAGCTCGACGCCCAGGAGCGGGATCGCCGTCTGCAGCAGCTCGACCAGGACGGTGGCGATCCGGTTGATGCCCTCCTCGAGCGGCCCTGCGGTGCCGGCCTGCGCCTGCTCCGCCAGCCGGTGCAGGGCGGGGTGCTCGACGGCCCAGTCGACGTACGTCGACACGATGCGGCCGATGATGTCGTGGACGGTGCCGTCGAGGGTCAGGCCGGGCAGCAGGTGGGCGGTGAGCCCCTCGAGCACCGCGGTCTGCAGGGCGCGGTCGAGGTCGGAGCGATCGGCGAAGTGGCGGTAGACCACGGTGCGGCTCAGCCCGGCCCGGTCGGCGATCTGCTGGACGTGGAACTCCGCGCCCGGCTCCCCCGCCTCCACGACCGCGAGCGCCGCGTCGAGGATCACCTGCCGGCGGGCGAGGTTGTGCTTGTCCCAGCGCGCCTGACGTCCGTCGGGACCCTTGCCGCTGGCAGACATGCCTCAACTCCGCTTCTCGTGACCTCTCACCGCAGCGTAACGGCGGGCCAGGCGCCGGCCCCGTGCGGGCGCGCGGGAGGCGGCCGCCACGCGCAGCATCTCGGCGACGTCGACGAGCTTGAGCCGGGGCCGTCCGAGGGCCGCGCCCCGGCGCCGCTCCTCGGCGTCGATGGCCCGCCACCCGGCGACGTCCACGACGTCGGGGCAGCGACCCCGCACGACCGCGTCGATGGTCTCGGGCGTGCCGACCGGGTCGGGCAGGCCGGCGTCGAGGTCGTCGAGCAGCCGCTCGACCGTCTCCTGGGCGCACGACTTGTTGGTGCCGATGAACCCGGACGGTCCGCGCTTGACCCACCCCGCGACGTACACGCCGGGCCGCACCCGGCCACCCTCGTGGGGGACGGTGCCGGTCACGGGGTCGTGGGGCAGGCCGGGGACCGGGCGGCCGCGGTAGCCGACGGCGCGCAGCACCAGCCCGCACGCGAGGGTCTCGACCTCACCGGTGGGCACGGCGCGTACGTCGTCGTCGGGGCCGGGCTCGAGGCGGGTGCGGGCGATCTCGACCGACGTGACGCGGCCGACGGGGCCGGCGGGGGCCGCCGGGAGCCTGGCCGTGCAGCCGAGCGGGGGCCGCGCAGAAGCGGAGCACGATCCGGGGGCAGCCGTCGCGACGCGGACGGGCGGCGAGGTCGGCGAGCACGCGGCCGCGGCCGGTGGTCGTGTCGATCGGGGCGCCGCCGGTGTCGACGACGACGTCGAGGTCGGGCAGGCCCGCGAGGCCGACCAGCTCCGGCACCGTGAACGCCGCCTGGTCGGGGCCGCGCCGACCGAGCACGACGACCTCGCGCACCGTGCTGCGGCCCAGCGCCGCCAGCGGGAGCGCGGCGATGTCGGTGCGCTCCAGCGCTGCGGGGTCACGGGTGAGGATGCGGGCCACGTCGAGGGCGACGTTGCCGTTGCCGACGACCACGGCGCGCTCGTGGTCGAGCGGGACGTCGAGCGCCTGGTGGTCGGGGTGGCCGTTGTACCAGCCGACGAGGTCGGTGGCCGAGAGCGAGCCGCGCAGGTCCTCGCCGGGGATCGCGAGCGGACGGTCGGCGGCTGCCCCGACGGTGTAGACCACCGCGTGGTACTGGGCGGCGAGCTCGTCGTGGCTCAGGTCGCGGCCGATCTCGACGCCGAGGAAGTAGCGGAACCCCGGCTCGCGCTCGATGGCGCTGAAGAGCCCGGCCACCTGCTTGGTGTCCGGGTGGTCGGGGGCGACCCCGGCGCGGACCAGGCCGCCGGGGGTGGGCAGCCGGTCGTAGACGTCGACCGTGACCTCGGGGTGCTTGAGCAGCTCGTCGGCGGTGTACATGCCGGCCGGGCCGGCGCCGACGACCGCGACCCGGAAGGGGCCGGGCCGGCGCAGCCGCCGCTGCGGCTCGACCACCGCGACCGGGGCCCGGTCGGCGTGCGGGAACGCGTCGTAGTAGTCGGCGGCCAGGGCCAGGAACGGCTGCTGGGCGGTCGTCAGCCGGCTGCGCGGGACGATCGCGCCGGCCGGGCAGGCCGTGACGCAGGCGCCGCAGTCGACGCAGGAGTCCGCGTCGACGTACAGCATCTCGGCGGTGGCGAAGCCCGGCTCACCGGGCGCGGGGTGGATGCAGTTGACCGGGCAGGCGACCACGCAGGCGGCGTCGGCGCAGCAGGACCGGGTGACGACATGGGTCATCGGGAAGCCTCCTGGGCCTCAGGCGGCGGCGGAGGCGGGCTCGCTGCGGTAGCGGCTGGCGCGACCGTCGATCTTCATCAGCCGCCAGACCCGACGCGAGACGGGGTTCATCAGGCCGGTGTCCTCGGCCAGCATGCGTACGTCGCCGAAGAGGTCGCGCAGCATCTTGCGGGACTCCGCGCGCTCCCAGTAGAGGTCCTTGACGACCGAGCGCGGCAGGCCCATGTCGCGGCGGGCCTTGCGACTGGGCTTGAGGATCTCGTCGCAGAGCCAGCGCATCACGACCGGGACCAGCACGGAGAGGACGGCGCGCTGGTGGCGCTTGAGCCGTGGTGCCCGGTGCTCGAGGTACTGGTGGGCGAAGCCGATGTGGCGGGCCTCCTCGGCGACGTGGATCTGCATGATCCGCTGCAGCAGCGGGTGCATGTCGTCGCCGGCGCGCAGGACCGACTTCTGCACGTGGTCGATCGGCTCCTCCCCGGCCAGGACGCCGAAGAAGAAGCCGAACGGCACGACGCCGGCGGTGAGCGGCAGCAGCGGGGCCAGGGTGCGGAAGAGCCGCGACCCGCCGCCGACGTCCTGGCCGGAGCGGTTCACGAACTCCTGGAACATCTGGGTGTGGTGGCACTCCTCGGTCGCCTCGTGCGTCGCGTAGCGGAACTCCGGCGAGCCGTTGGGCAGCTGCAGGGCGTAGTTCATCAGCCCGGCGATCAGCACCTGCTCGAACTGCAGCCCGACCTTGGTGATGTTGGCCTGGCGGTAGATCCCGATCCGGATCTGCTCGTCCTGGGGCAGCGCGCGGTACCACTCGTGGCGTCCGAGGACGTCGACCTGGGGCAGGATCCAGCGCTCGTCGGAGAGGTCGATCGCGTGGTCGGGGTGGTCCCAGTCGATGTCGAGGAAGGCGTCGAAGTGCTGGTGCACCGAGGCCTCGGAGAGCGTCTGGAGCCGTTCGCGGTAGGTCTGGACCGTCATGCCGAGGAGGTTAGTGCGACTTCGTGTCACATGTAAAGAGTGTCTGTGACATTACGTCGCAGTAACATCGGGTGCCCTGCGTCACTCCCGCGACCTCCCGACCCGCCGCCGTCGTGGCGGACGGGGGCGCGCGGGACCGATGGTGCCGCCGTGTCCCTGTACGCCGGGACACCGCGCCTCGCAAGGTGTGCGCACCACGCACACGAGAGGAAGCTCCATGAAGACCACCGTCACCACGCACAACCCCGTGCGCACCGACGTCACCAGCGCCGAGACCGCGCACCTGGGCACCGACTCACGCCGCTGGGCCGTCGCGGGCATCGCCGCGGCCGTCTGCTCGATCGGCGCCGGCGTCTGCGCCGCGTTCGTCGACGCGATCTACGACCCGAGCCGGTTCGGCGACGAGCAGGCGATCGTCGAGCGCCTCGCCGACCGCGTCCCGATGATGCTCGGCTTCCACGTGCTCAGCACCGTGAGCGCCCTGCTGCTCGTCGTCTTCGGCGTCGGGCTCCACCGCCACCTCCGGGCCGCTGCGCCGGACAGCGTGGCTCCGGCCGTCGCCGCGTTCGGCGTGCTCGCCACGTCCGTCGTCGTCGTGCTCGGCGGCGCGCTCGACACCGAGTTCATCTTCGCCTTCGCCGAGTCCGAGATGATCAACCCGGCCAACGGGGCGCTCTACAACCACTGGATCGGCACCGTCCCTGCCGTGTGGACCCTCACCGGTCTGAGCGGTCTGGCGATGTTCGTCCTGTCGCGGCAGGGCGTCGTGGCCCGGTGGATGGGCGTCACCGGCCTGGTCCTCGGCAGCCTGTCGCTGGTCGTGTCCGTCGCGCCGCTGCAGTACATGGCCGGCCTGACCGGATCCGTCTGGCTGCTCGCCACGGCGATCGGCCTCGCGCGTCGATGACGCAGCCGCACGGCCGTCGTGCCGGTTCGTCCCCACAGGGGCCGGGCCGGCACCACAATGTGCGCATGTACGTCGGCACGGACCCGCGGTCGCGGTTCGCGCTGCTCGCGCTGCCGCTGGCCAGTGTCGCCGGCTTCGTGCTGTGCGTGGCGCTCGACGCGCGCACCCCCGAGCGCACCGTCGGCGTCGAGCTGGCGCCGGAGCCCGGCTGGTCGCTGGCGTTGACCGGGGTCGTGCTCGCCTGCCTCGCCGCGCTCATCCTGCTGCGCGAGCCGGCCCAGCGCTTCGGGTGGGCACTGGCCCTGCTCGGCCTCTTCTGGACGCTGGACGGCGTCGCGCAGTCGTACGTCCGGGCCGGCATCACCGACGGCGCGGCATGGCCCGGCATGACGCTCGTCGTCTGGTTCCTCTTCCGGTTCACCGGCTTCCTGCCGGTGGCCACGGGACTGCTGCTCCTCCTCTTCCCGACGGGGCGGCTGCTGACGGGCTGGGCCGGACACGTCGGTCGGGCGTCCGTGGGCGTCATGGTCGCCGCCGTGCTCTGGGTGATCGTCGCGCCGAGCGCGCCGGAGGACGTCCGCGGGCTGCCTGCAGACGTCGACCCGGACCTGACGACGCTGCCCGTCCCGGAGTCGTGGATCCCGCTGCTGGACGGGCTCTTCGTCGCCGGCATCGTTGCGTTCTTCGTCGCGATGGGCCTGGTGGTCGTGCGCTACCGGAGATCCACCGGCCTCGAGCGGGACCGCATGCGCTGGCTGCTCTGGAGCGTCGTGGTGGTCGCGCTGGCGCTGGGCGCCAGCGCCGTCCTCGGCTCTGCCGGGCTCACGACCGCCTCGCTCTTCCTGCTGGTCGTCCTGCCCGCGGCCGCGATGACGGTCGCCATCGTGCACCCGGACATCGTCTCCATCGACGAGCTCCTGACCTCGACGCTCGTCTACGGCCTGCTGTCCGCCGGCATCGTCGTCGTCGACCTCGTCGCCCTGTGGGCTCTCACCAGCGTGCTGGACGACTCGCTCGAGCGCGGTCAGGTCGTGCTCGTCGTCCTGCTGCTCTCGGCCCTGGTCTACGGCCCGCTGCGCGACCGGCTGCGCCGCGGGGTCCGCAGGGCGATGCTCGGCCAGCGCGACAACCCCTACGGCGTGATGGCCGGACTCGCCTCCAGCCTGGAGACGGCCGACGAGGGATCGGGCCAGCTGGCCACCATCGCCTCCGCGGTGGCCTCGGCGTTCGGCGTCGCCTACGTCAGCGTCGAGGTCGACCGGAGTCGCGGCGAGAAGCTGGTGGCCACCCGCGGGGAACGGCCGGCCGAGACGCGCACGCTGCCGATCACCTACCGCGACGCCGAGGTGGGACGGCTCGTCCTGCCGGCCCACGGGGCCCGGGCCCGGTTGTCGGCTCGCGACGAGCGCCTGTTGGGCGACCTCGTCCGGCAGGCGGCCGCGGCGGCTCG
Organism: uncultured Actinomycetota bacterium; assembly: GCA_963795135.1. Classification (GTDB taxonomy): domain Bacteria; phylum Actinomycetota; class Actinomycetes; order Propionibacteriales; family Nocardioidaceae; genus Nocardioides. The sequence continues at coordinate 211,370 of CAWCGS010000014.1, forward strand.
GGCCACCCGCCTCGCCGACGACCTGCAGGACAGCCGCGAGCGGCTGGTCGTCGCCCGCGAGGAGGAGCGACGACGCATCCGCCGGGACCTGCACGACGGTCTGGGGCCGGCGCTCGGCGGGGTCGTCTTCCGGCTCGAGTCCGCCCGGATGCTGGTGGAGACCGACCCCGTAGCCGCGCAGTCGCACCTCGCCGTGACCCGCGACCACGTCCAGGACGTGATCGCCGACGTACGCCGCCTCGTGCACGACCTGCGGCCGCCGGCGCTCGACGACCGGGGCCTGCGAGGTGCGCTGGTGCAGCAGGCGGAGGGCCTGCGCGACTCGGGCCTCGACGTGACGCTCGACGCCGACGGCGTCGAGGCGTTGCCGGCGGCGGTGGAGGTGGCCGCCTTCCGCATCGTGGGCGAGGCCCTCGCGAACACGGTCCGGCACGCGCGGGCGGCCCGGTCCGACGTCCGCCTCCGCGTCGTCGACGACCACCTCGAGGTGGAGGTCAGCGACGACGGGGTGGGCATCCCCGTCGAGGCCGAGGTGGGGGTCGGGCTGCTGTCGCTGCGCGAGCGCGCAGCCGAGCTCGGAGGACGCAGCGAGATCGTCTGCCCTCCCGACGGCGGCACCGTGGTCCGCGCCTGGCTGCCGCTGCGGAGCGCCTCGTGACCGCGCCGGTGCGCGTGGTCGTGGTCGACGACCACCGGATCGTGCGGGAGGGTCTGGTCGCGCTGCTCGACGCGCTCCCCGGTCTGGAGGTCGCAGGTTCCGCTGCCGACGGGCAGGAGGCACTGGACGTCGTGGCCGACACGGGCCCCGACGTCGTGGTGATGGACATCCAGATGCCCCACCTCGACGGCGTCGAGGCCACCCGTCGCCTCGCCGCTTCGCACCCCGACGTCCGGGTCGTCATGCTCACCATGAACGACGACGACGAGACGATCATGAGCGCGATCCGGGCGGGGGCCTGCGGCTACCTCCTGAAGGGCGCCGGCGCCACCGAGGTGTCCCGCGCGATCCAGGCCGCGGCGTCCGGTGGCATGGTGTTCGGCGCGTCCCTCGCCGCGCGGGTCGCCACGTTCTTCTCGGCGCCGCGACCCGTCACCGACGCGACACCGTTCCCCGAGCTGAGCGAGCGCGAGCGCGAGGTCCTCGACCTGCTCGCCGCGGGACGTCCCAACCACGAGATCGCCCGCAGCCTCTACGTCTCGGACAAGACCGTGCGCAACGTCGTCTCGTCGATCTACGCCAAGCTGCACGCCGCCGACCGCGCCGAGGCCATCATCAAGGCCCGCGACGCCGGCCTCGGCCGCGACTGAGCGAACCGACCCCAGCGGCAGCTCCTCAGACCTGCAGGCCCCCGCGGATCAGGGCGTGTGGTGGGGCTCACCTGCCGGTGCGAGGAGTCACAGCCGGCGCACAGACTCCTGGCAGCCGCTGCATGGAGGCGGACGACATCGTCCTGGTCATCCGAACCCCTTCACTCCTCAAGGACTGCTCGTGACCTCCCTCTACGTCGCCCTCGCCGATCTCCTCGCGATCAGCGTGCTCTGCTTCGCCGTCTACTACCCCCGACACCGCCGACGGGAGCTGCTCGTCGCCTTCCTCGGTGTGAACGTCGGCGTGCTGGCCGTGACCACCGCCCTGGTCTCCAGCGACGCCACCCTGGGCCTGGGACTGGGCCTGTTCGGCGTGCTGTCCATCATCCGGCTCCGCTCCTTCGAGCTGGGACAGCACGAGGTGGCCTACTACTTCACCGCCCTGGCCCTGGGCCTGCTCGGCGGGCTGGGCTCGCTCAACCTGCCGCTCACCACGCTGCTGATGGTCGTGCTCGTGCTCGTGCTCGCCGTCGCCGACAGCCCTCGCCTCTTCGACAAGGACCACCAGCAGCTGCTGCTCCTCGACGGCGCCTACACGCACGAGCCCACGCTGGTCGCCGTCCTGGAGTCCGTGGTCGGCGGCAGGGTGAACAAGGCGCTCGTCCAGAAGGTCGACCTCGTCAACGACACCACCCTGGTCGACGTCCGCTGGAGCAGCCGTGCCGACGCTCCCCTCGCGCAGGAGATCTCCAGCCCGTCCGCGACGGCCGGCGTCCCGGCGAACGCATGACCACGACAGCCGACCGGCGGGTCGTGGCCGTCGATCCGCTCGACCGGCTCCCGCCGACGTCGCTCGCGGCGCTCACCGAGAGCGCGGCGCTGATGACGCGCACGGACCGCAAGTACGTCGTCCCCGTCGCGGCCCTGCCGACGCTCGTCACTGCGCTGCAGGCGCTCGACCCGGGCACGAAGGTGCTCGAGATCGACGGCCGGCGGCGACACCGCTACGACTCGACGTACCTCGACACCCCGGAGCTGGAGGCGTACTGGCGGGCCGCCCGCCAGCGCCGCCACCGGTTCAAGGTGCGCACCCGGCACTACGTCGACACCGGCCTGGCGTTCACCGAGGTGAAGACCCGCGGTCCGCGTGGCACCACCGTCAAGTCCCGCACCCCCCGCGACGGCCGACCGGGGAGTGCGGCCACGAGCCGGCTGACGGCGGCGGACGACGCCTTCGTGGGCATCGAGCTGGCCCGCGCCGGGCTCGCGCACGTCGACGTCGGCGGCCTCGTGCCCACCGTCAGCACCTCCTACCTGCGCAGCACCGTGTGGCTGCCCGCGAGCGGCGCCCGGGTCACCCTCGACGTGGACCTCTCGTGGTCCCTGCCGTGGGACGGGACCGTTGCCGGCGTACCCGGCCTGGCCGTCGTCGAGACCAAGACGGCCGGCGCCGGCACCGGGATCGACCGGGCGCTGTGGTCGCGTGGCCACCGCCCGGTCCGGATCTCGAAGTACGCCACCGGGCTGGCGCTGATGCTGCCCGACCTCCCCGCCCACCGGTGGCACCGCGTCAACACCCGCCACCTCCAGCAGCACCTCGTCCACCACCAGACCCAGGAGTCCGCATGACCTCGTCCGTGTCCCCCTTCACCCGCGTCCGCCGCCGCGCCGCGACCACCCTGACCGCGCTCGCGCTGACCGCCGGCCTCCTCAGCGGCTGCAGCCTGGACTCGCTGGCCGCGACCACCACCTCGTCCTCGAGCACGACGTCCAGTGTCGAGGGCACGGTCTGGGACGCCGAGTCCGTGCACGAGGTCTCGCTGGACGTCGACCCCGACGAGTTCGCGGCGATGCTCGCGACCTACCAGGAGACGGGCGAGAAGGAGTGGCTGGTCGCCGACGTCACCATCGACGGTCAGACCATCAGCGACGCCGGGATCAGGCTCAAGGGCAACAGCTCGCTGCGCGGCGTCTCCGCGGACGCCGACCCGGCCGAGCTCCCGTGGCTCATCGACCTCGACCAGTTCGTCGACGGGCAGAGCCTCGACGGGTGGGAGAGCTTCGTGATCCGCTCCAACAACACCGAGACCGCCCTCAACGAGGCGGTCGCGCTCGAGCTCCTCCAGGAGGCCGGGCTGGCCAGCGAGGAGGCGGTGGCGATCAGCTTCACGGCCAACGGCAGCGACGCAACCCTGCGACTGATGATCCAGGACCTCGACAACGACTGGGACGAGGCGACCTTCGGCACCGACGGCACCCTGTACAAGTCGGAGTCGACCGGGGACTGGTCGTACCGCGGGGACGACGCGGACGCCTACGAGGACGTCTTCGACATCGAGGCCGGCACCGACGACTTCGAGCCGCTCACCGACTTCCTGCAGTGGCTGGACGAGTCCTCCGACGAGGAGTTCGCCGACGGGCTGTCGGACCGGCTGGACGTCGACGCCTTCGCCACCTACCTCGCCTTCGAGGACCTCGTCGACAACTTCGACGACATCGACGGCCCCGGCAACAACTCGTTCCTCCGGTGGGACGAGGACAGCCAGCAGATGACCGTCGTCGCCTGGGACCACAACCTCGCCTTCGGCGTCGTCAACGGCGGCGGGGCGGACGGCGGTGGGGCGGACCGCGGTGGGGCGGACGGCGGCGGGGGCCCGGGCGGCGGCATGGCGCCGCCGGACGGTGCCGAGCGGCCCGAGGGCGTCGAGCCTCCGGAGGCCGGCGAGCTCGCCGAGGGCGAGGCTCCCGGTGCCCGCCCCGAGGGAGACGCGGCCGGTGGCCGCGGTGGGTCGAACGTGCTGTCCGAGCGGTTCCTCGCCACGGCCGAGTTCGTCGAGCTGTACGACGCGGCGGTGGAGCGGTTGCAGGACGAGCTCTTCGACGACGGCAGCGCCCAGGACGTGCTCGATTCCTGGACCGCCGTGCTGACCGACCAGGCCACCGACCTGGTGGAGGCCTCGGTCGTCGAGTCGGACGCCGAGCAGGTCGCGTCGTACTTCGACGGCCACGCCGTCGAGTAGCCGGCGCGGTCAGGCCGCTCCCGGCGTCACGAAGCGGCCTCACCCGGGACGCTGATCAGGCTCTGCTGGCCGCCGGCGCCGGTGGCGAGCACGACGTGGTCGTCGACATCGCCGGTGGGGCCGCCCAGCACCGACTACGCCGCACGGGGAGGGAAGCCTCCGGTGGCGATCGGGCCCCAGCGGGTGGGGGTGATCCGCAGCAGGGACTTGCCCTGGTCGCGCATGGCCTGGCGGTACTCGTCCCAGTCGGGGTGCTCCCCAGAGATGCACCGGAAGTAGTCGACCAACGGCTCGACGGAGTCGGGCGGGTCGATCACCTCGCACGTGCCGTCGACCTGCACCCAGGCGTCGCCGAAGTCGTCGGACAGCACCAGGACGCTGACCTCGGGGTGACGGCGGGCGTTGACGGTCTTCGCGCGCTCGGGGTAGGTCGAGATGACGATCCGCCCCTCCTGGTCGACTCCCCCGGTCACCGGCGACACCTGCGGGCTGCCGTCCTGGCGCTGGGTGATCAGCACCAGGCGGTGACGGGGGCGGACGAAGTCGAGCAGCTCGTCCCGCTCGACGGTGGTCGTGGTCGCGATCGTCTTGGCCATGCCCTCACTCCAGCATGCCGGTGGTCACGGTGGTGGTTTCGTGGCTCGCTGCGCTCGCACCTCAACCACCGCGAGCCCCGCTGGTTGAGGCGCGAGAGCCCCAGCGACGAGCCACGAAACCAACCCACCGCAAACCGCTGGTTGAGGCGCGAAGAGCCCCAGCGACGAGCCACGAAACCACCCACCGCAAGCCGCTGGTTGAGGCGCGAGGAGCGCCAGCGACGAGCCACGAAACCAACCCACCGCAAGCCGCTGGTTGAGGCGCGAGGAGCGCCAGCGACGAGCCACGAAACCACCCACCGCGAGCCGTTGGTTGAGGTGCGAGGAGCGCCAGCGACGAGCCTCGAAACCACCCGCCGCTCAGACCTGCTCGCGCGCCTCCACGGCCGCCACGACCCGTGCGACCGCCTCGGCGATCGGGACGCCGTTGTCCTGGCGCCCGTCGCGGTAGCGGAACGAGACCGCACCGGCCTCGATGTCCTGGTCGCCGGCGATGACCATGAACGGCACCTTCTGCAGCTGGGCGTTGCGGATCTTCTTCTGCATCCGCTCGTCGGAGACGTCGACGTCGACGCGGACGCCGGCCGCCTTCATCTGCTGCGCGACGTCGTACAGGTAGTCGTTGTGACGCTCGGCGATCGGGATGCCCTGCACCTGGACCGGCGCGAGCCACGGGGGGAACGCGCCGGCGTAGTGCTCGACGAGCACCCCCATGAACCGCTCGATCGACCCGAACTTGGCCGAGTGGATCATCACCGGCTGCTGCCGGCTGCCGTCGGCGGCGACGTACTCGAGGGCGAACCGCTCGGCGGAGGGCTGGTTGAAGTCGTACTGGATGGTCGACATCTGCCACGAGCGGCCGATCGCGTCTCGCGCCTGGACCGAGACCTTGGGGCCGTAGTACGCCGCGCCACCCGGGTCGGGGACGAGCTCGAGGCCGGTCTCGACGCAGACGTCCTCGAGGACCTTGGTGGCCACCGCCCAGTCCTCGTCGGAGCCGATGAACTTGTCCTTGGACGCGTCACGGGTCGAGAGCTCGAGGTAGAAGTCGTCGAGCCCGAAGTCGCGCAGCAGGCTCAGCACGAAGCCCAGCAGGTGACGGATCTCGTCGGGCGCCTGCTCGGGGGTGACGTAGGAGTGCGAGTCGTCCTGGGCGAAGCCGCGGACCCGGGTCAGGCCGTGCACGACGCCGGACTTCTCGTGGCGGTAGACGCTGCCGAACTCGAAGAGCCGCAGCGGCAGCTCGCGGTAGGAGCGCTGCCGGGAGCGGTAGATGAGGTTGTGCATCGGGCAGTTCATCGCCTTGAGGCGGTAGTCCATGCCGTCGACGTCCAGAGCGGGAAACATCCCCTCGCCGTAGTACGGCAGGTGGCCGCTGGTGTGGAAGAGCCCCTCCTTGGCGATGTGGGGGGTGCCGACGTACTCGAAGCCCTCCTCGATGTGCCGGCGGCGGACGTAGTCCTCCATCTCGCGCTTGATCACCCCGCCGCGCGGGTGGAAGACGGGCAGGCCGGAGCCGATCTCGTCGGGGAAGCTGAACAGGTCGAGGTCGCGGCCGAGCTTGCGGTGGTCGCGTCGCTCGGCCTCCTCGATCCGGTGCAGGTGCGCGTCGAGCGCCTCCTTGGACTCCCAGGCGGTGCCGTAGATGCGCTGGAGCTGCTTGTTCTTCTCGTCCCCGCGCCAGTACGCCGCCGCGGACCGCATCAGCCTGAACGCCGGGATCCGCTTGGTGGTGGGCAGGTGCGGGCCGCGGCACAGGTCGCTCCAGGCGACCTCGCCGTTGCGACGGAGGTTGTCGTAGATGGTCAGCTCGCCCTCGCCGACCTCGACGCTCGCCCCCTCGGCGGTCTCCGCGAGCGAGCCGCCCCCGGTGGTCGAGCTTGCCGAGACCCCCTTCAGCCCGATCAGCTCGATCTTGTAGGGCTCGTCCTGCAGCTCGTTGATCGCGTCGGCGTCGCTGGTGACCCGGCGGGAGAACCGCTGCCCCTCCTTGACGATCTTGCGCATCCGGGTCTCGATCTTCTCGAGGTCCGCGGGGTTGAACGGGGTCTCGACGTCGAAGTCGTAGTAGAAGCCGTTCTCGATCGGCGGCCCGATCCCCAGCTTGGCGTCCGGGAAGAGCTCCTGCACCGCCTGCGCCATCACGTGGGCGGTGGAGTGCCGCAGGATGTCGTGGCCGTCGGCACTGTCGATCGCCACGCTCTCGACCTCGTCGCCGTCGGCGAGCTCGTGAGAGAGGTCGCGCAGCTCGCCGTTCACCTTCGCCGCGATCACCTCGGTGTCCTCGGCGAAGAGCTCCCACGCCTTGGTGCCGGTCGTGGTCCCGCGATCCTCACGCTCACCGGCGTGGACGCGGACGACCTTGATGTCTGGCACGGAGTGGCTCCTCGATAGCGGTTGACGACGAGCGCCGATCGTATCGACCGCCCTGGGCGGCGGCGCCCCCCGGTTTCCGCTGGGGCGGGAGGGATGAGTGCGGGTGGGCGATACTGGGTTCGAACCAGTGACCTCTTCGGTGTGAACGAAGCGCGCTACCACTGCGCCAATCGCCCGCTCTGCGGCCCCAGAAGTGCCCGGGACTGCGGTCGCAGACTCTAACGCATGGCTCGGGGTTGCTCACACTCGCGGTGAAACGTGGCCGACGTGGGAACCTGGAGGCAACCTTTCGGGCTGCTGACGCGTCTGAGAGGTAGACGCCCCGTCCAGCAAACGGCGGGGAGACTTCTCGGCACGAGGGATCCCATGACTCAGCAACCAGTCTTTCCCGCGGTCTCGCACGACATCGCCCTGCACTGTCAGGACCAGCTCGGTCGGCCACTGGCCTTCATGGCGTCCTTCGACTACGACGCGGAGGATCCGTACGCCGTCTGGCTGACCTTCCACGTCCCGGCCGGCGAGGTCACCTGGACGGTGGCCCGCTCGCTGCTCGTCGAGGGCCTGACCGGCCCCGCCGGGGAGGGCGACGTACGCCTGGGCCCCACGGAGGACGAGGACGGCCGCGCCATGGTGCGGATGGACTTCCACTCCCCCGAGGGCCGGCTCGTCACCGAGGCGCGCGCCGACGAGCTGCGCGAGTTCCTCGACCGCACGCGCGAGGTCGTCCCGACCGGCGGTGAGACCGAGCTGATCGACCTCGACCGGCTGGTCGCCTCCCTGCTCTCCACCTGACGCCCGACCGTCCGGCGGTCGGGCCTCAGAGGCCGAGCAGCTCCGGCTCGCGCTTGCGCCAGGCCGCGAGCGCCTCGCGGGTGAACGGTCCGGGGGCCTCGAGCTCGCGGTCGTCCCAACGGCTCACGCCCTGCACGTCGCGGATCGTCGAGGCCAGGAAGATCTCGCTGGCCTGCTCGACGACCTCGATCGGCGCGTCGACCTCGACCGCGCCGTACCACTCCAGGATCAGCCCGCGCGTCACTCCCGCCAGGCAGCCGCTGGCCAGCGTCGGCGTCCGCAGCTCGCCGTCGACGACGTAGAAGACGTTGGTGCCGGTGCCCTCGCACAGGTGCCCCTGCGTGTTGGCGAAGACCGCCTCCGTGGCCCCGTGCTCGGCCGCGCGCGCCAGCGCCATGACGTTCTCGGCGTACGACGTGGTCTTGAGCCCGGCCAGCGCCCCCCGCTCGTTGCGCGGCCAGGGGACGGTGATCACCGACGTCGTCTCCCTCACCGGGTCGGTCGGCGCCGCCACGACCACCACCGTCGGCGCGTGATCGCCCCGCCCGGACCCGAGCGGCGAGAGGCCGGCGGTCACGGTGATCCGGATCCGCCCCAGCGGGTAGCGGTCCTCCGCCAGCACGGCCGCCATCCCCGCGCGTACGCCGTCGAGGTCGACCTCCGGCAGCCCCAGGCCGGCCGCGGAGCGGACCAGCCGGTCGAGGTGGCGCTGGACCGCGAACGGCTCGCCGTCGACGATCTTGATCGCCTCGAAGACACCGTCGCCGACCGTCACCCCGTGGTCCACCACGGAGATCGCGGGACCGGTGGGATCCTCGAGCAGTCGGCCGTTGATCCATGCGCGCATGCCGCCACTCTAGGCACTCCCGAACCCCTCACCGGCCCCGGGTTTGGTCGCCCCCGAGCGGGTGGGCTAGGGTTCTCACGCACTCAAGCCGAGCCCCCGGGTCAGGCTTGGAGCAGGCGGACATAGCTCAGTTGGTAGAGCGCAACCTTGCCAAGGTTGAGGTCGCGAGTTCGAGTCTCGTTGTCCGCTCGGAGAGGTCACTTTTCACGGCCTGACCTCCGTGGTGGGTTGGCCGAGAGGCGAGGCAACGGACTGCAAATCCGTGTACACGGGTTCAAATCCCGTACCCACCTCCACACCACCTCTTCATCACAACTCCACAGACCCGGGCGATTGGCGCAGCGGTAGCGCGCTTCCTTGACACGGAAGAGGTCACTGGTTCAAACCCAGTATCGCCCACCACGTTTCCGCAGGTCAGAGGCCCTTTCGAGGGCCTCTTTCCCATTTCGCACCGCGCATGTGCCATTTCGCACCGTGTCTGTGCTGACGGTGGCTGGGCCCTAGCCCTCAACGGCACGCACTCGTTCCGACCCCGGACGCTCAGCTGGCCATGAGGCTCACGAGCAAGTCGTTGGTCTCGGCGTCGGTCGAGAAGACGGAGGTGCCACGCATGGACCGGGTCAACAGCACCTTGTAGGTGTTGAGGATCGCGCGGTCGAGGCCCGCCGGGTCACCACGCTTCAACTGGGTGTCCTGGTTGAACTCCGGCCGCACGACCCACCGGTCCGTGCGCCAGACCAGGTCCGGTCCGATGATGACTCCGCCGTAGTCGTACTCGAATCCCTGCGCTGTGTAGACGCAACCGACCTGGTTGAAGCCCGCGGGGTCGATAGCCCAGTACGGCGTGCCCGGTGCTCCGGCGAAGGACGTGTCGCGCTTGTTGTTCCACGGCTTCTTCCAGTCACCGATCACCACGTCCTCCGGCAGTCTGTCGGCGCCCCTCTCCGGGAGCAATGAGGCCCCGACCCGCGGAGACGCAGCGACGGGGCTTCTTTCATCCCGAACCGCGCGCGCACCACCGACTCCGACCCCGGGCACGGCGGTGGGTCAGCCACGCTGGCACCGCGTGAAGGCCGACGACCCAGTGGCATGCAGAGCCGGTCGTCCCTGGCGCGAGAGCTCGCCGAGAAGGCTAAGAGCTATCACGCTTTTGCCGGAGCCGGGGCCTCCGGTCACGACGATGACTTCCTTGATGTTGGCCCGCCGAGACGCCTCCACCGCGCGGAGAACCTCGGAGTAGGCCACCTGCTGCTCGTCCAAGAGCGTGAACATCTCGCGTTGCTGCACTTCCTCCGCAGCTAGCGCCATCAGCTGCTTGCTCGGCCGGACTGCGGAGCTGAGGAGTTCGTCAGCAGCCGCGGCGCCGCTGAGGGGTGCGAGCTTGCTCTGCAGGAACTCCAGGAACGTGCCGCGACCCTGCCCAGTGAAGAGCCTGCTCTGTTCGGACGCGGGTAGAGCGAAGAGTCCGTCAACTCCGAGGTCGGTCGCGTTGTGCAGGTACGCGGCGCCGGTCACCCGCTGTGGTTCGTCGGCCAGCGTGGCGATGAAGTCTGTGAGGTGGACGCAGTACCGGCGTACCTGCTCCCCCGGATGCAGGTGGTCGCCGTACCCTGCAAGCGTGACGACGTCGTCCGTGCCGTCCTTCAGCAGGGCGTCAGTCCACTGCTTGAGCTCGATCACCACGTAGGACGAGTCGCCGGTCCGGGGATGGAGACCGCACAGCACGACGTCGGCCCGCTTGCTCGTCAGCGGGAGCTGATACTCGAGAAGCATCTCCACGGCTTCCAGGCCCGCGTCGTGAAGGTCGTTCACCACGACGCTGATGCTGCGGTCCCAGGACCGCACCTCGCCCGGTGACGGGGAATGTCCCCGGCGGAACCGGAACTGCTCGGTCAACGAGTCCATCAGACGGCCGCTCTCGATGAGCGTCCGAACGCCCGAGGCGGACGCACGAAGCAGGGGCACGACAACTCCAGGAAGGCACGGATGTCTTCCCGCACGGATTGGAGGCTTGTCATCGTGACGCGCGCTGTCGGGCCGAAGCGGATTACGTCGGCGACCCTATCCCCCGGTATCCAACCGGTGCGTACAGCCACGCTTTCACCGCCACCATCGGTGGATCTCCCACCGGCGCCACGGGGCGGTCGACCCCGGCGGTGGAGCAGCCACCGATGCTAGGGCGGCGGTTGCGGAAACAACGTGCTGGGAGCCGCGGATGCTGGTCGACGATCGCCCTCACCGGAGGTGCTCGATCGGATCGAGCGCGCGCTCTCGGTTCGGCCCGCGGCGAGGGTGGACCAGCACCGGAGACCATCCGCGCACTGGTCGCGCACCACCATGCCATCACGGCCCGGATCTTCGGGTTCGTGGCTCGGGGCGACGACGAGCCTGGTCCGACATCGACAGCCTCGTCGACTTCACCGACGAGGCCTCGCTGCTCGACGAGTTCGGTCTCCGACTCGCTCTGGTCGACCTGCTCGGCGTCGAGGTGGACGTTGTCGCGGTGGCCAGTCTCCAGGGGGAGATGCGCGAACGCGTCCTGCTGGATGCGGGTGCCCGTTTGACCGACGCGCCCAGCAAGGCCACCGACGCGGCCGATCGCGGTGATCGCCGTCTGCGTCGTGCTTGCGGACCTGCTCCCGGCCGACGTGGAGACTTCGTCGGCGACGTGCGCACGCAGTGGGCCGTCGAGATAGGTCTGATCCGCATCTGTGAGGACGTCAACCGCATGCCCGCCGAGGTGCTCGAGGGAGACGGTGGCTGAGGCACCGCTGCGACCGCGGCTCGTCGGAATGCCCGCCTCAGCCCCTCAGGTCGGCGTCGACCAGCGAGCTCGGCTCGTTGAACGGGGTGATCACCTGCACCTGCGAGGGAAGGGACCGAGGTACGCCGGGCAGCGCGCCGTGCGCCTGCATGACCAGGCGGCACGCGCGGCGCAGGTCCGCGCGCAGGTCGTGGTGCAGCACGGCGGTGATCCGGTGGCGGCGCAGCAGGGCCAGGTTGTCGACGTCGAGGTCGTGGGCGATGAACACCGTCAGCGGCCGGTCGGCCTGCTCGAAGGCCCGGGCTGCGGCCGCGTTGCCTCCGCCCGCCGAGTAGACCGCGTCGATGCCCGGGTCCGCCGCCAGGGCGGCTGAGACCTTCTGCAGCATCGCGGCGTCCAGCCCGTCGGTGTCGGTCACGTCGACCACGCGACGATCGGGCGCCATCTCGGACAGGGCCGCGCGGAAGCCGAGCTCGCGCTCGTCCTCCCCGCGGAACGACGAGCTGCTCACGGTCACGAGCACGGAGCCGTCGCTCGGGCTGCACCGGGTGACCAGGTACGCCGCGGTCGCGCCGGCGGCGCGGTTGTCGATGCCGACGTACGCGACGCGTCGGCTCAGCGGCAGGTCGGTGAACAGCGTGACCACGGGGATGCCCTGGTCGACCAGCCCGGCGACGGCCTCGATGACGGCGGGGTCGTCGGGCGCCTTGAGGAGGACGCCGTGGGAGCCCCGGCGCGCGATCGTGGCCAGCGTGCGGGCGACCCGGGCGGGGTTGCTCTCCTCCTCGAGGTGGAAGCGGGCGCGGATCTGGGCCGGTCGGAGCTCGGGCAGCTCGTGCTCGAGGGATCGTCGTACGGCGGAGCTGAACCGCTGCGGGGCCTGCATCACGAGGTCGACGAGGAAGGTCCGCCCGGTCAGCCGCAGCTGCGAGCGCTGCTTCTCCAGGTCGGCGATCGCCTGGTGCACCTCGGCGATCGTGCTGGACCGGACGCCGGGCCGGTCGTGCAGCACGCGGTCGACGGTGGCCTGGCTCAGGCCCGCCTGCTGGGCGATCTCGCGGACGCGGAAGGGGTGCCCCACCGTGCTGTCCTCCGATCTCCGGCCCCAACCGGAAGCGGGCGCGTTGAGGGGTTTTTGAGGGCTTTCTCCGCACCCGCCGCCCCCTCGAGCGGCCTAGCGTGGCACTCGTCGGCGGTCCCCGCCACCCACGACCACCTCTTCTCTGGAGCGACCATGCCCGCCACCACCACGACCCACCACCTGCCGGCCCGCCTGCGCGCGGCCGACTGCCGCCTCTCCGACTTCGTCGAGGTCGTGAGCCAGCGGACCGAGCTGGCCGACTACCCGCACGCGGACCGGGTCGAGCGCGAGGTCCTCGTCTACCACTCGGGCTCTCTGCGCGCCGCCACCGCCACCACCGCGGGCCGTGAGGAGGTCGAGGGCGAGCTGGTCCGCGCCCTCACCGACGGCCCCGGGGTCATCGTGCTCGAGGGTGCCTTCGAGGACCTTGACGTCGTCGGTCGGGTCTCCGCCGCCTTCGACGCGATGATCGCCGACGAGCGGGCCGCCGGTGGCCCGGCCGGCGACCACTTCGCGGCCCCGGGGGCCAACAGCCGGGTCTGGAACGCGCTGGAGAAGCTGGCGGTGCGTGACCCCGAGGCCTTCGTCGACTACTACGCCAACGACATCCTGGCGCTGGTCTCCTCGGCGTGGCTCGGCCCGGGCTACCAGGTGACGTCGCAGGTCAACGTCGTGCGCCCCGGCGGCCAGGCCCAGGACCCGCACCGCGACTACCACCTCGGGTTCCTGTCCAACGAGCTCGCCGAGCAGTACCCCACCCACGTGCACCTGCTGTCGCCCGTGCTGACGCTGCAGGGCGCTGTGGCGCACTCGGACATGCCGGTCGAGAGCGGCCCCACGATGTACCTGCCCTACTCCCACCAGTACGCCGCCGGCTACCTCGCCTGGCGGCTCCCGGACTTCCGCGAGTACTTCGCCGGTCACCACGTCCAGCTGCCCCTGCGGACCGGCGACGCCGCCTTCTTCAACCCTGCGCTCTTCCACGGCGCCGGCACCAACGTGTCCACCGACATCCAGCGGATGGCCAACCTGCTCCAGGTCTCCTCGGCCTTCGGCCGGGCGATGGAGCAGGTGGACCGGGCCAAGGTGGTCGGCGCGCTCCACCCCGCGCTGCGCGCCCGTCGGGCGGCCGGTGCGGACCCCGCCGGCCTCGCGCGAGCCGTCGCCGCCGGGGCCGAGGGCTACCCCTTCCCCACCAACCTCGACCGCGACCAGCCGATCGGCGGGCTGACCCCGCTCTCGCAGGCCGAGATCGTGACCCGGGCCCTGGCCGAGGACTGGGAGACGCCCCGCCTCGACGATGCCCTCGACGCCTACCTCGACCGACGCTCGACCGACGACATCCGATGAGCGACGACGCGCTGGCCGGCCGGGTGGTCCTGGTCAGCGGGGGCACCCAGGGCGTCGGCGCCGGTGTCGCCCGGGCCGCCGCTCGCGCGGGCGCGAGCGTGGTCGTCACCGGCCGACGTACGGACGTGGGCGAGGCGACCGCGGCCGGCCTGCGCGACCTCGGACCCGGCGACGCGCTGTACGTCGCGGCCGACGTCGCCGACGTCGGCCAGGCGCAGGCGTCGGTCGCCCGGACCGTCGAGGCGTTCGGCCGGATCGACGGCCTGGTCAACGCCGCCGGGCTGACCAGCCGCGGGACCCTGCTCGACACCACGCCGGAGCTGTTCGACCAGCACGTCGCGATCAACCTGCGGGCCCCGTTCTTCCTGATGCAGGCCGCGGTCGCCGACATGCGCCGGCGCGGAGCCCCCGGCTCGATCGTGAACCTGATCAGCATCTCCGCCCACGGCGGCCAGCCCTACCTCGCGCCGTACGTCGCGGCGAAGGCGGGCCTGGTCGGGCTCACCCGCAACGCCGCCCACGCCCACCGCTGGGACCGGATCCGGGTCAACGGCGTCAACCTCGGCTGGACCGACACCGAGGGCGAGGCCGTCGTGCAGCAGAGGTTCCACGACGCCGGCGAGGACTGGGCCGCCCGGGCCGCCGTCGACCTGCCGCTGGGCAGACTCGGCCACCCCGACGACACCGCGGCGCTCGTCGTCCTGCTGCTCTCCGACCGCAGCGGCGTGGTCACCGGCTCCGTCGTCGACTGGGACCAGCAGGTCGTCGGCGCCTACGACTGACAGGCTGTCGCCCAGCCCGCCCACCCCACCCACACGCTCACCACCGAGCACCACCACCCAAGGAGCACCCGTGCGCATCGGAATCATCGGCCTCGGCCGGATCGGCGCCTTCCACGCCGAGACCCTCAGCGCGCTCGACGTCGTCGACGAGCTCGTCGTGACCGACCCCGTCGCCTCCGCGCTCGAGGCGGTGGCGCGCGCCCACGGCGCCACGCCCGTCGCCACACCGCAGGAGCTCCTCGCCTCCGGTGTCGACGGCGTCGTCATCGCCTCCTCGACGTCGACCCATCCCGAGCTGCTGGTGGCTGCGGTCGAGGCCGGGCTGCCGACCTTCTGCGAGAAGCCCGTGGCCCAGGACGCCAGCGTCGGCGAGGAGGTCCGGGTGCGGCTGGCCGCCTCGGGCGTGGCCGTCCACATCGGCTTCCCGCGCCGCTTCGACCCGGCCTTCACCGCCGTCCGCGACGACGTCGTGTCGGGACGCCTCGGGTGGCTGCACACCGTCCGGTCCACCACGCTCGACCCCAGCCCGCCGCCCGAGGCCTACCTGCGGGCCTCGGGCGGGATCTTCCACGACTGCGCGGTGCACGACTTCGACGCGGTGCGCTGGGTGACCGGCCGTGAGGTCGTCGAGGTGTACGCCGCGGGTGGCAACCGCGGGGCGGCGTTCATCGCCGACGCCGGCGACGCCGACACGGTCGCGACCGTGCTGACGCTGGACGACGGCACCCTCGCCGTGGTGTCCAACAGTCGTCACAACGGCCGCGGCTACGACGTACGCCTGGAGGTGCACGGGTCGCAGGACGCCGTCGCCGCCGGTCTCGACGACACGCTGCCGCTGCGCTCCGCCGAGCCCGGCACGGACTTCCCCGCGGGCGTCCCGGCGACGTTCTTCATGGACCGCCTGGCCACGGCCTTCCGCGCCGAGCTGGCCGCGTTCACCCGGGTGGTCGCCGGCGAGCTGGAGTCGCCGTGCACCATCGCCGACGCGCTGGAGTCCAGCTGGGTCGCCGAGGCCGCCACGGTCTCCTGGCGGGCCGGTCGCGCCGTACGCCTGGACGAGGTGCGGCCCACGTGAGCGGAGACACGACGGTGGAGCCGCTGCGGATCGGCATCCTCGGGGCGGCCCGGATCACCGAGCTCGCCCTCGTCTCGCCGGCCCACGCCACCGGTCACCGCCTCGTCGCGGTGGCGGCGCGCGATCGCTCGCGGGCCGACGCCTTCGCCCGTCAGCACGGGGTCGAGCGGGTCCACGACACCTACGACGACCTCCTGGCCGACCCCGAGGTCGACCTGGTCTACAACCCGCTGGCCAACGCCCTGCACGCGCCGTGGAACGTCGCCGCCCTCCGCGCGGGCAAGCACGTCCTGACCGAGAAGCCCTCGGCGAGCAACCTCGAGGAGGCCCTGCACGTCCAGGCGGTCGCGGCCGAGTCACCCGGGTCGCTGGTGGAGGGCTTCCACTACTGGTTCCACCCCGTCTTCCAACGGCTGCGGACCCTGGTCGCGGACGGCGCCGTCGGCGAGGTCCGCCACACCGAGGTGTCGCTGACCATGCCCGCGCCCGACGCCGACGACCCGCGGTGGTCGCTGGACCTCGCCGGAGGGTCCGTGATGGACCTCGGGTGCTACTCCCTGCACGCCAGCCGGATGCTCGGCGCCCTGCTCGGTGGGGAGCCCGCCGTCCTGGGGGCCCGCGCCACCGAGCACCCCGACCACCCCGGCGTCGACGGCAGGATGGAGGTCGAGCTCGGCTACCCCGACGGGGTCACCGGACGGGCCGACTCCGACATGGGCGGGAGCGCCGTCGACTTCCACTGCCGGGTCGTCGGCTCCCGCGGGGAGATCCTCGCCCCGGGGTTCGTCCTCCCCCACCGGGTCGACTCGGTCGTCCTCACGACCCCCACCTCGAGCACGACCGAGCACCTCGGCACCCGGTCGTCGTACACCTACCAGCTCGAGGCCGTGGCCGACCACGTGCGCCGGGGCACCCCGGTCGTCCCCGACGCCGACGACGCGGTGGCGACCATGCGGCTCGTCGACGCGGCGTACCTCGCCGCCGGCCTGCCCGTCCGGCCCGGCTCCGCCCGCTGATCCGGGCGCTCAGGTCGAGGAGGCGTACGGCGGGTCGTCGGGCGGCGCCAGCCCGTCGCGGTCGTAGGTCTCGACGAGCTCGAGGCCGCGCTGCGCCCACTCGACCTGCAGCCGGGCCTGGGCGATGAGGCCCTCGTAGGCGAAGACCTTCCACGCGACGATCCGGTCGTGCTCGGCCGCAGGCACGCGCGCCAGGCGGCGCAGCAGCGTGGGGTGGCTGCGGTCGAGCAGCGTCGCGCGGGTGGACTCCAGCAGGTCGAGCAGCGACTGGTGGAAGGCGATCTGGGTGCGCATCTCCTCGCGCACCGACTCGGCGTCGGCCCACTCCAGGTAGGCCGCCTTGAGGAACGCGGGGTCGCGCTGCCGTCGGACCTCGAGCGGGGTGTTGACCCAGCTCCGGAGGGCCTCGAAGCCGGCGTCGGTGACGTGGTAGGCCTTCTTCTCCCCACGCGCCCCCCACTGGACGGTCTCGACCTCGAGCAGTCCCTCGACGCCCATCCGGCGCAGCTCGGGGTAGATCTGCGAGTCGGGGGCGTGCCAGACGTGGGCGACCGACTGGCTGAAGTGCTTCGAGACGTCGTAGCCCGTCATGGCGCCGGAGCTCAGGAGTGCGAGGAGCGCGTAGCGCAGGCTCATCGAGTCGTCCCTTCGTGTTGCCAACTCACTATGGTCATAGGTAACGTGACGCGCACTACATACCTACATCCATAGTCATCTCTCGGGAGTATGCCATCACCACTCACACGACGGACGCACCGCGCGCCGCCGCCTCCCCGCAGCAGGCGCCCCGGTCCGCGACCAGCAAGATCTTCCCCTACCCGTTGGACGCCTGGTACGTCGCCGCGTGGGACCACGAGGTCACCTCCCGGGAGCCGACGGCCCGCACCGTCGCCGGCAAGCCGCTCGCGCTGTGGCGCACGAGCGACGGCAGCGCGGTGGCGCTCGACGACGCCTGCTGGCACCGGCTCGCCCCCCTGTCGATGGGCACGGTGCTGGGCGACGAGCTGCAGTGCCCCTACCACGGGCTGCGCTACAACTCCGCCGGGCGCTGCACGCTGATGCCGGCCCAGAAGACGGTCAACCCGAGCGCGATGGTGCCGTCGTACCCGGTCGTGGAGCGGCACCGGTTCGTCTGGGTCTGGGTCGGCGACCCCGACCTGGCGGACCCCGGCACGGTGCCCGACATGCACCAGATGGGTCACGACGACTGGGCCGGCGACGGCGAGACGATCCAGGCCGGGTGCAACTACCAGCTGGTGCTCGACAACCTGATGGACCTGACCCACGAGGAGTTCGTGCACGCCGGCAGCATCGGGCAGGACGAGCTCAGCGAGTCCGAGTTCGAGGTGACCCGCGACGGCGACCGCCGCGTCACCGTGAGCCGTTGGATGCGCGACATCGACCCGCCGCCGTTCTGGCTGAAGAACATGCGCGACAAGTTCCCCGGCTTCGAGGGCAAGGTCGACCGCTGGCAGATCATCCACTACGAGGCACCCTCGACGATCAACATCGACGTCGGCGTCGCCAAGGCCGGCTCGGGAGCGCCCGAGGGCGACCGCAGCCAGGGTGTCAACGGCTACGTGATGAACACGATCACGCCCGAGACCGACCGGACCTGCCACTACTTCTGGGCGTTCATGCGCAACTACCGCATCGAGAGCCAGCTGATCACCACCCAGCTGCGCGACGGCGTGCGCGGCGTCTTCGCCGAGGACGAGACGATGCTGATCGGCCAGCAGGCCGGCATCGACGCCCACCCCGGCCACGAGTTCTACAGCCTCAACATCGACGCCGGCGGCATGTGGGTGCGCCGGATCCTCGACACGATGCTCGCCGCCGAGGGTCGTGGCGCCGAGAGTGCCGGCGCCGGCGGGGCGGGCTGAGGGCGTGGCCGCCGACAACCACCCCTCGTGGCAGCACGGCGTCGTCGTCGAGGCCGCGCCGGTGGCGCACGACGTGCAGCGCCTCGTCCTGCAGCCCGAGCGCCCCCAGCACGCCCGCGCCGGGTCGCACGTCGACGTACGCCTGCCGCTGGGGGCGCGGACCGTCACCCGCTCCTACTCCGTCGTCCGCTCGGAGGAGGGCGGGCGCCGACTCACGCTCAGCGTCCAGCTGGCTCCGGCCTCGCGGGGCGGGTCACGCCACATGCACGCCCTGTCGGTGGGCGACCGGGTCGAGATGACCCAGCCGCTGCAGAACTTCCCGCTCGGGGTCGGGGCGGCGCGCTACGTCCTGGTGGCGGGCGGCATCGGCATCACGGCCCTGGTGGCGATGGCCTCGGTGCTGCGCGAGCGCGGGGTCGACTACGAGCTGCGCTACGTCGGTCGCACCCGGCGCGTGATGCCGTACGTCGACCGGCTGGCCGAGGAGCACGGCGAGCGGTTCGTCCTCCACGTCGACGACGAGGGCACCCCGCTGGACGTCGACACGGTGGTCGGCGACGTCGCGCAGCACGAGGCCGCGCAGCGGACCGAGATGTACGTCTGCGGCCCGATCCGACTGATGGACGCGCTGCGGCGCAGCTGGCTCCACCACGCCCTGCCGGCGCCGAGCCTGCGCTTCGAGACCTTCGGCAACAGCGGGGCCTGGGCGGCCGAGGAGTTCGTGGTGCGGATCCCCCGGCTCGACACCCAGGTGCACGTCGAGGCCGACCAGTCGATGCTCGACGCCCTGGAGGCCGCCGGCGTCGACGTCATGTGGGACTGCCGCAAGGGCGAGTGCGGCCTGTGCACCGTGAAGGTGCTCGGGACCAGCGGGCAGGTCGACCACCGCGACGTGTTCCTCGACGACGACCAGAAGGCCGCCGGATCCACCCTGTGCTGCTGCGTCTCCCGCATCGCCCGGGGCGCGGCGGCCGCCACGCAGGCACGTGGTCCCGCCGTCCTCACCATCGATCTCCCCTGACCCACCACGACGTCCCCGCGCAGCGGGCCAAGGAAGGATGACCATGAGCCAGAGCACCAAGACCAGGGAGACGACGACCGTCTCGCCCTACCGCGGGTTGTGGACCGTGCTGCTGCTGGGCTGGGTCGTCAGCTACGCGGACCGGACCGTGACCGGCCCGGTGATCGCCTGGATGATCAACAACAACGCCGGCTTCATCGGCGACGCGGCCAACCCTGCGACGCTGGGCGGGCTGGTCGGCACGATGTTCTTCACCGGCTACATGCTCACCCAGTACGCCGGCGGTCGGCTCGGCGACCGCTACGGGCACCGCGAGATGATCATCGTCTCGCTGGTCTGGGCCGGCGTGATGACGCTGGTCTCCGGGCTCGTCAGCGGTCTGATCGCCTTCGTCGCGGCCCGGGTGCTGACGGGTCTGGGCGAGGGGGTCTTCTACTCCAACGACCGCACCCTGGTCTTCAACCACACGCCCACCGCCCGCCGCACGATCGGCCTGGGGATCGTGATCGCCGGGCTGTCCATCGGTCTGACCCTGGGCATCGTGGCGACGCCGTACCTCATCAACTGGGGCACCAGCATGGGCATGGGCGACCACGCCTGGGGGGTGCCGCTCTACGTCTTCGCCGCGGCGTCGCTCGTCGTGGCCGCCGGGGCGTACTGGTTCTTCCGGGCCAAGCTCGGCGGACCGCTCACCCTGCTGCCGCCGTTCCTGCGCCTGGTCCTCTACTCGGCGCCCACGTTCGTCGTCATCCTGGCGATCTTCTACGCCGCCCAGACCCTGGAGTGGAACGACTGGCTGACCGCGCTGGTGATCGGTGCCCTGGCGGTGGTCTACATCGCCGTCATCGTCCGCGGGGTGTCGAAGACCGGTCGAGGCGGTGTCCTGCTGACCAGGAACCTGTGGCTGGTCTACATCGCCTACATCGCGATCCTGTGGAACCTGTGGTTCTTCAGCTTCTGGTCGGTCCTCATCGTGCAGCAGTCGGCGCAGAGCAGCCTCGTCGCCGCCGGTCTGACCGCGGCGTTCAACGCCGGCGCGGGCATCATCGGCTTCCCGGTGGGTGGCTGGCTCGCCGACCGGCAGATCCGGCGCGGCAAGGGCCGCAAGCCGCTGGTCCTCGCCTGCTCGATCTCCTACTCGGTGCTGGCGCTCGCCTTCGGCTGGCAGGTCCGCGACGGCAGCACACCGTCGCTGCTGCTCCTCGGGCTGCTGCTGTTCACCTCCGGGCTGTTCTTCAACGCGCTGCAGCCGATCGTGCAGGGCATGACCGGCGACATGGTCCCCGCCAGCGAGCGCGGCTCCGTCTTCGGCCTGCTCAACCTGATCTCCGAGATCGGTGCGGTGGCCAGCCCGGTGGTCAGCGGGATCATGTACGACCGGACGGGCAGCTGGGCGCCCGGCGTGTTCACCGCGGCCGGCATCATGATCGTCTCGGTGTTCCTCTACGTGATGGTCAAGGAGCAGATGCCCGGAGACCACGACACTGCGGTGGCCGCCACCTGACCCCGGGCTCGGCCCCATCCGCGCGAGCGCCACCATGATCGGGGGTCCCGATCCGGAGTGTCAGCTCAGCGCTGGCGCTGCCGCACGTGGTCAGCCCGATCGCGTCGAACTGCGCGTCGGTCGCCGAGCTGTCCAGCTCGAAGACCGAGGCCGGGTCGGCGTTCACCGCGTCGAGCTGCTCCTGCTGGCTGGCCATGGCCTCGGCGAAGCCGTCGGCCAGGTCCTCGGACGGCGTCACCTCGTCGAGCCGGTCCTGCAGGTCCTGCACGGCCGGCAGGAACTCGCTCTCGACCGTGTCGACCGCAGCCGGGTCCGACGGGTCGACGGTGGCCGCGATCGCGTTGATGTCGGTGTAGGCGTCGGCGCACACGCCGTTGGCCTCCGCGACGAACTCCTCGTCGGTCGGCGCGGCCTCCTCCTCGGGGGCCGCGGACGAGGCGCCCGAGGAGCTGTCGGCCGCCTCGTCGTCGCCTCCGCACGCGGAGAGACCACCGGCGAGGGCCAGCATCAGGGTGGCGGAGACCGCCAGGTGGGCGGGGGTCAGCCGGGCACGCAGGATCACGGTGTTCTCCAGGGGGGTGGGAGGGACGTGTGAGGACGCTGCATCCGAGCGCGATCCGGCTGCGGCGCCGCCAGTGTAGGAACGCCCGCATTCCCCTGGAAGTGAATCCGACGAACCCGACGTGTCGGACTAGACGTCCTCGATCGCGCACCCTCGGAATAACGACCTGCGACCGGGAGGGCTACCGCCGCGCCCGATCGGGTAACGGACCCGCATGTTCTCGAGCGACCACGAATCCACCGCCCCGACCGCTGTCGACCGCACCGGGAGGGCCACGTGGGCCTGAGCGAGCTGCTGCTGCTGCGCCACGGCGAGAGCGAGGGCAACGTGGCCGCCGCCGAGGCGCGCGTCGCCGGCGCCGAGGAGATCGACGTACCGGCTCGGGACCCCGACGTCCGGCTCACCGACCTGGGTCGCGAGCAGGCCGAGGCCGTCGGCGCCGCCCTGGCGGAGCTGCCCGACGAGCGGCGCCCGCAGGCCGTCGCGGTCTCGCCGTACGAGCGGGCCCGGGAGACGGCGCGGCTCGCCGCCCGACGTGCCGGCCTGGAGCTGCCCGTCGTCGTGGACGAGCGCCTGCGCGACCGCGAGCTCGGCGTCCTGGACCGGCTGACGTTCGTGGGCGTCAAGGCGCGCTACCCCGAGGAGGCCGAACGCCGGCAGTGGCTCGGGAAGTTCTACCACCGGCCCGCGGGCGGGGAGTCCTGGGCCGACGTCGCGCTGCGGCTGCGCACCTGGCTGGCCGACCTGGACCGCACCACCCCGCACGAGCGGCTCCTGGTCGTGGGCCACGACGTCGTCATCGCCCTGATCCGCTACGTGTGCGAGGGACTCGACGAGACGCAGGTCCTCGACCTCGCGCGCGACACGCCCCTGCGCAACGCCTCCCTCAGCAGGCTGGTCCGCGGCCCCGACGGCGGGTGGTCGGCGGAGGCGTACGACGAGGTGTCGCACCTGCGCGACGCGGGCCTCGAGGTCACCGAGCACCGAGGAGAACGACGTGCGCACACCTGAGCTGATCACCCCCGAGCTGCTGCGCGACTGGGCGCTGCCCAGTCCCACCGGGTCGAAGAAGGCCCGGGGCAAGCTCCTCGTCGTCGGCGGAGCCTCGCGGACGCCCGGTGGCGTCGCCCTGGCCGGTCTGGCCGCCCTGCGGGTCGGCGCCGGACACGTGCAGCTCGCCGTCGCCGCGTCGGTCGCACCCGCGCTGGCCGTCGCCTTCCCCGAGGTGGGGGTCATCCCGCTCCCCCACGACGACAGCGGGACCGTCCTCGGGCGACCGGCCGCCGAGGCCTGCGCCGAGGCCGTGGAGGGCGTGGACGCCGTGCTGGTCGGCCCCGGGCTCGACGACCCGGACGAGGCCGAGGCCCTGCTCGAGGGGCTGCTCGCCCGCGTCGGGGACGACGTCGCGGTGTCGCTCGACGCCTTCGCGCTCGGCGTGCTCCCGCAGGTGCGCGACGCGCTCGGCCGACGGCAGGTCGCGCCCGTGCTGACCCCCAACGGCTACGAGCTCGGGCGCCTGCTCGACCGCGAGTGCGACGGCGACGAGGACGACGTCGCCGAGGCGGCCGCGACGTACGCGGCGTGCGTCAGCGCCGGGTCGACCATCGCCGACCGGGACGGGCAGGTCTGGCGGGTGCCCTCGGGACATCCCGGTCTCGCGACGGCCGGCAGCGGCGACGTGCTCGCCGGCCTCGTCGCCGGTCTGCTGGGCCGTGGTGCCGAGCCCGCGCAGGCCGCCTGCTGGGGCACCTACCTGCACTCCACCGCCGGGGAGCGCCTCGCCTCTGCGGTGGGCCGGGTCGGGTTCCTGGCCCGCGAGCTCGTGGACCACGTGCCGAGCGTGCTCGCCGAGCTCAGCTGAGGAGCGCGTCGGCCCCGGTCGCCTCAGCAGGTGAGGCGCCTGCGCCTCTCACCGGGCGAGCACCTGGCGTGGGACGATCGGGACATGGCTGACGACGTCCCTGCTGCGGGCGCCCGGCGCGGCCGGCCGGGCTACGACCAGGAGACGGTGCTGCGACGCTCGATCGACCTGTTCAACGCCCAGGGGTACGACGCCACCAGCATCCTGGACCTGGCGCGCGAGCTGGGGCTGACGAAGTCCGCGATCTACCACCACGTGCAGAGCAAGGAGGCGCTGCTCTCGGCGGCGCTGGACGAGGCGCTCGACGGCCTGGCGGCGGCGATCGACGACGCGGTGGCGTCCTCGAGCACCGCCGAGCAGCGGCTGCGGCAGGCGGTGGAGTCCTCGGTGCGGGTGCTGGTCGAGCACCTGCCGGCGGTGACGCTGCTGCTGCGGGTGCGCGGCAACAGCGAGGTCGAGCTGGCGGCGCTGAAGCGGCGGCGGATCATCGACGAGCGGCTGGCCGACCTGGTGCGGGCCGCGGTCGCGGAGGGCAGCCTGCGCGACGACATCGCGCCCGAGCTGATCAGTCGGCTGCTGTTCGGGATGGTGAACTCGCTGGTCGAGTGGTACCGGCCCGGTGGGCCGGTCGATCCGGAGGTGCTCGCGAGATCGGTGACCAGCCTGGCGTTCGAGGGGCTGCTGGCGGCGCGCGGCTGACCGCCCTCCGAGCTTCGCGGCTCCCCCACGCACCGGGGCCCGTTGTACCGTGACGCTGACCTCACTCGGGAAGGATCACCCATGACCGGCATCGTCCGCGAGCAGGCGGAGTACGAGTACGAACCGACCGACAACGAGTCCGCTCGCTCCCCCAGGGCCACCTGGGGGTTCCGCGCCCTGGGCGTCGGACTCGCTGTGGTGGTCTACCTGCTGCTGGGCGGCGCCGACCTGTCCCAGGACGGCCGGGTGGTGGCCGCGATCGGCACCCTGATGGCGGTCTGGTGGATGTCGGAGGCGATCCCGCTCTCGGCCACCTCCCTGCTGCCGATCGCCCTGTTCCCGGCACTGACCGCCCTCACGATCGACGAGGCCACGATGCCCTACGCCGATCCGATCGTGTTCCTCTTCCTCGGAGGCTTCCTGATCGCGATCGCGATGCAGAAGTGGAACCTCCACCGCCGGATCGCCCTGCTGACGCTGCGCCGGGTCGGCACGCATCCGCGCCGGATCGTCCTCGGGATGATGATCGCGACCGCGTTCTTGTCGATGTGGGTCTCCAACACGGCGACGACCCTGATGATGCTGCCCATCGCGCTGTCGGTGCTGACGCTCGTGATCGAGAACAGCAACCTCAGCACCAGCGGCGACGAGGCCGGCCAGAGGCTCGCTGCGTCGGAGAAGATCAGCGACATCGTCGACGACTCCGAGGTCCGGTTGTTCGGCGTGGCCCTGGTGCTGTCCGTGGCGTGGTCGGCCTCGATCGGCGGGCTCGGGACGCTCCTGGGCAGCCCGCCCAACGCGATCGTCTCCGGCTACATCAGCACCGAGCTCGGCAAGGACATCGGCTTCGCGCAGTGGATGATGCTGGGCGTCCCGATCGTCGTGGTCTTCCTCGCGATCGCATGGCTGCTGATCACCCGGGTGATGTTCCGGTTCAAGCTCGACTCCATCCCCGGCGGTGCGGAGATGATCGAGGGCCAGATCGCCGACCTCGGTCCGGCGAGCCGGGGCGAGAAGGTCGTGCTGGCGGTCTTCGCCACCGCCGCGTTCTTCTGGATCGTCCCCGGCGTGCTGTCCAACATCGGGAGCCTGGGCGAGCAGCAGCCGTGGCTGGGCGGCTTCGACGACACGGTCATCGCGATCACCGCCGGGCTCGTGATGTTCCTGATCCCCGGCGACGACAGCTCCCGGATGACCCTGGAGTGGCAGGACGCCGAGGAGGGCCTTCCGTGGGGCGTGCTCCTGCTGTTCGGCGGCGGCCTCAGCCTGGCCGGAGCGGTCGCGGCCACCGGTCTCGACGAGTGGTTCGGGACCCAGGTCACCGGGCTGGGCGCTCTGCCGATCGTGCTGCTGCTGGCCGCGGTCGTCGCCCTGGTCCTGATGCTGACCGAGGTGACCAGCAACACCGCCACAGCGGCCACGTTCATCCCGGTGCTGGGCGGGGTCGCGGTCGGCATCGGGGTCGACCCGACCACGCTGCTGATCCCGGCGGCGCTGGCTGCGACGTGTGCGTTCATGCTCCCGGTCGGTACGCCGCCCAACGCGATCGTCTTCGGCAGCGGCGCCGTCCGGATCAGCGAGATGGCCCGCGGGGGTGCGGTGCTCAACGTCGTGGGTGTCCTGCTCATCACCGTGTTCACGGTGGCCATCGGGCCGTTCGCACTCGATCTCGTCATCTAGCCTGACCGCGTGAGGATCGCGGGCCCGCGCGAGGAGGGTCGTCGAAGCCTGCGTCTGATGGCAGCGGCCTCGGGCCTGACCACCCTGGGGGCCCTCCCTCCGTTCCTCCTCGGCGCGCAGGCGGTCTGGGTGCGGGCGGACCTCCTGATCGGGCTCGGCCTGTTCGGGGTCGCCGTCAGCGGGTTCTTCGCCTCGGCGGCCGTCGGCTCCGTGCTCGCGGGACGACTCGTGGACCGGGCCGGACCCCGGCTCGGACAGGTCGTCGCCGGCCTGCTGGTGGCCGCCGGCGGCATCCTCATGGCCACCCTCGTCCGCGGTCCGGTGTCGCTGCTGGCCACCATGGCGGTCCTGGGCCTCGGCAACGCCGGCTGCCAGACGGTCGCCAACCTGTCGATGGCCCGGGCCCTGCCCCCGGGGCGGCGCGGCCTGGGGTTCGGCGTCAAGCAGTCGGCGGTCCCGTTGGCGATCATGCTGGGCGGGCTCGCCGTACCCACCCTGGGCGGGATGCTCGGCTGGCGGAGCACCTTCGTGGCCACGGCCGCCGTCGGGGCGTCGGTCGGGCTGACCGCGCTGGTGCGCCGGGAGCCGGCTGCCGGTGCGGTCTCCGCGGCCGTCGACGAGCCCGACCACCCCCCGAGGTGGCCGTTGCTCCTGTGCGGCCTCGGCATCACCTTCGCCAGCGCGGCCGCCAACTTCCTCGGTTCCTTCATCGCGTCGTGGGGCTACGAGATCGGGCTGACCGCCACCACGACCGGGCTGCTGATGGCCGCCGGCTCAGCGGGCTCGATCACGCTGCGGGTCTTCTCCGGCTGGCGGGCCGACGGCCGGCACGGCGCCAACCTTCCGGTCGTCGCCGCGCAGATGTACGCCGGCGCGCTGTGCCTGGTCGGCGTCTCGGTCGGCACCGAGGCCACCGTCCTCGGCTTCGGCTTCCTGGCGTTCTCGGTCGGCTGGGCCTGGCCCGGGCTGCTGCTCTTCGCCGTGGCCCGCCTGGGCCGCGACACGCCCGCGCGCGCCTCGGGTGTCGTGCAGGCGGGCGCGTTCGTCGGCGGGGCGATCGGGCCGATGGGGTTCGGTGCGCTGGCCGGCCAGGCGGGCTTCCGCCCCACCTGGCTGCTGGCTGCGGCCTGCTTCGTGGTCGGGGGCACACTGGTGCTGGTGGCGCGGCGCGGGTTCCGGATCGACCTGGCCCGGCGTCCACCGCGAGCACCGATCACCACAGGTGGTGGTCGGGTGCGGAGCCCGGAGGCGACCAGGCCCGCCGGACCTCGTGCCCGCCCACGGTGGCGCGGCGCCGACAACCGCGGTTGACCCGCGCAAGGTCCGCCCCGACGGAGTGCCCCCGGGGGTCGTCGCCCTCAGAGCGCGGGGTTGGGCCGGCCGAGCCCGCGGCTGCGGCCGCGGAACTCCGCGATCACCGCGTCGTCGGCTGCCCGGCGCACGGTGACGTCGTACAGACCGGAGCGGCCGCGCAGCGCGGTCTCGCGGGCGGTGGCGACGAGCTCGTCGCCGAGCCGGCCGGCCTCCAGGAACGAGACGTCGAACCCCGAGGCCACGGTCACCTGCCCCCGCGAGTTGCAGGCCACCGCGAAGGCGCTGTCGGCCAGGGCGGCGATCAGGCCGCCGTGGCAGAGCGCCCAGCCGTTGACCATGTCGGGACGCACGGTCATCGAGACCACGCACTCCCCCGGCACCACCGAGACGACCTCCATGCCGAGCATCCGGCTGGCCGCGTCGGAGCCCCACATCTCCTCGGTGCTGCGGCGGGCGACCTCCTGGTCGTCCATCAGGCGTCGAAGTCGACGGTGACCGTGTCGCCCACCGGGAAGGTCTGGCAGGTCAGCACGTAGCCGCGCTCGACCTCGTCGTCGTCGAGGGCGTAGTTGCGGCGCATGTCGACCTCACCCTCGCTCACGTGGGCCCGGCAGGTGCCGCACACGCCGCCCTTGCAGGCGAACGGCAGGTCGTGGCGGGTGGCGGCCGCGCCGTCGAGGACGGTCAGGCCCCGGGGCATCGGCGCCGTCGTGGTCCGACCGTCGAGCACGATCGTCACCTCGCTGACCTCGCCCTCCACCACCGCGTCGGGGCGGTGCAGCTCCGGCGGCGGCTCGTCGACGTAGAACAGCTCGAAGTGCACCTTGTCGGGCGACACCCCCAGCTCCTCGAGCACCGACCGGGCATCGGCGATCAGGCCGAAGGGGCCGCACAGCCACACGTGGTCGAGCCCGTGCACCGGCACCAGCGCGGTGAGCAGGCGACGCAGCCGGTCGGCGTCGAGCCGTCCGGAGAAGAGCTCGACGTCGCGGGGCTCGCGGGAGAGCACGTGGACGAGGTCGAGCCGCGGGCCGTAGCGGTTCTTCAGGTCGGCCAGCTCCTCGGCGAACATCACCGACCCGGTGGTGCGGTTGCCGTAGAGCAGCGCGACCTGCGCCTCGGGGTGGGTCAGCACCGTCGAGGCGATCGAGAGCATCGGGGTGATGCCCGAGCCGGCGGCGATGCACAGGTGTCGCCCGCCCCGGCTCGGGTCGGCGCGGAAGCTGCCGGTCGGCGGCTGCGCCTCGACGGTGTCGCCGACGGACAGGCCGCGCACCAGCCAGGAGGAGAAGAGCCCGTCGGGGATCTCGCGCACCCCCACCCGGGGCCGCGCGCCGGCGGGCGCGCAGATCGAGTAGGAGCGTCGGTGCTCCTGGCCGTCGATGGTGCGGCGCAGCGTGAGCGACTGACCGGCCTCGAAGGCGAAGGTCTCGCGCAGCTCCTCGGGCACGTCGAAGGTCACCGCCGCCGAGTCGTCGGTCAGCCGCTCGACGGCAGCGACGGTGAGCGGGTGGAAGTCGGCCCGACCCGCACGGGGGCGGGGGGCGGCGGTGCCCGTGCCTGGCTCCGTGTCGACGATCGTCATCTCAGATCTCCTTGACGTGGTCGAAGGGCTCGAGGCAGCCCTCGCAGACGTACATCGCCTTGCAGGCGGTCGCGCCGAACTCCGACGTGAGCCGTACGTCGCCCGAGCCGCACCGCGGGCAGGTCACCGCCCGGCGCGTCGGGAGCAGGCTGAGGGCGACCGGCCCGTCGTGGCTGGGCGCCGCGCCGGGGGCGGAGATCCCGTGCGCCACCAGGGCGCGGCGGCCGCGCTCGGTGATCCAGTCGCTCGACCAGGCGGGGTGCAGGCTGACCTTGACCCGCACGTCGACGTACCCCTGGTCGTGCAGCGCGTGGACCAGGTCGTCGCGCATCGTGGCCATCGCCGGGCAGCCGGAGTAGGTGGGGGTGATCGTGACCACCACTCCCCCGTCGTCGTCGACCTCGACGTCACGCAGCACCCCGAGGTCCTCGAGGGTGAGCATCGGCATCTCGGGGTCGGTGACCCGCGCGACGACCGCCCGGGCCTCGGCCCGGAGGGTGGTCGTGGCGGTGCCCATGGCGGGGCTCACGGCGGGGCTCACCAGAGCCCGTTCGGGTGCGCGCGGGCCACGACCTGCATCTCGGCCAGCAGCCGCCCCATGCCCTCGGTGTGGCGACCGTCGCGACCCGTGCCGCCGGCCACCGGACCGACCTGCGGCACCTGCGGGCGCTCGACACCGGAGACCGAGAGCACCTGCTCGAGGACCACCGCGACCTCGTCGGCCACGCTCGCGGGGTCGACGCCCACACCCTGCTCGGCGACGGTCGTCTCGACCGGGTGGGTGCGGAAGAGCTCGTCGTGCAGCGGCCACACCAGGCGCAGCGCGGCCTCGAGCCGGCGGCGCGACTCCTCGGTGCCCTGCGCCAGGGTCAGGAACCAGCGTCCGGCGTAGTCGCGGTGGTAGGTCAGCTCCTTGACGCCCTTGGTCGCGATCGCCGCGAGCACCGCGTCGGTGCTGGTGACGAGCCGCTGCAGCAGCGCGAGCCGGTAGGTCGAGAAGACCACCAGCCGGGCGATCGTGACCGCGAAGTCACCGTTGGGGGGCTCGACGAACCGCACGTTGCGGAAGCCTGCCTCGTCGCGGAAGAACGCCAGCGCGTCCTCCGCGGGCACCGGCGAACCCTCCGGCAGTGCCGGCACCAGGGTGGCGTCCGCGGCCGCGGCCCGGGCCAGCAGCAGCCGGGCCTGGCCGAGGAGGTCGAGCGCGATGTTGGACAGCGCGATGTCCTCCTCCAGGTCGGGGGCGTTGCTGGCCCACTCCGAGAGCCGGTGGGAGTAGACGAGCGCGTCGTCCCCGAGCATCAGGCAGTACGTCGCCAGGGCGGCTGCGTCGGCGCCCTCCGGGACGGTCGTGTCGACGCCCGCCAGCGGGTCCTCGAAGTCGGTGCCGAAGGCCCACTGCGACGGGTCGCCGCCGAGCAGCCCGTCGTAGACGGACTCGTGGTCGGCGTCGTGGTCGTGGCTGTGGCTGGTGCCGAGCGGGACCGCCGAGCCGTCGGCGGTGGCCGCGGCGGTCGCGGCCGTCGGGTCGTGGGAGTCAGTCATCGCGCCGGCCTCACATGTGGGGGACGTCGTCGGGAATGGAGTAGAACGTGGGGTGCCGGTAGACCTTGTCGCCGGCGGGCGCGAACAGCGGATCCTTCTCGTCGGGGCTCGAGGCCACGATCGCGTCGGCCCGCACCGCCCAGATGCTGACGCCCTCGTTGCGCCGGGTGTAGACGTCGCGGGCGTGCCGCAGCGCCATCTCGTCGTCGGCGGCGTGCAGCGACCCGACGTGCACGTGGTTGAGCCCGCGCTTGCCCCGCACGAAGATCTCGTAGAGCGGCCACTCGTCCTGGATCCCGCTCATGCGCTCGCCTCCTGCTGCTTCGCCGCGAAGGCCACCGCGGCCTCCCGGACCCACGCACCCTCGTCGTGGGCGCGCTTGCGGTGGGCGATCCGCTGGCTGTTGCAGGGCCCACCGCCCTTGACCACCCGCATGAACTCGTCCCAGTCGGGCTGCCCGAAGTCGTGGTGCCCACGCTCCGCGTTCCAGACCAGGTCGGGGTCGGGCAGCGTGACGCCGAGCGCCTTCGCCTGCGGCACGGACATGTCGACGAACTTCTGGCGCAGCTCGTCGTTGGTGTCGCGCTTGATCCCCCAGGCCATCGACTGCTCGGTGTTGGGCGACTCGTCGTCGGGCGGACCGAACATCATCAGCGCCGGCCACCAGAAGCGGTCGACCGACTCCTGCACCATCGCGCGCTGCTCGTCGGTGCCGCGCATCATCGTGGCCAGCAGCTCGAAGCCCTGGCGCTGGTGGAAGGACTCCTCCTTGCAGATCCGGATCATCGAGCGGCCGTAGGGCCCGTAGGACGTGCGGCACAGCGGCACCTGGTTGGCGATCGCCGCGCCGTCGACCAGCCAGCCGATCGTCCCGACGTCGGCGTACGACAGCGTGGGGTAGTTGAAGATCGAGGAGTACTTCTGCCTGCCCGAGATCAGCTGCTCGGTGAGGTCGCGCCGGGAGACGCCGAGGGTCTCGCACGCGGAGTAGAGGTAGAGCCCGTGGCCGGCCTCGTCCTGGACCTTGGCCAGCAGGATCGCCTTGCGGCGCAGGCTCGGCGCGCGGGTGATCCAGTTGCCCTCGGGCTGCATGCCGATGATCTCGGAGTGCGCGTGCTGGGCGACCTGTCGCACCAGCGTGGCGCGGTACTTCTCCGGCATCCAGTCGCGCGGCTCGATCCGGTCGTGGCGCGCGATGGTCTCCTCGAAGCGGGCCAGCAGGGCGGCCTCGTCCTCGGGCGCCACCTGCGAGCTCGTCTGCGGGGTCGCGGTCATGTGTCCTCCAGAAGATCGCCGGCAGCCATTTACAGACCGTTCGGTCAGTAATACTGTGACACAGGTCCGCCCGACGCGCAACGGAAAGGTCACCGACCCGTGAGCCACCTTCTCGAGAGCTATGCCGCCGGCGCGTGGTTCCGCGCCACCGACGAGGGCTCCCCCCTCCTCGACGCCACCACCGGTGAGGAGGTCGCCCGCATCTCCTCGACCGGCCTCGACCTCGCCGCGATGACGACGTACGCCCGTGAGGTCGGCGGCCCCGCGCTGCGCGCCCTGACCTTCCACGAGCGCGCCGGCCTGCTGAAGGCCGTGGCCAAGGACCTCACCGGCCACAAGGACGAGCTCTACGCGCTCTCGGCCCGCACCGGCGCCACCCAGCGCGACTCGATGGTCGACATCGACGGCGGGATCGGCACGGTCTTCTCCTACGCCTCCAAGGCCACCCGCGAGCTGCCCAACGACACGGTCGTGCTCGACGGGCCGCCCGAGCGGCTCGGTCGCGAGGGGACCTTCGTGGGCCAGCACGTCTACACCTCGCGCCCCGGCGTCGCGGTGCAGATCAACGCGTTCAACTTCCCCGTGTGGGGGATGCTCGAGAAGCTCGCGCCCGCCTTCCTGGCCGGTCTCCCGACGATCGTGAAGCCCGCGAGCCAGACCGCCTACCTCACCGAGCTCGTCGTCCGCCGCATCGTCGAGTCGGGCCTGCTGCCCGAGGGCTCGCTGCAGCTGCTGTGCGGCAGCCCGGCCGGGCTGATCGAGGAGCTCGGACCCCAGGACTCGGTGGCCTTCACCGGCTCCGCCGCCACCGGCGCCCACCTGCGCCAGCACCCCGCTGTGCTGCACGGTGGCGTGCGGCTCGGCGTCGAGGCCGACTCGCTCAACTGCTCGATCCTGGGGCCCGACGTCACCGCCGAGGACCCCGAGCTCGACCTCTTCGTCAAGGGCGTCGTCACCGAGATGACGGTCAAGGCCGGTCAGAAGTGCACCGCGATCCGGCGGGTCATCGTCCCGGCGGCCATGGCCGACACGGTCACCGAGGCGCTGGTCGCGCGGCTGGCGAGGATCACGGTCGGCAACCCGACCAGCGAGGGCGTCCGGATGGGCGCGCTGGCCAGCCTCGACCAGCGCGAGGAGGTCCGCAAGGCCGTCCAGGCGCTGCGCGCGTCGGCCGAGCTCGTGCACGGCGACCCCGACCACTGCGAGGTCGTCGACGCCGACGCCGAGCGCGGGGCGTTCATGTCACCGGTGCTGCTGCGGGCCGCGCGGGGGGCGACCGAGCCGCACGACATCGAGGCCTTCGGCCCGGTGGCGACGATCCTGACCTACGACGACCTCGACGAGGCCGTCGCGCTCGCGGCGCGCGGCTCGGGCAGCCTGGTCGGCTCGCTCGTCACCCACGACCCGGCGGTCGCCCGCGCCGTCACCCTGGGCCTGGCGCCCTGGCACGGGCGGATCCTGGTCCTCGACCGCGACGCGGCGGCCGAGTCGACCGGGCACGGGTCTCCCCTGCCGGTCCTCGTGCACGGCGGGCCCGGGCGGGCCGGCGGTGGCGAGGAGCTCGGCGGCATCCGCGGCGTGCTCCACCACCTGCAGCGCACCGCGGTGCAGGGCTCCCCCGACATGCTGACCGCGATCACCGGGCAGTGGACCACCGGCGCGGCCCAGCCCGAGGCCGACGTGCACCCCTTCCGCAAGAGCCTGGCGGACCTCGCGATCGGCGACACGATCCGCTCCGCGTCGCGGACGGTCTCGCTCGAGGACATCGCCCACTTCGCGGAGTTCACCGGCGACACCTTCTACGCCCACACCGACGAGGCGGCCGCCGCGCAGAACCCCCTCTTCGGCGGCATCGTCGCCCACGGCTACCTCGTGGTCTCGCTCGCCGCCGGCCTCTTCGTCGACCCCGACCCCGGCCCGGTCCTGGCCAACTTCGGCGTCGACCGGCTCCGCTTCCTCACCCCCGTCAAGGCCGGCGACACGATCTCGGTGACGCTGACCGTCAAGCAGATCACCCCCCGCACCAGCGCCGACTACGGCGAGGTCCGCTGGGACGCCGTCGTCGCCAATGCCGACGGCGCGCCCGTCGCGACGTACGACGTGCTGACGCTCGTGGCGAAGGAGTGGCCGCAGGGCTGAGGGTCGGGGCTGCGTGCTGCGTCCGAGCGTCCGGGCTCGGGGCTCGGGCGGCCGGATCGCCGCGCGGGCGGCGGTGGGTGCGCCACCCTTCCGGCGCGAACTTCGGTGGCACAGCCACCGCCCCACCGGGGTCACCGCAGCCGGCGGTGGGTGCGCCACGCCTCCAGCGCGAACTTCGGTGGCTCAGCCACCGCCGCACCCGGGATCGCCGCGGGTCATTGCGGCGACGACACGCCCGCCGTCCCCCCGGGAGCATTGACGAGGTAAAGAGACCCGGAGTAACTTCCGAGACCTTGTTGGGTCATGGGGACCAGCGCCCGAACGACACTGTTGCTCGACCATGTCGTGGGGGCAGCACCTCTCCGGGTGAGGGTCGGCGTCCCACTTCTGCACCCGCCCCGCGCCGTGGCGCGAGGCCCAGACACTCCGTCAGGAGTCCTGGCCAGGAGGCACCATGCCCCTGCAGTTGAGTCATCCCGGTGTGTACGTCGAGGAGGTCCCCAGCGGCGTCCGCACCATCACCGGGGTCGCCACCTCGATCACGGCCTTCGTCGGCCGCGCGGCCCGGGGCCCCACCGACACCCCGGTGGTGATCACGAGCTTCGCCGACTTCGAGCGGCAGTTCGGCGGCCTGTGGAAGGACAGCACGCTCGGCTTCGCGGTCCGCGACTTCTACCTCAACGGGGGCTCGACGGCGGTCGTGGTGCGGCTGTTCCTGCCGGACGCCCTGCCCGGTGGCAAGCCGGGGAAGTCCGTGTTCACCGTCGGGGGGACGCTGCAGCTGCGGGCCGCGAACGACGGGGCGTGGGGCAACTCGCTGCGGGCCAGGATCGACCACACGACCCGCCCGTTCGACGCCACGCTGGGTGAGACGGCGACCTCGCTGTTCAACCTCTACGTGCACGACCGGAGCACCGGCGTCATCGAGGAGCACCGCAACCTGGTCGTCGCTCCGCCCGACCACCCACGCCTGGTCACGACGGTGCTCGCCAACGAGTCGCGGCTGGTCAGGGTCGCCTCGCCCGGCGTCGCCCGCCCCACCCCGGCCACGCCCAGCGCGGTCGACCCGGGCCAGACCGTGTGGGACGACAACACCCCCGCCACCAACGCCAAGCCCTCCGGCGCGGGGCTCGCCTCCGACGGGCAGCGGCTCACCGACACCGAGTTCGACGGCGCGGGCAAGGAGGCCGCCCGCGAGGGGCTCTACGCCCTCGAGCACGCCGACCTGTTCAACCTGCTGGTGATCCCGCCGTACAAGGCCGACGGCACGGTCGACAAGGGCGTCGTCACCTCCGCCAACACCCTGTGCGTACGCCGCCGCGCGGTGCAGCTGGTCGACCCGCTGCCGACGTGGGACGAGGCCGGCGACGTCACCGGCGCGTTCGCGACCGGCCTCGACTCGGTGCTCGGCACCAGCAGCGCCAACGCCGCGCTGTTCTTCCCCCGGCTGCGTCAGCCCAACCCGCTGAAGGACAACCAGGTCGAGACCTTCGCGCCCAGCGGGGCCGTGGCCGGCGTGATCGCCCGCACCGACGCGACCCGCGGGGTCTGGAAGGCCCCGGCCGGGCTGGACGCCACGCTCAACGGCGTGCCGGAGCTCTCGGTCGCGCTCATCGACGGCGACATCGGACAGCTCAACCCGCTGGGCGTCAACAGCCTGCGCGCCATGCCCGGGGCGGGCCGGATCGTGTGGGGGGCCCGCACGATGCGCGGGGCGGACCTGCTGGCCAGCGAGTGGAAGTACCTGCCGGTGCGACGTACGGCCCTGTTCCTCGAGGAGAGCCTCTTCCGCGGGACGCAGTGGGTGGTCTTCGAGCCCAACGACGAGCCGTTGTGGAGCCAGATCCGGCTCAACCTCGGGACGTTCATGAACAACCTGTTCCGCCAGGGCGCCTTCCAGGGCACCACGCCGCGCGAGGCCTACTTCGTCAAGTGCGACAAGGAGACCACCACCCAGGCCGACATCGACCTGGGCATCGTCAACATCCACGTCGGCTTCGCACCGCTCAAGCCGGCCGAGTTCGTGGTCATCCGGCTGCAGCAGATGGCCGGCCAGAGCACGGCCTGACCCCGTCGAGCCGAGGAGAGCAGTCAGATGGCCCAGTTCAGCGTCAACGCGCAGCGCTTCGACCCCTACAAGAACTTCAAGTTCCGGGTGAAGTGGGACGGCCGGTACGTCGCCGGCGTCAGCAAGGTCGGCGGCCTCAAGCGCAGCACCGAGGTCGTCGAGCACCGTGAGGGCGGCGACCCGTCGACGTCGCGCAAGTCGCCGGGTCGCGCCAAGTTCGAGGCGATCACGCTGGAGCGCGGGGTGACCCACGACCAGGAGTTCGAGCAGTGGGCCAACAAGGTCTGGAACTTCGGGTCCGGGCTGGGCGCCGAGGTCTCGCTCAAGGACTTCCGCAAGGACATCATCGTCGAGCTCTACAACGAGGCCGGCCAGGTCGTCCTGGCCTACAAGGTCTTCCGCTCCTGGGTCTCCGAGTACCAGGCGCTGCCCGACCTCGACGCCAACGCCAACGCGGTCGCGATCCAGAGCCTCAAGCTGGAGAACGAGGGCTGGGAGCGCGACTACGACGTGGTCGAGCCGACCGAGCCCCAGTTCACCGAGCCCTAGCCGATGCCTCCGCCCGCGGCCCCGCGCGACCCGGTCCGGCCCGGCGACCTCCTGGACCTCTGGGAGCACGCCGCGGCGCTGGCGCCGGTCGAGCGTGCGCTGGCCCTGGCCACCGCGGGGCTCGAGGACGAGGCCGGTACGTCGGGCTCGGACGTGGTGGACCTCCGCGGGCAGCCGGTGGGTCGGACCCACGCCCGGCTGCTCGCGCTGCACGAGCGGCTGCGCGGGCCGCGGCTCGAGGTGCGCGCGGACTGCCCGCGCTGCGCCGCCCAGGTGCAGCTCGAGCTCGCCACCGCGGACCTGCTCGCCACCAAGCCCGGCCGGCCGGAGTCGGTGCTCGTGCACGGCGACCGGCTCGTGACGTGGCGCTCCCCCACCCCCGAGGACCTGATCGCGGTGGCCGGGTCCGCCGACGGGCCCGCCGCCCTCGCCGCTCGCTGCCTCTCGGTGACCACCGCGGACGGCGCCCCCGTCGCGGTCGAGGACCTCGACCCGGCGGTGGGTCCGCTGGTCGACGACCTGGTCGCGGAGGCCGACCCGCTGGCGGAGATCGTGGCCGTGGTCTCCTGCCCCGACTGCGCCCTCGACCTCGAGGTCGACCTCGACCCGGTCGTGCTGGTCTGGGCCGAGGTCGAGGCGGCCGCCCACCGGCTGCTGCACGACGTCGACGTGCTGGCCCGGGCCTACGGCTGGACCCAGGCCGACGTGCTGGTGCTCGGCGAGCGACGCCGGGCGGCGTACCTCTCGCTGGTGCTGGAGGGGGTCCCGTGACGCCGCTGCTCACCCGGCTGGCCCGGCGGGCCGCCGGGCTCCCCCTCGACCCGGTCGTCGTCGCCGCTGCGGTGCTCCCGAGCCGCTTCGCGCCCGTGGCCGCCGTGAGCGACGACGCCGAGGTCCCTGCGCCGGCGGTGACCTCGCCGGAGGCAGCCGCGCGACCGGGGCGGGCGCCCGGGAGCCGGTCCCGGCGGCACGACGACGAGCACCCCGCAGGGTCCCGGGCGCCGGTCGCCGCGGCACCTGCGGGCCCGACCGGTCCGGCACCGGTCGGCGCACCGGTCGGCGAGCCCGTCACCGGTCGACGGGCCACGCCGGTCGGACCGTCGACGACCGGGACGGTCGAGCCGGCGACCCCCGGTGCGGCGAGGCCGAGCCGGTCGGAGCAGCCGGCCGACGTACGCCCGGGCGCGCGGGGAGCGCGAGCCGCCCGGGTCGCGAGCGTCGCCGCCCCCGCGGCCGTGCGGGTCAGCGCGTCGCCCTCGGTCGGCGCCGCGCCGCCGCGGACCGCCACGCAGGCACCGCGCGGGCAGCCCGAGCCGGCGGCACGCGAGCCCGACGTCGTGCACGTGACGATCGGCCGGGTCGAGGTCCGGGGCCCCGCGCCCGCGCCGCTCCCGACGCCCGTGCCGTCGGCGTCCACCGGCGCACGCGGCGCGTCCGGGCCGGAGCCGCTGTCGCTCGGCGACTACCTGCGCGGTCGGCGGGAGGCGCGATGAGCAGCCCGCTGGCCCTCGCCGCGACCACCGCGGTGCTGCGCAACCTGCTCGACAACGGCATGGTCGACGCCGGCCCGGCCGTCGGGGCGGTCACCGTCACCGCGGTCGCCCCCGACTCGATCAAGCTCGACGACCCGGCCCTGGGGCCCCGGCTCAACCTCTTCCTCTACCGGGTGAGCCCCAACCAGGGGTGGGCCAACGCCGCCCTCCCGTCGTACGCCGCCGACGGGACGCGGCAGACCAACCCCCCGCTGGCGCTCGACCTGCACTACCTGGTCACCGCCTACGCGAGGAGCGACTTCCAGGCCGAGATCCTGCTGGGCTACGCGATGTCGCTGCTGCACGAGCGCCCGGTGCTCGACCGGGCCGCGATCCGGACCGCGCTGTCCCCGAGCCCGCTGGGCCCCTCGATCCTGCCGCCGGCCTTCCAGGCCCTGGCGGCGGCCGACCTCGCCGACCAGGCCGAGGCCGTCACGATCACCCTCGAGCCTCTGGACACCGAGGAGATGTCGCGGCTGTGGTCGGCGATCCAGGCGCACTACCGGCCCACGGCGGCCTACCTCGCCTCGGTCGTGCTGATCCAGTCGACCAAGCCCGCTCGCGACGCCCTGCCGGTGCTGACCCGGGGCTCGGCCGACCAGGGGGTCTTCGTGCAGCCCGACCTGACCCCGCCGCTGCCGACCGTGCTGGCCGTCGTACCCCCCGACCTGCAGCCGACCGCCCTGCTGGGCGACACCGTGCGCCTCTCGGGGGTGCACCTCGACGGCACCCTGGTGCGGGTCCGCTTCGGCCACGCCCTGCTCGCCGACCCGATCGAGGTGGCGGTGCCCGACAACGACGACCCGACCGGCCTCGACGTCACCCTGCCCACCGGCGCCGCCGCCGACCTGGCCTGGCCTGCGGGGGTCTGGTCGGTCACGGTCCGGCTGCGCAGGACGGGTGAGACCGTCGACCGCGACACCAACGTGGCCGCGATGGTGCTGGCCCCCACCCCCGTGGTGGCGCCACCGCCGGCGGTGAGCCGGTCGGCCACCGGCGAGGTCACGGTCGTGCTCGACGTGCACCCGCAGGTCCGACCCAGCCAGGAGGCCCGGCTCGCGCTCGGCACCCACCTCAGCGTGGCCGAGCCCCGGGCCGCCACCACCGGGCAGCTCACGTTCCGCTGCGGCCCGGTGCCCGACGGGGCCCAGTGGCTGCGGGTCACCATCGACGGGGCCGAGAGCCACCTGGTCGACCACGGCGTCACCCCGCCGGCCTTCGACCCGACCCAGACCGTGCTGGTGCCGGCATGAGCCCGCGCACGGCCACCGCCCCGGCCCCGGACGCGCGGCTCACCGCGGGGTCGCCGGCCGAGCGCGCCCGCCCCGGGCTGGTCGGGCACCTGGCCCGGCTGGCCACCCACCTCGAGGCCCACCTCGCCGGCGATCCGCCGGCTGCGCTCCCGGCGCCCGCGGGGCCCGAGCCGCTCGACCGGCTGGTCGTGGCGCTGGGCCTGTCGCCCTTCGAGCGCGACGTGCTGCTGCTCGCGGCCGGCGTGGAGCTCGACGCGCGCCTGGCGGACCTGGTGGCGCAGGCGCAGCCGGGGTCGAGCCCGCAGCCGACGTTCGCGCTGGCGCTGGCGGCGCTGCCCGAGGCGCACTGGGACGCGCTGCTCCCCGAGGGTCCGCTGCGGCGATGGGGCCTGGTCGCTCCGACCGGGAGCGGTCCGTTGGTCACCCGACCGCTCGCGCTCGACGAGCTGGTGCTGCACCACCTCACGGGCCTGGCCGACGGCGAGACCGTGCTCGACGGGCTGGCGGCGCCGCGGCTCGACCCGCCGCCCCTCTCGCCGTCGCAGCAGCGGGTGGCCGAGGAGGTCGCGGCGGCGGTCGTCGCGCTCGACGCAGCGGTGCTGGTCCGGCTCGACGGCGCCGACCGCGACGCCCGGCTGGGCGTCGCGGCCCACCTCGCCGCGGCCCTCGGGCTCGAGCTGCTGCGGGTCCGCGACGCGGCGCTCGGGGAGCTCCGGCTCTCCGAGGCCGCGCGCACCCTCGACCGGGAGGCGGTGCTCGGCGACCGGCTCCCGCTGACCGGCCACGCCGGACTGCTCGGCCTGCTCGAGGCCCGGGTGGTGGTCGCCGACGGCGAGCCGGCCGACGGCGGCGCCGGTGCGGCGGAGACCCCCGGCGGCCGCACCGTCCTCACCCGCACCGTCGACCCGCCGTACGCCGGTGAGCAGGCCGCCCTGTGGCGGGCGGCGCTGGGCGCCCGGACCGCGGGCGAGGCCGGACCGGTCGGCCGCGCGGTCGCCGAGCTGGCCCACCACTACCGCCTCACCGCCCGGAGCATCCAGGCGATCGCCGCCGAGTGGAGCGGCACCGTGCCGCGCGCGCAGCAGGGCACGAGCGCCGGTGCACACACGCTGCGCCGCCTGGTCCGCGAGCGCGCCCGCGTCGGGCTCGGCGGCCTCGCCGAGCGGGTGGAGCCCCGAGCCACCTGGGACGACCTGGTCCTGCCCGACGGCCAGCGTCGGCTCCTGGCCGACCTGGCCGCGCAGCTGGCCCACCGGGCCACGGTCTACGACGACTGGGGCTTCGCGAGCCGGACCACCGGCGGCCTCGGGGTCACCGCGCTCTTCGCCGGGGCCAGCGGCACCGGCAAGACGATGGCCGCGGAGGTGATCGCCGGCGATCTGGGCCTGGACCTCTACCGGATCGACCTCTCCGCCGTCGTGAGCAAGTACATCGGCGAGACCGAGAAGAACCTGCGCCGGGTCTTCGACGCCGCCGAGGCCGCCGGCGCCGTGCTGCTCTTCGACGAGGCCGACGCGCTCTTCGGACGGCGCAGCGAGGTCAAGGACAGCCACGACCGCTACGCCAACCTCGAGGTGGCCTACCTCCTGCAGCGGATGGAGGCCTACCGCGGCCTGGCGATCCTCACCACCAACCTGCGCGACAACGTCGACCCGGCGTTCGTCCGCCGGATCCGCTTCGTGGTCCAGCTCCCCTTCCCCGACGAGGCGGCCCGCGCCGAGATCTGGCGCCGCGCCATCCCCGCCCAGGCGCCGACCGAGGACCTCGACCTCACCGCCCTGGCCCGGCTCCAGGTCAGCGGCGGGTCGATCCGCGCGATCGCCGTGGCCGCCGCCTTCGCCGCCGCCGCCGAGGGCAGCGCGATCGGCGCGCGCCACCTGCTGCACGCGGCCACGGTCGAGTACGCCAAGGCCGAGCGCAGCCTCACCGCGGTCGAGACCGCCGCGCTCACCACCCGCAGGCCCCAGGCGGTGTCGCCATGACCCGCTACGACATCCGCGTCGACCGACTGGTCGCCCCCGACCTCCCGTCCGACCGGGTCCACGAGGTCGGACCCCGGGTCGAGGCCCGGCTCGCCGCGCTGGCCCGCGGCGACGCTCCGGCCCCGGATCGCGACGACCCGACCGACCGGGTGGTCGAGCGCGTGGCCACCGAGGTCTGGAGACAGCTCACCCGAGCCAGAGAGGCACCGTCATGACCGGGACCCACGTCCGTCGGCAGCGGACCCCGCGCGCCGCGGCGCCGGCGTACGCCGTCTCCCACCCGCGCGACGCCGCGGAGACGCAGGCGCACCGGGCTGCCGACGTCGTGGCCGGGGGCGGGAGCGTGCGTGGCTGGTCCTTCGAGCGGGTGCCGGCGCACGCCGTCCACCGCGACGGGCCGGAGGAGGAGAAGAAGCCCAAGGAGGGCTCGGCCGGCGACGTGGTCAAGGCCCTCGCCGCGACCCCGGTCGGCAAGCAGGTGATCGAGAAGGTCAAGGACACCAAGGAGGTCAAGGCGGTGCTCGGGGCGCTGGACACCCCCGGCGGCAAGGTCGCCGCGGTCGGCGTCGGCGCCGCAGCCCTCACCGGTCTCGCCCTGGCCAAGGAGCCCCTGCCGGCGCCGATCCCGGCCATCCCGGTCGGCACCATCGGCGGCTACGACGCCTCCGCGACGCTGACGATCCAGGGGCCGGTCAACGCACCGACCTTCGTCGGGATCAGCTTCAGCTTCAGCGGCTCCAAGCCCGCCGCCGCGCCGGCCAAGCAGACGCCCGCCCCGAGCCTGGTCCCACTGCGCAGCGCCAAGGACAAGGCCGCCGAGGACCAGTGGGTGATGGACTACGTCGTGGCCCAGCAGGCCCTGCGGCTCAAGCCCTACCTGCTGCCGCTGCGCACCGGCGACACCCCGAAGCCCGCCGAGGCCCCCGTCGCCGAGCCTGCCGCGGACAAGAAGAAGGACGAGGAGCCGGTGCAGCGCGACGCCGACCCGGCGTCCGCTTCGCACGACCACACCGACCCGGGGTCCGGCGCCGCTGCCGGCGCCGCGCTGGACCGGGTGGTCTCCAGCGGTGGCCGCCGACTCGACCCCGACACCCGGCGCACGATGGAGGCCCGCTTCGGCCACGACTTCGGTGCGGTGCGGGTGCACGACGACGCTGCGGCGAGTGCCGCCGCCGGGTCGCTGGCCGCGCGAGCGCTGACGGTCGGTGGCGAGCACATCGTCTTCGGAGCCGGCCGCCACCAGCCGCGCACCGCCCAGGGCCGGAGGCTGCTCGCGCACGAGCTCGCGCACGTCGTCCAGCAGCGTCCCTCGGGAGGGCGATGACCGTGCACGCCACCGCGACCCGCACCCGCGCACCGGCCCCGCCCCCGCTCCTGGCCCCGCTCCTGACCCTGCCCGACCTGGTGCACCGGCTGGCCGAGGAGACGGTGAACGGATCCAGCCGAGGCTTCTCCTACGCCAGCATCCCGGTGCACGCGGAGCCCGACGTGAGTCGGCCGTCCGACGCCGTCGAGCGCGAGGCGGAGGCCGTGGCGGAGCGGGTGGCGGCCGGGCTGCCGGCGCGCGCCGGCGCCGCGGGCACCCGCGGCGCGCCCGACGAGGCGGCGGTGCTCGCCTCCCGCCCGGGCGGTCCCTGCCGAGCCCCCGAAGGGTTCCGGGCGGCGCTCGCCTCCGGCGCGCCGGGCACCACCGTCCCCCAACCGGCCCGCACCCGGCTGGAGTCGGCCTTCGGGCGGTCCTTCGCCGCCGTCCGGCTGCACCGCGACGCGCGCGCCGACACCCTCAGCCGCGCGAT
Organism: uncultured Actinomycetota bacterium; assembly: GCA_963795135.1. Lineage (GTDB taxonomy): Bacteria > Actinomycetota > Actinomycetes > Propionibacteriales > Nocardioidaceae > Nocardioides. The sequence goes on from CAWCGS010000014.1 coordinate 254,625, forward strand.
CGGCGCGCGCGCCTTCACCTGGGGCTCGGCCATCCACCTCTCGGCCTCGGCGCCCTCGCCCGACACCGCGGCCGGGTTGCGGCTGCTCGCCCACGAGCTCACGCACGTGGTGCAGGGCAGCGGCACCGGACGGGGCGAGGTGCGTCGGGCCGAGGCGCTCTTCTTCTCGACCCAGGGCAAGCAGCCCTACTACGAGTCGGCCAAGCGCTTCCACGCCGACCGCGGCTTCCCGGCCGCGGTGGAGGTGTCCTCGGTGGAGGAGATGCTCGAGCACCTGGTGGGCCTGCCGACCGGCCTGACCCGGGTGCGGCTGGTGACCCACGCGGTGCCGTCGGGCATCTTCCTGCCCCTGCTGCGCGGCGGCGGCACCTCGCTGTTCCAGGCCGACATGCGACTGCAGTCGCAGGGGCGGCTCGAGGGCGAGCTCGCGACCGAGCACCCCACCGTGGGACGGGACAACCGGGAGATCACCGTCGAGCACCACGTCGTGCCGCAGCACTGGGCCGGCCGCCTCTACCAGCGGCTGTCCAGCGACCCGACCTGGACGCGGTTCCGCACTGCGACGGGTCTCCCGGCGACACTGGCGCCAGGTGGCGACCTCGAGACCTACCTGTGGTGGGTGCTGGACCGGGCGATGCTGACCACCCAGGAGCCCGCTGGCCAGGACCGGCGGGGCGCGCCCCGGATGCGTCACGTGCTCGGGCTGCCGACGTCCGCGCGCGCGGCCAAGGTCGCGAGCCTCGACCGCTCGATCGCCATCTACGCCGCCCTGGTGCGCCAGCACCTGATCGCGCGGACGTCGTCCCGCCTCACGCAGGCCCAGCGGGAGAGCCGGGCGGACCAGGCTCTGGCCGACCTGCGCGGCCGGGTCGACGGCACCGCCCCCGACCTGGTGCGCAGCACCGTCCAGGCCGGCGGCTTCCAGCCCGGACGCGTCTCGGCCCCGACGCCTCGCTACGAGAGCGTCCAGGGGGCCCTGGAGCGCGGGACCTACGACAACAACCTCCTGCAGATGAAGTCACGGCTGCCGCACGGGATGCCCTTCGAGATCCGCGGGTGCCGGATCGGCCAGAACCAGCCGTGGCTCGACACCTTCCGGGACTTCTGGGGGCTCGGCGTCGGTGCCCCGCCCCACGGCAGACGCCCCGACGTGTCAGCACCCGACCTTCGCCACATCTTCGGGACCAGGCCCACCGGACGCGGCCGCCGCAGCCCCCGCGTCACCGACGAGTGGCTCGAGGGTCCACGGCGCCGGCAGATCCGGGGCGGCACCCCCGAGTTCGACCAGCACCTGGTGCACGCGAGATGAGGACCCGATGAGCAGCCAGGGGCGAGGTCGGCCATGACGTCACCACGACTCGTCAAGGGCGGGATCGTCCAGGTCGACCCCACCACCGGGGCGACGCTGAGGGTGATCGCCCTGCAGTACAACCCCGACCAGCTGAGCCGCTCGTTCCAGGTCCAGGCCAGCGGCGGCGACGGCGGCGACCGGAGCCAGGCGCTGCGGCTCAAGGGCGCGGCGGTCGAGACGCTCAAGGTCGAGGCCGAGATCGACGCCACCGACCGGCTCGCGGCCCCCGACCAGAACCCCACCACCGTCGAGACCGGCCTGCACCCCGAGCTCGCCGCGCTCGAGCTGCTCGTGCAGCCCTCGGCGGAGTCCCTGGTCACCAACGACGCCCTCGCTCGCAGCGGCATCCTCGAGGTGCTGCCGCTCCAGACCCCGCTGACGCTCTTCGTGTGGGGCCGCCACCGGGTGGTCCCGGTGCGGGTCACCGAGCTCTCGATCACCGAGGAGGCCTTCGACACCCGGCTCAACCCGATCCGCGCCAAGGTCTCGCTCGGGCTGCGGGTGCTCTCGGTCGACGACCTCGGCTTCGACCACCGCGGCGGCACCCTCTTCGTCGGCCACCTGCGCTCGCGCGAGGCGCTGGCCGCCCGGGCCGGGGCCACCGCGGTCGCCGCCCTCGGCCTGGAGGCGATCCCGACGTGAGCACCCGGACGGAGACGCCATGACGACCGACGCGCTCCAGGCGCTGCTGGGCACGGGCCTGGTCCCCGACGTGACGTTCCCGCCCTCCAGCCGGTACGCCGGCGTCGGGATCACCACGTGGGCCGCCGCGCCCGCGCCGGGTGAGGAGGAGGTGCCGGTGGCCTTCCTGCGGCGCCGGCTGGTGCCGAAGCCGGGACGGTTCGCGACGGCGTACGAGCTGGCCTGCGTGGAGGGCGACCGCCGCGACAACCTGGCCGCCACCCACCTCGGCGACCCCGAGCTGTGGTGGCGCCTGGCCGACGCCAACGGTGTCGTCGACCCCGCTCGGATGACGCTGCCGCCGGGTCGCCGGCTCCGGGTCCCCTCCGACGACGGGAGCGGCCGTGGCTGACCTGCCCCCGCCCCCCGTGCGCCTCCAGCTGTACACCGGCCCGGTGGTGCCCGTGCCCGCCCCGCAGGTCGTGGTCGAGTCGCTGCGGGAGGTCACCGTGCAGACCGGGTCGGGCGACACCCAGAGCGGCTTCGAGCTGGTCTTCGAGGTGCCGAAGCGCTCGCCGCTGACCACGCTCTTCCTGCTCAGCGGGGGGGCCAGCATCCCGGTGCTGCGGGTGGTCGTGGCCGTGACCGTGCGCGGGGTCACCGAGGTGCTGGTCGACGGCATGGTCACCCACCACGAGGTCCAGTCCGGCGGCGCTGCGTCCTCCACGCTGAGGGTCAAGGGCAAGGACCTGACGGCCGTGATGGACGTGATCGCCCTCGACGGCGTCCCCTACCCGGCGATGCCGCCGGCGCTGCGGGTCCTCACCGCACTGGCCAAGTACGCCGCGCTCGGCGTCGTGCCGCTGGTGGTCCCGAGCATCGTCGAGGACATCCCGCTCCCGATCGCGCGGATCCCGCTGCACCAGGGCACCGACTACGCCTACGTCAAGGCACTCGCCGACGAGGTCGGCTACCGCTTCTACGTCGAGCCCGGGCCGGTGGTCGGGACCAGCCGCGCCTACTGGGGCCCGGAGATCCGGGTGGGCGAGCCGCAGCCGGCGCTCAACGCGGGGCTCGACGGAGCCCACGACAACGTCACGGCGCTGAGCTTCTCCTTCGACAAGGAGCGCAAGGAGCTGCCGATCGTGACGATCCAGGAGCCGTTCAGCAAGGCGCCGATCGGCATCCCGATCCCCGACGTGTCGCCGCTCAACCCGCCGCTGGGGCTGGTCCCGCCGCTCCCGCCGAAGGTCACCTGGCTCACCGACACCGCCAAGCTCAACCCGGCCGCGGCGATCATGAGGGGGCTCGCCTACGCCGGGCAGCACTCCGACTCGGTCTTCGCCACCGGCAGCCTCGACGTCGTGCGCTACGGCCGGGTGCTGCGCTCGCGCCGGCTGGTCGGCGTCCGCGGCGCCGGCGACCCGTTCAACGGCCTCTACTACGTCACCTCGGTGACCCACCACCTCAAGCGGGGCGAGTTCACGCAGTCCTTCTCGCTCGCCCGCAACGCCCTGCTCTCCACGACCCCGGCGGTGCCCGCATGACGACCCTCGACGAGACCGCCTCCGACCAGAGCGGCGCCCGCCAGCGCTACTACGGCAAGTTCCGCGCCACCGTGGTCAGCAACGTCGACCCGGAGATGCGCGGCAAGCTGATGGTGAGCATCCCCGCGGTCGGGATCCCCACGCCGGTCTGGGCGGAGGGCTGCTTCCCGGTCACCGGCACGCAGGCGGGGGTCTTCTCGGTGCCCGAGATCGGGGCCGGGGTGTGGGTGGAGTTCGAGCAGGGCGACCTCGACCGGCCGATCTGGGTCGGGGGCTTCTACTCCAGCGCCGACGTCCCGGCCATGGCCCGCGCCGTCCCGCCCGGGCTCTCGGGCTTCACCTTCCAGACGCGCGGGCAGAACGGCATCACGATCAGCGACACCCCCGGGCCCACCGGCGGCATCCTGATCAAGACCCTCACCGGGGCGGTGATCTCGGTGTCCGACGTGGGCATCGTGATCAGCAACGGCAAGGGCGCCACGATCTCGCTGCTCGGCCCCACGGTCGACGTCAACGCCGGCGCGCTGACGGTGATCTGAGGTCCTGATGCCCGCACCCGTCCTCCACCTCGGCGCCACCGTGATGTGCGCCCACGCCGGCCAGGCGACGCCGACCAACCCGGTGCCGCGGGTGCTGGTCTCGGGCCAGCCGGTGGTCACCCTGGTCACCCAGTACGTCGTCGCGGGCTGCGGGCTCACCGGCAGCGGTGCCCCGCCCTGCCTCACCGGGCAGTGGGTCGTCGGCGCCGTGCGGGTGCTGGCCGCGGGAGCACCGCTGGCCACGATGGCCGGCGCCTCGGTGACCACGCCCACCGGCACGCCGATGCTGCCGGTCGTCTCCCAGCTGCGGGTGCTGGCGACATGACCACCGACTTCCCCTACGCCGTCGACGGTCGCGGCCGCACCGCCGCCACCGGGCCCGACGACCACGTCCGCGACCTGGTCGAGCAGGTGCTGTTCACGTCGCCGGGCGAGCGGGTGATGCGCCCCGACTTCGGCTCCGGGCTGCTGCGGATGGTCTTCGAGCCGGGCGGTCCGGAGGCCGCGGCCGCCACCCAGTACCTCGTCCAGGGCGCGCTGGAGCGCGAGCTCGCCGACGTGGTCGCGGTCGAGTCGGTGCGGGTCGAGGCGCTCGACGCCGCGCTGGTCGTCACGGTGGCCTACGTCGTCCGCGCGACGCGCACGTCCGTGGTGGCGACCTTCAACGTCCCGGGGGGTGCCGGATGAGCACCCACTACGTGTGCGGGCACCCGCGTCGGCTGCAGGCCGTCAAGCTGGCGGGCGTCCTCAACGGCATCGAGCACCTCGAGGTCCGCCACACCGACGAGACCGTCGTGGCGCTCAAGCAGCGCACGCTCCTGGTCCGGCTGCTCGACCCGGTGCCGGCCGGGCTCGACGCGGCGAGCGTGGTCATCGACGGCGGCGAGCGCGTACGCCGGGTCGCGGTCACCTGGGCCGTCCCCGCCACCGGGCTGGCGGCCGTCGTACCAGCGGCGGAGCAGACGGCCCTGCTCGCCGGCCTGGAGGAGCCCGACCACGTCCTGGTGGTCAGGACCGAGGAGCGCGGCGACTTCTCCCGCTACCGCCTGGCGCTGGTGGCCGGGGCCGGCAGCGACGACCCGCCCGCAGGCTTCGACCCCCTGCTGGCCGAGGTGGCGTTCTCGTTCAAGGTCGAGTGCCCCAGCGACTTCGACTGCGCCCCGCGGTGCACCTGCCCGCCCGGCGTGCACCACGCCCCGCCGATCGACTACCTGGCCAAGGACTACCAGGGCTTCCGTCGGGTCATGCTGGAGCGGATGGCGCTGCTCGCGCCGGAGTGGACCGAGCGGCTGCCGGCCGACGTGGGGGTCACGCTCGTGGAGGTGCTGGCGTACGTCGCCGACGAGCTGTCCTACCGCCAGGACGCCGTCGCCACCGAGGCCTACCTCGACACCGCCCGCAGCCGGGTCTCGCTACGGCGTCACGCGCGCCTCGTGGACTACCGGATGCACGACGGGGCCAACGCCCGGGCGTGGGTGCAGGTGCGGGTCGACTCCCCCACGGTCGTGCTGCCCGCCGGCACGCCGGTGCTGTCGCGGGTGCCGGGTGTGCCCCCGGCGTTCGCGGACGGCTCGACCGAGCACGAGGTCGCCGTCGACGCCGCCCCCGTGGTCTTCGAGACCGTGGAGGAGGCCGTGCTGCACAGCGACCTCAACACCCTGCGCTTCTGGACCTGGGGCGAGCAGGGCTGCGTGCTCCCGACCGGCGCGACCTCGGCCACGCTGCGCGACCACCACCCGCTGCTGCGGGCCGGTGACGTCCTGGTCCTGGTCGAGACCGAGTCGGCGACGGAGAGCCGCACCGCGGCGGAGGTCGCCGCCGACGGCGACGAGTCCCCCGACGCCGACCCCCGGCGCCGGGTCGCTGTGCGGCTGACCGAGGTGGTCAGCGGCACCGACCCCTCCGGCCTGCTCTTCCCGGGCGGCACCCAGGACGTCACCGAGATCCGCTGGCACCGGCGCGACGCGCTGCCGTTCCCGCTGTGCCTCTCCGTCGTCGAGGGCGACCGGGAGATCGCGGTCGCCTGGGGCAACCTGGTCCTGGCCGACCACGGCGCCACCGTCACCGACGAGGACCTCGGCACGGTCCCGGCCCCCACGCTCACCCGGATCCCCGAGGACCCCTGCGGCGACGCGACCGACGACCCCGCCCTCGTGGTGCCGGTGCGCTTCCGCCCGGTCCTGGCCCGGCGGCCGCTGACCCACGCCGTGGCCCGGCCGCAGCCGGTGCTCGGCGAGGTGCCGCTGACCCCGGCGCTGCGAGGCCGAGCTCGACGGCGCCGTCTCGGGCGACCTCGTCGAGGCGGTCTTCGCCGGCCTCGGGCTGGTCGTCCCCGACGGCAGCCCGGTCCGCGGCACCTCCCCCCTCTGGTCGGTCAGCGCCGGTGGCGCTGCCTGGCTCCTCCGATCCCGGGCGGGTGCGCTCCACGTGCTCCCGGAGGCCGATCCGGCCTGTGCGAGCGCGCTCGTCCGGCCCCGCGAGGCCCTGCCGGCGCTGCGGCTGGTCGGCGAGCTCGCCGGCGTGCCGGACCCCTGGCTCCCCCGGCCGGACCTGCTCGCCAGCGGGCCGCTGGCCCGTGAGCTGACGGCCGAGGTGGAGCACGACGGCGAGGTCCGGCTGCGCTTCGGCGACGGCGAGCACGGCCTGCGCCCGCCGACCGGCACGGCCTTCCGGGCGACGTACCGGGTGGGCAACGGCACCGCCGGCAACGTCGGTCGCAACGCGCTGGCCCACCTGGTCACCGGGGTCGGTGGCGTCGCGGGCGTCCGCAACCCGCTGCCGGCCGCGGGCGGGGTGGAGCCCGAGACCGGTGAGGAGGTACGTCGCGACGCACCGCAGGCCTTCTCGGTGCAGGAGCGCGCGGTCACCGAGCCCGACTACGCGTCGGTGGCCGAGCGGCACGACGACGTGCAGCGCGCGGCCGCGACGTTCCGCTGGACCGGGTCGTGGCACACCGCGTTCGTCACCGCCGACCGCTTCGGCGGCCTGGAGGTCGACGAGCCGTTCGAGCGCGACCTGCGGGGCTTCCTGGAGCGCTTCCGGATGGCCGGCTACGACCTCGAGGTCGACGCGCCGGTCTTCGTGCCGCTCGAGCTGGGCCTCCACGTGTGCGTGCTGCCCGGCCACTTCCGCTCCCCGGTCGCCGTCGACGTCCGTGACGTGCTGTCGGCGCACACCCTGCCCGACGGGCGGCGCGGGCTCTTCCACCCCGACAACCTCACGTTCGGCGGGGCCGTGCACCTCTCCGCGGTGCTGGCCGCGGTCCACGCGGTGCCGGGGGTGCAGTCGGTGCAGGTGCGGACCTTCGAGCGGCTCCGGGTGCCGGCCAGCAGCGGTCTCGCCACCGGCGTCCTGCCGATGGGCCGGCTGGAGATCCCCCGGCTCGACGACGACCCGAGCTTCCCCGAGCGCGGTGTGCTCGACCTGACCTTCGGGGGTGGCACGTGAGCTCCGGCGAGATCCAGCCGGCCCGGCCCGGCAGCACCTGCGGCGCCTGCGAGGGCACCAGCGTCAGCACGCCACGGGTCGTCGACAACCGGCCCGGGCTGCCCGGGCTGTCCTACCGCTCCGGGGTGCACGGCGACTTCCTGGCCAGCATGCTCGCCGGGCTCAGCCGCCGCAGCCGGCCCGCGCTGGCCGGGCTGCGCACCCGCGACCCCGACGACCCGACGATCGCCCTGATCGACGCGTGGGCGGCGGTCTGCGACGTGCTGACGTTCTACACCGAGCGGCTGGCCGAGGAGAGCTATCTGCGCACCGCCCGCGAGCGCACCTCGCTGCAGGAGCTCGGCAAGCTCGTGGCCTACCGGCTCGACCCCGGCGCCGCCGCCGAGACCCACCTGGCCTTCACGCTGGAGCGTCCGCCCGCCCTGCCCGCGCTCGACCCGCCGGACCCCGGGCTGCTCCCGCCCGCCGTGCCGGCGTCGGTCACGCTGCCGGAGCGGCTGCGGGTGCAGAGCGTGCCCGGGCCGGGCGAGACCCCGCAGCTGTTCGAGACCGTCGAGGAGGTCGAGGCCCGACCCGAGTGGAGCTCGCTGCCGGTGGTCCGCACCCGGCCCCACCTGCCGACGATGGGCCGGGTCGACGCCTGGCTGCAGGGCACCGGGCTGGTCCTGGGCCGCGGCACGCCCCTGCTGCTGGCCAGCGACGACCTGGTGAACGACCGGTGGGACGTGCGGCTGCTCACCGAGGTGCGCGAGCACGCCGCCGACGGCGTCACCCACGTGCGGTGGACGCCCGGCCTCGGCTCGTGGGACCCGTTCAACCGCCCCGCCGACGTGCCCGCGGCGTACGTGCTGCGCCGGCGGTTGTCCGTCTTCGGCCACAACGCGCCGGTGTGGAGGGCGATGAACGCCGACTTCCGGGAGGGGTACCTCGCGGCGCTGGGCCCCGACGAGCCGGACGAGGACGAGTGGCCCCGCTTCGACGCCGTGCGCCAGGTCGCCGACGACCGGGTCGAGGTCGACGTCGACGGCGCGCACCCCGACATCGTGCGGGGCGCCTGGGTCGTGCTCAGCCAGGACGCCACCGACTTCTACCGCGAGCTCTACGAGGTCGTCGACGCCGCGGAGCTGTCGCGGTCCGCGTACGCCGTCTCGGGCAAGGTCACCCGGCTGACGCTGCGCGGCGAGCCGCACGACTTCGACACCCCTCGCGACGTCACGGTGTGGGCGGTGGCCGACCCGGTCGAGCTCGCCGAGGCGCCCGACGACTCGCTGGTCGCGACGACCACGGTCGTGGTCGAGGGCGACGCGTCCGCCATGCCTGCAGGACGCCGCCTGGTGCTGGCCGGTCGGACCCCGGGCGGGCTCGCGCAGGCCGAGGTGGTGACCCTCGACTCGGTCTCCGCCCTGCCGTCGGGTCGCACCGAGCTGCGACTGACCACCGCTCCCCCGCTACCGCTGGTCCGGGCCGGTGCGGTGGTCTTCGGCAACGTCGTGCGGGCCACCCACGGCGAGACCGTGACCCAGCTGCTCGGCTCCGGGGACGGGCGGCGGGCCTTCCAGTCCTTCCCGCTGGCGCAGGGCCCGTTGACGCACGTGCGCGGCAACGGTCCGCGCGGCACCGAGTCGACGCTGCAGGTGCGCGTCGACGGGGTGCGCTGGGCCGAGCGGGCCTCGGCGTACACCGCCGGGCCGGAGGACCGTGTGCACACCACCCGCGACGAGCCCGACGGGACGCTCAGCGTGGTCTTCGGCGACGGCGCCCGCGGCGCGCGTCCGCCGAGCGGGTCGCACAACCTGCGGGCGACGTACCGCAAGGGGCTGGGCGCCGCCGGCAACGTCGGCCCCGACACCCTCAGCCAGGCCGTCGACCGGCCGCTGGGGCTGAAGGGCGTCACGAACCCGGCGGCGGCCGGCGGCGGCGTCGACCCCGAGCCGGAGAGCCATGCCCGGGCCTCCATCCCGCTGCCGGTGCGGACCCTGGGGCGGGCGGTGTCGCTGCTGGACTACGCCGACTTCGCCCGGGCCTACACCGGCATCGGCCTGTCCTCCGCGAGCGTGCTCCCCCTGCGGGCCGGGCGGACGGTGGTGGTCTCGGTCGTCGACCCCGACCACCGTCCACCCGACCCTGTCGTCCTGGACCTGCTGGCCGCTGAGCTGCGGCGCTCGGGCGACCCCCACGTGCTGGTCGAGGTCGTGGCCGCGCGGGCGGCGACGTTCCGGCTCTCGCTGTCGGTGCGGGTGCACCCCGACCACGTGGTCGCCGACGTCCTCACGGCGGTCGCGGCCCGGCTCCACGAGACCTACGGACGCGCCGCGCGGGCGCTGGGCGAGCCCGTGCACCGCTCGGCGGTCGTCGCCACCGCGGCCGGGGTGCCCGGCGTGGTCGCGGTCGACCTCGACGTGCTCGCCCGCGGCCCGAGCGGGCTCGCCCTGCGGCTGCTGGCCGACCCCGCCCGCGTCCAGGGCGGACCGGGCGGCGCCACGCTGGGCGTCGAGCTGCTGACGCTCGCGGAGACGCTGCCGCCCGACTGGGTCCGGGAGATGCCATGAGCCTCACCGGTGACGCGGTGCCGACCGGGCAGCGGCTCTTCGACCTGCTGCCGCTGGTCCACCGGCTGCGCGACGCCGAGCACGGACACGTGCTGCGCGAGCTGATGGACGTCCTGGGCGACCAGGTCGACGTGCTGTCCGAGGAGCTGGCCCAGCTCTACGACGACCAGTTCATCGAGACCTGCGCCCGGTGGGTCGCGCCGTACGTCGGCGACCTGATCGGCTACCGGCCGCTGCACGGCGTGGCGCCCGAGGTCGCCTCGCCGCGCGCCGAGGTCGCCAACACCATCGCCTACCGCCGGCGCAAGGGCACCGCCGCCGTGCTGGAGCAGCTCGCCCTCGACGTCACCGGCTGGCCGGGCGCGCGGGCCGTGGAGTTCTTCGAGCGGCTGGTCACCACCCAGTTCCTCAACCACGTCCGGCGGCACGCGCTGGCCACCCCCGACCTGCGCGACCACGAGTCGCTGGGCTGGGCGCGGGCCGACGACGGGCAGCACGGCGCCTTCGACGACCTGGCCCACTCCGCCGACGTACGCCGCATCGACGCCGTGCGGCCCGGCACCCGGGGGCGCCACAACATCCCGCACGTCGGGATCTTCCTGTGGCGGATCCAGCCGGTGCGGGTCACGCGGTCGCCGCTGGTCGACGACGGAGACGGTCGGCGCTTCCGCCTCGACGCGCTCGGCACCGACGCCCCGTTGTTCGCGCTGCCGCGCACCGAGGAGTCGATCACCCACCTGGCCGAGCCGCTCGACGTCCCGCTGGCGCTGCCGCGACGCTGGCTGCGCGACCACCTCGGCGAGGTCTACGGCAGTGGCGGCAGCCTGCTGCTCGAGCGCCAGGTCGGACCCGCCGCCGCGGTCCCGGTGCCGATCGCCGAGGTGCGGGTCTGCCACCTCGGCGACCTGCCCGGCGGTGGCGGGGCGTGGGCGCACGAGCCCCCGCCGGGCGTGGTCGCGGTCGACCCGGAGCTGGGCCGGGTCTGGCTCGGCACCGCTCCGGCCGCCGGCGAGCGGCTGCTCGGCACCAGCCACGCGGGGCTCGCCGTGCCGATCGGAGCCGGCGCCCCCACCCGGGTGGCGGCGGTGCGCCCGGAGCCCCGGCGCCGGGCCACGGACGGCGAGGACCTGCAGCCGCACCTCGACGCTCTGGCCGCGGGCGGCACGCTGGAGGTCGGCGACAGCGACGTCTACGCGCAGAGCCTGACGATCCGGGCCACCACCGCCGCCGCCGGCGGCTCGGACACCGAGGTGCACGTCGTAGCGGCCGACCAGGCCCGCCCCAGCCTCGTGGCCGCCACGGCGTTCCGGCTCGACCAGCAGCCCCGCACCACGGTCGTGCTCGACGGGCTGCTGCTCTCGGGCGGCCCGCTGGTGCTCGAGGAGGTCGGTGACGCCGAGACGCGCACGGTCGTGCTGCGCAGCTGCACGCTGGTGCCGGGGCACTCCCGCACCTCCGACGGTCAGCCCCGCCACCCCGACCGCGCCAGCCTGCTGGTGCTCGACCCGTTCGCCCACGTGGTCGTCGAGCGCTGCGTGCTCGGACCCGTGGTCGCGGTCGAGGGGGCGCGCGTGAGCGTGGTCGACTCCGCGATCGACGCCGGCGAGCGGACCGCGGTCGCGGTCTGCGGCCGGGCCGCGACGGGCGGTGCGCCGCGGGCGGTGTCGGCGGTCGCCGACATGGTCGTCGGCGACGGCACCGTCCCCGCCGGTGACGTCGACCTGCGCGAGACGACCGTGGTCGGGGGGCTGCACGCCACCACGCTCGAGGCGTCCAACACGATCCTGCTGGCCGCCCTCGACGCCGGCGACCCGCGGCTCGCGGCGGTGTGGGCGCGGCGGCGCCAGACCGGCTGCGTCCGCCACTCCTGGCTGCCCGAGGCCTCGCGGACCGGGCGGCGCTACCGCTGCCAGCCCGACCCCGACCAGCCCCCCGACGTACGCCGGGCGACGCGGCCGTTCTTCACCGCGCTGCGCTTCGGCGACCCGGCCTACCTCCAGCTGTCGGTGACCACCCCCGACGCCGTACGTCGGGGCGCCGACGACGAGGGCGAGATGGGGGCCACCCACCTGCTGCACACCCCGCAGCGCGAGGCCAACCTCCGGCTGCGCCTGGAGGAGTACCTGCGCTTCGGCCTGGAGGCGGGGTCGTTCTATGCCACCTGACACGTCACAGCACCGGACACCCGACCAGAAGAGGAGACCGTCATGGCCGCGGACCTGAGCCGAGTCCGGTTCGACGCACGCCACGACCACGCGGAGGTGATCCTCCAGCAGGGCCGCGTGCTGCTCGACGCCGACTGGAACGAGCTGGTCGCGGTCCTCGACCGGCGCCTGCGCGCCGACGCCGCGGACCTGGGGTCCGCCGGGCCCGCGCCCGGGGCGACCGGGGTGGCGGTCGTCCCGGCGACGACGCCCGACGCCTTCAAGGTCTCGCTCACCGGCGGGGGCTTGAGCATCGGCCGGGGCCGGATGTACGTCGACGGGCTGGTCGCCGAGAACCACGGGCGCGGACCGCTGGCCTTCGACCCGCTGCTGGAGGACCTGCGCGGGACCACCGACACGCCCTACCTCGACCAGCCCTACCTGCCCGTGCCGCCCGCGCTGCCGACCACCGGCACCCACGTGGCCTACCTCGACGTGTGGCGCCGCGAGGTGACCCACCTCGAGCAGCCCGACCTGGTCGAGCCGGCGCTCGGCGTCGACACCACCGCCCGGCGACAGACGGTGTGGCAGGTCAAGGTGCACGACCCGGGCGGGGCCGCGGTCACCTGCGCCACGCCCGACGCCGACGTACCCGGGTGGACCGCGCTGACCGCCCCGTCGGGCGCCCGGCTCACCGTCGACACCGTCGCCGTGGACGACGACGACGACCCGTGCGCGCTGCCGCCGACCGGCGGCTACCGCGGCCTGGAGAACCAGACCTACCGCGTGGAGGTGCACACCCCCGGAGGTCCGGGCACGGCGACGTTCAAGTGGTCCCGTGACAACGCCTCGGTGGCGAGCCCCGTGGTGGAGGTGCTGACCGGCGGGGTGGGCGTGCGGCCGGCCTCGCTCGGGCGCGACTCGGTGCTGCGCTTCGCCGACGGTGACTGGGTCGAGGTGATCGACGACCACCGCGAGCTGCACGGGCTCCCGGGCGAGATGCGGCTGGCCGAGGTGCACGAGGAGGACGGCACGATCCGCTTCACCCCGGCGCTGCCGGCCGACCTGGTGATGAATGCCGCGGCGGCGGCCGACCGGCACCTGCGGATCCGGCGCTGGGACCAGAAGGGACAGGTCCGCTCCGGTGCGGGGGGCAACCTCGACAACCTGGTCGCGGGATCGGCCGGCGTGATCAGCGTGCCGTCCGCGCCGAGCACCACCGTCGTCCTCGAGCACGGGGTCACGGTGGCCCTGGGCGGCTCGGGGTTCCGCACCGGCGACCACTGGATCTTCGTGGCCCGCACGGCCGACAGCTCGGTCGAGGAGCTGGTCGACGCCCCGCCGCTCGGCATCCACCACCACTACGCCCGGCTGGGGGTGCTGAGCCTCCCCAGCGGCGAGACCGACTGCCGGGTCCCGTGGCCGCCGCCGTGCGAGTGCGACACCGAGGGCGGGTGCGGCGACTGCACCGTCTGCGTCACCCCGGAGTCCCACGCGTCGGGGTCGCTGACGATCCAGGCGGCCGTCGACGACGTGGTCGCCGGCGGGGGCGGCACGGTCTGCCTGGAGGCCGGGACCTACCAGCTCGAGGACAACGGCGTCACCGTCGACGGTGCCACCTCGCTGCGGATCCGGGGCGCCGGGCCGCGCACGGTGGTCATCGCCCCGGGTGCGGGCTTCCAGGTCACCACGAGTGCGTTCGTGACGCTCGAGGACCTCACGGTGATCTCCCGCGGGCAGCCCGCGGCCGACGTACGCGGCACGATCGGTGTGACGCTCCAGCGGCTGCTCGTGCTGGACCTGGGCGGTGACGACGCGACCCCGGCGCTGCGGCTCGACGGCGTCGCGCTGGCCACGACGCTCCGCGACAACGTCGTGGTCGCGCCGGTCGGGATCGGCACCGGGCTCGACCGTGAGCTCGCCCTGCTCACCGCGGAGCTGCGGATCACCGACAACCTCCTGGTCTGCCGCGACGCCGGCATCGCCCTGGCCGGGGGCCACCTGTTCAGCAACGCGGTGTGGTCCAACACCGTGCTGCGGGCCGGCACGGCCGGGATCGTGCTCACGGGCGCGCTGGCGCCCGGTCACGGCTTCGAGGTCAGCGACAACACGGTCCACGTCGCCGGCGTCGGGATCGCGGTGTCGCCGAGCGGGTTCACGGTCGACGACAACGACGTCCTCGGGGTCCCCGGCGAGCGACGCGCGGGCTTCGGCGTGCTGGTCACGGCCGGGCGGTTCAGCGAGTTCCGCGGGCACACCCGGATCAGCGCCAACCGGCTCCGTCGGCTCACGGGCGCCGGCGTCGGCGTGCTGGCGGCGACCGACGCGCTCACCGTCGCCGGCAACCTGGTCGAGGACTGCGCCGCCGGGCTGCTGATGCGGGGCGCGGGCGGGGCCGCGCTCGCGGACGTCTCGCACAACCAGGTCCTGCGCACCGGGGTGCAGGGCAGCCCGGCGCTGGGCATCGTGGTCGCCGGCGTCGACACCGCGCACGTCGACCACAACACCGTGCACGACCTCGGCGCGGTGGACGCCGACGACGGGAGCGCCGGCATCCTGGTCCTCGGCTGCCCGGTCTCGCGCGTCTCGGCCAACGACGTCGACCGGGTCGGGCCGAGCGACGGTGGCGGGCCGCGCAGCGTCGGGATCGCCGTGCTCGGGGTCATCGACTCGACCCAGGTGAGCGGCAACACCGTGCGCCGGCAGCCCGTGGACGTCGACCGGGACCCACCGGGAGGCTTCCAGGGGATCGTCGTCGGCGAGGGCTTCCGGCTGCCGCCGGGTCTGGGCACGGCGCTGTCGTCCGAGACCTCGGGCGTGGTGCTGAGCACCCACGGCGCCCTCGCGGCGGCCGCGGTCGGCGGACCGTCGACGGTCACGCTCGAGGGCAACGTGGTCAGCGGCAACGCCGAGGTGCAGACCGTGGTCGTGGCCGTCGAGGGGGACGTCGTCGTGCACGGCAACCAGGTCCGCACCAGCGCCGAGGGCGCCTCGGCCCTGGAGGTGCGGGCGACCTCGGCCAGCGTGGCCACCAACCGGCTGCGGGGCGGCAGCCCGTCGGCCCAGCTCGACGTCGACCCCAAGCGCCTCGCGGTGCTCGGCAACCTGACCTCCTCGGGCATCACCGTGGCCGGGGCGTCGCTCGGCCCGCCCTGGAGCGCGCTCAACCCCGACGGGCTCTTCTGACCACCGCTCCCGAGATCCGACCTCCGATTCGAAAGGACACGCCATGCCTCAGGTGCACGTCGTGAGCAAGCGCACCGACCTCGAGTCGCTGGCCGCCGACCTGATCGGCTCACGCGCCAGCGTCGCGACCCGCCGGGCGGCCGCCGACGCCCTGCGCGCGGCCAACCCGGGCCTCGACCCGGCCCGGATCGACCGCGGGACCGTGGTGCTGGTGCCGGCCGCTGCGGGCGCGACGCGGGTGGAGGCCGACCCCGTCGAGGGGTCGGTGAGCGACCTGGTCGACCGGGTGCGGGCCGGGGTCGACGCGCTGGTGGCGGCCTCGGCCAGCGGCGAGGAGCGTCGTACGGCGGACAAGCAGGCCACCCAGCGCGTGCTCTCGCGGGCGGCGGTGCGCCGGGCGGCCGAGGGGTCCGGCCGGGTCGCGGAGTCGGTCGAGGAGGTGCGGGCCAACCTCAAGGAGGCCGACGCCGAGGGACGACGTACGGCGTCGCGGCTGGCTGCGTCGCGCGAGCGCTGGGACGCCGACCTCGACGGGCTGGCGGCCCTGCTGCGGGGCCGGTGAGCGCCCCGAGGCGTGAGTAATTAGCCATTGACAAGATGGGCCGGAGCGTCCAATCTAGTCACTGACTATATTCACTCCGACCCGAATGAGACCTGCCATGGCACCCCTGATCGCCCTCACCCTCGGCACCCTGCTCGCACGCGGCTACGGAGCCCTGCGTGGCGGTCCGCTCCGCACCTGGCGGGGCGCGCTCGCACCCGGGCTGGCGCTGATGTTCACGGTCACCGGGATCAGCCACTTCGTCGGCCTGCGGGCCGACCTCGTGGCCATCGTGCCGCCCGCGCTCCCCCGCCCCGACCTGCTCGTCACGCTCACCGGGTTGCTGGAGCTGGGCGGCGCGGCGGCCCTCCTGGCGCGGCGTACCGCCGGGCCGGCCGCGCTGGGCCTGACCGGCCTGCTGGTGGGGATCTTCCCGGCCAACGTCTACGCCGCCACGCACGACGTGCCGATGGGGGGCGAGGAGCCCACTCCCCTGCTGGCCCGGACCCTGCTGCAGCTGGTCTACCTGGCCGCGACGGTGATGGTGGCGCTGCCGTGGGTCACCGAGCGGCGCACCGCCCGCCGGCACGGGCGGGAGCCCGTGACGCACGACGCGATGGTCTGAGCTCAGTCCTCGGGGAACAGCAGTCCGGCGACCTCGCGGGCGGCGACCTCGGGGTCGCCCCCCGCCAGGTCGCCCGCCAGGTTGCCCGAGAGCCACAGGGTCGCCAGGCCGTGCACGATCGACCACGCGGCGACCCCGGCGTAGGGCTGCGCAGCGAGCGGGCGTCGATCGGCCGTCGCGGACACTCCGCCCAGGAGCTCGCGGGCGGCGCTGTCGCCGGCCGCGCGGAGCGACTCATCGTTGCCGTCGAGCAGGTCGGGGCGGAACATCACCTCGAAGTGCGCGCGGTGGCCGGTCGCGAAGCGTACGTAGGCGACCCCGAGCTCGACGAGGCTGCTCGTCTCCTCGCGGGTCCCGCTCAGCTCGGCGGCCAGCATCGTGAAGCCGTCGACGGCGACCGCGGTCAGCAGACCGGTCTTGTCGCCGAAGTGATGAGCCGGGGCGGCGTGCGACACGCCTGCTCGCCTCGCGAGGTCGCGCAGGCTGAGCGCCCCGGGCCCGGACTCCGCGATGACCTCGAGCGCCGCGGACATCACCGCAGCGCGGAGATTGCCGTGGTGGTAGCTCCGGTCCTCCATGGCGGGCAGCCTAGGACCAGGTCTGGCCACCAGCAGGATGCCGCGCTGCGTGCGCGTCGGTCGTCGCGCGCCCCATCGCTCAGCGAGTCAGCTGGCGATGAAGTGCGGGTGCTGAGCGGCGAAGTACGCGCGGCGGTTGCTGACCAGCTGGGCGCGCATCGCGTCGGCGTCGGGGCCGTCGTGGTGGCGCAGCATCTCGAGGAGGTCGTCGACCTCCGTCGCGGTGCGGTAGTCCGCGAGCTGGCGCTGCAGCTGGCGGCGCCGGCTGTGCGCCTGGCGGCGGGTGCTGAGTGCGTCGACCGCGCGGGCCCACGACGTGCCCGCGCGCGAGGCGGAGCGGTGTGTCGAGATGGGGGTGTGCGTGGTGGTGGTCATGAGGACAAGTCTCCTCGCCCCCGACCCATACGTCCAATGCAGTTCGATCGTCTTATCCATGCGATATCGTCATCGATATGGACACCGAGGCACTGCGCTGGTTCCAGCAGGTGGCGGACGGAGTCACGGTGACCGAGGTGGCCGAGCTCTTCATGGTCAGCCAGCCCGGGGTGTCCCGGGCGCTGGCCCGGCTCGAGGTCGAGGCCGGCACTCCGTTGCTGCAGCGCAGCGGTCGGCTGCTGCGGCCCACGCAGGCGGGCGCGGTCTTCAAGCGTCACGTCGACGCGGTGGTGCACGCGGTCGACGACGGGCTGGCGGCGGTGGCCGAGCTGCTCGACCCGAGCTCGGGGACCGTGCGCCTGGCCTTCCAGCAGTCCTTCGGCACCTGGCTGGTGCCCGAGCTGATCAGCGCCTTCCGCAGCGAGCACCCCGACGTGACCTTCGAGCTCGAGGCGTCCCACGACGCGCTCGGCTCCTCGCTCGTCGCCGGTGGACGCATCGACCTGGAGCTCACCTCCCGCCGACCCCACCACCCCGACGTCCACTGGGCGCCCCTCTTCGTCCAGCCGCTGCGCCTGGCGCTGCCGCCCGGCCACCGGCTCCTCGGGCGAGAGGCTGTCTCGCTGGCCGAGGTCGCTGAGGACGACTTCGTCATGCTGCGCCCCGCCTGGGAGCTGCGCACCCTGTGCGACGAGCTCTGCCTCGCAGCGGGCTTCGCCCCGCGCGTCGCCTTCGAGGGAGACGACCTCACGGTCGTGCGCGGCTTCGTCGCGGCCGGCCTCGGCGTGGCCATCGTCCCTGCGAGGGATCGGGAGTCCTCGGGCTCCTCCGACGACCGTCTCGTGCCGATCAGCAGTCCCGGCGCGAGCCGCGAGGTGGGCCTGACGTGGTCGCAGGAGCGCCGACTGCTGCCCTCGGCCGAGCTCTTCCGGACCTACGCACTGGGTGCCTTCGACCGGTAGCCGCGGAGCTGCGCCCCACGGGGCCGGATCGGGCCCTCGTGGGTCAGCGGGCGCGGTAGACGGCGGTGAGGCCGACCCGCAGCGCGTTCGTCCGCCGCGTGCCGGGGGCCGCACCGAGGACGGTGAGGTCGGTGTCAGCACGCACCATCAGGGTGCCGCCGCCGGGGCGGTTGGCACGCCACCCGACGAAGGTGCGTCCGGGCTTCGAAGGAGGCGACCGGAAGGCGGGCGCCCCCTGACGGGCGCCGTGGCGCACGGTGTCGGCGAACACGTTGACCGGACCGGGCGCGGGGCTGCCACCCCTGGCGTCGAAGGTCAGCAGGTAGTGGCGGTAGGCGACGGTCACGCCCTGCCCGGTGATCTTCCTCGTCGGCATCGTGATCGCACCGTCGTTGCGGATCTGCCCGACCGACGCAGGCACGTCGTTGAGGGGCTGCGCGTGCTGCCCCGTGATCTGGCCGTAGGTCGGGCGGGACCCCTCGGACCCCGCGAGCCGACCGCCACGCAGGATCCGGATCTCCCGTGCCGCCGCCGAGTCCGGCACCACGAGGTTGCCCGCAGGGACCCGGACCACGCCCGGGCCGCTGATCTCGAGCGATCCGAACTCGGTGTTGCCGTAGCCGGCGCCCAGCGCGAGGTTGGCCTGCTCGGAGACGAAGTCGACTCCCTGGGCGACGAGCGTCCCGCCGCGCACCACGACCGACCCGCCGGCGCCCCCCGGCCGGACGACCTGGTCGCCGTACTGGTCCAGGTCGGCATCACCACCACCGCCGACCCCCGCGGCGTACGAGCCGCCGGTCGCCTCGACGCGTCCACCGGTCACCTGCAGGGTGCCGCCGTCACCGCCGAACGACCCGCCGCCGATGCCCGAGCCGAGATAGCCGCCGCTGGCCCGGACCACCCCTCCCCTGACCCGGACCAGGCCTCCGTCGGCGCCCTCGCCACCGCCGATCCCTGCTCCAGCACCGTCGGCGGTCACGGACCCACCGGTGACCACCAGGCTGCCGGCGTCCTGTCCGGGTCCACCACCGATGGCCGCGCCACGGGCGCTGCTGCCGGAGAAGATGTTCGACGCGGCGCGCAGGGTCCCCCCGCTCACGTGGACCAGACCGCCGGTGTTGTCGACGCCGGCGGCACCACTCCCCCCGGAGCTCTGGATGCTGCCGCTCGTCAAGGACAGGGTGCCGCGCACCCGGAGCCCCGGCTGCCCTGCGGTCAGCGAGGCCAGGACGTCGATCTCGCCTGACCCTGACGAGGTGTCCTGGACGGTCAGCTTGCGCGCAGCCGGGATGTCCAGGCCGGTGCCGTTCTCGATGTTGCTCAGCCGGTGGCCGCGCAGGTCGAGCACCGCCACACAGCCCACGGTGATCGTGTCCCAGCCGTCGAGGTCACGATCGAGGGCGACGCGGTACGGGGCAGTGCTCGTCCCGGTGCACGAGGACAGCCGCGCGGCGAGCTCGTCGTACGTCGTCGGCGAGCCGGCGCCGGAGGCGGGGGCACCCAGGGCCGGCAGCGCGACGACGGCGATGCCCGACGTCACGGCCACGAGGCGCCGAAGACCGCGGCGGGAGAACGTGCGACCGGTCATGGAAGGACCACCTTGCGTGAGCAGCGGATGCGTCGGCCCGAGATGGCTGCGGGGGTGGCCGGTGCCTGGAGTGAAAAGGCAACCTCACCCGGCCCTCCGAGGCAATGCTGCCGGTGTATCCCGAGGGGTCCCGGGACTTTCGACCCGGCTCCGAGGTCGTTGGCATGACCCACATGGACTATGCCGCGTGGTCCCTGCGGGTGGTTTCGGCGATTGGCCTGCCGTAGGGGTTGGGCCGCCCGCGCAGGCGGGTTAACGTTCTTCTTGTTGAACCGCTGGTGACCCGAGACGCCAGCGGTTCAGCTCATTTCAGGGGTCTCTGCGCACCCCGGTCTCTCACCTGCACTGCTTCTGCAGCAGGACCTCGGACTCGACGGGCACGAAGCCGAGCTCGTCGTTGATGGCGCGCATCCAGACGTTCTGGTCGTCGCTGCTCGTGCGGACGTGGGTCGCCCCTCCGTGGTCGCGCACGGCCAGGAGCGAGGCGATCTTGACCGTCGCACCCAGGCGGCGCCCGCGATGCGCGGCGAGGACCATCGTTCCCTCGATCTGCGCCGGCCGGGCGGGGTCGGCCGCCACGACCACGCACGTCCAGGCGACGACCTCGCCCCGAGCGGTCACCGCGACCGACTCGACCGCCGTCCTCCCCTGAGTCCGCCACAGCGAGATCTCGTCCTGGTAGGCCCGCGGCGAGACCGGCGCGGGCTGCCAGTCGAGATCGCCGTGCGGTGCCTCGGCGTCCACGAGGCCCTTGAGCACGCCGACCTGGGGACGGAGCCGATCGGGGACGCCGTCCAGGTAGGTGGAGACCACGCAGCCGTCCGGGGGTCGCGACGGCGACAGGTCGGCCCCCACCAGGTCCAGCTGGACCACGGTCTCGGTGGTGGCGACGGCGTACCCGAGTGGGCCCGCGAAACCCGTCGCCAGGGCCTCGAGGTCCGCCGTCGTGGGACGGTAGGCGTTGCCGACGAAGCGGTGCACGCGGCCCGCCCTCCGGCCCTCCACCTCCCGGACGAGCCGGGTGCCGACGCCTCGGCGCTGGTGTCGCGGCGGCACCGAGACGAAGACCCAGGACGTGTCGGGAGCGTCGTGGGCCGTGGCGGAGCTCGCGAGGCCGACCAGGCGGTCGCCCTCGTACGCCCCGACCGGCTCGTGCGCCCATCCGCTGTCACCGCGCCACGCTGCGATCCGCGCCCCCTCGCCGAGGGGCACCCAGCCCGGACGTGCCGGTCGGGTCGCCTCGCACTCGACGGCGTAGGCCTGCACCAGCGCTGAGGTGTCCTTCAGGTCCAGGACCCTGACGTCCCCTGCGAAAGTCATGCACCACTCCCTTGTCTCGACATGGCACGGCGCCCCCGATCGTGCCGCACCCGGTCAGAGCGGGGTCAGGCGCGAGGCCGGCACCCACTCCTCGACCAGGCTCCACCGACCGGGTCGCAGTGACGCCGCGTACACCACCCGCCCCTCCCAGCCCGAGGCCGCGGCGCGCCACTCCACCAGCAGGCCGGGCCGCTTCACGCCCAGCGGGTCGGCGTCGGACACCCAGCAGTGCCGCGCCGGGCACTCGTGGCCGGTCGCGTGGAGCTCACGGCGACCGCCGTCCGACGCCGGACCCGGCACCTGGTCCGGAGCGGGCGCGTGCGCGGAGGCGCGGACCCGCTCGGAGAGGGGGACCCCGCTCCCCTGCTTGCCCCAGCCACCTGCCATCGCACCAGGATGACACATCTTCGAACGGGTGTTCGAACATGGCTGCGGAAGGCCTGCGCTCACCGGCGCGCCCGGGCCGGGAGCTCCGACGTGCCCCTACGACATGCTCGTCCTGCCGGTCCACCATCATGGAGCTCATGGAGGACCAGGAGGCGTCGCAGCCGGCCGAGGGTGAGGCGAAGGTCATCACGCTCTGCGGCTCGACCAGGTTCGAGGCTGAGTTCACCGAGGTCAACCAACGGCTCACGCTCGAGGGATGCGTCGTGATCAGCCTCGGGATGTTCGGCCTGCCCGACCTGTCGGGCTACGACTGGACAACCGACACCTCGAAGCTGAAGCGGCGGCTCAGCGAAGTGCACTTCCAGAAGATCCGGATGGCTGACGAGGTGTACGTCGTGGATCCGGGCGGCTACGTCGGTGAGTCGACCCGCCGGGAGATCGCGTACGCGGAGTCGCACGGCAAGCCCGTGCGGTATCTCAGTCGCGAGCGCTCGGCTCGTTCCGAGGACGGTCCCCCGGAGTGAGTCCGGACCAGGCGGTCCGCGCAGCCGCACGACCGCGCTCGACGCGGTGACCGAGTGCAGCCCGCGCGGGCTCACACCGCGTGCAGGTACCGATCGGTCACCCAGGACTGGACGGCTCGACCGAGCGGACCACCGGCGCGGGCCAGCAGCGACGAGGGGTGCGAGAAGGCAGTGATGCTGAACCTGACGGCACCGCCGTCGAGCATCTCCACGACGAAGGCCTCCTCGCCACGTTCCGGGTGCCCGGGGAGGGTGCCGTAGCCGAAGCCCGCACGTCGTGGCTCGTCGATGACGTAGACGACTCGTACGGGCGCGTCGACGCTCAGGATCCCCACCCCCAACCGGATGACGGCGACTGCGCCCTGGACGACCTGCGCATCCGACGTGCGGACGCGTAGCCCGGTCCGGCGGTGCATGTCCCAGCCGAGCAGCGCGTCCACGGCTCGGTCGAACCGCTCCCTCCCGTGCCCCAGGTCGAGGTGGCGTCGCAGGACCCGGTACCCGTCCGGTACGGCGCCCTCGCGGGTCGAGCCGACTGCGGGGTAGGTGAAGTCAGCCGTGCGCAGCTGCTCGATCTCCTCCTCGCTCAGGGCCGCCCCGGTCATGCAGCCGATGGTCGCACGGAGCTCGGCACGGCAGTCCGGTGAGGAAGGCGTGCGGGCCCGGGCGTGGTGGGGTACGCCGGGTCCGGGGCGGGTGGTCAGGGCTAGAGGTCGGGTGGGTGGTCGGGCGGGACGCGCGGGGTGGGTGCCGTGGTGGTCGCGGATGATGCGGTAGCCGTGGGGGGTGGTCCACTCGTAGCCGGTGGGATGGATCCGTCGGTAGCGCCACCGGCCGTGGGTCTTGGCGCGGTGGTGTCGCGGCAGAGCGGGGCGATGTTGTGCGAGCAGGTCGCGCCGCCGGTGCCGTCGGGTTGGTGGGGGTCGATGTGGTCGTGGTCGCAGGTCTCGGCTCGGCGATTGCAGTGGGGGAAGACGCAGGTGTGGTTGAGCAGCTCGGTCTGGGTCTTGATCCGGTCGGGGATCTCGTAGGCCTCCACGTGGTGGTGCGCGGTGAGGTCCTTGATCGGGACGACGGTGATCTGCCCTGCTGAGTGGCACCAGTCGCGGACCTGGGCGAGCAGGATCGGGGTGCGCGTGTTGCCGCACCGGGCGACGTCGCCGCCGACACCTTCGATGGCGGCATCGGTGAGGTGGACGTGGAGCACCACGCCCCGGCCGTGGCCGGTCTGGATCTCGCCGGTATCGAGGTCGAGGGCGAGCTGTTGGCGGGCGATCTCGCCGACCGCCATCGAGCGGCGTACGTCGAGGGTCTCGGTGGAGCCGAGCTCGGCGAGCTGGGTCGCGGTCCGGCTGACGGCGGCCTCGAGGTCGAGGGCGTCGGCCAGGTCGAGGCAGCCGCTGACCTGGACGGTGCCGGCGGTGTCGACGAGGTCGGTCTCGACGTCGAACCGCCGTCCGTCCGCGGCGCGCCGGCGGCGCTCCGTCGGCCTCGGCGGGGTCGTGGCGGGCCAGGGCCTCCTCGACCAGCCGGCCGATCTGGGCCCACGAGCACGTCCCAGCCGCCGGGGCGAGTGCCGTGTCGACCTCGGCGGCCGCGGCCATCGGGAGGCAGAGGGTGTGCTCGGCGACCCGCATCGCCCGCCACACCGGCACCCGCCCGGTCACCACCTGCTCCCAGAGTCGCGGGAGGCGGTAGCGCAGCTCGAGGGTCTTGCCGACGTAGGCCTTGCCGGAGTCGGTCGACAGGCCCAGCGCGGCGGCGTACTCCATCAGCGCGAACTCCGAGACCAACGGAGCCCCAGGGCCGGCGATCGGCAGCGCCCGGTCGCCGAACAGTGCTGACCTGGTGCGCGGCCCACTCCCCGTCGGCCTCGACGGTGTTCTCGACCGCCCAGTCGACGGTCAGCTCGAGGCGCTCGACCTCGATGTCGGCGGCTGCGTGGCGGTTGGCGCGCAGCGCACCGAGGAGGGTCTCGGTGGTGGTCTGCGCTGCTTCGGTCATGGGTCTATTGCAGCAGGGGCCACCGACAGTCGGACCCTTGAATCGGGGTTGTGCACAGGGGTTGGCGAAAGTAGTTGGGTAAAGTTTTCCCGCTCAACCGCAGGGGTCCTGAGCTTTCCGCGGCGGCGTTGGTTGAGGTGCGAGCGCAGCGAGCCACGAAACCACCCTGCACGGCCTGCACGGGCATGCACGGTTTCGTGGCTCGGGCCTGACGGCCCTCACACCTCAACCAGCGCCGGGTCGCGGCTGCTTTTCGGCGTACGAGGTCTCGTTACGGTCGGCCCTGGGGGGCCTCCCTACTCGACCAGCGAGACGGTCGCGCTGGTTGAGGTGCGAGCCCCAGCGAGCCACGAAACCACCCTCACCGCAAGCACGGTTTCTGGCTCGGGCCGGACCGCCCTCACACCTCAACCAGCGATCCCCAGCGGTGGTTGAGGTGCGAGCCCCAGCGAGCCACGAAACCACCCTCACCGCAAGCACGGCTTCCTGGCTCGAGCCGGACCGCCCTCACACCTCAACCAGCGATCCCCAGCGGTGGTTGAGGTGCGAGCGCCAGCGAGCCACGAAACCACCCTCACCGCAAGCACGGCTTCCTGGCTCGAGCCGGACCGCCCTCACACCTCAACCAGCGATCCCCAGCGGTGGTTGAGGTGCGAGCGCCAGCGAGCCACGAAACCACCCTCACCGCAAGCACGGCTTCCTGGCTCGAGCCGGACCGCCCTCACACCTCGACCAGCGCCGGTCTGCGGTTGCTCCTCAGCGCGCGGAGATCAGCACTGGCCGAAGCCCTCCGCCGGTCCGGGGGATCCGGACCGTGCTCCCGGTGCTCAGCCCAACCCGGACTGTCTCGCGCGCCGCGCCGAACGGGTCAGTCCTCGTCGGTGGCGAGGTCCTCGTCGTGCGTGCCGGGACGAGGAGCCCAGGGCAGCTCCTTGGCCGGGCGTACGACGATCAACCGGTCACCGCGGTTGAGCAGCGACACCACGGGGTCGAAGTAGCGGTGCACCTTCTCGTCGCGGACGACGGCGATCACCTGGTCGGACAGGGACTGCGGCTGCTTGCCTACCTCGGTGACCAGCAGGTCGCGCTCGGCGACCTCGAGACCGTCGCCGGTGGTGAGCAGGTCCTCCATCACCGAGCCGAGCATCGGCGAGAGCGACGAGAGCCCCAGGAGCCGGCCGACCGCGTCGGAGGACGTGATCACCGAGTTGGCGCCCGACTGCTTCATCAGCGGGGCGTTCTCCTGCTCACGGACGGCCGCCACGATCCACGCGTCGGGGTTGAGCTGGCGCACCGTGAGCGTGGCGAGGACGTTGGAGTCGTCGCGGTCGGTGGTGATGATCACCTGGTCGGCGTCGGCCACCCCGGCGCGGCGCAGCACGTCGCGACGGGTGGCGTCGCCCGTCACCACGGCGATCCCGTCGGCGTGCGCCTCGGCCAGCGCCGTGGAGCTGGGGTCGACGACGACCACGGACTCCCGGGACAGTCCGTTGCTGACCAGGGTCTCGATGGCGCTGCGTCCCTTGGTGCCGTAGCCGACGACGACGACGTGGTGGTCCATGTGCTTCCTCCACCGGGCGACCCGGAACATCTCGCGGCCCTGCGAGGCGAGCACCTCGAGGGTGGTCCCGATCAGCAGCACCAGGAAGGCGATGCGGAGCGGGGTGATGATGAACGCGTTGATCATCCGCGCGTGCGGGGCGAACGGCGCGATGTCGCCGTAGCCCGTGGTGCTCAGCGTGACGGTCGTGTAGTAGATCGAGTCGATCAGGTCCACCGCGCCCGTGGGGTCGTTGGCGTCGCGGTAGCCCTTGCGGTCGAAGTAGACCAGCATCACGGTGCCGACCAGGATCGCGATCGCCATCAGCAGCCGACGGCTGAGCTCCCACCAGGGCGACCGGACGGGATCCGGGAGCTGGACGCGACCGCGGTTGCTGGTCTGGCCCGCTCGGCCCGCGTCATCGGTCACGGGGCGAATCTAGCCGTCGCTGGGCTGTCGGCCCGGCAGGCCCAGCGGCCGACGTACCGTCGCTCTCCTCGACCTCGTCCACCTCGCCCACCTCGAAGCGAGGTGAGCGGCCCGGCATGCGCACGCCCACGGTGCTGCGGAGGCGGTTCATCAGCTCGAGCCGGGCCCGGGTGGTGCGCTCCTGGGGGAAGACCGTGTCGAACGCCGCGTTGACCGCCGCTCCGATGAGCACAGCAAGGGCCAGGATGTAGAGCCACAGCAGGATCGCGATCGGCGACGCCAGCGGGCCGTAGATCGAGCGCGAGTCGGCCGCGGTGACGGTGAGGATCCAGCGCAGGAAGTAGGAGCCGAGGATCCAGGCCAGCAGCGAGAACGTCGCCCCGGGGAGGTTGAAGCTCCAGTTCGTCCGCACCGGCACCGACACGTGGTAGAGCGTGGCCAGGAAGCAGATGCAGATCACGACCACGACCGGCCAGTAGAACGCCCGGAGGAAGGCCAGCTGCTCGGGGACCACCTGGCCGACGAGCCGCGGCCCGGCCACCACCAGCGGCAGGCTGATCGCGCCGGTGACCATCGCCATGACGTAGAGCGCGAACGACAGCGCGCGGGTCTTCAGGATCCCCCGCTGGCCGCCGAGCCCGTGCATGATCGTGATGGTGTCGACGAACACGTTCAGCGCGCGGGAGCCCGACCACAGCGAGAGCACGAAGCCCAGCGAGATCACGTCGAAGCGACCGCCGCCCTCCGTCACCTCGGTGATGGTCGGCTCGATGATCCCGTTGACCGCCTTGGTGGTGAGGAACTGCGACGACAGGTCCAGCACCGCCAGCCGGACCTCCTCGACCTGCATCGGGCTGAACTGGTCGGAGACGTAGCCGATCGCGCCGGCCAGTGCGAAGACCAGCGGCGGCACCGACAGCACCGCGAAGAACGCCGCCTCCGCCGCGAGGCCGGCCACGCGGTAGCGCAGGCAGGCGCCCGTGGTCGTGACGATGAGACGCCAGAGCACGTGGGCCAGGCGGTGCGGCCACGGCGCCTGCCCGGCGCGCGAGGACCCGCCGGCCGCTGGCGCGGCGGTGCCGCCGTCGCTCCGCGCCGTCATGTGGCCACGGTATCCGTCGACGTACCCGGCTCACCGCAGGAGGCGGCCTGTCGCCCGCGGCGTCTGGGGACGGCCGGTCTACTGTGCTCCGATGGCGATGGCGCGCTTCCTCGAGCTGTGCATGGACGTGAGCGGTGACGACACCCTCGGCCGCTTCTGGGCGGAGACCATCGGGTCGGGCTTCCGGCCCCGCGACGGCGAGCATGGCGACGTCGTCGGCGAGCACCCCTACCAGTCGATCGCGATGTGCCCCGTGCCCGAGGTCAAGACGGTCAAGCACCGCGTCCACCTCGACGTGTACGTCGCCAGCATCGACGAGCTGGTCGGGCGCGGCGCGACGGTGCTCCAGCCGGCCGAGGAGACCGGCTTCGCCTGGACCGTCATGGCCGACCCCGAGGGGGGCGAGTTCTGCGCCTTCCTGCGCGAGGAGCCGCCGGCGTTCCGGCTGCACGGGATCGGCATCGACTGCGCCGACCCGGAGGCCCAGGTGCGGTGGTGGGGCGAGGTCTTCGGGGTCGAGCCGGTCCACGACCGCGGACGACCCGTGGTGGACCCTGGAGCGCGTCACCGGCGACGACGTCCTCACCCTGGACTTCGCCCCGGTGCCCGAGCCCAAGACGGTCAAGAACCGACTGCACTGGGATCTCGAGGGCCCGGTCGGGACCGTCGCAGCCCTCGAGGCCCACGGCGCCGTCCGGCTCTGGCAGATGCCGGAGTGGACGACGCTCGCGGACCCCGAGGGCAACGAGTTCTGCGTCTTCGAGCGGGAGGTCAGCCCCGGCTGAGGGCCGACTGGTCGCCGCCGGCCTGCTCCGAGGTCTGCTCCTCAGGAGCCGCGTCGTGCTCGTCGAGCATCGTGGTCTCGTCGAAGGGGTCCTGCCCGGCCAGCACCCGGTCGAGCCGGTCGCGGTCGACGCCGCCGGTCCAGGTCCCGATCAGGACCGTGGCCACGGCGTTGCCGGCGAAGTTGGTCACGGCGCGGGCCTCGGACATGAAGCGGTCGATGCCCACGATCAGGCCGACCCCGTCGACCAGGTCGGGGCGGTGCGAGCTCAGGCCACCGGCGAGCGTGGCCATCCCGGCACCGGTGACGCCGGCGGCACCCTTGGAGGCGATCATCATGAACGCCAGCAGGGAGAGCTGCTCACCGATCGAGAGCGGCGCGCCCATCACCTGGGCGATGAACAGCGACGCCATGGTCAGGTAGATCGCGGTCCCGTCGAGGTTGAACGAGTAGCCGGTCGGCACGACGACCCCGACGGTCGGCTTGTCGATGCCCGCGTGCTCCATCTTCGCGATCAGCCGCGGCAGCGCCGACTCCGAGGACGACGTCGAGACGATGATCAGGAACTCACGACCGAGGTAGCGCAGCAGCGAGAGGATGTTGACGCCGGTGGCGACCCGCAGCAGCGTGCCCAGCACGACGAACACGAAGAGGAAGCAGGTCAGGTAGAACCCGAGCATCAGCACGGCGAGGCTGGTCAGGGCGTCGACGCCGGTCTCGCCGACGACGCCGGCGATCGCGCCGAACGCGCCGATCGGGGCGGCCCACATGATCATCGCCAGCACCCGGAAGACCACCCGCTGCAGGTGCCCGATGCCGCGCAGCACGGGCTGGCCCGCACGACCCATCTGCTGCAGTGCGAAGCCGACCAGCAGTGCGACCAGGAGGGTCTGCAGCACCTCGCCCGAGGTGAGCGAGCTGAACATCGACGTCGGGATCAGGCCGAGCAGGAACTCGGTCGTGCTGCCGTGGGCACCGGCGGCCTGCTCCTGGCCCGCCCCCGCGGCGGTCTCGGTCAGGCGCAGGCCCTTGCCCGGGTGGAGCAGGTTGCCGACGACCAGACCGATGCCGAGCGCGAAGGTCGACATGGTCAGGAAGTAGGCCAGGGCGAGGCCGCCGACCTTGCCGACCCGGGCCGCGCTGGCGACCGAGCCGACCCCGATCACGATCGTGCAGAAGATGACCGGCTGGATCATCATCTTGATCAGGGCCACGAAGGCCTGACCCAGGGGCTTGAGCTGGACGGCGAACGCCGGGGCGACGAGCCCGACGGCGATGCCGAGCAGCACCGCGGCGATCACCGCGAGGTAGAGGTAGTGGGTGCGACCACGGTCGCGTGGCGCCGTACGGCCCGGGATCGGGGTGCTCGTGCTCATGGGGTCCTCCTGGTCGGGCCGGTCTGCTCCGGCGATCGCCCCACTGTCTCGGCGCACGTGAGCGCGGTCACGCTTGTGGTCGTTGTGGTCGCGGTCACGTTCGCGGGGCTGCGGCACAATGCCTGAGCATGGGGCTGGTCCGGCGGCTGCGAGATGCGTCGGTGGCGCGCCAGATCCTGGTGCTGCAGGTCGGCGTCGTGCTCGTGCTGGTGGTCGCGGCGCTGGCGCTGGCGGCGTACGACGCCCGCCGCGACGCGCGGACGAGCGCCACCGACCGGGCGGTCTCGGTCGCCGAGGCGGTGGCCGACTCCCCCGCGGTGCTCAGCGCCCTCGCCGGCCGTGACCCCTCCGCGACCCTGCAGCCCTACGCCGAGCAGGTGCGCACCGACACCGACGTCGACTTCGTCGTGGTGATGGACCTGGACCGCACCCGCTTCACGCACCCCAACCCCGACAACATCGGTCGCGCCTTCGTGGGCGACCTCGGCGGCGCACCCGAGGGGCGGGTCTTCACCCAGGAGTACGAGGGCACGCTGGGGCCGTCGATGCGGGCGGTGGTGCCGGTCTTCGCGAGCGGGCTCGCCACCGGTCCCGGCGATCCGGTGGTCGCGCTGGTCTCGGTGGGCATCACGGTCGAGGCCATCGACCAGCAGATGCGCCACGACCTGCTGCCGATCGCGCTCTCGGCGCTGGCGGTGCTGCTGGCCGGCCTGGCCGGCGCGGGCCTGGTCACCCGCCGGCTCCAGCGGCAGACCCACGGGCTCGGCGAGCAGGAGATCACCCGGATGTACGAGTACTACTCGGCGGTGCTGCACGCCGTGCGCGAGGGGCTGCTGCTGCTCGACGGCGAGGGCCGCGTGCAGCTGGTCAACGACGAGGCCCGCCGGCTGCTCGCGCTCCCCGACGACGTGGTCGGACGCCCGCTCGACGGGCTCGGGCTGGCGCCTGCGCTGGTCGCGGCCGCGCGCGGCGGCACCGCCGCCCCGGACGACATCTACCTGGCCGGCGACCGGGCGCTCGTGGTCAGCTCCGCGCCGGCGTACTGGCGGGGGCGCGACGTGGGCGCCGTGGTCACCCTGCGCGACCACACCGAGCTGCGCTCGGTGACCGGCGAGCTCGACGTCGTCCGGGGGCTCACCGAGTCGCTGCGTGCCCAGACCCACGAGGCCTCCAACCGGTTGCACACGGTGGTCTCCCTCATCGAGATGGGCCGCCCCGAGGAGGCGGTGGCCTTCGCCACCGAGGAGCTGGAGGTGGCGCAGCGACTCACCGACCGAGTGGTCGCAGCGGTCGGCGACCCCGTGGTCGCAGCCCTGCTGCTCGGCAAGTCGGCGGAGGCGGCCGAACGCGGCATCGACCTCGCGGTCCGCGGTGACCTGGCCGGACCGGGCCAGCCCTCCCGCGACCAGCCCTCCCGCGACCTGCCCGCCCGTGACCTGGTCACGGTCCTGGGCAACCTGCTCGACAACGCCTTCGACGCGGTCGGCAGCAGCGACCAGAAGCGCGTGGTGCTCGACCTCGCCGACGCCCACGGCACCCTGTCGCTGGTGGTGGGCGACAGCGGGCCGGGGCTCTCGGCCGACGACGCCGCCCGCGCGCTCGAACGCGGGTGGACCACCAAGGCCTCCGGAGCCGGTGGCCGAGGGGTCGGGCTCGCTCTCGTCGCCCAGGTCGCGCGCCGGCACGGCGGCTCCGTCGAGGTCGGCCGCTCGGAGCTGGGCGGCGCCGAGTTCGCCGTCACGCTGCGCCGGGCCGACGCGGTCGCCGCGGGAGGACTCCCATGAGCATCCGGGTGCTGGTCGTCGAGGACGAGCAGCTCGCGTCCGAGGCGCACGCGGCGTACGTCGGCAGGGTGCCGGGCTTCGACCTCGCGGGGGTCGCGCGCTCGGCGGGCGAGGCCGCGCGCTTCCTCGCCGCCCACGAGGTCGACCTGGTGCTGCTCGACCTGCACCTGCCCGACGGCCACGGTCTCGGGCTGGTGCAACGGCTCCGCGCCGCCGGGCACCTCGTCGACGTCATCGCCGTCACTGCCGCCCGCGACGCCGACGTGGTGCGCCACGCGGTCGCACAGGGGGTGGTGCTCTACCTGCTGAAGCCCTTCACGTTCGCGACCTTCCGCAGCAAGCTCGAGCAGTACGCCGCCTTCCGCGCCGAGCTCGCCGAGACCCCCGGCCCGGTCGCCCAGGACGAGGTCGACCGCGCCTTCGGGTCGCTGCGCACGAGCCAGTCCGCCCTGCCCAAGGGGATGAGCGCCGAGACGCTGCGTGACGTCACCGACGCGGTGCGCGAGCACGCTGCCGGTGGCGGACCAGCGGGCGGTCTGTCGGCCAGCGAAGTGGCCGACGTCGTGGGCGCCTCGCGCGTCACCGTGCGCCGCTACCTCGAGCACCTCGCCGACACCGGCAGCGTCGACCGCCGCCCGCGCTACGGCGGCAGCGGCCGCCCCGAGGTCGAGTACCGCTGGCGTCCCGGCGGCTGAGGTCTTGCGGTAGTCGAGGTGCGAGCGCAGCCAGCCACCTGGCGGTGGTTGAGTACGAGCGCAGCCAGCCGCCCGCGGTGGTTGAGGTGCGAGCGCAGCGAGCCGCCCGCGGTGGTTGAGGTGCGAGCGCAGCGAGCCACCTGGCGGTGGTTGAGGTGCGAGCGCAGCGAGCCACGAAACCACCCCGACCCGCAGATGGTTTCGCGGCTCAGGCCTGACGGCCTTCACACCTCAACCAACGGCCACCCGCGGTGGTTGAGGTGCGAGCGAAGCAAGCCACCCACGGTGGTTGAGGTGCGAGCGAAGCGAGCCACGAAACCCGCCAGCCACAAGGGTTTCGTGGCTCAGGCCTAACGGCCTTCACACCTCAACCAACGGCCACCCACGGTGGTTGAGGTGCGAGCGAAGCGAGCCACCCACGGTGGTTGAGGTGCGAGCGAAGCGAGCCACCCACGGCGGTTGAGGTGCGAGCGAAGCGAGCCACGAAACCCCTGCGGTTGAGCCGGAAAGTCGTTACCAACCCGTGACCTCCGAGCGCTGTGGACAACCCCGAATCCGGGGTCCGACTGTCGGCGCCCAGTGCTTGAGTGGACCCATGAGCAGCCGCACCACCACCACCGCATCGGGCCACCCGATCACCCTCGCAGCTGCCGACATCCACGCCCGTCTCGACCAGCTCACCGACCAACCCACCTGGTCCATGACCGACACCGAGACCGCCACCACCCTGGTCGAGCTCACCCGCCTCACCGCCCGCCTCGCCGAGCTCGAGCTCCGCGTCGCCGCCCACGCCCACACCACCGGCATCGGCGACGCCTCCGGCGCCACCTCCACCGCCGTCTGGTGGGCCGGCGAGACCCACCAGACCAAGGCCGAGGCGCACCGCAAGATCAAGCTCGCCACCGCCCTCGACACCACCCACGAGCCCGTCCGCACCGCACTCTCCGCCGGTGACGTGCTGCCCGACCAGGCCGGGGTGATCGTCGCCGCCGTCGAGGCGCTGCCCGACGACGTCGACCCCACTGTGGTCACCGCCGGCGAGGAGTTCCTGCTCGCCGAGGCCAAGGCCCACGACGCCAAGGCCCTGCGGATCATGGGCAAACGCCTGCTCCACGTCATCGACCCCACCGCCGGCGACGCCCACGAAGCCGCCGTCCTCGAACGCGAAGAAGCCGACGCCCTCGCACGAGCATCGCTGAAGATGTTCGACGACGGCCACGGCACCACCCACGGCCGGTTCACCATCCCCACCCTCCACGGCGCGATCCTGAAGAAGGCCGTCCTCGCCATCGCCGCGCCCCAGCACCGCGCCGCCGTCGACGGCCACGCCCCACCCCCCGGACGACCCACCGACCACCGGCTGGGGGAGGCGTTCCTGGAGTACCTCGAGAACTACCCCACCGACCACCTCCCGAGCACCGGCGGCACCGCCGCCGCCGTCGTGGCGATGATCGACTACGACGCCCTCACCGGACACCTCGCCAAAGCCGGGCTCCTCGACACCGGCGAGAAGATCAGCCCCAGCGCCGCCCGCCACCTCGCCTGCAGGCACGGCGTCATCCCCGCCGTCCTCGACGGCGCCTCCCACGTCCTGGACCTCGGCCGCAGAGCGCCGCTTCCACACCCCCGCCCAACGCCTGGTCTTCACCCTCGAGCAGCACGGCTGCACCACCATCGGCTGCGACACCCCACCCGGCCTCTGCCACGCCCACCACCCCGACCCCTGGGGCCACGGCGGCGGCACCAACCGCGACGGCAAGCTCCTCTGCCCCCGACACCACACCCTCGCCCACCACCCCCACTACCAGACCACCCACCACCCCAACGGCACCGTCAGCTTCCACCGCCGCGAATAGGCCGGCAAGAAGCCGCGCCCCGAGTGCCTTCTCCTGGTGTTGTCAGGTCTCCCGACTGCTTGGTGATTGACCGTTAGATCGAGGTTGCGCGACCTCGGACCGCACAGCTCTTCGCATCGACGACTCTTCGGGCATGACCTCCACGCCTCCGTCCCGCCTACCGCAGTAGGGGCGCTGTCAACTGACTGGCCCTCTCGGTCATCCAGCGACAGCAGCCGACGCGCCGCCGGGGACGGCAATTGCGCATCGTGCCCAGGCCTCACGCGTGCCGTCGGGGGCCCCCACCTGTGCACACCGGTGTTGAACTCACCCCCTGCCACCAGCAGGATCTGCTCATGACCCTCGACGTCGTCACTGCGTCCACGCGCCCGGACCTCGACGAGGCAGCCGCTGCGGCGTTCCGCACCCGGTGGCCCGAGTTCGTGTTCCACGACCCGGTGCCACCGCGGTACCTGCCGCGCGTGGAGGAGTACTTCTCCGACTACGACGTGTTGCTGCTCGTCGACGGTCAGGTCGCGGCGGGAGGGTGGGGTGTGCCGTTCGCCTGGGACGGCACCGACGAGGGACTGCCCGAGGGTTACGACGCAGCCCTCGTCCGGTCGGTCGAGGACCACGAAGCAGGCAGGCGCGCGACAGCGTTCAGCTTCATGGCCGCGGCGGTCCATCCGGACCACGACAAGCAGGGACTGGCCACCGCCGCGTTGTCCGTCCTCGTCGAGAGGGCCCAGCACGCCGGCATCGAGCACGTCTTCGCCCCGATCCGACCCACGTGGAAGCACCGCTACCCCCTGGTGTCGATGGCCGAGTACGCCACGTGGGTGCGAGAGGACGGACTGTCGGTGGATCCCTGGATCCGCACGCACCAGCGCATGGGAGCCCGCATCGTGGGCCCGGCGCCGAGGTCCATGGTCATCCCGGGCACCGTCGCCGAGTGGGAGCAGTGGGCCGACATGCTCTTCCCGGTGTCAGGTCAGTACGTCGTGCCCGAGGCACTCAACCTGCTGCAGGTCGATCGCGAGCAGGACACGGCGGTCTACAGCGAGGAGAACCTCTGGGTGCAGCACCGCTGACCTGGAACCGCCGCTCTGGTCAGCTGAGCTCGAGCCCCGGGTAGAGCGGGTGCTTGTCGAGCATCTCGGCCGAGGCGTCCTTGACCTTCTCGGCCACCCCGTCGGCCAGCGTGTACGACGCCTTCGAGGGGCCGCCGGCCTTGGTGGTGCCGGCCTCGGTGTTCGACAGCACCTGGACGATCAGCTCGGCGACGTTGTCGAACTCGTCGTGGCCGAAGCCACGCGTGGTCAGCGCCGGGGTGCCGAGACGGACCCCGGAGGTGTACCAGGCGCCGTTGGGGTCGGCCGGCACGGAGTTGCGGTTGGTGACCACTCCGGCGTCGAGCAGCGCGGACTCCGCCTGGCGGCCGGTGAGCCCGAACGACGTGACGTCGAGCAGCACGATGTGGTTGTCGGTGCCGCCGGTCACGAGCTTCGCGCCGCGCTGGTTGAACCCCTCGGCCAGCGACTGGGCGTTGTCGGCGATCTGCTGGGCGTAGGTCTGGAACGACGGCTGACGGGCCTCGGCGAGCGCGACGGCCTTGGCGGCCATCACGTGCGACAGCGGCCCGCCGAGCACCATCGGGCAGCCGCGGTCGACCGAGGACGCGTACTCCTCCTGGGCCAGCACCAGGCCACCGCGCGGGCCGCGCAGCGACTTGTGGGTCGTGGTGGTGACGACGTGGGCGTGCGGGATCGGGTCCTCGTCACCGGTGAAGACCTTGCCGGCGACCAGCCCGGCGAAGTGAGCCATGTCGACCATCAGCGTCGCGCCGACCTCGTCGGCGATCTCGCGCATCTTGGCGAAGTTCACCCGGCGCGGGTAGGCGGAGTAGCCGGCGACCAGGATCAGCGGCTTGAACTCCCTCGCCTTGGCGGCGACCTTGTCGTAGTCGAGCAGCCCGGTGGCGGGGTCGGTGCCGTACTGCTGCTGGTGGAACATCTTGCCGCTGATGTTGGGCCGGAAGCCGTGGGTGAGGTGTCCCCCCGCGTCCAGCGACATGCCGAGCAGCCGCTGGTTGCCGAGCTCGCCGCGCAGCGTCTCCCAGTCGGCGTCGGTGAGCTCGTTGACGTTCTTCGCGCCCAGCTTCTCCAGCGCGGGCGCCTCGACGCGGTGGGCCAGGATCGACCAGAACGCCACCAGGTTGGCGTCGATGCCGGAGTGTGGCTGGGCGTAGGCGTACTCGGCGCCGAACAGCTCGCGAGCGTGCTCCGCGGCGATCGTCTCGACGGTGTCGACGTTCTGGCAGCCGGCGTAGAAGCGGTGGCCGACGGTGCCCTCGGCGTACTTGTCGCTGAACCAGGTGCCCATCGTGAGCAGCACCGCCGGCGAGGCGTAGTTCTCGCTCGCGATCAGCTTGAGCGAGCCGCGCTGGTCGGCCAGCTCCTGGCGGGTGGCCTCGGCGATCCGCGGCTCGACCGAGGCGATGACCTCGAGGGCGTCGGAGTAGGCACTGCTGGTCAGGGAGTTCAGGTCGGCCATGGGCACAGCCTAATGAGCGGCCACGGCGAGGCCAGCATCCAGCCTCGTGGTGTGACCTGCATCGCTCCCGAGCGACCGGGATCCGCTGGCGAGGCGCGTTTCACGTCTCAATTACTGGACAGTACGTCCACATGTCAAGATAGAGGTTTGGCGCGGAGGCGTCCGAACCGTGAGACTGCTTGACATGATCAGCGCTGCAACACACGCCTACCTCGTGGTACGACGCCACGTGGACTACGGGCGCAGCGCCAGCATGTTGTGTCGGGCTTGCTGAACAGACCTCAGCCCAGCTCCGACCTTCCGCGCTCACCGTCGCGCGCGGCCTTCACCGAAGGACCAGCACGCCATGCCTGACCTGCGCTTCCAGTCCCAGCCGCCCGTCCACACCGAGATCCCGCGCGCCAAGCGCGCCGAGGGTCAGTGGTCGCTGGGCTACTCCGAGCCCCTGAACAAGAACGAGCAGTCCAAGAAGGACGACGACCCGCTCAACGTCCGGGACCGCATCCGCTACACCTACGCCAAGCGTGGTTTCGCCTCCATCGACCCCGCCGACCTGCGCGGGCGCTTCCGGTGGATGGGCCTCTACACCCAGCGTGCCCCCGGCTTCGACGGCGGCAAGACCGCGACGCTGTCGGAGGAGGAGCTCGACGACGAGTACTTCATGCTCCGCGTCCGCTCCGACGGCCGCCTCCTCACCGCCGACGCGGTCCGGGCCCTGGGCAGCATCGGCGTCGACTTCGCCCGCGACACCGCCGACGTCACCGACCGCGAGAACATCCAGTACCACTGGATCCGGATCGAGGACGTGCCGGAGATCTGGGACCGGCTCGACGCAGCCGGCCTGAGCAGCCTCGAGGCCTGCGGCGACTCACCGCGACCGTTCCTCGGCTCCCCGGTCGCCGGCGTCGCCAAGGACGAGATCATCGACGGGACCTCGGCGCTGGAGGAGATCTTCGAGCGCTACATCGGCGACCCGGCGTTCTCCAACCTGCCGCGCAAGTTCAAGACCGCGCTGACCGGCCACCCCGGCCACGACGTGTGCCCGGAGACCAACGACGTCGCGTTCGTCGGGACCGTCCACCCCGAGCACGGCCCCGGCTTCGACCTGTGGGTCGGCGGAGGCCTGTCGACCAACCCCATGCTCGCGGTCAAGCTCGGCGTGTGGATCCCGCTCGACGAGGTCGCCGACGCCTGGGCCGGTGTCGCGTCGGTCTTCCGCGACTACGGCTACCGCCGGCTGCGCTCGCGGGCCCGGCTGAAGTTCCTCGTGGCCGACTGGGGCGTGGAGAAGTTCCGCGAGGTGCTCGAGAAGGAGTACCTCGGGCGCGAGCTCGTCTCCTGCCCCTCCCCCGCCTCGCCCGTCGGTCACCGCGACCACATCGGCGTCCACGAGCAGAAGGACGGCAAGCGGTACGTCGGCATCGCGCCGGCCGTCGGCCGGATCTCGGGCACCCTGCTGGTCCAGCTCGCCGACCTGATCGAGGAGTTCGGCGTCGCCGGCGCCCGCCTGACGCCGTACCAGAAGATCGTGCTCATCGGCGTGGAGCCCGACCTCGTCGACGCCCTGCTCCTGCGGCTCGACGCGATCGGTCTCTCGGCCCGGCCCTCGCAGTGGCGACGCAACACGATGGCCTGCACCGGCATCGAGTTCTGCAAGCTGGCCATCGTCGACACCAAGAACCGCGCCCGCGACCTGATCGACGAGCTCGAGCGTCGCTTCCCCGACCTCGACACCCCGATCACCGTCAACGTCAACGGCTGCCCCAACGCCTGCGCCAGGACCCAGGTCGCCGACATCGGTCTGAAGGGCCAGCTGGTGATGAGCGAGGGAGAGCAGGTCGAGGGCTTCCAGGTGCACCTGGGCGGCGCCACCGGTCTGCAGGCCAACTTCGGTCGCAAGCTGCGCGCCCACAAGGTCACCAGCGTCGGCCTGGACGACTACGTCACCAACGTCGTCGGCAACTACCTCGCCGACCGCGTCGAGGGCGAGAGCTTCGCGACCTGGGTCGCGCGCGCCGACGAGGACCTGCTGCGCGGCGAGAAGGCGCTGGCCCTGCTGTGAGCGGCTCCCGTGGCGTCCCCTTCCACTGCCCCTACTGCGGGGACGGTGACCTCTGGCCCCACGAGGGCGAGGGTGCCGGCCACGGGTCCTGGGAGTGCCGCTCGTGCCTGCGGGCCTTCTCGTTGAGGATGCTCGGCCTGGTCCGACCGACCGGCGTCGACCGGAGCGGCTCATGAGCGCCGCCACCACCACCAACGCCCGGGCCTACCGCGGCACCGAGACCGCGGGCCGCTCCCCCGAGGAGCTGCGCGAGCTGGTCTCGCACTGGGGGGCCGAGCTCGAGCTGGCGCCCGCCGAGCACATCATCGAGTGGGCCTCGGCGACCTTCGGGGACCGCTTCTGCCTGACCTCCTCGATGGGCGACGCCGTGCTCGCCCACGTCGCCGCCCGCGTCGTGCCGGGCATCGACGTGGTCTTCCTCGACACCGGCTACCACTTCGTCGAGACCATCGGCACCCGCGACGCCGTCGAGGCGACGATGGACGTCACGATGCTCTCGATCACCCCGAAGCAGACGGTGGCCGAGCAGGACGCCGCCCACGGCGTCGACCTCTACAAGACCGACCCCGACCGCTGCTGCGCCCTGCGCAAGGTCGCTCCGCTCGCCGACGCCCTCGCGGGCTACGACGCCTGGGCGACGGGGCTGCGACGGGCCGAGACCCACAACCGGGTCATCGCGCCGGTCATCGGCTGGGACGCCAAGAAGGGCAAGGTCAAGGTCTCGCCGCTGGCCCGCTGGAGCGACGAGCAGGTCGAGCGCTACGTCGCCGAGAACGGCGTGCTGGTCAACCCCCTCGCCTACGACGGCTACCCCTCGATCGGCTGCGCACCCTGCACCCGTCGGGTCGCACCCGGCGAGGACGCCCGCAGCGGGCGCTGGGCCGGCACCGCCAAGACCGAGTGCGGGATCCACTCATGACTCCACCGTGCACGACCACCACCACACCGACACCGTCGTCGGTCGCACCACCGCACCGGACCCGGTGCACCACAGCAAGGAGGCCTCACTGATGGCTGCTCCCGCCCTCGTGGCGCTGGCCCACGGCAACCGCGACCCGCGGACGGCACGGACCGTCACCGCGCTGGTCCAGCAGGTCAAGGCCCAGCGTCCTGACCTGAAGGTCGAGCGTGCGTTCCTCGACGTCTCGCGCCCCGACTTCCAGACGGTCGTGGACCGCCTGGTCAAGGCCGGGCACGAGGAGATCGTGGTCGTGCCGCTGCTGCTGACCGAGACCGCCGAGACGGCCCTGGAGGTCACCGGGGCCATCGGCCGGGCGCACGCCCGCCACCCCGGCCTGACGATCCGGGCGACCGCGATCCTCGGTCTCGAGGCCTGCTTCCTGGAGGTCCTCGACGTCCGCATGCGCGAGGCGCTGAGCACCTCGCGGGTCCGCGAGCTGGACGCGCTCGTGCTGGCCGCCACCGGCTCCACCGACCCGCTGGCCAACCAGGCCGTGGCCCGGCTCGCGCGGCTGTGGGGCACCCACCACAAGCTCCCCGTCACCGCCGCGTACGCCGCCAGCGCACCGCCGGCCACCGGCGAGGCCGTCCGCGCCTTCCGCGGCCAGGGCCGTCGGCACATCGCGGTGGCCTCGCTCTTCCTGGCCCCCGGTCCGCTCGTGGACCGGGCCGGCGAGCTGGCTCTGGAGGCCGGCGCCATCGCCGTCTCCGAGCCGATCGGCGCCCACCCCGAGGTGGCCCGCACGATCCTGGCCCGCTACGCCGTGGGTGCCGTGGAGCTCGTCCCCGTCTGAGCCTCCGTGCCGGGCCGGCTCGACCTCAGCCGACGAGCCGGTGCAGCAGGTGGTCGAGCTGGCGGGCCGGGTCGTCGGTCAGCCCGCCGTGGACCGGGCCGGGCTGGAGGATCGTGCTGCGCGGCGCCTTGAGGAACCCGAAGCGCTGGCTCACCGGCGCGGCGGCCGCCGCCGCGGCGTCCGGCTCTCCCGCGCAGACGCGGTCGACGAAGCCGAGCGCCTCGCACAGCTGGTCGACGTCGACCAGCGGGTCCATCGCGCGCAACCGCTCGGGGTCGACGTGCCAGGCGGCCCCGAGGAAGCCCGTGGCGTGGCAGAACACCACGACCCCGACGTTGAGGAACTCCTCGCGGTCCACGCGTGGCACGCAGCGCAGCACGACGTACTGGTAGGACAACGCGGTCGACGTGGCGCTCACGGGCCCACCCCCGGCAGCCACTGGCGGGTGCCGAGCCGCGCGGTGAGGAAGGCGACGTAGGCGGCACGCTGCTGCACCGGGGTCTCCGCGCCCGGGACCGGTTCGAGCCACACGTCGGGGACCAGGTCGACGACCTCGCGCAGCAGCGCCTCGTCGATGAGCCCGCTGAGCTCGGCATCGGCCTCCCGCAGCGACCCGGCGCGCTCGAGCAGCACGTGGTCGGTCGGGTCCCACGGCTGGGCCGCGAAGCGCTCGGGGTCGGTGACGCCCCCCGGCCAGGCGTGGTGGAAGTAGAGCGCCGCGCCGTGGTCGATCACCCACAGGTCGCCGTGCCAGAGCAGCAGGTTGGGGTTGCGCCAGGACCGGTCGACGTTGGCGCAGAAGGCGTCGAGCCAGACCACCTTGGCGGCCTCCGCCTCCCCGCCGGGAGCGTGGCCGTCGAACCCGAACGACCCCGGCAGGAAGTCGATGCCGAGGTTGGTCCCCGTGCTGGCCCGCAGCAGGTCCTGGACCTCCTCGTCGGCCTCGTAGCGGGCGATCTCGGCGTCGAGGTCGAGCACCACCAGCCGCGGGGTGGCCAGCCCGATCCGCCGCGCCAGCTCGCCGACCACCACCTCGGCCACCAGCACCCGGGCGCCCTGCCCGGCGCCGCGGAACTTGCAGACGTAGGTGCCGAGGTCGTCGGCCTCGACCAGACCGGGCAGGCTGCCGCCCTCGCGCAGCGGGGTGACGTAGCGGGTCACCCGGACCACGGGGAGGCTCACCGCACCGGCTCCTCCGTGAGCAGTCGCTGGCGCTGCTCCTCCGGGTCGAAGTCGGCGACCGGCCATCGCGGGGCCATCCCGGCGAGGGTCTCGCGCAGCAGCATCCCGATGGCCAGGTTGCGGTACCACTTGCGGTCGCTGGGGACGACGTACCAGGGGGCGACCTCGGTGTTGGTGCGCTCGAGGGCGATCTCGTAGGCCTCGCGGTAGAGCGGCCACGCGCGGCGCTCGTCGATGTCGCCGGGGTTGAACTTCCAGTACTTCTCCGGCTTGCGCAGCCGCCGCAGCAGCCGCTCGCGCTGGGTGTCGGCGCTGATGTGCAGCATGCACTTGATGATCGTGGTCCCGGCGGCCAGGGCCTCGGCCTCGAAGTCGTTGATCGCGTCGTAGCGGCGCTCGATCTCCTCGGGGTCGGCCAGCTCACGGACCCTGCCGATCAGCACGTCCTCGTAGTGGGAGCGGTCGAAGACCCCCAGGAAGCCCGGGCGGGGCAGCGCCCGCTCGATGCGCCACAGGAAGTCGTGGCCCAGCTCCTCCTCGGTCGGCTTCTTGAAGGAGGTGATCGAGACGCCCTGGGGGTCCACCAGGCCTACGGTGTGCTTGAGCACCCCGCCCTTGCCGGAGGTGTCCATGCCCTGCAGCACCAGCAGCACCGAGCGGCGGGAGTCGGTGGTGTGCTCGGCGAACAGGCGCTCCTGCAGGTCCGCGAGCTCGTCGCCGAGCTCGAACAGCGCGGTCTTGCCCTCGGCCTTGTCACCGTCGAAACCCGGGGTCGCCCCCGAGTCGATCCTGGTGAGGTCGACCGGGCCGGGCGGGAGGCGCAGCTTGCTGGTGATCACGGCGCCATCATGACGCACGGCGGAAGGGTTTCAGTCGAGCGTGTCGTCGGGGCCGCTGCGACCCCGCGCCGCGAGCTCGTCGCGGACCACCGAGAAGGCCAGGCCGGAGGGGTAGCCCTTGCGGGCCAGCATCGCCACCAGCCGCCGCGTGGCCGTGGTGTCGTCGACCCGCGCCAGGGTCCGCAGCTTCTTGCGGACCAGGCCCCGGGCGGCGGTCTCCTCGTCGGCGGGGTCGATCTCGTCGAGCGCCTCCCGGGCCACCTCGTCGTCGATGCCCTTGCGGCGCAGCTCCTGGGCCAGGGCGCGGCGCGCCAGGGCCTTGCCGGGCTGACGGCTGGCGATCCAGCTGCGGGCGAAGGCTTCGTCGTCGATCAGCCCGACCTCCTCGAACCGGTCGAGCAGCGCGCCGGCGAGCTCGGCAGGCACGTTCTTGGCGGCCAGCTTGGTGGCCAGCTCGCTGCGGCTGCGGGCCTGACCGGTCAGCTGGTCGAGCAGGATCTTGCGCGCGACCGCCTCCTGGTCGGCCTCGGGCACCTCCACCGCCCGGTCCTCCGGGGGCGGCGCCG
Source organism: uncultured Actinomycetota bacterium (assembly GCA_963795135.1). Lineage (GTDB taxonomy): Bacteria > Actinomycetota > Actinomycetes > Propionibacteriales > Nocardioidaceae > Nocardioides. The sequence goes on from CAWCGS010000014.1 coordinate 297,414, forward strand.
CCCGGTCGCCCCCTCGACGCGTCCAGGCGTCGACCCCGGCGCCGACGTCGCCCGCCCACGACGGGGGCGGGCGCTCGTCGGCCAGCGGGTCAGAAGTCATTGACGCCGATGGGCTCGTCGGACAGGTCGGAGACCTCGGCGGGGGTGTCCACCGCGGGGCCGACCCCGAGCGTCTCGAGGATCTTCTTCTCCAGCTCGTTGGCCAGGTCGGGGTTGTCCTTGAGGAAGGTCCGGGCGTTCTCCTTGCCCTGGCCGAGCTGGTCGCCCTCGTAGGTGTACCAAGCGCCGGCCTTGCGGACCAGGCCCGCCTCGACGCCCACGTCGATCAGCCCGCCCTCGCGGCTGATGCCCCTGCCGTACATGATGTCGAACTCGGCCTGCTTGAACGGCGGGGCGACCTTGTTCTTGACGACCTTGACCCGGGTGCGGTTGCCGACCATGTCGGTGCCGTCCTTGAGGGTCTCGATGCGGCGCACGTCGAGGCGCACCGAGGAGTAGAACTTCAGCGCCTTGCCGCCGGTGGTCGTCTCGGGCGAGCCGAACATGACGCCGATCTTCTCGCGCAGCTGGTTGATGAAGATCATCGTGGTGCCGGAGTTGCTGAGGGCACCGGTCATCTTGCGCAGCGCCTGGCTCATCAGCCGGGCCTGCAGACCCACGTGGCTGTCGCCCATCTCGCCCTCGATCTCGGCGCGGGGCACCAGGGCGGCCACGGAGTCGATGACGATCAGGTCGAGGGCGCCGGAGCGGATCAGCATGTCGGCGATCTCGAGCGCCTGCTCACCGGAGTCGGGCTGGGAGACCAGCAGCGCGTCGGTGTCGACGCCGAGGTTCTTCGCGTAGTCGGGGTCGAGGGCGTGCTCGGCGTCGATGAAGGCCACGATGCCGCCCGCCGCCTGGGCGTTGGCCACCGCGTGCAGGGCGACCGTGGTCTTGCCGGAGGACTCCGGGCCGTAGATCTCGACCACGCGGCCGCGCGGCAGGCCGCCGAGGCCCAGCGCCACGTCGAGGGCGATCGAGCCCGTGGGGATGACCTCGAGCGGGGCGCGGGTCTCGTCGCCGAGCCGCATCACCGAGCCCTTGCCGAACTGCTTCTCGATGTTGAGCAGCGCCGCGTCGAGCGCCTTGTCGCGGGGGTCGCGGGTCTCGCGGTCTCCACCAGCCATGATGTCCGTCCTTCGTCGAGATGTTGGGTGTCGTGTCGTCGTCAGGCTGGACGCTAGACGGGACCACCGACAGTGCCGGCCGGGTCGGACGGAGCCTGTGGAAAACTCCCCGTCGCGACGGCGACCAGCGCCTTGCTGCCCGCCCAATCTAACCCGAACACGTGTTCGACACACGTTGGCGGCGCGGCGTGTCGAGGACTCAGGGCGCGGCCGCCCCCGGGGTGCCGCCGGCCGACTCGTCGGCGCGTACGACGCCCGGCTGGGCCGTGCCCGCGTCGCTCCGCGACAGCTCGAGGAGGTCCTCGACCATCCGGGTCATCCGGTCGACCTCCGAGCGGATCTGGCGGTGTGCGCGCGTCAGGTCGGGGACGCCACCGTCCTCGAGCGCCTCGAGGAGCGCGCGCAGACCCGCCAGCGGTGTGCGGAGGTCGTGGGAGACCCACGAGACCAGCTCGCGGCGCGAGCTCTCCAGCTGCCTCTCGCCGGCCTGCGACTCGGCCATCGTGCGCCTCTCAGAGGTCCGGGTCGGGAGCCGGCCCGGCGGAGGGCGCCCCAGCACCGGAGGCAGGACCGGCACGCCGCGAGCGCACCACCCCGGCCACGGCGACCGCGACGACAGCGACCGCGAGGAGCACCAGCCAGGAGCCGAGGTAGGGCCGGTCGAGCAGCGTGGGGTTGTCCTCGCGGGCACCGAAGCGGCCGAGCACCGGGAACGCCACGATGCTCAACGTGCCGACCACGACGAGGGCCACGACGGCCGGCGGCCGCACCGGCGCCGGCAGCACCCGCGTGACCGCGAGCCCGCCCAGCAGCACGACCGCGGACAGGACCACGTCGTGCAGCAGCACCCCACCGGCGAGCCACACGCCGGCGTTGACGAGCCCGTCGGTGGAGGCCCGGGTCAGCAGCAGGAACGCGCCGTACACGCCGAGGGCCACCCCGACCGCCCCGATCGTGAGCCTGGCCGTCACGTGGCCACCTCGATCCGGCCGACCCACTTGGTCTGCAGCACGCCCGGCCGGTTGGGGGCGATGACCCGGCAGGGGTAGCCGTGGTCGATGGCCAGCGGCTCGCCGTTGAGCGCGAGCGCGAGCAGGGTGCGGTCGTCGTCGACGAAGTTGCCCTGCAGCGTCGTCACCCGGAACGGCCCGGACTCCTGGAGCGACCGGACCACCACGTCGCTCCCCCGCGGCGCCTCGACGAGGTCGAGCAGGTCGCGCACCCGCACGCCGGTCCAGGTGCCGCTGGCGCTCCAGCCCTCCACGCACGCGATCGGCAGGTCCTCGCTGCGCTGCTCCAGCGCGAGCAGGTCCTCGCGCGTCAGGCTCACCGTCCGGTCCCCGTTGACGACCTCGAGCGCGTACGACGCGCTGGTGGCGCTGGCGGTCACCTTGGCGGCGGCCGCGGACTTGTTGATCGGGATCCCGCCCGGCCCGTCGCCCGAGCGCACCCCGAAGACCGAGACCCGGCGCAGCAGCGGCACCGTGGACCCGGCGGTGGCCAGCACCGCGACGCCGGTGGCGACCCAGGTGGTCCTGAGCAGCCCGCGGCGGCTGAGCACCCCGGCGCGGGTCGCCGTCCCGCGGTCGTGGGTGGTGTCCTCGACGTCGCCGGTGAGGGCGTCGCGGATGATCGGCAGCTTGACGGCGATGTGCACCACCAGCGACCCGATCGCCACCCACGCCACGGCGTAGTGCGTCGAGCGGAAGGAGAAGCTCCAGGGGTACCACTGTGCGGAGTTCATCAGCCCGCTGGCGAGCTGGAAGACCGCGGCGGCCACGAGCAGGCCGATCGAGGCGCGCTCCAGCGCCGTGACCGCGAGCCGGCGTACGTCGCCGAACGGCGGACGCTCGAAGAGCCGCGGGAAGACCGACCACAGCTTGACCAGCAGCAGCGGGATGGCCGCGATGCCGGAGGTGACGTGCAGGCCCTGGGTCAGCCGGTAGCCCCAGGACGGGCTGGCCGGGAACGGGATCGGCTGCGAGGTCTCCTGGGCGTAGTGGCTCACCAGCCCGGTCAGGAAGCAGATCGCGAAGGCGATGCCGAGCCAGACCCCCACACGTGCGGCGACCGCGGGGCTGCGCAGCCGCGACGGGAAGTCCTCCGGGGCCGGCGGACGCAGGGCCGTCCGGCTGCTCACCGGGGTTCTTCGAGGACGGCGACCCAGCGGTCCCGGCCGACGCGGTGCACCGCCTCGACCTCCCAGCCCGCCTCGTGGGCGACGGACCGGACGTCGTCCACGCCGAGCACCGACCACCGGAAGGGGCGGCTGCGGGTGCCGTCGACCTCCAACGCGGCCCAGGTCGAGGTGGCCGGGACGCCGGGCGCCTCCAGCTCGACGACGGCACGACCCCGGGGGTCGAGCAGCTCGCGCACCCGCCTCAGCAGGGCCACGGGGTCGCCACCGATGCCGACGTTGCCGTCGGCGAGCAGGGCCGTGCACCAGCGGCCCTCCCCCGGCAGGTCGTCGAAGACGTCGCGCCGCAGCGCCGACACCCCGCGCTCGCGGGTCTGCCCGACCGCCTCGTGCACGACGTCGATGCCGAGCACCACGTGGCCGATGTCGGCCAGGGCCGCGGCCATCCGCCCGGGGCCACAGCCGATGTCGATCGTCGGGCCCACGCAGTGCCGCAGGACCTCCTGGTCGTCTGCGTCGGCCTCCTGGGCCCAGTCCGTGACGGGGAGGTGCCGGGCCTCGTCGCCGAGGCCGACCACGCGGCACGGCACGCCCTGCAGGGCGGCCGAGAAGACCGAGGAGAAGGAGTTGTCGGCGAGGGTCATGTCGTCTCCTGGCGCACGGTCTGCCAGGCGGCGGCGAAGCGGCTGTGCGGGATCGTGGCGGCGACCGCGTCGGCGTCCTCCACGGTGTCGACGTCGCGGAGCGGACCGGTGGTCCCGACCCGCAGGCCCTGGGCGAGCAGAGCCTGCCGGGTGTCGTCGTACGTCGTGGGCTCGGACATGGCGACCTCGCCGACCGGCGTCACGACGCGCGGGTCGCGGCGACCGAGCGCCCACCAGCCGCCGTCGTCGGCCGGGCCGAGGACGGCGTCCTGGTCGACCAGGGCGGTGAAGGCGTCGGCGAGGTGGCCGGCGGTGACCTGCGGGGTGTCCATGCCGATCTGCACGACGGGCCCCACCCCGGCGTCCTCGTGGGCGGCGACCAGGCGCGCCGCGAACCCGTGTCCGCGCTGGGCCGTGATGATCCAGCCCTCCAGGGCCGCGATGATCTCCGGCCCGCACACGGCGTCGAGCAGCTCGCCGTCGAGCGCGAGGTGGCAGCGCTCGGGCCCCAGAGCGGCGGCACAGGCGTCGAGGGTGTCGAGCAAGGAGGCTGCGGCGACCCCCGCCGCTGCGTCGAGACCGATCACGGCACCCAGGCGCGTCTTGACGCGCCCCGGCACGGGCGCCTTGGCGACGACCAGCAGACGCATCAGCTCAACACCTTCCAGAAGTCACGGGCCGTACGCACGGTTCCCTTCACGGACCCGGAAACCTTCGACCGGGTACCCACTGCCCGCGGGTGGTACCCCACGTCCCGTTCGTGGAACCGCCAGCCCGCCCGGGTGGCCTTCTGCAGCAGCTCCACGGGGTAGCCGAACCGTCGGTCCTGCACGTCCAGTGCCAGTAGTTCGGCGCGACGGCAGACCCGGATGGGTGCGATGTCGTGGGCGGCCATCCCGATCCGGCGTCGGAGCCAGGCCACGATCAGGGCGTTGCCGGCCCGGGCGTGCCAGGGCCAGACGCCTCGGCCGACCGGTCGCCGGCGCCCCACGGCGAGGTCGGCTCGCCCGGAGCGGACCTCTGCCAGCAGCGGCACGAGGTCGTCGGGGTCGAAGGAGGCGTCGCCGTCCATGAACGCGACGTAGTCGGCCGTGGCCGCCTCGAGGCCGGCGTGCACGGCGGCGCCGTACCCCGGGGTCTGCTCGGTGACGACCGTGGCGCCGAGCCGGCGGGCCACCGCAGCGGTGTCGTCGGAGGAGCCGTTGTCGACCACGATGACCCGGAACGCCGCCGGCACGCGGGGCAGCAGACCCAGCAGGGCCGGACCCTCGTCGCGGCAGGGCAGCACCAGGTCGCACACGGGCACACCGGCGTGCTCAGGGGTCGGCATGGTGTGAACGTAGTGCCTGCCACCAGTGGCGCCGGCTTCCGAGCCGGGCCTCGTGGTGGCGTCCCTATGCTCAGGACATGGCGACCGTCCCCCCGGCAGGCCCCGCAGCAGGCCCCCCGGCCGCCCCCACGGCAGGTGCCGTCGCGCCCTCCCGAGCGGCGCCCTGGGTCGGGCTGGGCGTCGCCGCGCTGCTCGTGACCGCCTCGATCCTGCTGCCGTTCGTCTTCGGCTGGGACACCGAGACCCGTCGTGACGACCGCGTCCAGTTCCCGCCCCTGCACGGCTTCTGGGACCCGAAGGTCGTGCCGCTCTCGGCGCTGGGCATCGCGCTGGCCCTGCTGGGCTGGCGGTACGCCGAGCGGGTGGCCGCGCGGCTCCCGTGGCGGATGCTGCTGCTGGTGTGCTTCGCCGCCGGCAGCGCCTGGCTGGTCGCGCTCGCCCTGGTCGACGGCGAGGCCGGCCTGACCAGGGTCCTGGGCAACCCCTACGAGTACCTCGAGACCGCGCGCGAGGTCGACGACGTCGGCCTGGTGCTCTCGACGTACGTGGACCGCATCCCCTACGGCCTCGAGGACGCCTGGGTGACCCACGTCGCCGGCCACCCGCCGGGAGCCCTGCTGTTCTTCGTCGGGCTGGTCAAGGTGGGGCTCGGCGGCGACCTCGCCGCCGCGCTGGTCGTCACCGGGCTGGCGGCCACGACCGCGCCCGCCGTCATGGTCACCCTGCGTGCGCTGGGTGCCGAGCAGGTCGCCCGCCGCGCCGCGCCGTTCCTGGTCCTGACCCCGGCTGCGGTCTTCATGGCGGTCTCGGCCGACGCGATGTTCGCGACCGTGGCGGCGTGGGGCCTGGCCTGCCTCGCGCTCGGCGCCACCGCCGCGTCAGCCGGACGGGGCCGGACCTTCCTGGCCTGGTCGGTCCTCGCCGGGCTGCTGCTCGGCGCGTGCGTGATGCTCTCCTACGGCCTCCCGCTGCTCGGCCTGCTGGCCCTGGCCGTGCTCTGGGCCGCCCGGTCCTGGCGGCCGCTGCCGGTCGCCGCCGGAGCCGCGCTGGTCGTGGTGCTGGGCTTCGCGGTGGCCGGCTTCGCCTGGTGGGAGGCCTACCCCGTGCTGGTCGACCGCTACCAGGCGGGGGTGGCCAGCGAGCGGCCGCAGTGGTACTGGGTCTGGGGCAACCTCGGGGCCCTGCTGATCGCCGCCGGACCGTTGATCGGCGCCGGGATCGGGCACCTCGTCGCGGCCGGGCGCCGGGCCCCACGCGCTCCCTCGCTGCTCGTCGCCGCCGCGGTCGCGACCGTCCTCGCCGCCGACCTCTCGGGCATGTCGAAGTCGGAGGTGGAGCGGATCTGGCTGCCGTTCGTCCCGTGGTTGACGGTCTCGCTGGCCCTGCTGCCCGACGGCTGGCGTCGCTGGGGGCTCGGGCTGCAGGTGGTGTTCGCGCTGGTCGTCCAGCACCTGCTCTACACCAGCTGGTGACCCGCCCCTGCGCGTGACGCCAGTCGGGTGACGGCCGGGCGGCCACCGGGTGGCGACATACCCGGGCCGACGTACCAGCTCCTGGGCCGCCTTCGGCGCTTCTGGGCCTCCGCAACAGCCCGGGAGCGCCGGATTACCAGCAGACGCTGGTACCTCGCTGCGGCTGCCCCCACCCGCGGCTCAGGCCCGCAGCGGCGCCGTGGCGAACTCCTGCAGGCCCTGCTCGGGACCTATCTCGGCGGTGAAGCCCAGCTCGGCGCTCGCCCGAGCCGGCGAGGCCACGATGTGGCGCACGTCGCCGGCGCGGAAGCCGCCGGTCACGTCGGGCTCGACGGCGCGGGCCGAGCCGGCCGCGACCTGACGGGCGACGTCGAGGATGTCGATCGGCTGGCCCGAGCAGACGTTGTAGGCGGCGTACGCCTCGGCGGGTCCCTCGACCACTGCGCGCAGTGCTGCGAGGTTGGCCCTCGCGACATCGGCGACGTGCACGAAGTCGCGCATCTGCCCACCGTCCTCGAAGACCTTCGGGGCCTCGCCGCGCTCCAGCGAGGAGCGGAACATCGCCGCCACCCCCGAGTACGGCGTGTCCCGGGGCATGCCGGGTCCGTAGACGTTGTGGTAGCGCAGAGCCACCGCGGAGGCCCCGGCCTGGCGCACCCACGAGGAGGTGTAGTGCTCCTGCGCGAGCTTGCTGGCGGCATAGCTGCTGCGCGGGTCGAGCCGCGCGTCCTCGTCCACCAGCTCCCAGCCCAGCGCGGTGCCGCAGCGCGGGCAGTGGTTGTCGAAGTCGCCGCCCTCGAGCGCCGCGACCGCGCGGGGGCCGGGCACCTGCGGTCCGTGGTCGGGGCAGGCGTAGCGGCCCTCGCCGTAGACGACCATGGAGGAGGCCAGCACCAGCCGGTCGACCCGGGCCTCGTGCATCGCCGCCAGCAGCGCCGCGGTGCCGAGGTCGTTGTGGCCGGCGTACTCCGGCAGGTCGCCGACCTTGACCCCCGCCCCGACGATCGCGGCCTGGTGGCAGACCACGTCGACGCCGCGCAGCAGGTCGCGCCACTCCGGGGCGGTCGCGGCGTCGCGGACGTCGAGCTGGGCGGTGCCGTCGGGCGGGGTGGTGGCGCCGTGGGCGCTGGGAAGCATCAGGTCGACGCGCACCACCTCGTCGCCGGCGACCTCCAGCTGGTCGCCGATGGCGGTGCCGATGAAGCCGGCCGAGCCGGTGAGCAGCACCTTCACGCGACGGGTCCCGGGACCTCGTAGGTGAGCTCGACCTGGTCGGCCCACGTGCTGCACGAGCAGCCGTCGGGGTCGGGCAGGGCGGCGATGGTGTCGGTGAGCAGGCCGGTGAGCCGCTCGAGGTTGGCCTTGAACAGCGCGAAGACCTCCTCCTGGCCCACCCCGGCGCCGGACTCGGCGCCGGCGTCCATGTCGGTGACCAGCGCGATCGCGGTGTAGCACTGGCGCATCTCGCGGGCCAGCGCCGCCTCGGGGGCGCCGGTCATGTTGATCAGGTCCCAGCCCTGGTCGGCGTAGTGGCGCGACTCGGCGCGGGTCGAGAAGCGCGGGCCCTCGACGACCACCATCGTCCCGCCCTGCGTGACCTCGGGCGCCGCGGCGGCGACCGCGCCGCTCAGCCGCTCGCAGTAGGGGTCGGCGAACGGCAGGTGGCAGGCGCCGCGCTCGACGTAGGAGCCGATCCGGCGGTGGGTGCGGTCGACCAGCTGGTCGGGCACCACGACGTCGCCGGGCGCCACGGTGTCGCGCAGCCCGCCGACGGCGCACGGCGCCAGCACCTGGCGCACGCCCAGCGACCGCAGCGCCCACAGGTTGGCGCGGTAGTTGATCGCGTGCGGCGGGTGGTCGTGGTGCCGGCCGTGCCGCGGCAGGAAGGCCACGCTGCGCCCGGCGACGGTGCCGATCGACACCGGCGCCGACGGGGCGCCGTACGGCGTGTCGACGGCGTGCTCGCTCGGGTCGTCGAGGAAGGAGTAGAAGCCGGTGCCACCGATGACGGCGACCTCGGCGGGCCGGAGGGGTGCGTTGCTCACGCGGCCACTCTGCCAGCCGGTGGTTGACGCGGGTCGGCGCTGGGTCGGCGCTGGGTCGACGCTGGGCTGGGTCGGCGCTGGGTCGGCGCTGGGTCAGCGCTCGCTGGGCGGGAGCCCCAGCGACTCCCACACCGCGAGCCAGACCTGCTTGGGCGGGACGCCGGCCTCGAGCGCCTCCGCGGCCGTACGCCGCCCCAGGTCCGCCATCACGAACTGGTCGGCCCACACGCGGTAGTAGCCGGCGCCGAGGGCAGCCTCCATCCGGGACCAGAACTCCGTGTGCCGCATGCCGTCACCCTGCCAGGCTCACCCAGCCCCGCTCATCCAGCCCCGCTCACCCAGCCCCGCTCATCCAGCCCCCACGTCGTGGAGGTGGTGGACGACGTCGTGGAGGTGGTAGCGACCCAGGGAGAGGACGGTGAAGCTGCTGCCGTTGTCGCGCCGCCCGGTGCGGGCCCACTGGTGGTCGGGCACGACGTCGTAGAGCGAGGCCGCCTCGCCGGCCGCGGACACCAGAGCCGGGCCGACCTCCTCGGCGCCGACCAGGTCGTAGCGCTCGGCGACGGCGGTGGCGTCCTGGTCCCAGTTCGCGAACTCGGGATCCTCGACCTCGAGCATCAGCCGGACCCGCGTGGCGAAGACGCGGTGCACGTCGCGGACGTGGCAGGCGTACTCGGTGGGCGACCACACGTCGGCGCGCGGTCGCGTGGCGGACCCGGGCGCCGCGAGCACGGGGAGCCAGGCCGAGGCGTTGTCCAGCAGCCGTGGGCCGAGCTCGGCGGCCTCGACGTCGGCGGCGACCAGCCCGCACTCGGGGCAGGGCCGGTCGAGGACCCAGGTCCAGTCCTTGGTGTCGGGGTCGACATCGGGTGCCCCAACGGGCTGCTCGTTCATGCGTCCATGATCGCAGCGGGTGCGGGGCCCCGCCGCCGGCGTACCGGCCAACCCACGTGAAGATGGCGTCATGCTCGTGCGACCGGCCGCCGTGACCGACCTGCCTGCGGTGAAGTCGGTCTACGACCACCAGGTGCTGACCGGCGTCGCGACCTTCGACGTGGTGCCGCCACCGCTGTCCTCCTGGGAGGCGCGGCTGGCCAGCACCGAGCCGGGCGACCACCTGCTCGTGGCGGAGGACGTCGGCACGGTGCTCGGCTACGCCTGCTCGACGACGTACCGTCCCCGGCCGGCGTACGCACGGACCCGGGAGATCTCGGTCTACCTCATGCCCGGAGCAGAGGGCCGCGGCCTCGGGGGTGCGCTGTACGACGACCTGCTCGCGCGGCTGCGCGCCGACGAGGTGCACACCGTGCTCGCGGTGGTCGCGCAGCCGAATCCGGCCAGCGAGGCGCTGCACCGGCGCTGCGGCTTCGAGCGGGTCGGGGTGCTGCCCGAGGTCGGCTTCAAGCAGGGCCGCTGGATCGACACGGCGGTGTGGGCGCTGCGGCTGTAGCCGCGCCGGGGCGGACTAGAGCGTCACGGGGGCCGAGGCGAACGCGACGTCGAACCGGTCGCACCAGATCACGACCGAGCGCAGGCCGCCCAGGTCGGCATCGGCGGGGATCGCGTAGTTGTGGTTGCCGTGAGTGGCCTTGAGCTCGCCGAGGCGCAGGAAGCGGCCGTCGTCGTAGGAGCCCCACGATCCGCCACTGGGCTGGTCGGTCACCCACACGTGCAGGTCGGGACCGTCGGACGTGGCGAGGTCCTCCAGCCGCACGAACCGGCTCCCGTCGGCCAGCTCCACGATGCGCGCCCGGCCCGTCGTGTCGTGCTCGGCGGTCTCGAAGTCACCCGCCGCCAGGTCGACCAGCGCGGGCTCGGGTGCGGGCTCGGGTGCGGGTTGCGTCTCCGGCGCCGGCTCCGCGGCCGACGCCTCCGAGGACTCGACGTACGCCGGGTCCACGGTCTGTGCCGCGGCCGGCGCGCTCGGCAGCGCCTCGTCGAGCTCGCTGCTGGTGACGGCTCGCCACGGCTCGAACGCCCACAGCCCCGCCGCCAGCACGACCGACGCGACGGCGCCGGCCACCCAGCTCCGCCTGCTCATGCCTCGAAGCCTACCGAGCCGGCGCAGGGGCAGTTTCCGTTCAATTGTCGCCGTGGTGCCCTCCCCGACGCCCCGGACAGGGCACCGCGCCAGCAATTGCACCCGAACCGCCCCCGAAGCCCACGCACCGAGGGCGCCAGGCGAGCGAACGACGTCAGGCGCCGGGGTCGGCCAGGGCGACGAGCTGGGCGCGCGTGGGGTGCCAGGGGCTGCCGCGGGCGCGCATGTGCGCCTCGGCGGGGGTGCGGTTGCCCTTGCGCTCGTTGCAGTGCTGGCAGGCGGCGACGGTGTTGAGCCAGGACCAGTCGCCGCCGCGCGATCGGGGCAGGATGTGGTCGATGGTGGCGGCGTGGGCCCCGCAGTAGACGCACCGGTGCCGGTCGCGGATCAGCACGCCGCGCTTGGTCCAGCCGGCGGGGCGGTGCAGCCACTTGGCCGTGACGTAGCGGACCAGCCGCACGGTCTTGGGCCAGGGGTAGGGGCCGATCGTCTTCTCCCCGACCGCCTCGTGGACCACCGCGACCTCGCGGAAGAGCATTCGCACCGCGTGCTGGAAGGTGACCCGGCCCAGCGGCTCGTGGGAGGCGTTGAAGAGCAGCACGGTGCTCATCAGGTCACCACCTCCTCCCGGCCTCCACGTCCGGCGTGCCCATCATCGTCCATCGCTGGGCATTTCGGCGTCCGGAGGCAGCCGTCGTCGCGATCTGCGGTCGCCGCCCAGGATGTTATGGTCATGATGACTACAACAAGGGGTGACGATGACGAGCTCACCGGGGATGCTCACCGACCGCTACGAGCTGACCATGCTCGACGCCTGGGTCACCGAGGGGAGCGTCCACCACCGGGCCGTCTTCGAGGCCTTCGCGCGCCGGCTCCCCGAGGGTCGGAGGTACGGCGTCCTGGCCGGGCTGGGCCGGCTGCTCCCGCTGATCGAGGGGTTCTGCTTCTCCGCCGACGAGGTCGACTGGCTGCTGGCTCAGGGTGTCGTGGGTCCGGGGACAGCGGACTACCTGCGGGAGTTCCGCTTCACCGGCGACATCGACGCCTACCGTGAGGGCGACCTCTACTTCCCCGGCAGCCCGGTGCTCACCGTCACCGGCAGCCTCGGCGAGTGCGTGGTCCTCGAGACGCTCCTGCTGAGCGTGCTCAACCACGACACCGCGATCGCCAGCGCCGCGGCCCGGATGGCCACCGCCGCGGCCGGGCGGCCGCTCGTCGAGATGGGCAGCCGCCGCACGCACGAGGAGGCCGCGGTGGCCGTGGCCCGCGCCGCGTACCTCGCCGGCTTCGACTCCACCAGCAACCTGGCCGCCGGCGTGCGCCACGGCGTACCCACCGTCGGGACCGCCGCCCACGCGTTCACGCTGGCCCACACCAGCGAGGAGGCCGCCTTCGCGAGCCAGGTCGCCGCCCAGGGTCCTGGCACCACCCTGCTGGTCGACACCTACGACGTCACCGAGGGCATCCGGACCGCGGTCCGTGTGGCCGGTCCGGCGCTGGGAGCGATCCGCCTCGACAGCGGCGACCTGGCCGAGGAGTCCCACCGGGCTCGGGCGCTGCTCGACGAGCTGGGCGCCCACGAGACCCGGATCATCGTGACCAGCGACCTCGACGAGTTCGTGATCACCGCCCTGGCCGACGCCCCCATCGACGGCTACGGCGTCGGCACCCGCGTCGCCACCGGCTCGGGCCACCCGACCGCCGGGCTGGTCTACAAGCTCGTCGCCGTGGCCGACCATCCCGGGCGCGACGCCCCGCTGCGGGCCGTGGCCAAGAAGTCCGCTGCCAAGGTCTCGGTCGGTGGGCGCAAGCTGGCGGCCCGCAGCTACGACGACAGCGGGCTGGTGAGCGCGGAGTCGTTCACGGTCGACGGCACCACGCCGCCGGGCCGGCCGCTGCAGGTCCCGGCCGTGCGTGCGGGCTGCACGGTCCACGCCCCGACCCTGGCGGAGGTGCGCGAGTTCACCGCCGCCCAGCTCGCCACGCTGCCGCCCGCCGCGTCCACCGTCGCCGCCGGACCCGCCCACCTCACCGTCGGCCTCGCCGACGCCGCAGCACCCGCAGCACCCGCGCCACCCGCGCCACCCGCACCACCCACGGAAGGAGCACCCGCATGACCGGACCACGAGCCCTGCTCGTCGTCGACGTGCAGAACGACTTCGTCGAGGGCGGATCGCTGGGCGTCACCGGCGGCGACGCCGTCGCCCGACGGATCACCGCCCACCTCACCGAGCACCACGCCGAGTACGCCGCCGTCGTGGCCAGCCGCGACTGGCACGACCCCGAGGGCACCAACGGCGGCCACTTCCACGCCCCGGGCCAGGAGCCCGACTACGCCGGCACGTGGCCGGTGCACTGCGTGTCGACCACCGGAGGCTCCGACTACGCGCCCGGGCTCGACACCCGCCACGTGACCCACCACGTGCGCAAGGGTCAGGGCCGCCCGGCCTACAGCGCCTTCGAGGGCACGACCGACGACGGCCGCGCGCTGGCCGACGTCCTCGCCGAGCTCGGCGTCGTCGGGGTCGACGTCAGCGGGATCGCCACCGACTACTGCGTGCGCGCCACCGCGCTCGACGCCCGCCGGCTCGGCCTCGAGGTCCGCCTCCTCGACGGGTTGCACGCGGGGGTGGCTCCCGAGAGCACCGAGGCGGCCCTGTCCGAGCTGGGCGAGGCCGGCGTGACCCGGGGGTCGGCATGAGTGAGCACCCGCCGTTCGCGGTCGCCGTCGACCTGGCCATCTTCACGATCCGCCACGACGCCCTCAGCGTCCTGCTCGTCGAGCGCGGGGAGGAGCCGTACGCCGGCTCCTGGGCGCTGCCAGGCGGCTTCGTGCAGCCCGACGAGGACGCCGAGACCGCGGCCTGGCGCGAGCTGCACGAGGAGACCGGCGTCGCGCGCTTCGCGGGACACCTCGAGCAGCTGCGCACCTACTCGGCCCCCGACCGCGACCCGCGGATGCGGGTGGTCTCGGTCGCCCACGTCGCCTTCGCCCCCGACCTGCCCGAGCCGTCGGCCGGCTCCGACGCCGCCGGGGCCCGGTGGTGGGCGGCCGCCGACCTGCTCGACGCCGCGGACCGGCCCGACCTGGCCTTCGACCACGCCGTGATCCTCGCCGACGCGCGCGAACGGGTCCGCTCCAAGCTGGAGTACACCACCCTGGCCCGCGAGTTCGTGGCCGACCAGTTCACGCTGCCCGAGCTGCGCGCGGTGTACGCCGCGGTGTGGGGCACCCCGCCCGACCTGGGCAACTTCCGGCGCAAGGTGCTCGGCACCGAGGGCTTCGTCGTCCCGACCGAGACCCACGGCGTCCCCTCGGAGGCCGGCGGCCGCAAGGCGCTGCTCTACCGCCGCGGCCCCGCCACCGTCATCCAGCCCCCGATGCTCCGCACCACCTGACGCCGCCCCCCGGGTGCGTAGTCCCGGACGAAATCGGGGTCATCGCAGGCCATTTCGGCCCGGGATCGTCCGGGACTACCCCGCGGGCGGGCCGGGGTTGTGGGTGCCGTGAGCAAGGATGTGGGCGTGTCGGACACCCCGGGTCCCCTCGACCTCTTCAGCGAGCCCACGCGCACGTGGTTCTCGGCTGCCTTCGCCTCGCCCACACCCGCGCAGGCCGGGGCCTGGGCCGCGATCGGCGCCGGGCGCAACGCGCTGGTGGTGGCGCCGACCGGGTCGGGCAAGACCCTGAGCGCGTTCCTGTGGTCGATCGACCGGCTGCTCACCACTGCGCCGCCCACCGACAAGACCAAGCGCTGCCGGGTCCTCTACGTCTCGCCGCTCAAGGCGCTCGCGGTCGACGTCGAGCGCAACCTGCGCTCGCCGCTCACCGGCATCCGGCACACCGCCGACCGGCTCGGCACCCCGGTCCCGGAGCTGCGCGTCGGCGTGCGCTCCGGTGACACCAGTGCCGCCGACCGGCGCCGGCTGGTGACCTCGCCGCCCGACGTGATGATCACGACGCCGGAGTCGCTGTTCCTGATGCTCACCAGCCAGGCCCGCGAGTCGCTGCGGGGGGTCGAGACGGTGATCATCGACGAGGTGCACGCCGTCGCCGGCACCAAGCGCGGCGCCCACCTGGCGCTGACCCTGGAGCGGCTCGACGCCCTGCTCGACCGGCGTACCCAGCGGATCGGGCTCTCGGCCACGGTCCGCCCGCTGGAGGAGGTCGCACGCTTCCTCGGCGGATCGGCCCCGGTCGAGATCGTCGCGCCCCCCGCGGAGAAGTCGTGGGACCTCAAGGTCGTCGTCCCCGTCGAGGACATGACCGCCCCCGACGCCTTCGACGACAGCCCCGAGCGCGACCCCGACACCCCGCGCAACACCAGCATCTGGCCCCATGTCGAGGAGTCGGTCGTCGACCTGATCGAGCAGCACAGCTCGACGATCGTCTTCACCAACTCCCGGCGCCTGGCCGAGCGGCTCACCGCCCGGCTCAACGAGATCGCCACCACCCGCGCCCACGCGGTCGAGGCGGCCGAGTCCCCCGAGGCCGCCGAAGGCGCAGCGACCGCCGCGGGCGGGCCCCCCGCGGAGGTGATGGCCCAGTCCGGCTCCACGTCCGGTGCGGAGACGGTGATCGCCAAGGCCCACCACGGCTCGGTCTCCAAGGAGCAGCGCGCGCTGATCGAGGACGACCTCAAGCGCGGGCGGCTCCCCGCGGTGGTGGCGACCAGCAGCCTCGAGCTCGGCATCGACATGGGCGCCGTCGACCTGGTCGTCCAGATCGAGTCGCCGCCCAGCGTGGCCAGCGCCCTGCAGCGGGTCGGTCGCGCCGGCCACCAGGTCGGCGAGACCTCGCGCGGCGTGCTCTACCCCAAGCACCGCGGCGACCTCGCCCAGACCGCGGTCGCGGTGGCCCGGATGCGCACCGGCGGCATCGAGGCCCTGCGGGTGCCGGCGAACCCCCTCGACGTGCTGGCCCAGCAGGTGGTCGCCGCCACCGCGCTGGAGGCCTGGGACGCCGACGAGCTGTTCGACCTGGTCCGCCGCAGCGCGTCGTTCGCCCAGCTCCCGCGCTCGGCGTACGACGCCACCCTCGACCTGCTCAGCGGTCGCTACCCCTCCGACGAGTTCGCCGAGCTGCGCCCCCGCATCGTCTGGGACCGCGTCACCGGCGCCCTCACGGGTCGCCCCGGGGCCCAGCGGCTCGCGGTGACCAGCGGCGGCACCATCCCCGACCGCGGTCTCTTCGGCGTCTTCCTGGTCGGCGCCGAGGGGCCCGGCAAGCGGGTCGGCGAGCTCGACGAGGAGATGGTCTACGAGTCGCGGGTCGGCGACATCTTCGCGCTCGGCGCCACCAGCTGGCGGATCGAGGACATCACCCACGACCGGGTGCTGGTCACGCCCGCCCCGGGCATCCCCGGCCGGCTGCCGTTCTGGAAGGGCGACACCCTGGGCCGTCCCGCCGAGCTGGGCGCGGCCATCGGGGCCTTCACCCGCGAGCTGGGGTCGATGCCCCGGGCCCAGGCCGAGCAGCAGGCGCGCGACACCGGTCTCGACGAGTGGGCGGCGGGCAACCTCGTGGGCTACCTCCACGAGCAGCTCGAGGCCACCAACGTGCTGCCCACCGACACCACCCTGCTGGTCGAGCGGTTCCGCGACGAGCTCGGCGACTGGCGGCTCGTGGTCCACTCGCCGTACGGCGTCCCGGTCCACGCGCCCTGGGCGCTGGCCATCAACGCCCGGCTGCGCGAGCGCTACGGCGTCGACGGCCAGGCGGTCGCCTCCGACGACGGCATCGTCATCCGCATCCCCGACACCGACGCCGAGCCCCCCACCGGCGACCTGATCGTCTTCGAGCCCGACGAGATCGACGGCCTGGTCACCCAGGAGGTGGGCGGGTCGGCGCTCTTCGCCGCACGCTTCCGCGAGTGCGCGGCCCGGGCGCTGCTGCTCCCCCGCCGCGACCCCGGCCGCCGCTCGCCGCTGTGGCAGCAGCGCCAGCGGGCCGCGGCGCTGCTCGAGGTGGCCTCGAAGTACCCCTCGTTCCCGATCGTGCTGGAGGCCGTGCGCGAGTGCCTCCAGGACGTCTACGACCTGCCGGCGCTGGTGGGTCTGATGCGCTCGATCGACCGGCGCGAGGTGGCGGTCACCGACGTGACCACCACCTCGCCCTCGCCCTACGCCCGCAGCCTGCTCTTCGGGTACGTCGCCCAGTTCGTCTACGAGGGTGACTCCCCCATCGCCGAGCGCCGCGCCGCCGCGCTCTCGCTCGACCAGGGTCTGCTCGCCGAGCTGCTCGGTCGCGCCGAGCTGCGCGAGCTGCTCGACCCCGAGGTCCTGGCCGAGCTCGAGGCCGAGCTCCAGCGACTGACGCCCGACCGGCTGGCCCGCGACGCCGAGGGCCTGGTCGACCTGCTGCGCCTCCTCGGTCCGCTGAGCACGGAGGAGATCGTCGCGCGCGCCACCGAGGGCGCCGACGTCGCCGGCTGGCTCGAGGCGATGACGGCCCAGCGCCGGATCGTCGAGGTGCGGATGGCGGGGGCCGAGCGCTGGACCGGGATCGAGGACGTCGGCCGCCTACGCGACGGCCTCGGCGTGGCCGTCCCGCCCGGCACGCCGGACGCCTTCACCGACCCGGTCGAGGACCCGCTGGCCGACCTCGTCTCGCGCTACGCCCGCACCCACGGCCCCTTCACCACCGACCAGGTCGCCGCCCGCCTGGGCCTCGGTGGCGCCGTCGTCCGACACACCCTGCAGCGGCTCGCGGCGCAGGGGCGGGTGCTCGACGGCGAGTTCCGGCCCTCGGGCTCCGGGTCGGAGTGGTGCGATGCCGAGGTGCTGCGCCGGCTGCGGCGGCGCTCGCTGGCCCGGCTGCGCAAGGAGGTCGAGCCGGTCGAGCCGGAGGCGCTGAGCCGCTTCACGGTGGCCTGGCAGCGCGTGGGCGGGCCGCTGCGCGGGGTCGACGGGGTGGTCACCGCGATCGACCAGCTGGCCGGCTGCCCCGTCCCGGCGTCCGCCCTCGAGCCGCTCGTGCTCTCCTCCCGGGTCCGTGACTACGAGCCCTCCTACCTCGACGAGCTCACCGCGTCCGGCGAGGTCGTCTGGGCCGGTCATGGTCCTCTGCCCGGAGCCGACGGCTGGGTCTCCCTCCACCTCGCCGACCAGGCCCCGCTCACCCTGCCCACCCCCGACCCGGCCCACGACCTCACCGAGCTCCAGCAGGCCGTGCTCGAGGCCCTGGCGCCCGGCGGCGCCTGGTTCTTCCGCCAGCTGGCGGACGCCGTCAAGGCCCCGGGTGACGCGGCCCTCTCGTCGGCCCTGTGGGAGCTCGTCTGGTCCGGGCGGGTCAGCAACGACACCCTCACCCCGCTGCGTGCGCTCACCCGGGCCGGCACCCCCAGCCACCGCAGCCGGCGTCCCCCGCCGCGCACGGGGCGGATCGGCCGCACCGGCCCGCCCGAGACCGCGGGTCGGTGGGCGCTGCTCCCTGCGATCGATGCCGACCCCACCCGCCGGGCGCACACCGCTGCGGAGCGGCTGCTCGACCGCCACGGGGTGGTCACCCGCGGAGCCGTGGTCAGCGAGCGCGTGCCCGGCGGATTCGCCGCCGTCTACAAGGTGCTCTCGGCCTTCGAGGAGTCCGGCCGTTGCCGTCGCGGCTACTTCGTCGCCGGGCTGGGGGCCGCCCAGTTCGGCACCGCCGGTGCGGTCGACCGCCTGCGCACCTTCGCCGAGACCCCCGCCGACGGCGGGTCCACCGGCACCCGGCCGGGCGCCACCAAGAACGCCGCCGTCGCCCTCGCCGCCACCGACCCCGCCAACCCCTACGGCGCGGCGCTGGGCTGGCCGGCCTCCACCGGCGCCACGCCCGAGGCCCGCGGCCACCGGCCGGGCCGCAAGGCCGGGGCGGTCGTCGTCCTGGTCGACGGACGCATCGTGCTCTACGTCGAGCGCGGCGGCAAGACGCTGCTGACCTGGACCGACGACGACGACCTGCTCACCGCCGGTGCCGCCGCGCTGGCCGAGACCGCCCGCCGTGGCGCGCTGGGGCGTCTCACGGTCGAGAAGGCCGACGGCGAGCAGCTGCTCGGCTCCGGGTCGACGCCACTGCGTCACGCGCTCGACAGCGCCGGCTTCGTGGCCACCCCCCGGGGGTTGCGGCTCCGTGCCTGAGGGTGACACCGTCTACCGCGCGGCCCGCCTGCTCGACCGGTCGCTGCGCGACCAGGTGCTGACCACGACCGACTTCCGGGTGCCGCAGCTGGCCACCGTCGACCTGACGGGCTCGCGGGTCACCGCGAGCCTGTCGCGGGGCAAGCACCTGCTCACCCGGATCAGCGACGGCGAGCAGCACTGGACCCTCCACACCCACCTGAAGATGGAGGGCAGCTGGCGGGTCTTCCGCGACGGCCGCCGGTGGAGCCGCCCCGCCCACCAGGCGCGCGTCGTCCTCGCCACGACCGGTGTGCAGGCTGTCGGCTTCTCCCTGGGCGTCGTCGAGCTGCTGCCCACGGCGGAGGAGGAGAGCGTCGTCGGCCACCTCGGCCCCGACCTGCTGGGGCCCGACTGGGACGAGGACGTCGCCCTCGCGCGTCTGACCGCCGACCCCGCGCGACCGGTGGTGCAGGCCCTGCTCGACCAGACCAACCTGGCCGGCATCGGCAACATGTACGCCGCGGAGCTCTGCTTCGTCAGCGGCGTGCACCCGCTCACCCCGGTCGGCGAGGTCGGCGGGCTCCCCCGGCTGGTCCGGCGCGGGCGGCAGATGCTCGACCTCAACAAGGAGCGGGCCGTGCAGTCCACCACCGGCGACCTGCGCGAGCGGGAGCGGATGTGGGTCTACCGCCGCGACCGCTCGCCGTGCCGACGGTGCCGGACACCGGTGGAGGTCGCGATGACCGGTCCGGTCGGCCGGGAGCGGGCGACGTACTGGTGCCCGCGCTGCCAGCCGGCGCCCGACTGAGAGTCAGGCGGCGGAGGCGACCACGTCGCGGGCGCTGGTGCGCGGGCGGACGATGATCGGGGTCGCGGCGAGGGCGGCCTCCTCGAGCGCGACCGCGTCGGAGACCTCGCGCAGCACCGCGGACAGCGGCGCCTCGAGCGCGCCGCAGAGGGAGGCAAGGAGCTCGGAGGAGGCTTCCTTCTGGCCGCGCTCGATCTCGGAGATGTAGCCCAGGCTGACCCGGGCCTCCTGGGAGACCTCGCGCAGGGTCATCCCGCGCTCCGTGCGGCGCTCGCGCAGCACGTCACCGAGCAGTCGGCGGTACAGCACCATCCGGATCTCCTTCCTGCTCGGCGGCTCGGCGTCGGCGGTGGCCGCCGGCTTCCCCGTCTCGACGGTTCGTCGGTGGCAACGCTACCCGAGGCCGGTTTCTTCCTCGTCCAGGATGCCCGGGACGCACCGGAGGGAGCCGGCCCGACCGGGTCGGCTCCCTCACGATGGATGGACGGCCTGCGTCAGCGGCGCACGACCCGGAACGTCACCTTCTCGTGCCCGGCGGCGATGGTGTCGCTGCCGCGATAGCTGACCCGGGCCTTCTTGCGACCGGCCTTGTTGAGGTGGTCGAAGGTGAGCCGGGCGCGCCCGTTGCGGAGCCGGACGACCTGCGCCTCCTTGCCGGAGATCTTCACCCGGACCCGTCCGGTGGCCTTCTCGCCGTCACCGCGGACGATGGCGACCACCCGGGGCTCGGTCCGACCGGCCCGGATCTTGCCCGGCTTGACCTTGATCCTGATGACCGGGTCGGCCTTGGTGGGCGGCGGCGTCGTACCGGCCTCCACCTCCAGCGGAACCCGGACCTCGGTGCCGGTCTCGGCGCCGGTCACCACGAGCGCGGAGGCACCGGCGGCGGCGTCGTCGGGGAGCACGACGCTGACCGACGCGGTGCCGGCCTCGTCGAAGCCCGGCAACGCGGGCTGGACGGTGGTCTCCACCGGGAACGTGCCCAGGTCGTCGCCGTCCAGGCTGACCGTGACCTCGTCGTCCCGGACGTCGGACACGCCCGTCATCGACAGCGACGTCAGGTCGACGTCCACGGTGTCGCCGGGCCCGTAGGTCGCGGGGGCGCCGTCCGGGAAGACCGCTCCCACCGAGCGCTGGCTGTAGTCCACCGGCAACGGCGTGTTGTCGGCGAACTCGGCCATGAAGTCGACCATCGACTCCAGGTCGGTCTTGCCGGTGTCCTGCTGGCGGGAAGCCATCTTCAGCGTGCCGAAGCCGTCTCCGCCGGCGGCCAGGAACGAGTTGACCGTCACCGAGTACGTCGCGTCGTCGTCGAGGGCCTCGCCGTCGAGCCACATCCCGGTGACCTCACCCTTGGTCCCGTCCGGCGAGCCGGCAGCCGGCGGGACGTAGCTGTAGGTGAAGCCCTCGGAGATGCCCAACCGCAGGAACGGCCGGCTCGACCCGGCCTCCTGCCACTGCTCCTCGAGGACGGACTCGATCTGGGCGCCCGTGAGGTCCATGTTGACCAGGGTGTTGGCGAACGGCTGCGCACCGGCCGCCTGCCGGTAGGTCAGCGTGGAGGGGTAGTCGTCGGTGGCGGACTTCATGTCCTCGCGCAGCCCACCGGGGTTCATGAACGCGATCTCGGCCGACCCCGTGGTCGGCGACTCCGTGGCCCACCGCTGCACCTCGGCGATGAGGTTGCCGAGGGTGGACTCCCCGCCGCGGCTCACGGTCTCGCCGTCAGCCAGCTTCGCGCGGCTGAACTCGCCGGCGATCTCGCCCAGCGGCTCGGCCCCCAGCACATCCGCCTTCTCCTTGGCATCGGCGACGATCTCCGCGACGACCGGGTCGCTCGGGTAGTTCGGGGTCAACGGGTCGGCCTTGAGGTCCAGCACGTTCTGCTCGAGGCCGGTGACCTCGCCGGTGGCGGTGTCGACGGTGAACAGCAGCTGGTTGAGGGCCATGCCGTACTGACCCGCCGAGACGACCGGGCGCTGCGTCACCGCGCGATCGGCCCAGCCGGCCACCGGGAGCGAGCAGTTGTACTTCAGGTGGGTGTGGCCCGAGACGATGCCGTCGATGTTGTCGTTGACCCCGGTGACGATGCTGCCGAAGTCGGACGTGGGGTCGTCGTCCATCGCGTCGCAGTCGGTGCCGGGAGAACCCTCGTGCACCAGCAGCACGACGACGTCGGCGCCGTCGGCCACGAGCTCGTCGGCCGCGGCGTTGCTGGCCGCCACGATGTCGGTCACCTCGATGTCGGCGATGCCGTCCGGGGACACCAGCGTGGGCAGCTGCTCGGTGACGGCACCGATGAAGCCGACCTGGACGCCGTTCATCTCCTTCATCCACACCTCGTCGAGCGGGGTGGCCCCGCTTCCGGGCCGCACCTCGACGTTGGCGCCGAGGTACTTCCACATCGCCCCGCCCTCGGGGTTGGTGGTGGCGTCGTAGGGAGCGATGACCCGGTTGACCAGGTCGTCGTAGCCCTTGTCGAACTCGTGGTTGCCCACGGCCGAGACCTCGAGCCCGGCCTCGTTGAGGGAGTCGATGGTGGGCTTGTCGCGCTGGATGAACGACTCGAACGTCGAGGCGCCGATCAGGTCTCCCGCGGCGGCGAAGACCGTGTTGGGGTTGTCGCCGCGCAGCTGCTTGACCGCGCCGGAGAGGACCGCGGCACCCGCCGTGGGCCCGCGGTCGTCGTCGAGCAGACGCCCGTGGAAGTCGTTGGTCGCGAGGATCTGGACCTGTTCCTCGCCCACGAGCGGATCCGGTGGGGCAGCGGAGGCCGACGGGGACGCGGCGAGGGTGGCTGCCACGAGCCCGAGGCTGAGCGTGGCGACGATGGACGAGGCAGGTGACGACGTACGACGAGACAAGGGCTCTCCCAGAACGCGAGGTGAAGCTCTCCGGCCAGGTGGATCCGGCGGGATCGCCGGCGACCGGGAACCTCAGGCATCCTGCAACAGATCTTGCGCCGACGCGAGGGTCGGACGTGAAGAACGCGCAAATTCATCGGATCGTGACGCAAGCGGGCCACCACCACCGCTGGCGAGACCCCGCGGGGGCGGGATCAGTCGCGCTGCGGCTGCGGGGTACGCAGCGAGTCGCGCTGCCGCCAGACGTCGCGGAAGAACTCGAAGCCCGACCACAGCGTCATCGCCACGGCGCCGGCGAGGAAGACCTGGCCGCCGTAGAACAGCACCTCGCCCGGGGTGCCGAAGCGGTCGAAGGCCCCGCCGTGGGCGGCCCCGTGCGGCAGCGGCAGGGTCAGCAGACCCAGCGCCCCCGCCTGCAGGGTGGTCTTGATCTTGCCGCTCCGGGCGGCGGCGATCACCACGTGGCGCAGGACCGAGAGGCGGAGCAGGGTCACGCTCCACTCGCGGAGCAGCACCACGATCGTCACCCACCACCAGACGTCGCCCACGATCGAGAGAGCGATCAGGGCCATGCCCGTGATCGCCTTGTCGGCGATCGGGTCGGCGATCTTGCCGAAGTTGGTGACCAGGCCGCGGGCGCGGGCGATGTCGCCGTCGACCTTGTCGGTGATCATGGCGACCACGAAGATCACCCAGGCCACGACGCGCCAGGTGATCGAGTCGCCACCGTCGACGAGCAGCGCCGCCGCGAAGAACGGCACGAGCACGATCCGCAGCGTGGTGAGCGCGTTGGGCAGGTTCCAGTTGCTCACCTGGCCCTGCTGCTCGGGCTGCTGCTCGGGCTGCTGGGTCATCGCGCCTCCTGGGCGACCAGGTCGACACCCACGGAGTCGACGACGACGGCACGCACCAGGTCACCGACCGCGGCGCTGCTGCCGGGCAGGGACGTCGTGCCGTCGACCTCGGGGCCCTGGTGGGCGGCCCGTCCGACGCACTCGCCGTCCTCGGTCGACTCGACCAGGACCTCGACCTGCTCGCCGACGCGCTCCTCGGCCCGCTGCGCGTTGAGCTCCTCGACCAGGGCCGTCACGTGCTGGGCGCGGGCCCAGACCTCGTCCTGGTCGAGCTTGTCGGTGTAGCGCTCGGCCTCGGTGCCGTCCTCGTCGGAGTAGCCGAAGACGCCGGTGACGTCCATCCGCGCATCGGTCAGGAAGTCGCAGAGCGTCTCGAGGTCCTGCTCGGTCTCGCCCGGGAAGCCCACGATGACGTTGGAGCGGACGCCGGCGGTCGGCGCGAGCGTCCGGACCTGCTCGAGCAGCCCGAGGAAGCTCTCCGGGTCGCCGAAGCGGCGCATCCGGCGCAGCACGGTCGGGCTGGCGTGCTGGAAGGAGAGGTCGAAGTAGGGCACGACGCCGGGGGTGGTGGCGATCGCCTCGATCAGGCCGGGGCGGGTCTCCGCAGGCTGGAGGTAGGACACGCGCACGCGGTCGACTCCCTCGAGGCCGGCGATCTCGGGCAGCAGCGTCTCGAGCAGCCGCAGGTCGCCGAGGTCCTTGCCGTAGGAGGTGGAGTTCTCGGAGACCAGGAAGAGCTCGCGGGCGCCCTGGCCGGCCAGCCAGCGGGCCTCGGCCAGCACGTCGGAGGGACGGCGGCTCACGAACGACCCGCGGAAGGACGGGATCGCGCAGAACGAGCAGCGGCGGTCGCAGCCGCTGGCCAGCTTGAGCGGCGACATCGGCCCGCTGTCGAGACGGCGGCGCTCGGCCGGCGCCCAGGCGGGAGCGGCGGCAGCGGCCCGGTCGACCGGGCTGATCGGGAGCAGCCGGCGCCGGTCCTGCGGGGTGTGCGGGTGCGGACGCTCGCCGGCGACGATCGAGCGCAGACGGGCGGCGATGTCGGGGTAGTCGTCGAAGCCCAGCACGGCGTCGGCCTCGGGGAGCGACTCCGCGAGGTCCTTGCCGTAGCGCTCGGCCATGCAGCCGACGGCGACCACGGCCTGGACCTTGCCACCCTGCTCTCCCCCGACCTTGAGGTCGGAGGCGGCCAGGAGGGCGTCGACGGAGTCCTTCTTGGCGGCCTCGACGAAGCCGCAGGTGTTGACCACCACGGTGTCGGCCTCAGCGGGGTCCTCGACCAGGCGGAAGCCGTCGGCGGCCAGCCGCCCGGCGAGCTCCTCGGAGTCGACGTCGTTGCGGGCGCAGCCCAGGGTCAGCAGGGAGACAGAGAGTGGGGAAGTCATGGGTGCTGTCGAGTATGCCGGTCGGGGGGCCCGCGGAGCGAACGGGCGACCCGCCCCGGGCGGTCCGGGCGGGTGTGACGCTGCTCCTACCGGACGACGTACGTCTGCTGGGCCTGCTGCCCGGTCGACCCCACGGCGCCCCGGTCCTCGCCGTCCAGCTCCATCTCGAGCGAGCCGTCGGTGGTGCTGACGCGCACCGGCGGGGCGGCCTGGAAGGTCGCCTGCTGGTTGAACGCGAGCTGCCCGTCGAAGACGATCTCGCCGGCCCCGTCGCGCGCGACGACCCGGGCCCCGCCTCCGGCTGCGGTCAGCACGACCGGCACGGGCGCCGCGGCACCGGCTGCGGCGTTGTCGGGCCCGTTGGAGCCGTTGAGCCGCTCGATCGCGGGGGTCACCGAGACCGGACCGTCCATGACCAGTCGGGCCACCGACCACACCAGGACCACGGCCATCACCGCGGCCACGAGCACCGACCAGTTGGGTCCGCCCCGGGTCGCGCGCAGCGAGCCGCCGCTCGCGGTCGCGAGCTCGGCCTGGAAGACCCGGCGGGGGTCGATCGGGGCGTCGGCGTACCGCTCGTCGTAGGAGGCGAGCAGCGGGACGGCCGAGACCCCCAGGATCCGGGCCAGCGTGCGCAGGTGCCCGCGGGCGTAGAAGTCGCCGCCGCACGGGACGAAGTCGTCGACCTCGATGGACTCGATCACGTGAGGCCGGATGCGGGTGCGCTCGGAGAGCTGGTCGACGGTGAGCCCCAGACGCGTGCGGGCCGCCGCCAGCTCGGGACCGATGACCGGGTCCGGCGCGGGCTCCACGGCGAACTCGTCGATGACCACGGGGGCGACCGCCTCGCCCTGGCGGGCGATCGGGAGGACGCCGTACTGGAGGACGACGGTGCGGTCCGCCAGGTCCCCGTGCCCGCGCCGTGCCCGTCGCCGTGCCCGTCGCCGTCGGCGTCGCGGCGCAGCTCGGCCGCCTCGGGCAGCCGCCAGGCCTGGGTGTCGTCGTCGACGTGGTCCAGGCGCAGGGCGTTGGCGCCGACCGTCGCGTCGCGCTCGACCTCGGCCCGGACGCCGGCGCGCGGGTCGCGCAGCGGCAGCGGGGCGGGGCTGGCGGTCAGGACCGGCTCGGGCGCCGGCTCCGGTGTCGGCTCGGGTGTCGGCTCCGGGGTCGGCTCCGGGGTCTGGTCCTCGCCCTGGGGCGCGTCGGTCGTCGGCTCGGCGTCGGCGTCAGCGTCGAGGTCCTCGGGCTCCTCCAGCGAGGGGTCGATCTCCACGATCTCCACCCGGCCGTCGGCGAGGGTGTCGAGGACGGCGGAGACCTCGGCGGCGCGCAGGCCGACCAGGCGGGTCGAGACCGACAGCGGGACGGTGAGGTCCCCCTCGTCGTCGCGGGCGACCAGGATCCACCCGTCGCGCAGCCACGACCGGCGCGGCAGGTGCTCGACCAGCTCGACGTCCGACCAGGCGACCCCGGTCCAGGTCCGCCCGGTCCGGATGCGGACGCCGAGGCGGTCGGCGACCAGCAGCGGGGCCCGCGAGTCGACCAGCGCGGCGAGGTAGGCCAGGGCCACCAGCGCCATGACCCCGGCCACGGCCCAGTCCAGGGCGGTGCCGCCACCGGCGGCACGCACGAGGTAGGCCACGGACACCACGGAGGCGGCGGCGCCGAGCGCGACGGCCAGCCCCACGCGTCGGCGTACCTCGAAGCCGGTGCGCGGTGCCGTCTCGGCCTCGCGGTCCTCGGAGGTCCCGGAGCTCTCGGTGAGGGTCTCGAACGTGGACGTCATCACATCTCTCCCTGGATGGTCGCGATCACGCCATCGATCTCGTCGGGCTTGACCAGCACGTCACGGGCCTTCGAGCCCTCGCTCGGGCCGACGACTCCCCTGCTCTCGAGGATGTCCATCAGGCGCCCGGCCTTGGCGAACCCGACGCGCAGCTTGCGCTGCAGCATCGAGGTCGATCCGAACTGCGTCGACACCACCAGCTCGATGGCCTGGACGACCAGCTCGAGGTCGTCGCCGATGTCGTCGTCGAGGTCGCGCTTGCTGGTCGCCACGACCGTGACGTCCTCGCGGTACGTCGGCTCGAGCTGGGTCTTGCAGTGCTTGACGACCTGCGCGATCTCCGCCTCGGTGACCCACGACCCCTGGACCCGGACCGCCTTGGAGGCGCCCATCGGCAGGAACAGCCCGTCACCCTGGCCCACGAGCTTCTCCGCCCCGGGCTGGTCGAGGATGACCCGGCTGTCGGCCAGCGAGGAGGTCGCGAAGGCCAGCCGGGACGGCACGTTGGCCTTGATCAGCCCGGTCACGACGTCGACCGACGGCCGCTGCGTGGCGAGCACCAGGTGGATCCCGGCGGCCCGGGCGAGCTGGGTGATCCGGACCACCGCGTCCTCGACGTCGCGCGGGGCCACCATCATCAGGTCGGCGAGCTCGTCGACGATGACCAGCAGGTAGGGGTACGGCGTGAGCTCGCGCTCGCTGCCCGGCGGCACGGTGACCTTGCCCGCGCGCACCGCCTTGTTGAAGTCGTCGATGTGGCGGAAGCCGAAGTTGGCCAGGTCGTCGTAGCGCAGGTCCATCTCGCGCACGACCCAGGCCAGCGCCTCGGCGGCCTTCTTCGGGTTGGTGATGATCGGGGTGATCAGGTGCGGGACGCCCTCGTAGGCGTTGAGCTCGACCCGCTTGGGGTCGACCATGATCATCCGGACCTCGTCGGGCGTGGACCGCATCAGGACCGAGGTGATCATCGAGTTGATGAAGCTCGACTTGCCGGAGCCGGTGGCGCCGGCGACCAGCAGGTGGGGCATCTTGGCGAGGTTGGCGACCACGAAGCCGCCCTCGACGTCCTTGCCGAGGCCCGCGATCATCGGGTGGTGGTCCGACCGGGCGATGGTGGAGCGCAGCACGTCGCCGAGGGAGACGATCTCCTTGTCCGTGTTGGGGATCTCGATGCCGATCGCCGACTTGCCCGGGATCGGGCTCAGGATCCGCACGTCGGCCGACGCCACGGCGTAGGCGATGTTCTTCGACAGGGCCGTGACCTTCTCGACCTTGACCGCCGGGCCGACCTCGACCTCGTAGCGGGTGACGGTCGGGCCCCGGGTGTAGCCGGTCACCTGGGCGTCGATGCCGAACTCGTCCATCACCTGGGTGAGCCGGTCGACCACCGCGTCGCTGGCCTTGGAGCGGGCCTTGTGGACCGACCCGGGCTTGAGCACCTCGTTGCCCGGCAGGCTGTAGGCGATGTCGCCGGACAGCGACAGCTGCTCGACCCGCTGCGGGATCGGGGTGTGCGGGGGCGGCTCGAGCTCGGCCTTCTCCTCCGGCTCAGCGACCACCGGCGTCGCGGCCGAGGCGGGTGACGGGGTGTCGTGGCTCAGGGCGACGTCGAGGGCGTCCGTCGCGTCCGGCACCGGCACCTCGCCGGTCAGCTCGCCGGTGGTCTCGGCGCCGGCCCGCTTGCGCCGCTTGCGGCGCTCGCGGTCCTCGAGCACGGGGCTGTCGTAGGGCAGGTCGCCCGCGGGGAGGTCGAGGTCGCCGTCGGTGTCGTCGCCGCGCTGACCACGGGTGCGCATCGGCTGCGTGGTCTCCTCGTCGGCCTCGCCGCCGGGGTGGCCCAGGGCCTGGTCGCGCAGCTCGGCGAGCCGGCTCGGGACGCGGTAGAGCGGGGTCGCGGTGATGACCAGCAGCCCGAAGAGGACGAGCAGGACCAGCAGGGGCACCACGACGTACGTCGTGCGGAGCAGGTCGAGCAGCAGCGAGGAGACCACGAACCCGACGGCGCCACCGGCGCTGCGCAGCGGCGAGGTGTCGCCGAGGACGGGCTCGGGGCTGCCGTTGGCGATGTGGACGATGCCGAGGACGCCGAAGGACAGCGCGGTCCAGCCGATCACCTGACGCCCGGCGGGCCCGTTGTGCTCGGGGTCGCGCATGACCCGCCAGCCCGAGAGCACGAGGACCAACGGCACGAACCAGCCGACCTTGCCGACGCTACCGGCGACCAGGGTGCGGGAGAGCTCCATCAGCCCGCCCGGCACCTCGAACCAGACCGCAGCCGCCACCACCAGGGCGAGGCCGACCAGGAACAGGCCGGCGCCGTCACGACGCTGCGCGGGGTCGAGCTCGCGGGCACCCCGGCCCACGCCCCGGGCCCCCGCTCCGACCGCGTGGGCGACCGCGAGCCAGGTGGCCGCGACGCCACGGAAGAGCGCCTGGAAGACGCGCGAGACCGGCCCCGGGCCGTTGCGGACGGCACGGGGTGCGGGACGTGCGGCGGGACGCGTCCGGGACGCCGGCGCGCGCTTGCTGCCGGTCTTGCTGCTGGTGGGCTTCTTGGTACTCCGGGATCGGGTGCTCGAGCCGCTCCTGGTCTGGGTCGAGGACCGGGAGGACCCGGTCGCCGACTTCGACGTGGACGTGCTCTTGCTCCGCGACCCCGGCGGGGAAGACGTACGGGTCGCCATGCCACCAACCTAGGTCACCGCCACATCCGTCACACGCACCACAGGAGTGCGTGTCTTCCCCACGACTCACCCGATCGCGCGCCCTCCGATCGTGACCGGACGGTGATCGGGCAGTGGTGGACCCCGCCGCCGCTCTTTACCTAGGGTGCGCACGGTGGCCCGGTCGCTGGGCTGCGGGAGCACAGTGTTCGCTCGGAGGGAGCGGTTCGTGAAGATCTTCAAGCAGGGCCTCGGCCTTGCGCTGGTGGGGGCGGGACTCGTCGTCGTCCCCGGGCTGCAGGGCGGGGCGGCGGTGGGCCGACCGGCTCCGGACCGCTCGCTGGTGCAGCAGATGCGGACGGCAGCCGACGGCGCCGTCACGATGTCGCGGGAGCCGGGCTCCGGACGGGTCGGCTTCGTCCGCGCCCGCCGTGACCTGCTGCCCGGTGTCGATGCGCGGGGAGCGCGAGGCGCTGCGGCCAAGGCGTCGGCGTACCTCGAGACGTACGCCGCCGCCTTCGGCGCCCGCCCGGCGGAGCTGGAGCGGTCCGAGGTCCGCGAGACGGTGGGGGGCTGGACGGTCGGCTACGCGCAGTCCTACCGCGGCGTGCCGGTCTTCGGCGCCGAGCTGCGCGCGCACGTCGACGAGCAGGGGGACCTGACGGCGGTCAACGGCTTCGCGGTCCCCGACCTCGACCTCGGTGTCACCCCGCGCCTGACGAAGGACGAGGCCACCAGCCGGGCCGTCGACCTGGTCCGTGACGACCCGGCCGAGGGCCGCGGGTCCACCTCCGCGACGACAGCGCTGCGGGCCGCGAGCACCGACCTGATGGTCTACCGGCGCGGGTCCACGCGCGGCGTCGAGGGTCCGGCCCTGCTCGCCTGGGTCGTCGAGGTGACCGATGAGCACAGCGTGCGCGAGACGGTCATCCTCGACGCGCGCACCGGCAAGTCGGTCAACCGCTGGTCGATGATCGCCCACGCCGTCGACCGCGAGCTCTACGAGGAGTCGCTGGCACCGGAGAGCCTCGTCTGGTCCGAGGGCGACGCCTTCCCGGGTGACCTGGACCCCGACCAGACCCGCGAGGTCCTCGGGTCGGGCGAGACCTACTGGATGTTCGCCAACACCTTCGGCTACGACAGCTACGACGGCGCCGACGCCACGATGGTCACGGTCAACAACGACCCCCAGATTCGGTGCCCCAACGCAATGTGGAACGGGGTCAGCACCAACTACTGCACCGACGTCTCCTCCGACGACACCGTCGCGCACGAGTGGGCCCACGCCTACACCGAGTACACCTCCGGGCTGGTCTACCAGTGGCAGTCGGGCGCGATGAACGAGGCCTACTCCGACATCTGGGGCGAGACGGTCGACCTGCTCAACGACCGGCAGGACGTCGACCAGGACCAGCCGCGGCTGGAGGGCGAGTGCTCGGCCTACAGCCCTCCCGGCCTGGCGGTCGAGATCACCGCTCCGGCGTCGGTGGCCGGACCCTGCCAGGCCGTGGCCGCCTCCGGCGGACCGGAGATCCCCGCCGAGCCCCTCACGCCCGACGTGGTCGTCGGCACCGACGACGCGACCAGCGGCAGCACGACCGACGGCTGCTCGGCGTTCGACAACGCCGCGGCGATCGCCGGCAACTGGGTCTACGTCGACGAGAACTTCGGCCCCGACGGCTGCTCCTACACCAGCCAGGGCGAGCGGGCCGTGGATGCCGGCGCGACCGGGATCATCATCGGCTCGGACCCGGCGTACGCGCCGTTCGACATGCCCGGCGACACCTTCGACATCTACGCGATGCAGGTCGACGGCGGGTCCGGCGACCGGTTCAAGCAGGCCGGCACGGCCACGATCAGCGCGGCGTCGGTCCCGCAGGCCGACCCGAGCGCCCGCTGGCTCTCCGGGGAGGAGGACGCCGCCTTCGGCGGCGCCATCCGCGACCTGTGGAACCCCACCTGCTACGGCCACCCGGGCAAGGTCTCGGACGAGGAGTACTACTGCGACTCGACCGACAGCGGCGGCGTCCACAGCAACTCCGGCGTCGTCAACCACGCCTACGCGCTGCTGGTCGACGGCAGCACCTACAACGGCGTCACGGTCCCGGCGATCGGCATGGACAAGGCCGCCCACCTGTTCTGGCGCACCCAGCGCGAGTACCTCACGTCGGTCTCGGACTTCGGCGACCTCGCCGACGGGCTGGCGGCCTCCTGCGCCGACCTGCTCGGTGAGGAGATCAACGCTGTGACGCTCGGGGACAGCGAGACCGGCGGCGGTCCTGCCGAGCCCGCCGCAGCGGAGCCGATCGACACCGCCGACTGCGCTGCGGTCGACGCCGTGGTCCGGGCCGTCGAGCTCGACCAGGAGCCGGTCCAGTGCGAGTTCGGTCCGATCCTGGCCAAGGACACCCCCGCGCTGTGCGGCGACGGCTTCACCACCGACGTCGTCTGGAGCGAGGACTTCGAGGACGGGCTCGCCGGATGGAGTCAGGACGAGGAGCTCGTCTACGCGGGCACCGAGGGCATCCCGTGGGAGCCCGTCGCCTCCGCACCGGGCGGGCACGCGGGCGGCGTCGCCTTCGCCCCCGACCCCGACGAGGGGACCTGCCAGGGTGACGCCGACGACATCTCGGGCCGCAACGGCCTGGTCAGTCCGCCGGTGACGTTCCCGACCGGCACCTCACCGACGTTGTCCTTCGACCACTACGTCGCCACGGAGACCGGGTACGACGGGGGCAACGTCAAGGTGAGCGTCGACGGCGGACCGTTCGCGCTCGTCCCGACGGACGCCTACGTCTTCAACGCACCGGGCGCCGACCTCGAGACGGAGGCTGCCGACAACACCAACCCGATGGGCGGTCAGCCGGCCTTCACCGGCACCGACGGCGGGGAGTCCTCCGGCTCCTGGGGCACCTCGCTCGTCGACCTCGACCAGGTCGAGGGCGCCGCCCCGGGTGACGAGCTGGTGTTCCGGTTCGACTCCGGTCGCGACGGCTGCGGCGGGGTCGACGGGTGGTACGTCGACGACGTGCAGGTCTCGGTGTGCCAGGAGAAGGGGGCGTCGAAGTCCGGCTCGACGACCGTCGCCAGGACCCGCAAGCGGGTGCGCCTCACGCAGGACTTCACGGTCCGGGCCCACGTGACGCGTGACGCCGGCGGCCGGGCCTCCGGCGCGGTGCGGGTGTTCTTCCGCGGCAAGCCGGTCGCCCGCGGCCGGCTCGACCAGCGCGGCCGCGCCAAGCTCCTGGTCCGCAGGAACATCGGGACGGGCAACCGCAGGCTGGTGGTCCGCTACCGCGGCAACAGCACGACCGGGCCCAGCAAGGACGTGGTGCGGATCCGCGTGCTGCGCCGCCGCTGAGACCACTGTCCGGCCGAACGAGGCCCCGCCGGTCTGCCGGCGGGGCCTCGTCGCGCGGCTCAGGCGTCGATGACGACCGGGATGATCATCGGCCGGCGGCGGTGGGCCTTGTTGACCCAGCGGCCGACCACGCGACGTACGGTCTGCTCGAGCTGGTAGTGGTCGGTCACCCCGTCGGCCACCTTGGCGGCGATCGCCTCGATGATCGGCTCCTTGATCACGTCGAAGGTGGTGTCGTCCTCGGCGAAGCCGCGCGCGTGGATCTCGGGCCCGGCCACGACCTTGCCGTTGACCGAGTCGACCACGATGATCACCGAGATGAAGCCCTCCTCCCCGAGGATCCGACGGTCCTTGAGCGAGGACTCGGTGATGTCGCCGACCGAGGAGCCGTCGACGAAGACGTAGCCGCACTCGACCTTGCCGGAGATCTCGGCCTTGCCGTCGACCAGGTCGACGACGACCCCGTCCTCGGCCACCACGACGTTCTCGATGCCCGTCTGGCGGGCCAGCGCCGCGTTGGCCAGCATGTGCCGGATCTCGCCGTGCACCGGCAGCACGTTGCGCGGGCGGACGATGTTGTAGCAGTAGAGCAGCTCGCCGGCGCTGGCGTGGCCGCTGACGTGGACCAGGGCGTTGCCCTTGTGCACGACGCGGGCGCCCCAGCGGGACAGGCCGTTGATCACCCGGTAGACGGCGTTCTCGTTGCCGGGGATCAGGCTCGAGGCGAGCAGCACGGTGTCGCCCTCCTCGATGTGCACGAAGTTGTGGTTGCGCTGGGCGATCCGGCTCAGCGCGCTCATCGGCTCGCCCTGGGAGCCGGTGGAGATCAGCACCTGACGCTCCGGCGGCAGGTCGGCGAGCTCCTTGGCCTCGACCATCACCCCACCCGGCACCCGGAGGTAGCCGAGGTCGCGGGCGATCCCCATGTTGCGCACCATCGAGCGGCCGACGTAGGCCACCTTGCGGTCGTGGGCCACGGCCGCGTCCAGCACCTGCTGCACGCGGTGCACGTGGGAGGCGAAGCAGGCCACGATGATCCGCTGCTCGGACTCGCGGAAGACCTGGTTGATCACCGGGGTGATCGACTTCTCGGTCGGCGTGAAGCCGGGGGTCTCGGCGTTGGTGGAGTCGGTGAGGAAGAGGTCGACGCCCTCCTCCCCCAGCCGCGCGAACGCGCGCAGGTCGGTGATCCGGCCGTCCAGCGGCAGCTGGTCCATCTTGAAGTCACCGGTGTGCAGGACCAGGCCGGCCCCGGTGCGGATCGCCACGGCGAGCGCGTCGGGGATCGAGTGGTTGACCGCGATGAACTCCAGCTCGAACGGCCCCAGCGTGAGCGTGTCGCCCTCGGTGACCTGGTGGTGCACGGTCTCGCGCAGCCGGTGCTCGCGCAGCTTGCTGTCGAGCAGCGCCAGGGTCAGCTGGGAGCCGACCAGCGGGATGTCGTTGCGCTCGCGCAGGAGGTACGGCGTCGCGCCGATGTGGTCCTCGTGACCGTGGGTCAGCACGAGGGCCTCGATGTCGTCGAGGCGGTCGCGGATGGGGTCGAAGTCGGGGAGGATCAGGTCGACGCCGGGGTGGTTCTCCTCGGGGAACAGCACCCCGCAGTCGACGATCAGCAGCCGCCCGTCGTACTCGAAGACGGTCATGTTGCGACCGACCTCGCCGAGCCCGCCGAGCGGGATGACCCGCAGGCCCCCCTCCGGGAGCGGCGGCGGCGAGGAGAGCTCGGGGTGGGGATGGCTCACGGAGGTCCTCCGGCTAGATCAGTCCGGAGGCGACCATGCCCTCACGGAGGGCGGCCACCTCCTGGTCGGTCAGGGGCACCAGCGGCCCCCGGACGTTGCGGTTGTCGAGCACACCCAGCAGCTGGAGCCCGGCCTTGGCCGTGGTGGCGCCGTAGTTGGCCACGCCCATGACCGCGTCGATCGCGGGCAGCATCCGGGCGAAGACGGCCAGCGCCTCGTCGTGGTCGCCCGCGGCGAACGCGTCGACCATGGCGCGGAGCTGGGGTCCGGCGACGTGGCCGACCACCGAGACCACGCCGGCGGCGCCGTGGGCGAGCCAGCCGAGGTTGGCGATGTCGTCGCCGGAGTACACGGCGTACCCCATCTCGCGCAGGCGTACGCCGCGCACGAAGTCGCCGACCGCGTCCTTGACCGCGACCACGGGCTCCCACGTGATCGCCTCGGCGTACGTCGCCAGGTCGATCGTGGTGCCCGTGCGGCCCGGGACGTCGTAGAGCATGACCGGGAGGTCGCTCGCCTCGACGACGCTGCGGAAGTGGTGGAGCACGCCGGCCGGACCGGGCTTGTTGTAGTAGGGGGTCACCAGGAGCACGCCGTCGGCGCCGATCTTCGCGGCCTGCTCGGCCAGCTCGACGGAGTGGGCGGTGGCGTTGGTGCCGACCCCCGCCACGACGGTGGCACGGTCGCCCACGGCGTCGCGGACCGCGGCCAGGATCTCGCCGTCCTCGGCGACCGAGGTGGTCGGCGACTCCCCCGTGGTGCCGCTGACGACCACCCCGTCGTGGCCGTGGTCGACGAGGTGGGTCGCGATCCGCGCCGTGCCCTCGAGGTCGACGCTGCCGTCGTCGTGGAAGGCGGTCGCCATCGCGGTGAGGACCCGGCCGAACGGTGCCACAGGCGTGCTGCTCATGAGTCCCAGGCTATCGCCCGGGCAGGGCCGAGTCAGACATGCGGCATCACCTCGGCCGCGACCAGCCGCAGGTGGTCGAGGTCGGCGAGGTCGAGGACCTGGAGGTAGGCGCGCTGGCTCCCGGCCTCCGCGTAGCGCTGGAGCGTCGCGACGGCCTCCTGCGGGGTGCCCGCGACGCCGTTCTCGCGCAGCTCGTCGGGCTCGCGGCCGATCGCTGCCGCCCGGCGGTGGTAGTCCGCCTCGTCGACGCCGACGCAGACGACGAGGGCGTTGGACCACGTGAGGTCGGCGGGGTCGCGCTCGACCCGCTCGCAGGCCTCGCGCACCCGCGCGAACTGGGCGGTGGTGGTCTCGACGTCGACGAAGGGAAGGTTGAACTCGTCGGCGTACCGCGCGGCGAGTGCGGGGGTCCGCTTCTTGCCGCGCCCGCCGATCAGGATCGGGGGCTTGGCCTGGGTCGGCTTGGGCAGGCCGGGGCTGTCGGTCACCGAGTAGCGGTGCCCGTCGTGGCTGAAGCCGCCGTCGGTGGCCCAGAGGCCGGTGATGATCGCGAGGTTGTCCTCGAGCAGGTCGAAGCGCTCGCCGGTGCTCGGGAAGGGGATGCCGTACTTGGTGTGCTCGGCCTCGTACCAGCCCGCACCGATCCCCAGCTCGACCCGCCCTCCGCTCATCTGGTCGACGTTGGCGACGCTGATCGCCAGCGGCCCGGGGTGGCGGAACGTCACGCTGGTCATCATCGTGCCGAGCCGGATGGTGCTGGTGTCGCGGGCCAGGCCGGCCAGCGTGATCCACGCGTCGCTCGGCCCGGGTCGGCCCTCCGTGCCCATCCCGAGGTAGTGGTCGGAGCGGAAGAACGCCCCGAACCCCTCCTCCTCGGCCGTCAGCGCCACCGCCAGCAGGTCGTCGTACGTCGCCCCCTGCTGGGGCTCGGTGAAGATCCTCAGCTCCATGCCCTCATCCAACCAGGGCGCGTGTCGCAAGAACGATCAGGCGCCGCCACGCGTGCACGTGCTGTGGTGGACCCCCGTCTCCGAGAGGAATGAGCCCATGGACCAGCCGTTGACCGGCAGAACCGCCCTCGTCTCCGGGGCCTCCCGCGGTCTCGGCCGCGCGGTGGCGCGCGAGCTCGCCGACGCCGGCGCGTACGTCGTGTGCACCGCCCGCAGCGTGGTCGGCGCCGAGACCCAGCCCGCGGTGCCGGGTCTGACCCTCGAGCGCACGGTCGAGCTGATCCGCGAGAGCGGCGGGGAGGCCGAGGCCGTCGCGTGCGACCACACCGACCCCGACCAGGTGCTGCGCCTGGTCACCGACCTGCTCGCCCGCCGCGGGCGGATCGACGTCCTGGTCAACAACGCCTGGGGCGGCCACGACCCCCACGACGCGCCGACCGGCGAGGAGGTCTGGGACGAGCCGCTGGACCAGTTCCGCGCGATGCTGCTCGGCGGCGCCTACTCCGACTACGTCACCAGCCTGACCGTCCTCAAGCACGTGATGGGGCCGGCGGGCGCCGGCACGATCATCACCACGACCTGGCACACCCCGGAGCCGCCGGCCTGGCTGCCCTACGAGTCGAGCAAGGCCGCCAAGAACCGCCTCGTCTACGCCCTCGGGCACCACCTGCGGGAGAAGGGCATCCCATGCATCGCCGTCGCACCCGGCTGGATGCGCACCGAGCTGATGGAGACCCACCACGACGCCGCCGAGCTCGACGGCCACACCGAGACCCCCCACTACGCCGCCCGCGGCGTCGTCGCCCTCGCCGCCGACCCCGAGGCCCTCCGCTTCACCGGCCGCACGATGGACGTCGCCGAGCTCGCCCGCACCTACGGCTTCACCGACCTCGACGGCACCCAGCCCGAGTGGAACGCCGGAAGATTCTGACGGCGACACCGGTTGGTGGACCCGGACGTCCGGACCGCCGCCCCCGCTGGTCGAGTAGGAAGGCCCCCCAGGGCCGACCGTGACGAGACCCCGCACCCCGGCGCTGGTTGAGGCGCGAGGGCCGCCAGGCCCGAGCCACGAAACCGACGCCCAGCGAGGGTGGTTTCGAGGCTCGCTCCGCTCGCACCTCAACCACCGGACCACCCCGCCGGTCGAGTAGGAAGGCCCCCCAGGGCCGACCGTAGCGAGACCCCGTACGCCACGAAGCAGCCGCGACCCCACGCTGGTTGAGGCGCGAGGGCCGCCAGGCCCGAGCCACGAAACCGACCGCCCAGCGAAGGCGGTTTCGAGGCTCGCTCCGCTCGCACCTCAACCACCGGACCACCCCGCCGGTCGAGTAGGAAGGCCCCCCAGGGCCGACCGTAACGAGACCCCGACACCACCCGGCGCTGGTCGAGGCGCGAGGGCCGCCAGGCCCGAGCCACGAAACCGACCGCCCAGCGAGGGTGGTTTCGAGGCTCGCTCCGCTCGCACCTCAACCACCGGACCACCCCGCCGGTCGAGTAGGAAGGCCCCCCAGGGCCGACCGTAGCGAGACCCCGTACGCCAAGAAGCAGCCGCACCCCAGACGCTGGTCGAGGTGCGAGGGCCGTCAGGCCCGAGCCACGAAACCGACTGCACGGTGAGGGTGGTTTCGAGGCTCGCTGCGCTCGCACCTCAACCACCGGACCACCCCGCCGGTCGAGTAGGAAGGCCCCCCAGGGCCGACCGTAGCGAGACCCCGTACGCCAAGAAGCAGCCGCACCCCCAGACGCTGGTTGAGGTGCGAGGGCCGCCAGGCCCGAGCCACGAAACCGACTGCCGGCGAGGGTGGTTTCGTGGCTCGCTGCGCTCGCACCTCAACCACCGCGGAGAGCTCAGGACCCCTGCGGTTGAGCGGGAAAACTTTACCCAACTACTTTCGCCAACCCCTGTGCACAACCCCGATTTCGGGGTCCGACTGTCGGTGGCCCCTGCTGCAATAGACCCATGACCGAAGCAGCGCAGACCACCACCGAGACCCTCCTCGGTGCGCTGCGCGCCAACCGCCACGCGGCCGCCGAGATCGAGGTCGAACGACTCGAGCTCACCGTCGAGTGGGCGGTCGAGAACACCGTCGACGCCGACGGGGAGTGGGCCGCCCACCAGGTCAGCACGTTCGGCGACCGCGCGCTGCCGATCGCCGGACCTGGGGCTCCGCTGGTCTCGGAGTTCGCGCTGATGGAGTACGCCGCCGCGCTGGGCCTGTCCACCGACTCCGGCAAGGCCTACGTCGGCAAGACCCTCGAGCTGCGCTACCGCCTCCCGCGACTGTGGGAGCAGGTGGTGACCGGGCGGGTGCCGGTGTGGCGGGCGATGCGGGTCGCCGAGCACACCCTCTGCCTGCCGATGGCCGCGGCCGCCGAGGTCGACACGAGCGCTCGCCCCGGCGGCTGGGACGTGCTCGTGGGCCCAGATCGGCCGGCTCGTCGAGGAGGCCCTGGCCCGCCACGACCCCGCCGGAGGCCGAGGACCGTCGCCGGCGCGCCGCGGACGGACGACGGTTCGACGTCGAGACCGACCTCGTCGACACCGCCGGCACCGTCCAGGTCACCGGCTGCCTCGACCTGGCCGACGCCCTCGACCTCGAGGCCGCCGTCAGCCGGACCGCCACCCAGCTCGCCGAGCTCGGCTCCACCGAGACCCTCGACGTACGCCGCTCCCTCGCCGTCGGTGAGATCGCCCGGCAGCAGCTCGCCCTCGACCTCGACACCGGCGAGATCCACCCCGGCCACGGTCGGAGCGTGGTGCTCAACGTCCACCTCACCGACGCCGCCATCGAAGGTGTCGGCGGCAACGTCGCACGCTGCGGCAACACCCGCACCCCCGTCCTGCTCGACCAGGTCAAGCAGTGGTGCCAGTCAGCGGGGCAGATCACCGTCGTGCCGATCAAGGACCTCGCCGCGCACCACCACGTCGAGGCCTACGAGATCCCCGACCGGATCAAGACCCAGACCGAGCTGCTCAACCACACCTGCGTCTTCCCCCACTGCACCCGCCGCGCCGAGCGCTGCGACCACGACCACATCGACCCCCACCAACCCGACGGCACCGGCGGCGCGACCTGCTCGCACAACATCGCCCCACTCTGCCGACGACACCACCGCGCGAAGACCCACGGCCGGTGGCGCTACCGGCGGATCCATCCCACCGGCTACGAGTGGACCACCCCGCACGGCTACCGGATCGTCCGCGACCACCTCGGCACCCACCCCACCGTCCCACCCGACCACCCACCCGACCACCCACCCGACCGAGAGACCTGACCACCCCGCCCCCACCCCCGGCGCACCCGAACCACGCCGGGGCCTCGGCACGCGCAGGAGTCCTCGCGTCGCCGCTGCTGGCGTCACCCGGGGGGGCTCGGAGCGCGCTGGTCGGGCACGATGACCCGGTGAGCCATCCAGAACACCACCTGGACCCACGACCGCTCTCGGACCGCACCGTCCTGGTGACCGGAGCGAGCCGGCGACGCGGGATCGGCTTCGCGGTCGCCGCCAAGGTGGCCGACCTCGGCGCGTCGGTGGTGGTCCACCACCACGCGGCCCACGACGTGCGGCACCACGGGGGCGCCGACCACCTGGACAGCCTGCTGGACGACCTCCGCGGAAGGCTGGCGCCCGGGGCGACGCTCGCGGAGGTGTCCGGCGACCTCGGCACCGTGGACGGACCCGCTGCCGTCGTGGCCGCCGCGACCACGGCCGTGGGACATCTCGACGTCCTCGTGTGCAACCACGCCCATGCGGGCGACGCCGTCTCCTTGACCACCACGACCGCCATGGCCCTCGACACCCACTGGACCGTGAATGCGCGCGCCACGCTCCTGCTCACCCAGGCCTTCGCCGCTCAGCACGACGGACGCCGCGGAGGCCGCGTCGTGTGGATGACCTCCGGTCAGGGGCTCGGACCCATGCCCGACAACCTGGGGTACGTCGCCTCCAAGGCCGCACTTGCCGGTGCGACCGCGTCGGTCGCCGCGGAGCTCGCCGAGGTGCAGATATTGCTCAACACGGTCAACCCCGGGCCCGTCAACACCGGCTACCTCGACGACGCACCGGACGCCCTCCTCGAGCGCTTCCCGGCAGGACGCCTCGGGCGTCCCGACGACCCGGCCCGCCTCATCGCCTGGCTGGTCTCGGACGAGGGCGAGTGGATGGTCGGCCAGGTCCTGCACACCGAGGGCGGCTTCCGCCGTTGACCCCTCAGGCCCGGCGCAGCCACACCCGCTCGTAGCCCTCGCACACCTCGCGCGCGGTCTCGGCCCACGCCGCCTCGTCGTACGCCGGGTAGAAGGTGTCGCCGGCCGGCGAGAGCGGGACCCGCGAGAGCACCTGCTCGTCGGCGACGTCGATCGCGGCGGCGTAGACCGCTCCTCCACCGGCGACCATCACGTCGCCGGGCAGCCCGTCGGCGACCAGCAGCGCCTCCTCGAGCGAGCCGGCGACGCGCACCTCGTCGTGGCCGGGCGACCAGTCGGCGCTGCGGGTGAGGACGATCGTCGTGCGGCCGGGCAGTGGGCGCCCGATCGACTCGTAGGTGGTCCGGCCCATGAGCAGCACGTGGCCGAGCGTGAGCTCCTTGAAGCGTGCCTGCTCGCCGGGCACGCGCCACGGGATGTCGGGCCCGTCGCCGATCACGCCGTTGTCGGCCACCGCCGCGACCAGCACCACCCGCTTGCCGCCGGGGGTCATGCGCGGCTCGTCAGGCGGGGCACACGGCGGGGCACACAGCCGGGCACACGGCCGGGCACACGGTGGGTCATACGGCGATGGGAGCCTTGATCCCCGGGTGGGGGTCGTAGCCCTCGACGCTGATGTGGTCGAGGTCGAAGGCGTCGAGCGCGGTGACCGTGGGGTCGAGCCGCAGCGTGGGCAGCGGGCGCGGGTCGCGCGTGAGCTGGAGCCGGGCCTGGTCGACGTGGTTGGCGTAGAGGTGCGCGTCGCCGAGCGTGTGCACGAAGTCGCCGACCTCCAGCCCGGTGACCTGGGCGACCATGTGGGTGAGCAGGGCGTAGGAGGCGATGTTGAACGGCACGCCCAGGAAGACGTCGGCCGAGCGCTGGTAGAGCTGGCAGCTCAGCCGCCCGCCCCCCTCCGAGGGCGCGACGTAGAACTGGAACATCGTGTGGCACGGCGGCAGCGCCATCCGGGGCACGTCGGCGACGTTCCACGCCGAGACGATGTGGCGGCGCGAGTCGGGGTCGCGGCGCAGCTG
Source organism: uncultured Actinomycetota bacterium (assembly GCA_963795135.1). Classification (GTDB taxonomy): domain Bacteria; phylum Actinomycetota; class Actinomycetes; order Propionibacteriales; family Nocardioidaceae; genus Nocardioides. Next base: position 338,899 of record CAWCGS010000014.1, read on the forward strand.
CTCGACCACCTGGGCGATCTGGTCGACGTGGTGGCCGTCGGGCGTCGGCCACGAGCGCCACTGGTAGCCGTAGATCGGCCCCAGGTCGCCGTCGGCGTCGGCCCACTCGTCCCAGATCGAGACCCCGCGGTCCTGCAGCCACTTCACGTTGGTGTCACCGCGCAGGAACCACAGCAGCTCGGCGAAGACCGACCGGGTGTGCACCTTCTTGGTCGTGACCAGCGGGAAGCCCTCGGTCAGGTCGAAGCGCATCTGGTGGCCGAAGACCGACCGGGTGCCGGTGCCGGTGCGGTCACCCTTGTCGACCCCGTCGTCGAGGATCCGCTGGAGGAGATCGAGGTAGGCCCGCACATCCCGAGCCTAGTGGTCAGCCGGCCGTCACAGCGTCAGCGTCCCGGTGATGGTGGTCAAGGTGTCGCCACCCACCCACACCGTGTCTCCCTCCAGCCCCACGTGCACCCGACCGGCCCGCCCGAGCGCGGTCCCCTGAGCCGCGACGTACCGCTCGGGCAGCACGCGCCCGGGCCCGGCCCACTGCTGCGCGATACCGGCGTTCAGGCTGCCGGTCACGGGGTCCTCGGTGATGCCGTGCCCCGGGCAGAACGCCCGGACCTCGAGGTCGATGTCGCCCTCGGGGTAGGGCCCGAAGGCGCCGATCTCGAGCCCGTCGAACGCCGCGAAGTCCGGCTCCAGGTCGAGCACCGCGCCGCCGTCGGGGAGCAGGACCGCCACCCAGCCGGGTCCGTTGTCGACCCAGGCCGCGTCGAGCACGTCGTCCGCGTCGATCCGCAGCGCTGCCACGACTCGCGCGAGGTCGGCGTCGTCGACGGGGCCCGAGCGCACCAGAGGCGGCGCGGCGAACGACAGCCGCTGGCCGCGACGCACCCGCACCAGGCCGGCGCCGCACTCCTGCACCACCTCGCCCTCGGAGGCCGGCACGCCCCCGGCCTCGAGCCAGGCGTGGGCCGAGCCGAGGGTCGGGTGTCCCGCGAACGGCAGCTCGCCGCCGGGTGTGAAGATCCGCAGCCGGTAGTCGGCGGCCGGGTCCGTCGGGGCCAGCAGGTACGTCGTCTCCGACAGGTTGGTCCACCGGGCGAACGCCGCGAGCTGCTCGTCGGTGAGGTCGTCGGCGCCGTGGACCACCGCGACCGGGTTGCCGCGCAGCGGCTCGGAGCTGAACACGTCGACCTGGCGGAAGGGGTGCACCACCCCACGGTAGCGAGCCCGGTTCCGGCGAGGTCGCCGTCTCGCCTCCCCGGGGCCGCGCGTGGACTAGCATGCGCGCATGGACGTGGGTACGCGGCACAACATCACGGTCTCGGGCCTCGAGTCGGGCCGCCCGATGGTCTTCGCGCACGGCTTCGGCTGCGACCAGAACATGTGGCGCCACGTCGCTCCCGCGTTCGAGGACCGGTTCCGGGTGATCGTCTTCGACCAGGCGGGCGCCGGCGGCTACGACATGGACGCCTACGAGCCGGACAAGTACGACTCGCTGGAGGGCTACGCCGAGGACCTGCGTCGAGATCGTCCGCGAGCTCGACCTGCACGACGTCGTCTTCGTCGGCCACTCGGTCTCCGCGATGATCGGCGCGCTCGCCGAGATCGCCGAGCCCGAGCGGTTCAGCCAGCTCGTCATGGTCGGGCCGTCCCCGCGCTACATCAACGACGACGGCTACGTCGGCGGCTTCGGCGAGGAGGACATCTCCGAGCTGCTGGAGTCGCTGGGCAGCAACTACCTCGGCTGGTCCTCGGTGATGGCCCCGGTGATCGTGGGCAACCCCGACCGGCCCCAGCTCGGCCACGAGCTGACCGAGAGCTTCTGCCGGATGGACCCCGAGGTCGCCCGCAGGTTCGCGCGCACGACGTTCCTGTCCGACTCCCGCGAGGACCTCCCCCGCATCTCCACGCCGACCCTGGTCCTGCAGTGCCGGGAGGACGCGATCGCCCCCCGCGAGGTCGGCGAGTACGTCGCCTCCACGATCCCCGACGCCAGCCTGGTCGTCCTCGACGCCACCGGCCACTGCCCCAACCTCAGCGCCCCGGAGGAGACGATCTCCGCGATCCGGGACTTCGTCGAGCAGCATCCGGAGCGGGTAGGCACCACCTCCGTGACGGAGCGGGTGGCCGCGGCGGCGTTCCACGACGCCCTCCTCGAGGACGACCCGGTCCTGCTCTACGAGCAGGCACCCTGCGGCTACCTCTCCACGACCCCCGACGGCATCATCGTCAAGGCCAACCAGACGTTCCTGACCTGGCTCGGCTACGACGCCGACGATGTCGTCGGACGCTCCTTCGCCGAGCCTGATGACCGCCGGCGGCCGGATCTTCCACGAGACCCACTACGCCCCGCTGCTGCGGATGCAGGGCCACGTCCGCGAGATCGCGGTGGACCTGATCCGCGTCCGACGACAGCCGGCTCCCGGTGCTGCTCAACGCGACCGTCAGCCACGGCGTGACCCACGAGGCACGCGTGGTCCGGGTCGCGGTCTTCGACGCCACCGAGCGCCGCAACTACGAGCGCGAGCTGGTGCGCGCCAAGGAGCGCGCCGAGCTCTCCGAGGCCAACGCCCACCTGCTGTCCCGGACGCTGCAGCAGACCCTGATCCCACCGGCGCTGCCGACGATCAGCGGCCTCTCGCTGGCCGCCGACTACCACCCGGCCGGCGACGGCTCCGAGGTCGGCGGTGACTTCTACGACGTCTTCGAGGTCCAGGGCGGGCGCTGGTGCGTCGTCCTGGGCGACGTCTGCGGCAAGGGCGTCGAGGCGGCCGTGGTGACCGCCCTGGCCCGCTACACCGTGCGCACCCTGGCCTTCGCCGCCGAGCACGTCACCGACGTGCTCGACTCCCTCAACGAGGTCCTCTGCCGCGAGGACACCGAGCGGTTCGTCACGATCACGTCGCCTTCTTCGCGCCCTGCGACGACGGCTGGAGGGTCCTGCTCGGGGTCGCCGGGCACCCACCCCCGCTGGTCGTGCGGTCCGGCGGCGCCTCGACCCGAGAGGACGCCCGCGGGACCATCGTCGGGGTCTTCACCGACGCGGCCTTCGCCGAGCGTGAGCTCGTCCTGCGCCCCGGGGAGGCGCTGCTGCTCTACAGCGACGGCATCACCGAGGCCCGCGGACCGCGCGGGCTGTTCGGCGACGACCGCCTGCTGCAGAAGGCCGACGAGCTCGGCCCGGACCCCCAGGTCCTGGTCCCGGGGCTGGTCGCGCACGTGCGTGACTTCCAGGAAGGGGCAGCCAGTGACGACATCGCCGTCCTCGCGCTGGGCGCGGTCTGAGCACGTGCGGCCACCGGTCACGTCCCCCTCGCTACAGTCAGGCACACCACCGCCCCCACCAGCCCCCGAGCCACTGACCGAGAGGCAGCCTTGACCCAGCCGCCCGCAGGAGATCCGGGACCCGTGCACGCCGCCTTCGAGGCTGCCTCCCCCATGCTCGTCTTCCTCCAGGGCGAGCCCTTCGAGGTCACCGCCTGCAACGCGGCGGCCCGCGCGCGACTCGGCGTGCACGAGGGTGACGGTGCCGACGCGGTCCTCGCGATCACCGGCCTCGACGACGTCGGGGCGACGCTCGCCGCGGTGCTCAGCAGCGGAGATCCCTATGTCGTCCGGGGCGTGGAGGTCGACCTCCTCGACGCCGACGGGCTGCCGGCCGGGGCCCACGTCGACGTGGACGCCTCAGCCGTCAGCGGCCCCGACGGCACGGTCACGGGGGTCGTGCTCTCCTGCGTGGAGACCACCGGGCCGTCCGACCAGGCCCGTCCGGCCCACCAGGGCGACGTGACCGACGGGCGGGCCGCACGCCAGGACGCCCGCGAGCAGCGTCACCCAGAGCCTGGTCACGAACCTCCAGGACGCGATGTCGTCCGAGGGGCTGCCGATCCCGCCCGGGGTCGAGCTGTCGGCCCACCACCTGATCGCCGAGGACCAGGCCGGTGGCGACTGGTTCGACGCCATCGCCCTCGACGACGGCCGGGTCGTGCTCGTGGTCGGCGACGTGGCCGGCAAGGGTCTGGGCGCCGCCGTGGTGGCGAGCGAGCTCAGGGCCGTCTTCGAGGAGCAGGTCCGCACGACCGGTGACCTCGGCGCCGCGCTCGCGGTGCTCGACCGCCGCGCCCAGCGGGCTCCTGCCACCCGGGCCGCCACGGTCTGCGCGGTGCTCCTCGACCCGGCCACCGGCTTCCTCCAGTACTGCACGGCGGGCCACGGGCCGCCGCTCGTCGTGGCCCAGGACGGTACGCCGGCGTACCTGCCGCCGAGCGCCGCCTCGCCCCTGGGCATGGACCGCCCCTTCCCGCTCGCCGAGCACCGCCTCGCCGCGGGCGACCTCCTCGTCCTCTACACCGACGGTCTGCTCGTCCGGCCCGGTCAGCCGCCCGAGGAGGCGACCCTCGAGCTGATCGGTCAGAGCGGCCGACGTCGCCGCCCGGTCGCGGGACGACGACCAGCGCCGGCCCACCGAGGCCTTCGCCTCCGGTCTGCTCGAGGCGGCCACCCGCCAGGGCTACTACGACGACGTGACCGTCGTGGTCGCGCGGCGCGATCGACGTGGTCTCGCCGCTGACCCTGCACGTGAGCCCCTCGCCGACGACGCTGCGCGACGTACGCCGCGACCTCGGCACCTGGCTCCGCCGCCTGCAGCTGCGCCCGATCGATGAGTCCGCGCTGCAGCACAGCGTCGGCGAGCTGGTCTGCAACGCCGTCGAGCACGGCTACCAGGTGCCGGTGACCTCGGGCATCAGCGACCCGACGTCCGCGGTGCAGCTCGTGGCGACCCACACCCCCGACGGCTCGATCGAGGTCACGGTCACCGACCGCGGCACCTGGCGGCCCCCGACCCGCGAGACCGAGCGCGGACGAGGCCTGGCCATGGTCCGTGGCCTCTGCGACGAGTTCGAGCTCACCGTGACCCCCGAGGGCACCCACGCCCGGCTGCGCCACCACCCCTCGTGGGACGCCGCGCTGCTGACCGGGGTGACCCTGGACCCCCTCGCCCCGACGCCGCCCGACCTCGAGGTCGCGGTCCCCCGGCAGGGGCTGCTGCAGCTGCGAGGCCGGGTCGAGAGCACCGCCGTCGACCGGCTGCACCACCTGCTGGGTCAGCACTCCCAGGGCGGGACGCTCCCGCTGCTCGTCGACCTGAGCCAGGTCACCACCCTCTCCAGCGCGGCGATCCACGTGCTCGCCACCGCGCAGGCCTGGACCGCCGACCTGCAGCTCGTCGCGCCCGTCGGCTCACCGTCGCAGCAGATGCTCGACCGGGCCGGCCTCCCCCACATCTCCTCGCACAGCGACGCGCCGTGACCTTGGGGCGTGTCGGCGGGTAGGGTCGGCGACGTGGATGAACGCCCGCTGAGCCTGAGCTACGACGCCGACGACAAGACGCTGCTCGTCGGCGGCTTCGTCGACGAGATGTCGGGCCTCGCGCTGCGTGACGCGATCGCCAAGCGCTCGCAGGACTTCACCGAGGCGCTGGTCGTCGACCTGTCCGACGTCGACTTCCTGCCCAGCCTCGGTGTCGGGATCCTCGCGGTGGCGATGCGCAAGGCCGGCGAGCACGGCACCACGATCGAGCTCACCGCCGAGCAGGGCACGGTCGCCCAGCAGGTGCTCAACATCTGCGGGCTCCCCTACCGCACCGCCTGAGTCGGCCGCGCCTCAGGCGTGCAGCGACATCGGGCCGTAGACCTCACGGTCGTGCTCGAAGAGCGTGACCGCGTCGACGCCCTCCTCGGCCAGCTCGGCCCAGAACTCACCGACCCACGACTCGGCGTCGGCCTGGTTGGCGAAGCGCTGGCCGGAGAGCTCGCCCTCGAGGCTCACCTCGGCCCCGGAGGCGTCCTCGAGACGCCACCACCAGGGACGATCGGCCGCGGAGGGCTGGCGAAAGGTGGACGGCTGGTCAGGAAGGTTCACGACTCACGCACCGAGGGGTCGACGAAGGGGGCTCTGGTCAGCTGGAAGATCTCACGACGTCCGCGCACGTCGACGCCCACCTCGGCGTCGGGGTCGACCACGGTGGCCAGCAGCGCCAGCCCGATGCCCTTCTTCAGCGTCGGCGAGAAGGTCCCGGAGGTCACCTCCCCCAGTGGTACGTCGGCGGTCAGGTTCACGGGCATGTGCGGCCGGGGGATCGCGCGGCCCGTGGAGACCAGCGCGTGCAGGCGACGACGGGGACCGGCCTCCTTCTCGGCCAGCAGCACGTCCTTGCCCCAGAACGCGTCCTTCTTCCACCCGACCGCCCAGCCCAGGCGAGCCTCGTTGGGGGTGACGTCGAGGGAGATGTCCTGACCGTGCAGCGGATAGCCCATCTCGGTGCGCAGCGTGTCGCGTGCGCCCAGCCCGCACGGCGCGATGCCGTGCTCGGCCCCGGCCTCCACCAGGACGTCCCACAGGGCGCCGGCCACCTCGTTGGCGGCGATCAGCTCGTAGCCGCGCTCGCCGGTGTAGCCGGTGCGGCAGACCACGACACCGACCTCCTCGCCGTCCGGCCCCGGGAAGGCGGCCTCCACGAAGCTCATGTAGTCGTGACCGGCCGGGAGCCCGGCGGCGGTGAGCACCTCGTCGGACAGCGGACCCTGGACCGCCAGCACCGCGTGGTCCTGATGGTGGTCGAGCACCCGGACCTCGGGCGGTGCGGCCTCGGCCAGGCGCCGCAGCACCTCGGCGGTGTTGGCGGCGTTGGGCACCAGCAGCACGTGCTCGTCGTCCCGGTAGTAGGCGATCAGGTCATCGACGATCCCGCCGGTCTCGGCGTCGCAGCACAGGGTGTACTGGGCCTGGCCGGGCGACAGCTTGCGCAGGTCGTTGGAGAGCGTGGCGTTGATCAGGTCGGCGGCTCCGCGGCCGGTGACCGTGACCTTGCCGAGGTGGCTGACGTCGAAGATCCCGACGCGTTCGCGCACGGCCGTGTGCTCCTTGACCACCCCGCCGTCCCCGCCCGAGTAGTCCAGCGGCATCGACCAGCCCCCGAACTCGGCGAGCTTGGCGCCCAGTGCCTCGTGGCGGTCGTGCAGCGGCGAGCGCAGGAGCGTGGCGTCGTCACCCATGCGGGCAACCTATCGCAGGGTCGCTGGCCTATCCTGCGGCGGTGACGTCCTACACCCTGCGAACGGCAAGCCCCGCGAAGACCAAGGCCGACGCCGTCGTGGTGGGGGTGACGCAAGGTCGCTCCGGGGCCGACGCCGCCCCGGGGGCCGAGGACGTGGCCAAGGCCTACGGCCGCGCCTGGCGCCCGCTGCTGTCCTCGCTGGGCGTCACCGGCAAGGCCGGCGAGGTCGTGAAGGTGCCGACCGGCAGCACCATCGGCGCCTCGCTGCTCGTGCTGGTCGGGCTGGGCGAGGACGCCGACGCCGAGGCCTGCCGTCGCGGCGCGGGGGCCGCGGCCCGCGCGGTCACCAACTCCGCCTCGGTCGCGCTGGCGCTGCCCGCCGGCACCCCCGAGCTGGTCGGCGCCGTCACCGAGGGGTTCCTCCTCGGTGGCTACGCGTTCACGACCTACCAGAGCAAGCCCGCCAAGGACGGCATCGCCGAGCTCGTCGTGCTGTCCTCCATCGCCCGGCGCAAGGAGGCGGCGGCCGCGTTCGCGGAGGCGCAGGTGCTGGCCGCTGCCGTCGCGACCACCCGCGACTGGGTCAACACCCCGCCGGGCGACTTCACCCCGCCCGTCTTCGCCGACGCGGTCGTGGCCGCCGGCAAGGCGCACCGCAAGGTCCACGGCAAACGCGGCCAGCGGGTCGAGGTGACCGTGCTCGACGAGACGGCACTGGCCGAACAGGGCTTCGGCGGGCTGCTCGGGGTCGGTGCCGGCTCGGCCGCCCCGCCACGGCTGGTCCAGCTGCGCTACACGCCGAAGGACGCCCGGACGCACCTGGCCCTGGTGGGCAAGGGCATCACCTTCGACTCCGGCGGGCTGTCGATCAAGCCCGCCTCGGGCATGCACGAGATGAAGTCAGACATGGCCGGCGCCGCCGCCGTCGTGCAGTCCGTCTTCGCGATGGCGGCCCTCGAGCTGCCGGTCACGGTCACGGCGTACGCCGCACTGGCCGAGAACATGCTCTCCGGTGACGCGATCCGCCCCGGCGACGTGCTGACGATCTACGGCGGCACCACCGTCGAGGTGCTCAACACCGACGCGGAAGGGCGTCTGGTCCTCGCTGACGGCCTGGTCCGCGCGACCGAGCAGGACCCCGACGTGATCGTCGACGTGGCGACGCTGACCGGCGCCATGGTCGTCGCGCTCGGCGACCAGGTCGCCGGCGTGATGGGCGCCGACGAGGTCGTCGGTCACGTCCTCGACTCCGCGAAGGCCGCCGGCGAGCAGGCCTGGCCGATGCCGATCCCCGAGCAGATGGACGAGCGGATCCACTCCAGCAAGATCGCCGATCTCGCCCAGCACGACTGGGTCCGCTGGGGCGGCGGGCTGTTCGCCGCGGCGTTCCTGCGCGAGTTCACCGCCGGCAAGCCGTGGGCCCACGTCGACATCGCCGGGCCGTCGTACAACTCCGGCGGTCCGCGGGGCCACATCACCTCCGGCGGCACCGGGTTCGGCGTGACGACCCTGGTCGAGCTCGCCCGGCGGCTCAGCGCCTGATCATCGCCTGATCAGCGGCTGATCGGCAGCAGGGCCGGGCTGCTGGGCTCAGAGACCCTGCTCGCGCCGGCGCTGCTTCTCCTCGAGCTTCTTGCGGCTGTTGTAGTCGCGCATCCGCTGCGGGATGCCGACCACCGCCGCGTCGTACGACGGCACCTGGTGCTTGTTGGCGAAGTCGTGCGCCCAGTTGACCGACGGGACCCGCCGGCGGGTCCACTCGCCGTCGTGGGCGACCAGCAGCAACGTCACCTCGCTGACCGCGGTGCGGGGCTCGACGAAGCCCTCGACGCCGCGCCGGGCGGTGACGAACTCCTGCAGGTGCTGCTCATCGACCCGGTCGGAGGCCCGCACCTGGGTCGAGCCGGTGCGGAGCCCGTCGGTCGGCTTGCTCATCCGTTGGCGTGACCCGCGACGGAAGCGGTCCATGAGTCCCATGCCCCCATTCTGCCTCGGAGGTCGTCACAGGTCTCCACAACCCGCGGCCCGAGCAGACCTGACCACGCCTCGTGACCGGTTGTTGTCATGTTCGCCACAAGTGCAAGGATGGGTCGGCCGACAGACACTGAGCGGCACTCGGAGCCAGGAGGGGGTCCAGACAGCGTGGCCGACGGAGAGTTCGACGTACTCGTTCTCGGGGCGGGGTCCGGCGGATACGCCTGTGCCCTCCGCGCCGCACAGCTCGGGCTCTCGGTGGGCCTGGTCGAGCGCGACCGGCTCGGTGGCACCTGTCTCCACGTGGGCTGCATCCCGACCAAGGCCCTGCTGCACGCGGCCGAGGTCGCCGACTCCGCCCGCGAGTCCGAGCAGTTCGGCGTCCGCGCCACGCTCGAGGGCATCGACATGGACGGCGTCAACGCCTACAAGGACGGCGTCGTCTCCCGGCTCTTCAAGGGCCTGACCGGACTGGTCAAGGGTCGCGGGATCACGATGATCGAGGGCGAGGGCCGGCTCACCGGCCCCCGCGAGGTGACCGTCGCCGGCACCGCCTACACCGGTCGTCACGTGGTGCTCGCCTCCGGCTCCTACGCCAAGAGCCTCCCTGGGCTCGACGTCGACGGGCAGCGGGTGATCACCTCCGAGCAGGCCATCGGCCTGGAGCGTGTGCCCTCGTCGGTCATCGTGCTGGGCGGTGGCGTCATCGGCTGCGAGTTCGCCAGCGTGTGGCGCAGCTTCGGCGCCGAGGTGACGATCCTCGAGGCGCTGCCGCGACTGGTCGCCGTCGAGGACGAGGCATCCTCGAAGGTGCTCGAGCGGGCCTTCCGCAAGCGCAAGATCACGATCCGCACCGGCACCCCCTTCCAGAGCGTGAAGACCACCGACGACGGCGTCGCGGTCACCGTCGAGGGTGGCGACGTCATCGAGGCCGAGCTGCTGCTGGTGGCGGTCGGCCGCGGGCCGGTCACCGAGGGCCTGGGCTACGACGAGCAGGGGGTGGGCATGGACCGCGGGTTCGTGCTCACCGACGAGCACTGCCGCACCAACCTCGAGGGCGTCTACGCAGTCGGCGACATCGTGCCCGGCCTGCAGCTGGCCCACCGTGGCTTCCAGCAGGGCATCTTCGTCGCCGAGCACATCGCCGGTCTCGATCCCCGCCCGATCGACGAGACGGCCATCCCGCGGGTCACCTACTCCCAGCCCGAGGTCGCCTCGGTCGGGCTCAGCGAGAGCGACGCGGCCGAGCGCTACGGCGCCGACGGCATCGAGTCCCTGACCTACGACCTGGGCGGCAACGGCAAGAGCCAGATCCTCAAGACGCAGGGCTTCGTGAAGCTCGTGCGCGAGAAGGACGGGCCCGTCGTCGGCGTCCACCTGGTCGGCGACCGGGTCGGCGAGCTGATCGGCGAGGCGCAGCTGATCTACGGGTGGGAGGCCCACCCCGAGGACGTCGCACCGTTCGTCCACGCCCACCCGACCCAGAACGAAGCGCTCGGCGAGGCCCACCTGGCCCTCGCCGGCAAGGCCCTGCACGCCCACTCCTGACCCCTGTCCCACCACCGACCCGGCACACCGCGACCAGAAGGAATCCCATGGCCACCGAAGTCACCCTCCCCGCCCTCGGCGAGTCCGTCACCGAAGGGACGGTCACCCGCTGGCTGAAGTCGGTCGGTGACGAGGTCGCCGTCGACGAGCCCCTGCTCGAGGTCTCCACCGACAAGGTCGACACCGAGATCCCCTCCCCCGTCGCCGGCACCCTGCTGGAGATCAAGGCGGAGGAGGACGAGACCGTCGAGGTCGGCGCCGTGCTGGCGATGATCGGCGACTCCGAGGAGTCCTCCGGTGACGACGGAGGCTCAGGTGGCTCCGACGAGCAGGACGACGCCGAGCCGGAGCCGGAGCCCGAGGCGGAGGAGTCTTCTGACGAGGCCGACGCGGACGACGCGGACGACGAGGACGAGGCGCCTGCCGAGCAGGAGTCCCCGGCCGCGGAGGAGAAGAAGTCCTCCGGCGGTGGGGGCGGTGGGGGCGGCGACAGCACCCCGGTCACCCTGCCTGCGCTGGGCGAGTCGGTCACCGAGGGCACCGTGACCCGGTGGTTGAAGTCGGTCGGTGACGAGGTCGCCGTCGACGAGCCCCTGCTCGAGGTCTCCACCGACAAGGTCGACACCGAGATCCCCTCCCCCGTCGCCGGCACCCTGCTGGAGATCAAGGTCGAGGAGGACGAGACCGTCGAGGTCGGCGCCGAGCTCGCGCTGATCGGCTCGGGTGAGCCCTCCTCGTCCGAGTCCGAGCCGGAGCCGGAGCCCGAGCCCGAGCCGGAGCCCGAGCCGGAGCCGGAGCCGGAGCCCGAGCCGGAGCCGGAGAAGAAGGAGCCGGAGGCCAAGCAGAAGGCCGAGCCGGCCCAGGAGAAGGCACCCGAGCCGACCAAGGAGCAGGAGAAGCCGGCCAGCCGGTCGAGCGAGGAGTCGAAGCCCTCCTCCACCGACCACGGTGACGGTGCCGGCTACGTCACCCCCCTGGTCCGCAAGCTCGCCGCGCAGCACGACGTCGACCTGTCCTCGGTGGAGGGGTCGGGCGTCGGCGGGCGGATCCGCAAGCAGGACGTGCTGGAGGCCGCCAAGGCCAAGGAGGAGCCGGCCCCCGCGGCGGCTCCGGCCGCATCGTCGTCGGGCGCCCCCTCGGCGGGCTCGGCCTCGGGCTCCGCCTCGGCACCCTCGGTCACGCCGTCGCCGCTGCGCGGCACCACGGAGAAGATGTCGCGGCTGCGCAAGATCATCGCCGAGCGGATGGTCGACTCGCTCCAGAGCGGCGCCCAGCTCACGCAGGTCGTCGAGATCGACGTCACCCGCGTCGCGCGGCTGCGCGAGTCGGTGAAGGCGGACTTCCTGGCGCGCGAGGGCGTGAAGCTGTCCTACCTGCCGTTCTTCGCCAAGGCAGCGATCGATGCGCTGAAGGAGCACCCGAAGCTCAACGCGACGATCGACACCGAGGCCGGTGAGATCACCTACTACGACCGCGAGCACCTCGCGTTCGCCGTCGACACCGAGAAGGGACTGATCACCCCCGTCGTCAAGGACGCGGGCGACCTCTCCATCGCCGGGCTGGCCAAGAAGATCACCGACGTCGCCCAGCGCACGCGCACCAACAAGATCGGCCCCGACGAGCTCAGCGGCGGCACCTTCACGATCACCAACCTGGGCAGCGTCGGCGCGCTGTGGGACACCCCGATCGTCAACAAGCCCCAGGTCGCGATCCTCGGTCCCGGTGCCGTGGTCAAGCGTCCCGTGGTGATCGACGACCCCGACCTCGGCGAGACGATCGCGGTGCGGCACATGGTCTACTTCGCGCTCACCTACGACCACCGCCTGGTCGACGGTGCCGACGCCGGTCGCTACCTCCAGGCCGTCAAGCAGCGCCTCGAGGCCGGCCAGTTCGAGGTCTGAGCGCCCTGCGGGGGACCCGTGCGAGCGAGCTCGCACGGCTCTCCTGCAGGTAGCGCGACGAGGTCGAGGAGGCGGAGCTCAGCCCGGTGCGCCAGCGACGGGCTGAGCGGAGCCGTCTCGAGACCCGGTGACCCGACCGGCTCGGCCCGCCCCCGTAGGGTCTGGTCATGGCCTCGAGATCCATCGTCATCGCCGGCAGCTCGGGCTTCCTGGGCACCCACCTCTCCGCCGCCCTGGTCGCCCGCGGACACCGGGTCACAGCGCTGGTCCGCAAGCCGACCTCCGCGCCCGACGAGTCATCGTGGGACCCCTACGCCGGCGACTACGACCGCTCGGTGATCGAGGGCGCCGACGTCGTGGTCAACCTGGCCGGCTCCCCGCTCGTCGGCAACCCGCACTCCAAGAAGTGGGCCCGCACGCTCCGGGAGAGCCGGGTGACGACCACCCGGGTGCTGGCCGAGGCGATCGCCGCCTGCGACCGGAAGCCGGCGTACCTGGCGGGCAGCGGGATCGCCTACTACGGCGACCAGGGCGGCACGCCGCTGACCGAGGAGTCGGCCTCGCGGGGCGAGGCGTTCCTCACGAAGGTCACCCGCGAGTGGGAGGGCGCGACCGCGCCGGCGACGCAGGCCGGCGCGCGGGTCTGCCTGCTGCGCACCTCGCCGGTGATGGACCGGCGCAGTCCCCCGTTGAAGCAGCTGCGGCTGCTCTTCCTGGCCGCGATGGGCGCACGCCTGGGCTCGGGCGCCCAGCACATGCCGATGATCTCGCTGCGCGACTGGGTGGGCGCGGTGTGCCACCTGGCCGAGGACGACGACGCGTCGGGCCCGGTCAACCTCGTGTGCCCGGTCACCCCGACCAACGCCGAGTTCACCCGGGCGCTGGCCCGGGGCGTGGAGCGGCCGGCATTCGTCTTCGTCCCGGCGCCGCTGCTGCGCGTGGCCGCCGGAGACCTGGCCAACGAGCTGCTCGGCTCGGTCAACGCCCGGCCGGCTGCGCTGGAGTCGCGCGGCTTCACCTTCCGCGACCGTGACGTGATCGACGTGGTCTCGGCCGGACTGCGCGCCGCCGACGGCTGAGCACGCCGCTCAGCCGACCCCCAGCACCGAGGCGACCCGCCAGCGACCGGCGGAGCGCACCAGCGTCACGCGCCGCTGCGAGATCCCGTCGACCGGCAGCGCCAGGCGTCGCCCGCCACCCACCGCGGTGCCGCCCACCAGCCGGTCGGTGACCAGCAGCTCGAGCCGGTCGGGCTGCTGCTGGGCGACGTCCACCGCCAGCACCTGGGTGCGCATGCCCCGGACGACCAGGCCCCGGTCGCGCCACTGGCGCAGCATCTCGAGGTCACGCCGCCCGGCGACCGAGCCGGGAGCGTAGAGCGAGGCCAGCGCGGTGGCGTCGGTGCTGGCCCAGGCCCGCGCCCGTCCGCGGTCCCACTCGCGCAACGCCGTCGTCGCCCGGCGTACGTCGACCCCACCGGGGTCTCGACAGGCTCGACCACCGGGCGCGCACGCCTCCACCCCCGGTGGTCGAGCCGCCTCCGGTGGTCGAGCCGTCTCCGGTGGTCGAGCCGTCTCCGGTGGTCGAGCCGTCTCCGGTGGTCGAGCTTGTCGAGACCCGGGCGCCGACCCGTCGGCCAGCGCCAGGCCCAGCGCCACGAGCGCGCCCACCAGCAGCGCCGCCAGGGCGCCGGCCAGGACCAGGGGCAGCCTCATGGTCTGTGTCTACCCGGTCGCGGCGATCCGTGTCGGACGCTCTCCACAGGCTGCCGCCGGCCACGAGGCCCGTGGCCCCCTGGGCGAGCACGTATCGTGGCCGGAGTGACGACGGACCTCACCTTCGAGCGGGCCGGGCTGGGCGACGACGCGATCGACTACCTGGCCGCCTGGGAGCTGCAGCGCGAGGTGCACGCCGAGGTCGTGGCCGGCGACCGGTCACCCACCGTGCTGCTGCTGGAGCACCCGCCCGTCTACACCGCCGGCACCCGCACCGACCCGCACGAGCGCCCCGCCGACCCGGGCGGCGCCGCAGTGATCGACGTCGACCGCGGCGGCAAGATCACCTTCCACGGCCCCGGCCAGCTGGTCGGCTACCCCATCGTCCGGTTGCCCGGCCACGTCAAGGTCGTCGACTACGTCCGCCGGGTCGAGGAGGCGCTGATCCACGTCTGCGCGGACCTCGGCGTGACCACCGCCCGGGTGCCGGGCCGCAGCGGCGTCTGGCTGCCGGCCGAGGCCGGGCGCCCGGAGCGCAAGATCGCGGCGATCGGCATCCGGGTCAGCCGCGGGGTCACCATGCACGGCTTCGCGCTCAACTGCGACGTCGACCTGTCCTGGTACGACCGCTTCGTGCCCTGCGGCATCGCCGACGCCGGCGTGACCACGCTCAGCGAGGAGCTCGGGCGGCGGGTCCCGGTCACCGAGGTGCTGCCGTCGGTCGAGCGGCACCTGACCCACTACCTCGCCTGGACGACGTACGACGCCACGCCCGACTACGAGCCCCGCCCCGAGCCGCCGCGCACCCCGCGGATCGAGCTGCTCACGCCCTGAGCGAACAGCGGCCGGCGGGCACGCTGACGATGTGGGGGCTCATCGCGTGCGGCGTACAGTTCATTGGCGTGACCACCGCACCTGCCCCCGACGGACGCAAGATGCTGCGACTGGAGGTCCGCAACGCCGAGACCCCGATCGAGCGCAAGCCCGAGTGGATCAAGACCCGGGCGAAGATGGGTCCCGAGTACAACGAGCTGATGAAGCTGGTCAAGAGCGAGGGGCTGCACACGGTCTGCCAGTCGGCGGGGTGTCCCAACATCTTCGAGTGCTGGGAGGACCGGGAGGCGACGTTCCTCATCGGTGGTGACCAGTGCACGCGGCGGTGCGACTTCTGCCAGATCGACACCGGCAAGCCGGAGCCGTTGGACCGCGACGAGCCGCGGCGGGTGGCGGAGTCGGTGCAGAAGATGGAGCTGCGCTACGCCACGATCACCGGTGTCGCGCGCGACGACCTGCCCGACGGTGGTGCCTGGCTGTACGCCGAGACCGTGCGCGCGATCCACGACCTCAACCCCGGGACCGGGGTGGAGAACCTGATCCCTGACTTCAACGGCAAGCCGGACCTGCTCACCGAGGTCTTCGAGTCGCGTCCGGAGGTGCTGGCCCACAACGTGGAGACGGTGCCGCGGATCTTCAAGCGGATCCGACCGGCGTTCCGCTACGACCGGTCGCTCGACGTGATCACCCAGGCCCGCGACTTCGGGCTGGTCACCAAGTCCAACCTGATCCTGGGCATGGGCGAGACGCGCGAGGAGGTCTCCCAGGCGCTGCAGGACCTGCACGACGCGGGCTGCGAGATCATCACGATCACCCAGTACCTCCGCCCCTCGCTGCGCCACCACCCGGTCGAGCGGTGGGTCAAGCCCGAGGAGTTCGTGGAGCTCAAGGACGAGGCCGACGCCATCGGCTTCTCCGGCGCGCTGTCCGGACCGTTGGTCCGTTCGTCCTACCGAGCCGGACGGCTGTACCGTCAGGCGATGGACGCCCGCCAGGGCGCCGGCGTCTGACGCGCACCACCCCACCGACCGTGGCCCCGACGGGCACCGGCACGAGCACGAGAAGGCACCCCAGCGTGGCGAAGAAGGAAAAGAAGCAGAAGGTCACCGACCCGGACAAGATGAGCCGCCGCAAGCAGTTCGTCGAGACCTACCGGATGGCCAAGAAGACCGACACGGCGCTGCCGTGGGTGCTCCTCGGCACGTTCCTGGTCGTCGGTGCCGTGGGCTTCGGGATCTTCTTCCTGCTGCCCGGCAGCGGGGCCTTCGGGCTGATCATCTCGATCATCGGCGGCATCCTCTTCGGCACGCTCGCCACGATGATCATCTTCGGCAAGCGCGCCCAGAAGGCCGCCTACGGTCAGATGGAGGGCCAGCCGGGAGCAGCGGCGGCCGCCCTGCGGATGCTGCGTCGCGGGTGGAAGACCGACGTCGCGATCGCCTTCACCAAGCAGCAGGACGTGGTCCACCGCGTCGTGGGCCCTCCGGGCATCGTGCTGGTCGGCGAGGGCAACGGCCACCGGCTCAAGCAGCTGATGGTCAGCGAGCGCCGCAAGCACGAGCGGGTCGCCTCCGAGGTCCCCCTCCACGAGGTCGTCTGCGGCCGCGAGCCCGGCCAGGTCCCGCTGCCCAAGATCGCGCGCCACATCCAGAAGCTCGGCCGTCAGGTCAAGCCCGCTGAGATGACCGACATCCTCAACCGGCTCAAGGCGCTCGACGCCCAGCGCTCGGCCGTCCCGCTCCCCAAGGGCCCGGTGCCGACCAGCATGAAGGGCATGCGCGGCAACATGCGCGGCCGCTGAGCCGCGGCCGCTGGCTGCCGCGGCCCGCTCAGAGCAGGGCGACCATCACGTAGCCGTCGGTGGCGGTCCCGGCGAGGTTCGTCACGTAGACGCTGTGGCCGCCGTGGGGGTTGCACATGCTTCCGTACTCGAGGTTGACGGTGGCGACGAGCTTGGCGAAGTCCTGCCCGTGGGCGGAGGCGATGACCGGTCCGTAGTTGCCGATCCCGGTGCTGGTGCCGGCCGCGCTCTTGAGGCAGTAGGCCCCGGTGGCGATGTGCACGACCTCGAGGTTCACGAACGTGCCCTGCGCGTTGTAGATCGTGCCGTTGGGCTGGATCAATGCGTGACCGCGGGCCGAGCCCGCAGCCCCCTGGGGTCCCTCCGGACCAGCGGGACCCTGGACCCCCTGGTCTCCCTGCGGCCCCTGGGCGCCCTGCGCGCCGGCCGGACCCGCCTTGCCCTTGAGCTTCTTGATGGTCTTCTTGTTCAGGTCCTTGATCAGGATCGTCCGGTCCTTGATCTGGGCGCTGGTGATCAGTGAGCCGGCCATCGCCGACCCGCCCCCCACCAGGACCAGGGCCAGCAACGCGACGACCAGCGACGGTGTGGGGATCAGCTTCTTGACGAGACTCATGACCTGCTCCTGAAGAAGGGTTCCGGGAAATGCGGACCTTCCATCGTGGAGCGCCGGGGCGCAGCGGCGCCATGACCCACCCGGGTCGTCTGCGGGTGACTACGAGGGGCTAGCGCCGACGCCCCCGGCCGGCCTATCCCCGAGGCTCGCCGTCGGGCCGGGCCAGGTCCAGGATCTGCGACTTCGGTGGCTTGGTGATCGTCACCGGGGCGCCCCAGTCGTCGTACGTCGCCTCGAAGGTGCCGGCGGTCGAGCCCAGGTCGCCCGACATCTTGCGGAAGAACCCTTCGCTGTCGAACCACAGGTCGAACGTGATCAGCTCGGGCAGCCCCGCGTCTCCCGACGGGACGTCGGTGCCCTCGAGCATCACGGCACTGTCGAGGTCCACCCGGTAGCGGTCCATCGCCTCGCCGTCGACGTCCTCCTCCCCCACGTACGTCGCGGCGGTGATGCCCTTCGTGAAGGTGTCGACCATCGCGCGAGGGTCGAGCTGGTCCGTGAGGCCGGCGAGCGGGCCGGTGGGGTCGTCGAGGTCGTAGCGGACGAACTGCTTCGGTGCCACCTGGACGTACATCGCGCCGTCGCTGAGCACCATCATGAGGTCCTGGCCGGCAGCGGGGTTGTCCATCGTGATCTGCATCCGCGGCGGGGTGGTGGAGAAGTCGGCCACTCCCTCGGCGCCGACCTCGAGCGCTCCCCCGAACGCCATGGTGATCCTGGTGGTGCTCGCCATCTCGAAGGCCGCGGTGTAGAGGTCGACGAAGTCGGCGGTGTCGATCTCCTCGCCGGCCGCGACGTCGGCGGGCGAACCCTCGTCGGTGGGCTCGGCGGACGGGTCGGCGGAGTCCGTGGCCTCGGGCGAGCCGCTGGCGTCGGCGCTCTCGCTGGTGGAGTCCTTCGAGGCCGCGGGCTCGTCGTCGGCGCCACAGCCGGCCAGGGACGCGCTGAGCGCGACGGCGGCGACCGCAGCGGCCGACGTACGTCGCCAGGTCGAGGGGCCGGGCCGGCGGGGGTGGGTGGAGGGACGGCTCATGAGGCACCTCTCTGGGCGAGCTCCTGGTAGGTCTGCAGGGTCACGGTAGCCGTGCCGGCCATCAGGTCGTGCAGACCGCGCCCGTCGGACTTGAAGACCAGCGGCGGCAGCACGAGCAGCACGGCGACCTGACGGGCCAGCAGGAGCACCGGGTTGAACGGCCGGAGCCGCCCGTCGGCAGGTGCGGTGCGCAGGCGGGTGGCGAGCTTGCCGAAGGAGCCGCCGAGCAGCCAGGTGAACAGCGCCGTCTCGAGCGCGAAGACCAGGAAGACGTAGCCCTGCTGCGGCGCACCGGGCTGGCTCCAGGCGTCGAACCCGACCAGGACGATGACGACCAGGGTGCTGGCGAACCAGTCGACGAACAGGGCGAGGATCCGCCGGCCCCAGGAAGCGGTCTCGAAGCCGGGATCGGTCACGGCACCAGGCTAGGCGGCGGCCCTGACCCGCCTGACGGGGCCCGCCGGACCGGTGGCGGGCGGGTCCAGGGACGGGGCACTCGTTACACCGTGGAAACAAACCGGATACGGTCGGGAAACTGTCCGTTCGTAGGTTGCGGGCACCGCCGGTGCGCAGCGTCGCGCGCGGTGAGTCCGTGACACCAGTGTGGGCTGGGCCCCAGGGCAGCAGCCAAGGAGGACGAATGTTCCAGAACAGCGACGAGCTGCTCTCATATCTCAAGGACGAGCGCGTCGAGATGGTCGACGTGCGCTTCTGCGACCTGCCCGGTGTCATGCAGCACTTCACCGTGCCGGTCTCCTCGTTCGACCAGAGCGTCTTCGACGACGGTCTGGGCTTCGACGGCTCGTCGATCCGTGGCTTCCAGGCGATCCACGAGTCCGACATGCAGCTGTTCCCGGACCCCACCACCGCCTACATCGACCCCTTCCGGGTCGCCAAGACGCTCGTGGTCAACTTCTTCATCCACGACCCGCTGACCGGTGAGCCCTACAGCCGCGACCCGCGCAACATCGCCAAGAAGGCGATGGCCTACCTCGCCACCACCGGCGTCGGCGACACCGCGTTCTTCGCCCCGGAGGCGGAGTTCTACGTCTTCGACAACGTGCGGTTCGAGACCAAGGCCAACACCGGCTTCTACGAGATCAACTCCGGCGCCGGCGCCTGGAACACCGGCGACGCCTTCGAGAACGACAACCGCGGCTACAAGGTCAAGTACAAGGGCGGCTACTTCCCCGTCGCCCCGACCGACCACTTCGGCGAGCTGCGCGACGAGATGGTCATCGAGCTCGAGAAGTCCGGCCTGATCGTCGAGCGCGCGCACCACGAGGTCGGCACCGCCGGCCAGGCGGAGATCAACTACCGCTTCGACGAGCTGCTCAAGGCCGCCGACGACGTGATGAAGTTCAAGTACATCATCAAGAACGTCGCCTGGCGCAACGGCAAGACCGCGACGTTCATGCCCAAGCCGATCTTCGGCGACAACGGCTCCGGCATGCACGTGCACCAGTCGATCTGGAACGAGGGCAAGCCCCTGTTCTACGACGAGACCGGCTACGGCGGCCTCTCCGACATGGCGCGCTACTACATCGGCGGCATCCTCAAGCACGCGCCGTCGCTGCTGGCCTTCACCAACCCGACGGTGAACTCCTACCACCGCCTGGTCCCCGGCTTCGAGGCCCCGATCTCGCTGGTCTACTCCCAGCGCAACCGCTCGGCCTGCGTCCGGATCCCGATCACCGGGTCCAACCCGAAGGCCAAGCGGATCGAGTTCCGCTGCCCCGACCCCTCGGCCAACCCCTACCTCGCCTTCTCGGCGCTGCTGCTGGCCGGCCTCGACGGCATCAAGAACAAGATCGAGCCGCCCGCACCGATCGACAAGGACATCTACGAGCTCCCGCCGGACGAGATGGCCGACATCGACCAGGTCCCGACCTCGCTCAACGCCGTCCTCGACTCCCTCGAGGCCGACCACGAGTTCCTCACGGTCGGCAACGTCTTCACCCCCGACCTGATCGAGACCTGGATCGAGTACAAGCGCACGATGGAGATCCTCCCCGTGCAGATGCGCCCGCACCCGCACGAGTTCGAGCTCTACTACGACATCTAGCCCTTGTACCCCATCTGACCTGGGGTTTTAGGTTCTGGGGACCCTCCCAGTCCGCAAGGAGTCCGCAAGAAGGTCCGCCGACGAGGTTGTCGGCGGACCTTCTTCGTCGTTGGCGGTCGCTGACGTGACGCCTCTGGTCCGTGCTGCGAGCACGGCGTCGATGGCGGCCGCGGTGCGCTCCGACGCTGCGGAATTTCATCCGCCAGAACGGAGATTCGTAGCATGCGTGCCGCCGAGTCCCTAGAGGCTCGGATGCCTTATGGGGCCTGGTTTCTGAGGTTCGTCCCTCGTCGTCACAATGCTTCGGCTGCACTGGGCTTTGAGCTGCGCAGGGCGGGGTTTCGAGCGTGGCGTCGGACGCGCATGATCGTCGGCTCGAGCACAGGGATATGCGGGTGATCATCGACGTCGTCGCAGGATCAGGTCGTGGGGACGTGGGACCGATACGCCCCAACATGCCGATGAGCGGACGTACGGCTAGCGGGTGCTAGAGCGCCGCGAGTCGTTGCACGAGGGAGTCGCACAGGTCGGCAGTCGCGCGACCGTCGAGGTCGTGGGTGATGGCTCCTTCGATAGCGAAGGTGATGACGGCGGCTTCGGCGTCACGTTGGGCACCTGCGACATCGATGGCCAACTGTTCCTCGAAGAGGGATTCCATTTGGTTGTGGAAGCCTATGTGCCACTCCGCGATGCGCGGCGACCGTGCCACCCGGGCATGCACGGTGGCGACGAGGTGACGCACGGGTCTCAAGTTGTTGATGAGCCACACGAACTGCTCGGCCAGTGGTTGTTCGGCGACACTTGCGTGCTGCTGGAGGAGTAGGTCGAGGTACAGGTCGGCGACGGCAACGAAGAGTTCGTCCTTATCGCCGAAGTACCAGTACAGGGTGTTCGGCGTGAGTCCGGCAGCGGCGGCGATCTTTCCCATCGACGCCCCGTCGTAGCCCTCAGTGACAAACAGCGAACTAGCGGCCGCGAGGATTTCGTCGCGCTTGACTTGCTTGGTCTGGTCGTGGCGGTTACGTGGCACACCTCATCTTGACAGGCATTCAAGAGCGATGCCAGCATCTCTTGTATGCCAATCAAGAGGAGCCTGCCATGAATGACCGGCGAGACGTGTTCTTCCCGTCCGGTGCGGCACAGTGCCACGCCTGGCTGTACCTGCCCGAGGGCGCGACCGAGAAGAATCCAGCACCTGTCCTGGTGATGGGTCACGGTCTGGGTGCCATCAAGGAGATGCGTCTCGACGCGTTCGCCGAGCGTTTCCAAGCCCAGGGGTACGCCTGTTTGGTCTTCGACTATCGCCACTTCGGGCAGAGCGGGGGCGAGCCGAGGGAATTGCTGAGCATCCCCCGGCAACGGGAGGACTGGCGGTCAGCGGTGGCGTTCGCTCGTACCTTGCCCGAGGTCGACCCGAACTCTGTGGTCGCATGGGGCACCTCGTTCGGTGGTGGACACGCCATCGTCACCGCCGCCGACGACCCTTCCATCGCGGCTTCTATCTCGCAGTGCCCCTTCACTGACGGCTTCGCGTCGCTAGCAAAGATTCCGCCGAGGGCAGCTGCTCGCCTGACCGGCACAGCGGTCCGCGACCTTTTCGCCGCCGCAACCGGACGCGAGCCCGTGCGGGTGCCGGTCGCTGCTCGTCCCGGCGAGGTCGGACTGATGAGCGCCGACGACGTCTCCGAAGGAGTGTTGGAACTGCTGGAAGCCTCCGGGCTCACCGAAGCCGAGTACCGGTCCCAAGTCCCGGCCCGCATCGGGCTCGCCGTGCCGCTCGACAGACCAGGACGCCGTACCAAGGACCTCACCAAGCCCGCACTGTTCTGCGTCTGCGACCGCGACACCGTTGCCCCGGCACCGGCAACACTGCGGCACGCTGCCAAAGCAGCCAAGGGAGAGGTCCGCCGCTACGACGCCGGGCACTTCGACATCTATATCGGCGACGATTTCGACCGGGTCATTGCAGACCAGATCGCGTTCCTGCGACAACACATACCGTCACGCCTTGGCGATGCGCAGGGAACCTGAAGCGCCCGAGCCCTCGGCAGCCAAACGCCCGCTCATGCCGCCGTCGGGGCGCAACTTGGCCTCCCGACCCACGGGCAGAAGTGATGCCGCGTGAGTCGAGGCTCGAGTCGTTCGAGCGCTCTCCGGCGTAGAGTGAGGGCATGTCACTGAGCGAGTCGGAGCTGTACGAGGCGGGGATGTCCCTGCCCGTCGACGTCCGCAAGAACGTGGCCCTGCGCTTGCTCGAATCGATCGATGCGGACGAGGCGTTCGACCTCGGGGCGGAGTCCTGGCTCCGGACCGAGGCAGCAGCTGCCTACGACGCCTTGAGGACCGACCCGTCTCGCTCGATCCCTGCTCAGGACGTACGCGATCGGCTCGAGAGCAAGTGGTCCGCCCGTTCATGACGGGCCGGATCTACTTCACTCCCGAAGCCGACAGGCAGCTCGATCAGCTCGACGACTGGATCACTCGAGCCGCATCGGCTCACACGGCTCGAGTCTTTATCTCCGCACTCCTCGACCACATCGATGGCATTGCCACCTTCCCGCGTGCCGGCAGGCCCGCGACGACGTCAGGCTCGGGATGCGGACCAGCGTGTTCAAGAAGCGGACCGTCGTCGCCCACGAGGTGGACGAATCTGGGGGCGAAACCGTCCTCAATGTGCTCGGAATCTTTCACGGTGGGCAGGCAGGTCGTCACGAGCTGTGACCGATGGACCACGTGCTGGCGGCGTGCGTACCGCTGGTGTCCTCGGGCTCCATCTCGTCTGCGATCGACACGACCAGGCCGCCGAGCATGAAGGCGACGATGGTGGCGATCAGCGCGCCGGTGCTGAATGACGGGATGAAGCGACGGGCACCAGTGGCGACCGTCTCGGCGCCGTGGTACTCGTGGGTCAGGGCATGGCCCTTGCCCCGCTGCAGCAGGTAGCGGTTGACCGGCCAGGCCGCGAAGAAGGCGACCGTCAGGGCGATCATCATGGCGACCCAGAAGATGACGTTGACCAGGCCCGCGTCCATGGCGCCCGGGATGAGGGCCATGACGGCGTTGTCGACGATCTCCATGGTGGCGATCGACAAGGTGTCAGCGGCCAGCACCACGCTGAGCGCAGTGCCGAACGCCAGGCCCGACTTGAGCAACGGAAACGTCGACAGCGTGTAACCGAACAAGAAGGCCAGGCCGACAGCCAGGACGATCGTCCAGCCCGTGCTGAGCCCGACGGCCGTGCCGATCATCAGACCGGCGATCTCACCGATCGCACAGCCAGTCAGGCAGTGCAAGGTCGCGCTGACCGCCATCGTGTTGATGTTGCCCATGTCGTGATGCTCCTCGCTCGCGAGGTCGTGGGTGCCGCGCTCCTGCGTGCTGTGGTCGTGGCCGGCGGGTGCCGAGGCCGACATGTGGTGGTGGGCGACCTCGTCCCGGTCGTGGTGGTGCATGGTCATGAGCGGCCCTCCTTGGCAGCGATGGTGAGCAGTTGGCGCAGGCAGTGGTCGAGCAGCTGGTGCGGGAAGCCGTCGGTCAGGCGGTAGTAGATGACCCGTCCGTCACGGCGGGTCTGCACCAGTCCGGCCCCTTTGAGCTGCTTGAGCGCGTAGGACGACTGATCCATCGAGATGTCCAGCGCCATGGCCAGGTCGCCGACGCAGAGCTCATCGACGGAGCCCAGGCAGAAGAGCATCCGGACCCGGATCGGGTCGGCCAGCAGGCCGAGCAGACGGCTGAGCTGTTCGCTCTCGGTGGTCGCCAAGCCCGCCGCTCGGGCTTGCTCGACGCTGGCTGCGTCGACCGGGTGAGAGTGAGTGGCAGGTGGCATATACGTATAGTCGCACGGACGTACGGATGAGTCAATGATGTCCGTCCGAGCCCGCCAGCACGATCGGAGGTGCATCAGGCCGACCGCGCCAGGGAACGGTGCGGCGCCAGTCCGGGTGCCGCCCCACCAGCGGCCCTAGCCCGTCGGCGTACCGGGCCAGGACCGGACCGGTCACGGGAGTCGCGGGGGTCCGTGCGTTGCTCGCGCTCCCCGCACCGTCGAGGTCCTCGTGATCGGCGTTCGGTTCCTCCGGACAGGGGTCCGAGGCGTCGGGAGCGTCGTCCGCACGGGGTCGCCCCGTGGGCCGTGACCGCTCATGACAGGTCCTCGGGGGCCGGTGGGGCGGCGACCGACCTGACCGAGACGAGCGGGGTGCCGAGGTCGCGCAGCCGGGCCAGCAGTCCGTGCAGCGCCGCCTGGTCGACGACCGGACCGCGGATGACGGTGAGACCCGCCTGGCTGCCGTCGATGGTCATGCCCTCGAACGAGGTCGACCAGCGCTCGTCCAGTCGACCTCGGATGCTGATCTCGTACCAGCCCGGCTGGTCGGCTGCGTCCCTGTTCACAGGTGGACGCTAGGCGCGTGCCCGGTGACCGGTCGTCACATCATGTGGTGACCAGCCTGGTGATCTCGAACGCCGCCGGACCCCGTCGGTCGACGACGGGCCCCCAGAGCGAGGAGCCCCAGCTGGTGCGCCCTGGTCACGGCGGTCCGCCGGTTGTTGACGCCGAGCTTGGCGTAGATGTGCTTGGTGTGGGTGCGCACGGTGTTCAAGGAGACCACCAGCTCGCGTGCGATGGCGGGGCCGTCGAGGTCGGAGCCGAGCAGCCGGAGGACATCGAGCTCCCGATCGCTGAGGGGGTCGATGAGCCCCTCTCCCCCGCTCGGGGGCGACGGGCTGCCCTCCGGTCGGGTCGTCGGGCCGACGGTTGCCGTCGC
This sequence comes from uncultured Actinomycetota bacterium, assembly GCA_963795135.1. Classification (GTDB taxonomy): domain Bacteria; phylum Actinomycetota; class Actinomycetes; order Propionibacteriales; family Nocardioidaceae; genus Nocardioides. The sequence goes on from CAWCGS010000014.1 coordinate 364,209, forward strand.
GCGCACGAGATCCTGGACGAAGCCGGAGTCCGGACGGCGTACGGCGAGCTCGGCGAGCGCCTCCGCCATCGCCGGCCCCGCGTCGACGAAGACCCGCACCCAGCCGTCCGGCTCGGCCAGGTCGACGGCGTGCTCGAGAGCTGTGCGGGCGGCCTCCGCGTCGCCCATCTCTCGGAGGGCCAGGGAGCGCAGCACCTCGACCTCGAGCACCGATCCGGCACGGGCGCCGGCCTCGGCGGCGGACAGCAGCCGGTCCAGCAGGTCGATGACCGTCCGCAGCCCTTCCGGGTCCCGGCTCACCCGGTGCTCGGCCAGCAGCAACCGCGCCAGGGTCAGGTGCTCGTACTCGTGCAGGTAGGCCACCTCGTCGCCCGCGTCGAGCCGGTGCTCGCGGGCCCAGGCCCGCGCCGCAGCCAGGTCTCCGGCCGCGATCTGCACCCGCGCACGCGTGGCGTGGATCGGATGGACGGGCGGTGAGTAGTCACCGACGTAGACGCGCTCGGCCTGGTCGAGGAGCCGCACCGCGTCGGCCGGGTCGCCGGCACCCGCGCGCAGCCGAGCCAGCGCCACCCGCCACCGGTAGGGGTGTTGCGGGAGACCTGCCGGTTCTCCGAGCCCCTCGGCGCGACTCACGAGGTCGGCGGCGCCGTCCAGGTCGTTGCGGAGCCAGGCGACACGGCTCAGGGCCACGAGCATGTCGGCCGTGCCCCGCATCGCCTCCGAGCCCCGGGGCACGTCCCGGGCCGCCAGGTCGAGGGCGTGCTCCAGAGTGCGCTCCGCGGCCCCGAGGCGGCCCAGCGTCTGCTCCAGGTCCGCCAACGTGAGCGAGCAGCCGAGAGCATCGGGCACGTGCCCGGCCCTGGTGAGTCCCCGCACCGCGGCCAGGTAGCCCGTGCGTGCTGCGGCGACGTCGCCGGTCGCCCACGACGCCAGCCCGGACAGCGCAGCCGCGGACGCGCGGTTGAGGTGGTCCTCGTCCCGGGTGCGAGCCAGAGCCTCAGCGGCGTACGCGAGGCAACCGGCAGGATCTTCGGCGTTCAGGGCGAGCGCGGCCCGGTACATCGCCACGGACGCAGGGATGCGCGGCAGCTCGTCCCGGTCGAGGACGACCAGCTCGTCGGCCGGTCTCGCGAGCAGCGCCTCGATGTCCTTGAGCCGCTGCTCGACACCGTCGAACTCGCTGGTCGACATGAACCCGCCGACCAGGCGGATCGCCAGGACCGGACGGTCCCGCAGCACCTCGTCGGGGAGCTGGTCCGCCCAGGCTCGGATCTCCCCCTCCCGACGCTCCCGGGCGAGCTCCGGGATCGCCAGCTCGACCAGTCCGGCCGCCCGGTCGACGTCGTGGCCGGCCAGGGCGTGGCGGACGGCGGGGACCGCCTCCCCCGCCTGCTCGAACCACGAGCACGCCCGTCGGTGCAGCTCGTCGACGTGGTCGGGCCGCTCGGCGAGGAGGTGGCTGCGCAGGACGTCGGCGAACAGGTGGTGGTAGCGGTACCAGCGTCGCTGCGCGTCCAGCGGTACGACGAACAGGTTGCGGCGCTCCAGGGACTCCAGCATCTTCGCGCCCCCGGAGCGGGCGCTCACCGCGTCGCAGAGCGGGCCGGAGAGCCGCTCGAGGATCGCTGTGTCGAGGAGGAACTCGCGGACCTCCGAGGACTCGCGATCGAGGACCTCCTCGACCAGGTAGTCCACGACGTACCTGTCGTCTCCGGCGAAGCCCGCGACGAACCGGGACGGGTCCTCGCGCCCACGCAGCGAGAGTGCCGCCAGCTGCAGCGAGGCGATCCAGCCCTCGGTGCGCGCGCCCAGGGCCTCCACGTCGGCTGTCGGCAGCTCGAGCCCGGTCGCGCCGGCCAGGAAGCTCCCGATCTCCTCGTCGGTGAAGCGGAGGTCTGCGGCACGCACCTCGGTGAGGTCGCCGCGCGCCCTCAGCCTGGCGAGCGGGAGCGCAGGGTCGGCCCGGGTGCTGATGACCAGCCGCAGCTGCGGAGGGAGCCGCTCGAGCAGGAACGACATCCCCCGCAGCACCTCCGGGCTCTCCGCGAGGTGGTAGTCGTCGAGCACCAGGTCGAGCTCGTCGGGGAGCACGCTGACCTCGTTGAGCACCGCCGTCAGCACCGCCTCGATCGGCTGGCCGGTGCCCAGCAGGGCCAGGCCGGCGCTGCCGGTCCCGGGCGAGACGCGCTCGAGCGCGGTCAGCACGTAGGTCCAGAACGACGCGGGGTCCCGATCGGCCTCGTCGAGGGACACCCAGGCGAACCTCGACGCCGACCCGCCACCGGCACCGGTCAGCCAGGTCGCGAGCAGGGTCGTCTTCCCGAAGCCGGCCGGCGCCGAGAGCAGGGTGAGCCTGCTGCGTGGAGTCCCCGGCACAGGATCGAGCCGCGGGCGGGCCAGCAGCCCGTCGCGTGCGTAGGGGAGGAAGAACTTGGTCTCCACCAGCGCGATCGGCATCGCGGCTCCCTCCCGGTGCCGTTCGGAGCCTAGTGTCCGGACTCGGGCCGGTCGCCGGCCCGGCCGAGCGCCGCCCGCAGCTGCACCTGCTCGCCGGGGCGACCGAAGATGCTCAGCACCTCCGCCGGCCCCTCGCCGGTGCTGCCGAACCAGTGCGGCAGCTGGGTGTCGAACTCGGCCGCCTCGCCCGCCTCGAGCACCAGGTCCCGGTCTCCTTGGATCAGCCGCATGCGGCCCGACAGGACGTAGAGCCACTCGTACCCGTCGTGGGTACGCAGCGTCGGCTCCTTCTGGCCCCGGGGGATGACGATCTTCCAGGCCTGGATGCCACCAGGACGGGTGAGGGGCACGACCGTGCGCCCGTGCACCTGACGCGGCTTCAGCCGGATCCGTGGGTCGCCGACCTCGGGTGCGCCGACCAGGTCGTCGAGCGGCACCCGGTAGAGCTGAGCCAGCGGCAGGAGCAGCTCGAGGCTCGGTCGCCGCTGCCCGTTCTCCAGGCGGGACAGCGTGCTCTTCGACATCCCCGTCCGCTCGGCCACGTCGGTCAACGTCACGCCACGCTGCTCGCGGACCTTGCGCAGCCGGGGACCGACGAGCTCCAGGGCAGTGGCGATCGGCGCTGCGCTCGAGGTCGTCATGCGTCCCATTGCAGCGCTGATTCCCGGAATCAGCAACGTTCATTGTCACCGCGACTCCGCGCGGCGACTCTCGTGGACATGAACTCCTACGACGTAGCCATCATCGGAGGCGGCGCCGCCGGCCTCTCCGCAGCCCTGGTCCTGACCCGGGCCCGCCGCTCCGTGGTGGTCATCGACTCCGGTCGGCCCCGCAACGCACCCGCCGCCCACGTGCAGGGCTTCCTGTCCCGCGACGGGATGCCGCCCACCGAGCTGCTGGCCGTCGGCACCGGCGAGGTCACGGCGTACGGCGGGCGGGTCGCTCGCGGCACCGTCACCTCGGTCACGAGGAGCGACGACGCCACCTTCGAGGTGCGACTCGAAGACGGACACGACCTCGCTGCCCGCCGGGTGCTGGTCACCACCGGACTGCGCGACGAGGTCCCCGACATCCCCGGCGTCGCCGCGCGGTGGGGACGGGACCTGCTGCACTGCCCGTACTGCCACGGCTACGAGGTCCGCGACCAGCGACTCGGTGTCCTCGGCGGCACCCCCGACTCGGTCCAGCACGCGCTGCTGGTCCGGCAGTGGTCCCACGACGTCGTCTACTTCGACCACACCGGCACCCTGACCCCGGTGCAGCGTGAGCAGCTGGTCGCTCGCGCGATCGGTGTCGTGGAGGGGCAGGTGACCCGGCTCGTGGTCGAGGACGACGCGCTCCAGGGCGTCGAGCTCGAGAGCGGTCAGGTCGTACGCCGCGACGCGGTCTTCGTCCGGCCGGTCCTCGTCCCCCACACCGACCTCCTCACCGACCTCGGCTGCGCGACCCACGACACCGGGTGGGTCGTCGCCGACCCGACGGGCAGGACGAGCGTCAGTGGGGTGTGGGCGGCCGGCAACGCCGTCGACCCGCGAGCCCAGGTCGTCACCGCCGCCGGCGAAGGCTCCGCCGCGGCCATCGCGATCAACAACGACCTCGTCGAGGAGGACGTCCAGCTCGCCCTGCACGACTTCCGCGCCGGCCTCCCGGCCTGACGCGGCCACCCATCCGAAGGAGACACCCATGAGCACCGTCCCGCCACCCACCAAGCACCAGCTCGCCCTGATGATCTGGATCGCCGTCTTCCCGACCCTGACCGTCCTCAACCTCGCGTTCGGCGAGCAGCTCGCGCAGCTGCCCAGCGTGCTGCGGACCTTCGTCCTCGCCACGGTCGCCGTGCCGATCGTCATCTATGCGCTGATGCCTCGCCTGCACCGCGTCCGCTCCCGCCTGCTCGCCCGGGCCGCCGCCTGAGCGGACACGGATCACCCTCCCGCTCACCACCTGTGGTGATGACCGCTCACCACATCGCTGCCTAGCTTCGCGCTGCACCAGACCCGCACCTCTCCCGAAAGGCACCACCATGAACAGGTTCACCCGGGCTCTCGCCATGGCGAGCGCGAGGCACCCCTGGCGCACCTCGGCGAGCTGGGTCGCCGTCCTGATGGCTGTCGCCTTCCTGGCCACCAGCGGCGGCGGCAGCTTCGCCGACGACTTCGCGGCCAAGGGCAGCGAGAGCGACCGCGCCCTGCAGCTGCTCGACCAGCACTTCCCCGAGGCGGCCCAGGGCAGCGCCCTCGTCGTGCTCGCGGCGGCCGACGGCACCACCCTCGCCGGCCAACGAGGCGACGTGGCCGGCGTCCTCGACGAGGTGGGCACGCTCGAGCACGTCGCGTCGGTGGCCGACCCGTTCGGCGCAGGGACCGTCTCCGACGACGGCCGGATCGGGTACGCCGTCCTCACCCTCGACGTACCCGAGCGTGAGATGGGCAAGCCCGCCTTCGCCGTCCTGGCCGACGCGGTCTCGGGCATGGCGGCCGACGGCCTGCGCGTCGAGCTCGGCGGGGACGCCGTCTTCCTCAACGCCCCGGAGGAGAACAGCAGCCACACCGCCGTCGGCCTGCTCGTCGCCCTGATGGTCCTGCTCGTGGTGTTCGGCACGCTGGTCGCGGCCGTCCTGCCGATCGCGCTCTCGCTCGTCTCCGTCGGCGCCGGCATCGGCGGCATCACCCTGCTCGCGGGCGCCATGGACGTCTCGGTGTCCGCCATCCCGATCGCCGGCCTCGTCGGCCTCGGCGTCGGGGTCGACTACGCCCTCTTCGTGATCGCCCGCTACCGCGAGAACCGCAACGGCGGTCAGGACAACACCGCTGCCCTGGCCGACGCCATGGGCTCCTCCGGAGCCGCCGTGGTCTTCGCCGGCGGGACCGTCATGGTCGCCACGGCGTCCCTGGCCCTCACCGGCCTCGGCGTGCTGACCTCCATCGGTCTCGCCACCGCCATCATGGTCCTCGTCGCGGTCGCCGCCGCCGTCACTCTCCTGCCGGCCCTGCTCGCCCTGCTGGGCGACCGGATCGACACGGGCCGTGTCGGGCGACGCCGCCGCTCTGCGCCAGCAGTCGAGGAGACCGCGTGGTGGCGCTTCGCCCACCGCGTCTCGGGCCGCCCCTGGCCCTACCTCGTGGGCGCCGTCGTCACCCTCGTGGTGCTCGCCGTGCCGGCGTTCTCCCTGCAGACCGGGTTCCCCGCAGCCGGGGACGCACCTGCGCACACCACCCACCGCCAGGCCTACGACCTCCTCACCGAGGGGTTCGGGGTCGGTGTCAACGCCCCTCTGACGGTGGTCGCCGACCTCAGCGAGACCGGGGTCGACCCCGGCGGGGTCACCGGCCTCGCCTCGGACATCGCGGCCGTCCCCGGCATCGTCTCGGTCGGCCAGCCGCGGGTCTCGGCGGACGGAGACACCGTGATCCTCGTCGCCACCCCGACCACCGGCCCCGCGGACCTCGACACCTCGACCACGATCGACCGGGTCCGGGACGTCATGCCCGAGAACGTCTACGTCTCGGGCATCACCGCGGTGACCGACGACCTCAACGCCCAGCTGAGCGACACCCTGCCGCTGTTCATCGGAGCGGTCATCGCGGTCGCGTTCCTGCTGCTGATGCTGGTCTTCCGCTCGGTGGTGGTCCCGCTCAAGGCCGCCCTGATGAACCTGCTCTCGATCGGAGGTGCCTACGGCGTCCTGGTCGTCGTCTTCCAGTGGGGCTGGGGCGCTGAGCTCCTGGGTCTGGAGGGACCGACCCCGATCACCTCGCTCATCGTGGTGATCATGTTCCCGATCCTGTTCGGGCTCTCGATGGACTACGAGGTGTTCCTGCTCTCGCGGATCAAGGAGGAGTACGACCGGACCGGCGACAACGCCGAGTCGGTCGCCCGCGGGCTGGCCGGCACCGGCCGCGTCGTCACCTCAGCAGCCCTGATCATGATCGCGGTGTTCCTCAGCTTCGTCGGCAGCCCGGTGCCGTCCCTGAAGATGCTGGGACTCGGCCTCGCGACCGCGATCCTCATCGACGCGACCGTCATCCGCATGGTCCTGGTGCCCGCCGCGATGGCCCTCCTCGGCAACGCGAACTGGTGGCTGCCCACCTGGCTCGACCGGGCGCTGCCCCGTCTGACCGTCGACCAGCCCGCCCCGATCCCGTCCGACCAGCCGGTCGAGCGCCTCACGACAGGAGCCACCGCATGATCACCGTCGAGCACGTCACCAAGAGGTACGGCGAGCACACCGCCGTCGACGACGTCACGTTCGTCGCCCGGTCCGGCCGCGTCACCGGGTTCCTCGGACCCAACGGCGCCGGCAAGTCCACCACGATGCGGATCATGGTCGGGCTCACGCCCCCGACCAGCGGGCAGGTCCAGGTCGACGGGCGGCACTACCGCGACCTCGCCAACCCGGGTCGACGCATCGGCGTGCTGCTCGATGCGTCCGCCCAGCACGCGGGGCGCACCGGCCGCGAGATCCTCTCCATCGGTGCCGAGACCATGGGGCTCCCACGCAGCCGGGTCGAGGAGATGCTCGAGCGGGTGTCGCTCAGCCCGACCGAGTCGCGCAGACGGCTGCGCGACTACTCGCTGGGGATGCGGCAACGCCTGGGGATCGCGCACGCCCTGCTCGGCGACCCGACGATCCTCATCCTCGACGAGCCGGCGAACGGACTCGATCCCGCTGGCATCCACTGGATGCGCGGGCTGCTCGGCGAGTACGCCGCCGCAGGAGGCACCGTGCTGCTCTCCTCCCACCTGCTGCACGAGGTCGAGCGGATCGCCGACGACCTCGTCCTCATCGGGCGCGGACGGATCGTGGCGCAGGGCACCAAGGAGGAGCTGCTCCAGACCCGAGGCAGCTACGTCGAGACGGACCGGCACCGAGACCTCGCCCTGGCCCTGGACGCCGCCGGCATCTGCACCTCGGTCTCGGGCCAGGGGCTGCGGAGCGACGCAGCGCCCCGACAGGTCGGAGCCGTGGCCGCTGCCCACGGCATCCCTCTCGACGAGCTGCGCCCCGCCGAGGGCGCCGGACTCGAGGACCTCTTCCTGCAGCTCACCGCAGACACCCAGCGCGAAGGAGCAGCAGCATGACCACCACGACCGAGCTCGTCCCGACGGATCCCGGATCACGACGTACGACGCAGCATCCGGCCGACGCCCGCATCCCGATGTCACGGCTCGTCCGGGTCGAGCTGCGCAAGATGGCCGACACCCGCTCCGGGACGTGGCTGCTGATCGGGCTGGCCGTGATCACCCTGGCGATCGTCGTCATCTACTACGTCACGGCGGACGCGTCCGAACGCACCTTCCTGCACTTCATGAGCGCGACCCTGGGACCGCAGGGGTTCCTGCTCCCCGTCCTGGGGATCCTGCTCATCACCAGCGAGTGGAGCCAGCGGACCGGCCTGGTCTCCTTCACCCTGGTCCCGCTCCGCGGCCGGGTCCTGACCGCGAAGGTGCTCGCCGGGCTGCTGGCGGGTCTCGCCGCGATCGTGCTCAGCGTGCTCCTCGCCTCGCTCGCCACGGTGCTGAGCGGCACCCCCGACGGCTTCGCGCACTTCGGGCCCGACGAGCTCGGCAAGTTCGGCATCCTCCAGATCACCGGGATCCTGCAGGGTCTGGCCTTCGGCCTGCTGTTCCTCACCTCCGCACCGGCGATCGTCAGCTACTTCGTGCTGCCGACCGCGCTCAACATCGTCGGCTCCCTCTGGACACCCCTGCACGACGTGCAGCCCTGGATCGACCTCTGGGCCTCGCAGGCACCGCTCTTCACGTCCGACAACCTGACCAACCAGCAGTGGGCGCAGATCGGCACCAGCAACCTCATCTGGGTCGTCCTCCCGTTCGCGCTCGGACTGGTGCGCGTGCTCAAGGCCGAGGTCAAGTAGCTCCCGGCAGCGTCGGCGCTGTCGGGGGCCGTTCTGGTTCGGGCTGCACCGCGAGGCCTAGGAAGCGTTGCTGCGCCGACCCAGGTGCCACCTCGCGCGCGGTGCCAACCGGTCGGCGTACCTCGCCAGGACCGGACCGGTCACGGCCAGCAGGATCACGTAGGCAGCCACCACGCTGCCCAGCAATCCCTGCGCGGCACCGGCGAGGCCGATGATCACCAGCGAGAACTCGCCACGGATCACCAGCACCGCACCCGCTCGGGCCTGGCCGGGTGCACCGGCTCCCTCGCGCCGTGCGGCGAACGCCCCCGTGAGGATCTTGGTCGCCCCGGTCACCACCGCCAGAGCCGCCGCGGCGGGGAGGGCCGGAAGCAGGTCGCGGGGATCGATGGCCAGGCCGACCGCCACGAAGAAGAGTGCGGCGAAGAGGTCGCGCAGCGGCGCCAGCACCTCTCCGGCCCGCACCGCCGAGGTCCCGGTCAGCGTGAGCCCGACCAGGAATGCTCCCACCGCGGCGCTGACGTGGACCAGCTCGGCCAGCGCGGCCACGACGAGAGTCAGACCGAGCACCCGCAGCAGCAGCTGCTCAGGATCGGGGTGGTTGAGCAGCCCCCCGACCCGGTGGCCCCACCGGTACGACGCCGTGAAGGCCAGCGCCAGCGCAGACACGGCGACTGTCACCCCGATCAGTGCCTGCCACCAGGTCCCGCCGGAGGCCAGGACCGCCAGCAGGGGCAGGAACGCGGCCATGGCGAAGTCCTCGAGGACCAGGATCGACAGCACCGCAGGCGTCTCCCGGTTGCCCAGCCGACCCAGGTCGACCAGCAACCTCGAGATGATCCCCGACGACGAGATGTACGTCGCGCCGGCCAGCGCCACCACGCCGGTCAGGTCCAGTCCGAGCAGCCAGCCCGCCAGTGCGCCGGGCGCGGCGTTCAGGACCAGGTCGACCAGACCGGAGGGGACGTGGCGCCCCAGGCTGTGGGTGAACTCGGTGACCGAGAACTCCAGCCCGAGCGTCAGCAGCAGCAGGACCAGGCCGAGGCTCGCCGCTGCGTCGATGAACGGGTCAGCGCCACGCAGCGCGAACAGCCCGCCCTCCCCCAGGGCCAGCCCCCCGAGCAGGTACAGCGGCACCGGGGAGAACCCCGCCCGGCGAGCCAGCCCGCCGAGCAGCGACAGCGCCCCCAGCAGCAGCCCGAGCTCCAGGAGCAGCCGGGCTGGTTGGTCCACCGCTCAACCCTGCTCGAGCAGGTCAGCCAGCCCCGCCAGGCCGTCAGTAGTGCCGATGGCCACCAGGACGTCACCAACCCGGAGCGGGTGGTCCGGGCCGGGCGAGGCAGCGATCAGCTCACCGCTCACCACGGCCACGATCGAGGCGCCGGTCCGGGTCCGCGCCCGGGTGTCGCCGAGTGGACGACCTACGTACGGACTCCTCGGCGAGAGCTCGATCCGCGCCGACTCGAGCCCGGGGATCTCCTTGGACAGGTCCGCGAAGCGCTGGGTGATCCGGGGTGCCCCCAGGATCTGGGCGAGGGCCTCGGCGGCCGCCTCGTCGAGCCGCGCCGAGTGCCGCACCCGGTCGGGGTCGCGGCGGTCGTAGACCACCAGCTCGAAGTCGCCGTTGCGACGCGCCACCACGCCGACGTGCTCGCCGTCCGGTGTCGTGAAGTCGTAGCGCACCCCCACCCCGGGCAGCAGCATCTCCGTGACGTCCACGCGACCACTATGGCCTACGCGGGAGGCGGAGGCAGCGGGAGGCGGAGGCAGCGTCGTAGGGATCGGTCTCGTGCTCGGTCGGCTCCTTCGCGCAGCTGTCCGAGGCGTCCGGCACGCCGTCGGCGTCGCGGCCGCCCGGCTCAGGCGCCGAAGTCGACCTTCTCGGCCGGGAGGACCTCCGTCGTCACGCCGGGGTACTGGGTGTCCTCGACGAAGAAGTTGGTGAACGCGATCATCTGCTCCGCGCCGACCGGGACGGTGCGGCCGTCGGGCAGCGGCAGGTCCCAGGGGCCGACGTCGGTGGTGTGGGCGTCGGCGACGAGGACGGTGTCGTAGCCCTCGACCAGCGCCCGCATCGTGGTGGTGCGGATGCACGCGTCGGTGGCCGCGCCGCAGACCACGAGCCGACCCACGTTGAGGTCGTCGAGGGTGTCGCGCAGCGGGGTGTCGGCGAAGGAGTCGAGGTAGCGCTTCGCGATGACCGTCTCCCCGTCGCCGGGGGCGACCTCGGGGACGATCCGCCAGCCCTCGGACCCGGGGTCCATCGGGCCACCTTGCGTCTCGTGCTGGATCCACACGACCGGCGCCTGGGCCTCCTGGGCGCGGTCGATGAGGTCGCGGATGCGTCCGTAGACCTCGGCGCGCTCATAGCCGTCAGCGGTGTTGGCCTGCTGGACGTCGACGACGAGCAGAGCGGTCCGAGAGCCGGTCTTGGTAGCCATGGCGGCCACGGTAGGTCGAGATCCCGAGGGTCCACAACCCGTCAGCGGGAGGGATCCTGCGGCGCAGGGGTCGGCGCCGTCAGGGGGCAGGCAGGTGGTCGCTGTCCATCCCGTTCTGGAGCATCTCCTCGAACTCGCGGTCCTCGTACCAGTCGTCGACCTGGTGGCTGGTGAAGAGGCCGACCCCGGTGCCCGCCAGCAGGGCTATGCCGCCGAGCACCGCGGAGCCGACCGGGGTCGCCGGCGCGCCGAAGATCGCGCCCCCGGCCCCCCAGGTGAAACCGGTCGCCAGTGCTCCCATGACCCAGCCCCCGCCCTCGGCCAGCAGGATCTGGTTGGTGCTCTGACCCATCTCGTGGCGCTCGATGGCCGAGAACCCGATCATGAACCCGTCCAGGGCCTTGCCGCCGTAGTCGGAGGCGTGGGCGAGCCGCGTGAGCAGGGTCGCGTCGTCGAGGCTCTCCATCTGCTTGAACAGGTTGGCGTAGAGCAACCTGGACTGCTCCGGTGAGATCGAGGCCAGGAAGCCGGCCCGCACCGCGGCGCGCCGCATCCGCTCCTCCAGCAGGGGCAGGACCCGCTCCCCGGGCAGCTCGACGGCTCCAGGGACCAGGTCCAGGACCGCCTCCCCCACGTCCGCCAGCGCGGACTGCTGCTCGCCCAGGTCCTCGATCAGCTGCTGGCAGGCGTCCGAGAGGTCGCCGACCGCCCGGTTGGCCAGTCCCTGGGCCAGCACGTAGGCGTCGTTCCGGTCCCGCCAGGCCAGGAACGAGGTCACCTCGGCCGGTGTGGAGGGCGTGAACATCGGCAGGCGCCAGGCCTCGTCCGCGGCCGGCGGGGGTCCCTCGATCAGCCGGTCGGTCACCGTGAGGCCGCCTCGGGTGGCGGTGGCGCGGGCCTCGGCCATCAGTCCCTGGACGGCCTCGAGCCTGTTGGCGTAGGTCGAGATGGCCGCTCCCATCGGCAGGGCGACCCGCTTCAAGTCCTCCGCGGCGCTCACGAGCCCGCCGACCGTCGAGATCGCCTGGGCCCCCGCGTCGCCCTGCCAGGCGTCGCTCAGGCTCTTGCGGGCCTCGACGATCCCGTCGGCCTGCTGCTCGCACGCCGCGGCGACCTCGCTCTCCAGCGCCTGGGCCAGCGACTCGAGCGCGCTCGGCGAGCCTGCGACGTACGTCGGGATCGGCATCTCAGCGGTCCCCCCGTCCGTCGTCCCTCGTCCCGGGCGGCAGCAGCAGGTCGAGCAGGTCCTGGTTGCGCTCCTCGAGCCGTTGCTGGGCCTCGTCCCACTCCGAGGGGCTGTCGAGCACCGCCTGCTCGGCGGCCTCGGGGTCGCTCGGCATCAGCAGCTGCGCCAGCTCGAGCTCCTCGGACCGGTCGGCGCGCTCGACGGCGTCAGCGATCTCCCGGTCGGTCGCGCCCGGGAGCATCAGCCTGGCCAGGTCCTCCTGGGCCGTCAGGTCGGCCTGGTGGTAGCCCAGGGCGGCGACCTCGGTGCTGTTGGCCACGCGCAGCAGGGCCGAGGAGAGCAGTCCCGCCTGCGAGAGCAGGGCGCCCACCGCGTTCTCGATGACCTCGGTCATCACCCCGGCATCCGCGTCGGGGATCGCACCACCGCTGGCGTCCAGCGCGGGCGCCTGTCGACGCAGCTCGAGCGCGGCGTGCAGGATGCCCTCGGCGTCGACGTCGAATCCATCACCCATGAGCCCGCTCCTCCTCCGGCAACCCGTCGTCCATGAGCAGCGCGGCCAGCCCGAGCCGCTGGCGCAGCTCGCTGACCAGGGTCAGCGGGACGACCACCCACGTCTGGTCGGCACCCTGAGCGCGACGCAGTCGGTCCAGGGCGGTGTAGGCCACCAGTCCCGGGCCGGCCGCGACCTGGCGCACGAGAGGGTCGAAGGACTCGCCGTCCGCCTGCACGGTGCACGGCAGGTAGAGGTACGGCGGCAGGGCGCGGCGTACGTCGATCACGTGGGAGCACCTCCGCGGCGCAGGTCGTCGACCAGGGGCAGCGCGGCTGCGGTGCCCAGGTGGGCGCGGTCGGCCGGGGTGGCGGCCAGGTGCCGCACCACCGCACCGAGCTCGTCGACCCTGAGGTCCATCGGGCGGGTCGTCACCAGCAGCGACGAGCCGTCGGCGGCCCCGACCCGCAGCACCAGGCCGGGGTCGGCGGGCACGGCGCCGACCTCACGCACGGAGTCCCAGGACACCGCGCGCACGCGGCCGTGCCGACGCACGGTGAAGGCGCTCGGGGCCAGCAGCACCTGGTCGCGCCGCAGCAGCAGGACCACCGCGGCGGCCAGGATCAGCGGCGCCGCCACGACCACGACGTAGACCCAGGCGCCGCCTCGGCGCCCCTGGGCGACCGACGCCAGGCTCGGCGCCATCAAGAAGGAGACCGCGATCAGGGTCAACCCGGCCGCGAGCAGCACCGGAGCCGTGAACAGGATCGTGGACGCCCGCAGGCGCACCGCTCGCCCGCCCGCGTGGGTGACCACTCTCGGCGCGGGCCTCGGGAGCCGGACCCAGGCGTCCAAGGTCATGAGGCCGCCCCCGGCGACAACCCCGGCGAAGCCGAGGAGCCCCACCCTGCTGCGGGCCTCACCGTCGGAGATGGCCACGAGCCCGACGAGCAGGGCCACCAGACCGACGGTGGACACCGTGAGCACGACGCGGTTGCGCTGAAAGGCTCGACTCTGGACAGGGTCGATCGACACGTGCTGCACCGGCACATCGTCCCCCACGTCGTGGTCGGGCAAACCTCGCCCGACCTAGGAGTCGTCGTCGAGGTCGGGGCCGCACCCTGGTGGCGTACATCGAGACTGTCGGAGGAGAAGCCCAGCCTCAGGGTCTCGACTCGTAGTCCTGGCCGCTGCCGTCGACGTACTGGTTGTCGTGCTTGACCAGCACGTTGTCAGCGGTGAGCACGCCTCCGGAGTCGAACGTGCCCTCGACTACCGCCCCCTGCCCCTCTCGGAAGACTCCCGGCGCCTTGCCCTCGTAGGTCACCGAGACGTCGTAGGCACCGTCCGTCAGGACGAACTGCAGGGTGCCGGACTCCCGCGACACCGATCCCTCCGCGACGAGACCGCCGACGCGCAGGCGCTGGTCTCCGACGGAACCGGTGTCGATCTCGCTCGGGGTGCGGTAGTACACGAGGTTGTCCTGCAGCCCGGTCGCGCCCAGCACCCCGAGAACGCCGGCGGCCGCGACCCCGACGACGGCCAGTCGGGCACGCGGTGTGGTCAGCACCGGCCTCACCTCGTGCGCTTCGTCGCGCTCATCAGCCACAGCGCGAACCCGACCCAGAAGACCAGGGTCAGGACGTAGCCTGCGACGGCGTAGCTCATGGTCGGCTCCTGTTCGGGTCGGTCGTGACGACGATCTCGGGGTGATCGACGGCCGCCCCGCGAGCGACCTCGGGCCGGTCGGAGGCACGGGAGGCAAGCAGACAGGTGCGCCGCACCAGCACCCACGCCCACAGCAACGTGAAAGCGGTGACCGCGACGAGGAGGGACGCCAGCATCACGGGCGGGATCGCACCGTCGGGCCCACCCGGCCGCAGGACGCTCGGAGGCTGGTGCAGCGTGCGCCACCACACGACGGAGAAGTGCACGAGAGGGACGTTGACGACCGCCAGCACACCGACCACCGCTGCTCGCCGGGCGTTGACGACGGGGTCGGTGCTCAGACCGCGCACCCCGAGGTATCCGATGTACACGAGGAGCAGGATCGCCGTGGTGACCAGTCGCGGGTCCCACGTCCACCAGGTTCCCCAGGTGGGGTGGGCCCACAGGCTCCCGAGCACGATCGCCAGAGCGGTCAGCCCGACCCCCACCTCTGCCGCCGCCTGCGCGAGCCGGTCGTACTTCAGGTCGCGCCGGACCGCGTAGGCAAGGCTGGCGCCGGCCACGACGGCGAACGACAGGTAGGCGGTCCAGGCCGCCGGCACATGCAGGTACATCAGCCGCTGCGCGTCGCCCTGGTAGGCGTCGGGTGGCGCCACGACGAGCGCGAGCACGAGCGCGACGAGCGACACGCCCAGGGCCAGCAGGCCGAGGACGCGGTCGAGGGGGGACGGCGTCATCATTCCTCCAAAATGGCCGGATGCACCGCCCAGACGGTCACCAGCACGAGCAGATCGTAGGCGAGCAGCAGGACGGTCCAGGGAGCGTGGTCCTGACCCGGCGTCCCCATCGTCACCCCGGCCAGGAGGACGGGGATGGCCAGGGGCAGGACGAGCACCGCCAGCAGCCCCGTCCGACGCCGCGCCCCGACGAGCAGGGCACCGAACGCGACGGTCAGTGCGGCGAGCCCCAGGGTGCCCAAGGGGCCGGCGAGGAGTCCCGGCCACGGCATCGGCGCCGGGAACATGAGCGTCACGAGGAGCGCCGCGACGACCCACGTCGCGAGGTAGTGCAACCACAGGCCCCCGATCTTGCCGGCCAGCAACGCCAGCGATGGCACGAGTCCCCGCAGGGTGTCCCAGGCTCCTTCGTCGCGCTCGACGGCAGCCACGCTGCGGGCGAGCGCGGGGGCGGCGAACAGGACGACCAGCCACGTGACACCGGGACCGACCCTGGTCAGCACGTCGCGCGAGGGCCCCATCGCCAATCCGGCCAGCAGCACCGCCGCGAGGACGAACGGCAGGACCGTGGTGGTGGCCTCGCGTCCGGAGGCCTCCAGACGTACTTCGCGGCCCACCAGGACCAGGACCGTCCTCATGCCGGGAGAGCCTCGCTCGGACTGACGGGAGCACGCACGAAACCCCCGTCGAGGCGGAGGTGGGCGTCCACCGACCAGGTCAGGGCCACCGGGTCGTGCGAGGCGACGAGCACCGCGCTCCCGCGGCCGGCGAGGGTGTCGATCGTGGAGGCCACCAGGTCGCCCCCCTCGGTGTCGAGGTGGGCGGTCGGTTCGTCGAGGCAGACCACCGCAGCCGGGCAGGCGAGAGCGACCGCCAGGGTCACGCGGGCCCGCTGCCCGGAGGAGAACGTGCCCACCGCGCGGTCGGCGACGAGCGCGAGTCCCACCGCGTCGAGCGCCGCGGCCGCAGCCTCCGCTGCGTCACTCCGCGAGAAGCCCGACAGGCGGGCCGCCGTCGCCACCCCGGAGCGAGCCGACTCCACCGCCCGTGCACCCTGCCCCGAGAGCAGGTAGAGAGCGCGGCCGGAAGCCTCCCTGGAGCCGGAGCTGGGCCGGAGCAGGCCGGCGGCCACCCGCAGCAGCGTGCTCTTGCCCGAGCCGTTGCGCCCGGTGACGAGGCTGATCGTCCCGGGGTGCAGGGTCAGGCTCACGGGCGAGAGGGCCAGGGCGACGTCGTACCGCTTGCTCGTCGCCAGGAGGCTCAGCACCGGCTCACCCGCCGGTCGGACCGGGCCGACCATGCTCAGCCTCCCGGGGTCTTCGGGCCGACCGGGTCCGACCACGTCTGCTTGCTGGTGCCCGCGATCTCCCCCACCGGCACGGTGTAGTACTTCTGCAGGTAGGCGGTGATCTGCTTGGCCGTCAGGTCGTCGATCGGTGCACCGTAGGTCTCTCGCATCTTGTCCACCTCGCTGGCCCACTGCTCGGCCGTGAAGCCCGAGTGGTGCACGATCGGGGCAAGAGAGTGGCACGCCGTGCAGTAGGCCTGGACGAGGCCACTGCTCTCCGCCATCACCAACGAGAGCTCCTCCGCCTCGGGGTACTGCCCCACACCACCCTGGCCCGCGGAGACCACGGGCGCCGGGTCGTCCTGCGTCACGGCGTAGACACCCACGGACGCGGTGGCGGCCAGCGCCACGACCGCTGGGATCTTCCACCCACCGGGGACCTTCATGCTCACACCACCTCGAAGACGCCGGCGAAGATCTTGGCCGCGGTCTCCTTGCGGGCCCCGGTGTCCATCACGTCGGACGCGGGCTCGGTCGGCTGGACCTCACCGTCGGCATTGGTGGCACGGCACAGCACCCGGTGCTCGCCGGTGTGGTCGAAACCGACGGTCGCGTGCCACACCCGCCACGTGTACTTCCCGTAGGCCTTCTCCAGCTCCGCCGGCTCCCAGGTCCGGCCCTCGTCCTGGCTGATCTCCACCGAGGTGATGCCGGTGCCCTTGTCGTACGCGACCCCGGTCAGCTCCACCTCGCGACCGACCGGGACCTGCGTGCCGTCGGTGGGGGTCACGATGAGCGAGAACGGCAGGAGCTCGTTGGGCGTGATCTCCCGTCCCGACCACTCCATCTCGTTGGGCGTCGTCCGGATGTCGATCTCGACCAGCTGCTTGGTCCAGGTCGGCGCCCACGTGCCCGGGAAGACCAGGCGGACCGGGTAGCCGTTCCAGAAGGGGATGTCCTCGCCGTTCATCTGGTACGCGACCAGGGGGTCGTACTGCCGGATGGTCTCGATCATGTAGGAGCGCCAGTACTCGGGCTTGGTCAGGCTGATCACGCGACCGCCGCCGAACGAGACGTGCAGCGCGCTGTCCTTGACCCCGACCTCGTCGAGCAGGTCGTTGAGCGGGACACCGGTCCACTCAGCGCACGACAGGTCACCCTTGGTCCACGGCATGCCCGGGATCATGGGGTGGTGCAGTCCGCGCCCCTGGCCGCTGCAGACGCCGACGGCGCCGATCGTCGTCGACGACCTGCGCTGGAGCTCGTCGAGGCTCAGGGTGATCTCGTTGTCCGCGGCGTCGCCCCCGATCTTGAGCCGGTAGTTCTCGGGTGTCAGCTGCAGGATGGATGCTTCGCGGTAGCGGACGTAGTAGTACTCGTTGTCCGTGTAGGGATAGTTCTGCCGACCGATCAGGTGCTCGGCGGGGGTCTCGTAGTTCGGGGGCCGGTCGTAGACCTGACCCATCGGGGCCTTGCCCGGCAGCGAGACGAGCGGGAACGGCGTGCCCGTCCTCAGCTTCAGGTCCCCGGCGCGCAGAACTCCGCCGGCGGCCGCCGACTCCTCACCGAGCAGTCCGATGCCCGTCTTGGCCAGCACAGCGCCCGCGGGCACGCTGAGGGCCCCCAGGAGGAACTTGCGTCTGTCCACTCTCATCACCTCTCAGTTGGTCGCGCCGGCTGCTTCGAACCTGCTCCCGGCACCGTGGCCGGGTCGTAGCGGTAGGCGGACCCGGCGCCAGGAATGGCGTCGGGCCCGGCGAAGGCACGGATGTACTCGACGAGTCGCGCGATCTCGGCATCGCTCAGCAGTGCCCTGAAGGCCGGCATCGCGGTGCCGGGACGACCGGCGCGCACTGCGCTCGCCAGCTTCTCGTCGGTCTGACCCGCCATCCAGGTCGGGTTGCGGAAGGACCGCGCGATCGGCTCGAGACGGCCCGCGGCCACGCCCTGCCCATCGCCGTCGACTCCGTGGCAGGAGGCGCAGTAGGCGCGGTAGCTCTCCTGCGCCCAGCCGCTGAGTGGGTTGGGCCGGTGCTGGACGTCGGCGAGCTGGCGCAGGTAGGCGACGACGGAGTCGATCTCCCGGTTGTCCAGCTCGTCGTAGAAGGAGGGCATCGACGTGCCGGGGATGCCCTCGACGATCACGTGGTTCAGCTGCTGGTCGCTCTTGCCCGAGAGCCAGTCACCGTCGGCGAGGGCCCGCGGAAGAGTGCCGAAGGACTTGGCTGCCTGCCCGTCCCCAGCGCCGAACTCGCCATGACAGCCGGCGCACTGGGCGGCGAAGACCTCCGCGCCCTGGCTGAGCAGCACCTGGTCGACCTGGGGCTGGTCCAGCTGCACCTCGGGCGAGAAACCACGGATGTAGGCCGTGACGGCCCAGATGTCTCTCTCCGAGAGCCGACCGGCGAAGGCGGGCATCGGCGTGCCTGGGACACCGCGCAGGATCGAGGTGTAGAAGACCCCGTCCGACTGGGTCTGCATCCACGACGTGTCCGTGAAGTCACGGGCAGACGTCGACAGCGTCGGCGCCCACGGACCCTCGCCGTTGCCGACCCCGCCGTGACAGACGAAGCAGCTGGCGGCGTAGACCTCGCCGCCACGCTGCGTGAGTGCCTCGTAGGCCTCCGGCTCGGGGGCCCACGCCTGGTCGAACGCCGCTGGTGCCTGCTGCTGGTTGCCGTCCGTGCTGACGTCGGCGGCGGAGACGTCGTCGCTCCGGCTGCGGTCGAGCAGGTAGAACACGCCGACCGCCGCGGCAGCCGACAGGAGGATCGCCAGCGCACCGGTGGCGATGCTCGTCCTCATCCCTGGTCTCCTTCGTCCTCGGGTCGCTGCCCGCCCCACCGCGCCCGGTCCCGGCGGATCATGTCCTCAGCGGGGCGCTGGAGGACGGTCCGGACCTTCCTGCTGGCCAGGCCGGCCACGATGAAGGCGCCCAGCAGGACGACACCTACCCAGAAAAGGACCGTCAACACCGAGTCACTCATCGTTCTTCATCCCTCCGTGCCCCGAGCCGGAATGCCCATCCATGGCGTTCCTGCCCCGCTCGGTCTGCGGTCCGGCCTCCGAGATGTCTCGCCCCAGGTAGTTCAGGTACGCCACGAGCGCTTCGGCGTCCTCGTCAGGCACCACCGTGCCGTCGGCGGCCTCGGAGAACATCCACGGGTAGCCCGGCATGATCGA
This sequence comes from uncultured Actinomycetota bacterium, assembly GCA_963795135.1. GTDB lineage: Bacteria > Actinomycetota > Actinomycetes > Propionibacteriales > Nocardioidaceae > Nocardioides. Next base: position 383,541 of record CAWCGS010000014.1, read on the forward strand.
CTGCGGCACCGTGCTGCGCGGGTCGTAGAGGTGGGCGTAGTGCCACCCGTCCGAACGGGCCTCGGACTCACGCGACAGGTCCGGCCCGATCCGGCGCGTGCCCCACTGCTGCGGGAACTGGTCCTGGTACTCCCACGCCTCCGCAGGCGGGCCGAAGCGTCGCACGTCCGAGGGCGTGTCCCGGACGAACGTGGTGTGGCAGTAGGCGCAGCCCTCGCGCTTGTAGACGGTGAAGCCCTGCTCCTCCTGCGACGTCATCGCGGTGAACTGCTCGGGGGTGCTCCGGGTGACCTCGTCGCGCAGCTCGATCAGCGGCAGCACCCCGAGGGCGACGAAGGAGAAGACCAAGGACCCGATCCCGCCGAGCAGCATGATCGTCTCGCCCCGCTCGAGGAAGCGGACCCAGCGCGGGTCGTGGTCGCTCCCGGGGTCGACCGCCTTCGGCTCCAGCTCCGGGGCGGAGGCCTCGGCTCCGCTGTGCTCGTGGTTCATCGCCTCAGCCCTGCGTCCTCGGGGTCCCCGACGACGCGGGACTGCCGCGACCCGTCGAGGGGGGCCTTGTAGAGCGCCACGATCACGAGCACGAAGGAGACGAACAGTGCGGTGCCGCTCAGCGAGCGGACGAGCCAGCCGGTCTCGGACGCCACGACGCTCTCGATCCAGGGCGCGCCGTTCGCCCAGGCGTCCGCCTGTTGCAGCCCGACGATCGTCAGGTAGACGACCATGGTGACGAGGCCGACGGTGGCCACCCAGTAGGCGAGGTTCGCCACCCGACGGTTGACGGTGCGACCACTCACGTTGGGCCACGCGTGGAGGATGCCGCCGATGACGATGAAGCTCGCGAAGCCGGCCATGGCCAGGTGCGAGTGCGCGATCACCCAGTCGCTGAAGTGGATCTGGTCCTGGACCCGCATCGAGGCTTGGAAGGCACCCTGCAGGGAGACCAGCAGGTAGAAGATGATGCCGGTCCAGACGAACCGCAGGGGGACGTCCCAGAAGGCCAGGTAGCCGTTGCCGCGGAGACTGGCGAGCAGGTTGGTCACCACGACGACCACCCCGATGCCCATGAAGACCGACGCCATGATGGCGATCTTCTGGGCGCCCATCGGGATCGGGGAGAAGACGTAGTGATGGATGCCGTTGAGGGGGTAGAAGAACACCAGGCCCCAGAACCCCACCATGGACATGAAGTGGCTGAAGATCGGTCGGCCGGTCGTCGCCGGGATCACGTAGTACGCGATCGCCAGGGTCAGCGGGGTCACCAGGAGCCCCACGGCGTCGTGGATCCACAGCCCCGAGATCACCGCACCCATGGCTCCGGGGGTGAGGTACTCGGGAAAGAACTGACCGATGACGAAGGCCGTCGGGGTGAAGGTCAGCGCCAGGGTCGTGTACCAGCTCGACACGTAGAGGCGACCCCGTGGTTTGCGGAGGTACGGCGTCAGGAACTGCACTGCGACGGCGAGGAAGGCGAAGACCGTGACCACGTCGACGACCACCGGGAACTCGCCCCACTCGACCGACTGGCTGTAGCCGATGAGCACGAAGGTCCAGCCCAGGGCGACGATGCCGATGTTCCAGACGTAGAAGATCACCCAGCCGAGGGTGCGGCTGCGGACCGGGCGCCCCGACAGGGTCGGCACCGCGTAGTAGGCGAAGGCGATGAACCCGTTCATCAACCAGGCGTAGAGGATGCCCTGGACGTGGGCGAAGCGCATCCGCCCCCAGCTGCCCACCGCGGTCTCGCCCAGGAACTCGGGCGCCGAGAACTTCGTCGCCACGACGAGCCCGAAGGTCGCTGCGAAGAGCAGCCCGACCAATCCGGCGACGGCGTGGGCACGCACCAGGTCGTGGTAGATGGGGGCCTGGGCCGAAGCCCCCGGGGGCAGGTCGACGCCGGTCACCGGCTCGTGCGCTGCGACCCGCTTGTCGGCCGTCTGGTCGAGCTCACGGGGAGGGCTCGTCATCGGGTCACCGCCCACCAGGTCAGGGGTCCGCCGAGCATGAAGATCAGGATCATGAAGCCCCACACCATCGTCGCCGACGGCGGCCAGGGGTAGTGGTCCTCGCTCGCCTCGGTCCTGCCCCCAGGGGCCGAGGGTCCGGGCCGTGACTCGTCGGGTCCTGTCGTCATCCCGAGCTGCCTCCGCTTCTTCTGGTCGTGTCCTCGAGCACCTCGATCTCCTCCGCCATGCCTTGCGATCGGTGCCCCGGCAGGGTGCAGAGCATGAGTGCCGCGCCGCGTACGCCGGTCAGGTCCGCACGCAACGTCTCGGACTCGCCGGGCCGCAGCACCGCGGTCGCAGCCACCACCTCGTCCCCCAGGAGCACCTGCATGTCGTGGGGGGTGGACCCCGCGTTGGTGACCTCCAGCACCACCGGACCGGCGACGAGGGCACTCGCCGAGGACGTGAAGCCCCACTCGACGAGTCCGATGCGCGCCTCGGACGCCGGTGGTCCGGTGCCGCTGACGGGGGTGACCTGTGGTGCGCAGGCACCCACGCCGAGGATCAGCCCCGCTGCCCCGGTCGCGACCGCAAGCCTGCGCCACGTCACGATGCCTCCATCAGGCCGCGCACCAGCGGGACGGCAGGGTGGTCGGCGGGGGCCAGCCGGAGGAACTCGCGAAGGGCCTTGACCGCATCTCGATCGTCCTCGGACCTGGCGCCGAGACCGCGCAGCATCAGTGCGTCGACGTTGCGTGGCTCCCGGTCCAGGGCTGCCTCAGCCTGCTCCCGCGTGAGGTCGAGCTGACCGGTCTGGAACGCGGCCGAGGCGAGCGCCAGTCGAGCACGTACGTCGTCGGGGTCCGCGTCGACGGCTGCTTGCAGCGTCACCAGATCGGAGTCCGCCGACTCCGACCCGGCCTCACCAGCACCGGCGGGCGGGACGGCCTCGCCCGACCGCTCCCGGTCGGAGCCCTGCGAGCCCAAGGGGGTGACGTTCCCCGTGGCGAGCTCGTCGGCACCTCGCCCGTCGAGGTTGGTCGCGACGAGGACCCCCAGCGAGACAGCGAGCAGGCCACCGACACCCACCCATCGCAGGGTCCGGAAGCCACGATCGTGCCGTCGACGGACCAGCGAGGTCACCACGAGCAGACCCACCAGGACGGCCGCACCCGGGACCGCCCAGACGAGCCAGCCGACCCCGTCGGCGCGAGGAGAGAGCAGCACCCAGTCGCTGTAGCGGTCGACGAAGTACTGGGTGATCTCCTCGTTGCTCTCCCCCGCGGCCACCCGCTCGTCGATGATCTCGCGCATGCTCTTGGCGAGCGGGGAGTTGGAGTCCGCGACCGAGAGGCCTTGGCAGGTGGGGCAGCGCAGCGAGGTGGCGACGGCTCGGGCACGCTCCCCGTCGGTCACCGGGCCGTCTGTCCCCGCCGAGCGAACCAGCCCGGCGACGGCCAGCGCGACGAGGACGCCCACCACCGCAGCGGCGGTCAGGGCTCGTCGAGCAGGGGGGCGACGTGCTGGTCGATCCATGCGGGGGTCACCTCCCCCACCTGACGAGCACGCACGGTGCCGGTCCCGTCGATCACAAAGGTCTCGGGGACGCCGAACGTGCCCCAGTCGACGGCGTGGCGGCCGTCGTCGTCGATCACGCTCGGGTAGACCTCGCCACCCATGTCCCGCAGGAACTCCCGCGCCCTGCCCGACGAGTCCTGCGTGTTGATGCCCACCACGGTCAGACCTCGCGGCCCCAGGCCCTCGGCGGCCGCGGCGAGGACGGGGTACTCCGTTCGGCAGGGTCCGCACCAGGAGGCCCAGACGTTGACCAGCACCACCTCGGACCGGTGGTCGTCGAGGTCGTAGCTGCCGCCGTCCAGCGTGGGTCCGGCCAGATCGGGAGCAGGTTCGGCGACGAAGTTCGACGGAACCACCGACGGGTCACGGCCGAAGCCGCCGGACAGGACCGACACCACGGCTGCGACACCGAGCACGGCCGCTGCCAGCACCACCCAGCGCCTCATCGGACCTCACCGGCCAAGAAGGGGTCGGGATCGGGCCGGTCCGCCGCGGCGGGGGGCACACCCGCCGCCTCGGTGCGCTGGGCTCCGCGACGACTCGGCCACATGGCGAGCAGGGCCCCGCCGATCATGATGCCGCCGCCCAGCCAGAGCCACAGCATCATCGGGGCCACCGTGAGCCGCACGACCGCACCCGAGCCGTCCGCCGAGACCGCGGAGACCGTGAGGTAGACGTCTTCGGTGAGTCCGGTGCGGACCGAGGGCCGCCCGATCGCCTCGCTCATCGTGGGGTAGAACCGCAGCGACGGCTCCCGGGTGCCGAGGGCAGAGCCGTCTCGGGCGAGCGCGGTGCGCGCGGCGACCTGCATGAAGCGCGAGGTGCGGTCCCGGTCCACACCGGCCAGCGTCACGGTGTACCCCCCGACCTCGAGGGTCTCGCCGACGGCGAGTGAGCGTTCCTCCGAGACCGAGTACGACGACGAGCCGGCGATCGCGACCGCCACGACGACCACGCCGGCGTGGGTGAGCAGGCCGCCGTACCGACGCCGGTTGCCGGTCACCGCACGGCCGGCGGCGGTGGTCCAGGCATCGGCGTCCCGCTTGGCTGCGCGCACCCCGCGCGCGAGCTCGGCCACGACTGCGGAGAGCGCAAAGGCGGCCACCCCGAAGGTGACCAGCGTCAGCGGGTGCGGCAGACCTGCCAGGCCGAGCCCCGCGACCACCCCCAGGCCGATCACCAGCGGAACCCGCAGCCTGCTGAAGTCAGCGGTCTCGGCGTCGCGGCCCCAGGGCAGCATCGGTCCCACTCCCATGAGCAGCACCACGACCAGCGCGAGCGGGACCGCCATCCGGTTGAAGTAGGGCGCCCCCACGCTCACCCGATCACCGGTCAGCGCCTCGACGAGCAACGGGAACGTGGTCCCGAACAGCACGGTCACCGCCAGACCCACGAAGAGCACGTTGTTGACCAGGAAGCCGGCTTCGCGAGAGGCCACGCTCTCGATCCGCTCTGCCGTTCCGAGCCTGCCTGCGCGCCACACGAGGAGCCCGGTCACAGCCAGCAGCACGAACGCGATGTAACCGAGGAGGACCGGACCCAGATGCGACTGGGTGAAGGCGTGGACGCTGGCGATGACCCCGCTGCGGGTGATGAAGGTCCCGATGAGCACGAGCAGGAAGGTCGAGGCGGCCAGGCTGAGGTTCCAGGCACGCAGGATCGAGCGACGCTGCTGCACCATCACCGAGTGGATCAACGCCGTTGCGGTGAACCAGGGCAGGATCGAGGCGTTCTCGACCGGGTCCCACGCCCAGTAGCCGCCCCAGCCGAGCACCTCGTAGGACCACCAGGCGCCGAGCAGGATGCCCGCCGTCAGCGACGTCCAGGCGAACAACAGCCAGACGCGCGTCGCGGCGAGCCACTCGCGCCCGGTCTCACCGGTCACCAGGGCAGCCACGGCGTACGCGAAGGGCACCGTGAGCCCGACGTACCCCACGTAGAGCAGCGGTGGATGGATCCCCATGAGCGGGTGGTCCTGGAGAAGCGGGTTCGGCCCCGGGCCGTTCTCCGGGACCGGCGACATCCGTGCGAAAGCATCCTCTGCGACCAGGGCGAGCCCGAAGAAGAAGACGGCCACCGACATCAACGTCGCCATGGCGGCCGGATGCAGGTCGCGGGCCCTCGCCGGGACCCGGTGCATCATGACCACCGCGAAGACGGCGAGCACGAGCAACCACAGGAACAGCGATCCCTCGAGAGCGGCCCAGAGGCTGATCACCCGGTAGTACGTCGGGACCTCCAGGGCGCTGTTCTCGGCTACGTAGCGGACGCTGAAGTCATGGGACACCAGCGCCCACTCCATCAGCGTCACGACTCCGAGGGCGGCGACGAGGGTGGCCCAGGTCAGCAGGCGAGCCGCCGCGGTCAGGTGCGGGCGCCGAGACGAGACCCCCCAGAGACCGGTCCCCACCAGGCTCACGCCGAAGCCGGCCGCGAGGACCATCGGGCCGAGCGTGCTGATCATGACAGGGGACCCCCTACCTCGCTCGACGTTCTTCGTCTACCCGTACGAACCACGCGTGCGCGCCGCAATCTACCTTCGGTGATCCGAGGAGCTCAACCGAGGTCTGCCCGCCACCGGCAACCGCGTGCCCCGTCGGCGGATGCGTGGACCGGGGCGCAGCCCGGGGTCGGTCGACACCTTGCTCACCACCAAACTTTTCCCCTTGTCGCCGTCGGGCAAACGTCGGGCAAACGTCGGGCGGCTCCCTCGCGGCGCACGACCCAGCAGTCGTCGTCGCGGCCGGTCTCGGCCCGGTCGGTCGACGTGCCGAGGCTGACGCCGACCCTCAGCCGTCGCCCGCCACGTCACGGCCGTCAGCGGTGTGGGGGTGCTCGTCGATCGCCTCGACGGCGGCCGTGCGTGAAGGCTCGACCCCGGGTGGGCGCCGGTCGAGGTGCACGCCGGCGATCATGCAGCGCACCGAGCCGCCGGCCAGCTCGATGGTGGGGATGTCGACGTCGACGATGGTGCACGACTCCTCGATGGCCGCGACCTGATCGGGACGCAGGCAGCGCCGGGCGCGCGACGACATCGTCATGATGTAGTGCCGTCGCCCGTCCGACGTGCGCCCGCAGAGCTCGACGGCGTTGCCGGCGAACTCGCGGACCTGCGCCTCGGTGAGCTCGACGACCGTGCGTCCGTTGACCGAGAGCCGCTCGCGCACGGCGGCCCGACGAAGCTCGTCGGGGATCATCTCGAGCGCGATCATCGCGACGTCGGTGCCGATGCAGGCGATGACGTTGGTGTGGTAGACCGGAACGCCGTCGGAGTCGACCGCGTCGAAGGCCATCGGCTCGTAGCCGAAGTCGGTGCAGAAGCGCTCCAGCACGTGGGTGTCGGCGCGGTGGCTGGCCGCGGTGTAGGCGACCCGCGACACGTGGTCGAGGACCATGGCGCCGGTCCCCTCCAGGAAGATGCCGTCGGGCTCCAGGCCCGAGTAGTCGACGATGGTCTGCACGCGGTAGGACGACTTGAGCATCTCCAGGACGTCGGCCCGTCGCTCGTGGCGCCGGTTGGAGGCGTACATCGGGTAGACCGCGACCGAGCCGCCGGCGTGCGTGGACAGCCAGTTGTTGGGGAAGACGCTGTCGGGGCGCGAGTGGTCCTCGTCGGCGAACACGTGGACCCGCACGCCGGCCGCCCGGAGCACGTCGGCCACAGCATCCATCTCGGCCAGCGCCTGGGCCGCCGTGACGTCGTCACTCTGCCCGGCCGGCACGTCGGCCTGGAAGGCGTTGTCGGCCGCGGTGGCGGGGTTCGGCACGAACCGCTCGGCACGGACCAGGATGACAGCGGAGGGGGCTTGAGCACTCACCCGCGCAATCTAGGGCCTCGGGTGTGCCATCTCTTCCTCGGCGTCGGCCCGGTCCGGAATATCCTGCGGCCCGCACGCGCTGTGCCGGACAACCCCCCAGGGGGACCCGCACAGCAGACAGGAGACCAGACATGAGCACCGTCGAGCTCGGCGCCACCAACTTCGAGAGCACGATCACCGACAACGAGATCGTCCTGGTGGACTTCTGGGCGGGCTGGTGCGGCCCCTGCCGCCAGTTCGCCCCCGTCTACGAGCAGGCCTCGGTCGCGCACCCCGACATCGTCTTCGGCAAGATCGACACCGAGGCCGAGCAGGGTCTCGCCGCCGCAGCCCAGATCACCTCGATCCCCACGCTGATGGCCTTCAAGGGCGGCACGCTGGTCTTCTCGCAGCCGGGCGCCCTCCCGGCCGCTTCGCTGGAGGAGCTGATCGGTGCCGTGCGCGCCGTCGACGTCGAGCAGGCGAAGGCGGAGGCGGACGCCTCAGCCGGGTGACATGAGCCAGGGCTCGCGGAGGTCGTGGTAGCCGACCTCGCCCTCCTCGAGGGAGGTCATCTCCTCCATCATCGCCGCGGTCTCGGGCGGCACGTCCTTGGTCTCGCCCTCCCGCGCCGCCTCCTCGGTGGTGAAGCAGATGGCCATCGTCCAGGCCCCGTCGTCACTGCCGGCCCACACGGTCGACAGCACCTCGGGACGCAGCTCGGACCAGTCCGTCGGGTCGGCCGCCATGATCTCCCGCACGCGCCCGATGTCGGTGGCGCGGCCCTGCATCACCTGCACGAAGCCGGTCGTCGCCACGTCGCCGAAGTCCTCGACGTCCACCAGGGTGTGGTCGGCGAAGGTGATCTCGCCGTCGAACGTGGCGGCCATCCGCTCCCACCACTCCCCCTGCTCCGGCCGCTCGCTGTTGCGCGCGGCGAGCTCGGCGGACTCGAAGAGCACCACGGCGACGGCCCGCCCGTCGTCGGTCACGCCGGAGATGCTGCGTACCCAGCCCTCGGCCCCGGGGCCCATCTCGCGCCCCCACCACTCCAGCTCGGAGCGCATGGCGGCGGCGTCCCCTGCCCGGCCCTGAATCACCTGGACGAACATGGGGCCTCCTCGGTCCGGGAGCGGTACGTCGTGCCTGACGACGCTACTCCCGTCCCGAGGTCGGCGCGATGGCCCGGACGCCTCATTTCCTCACAGGATGTAGAGCATCTCCTGGTACGTCGGCAGCGACCACAGGTCGTCCGCGACCAGGGCCTCGAGAGCGTCCGCAGCCGCCCGCACGGAGGCCATGGCCGGGAGCACCTGGTCGCGGCAGTACGTCGCCGCGGCCAGCGGGTCCTCCGGGTGCTCGTGGGCGATGGCTGCGCCGAGCGTGGCCAGGCCCGCCCGCAGGTCCGCGATCGGTGCGGAGACCTGCAGCAGCGTCGAGGTGTCGGCCTCGACCTCCGCCGCCCGTAGTGCAGCGACGTTGGCGGCCAGCTCGGTCTGGTAGCGCAGCGCCGCCGGGAGGATCGTGGTGCTCGCGATCTCCTGGGTGAGGTTGGCCTCGACACTGACCGAGAGCACGTACTGCTCGCAGCCGACCTCGTAGCGGCTGTGCATCTCGCGGTCGTTGAAGACCGCGTACTTCGCGAAGAGCTCGAGTGCCTCCGGCGCGAGCAGCTCGGGCAGCGCGTCGACCGTGGTCCGCAGGTTCTTCAGCCCCCGCTGCTCGGCCTCGACCGGCCACTCCTCGGAGTAGCCGTTGCCGTTGAAGATCACGTTGCCGTGGTTGGCGATGATGTCGGTCAGCAGCGCCTGCACGGCCTCGTTGAAGTCGGTGCCGGCCGCCACCGCCGTCTCCAGCGTCGTCGCGCAGAAGTCGAGTGCCTCGGCCATGATCGTGTTGAGCACGACCATCGGGCCGGCGACCGTCTGGTTGGAGCCGGGCGCGCGGAACTCGAAGCGGTTGCCGGTGAAGGCGAACGGGCTGGTGCGGTTGCGGTCGCCGGGGTCCTGGGTGAGCGTCGGCAGCGTGTCGACGCCGATCATCAGGGTCCCCTTCTCCTTGGAGTGGGTGGCCCCGCCCTTGGCGATCTGGTCGAAGACGTCGGCGAGCTGGTCTCCGAGGAAGATCGAGATGATCGCCGGCGGCGCCTCGTTGGCCCCGAGCCGGTGGTCGTTGCTGGCCGAGGCGACCGAGGCCCGCAGCAGGCCGCCGTACAGGTGGACCGATCGGATGACCGCGGCGCAGAAGACGAGGAACTGCGCGTTGTCGTGCGGGGTGTCCCCGGGCACCAGCAGGCTGCCGAGCTCGGCGTTCCCGAGGGAGAAGTTCACGTGCTTCCCGGAGCCGTTGACCCCCTCGAACGGCTTCTCGTGGAAGAGGCACTCCATGCCGTGCTTGCGGGCCACGGACTTGAACGTGGTCATCAGCAGCTGCTGGTGGTCGGAGGCCTCGTTGGCGCGCTCGAACATCGGCGCGACCTCGAACTGGCCGGGCGCCACCTCGTTGTGCCGGGTCTTGGCCGGGATGCCGAGCTTGAAGAGCTCACGCTCGGTGTCCATCATGAAGCCGAGCACCCGCTCGGGGATCGCCCCGAAGTAGTGGTCGTCGAACTCCTGGCCCTTGGGCGGCTTGGCGCCGAAGAGCGTGCGACCGGCGTTGAGCAGGTCGGGGCGGGCCAGGAAGAAGTGGCTGTCGACCAGGAAGTACTCCTGCTCCGGACCGCAGTAGGCGACCACGGTGTCGGGGTCCTCGTGACCGAAGAGGGTCAGGACGCGCCTGGCCTGCGCCGACATCGCCTGCTGCGAGCGCAGCACCGGTGTCTTGTGGTCCAGCGCCTCGCCGGTCATCGAGATGAAGATGGTGGGGATGCACAGGGTGTTGCCGTTGGGGTTCTCCAGCACGTACGCCGGGCTCATCACGTCCCAGCCGGTGTAGCCGCGTGCCTCGAAGGTGTTGCGCAGCCCGCCGTTGGGGAAGCTCGACGCGTCCGGCTCGCCCTGCACCAGCGTCTTGCCCGAGAACGACGCGAACGCCGTCCCGTCGCCGACCGGGTCCAGGAAGCTGTCGTGCTTCTCGGCGGTGAGGCCGGTGAGCGGGTAGAAGACGTGCGCGTAGTGGGTGGCGCCCTTCTCCATCGCCCAGTCCTTCATCGCCGTGGCCACCGCGTCGGCGACCTCGGGATCCAGGGGCGCCGACTTCTCGATCGTGGACACGACCGACTGGTAGACCGCCTTGGGCAGGCGCCGCTGCATCACCGACAGGCTGAAGACGTTCTCCCCGAAGATCTGCCCCGGCTCCTCACCGGGGTCGAAGCTGATCGGCGGTGGCACGTACGCCTCCACCGAGGTGATGGCTTGCAGTCGGACGTTGTTGGCACTCACGATGCGCTCCCTCAGCGTGCGCCGCCCAGCGTGGCGGCCTCGCGACCACGCTAGGACGGCTCGATGACGCGAATGTTTCGTCGTGGTGACAGCAGCCGACCGACTTCGACGGCTGCTAGAGCGGCGTCTCCACGGTCGGCTGCAGGACCGCCTCGGACAGCGACTCGGTGCGCAGGTGCGAGCCGGCCTGGTAGTCGGGGTCGCGGACCATCTCGCTGAAGCTCCGGCGGGTCGGGTAGCGCACCAGCAGGACGGCGTCCCACGCCTGCCCGTCCTCGGCGACCAGCGCGGTGTCGCCCTGCCCGTAGTACAGGACCTCGGCGCCGCGGGCCTCGGCGTGCGGGCGGAAGTGGCGCAGGTAGTCCTCGTAGCCGGGGCGCCCGCCGTCGAGGAAGCGCAGCAGGTTGAGCATCACCACCGGCGCGTCCGGGTCGTGCTCGACGAAGTGCTTCAGGTCGCGACCGGACGGGTCGATCGCCATGCTGGCTCCTCTCGCGCGGACACCCGGGCCGTACGGCGGCGGGGCGGAGCCATCATGCCGCTGCGGCGCCCGGCGCAAGCAGGTGCTCAGAGGTTGCCGCTCTGCTTGCTGCCCTCGTTGCACGTGCGCGGTGCGCGACGTGACGGGGCTGGTCCAGGAGCCCGAGCTTGGCCTGGACGTCGATCGTCCAGGTGTTGGACGCGAGGTCTCGCAGCTGCGTGTGGGTCAGCGTGGCGGAGCGGGTCGAGCGAGGTGCTGGTGGTCTTGAGCGAGGTGCCGAGCCGCAGGGTGTAGAGGTACTGCGCCGCCGCCGGGCCCGCGTCGGTGAAGCCGGTGACGCTGATGCTGATCGTCTCGTTCGCGCCGCTGCGCTGAGCAGGCGTAGCGTGCCGGTCACCCCGGAGGGCGCCACCATCGTCGCGGTCGAGACGGCGAGCGGGGCCGCGCGGCTCCCGGAGAACGTCGCGGCCGCGATCCCGGGCACGATCACGAGCAGCACGACACTGATCACCAACGCGCCCACGCGGGCACCTCGGGCGAACGTGGTCACTGAATTCTGCTCCGTCTTGTGGATAGGCGTCCTACGATGGGTGTTCCCCCACCCTTACTGGTCAGGTTCAAGAGGTTCTGTCCCCCACCTCAAGATCCGCGCAAGGAGCGCCAGCATGGTTCCCCCCACCCCCGCACCGTCCACCCACTCCCCCACCGAGGCGGCGCCGGCGCGCCGTGCCCTGGTCGTCGAGGACGACGAGGACATCCGCTCGCTGATCGAGTTCACGCTGCGTACGGCGGGCTTCGAGGTCACCAGCGTCGACTCCGGGCAGGGCGCGCTCGACCTGATCGCCGACTTCGACCCCGACCTGGTCACCCTCGACCTGGGTCTGCCGGGGATCGACGGGATCGAGACCTGCCGGCGGATCCGTGCGTCCAGCGACGCGTACGTCGTGATGATCACCGCGCGCGACGAGGAGATAGACCGTCTGCTCGGTCTGGAGACCGGGGCCGACGACTACCTCTCCAAGCCCTTCCACGTCCGTGAGCTGCGTGCCCGGGTCAACGCGATGTTCCGCCGGCCCCGGCGCCTGGAGGGCGGCGCCACGCTGCGCTCGGTGCCCGACCACGCGGCGAGCCAGCCGGCCGCCGCGCCCGCTGCCCTCGCACCGGGCCACGACCACGAGATCCTGACCCACGGCTCGTTGCGGGTCGACGTGGACGGCCGTCAGGCCTTCCGCGACGGCGAGGAGCTGGCGCTGACGCGCACCGAGTTCGACCTGCTCACCACGCTGATGCGCTCCCCGGCCCGGGTGTGGAGCCGCGAGTCGCTGCTCCGGTCGGTGTGGGACACCGAGTGGGCCTCCGACACCCACCTCGTCGAGGTGCACGTCGGCAACCTGCGCCGCAAGCTCGGCGAGCGCACCGGCGGGCCGCGGTTCGTGCGCACCGTCCGCGGTGTCGGCTACCGCATGGAGTCCGTCGCCTGACCTGGCCCTCCTGACCCCGTCCGGCCCACCGGGTCGGACGGGGTCCAGGGGGGTCATCGGGCGCGGCGGGCTCCGCCGCGGGGGCGCTTCTCGCCGGACCAGATGCTGGAGAACCCCAGACCGACCACGCCGGCCAGCGCCACCCACAGCACACCGTGCTGGACGATCGGGGTACGCAGCGCCCGGATCGCCTCACCCACACCGGGGACCACGGCCTGGACCTCCCACACCGTGTCACCCTCGATCGTGGCCACCCACGGGTCGACGTTCTCGTTGGCATCACCCTGGGTCTTCACCGCCACCGACCCGTCCTCGCCCCGGATCACCTCCACCACCCGGTGGGTCTCCACCCGCTGGTCCTCGATCGGGATCCGGTAGCTGATCACATCACCCACCGCCACCTCCTGCGCCGGGCGCGGCACCGTGACCACCACGTCACCGGGCACGATCCCCGGCGCCATGCTCCCGGTCAGCATCGTGGCGGTCCGGTAGCCCAGCACGTGGGGACCCACGGCCAGGAACAAGAACGCCACCCCCGAGACCACCAGCAGCAGACTCACCACCAACCGACCCACCCGACCCAGCACCCGCACCACCCGCGGACCCCGCGGGGCCCGCGAGGCCTGCGGCGCCTGCGGCGCCTGGTCCACCTCGACGGCGGCGGGGCGGGTGATCTGGAGGATGCTCATCGACCAGGTCCTTTCGGGAGACGGTGCGGATCAGGTGCAGCTCAGCTCCTAGGAGCTGAAGATCACTTGAACTGGGCGGTGCGCTGCGTGGCGTCGAAGGTGAACCCCACGGTGTTCGAGAGCCCCTGGAAGGAGTTGTCGGCCGCCGCCGGCAGGCTCAGCTGGATCCGCAGGTTCGCCGCCGCACCGGTGTCGTTCAACGCCGTCGTGGCCCCCGCCAGGTCCAGGTTCGTCCCGACCACCGCACGCGAGGCCAGCACCGTGCTCGCCGTACCCGAGCACGCCAGCTCACTGGTCGACCCCACCTTGGTCCACCCCGTCGAGCACAGGTCCACCTTCAGCTGCAGACCGTTGGTGCCATCGGTGGACAGCAGGTTCGAGGTCGTCGGGGTCGTGGTCAGCTTCACCGAACCGAACGCCTCGGTCGTGCTGCCCCGGGTCAGCGTGACCGCCCGCTGCACCGTGTCACCGGGCACCAGGTTCGTCGCCGCCACCGTCGTACCGGCCGTGGCGTTCTGGGTCAGACCGATCACCACGTTGCCGTTGGTCACCGACTGGCTCGCCGAGGTCGTGGAGGTGAACGCACCGAAGGTGCCCAGACCCGCCACCGACGCCGCACCAGCGACCAGAGCGACCGAGGCGAGGATCTTGGTGGACTGCTTGCGACGAGAAACCGAGTGCTTGGCCATGAGAATTCGTGCCTTCCAGAGGGGAGAGAGACGACCCGGAACATCCGAGCCAGTCGAGTTCGTGAAGATCGAGAACCGATCAACTTGATAACCAGAACTCTGCGCCCCCCACATCAAGGCACCCCCCGCCCCCGACCCGACGTTCCCGCAAGGAAAACTCAAGAAACCCCCACCCCCGGGGCTCGGTCCCTGGGGATGGGGGTTGCTGGGGGTCCGGACCTGGTCCGGACAGTGCGAGCCGACCCGGGCGGACCGGGTCGGCTCGAGGTCTCAGACGGGCTGGACCCCGTCGCGGGTGTAGTGGGCCAGCGCTCCGTCGGCGCGGCCGGCGGCGCGGGGCAGCTGCTCGGCCAGGGCCAGCGCGTGCTCCAGGGCGCCGTCGGTGAGGTCGTCCTCGACCCGCCCGGCCAGCGAGGCCAGCTCGCGGGCCCCGACGGTGGCCGAGGCCACCTTGAGGCTCAGCACCCGGTCCATCGCGGCGTCGACGTCGCGCTCGTTCAGTCGCGCCACCACCGAGGCCACCCGATCGGGCAGCAGGCTGCGGTAGCGCCCGACCAGGCCACCGACGAACGCCGCGTCGCCACAGTCGTCCAGCAGCTTGTCGAGCTGGTCGGGGTCCAGGGGGGTCATCGGGCGCGGCGGGCTCCGCCGCGGGGGCGCTTCTCGCCGGACCAGATGCTGGAGAACCCCAGACCGACCACGCCGGCCAGCGCCACCCACAGCACACCGTGCTGGACCACCGGGGTACGCAGCGCCCGGATCGCCTCACCCACACCGGGGACCACGGCCTGGACCTCCCACACCGTGTCACCCTCGATCGTGGCCACCCACGGGTCGACGTTCTCGTTGGCATCACCCTGGGTCTTCACCGCCACCGACCCGTCCTCGCCCCGGATCACCTCCACCACCCGGTGGGTCTCCACCCGCTGGTCCTCGATCGGGATCCGGTAGCTGATCACATCACCCACCGCCACCTCCTGCGCCGGGCGCGGCACCGTGACCACCACGTCACCGGGCACGATCCCCGGCGCCATGCTCCCGGTCAGCATCGTGGCGGTCCGGTAGCCCAGCACGTGGGGACCCACGGCCAGGAACAAGAACGCCACCCCCGAGACCACCAGCAGCAGACTCACCACCAACCGACCCACCCGACCCAGCACCCGCACCACCCGCGGACCCCGCGGGGTCCGGGAGGCCTGCGGTGCCTGCGGCGCCTGGTCCACCTCGACGGCGGCGGGGCGGGTGACCTGGAGGATGCTCATCGACGTGGTCCTTTCGGGAGACGGTGCGGATCAGGTGCAGCTCAGCTCCTAGGAGCTGAAGATCACTTGAACTGGGCGGTGCGCTGCGTGGCGTCGAAGGTGAACCCCACGGTGTTCGAGAGCCCCTGGAAGGAGTTGTCGGCCGCCGCCGGCAGGCTCAGCTGGATCCGCAGGTTCGCCGCCGCACCGGTGTCGTTCAACGCCGTCGTGGCCCCCGCCAGGTCCAGGTTCGTCCCGACCACCGCACGCGAGGCCAGCACCGTGCTCGCCGTACCCGAGCACGCCAGCTCACTGGTCGACCCCACCTTGGTCCACCCCGTCGAGCACAGGTCCACCTTCAGCTGCAGACCGTTGGTGCCATCGGTGGACAGCAGGTTCGAGGTCGTCGGGGTCGTGGTCAGCTTCACCGAACCGAACGCCTCGGTCGTGCTGCCCCGGGTCAGCGTGACCGCCCGCTGCACCGTGTCACCGGGCACCAGGTTCGTCGCCGCCACCGTCGTACCGGCCGTGGCGTTCTGGGTCAGACCGATCACCACGTTGCCGTTGGTCACCGACTGGCTCGCCGAGGTCGTGGAGGTGAACGCACCGAAGGTGCCCAGACCCGCCACCGACGCCGCACCAGCGACCAGAGCGACCGAGGCGAGGATCTTGGTGGACTGCTTGCGACGAGAAACCGAGTGCTTGGCCATGAGAATTCGTGCCTTCCAGAGGGGAGAGAGACGACCCGGAACATCCGAGCCAGTCGAGTTCGTGAAGATCGAGAACCGATCAACTTGATAACCAGAACTCTGCGCCCCCCACATCAAGGCACCCCCCGCCCCCGACCCGACGTTCCCGCAAGGAAAACTCAAGAAACCCTGCGGGCTGGTTTGAGGGCCTTCAGTCCCGGGCACATAGTCCCTGCACGACCACGTCAGCTCACCCTGTCCCCGCGCCGGGTGGCCGGCCCGCCTCTCGGGTGCGGGCCGCTCCCCGGCAGCGACGGGACCCGCGGTGAGCTGGGTCGGTCGTGCGGGCCAGGTCGCGATCCTCCAGGGGGGAACGATCGCGACCTGGCTCGTCCTGCCTCGACCCGGACCCGCCTGCGCTAGCCCCAGAAGACGCGGTCGACCACCGACCGGGACAGCCGGGTCGTGCGCAGGTAGTCGTTGATCAGCTGGTCGGTCGTCCCGGGCGGGTAGCCCATGATGCTGGCCACCGCCGCCCGTTCCCGGGTCTCGCGGGGCAGGTGGTCCGAGGGCTTCCCCCGCGCCAGCGTGACGGCGTTGCGGGTCCGGCTGACCGTGCGCCACCCGAGCGTGAGCAGCTCGCAGTCCTCGGCCGAGAGCAGGTCGGCCTCGCGGGCGGCCTCGAGCGCCGCCAGCGTCTGGGCGGTGCGCAGGCCCGGCACCCTCCCGGCGTGCCGCATCTGGAGCAGCTGGACGGTCCACTCGATGTCGGCGAGCCCGCCGCGGCCGAGCTTGAGGTGCAGCTGGGGGTCGGCGCCGCGGGGCAGCCGCTCCTGGTCGACGCGGGCCTTGATCCGACGTACCTCGAGCACGTCGTCGTCGGAGAGTCCGCCCTCGGGGAAGCGCAACGGGTCGATCAGCTCGGTGAACGCCTTCCGCAGCTCGGGGTCACCGACGACGGCGTCGGCGCGCAGCAGGGCCTGCGCCTCCCAGACCTTGGACCACTTGGCGTAGTAGGCCGCGTAGGAGTCCAGGGACCGCACCAGCGCCCCCTGCTTGCCCTCGGGGCGCAGCCCCGCGTCGACCTCCAGGGGCGGGTCGCCTCCGGGGAGCGCGAGCAGCCGGCGGATCTCGTTGGCGACCGCCTGGGCGTACGACGTCGCGACGTGCTGGTCCACGCCCTCCCCGGGCTGGTGCACGAACATCACGTCGGCGTCGCTGCCGTAGGAGAGCTCGAAGCCGCCGTAGCGCCCCATGGCGACGATCGCGATCCGGGTGGGTCGTTCGTCGAGCCCCCGTTGCAGCAGCACCGCACGCTGAACGGCCTCGAGCGTGGCCTCCAGCGTCGCGTCGGTCAGTCGCGACAGCCCGGCTCCGACGTCGGCGACGTCGATGAGGTCGAGCACGTCACCCGCGGCGATGCGGAGCAGCTCGCGGCGGCGTACGGCGCGGATCGCCCGCACGGCCTTCTCGACGTCCTCCTGCCGGCCGGCCGAGGACGACATCTCCTCGGTCAGCGCCTCGGCCGACTGGGGGTCCAGGTCTCCGCCGAGGATCCGGACGCCCTCGGGCTCGCGCTCCAGCAGGCCGGTGGCGTAGCGGGAGGTGGACAGCAGCTGGGCGAGACGCTGGGCGACCTGCCCCTCGTCGCGCAGCGTCCGCAGGTACCACGGGGTGCGGCCCAGCGCCTCGCTGATCCGCCGGAAGCCGAACAGCCCCGCGTCGGGGTCGGGTCCCTCGGCGAACCACTGCAGCATGGCCGGCAGCAGCGCCTTCTGGACGGCCGCGCGCCGGGTCACCCCGCTGGTCAGCGCCTCGAGGTTGCGCAGGGCGGCCGCGGGGTCGGCGTAGCCGAGGGCGGCGAGGCGGTCGCCGGCGGCAGCCGAGGACAGGCGCGCGCCGTCCTCGGAGATCGCCGCGACGGCAGTGAGGAGGGGGCGGTAGAACAGCTTCTCGTGCAGCCGGCGCACCTCGCGTCGCTGGTGCTGCCACGCCTTGTCGAGGCTGTCGGCGGGCTCGCGGAGGAAGCCCATGCTGCGGCCCAGCCGGCGCATCGCGGCGTCGTCGTCGGGCACCACGTGGGTGCGGCGCAGCTGGTGGAGCTGGATCCGGTGCTCGAGGCTGCGCAGGAACGCGTAGGCCTCGTGGAGCGCCTCGCCGTCCTCACGGCCGACGTAGCCGAGCCGGGTGAGCGCCGCGAGGGCGCTGAGCGTGGTCGAGGCCCGCACGCCGGGGTCGGCCCGCCCGTGGACGAGCTGGAGCAGCTGGACGGCGAACTCGACGTCGCGCAGACCACCGGCGCCGAGCTTGAGCTGACGGTCGGCCTCACGGGCGGGGATGTGCTCCAGGACCCGGCGGCGCATGGCCTGGGTCTCGGGCACGAAGCCCTCGCGCTCGCTGGCGTGCCAGACCATCGGCTGGACCATCTCGACGTAGCCGCGTCCCAGCGCCAGGTCGCCGGCGACCGGTCGCGCCTTGAGCAGCGCCTGGAACTCCCAGGTCTTCGCCCACCGCTCGTAGTAGCTCTGGTGGCTGGCCAGGGTGCGGGTGAGCGGGCCGGCGCGGCCCTCGGGGCGCAGGTTGGCGTCGACCGGCCAGATCGTGCCCTCGGCCGTCTGGTCGGAGCAGACCCGCATCAGGTGGCTCGCCAGCTGGCTCGCGGCCCGTAGGGCCTCGCTCTCGTCGGCGCCCTCCGCGGGCGCGTGCACGAAGACCACGTCGACGTCGGAGACGTAGTTGAGCTCGTGGCCCCCGCACTTGCCCATCGCGATGACCGAGAGGCGACAGCACGCCGCCTGCTCCCCCACCCGGGCCCGGGCCACGGCCAGGGCCGCGTCGAGGGTGCCGGCCGCGAGGTCGGAGAGCTCGGCCGCCACGTCGTCGACACCCACGTCGTGGGCCAGGTCGCGGCTGGCCAGCCGCAGCAGCACCCGGCGGTACTCGACCCGCAGCGCGTCGACCGCCTGCGCGTCGGGCAGCGTGGCCACCGGGTCGGCCGCGAGCGGCTCGGCCCCGACCGCGGCCAGCAGCCCGGCCCGCACGGAGTACGCCGCGGGGCGGGTGGAGCCGAGCGTCGGGTCGCACAGCTCCTTCCACTGCTCCGGATGGTTCACGACGTGCTCGCCCAGCGCCGGGCTCGCGCCGAAGACGCTGAGCAGGCGCATCGCCGTGCCCTCGTCGTCGACCAGCTCGGTGAGCATCTCCACGCGGTCCTCGACGACCTCGGCCAGCCGGACCAGCAGCTCCAGGGCGCCGTCGGGGTCGGCGGTGCGGCCCGCGATGGCCAGCAGCGGGTCGCAGCCCTCCCCCAGCTCGGCGACGTGGGCGAGCGCGGCCTCGCCGTCGCCGAAACCCAGCCGCAGCAGCGCCCCCTTGGTGGCGCCGGACCGGCCCGGTGGCTGGCTCATCGAGGGCTCACCGCGTCGTCGTCGGGGGCGACCCGGGCGAGCGCGAGCAGCGCCGCGGCGAGCGGGCGCCAGGTCGACTCCAGCTCGGCGCGCGCCGCCGCGACCTCGTCGAGGGCCGCCCGCTGGTCGATGCCGTGCTCGAGATGACGCTCGGCGTCGGCCTCCGCCCAGACCCGCAGGATCCGGTCGTCGATCTCCGGGTGCCACTGGACCCCCCACACGGTCGGCGCGAAGCGCGCCGCCTGCAGCTCACCGGCGGGCGTCACCGCCAGCGGGACGGTGCCGGGAGGCGCGGCGAGGACCACGTCGTCGTTCCAGTGCACGCCCCGCGCGGGGGGCACCCGGCGGCGTACGTCGCCGAGCAGCGGGTCGTCGGCCGCTGCGGGGCTCCACCCGACCTCGAGCAGACCGACCTGCTGACCGGCCGGGTTGCGCCCGACCTGACCACCCAGGGCCAGCGCGGCCAGCTGGTGGCCCAGGCACACGCCGAGCGTCGGCAGGTGGTCGCGTGCGGCCGCCCGGACCAGCGCCCGGGTCGGCTCGAGCCAGGGGTGCCGGTCGTCGTCGGCGTCCATGGAGCCGCCGAGCACCACCATCGCGTGGTGCTCCCGGCGGTGCGGGTCGGCCGCGTCGGGCAGCGGGTCGCCGGCGTAGGGGCGGCGTACGTCGAGCTCCGCACCGGCCTCGACCAGCCAGTCGCCGAGCAGCGCCGGCGGGCAGTGGGCCTCGTGCTCCACCACCAGCACCCGGGTCACCGCCTGCGCCGACCGGTGGGGCGACACCTCAGGACACCTCGTCGGCGATCAGGCCGAGGAAGATCACCGTCAGGCCCAGGAGCGCGAACGGCAGGCTGAAGAAGACCACGGGTCCGGTGAGCAGGCCGAGGAAGACCAGCATCGCCCCGACCACGACGACCAGGCGCTTGACCCGGCGGTCCGGTCGGGCCAGCAGCCGCCAGGCGATCACGCACCAGGCGGCGCCCACCAGGCCGATCAGCCCGAGCAGCAGCGCCAGCGTGCGGGCCTCCTCGCGCTGGCCGGCGCCGACCAGGGCCAGGACGCCGAAGACCGTGCACACCCCGGCGGCGATGCCCAGGGCGATCCGCAGCCGGCGGACACGGTCGTCGCTGAAGACCAGCGTCGGTTCGGGAGCCATCGTCAGATGACCGGCAGCATCCGGTCGCGCTCGAACGCCGAGACCTGGCCGCGGTACTCGTCCCACTCGGCGCGCTTGTTGCGCAGGAAGAAGTCGAAGACGTGCTCGCCGAGGGTCTCGGCCAGCAGCTCGGAGCTCTCCGCGATCCCGATGGCGTCGTGCAGGCTGCGGGGCAGCGGCTCGATGCCGAGGCTCTTGCGCTCGCGCTCGGAGAGCGACCACACGTCGTCCTCGGCCTCGCGGGGCAGCTCGTAGCCCTCCTCGATGCCCTTCAGCCCGGCCGAGAGCACGGCGGCGAAGGCGAGGTAGGGGTTGCAGGCCGCGTCGAGCGTGCGCAGCTCGATCCGGGTCGACTGGCCCTTGAGGGGCTTGTACATCGGCACCCGGATCATCGCCGAGCGGTTGTTGTGGCCCCAGCAGATGTAGGACGGGGCCTCGCCGCCGAACATCATCCGCTTGTAGGAGTTGACCCACTGGTTGGTGATCACGCTCAGCTCGGGGGCGTGCTTGAGGACGCCGGCGATGAACGAGCGGCCGGTCTTGGACAGCTGGTACTCGGCCCCGGCCTCGTAGAAGGCGTTCTGGTCGCCCTCGAAGAGGCTGACGTGGGTGTGCATGCCCGAGCCGGGGTGGGTGGTGAACGGCTTGGGCATGAAGGTCGCCCAGATGCCCTGGCTCAGCGCCACCTCACGGATCACCGTGCGGAAGGTCATGATGTTGTCGGCGGTGGTCAGCGCGTCGGCGTACCGCAGGTCGATCTCCTGCTGGCCCGGACCGGCCTCGTGGTGGCTGAACTCCACCGAGATGCCCATCGACTCGAGCATCGTGATCGCCTCGCGGCGGAAGTCGGAGCCCATCGACTGCGCGGTGTGGTCGAAGTAGCCGCTGCGGTCGACCGGGATCGGGTCGTCGCCGGCCACCGGGGTGTCCTTGAAGAGGTAGAACTCGATCTCGGGGTGGGTGTAGAAGGTGAAGCCGAGGTCGGAGGCGCGCGACAGCGTGCGCTTGAGGACGTTGCGCGGGTCGGCGTACGACGCGGACCCGTCGGGCATCACGATGTCGCAGAACATCCGGGCGGTCGAGGGTCCCTCACCGCGCCAGGGGAGGATCTGGAACGTCGCCGGGTCGGGCTTGGCCAGCATGTCGGCCTCGTAGACGCGGGCGAAGCCCTCGATCGCCGAGCCGTCGAAGCCGATGCCCTCGGAGAAGGCACCCTCGAGCTCGGCCGGCGCCACCGCGACCGACTTCAAGAAGCCCAGCACGTCGGTGAACCACAGCCGGACGAACCTGACGTCGCGCTCCTCGAGCGCCCGGAGTACGAAGTCTTCCTGCTTGCCCATGCCGCCAGCCTAGGGGCAGTGGTCGCCTACGGGACGTGGGCCTCGATCTCGGCCAGCCAGGCCGCCGGCGAGGCGTCCGAGGGCATCCGCCAGTCACCGCGCGGAGACATCGTCCCGCCCGCGCTGACCTTGGGGCCGTTGGGCAGGGCGGAGCGCTTGAACTGGCTGAAGAAGAAGCGCTTCACGAAGACCTCGAGCCAGCGGCGGACCTCGGGCAGGTCGTAGGCGACCCGGCGCTCGTCGGGGAAGCCGGGCGGCCACTCCCCCGCGGCGGCGTCCCGCCAGGCGTGCCAGGCCAGGAAGGCGATCTTGCTGGGCCGGTAGCCGCGCCGGAGCACGTGGTAGAGCGTGAAGTCCTGGAGGGAGTAGGGCCCCACGGAGTCCTCGGTGCGCTGCGGCAGCTGGTCCTCGCGGGTGGGGATCAGCTCGGGGGTGATCTCCTGGTCGAGGATCTCCCGGAGCACCTCGTCGGTGTCGGGCTCGAACTGGCTCGACTCGATCACCCAGCGGATCAGGTGCTGGATCAGGGTCTTGGGCACGCCACCGTTGACGTTGTAGTGCGACATCTGGTCGCCGACGCCGTAGGTGCACCAGCCGAGCGCCAGCTCGGAGAGGTCACCGGTGCCGAGCACGATGCCGCCGCGGTGGTTGGCGAGCCGGAAGAGGTAGTCGGTGCGCAGCCCGGCCTGGACGTTCTCGAACGTGATGTCGTAGACCTCCTCCCCCTCGCTGTAGGGGTGGTCGAGGTCGTCGAGCATCTGCTGCGCGGCCGGGCGGATGTCGAGGGTCTCGAACGTGACCCCGAGCGACTCCGCGAGCCGGGTGGCGTAGGACCTGGTGGTCTCGCCGGTGGCGAAGCCGGGCATCGTGAAGGCGAGGATGTCGGTGCGCGGCCGGCCGAGCCGGTCCATGGCCTTCGCGGCGACGATCAGCGCGTGGGTGGAGTCGAGGCCACCGCTGACCCCGATCACGATCTTGGGCTGCCCGATGGCGGTGAGCCGCTGCTCGAGGCCGGAGACCTGGATGTTGTAGGCCTCGTAGCAGTCGAGCGCCAGCCGGGCGGGGTCGTCGGGCACGAACGGGAAGCGGTCGACCTTGCGGTGCAGCCCGACGTCGCCGGTCGGCGCCCCGAGCTCGAACGGCACGACGCGGAAGCCCAGCGGCGCGGCCCCGTCGGTGGTCGCGCTGGTCGAGGTGCGAGCGGAGCGAGCCTCGAGACCCCGCCGGTTGTCGTCGAAGGTGCCCTGCCGCAGCCGCTCCTGGCGGAGCCGGTCGAGGTCGATGTCGGCCACCGTCCGCCGCGCCTCCTCGGGGAAGCGGTCGCCCTCGGCGAGGAGGTCCCCGCACTCGTAGACCAGGGTCTGGCCGTCCCAGGACAGGTCGGTGGTCGACTCGCCCTGGCCGGCGGCGGCATAGACGTACGCCGCGTTGCAGCGCGAGCTGGCGCTGCTCACCAGCAGGCGGCGGTCCTGGGCGCGGGCGATCGTGATCGGGCTGCCGGAGAGGTTGAGCAGCACGGTCGCGCCGGCCAACGAGGCCTCGGCGCTCGGCGGCACCGGCACCCACATGTCCTCGCAGACCTCGACGTGGATGGCCAGACCGGGCAGGTCGGAGGCGGTGAAGATCAGGTCGGGCCCCAGCGGCACCGTCTCGCCGGCCAGGTCGATGCTCGAGCCGCGCCGGTCGTCGCCGGGCGCGAACCAGCGGCGCTCGTAGAACTCGCGGTACGTCGGCAGGTAGGACTTCGGGGCCACCCCGAGCACCCGGCCGCGGTGGATGACCACCGCGCAGTTGAGCACCCGGGTGCCGTGGACGAGCGGGGCCCCGACCACGAGCACCGGCAGCAGGTCGGCGCTGGCCGCGACGATCTCGGCGACGGCGGCGTGCACCGCCTCCAGCAGGGTGTCCTGGAGGAACAGGTCGTCGACGGCGTACCCGGTCAGCGCGAGCTCGGGGAAGACCGCCACGGCCACCGCGTCGTCGTGGCAGAGCCGGGCCTGCTCGATCACCCGGGCCGCGTTGGTGGCCGGGTCGGCGACCGCCACCGGGAGCGTGCAGGCCGCGACGCGGGCGAACCCGTGGGCGTAGGCGGAGTAGAAGTCCACGGCCCGAGTGTAGGGACGACGTACGCCGATGAATCCGACGGCGCACCCGGGTCGGCACCCGTATGACCTCGATCAGCCCGTGCCTGTGGTTCGACGACGACCTGGAGGAGGCGGTGGCGTTCTACACCTCCGTCTTCCCCGACTCCACCGTCGGGCACCTGACCCACTACCCCGACCGGACCCCGGGAGCGCCCCCGCGGGTGATGGCCGGGGAGTTCACGATCGCCGGTGTCACGTTCCGCGGGATCAACGGCGGGCCCGACCACGCCGGCTTCTCGGAGTCGATCTCGTTCAGCGTCACCTGCGCCGACCAGGCCGAGGTCGACGGCTACTGGGAGGCGCTGAGCAAGGGCGGCCGGGAGTCGGTGTGCGGCTGGCTCACCGACCGCTTCGGGCTGTCCTGGCAGATCGTGCCCACCCGGCTCTACGAGCTGGTCTCCGACCCCGACCCGGTGCGGTCCTCGGCCGCGACCGAGGCGATGCTCGGGATGCGGAGGATCGTGGTCGCCGACCTCGAGGCCGCCGCGGACGCCGCCGCGCTCGCCGCCGGCTGACCAGCACTGCCGCCGGCGCCCCCGCCGGGCCCCCGTAGGTTGCGGCACATGAAGCAGTGGCAACGAGTGGCCGTCGCGATGTTCGCCGTCGGCTGGGGGGCCAACCAGTTCTCCTCGATCCTCGTCGCCTACCGCGACGAGATCGACATGTCGGTGCAGGTCCGGGCCTTCCTCTTCGGCGTCTACGCCATCGGCCTGGTGCCGGCGCTCCTCGTCGGAGGAGCGCTGTCGGACCGGTGGGGCCGGCGGGCGGTCGTGCTGCCGTTCGTGGTCCTCTCGCCGATCGCCACGGCCGTGCTGGTGCTGGAGAGCACCTCGATCCCCGGGCTCGCCGTCGGTCGGCTGCTCGCCGGTGCCGCCTCCGGGGTGGTGATCAGCGCCGCGAGCGCCTGGGTGGCCGAGCTGTCGCGCGACGACGCCCCGGGCTCGGCGGCCCGCCGCGCAGCGATCGCGCTGTCCGCCGGCTTCGGGCTGGGCCCGCTCGTCGCGGGGCTCCTCGGCGAGGTCGTGCCGCACCCGCTGCAGCTGCCCTACGTGCCGCACCTGGTGCTGGGCGTGGTGGCCATCGTCCTGCTCGCTCCGGTGCCCGGACCGCGACCGGGCGGCGAGCCGCGACCGCTGCTCCGGATCCCGGCGGTGACCCGACGCGCGCCGTTCCTGCTGCTGGTCGCGCCCGCCGCCCCCTGGGTCTTCGGCAGCGCGGCGATCTCGATCGCCTACCTCCCCGGCGAGCTCGGTGGGCCGCAGACCGGTGCGGTGGCCTTCGCCGGTGTCCTGGCCGGGGTGACGCTCGGGACGGGGGTGCTCGTCCAGCCGCTGGCCCGCCGTCTCGACGACCGCCGTCCGCTGCTGGCCGCGCAGGTCGGCCTGGTCGGGTCGGCCCTCGGCTGCCTCCTCGGGGTGGCGGCGCTCGCGAGCGACGTGCGGTGGCTGCTGCTGCTGGCCGGGCCCGTGCTCGGCGCGGCGTACGGCGCCTGCCTGGTCTCGGGGCTCCGCGAGACCGAGCGGCTCACCGACCCTGAGGAGCGCGGCGCCACCGTCGCGGTCTACTACGCGCTGACCTACCTGGGCTTCGCGGCGCCGTACGCGCTGGGGGCCCTGGCCGTCGGCGGCCTCGGCGCCCAGGGCGCGCTGCTCGTCTCCGTCGGGGCCGCGGTGCTCTCGCTGGCGATCATCACCGCGGCACTCCGCTCGCCGCGGGTCGAGGTCGAGCACAGGTGACCAGCGACACAGGCCACCGACCCGTGCCCTGCCACTAGCCTGGACGACGAGGAAGAGGAGCCGCAGCGATGAGCACACCCGAGGAGACCGCGCCCTACGGCAGCGGCCCCGCCCAGCAGGACCAGCAGGGCCAGCAGGGCCAGCGGGCCAGCCGGGCCAGGAGCGCCCGCCGGTCAAGCGCGTGCGCACCCACCACCTGCGCGAGATGAAGGAGCGCGGCGAGCGCTTCTCGATGCTCACCGCCTACGAGCAGTACGCCGCCGCGACCTTCGACGAGGCCGGCGTCGAGGTGCTGCTGGTCGGCGACTCCGCGTCCAACAACGTCTACGGCAACGAGACCTCCCTCCCGGTGACCGTCGACGAGCTGATCCCGCTGACCCGCGCCGTGTCCCGGTCGGTACGCCGGGCGCTCGTCGTCGGCGACCTGCCGTTCGGCTCCTACCAGGCCTCCCCCGAGCAGGCCTACCTCACCGCCGCCCGCTTCATGAAGGAGGGCGGCGCCCACTGCGTCAAGCTCGAGGGCGGCGTCGAGATGGCACCGCAGATCGAGAAGCTGACCCGCGGCGGCATCCCCGTGATGGCCCACATCGGCTTCACCCCGCAGTCCGAGCACACCCTCGGCGGCTACCGGGTCCAGGGCCGCGGTGACACCGCCGCGCGCGTGCTCGCCGACGCCCAGGCCGTGCAGGACGCGGGTGCCTTCGCGGTCGTGATGGAGATGGTGCCGGGCGACGTCGCCGGCCAGGTGACCAAGGAGCTGACCATCCCCACGATCGGCATCGGCGCCGGCCCCGACTGCGACGCCCAGGTGCTGGTCTGGCAGGACGCCTTCGGGCTGCGTCAGGGCAGGATGGCCCG
The DNA here is from genome assembly GCA_963795135.1 of uncultured Actinomycetota bacterium. Lineage (GTDB taxonomy): Bacteria > Actinomycetota > Actinomycetes > Propionibacteriales > Nocardioidaceae > Nocardioides. The sequence goes on from CAWCGS010000014.1 coordinate 410,152, forward strand.
GTTCGTCAAGCAGTACGCCGACGTCCACGCCGTCCTGCTGCAGGCCGCGCGCGACTACGACGCCGACGTCAAGGCCGGGACCTTCCCCGGCCCCGAGCACACCTTCTGACCATCCGCTCCACCCATCTGCACGCCCCGACCCGAGGAGCCCGCCCCGCGTGAGCAACCCCCTGCCCGACCAGTCCGGCCGCACGTTCGTCGTCACCGGAGCCAACTCGGGCATCGGCTTCGAGGCCGCCAAGGCGTTCGCGGCCGCGGGCGGCCACGTCGTCGTCGCGGTGCGCGACACCACCAAGGGCGAGGAGGCCGCGACCCGGATCGACGGCTCCACCGAGGTGCGCGAGCTCGACCTCGCCGACCTCTCCTCGGTGCGCGCCTTCGCCGCGGGCTGGGACGCGCCGATCCACGCGCTGGTCAACAACGCCGGGATCATGATGGTCGCCGAGGGCCGCACCGCCGACGGCTTCGAGCGGCAGATCGGCACCAACCACCTCGGCCACTTCGCGCTGACCAACCTGCTCATCGGCCACGTCGCCGACCGGGTGGTCACGGTCTCCTCCGGGCTGCACAACGGCGCGCAGGTCGACCTCGACAACCTCGACCTGGAGGGCGCCTACAAGCCGACCCGCGCCTACCAGCAGTCCAAGCTGGCCAACCTGCACTTCACCGCCGAGCTGCAGCGCCGGCTGACCGCGGCGGGGTCGAGCGTGCGGGCCACCGCCGCCCACCCCGGCTACTCGGCCACCAACCTGCAGAGCCACCACGCCAGCCCGCTGATGAACAAGCTGATGTGGATCGGCAACAAGGTCGTCGCCACCAGCGCCGAGTTCGGCGCCCGCCCGACCGTGCACGCCGCGCTGGCCGACGTACCGGGCGACAGCTACATCGGCCCGACCGGCTTCCGGGGCCTGCGCGGCGCTCCCGGCCCCAACCCGCGCTCGAAGGAGAGCCGCGACGCCGACGTCGCCGCCCGGCTCTGGGACGTCTCCGAGGAGCGCACCGGCACCACCTGGCCGCTCTGAGGGTCGGCGCGGCCATGGTTTCGTGGCTCGCTGCGCTCGCACCTCAACCACCGACGCTCGAGCCAACCGCTGACTGAGGTGCACCGACGCTCGAGCCAACCGCTGACTGAGGTGCACCGACGCTCGAGCCAACCGCTGACTGAGGTGCACCGACGTCGAGCCAACCGCTGGTTGAGGTGCACCGACGGTCGAGCCAACCGCTGGTTGAGGTGCGAGGAGCGCCAGCGACGAGCCACGAAACCACGGCCCGACGTACGGTGAGCCATGCGCTGGCTCCTCGTCACCGTCCTGCTGTCCCTGGCCGCTCCGCTCACCCCGGCGCAGGCCCAGTCACCTCCGGCGCCGTACGCCGCCGCCGGCTCGGCCGAGCAGCCTCGGCTGCGGGTCACCCAGCGCGTGCGCGGGCTGAACACCCCGTGGGACGTCAAGCCGATCGGCCGGGGTCGGCTGCTGATCACCGAGCGCGACACCGCGCGGCTCGTGGTCGCCGGACGCGGCGGCAAGCACCGGGTGCGGTTCCCGAGCAGGCGGGTCTGGGTCTCGGGCGAGACCGGGCTGATGTCGCTCGAGGTCGACCCGGCGTTCTCCCGCAACCGCCGGTTCTACACGTGCAGCGGCTGGCGCAGCCCCCGAGCCGCCGGTGGCCACGACGTCCGGGTCATCGCGTGGCGGCTCAACCGCCGCGCGACCCGCGCCCGCTACGTGAAGACCCTGGTCGGCGGCATCCCGACCTCGTCGGGCCGGCACGGCGGCTGCCGGCTGCTGATCGCGCGCGACGGCTCGCTGCTCGTCGGCACCGGTGACGCCGCCGTGGGCACCCACCCGCGCGACCTCGACTCGCTCGGCGGCAAGACCCTGCGCCTGGACCGGACGACCGGCGCGCCGTGGCCGACCAACCCGTTCGTCTCCTCGCGCCACCGGGCCCGGCGCTACGTCCAGACCTTCGGGCACCGCAACGTCCAGGGCCTGGCCCAGCGCACCGACGGCACCCTGTGGTCGGTCGAGCACGGCCCCGACCGTGACGACGAGGTCAACCTGCTCGTCGACGGCGGCGACTACGGCTGGCACCCCGTGCCCGGCTACGACGAGAGCGTGCCGATGACCGACCAGTCGCTGCCGGGCGACCAGGTCGCCGCGCGGTGGCGCTCGGGCTCGCCGACGCTGGCCACCTCCGGCGCCACGTTCGTGCGCGGCCGGCGGTGGGGAGCGCTCGACGGCAGCCTCGCGGTCGCGGCGCTCAAGGCCTCACGCCTGGTGTTCCTCAGCTTCGACCGTGACGGGCGGCTGGTGCGCAAGCGCGCGCCGGCTGTCCTGCGCCGCTACGGCCGGCTCCGCTCGGTCACGCGCGCCGGCAACGGCGACCTGCTCGTCACCACCGACACCGACCGAGGCGGCGCGGTGCTGCGGGTGCGGCCGGTGGTCCGCCGCTGACTCGGCCGATGCCGCGGCCACACCCGTCGGCGCGGCTCAGGGGCTCCAGCCGAGGAACGCCCCACCCGCGACCAGCGCGAGGAACCAGAACGCCATCGCGCCGACGGCGACGTAGGGCAGTCGCCGCGGGTGCGGGGTCCACCACCGCACGCACAGCACGAAGAGCAGCGCCCACACCAGGAGCAGCGCCGCGACCGCCCACCCGGGGGCGACCAGTCCGCTGGCGGCGTACAGGAAGAAGGCGGCGGCCATCAGGCCCATGCCGATGAACGGCTGCGGCGAGACCTCCTGGACCGGGCGAACCCGTCGACGACGGGCCACGGTGAGGTTCAGTCCTCGACGACGTCGTCGTTCCAGCGGGGGTCGCTGTCCCACTCCTCGTTGCGCTCCTGGGCCTTCTCCAGCGCCCGCGACGCCTCCGCCTCGGTGTCGTAGGGCCCCAGCCGGTCCTTGTTGGGACAGCCCTGCTCGCCCTCGACCCGGTGGTGCTTGACGCAGAACCAGTACTCGCTCATGGCCCAGAAACTACACGCGGAAGCGGTCCGGCCGGTGGCGTCGCCGCAGCGGCGCGTGCGGGCTTTTGTAGGTTGGGGCAATGACGGCCATGTTCGAGGGGTACGACGCGCAGGGTCCCGCCTACGACGAGATGTTCGACGGCAGCAGCCTGCGCTCGCCGTACCTCCGGTTGCGCAGCTCCCTGCAGGCCCTGACGACGCCGGAGCTGGTGAGCCGGGTCGAGGCGCTGCAGGCGAGCTACCTCGACCAGGGCGTGACCTTCGACATCGGCGGCGAGGAGCGGGCCTTCCCGCTCGACATCCTGCCGCGCGTCATCGAGATGGACACCTGGACGACGATCGAGCACGGCGTCCAGCAGCGGGTGAAGGCGCTGGAGATGTTCCTCTCCGACGTCTACGACGCGGGCGAGGTCTTCGACGACGGCGTGATCCCCCGCGGCGTGATCACCACCTCCTCGCACTACCACCGTGAGGCCGCGACGGTCCGCCCGGCCAACGGCGTGCGCGTGCACGTCTCCGGCATCGACCTGATCCGTGACAACGCCGGTGAGTTCCGGGTGCTCGAGGACAACGCCCGCGTGCCGTCGGGGGTCTCCTACGTGATGACCAACCGCCGGGCGATCACCGCCGCGCTGCCCGAGACCGTGGGCGCCCACCGGATCCGGCCGGTCGCGGGCTACCCGCAGCACCTGCTGGCCGCGCTGCGCGCCGCCGCTCCTGCCGGTGTCGTCGACCCGACGGTGGTGGTGCTGACGCCGGGTGTCTACAACGGCGCCTACTTCGAGCACGCGCTGCTCGCGCGCACGATGGGCGTCGAGCTCGTCGAGGGCCGCGACCTGGAGTGCCGCCGCGGCCGGGTGATGATGCGGACCACCCAGGGCATGGCGCCGGTGCACGTGATCTACCGCCGCATCGACGACGAGTTCCTCGACCCGGTGCACTTCCGGGCCGACTCCGTGCTGGGCTGCCCCGGCGTCATCGACGCCGCCCGGGCCGGCAACGTGACGCTGGCCAACGCCGTCGGCAACGGCGTCGCCGACGACAAGCTCGTCTACACCTACCTGCCCGACATCATCCGCTACTACCTCCACGAGGAGCCGCTGCTCCGCAACGTCGACACGTGGCGGGTCGGCGACGCCGAGGCGCGCGAGGAGGTCCTGGACCGTCTCGACGAGCTGGTGCTCAAGCCGGTCGACGGGTCCGGCGGCAAGGGCATCGTGATCGGGCCGCGCGCCACGCGCGCCGAGCTCGACGAGCTGCGCGGCAAGATCCTGGCCGATCCCCGCGCCTGGATCGCCCAGCCGGTCGTGCAGCTCTCCACGGTGCCGACGTTCGTCGACGGCGAGCTCGGGCCGCGCCACGTCGACCTGCGGCCCTTCGCCGTCAACGACGGCTCGCGCGTGTGGGTGCTGCCCGGCGGGCTGACGCGGGTCGCACTGGCCAAGGGCGAGCTGATCGTCAACTCCTCCCGCGGCGGCGGCTCGAAGGACACCTGGGTGCTCGCCGGTCCCTCGCCGACCGACGACGACGACCTCGAGGTCACCGCGGCCGACCTCGACCGCGAGATCGGTCGGGGTGACGAGATACCTGAGCCCGGCGGTCGTGCGGCGGCTGCCGCGCGGCCCGCGGGTGCGCGCCCCGCGGCTGAGCGACCGGCGACCGAGCGACCGGCAGCCGAGCGACCGGCGGCGGCCGAGCGTGCGGCTGAGCCGCCACCACCCGACGTACCGACTGCTCCGCCGCCGAGCCACCCGGCCCCGGCCGGGCCGGTGCTCACCGAGATGCACTCGCAGGCCGAGCAGCAGCAGCAGGGAGGCCCCCGATGATGCTCAGCCGGATCGCGGAGTCGATGTTCTGGATCGGGCGGTACGTCGAGCGCGCGGAGGACACCGCGCGGATCCTCGACGTGCAGACCCAGCTCCTCCTCGAGGACGCCACGCTCGACGAGGAGGCCACCTGCCGGGGCCTGCTCTCGCACATGGGGGTCGAGGACGTCCCCGAGGGCGACGTGGGGCTGACCCGGCTGCTCGACATGCTGGCCTACGACACCGCATCGCCGGTCTCGGTCGCCGCCGCCCTCCTGGCGGCGCGCGAGAGCGCCCGGCGGGCCCGGGAGACCCTGTCGGTGCCGATGTGGGAGGTCATCAACACCACCCACCGGGCGATCACGTCCGGACACTTCCAGTCGCGGCGCCCTCCCGGGGTCTTCCAGTGGGTGCGTGAGCGGGCGGCGCTGATCAACGGCACCGCCGACGCCACGATGACCCGCGACGAGGGGTGGCACTTCCTGGTGCTGGGCCGCTGCATCGAGCGTGCCGACATGACCTCGCGCCTGGTCGCCACCGCCTCGATGGCCCACGGTGCGAGCGCTCCGTGGACCACGACCCTGCGGGCCTGCGGCGCCTACGAGGCCTTCCTGCGCACCTACCGCGGGGTGGAGACCGAGCGGGCCTCGGCGGAGTTCCTGCTGCTCGACCGGCTCTTCCCCCGCTCGGTGGTCTTCGCGCTCAACCGCGCCGAGCTCTGTCTCAACAACCTCGAGGCCGGCGGCCAGCGCGCAGGCTTCCAGAACGAGGCGCAGCGGCTGCTCGGGCGGATGCGCGCCGAGCTCGAGTACCGCGCGCTGTCGGAGCTGGTGGCCGACCTGCCGAACGAGATGGAACGCCTGCAGCGCACCTGCGCCAACGCGACCGAAGCCGTCACGCGCCGCTACTTCGCCGGCGCCGAGGCCATGACCTGGGGAGCCCTCTGATGCAGATCCGGATCGTGCACACCACCTCGTTCGACTACGAGGGCAAGGCGGTCGCCTCCTACAACCAGGCGCGCCTCACCCCGGCCACCAACCCCGACCAGATCGCGGCGCACAGCCGGCTCGAGGTCACGCCGAAGCCGTGGATCTTCGAGTACCGCGACTACTTCGGCGCCCACGTCACCGCCTTCGAGGTCGTCGACCCCCACGACGCCATGACGGTCACCGCGACCTCCACGGTGCACACCCACCGCACCCCGCCCGCCCCGCCGACCGCGACGTGGGAGTCGCTGACCACGCGCGAGGTCGAGGACCGCTGGACCGAGTACCTCACGCTGCCCGAGCTCGTCGCTCCTCCCACCGACTTCGCCCAGCGCGTCAAGCAGATCGCCGCCGACTACGAGCTGCCCGGTGAGGCCGCCCGCGACATCTGCGCGATGGTCCACGACGAGCTCGAGCACGTGCCCGGCTCCACCCACGTGGGCTCCCCCGCCGCCACGGCGTGGCAGCAGCGCGCCGGCGTCTGCCAGGACGTCGTGCACCTGGTCATCGGCGGCCTGCGCTCGGTCGGCATCCCGGCCCGCTACGTCTCCGGCTACCGCCACCCCTCCGACGACCCGGTCGTGGGCGAGACCGAGCACGCCGAGTCGCACGCCTGGCTCGAGTGGTGGGACGACGGCTGGCAGGGCTTCGACCCCACCCACGACCGGGCCCCCGACGACCGCTACGTCACGCTCGCCACCGGCCGCGACTACGGCGACGTACGCCCGATCAGCGGCATCTACTCCGGCGCCCGCACCTCCAGCATGGAGGTCGACGTCGAGATCACCCGTCTGGGGTGAGGCCGGCGCCGCTCGGGGTGAGGCTGCGGGCGGAGCGGCCGGCCGGGGTCCGTAGGATCTGCCCGGTGAGCCGACGATGAGCAAGATGGACGACCTGCGCGCCATGCGTGAGGCGCGGTACGCCGCCAACCAGGCCCGCGCCGCCAAGACCTCCCCGGCCGGCAAGAGCCCGGCGAAGGGCGCTGCGAAGAGCACGGCGGCGAGGCCGCCGATCGCGCCCGCCACACCGGCCAAGACCACGGCGAAGACCGCGGCGAAGACCGCGGCCAAGGCGAAGGCCGTCGAGGAGACCGCCGCCCCGGCCACGGAAGAGCTGTGCGGGCACCGCAACATGGGCGGGCGCAGCTGCACCCGCGAGAAGAACCACAGCGCCAAGAGCCACCGCTACTCCTGAGGAGCCGGGCGTGGGTGTGGAGGTCGTGCCGTACTCCGAGCGGTGGCCTGTCCGCTTCGCCGAGGTCGCCTCCGACCTGCGTCGGGCGCTGGACGACGTCCCGGTCCTGGCCATCGAGCACGTGGGCTCCACGTCGGTGCCGGGCCTCGCGGCCAAGCCCGTCCTGGACGTCGACGTCATCGTGGAGGCACCTCACGTCCCGTCCGCGATCACGGCCCTGGCACAGGTCGGCTACGCACATCGCGGCGACCTGGGCGTCACCGGCCGCGAGGCGCTCGCCGCCCCCGACGACGACCCCCGACGCAACGTCTACGTCTGCGTGGCCGACACGCTCCACGTCCGCAACCACCTCGCCGTTCGCGCCGTACTCCGCCGCCGCGACGACCTCCGCGACGAGTACGCCGCGGTCAAGCTCGCCCTCGCCGCCCGCCCCGGCATGGACATCGACACCTACCTCGCCGGCAAGACCGAGGTGCTCCAGCGCGTGCTCGCCGAGTCCGACCTCACCGCCGAGGAGCTGCGCCAGATCCGGGAGCTCAACGACCCCTCCCCGAAACCATTCAGCCAGGGGCGGCCTGTTCACGCTGGTTGAGGTGCGAGGGCCGCCATCGCTGGTTGAGGTGCGAGGGCCCCCATCGCTGGTTGAGGTGCGAGGGCCCCCATCGCTGGTTGAGGTGCGAGGGCCCCCATCGCTGGTTGAGGTGCGAGGGCCCCCATCGCTGGTTGAGGTGCGAGGGCCGCCATCGCTGGTTGAGGTGCGAGGGCCGCCATCGCTGGTTGAGGTGCGAGGGCCCCCGGGCCCGAGCCACGAAACCAAGCCCCCGCGACGAGCTCACTGCCCGCAGGCCAAGCTCACAGATAGAGACAGAACGGATGCCCCGCCGGATCCAGCAGCACCCGTACGTCGTCCTGCGGCTGATGCTCCACCATCTCCGCCCCCAGGCTCACCGCGTGCGCGACCGCCTCATCGAGGTCAGTGACCTCGAAGTCGAGGTGCAGCATCATCTGCTGCCGACCTACCGCTGCGGGCCACACCGGCCGCTCGTAGTCGGGGTTGCGCTGGATCGCCAGGTAGGCCACGCCCTCCCCCGTGTCGAGCGCCGCCCCGTCGTCGTCTTGCTTCCAGATCGACCACCCACGAAGCTCCGCGTAGAAGCGCGCGAGCACCCCCACGTCCGGGGCGTCGAGCACCACGCCCCACCAGTCCGTCCGGCTCCAGCGGTCCGGATGCTCTTCACGGTCGGCCGCCCCCTGCCCCCCGGTCACGTACCGACGCTAGCGCCACGTTCGTCCGAACGCACCCTGGTGGCAGCTGTGCAGAAGGAGGCCACTCGCGGCGCGGCCGTGGGCAGGCACAGAGGGTCGAGGTTGCCGACGTAGGTCGGTCTACGCGAGACCCGAATGGGGGTCAGCCCGCAGGCCAAGCCGGTCAGCATCGTCGGTGGAAGCTGACGGTGCGGTCGGGGTGGATGGTCGCGGCGTAGTCGGGGTCGTGGATGTGGTGGTGATGTCGGGGGCAGAGCGGGATGCCGTCGGAGTCGGTGCCGCCGCCCTTGCTCCAGAACTTCGGGTGATGGATGTGGCACAGGCCGGGGGGCCAGTCGCAGTCGCGGGCGGCGCAGCCGCGGTGGCGCAGGCTGATGGCGAGGCGTTGGGCACCGGTGTGGAAGCGGCGGGTGCGGCCGAGGTCGAGGACCTGGGAGTCGCCGCCGAGGACGGCGGGCAGGACGCCGGCTTCGCAGAGCAGGCGGCGGGCGGCGCCGGGTGAGAGGTGCTCCCCGGTGTCGAGGGCGCAGGCCTTGAGGCCGCCGTGGAGGGTCTCCAGGGGCATGGTGACCACGACCGTGGCGGCGAGGCCGCCGGCGTCGGGGAGTCGGTCGAGGGGGTAGCGCTCGACGTACTCCACGAACGCCTGCCCGAGCCTGGTCGGGGAGGGACGTCCCGGGGGTGGTGCCTGGCCGTTGACGGCGGCCTGGTGCTGGGGGGCGGCCAGGGCCGAGAGGGCTTTCTGGAGCATCGCGGCGGTGCTGGTGGGCAGGGTGAACCGGCCGTGGGTGCGGCCGTGGCCGTCGTCGGTCATCCGCAGCGAGGCGGCCTCGTAGGCCGCGGCTTCCTCGCGGGCGAGGACGGCGGCTTCGTGGGCGTCGGCGGCGTCGGGGTCGATGACCTCCAGGAGTCGGCGGCCCAGGATGCGCAGGGCTTTGGCGTCGTGGTCGGCGGCCTGGGTGAGCAGGAACCCCTCGGCCTGGGTGCGGACCTGGGGGGTGGTCTCCTCGGGGAGGGTGTCGACGGCGTCGATGATCACCCGAGCCTGGTCGGGCAGGACGTCGCCGGCGGCGAGTGCGGCGCGGACCGGGGCGTGCTGCTCGGTGTCGAGAGCCTGGGCGAGGCGGGTCTTGCGGTGGGCCTCGGCGCGGGTCATCTTCGTCTGGGTGGCCCACCAGGTCGCGGTCGAGGTGGCGCCGGACTTGTCCTCGACGTGGCGGGTCTGGGCTTGTGCTGCGACCCGGGCCTCGAGCTCGGCGACGCGCGCGGAGAGGGTGGTGAGCTCGGTCAGGGTGTCGCGGACCTCGTCGTCGGTCATGGACCAGGTCGGGGACCTGGGTGAGGTCGTCGAGGTGGGTGTGGAGGTGGGCGCACGTGACGGTGATCGGGTGGCCTGACCCGGTGCCGTCGAGGTGCTTGCTCATGGATCTACTCAAGCACTGAGCACCGACACCGACCCCCCGAAATCGGGGTTATGCACAGGGTCTCGGGTGTACGTGGGCAAGAACTTTTTTTGGTTCGACCGCAGGGGTTCGGGAGGGCGGTCGGGTGCGGGGGTTTCGATACGGTCGGCGCTGGGGCGCCTCCCTACTCAACCACCGCGGGTCGGGCGTTGGGGCGCCTCGCTACTCAACCACCGCGGGTCGGGCGCTGGCGCGCTCTCCTCGACCGTGAGGGTTGCGGCGTCGGGCGGCACTAGGGGTTTCGAGGCTCGGGCCCGAGGGGCCCTCGCACCTCAACCGCCGGGGGTGGACAACGGGCCCTCGCACCTCAACCGCCGGGGGTGGACAAGGGGCCCTCGCACCTCAACCACCGGCGTGGGTGGGCCACGGACGCTCGTACCTCGACCGGTGGCCTCGGGCCTGGCGGCCCTCGTGCCCCACCAGCGCAACGCCCCGAGCGCCGAATCGTCAGTCGCCGAGGGGGGCGAGGAGGGCCTTGTCGCCGTCGAAGGCGAAGAGGAGGAGGTCGGCCATCGTGAAGCGGTTGGCCTTCTTGCCCAGGCGAGGCTTGAAGGAGGTGTTGCGCACGATCGAGAAGGTGCTGCCCTCCATCGCGCGGTGAATGGTCTCCACGACGATGCGGGCGCCGACGCCGGTGAGCCTGCCGCCGGCGAGCTCGGCCTCGCGCAGCACGTAGAACCACAGCGGGGTGGCGGCGGTGAACGCCGTCCGCTGGGCGTTCGTCAGGCCCGTCAGGTCGGCGGCGCCAGCAGGGCTCTCGAGGATCTGGGCGGCGGTCAGCTTCGTGACGGGTACGCCGGCGGCGTTGAGCGTGTCGGCCATCTGCTGGCCGGTGGCCAGCTTGACCATGCCGGCGCGGGTGAGGTTGCGGAAGGCCAGGTTGGCCGCGATCGTCCCGAGGTCGCTGTCCTTGCCGCCGAAGGAGCCCTTGGGCAGCGAGCCCAGAGGCGAGGTGAGGGCGGTGTCGATCCCCCGAGCCAGGTTGGGCTTGCCGCTCGGCGACTTGAGGTCCCGGCGCCCGACCGAGGGGAAGGCGTACATCCGCCGCCAGTCGGCGATCCAGTTGCTCGGCAGCGCTCCGGCCCCCTCGCTGAGGAAGCCGCTGGTCCCGGAGAAGTCGAAGAGGAAGCCGAGCGTGCCGTCGCGGCCGGGGAACCGCCTGTTCCAGTCGTAGTCCTCGCGGATCATCGAGTGCCCGAAGCGGAAGGCCGCGACCGAGAACTCCACCGGCATGGTCGGCATCGTCAGCGGGTCGGCCCCGACCTCGAAGACCTTGCGGCCGTTGGTGAAGACGTCGTCGACCACGGCCGGGTCGCAGATGCGCTTGAGGAAGTCGGTGCGGATCATCCACTGGTAGTGCAGCGTCACCAGGCGCCGCGCGCGGATGAACCTGGCGGCCGCGGGTACGTCGGCGTCGAGCGTGTCGACGACCCGGTTGTGGAAGCGGATCATCGCCAGGTGGGTCTGCGCGACCGCGAGGTTCTCGTCGTTGCGGTGATCGGGGATCAGCGCCCGGCGGCGGTTGGGTCCCTTCTCCTTGGTGCCGACGCGCGCGAGGTCGAAGCCGACCTGTGCCTTGTCAGGTCCGGTGCGCACGGTCTTGCCGGTGACCAGGTGCCGGTCGTCGGCGTAGAACTCCTGCGAGACCGGGTCGGTGGGGCCGGCGCCGTAGAGCGAGTCGAGGTCGAGCGTGGGCGACCGACCCTGCAGCAGCGACGCGGGCGAGACCTGGTCGCCCAGCATCACCAGCGTCTTGTCCATGGTGAGGTCGTGGTCGACGAACTGGCCGACGTAGGTGTAGCCGGCCGGAATCGTGCTGTCGAGCCCGACCGGCCCGACCATCGCCTGGGCCACCTTCTTGCGCAGCGCCTCCGGCAGCGGCGCCGGGCCCGCCGGTCCCATCCGCGAGAAGCGGAACTCCGGCGCCTCGGCCTTCGCGAGCCGCGTCTCGCCCTCGATCGGGAACTCCGTGCGCCCGTGCGGCGCCACACCCCTCGTACTGTCTCGGCTCATCTCGACCTCCCCCGAACCGAAGGTTAAATCGTGGCGGCCCGCACCGACAGGCCCCAGCCACGCCGCACCCCCCTGGCCCGGAAGGGCTATGCCGACATGGCCCGGACAGGACTGGTCGGCGCCGCCGCTCGCGCGGTACGACGGTCAGGCGGTCCACTCGGGTCGCCCCTCACCCCCTGGAGTCCGCATGGCCCCGAACCCGTCCCGACGCACGTCGCTCCCCCTCGTCGTCTCGTTGCTGGCCCTCGTGATCTCGCTCGGCGGCACCAGCTATGCGGCGGTCAAGATCAACGGTCAGCAGGTCAAGGCCGGCACGCTGCCCGGCAAGGCGTTGAAGGCCAAGACCGTCAAGCGCGCCAAGATCGCCCCGGACACCCTGACCGGAGCGCAGGTCAAGGAGGCGACGCTCGGCAAGGTGCCGGCCGCCGGCCGGGCGGATACAGCCGTGCGGGCCGACCTCGCGCTCGACGTCCCTGACGGGGCCATCCGCGCCGGCGATCTCGGTGCGATGACGCCCCGGGTTGCGAGTCAGTCCGTGGCCGCGGGCGCCGGTGCGACCGTGGCGGCACGGTGCTCGCCGGGCGAGGTCGCGATCTCCGGGGGCCACTCCAGCTCGGGCGACCTGCTGGTCCGTTCATCCGCACGGAGCCAGACCGACGGGTGGTTCGTCAGCGTCGCAAACACCGGTGCGAGCCCGGGGGCGTTGACCGTCGTCGCCTACTGCCTCGCGCCCTGACCCCCGCCGCACCGATGCCCTATCCTCGGGGTGCGGACGGGCTGACCGGGCGACCGCGTGGACCTGGGTGACCAGGTCCCCGAGGAAGGTCCGGGCTCCACAGGGCACGGTGGTGGGTAACACCCACCCGGGGCAACCTGCGGGACAGTGCCACAGAAAACAGACCGCCGGCGCCACCGGTCTCCGGACCAGCGGCGCAGGCAAGGGTGAAACGGTGGTGCAAGAGACCACCAGCACGCCGGGCGACCGGCGTGGCTAGGCAAACCCCACCGGGAGCAAGATCGAACAGCGCACGTCCGAGGGCGGCTCGCCCGAGTGCGCGGGTAGATCGCTGGAGGCGGCCGGCAACGGTCGTCGTAGATGGATGGTCGCCCCGCCTGCTGGTCAGGCGGACAGAACCCGGCCTACAGGTCAGCCCGTCCGCACCAGGCCTCTGACCTGCGGAACCGCGTTCAAGACCCTCCGTTAGTCCGCAGATTGTCCGCACCTCGTCGAGCTCCCAGCACCGCATCGACCGCCTCGCGGGTCCCGTCGTCGGAGTCCGGCCACAGGTGCGAGTAGGTGTCCAGCGTCTCGGTGGCGCTGGCGTGCCCGAGCCGTGCCTGCACCGTCTTCACCGACTCGCCGTGCCTGATGAGGAGACTGGCGTAGTAGTGGCGCAGCGCGTGCAGGCCCTGGCCGAGGGGGACGTCGGCCGACCGCGCGGGCCTGCGCCAGAGGTTGCCGAACGTGCTGCGCAACAGCCTGGCTGCCCATCGTCGGACCACGCCCTCAACCGGATTGCCATTGCGCTCATCAGATTCGGACGGCCGCACGCGAGCCCGGGGAGCACCGACAGCAGATCGCCACACAACACCTCTGACTTAGTCCGGCTGGAACACGCAGAACTCGTTGCCCTCCGGGTCCGCTAGGACATCCCAATCGATCTCCGGGCCGCGCCGGCGTATGACGGTCGCACCTAGCTCGACGAGTTCCTCACTGTCTCCGTAGACGTCCAAGTGCATCCGGTTCTTGACCGACTTCTGCTCGGCGACCGGATTGAACCAGATAAGGGGTCCGCCCCCCGCTGGGTCGACGATCGGCGTGGGCCACCCCGCTGGCCGCATCCAGCCATCCTCGCGCGGATGTAGCTCATCGGATCGGCGGTAGCCGAGGGCGGTGCACCACCAGTCTGCGAGCGCCTGATGGTCGAGTGCGTCGAGCGCAATGTCTTTGAATCGTGCCGGCACCCCTTCATCGTTGCACAACGAAACGACAACATTCGTTGCCGCAATTGAGGTCGAGGATGCCGCCTTTGTCACCGCAAGCGGATCTTCGCGCAAGACTCGCTCAGCTCCGGATCGGCGCCAGACACGTGTTGGAAGGCCGAGACGATTTGGGAGCGCTCCCGGGCGAGTTGAGGTGCCAATGGCTTGACCCGGAGCTCGGGAAGCAGCGACCTGCCGTGACGCAGCCAGATGTTGTCAACGGGGCCGTCGGGGGCCACCGTGTCCTCTTGGTAGGGGTTCCTCCAAGCGCCCAAACGCTTGGCAAGGCTTGCATGTACCGGGAGGTCTGTCGGGTCGATGGCTCGACCGTCCTCGAACCACAGAATTCCCGGACCGTTACCGGGCCAGGACTGGTGGTGGGCAGAAGGACGACCTGCCCCAAAGCGCCCGACCATGCCGCGAACTGGGCGGACAAGGCTTCAATGAGAGCAAGCACCGATGTCTGTGCTGTCAGTGCGGGACTCCCCGCACTGACAGCGGGTCTACTTGTAGTGGAATCGCGCTTGGAGGATGACCAGGTCCTCGTCGTCGACGAGGTACACCAGGCGATGCTCCTCGGAGATTCGGCGTGACCATGTCCCGGCAAGCACATGCTTGAGTGGCTCAGGCTTGCCGATGCCTTCGGTCGGATCACGTAGAGCGTCATCGATCAACCATTTGATCCTCTTCAGGACTTGCCGGTCAGCTTGGAGCCAGTGCGTGTAGTCGTCCCAGCCGTGCGGGGTGAACACCAGCCTCACTCGGCGAGCTCGTGCTCGCTTCTGTCGCCAAGTTTCGCCTGCTGAAGGCTCTCCAGGAGTCGCTTGGCGTTGGCCGGCACGCGGAGCAGGTACGCAGTCTCCTCGAGGGCGGCGTACTCGTCCGCGGACACCAGCACGGCGTCCCCACGACGAGAGGTGATCGCCACCGCGATCCGGTCGTTGTTCACCTTCTCGATCAACGGAAACAGGTTCTTTCGCGCCTCGCTCGCGGTGACAGACATTCCGCACTCCTTCAGATAGTGGTACAACATCACGGTACTACTCTGGTCAAGAGGAGAGCGATCGGGCCCACCCGTCGACGACTGCTCCCGCAGGTCTTTCCACGTGCGCCTGAGAGTGCGGACCTGGGCGAGCCGCTCGTCGACCAGGTGGTTGGGGCTGGTGAACGCAGACGCAGCCGATCGCGCCCTGTCGCAGTGCGGGACGTCGGGGCAGTCGGCCGAGGGCGAACCGGCGCTCCCCGGGCTGCGTGCGGCCGCCGTCAGTCCGCATCTAGTCCGTAAGAAGTCCGCAACTCATCGAGAACGGCACTCAACACCGGTCACCGCAATTCTGTGTTTCCGCAGGTCAGAGCCGGTATCGCCACATGACGGCCAGGACCGATTCAGGCGGGGACGCTTCCCGGCCGACAGGTCATCCCGTCCGCATCACCGGCTGACCCCCGTCGACGCGCCCCGCCGGCGCGCCCCGCCGGCGTACAGGCACGGACCGACGGCGTACCGACACAGCAAAAACCACTGACGGTGACTCGACTCACAGTCCAACCTGTGTCATCCTTGCTGGACCGTTCCAGCACAGCATCGGAGACATCCCGTGGCCTTCCTCGACCGCATCGCGTCCGCCCCCATCTCGTGGGGGATCTGTGAGGTCCCCGGCTGGGGGCACATGCTCCCCACCGAACGGGTGCTGACCGAGATGACCGACCTGGGGATCTCCGCCACGGAGTACGGCGCCCCGGGGTTCCTGCCCACCGAGCCCGAGGACATCCGCGGGGTGCTCGACGGGCACGGCATGACCCTGCTCGGGGGGTTCATCCCGCTGGTGCTGCACGACCCCGCCCGTCGCCAGGAGGCACTGACCCGCACCCGTGCTGTGGTCGATCTCTTCAGCCGCTCCGGCGCCTCGACCCTGGTGTCCTGCCCGGTGATGGACGACGACTGGTCCGTGCCCCGCCCCCTCGACCGCGACGAGCACGCGCACCTCGTGCGGATGCTCGCCGAGGTCGACGCCATCTGCGCCGACGCGGGCCTCCGTCAGGTCCTGCACCCGCACGTGCAGACCGTCGTCGAGACCTCGGGCGACGTCGACCGGGTCCTCCAGGACTGCGACGTCTCCTGGTGCCTCGACACCGGCCACCTGGCCATCGGCGGCACCGACCCCGTGGAGTTCGCGCGCCAGGCCGCCGACCGGGTTGGCCACGTCCACCTCAAGGACGTACGCATGGACCTCGTGCCGGCCCTGATGGACCGCTCCACCTCGATCATGGAGGGCGTGCAGGCCGGCCTCTTCCCGCCGCTCGGTCAGGGTGACCTCGCGCTGGCCGACGTCGTCCGCACCCTCGAGCAGGCGGGGTACGACGGCTGGTACGTCATCGAGCAGGACTCGGCCATCACCGGGGCTCTCCCGGACGAGGGCGAGGGCCCGGTCACCGGGGTCCGCGACTCGATGCGCTACCTCCGCGACGTCGTCGCGCCGCTGGTGGAGCAGGACGCATGACGGACGGGACGCTCGACCTGCTCGCGCTCGGACGGATCAGCGTCGACCTCTACGCGCAGGAGCCGGGCGCGACCTTCCTGGACCCGCAGACGTTCGTGAAGTCGATCGGCGGAAGCCCGAGCAACGTCGCCGTCGCCGCCGCTCGCCTCGGGCTGCGGTCGGCCGTGGTCACCGCGGTCGGCGCCGACCCCCTCGGCGAGTACACCGTCGCGAAGCTCGCCGCGCTCGGGGTGCAGACGCAGTACGTCGCCGTCCGGGAGGGCGGGCGCACGCCCGTCGTCCTCGTCTCGCTCGAGGACCCGGCCGAGCCGACGATCACGTTCCTGCGGGAGCCGGACGCTCCGGACACCACGATCGACGCGCACACGGTCGACGAGGACACGGTCGCCACCTGTGGGGTCCTCTGGACCAGCGGAGCCACCCTCGCGTCCGGTACGACGGCCCGCACGGCGATGCGGTGGCTCGAGCTGCGCGCCCGTCGCCCCCACACGGTCCTGGACCTCGACCTCCGCCCGAGCCTGTGGGCCGACCCCGCCGAGGCCACCGCCGCCGCCGTGCGCGCGATCGAGCTCTCCAGCGTCGTGATCGGCAACCGCAGCGAGTGCGCGATGGCGCTCGGGGTCTCCGAGCCGCACGCCGCGGCCGACGCCCTGCTCTCGCGCGGGGTGACGACGGCCGTGGTGAAGATGGGCGCCGACGGCGTCCTGCTGGCCACCCCCGAGGAGCGGGTCGTCATCGACCCGGTCACCGTGACCGCGCGGTGCGGCTCCGGGGCCGGCGACGCCTTCGGCGGTGCCCTGGCGGCCGGCCTGGTCAACGGATGGTCACTGGAGCGGACCGGTCGGCTCGCGAACGCCTCGGGCGCGCTGGTCACCTCCCGCCTGACGTGTGCCGACGCCATGCCCGGGCTGGCCGAGCTGGAGACCTTCCTGGCCGGGGCCGAGCGCTCGTCGACGGTGGTGACCAGCGGTGGCTGACCACGACGGCGCCGTGAGCGACAACGACTACCGAGCCCTCATCGAGGCCAGGGTGCGTGAGCCCCGTCGGCTCCCGCAGGCCCTCAAGCACCGGCGTCGGCGGTCGCTGGTGGGCGCGGACGGCCGGATGCTGCTGCTCGCCGCCGACCACACCTCACGCGGCAAGCTGGCCATCGGCTCCGACCCGATGGTCGCCGCGGACCGCCGCTCCCTGCTGGACCGGATCGTCACCGGGCTCGAGGACCCCCGGGTCGACGGCGTGCTCGCCAGCGCCGACGTCCTCGAGGAGCTCGCGCTCCTCGGCGCGCTGGACGGTCGGCTCGCCGTGGGGACGATGAACCGCGGCGGTGTCGCCGGGGCATCGTGGGAGCTCGACGACCGGCTCACCGCGTACGACGCCGAGCACGTCGTGTCCCTCGGGCTCGACGGCGGGAAGACCCTGCTGAGGATCGAGCCCACCGACCCGGGGGTGCCGCGCACCCTCGAGACGGTCGCCCGCCTCACCACCGCCCTGGCCGACGCCGGGGTCATGTCCCTCATCGAGCCGCTCCCCTACCGCACCCGCCCGGACGGCGGCCTCGAGCTCGACCCGTCGGAGGACGCCCTGGTCCGGATGGTCGCCATCGCCAGCGGGCTCGGGTCGTCGTCGGCGTACACCTGGCTCAAGGTCCCCGCCTCCGCCGACCCTGCGCGCGTCGCCGGGGCCACCACGTGCCCGGTGCTGCTGCTCGGCGGTGACGTCGGCCGAGACCACGAGCAGGTCTTCGACGCGTGGCAGCGCGCCCTGGAGGTCCCGAACATCCGGGGCCTGGTGCCCGGTCGTGCCCTGCTCTACCCCGAGATGCTCAGCGTGCGCGACGCCGTCGACCGCGCCGGCACCCTCGTCCACCCCGCAGCCACCCCGCCCTTCCTGGAGGACCGTTCATGAGCAACCACCACCGCGCCGGCGCCCTGTCGACCGCCGACACCCTGGTCACCGTGACCCCCGAGCAGGCCGGCTGGGCCTACAGCGGGCTCGAGGTCTTCGATCTCGCCGCGGGGCCCGCCACCCGGGTGCTCGACGGCCTCGAGGGGGTCCTCGTGCCCCTGTCCGCCACCGACCTGCAGGTCACGGTCGACGGCGACATCCACACCCTGCGCGGACGCGTCGGCGTCTTCGACGCCGTCTCGGACTGGATGTACCTGCCCGTCGGGTCGTCCGTCGAGATCGTGGCTGCCGCAGGAGAGGTTGCGCTGTGCACCGCCAGGGCGACCGAGCGGTTCCCCGCGTGCGTGACCGCGGCCGAGGACGTGCCGGTGGAGGTCCGCGGCGGGGGCCGCGCCTCCCGCCAGGTCACGAACATCGCGACACCCGACTCGTTCACCGGCGCCGACCGGATCAACGTCTGCGAGGTGATCACCCCGGGCGGCAACGTCTCGTCGTGGCCGCCGCACCGCCACGACGGCATCGGCGACTGCGAGCCGTCGAACGAGGAGATCTACTACTTCCGGATGGGGCGCCTCGACGCGTCGCACGGCCACCCCCACGGGCAGGGCCTGTTCCGCGTCTACACCGTCGACGGCTCCGAGGACGAGACGGTGACGGTCCTCGACGGCGACGTCCACCTCGTCGCCCAGGGCTTCCACGGGCCCTCGACCGCCCAGCCGGAGTACCCGATGTACTTCCTCAACGTGCTCGCCGGTCCGGCCGACGAGCGCACCATGGCCTTCTGCGACGACCCGGACCACCACTGGATCCGCGAGGCGTGGGCCGACCAGGGCCAGGACGACCGGCTCCCGATGACCTCGGCCTCGGGGCGGGTGACCCGATGAAGCAACGTCTCGGCATCGCCGTCCTCGGCCTCGGCTGGATGGGCCAGGCCCACTCCCGCTCCGCCCGACGCATCCCCAGCCACTTCCCGCAGCGCTCCTTCGACCCCCACCTCGTGGTCTGCGCCGACCCGGTGGCCGAGCGCCGCCGGCAGGCCGTCGAGGACTTCGGGTTCGAACGGGCCGTGGAGGACTGGCAGGAGGCCGTCACCGCGCCCGACGTGGACGCCGTGTGGGTCACCGCTCCCAACATGCTGCACCTGCCGATGATCGAGGCCGCGGCAGCCGCGGGGAAGGCGATCTTCAGCGAGAAGCCGATCGGCGGCAAGCCCGAGCACGCCGTGGCCGCCCTCGGCCACGCGCAGGCCGCCGGCGTCGCCACCGGGGTGGGCTACTGCTACGTCTGGTCACCGCTGGTCCTGCACGCCCGCGAGCTCATCGCGAGCGGCGCCCTCGGCGAGATCACCCACTACCGTGGCCGGTTCCTGTCGATGTACGGCAGCGACCCCCTGGGCCTGCTCACCTGGCGCTTCTTCCTCGACCAGGCGGGCTACGGCGTGACGAGCGACATCCTGAGCCACTCGGTGGCCATGGCGCAGTTCCTCGTCGGGCCGATCTCCGAGGTCGTCGGCATGGCCAACACCACCATCCCGCGTCGGCCCCTCCCCACGGGAGCGGCCAGCCACTACGGCGTCGGGAGCCCGCAGGACCCGACGGGAGAGGTCGAGAACGAGGACTTCGCCTCGATGCTCTGCCGCTTCGAGGCCGGGGCCACCGGGACCTTCGAGGCCAGCCGCACCGTCGTCGGCCCGGAGAGCCAGAACGCCTTCGAGATCTACGGCACGAAGGGCTCGCTGATCTGGAACCACGAGCGGATCAACGAGCTGCAGTACTACGCGGTCACCGACTCGCCCAGCTCCGGCTACACGACGATCTTCGGCGGCGAGCGGTTCCCCTTCCACGGCGCCTTCGTGCCGGGGCAGGCCAACAGCATCGGCTTCGAGGACCTCATCGCCATCCAGGACTTCGCCTTCCTCGAGGCGCTCGCCACCGGAGAGCGGTTCGCACCCGGCTTCTCCGAGGCCGTCGACGTCGTCAGCGTGCAACAAGCCCTCATCGACTCGTGGGAGTCGCGGGGATGGCAGACCGTTCAGGACCTGAAGGAGAGCAACCGATGAGCACCGTGAGGATCACCACCGCAGAGGCGCTCGTGCGCTACCTCATCGCCCAGCGCACGGAGGTCGACGGGCAGGAGGTCCCGCTGTACCCCGGCGTCTTCGCGATCTTCGGCCACGGCAACGTCACGAGCCTGGGCCACGCCCTGGAGCAGCACCGCGACGAGATCCCGGTCTGGCGCGGTCAGACCGAGGAGGGGATGGGCCTGGCGGCGGTCGCGTTCGGCAAGGCCACCCGGCGGCAGCAGGTGATGGTCGCGACGAGCTCGATCGGCCCGGGAGCGACGAACATGGTCACCGCCGCCGGCGTGGCCATGTCCAACCGCATCCCCGCCCTGTTCATCTCGGGTGACGCGTTCACCTCGCGACTGCCCGACCCCGTCCTGCAGCAGGTCGAGCACTTCGGCGACCCGAGCACGACCGTCAACGACAGCTTCCGCCCCGTCGTGCGCTACTGGGACCGGATCACCCACCCCGCCCAGCTGCTCAGCTCGCTCCCCCAGGTGACCCGCACCCTGCTGGACCCCGCCGACTGCGGCCCGGCCTTCCTCGGGCTGCCCCAGGACGTCGCCGCGACCGCGTACGACTACCCCGCGAGCTTCTTCGAGCCGGCCGTGCACCGGGTCCCGCGGCCGCGGGCGGACCGCGCCGAGCTCGAGCAGGCTGCGGCCGCGCTGCGCGCCGCCGAGCGTCCGGTGCTCATCGCCGGCGGCGGCGTGCACTACTCCCTCGCCGAGGCCGAGCTGGCCGACTTCGCCCTCCGGCACGGCATCCCCGTCGTGGAGACGGTGGCCGGGAAGTCCTCGCTCGTGGCCGACCACCCGAGGTACAGCGGGCCGGTCGGGGTCACCGGCGCGGACGAGCCCAACGAGGCCTGCCGCGACGCCGACCTGGTGCTCGCCGTGGGCACCCGGCTCAACGACTTCGTGACCGGTTCGTGGACCCTCTTCGACGCCGACGCCCGCATCGTGGCCCTGAACGCCGCACGCTTCGACGCGACCAAGCACCTCGCGACCCCGGTGGTCGGCGACGCGCGCGAGAGCCTGGTGGAGCTCTCCGCGCTGCTCGGGGACTGGTCGGCTCCGCAGGAGTGGACCGACCGCGGGACCGAGCTGCGTCGGCGTCTGGAGGACTTCATCGCGGGCCGGGTGGCCGACGACGGCAAGCTGCCCCTGAGCTATGCGCAGATCATCGGGACCCTGCACCGCACGGCGACGCCCGACGACTACGTGATGACCGCGGCGGGCGGGCTGCCGGGCGAGCTCAACATCAACTGGCTGAGCAAGTCCGTGGCGAGCTTCGACTGCGAGTACGGCTTCTCCTGCATGGGCTACGAGACCTCCGGTGCGTGGGGCGCAGCCTTCGCCCGCACCGAGGGCGAGGTCCTGTGCCTGGTCGGCGACGGGTCCTACCTGATGCTGAACAGCGAGATC
Organism: uncultured Actinomycetota bacterium; assembly: GCA_963795135.1. Lineage (GTDB taxonomy): Bacteria > Actinomycetota > Actinomycetes > Propionibacteriales > Nocardioidaceae > Nocardioides. The sequence goes on from CAWCGS010000014.1 coordinate 431,722, forward strand.
TACAGCTCGGTCCTCTCCGGGAAGAAGTTCATCCTCGTCGTGTGCGACAACGCCGGGTTCGCGGTCATCGAGCGGCTCCAGCGCAACCAGGGCGGCGCGTCGTACAACAACATGCTGCGCGACGCACGCGGGCCGCACAGCGACGTACGGGTCGACTTCGTGGCGCACGCGGCCTCGCTGGGCGCGTACGCCACGCGCGCCTCCTCCATCGCCGACCTCGAGGTCGCCCTCAAGGAGGCCCGCACCCACGACCGGACGAGCGTCATCGTGGTCGACGTGCGCGAGTCCGACTGGACCGAGGGCCACCTCTTCTGGCAGGTCGGGGTCCCCGAGGTCAGCGAGCTCGACAGCGTGCGGGAGGTCAGGGCGGCCCACGAGGCGGGCCTGACGTCGCAGCGCCGGGGCGTCTGATGCCAGCCGAGAGCGCGGGCGCGGTCGGACCGACCAGACGGGCCGCGCCGTCGCCGCGCCCGACCATCCGCGACGTCGCGGCCCGGGCCGGGGTCTCCAAGACCCTGGTGTCCCTGGCGCTCCAGAACGCTCCCCGGGTCGCGCCAGCGACGCGCCAGGTCATCCTCGAGGCAGCCGAGGAGCTCGGCTACCGACGCAACGCCGCGGCTCGCGCGCTGGGCGCCCACCGCACGCGCACGGTCGGGGTCTTCGTCCTGGACCTGCACAACCCGATCACCGCCGACGTCCTCGACGCCGTCCAGGCCGAGGCACGGCGGCGGGACTACCGGACCATCGTCGTGGTCGGCAGCGACGACGCGGCCGCGGAGCGGGCCGAGCTCGAGAAGCTCCTCGAGTTCCGGGTCGAGGGCATCATCGCCCTGGGCCACCGCCTGCCCGACGGGGCGGAGGAGGCGATCACGGCCGACTGTCCAGCGGTCATCATCGGCAGCGAGCAGCAGGGCATCGCCTACCTGGGGTCGATGTGCAACGACGACGTCCTCGGTGCCGGGCTCGCAGTGGACCACCTGGTCGGGCTCGGACACCACCGGATCGCCCACGTGGACGGCGGTACGAGCTCGGTCGCTCGCGACCGACGACGCGGCTACCGCGACGCGATGCGGCGGCACGGGCTGGGCGAGAGCCTCACCGTGGTCAAGGGGTCGTTCACCGAGGACGGGGGGTACCGGGGCGCCTCGCGGGCCCTGGATGCCGATGACCCGCCCACGGCCCTCTTCGTGGTCAACGACCTCGCGGCGATGGGGGCCATGGCGGCCGTGGCCGACCGCGGCCTCTCGGTGCCCGAGGACGTCTCGGTCATCGGCTACGACGGCACGCGACTGGCCGGCATCCGGCCCCTGGGGCTGACCACGGTGGCCCAACCCCTGCTCGAGCTCGGGACCCGGGCCGCGGCACTGCTCTGCGGACAGATCGACGGAGAGCCGTCGGGCTCCTCCACCACACGGCTGGCACCCGCCCTCGTCGTGCGACGTACGACTGCGACCGCCCCTGCCTCCCGCGAGACGGTCGGTGCGTCGTGCCGTTGACATCGCTGCCCGCACCACGCACCGCGAGCTCCGCCGATGCCCCGCCGCTGCGCTGGGGGATCCTGGGCACGGGCTGGATCGCCGACGTCTTCGTGGCGTCGCTGCGACGAGACACGCGCCAGGTCGTGCACGCCGTCGGGTCGCGCACGGTGGAGTCCGCGACCCGGGCAGCGGCTGCGTGGGAGGTCCCCGTGGCGCACGGCTCCTACGAGGCCCTGGTGGCCGACCCCGGCGTCGACGTCGTGTACGTCGCCACCCCGCACAACTTCCACGTCCTGCACGCCCTGCTCGCGATCGAGGCGGGCAAGCACGTGCTGGTGGAGAAGCCCGTGGGTCTCGACGCCGACGAGGCTCGCGCCATCGGCGACGCGGCCGCACGCGCCGGCGTGTTCTGCATGGAGGCCATGTGGACGCTCTTCCTGCCCAAGTTCGACGTCGTGCGGCAGGTGCTCGAGGACGGGGCGCTGGGTCGCGTCGTCGCGGCTCATGCCGACATGGGCGAGCGGTTCGACGAGCCGCACCGGATCATGCGCCCGGAGCTCGCCGGCGGACCGCTCCTCGACCTCGGCACGTACGCCGTCACCTTCGCGACCTGGACGCTGGGCGCGCCCGACCTCGTCCGCGCCGTCGCCACGCCCGCCCCCAACGGGATCAACGGTCAGCTCGCCATCGCCCTCGGTACGCCGGGCGGCGCCACCGCTGCCCTGCACACGACGATCCTCGCCGACACCGCGACGACGGCGAGCATCATCGGGACCGAGGGACGCCTCGACCTCGGGACCCGGTACTACCTCCCGGGCCCGATGACCCTGCACCAGCGCGGCGGACCGTCGCTGTCGTGGGAGGAGCCGATGGTCGAGCACGAAGCGCTCCACTTCGAGGCCGCCGAGGTCGCGCGCCGGGTGGCGGCGGGCGAGACCGGCTCGCCGCTGCGTCCGTGGGCCGACACGGTCCAGACCATGGAGGTGATGGACCGTATCCGGGCCGACACCGGCCTCGACTTCGAGGAGGCCCGCGCGCACCGCGTGAGGTGACCCGACCGCGGCGCTCACCGCCCCTCGCGGGCCCTGATCCCGGCGCGGGCCAGATAGTCCGCGGTCCTGTTCTCGTGAGGGAAGGGGAGCGTCGGGACCGGTACGCCGAGCGCGCGGCACAGCGGCTCCCAGCCGTCACCGGGCTGCCACTCGACGAGTCGCTCGGGCGCGACCTCCGCCCGGACCTCCGTGAGCCACCGCTCGTAGCCAGCCATCAATGGCATCCGGTCGTCGATGTCGGTGCTCAGGTCGGCGAAGATCACCCGGAAGAGCGGCACCATCGGGTCGTCGTCGTCCCGCGACAGCATCTCGCGGGTCCGGGGCAGGACAGTCGCGTCCATGCTGCGGTGCCAGACCTCGGCCGAGCTGCGGCGCGACAGCAGCACCGGAGCGTCCGGGTACGCCGTCGCCAGCCCGCGCCAGCAGCTCGAGAACGGCGCGTCGACTCCGGCGACGTACCCGGCCAGGAAGTCCTCCCACACCGGTGGCTCCCCAGCGATCGCGGCCACCCAGGTGGTGGCGTGCTCGGGGTGGGCGAAGGTCTCGCTCATGTGATAGACCGGCGCGCTCAACAAGTGCCGCAGGGCCTCGCGAAGCGACGACGTACCGGTCCGGGGCAAGCCGGCGCCGATCAGTCGTAGGACCACGTGCGCAGACTAGGCGCCCTCCAGAACGATCCCTTTCGTCGATGCCCATCGCCAGTGAAGGCGACCTCGACGCGTAGGCCGCTCGGCGGCCGATCGAACGGCCGTGGTCGTGCTTGAGCTGCTCGAGGTCAGCGGAGGAACTGGTAGCTGATCCAGATCTGGACCTCGGTGAGCCCCGTCAGATCGAGCCCGGCATCGAACTCGTGGTCCGGGATCGAGAACTCGTAGTCGCCGCCGATCCCTCGCCCCCAGAACGACAGGGACGTGGGGTCGGTGAGGACCGGGTCCGGCCCCAGCCCTTCGTCAGCCAAGAGCCTCTCAAGCTTGGCGTTGCGGGTGCTGACCCGCGGCTGGAGGATGGCCACGTGGATCGCCCCGCCGTTGCGACGGGTCTCATAGGCGCTGCCATGCCGGATCTCGCAGGTGACCTCACCTGCCGGATGTGTAGCACCCACGAGCGCTAGCCGGACGCCACGTGCCTTGGCATCGAACTGGTCGGCCGGCAGGCTCGACGCGTCGATGCGGAACGGGAACCGACGGGTGGCCCGGAGGGTCTCGACCTCGGGACCGCCGGCCGCGAAGGACAGCCGGCGCCGGTCAGGTTCGTGGAACTGTGTCGTGAACTGGTCGAACTCGACCTGCAGCTGCAACAGGCCGAGCAGCCCTGACCAGGACGCGTCCAGGAGCCCGACGAGGTCGATCTCGGTGATCTCGCCCTCGAGGTAGGCGCGGAAGTCGTCCGGGTGGAGGTGCCCGCTCTCCAGGTGGACCTTGTCCTCGTGATCGTTCAGCGTGTAGATCTCTGCTGATCGCTGCGCGTAGAACGCCAAAGTGAGCAGCGCGTCGGCCTTGCCCTCGGCTATCGCGATGGCGTGGAGCGCCGTACGCCGAAAGCGCTCCGCGCTCGTGCTGACTTCCGCGATGACGGCGTTGATCCCGGCAATGGCTTCCCCAGCGCGAGCGACCCGGGCCACTGCTGCCTCCTGCCGCTGGTCGGCGAGGGTGATGCGGTGACGTGCGAGCAACAGCTCGTGGGTCAGCTCGATGCCGTGGCGCACCAGTGCGACGTGCTTGCTGTTGTCCGGCGTGACGGACTTGGACAGCTTCTGCACGACTTCGACGAAGCTGACGATGGCCTTGGCGCCCTTGACCACGTCGGCGGACTGCTTGTCGACCTTGTCGTAGGCCTTCTTGATCGCCTCGGTATCGGCCGGGTCCCCGGCGAGCACCGCTTTCGCGATGTCGTCCGCGTTGTCGAGTACGGCGCTCGACAGGGCCACCATGCTCGGGGCCAGGGCCACGAGACTCGCGCCGAGCGAGGGAACTGCGGCGACGACTGCGACGACAGCGGCGGCGACGCTGGCCACCGTACCCACGATGTCGCCGAACGACATCTCCTCCTCGCGCATCTCCTCCATCGCGGCCTGGATGTCCGCCGTCGTCTGGTCGAGCCGCGCCTGCACGCTGGCGATGGCCTCGGCGGAGAACCGCGCCTCGGTCTCGGCCTGTTCGCGGTCCTCCAGCGTCTTCGCCTGGGCAGCGACCGCGGCATCGCGCTGCTTGGTCAGGAACGCCTGCCACGTGTCGAACTGCGCCTGCTGTCCGATCACGGTCGTCCCGGAGCGGAGGAAGTCGAGAACCAGGATGCTGAAGGCGGCGAAGGTGTTCGCGAATGTCTGGAACCGGGGCAGTACGTCGAGGTCGCGTGGCAGCGCCAAGGCGTTGAGCCCACCCGGCTCCCACGCGATGTCGGGCGTGACAGGCCGAGGTCGTGGGAACTCCATGAACTGCCGGTTCCACTGCACCGCGTCCGGGTTGTTCGGCTGGAGCTCGAGGGTCCGTGCGAACTCGGTGGCGGCCAGCTGGCCCTTCGTCGGGTCGCTCTTGCGATCCTGCCGGTAGTAGTACTGACCGACGATGAGCCGGTAGGGCGCCCAGTGGTTGGCGAACGAGTCGACGTCGTTGTCAAGCAGGGGCCGCAGTCCTGCGACGTACTCCTCCTCGGTGACGGTTGCGACGGCGACGGTGCCGTCTGCGCCCGTTGTCCCGAAGGCGCCTGGGAACGGTGAGTTGTCGAAGTCCTCCGGGATCGGCACGCCGGCGCCGTGCGGGCCTGGAAGGCCGCCCGCTCCGCCGGGAGCGCCGGGGCCGCCGGTCGCCACGAGGACCGGTGCGGAGTCGTCGACGATGCTGGTGAACTGGATGTTCCCGGCGTTGCCGCCCGAACCGCCGGCTCCGCCCCCGCCGCCGAACCCGCCCAAGGTTCCTGGGAGCTCGATGTCAGGTTCCTGCGTGGTCACCTCGATGGGCAGGCCCTCGGGGGTGATCTCGATGGTCGTGGTGACCTTGCCGGGGATCACGTGCACCGGAGCTCCCGCTTCCCCATTACCCCCGTTGCCACCGGCTGCGCCCGCCCCGCCGGAGGTGTTGATGTGCACCCCGCTGGAGCGCCTGCACATCACGGTCACCGAGCCGCCTGCCCCACCGGCTCCCCCGTCGCCGCCGCTCTGACCCGACGCCCCATCGGGCGGAACTGCCGCGACCGCGTGCGCGCCGTCGAGACCGGAACTCGAAGAGCTGGCACCCATGGCGTTTACCAGGTGCCCGTTGCCCAAGAATTCGTCGGCCACGATGACGACCGAGCGCGCCCCGACCTGCATTTCGGCGTGCAACACGATGACTCGAGCCAAGAAGAAGAGTGGACCGCTACCCGTTGCGCTCAGCCGGCCGTTGAAGTCGGCGTCGACCTCGATCTTGTCGCGGATGTACGGATTGTTCATCGCCCCGCAAGCCTCCCCCCCAGGCAGCTTTCGCGCAGCATAGCGCGGACTGGCCCCGTCAGCACCGACCGCCGAAGTCAGGTCAGCCGCGAGGAAGCGCCCGGCCGCCGACGCCCCTCCACCACCATGCCGGCTCGGCGTCCCGCCCGACCGGGCCTTTCTGCCGTGGCGCGACCCGACCGGCCGGAGCAGCATCGGAGGATGACCACGATGTTGCTCGTCCACGGCGGGTTCTGTCGCGGCTGGGTCTGGGACGAGACCATCGCCGCGCTCCGAGCGGCCGGTCATCGGGCGGAGGCGCCCGACCTGCCCAGCTCAGGCGCGAACGCTGACGGCCTGGGTGACCTGCAGGCCGACGTCGCGGCCGTGACCGCCGTCCTCGACCTCCTCGAGGAGGACGTCGTGCTCGTCGGGCACTCAGGTGCCGGGATGGTGCTGACCGAGCTCGCCGACCATCCGGGAGTCAGCCACAGCGTGTACGTCGCCGGCCTCTGGCCGCAGCAGGGCCAGTCCATCGGTGACCTGCTCGGCGGTCAGCTCCCCGATTGGATGACCGCGCGCGAGGACGGCACCGTCCAGGTGGGCGACGAGGCCGACGTGGTCCACGAGGCGCTGTGCCACGACGTGGACCGGGACCATTTCCTGGCCGACATCTACCCGCGCTACGCCCTCACGTCGTTGTCCAGCGTGGGCTCCCCGAGCACGGCACCGGCTCCGTCCCACCCGTCCACCTACCTGATCTGCGAGGACGATCGTGCGGTCCCGCCCGAGGCGCAGGAGGCGATGGCGAGCGCTGCCGAGCACGTACGCCGCCTGCCGTCGTCCCACTCCCCGCTGCTGTCCATGCCCCAACAGCTGGCGGAAGCCATCGCCGAGGCAGGGCGATCAGCGCCCTGACGGGACGGGACCAGTCAGCACCCGAGCGCCGAGGTGAGCTCAGGTCGGGTCAGCGGCGAGGAAGCGCCCGGCCGTCGGGCAGCGTCCGGCCGCTCAGGAGCGCGACCAGGTGTCCGCTGTCGGCGCGAACGGGCTGACCGCTCCCCCACGACCAGGCGCTGTCGGTGGCCTCGAGCCGGACGTCGGTCAGGTCGATCCCGAAGACGGTGCCGTCGGCCGCGGTGAGCTGGTCGAGGACGGCGGTCCTCGCCTCCCCTGGTGCCACAGCCGCCCGGTCGAGGGCGACCGTGACGTCGAGGGAGTGGATCACCGCGTGGCTCAGGGCACCGGCCGCGCCGCCGCCGGGCGGCTGCCACGCGTGCAGCGTCGACGACCGGAGCTGGTCGAGGAGGTCGGCGACGGGCAGTGCGGCGTCGCGCGCGGCCACACCGTCGGAGAACGTCGTGAAGTCGCCGCCCGCGGCCGCCATCCCGGCGCCGAACTGCTCAGGGGTCAACCGGGCCGGCATCGTCAGGTGCGCGACCACGTGCCGCACCGCCCAGCCCTCGCACAGGGACGGGGAGTCCCAGAGGTCGGGCGAGGCTTGGGAGAGCAGGTCGGCGAGCCCGCGGCAGGTCGGGGCCACCCAGGTCTGCAGGTCGGTCATGGTCGGTCTCCTTGCACGAGGTGGGCGAGGTGGTCCTCGAGCTTGTCGAGGGAGGTCAGGAAGCCGGCTCGGGCCTCGGGCGCGCGCATCGCCTCCGGGACGTTGCGCTGGTGGATGACGACCTCCGTCGTACCGTCGCCGAGGTCGTGCAGCGTGCTGGTGGTCTGCATCCCGGTCGTCTGCTCCACCCAGACGAGCCGCTCGGGTGGGGCGACCTCGGTGAACGTGGCGACCATCCGGTGGCTGCCGTGCTCACCGAGCATCAGGGTCTCGAACCGGCCGCCGGCGTGCAGCTCGACGACGATGCCGTCGATCGGCGTCGCCGTGCCGCGCGGTCCCCAGTAGTGCGCAAGCTCGGCGGGCTCGGTGAGGCACCGCCACACCAGCTCGCGCGGCGCACGCAGGACCCGGCGGTGGACGAGCTCGTCGTTCACCGGTCCTCACCCTCCTGCAGGTCGCTCAGGTGCGCCTCCAGCCGATCCATCCGCTCCGACCACGCGCGCCGGCTCTCCTCGATCCAGGAGAGCGCGGTCGTCAGCGCCACCGGCTCGAGCCGGCACGGCCGGGTCTGGCGGTGGCGGCTGCGGCTGACCAGCCCGGAGCGCTCGAGCACCCGGATGTGCTGGGAGACGGCCTGCAGGCTCATCTCGTACGGCGCTGCGAGCTCCTTCACCGTCGCCTCGCCCACGCTCAACCGGACCACGATGTCGCGCCGGGTGCGGTCGCTGAGCGCGGTGAAGACGGAGTCGAGCTGCTGCTCGTCGAGCGTGGGCGCCATACCGTTATTCAAGCATCTGCTTGATCAAGTGGCAACTGGATAGCCACGAGCACCTCCAGGGCCCCGACCTGATCGACGCGGCGGTCGAGGCCGACCCCCGCCCGGTCAGTACGCCGCCGGGTACGTCGCGATGACCGGCCGCGTGACCGCGCTCCCCCGGGCACCGTGCGCCTGCCGCTCCACGTTGCGTGCGGCGATCCAGCCGAGGGCGGCGCCGTAGATGACGTGTCCTCCGACCGCCATGACCACGGTGGTCGCCTCGAGCGGGAACAGCATCTCCTCGCCGTACGGCGCAGCGACCAGCACGAGCAGCAGACCGCTGCAGACGAACAGGCCGTAGAGGATGCCGGTCCGCACGCCGCGGAAGCCCAGCGCGACGAACGCGACGGCCATCCCTCCGCCGTTGCCGAGGTAGCGCCACAGGTAGCCGAAGAGCCAGGCCGGATCGAGGTGCAGCGCCGCACCGATGTGCGGGATCGGATCGACCTGCATGAGGCCGAGCGCCAGGAAGGACCCCCGGTACGCGTCGTACGCCGCGGTGGCGACGATGCCGGCACCGAGTGCCCACAGGGCGGTGCGTGCCCACGCCGGACGCCACAGGAGTACGCCGGCGGCCAGCACCAGGGCCGGCACCAGGACGTGGACAGCGAGCTCGCGGAGCCCGGCCACCCCGAACGCAGCCGCCGCGATCAGCGTGACCGGGAGGAAGCCGACCGCGGTGAGGGCCAGTCGCGCCGGAGCCTCCTCGCGCACGGCCAGCCAGGGGAACGCCTGCAGCACGAGACACCGGAGCCGTCGACGGCGCTCACCGGCGGGAGGACCGGCCGGGTCGGCGGCGCGGGTCCGCGGGGAGATGTTGATCGACATGGCGTGCTCCGCTCTCGACGATGGGCGCTCGATCTAGCAGAGCGGCACCTGGACGAGTGGATACGTCGTTGCCACCGGGACGTGTGAGCCGCCGGGGCGAGCTCGACGCCGTGTCCTACCCGTGGAGACCGGGCGCCGGCGGCATGGGCGGGACGACACCCCGAGCGGACCTGTAGGGCGCGGCCGGCGTGACGGTCGTCCCAGGGGGGTGCGGCTCGACCGTGCCCTCGACCGCCTCCGACCGGGCGTGGGCGGTCATGCCCAGGGGGGCAGCCGCACGCGCGTCGACCGCCTGGGCGCCCACGGGCGACTCGACCCTTCGCCGGCGCCGCAGGGAGATCACGATCATCGCCCCCTCGGCGACCCACTCCGTCGCGTCGGCACCGTCTATCTCGTGCACGCCGACGTCGAACGACACGACGTGGGGCTCGCCACCGGCGGGCCCGTAGGTGAAGATCTGCAGGCGACCCGCGTGGCCGGCCATGAACTCCGGCACGTACTCGTTGACCACGGAGAGCCCGCGCTCCACAGCATCCATCCGTCGACACCTCTTCTCCAGCGGCTGCCGGGGGCAGAGGAGCAGGGGTCCAGGTCTGGGTCTCCGGCAGGATCACACGAGTTGCCGGGGTCCGGGGCAGCGCCACGACCGTGGCTGCCCCTCCGAGACTAGGCGCGTCCGCAGCCCGCGACAACCACCGGCCAACCCGACCGCTCGGGAGCGACTACGCTCAGCCACCTCCGAGCCTCTCAGGGAGTCCTCCATGGCCGACAGCGCCGCACAGTTCGACACGACCCTCGCCGCCGTCCCGCTCTTCTCCGGGATCTCGCGGCGCCAGCGCAGCCGCCTGCTCGACAAGTCCTCGCTGGTGGAGCACCGGGCCGGCCAGGAGATCGCGAGGGAGGGCGCCGGAGCGCTGGCGCTGCACGTCGTCCTCGAGGGCACCGCGACGGTGACCCTGCACGGGCGCGAGGTCCGCACGCTGGGTCCGGGCGAGTACTTCGGCGAGATCAGCATGATCGACGGCAAGGCCCGGTCGGCCACCGTCACCGCGGCCGAGCCGCTGCGCACGCTCGTCGTGCCCCACCTGGCCTTCCACCAGCTGCTGCGCGACGACCCCGAGGTGGGTCTGCGGGTGCTCGGGCTGCTCTGCGCCCGGCTGCGCGAGGTCGAGGCGACCGTCACGTCCTGAGGCGGAGCTCCACCGTCCGGGTCGCCACGTCGGCGACCTCCAGCACGACGGTGACCTCGGTGCCGAGCGGCAGGTCGACGTCACCGACCACCGTGGCCTCCACGCCCTCGTCCCTGATCATCACGACGCCGCGGCGGGGGTCGTCGCCGTGCACGCTGACCACCACCGCCACGAACTCCTCGCCCACCCGGTCGGCCAGCAGCCCCGCCTCGACGAGGTCGTAGACGGCCCGCTCGTAGCCCCGGGCCCGCTGCCCCGACCTGGCCATCTCCTTCGGGAGCTGCGGCAGGGCCTCGAGCACCCAGGCGGGCACTTCCTCCCCGGCGCACAGCGCGACGCAGACCTCGCCGGCGTAGCGGTCGCACAGCCGGCGCAGCGGCGCGGTCACGTGGGCGTACTCGGAGGCCAGCGCGGAGTGCTGCGGCTCCTCGGGCACCTCTCCGTCGAAGGCGACGTACCCGCTGCCGCGCAGCAGGCGGGCCGAGGCCACCACCATCGCCGCGTGGGCGGGCTGCGTCGGGTCGAGCGCCCGGATGAACTCGGGGTAGTCCTGGCCCTCGGGCCAGGTGATCCCCAGGGCGACGGCGGTGCGCTGGAGCCGCTCGACGTCGCGGGGATCGGGCGGCGGCAGGGTACGCAGCAGCCCGACGCGCGCGGAGACCATCAGGCTGGCGGCGGCGAACCCGGTGAGCAGGGAGATCTGGGCGTTCCAGAGCTCGGCGGGCAGCAGGCTGCGGAACTCCAGCGCCCACCGGCCGTCGTGGATGTCGATCTCCTGGTCGGGCAGCGGCAGCGAGACCCCGCCGCGGGTCGCGTCGCGCCGCAGCCGCAGCTCGCCGACCTCCTGCAGCAGCCGGAGCACCTCGTCGGCCGAGCCGTCGTCGACCTGCTGCTGGGCCTGCTCGTAGGTGAGCTGGGCGGTCGAGCGCACCAGCGCCCGCTCCACGTGTACGTCGGTGCCCTCGCCGGTCTCGTCGACGCGGATCGTCCAGAGCAGCGACGGCCGGACCTGTCCGGCCAGCAGGGAGCCCGCGTCCTCGGAGATCGCCGGCGGGTGCAGCGGGACCCGGGTCTCGGCGCCGTACAGGGTCTCACCGCGCTCGTGGGCCTCCAGGTCGACGGGGTCGCCCGGGGTGATGAACGCGGCGAGGTCGGCGATCGCGTAGTGCACGACGTAGCCCGGGCCGTCGCGCTCGATGTGCAGCGCCTGGTCGAGGTCCTGGGCACCCTCGGGGTCGATCGTCACGAACGCCAGGTCGGTGCGGTCGAGCTCGGGCAGCCGTGGGTGGGCCGCGGCGGCCTCGGCCGCGGCGAGCACGTCGGGCGGGAACTCCTCGGGGAGGTCGAGCTCGGCGCGGATCGCGGCCACGCCCTCGCGCAGCCGCCGGGTCACCTCGTCGGCACCACGACGGACCCGGATCACGGCGTTGCTCGGCATGGCCCCGACACTAACCGGGGGCCCCCCGGCTAGCGTTCACCCCCGTGCTCATCCTGCTGCCGCCCAGCGAGGGCAAGACCGCTGCCCGCCGCGGCAAGCCGCTCGACCTGGAGGCGCTGTCGTTCCCCTCCCTCGGACCGGCCCGCGCCCGGGTGCTCGAGGCCCTGGTCGGGCTCTGCGAGGGCGATCCGGCCGAGGCCGCGCGCACCCTCGGTCTCGGCGCCACCCAGCGGGACCTCGTCGAGCTCGACGCCGCGCTGCGCACCTCGCCGACCGCCCGCGCCGACCGGGTCTACAGCGGGGTCCTCTACGACGCCCTCGAGGCGGCGACGCTCACCGCGGCGGCGAAGCGACGCGCCGGCTCACGCCTGGCGGTCACCAGCAGCCTCTTCGGCCTGGTCCGCCCGGGTGACCGGATCCCGGCGTACCGGCTCTCGGGCGACGCCGCGCTCCCCGGCCTCGGCTCCGTCGCGGGCGTCTGGCGCGAGGCGCTGGGCCCCGCCGCCCTCGAGGCGCTGGGCGGCGGGCTGCTGGTCGACCTGCGCAGCACGATGTACGCCGCGTTCTGGCGCCCACCGGCCGCGCTCGCGCCGAAGGTGGCGACCGTCCGCGTGCTGCACGAGAGCGCCGGCAAGCGGCAGGTGGTGAGCCACTTCAACAAGGCCACCAAGGGCCGGATCGTGCGCGCCCTGCTCGAGGACGGCCGCGACCCTCGCACGCCGCAGCGGCTCGCGGAGGTGCTCAGCGACCTGGGCTGGGTCGTCGAGGTCGGCGACCCCACGGCCCAGGGCACCCGGCTCGACGTCGTGGTCAGCGACCTCTGACGTCGCGCGCCGGCGCCGGGTCCGCGCGACCGCTCACCAGGCCGAGTGGGCGCCGCCGAGGTCGCTGCGCGCCGGCGGGAGCGCGTTGTACATCCGCAGCGAGACGCGCCGCTCCGACGCCACCTCGTCGGGACTGCCGAAGTACGACAGCACGCTCACCGAGGCCGGCGACAGCTCCATCCGGAAGACCGCCGTCAGCGGCGCCTGCACGGCATGCGCCACCAGGGTCTTGATCGGGGTCACGTGGCTGACCACCACCACCGTGCGGCCCGCGTGGTCGGCCAGCACCCGGTCGAGGCCCGCGAGCACCCGCTCCTCGACCGTGCGGAAGGACTCCCCGCCGGCCGGCGCCACGTCGATCGACCCGAGCCAGGCGTCGAGCCCGGCCTGGTCGCGCTCGGCGACCTCGCCGAAGGTCAGGCCGTCCCAGGCGCCGAACTCCATCTCCGCCAGGCCCGGCTCCTCGACGACCAGCATCCCGAGCCGCTCGGCGATCAGGTCGGCCGACTCGCGGGTACGCCGGACCGGCGAGGCCACGACCGCGGCGACCCGGTCGGCGAGCGGTGCCAGCCAGTCGGCCACGGCGCGGATCTGCTCGCGACCCTCCTCGCTCAACGGCGGGTTGTCGCCGCCGAGGCCGCCGGAGAAGCGCTTGGCGGCGGTGTGCGCCGTGACGCCGTGACGCACCAGGACCACGGTCGTCGGGGGGCCGCCGGGCGGCGACCAGCCGCGGGCGGGCGCGGGGGCGGTGCCGGGCGCGTGGTCGGGGCTCTCGACGTCCTCGATCAGTGACTCCCCCGCCTCTCCGGAACCCCGCCGCTCGCCCGACCGGTCGGCCAGCGTCACGCCGTCACGCAACCCGTCGAGGGCCTCGTTGGCGAGCCGGTCGGCGTGCGCGTTGCGCTCCCGCGGCACCCACGTGTACGTCGTCCCGGGGGGCGCGAGCTCGGCGGCCTCGCGGGCCAGCGGCACCATCGCCGGGTGCTTGATCTTCCAGCGTCCCGACATCTGCTCCACGACGAGCTTGGAGTCGAGCCGCGCCTCGACGGCGGCGTCGGGAGCGTGCTCACGGGCCAGGCGCAGCCCGGCGATCAGACCGGTGTACTCGGCCACGTTGTTGCTCGCCACCCCGATGGCGGTGCCGTCCTCGGCGATCACCGCACCGGTGTCGGCGTCCTTGAGCACGGCGCCGTACGCCGCGGGCCCGGGGTTGCCCCGCGACCCGCCGTCGGCCTCGATCAGGACGCGCTGAGGGGTCGGCCCGCTCACAGCCCGGACTCGGAGGTGCGGACCAGGATCCGCTGGCACTCCTCGCACCGCACGACCACGTCGCTGGTCGCGGCACGGAGCTTCGCGACCTCGCCCGGGTCGATGCTGAGCCGGCAGCCGCTGCAGGAGCGGGCGCGGAGCTCGGCGGCCCCCACCCCGCCCTTGGCGGCGCGCAGCTTCTCGTAGAGCGCGAGCAGGTCCTCGGGCAGCCCCTCGACCGCCGGGCCGCGCTGCGCCTCGACCTCGGCCAGCTGGGCGTCGAGCTCGGCCGCGCGGCCGTCGCGGGAGGCCGTGAGCTCGGCCATCCGCGCCTCGGCCTCGGCGACCTCCCGGCGCAGCTCGTCGAGGCCGGTGGAGGCGATCTCGACCTGCTCCATCACCTCGAGCTCCTCGTCCTCGAGCACGCCGATCCGGCGCTCCAGCGTCTCGAGCTCGTGCTGCATCCGCTCGAGGTCCTTGGGGTTGGTGATCAGCCCCTGGTCCATCCGGTCGCGGTCGCGGGTGCGCCGCGCCTTGACCTGCTCGACGTCGGCGTCGGCCTTGGTCTGGGCCACCGTCAGGTCGTCGACGATGATCTGCTGGTCGCGCAGCTGGTCGAGCATCAGGGTGTGCTGGGTGGTCAGCTCGGCGATCTCCGCCAGCTCGGGCAGCGTCCGCCGCTGGTGGCGCAGCTGGTCTGCGCGGGAGTCCAGCGCCTGGACGTCGAGCAGCTTGAGCTGGGCACTCGGGTCGGCTTTCACGCATCGCCTCTCGGGGACGGGCCCTCGGGGCCCGGTTCGTGGTCGGTCTGGTCGGTCGTGGGCTCCGCGCGGAAGCTCCACGGGTCGGTGCAGGTGGTGCTCACGCGGGTCTCCACCGTAGTCCCCTGCTCACCGCCGACCTCCGTGCGGAGCCGCTCGGCGACGACCGGGAGCCAGGTCCACTCCGCCGCCCAGTGCGCGACGTCGACGAGGGCCGGCCCGTCGTGCTCGCGGAACTCGGCCGCCGGGTGGTGGCGCAGGTCGCTGGTGACGTAGACGTCGGCGTCGCCGCGCCGCACGGTGTCGAGCAGGAAGTCGCCGGCCCCGCCGCACACCGCCACCCGTCGTACGACGGCCTCCGGGTCGCCCGCGACCCGCACGCCGTGGGCGGTGGCCGGCAGCGCGGAGGCGACCGCCGCGGCGAAGTCGCCCAGCGTGGTGCGCTCCACGGTGCCGATCCGGCCGGACCCGGTGGCAGCCACGCCGGGGTCGGAGAGCTCCACGACGTCGTACGCCGGCTCCTCGTAGGGGTGGGCGGCCAGCATCGCGCGCACCACTGCGGCGCGCAGCGACCGGTCGAGCACCACCTCGATCCGCACCTCCTGAACGGTCTCCATGGCCCCCACGGTGCCGATCGACGGATCGGCGCCCTCCAGGGGACGGAAGCGGCCCTCCCCCGGCACCGAGAACGACGCGAAGTCGTAGCGGCCGATCCGACCGGCGCCGGCCTCGGCGACCGCAGCGCGCACCGGCGCCGCGGCGTCAGCCGGCACGTAGACCGTGAGCTTGTCGACGCCCACGCCTCCGCCGGCCCGGATCGGCTGGAGGTCGGTGAGCCCGAGCGCGGTGGCCAGCGCCTCGGAGACCCCGCCGACGGCGTGGTCGGCGTTGGTGTGGGCGGTGAGGAGGGCACACCCGGCGGCGGCCAGGGTCGCGAGCGTGCGGCCCTTCGGCGTGGTCGCGGCGACGCCGTGCACCGGCTTGAGGAAGAGCGGGTGGTGCACGACCAGCAGGTCGGCGCCCCACTCCACGGCCTCGGCCGCCACCTCGGGCGTGGGGTCGACGGCGAGCATCACCTTGCGGACCTCGGCCTCGGGGTCCCCGAGCACCAGGCCCACGGCGTCCCAGGGCTCGGCGGTCGCCGGCGGGTACCAGGCGTGCAGGGCAGCGGTCACGTCGTGGAGGGTCGGCACGAGGTCACGCTATCGACCCGGCGACCGGACCCGTCGCCCGCACGGGCACGCCGTAGCCTCGGGGCCATGCCCGTCGTGAAGATCAACGCCATCAGCGCCCCGCCGCAGGCCGGACCCGAGCTCGAGAAGCGGTTCGCCGCGCGGGCCCCCGCGATGGACGGCACCCCCGGGTTCCTCGGCTTCCAGCTGCTGCGCCCGGTCGCCGGCGAGACCCGCTACTTCGTGGTCACGCAGTGGGCCGACGACGCGTCGTTCGAGGCGTGGCGCGCCGGCCCGGCCGACGCTGCCCACGCCCCGTCCGACGGCGAGGCGCCCCGCCCGCCGGTGTCCAGCGGCGCGGACCTCCTGGAGTTCGAGGTCGTCCTCGACCACCGCCCCGCCTGAACGCCGAGGTCGTGGACCGTCAGTTGACCTGGCGGTCCAGACCCTCCCAGTACGGCGCGCGGAGCTTGAACTTCTGGAGCTTGCCGGTGGCGGTGCGGGCCAGCTCGTCGCGGAACTCGACCGAGGTCGGTGCCTTGTAGCTCGCGGCCTTCTCCTTGCACCAGGCGATCAGGTCGGCCTCGGAGGCCTCCTCGCCCTCGGCCAGCACGACCAGCGCCTTGATCGTCTCGCCCCACTTCTCGCTGGGCACCCCGATCACTGCGACCTCGGCGACCGCGGGGTGGGAGAACAGCACGTCCTCGACCTCGATCGAGGAGACGTTCTCGCCGCCGGTGATGATCACGTCCTTCTTGCGGTCCTGGATCGTGACGTAGCCGTCGTCGCCGATCACGGCGCCGTCACCGGTGTGGAACCAGCCGTCGGCCAGGCAGCGCGCGGTCTCCTCGGGCTGCTCCCAGTAGCCCTCGAGGACCACGTTGGAGCGGGCCAGCAGCTCGCCGGCGCCCTCCTGGGTCTCGGAGGTCTTCAGCCGTACGCCGACCGCGGGCGCGCCGGCGCGCACCAGCTTGGCCGCGCGCTCCTCGGCCTCGAGGTCGTCCCACTCGGCGCGGGTGCGGTTGATCGTGAGCAGCGGCGAGGTCTCGGTCAGCCCGTAGATCTGGATGAACTCCCAGCCGAGCTCGTTCTCGACGCGGGCCACGGTCTTGGTCGGCGGCGGGGCGCCGGCCATGATGATCCGCACCTTGTCGCGCCCGGGGATCTCGCCCTCCCAGTCCTGGGCGGCCTCCAGCACCGCGGCGGCGACCGCCGGGGCCGCGCACATCACGGTCACGCCGTGCTCCTCGACCCGGCGCAGGATCTCGGCGCCGTCGATCTTGCGGATCACGACGTGCTTCACGCCGAGCCCGGTCATCGCGAACGGCATGCCCCAGCCGTTGGCGTGGAACATCGGCAGCGTGTGCAGGTAGACGTCGCGGTCGGTCACGGCGGTGTGCATCGCGAAGGTCACCGCGTTGACCCAGATGTTGCGGTGGGTGATCTGCACGCCCTTGGGCCGCGCGGTCGTCCCGGAGGTGTAGTTGATCGTCGCGGTGGCGTTCTCGTCCATCTCCCACGGCTTCGGCTCGGGGCCGCCGTCCTCGGGAGCAGCGGCGTAGAGGTCGTCGTCGTCACCGATCACGAATCGGTGCTCGGCGGTCGCGTCCTTGAGCGCCTCGTCGATCTCGGGGTCGACGTAGAGCACGCGGGCCCCGCAGTGCTCGACGATGTACTTGACCTCCTCGGGACGGAGGCGGAAGTTGATGGGCACCAGCACCCGACCGGAGCCCGCCACCGCGAAGAACGCCGTGAGCAGGCGCGCGCTGTTGTGCGAGACCATCGCGACCCGCTCGCCGACCCCGATCCCGAGCTCGTCGAGCTTGGCGGCCTGGCGCCGGGCCAGGGCGGCCATCTCGGCGTAGGTGAGCCGACCGTCCTCCCCCAGCGGGTCGGCGGGCTGGTCCGGCTCGTCGACGACCCCGATCCTCTCGCCGTAGACCTGCTCGGCGCGGTCGATGAAGTCGGAGACACTGAACGGGACGAACACGGGGACCCCTCCTGGCTGGCAGACGTGACGCCCGCCACTCTAGTGATGTCCGCGTTGCCCAGAGGTTGCCGGCGTACGTCGACCCGCCCGGCGGGCCGGTTCGTGCGCCGAGCGGTCAGCGCCGCCAGGCCACCAGCCGCCGCTGGGCCGGGCGCGGCTCGGGTGAGGCGGACTGCTCCCAGAGCCGCCGCCAGGGCGCGACGTCGGGGCCGCCGGGGTCGGGCGTCTCGCCGGCCACGGCGCGACGCCGCGCCTCCCACCAGGTGGTGCGGTCCTCGTCGAGCAGCTGCGCGACGGCGTCCTTGATCCGCGGCGCGAAGTCGCGCACGGACTCACCCGGCGCGGCCCGCAGCGGCTCGCCGAAGCGGATCGTCAGCTGCCGCCGCCCGCGCCCGGGCCACCCGCGCCCGCGCGGCATCGCCGCGAAGGTGCCACGGTGGGCGACCGGCACCACCGGGACGTCGTGCTCGTGGGCGAGGTAGGCCGCGCCCATGTGGAAACGCCCCATCCACCCGTCCTTCGAGCGGGTGCCCTCGGGGAAGATCAACAGGCTCCAGCCCTCGTCCAGCACGTCGCCGGGCGTGGCCGACATGGTGCCGCCCCGTCGTTCGATCGGGAAGGTGTTGAACAGCACCGAGGAGCCCACCGCGCGCCACCAGGTGTCGAAGAAGTAGTCGGCCGCGGCCGCCACCGCCGTACGCCGGCGCCACCGGTCGGGCAGCGACAGCAGCACCAGCGGGGTGTCGAGGTGGGAGGCGTGGTTGGCCACGAAGATCACCGGCCCCTCCACCCGGTCGAGGACGTCGAGTCCGTCGACCTGGGTGCGGACCGTGGAGCGGAAGACCGGCTCCAGCCCGGCCTTCTGCGCCACCTCACGCGCCGCCACCGCTGCCCGCGTGCGCGCCCAGTCGGAGCGGAAGACGGTGGAGCGGGCCTCGGGCACCCACGGCTCGGCCGAGCGCGGCACCTGGGCCCGGCGCCCCCAGCGCCACCCGCGGGCGACCCGGCGCACGTCGTCGGCGCCGTCGGCGAACCAGCTCACCGGACGTCGGCGATCAGGTGCGGCGGGTTGTGCAGGTAGGTGATCGACGGGCTCGTGCCGACCGTGCCCGACGCCATCTCGAGCGCGTCGGCGAGCGTGCTCGCGGCCCGGAAGCCCATGTGGGCGGCGACCTTGCGGTCGGCGCCGACCCAGATCACGTCGCCGACGTGGTCCATCGCGTGCGAGGCCCAGTACCACATGTAGAAGGGGTGGACGCCGTGATAGGCGTGCGAGGTGCGGTAGAGGTGGATGTACCACTCGTCCTGCGCGAACTGCTGCTCGTACTTCGGCCCGATCACCGCCGGGTCGGTCGAGTCGGCCAGCACCTCGTCGTAGAAGTCGACGTAGGAGGGGTGGTGGAGCTGGTTGAAGCCCTCGTTGAGCGGGTGGTAGAGGATCACGGCTCCCCCGCGGCGCACGGGCGGCATGCCGCGGTAGGAGTTGAAGAAGTAGCCGAGGCCGTTGCAGGTGGCCAGGATCGGGTTCATCGTCGAGTCGACGTTGTAGGGGCCGAGGAACGGCACCCCCAGGACCAGCACGTCGCTCTGGCCCGCGACCTCCACGAGCTGCTGCTGGTGCACCTTCGCGAGCGTGCGGTCGTGCACGGCCTCGACCTCGCCGGCGTTGACCCCGGTGACGCCGTACTGGGAGCGCATGTCGTGGAAGAGCTTGTGGCGCAGCTTCTGCGGCGCCGCGGCGAGCCCCCGACGTACGCCGAGCATCGTGGCCTGGTCACGGATCGACCACTCCCACTCGCGCTTCATCAGGAAGTCGTAGGGCTTGGGGAACAGGTTGTTGTCGAGGGTGACCTCGATCTGGAAGACCTTCACCTGCTCGCCGATCAGACGGCCCATCCGCCAGGCCGAGCTGTGCAGCTCGGAGCGGGTGTGGTCCATGAAGGAGTTGCTGTGGACCATCGTGTCGTGGTTGTGGTGGTGGCGCAGCGAGGAGTACGTCGACAGCCCGATGCCGACCGACTTGTGACCGCCCTCCATCGCCACCATCGTGGTGCTGACGTAGACCAGCAGGTCGGACTCCGCCGCCCGCTTGTTGATCACGACGTGCTCGTCCTTCTCGGTCTTGCCGAGGAAGGCGAGGTTGTCGTGGTCCTCGGCGTCGTGGTTGATCAACCGGCCCTCGCCGAAGAAGCTGCGGAAGACCCGCTCCCCCACGATGCGCTCGAGCTCGGCGGGGGTGAGCCGCCGGTGGAAGGCGTTGGCCGAGATCAGCACCACGTCGTCGACCCCTGCGTCGGCGGCCATCGTCAGCACCTGCTCGATGACGCGCTGGCGCACGTCGGGCGTGCGCATCAGCGGGAGCACCGTGGAGACGTCGTCGAAGGCGATCGTCAGCCGCATGCCGGGCCGCAGCAGCTCGGGCAGCGGCTCGCAGTCGACCGGGTGCAGCAGCGCGTCGTGGATCGTGCCCTCGACGTCGGGCACGGTCTCGATGGACTCGGGCGGGTAGACGACCCGGGTGCCGAGCGGGAAGGTCTCGAGCCGGAAGCCCAGACCCTCGTGCACGAGCAGCGGTGGGGTGCGGTCGTCGACCTCGAGGACGAAGCCTGGTCTGCTCATCGGGTCTCCCGGGGGTCGAAGGCGACTTTGACGGTGCCGAGCCGGCCGGCCGACTGGGCGTGGTCGAGCGCTTCCCGCCAGCGGTGCAGCGGGTAGGGCGCGACGGACTTGGCCAGCCGGGCCACGGCGTCGTGGCCGGCCAGCTCGGTGGCGATCTCGAAGGCTCCACGGCCCTGGTGGGCCCCGGTGGCCCGGGGCTCGTGGCGGGCCGAGGCATAGCTGCCGACGACGTCGAGCTCGCGGAACCACGCGGCCGAGAGGTCGGCCGCGGGCGGCATGCCCGAGAGCACGACGCGGCCGCCGGCACGGGTGGCGTGCAGCGCGGTCTCGAGCGAGGTCTTGCTGCCGACCGCGTCGACCGCCACGTCGACACCGCCGAGCAGGAAGGGTCGCGCGTAGTCGGGCTCGAGCTGGAAGGCGCCGGTCACCCGACGTACGCGACGCAGCACCTCGCCGGGCGCCACGGCCTCGGTGGCCCCGAGCTCCAGCGCCAGGTCGCGCTGGTGACCGTGCTTGGCCACGACGATGATCTCCCCGGCGGGAGTCAGCTCGCGCAGGGCCAGGGTGGTCAGCAGGCCGACCGAGCCGGCTCCGCTGACCAGCACCCGGTCGTTGGCGCCGACACCGGCGCGCAGCGCGGTGTGCACCGCGCACGCGAGCGGCTCGACCAGCACGGCCTGCTCGTCGCTGTAGCCGTCGGGCACGACGTGCATCTGTGAGCGGTGGGCCACGAGCTGCTGGCCCCAGCCGCCTCCGGTGTCGCGGCAGAAGCCGGTCTGCAGGGCCGGGGCCAGGTGGCCCACGGTCACCCGGGCGCAGCGGTTGGTGGCCCCGGCGGAGCAGTCGGCGCACGGCTCGACGCCCCGCGCCGCGCAGGTGAGCACGGAGTCGAGGACCACGCGGGTGCCGCGGGGCAGGTCCTCGCAGTCGGCCAGCAGCTCTCCGACGACCTCGTGGCCGGGCACGAACGGCAGCGAGACCAGGGCCGAGAAGTAGAGGCTCGTCGAGCCGGTGAGGGCGCCGAGGTCGGAGCCGCAGATGCCCCCCAGCCGGGTGCGGAGCGGGGCCCACCCCGGGCGGTCGACGCCCGGCTCGTCCAGGGTCACCAGGCGCAGCGGCATGGTCGCCCCCGCCACCATCGGCACCCGGCCGCCGAGTGCCCGGCCGGCCACGGTGCGCGGCAGCGAGCGGAACATCTCCAGGGCCAGCATCAGCGCAGGTCTCCTGCCGGGTTGAGGCTCCGCACCGAGGGGCCGGGGCTGGCCCAGTCGACGATCGACCAGCGGGACCGCCGGGCGTGGCGGAAGAGCGACACGTCGGGACGCACCGCGACCGGGTGGCCCACCGCCGCGAGCAGCGGCAGGTCGGAGTGGGAGTCGGCGTAGCCGTAGCAGCGCGCCAGGTCGAGACCCTCCTCGGCGGCGTACGACGCCATCCACGCGGCGCGGGACTCCCCCACCAGCGGCGAGGAGGCGAGGTGGCCCGTGCAGATGCCGCGCTCGTCGGTGGCCAGCTCGGCGGCCTCGATGTGGTCGAAGAGCGGCAGCAGCGGGCGGGTCAGCGGCCGGATCGCCCCGGTGATCAGCACCGTGCGGTGCCCGGCGGCGCGGTGCTCGCGCACCCGGCGCACGGCCCCCGGCGAGAGCCGCGACAGCACGTGACCGGTGAGGTGCTCGTCGACGACCTCGTCGAGGGCGGCGAGCTCGGCGCCGGCGTACTCGCGGTAGGCGGTGCGCAGGAAGTCGCTGCGCTGACGGCGCTCGGCCTGCACCAGGCCCGGCACCGACGCGGCGACCCGGCCGAGCCGGGCGATCCGCTGGCCGCCGGACAGCTCCCGCAGCCGCAGCCACAGGTAGCCCTCGATCACGTTGGAGGACAGCAGGGTGCCGTCCATGTCGAAGAACGCCGCCACCCCGCCGGTGGCGCCGCTCCCGCTGGTCGAGCCGCTCCCGCTGGTCGAACCGCTCCCGCTGGTCGAGCCGCTCCCGCTGGTCGAGCCGCTCCCGCTGGTCGAACCGCTCCCGCTGGTCGAGCCGCTCCCGCTGGTCGAGCCGCTCCCGCTGGTCGAGCCGCTCCCGCTGGTCGAGCCGCTCCCGGTGGTCGAGCCGCTCCCGGTGGTCGAGCCGCTCCCGGTGGTCGAGCCTGCCGAGACCCGCGGCAGCGCCGCCGGGTCGGGCCGCACCCGGTCGCGCCGGCGTTCGTCGAGGTCGCGGATCGGCTGGGTCACGGCCGGGCAGTGGATGTCGTGCAGGTAGACCGCCCAGTCGATCACCGCGGTGTCGAACGCGAACGTCTCCTGGTCCGCCTCCGTGAGCGAGCGGTGCAGGGCCAGGGTCGCGGAGTCGTCGAAGTGCAGCTCGGCCTGGGCGTACTCGCGGTAGAGGTCGAGGTAGCGCCGCAGGAACTCCAGCCGCCGGCCCTGCTGGTCGAGCTTGCGCGCGAGGTCGCGGGTCCGGTCGCCGCGCGGGGCGCGACCGATCACGAAGTCGGCCGCCCGGTGGGCGCGCTCGCTGGTGGCCAGCAGCCGCTCGACGCTCTGCGCCCCCGGGAAGCGCCAGTCGGGCAGCCGGGCGGCGCCGCGGTCGCCCGCGGTGAAGGGGTGGGCGTCGAAGTAGCGACGCACCTGGTCGTAGAGGACCCGGAACGACAGCGGGTTGCGCCGGCCCGAGGAGACGTGGAAGTACGCCGGCGCCCCGACCTCCGGCGGATGCGCGAGCACCGCCACCAGCGCGCCGACCACGTGGTCGACGGGCACGATGTCGACGACGGTGTCGGCGGCGGCCGGGAACTCCGGGAGCTCACCGCGCCCGTAGGCCAGGATCAGCGGCTCGGCCATCTTGAAGCCCTCGATCCAGCCCGGGTGCGGGCGCTCGAGCGCCGACTCCACGATGCTCGGCCGCACGATCGAGGCCCGGTGGTCGGTGGCGAACTCCTCGACGACGCGCTCGCCCAGCGCCTTGGTGAAGGTGTAGCAGTCGGTCCAGCCGAGGCTGCGGGCCCGCTCGGTGCCGATCCGGACGAGCTCGTCCTTCACCCACCGCTGACGCGCCTCCTCGGTCGCCCGAGCCGCGGTCAGCAGCCCCGCGCGGCTGTGGGCCCGCTCGGCCTTGCGGCGCTCGCGGGTCAGCAGGTCCGCGGAGCGGGAGCGGTGCTCGACCGACTGCCGCTGGCCCAGGCCCCAGGCCAGCTCGGCCTCGAGGTCGACCGCGTGCTCCACCGGGGCCTCGGGGATGCTCCCCCGCCGGCGCCCGGCGACGTACGCGGTGGAGACGTGCACGTAGTGGACGTCCGCGCCGGTCTCCTGGATCCGCCGGAGCAGGTCGCGGGTGCCGACCACGTTGGTGCGGAAGCCCTCGTCGACCGGCGGGTCGAACGAGACGTCGCCGGCGCAGTGGACCACCGCGTCGAGGTCGTGCGGCAGGGCCGGCACGTCGGCCAGGTCGCCCTCCACGACGCCGATCCTGGCCGCCATGAGGGGCTCCACACCGCCGGCCGTGGAGACCACGTCGGCGAAGATCGACTTGCCCAGCAGGGTCGCGATGCGCTTGGCGCCGCTCGTGGCCCCCTTGGGGCGGACCAGCAGCGAGACGCGGACGCCGGGGACCTCGGCGAGCATCCGGTGCAGCAGTGCCTCGCCGATGAACCCGGTGACGCCCGTGAGCAGCACGTGCTGGCCCTCGAGCCTCCCCGCGATGTCTAGCTGGCTCACACCCACGTCCTCTCCCTCGGGGTCTGCGCGCGACCGATTGTGCACCACCGGCCGCGCCCGTCCCGGAGGACGGACACGGCCGGGCGCTGTGCAGCGACGATGACGCGGTGTGTCAGGGGGTCAGCGGCGCGTGACACCCTCGGGCAGCCCCGCGCGGACGTGACGCTTGCGCGTCTTGGCCGACGGGGTGTCGATGATCCGCGTGCTCTTGCCCAGCGTGATCGTCATGTGCGCGATCGCGTTGGACATGATGTTGACCGCGCGACGGTTGACGTTGCGGTAGTCGTCGGCGGGCGTGTGGTAGTTCGGGTCGTAGATGATGCCGGCCCGGCCACCGAACAGCTCGACCTCGTCGGCGGTCTTCGTGCCGTCGGCCCCGGTGAAGAGCCCACCGGCGGCGACGCCGTTCTCGATGAAGGCCTGGTAGTCCGAGCGACCCGAGAACGCCGTGTCGACGACCGGCTGGTCCTTGGCCCGGAAGTACTTCCGGAAGGCGCGCTCGGTCTCGATCGAGCCGGCCGGGATCGGCGCGTCGGTGGGCTCACCGGACTGGTTGGCGTCGTAGACGCCGATCCGGTAGTTGGGCGAGCCGACCATGTCGTAGTTCAGGTACGTCGCGATGTCGTCCAGGGCGGCCGGGGTGCGCTCGACGAGGTCGTTGACGTAGTGCGTCGAGCCCAGCAGGCCGAGCTCCTCGGCGCCCCACCAGGCGAAGCGCACCTTGTTGCGGAGCCGCTTCTCCTGCTTCTTGAGCCGGATCGCGGTCTCGAGCAGGGTGGCGCTGCCGGTGCCGTTGTCGTTGATGCCCGGCCCGTCCTGCACGCTGTCGAGGTGCGACCCGGCCATCACGACGTTGTGCTTGCGACCCTTGCGGGTCTCGGCGATGACGTTCCAGGAGCGACGCTCCTCGATGAAGATGTCGAGGTTGAGCGTCGCCTCGCTCGGCAGCCCGGCCACCAGCGCCTGGCCGTCGGCCTGGGTGATCCCGGTGGTGGGGGCGTAGTCGGGCGACGCACCGCCCAGGGTGCCGTTGAGCTCGCCGTCGGCATTGTTGTAGATCACCGCTGCCATCGCGCCGGCCGCCTTGGCGTTGGCCGACTTCGCGGCGAACGTGCATCCGCCGCGGCTGATGAGCGCGATCGAGTCGGTCGCGTCGATGCCGTCCCAGTCGCTCGCCTCGCACCCGGTCACGGGGTCGGGCTGCACCAGCGGCCCGGTCAGCGGACCGTCGGTGTTGCCGGTGCCGGTCATCGGGTTGTTCTCGATCTCGGTGCCGCCGACGTCGAGGCTCTTGGCGAGGACCTCGGTGTAGGTGAAGTCGAAGTACTGGCGCTGGGGCTTGTACCCGGCCCGGCGCAGCTGGGCCTCGACGTAGCGTGACGAGGCGTTGTAGCCCTCGGTCCCGGCCGCCCGGTCGCCGTAGCGGTCGGCGACCACCTGCAGCTGGCGCAGGTGCTTCATGATCTTCTTCGGCTTCACGGCCTGCTGCAGCTTCTTGCTGTCGTTGCTGATGGCCTTGCTGTGGCGGGGCTTGGCTACCGGTTCGGCAGCGGTGGCCGCTGCCGGACCGACCAGCGTCAGCCCGAGCCCGAGAACAGCCGCGGCGGCGATGGCCGAGCGGCTACGTGGTGCACTCACGTGGGGTGTCTCCTTTGGTGGGTGAATTCGTGCCCCCACACCCTCACCCACCAAGAAAAGAAAGACCAGCGTCGACACGACACGATTTCAGGACGATCTGCGGCAGACCGTGCGTCCGGGCGCGAGGCCGACGCAACAGCGCCGAGGACCGCGTGTCTCCACGGGTCCCCGGCGCTGTCGTCGAGCCGGACGTGTCCGGCTCAGCCCGGCCAGACGGCGTTGGTGACCTCACCACCCGAGATCCGCACCGTCAGCCGGACCTGGTCGCTCCCCTTCTCCACCAGGTCGTAGCGACCCCGCTCCAGGTCCGGGAAGACCAGGGAGGGGACCACCGCGCCACCCGCGACCGGACGCCGGACCACGGCCACGTGCGGCGGGTGGCCGTGTCCATGGCCGTGCCCGTGCCCGTGTCCGTGCTCCGGACCGTCGTCGTGCGCAGGCTCGAGGTCGTGACGGGAGGTGCCGTGACGGAGGATCTCCACCTCGCTGCCCACCGTCTCGACCGGCATGGTCACGATCAGCGCCCCGACGTCCCCGCCGATGTCGAGCAGGACCGAGCCCTGCCCGGCGTGCGGGTTCTCCGGGGAGTCCGGCTGCTCGCCCATCTAGCTCGCCGGGTCCTCGGCGCTCGTGGTGCCGGGCACGGTCTGGTAGCCGCCACCGGGGTGGCCCAGGTAGGGGAACTTCTTCAGCAGCGGCGTGCTGAGCGGGTTGTCCGACGTCCCGTCCTCGATGGCGCTGGCCGCCCCGTCCGGCTCGTACGTCGGGTCGACGAGCGGGATGGTGAGCCCGGCCACCGCCCGGAGCTCGACCGTCACCACGTCGTCACGGATGCGACGACCGTTGGGGAAGCCCGCGGGGTCGCCCGCCACCAGGCCGAGCTTGTTCTCCTCCGCCGACGGAGGCACGGCCATGTTCAGCCGCAGCACGTCGGACGGCGCCGGGCCGGTGAAGTTCTGGAATCCGGGCACGACCCCGGCCGGGATGCCGGTCAGCAGGATCGCGTGCAGGTCCGCCCGGTCCTTGTTGTACTTCTCCAGGTTCGGGAAGACGTTCGGGTAGAGGAAGGGCAGCAGCTTCGCCAGCTCGGGACGGTAGACGTACTTCTGGAAGAACTTGTCCGAGCTGGGCTTGCGGATGTTCCAGGCGTCCTTCTTGGCCATCGGGACGATGACCTCGTTGAACAGCGGGTTGCCCAGACGTGAGACCTGCTTCCACGGACCGACGCCGCGGTACTTCGCCAGCTTGCGGTCGAAGACCCGCGACTTCTGGCGGCTGGCCGTGGCCCAGACACCGACCGTGGACTTGGCGTCCATGACGTCGGTCGGGCGCCGGCCGTTGCTGGTCAGCTCCGTCATCGGGATCTGCAGCGCGATCGTGTGCACGTTGTAGGACTGCACCGAGTTGATGCCGTCCATGGCCGCCATCGGCAGCAGGTGCAGGTTCTGGAACGGCCGCAGGGCCCCCAGGTCGAAGATGCTCCCCAGGTCGACCTGGAAGGCGTCGGAGCGCTGGCCCGCGAAGACCCGCTTGCCGCCGGGCAGGAAGCGCACGGCCTGGGTGGCCAG
This sequence comes from uncultured Actinomycetota bacterium, assembly GCA_963795135.1. Classification (GTDB taxonomy): domain Bacteria; phylum Actinomycetota; class Actinomycetes; order Propionibacteriales; family Nocardioidaceae; genus Nocardioides. The sequence goes on from CAWCGS010000014.1 coordinate 459,024, forward strand.
CTTGTCGTAGTTCGGCGTGCTGCGCGGCCCCACGTTGACCGGCGGGCAGGGCAGGTTGCTGCCCAGGACGCGCTTCTTGCCGTTCTTGATCCGCGTGACGCTGTAGTACTGCGGCCGGTTCCACGCCGGGTCGCTGATGCTGGTGATCTGGCCGGTGTTGTAGAGGAAGGTGTTCTTGTTGCGGATCAGCGTGTTGAAGCGGAACTGGTAGGTGATGTCGGCGTCGGGCTTGCCGTCGTTGGCGACGTGGATCTCGTAGAGCACGTCATCGCTGAACTCGTAGAAGTTCGGCCCGCCGTTGGGCTGCTGCAGCGGGATGAAGTTCGCGATCAGCGTGACGGTGCTCGGCTTGTCGGGGCTGACGAACGCGTAGACGTCGGTGCCGTCGGCGGCGGGGTCCTTGCTGATTTCCGGTGCTTCGCGGTGGGAGGACATCAGGCACCTCCTCCGGCCTTGACGATGCGGGCGACGAGGTCCTGGTCCACGAGCTCGACCTCCTGGTCGCCGTTCATGATCGTGAGCCGCCCCGTGGCGGGCTCCTCGATGTAGACCACCACGGGCTCGCGGCTGCTGCTGCGACCCGAGGCCGCGGCCGCAGCACTTCCGGCCGTGATCCCCACGGTCCCGGCCGCGGCACCCGCGCCGGCTACCGCGAGGAAGCTCCTTCTGCTTGCGTCACTCATTGAGTTTGCCTCCAGGATTCACCCGGCGCCCCGATGTGAGGCGCACCACAGGTGCTTCGGAGGCCGCTCGGAGGCGGATTGGACCTCGGGGAAGAAATCTCACGCCCTGGTCCGCGAGCCCCGAGCGAGGGGCACCGGGGCCGGCGACGCGGCCGGTCGCGAGGAGCGGGGTGGGCGCAGAGGGGATCGAACCCCCGACCACCTCCTTGTAAGGGAGGTGCTCTACCGCTGAGCTATACGCCCCGGGTCCAGAAGCGGGCACAGACTACCGGGCGGGCGGACCGGGAAATGACAAAGGTCGAGCCGCTGGCGTCTCGGGTCACCAGCGGCTCGACTGCACCGATCCTAGCAAGCCTTGCCTGACGGGGCAGCGTCGGCGCACCATCCGGCTCTGCGGTCTAGGCCACCGCGAGCAGCTGAGCGAGGTGCTCGTCGAGGTCGCGTCCGTCGCGCGAGGCGTTGTGCACGGCCCAGGAGATCCGCCCGTCCTTGTCGACGACGTACGACGACCGGAGGGCGGTGCCGGCCCCCTCGTCGAAGACGCCGTACGCCCGGGCCACCTCGCCGTGGGGCCAGAAGTCGCTCAGCAGCGGGAAGTTGAGCCCGTCGGCGTCGGCGAAGGTGCGTAGCGAGAACATCGGGTCGCAGGAGATCGCCAGCACCTCGGTGTCGAAGGTGAGGAACTCCGCCAGCCGCTCGCGGATCTGGGACATCTCGCTGATGCAGACGCCGGAGAAGGCCGCGGGGTAGAAGACCAGCATCACCGCCTTGCGCCCGACGAAGCCCGACAGCGTGACGTCGGCACCGAACTGGTCGCGCAGGGTGAAGTCCGGCGCAGCGGTCCCGACCGGGAGTCCGGTCACCCGTCGGCCTGCTCGTCGGCCTGCTCGTCGGCCTGCTCGTCGGCCTGCTCGTCGGGCCCGGTGGAGTCGGCGTCGACGAGGTCGCGCTTGAGCACCTTGCCGGTGGCGTTGCGCGGCAGCTCGTCGATGAAGACGATCTCGCGCGGGACCTTGTAGCGGGCGAGGTTGTCCTTGACCCAGCCCTTGAGGTCGTCCTCGCCGACGCTGTCGTCGCTGAGCACCACGAAGGCCTTCAGGCGCTTGCCGAAGTCGTCGTCGTCGACCCCGATGGCCGCGACCTCGGAGACGGCGTCGTGGCGCGCCAGGCAGTCCTCGACCTCCTTGGGGAAGACGTTCTCGCCGCCGGAGACGATCATCTCGTCGTCGCGTCCCTCGACGAACAGCAGCCCGTCCTGGTAGCGACCCACGTCGCCCGACGACATCAGCCCGTCGATCAGGTCCTTGTGACCACCGCCGGTGTAGCCCTCGAAGAGCAGGTTGTTGCCCACGAAGATCCGGCCCGACTGCCCGTCGGGGAGCTGGTTGCCGTCCTCGTCGTAGATCCGGATCTCGGTCCCGGCCGGGGGGCTGCCGGCGGTGGTCGGGTCGGCGCGGAGGTCGGCGGGGGTGGCGATGCTGCCGTAGGCGACCTCGGTCGAGCCGTAGGTGCTGTAGAGGTGGTCGCCGAAGGCGTCCATCCAGGCGGTCGCGAGGTCACCGGGCAGCGCGGAGCCCGACGACGTCACCACGCGCACCCGGGAGAGGTCGACCTTCTCGAGCTTCTCCGCCGGGAGGGCCATGATCCGCTGAAGCATCACGGGGATGACCACGAAGGACTCGCACCCCTCGTCCTGGATCAGCTGCAGCGTCTGCTCGGGGTCGAACTTGCGGCTCAGCACCGCGGTGGTGCCCAGCAGCATGCCGAGCGCCAGGTGGGCGAAGCCCCAGGTGTGGAAGAGCGGCGCGGCGATGTGCATGCGGGTGCCGGCCCGCAGCGGGATCCGCTCCAGCAGCGCGACCGCGGCGTCGATGCCGGCCTCGTTGCGCGGCGCCCCCTTGGGGGTCCCGGTGGTGCCCGAGGTCAGGATCACCACCCGGCAGTGCCTCGAGGGCGGGCTCAGCGGGGACTCGTCGCCCTCGCGCACCAGGCTCGCGACGCTGGTCCCGGAGTCGTCGGGGTCCTCGGAGCCCTCGGAGTCGGTCCAGGCCAGCACCCTGCGCTCGACGTCCGCCTTGTCCAGCAGCTGGCCGAACTCCTCGTCGTGGATGACCGCGCTGGGCGCCTCGCGCTCGAGCACCTCCACCAGCTGCGGGCCGGCGAACGCGGTGTTGAGGTAGAGGATGTCGGCGCCGAGCTTGGCCGCGGCGACCGTGGCGTCGACGAAGTAGCGGTGGTTGCGGCACATCAGCGCCACGCTGTCGCCCTCGCCCACCCCCCGGTCGGCCAGTGCGCGGGCCAGGGCGTTGCTGCGCCGGTCCATCTCACCGAAGGTCAGCGACCCGATCTCGTCGATCAGCCCCACGCGGTCGGGCCACCGGATGGCCAAGGAAGCGAACCCGCCCGCGGGACCGGTGCCCCAGCGGGCGACGGCGATGCCGACCTTGGCCAGCTTCACCGGTGACATCGGACGGATGACACCGGCCCGGGTCAGCACCTTGGCACTGAGAGCGGCAGCACCGGCGCGAGCGACGATCTTCTGGAGCACGAGGGAGCCTTCCCTGGGGGGCCGAGCAGAGCAGGACGGGGAGCGGGAAGGGCTCAGCCCGGGGTCTTGGGGGCCATCAGGCAGGAGGCGGTCCAGTCCTTGCTCACCGAGGCCGAGGTGGTCTGCGCGAGTCCGGCGATCGGCGCGGCCTCCGCGACGTCGGCGGGGTTGACCGCGCCGGGGCGTCCGACCTTGGGGGTCAACAGCCAGATGGAGCCGCCGCCCACCAGGTCGGTCAGCGAGTCCACGAGGCCGTCGACGAGGTCTCCGTCGCCGTCGCGCCACCACAGCAGCACCGCGTCGACGACGTTGCCGTAGTCACCGTCGACCATGTCGGCGTCGATGGCGTCCTCGATCGCGACGCGCAGCTCGTCGTCGGTGTCCTTGTCCCAGCCGAGTTCCTGGATGACCATCCCGGGCTTGAAGCCCAGTCGGTCAGCGGGTCCTGTCTGGGTGGTCCCGCCACCCGCGGTCGAGCTCACCGTGGCCTCCAGCCGTCGTGCCGTCATCGTCTCGTGTGGTGCGCCGGGAGACATGCGGGTCCCCAGGTTGTGGAGTAGTCCAGCGGAGTTGTCGCGGGGGCGCAACCCGGCGACGTCCGGTGTCCACGCACCGTGACCCCGCGCAGCGGGACCGAACCGTACTTGTCGGTAGATTCCCCGGTCGCGCGTGGCGTGTAACGATGAACTCGTGAGCGAGAAGAAAACCTCCACCCACGGCGCCCGATCGGGCGCCAAAGCCTCGGTGATCCACGAGGGGCTGCCGACCCAGCTCCCCGACATCGATCCCGACGAGACGAGCGACTGGCTCGACTCCTTCGACGCACTCGTCGACGAGCGCGGACGCGAGCGCGCGCGCTACGTCATGCTGCGTCTGCTGGAGCGGGCCCGCGAGACGCAGGTCGGCGTACCGGCCCTGCGCAGCACCGACTACATCAACACCATCCCGCCCGAGCGCGAGCCGTGGTTCCCCGGCGACGAGGAGGTCGAGCGGCGGATCCGGGCCTTCATCAGGTGGAACGCCGCCGTGATGGTCTCCAGCGCCAACCGCAAGGGCCTCGAGGTCGGTGGCCACATTGCGACGTACCAGTCCTCGGCGAGCCTCTACGAGGTCGGGTTCAACCACTTCTTCCAGGGCAAGGACGCCCCCGGCGGCGGCGACCAGATCTACATCCAGGGTCACGCCTCCCCCGGTGTCTACTCCCGCGCCTACCTCGAGGGCCGGCTGAGCGAGGAGCAGCTCTACCGCTTCCGCCAGGAGGTGCAGCACGGCGCGGGCGCCGGGCTGCCGTCCTACCCGCACCCGCGCCTGATGCCGGACTTCTGGGAGTTCCCGACGGTCTCGATGGGCCTGACCGGCATCAACTCCATCTACCAGGCGCGGTTCAACCGGTACCTGCAGAACCGTGGCGTCAAGGACACCTCCCAGCAGCACGTCTGGGCCTTCCTCGGCGACGGCGAGATGGCCGAGCCCGAGTCGCTCGGCGCGATCCGCATCGCCGCGCGCGAGGAGCTCGACAACCTCACCTGGGTGATCAACTGCAACCTGCAGCAGCTCGACGGACCCGTCACCGGCAACGGCAAGATCATCCAGGAGCTGGAGGCCAACTTCCGCGGCGCCGGCTGGAACGTCATCAAGGTCGTCTGGGGGCGCGAGTGGGACGACCTGCTGGCCCGCGACGTCGACGGCGTCCTGGTCAACCAGATGAACACCACCCCCGACGGCCAGTTCCAGACCTACTCCACCGAGGACGGCGGCTACATCCGCGACCACTTCTTCGGTGGTGACCCCCGGCTGCGCAAGATGGTCGAGCACATGAGCGACCCGCAGATCGTCAAGCTGCCGCGCGGCGGCCACGACTACCGCAAGGTGTACGCCGCGTTCGACTCCGCCAAGAAGCACGTCGGGCAGCCGACGGTGATCCTGGCCAAGACGGTCAAGGGCTGGACGATCGACGCCCTCGAGGGCAAGAACGCCACGCACCAGATGAAGAAGCTGACGCCCGACGACCTCAAGAAGTTCCGCGACCGGCTCTACCTGCCGATCTCGGACCGCGACCTCGAGCGGTCCTACGAGGAGACCGGCGGCGCGCCGTTCTTCCACCCCGGCAAGGACGCCCCCGAGATCGAGTACATGATGGACCGCCGCCAGCAGCTCGGCGGCGCGGTCCCGCGTCGCGTGCAGCGGGCCAAGCCGCTCACCCTGCCCGGCGACAAGACCTACGCCGAGCTGAAGAAGGGCTCCGGCAAGAACTCCATCGCCACCACGATGGCCGTCGTCCGGATGCTCAAGGACTGGATGAAGGACCCGGAGATCGGGCAGCGGATCGTGCCGATCGCGCCCGACGAGTACCGCACGTTCGGCATGGACGGCATGTTCCCGACCGCCAAGGTCTACAACCACGCCGGCCAGCAGTACGAGTCGGTCGACCGCAACATGCTGCTCTCCTACAAGGAGTCGGCGCAGGGCCAGATGCTGCACGAGGGCATCTCCGAGGCCGGCGCGATGGCGTCGGCGACGGCGGCCGGGTCGACGTACTCGACCCACGGCGAGCACATGATCCCGTTCTACATCTTCTACTCGATGTTCGGGTTCCAGCGCACGGGCGACTCGATCTGGGCGATGGCCGACCAGCTGGCGCGCGGCTTCCTCATCGGCGCCACCGCCGGGCGCACCACCCTGACCGGCGAGGGTCTGCAGCACGCCGACGGGCACTCGCCGCTGCTCGCGGCGACCAACCCCGCGGTCGTGCACTACGACCCCGCCTACGCCTACGAGATCAGCCACATCATGCGGTCGGGTCTCGAGCGGATGTACGGGGCCGACGCCGAGGACGTGATCTTCTACATCACGGTCTACAACGAGCCCTACCGGCAGCCCGCCGAGCCCGACGACGTCGATGTCGACGGGATCCTGCGCGGTCTCCACCGCGTCGGCGTCGGGGAGGGCAGCGGACCGCGCGTCCAGCTGATGTCCTCGGGCGTCGGGATGCCGTGGGTCGACGACGCCGCCCGGATGCTCCGCGACGAGTGGGGCATCGAGGCCGACGTGTGGTCCGTGACGTCGTGGAACGAGCTGGCCCGAGAGGCCGTCGCGACCGAGGACTGGAACCTCATGCACCCGGAGGAGTCCCCGCGCACGCCGTGGGTCACCCGCAAGCTGGCCGACGCCGGCGGGCCGTTCATCGCGGTCTCCGACTACATGTCGGCGGTGCCGCTCCAGATCGCCCGCTGGGTCCCCGGTGACTACTGCGTCCTGGGCGCCGACGGCTTCGGCTTCGCCGACACCCGCCCGGCGGCCCGTCGCTACTTCCGCATCGACGCCCAGTCGGTCGTGGTCCGGGCCCTGCAGGCCCTGGTCGACGCCGGCGAGCTCGAGCCGGAGAAGGTCGCCAAGGCCTTCGCGGCCTACCGCATCGACGACCCCACCGCCGTCGCCGGCGTCATGCAGGAGGGCGGCGACGCGTGACTGGTGCTGACCGAGCGCAGCGAGGTCAGCACCAGTCACGATCATCGAAAGGCGTTGACCGAGCGCAGCGAGGTCAACGCCTTTCGTCGGTCATCGAGTAGCCCGGCTCGGCTGAGCCCGCGAAGCCGAGCCGGGCGTATCGAGATGCGGTGAGCCGAAAGCCGACGCCGACGCCCTTTCGTCGGTCATCGAGTAGCTGTGAGCGACTGAGCCCGCGAAGTCGCTCACGGCGTATCGAGATGCGGTGAGCCGAAAGCCGACGCCGACGCCCTTTCGTCGGTCATCGAGTAGCTGTGAGCGACTGAGCCCGCGAAGTCGCTCACGGCGTATCGAGATGCGGTGAGCCGAAAGCCGACGCCGGGAACGGCGAGCGAGCCAGCAGGCGAGGGCGAGGGCGAAGCCAAGCGCAGCGAGCCCGACGTACCCCCTCAGGCGGAGGAGTCCCGCACCACCGTGAGCCGCCCCATCGCCGACACCGGTGCCGTCTGACCCGCGCGCAGCAGCGCGCGCCACTTGGCCCGCGAGTAGCTCGCCGGCTGGGTGGTGCGGATGAAGTCGTGGAGGATCTTCGCGAACCGCTCGGGGTGGTCCTTGTGCGGGAAGTGACCCGCGTTGGGGATGATCTCGATGAGCGCCTTCGGGGCCAGGGCTGCGGCGTTGCCAGCGTGCCGGACGGGGATGACCTGGTCGTCGCGGCCCCAGACCACGGCCATCGGCATCGCCTCGGTGAGGTAGGCCCGGTCGGCCATGGTCACGATCTGACCCTTCCAGTCGACCACCGCGCTGACGACGTGGCGGATCGCCGCCCGCGCGTGGGGGTCCTTGAACGTGTCGTAGATGTCGGCGACCTCCGCGAGGTCGCGAGTGGCCTTCAGGCCGGTCGCTGAGAGCGCGCGCAGCCCGGCGACACCGACGTGCCGCACCCCGGGGAGCGTGAGCACGCCCATCATCTGCTGGTAGCCGGGGGTGGTGATCGCGCGGATCACCGGCGAGACCTCGGGACCCAGACCACCGGAGGCCACCAGCGCCATGCGCTCGGTGCGCTCGGGGAACTGGTAGGCGAACTGCATCGCCACTCCCCCGCCGAAGCTGTGGCCGACGACGGTGACCTTGTCGATGCCCAGGACGGTCAGCAGGTCGCGCACGCCGTTGGCGTAGCCGCCCACGCTGTAGTCGGCGCGGGGCTTCGCCGACTGGCCGTGGCCGAGCAGGTCGGGGGCGATCACGGTGTAGCGCTTGGCGAGGGTGTCGATGACCGGCGACCACGTCGTGTGGTCGCACCCCAGGCCGTGGAGCAGCAGGAGCGCGGGTCCGCTCCCGGCCTTGACGAAGGCTCGACGATGACCGTGGATCGTCAGGTACTGGACCTCGTGGTGCGGTGCGGGCACTGCGCCCTCCTGGGGGATCTTCGAGACTTGATGATTCAACCAGAGGACAGTGGTGCTCAGCGCGCGAACCCCCGAGTGCACGCGCCCCCCAGGGGGGCTGGGGACGATCCCGTCCGTGTGGTCGGCGTGGGGTACCCGGACGGGCCACGTCGTACACCCGCCCGACCACCGGTCCAGTCAACCGATCGGGCAGCACGGTGCACCGCGAGGCGCCCGACACCGCCTAGGGTCGAGGCGTGCCCGCCAACAAGAGCGCTCGCGTCCGCGCGGCCTCGGTCCTGCGCCGCTCCTCGGGGGCGCTCAGCACGTCGGCCAACGCCCGGATGCGCACCGAGGTGGCCTGGTTCCGCGACCTGAGCGCGGAGGACCGGGCCTGGGTCGGTCAGATCGTCTCGGCCGGCATCCAGGGGTTCGTCGAGTGGTACGAGTCCGGCGACGACCGCACCAGCGACCTGTGGGCCGGCTCGGAGATCGCCGCCTCCGTCTTCGGCGCCGCTCCGCGAGCCCTCGCCGGGGCGATCTCGCTGCAGCAGACCGTCGACCTGGTCCGCCTCTCGATCGAGGTGGTGGAGAGCAACGTCGATGACCTGCTCGAGCCCGAGGAGGCGGCCTCGGTCAGGGCCTCGGTGCTGCGCTACGCCCGCGAGGTCGCCTTCGCGACCGCCGAGGTCTACGCCCGCGCAGCGGAGTCCCGGGGTGCCTGGGACGCTCGTCTCGAGGCGCTGCTCGTGGACGCGGTGCTCCGGGCCGAGGCCGACGAGACCGTGCTCTCGCGCGCCAGCGCCGTGGGGTGGGGGGCCAGCGGGCCGGTCGCCGTCGTGCTGGGCCGCACCCCGGAGCAGCGGCGCGAGACCGACCTCTTCGACGAGGTACGTCGCCTGGCCCGGGCCGCGGGCAGCGACGCGCTGTGCGCGGTCCAGGGTGAGCGCCTGGTCGTGCTGCTGGGCGGAGACGGCGACCTGCGGGCGGCGGCCCGGGACCTCGTCGACGTCTTCGGGGCCGGCCCGGTCGTCGTCGGCCCGCTCAGCGACAGCCTCGGCCACGCCCACGCCTCCGCGCGCGCCGCCCTGTCGGCGTACCGCGCCGCCAGCGGGTGGCCCGGCGCCCCGCGTCCGGTCGGCAGCGACGAGCTGCTGCCCGAGCGGGTGCTGGCCGGCGACGGCCATGCCCGTCGCTACCTGGTCGACGAGGTCTACCTCCCGCTGCTGACCGCCCGGGGAGCGCTGCTCGAGACCGTGGCGGCCTACCTCGAGAGCGGTGGCTCGATCGAGGCCACCGCCCGCACCCTGTTCGTGCACCCCAACACCGTCCGCTACCGCCTGCGCCAGACCGCCGACCTGACCGGCTTCGGGCCGAACCAGCCCCGCGACGCCCTGGCGCTGCAGCTGGCGATCGTCCTGGGCCGCCAGTCCGGCCGCGAGACGTGAGCCTCCGCCGACCCTGTCTTTGTGGGAACCCTACAAATATGACCCCGTCAGTTTCGTGCGCTCCGGTGCTCGGTCCGGGTGCCGCAGACGGCAGAGTGGCACTCGTGCTAGTCATCGTCGCTCCCGGTCAAGGCGCCCAGACGCCCGGCTTCCTCGCCCCCTGGCTCCAGGACGACGTCTTCGCGTCCCGACTCCACTGGCTCTCGACCGTGGCCGGGCTCGACCTCGCCCACTACGGCACCGAGGCCGACGCGGAGACCATCCGCGACACCAAGATCGCCCAGCCGCTCCTGGTGGCGACCGGGCTCCTGGCCGCCCTCGAGCTCTTCCCACACCCGGCCGACGGCTTCGCGCAGGTCGGCGCCGTGGCCGGCCACAGTGTCGGCGAGCTCGCCGTGGCCGCGGGGTCCGGGGCGATCACCGCCGAGCAGGCGATGGTCCTGGTCCGCGAGCGTGGCCTGGCCATGGCCGAGGCCTCCGACACGACCCCCACCGGCATGACCGCGGTGCTCGGTGGTGACCGCGACGAGGTCCTGGCCGGTCTCGACAAGCACGGGCTCACGCCCGCCAACGACAACGGTCCCGGGCAGATCGTCGCCGCCGGGACCCTGGAGCAGCTCGCGGCGCTGGCCGACGACGCCCCCGCCAAGGCCCGCCTCATCCCGCTGCCGGTCGCCGGCGCCTTCCACACCGAGCACATGTCGCCCGCCGTCGGCCGCGTCGCCGCGCTGGCCACCTCGGTCTCGGTCCACGACCCGCGGGTGCCGGTCATCTCCAACCGCGACGGGCAGGTGCTGCGCGAGGGTCGCGAGGTCCTGGACCGCATCGTCGGACAGATCGCCAGCCCGGTGCGCTGGGACCTCTGCCTCCAGGCCATGAGCGACCTGGGCGTCACCGGCGTCCTGGAGCTGCCTCCGGCCGGCACGCTGACCGGCATCGCCAAGCGCGCCCTCAAGGGGGTGGAGACCTTCGCCCTGAAGACCCCCGACCAGCTCGACGACGCCCGTGCGTTCTGCCGCTCGCACGGCGAGGCCGCCGAAGCCACGCCCCGCCTGCACCCGGTGGGAGGTGCCCGATGAGCGGCATCCAGGTCAGCATGGGCTCGCCGTACGCCGCGATCCTCGGCGTGGGTGCCTACCGTCCCTCCCGCGTGGTCCCCAACGCCGACGTGATCGAGGCGATCGACTCCACCGACGAGTGGATCCAGCAGCGGTCCGGCATCAAGGAGCGGCGCTTCGCCGAGCCGCACGAGACCGTGCAGATGATGTCGGTCGAGGCCTCCCGTGGAGCGCTCGAGCAGGCCGGCATCGACGCCCGCCAGATCGACTGCGTGATCGTCGCGACGATCAGCCACATGATGCAGACTCCGGCCGTCGCGACGCTGATCGCCCATGAGCTCGGCACCGACCAGGCGGCGGCGTTCGACATCTCCGCAGCGTGCGCCGGCTTCTGCCACGCGGTGGCGATGGCCAACGACTTCGTCCGGGCCGGCAGCGCCACCCACGTCCTGGTGATCGGCGTCGAGCGGTTGTCCGACATCACCGACCCGACCGACCGCGGCACCGCGTTCATCTTCGCCGACGGCGCCGGCGCCGTGGTGGTGGGCCCGAGCGAGACCGCCGGGATCGGGCCGGTCGTGTGGGGCTCCGACGGCGAGCAGTACGACCTGATCCGGCAGCGCCACGACTGGCGCGACGTGCTCGAGTCCGACGCCCCCTCCATGCCCCACCTGGAGATGCAGGGCAACTCGGTGTTCCGCTGGGCGTCGTTCACGATGGCCAAGACCGGGCTGCAGGCCATCGACCGGGCCGGCATCACCGTCGACGACCTCGATGTCTTCGTCCCCCACCAGGCCAACATGCGGATCACCGACGCCATGGCCCGGGCCATGAAGCTGCCCGCGACCGTGCGCATCGCGCGCGACATCGCCCAGCAGGGCAACACCTCGGCCGCCTCGGTCCCGCTGGCCCTCGAGCGCATGATCCGCGAGGGCGAGGCCCGCTCCGGCGACACCGCGCTGCTCATCGCGTTCGGCGCCGGCCTGGCCTACGCGGCCCAGGTCGTCACCATCCCCTGACCGCACCACCGCACGACTGCTTCACTGCTCCACGTTCGACCGCACGTCCACATCCGTTCGACCCATCGCACCAACCACTGAAGGAGACCACCCCATGGCCACCACCGAAGAGATCCGCTCCGACCTCGCCGAGATCGTCAACGAGGTTGCCGGCGTCGACAACGACGACGTCCAGCTCGACAAGTCCTTCATCGACGACCTCGACGTGGACTCGCTCTCGATGGTCGAGGTCGTCGTGGCCGCCGAGGAGAAGTTCAGCGTCACGATCCCCGACGACGAGGTCAAGAACCTCAAGACCGTCGGCGACGCCGTCGCCTACATCGAGCGCGCCCAGGCCTGAGCCCCACCCGTCACCCCGACCCGCTACCCACACGCACCCTCGAGAATCGAGACCCTCATGAGTCGCACCCGAGTCGTCATCACCGGCATGGGCACCACCAGCCCGCTGGGTGGTGACGTCGCGAGCACCTGGGACGGCCTGGTCAACGGTCGTTCGGGGGTTCGCCTGCTCTCCTACGAGTGGGCCGAGGAGATGCCCGTCAAGATCGCCGCCACGGTGGCGGTCGAGCCGACGGACGTCCTCGAGCGGGTCAAGGCCCGTCGTCTCGACCGTTCCTCGCAGCTCGCGATGGTGGCGGCCATGGAGGCGTGGCGTGACTCCGGGCTCGACAAGGCCCAGGAGTCCGGCGACCTCGACGGAGACCGGGTCGGGGTGGCGATGGCCTCCGGCATCGGCGGGGTCAACACCCTGCTGTCCAACTACGACACCCTCAAGGAGAAGGGGCCTCGCCGGGTCTCTCCCCTGGCGGTGCCGATGCTGATGCCCAACGCCCCGGCGGCCAACATCAGCCTCTACGTCGGCGCGCGGGCCGCGGTCAACACGCCCGTGTCCGCCTGTGCCTCCGGCAACGAGGGCATCGCGCTCGCGGTCGACCAGATCCGGCTCGGCCGGGCCGACGTCGTCGTGGCCGGCGGCACCGAGGCCGCGATCCACCCGCTGCCGATGGCGGCGTTCGCCAACATGATGGCGCTGTCCAAGAACTCCGGTGACCCCACCACGGTCTCGCGGCCGTGGGACACCGGGCGCGACGGCTTCGTGCTGGGCGAGGGGGCCGGCGTGCTGGTCCTGGAGTCCGAGGAGCACGCCCGCGCCCGCGGTGCGCGCATCTACGCCGAGGTGCTCGGCGCCGGCATCACCGCCGACTCCCACGACATCGCGCAGCCCGACCCTGCCGGTCGCGGCGGGTCGCGGGCGATCCTGCGTGCGCTGCTCGAGTCCGAGATCAGTGCCGGCGACATCAAGCACGTCAACGCCCACGCCACCTCGACGCCCCAGGGCGACATCGCCGAGGGCCTGATGCTCCACGCCACCCTCGGCGAGCACGTCTCCGACGTCGTGGTGACCAGCACCAAGTCGATGACCGGTCACCTGCTCGGCGGGGCCGGTGCGCTGGAGTCCATCGCCACGGTCCTGGCGCTGCACCACCGGGTGGTCCCCCCGACGATCAACCTCGACGACCTGGACCCCCAGGTCGAGCTCGACATCGCCACCAAGCCGCGCGACCTGCCGCAGGGCGACATCGCGGCGCTCAACAACTCCTTCGGCTTCGGTGGAGCCAACGTGGCGGTCGCGTTCGGCAGCGTCTGACTCCGACCTACGGCGGCGGCGGCTCCTGGCTGTCGCCGCCGACGTACGTCGCGTCCGGCACCGCCAGGGGCCGGTGCGCGTAACCCCTCGCGCTGCGTGGCGTTGTACTCATCGACGCAGACGAGCCGGTGCTGGAGGGGACGACATGACGCGCAGGGTCATCGCTTGGCTGAGCGCCTCGGTGCTGCTGGGGACGTTGCTGGTGGTGGCGTCGATCGACAGCGCCACGGCCTATCGCCCCTGGGGCAGCACCTCGGCCAAGAACCAGGTGATGAAGCCGCACTGCGCGCACTACGGCTACCGCTACGTGGTGGACCCGCCGTCCGACGAGTGGTCGGCCGAGATCTTCCTGAAGGGTCCCCGGGGCGGCGGCATCGCCAGCGCCGCCATCGACTCCCGCGCCGATCCCGCCCGGGGAAGGGCGCTGTGGCGGCTCTGCCGCCCCTCGATCGTCGCCGGTCGCTACACGATGAAGATGAAGATCACCTGGCTCCGCGGCTACGAGAAGCACGAGGGCTGGGTCAAGCCCTCGCACTTCCGTCTGCGGCGCCGATGACGCGCCCCTCCAGCAAGCCGACCTCTCTCGGCCTCGTGCTGGCGCTCTGCTCGGCGCTGCTGCTCGCGCCGTCCGCCACGGCTCCGGCCCAGGCGGCGCCCCGGGTCCAGACGTGGGGCAGCACCTCCGCGCCCGACCAGGTGCTGCGGGGCGGGTGCCACTCCTACCGCTACCGCTACGTGGTCGACCCGCCGACGGACGACTGGATGGCCGAGATCTTCCTGGTCGGTCCGGGCCGGGTCGGCCTGGCTCACGCCACGCTCTTCTCCGACAGCGAGAAGCCGAAGGGGCGTCGGACCTGGCGTCTGTGCAGTCCCTCGTTGCAGACCGGCCGCTACGTGATGAAGATGAAGATCAGCTACCTCGACGGCGACGCCGAGACCATCGGCCGGGTCCGCAACTCGCGCTTCCGGCTCACCGCGACGCGCTAGCCACGGGTGCTGCCCCGGTCAGACGACCTGGTGCAGCCAGCGCACGGGTGCGCCGTCACCGGCGTGGCGGAACGTCTCGAGCTCGTCGTCCCACGGCTTGCCCAGCAGCTTGTCGATCTCGTGGACCAGCGTCGTGTCGCCCAGCGCGGCCTTGACGACCGCCGCCTTCAGCCGGTCCTCGGGGATCATCAGGTCGCCGTGCAGCCCGGTCACGGCGTGGAAGACGCCCAGGTCGGGGGTGAAGGAGTAGCGCTCGCCCTCGGTGATCGGGGTCGGCTCCTCGGTCACCTCGTAGCGCAGGTGGTTCCACCCGCGCAGGGCCGAGGCGATGCCGGCGGCCGCGCCGGCCTCGCCGGCCCAGGACAGCTCGGTGCGGTAGGTGCCCGACTGGGCAGGCTGAGGCGACCAGACGGGGTTGACGGCCACTCCGAGCACGCCGCCCACGGCCCACTCGATGTGAGGGCACAGTGCGGACGGCGCCGAGTGGACGTAGAGAACGCCTCTGGTCGCAGTGCGTGATGCGGTGCGTGCGGTCACCGTGGACTCCTCGAGCTGTTCACCTCCGGCGCGAGCTGCGCCTTCCCCAGCGGGCTCGTCGAGTGGAGGTGGCGGTCGAGAACCGTCACGAGTGACACGTGTGTAGTTATGGGTCCATTGTGGCCGAAAAACGGCCGCCGCGCCAGGCCACGTCGCCACCGGGCCAGACCGCTCGGTTCAGGGCGCAGCGGTGTGACGCGTACGCCGGGGCCCGAGCTCCATCAGCGTGGAGAGCACCTCGGCTGCGATGTCCAGACCCCCGAGGTGGCTCTCCCCGTCGATGACGCTCATCGTGGCGTCGGGGAGGCGGTCCACGACGTGCTGCCCGTGACGCAGCGGGACGATGTGGTCCTCGTCGCCGTGCCACCAGCGCACGGGCACGGTGACCTCGCTCAGCGCGAAGCCCCACGGGCGGGTGAAGAGCACCAGGTCGTTCAGCGGCGCGGAGGTCTGGAACCGGCTGCCGTTGAGCAGGTCGTCGAGGAACATCGCCTTGAACTCCGGGCGCGAGAGCAGGTTCTTGTCCCCCGGTGGCTGGAGAGCGGCGTACAGGTCCAGACCGGGGCCGGCCACCGGTCGGGCCAGCCGGATCACACCGGTGAGCGCGACCCCCAGCGGTACGCGCCCCGCCTGCAGCAACGGCGCCAGCCGCACCGCCAGCTGGATCGCGCCGCCCTCGGCGGCGTCGGGCCCGCGCGTGGGGGCGACCCCGCCCAGGACCCCGACCCCGTGCACCCGATCGGGAAGGGCGGCGCCGGCGGCCAGGGCGTAGGGCCCCCCGCCGGAGAGCCCGATGATGCGCACCGTGTCGACACCCAGGGTGTCCAGGAGGAGCGTGAGGTCCTGGGTCCAGTCCAGCAGCTCGTCGTAGAGGTGGGTCGTCGAGGAGCCGATGCCCGGTCGGTCGATGCCGATGATCCGCAGCCCGTGCTTCTCGGCGTACGCCCGGGCCGGCAGCGGGATCTGCCGCCGGGCGCCGGGGGTGCCGTGCATCCACACGATCGCCGGACCGCGGGGGGCGCCGTACTCGGCGAAGCTGAGCCGTCGGCCCTCCCTGACCGCCACGGTGCCTTCGAGGGCAGGGCGCGTCACGTGGGTCATGACCCTCAGTCTGGCAGAGCCGGCGCCGCGCCGTGGGCCTGTGTCAGCCCCGGACCCGAGCAGGACTCAGCCCAGCCGCTTCTCGAGCGCAGCGGCGCGCTCGTCTGCGTCGGTGAGCTGATCGCTGTCGATGGCGTACGTGCGGTGGAACCACGCCAGCGCGTCCTGGTCGCGGCCGGCCGCCTCGAGGATGTCGGCGTAGGCGTAGCGCAGCCGCACCACCCAGGCGGTGCGGTTCGCGGAGTTGATCGGCGCCAGCTCGAGGGTACGCAGCGCAGCGTCGAGCTGGCCCATGTCGCGGCGGGCACCGGCCTCCACGATCGTCATCTCGGCCTTCGCCTCGGGCGCGAAGTTGGCGACCGACGGGCTCTTGGCGAGCTTGAGCGCCTGCGCGGGGTTGCCGAGGGCCCGGTGGCAGTCGGCCATCATCGGGAGGTATCCGGTGGCGCCGTTCATCCGCTTGGCCGCCCGCAGCTCGGCGAGCGCCTCGGCGAAGTGGCCGGCCGAGTAGGCGGCCTCGCCGGTGGCCTCGCGCACCACGGCGATCCGGGCCGCGCGCGAGCGAGCGGCCAGCGCGTGCTGGTAGGCCGTCTCGGGATCGGTGTCGATCAGGAGTCCCGCGGCGGCCAGGTGGCGCCCGACGCGGGCGGCGAGCTTCTCCGGGAGGCCCTTGAGCTGGGCTCGGACCGCGTGGTCGAGCTCCTCGCCGGTGACCTCGGCCGGGATCTCCGGGCCGTCGTAGTGTGCCTGCTCGGCACTGCGTGGACGCTGCTCCTCGGACTGGCGCGAACGACCCGACCCCCGGCTGCCGCCGGCGTCGCGGCGATCGCGCGACTGCCCGGGCTTCCCGTCTCCGGACCGGCCACCGGACGGCTTGCCGCCCCCACGGGACGACGACGAGCCGGATCCGGACCGACCCGACGCGGACCCACGTCCGGCCCCGGCTCCTCGCGCGCCGCCTCGGGCGGGGCGCTGTCCTCGATCCTCAGCCACGTTCTCTCCTTGTGTTCATGTTCGTGTAAATGACGTAGAGGCCACCTTGCGGTGGCCTCTACGACAATGTTTGTCCGGCGGCGTCCTACTCTCCCACAGCCTCTCGGCTGCAGTACCATCGGCGCTGGCAGGCTTAACTTCCGGGTTCGGGATGGGACCGGGTGTTTCCCTGACGCTATGGCCGCCGTAACTCTATGAACCCTCACCCGCGGCCCCGGTGGGGTGAACGTGTGTTCGCCCTCCGGGGGGTGGGGTGGGGTTGGTTCGTGGACGCGAGTGTTTCTCGTGTGTGCGCGGTGCAAACCGTGTCTGCTGAATCGTGTTCAGCGGGTTTGTTGTGGTGGTTGAGGGTTTGTGTGGCAAGCCCTCGGCCTATTAGTACCGGTCGGCTAGGCATTGCTGCTGTACACCTCCGGCCTATCAACCCAATGTTCTGTTGGGGGCCTTACCCACTTACGTGGTGGGAAACCTCATCTTGAAATGTGCTTCCCGCTTAGATGCATTCAGCGGTTATCACGTCCGAACGTAGCTAACCAGCGGTGCCCCTGGCGGGACAACTGGCACACCAGAGGTTCGTCCATCCCGGTCCTCTCGTACTAGGGACAGCTTTTCTCAAGTTTCCTGCGCGCGCGGCGGATAGGGACCGAACTGTCTCACGACGTTCTAAACCCAGCTCGCGTGCCGCTTTAATGGGCGAACAGCCCAACCCTTGGGACCTACTCCGGCCCCAGGATGCGACGAGCCGACATCGAGGTGCCAAACCATCCCGTCGATATGGACTCTTGGGGAAGATCAGCCTGTTATCCCCGGGGTACCTTTTATCCGTTGAGCGACGTCGCTTCCACCTGCCGACGCCGGATCACTAGTTCCGACTTTCGTCCCTGCTCGACATGTCTGTCTCACAGTCAAGCTCCCTTGTGCACTTACACTCGAAACCTGATTGCCAACCAGGCTGAGGGAACCTTTGAGCGCCTCCGTTACATTTTAGGAGGCAACCGCCCCAGTTAAACTACCCATCAGGCACTGTCCCTGATCCAGATCATGGACCTAGGTTAGACATCTAGTACGACCAGAGTGGTATTTCAACGATGACTCCACCCCCACTGGCGTGAGGGTTTCACAGTCTCCCACCTATCCTACACAAGCCGAACCAAACACCAATACCAAACTATAGTAAAGGTCCCGGGGTCTTTCCGTCCTGCCGCGCGTAACGAGCATCTTTACTCGTAGTGCAATTTCGCCGAGTCCATGGTTGAGACAGCGCCCAAGTCGTTACTCCATTCGTGCAGGTCGGAACTTACCCGACAAGGAATTTCGCTACCTTAGGATGGTTATAGTTACCACCGCCGTTTACTGGGGCTTAAATTCTCCGCTTCACCACAAGTGGCTAACAGGTCCTCTTAACCTTCCAGCACCGGGCAGGAGTCAGTCCGTATACATCGTCTTACAACTTCGCACGGACCTGTGTTTTTAGTAAACAGTCGCTTGGGCCTGGTCTCTGCGACCCTCCCCGCATCCCCCAGCAAGTGGGCTCACGGTTCGGGTCCCCCTTCTCCCGAAGTTACGGGGGCATTTTGCCGAGTTCCTTAACCATGGTTCGCTCGATCGCCTTGGTATTCTCTACCTGATCACCTGAGTCGGTTTGGGGTACGGGCGGCTCGATTCTCGCTAGAGGTTTTTCTCGGCAGCATAGGATCACCCACTTCCCCCATACGGGGTCGGCATCACATCTCAGACTCGTGCTCGAAGCACAGCGACCCGGATTTACCTAAGCCACGTCCTACCTGCTTACCCGTGGACTACCATCGCCACGGTTGGGCTACCTTCCTGCGTCACCCCATCGCTTGACTACTACCGGATCGGATCCCACGCTCCACCCACACGCCTCACCCCGAAGGGATCGGTCACGTGGGCTTCAGATGGTTAGCATCACCGGCCTCATCAGGGACGAATCTTCGCCGGTACGGGAATATCAACCCGTTGTCCATCGACTACGCCTGTCGGCCTCGCCTTAGGTCCCGACTTACCCAGGGCAGATTAGCTTGACCCTGGAACCCTTGATCATTCGGCGCACGGGTTTCTCACCCGTGATTCGCTACTCATGCCTGCATTCTCACTCGTGTCGCGTCCACCCCTGGGTCACCCCGGAACTTCACTCGCGACACGACGCTCCCCTACCCATCCACACACCTGAACACCCCCACTACAGGGACGCTAAGTTACCCACTCAAGGGAAATGCGAATGCCATAGCTTCGGCGGATGACTTGAGCCCCGCTACATTGTCGGCGCGGAATCACTTGACCAGTGAGCTATTACGCACTCTTTCAAGGGTGGCTGCTTCCAAGCCAACCTCCTGGTTGTCACTGCGACTCCACATCCTTTTCCACTTAGTCACCACTTAGGGGCCTTAGCTGATGGTCTGGGCTGTTTCCCTCTCGACTACGGAGCTTATCCCCCGCAGTCTCACTGCCGCGCTCTCACTTACCGGCATTCGGAGTTTGGTTAACGTCAGTAACCTTGTAGGGCCCATTAGCTATCCAGTGCTCTACCTCCGGCAAGAAACACGCGACGCTGCACCTAAATGCATTTCGGGGAGAACCAGCTATCACGGAGTTTGATTGGCCTTTCACCCCTATCCACAGGTCATCCCCTCAGTTTTCAACCTAAGTGGGTTCGGTCCTCCACGCGGTCTTACCCGCGCTTCAACCTGCCCATGGATAGATCACTCCGCTTCGGGTCTTGATCGCGCTACTCAAACGCCCTATTAGGACTCGCTTTCGCTACGGCTACCCCACACGGGTTAACCTCGCAACACAACGCAAACTCGCAGGCTCATTCTTCAAAAGGCACGCCATCACCCCCACCCCGAAGGGCATCAGGCTCTGACGGATTGTAGGCGCACGGTTTCAGGTACTATTTCACTCCCCGCCAGGGGTACTTTTCACCTTTCCCTCACGGTACTTGTCCGCTATCGGTCATCAAGAAGTATTTAGGCTTAACGGGTGGTCCCGCCAGATTCACACACCATTTCAGGAGTGGCGTGTTACTTGGGAAAACACAACAGACAGGCTCGCACTTACACTTACGGGGCTATCACCCTCTACGGCGCCACTTTCCAATGGACTTCAACTTCACACGAACTTTCTTACTGTCCTGCACACCGGCAGATGCACACGCATGCTCCCACAACCCCACAACCGCAACCCCTGCCGGGTATCACACGATCATGGTTTGGCCTCATCCGATTTCGCTCGCCACTACTCTCGGAATCACTTTTGTTTTCTCTTCCTATGGGTACTGAGATGTTTCACTTCCCCACGTTCCCTCCACACACCCTATACATTCAGGTGCAGGTAACTGGACATAACTCCAGCTGGGTTTCCCCATTCGGACACCCCCGGATCACAGCTCGGTTGCCAACTCCCCAGGGCTTATCGCAGGCTCCAACGTCCTTCATCGGCTCTTGATGCCAAGGCATCCACCATGCGCCCTTTACAGCTTGCCAAACAAACACTCAACAAACACAACAAAAAACACCCACCAGACAACCAACATCCACGGGTGCCACGTCATGAAACTTGAACCATTCAGCAACAAAACACACTCTGCAAAGACACACACTACAAAAAACAACACCCACACAACCGCCCCCCCAACCTTCGAGGGAACTGTGCGGGCGATGCTCGCGTCCACTATCCAAGAATCAAACAAACAAGAGACAACCAACGAACCCAGACCATCACGACCCGGGCCACGCCTGATTCCTCAGGGCCCAACAGTGCGCCAGAACAAACCACCACCACCCGCACAACCCCACGTTCCACACCACCCACCCCCCAAAAGAGGTGACCGGCAGTACTAGCAGCGCCGACCAGCAGCGACAAGCTCTTCATCGATGGATTCCACTAACAAGACACCCTCACCCCACCCACGAGAATGCGGGCAGGCACGCGGTGTGTCTCCTTAGAAAGGAGGTGATCCAGCCGCACCTTCCGGTACGGCTACCTTGTTACGACTTCGTCCTAATCGCCAGCCCCACCTTCGACCACTCCCTCCGCAAGCGGTTGGGCCATGGGCTTCGGGTGTTGCCGACTTTCATGACGTGACGGGCGGTGTGTACAAGGCCCGGGAACGTATTCACCGCAGCGTTGCTGATCTGCGATTACTAGCGACTCCGACTTCATGGGGTCGAGTTGCAGACCCCAATCCGAACTGAGACCGGCTTTTTGGGATTCGCTCCCCCTCACGGGATCGCAGCCCTTTGTACCGGCCATTGTAGCATGCGTGAAGCCCTGGACATAAGGGGCATGATGACTTGACGTCATCCCCACCTTCCTCCGAGTTGACCCCGGCAGTCTCCTATGAGTCCCCATCACCCCGAAGGGCATGCTGGCAACATAGAACGAGGGTTGCGCTCGTTGCGGGACTTAACCCAACATCTCACGACACGAGCTGACGACAGCCATGCACCACCTGTACACCGACAAAAGGGGCCATATCTCTACAGCTTTCCGGTGTATGTCAAACCCAGGTAAGGTTCTTCGCGTTGCATCGAATTAATCCGCATGCTCCGCCGCTTGTGCGGGCCCCCGTCAATTCCTTTGAGTTTTAGCCTTGCGGCCGTACTCCCCAGGCGGGGCGCTTAATGCGTTAGCTGCGGCACGGAACCCGTGGAATGGATCCCACACCTAGCGCCCAACGTTTACGGTGTGGACTACCAGGGTATCTAATCCTGTTCGCTCCCCACACTTTCGCTCCTCAGCGTCAGGTAATGCCCAGAGAACCGCCTTCGCCACCGGTGTTCCTCCTGATATCTGCGCATTTCACCGCTACACCAGGAATTCCGTTCTCCCCTGCATACCTCTAGTCTGCCCGTATCGAAAGCAAGCACAGAGTTAAGCCCCGTGTTTTCACTCCCGACGCGACAAACCGCCTACGAGCCCTTTACGCCCAATAATTCCGGACAACGCTCGCACCCTACGTATTACCGCGGCTGCTGGCACGTAGTTGGCCGGTGCTTCTTCTCCACCTACCGTCAACCCCACCAAAAAGCAGGACCTTCGTCGGTGATGAAAGAGGTTTACAACCCGAAGGCCGTCATCCCTCACGCGGCGTTGCTGGATCAGGCTTCCGCCCATTGTCCAATATTCCCCACTGCTGCCTCCCGTAGGAGTCTGGGCCGTGTCTCAGTCCCAGTGTGGCCGGTCACCCTCTCAGGCCGGCTACCCGTCGAAGCCTTGGTAGGCCATTACCCCACCAACAAGCTGATAGGCCGCGAGCACATCCCCCACCGAAAAAACTTTCCACACAAACCCATGCGAGTCCATGTCATATCCGGTATTAGACCCCGTTTCCGAGGCTTATCCCAAAGTGGAGGGCAGATTACTCACGTGTTACTCACCCGTTCGCCGCTCGTGTACCCCAAAGGGCCTTACCGCTCGACTTGCATGTGTTAAGCACGCCGCCAGCGTTCGTCCTGAGCCAGGATCAAACTCTCCATAGAAAATTCAAACCCAACAAAAAACGAAACTAGCAATTAAGCCAGAATCATTGAATGCCGAAAAAACAAACCCAACCAACCCAAAAAGAGCTGACAGAGCACAAACTAATTCCATCGACTATCTGACACACTGTTGAGTTCTCAAGAATCACACGCACACCGGTCTCACCGTCTCCGGCTCGACCAGGGCTACTTCATGGTCTCGGCCACCGCTCACCCGCGCCATCGGTCCGGATCTTCGAGCGAACCTTGCGGCTCTGACCCGATCACCCGGAGAAGGTGTGGAAGAGTGGCCTACCTGGGGGCCGGAAGCCCGACCGAAGTCTTGCCTCCCGCCGCTCCCTGGCGACAAAGAGAACATTACAGACGCCCTGGGCATGTGCCAAATCGGGTCCCCGTGAGCCGGGCCACAGGGCCTCCCGGGGCCCCACGGGACCTCGTCTCAGACCACGCGGACGCCGGCGAAACGCTTCTTCCCGCGACGCAGGACCAGCCAGGAGCCGTCGATCAGGTCCGCCGGGGAGACCTGGGCGTCGGGGTCCTCCACGCGGCTGTTGTTGAGGTAGGCCCCGCCCTCCCCCACGGTCCGTCGAGCCTCGCTCCGGCTGGCCGTCAGGCCGCTCGCCACCAGCAGGTCGACCACCCCGGGCCAGCCGTCGACGGTGGCCACCTCGACCACGCCTGCCTCCTGCAGGGCCGCCGCCAGCGTCGGGGTCGCGAGCTCGGTCAGGTCGCCGCCACCGAAGAGCGCCGCGGCTGCCGCCTTGGCCTGTCGGGTCTCCTCCGCACCGTGCACCAACGTCGTCACCTCGTCGGCCAGCGTGCGCTGACCCAGCCGTAGGAACGGCTTCTCGCGGTGCTCGGACTCGATCCGCTCGATCTCCGCGTGGGGGAGGAACGTGAAGACCCGGAGCAGCTCACCCACCTTCTCGTCCTCGACGTTGAGCCAGAACTGGTGGAACGCGTACGGCGAGAGCATGTCGGGGTCGAGCCAGAGCGCGCCGCCCTCGGTCTTGCCGTACTTCGTCCCGTCGGACCTGGTCATCAGCGGCGTCGCGATCGCGTGCACCCGCGCGCCCTCGGTGCGACGTACGAGCTCGACCCCGGCCGTGAGGTTGCCCCACTGGTCGGAGCCGCCGAACTGCAGCGTCACCCCGTGGGTGCGGTGCAGGTTGAGGTAGTCCAGCGACTGCAGCAGGACGTAGCTGAACTCGGTGTAGCTGATCCCGCTCTCGAGGCGGCTGCGCACGACGTCGCGGGCCAGCATCCGGTTGACCGGGAAGTGCTTGCCGATGTCGCGCAGGAAGTCGATCGTGGACAGCGAGGCGGTCCAGTCCAGGTTGTTGACCATGGTCGCGGCGTTCTCGCCCTCGAAGGACAAGAAGGGCTCGATCTGGCCCCGCACCCGGTCGACCCACTCACCCACGGTCTCCACCGGGTTCATCACCCGCTCCCCCGCCTCCTTGGGGTCGCCGATCATGCCCGTGGCGCCGCCGACCAGCGCGTACGGCGTGTGGCCGGCCGCCTGCAGCCGCTTGGCGGTGAGGATCTGCACCAGGTGGCCCATGTGCAGGCTGGGTGCGGTGGGGTCGAAACCGACGTAGAAGTGCACGCCTCCGGTCGAGAGCGCCTCGCGCAGCGCCTCTCGGTCGGTCGAGTGCGCGATCAGGCCGCGCCACTCGAGGTCGTCGAGCAGAGTGGGGTCGACGGACACGGGGAACCTCTCTTGTCGTGGACGCCCTAGCCTGCCGTATGGCCCCGCCGGGTCGGCACCGAGTTCGCGGCACGCTCCGCGGTCGGGCCGCAGCGCCTAGGCTCTGGGACGGCGACGGGGCGCCGACGGGTCGGCGACGAGAGGACAGCGGCAGGTGATCGGCGGTAGGTACTCGCTCGACCGGGAGATCGGTCGGGGCGGCATGGGCTCGGTGTGGCTCGGCCGCGACGAGGTCCTCGGGCGCGTGGTCGCCCTCAAGCGGATCGGCTCGCAGGCGGGCATGTCCAGCCCCGACCTCCTGCGCGCCGAGCGGGAGGCCCGGATCGCCGCGCGGATCAACCATCCGCACGTGGTGGCGGTCTTCGACCTCGTCGACGACGACGACGTCCAGTGGTTGGTCATGGAGTACGTCGAGGGCCAGACGCTCTCGGAGCTGATCCGCGCCCAGGGACGCCTCAGCCCCGAGGAGACCGCGAGCCTGGTCGCCCAGGCCGCCGACGCCCTGGCCGCCGCGCACGAGGCGGGGGTCACCCACCGCGACGTCAAGCCCTCCAACATCCTGGTCGCCCACGACGGCACCGTGAAGCTCTCGGACTTCGGCATCGCCCGCGCGGAGCAGGACCCCTCGCTCACCGCGACCGGGCTGGTCACCGGCTCACCGGCGTACATCTCGCCCGAGGTCGCCTCGGGCCGGCCCGCCAGCAGTGCCAGCGACGTGTGGTCGCTCGGCGCGACCGCGTTCCACGCCCTGTCGGGCCGACCGCCGTACGACGTCGCCGACAACATCCTGGGCGCGCTCTACCGGATCGTGCACGAGGAGCCGCCCCGGCTGGAGGACGGCGGCTGGCCGGCGGAGTTCGTCACGGCCGCGATGGACCACGATCCCGACGCGCGCTGGACGATGGCGGAGGTCGCCGCCTTCCTGCACGCCGGGCCGGGCGCCCAGGCACCGCGCCGATCGAGCCCCACCACCGCTACGGCGGTGGCCCCGGCAGCCCCGGCAGCCCCGGTCGCGGCGGCATCCGACGCCACCCAGCGGCTGACCGTCACACCCACGTCGACACCCGCCGTCCCGGAGCCCGCCCCGGTCCCCGGGATGGCCCCTGCGGACAGCTCGGGGCACGCAGCGCGATCCCGGCGGCCCGTGCTCCCGGTCCTGGTGGGACTGGCGGCCGCAGCGCTGCTGCTGGTGGTCGGCTTCCTGGTCCTCGGCGGTGGCGACGACCCGGCGACCGACTCCGCCGCCGGCCCCGCGGACGCCCCTTCGGCCTCGCCAGAGGTGAGCGACGAGCCCTCGGAGCCCGCGACCCCCACCGCGGAGGAGATGGAGGGCTTCGTCGCCGACTACCTCGCGCTGGCGGACTCCAACCCTGCGACAGCCTTCCAGCGGCTGGCCCCGGCGTACCAGGAGGCCAGTGACGGCCTCGCCGGCTACGAGGGGTTCTGGAGCCGGGTGAGCGGAGTCGAGCTGCAGGAGGCCACGGCGGACCCCGAGGCGCTCACGGTGACCTACACCTACTCCTACGAGCTCGACGGCAGCTCACGCACCGACGAGATCCTGATGACCTTGGAACAGGTCGAGAACGCGTTCCTCATCGTCGACGCCGTGACGCTCTGATTCCGCGGGCGGCGGGGTGGGTACCAGCGCGACAGCGCCCGCTACGACCCGCTACGACCCGCTACGGAAGGGAACCTCATGAGAGGACTGCTCGGCCTCGTGATCGTGATCTGGCTGATCATCGGCGCGTTCGCGGCCTACCAGCGCGGCTACTTCGGCGATGACCGCGAGGTGAGCTGCAAGACCTTCGGCGACACCTCGCTGACCATCCTCGCCGGGCCGCTGAACTACCTGGGCGTCAACCCCAAGGTCGACTGCGAGGTCCCGGAGCCCTCGCGGTAGTCGCCCGATGGGCCGGGTGCGGGTCGGCGTCTCCGGCTGGAGCTATCCGCGGTGGCGTGGCGACTTCTACCCGCGCGGCCTCCCCCAGCGCGCCGAGCTCGGCTACGCCGCCGAGCGCTTCGACACCGTCGAGGTCAACGGCTCCTTCTACTCCCTCCAGCGCCCCACGACGTACGCCGGGTGGCGCGAGGCGGTGCCCCACGGCTTCGTCCTGGCGCTCAAGGGCGGCCGCTTCATCACCCACCAGAAGAAGCTCCGCGACGTGGAGGTGCCGCTCGCGAACTTCTGGGCGTCCGGGCCGCTGGCGCTGGGGCCCCACCTCGGTCCTGTCCTGTGGCAGCTGCCGGCGAACCTGCGCTTCGAGGCGGAGCGACTGACGTCCTTCTTCGACCTGCTCCCCCGCAGCACCGACGAGGCCGCTCGAGCGGCCGAGGGGCACGACGACAAGGTGCCGGACGACCGGGCGCTGATGACCTCCGAGCGGGACCGGCCGGTGCGCCACGTGCTCGAGGCCCGGCACCCGAGCTTCGCGGAGCCGGACGCGCTCGCCCTGCTCCGCGACCACGACATCGGGTGCGTCGTGGCCGACTCGGGCGGGGTGTGGCCGGAGATCGACGCAGTGACCAGCGACGTGGTCTACGTGCGGCTGCACGGCCACACCGAGCTCTACACCAGCGGCTACGCCCCCGCGTCGCTCGACCGCTGGGCCGACCGCTGCCGCGCCTGGGCCGCCGAGGCGGACGTCTACGTCTACTTCGACAACGACGCGCGCGGGCGGGCGCCGTACGACGCGACCTCGCTGATCGAGCGCCTCGACGACTGACGTCAGGGGCCGTGGGTACCGTGGCGACATGAGCGAATCGAACACACGTGCGAACCAGTCCGACCTCCTCGGTGCCGCCACCCCGGACCCGTCCACCGCCGAGAAGGATCCCGAGCAGTGGGTCACCGGCGACGAGCCGATGACGGGGGCCCAGCGCAGCTATCTCGACACCCTGGCCCGTGAGGCGGGCGAGACCCTGTCGGCCGACATCACCAAGGCCGAGGCCTCCGAGCACATCGAGCGCCTCCAGCAGCAGACCGGACGCGGCCTGGAGTAGGCGACCACGGTGGGCCCACCTGGTTGGATCGGGGCGTGAGCAGCGCACCGGAGCAGTCCCCGCCGAGACCTTCCGGCGCACCCGTCCCCTCGCGGGGCCGTCCGGTCTCGCGGCTGCGCCGGGTGTGGCGGCAGCTGCTCTCGCCGTTCTGGGTGGTGCCTGCCGCGTGGTGCCTGGCCGCCGTCCTCCTCGGCATCGGGCTGCCCCTGGTCGACCAGGGGGTCGGGACGATCCCCCTGGCCTTCGAGAGCGGACCCGAGGGCGCTCGATCGGTGCTCTCGACGATCGCCGGGGCGATGATCTCGGTGACCGGCCTGGTCTTCTCGATCACGATCGTCGTGCTGCAGCTGGCCAGCAGCCAGTTCACCCCGCGGGTGCTGCAGACCTTCCTCGACGACCGGGTCACCCAGCACACGCTGGGAGTCTTCGCCGCGAGCTTCCTCTACGCGCTCACGGTGCTGCGGGGGGTGCAGAACCAGGACCTCGGCGGGCCCGACGCCGTGCCCCAGCTGGCGGTGACGTTCGCCTACCTCCTGGTGCTGGGCGCGGTCGGGATGTTCTTGACCTTCATCCACCACATCACGACCTCGATCTCGGTCGACGCGGTGATCGGCCGGGTCGCCGGCCAGTGCCGAGGGCTGATCGAGCGCAGCGAGGCGGAGGCTGGCGAGCTGCCGCACGAGCGCCCCGAGCTCCCACGGCTCGGGCGGCAGAGCGTCGTGGCCTCACCTCGGTCGGGGTACGTCGACCTGGTGGACCGCCACCGGCTGGCCGAGATCGCCTGTGGCCACGACGTACGCGTGGAGGTGCTGCACCCGCTGGGCACGTTCGTGGCCGCCGGCTCCCCGCTGGCGCTGGTCCAGTCGGCGGCGGACGCCTCCGACGTCGACTGGGCGACCGCCCTGCACGCGGGGTTGTCGGTGCGCAACCAGCGGAGCATGGAGCAGGACCTCTCCTTCGGCCTGCGGCGCCTGGTCGACATCGCCGAGCGCGCGCTCTCCCCCGGCGTCAACGATCCGACCACGGCGGTGCAGGTGGTCAACCAGCTCCACGACCTGCTGCGCCTGATCTCGGCCACGCCGGACCCGCTCCCCGTCAGCAGCGACGAGGAGGGCGTCCCTCGGGTGGTCACCGACGAGTGGACCTTCGGGCGCTACCTCGACCTGGCGGTCGACGAGATCGCGCACTGGGGCAGCGACAGCCTGCAGATCCCCGTGCGTCTGGACGCGATGCTGGTGGACCTGGCCGCCAACGGCCCGCCCCACCGGCGCCCGGTGCTCGAGGCCAAGCGCGCGGCGCTCACCTGACCGTCGGCTCCGGACAGTCGCTCAGGCGTACGGCGCGGTGCTGAGGTAGCGCAGGCCCGAGTCGACCGCCAGCGTCACCACGGCGCCCGAGGCGTCGTACCGCTCGGCCTCGCGGAGGGCGGCGACCACGTTGGCCCCGGTCGAGGTCCCGGCGAACAGGCCCTCCTCGAGCGCCAGCCGCCGAGCCATCGCCTGGGCGTCCGCACTGGTCACGGTGTCGAGCGCGTCGACCGACGCGGGCTCCCACAGTGGCGGGACGAAGCCGATGCCGATGCCCTCGATCCGGTGTGCGCCGGTGGAGCCGCCCGACAGGACCGCCGACTCGGCGGGCTCCACGCCGACCACCCGCACCCCGGGCCGGTGGCGGCGCAGCACCTCGCCGGCGCCCTGGATCGAGTGCGCCGTGCCGACCGTGTGGACGAACGCGTCGACCTGACCGTCGGTCTGCGCCCAGATCTCCTCCCCGAGCGCCGCGTAGCCCCGGACCGCGTCGCGGTTCGTGAGCTGGTCGGACCACCAGTGCGCCGGTTGCCGGCTGATCCCCTCGGAGCGCGCGATCATCCGCTTGATCAGGTCCTCGGTTATCCGCCCGCCGTCGCTGGGCTCGTCGGTGATGGTGGCGCCGAGGGCGAGCAGCGTGCGCCGCTTCTCGGTGCTGAACGCGTCGGAGAACACCACGTGCAACCGGTAGCCCAGGGCTGCGCAGACGAAGGCGAGGGAGATGCCGGTGGTCCCGGCGGTGTACTCGACCACGGTCCCGTCACGGGGCAGCCGTCCGTCGGCGGCTGCCGCGGTGACCACCTCGACCGCCATCCGGTCCTTCATCGATCCGGTGGGGTTGGCAGACTCCATCTTCACGAGGAGCCGGCAACCTGAGCGCGGGACGACCCGACGCAGCGCGACGAGCGGCGTGCCACCCACCGCGGCCAGCACTCCCGGCCGGTCCTGGGCGTCGGTCATGGCCACCCCTACCCGACGCGGGCGCCCCTCGCCCGGCGGCGGTGGCCACCAGGATGGCTCTGCGGAGAGCCACCCGTCAACAGCCGAGGACGGTGTGCGTCGGGAGGGTCAGTCGTTGCGCTTGGAGTCGATCAGCAGCGCGACGCTGTTGAGCGCGGCCCAGCCCATGGTCACCGCCAGCACCTTCTTGCGGATGTCGGGGTCGCTGCTGCGCAGCGCGAGCAGCGTGCCGTCGCCGACGTCGTTGAGGATCCGGATCTTCATCGCGGTCTTCACCGTCTTGGGCGAGCGCCCGAAGATCCCGAAGGCACTGATCGCGACGTCGCGGACGCCGTAGGTCTGCGCGAGGGCCCGGAAGCCGGGCAGCTCCTTGGCGTCCACCTCCAGCGCCTTGCCCAGGTGGTCGGGCTGGACGAGGGCGAAGACGCCGTACCCGGCGGTCGCGGTGGACATCAGACGGCTCAGGCGATAGCTGGTCATGGCTCCTGTGTACCCGATTCGTGGGCACGACAGTCGAGCGACGTCCGGTCCCGACCGGACCCGCAGGTTTGGAGCCCGGCCGCGAGGGAAGTAGAGGCCCACCCGGACGTCCCGGGTCGCTGTCGAAAGGCTCCCCCCATGTCACGGATCTCCCACGTACTCGCGGGCGGGCTCGGCGCTCTCACGCTCGCCGCCCCGGTCGCCGTCGTCTCCACCGTCACCGTCGCCGCGCCCGCCGGCGCGGCCCCGATCATCTGCGAGCGCGGCGCGAAGCAGGTCGAGATCCTCTCGCTCAAGCGGCCGGTCTTCCTGACCCACGTGAAGGGCTTCCAGAGCCCCCCGGGCGGCGAGCTCACGATCAGCAAGACCGTCAGCTCCACGAGCTCGATCTCGGCGAGCGCCGAGATCTACGGCGAGGTCAGCGGCGAGGCCGGCGTGGTCTTCGGGAAGGTCTCCGCCAAGGCGGGCTTCAAGGTCGGCGCCCAGGGCTCGAAGACGGACACCACCTCAGAGACGGTGACCAACAAGCTGGCCGCCTCGAACGACGACCGCTACTACGCCGTGTACGTCGCCACGAGCAAGGTGCACGGCGACTTCCGGCGTCGCCAGTGCCGCAGCGACCGCCGCGGCTTCACGGACTGGAAGTACGGCACCTACCGGACCTTCAAGAAGGTCACGCTCGAAGGCGTCGCCCTGTGCAAGCACAAGCGCTACAAGACGGGCACGGCCCCCAACGCCGCCTGCAAGGCCACCTGGGGTCGCTGAGCGACGTACCCGATCCGGGCCCCGCTCTTCCGCGGGTCTGACCCCACTCCCGCGGGCCTGCAGAGGCGCGGGAGTGTGGCGGGCTCCGCGGAAGATCGGTGGGGTCTGGTCGTGCCTGGTAGGGCGGGTGGGGCTCGAACCACGACCCAAGGATTATGCGTCCGGGTCGTCGACTTCTTCTGGTGACGATCGAGGATCGTCACGAGGGGGCCTCGTGCGCAGTCGTCGCTCGCACGGCGTACGCAGGCGCTGGTGGCGGATCACGAAGATCAGCGACGCTTCTCGCGCTGCCCGCTGGCCACCTCTCGGGGGCCAGCTGCGACCATCGCGAGAACAAGTCGGCAGGTCAGACGAGCACGAGCGGCCGCCCCGTGCCGGCCTCGGGAAAAAAAAAAAAAAAAAAAATTTTTGCCTGCGACCTCGGCGTAGCGGTCGATGATCCACGGCGCTGTATTCGCGGAGGGCGGGCAACGTGCGGAGGTCAGATTCCTCTGGACCGGTGTCGACCGGCTGACGTTGTGGAGGTTCCGGGGCTGTCTCGCGATAGAGCCGGTGCTGTGCAGCAGGTCGACGACTGGCCTGTCCTGTAGGCGTGGCACCCACGACCCAAGGATTATGAGTCCTCTGCTCTGACCGACTGAGCTACCGCCCCGTGCGCGGGCAGCCTAACCTCACTCGCCGGCCTCGACGGAGTCGTCCCCGTCGGTGGCGCCGTCGACCGGGTCGTAGCCGCACACGTCGACGGGCTCGACGGCCTCGCGCTCGGGCTTGGGGGCGCCGGGCTTGCGGGCGGGCGGGCGCAGGGTCTTCTGGACGACGTCCTGGACGTAGTCGTAGTCGGGGTCGCCGGAGAAGAACTTCTCGGAGTTGCGGAAGACGACCGACTTCACCGTGGCCTGCTTGACCTTCAGCGCGAGCTCGACGAACGCCGGCGCCAGGTCGAGCGGGATGTCGGTGTAGACGACGTCCTCGCCGGCGGCGGCCAGGTCCTGGTAGCGGCGGAAGAGGTTGAACGGGTTGGCGGACTCGATGATCGCATCGACCATGCAGCGCTGCCGCTCCATCCGCTCGTAGTCGTCGGAGCCCCAGCGGCCACGGGCGAACCACAGCGCGTGGTAGCCGTCGAGGTGCTGGTCGGGGCCGGGGTCGAGGTAGCCGATCGGGGGGATCCCGAGGTCGGTGTTGCCCTCGATGGCCACGGGCTTGTTGATGTTGACCGTCACCCCGCCCATCGCGTCGACGATCTCCTTGAAGCCGGCGAGGTTGACCAGCACGTAGTACTGCACCGGGATTCCGAGGCTGCCGGCCACGGCCTGCTTGACCGCGTCGGCGCCCTCGTTGTCGCTCTCGCCGAGGACGCCGGGGTGGTTGGCCGGCACCTGGCCGTAGATCGCGTTGAGCATGTAGTAGGCGTCCTCCTGCGACCCGGAGTAGCCGTCGGGGTAGAGCTCGTGCAGCGGGCTGTGCTGCGGGAACCGCGCGCCCATCATGTTGCGCGGAAGGCTGAACATCGCCGTCCGGCCGGTCGCGGTGTTCATGCTGACCAGGATCACGGTGTCGGTGCGGACGCCGGTGCGGCCCTCGCCGCCGTCGCCGCCGAGCAGGAGCACGTTGACGCGGTCCTCACCGCCCCAGGGGTCCTCGGGCGTGATGTTGGTGGGGATCGTCGCGCTCTCGTTGGAGGAGGCGTCGAAGACGTTGGTGACCACGTCGGCCTGGGCCAGGGAGTTGCGGGCGGCCAGCCAGGTGGGGGCCGCCACGGCCAGGCAGAGCCCGACCACCGCGACGTTGCCCAGGGCGGTGTGCCACCGCGGCCGGCGGCGGGGCCGCACCAGCCGGTAGGACGTGACCACGACGAAGGCCCAGGTCACGAACGCGACACCGATCACGGCAGCCGCGATCCGCAGCCGCGTCGGGTCGAAGACGAACTCCAGCGTCGCGTGCGTGCCGCGCCCGGCGACGTACCAGAGGCCCCCGCCGATCACCGCGACGTAGCCGAGGAGCACGAGGGCACCGAGGGCACGGCGTCCGGCGTAGAGGTAGCCCGCACCCGGGACCAGGGCGCCCAGCAGCGTCAGGCCCAGGGTGCCGCTCAACCCGTGCGTACGTCGGCGCTCACGGACCAGCCGCATCGCACGGCGGCCGCCGGGGCCGCGTCGCAGCCGCGGCCACCGCGACGCGCGCCGGCGGGAGGACCGCGGGGCGCGACGCACACCGGGACGGCGTGGCGCGTCGGCCGGTTCGATCATGCGGTCCTCGTCGGGGAAGGAGTGGCGCGCGGGGGCAGGCGGGCAGGCTGCGGACGGGTCGGGCAGGTCGGACGGGGCCAAAATAACACCGCGCGGGGCCCGGGAGCGGGCGATCAGGCGCTCAGCGCGCCGACCGGGGGGTCCTCCAGGAGCAGCGCGAGCCACCCGGCGGCCGCCTCGCCCCACTCGTCCAGGTCCGGCCCGTCGAGGTCGGCGGCGATCCGGTGCCAGGACTCGACCCGTCCCAGCCGACCGAGCTGCAGCGCCGCGGGAAGCGCCGCGCGGAGCTCGGCCATCGGGGCCAGGTCGCTCCAGACCTCCAGCGCGGCTTCGGCGACCCGGGCCAGCCGCGGGTCGTCCGGCGCCGCGCCGAGCTGGTGGGCGAGCACGTTGAGCGGGACCAGCAGCCCCGCGAGGGGCTCCATCACCAGCGCGTCGCCGAGGTCGAAGAGCACCATGCGGTCCTCGACGGCGAAGACGTTGTGGGCGTGCAGGTCGTTGTGCACCAACGTCGGCGGCAGCCCGAGCGCCGCGACCTGCTCGGCCCACCTGCGGATGGTCGGGTCCAACGCCCGCAGGCGACCCGCGTCGCCCTCCGGGAGGCGGCGGGGGTCGCCGAGCGGCAGCGAGGCCAGGCGCTCGACCTTGCCTGCGGTCCAGTCCGCTGCGGCGTCCGGCGTGATCGCGACCAGGCCCAGCTCGCCGACGTACGGCGCCACCTCGCGCTGGAGCTCGGCCGCCGCGACCACGATGCGGCTCCACAGGTCGACGTCACCGTCGGCGCGCTCCCCCACCGGCTCACCCAGGTCCGGCGCGACGAACCGGCTGCCGCGCACCCCGGCCGGGACGAGCGCGCGCCCCGGCGCGACCTCGGCCAGCCGCTCGAGCAGCGCGGACTCGTGGGCCTGGCTCGGGCAGTTGTCCTTGACGTACCAGCTCGTCGCGTCCACCCGCGCCCGCCACACCACCGACCACGGGCGCTGCCGGACGAGCTCCACCGAGCCCGGCTCCCCGACGACCTCGCGCACCAGCGCGCGCACCTCCTCGGCGAGACCGGGCGCGATCCACCGGTCGGTCGACATGGCCGCACGCTATCGCTCGCGTCGGGGCGCTGGCATCCTGGTCGGAGGAGGCTCGCATGAGTGCAGACAGGACCCCGTCACCCTTGGAACCCCTGCGGGAGGAGTGGGACCGCGCGCTCTGCGTGGTCGCCCACCCCGACGACCTGGAGTTCGGCGCCGCCGCCGCGGTGGCGCGCTGGACCGGGCAGGGCAAGACCGTCGGCTACTGCATGGTGACCAGCGGCGAGGCCGGCATCGACGGGCTGGAGCCCGCCCGCTCTCGCGAGGTCCGTGAGGCCGAGCAGGTCGAGTCGGCGCGCATCGTCGGTGTGCCGAGCGTGGAGTTCCTCGGGCTGCCCGACGGCGTCCTCGAGTACGGCGTGGCGTTGCGCGCCGCGATCGCGCGCGAGGTCCGTCGCTTCCGCCCCGAGGTCGTCATCACCGGCAACTTCCGCGACACCTGGGGCGGGGCCAACCTCAACCAGGCCGACCACATCGCGGTGGGCCGGGCGGTCCTCGACGCGGTCCGCGACGCCGGCAACCGGTGGATCTTCGCCGACCAGCTGACCGACGGGCTCGAGCCGTGGGGCGGGGTGGGCGCGGTGTGGGCCTTCGGGTCGCCGCAGTCGACCCACGCCGTCGACACGACCGCGACCTTCGACGCCGGCGTCGCCTCGCTCGAGGCCCACGCGGCGTACATCGAGGGCCTGGGGTGGGAGCACTTCGACGCCCGTGAGTTCCTCGAGGGCATGGCCCGCGGCGCCGGTCAGCGGCTCGGGACGGCGATGGCGGCACCGTTCGAGGTCTTCCCGATGGGCTGGGGCGAGTAGCAATACTCGGGTGACGGCGGCCCGTGCGCTCCCTACGCTCGTCGGCGTGGACCTCACGCTGCGCCCGTTGCTGACCGACGACATCCCGGCCCATGCGCGGCTGCTGGCCGCGGCCGAGGCGGTCGACCGGACCGGGGAGCACTACAACGAGGCCGACCTCGCCGAGGAGTACGCCAACCCCGGCATCGAGCTCGGCCGCGACATCCTCGGCGTCTTCGACGGTGACGAGCTCGTCGGCTACTGCGCGGTCTACCCGCGCGAGCCCGACGACAGCCACCAGCAGGTGCACCTCGAGGGCGCGGTGCACCCCGACCGGCGCGGCCAGGGCGTGGGCACGCGCCTGGTCGAGGCGATGGTGTCGCGCGCCGACGAGGTGCACACCGCGCGGCACCCCGACCTGCCTGCGCGCTACGTGGTGACGGGCCTGAGCAGCAACACCGCCCAGGAGGCACTGCTCACCGACGCGGGGCTGCTCCCCGAGCGGTGGAACTTCGCGATGCGCACCCAGCTGGCCGCACTGGAGCTGGCGTCGGAGGCGCCGACGCTGCCCGACGGGCTCTCCCTGCTGACCTACCGCAGCGAGCTGGACGCGGCCGTGCTCGCGGCGCACAACGCCGCGTTCCTCGACCACCCGCGCTTCATGACCTGGACCGCGGCGCAGTGGAAGCAGTGGGTCAGCGGCAGCCGGAACTTCGTGCCCGAGCTGAGCCTCCTCGTGGTCGAGGACACCGCGCCCGACGTGGTCGTGGCCTACGTCCAGTCCAACGAGTACGACGCCTACGCCCAGGCCACCGGCCGCCGGGAGGCGTACGTCGCCAAGGTCGGCACGCGGCGCGAGCACCGCGGACGGGGGCTGGCCGGGCTGCTGCTGCGCGAGGCGCTGCGCCGCTACCGCGCCGCGGGCTTCGACGAGGCCGCCCTCGACGTCGACTCGGAGAACCCCACCGGGGCGCTGGGTCTCTACGAGCGGGCCGGCTTCGAGGTCGAGAGCCGGTGGACCAACTACGCGCTGGAGCGTCCGGCGCTGCGCTGAGGGTTCGCGACCTCCGACGGGGAGCATGGCCCCGTGGACTACGTCTGGTTCGGGCTGGGGCTCTCGGTGGTCACCGGGCTCACGGTGGCGCTCGGTCTGTGGGCCGGCGTCGGGGTCGGCGGCTTCCCGGCCTGGGCCCTCCTGCGGGCGGTGCTCCAGCTGACGGTGATCGCACTGCTGCTGCGCGGCATCCTCGCGGCGCCCTGGACCGTGGTGGGCTTCCTGGCCCTGATGCTCACCACCGCCTCGTGGACTGCCGCGCGACGTCTGCGCGAGCTGCCGCACGGTCGCGCCATCGCGGTGGTCGGCGTGCTGGCGGGAGCCACGACCGCACTCGTGCTCGTCTTCGCGCTGCGGCTGGTCGACCTCGAGGTCCGCTACCTGGTGGCGGTGGCGGGCATCGTGATCGGCAACAGCATGAGCGCCGCCACGCTGGCCGGCCGCAACTTCCTGCGCACCGCCCGGCTGAGGCGAGGTGAGATCGAGGCGATGTTCGCGCTGGGCGCGTGGCCCGCCCTGGCGCACGAGGACATCGGACGCGAGGCCGTGCGCGAGTCGCTGCTGCCGAACCTCGACCAGACCAAGTCGACCGGGCTGGTCACGCTGCCGGGCGCCTTCGTGGGCGCCCTGTTCGGCGGCGCCAGCCCGGTCGTCGCCGCTCAGTTCCAGCTCGTCGTGCTCGCCGGGGTCGGGCTGGCCACCATGACGACCGCCATCGTGGTCACCCGGCTCGCGGGCCGGGCCCCGAGCGCGCCGCCACGGGCCTGACGCGGCGACGCGGCGACGGAGCGACGGGGCAGCGGAGCGACGGGGCGACGGGGCGACGGGGCGACGGGGCGACGTACGTCAGGAGGGGCGGCGTGACTGGTCGGCGTCGACCAGGGCCGACCGGTCCCCCGCCTGGTCGGCGGTGATCACGCTGAGGCTGCCGTCGCTCTCGAGCACCACCGCGGCCACGGCCGCGACGTCGCCGACTCCGGTGCCGCGGATGGCCTGCCGGACCTCGGCCTCGGTGAGGCGCTGGCGGAGCAGCGCGTCGTCGAGCATCCGACCGTCCTCGAGCACCAGCGTCGGCCCGACCGTCACGACCGCTCGGGCCACCGGGAGCCGTGAGGTGAGCGAGGCGACGAGGAGCTGCAGCACCGCCAGCACCCCGAGCGCGAAGACCCCCTCCGTCCAGGACACGTCCTTGCTCAGGAAGATCGTCGCCAGCGTGGAGCCCAGGGCCACGGTGACGACGAGGTCGAAGGCGTTGAGCTTGGAGAGCGTGCGTTTGCCGGACGTGCGCAGGATCAGGACCAGGGCGGCGTAGGACGCCGGCCCCACCAGGAGCACGCGCAGGACGTCGGACCAGGTGTCGAACCACATGGCCCCTGTCTACCGGGACGCTCGCGAGCGCCGGTCGGCACCCGCACCTCGCGGGCCCCCGCAGCGGGACGCGGCCCGCCCAGCGCACGAGAAAGGCCCGGCGGGACGAGATCTCTCTCGCCCGCCGGGCCTTCGCAGGTCACGCTCCCCCGGCTGGACTCGAACCAGCAACCCTCCGATTAACAGTCGAATGCTCTGCCAATTGAGCTACAGGGGATCGGTGCGGGGCAACGGTAGCAAGGCCGGGCGCTGTGCCGAAAACCGCGTCCTGCTCCGGGCGGTCCGCGCAGGTTCTCCGGGGGTCTCAACAGTTCAATTGTCGCCGTGGTGCCCTTGCTGGGGCCGGTCGAGGGGCAGCACGGCGACAATTGCAGGGGAAGTGCCCGCGCAGCGCCGGCGACCGCGCCGGCTGAGGTCAGGCGAGGCCGACGTCGGCGCGGGCGGCGGCGAGCGCGTCCTCCGCGAGCCGGCGTACGGCGGGGTCGTCGGGGTCGACGCCCTCGTCGAACTCGTAGACCCAGGTCACCTCGGTGAGCCGGCCGCGGCCGCTCGGGGGGCGGCGGGCGATGACCCGCAGGCCGCGTCGACCGTCGACGGGGACGTGGCGCTGGAGCACGACGCTGGCGGTGACCCGCTCGCGGACCAGCTGGAGCAGGCGGTCGGGCTCGGCGAGGACCAGGAGGTGGACGGGGCGCCGGTGACCCCAGGTGCCGACCTCGCTGACCCGCAGGGTGTCGGTCTCGCTGTCCCAGTCGGCGGCCTCGACCTGCTCCCACGGGATCCGCTCGGGCACGTAGACGGCGTCGCGGGTGCCGCCGACCACGCGGCCGTCCGCGGCGACGGCCCAGGCGAGCAGCCGCTCACCGGGGGCCACCGGAAGGTCGGGCCGCGCGCGGCGGGCGGGCACGGGGATCCTCACTGGACGCCCACGATCCGGTCGCGCAGGGTGCGCCGGTGCTGCTCCAGGGCGGCGAGCTCGCCGAACATCCGGTTGTAGTCGGCGGCGTGCTCGACCGGGTTGGTGCGCTGCAGCCGCGACTTGACCTCGGAGATCCGGCGCAGCGTCGTGAGCTCGAGCAGCCGGAAGACGTGGTGGCCGACGTATCCGGCGTCGGGCTCCTTCGCGGTCATCAGCGCCTCGACCGCGAGCGCGCTGACGGCGCCCGCGACCGCGGGGTCCTCCGCCGCACCGCGCAGCCGGCCCGCCCAGCCCGGGTCGTCGGCGCCGGCCGCGATCCCGCCGGCCGCGGCGACGAGCTCCCAGACGCCGCGGTAGGTCGGGTGGGTGAAGTCGTTGGTGCCGATGTCGGCGGTGGTGCGCCCGATCGTCATCGGGTGCTGCAGGACGAGCTTGAGCGTCTCGCGCTCGATCGCGAACCGCGGGTCGCGCAGGTCGGGCAGGGCGTCGCGCGCCGGTGCGGCGGGGCGCGGCGCGGAGGCCTGCCCCGGGCGGCGTACGGCGCGTTCCACCTCGGCCTGCACGTCCATCGGGTCGACCCCGGTGAGCGCGGAGATCTCACGCGCGAACGAGCTGCGCGCCACCGCCACGTCGCGGCTGCTCAGCACCAGCGCCGCCGCCTCGCGGACCGCCGCGATCCGGGCGTCGGCACGGTCGAGGTCGTACTTGGAGATGACGTTGCGGAGCACGAACCGGTAGAGCGGCTCGCGCTGCGCGACCAGGTCACGCACCGCGCTGTCGCCCTGCTGGAGCCGCAGCTCGCACGGGTCGAGCCCGTCGGGCTGCACGGCGACGTAGGTCTGGGCCACGAACTTCTGGTCGCCCGCGAAGGTCTTGATCGCCGCGGCCTGGCCGGCGGCGTCGCCGTCGAAGGTGAAGATCACCTCGCCGCGGAACTCGTCGTGGTCCATCAGGAAGCGCCGCAGGATCCGGGTGTGCTCCTCACCGAAGGCGGTGCCGCACGAGGCCACGGCCGTGGTGATGCCGGCCAGGTGGCAGGCCATCACGTCGGTGTAGCCCTCGACCACGACCGCCTGGTAGGAGCGGCCGATCGACTGGCGGGCCAGGTCGATGCCGTAGAGGACCTGGCTCTTCTTGTAGAGCGTCGTCTCCGGGGTGTTGAGGTACTTCGCCTCGATCTTGTCGTCGTCGTGGAGCCGCCGCGCCCCGAAGCCGATCGTGGCGCCGCTCGGGTCGCGGATCGGCCACAACAGCCGGCCGCGGAAGCGGTCGTACGCCGACCTCCCGATCGCCACGAGCCCCGCCGCGACCAGCTCCTCGTCGCGGAAGCCCCGGCCGCGCAGGTGGCGCAGCAGCGCCTCGCCGTCGCGCGGGGCGTAGCCGACCCCGAAGTGCTCGGCCGCGCCCTGCTCGAAGCTCCGGTCCAGCAGGAACTGCCGCCCCACGGCGGCGTCCGGCCCCGACAGCTGCTCGGCGTAGAAGGCCTGCGCCGCCTTGTTGGCCTCGATCAGCCGCTGGCGGGGCGGCCCCTTGGGGCGTTGCTCCTCGTGGCTGCCGTCCTCGATCCGGCGCAGCGCCACGCCGGTCTTGTCGGCCAGCCGCTCGACGGCCTCGCTGAAGCTGAGCCCGTCGATCTTCATCAGGAAGCCCAGGGCGTCGCCGCTCTCCTGGCAGCCGAAGCAGTGGAAGAGCTTGCGGCTCGGGGTGACGTTGAACGAGGGCGACTTCTCGTCGTGGAAGGGGCACAGGCCCTTCATGTTGCCGCCGCCGGCGTTGCGCAGGGTGACGTAGTCGCCGATGACCTCCTCGATGCGGATCTTGTCCCGCACCTCCTGAATGTCATCCTCTCGGATCCGGCCCACCACGCCCGCGATCCTACGGCCGGGTCAGTACTCCCCGCTCATCACGTTCCACAGGGGCTCGCCGCCGGCGTAGCGGTGCAGCTGGTCACGCACCAACCGGTACGCCCGCGGCCACATCGCGCTGCTGGAGCCGCCGACGTGCGGCGAGATCAGCAGGCCCGGCGCGTCCCACAGCGCACTGTCGGTCGGCAGCGGCT
Source organism: uncultured Actinomycetota bacterium (assembly GCA_963795135.1). Classification (GTDB taxonomy): domain Bacteria; phylum Actinomycetota; class Actinomycetes; order Propionibacteriales; family Nocardioidaceae; genus Nocardioides. The sequence continues at coordinate 499,127 of CAWCGS010000014.1, forward strand.
CGGGGTCGACGACGTCGAGGGCGGCGGTGATCCGCCCGGTGTGCAGCGCAGCGACCAGGGCGTCGGTGTCGACCACGGGCCCGCGGGCGAGGTTGACCAGCAGGGCGCCGTCCTTCATGGTCGCCAGGAAGTCGGCGTCCACCAGGCCGCGGGTCTCGCCGGTCAGCGGCAGCAGGAGGACGACCACGTCGGCGTCGGGCAGCAGGTCGGGCAGCTCGGTGATCGCGTGGACGCCCGCACGGGCGCTGCGCGCGACCCGGGTGAGCGTGACCTCGAAGGGAGCCAGCCGGTCCTCGACAGCCTGCCCGATAGCACCGTGACCCACGAGCAGCACGTGGCGGTCGGCGAGCGCGGGGTGCCAGCCCGGCGTCCACTCGCGCCGGTCCTGGGCCCGGACGAACTGCGGGACCCCGCGCAGCGACGCGAGCACCAGGGTCAGCGCGAGCTCGGCCGTCGAGCTGTCGTGGATGCCCCGACCGCTGCACAGGCGTACGCCGTCGGGCACCGAGGAGCGCACGTTGTCGACGCCGGCGGTCAACGTCTGCACGACCTCCAGGCGCGGCATCCGGGCCATCACGTCGGCGCCGGCGGCGTCGACGCGGTAGGGCGGGACGTAGACCCGGACGTCGTCGACCGAGTCCGGCACCGACTCGGTGGGGTCGACCATCTCGTAGCGCAGCCCCTCGGGCGGGTCGCCGAGCTCGGCGGGGTCGAAGGGCAGCCAGACCAGGGGTACGTCGTCGTGCGTGCTCACGGGCCCATCCTCCCTCGTGCTGCCCCTTGCGCTGCCCCCCGCGCCTCCCCGCTCAGCCGGGCGTGCCACGCCACGGCGCTCGCGTCGGTGAGCGAGGCGACCTGGTCGACCACGACGCGCAGCCGCTCGGCGTCGTCGGCCGCGGCCTCCCAGTCGTCGGCGAGCGGTCGGTCGAGGGCGTCGGGCCCGCGGTCGAGGAGGGCCTCGACCAGGCCCGCGACCAGCTCGCGCTGGGCGCCCATCACGGCGAGCCGGTCCTCGGCGCGCATCACGTAGTGCGCCGCGACCCCCTTGAGGACGGCGATCTCCAGCGCGGTGGTCTCGGGCACGACCAGGTCGGCGCGGTAGCGCACGAACGGGCCCGCGCCGCCCGCGAACGTCGCCGCCTGCACCGCCCCGCAGAAGCGGCCGATCAGGTCGCTGGTGAGGTTCTTCAGCGCTGCCTGGGCGCGCCGGGTGCCGTCGTAGGGCCTCGTGGGCCAGCCGTCGACCGCCTGGAGCCCGGTGAGCACCTCGTCGAGGCGGTCGTCGGCCACGTCGGCGACGTACCACTCGCGCACGGTCTGCCACACCGCCTCGCGGTCGAGGGAGGACAGGTCGAGGCGTCCGGCAACCGTGCCGTCCTCGACGTCGTGGACGGAGTAGGCCACGTCGTCGGCGAGATCCATCACCTGCGCCTCCAGGCAGCGGCGGCGGCCGTCGGCGCCCTCGCGCATCCACGCGAAGACCGGCGCGTCGTCGGCGTACACGCCGAACTTGTGGGTGGCCACGACCGTGCCGTCGGCGTGGACGCCGGCGGGGTCGGCGGCCTCGCCCCGGGGCCAGGGGTACTTCGTGCAGGCGTCGAGGGTGGCCCGGGTCAGGTTGAGCCCGGCCGGGCGGCCCTCGGCGTCGAAGCTCTTGGCCTCCAGACGCGTCAGCAGGCGCAGGGTCTGCGCGTTGCCCTCGAAGCCGCCGCAGGCCTCGCTCAGCTCGGCCAGCGCCCGCTCCCCGTTGTGGCCGAACGGCGGGTGGCCGAGGTCGTGGGCCAGCGCGGCCGTCTCGGCGATGTCGGGCTGCGAGCCCAGCGCACGCGACAGGTCGCGGGCCACCTGCGCCACCTCGAGGCTGTGGGTGAGCCGGTTGCGCACGAAGTCGTCGGACTGCGGCCCCACCACCTGGGTCTTCGCCGCCAGCCGGCGCGACGCCGCCGCGTGCACCACCCGCGCGCGGTCACGCTCGAACGGCGTCCGCTCGGGCGCCTCGACCCGCTTGGGGGGCTCGGCGACCAGCCGTTCGCGCGCCGAGTCGTCGTAGAGGTCCCAGGCGTCCATCGGACGCGACACTACTGGCCCGCGGCAACGCCCCGAGCGGGCCTCACGCCAGGGCGGACGCCAGCTGCGCCGAACCGGCGACCAGGGCCACCGCACCGATGCCGAGCAGCGCCAGCGAGGCCGAGCGGCGCCGGAACAGGGTCCCGACCCCGGCGAAGCAGCGGGTGAGCGCGAGCAGCACCGTGGCGAGCCCGAACTCGTCACCCAGCTTGTCGTCGGCCACCGCCGCCTCGGCCGCGCGAACGCCGCCTCCGAGGCGGTCGCCTCGGTCACCGGCCCTCGGCTGACGTCGGTGACCTGACGTGACGCGGGGTCGCGGCACGCTCGACCACCGGGGCCGAGCCCGCCCGTGCTCAGTACGTCGTGACGTGGACGTGGTCGTAGTGGTTGGCGGTGCTCGAGCCGCGGTCGCTCATGCCCCGCCAGCCCTCGCCCGCCCGGTCGACCGACCAGATGTTCTGGGAGTAGATGAGGTAGTTGACGCCGAGCGCGGCGTAGTTCTCGCGCACGAAGTTCGCCACCTGCCAGCCACGCTCGCCGGAGACCATGATGTCGACCGCGATCCCCTGGCTGTGCTCACCGTCGCTGCGGAAGGTGCCGTAGACGGTGATCTCGGGGAAGTCGGCGCAGACGGCCTCGTGGACCTTGACGATGTTGGGGCTCACGCCGCTGGCCACCGAGGACCCGTTGGTGCACTCACCGCCCAGAGCGAGCGGCTCCTCGGCGTCGAGGTAGCCGGCCGTGACCCAGCGCGAGGCGCCGTCGACCACGATCTCCTCGCGCCCGAGGAACGAGCGACCGGTGACCAGCACCTTCTCGGCGACGTCGATCTCGCCGACCTCCTCGGCAGCGCCACCGGGAGCGGTCCACAGGTTGAGCGTGGACTGGGTCCACAGCTGGTCGTCGGCCTGCTTCACGGCCTGCTTCGTGGCGGCCGGGGCCAGGGCCAGCTCGAGCTCGGTCGGCTTGCGCTCGATCTCGGTGCCGGAGAGCACCTCGGGACCCTGGGCGCTCACGGGCTCGGTCTCGGCCTGGACCGACCGCGAGGACCCACGGGAGACAGTCTCTCCCCGGTCGCTGAGCGCGGCTCCGACGTCGGCAGTGGCCACGGCGGAGACGTCCGCGCGGAAGATGTCGGAGGCGGCGGGCTCGGCGGCCAGGACGCCGAAGCTGACTGCCGAAGCGGTCGCCAGGACGGCCAGGGGGCCGGCGATGACGACGGCACGTGCCTTGGTGGGCATGATGCGGCGGGCATTGGTGTCCCGCTTGTGGCGGTGATCTGCCACAGCGCTGATCCTTTGCGATAGCGGTCAAGGACGCGTGCTCGGCGACCCGAGGCCAGGCACGAGGAATGACTAAACCACACCCCCCAAGGGGATGGGGATTCCTCACCGCCCATCGAGCGTGTGTGACCCGTCACGCTGCACGCGCGAAGCCGGTCAGCCGCCGCTGGTCTCCGCGGCGTCCTCGGTGATCGAGCGGCCCGCACCGTCGGCGTCGTCGAGCCACCCCTCGGGCAGCACCACGCGGGCTCGCGGCGAGCCCTGGCGCCCCCGCGGGGTCCCCAGCTCGGCGACCGGGAACGGCTCGTCCGGGTCGAGGTCGGCGAGCAGGCGGTCGAGGTCGGCGAGGCTGCACACCAGGCCCAGCGAACGCCGCATCTCGCCCCCGGCGGCGAAGCCCTTGAGGTACCAGGAGACGTGCTTGCGGAACTCCGAGCAGCCCCGCTCCTCCCCCATCAGCTCGACCAGCAGCTCGCAGTGGCGCCGCATCATCGCCGCGACCTCTCCCAGGCGCGGGAGCGTGGCGACCTGCTCGCCCGCGAAGGCCGCCGCCAGGTCGCGGAAGAGCCAGGGGCGACCGAGGCAGCCGCGGCCGACCACGACACCGGCGGCACCGGTCTGCTCGACCATCCGCACCGCGTCGGCGGCCTCCCAGATGTCGCCGTTGCCGAGCACGGGGATGTCGACGTGCTCGACCAGGGCGCTGATCGCGTCCCAGTCGGCCCGACCGGAGTAGGCCTGCGCCACCGTGCGCCCGTGCAGCGCGACCGCGGCGCAGCCGGTCTCCTGCGCGATCCGGCCGGCGTCGAGGTAGGTCAGGTGGTCGTCGTCGAGGCCCTTGCGGGTCTTGATCGTCACCGGTACGTCGTAGGGCGCCGCCGCGGCGACCGCCTGCTGCAGGATCTCGCCCAGCAGGCCGCGCTTCCAGGGCAGCGCTCCCCCGCCGCCCTTGCGGGTGACCTTGGGGACCGGACAGCCGAAGTTGAGGTCGACGTGCCCGACGCCGTGCTCGCCGCAGAGGATCTCGGTCGCCTTGCCGACGTACGCCGGGTCGGTGCCGTAGAGCTGCACGGACCGGACCTGCTCGGCCTCGTCGAAGACCAGCATGTCCAGGGTCTTGGCGTCGCGCTCGACCAGGCCGCGGGAGGTGATCATCTCGCAGACGTAGAGCCCCGCGCCCTGCTCGGCGCAGAGCCGGCGGTAGGCCGCGTTGGTGATCCCGGCCATCGGCGCCAGCACCACGGGCGTCGCCACGCTCACGGACCCCAGGGTCAGGGAGGTGGGCAGCGAGGACATGCCCTCATTCTCAGGCGGCGGCCGGGCAGGCCCCAAATCAGCCCTGGTCCTGCTTCTTGTCCTTCTTCTTCGTGTTCTTCTTGTCCTTCTTCGCCGTGAGGTCCTTCACCGTGCCGGTCCAGGAGATCGCGTCGAAGTCCTGCAGCGGCTGGAACGTGACCGCCGCCAGCTCAGCGCCCTCCGGGACCAGGTAGACCAGGCACAGCTCCTGGGCGGCGTCGGCCCCGAACTTCTTGGGGAAGAGACCATCGCTGGCGCAGGGGGCGAAGCGGGTCTCGAAGGTCGAGGCCTGGATCAGGGTGCCGCTCGCGTCCTGCGCGTAGAGCGGCACCTCACGGCCCCCGACGTCGCTGTCCCCGAGGTTGGCGATCTTGGCGCGGACGAAGTACGGCGTGGTCTGGCGCGTCGCCTTGTCGAGCTTCCACCCGGAGAAGGACTTCGTGAACGACGTCTGCTCCAGGCTCTTGACCTTGACCTCGAGCACCCCCACGACATCCTGGCGCGGCTCCCAGGCCACGACCGCCTCGTCCTTGAGCCCGAGGTCGGTGCCGGGCTCGGTGAGCGTCACGCCGTCGGGCACCGGGAGATAGTCCGGAGCCGGCGCCTCGGACGGCTCCGCCGACTCGCTGGCCACCGCCGCGCTGGCGTCCGAGCCGGCCTCGGAGTCGCCCTCGGAGTCAGTGGCGTCGCCGCCGCAGGCGCTGAGGCCGCCGAGCGTCAGCAGCAGCGCGACGAGCAGCGGGACGGAGGCACCCGGTCGGCGCGCGGTCTGGTTCACCCCGCCATTGTGCACGGTCCCGTCCGCTCAGCAGCCCAGCAGCCGCTGGGCGAAGTAGGCACTGATGCCGTCGAGGCTGATCCGCTCCTGCTGCATCGAGTCACGCTCGCGCACGGTGACCGCGCCGTCCTCGAGGGTGTCGAAGTCGACCGTGACGCAGTACGGCGTACCGATCTCGTCCTGGCGGCGGTAGCGCTTGCCGATCGCGCCGGCGTCGTCGAAGTCGACGTGCCAGCTGCGCCGCAGCTCGGCGGCGAGGTCACGGGCCTTGGGCGAGAGGTCGGCGTTGCGGCTCAGCGGCAGCACGGCGACCTTCACCGGCGCGAGCCGGTGGTCCAGGCGCAGCACCGTGCGGGTGTCGACGCCGCCCTTGGTGTTGGGCGCCTCGTCGACGGCGTAGGCGTCGACCAGGAAGGTCATCAGGCTGCGGGAGAGCCCCGCGGCCGGCTCGATGACGTAGGGGATGTAGCGCTCGCCACCGGCCTGGTCGTAGTAGGAGAGGTCCTTGCCGGAGTGCTCGCCGTGGGTGCGCAGGTCGAAGTCGGTGCGGTTGGCGATGCCCTCGAGCTCGCCCCACTCCGAGCCCGCGAAGCCGAAGCGGTACTCGATGTCGACCGTGCGGGTGGAGTAGTGGCTGAGCTTCTCCTTCGGGTGCTCGAAGTGCCGCAGGTTGTCGGCGTCGATGCCCAGGTCGACGTACCAGCGGGTGCGCTCGTCGATCCAGTACTGGTGCCACTCCTCGTCCTCGCCGGGCTTGACGAAGAACTCCATCTCCATCTGCTCGAACTCGCGGGTGCGGAAGATGAAGTTGCCGGGCGTGATCTCGTTGCGGAAGCTCTTGCCGATCTGCGCGATGCCGAAGGGCGGCTTCATCCGGTTGCTGGTCACGATGTTGGCGAAGTTGAGGAAGATGCCCTGCGCGGTCTCGGGGCGCAGGTAGTGCAGGCCGCTCTCGTCCTCCGTCACTCCGAGGTAGGTCTTCAGCAGGCCGGAGAACTGCCGCGGCTCGGTCCAGGCGCCGCGCGTGCCGCAGTTGGGGCACGCCAGGGCCGCGAGGTCGACCTCGTCGGGGTCGTCGAGGCCCTTCTTCTCGGCGTGCTGCTCCTGGAGGTGGTCGGCGCGGTAGCGCTTGTGGCACGACTGGCACTCGGTCAGCGGGTCGCTGAAGGTCGCGACGTGGCCGCTGGCCTCCCACGTCTGGCGCGGCAGGATGATCGAGGAGTCGAGGCCGGCCATGTCGTCGCGGCCCTGCACCATCGCCTTCCACCACTGGCGCTTGATGTTCTCCTTCAGCTCCACGCCCAGCGGGCCGTAGTCCCAGGCGGAGCGGGTGCCGCCGTAGATCTCGCCGCAGGGGAAGACGAAGCCCCGGCGCTTGGCCAGGGAGACGACGTGGTCGACGGTGGAGGCGGGCGGCTTGGCCACGGGGTGAGCTCCTGCGCGGTTCGCTGGATCGGTGCGGGCGGAACGCTCAGCCTAACGACCGTGGAGAGGCGGTGTTCAACGCGGCTCCGGGCTCCACGGGCTCGTAGGCGCTCGGCTCGTCGAGGGCCCGGGAGAGCAGCGGCACGGCGCGGAGCTTGACCTCGTACGACGACAGCGCGCGGCGGTAGGCACCCACGTGCTCCCAGGTCGTGGTGAGCACCCACAGCGCCGGGTCGTCGAGGTTGCGCCCGATCGTCCCGTCGACGTACCCGGGCCGCTCGGCCAGGGCGCGGCGTGCCTCCTCGAGGTCGTCGCGGAAGCCCGCGACCTGCTCCTCGGGCACCCGGAACCTGCTCACCACCAGCACCCGCCCAGGCTAGGTCACGCCGACCAGGCGGCTCGGGCGTGGATGACGCCCCGGCCCTTTTTGACAATCATTCTCAACAAGGCGAGAATCGGGACATGCTGCGCCACCTCGCCCTCGTCGGCCTGCTCCTGGCGGCCGCCGGTTGCTCCGCCCTCGCGGAGGACGACGACGAGGTGCAGGTCGCCGCGGCCTTCTACCCGTTGGCGTACGCCGCCGAGCGGGTCGCCGGCGACGACGCCGAGGTGCAGCTGCTCACCTCGCCGGGCACCGAGCCGCACGACCTCGAGCTCTCGATCCGCGAGACCGCCACCCTCGCCGCCGCCGACCTGGTCGTGCTGGAGGAGGGCTTCCAGCCCGCCGTCGACGACGGCGTCGCCCAGAGCGCGGACGGACTGGTGCTCGACGCGGTCGACGTGGTCGACCTGATCGCGGTGGAGGAGTCCGAGGAGGAGCACGCCGACCACGAGGGCGAGGAGCACGACCACGAACACGGCGACGTCGACCCGCACTTCTGGCTCGACCCGCTGCGGATGGCCGACCTGGGTGACGCGATCGCCGCCGACCTGGGCGAGGTCGACCCCGACCACGCCGACGGGTACGCCGGTCGAGCCGCGGACCTGCGGCGCGACCTGGTCGCCCTCGACGCGGCGTACGCCGAGGGGCTGGCCGACTGCGAGGTGCGCACGGTGGTCGTCTCGCACGACGCGTTCGGCTACCTGGAGCAGTACGGCCTGACCTTCGCCGGCGTCGCCGGCCTCTCCCCCGACGCCGAGCCCAGCCCGGCCGGTCTGGCCGAGCTCCAGCAGCTCGCCACCTCCGAGGGCGTGACCACGGTCTTCTCCGAGCGGCTGGCCAGTCCCCGCCTGACCGACGCGCTCGCCGGCGACCTCGGCCTGGCCACCGCGGTGCTCGACCCGGTGGAGGGACTCACCGAGGAGACCGCCGACCAGGACTATGTTGCGCTGATGGAGCAGAACCTCGAGGCGCTGCGCGACGCCAACCGATGCCGGTGAGCACCCCGGCCCACCCCGTCGAGCTCACCGACGGCGCGGTCGCCATCGCCGGCCGCCCGGTGCTCCGCGCCGTCGACCTGGTGGTCCGCCAGGGCGAGTTCGTCGCGCTGATGGGGGCCAACGGCTCCGGGAAGTCGACGCTGGTGCGGGCGCTGACCGGGCTGCGCCCGCTCAGCCACGGTCGGTTGAGCCTCTTCGGCACCCCGCTCGCCGACTTCGACGAGTGGCAGCGCGTCGGCTTCGTGCCGCAGCGACAGGGAGCGACCTCCGGCGTGCCCGCCTCGGTGTGGGAGGTCGTCGCCTCGGGGCGCCTCACCCACCGGCGACTGCTGCGCCCGTTCTCGCGCGCCGACCGTGAGGCCGTGCAGGAGGCCCTGGAGGTCGTCGGGCTCGCCGACCGGGCGCGCGACGGGGTCGCCCAGCTGTCCGGAGGCCAGCAGCAGCGGGTGCTGATCGCCCGCGCCCTGGCCTCGCGTCCCGACCTGTTCTTCCTCGACGAGCCCACCGCCGGCGTCGACCTGCCGAGCCAGCTCGCGCTGGCCGAGGCGCTCGCGGCGCTCAAGCAGCGAGGGGCCACGATCGTGCTCGTGGCCCACGAGCTGGGCCCGCTGGCCGCGCTGGTCGACCGGGCCGTGGTGATGCGAGACGGCCGCAAGGTCCACGACGGCGCGCCGCTGGCCGACCACGAGGTGCACGCCCCCTGGCTGGGCGAGCCGCACACCCACCACCACCACGCCCAGCCGGGACAGTCCGGCGTACACCACGACCACGCCCCGCACGTGGCCTCCCCGCTGGAGCCGCGCCGATGACCCCGACCCTGTGGGAGCTCTTCTCGCTGGACTTCATGCAGCGCGCCCTGGTGGCGGCGCTGTTCACCGGGCTGGCCGCGCCGGCCGTCGGGACCTACCTGGTGCAGCGGCGCCTGGCGCTGATGGGCGACGGGATCGGTCACGTGGCCGTGACCGGTGTCGCCATCGGGCTGCTCACCGGGGCCTCGCCGACGTGGACGGCGGTGGTCGTGGCGATCCTCGGTGCGACGCTGATCGAGGTGGTCCGCGAGCGCGGGCACACCAACGGCGACGTCGCGCTGGCCCTGCTCTTCTACGGCGGTCTCGCGGGCGGCCTCTTCGTCACCGGGCTCGCCGACGAGAGCGCCGCCCGGCTCCAGCAGTACCTCTTCGGCGCGATCACCACGATCTCCACCACCGACGTGGTCATCACGATGGTGCTGGCGGCCCTGGTGGTCCTGGTCTGCGTCGGCCTGTCGCCCCAGCTGTTCGCCGTCGCGCAGGACCAGGAGTTCGCCCGCGTCGCGGGGCTCAACGTGCGGTTCTACAACCTGCTCGTGGCGGTGCTCGCGGCCGTCAGCGTCACGGTGGCCATGCGCACCGTCGGTCTGCTCCTGGTCAGCGCGCTGATGGTCGTCCCGGTGGCCACCTCCCAGCAGCTCGCCCGGTCCTTCCGGGCCACGCTGCTGGCGGCGATGGGGCTGGGCGTGGCGGCGTCCGTCGGGGGGCTGGTCGTCGCCGCCCTGGCCTCCTACCGGGCCAACGTCGCCGCCGGCCCGACGATCGTGCTGCTCGCGCTGGCGGGCTTCGTGGTCACCTGGCCGCTGGGGGCGTGGCTGCGCCACCGGGCCCGGCTGCGGCTGCCCTTCGCCGACGACCCGCCCGAGGAGCACGCGACCACCGACCACCCCCACGAGCACGGGCCCGACTGCGGCCACCTCGCGGTGGCCCACGGCGACCACGTCGACTACGTCCACGACGGGCACCGCCACGCCGTGCACGACGAGCACTACGACGAGCACTAGGACGAGCACTCGGATGGGCCGCACCCGTCGGTTCCACAACAACGCTCCACGACTCGCCGCCGGGCAGCGACATCGCGGCTGCGCCGCCCGCGACTGCGACTGGCCACCCGGCCTGTGCCACCTCCACCACCCACAACCCTGGGCCACCGGCGGCGGCACCGACTCCGACGGCCTGCCGCTCTGCCCGCGACACCACCGCCACAGCCACGACCCCCGCTACACCGCGACCATCCACCGGAGATCCCGCCGCACAGCGGCGCCCGGATCGGCCGATGAGCGGGCGGCGCTGCGTGCGCGGTCCAGATAGCGTGACCGCATGCCCGACGCAATCCGCTTCAGCTCAGTCACGTTGGCGTGTCCAGATCCGGCGAGCCTGGCGTCCTTCTACGCCGATGTCACCGGGGGCGAGGTCACCTTCGTACACAACATGGAGTGGGCGTCCATGCGCTGCGAAGGAGCGCGCCTGGAGTTCATGGGGGTCGCTGACTATGCGAGACCTCGGTGGCCCGAGGATCCCGCGTTGCTCCACATCGACTTCTTTGTCGAGGACCTAGATGCGGCCGCGATTCGCGTCGAGCGTGCCGGGGCTACGCGTCTCGATCATCAGCCGAACGCGGCTCACTGTCTGGTCTTCAGCGATCCTGCTGGGCATCCGTTCTGTCTCTCTCTGATCGACGACGTCAGCTGACGTGGTGCCGACGACAGAAGGCGAATCGGTAGCTGGCGCGGAGTGCGCGCTCATGCTTGATGGGCGAGCGCGCGAGACGGGCATAATCCCCTTCATGCCGAACCAGGTTGCTCACACCTTCACTCCCGAACCGGCCCTTCTTGCTCTGGTCGGGACGATCCTGCTGGCCATCGGCGGGATGCTGCTCGTCAACCTGCATGAGGATCCCGAGATCTTCATGGTTTTCACGATGATCTTCGCCGGTCCGGGGCTGTACCTGTTGATTGCCGGTGCGGTGGCACGTGGCGTTGCCATCAGCCGACGCTGAGTGCACCAGGATCCGCGCGCTCGGCACTCACACCCCGATCGCAGAAGGACCACGCGGACCTCAAGCGGGGTTGGGGTCCGCCCCGCCGTAGCGGCGGTCACGGGAGGCGTAGATCTCGATCGCGCGCCACAGCGCCCGACGGTCGACGTCGGGCCACAGGATGTCGGTGAAGACCAGCTCGGAGTAGGCCGCCTGCCACAGCATGAAGTTGGACAGGCGCTGCTCCCCCGACGTACGCCAGACCAGGTCGGCGTCGCCGGTCTCGGGCACGTAGAGGTAGCGCGCGAAGGTCCGCTGGTCGACCTTCTCGGGATCGAGCCGGCCGGCAGCCACGTCACGGGCGATCGCGCGCGCGGTGTCGGCGAGCTCGGCGCGACCGCCGTAGTTGACGCACATCGTCAGCGTCAGCACGTCGTTGTCGCGGGTGAGCTCCTCGGCGACCTGGAGCTCCTTGATCACCGAGCGCCACAGCCGCGGGGCGCGCCCGGCCCACCGCACCCGGACGCCGAGCTCGTGCATCTCGTCGCGACGCCGCCGGATGACGTCGCGGTTGAAGCCCATCAGGAATCGGACCTCCTCCGGCGAGCGCGACCAGTTCTCGGTCGAGAACGCGTAGGCGGAGATCGCCTTCACGCCGATCTCGATCGCCCCCTCGACCACGTCGAACAGCGAGGACTCCCCCTGCTCGTGGCCCTGGGTGCGGGGCAGTCCGCGCTCCTTGGCCCACCGGCCGTTGCCGTCCATCACGATCGCGACGTGGCGCGGCACCAGCTCGGGCGGTACGTCGGGCGGCCGGGCCCCCGAGGGGTGCGGCGTCGGCGGGCGTACGTCGCGCCGCTCGCGACCGACGGCTCGCCTGGCGGTTCTCTTCACCCGGGAGACGCTAGCGCTCCAGGTGCTCCAGCGAGCGCAGCGACCTCTCCAGGTGCCAGGACAAGAACGCCGAGACCAGCGCGCTGCCCTCCTTCGCGTGGCGCGGGTCGGCGGCCTCGACGACCGGCCAGTCGCCGGCCAGCAGCGCCCCCAGCAGGGCCACGGTCTCCGGCGCCGGTCGCGCCGAGCCTGGGAGCCGGCAGGTGGAGCAGAGCATCCCGCCCATCGAGGGGTTGAACCAGGTGTGCGGCCCCTCACGGCCGCAGTGCGCACAGACCTCGAACGACGGCGCGTAGCCGGCTACCGCCAGCGACCGCAGCAGGTAGGAGTCGAGCACGTGGGACGGCCGGCGCTCGCCCGCGGTCATCGCGCGCAGCGCCCCGACCAGCAGCAGGAACTGCTGGAGCGACGGCTCCTTCTCCTCCGAGACCAGCCGCTCGGCGGTCTCGAGCATCACGGTGCCGGCGGTGTAGCGCTCGTAGTCGGCGCCGAGCTCGGCCGAGAAGCCCGCGCGGGTGTCGGCCTGGGTGATGATGTCGAGGTTGCGCCCCTCCGCGAGCTGGAGGTCGACGTACGTGAAGGGCTCCAGCCGCGACCCGAACTTCGAGGTCGTCCGGCGCACCCCCTTGGCGACCGCCCGCACCCGGCCGTGGTGGCGCGTGAGCAGGGTGATGATGCGGTCGGCCTCCCCCAGCTTGTGGGTGCGCAGCACGATCGCCTCGTCGCGGTAGAGAGGCACGCGGCCATTCTCCCCGACGCGGGGCTCAGGCGGTGGAGGACCGCCCGGTGCGGCGGGCCCGGGGCTCGCGCCAGCAGCCGAGGACGAACTCGGCAGCCGCCTGGTTGAGCCGCTCGGGACGCAGGCGCCACTCCAGGATGCTGCGCGCCCGCAGGAACGTGGCGTGCGGCATCTCCTCGGCCAGCATCGCCGCGTCGGCCGCGGGATGGATCGGGTCGCTGGGATGGCCGACGACCAGGGCCGGGGCCTGGATCGCCCGGCGCTGCTTGGAGGACGGGGCGATCCGCCCGAAGAAGAGCCCGTGCACCACCGCGGCCACCGAGTCGGCGCGCTGGTCGAGGGTGTCGAGCACGATCCCGATCCAGAACGGCACCAGCCCCCGGGGCACCGGGCGCGTGGCCAGGCGCAGCCCGTTGACGGTGAAGGGGAGGAAGCGGGCCGCCATCAGCAGCGGCCCGAAGGCGACGATCCCGGCCTCCAGCGCGTTGTCGAGCACCGGCATCTCCACGACCAGCCCCCGCACCCGCTCGGGCGCGATCGCGGCCACCTCGAGCGAGACGTTGGCGCCCAGCGAGGTGCCGCCGACGACCGCCTGCTCGGCGCCGAGGTGGTCGAGCAGCGCCACCACCTGCTCGCCGAACGCGGTCATCGAGTAGACCAGCGGGTCGGCCGGCCGGTCGGAGCGACCGTGCCCGAGCAGGTCCACCGTGACCACGTGGAGCCCCTCGGCGGCCAGCGCGCGGGCCAGCGGCTGGTGCATCCGGCGCGGCATCAGCTGGCCGTGGACCAGCACCACCCAGGAGTCGCCGGCGCCGTACTCGGTGTACTCGAGGCGGTCGCGGCCACCCTCGCCCTCGAGGAAGAACTGGCCGATCCGTTCGGAGACAAGCATGGCTCGAGCGTAGTGGTCGGCCAGGATTTGCCGGGCGGATCCCCCGGAGTTGCCACATGGGCGCTCCACCTGACCGATCATGGAGCACGTGACCGCCAGGCTGAGCCTCCGGCTCGACTGGAGAACCGCTCTGGGGCTGCTCGCCGCCGCGACAGCCCTGCAGATCGTCATGTCCCTGGCCGGCACGGGGGCCGGTGGCTGGACGAGCGTGGTCGGCATCCACGTCGGCCTGCTCGCGCTGGCGCCGTGGCGGTGGTGGCCGTGGTTGCTCGTGGGCATCGTGGCCACGACGGCCGTCGCGTCGGCGGTCGACCCGCCGGCCGGGCTGCTCGTCCACGCAGCCGCCGCGGGGGTGCTGGCCGCGGCAGGTGCGGTCGTCGTACGCCGGGGCACCGCCAAGCTCCTGCGGACCCCCGGTGACCTGGCCAGGCTGGTCACGGCAGCCGGCGTCGTCGGCGTCCTCTGCGCGGCGATCGAGCTCGGCACGGGCCTGGCCCGGCTCGGCGTCGCGCCCGAGGGTCGCGTGCTGACCGCCTCGCTGAGCATGCACGCCCTGTCCGTCCTGGTCCTGGCTCCGGTCGTGCTCCTGGTGGGCCGGGTGCCGCGCCGCGGTCCCTGGTGGGGCGTGGCCCTCCACCTCGGTGCACTGGCGACGGCGACCTCCCTGGTCTTCGCCACGGACTCCTCGATCACCGCGGCCATCCTCCCGGTCGCGCTCCTGGGTCTGGCCACCTACGTCTTCGACCTGGCCGTCATCGCTGTCGAGCTCGCCGTCTACCTCGGCGTCGTGACGGTGCTCAGCGCGCGAGGTCTGGGCCCGTTCGTGCGTCTCCTCCCCGAGGCGGCCTCGCCCCTCGAGGTGGAGGCACTGACCCACGGCTATGCGCTCGGGTCCGCCCTGGTCGTGCTGCCGCTCGGCATCGCCCTTCACCAGCAGCGGCGGCTGCAGACCCGGATCGCCGCCGACGAGCAGCTGCTGCGCCTGAACTTCGAGCACGCGCCGGTCGGGATGCTCCTGCTGGAGCCCGACCGCGACCAGCCCGGGAGGCTGGTGGTCGAGGACCTCAACGACGCCGCCTGCGCCGTGCTCGGCGAGCCTCGTGCCGGTGTGCTGGGCCGCGGTCTGGGCGAGCTGCTGAGCACCGACGAGCAGCTGCCGGTCCCCGAGGACGGGCTGGTCGGCAGCGGGCCGGTGTGGCGCGGTCGGGCGACGGTCGACGGCCCGTCGGGCAACCGGGTCGACCTGGTGCTGACCTCGATCGGCTCCCGCACCGACGGGCCGTCGTACTCCGCGCAGCTGCTCGACGTCACCCGCGAGCTGGTCGCCGACCGGCAGGTGGCCGACGCGCGTCAGCTCACCGAGGCCACGATCGACACCGCCGGCTGCGTCATCCTGGTGACCGACGCCCAGGGCGTCGTACGCCGCGTCAACGCCGCGGTCCAGGACATCACCGGCTACCGCCCCGACGAGCTGGTCGGGAGTCCGGTCTGGGACACCCCGGTCTCACCGTCGAACCGCGCCGAGCTCGAGGCCCTGCTGATGTGGCCCAACCGGTCCGGCCTGCCGGTGGTCCGCGAGGGCACGATCGTGGCCAAGGACGGGCGCCGGCTCCGGCTGGTGTGGAACAGCAACGTGGTGGGCTCGCAGTCCGGCGAGCCGGCGTACTGCGTGGTGACCGGGGTGGACGTGACGGTCGAGCGCGCCGGCACCAGGCTGATCAACCACCTGATGCAGGCCTCCATCGGCACCGCGATCATCGGCACCGACCTCCGGGGTCGGATCACCAGCTTCAACACCGGCGCCGAGCACCTGCTGGCCTGTCCCGTCGCGGACGCTCTCTGCCGACCGTTCTCCGACTTCCTCGACGCCGAGGAGCTCGAACGGCGGGGCGCGATGCCGGTCGGACAGCAGGGGGCCGACCCGGGCTCGGCCTTCCTCGTCCTGGCGGAGCGGCTCGCCGACGGGGTCGAGACGCCGGCGATCGACTGGACCTGGATCACCTCCGACGGCGAGCGGCGGGTCGTGTCGATGACCCTGAGCGCGATGGGCGACGACGCGGGGCGGCACGGCTACCTGTGCGTCGGACGCGACGTCACCCGGCGACGGGAGGGGCACCGGGCGCTGTCGGAGGCGCTCGCCAAGGAGCGCGAGGCCGTGGAGCGGCTCCAGGCGCTCGACCGTGCCCGGGACGAGCTGGTCTCCACCATCAGCCACGAGCTGCGCACCCCGATCACGAGCATCCTGGGCTACACCGAGATCCTGACCGACGGCGACCTGGTCCCCGCCGACCCGCGCCAGCTGCCGCTGCTCGAGAGCATCACGCGGGGCAGCCACCGGCTGCTCGGCATCTGCAACGACCTGCTGCTGATCGGCGGCTTCGAGGCCGGCGCGATGGCGCGACTGACGATGGCGCGCCTGGACCTGCGCGAGTGCGTGCGCAGCGCCCTCGACGGCCTCCAGCCGCTGCTCGTCGACCGCGACCTGCGCGTCGAGGTCGACTGGTCCGGCGCCGAGGTGCCCGTGATCGGAGACCGCGTCCAGCTCGAGCGCTCCGCGAGCAACCTGATCAGCAACGCGGTCAAGTTCACCGACGACGGCGGCGCCGTCATCATCGGCGTGGGCGTCGTCTCCGGCGAGGCGACGCTCCAGGTCCGCGACACGGGGATGGGCATCGCCGAGGAGGACCAGCAGGCGATCTTCGAGCGGTTCTACCGCACCGACGAGGCCCAGCGCCAAGCCATCCCCGGCACCGGCCTGGGGCTCTCGATCGTCGCCGACATCGTCCGGGCCCACGACGGCCGGGTCGAGGTCGCCTCGGCCCCCGGCGCGGGCACCACGTTCACGCTGTGGTTCCCGCTCGCCGGGGAGCCCGGGGCCGCGGACGTCGTCGAGCCGAGCGACGTCGTCGTCGTCGACGGGACCGAGGACCGGGAGGTCAGCTCCGAACGGCCCGGTTGACCGCCGAGATCACAGCCCGCAGCGAGGCAGTGACGATGTTGGGGTCGAGCCCGACGCCCCAGAGGATCTCGTCGCCCACCGCGCACTCGACGTACGCCGCGGCGATGGCGTCGCCGCCGGAGCTGAGCGCGTGCTCGTGGTAGTCCAGCACCCGGACGTCCCAGTCGTGCGGCAGCTCGTTGATCGCGTTGACGAAGGCCGCGATCGGTCCGTTGCCGGTGCCGTCGAGCGAGGTGAGCTCGCCGTCGACGTACACGTTGACGCTGAGCTGGTCCTTCTCGCCGGCAGCGGAGCTGGTGTGCACCGAGTCGAGCCGCAGCGGGGTCTCGCGGTCGAGGTACTCGGCGCGGAAGGCCGTCCAGATCACGTCGGGGGTGGCCTCACCACCGTCGGTGTCGGTCTTCTCCTGGATCACGCGGCTGAACTCGATCTGGGCCCGCCGGGGCAGCTCGAGCTTGTGCTCGGCCTTGAGGATGTAGGCCACCCCGCCCTTGCCGGACTGGCTGTTGACCCGGATCACGGCCTCGTAGGAGCGACCGACGTCCTTGGGGTCGATCGGCAGGTACGGCGCCTCCCAGGGCAGCTGGCCGACCGGCACACCCTGCTCGTCGGCCTGGCGGTCGAGGTCCTCCAGGCCCTTCTTGATGGCGTCCTGGTGGGAGCCCGAGAACGCCGTGTAGACCAGGTCGCCGGCGTAGGGGTGGCGCGGGTGGACGGGCAGCTGGGTGCAGTACTCGACCGTGCGGCGGATCTCGTCGATGTCGGAGAAGTCGATCATCGGGTCGATCCCCTGGCTGAACAGGTTCATGCCCAGCGTGACCAGGTCGACGTTGCCGGTGCGCTCGCCGTGGCCGAACAGGCAGCCCTCGACACGGTCGGCGCCGGCCATCATCGCCAGCTCCGTCGCCGCCACCGCGGTGCCGCGGTCGTTGTGCGGGTGCAGGCTGATCACCGTCGACTCGCGGCGGGTCAGCTGGCGGGAGAACCACTCGATCTGGTCGGCGTAGACGTTGGGCGTGGACATCTCGACCGTCGCCGGCAGGTTGAGGATGATCTCGCGGCCGTCCTCGGGCTGCCAGACGTCGGAGACGGCCTCGCACACCTCGACCGAGAACGGCAGCTCGGTGCCGGTGAAGATCTCGGGGCTGTACTCGTAGCCGATGACCGTCGCGTCGAGGTAGCTCTCGACGTTCTTCATCACGATCTCGGTGCCGCGGGTGGCGATGTCCTTGATCTCGTCCTTGCCGGCGTGGAAGACCACGCGGCGGAACAGCGGCGCCAGCGCGTTGTAGAGGTGGATGTTGGCCCGGGGCACCCCGACCAGGGACTGCACGCTGCGCTCGATCAGGTCGTCGCGAGCCTGGGTCAGCACCGAGATCGTCACGTCGTCGGGGATGTGGCCTCCCTCGATGAGCTGGCGGACGAAGGCGAAGTCGGTCTCGCTGGCGGCCGGGAAGCCGACCTCGATCTCCTGGTAGCCCATCGAGACCAGCAGGTCGAACATCTTCATCTTGCGCGCCGGGCTCATCGGGTCGATCAGGGCCTGGTTGCCGTCGCGCAGGTCGGTGGAGAGCCACCGCGGCGCAGCCGTGATCGTGGCGTTGGGCCAGGTCCGGTCGGGCAGGTCGATCGGCGGGAACGACGGGTAGCGGTGGTAGGGCATGCCGCTGGGCTTCTGGGCGGGCATGCGGCCGCTGATGTCGGCGCTGGTGTCAGGGCTGCTGTGCGTGGTCATGAGGTTCCTCGGCTGTGGTGGTGGGCGCCGGGCGCGCAGCACGCTCTCCGCAACGAGGGGGTCCGGCTCTCAGACCTCGTTGCGGCAGCGAAGAAGGAGCTGACGCGTCATGACCCCCTCATGCTAGCGCAGCCCCGAGCAGAGGCCGATCGCGCTGGTCGAGCAGGCCGGCGCTGGTTGAGGTGCGAGGGCCGCCAGGCCGGCGCCGGTTGAGGTGCGAGGGCCGCCAGGCCGGCGCTGGTTGAGGTGCGAGGGCCGCCAGGCCCGAGCCACGAAACCCTCGCCCAGCAAGCGGGTGGTTTCGAGGCTCGCTCCGCTCGCACCTCAACCACCGCGACCGTCTCGCTGGTCGAGTAGGGAGGCCCCCCAGGGCCGACCGTAGCGAGACCCCGCACCCCGACAAGCAACAGCGACCCCACGCTGGTTGAGGCGCGAGGGCCGCCAGGCCCGAGCCACGAAACCGACGCCCGGCGAGGGTGGTTTCGAGGCTCGCTGCGCTCGCACCTCAACCACCGGACGGCTCGTTGGTCGAGTAGGGAGGCCCCCAGGGCCGACCGTAACGAGACCCCGCACGCCGACAGGCAGCCGCTCCCCAGACGCTAGTTGAGGCGTGAGGGCCGCCAGGCCCGAGCCACGAGACCCTCGCCCCCCTGCAAGGGTGGTTTCGAGGCTCGCTGCGCTCGCACCTCAACCACCGGATCGCTCGTTGGTCGAGTAGGGAGGCCCCCCGGGGCCGACCGTAGCGAGACCCCGTACGCCGAGAAGCAGCCGCTACCCGGGCGCTGGTTGAGGTGTGCGGGCCGCCGGGCCCGAGCCACGAAACCGACTCGCCCCGTGCAAGGGTGGTTTCGAGGCTCGCTGCGCTCGCACCTCAACCACCGGACCACCGCCGGTCGAGTAGGGAGGCCCCCCGGGGCCGACCGTAACGAGACCCCGTACGCCGGAAAGCAGCCGCGACCCTGGCGCTGGTTGAGGTGCGAGGGCCGCCAGGCCCGAGCCACGAAACCGAGCCCACGAGGAGTGGTGGTTTCGAGGCTCGCTGCGCTCGCACCTCAACCACCGGACCACCCCGTTGGTCGAGTAGGGAGGCCCCCCGGGGCCGACCGTAGCGAGACCCCGTACGCCGAGAAGCAGCCGCGACCCGGGCGCTGGTTGAGGTGCGAGGGCCGCCAGGCCCGAGCCACGAAACCGACTGCCGGCGAGGGTGGTTTCGTGGCTCGCTGCGCTCGCACCTCAACCACCGCGGACAGCTCAGGACCCCTGCGGTTGAGCGGGAAAACTTTACCCAACTACTTTCGCCAACCCCTGTGCACAACCCCGATTTCGGGGCTCGACTGTCGGTGGCCGGTGCTGCAATAGACCCATGACCGAAGCAGCGCAGACCACCACCGAGACCCTCCTCGGTGCGCTGCGCGCCAACCGCCACGCGGCCGCCGACATCGAGGTCGAGCGCCTCGAGCTGACCGTCGACTGGGCGGTCGAGAACACCGTCGAGGCCGACGGGGAGTGGGCCGCCCACCAGGTCAGCCACGTTCGGCGACCGGGCCCTGCCGATCGCCGGCCCTGGGGCGCCGTTGGTCTCGGAGTTCGCGCTGATGGAGTACGCCGCAGCGCTGGGCCTGTCGACCGACTCCGGCAAGGCCTACGTCGGCAAGACCCTCGAGCTGCGCTACCGCCTCCCGCGACTCTGGGACCAGGTGGTGACCGGGCGGGTGCCGGTGTGGCGGGCGATGCGGGTCGCCGAGCACACCCTCTGCCTGCCGATGGCCGCGGCCGCCGACATCGACCGGGCGCTCGCCCCAGCGGCCGGGACGTGCTCGTGGGCCCAGATCGGCCGGCTCGTCGAGGAGGCCCTGGCCCGCCACGACCCCGCACGAGGCCGAGGAGCGCCGCCGGCGCGCCGCGGACGGACGGCGGTTCGACGTCGAGACCGACCTGGTCGACACCACCGGCACCGTCCAGGTCACACGGCTGTCTGGACCTGGCCGACGCCCTCGACCTCGAGGCCGCCGTCAGCCGGACCGCGACGCAGCTGGCCGAGCTCGGCTCCACCGAGTCCCTCGACGTACGCCGCTCGATCGCCGTCGGTGAGATCGCCCGCCAGCAGCTCGCCCTCGACCTCGACACCGGCGAGATCCACCCCGCCCACGGTCGGAGCGTGGTGCTCCACGTCCACCTCACCGACGCCGCCATCACCGGGGTCGGCGGCAACGTCGCCCGCTGCGGCAACACCCGCACCCCGGTCCTGCTCGACCAGGTCCGCGACTGGTGCGAGGAGCGCCGGTCAGATCACCGTCGTCCCGATCAAGGACCTCGGCGCGCACCACCACGTCGAGGCCTACGAGATCCCCGACCGGATCAAGACCCAGACCGAGCTGCTCAACCACACCTGCGTCTTCCCCCACTGCACCCGCCGCGCCGAAACCTGCGACCACGACCACATCGACCCCCACCAACCCGACGGCACCGGCGGCGCAACCTGCTCGCACAACATCGCCCCACTCTGCCGACGACACCACCGCGCCAAGACCCACGGCCGATGGCGCTACCGGCGGATCCATCCCACCGGCTACGAGTGGACCACCCCGCACGGCTACCGCATCGTCCGCGACCAGCACGGCACCCACCCCACCGTCCCACCCGACCACCCGCCCGACCACCCACCCGACCACCTGCCCGACCACCCGGCCGACGGCGACGCCGCCGCAGCCTGACCAACCCCGCCCGCTGGGGTGCCGGCACGCAGACGACAGCCGTGGTTCCCGGTCGGATAGTGACTGAGAACCACGGCTGTCTGTGATCAGCGAGGCAAGTGCCGGTCAGCGCTTGCGGGTGCCCTTCTTCTTGACCGGGACGTGCTCGACCGTGCTGCCGTCACCGTCGAGGGCCGCGGACTCGGGGTCTGCACCACCGGCACCGGCCGCGGGAGGGCCGGCGGGACGGCTGGCGCTGCGGCCACGGGTCCGGGTCATCACCTTGGGCGGCTCCGGGGTCTGGGTCGGAGCCTCCTCGGCGGCCGGGGTCGACCCGTCGGTCGAACCGGCCGTCGACCCAGCGGTCGTCGCCTCCGTCGGCACCGAGATCGGCACCACCGGCTCGCTGCCGGCGGTCACCGGGGTGCCGGCCGGACGGCTGGCGCTGCGCCGGGTGCGGGTGACGACCCGCGGCGCGGTCGACACCGTCGGTGCTGCCGGGGCGGTCTCCGGGGTGGGCTCGGCCAGGGTCGGGGTCGACTCGGACTGCTCCACGACCGGCGCAGGCTCCTCGGCCTGCTGGGTCAGCGGCGCCGGCTCCTCGACCTGGTCGGCCAGCGGGGCCGCCACCTCAGCAGGGGCCTCAACCGCCTCGACCTCGACGGGCGTCTCGGCCGGCGTCTTGACCGGAGCGCTGTTCGCACCTCGGCGCCTCGATCGGCTGACCCGGACCTGTGGCTCGTCCTGGGGCTCGTCCTTCGGCTCCCCCGCGGGCTCGTCCTGAGCCTGCTCGGTCCCTTGGGCGGTCGGCTCGTGGCTGGCAGCCGGCCGGTCCTCGACCGGCCTGTCCTCGGCCGGCTTGTCCTCGGCCGGCTTGTCCTCGGCCGGCTTGTCCTCGGCCGGCTTGTCCTCGGCCGGCTTGTCCTCGGCCGGCTTGTCCTCGGGGCGAGGAGGCTTGGCCATCGCGGCGACGTCCTTCGGCGACGGCGCCTTGGGCGCGGAGTCAGGAGCATCGTGCTCGTCGCCCTGACCGCGACCACCGCGGCCCGAACGGCCACCGCCGCCGCCACCGCCACCACCGCCGCGACGACCGCCGCCACGGCGCTGCTCGTCGTCACCCCGCGGGGGCTCGACCGGCATGTCGTGGACGACCAGGCCACGACCCTGGCAGTGCGGGCAGTTCTCGCTGAAGGCCTCGAGGAGGCCGGTGCCGATCCGCTTGCGGGTCATCTGCACGAGCCCGAGCGAGGTGACCTCCGCGACCTGGTGCCGGGTCCGGTCGCGGCCGAGGCACTCGACCATCCGGCGCAGCACGAGGTCGCGGTTGGACTCGAGCACCATGTCGATGAAGTCGATGACGATGATGCCGCCGATGTCGCGCAGCCGCAGCTGGCGCACGACCTCCTCGGCGGCCTCGAGGTTGTTCTTGGTGACGGTCTCCTCGAGGTTGCCCCCCGAGCCGGTGAACTTGCCGGTGTTGACGTCGACGACCGTCATCGCCTCGGTGCGGTCGATGACCAGCGACCCGCCCGAGGGCAGCCAGACCTTGCGGTCCAGGGCCTTGGCGATCTGCTCGTCGATCCGGTGGGCCCGGAACACGTCGCCGTCGTCGGAGTAGCGCTCGAGGCGGTCGGCGAGGTCCGGGGCCACGTGCTCGACGTAGCCGTGCACGGTGTCCCAGGCGTCGTCGCCCTGGATGACCAGCTTGGAGAAGTCCTCGGTGAACAGGTCGCGCACGACCTTCAGGGTGAGGTCGGGCTCGCCGTAGAGCAGCTGGGGCGCGCCGCCCTTGGACTTGGCGTCGATGTCCTCCCAGCGCGCCTTGAGCCGCTCGACGTCCTGGGTCAGCTCGTCCTCAGCCGCACCCTCGGCGGCGGTCCGCACGATGACGCCGGCCGAGTCGGGCACGATCTCCTTGAGCAGCGTCTTGAGCCGGTTGCGCTCGGTGTCGGGCAGCTTGCGCGAGATGCCGCTGGTCGTGCCGTCCGGGACGTAGACCAGGAAGCGACCGGCCAGGCTGATCTGGCTGGTCAGGCGGGCGCCCTTGTGACCGATGGGGTCCTTGGTGACCTGCACCAGGACGGTCTGTCCCGAGCTGAGCACCGACTCGATCTTGCGGGGCGATCCCTCCTTGTGACCCAGGGACGACCAGTTGACCTCGCCGGCGTACAGGACGGCGTTGCGACCCTTGCCGATGTCGATGAAGGCGGCCTCCATCGAGGGCAGCACGTTCTGGACACGGCCGAGGTAGACGTTGCCGATCAGCGAGGTCTGCGACTCGCGGGCCACGTAGTGCTCGACGAGGACCTTGTCCTCCAGCACGCCGATCTGGGTGAGCTCGTCACGCTGGCGCACCACCATGACGCGGTCGACCGACTCGCGGCGGGCCAGGAACTCGGCCTCGCTGACGATCGGGGCCCGACGGCGCCCGGCCTCGCGGCCCTCGCGGCGGCGCTGCTTCTTCGCCTCCAGGCGGGTGGAGCCGGCGACCGCGGTGATCTCGTCCTCGGCCGAGCGGGGCTTGCGGACGCGGGTGACGGTGTTCTGGGGATCGTCGCCGCCGCCCGACCCGTCGTCGCCCTCGCGCCGGCGCCGCCGACGCCGACGGGTGGTGCCGTCGCCGTCGCTGTCGTCCTCGTCGGAGGCCTCCGACCTGCCGCCGCCCTTGCCGCCGCCGCCCTTGCCCTGACCGCCGTTGCCGCCGTTGCCGCCGTTGCCGTTGCCGCCGCCCTGACGGGTGCGGCCACCGCCCTGCCTGCCGCCCTGCTTGTCGGACTGGCCCTCGCCGCTGGCGGCCTCGTCGTCCGAATCCTCACCCGAGTCGTCGGAGTCGCTGCCGCTGTCGCTGTCGCTGGAGTCACCGGACTTGCGGCGACGCCGGCCACCACGGCGCCGGCGCCGGCGCGGCCCGCCGTCCCCGTTGTCGCCGTCCCCGTTGTCGCCGGTGTCGCCGTCGCTGCTGTCGGAGGAGTCGTCGGAGTCCTCGGAGCCCGACGCAGCGGCGGGGTCGGTCGTGCTCGCGGCCGTCGAGGCGTCCTCGGCCTTCGCGGAGCCGGACGTCGTTTCGGCGTCCTCGGCGTCTTCAGTCGGCTCCGTGGCCTCCTCGTCGGCGACGGGCTCGACAGGCTCGACCGTCCGGGCCCGGGAGCGGCGGGTGCGGGTCGTGGTGGTGGTCGTGGTCACCGGCGGCTGGAAGAGCACAGCGGTGCCGGTCTCGGTGCCGGTCTCGGTGCCGGTCTCGGCGCCCTCCTCGGAGCCGGACGGAGCGGCGGGGTCCGGCACGGCCTCGGTCTTCTTCTCGGCCGACTTCTTGGCCGGGGCCCGCTTGGCAGCGGACTTCTTCGCGGTCTTCTTCGCCGGCGCCGGCGTCTCGGCAGGCTCGACGGACGACCCGTCGGGGGTCTCGGCAGGCTCGACGGGCGTGTCGGCGCCGGGGACGTCCAGCCCCTCGAGCAGCGGGTCGCCCGCGGTCTTCGCGGAGGCCTTCTTGGCCGGAGCCTTCTTCGCCGCGGCCTTCTTGGCGGGCGCCTTCTTGGCGGCGGCGGCCTTCTTGGCGGGCGCCTTCTTGGCCGCCTTCTTCGCCGGGGCCTCGGCCGCCGGATCCTCGCTGGACCCACTCGCCGCCGGGGCGCTCGACTCCGTGGGGTTCTCGTCCTCGGCCGGGGTGGTGGGGGTCTCGTCGTGAGCCATGTGCTGCTCCTCGGCCCGGCTGCTTCCGCAGGTCCGGGCGGTTCGGATGGGCCGCGGACCCGGCGCGAGCGCTCTCGGTCGACGGCACAAAGCCTGTCATCGGTACGGCGACACCCTCCGCAGTACGTCGCTGGGCACGAGTCGGCTCGCCTGCCGCGGTCGCCGTGCCCACCCGGGTCCGGGAGGAGTCGCTGTCACCGACCCCGCCGTACCCGGCCCACATGGGCCGCGTCGCGGTCTGGCGACGACCAGCACCCACCGTGCCGCCCCACCGAACGGGTCGGGAGCCGGCGAGAACGTCGTCGGGTCGACTCAGGGGGCGAGCTCGTCGTGCCGGTTGCTACTCCGAACGCCGAGCAAGCTCCGGTCGTCGACCAGTGACGAGTATCGCACAGAGGCTCGGGGCGGGGGTCATTGCGCGACCCGCAGCGGGTCGCCGATCTCGCCGGTCTCCTCGTCGAGCGGCCCCTGGGCGAGCCGGGTCAGCAGCGCCCCGCCCCCGAGCTCGAGGTCCGCGACCCGACCCAGCCCGACGAGGACGTCGTCGGGGCGCACGGCCGGTACGGCGTGGCGCAGCACCAGCTCCAGGCGGACCCGCCCGGGCGACGGCGCGTCGCCCTCGGCGACCTCGAGGGACAGCACCGGACCGCGGCAGTCGAACTCCCGCAGCCCCTTCTTCGTCATCCGCTCCACGCTCACCGCACCGGCGGCCACGAAGCGCGCGACGGCCTCGCGCGCCACGTCGGCGGAGAGCTCGACGTCGACGATCCAACGGCTCGCCTCCAGCCGGTCGGCCACTCCCCCGCCGGGCGACTCGACCACCTCCACGATGTCGAGCCCGTCGGGCATCGCTGCGGCGAGCTCACGACGTACGGCGTCGGGGTCGACGACCTCGGCGAGCCCGATCTCGACGTACTCGGCCTCGCTGGCGGCACCGGTCGGCGCGGCGCCGGCGTAGGAGATGCGGGGGTGGGGGTTGAAGCCGGAGGAGTAGGCCATCGGGACCCGGGCCCGGAAGACCGCCCGCTCGAAGGCGCGGCTGAAGTCGCGGTGGCTCGTGAAGCGGAGCCGACCGCGCTTGGCGTAGCGGATCCGCAACCGCTGCACGGGTGGTGCCTGCTGCTCGGGCTGCTGACGGCTCACGGCCGATCGACCTGCTCTCTGGCGTCCTTCATGGCAGGGGAAGGGTAGACCGTGCCCACCCGGGTGCCGCCCAGCCACCGGGTCAGCCGGGCCGCCTCCGCCTCGAGCTCGCGCCGTCGGGAGGCCGGTACGTCGTCCAGCAGGCTCAGGTGGACCACGCCGGCGGCGTCCTGCACCCAGCAGCCCACGACCCGACCGTCGACCCACGCGGTCGTGCCCGCGTTGCCGTTGCGGTCGAAGAGCTCCGGGGCGTGGCCGCCGAGGTAGAAGTCGCGCTGCTTCCAGCCCATCACCGTGGGGTCCAGCACCGGCAGCAGCGCCACCCAGGGGCCGGGGTCGGCGACCGGCTCGAGGTCCTCCGGAAGCACCCAGCCGGGCTCGTCGCCCTCCAGCGCGACCGCGACGGCCCCCACCGCGGCGAGCGCCCGGCGTACGGCGGCCTTGGTCGCCCCGAGCCACCACCCGAGGTCGGTCTCGGTGCCGGGCCCGAAGGAGCCCAGCCAGCGGGCGACCAGCGCGGCGTAGCCCTCGTCCTCGGGCAGCGGGTCGGGCACCTCGGGGAGCCAGGAGGCCATGGTCGCCCAGCGGGGGCGTGAGGTGCGCCAGTGACCGGTGTTGACCGCCCGGACGATCTCGGCCGAGGCGCCGAGGTGGGTGAGCACCCGGGCGGGTCCCCAGACCGACCCGCCCGCGACCGCCACCTGCACCGCGAACGCCGGCACCCGCTCCCGCACCTCGAGACCGGTGAGGCCCTCGGGCTGCTGCGCGATCTCGGCCAGCACCGCGGTCCGGGCCGCCTCGAGCCACGCGGCACCGTCGGTGGCGACACCGTCCTTCTCGAGGTCCTTGACCATCCGGCGCCGCTCGATCTCGGCGACCCGGACCGACGCGCTGCCCCAGGCGGCCGGCAGCAGGTCGCGCGGGAAGACGAACAGCGTGCGGCGCATCGCCAGCTGCTTGACCAGCGTGCGGTCCTCGTAGAGGGCGCGGTCGACGTCGGCGACCATCAGCCCGTCCACACGGGCCCACAGCGAGAGGTAGACCGTGGCCGGCTCCGTGCTGTGCAGGACCGTGACGGCCTCCGTGGCCGCCACCGGGGTGGCGGCTCGGGCCGAGGGCGCCAGCGCGTGGCGGGCACCGAGCCGGTGACGTCGCTCCTGGTCGGTGATTCGGCGCACAGCACCATCCTCCACGTCCTACAGTGACGCGACCGAGGTGGCCCGACGGGCCGCGAGCCAGGAGGCAACCGATGTCCACCACTCCCCCGCCCAGCGGCCCCGACGACCCGGCCGGCGCGCAGAACCCGTACGGCGCGCCCCCGCCGCCTCCGACGCCCCCGCCCTACGGGCAGCCGACGCCGGGTCAGCCGCCGCCCTACGGCCAGCCCTCGGCCCCGGACCAGCCCCCCACCTACGGCCAACCGCCGGCCTACGGCCAGCCGCCGCCGGCGTACGGCCCGACCTACGAGAAGCCGCCCAGCCAGGCGCTGGCGATCTGGGCCCTGGTCCTGGCCTGCATCCCCTGCCTGATCACCAACCTCGTCTCCGTCGTGCTGGCGATCGTGGTGCTGACCGGCAAGAAGGCCGGGCGGCTGCTGGCGATCATCGCCCTGGTCGTCAACGCCGTGGTGATCATCGGCTGGGTCGCGCTGATCACGCTGGGCGTGATGTTCGGGAGCACGCCCATCGACGACCTGGAGACCGGGCAGTGCTTCACCGCCGACGGTCTCAACGACGGGGCGAGCGGCGGGGTGGAGAGCATCGAGATCGTCGAGTGCACCGAGGCGCACGACGCCGAGGTGGTCGGCACCAACACCCTGGACACCGAGGAGGCCGACGCCTACGGCGACCAGAGCGCCGACGAGGCCTGCCGGCCGCTGATCGCCGACGACGTGCTCGCGGCCATCCCCGAGGGCGTGACCGTCACCGCACTGACCCAGGCGAGCGCTCCGGAGTCCGGCGACCTGCTGGCCTGCGTGGCCCACACGACCAGCGGCGAGGAGCTCACCGACAAGCTCGGCTGAGCCCCCCAGCCCGAGACCGAGGGCCGCTCAGACCACGCTGAGCGGCAGCAGCTGCTTGCCGGTGGGCCCGACCTGGATCTCGGTGCCCATCTCGGGGCAGACGCCGCAGTCGTAGCAGGGCGTCCAGCGGCAGTCCTCGACGTCGACGGAGTCGGGGTCGAGCGCGTCCTCCCAGTCGGCCCACAGCCAGTCCTTGTCGAGGCCGGAGTCGAGGTGGTCCCAGGGCAGCACCTCGTCGTAGGTGCGCTCGCGGGTGGTGTACCAGTCGAGGTCGACGTCGGTGCCCTCGAACGCGGTCCGGGCGGCCCCGATCCACCGGTCGTAGGAGAAGTGCTCGCTCCAGCCGTCGAACCGGCCGCCGTCGCGCCAGACCTGCTCGATGACCGCGCCGACCCGGCGGTCGCCCCGGGAGAGGAGTCCCTCGATGATGCCGGGCTTGCCGTCGTGGTAGCGGAAGCCGATGGCGCGGGCGAACTTGCGGTCCTCGCGCACCGTGTCGCGCAGCTGGGTGAGCCGACGGTCGGTCGTCTCGTGGTCGAGCTGCGCGGCCCACTGGAACGGCGTGTGCGGCTTGGGCACGAAGCCGCCGATCGAGACGGTGCAGCGGATGTCGTTGCGTCCGGAGACCTCGCGGCCCTTGGCGATCACCTTCTTCGCCAGCTCGGCGATCTGCATCACGTCCTCGTCGGTCTCGGTGGGGAGCCCGACCATGAAGTAGAGCTTCACCTGCCGCCACCCGTGGGAGTACGCCGTCGCGACGGTGCGGATCAGGTCCTCCTCGGTGACCATCTTGTTGATCACCTTGCGCAGCCGCTCCGAGCCGCCCTCGGGCGCGAAGGTCAGGCCCGAGCGACGGCCGTTGCGGGAGAACTCGTTGGCGAGCGTGATGTTGAAGGCGTCGACGCGCGTGCTGGGCAGCGACAGCGAGACGTTGGTGCCCTCGTAGCGGTCGGCCAGTCCCTTGGCGACCTCGCCGATCTCGGTGTGGTCGGCGGAGCTCAGCGAGAGCAGGCCGACCTCCTCGAAGCCCGACTGGCGGATGCCGTTCTCGACCATGTCGCCGATCGTCTCGATCGAGCGTTCGCGCACCGGCCGCGTGATCATGCCCGCCTGGCAGAAGCGGCAGCCGCGCGTGCAGCCTCGGAAGATCTCCACCGAGAACCGCTCGTGCACCGTCTCGGCCAGCGGCACCAGCGGCTTGCGCGGGTAGGGCCAGGCGTCGAGGTCCATCAGCGTGTGCTTGGTGACGCGGAACGGCAGCCCGGGCCGGTTGGGCACGACGGCCTCGATGGTGCCGTCCTCGGCGTAGACGACGTCGTAGAAGCGCGGCACGTAGATGTTGCCGGTCACCGCGAGCCGGCGCAGGACCTCCTCGCGTCCCCCGGGGCGACCCTCGCCCTTCCACTCGCGCACGACCTCGGAGATCGCGAGCACGACCTCCTCGCCGTCGCCCAGGACGGCGGCGTCGAGGAAGTCGGCGACCGGCTCGGGGTTGAACGCCGCGTGGCCGCCGGCCAGCACGATCGGGTCGTCGTCGGTGCGGTCGACGCTGTGCAGCGGGATGCCGGCGAGGTCGAGCGCGTTCAGCATGTTGGTGTAGCCGAGCTCGGTGGAGAAGCTGAGCCCGAACACGTCGAAGTCACGCACCGGTCGGTGGGCGTCGACCGTGAACTGCGGGATCGGCCCCAGGGCGTCGCCCTCGCGCATCAGGCGCTCCATGTCGGGCCACACCGAGTAGGTGCGCTCGGCCACGATCCAGTCGCGCTCGTTGAGCACCTCGTAGAGGATCTGCACGCCCTGGTTGGGCAGGCCGACCTCGTAGGCGTCGGGGTACATCAGCGCCCAGCGCACGGTCTCGCCGCCGTCGCCGGACGTGGCGGCGCAGTCCCAGTCCTTGACGGTGGAGTTGAGCTCGCCGCCGACGTACTGGATCGGCTTGGTCACCTCGTGGAGACGGGGCTCCAGACGGGGGAAGACCGACTCGGCAGACACGCGTTCACCTCAGGGGGATCGGGACCAGGACGACTGCCCAGCGTACGCCGCGCCCGCAGTCGCGCGGAAACCCTGGCCGAGGCGCCCCGGGGCCGCGCTCCTAGGATGTGCGTCATGACCACGACCGCGTCAGCCGGCCGTCTCCCGTGGACCGTGGTGGTGCCGGTGCTGGCCGTGGCGGTGCTGGTGCCGACCTGGGGCACCTACCCCGGCCCCGTGCTCGCAGCCGGGCTGGGGGTGCTCCTCGTGGGCGCGGTGCTGGCGGCGGTGCACCACGCCGAGCTGGTCGCTCACCGCGTGGGTGAACCCTTCGGCTCGCTGGTGCTGGCCGTCGCGGTGACGGTGATCGAGGTCGCGCTGATCATCAGCCTGATGCTGTCGGGCGGCGAGGGCGTCTCGACCCTGGCTCGCGACACCGTGTTCGCCGCCGTGATGATCACGGTGAACGGCATCGTCGGGCTCTCCCTGCTCATCGGCGCGCTCAAGCACCACCTCGCGGTCTTCAACGCCGAGGGCACGGGGGCGGCGCTGGCCACCGTGATCACGCTCGCCGGCCTGACCCTGCTGCTGCCCCGCTTCACCACCTCCGAGCCCGGACCCGAGTTCTCGTCCTCGCAGCTGGCGTTCGCGGCCGTCGCCTCGTTGACGCTCTACGCGCTGTTCGTGTTCACCCAGACCGTGCGGCACCGCGACTTCTTCCTGCCGGTCGACACCGACCGCGGCCCGTCCGACGACGACGGCGACGGGCACGCCGACCCGCCCTCGGACCGGGCGACCCTGACCAGCCTGGGCCTGCTCCTGGTCTCGCTCGTCGCCGTCGTGGGCCTGGCGAAGGTCGAGTCGGCCACGATCGAGGACGCGGTCTCGGCCGCCGGGCTGCCCCACGCGTTCGTGGGGGTCCTCATCGCCCTGCTCGTGCTGCTGCCGGAGTCGATCGCCGCCGGTCGGGCCGCCGCCCGGGACAAGGTCCAGGTCAGCCTCAACCTCGCCTACGGCTCCGCGATGGCCTCGATCGGCCTGACGATCCCCACCTTGGCCGTGGCCAGCATCTGGCTCGACGGACCGCTGGACCTGGGCCTGGAGCCGGTGCAGATCGTGCTGCTGTCGCTCTCGGCCGTGGTGGGGGTGCTCACGGTCGTCCCCGGGCGGGCCAAGCCGCTGCAGGGGGCGGTCCACCTGGCGCTGTTCAGCGCCTTCGTCTTCCTCGCGATACAGCCGTGACGCCCCTCGCTCCGGCCCGGCGGTCGGAGGTCGGGGCGAGCGGTCAGACGGGCTGCAGTCCGTGCTCGAGCAGCTCGGCGGCACGGGCGGCCACCAGCCGGTCGTTCTCCTCGGAGAGGCGGACGACGAGGGACTCGAGCTCGGCGACCCGTGCGCGGAGCCGAGCGTTCTCGGCCGTCGTGCGGGGGTCTCGCAGGTCGCTGTTCAGGTAGCCGATCAGCGCCTTGGCCATGAGCAAAACCTTCCGGTACGTGGGGTGGGGCCGCAGGAAATGGGCCACCTACAAGAGTCCCACCAAGCCGTCCCGGGGTCAATCCGGGGCCGCTCCGGCGCCGATCCGGCGTCGACCCGGCTGTCAGTCGGCGACGACGCTGCGCGGCACCACAGCGCGGCGCACCCGGGGAGCGGGCTGGCACACCGGGCAGGAGTACGACGACCGGTTCATGAACGCCGCCCGCCGGATCGGGGTGCCGCAGCGGTCGCACGGCTGGTCCTCGCGGCCGTAGGCGTGCAGCGAGCGGTCGAAGTAGCCCGACTCGCCGTTGACGTTGACGTAGAGCGCGTCGAAGGAGGTGCCGCCCTGGGCGAGGGCCTCCCCCATCACCGTGCGCGCCTCGGCGAGCACCTCGCGGACCTGGCGGGCGCTCAGCCGGTCGCCGGGGCGCTCACCGTGCAGACGGGCGCGCCACAGCGCCTCGTCGGCGTAGATGTTGCCGACCCCGGACACCAGGCCCTGGTCGAGCAGCAGCCGCTTCACCCCGGAGCGGCGCCGGCGTACGCGGGTCACGAACTCGTCGTCGTCGAAGTCGGGGTCGAGCGGGTCACGGGCGATGTGGGCGATCTCGGGCGGCAGCTCGGCGCCGCCCGCGGAGACCAGCAGGCCACCGAACATCCGCTGGTCGACGAAGCGGAGGTCCCGGCCCTCGGCGGCCCCCTCCAGCGTCAGCCGGACGCGCAGGTGCCGCTCGTCGGGCGCCTCGCGGGGCTGCACGAGCAGCTGGCCGCTCATCCCGAGGTGGCCGAGCAGCGCGTCACCGTTGTCCAGCGGGAGCCAGAGGTACTTGCCGCGCCGGTGGGCGCCGACCAGCCGACGGCCGCTCAGCGCGGCGGCGAAGCCGGCGGGACCGCGCGGGTCACGACGTACGGGGCGCGGGTGCAGCACCTCGACGCCGACCACGGTAGCGCCGAGCACGTGCCGCTCGAGGCCGGCGCGGACGACCTCGACCTCGGGGAGCTCGGGCAAGGGCCGGTCAGTCGCCCGCGACGTCGACGATGCCGAGCGCCTCGCTGACCGTGCCGTAGGCCGTCTCCGCGGCGGCCTGCTCGGCCTCCTTCTTCGACCGGCCGAGGCCGTTGCCGTGCAGCGTGCCGCCCACCCGGACCTGGGCGGTGAAGGTCTTCATGTGGTCGGGGCCCTCGTCGGTGATGACGTACTCGGGCACACCCAGACCGTGCTCGGCGGCGATCTCCTGCAGCGAGGTCTTCCAGTCGAGACCGGCGCCCAGGGCGGAGGCCGCCTCGATGAGCGGGTCGAAGAGCAGGTGGACGACACCGCTGGCCGCCTCGAGGCCGCCGCTGATGTGGACCGCACCGATCACCGCCTCGACGGTGTCGGAGAGGATCGAGGCCTTCTCGCGACCGCCGGTGGTCTCCTCGCCGCGCCCGAGCATGATCTCCTTGCCCAGCCCGATCGTGCGGGCGACCTGGGCCAGGGCGCGGGCGTTGACGACCGCCGCCCGGAGCTTGGCCAGCCGACCCTCCGAGAGGTCGGGGTGCATGAGGTAGAGCGTCTCGGTGACCACGACGCCGAGCACGGAGTCGCCGAGGAACTCCAGCCGCTCGTTGGTCGGCAGCCCGCCGTTCTCGTAGGCGTAGGAGCGGTGGGTCAGCGCGCGCCGGAGCAGCGCCGGGTCGAGCTCGGGGTGCCCGAGCGCCTGGCGCAGCTCCGCGTGGTCGTCCGCGGACGCCGGACGACTGAAGTCGTCGATGACGTCGCTCGTGCCGCTCACAGCGTCGAGGTGGGAACGGTCAGAGCACCTGGCGGCGGGCGTTCCGCGCGCCGTACTGACCGCACGTGCCGCACGCGCGGTGCGGCAGGTGCTGGGCACCGCAGGCGGGGTTGGCGCAGGTCACCAGGGTCGGCGCCACGGCCTTCCACTGCGAACGCCGGTGGCGCGTGTTGCTCCGCGACATCTTCCGCTTCGGGACAGCCACTGTCTTCTCCTCATTCGCTAAGTTCGGGGTCCTGCGTCAGCGCCGTCAGACCGGCCCATCGTGGGTCGATCGGCGCCTCGTGAGCGTGGTCCGGGTCATCGGCCAGGCGAGCGCCACAATCGACGCACAACCCGGGACAGTCGTCCTCGCACAGCGGCTGGAACGGTAGCGCGAGCACCACCGCGTCCCGCAGCAGGGGCTCGAGGTCGAGCAGGTCGTCCTCGAGCGTGCTGATCTCGTCCTCCTCGGCGGGAGCACCCTTGTCACGTACGTCGTCGTAGACGAACAGCTCCTGGAAGTCGACCTCCAACGGTTCGGAGATCGGTCCCAGGCACCGCGCGCACTCGCCGTCGAGGGCGGCGTGAGCCGTCCCCGTGACCAGGACTCCCTCCATGACCGCCTCGAGGCGCAGGTCAAGCTCGACCGGCGCACCCTCGGGGACACGGAGGACTTCGATGCCAAGATCCGGCGGGGCCGGAACCGTCCGCGTCACCTCGTGCTGGGACCCCGGGCGGCGGCTCAGCTCGCGTGTGTCGAGCACGAGCGGCGCACGGTGGTCCAGCTTCTTCAGGAGATCACTTCCGGGTCAGGCACGTTCGGATCAGCGATCAGAGTATCGGGCGAGCGACACCCGGACCAAACCGCGAGGTCATCCACGGTCTCCGTCGGCCTGCTCGGCCCGCTCCGCCGCTCGCTGCGCCAGCCGCTCGGTGAGCCGCTCGAGCACGAAGTCGGGCAGCAGGCCGGAGACGTCGCCCCCGAAGGCCGCGACCTCCTTGATGAGGCTCGAGGCCAGGAAGGAGTACTCGGGGCTGGTGGGGATGAAGACCGTCTCGACCTCGGTGAGCGAGGCGTTCATCTGGGCCATCTGCAGCTCGTAGTCGAAGTCGCTGACCGCGCGCAGGCCCTTCACGATCGCGTGGACGTCGTGCTCCTGGCAGAACGTGGTCAGCAGGCCGGAGAAGCCGTCGACCCGGACGTTGTCGAACCCGGCGCAGGCCTGCCGGAGCATCTCGATCCGCTCGTCGGGGCTGAACAGGCGGTTCTTGGAGGCGTTGACGCCGACCGCGACGACGACCTCGTCGAACAGGCGCGAGGCGCGGCCCACGATGTCGAGGTGGCCGTGGGTGACGGGGTCGAAGGATCCGGGGCAGACGGCTCGGCGCACGGGCTAGTCCTTGTCCTCGCTCGGGTCGTTCGGGTGGTCGTTCGGGTGGATCGTTCGGGTGGTCGCTCGGGGCGGCGCGACCGTACCAGAGCGTGGTCTCGCCGTAGCGCTTCGAACGGGAGCCCACGAGGCCGTCGGGCCACCGCGGCTCGGGGCTGCGCCGAGACCGCTCGAGCACGACGAGGGCGCCCGGGGCCAGCCAGCCCGTTGCGCCGGTCGAGGCGTCCTCCGGCGCGGTGGCGAGCAGGGTCAGCACGTGGGCGAGGGCGTCCTCGGTCAGGGGGTAGGGCGGGTCGGCCAGGACCAGGTCGTAGGGAGCGTCGGGCGGGACGGCGAGCACCTGCTCGACCCGGCGCGGGACGACCTCGGCGACGGCGCAGCCGAGGCTGCGGGCGTTGTCGCCGACCAGCCGGGCGGTCCGCCGGTCGGCCTCGACCAGCGTCACGGCGGCGGCGCCCCGCGACCAGGCCTCGAGACCCAGCGCCCCCGAGCCGGCGTACAGGTCGAGGACCCGCAGGCCGTGCAGCGACCCGCACCAGGACTCGACCGCCGAGAACAGCGCCTCCCGCACCCGGTCGCTGGTCGGTCGCGTGGCCTCCCCCGGCGGGGTGGCGATCCGCCGGCCGCCGACGGCTCCGCCGATGATCCGGGTCACGACTTCTCCATGAAGTCGGACTGCTGGGACGCCTCCAGCAGCAGCACCGCACCGGCGAGCTCGGGGGTGGAGTCGAGGGCGGGATCGGCGTCGAGCAGCGCCTCGGCCGCCCGGCGGGCCTCGACGATGGTGTCCTCGTCGCGCAGCACCCGGAGGTTCTCCAGCCCGGAGCGACGACCCGACTGGGAGCGTCCGAGCACGTCACCCTCGCGCCGCTGCTCGAGGTCGACGCGGCTCAGCTCGAAGCCGTCGGTCGTCGAGGCCACCGCGGTCAGCCGTTCTCCGGCGGACGAGTCGAGGTGCAGCGCCCCGCTGACCAGCAGGCACAGCCCCGGGTGGCCGCCCCGGCCGACCCGGCCGCGCAGCTGGTGGAGCTGGGAGACCCCGAAGCGGTCGGCGTCGAGCAGGACCATGGTGGTGGCGTTGGGCACGTCGACGCCGACCTCGATCACGGTGGTGGCGACCAGCACGTCGATCTCCCCGGCCGCGAAGGCCCGCATCGTGGCGTCCTTGTGGTCGGGGGCCATCCGCCCGTGCAGCGGCGCGACGCGGAGCCCCGCGAGGGGTCCCTCGGCGAGCTCGGGCGCGACCTGCTCGACGGCCGCGAGCGGGCGCTTCTCCAGCGGGAGCTCCTGCCCGTCGGGGTCGAGGTCGCGCTGGTCGCGCTCCCCCTGCTCGGGCTCGTCGCCGCTGATCCGCGGGCACACGACGTAGACCTGGTGGCCCTGCTGGACCTCCTCGCTGACCCGCTGCCACACCCGCGGCATCCAGTCGGCATGGGCGAGCAGGTCGACGACCGTGGTCTGGATCGGCGCCCGCCCGGCCGGGAGCTCGTCGAGGACCGAGGTCTCCAGGTCGCCGAAGACGGTCATGGCCACCGTGCGCGGGATCGGGGTGGCGGTCATGACCAGCACGTGGGGCGGGTCGACCGCCTTGTCGGTGAGGGCGGCACGCTGCTCGACCCCGAAGCGGTGCTGCTCGTCGACGACCACCAGCCCGAGGTCGGCGAATCCCACCTCCTGCTCGAGCAGGGCGTGGGTGCCGATGATGATGCCGGCCTCGCCGCTGGCGACGCGCAGCAGCGGCTCGCGACGCTGGGCGCGGGTCATCGACCCGGTGAGCAGCTCCACCGACGTCGCCTCCGCCGGGCCGCCGAGCCGCCCCCCGTCGGCGAGGTCGCCGAGCAGCGCGGTGATCGACCGGTGGTGCTGCTGGGCCAGGACCTCGGTCGGCGCCAGCAGCGCCGCCTGTCCGCCGGAGTCGACCACGCGCAGCATGGCGCGCAGCGCCACGAGGGTCTTGCCGGAGCCGACCTCGCCCTGGAGCAGACGGTTCATCGGGTGGGGCTGCGCGAGGTCGGCCGCGACCTGCTCGCCGACCCGCTGCTGACCGGCGGTCAGCTCGAAGGGCAACCGGGCGTCGAACGCCGCCAGCAGCGCGCCGTCGCCCCCGTCGCGGGCCCGCGCGCCCAGCGCCCGCACCGCGCGCCGGCGCCGCCCCAGCACCAGCTGGGTGACCAGGGCCTCCTCGAAGCGGAACCGCCGGTGGGCCGCCGTGACCTGACGGTGGTCGGAGGGTGCGTGCACCCACTGGTAGGCCGTGTGCAGGTCGAGGACGTCGTGGGCGCGGCGGACGTGCTCGGGGACCACGTCGTCGGGCATCTCCACCACGGTGAGCGCGAACGCGACGGACCGCTCGAGGTCCCAGGTGTAGAGACCCTTGGTCAGCGGGTAGATCGGGTAGAGCGGCGGGAGCTCGGCCACCATGCCGGCCTCCTCGCTCCCGAACAGGAACATCTGGGGGTTGGTCAGCTGCCAGGCGTCGCGGAAGCGGCCCACCTGGCCCAGGAAGAGCCCGCGCCGACCCACGGCGTAGGTGCGGGCGAAGGACTGGGCCATGCCGCCGTTCTTCGCGAAGTAGGTGATCTGCAGCTGCTGGCCGGCGGTGGCGAGCACCGTCTCGAGCCGGTAGGCGGGGCGGCCGGTGCGCTTGTCGCGGTAGGTCCTCAGGTCGCTGGAGACGATCTCACCGACCACGGTGATCAGCTGGCCGACCTTCAGGTCGGTGATCCGGGTGAGCTCGGCGGTGCGGACGTAGCGCCGCGGGAAGTGCCGCAGCAGGTCGCCGACCGTCGTCAGCCCCAGGCCCTCCTCGATCTTCCTCCGCTTGGCCACGGCGTCGCCGACGACGGCGACCACCGGGGTCTCGAACGTGATCACTGCGCTCCTCGGGCGGACTACTCGACGGACAGCAGGAGCGGGTAGCGCTCCTGCCCCCCGTCGTACACCACGACGTCGACAGTGGGGTGCTCCCGGTCGAGCCAGGCCGCCGCGTCGGGCAGCAACGTGCCGGCGTCGGCGCCCCCCACCAGCGTGACCAGCTCACCCCCGCCGGCCAGCAGCCGGTGCAGCACCTCGGTCGTGACGGCGACCAGGTCCTCGCCCACCACCACGAAGTCGCCCTCGATGGCGCCCAGCACGTCGCCGGGCTGGCAGGGCCCGGCCATCGTCATCGCCTGCTTCGCGGCGACCGTCACCGCGCCGTGGCGCGCGTGGCGGGCGGTCGCGGTCATCTCCAGCACGTCCTGGTCGAACGCGCGTCCGGGCTCGTGGACCGCCAGCGCGGCCAGGCCCTGCACCTGGGCCTGGGTGGGGATCACCGCGACCCGCACCCCGGTGTCGGCCTCCGCCGTGCGGGCCGCGACCTGCGCGGCACGCACGGAGTCGGCGTCGTTGGGCAGGAGCACGACCTCGACGGCGCCGCAGCCGGTGATCGCCTCGAGCAGCGCCCCCGTCGAGGGCCGGTCGCCGGGTCCGCCGCGTACGACGACCGCTCCCGCCTCGGCGAACAGCGCGGCCAGACCGGGGCCGGCCGCCACTGCGACGACACAGCGCCCGGTCCGCCGGGCAGCGGCCCGGCCGCCCTGGTGCCCCGCCGGGTGCCCCGCCTGGTGCCGGCGGGCCTCGTCGACCTGCTCGGCGAAGTGGGTCACCCGCACCCGGTGCGGGCGGCCGGCCTCGATGCCGGCCTCGATGGCGGCGCCCACGTCGTCGACGTGGACGTGGACGTTCCACAGGCCCTCGCCGCCCACGACCACCAGCGAGTCGCCGAGCGGCGCGAGCGCGGCGCGCAGGCCCGCCACCCGCTCCTCCTCGGCGTCGAGGAGGTACATCACCTCGTAGGCGGGACCGTCGGCCGTCAGGTCGCCCTCCGGCGCGGCCGCCCGCAGCGGGACCGGGATGTGGTGCTGGCCGAGCGGGCTGGTCACCGGCACCGGGCGCCGGCCGGTCAGCGCGGTCTCGGCGGCGTCGAGGATCACGCACAGCCCGCGCCCGCCGGCGTCGACGACGCCGGCGTCGCGCAGCACCGCGAGCTGCTCGGGCGTGCGGGCCAGGGCCTCCCGGGCCGCCGCGGCCGCGGTCGTGAACACGTCGCGGGCCCGTGAGGCGTCGTGGGCGACGAGCTCGCGGGCGGCGTCGGAGGCGGCCCGCGCGACGGTGAGCATGGTCCCCTCGACCGGCTCACCGACCGCGGCGTAGCTGGCCTCGGTGGCGCGGTGCAGCGCGTCGGCCATGATCTCGGCGTTGCGCTCCTCGGGGGTCCCGAGGGCGATCCGGCGCGCGATGGCACCCAGCATCTCGCTGAGGATCACCCCGGAGTTGCCGCGAGCCCCCAGCAGCGCCCCGCGGCTCAGGGCCGCCAGGGCCGCGGCTCGTGCGGCCTGGTCGTCGCGCGCCTGCGGGGAGCCCGGGCCGGACCCGTCCGTCGGGCTCGCGGTCGCGGCCTCCCGGATCGCCTCGCGGACCGCGTCGCGGGCCGCGGAGACGGTGAGGAACATGTTGGTGCCGGTGTCGCCGTCGGGCACGGGGTAGACGTTGAGCGCGTCGATCTCCTCGCGGGCCTCGCCCAACGCGTCCGCGGCGATCTCGATGAAGCGCAGCACGACCCCGAGCGAGATGGTGCCGCCTCGGGGTGTCTCTTCCATGCGCCTGCCTCGGGTCGGGGATGGGTGGACGGGGGTGCGAGGCCTCAGGGTAGTGGTCGACCACCGCCCCGGCGACCGCCGTTCCCGATCACGTTTTGGGGCTCGGGACGACGGTCCGATACTCTTCTTCGGTTGCCCGCTCCGCGGGCCCTCAGACCGTGAACGAAGATCCCCAGGAGTCAACCCGTGGCTGCCGTGTGCGACATCTGCGCCAAGAAGCCGACCTTCGGCAACAACCGACCGTGGTCGCGCAAGATCACGAAGCGTCGCTTCAACCCCAACATCCAGCGCGTCCGGGCCACCGTCAACGGCAGCCCCAAGCGTCTCAACGTGTGCACCGGCTGCCTCAAGGCCGGCAAGGTCAGCCGCTGACCTGACAGACCTCGCTCTCCGGGCTCGGGCCCGGGAGTGTCCGAGGCCGTCACCCGCTCGGGTGGCGGCCTCGTTCGTCGTCCGCCCAGCGGTCAGAAGTGCGTCCAGCCCGCGGGACCGTCGTACGCGGCGCCGTCGACCGTGACCGCTCCGGCCTCGCTCTCCCCGACCGGGCCGACCCGGCCCACCACGGCCCACCCGGCCGGCACCGAGCCCGCGTCGGGGAAGGTCGCCACGAGCGCGTGGTCGTCTCCCCCGCCGAGCACGAGCTGCACCGGGTCCACCCCGGTCGCCGCGGCCACCGCCTGGAGCGGCTCGGGGATCTCGAAGGCGTCGCGGACCAGGTCGATGCTGACCCCTGAGGCCGCGGCGAGGTGGCCGACGTCGGCGACCAGCCCGTCCGAGACGTCGATCATCGCGGTGGCCCCGGCCTCGGCGGCCTCCCGGCCGGCGACGTACGGCGGCTCGGGGCGCCGGTAGGCCTCGACCAGCGCGCGTGGGGAGCGGAAGCCGCGGCCCAGCACCGCGAGCCCACCCGCGGCCCAGCCCTGGCGACCGACCAGGGCCACCAGGTCACCGGGCTCGGCCCCGGAGCGCAGCACCGGAGCCTGGGTGCAGGCCCCGATCACCGTCACGGCGATCACCACCTGGTCGGCCCGCGTCAGGTCGCCACCGACCACGCTGGCCCCCACCAGCGCGCACTCCTCGGCGAAGCCGCGGGCGAAGTCGAGCGCCCAGGCCGCCGGCAGGTCGGGCGGGGCCGCCAGACCGATCGTCAGCGACGTGGCCCGCCCGCCCATCGCGTTGATGTCCGAGAGGTTCTGCGCGGCGGCGCGGTGCCCGACGTCCTCGGCAGAGGCCCAGTCGCGGCGGAAGTGCCGCCCCTCGACCATCAGGTCGCTGGAGACGACCACGTGGCCGACCTTGACCCGCAGCACGGCCGCGTCGTCGCCGGGCCCGACGAGCACGTGCTCGCCCTGCGGGAACAGTGCGGTGAGCCTCGCGATCAGGCCGAACTCGCCCACGTCGGCAAGGGTGGCGTCGGGGGGCAGCGCGTCGACCTGGGGCATGCCCCCATCCCACCAGACCGGGGCGCGCCGCTCGTCGGTGCGGGCGCCCCCGAGGGCTCCCTATCCGCCCGAGGCCGGGGCAGGGTAGGTTTTGGCCGCACACGCAACGACGCGAGGAGAGTCCATGGTCGTCCAGGCGTACATCCTGATCCAGACTGATGTCGGCAAGGCTGCGGAGGTGGCCAAGGCCATCGCACAGGTCAAGGGCGTGACCCTCGCCGAGGACGTCACGGGGCCCTACGACGTGATCGTCCGGGCCGAGGCCCGGAACGTCGACGAGCTCGGCAAGCTGGTGGTGTCGAAGGTCCAGAACCTCGACGGCATCACCCGCACCCTGACCTGCCCCGTGGTCCACATCTGAGCCCGAGCAGCCGCAGCACCGCACTCCGACGCCCCGGGTCCGCCCGGGGCGTCGTGCTGTGCGCGGTGGGCGTCCTGACCTCGCTCGCGATCTCCGCCTGCTCGGCCGAGCCGGTGCCGCTGACCCCGGCACCGCTGGCGGTCGGCTGGGAACCCGCCTGCCGCGACTTCCTGGACGCCCTGCCCGAGACCCTCGCCGGGCAGGACCGGCGCGAGGTCGTGCCGACCGACGCGCTCGGGGCGGCGTACGGCGACCCGCCGATCGCGGTCACCTGCACCGACCGGGTCCCACCCGACTTCGACCGCTTCGCCTCGTGCGACCAGGTCAACGACATCGGCTGGTTCATCCCCCGCGCGCTCGTGTCCGACCCCGAGGCCGACGCCGTGCTGTCGGCGATGAGCCACCGTCCGATCGTGCAGCTCGACGTGCCCGTCGACTACCGCCCCGACGGCGCGGCGGCGGCGCTGGCCGAGCTGTCCGACCCGATCGAGTCGCAGCTGACGCTCGTCGACGAGTGCCTCTGACCCTGGATCAGCGCAGCCCGGTGCCGCGGGCCAGCGCGAGCCGGAGCAGCCGGTCGACGAGCGCCGGGTAGTCCAGGCCGCTGGCGGCCCACATCTGGGGGAACATCGAGGTGGGGGTGAACCCCGGCATCGTGTTGATCTCGTTGACGACCAGGGACTCGTCGGGCATGACGAAGAAGTCGACCCGGGCCAGGCCTTCGCCGCCCACCGCCTCGAACGCCGCGGCGGCCAGGTCGCGCACCCGGGCGGTCACGTCGTCGGGCAGGTCGGCCGGGACGTCGATCTCGGTGTGCTCGCCCGGAAGGTACTTCGCCGCGAAGTCGTAGAACTCGTGGTCGCCGCCGACCCGCAGCTCGGCGGGCAGGCTCGTCTCAGGGGTGCCGTCGAGGGCCTGCAGCACACCGCACTCGACCTCCCGGGCGCCCTCCGCCGAGACCTCGACGAGCGCCTTCGGGTCGTGGCGGTGGGCCTCGGCGAGGCACGCCTCGAGCTCCGAGGCGTCGTGGGCCTTGGAGATGCCGATGCTGGACCCGCCGCGTGCGGGCTTGACGAAGAGCGGGTAGCCCAGCGCGTCGGCCCGGGTCCGGCAGGCCTGCGGGTCGCTCGCCCACTGCCGCTCGGTGACCGTGACCGACGGCAGCACGGGCAGTCCGGCGGCGGCCAGCACCACCTTCATGTAGGCCTTGTCCATGCTCACCGCGGAGGCCAGCACCCCAGCCCCGACGTAGCGCACGCCGGCCATCTCGAGCATCCCCTGGAGGGTGCCGTCCTCGCCCCACGGACCGTGCAGCAGCGGGAAGACCACGTCGACCTCGCCGAGCGTGCGGGGCGGCTGCGCCGGCTCCTGGACGGTGAGGTCGGTGGCGCCGTCGGTGCGCGCCAGCGCCACGGCCGACCGCTCCGCGTCGACGTGCGGCAGCCGGTCGGCGCTCTCGATCCGCAGCGCCTCGTGGTCACCTGACTCCAGCACCCAGCGCCCGTCCTGCGCGATGCCGACCGGGACGACGTCGTACTGCTCCCGGTCGATGGCCCGCAGCACGCTGCCGGCGGTGACGCAGGAGATGGCGTGCTCGCTGGAGCGGCCACCGAACACGACGGCCACACGGGGCTTGCGGCCCTCGCGGGGGCCGGGGTCTGGCGCGTTCATCCCGCCGACCCTACCGATCCACCCGCCGATCTAGGGTTCCGACATGACTCCGGACGTGCCCGACCTCCGCCCCGCCACGCTCGCGGTCACCGCCGGGCGCCCCCCGCACGACCCGGACCAGCCGCTCAACGAGCCGATCACCATGGCCTCGACGTACGTCGCCGGGGGCGACCGCGAGTACGGCCGCTACGGCAACCCCACCTGGGCCGCCTTCGAGGAGGTGCTGGGCGCCCTGGAGGGCGGGAGCGCACTGTCCTTCTCCTCCGGCATGGCCGCGGTCAGCACGGTGCTCGACCTGGTCGGCCAGGACGCGCTCGTCGTCGCGCCGCACCACGCCTACCAGGGCACGACGGTGGCCCTGGGCGACCTGGAGGCCCGTGGGCGCCTGCGCACGCGCCTGGTCGACATCAGCGACACCGCCGCGACCGTCGCGGCGCTCGACGACGCAGCCCTGGTGTGGCTGGAGTCGCCGACCAACCCGGCGCTCGAGGTCGCCGACCTCGAGACCCTGATCGCCGCGGCCCACGACGCGGGGGCCGTCGCCGTCGTCGACAACACCTTCGCCACTCCCGTCCTGCAGCGGCCCCTCGAGCTCGGGGCCGACATCGTGGTCCACTCGGTCACCAAGTACCTCGCCGGGCACAGCGACGTGCTGATGGGGGCGGTCGTCACCCGCGACTCCGCGCTGCACGGCGTCCTGAAGGGCCGGCGCGACCTGGTGGGGGCGGTGCCCGGCACCTTCGAGGCCTGGCTCGCGCTGCGCGGGCTGCGCACCCTGCCGCTGCGGATGGAGCGCGCCCAGGCCAACGCCGTCGAGCTGGCCCACCGGCTGGCCGGCCACCCCGCGGTCTCGGAGGTGCGGCACCCGGGCTTCGGCGCCATCGTCTCCGTCGTGGTCGCCGAGGGTGCGCTGGCCGCCGACCTGCTCACCCGCAAGACCCGGCTGTGGGTGCACGCCACCTCGCTCGGCGGCGTGGAGTCGACCCTCGAGCGACGACGCCGCTGGAAGACCGAGCCGGCCACGATCCCCGAGGGCCTGGTCCGGCTGTCCGTGGGCATCGAGGACGTCGAGGACCTGTGGGCGGACCTGGCCAGGGCTCTGGACGGGCTGCACTGAGCCGGTGCGACCTCAGTCGGTCTCGGCCTTGGTGTCGCGCCGCAGGAAGAAGTCCATGCACTGGCCGGCGGTCATCCGCGCGGCCACGACCTCGTCGACGCTGTCGGCGATCGGGACGTCGACCCCGAGCCGGGCTCCCAGCGCCCGCAGCGACGAGCACGACTTGGCGCCCTCGGCCACCTGGCGGGTGGAGGCGTAGATCTCCTCGGTGGTCTGGCCCTGGCCCAGCCGCTCCCCGAAGGTCCGGTTGCGTGAGAGCGGCGAGGAGCAGGTGGCGACGAGGTCGCCGAGCCCGGCGAGCCCCATCAGCGTCAGGGGGTTGGCGCCCAGCCTCGTGGCCATCCGCGCGGTCTCGGCCAGTCCGCGGGTGATGACCGAGGCGGTGGTGTTGTCGCCGAACCCCAGGCCGACCGCCATGCCGACCGCGATGCCGACGACGTTCTTGTAGGCCCCGCCGAGCTCGCAGCCGAGCACGTCGACGCTGGTGTAGGGCCGGAACGCCGGTGAGTGGCAGCGGTCCTGGAGCATCCGCGCGAC
The DNA here is from genome assembly GCA_963795135.1 of uncultured Actinomycetota bacterium. GTDB lineage: Bacteria > Actinomycetota > Actinomycetes > Propionibacteriales > Nocardioidaceae > Nocardioides. Next base: position 543,274 of record CAWCGS010000014.1, read on the forward strand.
CGACTCCTCCTCGCACGCCACGACCGACGCGGCCGGCTCGCGGCGGGCGATCTCCTTGGCCAGGTTGGGTCCGCTGATCACCGCGATGCGCTCCGGGCCGGCGCCGGTGACCTGGTGGATCACCTCGCTCATCCGGTTGAGGGTGCCGAGCTCGACGCCCTTCATCAGCGAGACGAACACCGCGCCGGCCTCGACGTACGGCGCCCACTCGACGAGGTTGTCGCGCAGGGTCTGCGACGGGGTCGCCAGGACGACGAGGTCCGCGCCGTGCAGGGCCTTCTCCACGTCGTGGGTGGCGTCGACCCGGGCGGGCAGCTCGATGCCGGGCAGGTAGTCGGAGTTCTCACGGTTCTGCCGGATGCCCTCCGCGACCTCCTCGCGACGCGCCCACAGGGTCACGTCGTTGCCCCCGTCGGCGAGCACCATCGAGAAGGCGGTGCCCCAGGAACCCGCGCCGAAGACGGCGACCTTGCCACTCATGACGCATCCTTCGACTGGTCGTGCTGCTGGGTCGGTCTGCCGATCTGGCTGACCCCGGCGCGCCGAGGGTCGAAGCGCTCGGCCGGCGCCTGCTCGCCGCGGATCTCCGCCACCAGAGCGGTGATGGCGGCCATGATCCGGTCGGTGGCCTGCTGGACCACCTGCGGGGTGGGCTCACGGCCGACGAGGTCGGCGAGGTCGACCGGGTCGCCCACCAGCATCGTGATCCTCTTGCGGGGGAAGAGGTCCGGCTTCCTCGCGTACGGCGCCAGCACCTGCTGCGCGCCCCACTGCCCCACCGGCACGACCGGACAGCCGGTCGCCAGCGCGATCCGGGCGGCGCCGGACTTGCCGGTCATCGGCCACAGGTCGGGGTCACGGGTGAGCGTGCCCTCGGGATAGACCACGACGCACTCCCCCGCCCGCACCGCGGCGACTGCGGCGTCGTACGCGCCGACAGCGTGGGCGGTCAGCCGCTCCACCGGGATCTGGCCGGCCGAGCGCAGGAACCCGCCCAGGGCCCGGTTCTTGAACAGGCCGGCCTTGGCCAGGTAGCGCGGCAGCCGGCCGTGGTCGTAGACCAGCTGGGCGGTGAGCAGCGGATCGACGTGGGACACGTGGTTGAGCGCCAGGACGAAGCCGCCGCTGGCGGGGATCTTCTCCCCGGCACGCCACTCGTGCCTGGTCGTCACGAACAGTGCGGGCTTGAGGATCTTCGCGCCGACCGTGAAGGCCCAGCCGCGTCGACGATCCCAGGTGCGAAGTACCACGGTGCTGACGCTACCGTCCCCGGTCTCCCGTGCCTGGAGGCCACGGGCCTTCGTGACAGGATCGGCGGGTGCTCGCGTCGTACGCCGTGGTGGTCCCGGTCAAGCCGCCCACCATCGGCAAGTCGCGGCTCCAGGGCCTCAGCGACGCCGAGCGCCGGGCCCTGGCCGAGGCCTTCGCGCTCGACACGGTGGCCGCCGCCCTGCGCACGCCGTCGGTCGCGCAGGTGCTGGTCGCCACCGACGATGCCGCGTTCTCCCGCCACTTCGCCGCGCTCGGCTGCGCCACCGTGCCCGACGGCGACAGCTCGGGTCTCAACTCCGCCCTGCGGCAGGCTGCCGCAGAAGCCGGCCGGTTGTGGCCGGCCCTGGTGCCGGTGGCGTTGTGCGCCGACCTGCCGGCGTTGAGGTCCGAGGACCTCGCCGCCGCGCTGGAGCAGGCCGGGGGCACGGAAGCCGCGTTCGTCGCCGACGCCGACGGCCTCGGCACCACGCTCTACCTGGCCCCGCTCGTGACGTTCGACCCGTGCTTCGGCGTCGGCTCCCGCGAGGCCCACGTCGCCCAGGGCGCACGCGAGATCGAGGGCGCACTGCCGTCGCTGAGGCGCGACGTCGACGACCTGGCCGACCTGCGCGCGGCCCGCGACCTCGGCGTCGGCCCGGAGACCGAGCGGCTCACCGTCGGGCTCTCCTGGGACTGACCCACTCGTCGCAACCGCCCCGACGCCACGACGCACCTGCGCACCGACGGGCCGCCCTCCCGCAGGAGGACGGCCCGTCGAGGACGCCGGTGGCGCGGTTGCCGCGTCAGGACTTCTTGGCGGCGGTCTTCTTGGCCGGAGCCTTCTTCGCCGGGGCCTTCTTGGCGGGCGACGACTTCTTGGCCGCGGTCTTCTTGGCCGGTGCCGACTTCTTCGCAGGAGCCGACTTCTTCGCCGCCGACGACTTCGTGGCGGTGGACTTCTTGGCCGGTGCCGACTTCTTCGCCGGTGCCGACTTCTTCGCCGGTGCCGACTTCTTGGCCGTGGACTTCTTCGCCGGAGCCGACTTCTTCGCCGGCGTCGACTTGGTGGCGGCAGCGGCGGCCTTCTTGGCCGGCGCCGCTGCCTTCTTGGCGGCCGCGCCGGACGCAGCGAGGGTGAGCTTCGGCAGCTTCTTCGCCCCGGACACGACGTTCTTGAGCTCGGCGCCCGCGGTGAACTTCGGCACCGAGGTCTTCTTCGCCTTGATCCGGTCGCCGGTCTGCGGGTTGCGGACCCACCGGGCCTCGCGCACCCGCTTCTCGAACGACCCGAAGCCGGTGATCGCGACCTTCTCGCCCTTGGCCACCTCTCGCGTGATGGTGTCGAGGACCGAGTCGAGCGCGTGCGCTGCGGCCTTGCGGTTGCCTTCGTATCGCGACGCGAGCGCGTCGATGAACTGAGTTTTGTTCACTAGCTTCCCTTCCAATGAACCGGGGTGGCGAGCGGTTGCCCGACCTATGCCTGCGGTCACGCTAGGCACTCGTGGCGGATGTCACAATCACCACGCCGAGGAAGTCCCAACTTTTTTTCGCCCGTGGTTGAGCGGGATCAGGGGCCTCGAAGGCTCAATCCCCAGCAGGGACTGGGGATCAGCCGTGAATGGTGGCCGGCTTCCAGCTCGGTCGGGTCGACTCGTAGTCCGCGATCAGCTGGTCGTGACCCAGCGTGATGCCGATGTCGTCGAGGCCCTCGAGCAGGCGCCACCTGGTGTAGTCGTCGATGTCGAAGGAGTCCTCGATCGCATCCGGCCCCTCACCGGCGCGCACCGTGCGCGACTCGAGGTCGACCGTGACGGCGGCACCGGGCTCGGCCTCGAGCAGGTCCCAGAGCCGTTGCACGACCTTCTCGTCGACCTGCGCGGCGACCAGCCCGGACTTGCCGGAGTTGCCCCGGAAGATGTCGGCGAAGCGCGGGGAGATGACGGCCTTGAAGCCGTAGTTCTGCAGGGCCCACACAGCGTGCTCGCGCGAGGAGCCCGTGCCGAAGTCGGGCCCGGCCACCAGCACCGAGCCGCCGGCGTACACGTCGTGGTTGAGGACGAACGACGGGTCGTTGCGCCACGCGGCGAAGAGCCCGTCCTCGAAGCCGGTGCGGGTCACGCGCTTGAGGTAGACCGCCGGGATGATCTGGTCGGTGTCGACGTTGCTACGTCGCAGCGGGACGCCGACGCCGGTGTGGGACGTGAACTTCTCCATCAGATCTCCTCGAGGTCGGAGGGGGACGACAGGGTGCCGCGGATCGCGGTGGCGGCGGCGACCGGGATCGAGACGAGGTGCGTGCGCCCGCCCTTGCCCTGGCGGCCCTCGAAGTTGCGGTTGGACGTCGAGGCGCTGCGCTCACCCGGCGCGAGCTGGTCGGGGTTCATGCCCAGGCACATCGAGCAACCGGCGCCGCGCCACTCGGCGCCCGCCTCCGTGAAGATCACGTCGAGCCCTTCGTCCTGGGCCTGCATCCGCACGCGCACCGATCCCGGCACGACGAGCAGGCGGGTGTCGGGGTCGACGGTGCGTCCCTTGATGATCTCGGCGGCGAGCCGCAGGTCCTCGATGCGACCGTTGGTGCAGGAGCCGACGAACACCGTGTCGACCTTGACCTCGCGCATCGGGGTGCCGGCCTCGAGGGCCATGTACTCGAGGGCCTTCTCGCAGGCGATCCGGTCCTGGGCGTCCTCGAAGTCGGTGGGCGCCGGGACGCTCCCGCCGAGCGGCACGCCCTGGCCGGGGTTGGTGCCCCAGGTGACGAACGGGGTCATCTCCGAGGCGTCGAGCACGATCTCGCGGTCGAACTGCGCGTCGGGATCGGTGACCAGTGACTTCCAGTGCTCGACGGCGGCGTCCCAGTCGGCCCCGCGCGGCGCCTCCGGACGCCCCTCGATGTAGTCGAACGTCGTCTGGTCGGGCGCGATCAGTCCGGCCTTGGCGCCCCACTCGATGCTCATGTTGCACACGGTCATCCGGCCCTCCATCGAGAGCTCGTCGATGGCCTGGCCGCGGTACTCGACGATGTAGCCCTGACCTCCACCGGTGCCGGTGTGCGTGATCAGGGTCAGCACCATGTCCTTGGCGGTGACGCCGGGCGGCAGGCTGCCGTTGATGGTCACGGCCATCGTCTTGGGCTTGGCCTGCATCAGCGTCTGCGTCGCCAGCACGTGCTCGACCTCGGAGGTGCCGATGCCGAACGCGATCGCGCCGAAGGCACCGTGGGTGCTGGTGTGGCTGTCGCCGCACACGATCGTCATGCCGGGCTGGGTGAGCCCCAGCTGCGGGCCGACGACGTGGACGATGCCCTGCTCGATGTCGCCCAACGGGTGCAGGCGGACGCCGAACTCCTCGGCGTTGCGGCGCAGCGTGTCGACCTGGGTCTTGGAGACCGGGTCGGCGATGGGCTTGTCCCAGTCGACGGTGGGGACGTTGTGGTCCTCGGTCGCCAAGGTGAGGTCCGGACGCCGGACGGTGCGGCCGGCGAGGCGCAGCCCCTCGAACGCCTGCGGGCTGGTCACCTCGTGGATGAGGTGCAGGTCGATGAAGAGCAGGTCGGGCTCCCCCTCGGTCGAGCGGACGACGTGCTCGTCCCACACCTTCTCGGCCAGTGTCCTGCTCATGACGTGACTCCCTCGTGACGTGCCTCTCGGAACACGGCAGAGCCTACTACTTGCATCCCATGGAGTGAGACGGCAGTATTGCCATATGGACAACACCAGCGGCGTGGGCGTGCTCGACAAGGCGGCCCTGGTGCTGACGGCACTCGAGTCAGGACCCGCCACTCTCGCCGGCCTCGTGGCCGGCACCGGACTCGCCCGACCGACCGCGCACCGCCTGGCGGTGGCGCTCGAGCACCACCGCCTGGTGGCTCGCGACATGCAGGGCCGCTTCGTGCTCGGACCGCGGTTGTCCGAGCTCTCCGCCGCCGCCGGCGAGGACCGGCTGCTCGCCACCGCCGGGCCGGTGCTGGCCCGGTTGCGCGACATCACCGGCGAGTCCGCCCAGCTGTGGCGGCGTCAGGGCGAGCACCGCGTCTGCGTGGCCGCCGCCGAGCGCCCCTCGGGCCTGCGCGACACGATCCCGGTCGGCTCCCAGCTCACCATGCGCGCCGGCTCCGCGGCCCAGGTGCTGCTCGCCTGGGAGGACCCCGAGCGGATGCACCGGGGCCTGCAGAACGCCGCCTTCTCCGCCGCTGCGCTGTCCGGCATCCGTCGCCGCGGCTGGGCGCAGTCGGTCGGTGAGCGCGAGCAGGGCGTCGCCTCGGTCTCAGCCCCGGTCCGCTCCCCCGGCGGCAAGATCATCGCCGCCGTCTCGGTCTCCGGCCCGCTGGAGCGGCTCTCCCGCCAGCCCGGTCGGATGCACGCCCCGGCGGTCCTGGCCGCCGCCGAGCGGCTCTCCGAGTCGCTGCGTCGGGCCGCCGCCGAGTAGGACCGCCCGGGTTTCGTGGCTCGCTGCGCTCGCACCTCAACCAGCGGGACCCTCGGTGGTCGAGGTGCGAGGAGCGCCAGCGACGAGCCACGAACCCACGTCGTCGCGACCGACGCTCAGAACAGCGCGTCCTGCTCCAGCTCGAGCAGGACCTGCTTGCGCTCGACCCCGCCCGCGTAGCCGGTGAGGGTGCCGTTGGCGCCGATCACGCGGTGGCAGGGGATGACGATCGGGATCGGGTTGCTGCCGTTGGCCAGGCCCACGGCGCGGGAGGCCGCGTTGGTGCGGCCCAGGCGGGCGGCCACGGCGCCGTACGACGCGGTCTCGCCGTAGCCGATCGCCAGCAGCTGCTGCCACACGAGCTGCTGGAAGTCGGTGCCGGCCGGTGCGAGCGGCAGGTCGAACTCCTTGAGGTCGCGGGCGAAGTACGCCGCCAGCTGCTCGACCGCGGCGACCAGCACGGGGTGGTCGTCCTGGCGGCCGCCGCGCACCCGGCCGTCGCCGTCACGGAACGGCGAGAACTCGATCGCGGTGACGGCACCGTCGCGCTCCACGATCCTCAGCTCACCGATCGGCGAGTCGGTCACGGTCCACATCTCAGGTCTCCTCCGGTCGGTGGGTGCTCGCGGTCGTGGCGGGCATCAGGGTGTTCCACAGGTGCATGAGTGCGTAGGAGCGCCACGGACGCCACCGGTCGCTCGCCGCGATCACGGTGGCGGGATCGTGCCCCAGGCCGGCCAGGGCGTTGCGGACGCCGATGTCGGTGGGCAGGAAGACATCGGGGTGCGCCAGCGCGCGCATCGCGACGTAGTCGGCGGTCCACGGCCCGATGCCGGGCAGCGCCACCAGCGCACGGCGTACGTCGTCACGGTCGGGTCCACGGTCGAGCGCCACCTCGCCGGCGGCCAGCGCGCCGCACAGCCCGACGAGCGCCCGCCCTCGGGCCCGCGGCATCGGCAGCGTGGCGGGGTCGACCTCGGCCAGCGTGGCGGCGTCGGGGAACAGGTGCGTCAGGCCGGGCACGTCGGTCTCGACAGTCCGGCCGTGCGCGGCCACGAGGCGTCCGGTGACGGTGCGGGCACCGACCACGCTCACCTGCTGGCCGATGACGGTCCGCACCGCGGTCTCGTCGCCGTCGACCTGCCCCGGCACCCGCAGCCCCGGGCAGGCGCGGGCCAGCGGCCCGACGACGGGGTCCCCCACGAAGTGCTCGGCCACGGCGAGCGGGTCGCAGTCGGCGTCGAGCAGGCGACGGGCCCGCTCCACGGCCGCGGCGGTGTCGCGCAGGTCGGTGAGGCTGAGGGTCGCGGTGACGAAGGCCGTCTCGCCGTCGGGCACCCGGGTGGTCGGGCCCAGGTCGAGCCGCAGCGTGCCGGGGCCGTGCGGGAGGTCGAGGGTGCGGGCGTAGTAGCCGTCGCCGACGACCTCGACCCCGGGCACCACGTGGTAGGCCAGGAAGTCGAGCAGCGCCGCTCCCGCGAAGGGCGTGCGCACCGCCAGCCGCATCCGGACGCTGCCGGTCGTCGGAGCCTGTCCAGCCGCACCGCGGCGCCCGCGCAGCTCGGTCGGGCTGGCGGCGTAGACCTCGCGCACGGTCTGGTTGAACTGCCGGACGCTGGCGAAGCCGGCCGCGAAGGCCACGTCGGCGAAGCCGAGCGCGGTGGTCTCGATCAGCACCCGCGCCGTCTGCGCCCGCCGGGCCCGGGCCAGCGCCAGCGGCCCGGCCCCGAGCTCGGCGGTGAGCAGTCGCGAGAGGTGGCGCGGCGTGTAGCCGACGCGCTCGGCCAGCCCGACCACGCCGTCGCGGTCGACCACGCCGTCGGCGATCAGCCGCATCGCCCGCCCGGCGGCCGTCGCGGCGACGTCCCAGTCCGGGCTGCCCGGGGTGGCGTCGGGCAGGCACCGCTTGCAGGCCCGGAAGCCGGCCGCCTGCGCAGCCGCGGGGCTGGGGTGGAAGGCGATGTTGACGTACGCCGGGGTCCGGGCCGGACAGGAGGGCCGGCAGTAGATGCCGGTCGTGCGGACCCCGCTGTAGAAGACCCCGTCGAAGCGCCGGTCGCGCGACTTCACCGCGCGGTAGCAGGACTCGGGATCGAGTCGGGCGGACGCGGCGGTGGTGGTGGGCACGAGGTCCATCATGCGCCATGCCACCGACCGCCTCTCGCGGGAATCGGACACCGCCGTCGGCAACCTCCAGGGCATGCACCCACCTATCGGTGATGATGGTGCGGTGGCCCCCACCCCGACCCGCCGGCACCGGCGCACGCTCCTCCTCGTGGTGGTGCTGACGCAGGCACTCCTCGCCGTGCTGACCGCCACCGGCGTGTACGTCGCCTACGGACGGCTGGACCGCAACATCGAGCAGGGCGTGGCGATCCCCCACGTCGTGGCCGCGCCCCAGGAGGCCGGCCCGCAGCAGCCGCTCAACATCCTGGTGCTGGGCGAGGACACCCGCAGCGGCGAGGGCAACGGCATCGACGGTGAGAGCGGGGGCGGCGGCGCGGACACCACGATCCTGCTGCACGTCTCGGCCGACCGCAGCGAGGCCTACGGAGTCAGCCTGCCGCGCGACGCGATGGTGGCCCGACCGGACTGCGGCACCGGTGACGACGCCGTCCCGGGCGCGGACCCGGTCATGTTCAACACCGCGTTCGCGGTCGGCGGGCCGCGCTGCACGGTGATGATGGTCGAGTCGCTGACCGATGTCTTCATCGACCACTTCGTCGTCCTGGACTTCAACGGCTTCAAGCGCATGGTCGACGCCGTCGACGGCGTGGAGGTCTGCATCCCCGAGGACGTCGACAGCAAGGGCATCACGCTCACCGCCGGCACGCAGGTGCTCGACGGCGACGAGGCGCTCGGCTACGTCCGCGAGCGCACCGAGCTGTCGGTCACCGGGGACATCGGTCGGATGAAGCGCCAGCAGTCGTTCGTCGCCTCGATGGTCAACAAGGTCCTCTCCGCCGGGACGCTGTCGCGCCCCGACCGCGTCTACGGCTTCCTCGACGCGGTCACCGGGTCGCTGGAGGTCGACGCCGAGCTCGACTCGATCGGGTCGCTGTTCGACCTGGCCATGGAGTTCCGGCAGACCGGCCTGGCCGACATCCGGTTCATCACCGTCCCGATCGAGGAGTACGCACCCGACCCCAACCGGCTGCAGTGGACCGAGGACGCCGATGCCCTCTGGCGCCGGATCCGTCAGGACCGACCGCTGGGAGCGGCGTACGCCGACTCGAGCGTGCGCGCCGACGACCCGATCGGCACGCAGGGTCCGACGTCCGAGGCGAGCGACGATCCCGACACCGACGTCACGGACGACCCCGCAACCGACGCCGACTCGGCGGCGGACGAGGCGCGCGCCCAGGCTCGGCGCGAGGCCGGCCTCTGCGTCTGACCCGCCCGCACTGCCCGAAATGCGCAGGAGCCCCAGCCTGGTGGCTGGGGCTCCTGCGTTCGGTACCCCCGACCGGATTCGAACCGGCGCTACCGCCGTGAGAGGGCGGCGTGCTAGGCCGCTACACAACGGGGGCCCTGCTTGCTCGGACTCGCCGAGCAACCCGGAGAACTCTAGCCACTCTCCGGATCAGCACCAAAATCTGGCGCTGACTCGCTGGGATACTAGGACTCGAACCTAGACTAACTGGACCAGAACCAGTCGTGCTGCCAATTACACCATATCCCACTGTCTTACTGGTGTTTGGTCCCCGTGATCGCTGTCCTTCCCGACCACCTGGGACGCTGCGAAACCTTACACGCGGCCCGCCGACCCCACCAATTCGCCCACCCTCGAGACGGTCGCGATCCCGCGCCTGCGGGCGACGACGACGGTCAGGCCCAGGAAGACCAGCGACTGGGTCAGCGTCGCCGGGATCGTCCACCACGAGCCGCCGGTGGGATTGAGCGCCGAGGTCATGTCGCCGTAGGCCAGCGCGAACCCGAAGGCGAGGAAGTTGTTGAGCACGTGCATGGCGATCCCGGCCTCGAGGCCCCCGGTGAGGATGACCAGGGTCCCGGCGACGAGCCCGAAGGCGAAGCGGTCCACGAAGATCGGGGGGTCCTGGGCCCCGTGGGCCAGCGCGAAGAGCAGCGAGGGGACGACGACCGCGAGCACGGCCGCCACGCGCGGGCTGGCCATCAGCCCGCCGACCGCCTGGGTGAGGTAGCCCCGGAAGGCGTACTCCTCCCCTGCGGCCTGCAGCGGGGTGAGCAGCACCACCACCAGCAGGAAGTCACGGGCGGTGGCGGTGAAGGGGTTGAGCTCGCCCGACATCTCGCCGGCCGCCTCCTGCGGCAGCAGGGTCGAGACCAGCACGGTCGCGAGCAGCGCGACGAAGGCGAGCCCCAGGCAGGTGAGGAACCAGCGCCACCGGATGCGCGGACGGACCGAGGCGAGCCACCCGGGTCGGAGGCCGTGCAGGACGCGCTGCACCAGCCAGGCGGCAGGGATCGCCAGAGCCCAGCCCAGATTGACGACCAGCAGGAACGCCGGCGTCACGATCTGACCGGTGAGCCGCTCCTGGGTCTGGGCGAGCGTGAGTCCCTGCGCGGCGTAGACGACCGCCAGGCCTGCGATGACGACGACCTGGGCCACGAGCGCCAGCACGACCAGGGCGACCGCGCCCACGAGCCCGCGCCACCAGCCGTGGCGTCCCCAGTGCCCGCCCCGGTGGAGGCGGTGGTAGGCCAGCGTCACGACAGCGCGGACCGCAGCCGCGACAGGCTGCGCTCACGACCGAGCAGCTCCATCGACTCGAACAGCGGCGGCGAGACCCGCCGACCGGTGATCGCCACGCGCACGGGTCCGAAGGCCACCCGCGGCTTGAGCCCCATCGTGTCGACCAGTGCGCCCTGCAGGGCCTCCTGGATCGCCGCGGTGGACCACTCGTGCAGCCCCGCGACGGCGTCGTACGACGCCTGGACGATCTCGCGGCCCTGCTCGTCGAGCAGCTTGGCGACGTCGGCCTCGTCGCGGGCGAAGTCGGCCTCGTCGACGAAGAGGAAGCCGAGCATGTCGACGGCTTCGGTGAGCTTGTTGATCCGCTCGGCGACCAGCGGCATCGCGAGCTCCAGCAGCCGGGCGTCGGCGTCGGTGACGGGGTCGCTGACCACGCCGGCCGCCTTGAGGAACGGCAGCGCCCGGTGGGTCATGTCGTCGAGGGCCAGCAGCCGCATGTGGGCGGCGTTGATCGCGTCGGCCTTCTTGAGGTCGAACCGGGCGGGGTTGGGGTTGACGTCGGCGATGTCGAACGCGGTCACCATCTCGTCGAGGGTGAAGACGTCGCGATCGGCGGCGATCGACCAGCCCAGCAGGGCGACGTAGTTCAGCAGTCCCTCGGGCAGGAAGCCGGCGTCGCGGTAGCCGAGCGCGTTGGCCTCGGGGTCGCGCTTGGAGAGCTTCTTGTTGCCCTGCCCCGTGACGTAGGGCAGGTGACCGAACTCCGGCGCACCCCGGCCGATGCCGACGTCGGCCAGCGCCGCGTAGAGCGGCACCTGGCGCGGCGTGCTGGAGAGCAGGTCCTCGCCCCGTAGCACGTGGGTGATCTCCATCAGCGCGTCGTCGACCGGGTTGACCAGCGTGTAGAGCGGCTGACCGTTGCCGCGGGCCAGCGCGTAGTCGGGGACGTGGTCGCTGTGGAAGCTGACGCGGCCGCGGACCAGGTCGTCGAAGGCGATCTCGCCGTCGGGCATCCGGAACCGGACGACGCCCGCGCGTCCCTCGGCCTCGAACGCGGCGACCTGCTCGGCGGTGAGGTCGCGGCAGAACCGGTCGTAGCCCATCACCTTGGAGCCCGAGGCCTTGCGGCGTTCCTCGACCTCCTCGGTGGTGCAGTAGCACGGGTAGGTGTGGCCCGCATCGGACAGGCGCTGGAGGGCGTCCTGGTAGAGGTCGGAGCGCTCGGACTGGCGGTAGGGGCCGTGGTCGCCGCCGACCTCGGGGCCCTCGTCCCAGTCGAGGCCGAGCCAGCGGAAGAGGTCGAGCAGCGCGGCGTAGGACTCGGGGGTGTTGCGCGCGGCGTCGGTGTCCTCGATGCGGAAGACGAACGTGCCCCCGTGGTGGCGCGCGAACGCCCAGTTGTAGAGGGCCGTGCGCACCAGCCCGACGTGCGGGCTGCCGGTGGGGCTGGGCGCCATCCGCACGCGGACGCGCGGGGTGGTCGGGTCGTCGGTGCTCATCGGCGGGCCACCTTGTTGGTCAGGGCGCCGAGGCCGTCGATCGCGATCTCGACCTCGTCGCCCACCTGCATCGGACCGACACCCTCGGGGGTGCCGGTGAGGATCACGTCGCCGGGCAGCAAGGTCATCACGCTCGAGGTGTAGGCGATCAGCGCCGGGATGTCGTAGACCATGTCGGCGGTCGAGCCGTCCTGGACCACCTCGCCGTTGAGGAAGGTGCGCAGCCGCACGCCGTCGTTGAAGGTCTGCGGGTCGAGGTCGGTCTCGATCCAGGGGCCGAGCGGGCAGAAGGAGTCGAAGCCCTTGGCCCGGCTGAACTGCACGTCGGCGTTCTGCAGGTCGCGCGCGGTCACGTCGTTGCCGATCGTGTAGCCGTAGATGACGTCGGTGGCCTGCTCCGGCGGCACGTCACGGCAGATCCGGCCGATCACCACGGCCAGCTCGCCCTCGTAGTGGAGGTCCTGGGTCAGCGCCGGGTAGAAGATCGGGTCGCCCGGCCCCACGACGCTGGTGTTGGGCTTGAGGAACATCAGCGGCTCGGGCGGGACCTCGTTGCCGAGCTCTGCGGCGTGCGCGGCGTAGTTGCGGCCGAAGCCGACGACCTTGCTGCGCGGCAGCACGGGCGCCAGCAGGCGTACGTCGGCCAGCCGGTGCTCCTGGTCGAGCGGCTTGACGCCGACGTACAGGGGGTCGCCGGAGAGCGTCACCACGACGCTGTCCTCGGAGGGTTGGCCGAACTCGTCCACCTCCCCCGTGACGACACCGAACGCGGGCTCTTCTCCGGTCGTGAACCTGGCGATACGCACGGACCCGACCCTATCGACCGGTCCCGTCCGGCTCGCCCGCACCGCCTACGCTGGTCGGTCATGGACGTGCTGACCGAGCCCGAGTGGCGAGCGCAGGAGGCCGCGCACGAGGCGCGGGTCGACGCGCTGGTGGCGCCCCACCTGGCGCGGCGGGAGGCGCGGGCCGCCCACCCGGTGCACGACTTCCTGTTCACCTACTACTCCCAACGACCCGCGCGGCTGCGGCGCTGGCACCCGGGCTACGGGATCGGGCTCGAGGGCGCGGCCGAGCACGCCGGGCTCAAGGGCTACGCGGAGGTCGACGGGGTCGTCTCCGTCACGGCCGAGCACCTGGCCTCCCAGCGACCGTTGGTCGAGGCGCTGCACCGGCTGCTGGGGGCGACGGCCGCCCGGCCGGCCGCGCTGGGCTGCTTCGGCATGCACGAGTGGGCGATGGTCTACCGGCTCGCCGAGGACGAGACCCGTCACCCCGAGTGGCCGCTGCGGCTGGGGCCCGACGACACCGACCGGGTGGTGGAGTCGCACCGCGTCTCGTGCTCCCACTTCGACGCCTTCCGCTTCTTCACCGGGCCGGCCCGCCCGCTCAACACCCTCTCCCCCGGCCGCGACGACCGGGCCGACTTCGAGCAGCCAGGGTGCCTGCACGCCGGCATGGACCTCTACAAGCACGCGTTCCGGCTCACCCCGCTGGTCTCCTCGGACCTGGTGGCCGACTGCTTCGAGCTGGCCCGTGAGATCCGGGTGCTCGACATGCGCGCCTCGCCCTACGACCTGGCCGGTCTGGGCTACGAGCCCGTGCGCGTCGAGACCGCCGGCGGCAAGCAGGAGTACGTCGAGGCGCAGCGGTCGTTCGCCGAGCGCGGCGCGCCGCTGCGGGCCCGGCTGTTGGCGCAGTGCGCGAGACTGCTGGCATGGAGCTCGAGCACGCCCTCCGCGCCGTCGCGGACACCCACCAGTCGGTCCTGACCACGCTGCGCAAGGACGGACGACCCCAGCTGTCCAACGTGCTGCACGCCCTCGGCGACGACGGGCTGATCCGGATCTCCACCACGGCCGACCGGGCGAAGTACGCCAACGTGCACGCGCGGCCGTGGGCGGCGCTGCACGTCAACGGCGCCGACTTCTGGTCCTACGCGGTCGTCGAGGGCGACGTCACGCTCTCGGAGGTCGCGGCCTCCACCGACGACGACGCCGTGGCCGAGCTGGTCGACCTCTACCGCGCCCTCTCGGGCGAGCACGACGACTGGGAGGACTACCGGGCAACGATGGTCCGGGACCGACGCGTCGTCGTCCGCCTGGAGCCGTCGCGGGCGTACGGCGCGCTGCGCTGAGCCCGAGGGCGGTCAGCCGAGCAGCTCGGCGACCAGCGCCTCGACCCGACGGCGGATCTCGTCGCGGATCGGGCGGACCGCGTCGATGCCCTGGCCGGCGGGGTCCTCGAGCACCCAGTCCTCGTAGCGGGTGCCGGGGAAGAACGGGCACGCGTCACCGCAGCCCATCGTGACGACCACGTCGGAGGCCTCCACGGCCTCGGGCGTCAGCACCTTGGGCGTCGCGGCCCGCAGGTCGATGCCCTCCTCGGCCATCGCCTCGACGGCGGCGGGGTTGACCGTGTCGGCGGGCGCCGAGCCCGCGGAGCGGACCTCGATCCGGCCCTCACCGAGGTGCTCGAGGTAGCCGGCGGCCATCTGGGACCGGCCGGCGTTGTGGACGCAGACGAACAGGACCGAGGGACGGGTCATCGACGGGCTCCTTGCGGGGGAAGCACGCGGTCGCGTGCGGGGTAGAGGAAGACGACCAGGGCACAGGCCAGGGCGCCGCCGAGGACCTGCATCAGCACGAAGCCCGGCACCGAGGACGGCGCGATGCCGGCGAAGGTGTCGGAGAACATCCGGCTGATCGCGACCGCGGGGTTGGCGAAGCTGGTCGAGCTGGTGAACCAGTAGGCGGCGGTGATGTAGCCGCCGACGGCGAAGGCGACCGACTCGGTGCGACCCGAGCGCACCGCGCCGAAGATGATCAGCACCAGGCCCAGGGTCGCCACGACCTCGGCCAGCAGGGTGCCGCTGCTCACGCGGTGGTGCGTCGAGATCGAGACGGCGTCGAGCTCGAACATCAGGTTGGCCAGCACGCAGCCGACGATCCCCCCGACGACCTGGGCGACGGTGAGCGCCACGGCCTCGCGGGTGGTGACCAGACCCAGCGCGCGCTCCACCCAGGTGACCACCGGGTTGAAGGCCGCCGACACCGGCTGGAGGGCCAGGATCAGCGCGACCAGCGCGGCGCCGGTGATCAGGCTGTTCTCGAGCAGCTGCAGGCCGACGTCGTCCGGCGAGAGACGGGCCGCGGCGATGCCCGAGCCCACGACGGCGGTGACCAGGAACGCCGTACCGACGGCCTCGGCGGCGACCCGGCGCCACAGGTCGCGCGTCACCGGGCCACGCCGCCCAGCAGCGCGCCGAGGTCGCTGAGCGCCTCGCCGGCCACGCGGTAGTAGACCCACACGCCGCGCTTGCTGCGCTCGAGCAGACCGGCCTCGTGGAGCACCTTGAGGTGATGGCTGATCGTGGGCTGCGACAGCTCGAAGGCGTCGTTGAGGTCGCAGACGCAGGCCTCTCCCCCGGCGTGCGAGGCCACCAGGGACATCAGCCGCAGGCGAACGGGGTCGGCCAGGGCCTTGAGGAGCGGAGCCACCCGGGTGGCCTGCTCGCTGGTCATGGGCGAGCTGGTGAGCGGTGAGCAGCAGGCCACCGTCTCGACCGGGGTGAGGATCCCCACGGACTTCGACATGCGTCGATATTGACAGATCTCGATGTCTGAGGCAAAGTCAGACATAGACATTCATCTATGTTAACCAAGGAAGGCCCCACCATGTCCCGTCTCCAGCTCGCCATCGACGTCGACGACCTCGACGTCTCGATCGCCTTCTACACCCGCCTGCTCGGCACCGAGCCGGCCAAGGTGCGACCCGGCTACGCCAACTTCGCCGTGGCCGACCCGCCGCTCAAGCTGATCCTGATGGAGAACCCCGGTCGCGGCGGCTCGCTCAACCACCTCGGCATCGAGGTCGCCGACGTCGACGCCGTCGACACCCTGCAGACCCGTCTGGCCGCCGACGGCCTCGCCTCCCGCGACGAGCGCGGCACCACGTGCTGCTACGCCAAGCAGGACAAGTTCTGGGTCGAGAACACCCCCGACGGCGAGCAGTGGGAGGTCTACACCGTGCTGGAGGACAGCACGACGTTCGGCCCCGCCGACGGTGTCGAGGAGGAGACCGCCTGCTGCGCCTAGAGTTCTGAGCATGCAGCGATCCTCGGGGACCGGACGGCTCCGCACGTTCTTGTTCGCCGGTCTGGCCACCGGACTAGCGGCCGGCCTGCTCGCCGGCGTGCCCGCTGCGGGTGCGGCAGTACCGTCCGACCCGGCCCCTACCTTGGGCCGGGTGACCGCGGTCCCGGCGCCGGACAGCGGAGAGCAGCGCGCGAGCGCCGCCTCCGCAGGTGGTGCGACGTACGTCGCCGCCACCTCAACCGATCCGCGGGAGGTCGACCCCGACTGGGGCCCCGTGCCTGGCGTGGAGATCGCCAGGATCGACGCCGCTGGCACTGTCGCCTGGACCGACAGGTACGCAACCGAGCACGTCGACGGCGCGCAGGCTGTCGCTGCCGGCCCGTGGGGTGCCGTGGTGCTCGGCCAGATGGAGTATTCCGCGCCCTCGTTCTTCGCAGCCGGCTACTGGCTGCGGCGCTACAACCCCGACGGAGCCCTCGTGTGGTCTCGTCGCTACGACGGGACTCACCGGATGAGTGACCTCGTCGTCGTCGGGGACGACATCTTCATCGCGGGCACCGACGGCCACTACTACTCGAAGCCACTAGTCCAGCGCGCGTCGTTCGTCACCGGTGAGCTCGGTGACCACGACCTCACCGATCTCGGCGGACCGGAGGCCCGCAGTCGCCTATTGAACGTTGAGGTCTGGGGTGAGGACCTGGCCGTCCTCGCCGAGAGCGCCGACGAGGAGAACCACCCCACAGAACATTCAGTCGCCGTGCGCAGGGTGAGCAGCGCAGACCTCAGCACCACGTGGACCAGCGCTCTCGACACCGACGGCTACATCCGCGGCGAGGACCTGACCGTCTCGGACGGGAAGGCCGTGGTCGCCGGCATCGTCCAGGGGGAGCTCCCCGGCCAGACCAGACAGGGTGACCAGGACCGATACCTCGTTGCGCTCGACCCCGACGGCTCCCAGGTGTGGCTCCGCCAGTTCGCCACCAGCTCGACGGAGGGGTTCTACCGCGAAGGTTCCTACGCGCTGACCGCCACGCCCACCGGGTTGGTGAGCGCCACCACCGAGCTTCTGGGTGAGTCACCGTGGGGGCCGGAGCGGATCAGGGTCGACGGCTTCTCCGTGCAGGGCACCGACCTGTGGTCCACCGTGGTCGAGGGCGACGGCGACGAGTACGCCTCGGACCTGGTGTACGACGAGGCACGCGGACTCCGCCTGGTCGGCGCCGCGAACGGATCGCTGGTCGGCCTGGACACCGACGACCTCCTCGACATCTACGAGGCGGAGCTCACCCCTGGCACGGCGCCCACGCCGGTCACCGCGACACGCGCGCAGCTGCGTCCCCCCATCGTGCGAGTGCGGCGCGGCACCTGGCGGACCACCCGCCTGGTGGTGACCAACGCCGGCGACAGCGCGGCAGCGCTGTCCGTGACGGGGTGCCGAGCCGGGCCTCGGGTCGTCACCCGGGTCCGCGACGGGCACCGCTTCGTCACCGGCGGGGTGCGCCGTGGCCGCTGGCGCTCGCCGTCGCTGGCACCAGGGCAGGACCATGTCCTGCGCGTTTCCGTGCGCGCCACCAAGCGCGCAGCAGCGACCAAGCGCCGGTGCCGGTTCGTCGTGCGGCAGCCTGGCGCGACCG
This sequence comes from uncultured Actinomycetota bacterium, assembly GCA_963795135.1. GTDB lineage: Bacteria > Actinomycetota > Actinomycetes > Propionibacteriales > Nocardioidaceae > Nocardioides. The sequence goes on from CAWCGS010000014.1 coordinate 560,858, forward strand.
GGAGCCGCAGCACCGCGACGCTCAGGGTCGTGATCCGGCGCCACCGGCGCTGACCGCCGGCTCACGCCTGCGGTGGTCGACCTCAGGGTCGGGTAGCCGGGCCGACGACGGGTACCGGGCATGGCCTAGCCCGAGGAGGCAACCGATGCCCGATGTCGAGCGCACCGTGACCGTGACCACCCCCCTGCCGCAGGTGTGGGACTACCTGAAGGACTTCCGCTCCAGCGAGGAGTGGGACCCGCCCACCGTGAGCACCACCAGGACCGGCGGTGACGGTGACGTCGGCACGACGTACCACAACGTCTCGAAGCTCCTCGGCGCCGAGACCGAGGTCGACTACACCGTCACCGAGTACGTCGAGCAGCAGGTGCTGCAGCTCAAGGGCGACGCCGGGTCGCTCGACCTGCTCGACACGATCACCTTCGCCGCCACGCCCGAGGGCGGGACCGCCGTGACCTACCGGGCCGAGTTCAACCCGCACGGAGCGGCGAAGCTCGCCGAGCCCCTGATGCCGCTCGCGCTCAAGCTGCTGGCCGACAAGGTGGCCGAGAGCCTGCACGACCGGCTGGAGCAGCTCGCGTGAGTTGGGGCCGTTCCCAGCCGCGCCGAACGCCCGGAGGCAGAGGTGCGAGCAGATTGAGCCCGAACTCGACGTCACCTTACTGATCCCTTGATATTCGAACACCAGTTCGATACTATGGAGCATGGTTACGGCAACTGACATCGACGGGTGGCGCCGCCGCCTGCTCGAAGGGCAGCTGCCGGACGGGCGGACAGCAGATGCCGACGTCGACCGTGTCGACCTCCTTCACTCCCTCGAGCTGCTGAAGAACACAGTGGCCGCCGTCCAGGCCGATCTCGCCGCCTCGCTCGACGCCTCGCAGCGGGCCCAGCAGGCCGCGGCCGGCGAGCCGGCCGAGCGACAGGGTCGCGGAGTGGCGGCCCAGGTGGCACTGGCGCGACAGGAGTCCCACCACCGCGGCGGGATCCTGCTCGGACTCGCGAAGGCCTTGACCCAAGAGCTCCCCCACACCCGCGAGGCGCTACGGGCCGGCGTGCTCAGCGAGTACGCCGCCACCCTGGTCGCCCGCGAGACCGCCTGCCTCGAGCCCGCCGACCGGCTCGACGTCGACGAGCAGGTGTGCGGCGACCACGAGACGATCGTCGGCCGCGGCACCCGGAGCCTGGTCGCCGAGGTCCGACGCCGTGCCGTCGCCCTCGACCCGGCAGCGGCGGTGCGTCGCGCGCGCAAGGCGGAGTCCGAGCGCTGCGTGACCCTACGACCGGCGCCCGACACCATGACCTACCTGACCGCGCTCGTGCCCGTCGCCCAGGGCGTCGCGGCCTACGCCGCACTGAAGCGGACGGCCGACCAGGCGCGCGCCACCGGTGACCCCCGCGGTCGCAGCCAGCTGATGGCCGACTCGCTGGTCGAGCTGGTCACCGGACAGTCGACCGCCGACGGGGTCGGCGTCGAGGTCGAGCTGGTGGTGAGCGACGCCACGCTTCTCGGCGCCGGCCACGAGCCCGCGCTGCTCGACGGCCTCCCCGTCCCGGCCCAGGTCGCCCGTGAGCTGGTCGCCCGCGCCAGCGAGGCCGACGCCGCCTGGGTCCGCCGCCTCTACGCCGCCCCCGACGGTGAGCTGGTCGCGATGACGTCGCGACAGCGGCTGGTCCGGGGCGCCCTAGCGGCGTTCCTCCGGGTCCGCGACCAGGGCCTGTGCCGCACACCCTGGTGCGACGCCCCGGCCCGGCACGCCGACCACGTCACCGGCCGCCACCCCGGCAACAGCGACGCACGAGACCACCGCCCACGGCTCGCAGGGGCTCTGCGAGGCGTGCAACCACGCGAAGCAGGCCCCGGGGTGGCGAGCGCGACCACGCCCCGGACCGGGTCGACACCAGGTCGAGATCATCACCCCCACCGGGCACCGCCACCGAGCCCTCGCGCCCCGCCCGCCGGAGCCGGCACGGCCTCGCCGCACTCCCCTGGACCGAGCGCTGGACCGGATCGAGGAAACGCTGGCCGGCTCCCGCAGCGGCTAGACTCCGATGGTTGCGTTCAGCAACCATCATCCGGAGGAGAGCCTGTGCCCCACGACTCGGCGCGATCACCGCGCCGCCGCCACCACCCGCGGATCACGTTCGCGGTGCTCGCGGTGTCGGTGTCGTCGTTCGCGCTGCTCCAGTCGTTGATCGTGCCGGTGCTCTCCACCATCGAGCGCGAGTTCGAGACCGACCAGGTCACGGTGACCTGGGTGCTCACCGCCTACCTGCTCAGCGCGTCGATCGCCACTCCCCTGCTGGGCCGGGTCGGCGACGTGGTCGGCAAGACCCGGATGCTCGTCCTGACGCTGGCCGCCTTGGCGGTGGGGTCGCTGCTGGCCGCCCTCGCGCCGAGCATCGGCTGGCTGATCGCGGCCCGGGTGGTGCAGGGCGCCGGCGGTGGGGTCCTGCCCCTGGCCTTCGGCATCGCCCGCGACGAGTTCGGCGACAAGGTGACCTCGGCGCTGAGCATCCTGGCCTCGCTCACCGCCGTCGGCTTCGGGATCGGGATCGTGGTCGCGGGCCCGATCGTCGAGGTGCTGGGCTACGAGGGCCTGTTCTGGATCCCGATGGTGGTGACCGCGCTGGCCGCACTGGCCGCCTACGGCTTCATCCCCGAGTCACCGGTGCGTACGCCGGCGCGGTTGCCGCTGCTGCCCGCCGTGCTGCTGGCCCTCTGGCTGGTCGCGCTGCTGCTCGGCCTCAGCGAGGGCAACCAGCTCGGCTGGGCCTCCCCCACCATCCTCGCGCTCTTCGCCGCGGCCGCCCTCGGCATCGTGGCCTGGGTCCAGGTCGAGCTGCGGGTGCCGGTGCCGATGATCGACATGGCGATGATGCGCCGCCGCGGCGTCTGGACGACCAACGCGGTGGCCGGGCTGGTCGGCTTCGGCATGCTGGCGTCGTTCGCGTTCGTGCCGCAGTTCCTGCAGACCCCATCGGCTGCCGGCTACGGCTTCGGCGCCACGATCTCCGAGTCGGGTCGGCTGCTGCTGCCCTCGGCGGTGATGAGCTTCCTGATGGGCTTCACCACCGCCACCCTGGTGCGGCGCCACGGCGCGCGGCGGGTGATCGTCGTCGGCGCGGGGATCATGAGCCTGGCCTTCTTCAGCATCGCCGTGTGGCACGACGCCACCTGGCAGCTCTACGCCGCCACGACCGCCCAGGGCCTCGGCTCCGGGCTGGTCTTCTCCAGCCTCGCCGGCGTCGTGGTCGCCTCCGTCCCGGCCGAGCAGACCGGCGTGGCCAGCGGCATGAACGCCAACATCCGGACCATCGGTGGGGCCGTCGGCTCCGCGGTCGTGGCCGGCGTCGTCACCGCCCGCCTGGGCGTGACCGGCTTCCCCGTCGAGCGTGGCTACACGATCGGCTTCGCGATCCTCGGCGCCTGCCTGCTGCTCGCCGCCGCCGCGGCGACCCTGATCCCCGACACCCACGTGCAGGCCACCGGCGGCCGCCTGGCCGACGCCGACAACGCCGAGCTGTCCTACCTGCCCGCCGCGGTCGGCCCCGGACCCGGCACCGCCCCTACCGTCCGCGCAGACGCACGGTCTCCAGCAGGTCCTGGCGGATCTGCTTCGCCGTGAACGCGAACCGCACCCACTTGCCGTCCCCGAACATCCGGGTCTGGTCGCTGCTGAAGGGCGAGGTCGGGTCCTCGTTCTGCCCGTAGGTGAGGATCGTCCGGGCGTTGACCCGGCCGCCCTTCTCGTAGGCGATCGCCTGGATGTGCGAGGACCCGTAGGTGATCGGGCGGTACGCCGAGCGGTTGCGCTGCGGCTTGTACGACGCGAGCGCGTTGGCGTTGCCCAGCGCGTCGGCCGTGCCGCCACCGAGCCCGATGCGCGGAGCGCCCCGGTCGCCGGCGACCTGCAGCGAGCCCCAGCGGGCGGTCAGCGGGATCCGCCGCGCACGCAGCGAGGCGATCGCGTCACCCATCGCCTGGACGACCCGCGGGTCGGCGAAGTTGAGCCCGCGGGGGGTGTGCAGCGGGTCGGAGGCCGAGAACGGCACCCGCCAGGGGTTGTCGGGCAGCCGCTCGACGAACTCCTCGAAGATGTGCGTGCCGACCGAGTCGCGCTCGGACCGGCCGTCCCAGCGGCGCAGGACCGCGCAGGCCGCGGTCTCGCCGGTGGCCTGGCAGACGCGGTCGAGGTCGCCGTCCTGTCGCATGAACTCGGCGGCCCGAAGCCGGTTGGCGTGCTCGTGGCTGCGCAGGCTGGCCGGGGTCTCCTTGCGACCGGTGGCGAGGCGGTCGACGACGTACTGGACCACCATCTTGGTCCGCATCGTCCGCTCGCAGTCCTCGCAGCCGATGATGTCGGGGAAGTCCTCGAGCCGGACGGCGGGGTTCGGCAGCCAGAACGAGTCGTTGGCGTTCATCACGTAGTCACGGCGCACCACGCTCGGCTGGTGCTGAGGCCCGAAGATGCCGGGACGCTGGGCGTCGGCGTCCCGCCCCCACGCACACGAGCTGTCGGCGAAGGTGCCGTCGAGGCCGGGCAGACCCGCGACCTGGTCGAGGACCCGGCCGGCCGGGGTCATGCACCGGTCGGCCATCTCGTTGGTGACGTGCGGGGTGACGGAGTGGTCGGCGTACAGCGCGTTGCCCTGACGGTCGGCCGCGGTGGTGTTGACCCACGGCATCCCGCCGCCGGCGTCCTGACGACGCAGCAGGTCGCGGACGCTGGTGGCCCTGCCCATGTCGAGGAAGGTGTCGATCGTGCGCAGCTGCTCGGCGTTGGCGTCGCGGATCGCCCAGAAGCTGGTGGGGCCCCACGGCATCAGCAGGTCCGGGGCGTCGGAGACGTAGCCCTGCGGCGTGCGGTAGAGGTCCTCGGTCACCGTGCCGATGGAGCCGTTGGGCCGCTTGACCCTGACCTTCACGACGCGCCGCTCGAGCTCGCGGGGGCCGCTGTCGGTGAGGTACGTCGTGCCGGGCACGGGCGTCTTGTACTCGTAGGGCGTGAAGCGGTACGCCGTCGAGACGGTGTGGCTCCAGGCGACGTGCTTGTTCCACCCGATGTTGACCGCGGGCGAGCCGACCAGCGAGGCGCCGGCGACGTCGTACTTGCCGGGGATCGTCAGCTGCTGCTGGGTGAAGTGGTAGCGGCCGCGCCACGGGAAGTGCGGGTTGCCGAGCAGCATGCCCTTGCCGGTCGACGACGCGGCGCCGCCGATCGCGGTCGCGTTGGAGCCGAACGGACGCTCCGGGTCGCGGCCCAGGCCGGCCAGCAGCGCGTCACGGTCGACGGCGGAGGCCTTCACCGGGATCCCGGGCAGGCCGGGGTCGCCGGGGCCCGGAGGCGCGGCGTCGACGATCTCCTTCACGAAGACCCCGCTGCTCGCGAGCATGTTGGCCAGGTAGACGCCGTACCAGAGGTCGGTGGTGGTGGCGCGGGGCGTGAGGTAGCCGGCGCCCTTGCACGCGGGGTCGGTGACCCTCTCGGTGCGCACCCACCGGTTGAGGCCGGCGACGTAGCCGCGCACCAGCTGGCGGGCCTGCTTGCCCGGTCCGGCCGGTGAGGCGAGCAGCCGCTCGACCACCCGGCGGTTGCGCAGGTCGGTGACGAAGGCGTCGACCTGGAGGTTGGAGGCCTCCAGCGTGACCTGGTCGTCGTAGCGCGCGGTGGGACCGAACCACCGGCTCCGCTCGCCGCGCCCGGTCAGCAGGGTGTCGGCGAGCGTGCAGATCGAGGAGTCGGCCGCGGCCCAGCCGCTGCCGTAGCCCAGCGACGCGAAGCTCTTCGCGGTGATGTGCGGGATGCCGTGCTCGGTGATCCGCACCGTCGCGCGGTAGCGGGCGCCCCTGCCCTTCGCGGCCGGCGCCACAGCGGCGAGCGCGGTCGCCGCCGAGCGCGCCACGCCGGGGGCCGTCGAGGCAGCCGGAGCGCCCGGCGCCGGAGGGGCCCCAGGGGCCGCAGGGGCCGCCAGGGCAAGCGCGAGGACAGAGGTGAGGAAGGCCAGCCCGAGGGGGCGCAGTGGAGGCACGGGGAGTCAACGCCGCGCCGGGACGACGGTTACGCGGAAATGCTCACAGGTAGAGACCCGCGGCCTCGTCGCCGAGCCGCTCGGCGGCGACCGCGTGGACGTCGCGCTCACGCATCACGAGGTAGACGTCGCCGTGCACCTCGATCTCGGCCTTGTCCTCGGGGTCGAAGAGCACCTTGTCGCCGGACTCCACGGCCCGGGCGTGCGGACCGACCGCGACCACGCGGGCCCACATCAACCGGCGCGCACCCATCGCCGCGGTGGCCGGGATGACGATGCCGCCCGAGGAGCGTCGCTCACCCGCCTGCTCGTCGACCTCGCAGAGCACGCGGTCGTGCAGCATCTTGATCGGCGTCTTGTCGCTCACGGCGCGACGCTCAGGACGTGACCTTGCGGATCAGCACGATGACCGAGACGAACCCGACGACCCCGCCGACGACCTTGAGGATGTGGTCGGTGCGGGGCTCCCCGGTCTCGGGGTCCACGAAGTAGGCCTTCAGCGCCGCCGTCTCCCGACGCGCGATGGTCTTCGGGCTCGCCCGGTAGAGCAGCTGGTCGATCGTGGTCGCGAGTCGCTCGCGGGTCTCTTCGATCTCGCGCTCGAGGGCGGCGGGGTCTTGGCTCACAGCGGCAGGTTACCAATCCGGGTCGGATCGAATCCGAACGGTAGCTCCAGACGGTGGGCCGCCATCAGCGGAGCGTCGGTGAGCACGTCGTACGTCGGGGCGTCGGCGACCACGTGGCCGTCGCTGAGCACCACCGCGCGCGGGCACAGCTCCAGGGCGTAGGGCAGGTCGTGGGTGACCATCAGCACGGTCACGTCGAGGGAGCGCAGGATGTCGGCCAGCTCGCGGCGCGAGGCGGGGTCGAGGTTGGACGACGGCTCGTCGAGCACCAGGATCTCGGGATCCATGGCGAGCACGGTCGCGACCGCGACGCGTCGCCGCTGGCCGAAGGAGAGGTGGTGCGGGGGCCGGTCGGCGAAGTCGGCCATCCCGACCTGGTCGAGGGCGTGCATGACCTTGCGGTCCAGCTCGGCGCCCTTGACGCCGAGGTTGCGCGGCCCGAAGGCGACGTCGGCGCGGACCGAGCCCATGAAGAGCTGGTCGTCGGGGTCCTGGAAGACGATGCCGACCCGCCGGCGGATCTCGGCCAGGTGGGCCTTCTCGACCGGGAGACCGCTGACCGTGACGCTCCCGGCACCCTGGCCGGCACCCGCGCCGAGGATGCCGTTGAGGTGCAGCACCAGCGTGGTCTTGCCGGCGCCGTTGGGGCCGAGCAGGGCGACCCGCTCGCCCGCGTGCACGTGGAGGTCCACCCCGAACAGCGCCTGGTGTCCGTCGGGGTAGGCGTAGGCGAGGCCGCGGACCTCGAGGACCGGGGTCACCGGGTGGTCCCGTCGTAGCCACGGGAGAGCATCGCCAGGTGGACCCGCTCGCCGCGCTCGTAGGAGCGGATGAACAGGGCGCCGAGGGTGCGGCCCAGCGCCGGCCAGTTGCGCGGCGAGCGCGGCTCGACGCCCCGTGAGCGCATCGACACCAGCATCCGGCCGAGGTCGGCGGTCACCACGTCGAGGTAGCGGATCATGAAGCTCATGATCTGCACGACCAGCTCGGGCATCCGCAGTCGGCGCAGCCCGGCCAGCACCTCGCTCGGCTCGGTCGTGGCGGCCAGGGTCAACGACGACATGACCCCGAGCGTGCCCTTGGCGACGAGCCCCCAGGCCGCCAGCAGACCCGGCTCCGAGACGCTCAGTCCGAGCACGTCGGTGCGGGGACCGGTGGCCACGAAGGGGATCAGCAGCGCGAAGACCAGGAACGGCACCTCGACGACCATCCGCCGTCCGATGTAGAGCAGCGGCACCCGGGCCAGCAGCACCACCGAGACGACCACGAGCAGGTACGCCGCGTAGACGGCGTACCACTCGCGCGGGGTCGCGACGACGACGAGCACGAAGCCGAGCAGCGCGGCGAGCTTGAGGTGGGCCGGAGCGCGGTGGACGACGCTGTGACCGTGGTAGTGCAGCCTGTGGCCGTGACCGGCACCCATCTCAGCGGTCTTGCGGGGTACGTCGGCGGACGAGGAGGACGACGCCACCCATGACCAGCACCACGAGCCCGACGCCGGCCACGCCCGCGAGGCCGCCGCTCAGACGCTCGTCGTCGACACCCTTGGTGGAGTAGCCGGCGAACGGGCTGTCGGAGGTCTTGGGGTCCTCCGCGGAGTCGGCGAAGCCGGTCCTCTCGGCGACGGCCATCAGGCCGTCGGGGTGGGCACTGGCGTAGTAGCTGCCGAAGCCGGCCACCAGCAGGGCCACCAGCAGCCCGACCACGAGGAACCGCCGCGAGCGCATCAGCCCACCGCGCCGCGGATCTCGAGCTCACGGGCCTCGACGAGGTCGTGGGCCCCGCGGACGAGGTCCGGGCGCGACACCACGACCGCCCCCACGACCAGCGCGGTGATCGCCGCCTCGCCGAGGCCGATCACGACGTGCCACGTGAGCATGGCGGTCAGCACGTCGCCCACGTCGACCGGGGCGGTGCCGCCGACCGCGAAGAGCCCCGTGAAGACCAGGGCCGAGGCCAGCACGGACACGAGCGCCCCGAACGCGGCGGCCGGCGCGATCGCGCCGATCCGCTTCGGCAGCACGGCGCGGGCGAGCCGGAAGCCGGCGTACCCGACGAAGACGCCGACCAGGGCCATCAGGATGACGTTGGTGCCCAGCGCCGTGATCCCGCCGTCGGCCATGAACAGCGCCTGGACGAGCAGCACCACGCTGACGCACAGGGCGCCGGTCCACGGCCCGACGAGCACGGCCGCGAGCGCGCCGCCGAGCAGGTGACCGCTGGTGCCGGCCCCGACCGGGAAGTTCATCATCTGGGCGGCGAAGACGAACGCCGCGACCAGGCCGGCCAGCGGCGCCGTGCGGTCGTCGAGCTCGGTGCGCGCCTTGCGCAGCGCCACGGCCACGGCACCGGCCGCCACCACTCCCGCCGCCACCGAGGTGGGTGCGTCGAGGAACCCGTCGGGGACGTGCATGGGGCGGCTCCCGGTGCGTCGCGGATGAGTAGGGTCGAGCTGTTCGCCCGCCGATCAATCAGCGTACGCTATTGCAAAAGACTTGCGACAAGACCACGGTGCCCGACCGCCACGACCACGACCACGACCCCAGGAGGGTCCCGATGAGCCAGCCCCGCCTAGCCCCCGGCGACCCGGCCCCCGACTTCACGCTCACCGACGACACGGGAGCCGAGGTGTCGCTCTCGGCGCTGCGCGGACGCAAGGTGATCGTCTACTTCTACCCTGCGGCGATGACCCCCGGCTGCACCAAGCAGGCCTGCGACTTCACCGACTCGCTGGAGTCCCTGCAGGGCGCCGGCTACGAGGTCCTCGGCATCTCGCCCGACAAGCCCGCCAAGCTCGCGACGTTCCGCGAGCGCGACCAGCTGAGCATCACCCTGCTCTCCGACCCGGACCGCGAGGTCCTCACGGCGTACGGCGCGTTCGGGGAGAAGAAGCTCTACGGCAAGGTCGTCGAGGGCGTCATCCGCTCCACCGTCGTGGTCGACGAGGAGGGCTCGGTCCAGCTCGCCCAGTACAACGTCAAGGCGACCGGTCACGTGGCCAAGCTGCGTCGCGACCTCGGTCTCGGCTGACGCTCCCCGCTCGTCCTAGACTGACGCCGCCAGCCGGAGTGGTGGAACGGTAGACACGCAGGATTTAGGTTCCTGTGCCCTCGGGCGTGGGGGTTCGACTCCCCCCTCCGGCACCCAGGAGTCGCTGACACGAGGGACCACATGACCGAGCAGCCCCGCGGACCCGAGCCGATCCCCGGCCCGCCGCCAGCACCGCCCGTGTCGTCGGGCACGTCCGGCCGCACCATCGCGATCATCGTGGGCGTGGTGCTCGCCGTCCTGGTCGTGGTGGGTGTGGGCGTCCTCGGGCTCGTGGCCGGGTCGGGCGACAGCGAGACCGACACGGCGCCCCAGGCCAGCGCGTCGGCGCCCGGCGAGCCGGCCGCCGGCGAGACCCTCGCGAGTGACGGCTACTCCTACGAGCTGCCGCCCGAGTGGCAGGACATCACCGCGTCGGTGCTGGCCGACAACCCCGGCACCGGCATCGACAGCGCCAGCGCCTGGGGAGCCTCCATCGCCGAGGGCAGGGCCAACGTGATCGTGGAGCAGCAGGAGGCCGTCGGCGTCTCCGACCTCGACACGGCCCGCGACCAGCTCCGGGCCAACCTGGAGGCGTCCTTCGAGGCCGACATCGAGGAGCTCGACAACCGGGAGATCGGCGGTGTGGAGATGGCCGGCCTGCACGTGGTGCGCACCAACGAGGGCGGCGTCGACGTCGACCAGACGGCGTACATCACGGTGATCGACGACGGCGCCTACGTCATCACCACCAGCCGCAAGGCCGACGACGACGAGCCCGAGGCGGCCTTCGACGCGATCTACGACTCGTGGTCGTGGGAGTGAGCTGACGCATGGACGGCGCCCTGACCGAGGTCGGCCTGCCGATCGCCCTGGGGGTGATCATGCTCGGCCTCGGCCTGGGCCTGACCACCGCCGACTTCGCCCGGGTGGGCCGGCACCCGCGGGCCGTGGTCGTCGCGCTGGGCTGCCAGCTGCTCCTGCTGCCGGCGCTCTGCTTCGGCCTGGTGCTGCTCTTCGACCTGCCACCGCTGCTCGGCATCGGACTGATGCTGCTGGCCGCCTCACCCGGCGGGACGACGGCCAACCTGTTCAGCCACCTCTTCCGCGGCGACGTCGCGCTCAACATCACGCTGACGGCGATCAACTCGATCATCTCGATCGTCACGCTGCCGCTGATCACGAGCCTGGCGATCGCGTGGTACGACCGCGGCGACGAGGTCTCGCTGCCGTTCTCGGAGGTGGTCAAGGTCTTCGCGCTGATCCTGGTCCCGGTCGGGATCGGCATGCTGGTCCGCGCGTCCGCGCCCGCGTTCGCGACCCGGATGGACCGGCCGGTGCGGGTCGCCTCGGCGCTGATCCTCGCCGTGCTCGTGCTCGGGATCCTGCTGGCCGAGCGCGACAGCGTCGGCGACTACCTCGCCGACGTGGGCCTCGCCGCCGCCGCGTTCTGCGCCCTCAGCCTGGTGGTCGGCTACGTCGTCCCCCTCGCCGCCGGCGTGACGGAGCGCCAGGCGATCGCCTGCTCGATGGAGATCGGCGTGCACAACGGCACGCTGGCGATCTTCGTGGCCGAGAACGTCCTCGACGTCAGCGAGATCGCCGTCCCGGCTGCCGTCTACTCGATCATCATGTTCGTCTTCGCCGCGGTGTGGGGCCGGTGGGTGAGCCGAAGGATCACTCAGTCGCCCGAGAGCAGCATCGCGACCTGAGGCGCGATCTCGCGCAGGGCCCGGCCGCGGTGCGAGATCGCGTCCTTCTCCGCGACGTCGAGCTCGGCGGTGGTGGCGCCCGGGTGGTCGTCGGCCACGAAGAGCACGTCGTAGCCGAAGCCGCCCGCGCCCCGGGGCTCACGGACCACGCGGCCGTCCATCCGGCCGTGCACGACCAGCTCGCGGCCGTCGGGGAGGCAGCACGCGACGGCGCACACGAAGTGGGCACCACGGCGCTCGTCGGGCACGTCGGCGAGCTGGGCGAGCAGCAGGGCGTTGTTGCGGGCGTCGTCCTTGGGCGGTCCCGCCCACCGCGCCGACAGCACCCCGGGCATGCCGTTGAGGGCGTCGACGGCCAGGCCGCTGTCGTCGGAGAGCGTCGGCAGCCCTGTGGCCGCCACGCCCGCCCGCGCCTTGAGCAGCGCGTTGCCGGCGAACGTCGGCTGGTCCTCGACCGGCTCGTCGTACGCCGGGACGTCGTCGAGTCCGACCACGCTCACCGCAGGCAGGTGCTCGCGCAGGATCCGCTCCATCTCGGCCAGCTTCTTGGGGTTGCGCGAGGCGAGGAAGACCCGCTCACCCACCGGCGAGCGCCTCACGCTGCATCCGGGTGAGGTCGGCGCAGCCCTGCTCGGCCAGGCCCAGCAGCGCGTCGAGCTCGGCGCGGTCGAACGCCGCGCCCTCGGCGGTGCCCTGCACCTCGACGTACGAGCCGGCCCCGGTCATCACGACGTTCATGTCGGTCTCGGCCCGCACGTCCTCGACGTAGGGCAGGTCGAGCCGCGGGACCCCGTCGATGATGCCGACGCTGACCGCCGCGACCGAGCCGGTGAGCGCCCCGGTCTTGCCGAGGTGGGCGCACGCGTCGGCGAGGGCGATGTAGGCCCCGGTGATCGCGGCGGTGCGGGTGCCGCCGTCGGCCTGCAGCACGTCGCAGTCGAGCTGGATGGTGTTCTCACCGAGCGCCTCGTAGTCGATGACCGCCCGCAGCGAGCGGCCGATGAGCCGGCTGATCTCGTGGGTGCGCCCGCCGATGCGACCCTTCACGGACTCGCGGTCCGAGCGGGTGTTGGTGGAGGCCGGGAGCATGGCGTACTCGGCCGTCACCCAGCCCAGGCCGGAGCCCTTGCGCCACCGCGGCACCCCCGCCGACGCCGAGGCCGCGCACAGCACGCGGGTCCGGCCGAACTCGATGAGCACCGAGCCCGCCGGGTGGTCGAGCCAGTTGCGGGTGATGGTGATCGGGCGCAGCTGGTCATCGGTGCGGCCGTCCTCGCGTGCAGTCATGCGCACGACCCTAGTGGCCTACTTGAACTCGATCCGCAGCAGTCGCACGGTGCCCAGCACGAGCGGGATGACGAGCCAGATCGTGCCGCTGACCGCGATCTGCGCCCACTCCTCGCCGGTGGGGGTGAAGTCGCCGGAGAACAGCGGGGTCTGCGCGGTGTTGAACTCGATCCAGGGGCCGACCTTCTCGAACCCCTGGCTCAGCAGGCTGAGGATGCCCACGGCCGAGGGCAGCACCAGGCTGTAGACGAAGTAGGCGACGATCGCGGCCGGGGTGTTCATGATCAGCATCGCCAGTGCGAAGCCGATGAAGACGCCGATCAGGTTGGCCAGCACGAAGCCGTTGAAGAGCAGGTTGCCGTCGACCGACCACTCCGGGGACGAGGACTCGACCACGGTGCCCAGCAGCGTCCCGAGCGCGGCGACCACGGCGGCCAGCACCATCACCGCCAGCGCGAGCCCGACGCCGGCCAGGAACTTGGCGGTCACGACCCGCGACCGCCGTGGCTCGAGCGTGAAGGTGACCAGCCCCGTGCGCTGGCTGGCCTCGGCGGTGACGAGCAGGATGATCAGGATCGGCAGGAAGTAGCCCAGCACGGCGCCGGCCACTCCGAGGAAGTCGCCGTAGTCGAGCAGCTCCTCGGGCGCCGCGATCGCGTAGATCACCACGACCACCAGGCAGAGCCCGACGATCGAGATCGTGAACCAGCGGCCGGCCCGGGTGTCGAGGGCCTTGCGCAGCTCGACGGAGGCCAGTCGGGTCAGCGGCACCGGCGGTGCCGCCACGTCGATGGGGGTCGCGGTCATGAGGGGCTCCCTTCGGGCAGCACGTCTCGTTGGGTGTCGGACGTCAGCTCGAGGAAGATGTCCTCCAGGCCGGCCCCGCCGGAGCGCAGGTCGGTGAGGACGACCGAGGCCTCGAGCGCCACGCGTCCGACCTCGCGCGTCGGGGCTCCCACGCGCAGCCCCTCCCCCTCCGGCGACACCGCGACGCCGCGCTGCTCCAGCGCCTGGCCGAGCCGCTGGTTGTCCAGGGACATGACCAGCGCGCTCTCCTCGGCGTGGGTGGACAGCAGCGTCTTCTTGTCACCCTGGGCCAGGATCCGCCCACGGCCGATCAGGATCATCTCGTCGGCGATCAGCTCGACCTCGTTGAGCAGGTGGCTGGAGAGCAGCACCGTGCCGCCCCGGTCGGCGTACCCCTTGAGCAGGGTGCGCATCCAGCGGATGCCGGCGGGGTCCAGCCCGTTGGCGGGCTCGTCGAGGATCAGCACCGACGGGTCACCGAGCAGGGCGTGGGCGATGCCGAGTCGCTGCTTCATCCCCAGCGAGTAGTTGCGCAGCCGGCGCTTGGCCTCCGTCGGGCTGAGCGAGACCAGCGCGAGCATCTCCTCGACCCGGGTCTCGGGCAGCCCCATCGTGCGGGCACCGATGGTCAGGATCTCGCGCCCGGTCCGGCCGGCGTGCTGGGCCGAGGCGTCGAGCAGCACCCCCACGTGCAGCCCGGGGTTGGGGATGTCCTGGTAGAGGTGGCCGCCGATCGTGACCCGGCCGTGGGAGGCGGGGGTGAGCCCCACCATCACCCGCATCGTGGTGGTCTTGCCCGCGCCGTTGGGGCCGAGGAATCCGGTCACCCGGCCGGGCTGGCACTCGAAGCTGACGTCGTCGACGGCCCGGAAGCCGCCGTAGGTCTTCGTGAGGCTCTCGACCGAGATCATGCGGCCAGCCTAGGACGTCCGGCCCCTAGAGCTCGTAGACGTCGCCCACCCGGGCCGCGTCGAGCGGGCCGTCGTAGGCCGTGCGGGCCTCGGCCAGGGCGTCCTCGACCGCGAACCACGGCGGCACGTGGGTCAGCACCAGGCGGGCACTGCCCATCCGGGCGGCGACCTCGCCGCAGTCGCGCCCGGTGAGGTGGATGCCCGGCGGGTTGTCGTCGGCCGCCCGGAAGGAGGCCTCGGCCAGCAGCAGCGCGACGCCGTCGGCCACCCGGTCGAGCCCGGCGCACGGTGCGGTGTCGCCGCTGTAGCCGAGCGTCGCCCCGTCGGCGGTGATCCGCAGGCCGAAGGCGTCGACCGGGTGCTCGACGGGGATCGGCTCGACCTGGAACGGCCCGACCTCGAAGGCCCGGTCGAGCACCCGGAAGTCGAAGACCTCGCGCATGCCGGGGTCCAGCGGCAGGCCGTAGGCCTGCGCCATCCGGTCGGCGGTCGCCCCGGGACCCCAGACCGGGATCCGCGGCTGGGCCCCGCTCGGGTGGTAGGAGCGCAGGACGTAGTAGCCGCACATGTCGTTGCAGTGGTCGGGGTGGAGGTGGCTGATCAGCACCGCGTCGACGCTCAGCGGGTCGATGACGCGGTGCAGCCCGCCCAGGGCCCCGTTGCCGAGCTCGACCAGCACCCGCCACGTACGCCGCTCGGCGCCGTCACCGTGCTCGGCCTCCAGCAGGTAGCAGCTCGCGGGCGAGTCGGGGCCGGGGTAGGAGCCGGAGCAGCCCACCACGGTGAGCCTCACGCGAGACCTCCGGCGAACTGGCTGACCGCGGCCATCTCCGGGCCCAGGAAGCGGCGCCCGATCGTCTCGAACTGCTCGGGCGAGCCGGTCGTCGTGAACGAGTACGTCGGCTCGCCACCCGGCCGCATCAGGCCGGTGTCGGCGAGCGTGCGGTAGACGTCCTGGGCGCACTCCTCGGCACTGCTGACCAGGGTCACGCCGTCACCCATCACGTAGGAGATGACACCAGTGAGCAGCGGGTAGTGCGTGCATCCCAGCACCAGCGTGTCGACGCCGGCCCGGGCCAGGGGGTCGAGGTAGTCGTGCGCGGCGGCGATCAGCTCCTCGCCACCGGTGACACCGGCCTCGACGAAGTCGACGAAGAGGGGGCAGACCGAGGTGTGCACGCGCAGGTGCGGCGCAGCCGCGAACGCGTCGTCGTAGGCCCGCGACTCGGCCGTCGAGCGGGTGCAGATGACGCCGATCCGGCCGTTGCGGGTCGAGGCGGCGGCCCGGCGCGTCGCGGGGTAGATCACCTCGACGACCGGGACGTCGTAGCGCTCCCGGGCGTCGCGCAGCATCGCCGCGCTCGCCGAGTTGCAGGCGATGACCAGGGCCTTGACGCCCTGGTCCACGAGGTGGTCCAGGCACTCCAGGGCGTACTCGCGGACCTCCGCGATGCGTTTGGGCCCGTAGGGCTGGCGGGCGGTGTCGCCGAGGTAGAGCACGGACTCGTGCGGGAGCTGGTCGATCACGGCCCGGGCCACGGTCAGCCCGCCGAACCCGGAGTCGAAGATCCCGACCGGGGCGTCGAGGTCCCGAGGGGGGTCCGCGGGGAGCAGGAGGGGCACGACAGCCAAGACTAGGTCCCCGGACCCCACGGCGCACGGGCGAGCGACCGATGTCACCGGAAGGGCCCCCCGCAACGGGACGGACGGCCCTGGACGCGGGACCCGACGGGCCGGAGACTCAGACCGTGGACACCTCGATGCCGGGCACGCCCGGGGACGCACCGCCCGACGCCGAGACCCGGCTGGCGGACCTCGTCGCGCGGGTCTCGCGGGCCCAGCAGCTGGCCAACATGGGTGACTACGACTGGAACGTCGCCGACGACACCAACCAGTGGTCCGACCAGCTCTACCGGATCTACGGCTACGAGCCCGGCGCGATGAACGTCAGCTACGAGACGTTCATCTCCCACATCCACCCCGACGACCGCGACCGGATCCTCCAGATCCACCGGCACTCCTACACCACCGGGGAGCCCTACGAGATGGTCGAGCGGATCGTGCGGCCCGACGGGGAGGTACGCCACCTGGCTTCCAACGGGGAGGTGGTGACCGACGCCGACGGCACTCCTGTGCGGATGCTCGGCACCTGCGTCGACATCACCGACCGGGTGCTCGCCGAGCAGGCCCACGCGGAGCACGCGATGCGCCTGGGCGAGTCCAAGTCGCGCCAGCAGCAGGCCACCGAGATCAACGACCGCGTGGTCCAGGGCCTCACCGCCGCGCTCTACGCCCTCGAGCTCGACCAGACCGAGCAGGCACGCGAGTTCATCGGCAGGACCCTGGAGGCCGCACGCAGGATGATGACCGAGCTCGCCGCCCCCCTGACCGGCGAGGAGGCTGTGCCCGGAGACCTCGTCCGCAGCCGCGCAGCCGCCCTGCGCGAGCCGTCCGAGGACTGACCTACTCCTCGACGGCCGTGGCTGCTCCGACGCGCCCGGACGCGGTCCGGCCGGCCCGCCCGCCCTGCTCCCCCGCCGTCGGCCAGGGGTTGAAGCGGCAGCCGCCGAGCCCCTTGGACTGCTGCATCATCACCGGGGCGAGGCGACCACGGCCGGGGCAGCCCGCATGGCCGTGGCCGAGCCAGTGACCGGTCTCGTGGTTGACGACCATGTGGCGGTAGTCGCGCAGCGACCCGCCCGCCGCGTTCCACGGCGGGGTCGCCTGCTGCCACCGGGTCTGGTTGATGATCACGAACCGGCCCACCCGGCAGCTGTAGGTGCTCGAGCAGGCCGAGGAGTACGACGGCACCGTGCTCGCCTCGGCCAGGACCAGCGTGAACGACCCGCCCCTCGCGACCCGACGGAAGGCCACGCCCCCACCGCGCCAGCCGCGCGGGTCGGCGTACGTCTGGGCCGCCTCACGGGCGAACCGGCGCACCGAGGCGGTGATCCTGCCCCGGGTGACGACGCTGTACGTCGCGGTGCGTCGCACGTCGACGCGGTGCCCGACCGGTCGTGGCTTCGCCGACTGGCGAGCACCGGTGACGTAGCCGGGCGCCTTGACGGCGACCTTGACCCGCACCCGGCGACCGACGTCGGCCGCGGCGAAGGTGTAGCGCCGTCCGACGGCCCCCGGGATCGGGCGGCCGTTGCGCAGCCACTGGTAGCGCACCCGCGTGGGACGCGCGGACCAGCGACCGGCCGTGGCCACGACCGAGCGGGTGTAGCGGGCGACGCCGCGGACCGCGGGGCGCTGCTCGTTGCGCAGCCGGGCCCGCTCCACCGGGTCGGTGGGGGCCGACTCGGCCACGCCGCTGGCGCCGCCGGCGTCGGTCGCGGTGACCCGGACCGAGAGGCGCCGGCCGAGGTCGGCGAGGTCGGGGCGGTAGGACCGCTCGGTCGCGCCGGTGACCGGGCGGCCGGCGCGCAGCCACTGGTAGGTGTAGGTCAGGTCGGGCGCCGACCAGGTGCCCGGACCGGCGACCAGCTTGTCGCGATAGACCGCGTCGCCCTTCACCACCGGCGGCGAGGTGCTGACCGGGGGCGTGGGCCCGGGCGCGCCGGCCGCGGCGGCGGTGGGAGCGCCGAGGGCGCCGACCACGAGCAGGACCAGCAGGGACGCCACGAGCCGTGGGAGCGCAGTCACGAGGACACCGTAGGCCCGATCGGGCACCCGCGTGGGCCTACGCCCAGAGCTGGCCCTCGAGCTGCTCCTCGGCCTCGTCGACCGTGCCCTCGTAGGCGCCGGTGGAGAGGTACTTCCAGCCACCGTCGCAGACCACGAGCGCGATGTCGGCGGACTCCCCCGCCTTGACGGCCTTGGCCGCCTGCCCGAGCGCGGCGTGCACGATCGCCCCGGTCGAGATGCCGGCGAAGATCCCCTCGAGCTCGAGCAGCTCGCGGGTGCGCCGCACGGCGTCTCGGGGACCGACCGAGAAGCGCGAGTCGATCAGGTCGGCGTCGTACAGCTCGGGGACGAAGCCCTCGTCGAGGTTGCGCAGGCCGTAGACCAGCTCGCCGTAGCGCGGCTCGGCGGCCACGATCCTCACCTCGGGCTTGGCCTGCCGGAAGAAGCGGGAGACGCCCATCAGGGTGCCGGTGGTGCCGAGCCCGGCGACGAAGTGGGTGATCGAGGGCAGGTCGGCGAGCAGCTCGGGGCCGGTGCCCTCCTGGTGCGCGAGGGCGTTGGCGGCGTTGCCGTACTGGTAGAGCATCACCCAGTCGGGGTGCTCCTCCGCGACCTGCTTGGCCACGCGGACGGCCTCGTTGGAGCCGCCGGCGGCCGGTGAGGAGATGATCTCCGCGCCCCACATCCGCAGCAGCTGACGGCGCTCGGAGGAGGTGTTCTCCGGCATCACGCAGACGATCCGGTAGCCCTTGAGGGTGGCGGCCATCGCCAGCGAGATGCCGGTGTTGCCGGACGTCGGCTCGAGGATCGTGCAGCCGGGACGGAGCCGGCCGTCCTTCTCCGCCTCCTCGATCATCTTCAGCGCGGGGCGGTCCTTGATCGAGCCCGTGGGGTTGCGGTCCTCCAGCTTGGCCCACAGCCGCACGTCGGGGCTCGGCGACATCCGCGGCAGCCCGACCAGCGGCGTGCCGCCGACGGACGAGAGCAGGTTGTCGTAACGCATCGAGCCGGTCTCCTATCTGAGGAAGTACGTCGGGTCGAACTCGTCGAGGGCGATGATCCGCACCCGGGGCAGCTCGGTGTTGAAGGCACGCACGTCGTGCTCGAGGTCGAAGAGCTCCACGTCCGGCACCACCAGCGCGGTCGCGATGAGCTCGCGGAAGCCGACGATGCCGAGCCGGCGCTCACCGCCCAGCAGGCCGTGGAGGCCCTCGGCGAAGTCGGCGTCGTGGCTGGCCAGCACCACGTCGGCGTCGTCGCGCTCCAGCAGCGCCGCCAGGGTGCGCTGGATGCCGACGTCGACGACCTTCTCGTCAGCGCGTCCGGCCAACGGGATCGGCCGGTAGTCCATCGCCAGCAGCGCCTGGACGAACGTGATCGGCAGCGCGCCGTTGCTGGCGTTGAGGAAGAACAGCCCGGTGACGGGCTGCTGCCACTGCTGCTCGACGTACGCGGTCAGGCGCTCCCAGCGCGGGCGCTCCTCGGGCTGGGGACGCCGACCGAGCACCGAGCCGCCCAGCGTGGCGTCGATGTTCTCACCGTCGACCAGCAGGTACGTGCGGCGCTCGGCCACGGTCGGGTCAGCCGCCGGCGACGGCGGGCAGCACGACGACCTGGTCGCCGTCGCTGAGCGGGGCCTCGAGGCCACCGATGAAGCGGACGTCCTCGTCGTTGATGTAGACGTTGACGAACCGGCGGAGCTCACCGCCCTCGATCAGGCGCTCCTTGATGCCGGTGTGGTTGGCCTCCAGGTCGTCGATCAGCGCGTTGAGGCTGGCGCCCTCGCCGGAGACCGCCTTCTCTCCGCCCGTGTAGGTGCGCAGGATGGTGGGGATACGGACCTCGATGGTCATTCGTCGTTGCTCCTCAGCTTGTCTACGACGGCGACCTCTTCCTCGGTCACGACGCCGTCCACGATTCTGTATGACCTGAACTCCACAGCGCCGTCGTTATTCCCGTGCTCACGCGTGCTGACCAGCACGTAGTGGGCTGCGGGCTCCATGGCCAGGCCGATGTCGGTGACGCTCGGGTAGGCCTCCGTGGCGGTGTGCGAGTGGTAGATCACCACCGGCTCCTCGTCGCGGCTGTCCATCTCCTTGTAGAGCTGGAACAGGTCGGTGGAGTCGAACTCGTAGAACGTCGGGCTGCCCGCGGCGTTGACCATCTCGACGTAGCGCTCGGGACGGTCGCTGCCCTCGGGACCGGCGACGATGCCGCAGGCCTCGTCGGGGTGGTCGCGCTTGGCGTGCGCGACGATCGCGTCGTACGTCGCCTGGTCGATGGTCAGCACGGTCCCAGGCTAGGGGGTGGACCCACGCTCAGCGCTGGAGGGCATGGACCAACGTCTCCTGGAGGTAGCCGACCCACTCGTAGATGTCGTGGGCCTGGGCACGCGGGTCGTCGTCGGGCAGCGCGATCCAGTAGTCCTCGTCGCCGTCCTCGATCTCCAGGCGGGTGGCCAGGGCCAGGCGGAGGTCGGTGAAGGAGCGCATCCACGTCTCGGCCGTGGCCGGGTCGAGCTCGACGTCGATCATCAGCCCGTCCTCCTCGAGGATCGCGGGCAGTCCCGCCTCCTCCAGGCCGTCGATGATCGTGCAGGCAGCGCGCGACTTGCCGTCGCGCAGGGAGCCCTCGGTGAACCGCCGGAACTCCGAGGCGGCCTCCTCGTCCTCGCCGTAGGCGGAGGGGAAGAGCCGTGCGAGCACCGGGTCCTCGGGCTCGGTGGTGGGCCCGGAGAAGTCCATCATCGCCTCGAAGGGGTCCTGGTCGTCCGAGGGGACCGCGGCCTCGTTGCGCAGCAGCTCGACGAGCTGGGAGGCCAGCGACCGCAGCAGGTCGGCCTCGAAGCCGGTGAAGGCCGCGATGATCCGCTTGCTGCGCCGGTGCCGGGCGAAGCCGCTCACGGGGTGCTCACTCCTGCTTCTGGAGGGTGGCCCACAGGCCGTACTCGTGCATGGCCTGGACGTCGCGCTCCATCTCCTCGCGCGAGCCGGAGCTGACCACGGACCGGCCGTCCTCGTGGACCTCCATCATCAGCTTCTCCGCCTTCTTCTTGGCGTAGCCGAAGTGCTTCTGGAAGACGTAGGTGACGTAGGACATCAGGTTGACCGGGTCGTTCCACACGATCGTCACCCACGGGGTCGCCCGGAGGGTGACCCCCTCGGGGGTGACGTCCTGCTCGACATCCGGCTCGACCTCAAGCGGACTCGGGGCTGACACGTGCTCCATGGTGGCACACTCCGCCCCATGGACTCACCGGAGGACGCGGCGGCTGACCTGCGAGTTCGCGTGGAGGCCGGCGTGCTGCGGCTGACCCTGGACCGCCCGCAGGTCTTCAACGCACTGACGGCCGAGATGGCCGACCGCACGGCCGAGCTGGTCGAGCAGGCGGTCGCGCGCGACGACGTACGCGTCGTGGTGCTGACCGGCACCGGCGCCGCCTTCTCGACCGGCGCCGACATCTCCGGCACCGATGCCCACGAGGGCTTCGACGTGACCGCGCTCGACCGGGCCAACCGGATCATCCGCGCCATCGTGCGCCTGGACAAGCCGGTCGTGGCCGCGGTCAACGGCATCGCGGCCGGCGTCGGGTGCTCGGCCGCCCTGGCCTGCGACATCGTCGTGGCGAAGGAGTCGGCGTCGTTCCTGCTCGCCTTCGCGCGGATCGGGCTGATGCCCGACGGCGGCGCCTCCGCCACCGTCGCCGCCGCGATCGGCCGCGCGCGGGCGATGCGGATGGGCCTCCTGGCCGAGCCGCTCACCGCACGCGAGGCGTACGACGCCGGGCTGGTCACCCACCTGACCACCGATGAGGACTTCGAGGGGACCGTCGAGCGGATCGTGGGCCGGCTGGCGGCCGGCGCGCCGCTCGCCCTGGCCGCCACGAAGCGGGCGATCAACGCCGCCACGCTCCCCCACCTCGACGACGCCCTGGAGCGCGAGCTGACCGGCCAGACCCTGCTGCTGCGCACCACCGACGTCGCCGAGGGCATGCGGGCCTTCGGCGAGCGTCGCAAGCCGGTCTTCCGCGGCGAGTAGCCCCGCGTTACAGCGGGGCGGAGGTCAGCACCACTTCTCGGCGATGGCGCGGAGGACCTTGAGGTTGCGGTTGGTGGCCGTGCCGAGGCGCTTCTCGACATGGGCGTTGGTCAGCGGGGCGCTGTGGTAGGCCTCGCGCAGCAGCAGGTGGACCGCCCGACCGCGGACCAGCACGGCCGTGCGGTCGTCGCCGACGGCCTCGAAGTCGCGGGCGACGGCGGCGTCCGGCTCCTCCTTGAGCAGCGAGACGTAGTGGGTGCCGCCGGCGTCCGGCGCACGCGCCGCCAGCTCCTCGGCGTCGGCGACCACCTGGCGCAGCTCGGCCGGGCTGAGGACGATCGTCGGGACCGCGAAGCCGGTGCGCTCCAGGTACGCCGCCTCGAGGGCGGCCTCGATCCGCTCCCGCGAGCGCATCCGGGTCTCGAGGCGCACGTTGCCGGTGTTGATGTGGGTCTCGACGCCGGTGCAGCCGGCCGCCTCGGTGGCGGCCACGATCTCGGCCTTGGGGAACTTGCGGGTCGCGCCGAGGTTGATCGCGCGCAGGAACGCCAGGGTGGTGGCCACCGGACGATGATGCCGGGCCGCCCTCGACCGGCGCTAGCCTGACCCGCATGAGTCAGGTGGAGGAGCACGTCGACGGACGGGCGGCGCGCTGGGAGCAGCACCGCGCCGGACGTCGGGCCGAGCTGGTGGCGGCCACCGTGCGGGCCATCGACCGGCACGGTCCCGAGGTGCGGGTCGCCGAGATCGCCGCCGAGGCCGGGGTGAGCAAGCCGGTGCTCTACCGCTACTTCGCCGACAAGGACGAGCTGCACGTCGCGGTCGCCACGTGGGCCGCCGACCAGATCCTCGACGTGGTGATGCCGGCCGTGATGGGCGAGGGACCCGTCCGTGACCGGGTCGAGGCCGCGGTCGAGGCCTACCTGCGCGTGATCGAGGAGCACCACCAGGTGTTCCTGCTGCTCGTCCAGCGCCGCCCGGGAGGCAACCCGCTGGGCGACGGCAGGGAGCGGATCACCTCGACCGTCGCGAAGGTGCTCACCAACCTCCTGCGCCAGGCCGACCTCGACCCCGAGCCCGCGATCGTGTGGGCGCACAGCGTGGTCGGGATCGGCATGAGCACCGGGGAGTGGTGGCTCGAGCACCGGGCGATGCCCCTGGAGACCGTCACCCGCTACCTCGCCTCGTTCACCTGGCACGCCTTCGAGGGGTCGGCGGCCGAGCTCGGGCTCGCCGTGGCCGAGTGACCCGCGACGACGCAGCGGCCCCGGTGACGATCCGCGACGAGCTCCTGCAGGTCCTGGCCCGCCGCGCCCTCACCGAGGACGCCGCCCGCCCCGAGGCCGTCGAGCGGCTCCGCGCGCGGGGCGGCCGCACCGCCCGCGAGCACGTGGCCGACCTCGTCGACCCCGGCAGCTTCGTCGAGTACGGACGCTTCGTCACCGCCGCCCAGGAGGACCGGCGCGGCCTCGACGACCTCCTCGACCGCACGGTCGCCGACGGGATCGTGGGCGGCCTGGCCACGATCGACGGCCACCCCTGCGCGGTGCTGTCCTACGACTACCTCGTGATGGCCGGCACCCAGGGCATGCGCGGGCACCGCAAGACCGACCGCCTGCTCGACGTCATCGAGCGGCTGTCCCTGCCCACGGTGTTCTTCGCTGCCGGCGGCGGCGGGCGCCCCGGCGACACCGACATCCCGCTGGTGTCGGCCCTCGACGTGACGACCTTCGCCGCGTGGGCCCGGCTCTCCGGCCGGGTGCCGCGGATCGCGGTGGTCGACGACAACTGCTTCGCCGGCAACGCCGTCGTGGCCGGCTGCTCGGACCTCGTCGTCGCCACGCCGAGGGCGTCCCTCGGCATGGGAGGCCCGGCGATGATCGCCGGCGGCGGGCTCGGTGACGTGGCCGCCGCCGACGTCGGCCCCCTCGACGTGATGACCGCCAACGGCGTCGTGGACGTCGCGGTCGAGGACGTCGACGCCGTGCCGACCGCGCGCCACCTGCTGGGCTACTTCCTCGGTCCGGTCGACGACTGGACGGCGCCGGACCAGACGCTGCTGCGCGAGGCGGTGCCCGAGGGCGAGCGCACGGCGTACGACGCACTGACGGTGGTCGAGACGCTCTGCGACGAGGACACCGTGACGGTGCTGCGCCCGTCGTTCGCGCCGGAGCTCTGCACGGCGCTGGGCCGGCTGGAGGGCCGCACCGTCGGCGTCCTCGCCAACGACACCCGCCACATGGCCGGCGCCCTCACCGCGGACGCCGGCGACAAGGGGGCGCGGTTCCTGCAGCTGTGCGACGCCTTCGGCTTCCCGGTCGTCTCGCTGGTCGACACCCCCGGCATGATGGTCGGCCCCGACGCCGAGCGCACCGGGCTGGTCCGCCACACCTCGCGGCTCCTGGTGGCCGGGGCCCAGCTGCAGGTCCCGCTCGTGGGCGTGGTGCTGCGACGCGGCTACGGGCTCGGCGCGCAGGCGATGCTGGGCGGCAGCACCCACGAGCCGCTGCTGACCGTGGCCTGGCCCGGCGCCCACCTGGGCGCGATGGGACTGGAGGGCGCGGTGCGGCTCTCGATGCGCCGCGAGCTCGAGGAGATCGAGGACGACGAGGAGCGCGAGGCCCGCGTACGCGAGCTGACGGCGTACGCCCAGGCCCACTCGACCGCCCTCGACGTGGCCCGGCACTTCGAGATCGACGACGTGATCGACCCCGCCGAGACCCGGCAGGTCCTCGCCCGGGTGTTCGCAGCGGCGGCGCGCGACGGCGGCATCCGGGGCAGCGGTCGCACGGTCGACACCTGGTAGCACGCAGGTCAGGCGCGCAGCCGCACCCGCTCCTCGTACGCCGCCCGGGCCGCCGGGTCGGCGTCGGAGAGCGCGGAGTCGGCCCGGAAGGCATGGGCGAGCGCCTCCTGCCAGGAGCGCGGCAGCAGCTGTGCCGACCGGGTCACGTGCTTGGCGTAGCGCGGCACCCACTGCTCGGCCCGCGGACGTCGCAGCGTGGCCTCGATGACGGCGGCGACGTCGTCGGCGCTGACCGGCGCGATCCCCCTCGCAGCCGGGACGCCCGCGGAGAGCTCGGTGCGTACGACGGTGGGCAGCACCAGGCTGACCTCGACGCCGTGCGGCGCCAGCTCGGCGCGCGTGGCCTCGCTGAAGCCCACGACGGCGAACTTCGAGGCGCTGTAGGTGGCTCCGTCGGCGACCGCGAGCCGGCCGACGGCCGAGGCGACGTTGACGAGGTGGCCCCGCCCCCGCGCGACCATCCCGGGAGCCACGGCCTTGGTCCCGTTGATCACGCCGTGCAGGTTGACGTCGACGATCGCCCGCGCCACGGCCGCGGGCTCCTCGAGCACCGGTCCGAGCGGCATGATGCCGGCGTTGCTGACCAGGGCGTCGACCGCGCCCAGCTCTGCGGTCCGGGCCAGGAAGTCGGCCCAGGAGTCCGGGCTGGTCACGTCGAGGCGCGCCGCCAGCACCCGGCCGGGGAACGCCGCGGCCACCTCGGCGCCGAGCTCGACGTCGAGGTCGCCGAGCGCGACCCTGGCCCCCTGCCGGGCGAGCCGCTCGACGGTGGCCCGGCCGATGCCGCGGGCTCCGCCGGTCACGAGCACGCACAGGTCGCTGATCTCACGGGGGGTCGTCCTCATCCGGCCACCCTCGACCGTGACAGCGACACTGTCAACGTCGTGCCCGCCAGCCGGAACGGCCCTGGACGCGGCTCGACCCCCGGAGCCGATGGCGTCCGGGGGTCGAGGTGACGGAGCGTGCTCCGTGGGGGGCTTACTTGGTGTTGACGGTGATCTTCGCGACGCCGACGAGGAGCTCGTCGGTCACGGCGTCGGTGCCGAAGGTGTCGTTGAGCAGGCCGGCGGCCACGTCGGAGACGTAGACCTTCGTGCCCTCGAGGATCGCGGTGTTGCCCTCGCACTGCAGGGGCATCAGGGTGCGGCCGTCGAGACGGAAGATGTAGGCGCTGGAGACGACCGGCTCGCCGTTGAGCAGCACGTCGCCGTAGACGCGCGAGACGCCCGGGTCGACGTTCAGGTTGCCGATGGTGACCTCGGTGTCACCGGCGGTGAGGGTGAAGCCGGACCCCTCGTGCTGGAGCTGGCCCACGACGTAGTTGGGGACCGAGCCGGGCTCGAAGACCGAGACGTTGCCGCCGCTGATCGGGAAGACCAGGGCGCCGTCGGTGAGCTTGGCCGAGCCGGCGACGCCGGGGGTGAGGCCGAGGCTGCCGAGGGCGTCGGTGAAGCCCTTGTCGAGCGTCACGGCGGTGTCCTGGCCCTTGACGGCCTCGATGACGGCGACGGCCTCGGGCTTGGACGAGGAGCTGTCCGAGCCGCTGGCGCTGTCGTCGCCACAGGCGGCGAGGGGGGCGAGGAGCAGGACGAGGCCGGCGGCGCCGGCGAGCTTACGGTTGAAAGGCGAGCGCATGGCTGCCTCCGATCTAAGTCGCGGGGGGTGGATCAACTGTCATGAGGTCATTCGGTACCCGATGCCCAGCGGATTGGTCGAGACCCCACCGAGACCCACGTCACAGGTTGCCGCGGGCGTCCTGCTCGCGCTCGATCGCCTCGAACAGCGCCTTGAAGTTGCCCTTGCCGAAGCCCAGCGAGCCGTGCCGCTCGATGAACTCGTAGAAGACCGTCGGCCGGTCGCCCATCGGCTTGGTGAAGATCTGCAGCAGGTAGCCGTCCTCGTCGCGGTCGACGAGGATCTTGCGCTTCTTCAGCTCCTCGATCGGGACCCGCACCTCACCGATCCGGGCCCGCAGCTCGGGGTCGTCGTAGTAGGAGTCGGGGGTGTCGAGGAACTGGATGCCGTTGTCGCGCAGGATGTCGACCGAGCGCAGGATGTCGTTGGTCGCCAACGCGATGTGCTGGCAGCCGGCGCCGTCGTAGTACTCGAGGTACTCGTCGATCTGCGACTTCTTCTTCGCGATCGCCGGCTCGTTGAGCGGGAACTTCACCCGGTGGTTGCCGCTCGCGACGACCTTGCTCATCAGCGCGGAGTAGTCCGTGGCGATGTCGTCGCCGATGAACTCGGCCATGTTCGTGAAGCCCATGACCGAGTTGTAGAAGGTCACCCACTCGTCCATGTGGCCGATCTCGACGTTGCCGACGCAGTGGTCGATCGCCTGGAAGAGCCGCTTGGGGTGGTCGGCGCGACGGGTCACGGTGCTCGAGCGGGCCACGAACCCGGGCAGGTAGGGGCCGTCGTAGCGCGAGCGGTCGACCAGGGTGTGCCGGGTCTCGCCGTACGTCGCGATCGCGGCCAGCCGGACGGTGCCGTGCTCGTCGGTGATGTCGTAGGGCTCGTCGAGGATGGTGGCCCCCACCGACCGCGCGTGGTCGATGCAGCGGTCGACGTCGGGCACCTCGAGCGCGAGGTCGACCACGCCGTCCCCGTGCTTGCGGTGGTGCTCGAGCAGGGGCGAGTCGGGGGTGACCCCACCGGCGAGGACGAAGCGGGCCGAGCCCGAGCGCAGCACGAAGACCTTCGCGTCGCGCAGGCCGTGCTCGGGCCCGCGATAGGCCTCGAGCTCCATGCCGAACGCCAGCTGGTAGAACGCCGCGGCCTGGGTGGCGTTGCCGACCACGAAGCAGATCGCGTCCATCGCGGTGACCGGGAAGGGGTCGCGGCTGGCGTCGTACTCGACCAGGCCCACGAGCTCGCGCAGCTGCTCCAGGGTCAGGTCGGCCTTGAGCTCGTCGGCCGTGAGGGCGCCGCCGGTGCTGGCGGTGTGGCTGTCGCTCGTCGTCGTCATGCGGCTCACTCTCGCGGAGATGAGTCATACTGTGCAATCCAGGGCCCGCTGCCTGCACAACCTGCACAGTTCGAGGAGCCAGATGGACGATCTCGACCACACACTGATCGAGCTGTTCGCCGCCGACCCCCGGATCGGTGTGCTGGAGGCCTCACGGCGGCTCGGCGTGGCGCGCGGCACCGTCCAGGCCCGGCTCGACAAGCTCGAGGCCGGCGGGGTGATCACCGGCTGGGGTCCCGAGCTCGCGCCCGAGGCCCTGGGCTACCCGGTGACCGCCTTCCTGACCCTGGAGATCAGCCAGGGCGCCGGGCACGAGGGGGTCGCCGCACACCTCGCCCGGCTGCCCGAGGTGCTCGAGGCCTACACGATCACCGGGACCGGTGACATGTGGTGCCGCGTCGTCTCCCGCTCCAACAGCGACCTGCAGCGGGTGATCGACCTGGTGGTGGGGCTGCCGGGGATCAACCGCAGCTCGACGGTGATGGCCCTGGCCACCCAGGTCCCCTACCGCGTGCTGCCGCTGGTGCGGGGCCGGGTGGACGACCCGGCCCCCGGCCTCAGCGGCGGGCGACCCTGACCTGGACCCGGGCGACGTGGCGCTGCCCGCCCACGTCGCAGACCAGTCGGACCATGCGGTAGCGGGCCGGACGACGCTGGAGGTGCACCGCGACCCGCAGGGCCACGCTGCGCCCGGGGGCGAGGGCGGGCACGCGGGTGGCGCGACCGCGCACGCTGGGGCCGCCGGCCCGGAGCCGGCCCCGCGGGGCGCTCCGGTCGCCCCGGTTGGCCACGTGGACCGTGATCCGGCTCCACCGGCCCGGTCGGACCAGGCTGCCGGTCGAGGCCTGCGGGGTCATCTGCAGCTCGAACGCCGGCGGGCGGTCGTCCTGCTCGGGCGACTCCTCGGGCGGCTCGGGTGACTCCGCGGGCGGCTCCGGGGACTCCTCGGGCGCCGAGGGCTCCTCGGGCGCGGGGGCCTCCTCCCCCGTGTGGCGCAGCACCTCCCCCGTGTGCGCGGGCAGCACGATGCTCTGGCCCTGCGCGACGGTGGTGCCGTCGAGACGGGTCCCGGCGCGAGGCGCGGCGACCGTCACCGACGAGGCCGTCGGGTTGACCAGGGACGTCCCCTGCGCGAAGTCGCGGACCCACGCGCCCGAGGGCAGCTGGCGCATCGCGGCGGTCGGCTGTCCCAGGTCGTCGGGCATCCGGTACGCCGCGTTGGTCTGCGAGGCACCGGCCTTGTCACGCGACCGGGTGAACGCGAAGAAGCTGTGCCCGTCGGCGCCCATCAAGAAGCTGGCCATCGAGTAGCCCTGCCACTGCGCGGCCTGGGGAGCACTGGCCCCCGACCACACCTTGGTGGTGAAGAGCCCGACCTTGCCGGCCGACTCCATGTCGGTGATGACGGCGACGTCCTCCTGCCACTCGCTCACCGACGGCCAGGCGTCGACGCGGTCGTGGGAGCCGCGCAGGAAGTCCTCCATCTGGGCGCTCGGCGAGCTCGCGACCAGCGGGCGCGAGGGGGCCTCGGCGCGCCAGTAGCGGAAGCCGTTCTCGATCATGTTGCCGACCTGCACCAGGTGCGGGCTGCGGGCCCGCAGGTCGGCGGCGAGGTCGACCATCAACCCGCGGTACTCCTGCTGGGTGTAGGCCCGGCCCGTGGCCGGGTCGGCCGGCACGCCGGTCATGTAGCCCCGCGCGTAGATGCCGAGGGTCAGCATGTCGACCAGGCAGCCGTCGAAGCCACCGAGGGCCGAGCGGTCGGCGCAGAGCCGGTCCGCGGCCGCTCGCCACCCCGCGTGGTCGGGCTGCATCAGCCAGGTGTCCCAGTCGACGGCCTTGATCCGGTCACCGGACACCGTGTGCGCGTACGCCGCCTCCGGCAGCCCCGCGGCCGTGCTCGCGGAGGCGAGGGTGGCGTTGGAGTAGGCCAGCAGCGTGAGGTCGGGGTTGGCCTCCCGCATCGCCGCGGAGTGCTCCTTGAGCCCGTAGGGCATCGCCGAGACGAGGTCGAAGCGCCGGGCCAGGTCCAACGCCTCGGCCCGGGTGTAGGTGTGGTCGTTGCTCATGTAGAGCGGCGCCCACGTGAGGGCCACGCTGTCGGAGCGCAGGTGGGGCGAGGCCTCGGCCGGTGCCGCCGGGGCGGCGCCGGCCGGGCCGGGGAGACCGGCCAGGCCGACGCCGAGCGCCACGGTCACGACGCCCTGGGTCACTGCCCGCGAGAGCCGGGCCACGCGTGAGATCGTCATCGCTGCGATACCGTCCGCGTCAGCGGACGACCCGGACCTTCATCCAGGCCACGTCCCGCTTGCTACCGGCCTTGTAGACCAGCCGGACCCGGGCGATCCGTCCCGCTCCGCGGCTGGCCCTGACGGGAATCCGGATCTTGGCCGAACGACCCGGCCGCAGCTGCTTGACGCGGGTGTTGCGGGCCTTGACGCTCCTGCCCTTGCCCTTGGCCTTCATCGTGCCGCGCGGGGTGGCCTTGCCACCGGGGTTGGTGACCTTGACCAGGACCTTGCTCCAGCGACCGGGACGCACCGCGCCGGCGATGCGCTTGGAGCTCTTGATGTTCACCTTGTACGGCGCGGGCGCGGCCGTGACCAGCACGTCGCCGCTGTGCGGCGGGAGGGTGAGGGTGGTGACGGTGCCACCGTTGAGCCGCCGCATGGTGCCCGGCACCCGGACCCGGACCGAGGAGCCGGTGGGGTTGACCACCGCTGCGCCGCCGGCGAACTCGCGCATCCAGGCACCCGAGGGCAGCTGGTACATCGCGCCCTTCGGCATCCCGAGCGACTTGGGCATCGTGTAGGGCGCGTTCATCTGCGAGGCGCCGGCCTTGTCGCGCGACTTGGTGAAGGCGAAGAAGCTGTGGCCGTTGGCCCCCATCAGGAAGGAGGCCATCGAGTAGCCGTGCCACTGCGCCGCGGCGCTCTGGCTCGGCTTGGACCAGACCTTGGTGGTGAACAGGCCGGTCTTGCCGGACCGCTCCATGTCGGTGATGACGTCGACGTTCTTCTTCCACTCACCGGCGCTGGGCCAGTCGTTGGTCGAGTCGAACGCGCCGCGGAGGAAGTCCTCCATCTGCGCGCTGGGCGAGCTGTTGACCAGCGGTCGCGAGGGGACGTCGGACTCCCAGTAGCGGTAGCTGTTCTCGACCATGTTGCCGATCTGGACCAGCTCGGGGCTGCGCGAGCGCAGGTCACCCGCGAGCCGGACCATCAGGTCGCGGTACTGCGCCTCGGTGTAGGTGCGGCCCGTGCTCGGGTCGGCGGGCAGCGAGGTCATGTAGCCGCGGGCGTAGATGCCGAGGGTCAGCATGTCGACCAGGCAGCCGTCGAAGCCCGCGAGCTTGGTGCGGTCCTCGCACAGCTTGTCGGCGGTGGCCCGCCACTGCGCGTTGTCGGGCTGCATCAGCCAGGTGTCCCAGTCGCTGGCCTTGATCCTTCCGCCGGAGGAGTTGTGCGCGAACGCGGCCTCCGGGAGGCCGCGGACCAGGTCCGGCGCGGCCAGGGTGGCGTTGGAGTAGGCCAGCAGCGTCAGGTCGCGGTTGACCGAGCGCATCGCCGCCGAGTGCTCCATCATCCCGTAGGGCATCGAGGAGATCAGGTCGAACTGGCGAGCCAGCTTGAGCGCCTGCGCCCGGGTGTACTCGTGCTGGTCGCTCATGTACAGCGGGGCCCAGGTGAGGGCGACCGTGCCGCTCGGCAGGTTGGCCTGGCGCTCGGCCGCACCGCTCGGCGCGGCGACCGGTGCGGCGGGTGCCGCGGAGGCCGACGCCGGGGCGCCGGAGATGCCGATGCCGACCGCGAGCGCGGCGACCAGGGTGGTGGCGGGGCCGGGGAAGGCGCTCCGCAGCGTAGAAATGGGCGTGCGTGTGAACATGGACATGGGGGGGCAGTCCTTGTGGGTGGGGGGAACCGACCGTGGGGGGAGGTCGATTGCCAGCAGACTAGGCGGGTCCGACGCCACCTGGCATTGGTCTGCCGCCCAGTGTCTCTAGTCAGAAATGACTAGGCCGGGTCACCGGTCACCGGTCACCGGTCAGCGGCTGTCGGTCCGCAGCTCGTGACCCAGGGTCGCCGCCGCCCCGACCACCCTGACCCCGACCGCATCCGCGTCGAGGTCGCCGAGGGTCACGATGCCGACGCTGGCCTCGAGCCCGTCGAGGCCCAGCACGGGCGCCGCCAGTCCTCGGGCGCCGGGCTGCAGCTCACCGGCCGTGACGACGTACGACGCCGCGTCGGCGCGCGAGCCCCGGCCCAGCAGGATCGCCTTGCCGGCCGCCCCCTGGTCGAGGGGGTGCCGCGCGCCCACGCGGTAGGAGACGTGGAAGTCGGTCCACGACGGCTCGACCACCGCGAGAGCCAGGGCCTGACCTCCGTCGGCGACCGTCAGGTGCGCGGTGCAGCCCACCGACTCCGCGAGGTCGCGGAGCACCGGCATGGCCGCGACGCGCAGCACCGGTTGGACGGCGGCGGCCAGCGGCAGCAGGCCGAGGCCGATGTGCAGCCGACCGCGCGGGTCCTTGCGCACCAGGGAGTGCTGCTCCAGCGTCGTGACCAGGCGGTAGGCGACCGTGCGGTTGACGTCGAGCCGGGCCGCGAGCTCGGTCACGGTGAGTCCGCCGGGCGCCGCGACCAGCACCTCGAGCGCCCGCAGGCCGCGATCGAGGGTCTGCGACGTCTCGGCGGTCATCCTCCGAGACTAGGGCGTGCCGGGCGATCCTGGGCGACGCCCGCCCTCAGGAGGTCTTGCGCGCCGCCCAGGTCCGGACGCGGTCGATCCGGAGCTGCAGCTGCTCGGCGTTGGCCACCGCCGCGGCCGGGCCGCCGCACTCCTTGCGCAGCGCGGCGTGGGTGATGCCGTGGGCCTGCCCGGTGCGGTGGTGCCAGGCGCCGACCAGGCCGTTGAGCTCGCGACGCAGCAGCGAGAGCTGCTCGTGCGTGGAGACCTGGGCCACCGTGTCGGGCCCGGACGGGCCGTCGCGGCGCTTCTGGGCCCGTTGGCTCTGGCGTTGCTGGAGCAGCTCGCGCATCTGACCGGGCTCGAGCAGGCCGGGGATGCCGAGGAAGTCCATCTCCTCCTCGGAGCCGACCTGGACCTCGCCCTCGTGGCCGAAGGCGGCGCCGTCGTAGAGCACGTGGTCGAACTGCGCGTCGGAGCCGAGGGCCTCGAACGGCAGACCCTCGTCGGGCTCGGTGGCCCCGGCCTCGGCCTGGGCCAGCAGCTCGTTCTCGGCGGCGAAGAGGTCGTCCTCGTCGGTGACCCGACGACCGAGCACGTGGTCGCGGTCGAGCTCCATCTCGCCGGCGTACCCGAGCAGGCGCGGCACCGAGGGGACGAAGATCGAGGCGCTCTCGCCGCGGGTGCGGGCGCGGACGAAGCGACCCACGGCCTGGGCGAAGAACAGCGGGGTCGAGGTGGTCGTCGCGTAGACCCCGACCGCGAGCCGGGGCACGTCGACGCCCTCGGACACCATCCGGACCGCCACCATCCAGCGCTTGTCGGAGGTGGTGAAGTCGGCGATCTTCTTCGAGGCGGCCTTCTCGTCGGAGAGCACCACCGTGGGCGCCTCGCCGGTGATCGACCGCAGCAGCTTGGCGTAGGCGCGGGCGGAGTCCTGATCGGTGGCGATCACCATCCCGCCGGCGTCGGGAACGTGGCGACGTACCTCGGAGAGCCGCCGGTCCGCGGCGGTGAGGACCGCCGGGACCCAGGCCCCGGCGGGGTCCAGGGCCGTGCGGAGCGCCTGGTTGGTGAGGTCCTTGGTCAGCGGCTCCCCCAGCCGCGCCGCGATCTCGTCGCCGGCGCGGGTCCGCCACTGCATCTCACCCGAGTAGGCCAGGAACAGCACCGGCCGGACGACGTGGTCGGCCAGCGCGTGGGCGTAGCCGTAGGTGAAGTCCGCCACCGACCGCGGGATCCCGTCGTCGCCGGGCGCGTAGGTCACGAACGGGATCGGGTTGACGTCGGAGCGGAACGGGGTGCCGGTGAGCGAGAGCCGTCGGGTGGCGGGCTCGAAGGCCTCGCGCACGCCCTCGCCCCACGACAGCGCGTCGCCGGCGTGATGCACCTCGTCGAGGATGACCAGGGTCTTGAAGCGCTCGGTGCGGATCCGCATCGCCAGCGGGTTGACCGCCACGCCGGCGTAGGTGACCGCGATGCCGAGGTAGTCGCTGGAGATCTTGCCCTTGCCCGCGGAGTACGCCGGGTCGATGGGGATGCCGGCGCGCGCGGCGGCCTCGGCCCACTGCACCTTGAGGTGCTCGGTCGGGGCGACGATGACCACCCGGTCGACGATCCGGCGACCGATCAGCTCGGAGGCCACCGAGAGGGCGAAGGTCGTCTTGCCCGCGCCCGGGGTCGCCACCGCGAGGAAGTCACGCGGCTGGCGCTCGAGGTAGTCGCGCAGCGCGGCCGTCTGCCACGCGCGCAGGGACGGCGCGGTCCCCCACGCCGCACGCTCCGGCCAGGCCGGGGTGAGTGCGGGGGTGAGGGCGGCGAGCTCGGGGTCGCCACCCGTCACTCGTCGTCGTCCCCGTGCTTGAGCTCGTCCCAGATCTCCTGGCACTCCGGGCAGACGGGGTACTTCTCCGGCGCCCGGCTGGGCACCCAGACCTTGCCGCAGAGCGCGACGACGGGCGTGCCCATCACCATCGCCTCGGTCAGCTTGTCCTTCTCCACGAAGTGGGAGAAGCGCTCGTGGTCGCCGTCGTCGGTCGGCACCGTACGTCGGTCCTCGCGCACGTCGGTGTCGACGGCGGTGGACCCGAAGCCGAAGGAAGTCACGGCTCCACTCTATGCCCTGCGAGGACCGCCGCGGGATCCACGGGGTCCCCTCCGTCGGGTCGGATCTCGAGGTGCAGGTGAGGTCCGGTGACGTTGCCGGTGGCCCCGACGGTGCCGATCGGCTGACCCGCCGCGACCCGGTCACCGACGGCCACGGCCTGGGTGTCCTGGTGGCAGTACCAGACCTCGGTGCCGTCCTCCAGACGCACCACGGTCCGGGCGCCGTAGGCCCCGTCGTACTCGGTGGAGAGGACCTCGCCGGGCGCGACCGACCGGATGGGCGTCCCGACCGGGGCGGCCAGGTCGAGCCCGGTGTGCCGACCGGAGGACCAGTGGCCGCTGGTGTCGCCGAAGCGCGCGGTCAGCTCGTAGTCCCGCACCGGCAGCACCCAGGCCCGCTGCGTGATCCGTCGCCCGGGGACGACCCGGTACGCCGGCCGCACCGGCAGCCGCGGCAGGCTCGCGACGGGCTCCGCCGAGACGAGGACGACGCCGTCGGTCGAGCCGAGGACGGGCGGGACGGGCGGGGCCAGGACGGCCAGGCCGCCGAGGACCGTCGCCAGGAGGGCGGGCGTGACGAGGGCGGGTCGAGGTCTCAGGCGCATGGGTCTCTCTGTCGTGGTCCGGCAGGGCGGCGACCGGCGCTTGCAAGAGCAAGCGAATCGCTTGCTGACTAGTGAGACAGACCCCGGCCGGCCGGCTCAACTCCCGGGCGGGCGCGGCGTGGGCGCGGTCACAGCGCGACCGCGGGCGCCCCGCTCAGCCGGTGTCCGCGAGGAGACCAGGCTCACGTCCTGCCGGCGACTGCGTCAGTTCAACGCGGGGTCGCGTGGGCGGGTGGAGTGCAGGGCGAGGTCGCCCGGCTGGCGGCGCAGGACGTCGCGGCGCAGGTGGGTGGCGTCGGCGAGGAAGATGTCGTCGGCCAGTGCGGGCACGACGTACCAGCTGCCCTCCTCGATCTCGCGGCGCAGCTGGTCGGCGCCCCAGCCCGCGTAGCCGGCGAAGATCCGCAGCCGGGCCAGCCCGTCGGCGATCAGCTCGACGGGGGTGTCGAGGTCGAGCAGCCCGAGCCGGCCCACGACCTCGCGGAACCCGACCTCGGTCGCCTCCCGGGACTCCAGCAGCGCGACGGCGAGGGCGCCCTCGGTCTCGACCGGGCCCCCTTGGAACAGCACCTCCGGCTCCGCGACCACCTCGCTCCACGCGGCGAGGACCTCGGAGACGGCCAGACCTGTGGGCCGGTTGAGCACGACGCCGAGCGCTCCCTCGTCGTTGACGTCGAGCAGCAGCACCACGGTGCCGGCGAAGTTGGGGTCGAGGAGCTCCGGCGAGGCGAGCAGCAGCATGCCGGCCGCGACCTCGCCCGTCGTCCCCATCGGTCCATCATCGCGCACCGGTGGGGACGCGGACAGGGGTCAGGCCGCGACGAGGGCCTTGAGCCGCTGCAGCAGGGAGGGCTGGCGCTCGCCCACGTGCTTGAACGTGACCACCTGCTGGTGGGCGCGGCGGGCCACCTGCTCGATGCGGGCGCCGACCGGGACGGCGCTCGGGTCGCCGACGCTGCAGCGGCCGGCCATCGTCGCCAGCAGCAGGTGCTCCTTGGCGGTGGCCCTGGTCATGGCCCGGGCCATCGCGTCGTCCAGCGGCGCGCTGCGGTAGTGGTCGAGGACGGCACGGACTCCGGGCAGCTCGTCGGCCAGGTCGCACCAGGCGCGCACGACCGCCTGCTCGAGGTCGAGCGGCTGCTCACCGAGCTCGCGGTCCAGACGACCCGCCAGGCGTGTGTGCCACTTCAGCTGCAGCGCGGCGAGCAGGCTCAGCTCGCCGTCGAAGGTCTCGGCGACGCCGGCCACGTCCATCGGGAGCAGGCCGTCGCGCCGGACGTTGGCGGTGGCGATGACGGCGCGCAGGGTCTCGCCGCGGTGGTGTACGGACTTCCAGGTCATGGTCGCTCCTCGTGCATGGGGGTCCTGCCAGGGGTGGTGCCCGGAGGTGGTGCGGACACCCCCTCGCAGTCGTACATACCGTCGGTACGTACTGAGGGTATGGACCCGGTGCCCCGTGGGCAACGATCGCCAACCGTGACGCCGCCCACCTCGGAGCGCCGGCCGTGAGCAGCGCCACGTCTATGCTCGGCTGATGGCGAAGTCCTCGGTGCGCAAGCTGGTCCCGCAGGTGCCGAACCTGCCCAAGGTGAGCGGCGCCAGCCGGCGGGCGGCGTACTCCGCCTCCACCAAGCGCGCCCTGGTCGAGGTGGCCGAGGGGCTGTTCACCGAGCACGGCTACGCCAACGCCTCCCTCGACAGCATCGTGGCCGGGGCCCGGGTCACGAAGGGGGCGCTCTACCACCACTTCTCGGGCAAGCAGGCGCTCTTCGAGGCGGTCTTCGAGCGGGTCGAGACCGATGCCTCCCACACCATCCACCAGGCGATCAAGGGCACCCGCGACCCCTGGCAGAAGGCCCTCGACGGGCTGGGTGCGTTCATGACCATCGTCCAGGAGCCGCGCTACCGCCGGATCGTGATCCAGGAGGGCCCGGCCGTGCTCGGCTACGAGCGCTTCCGCGAGCAGGAGGAGCGCTCGACGTACGCCAACGTCGTCGACATCGTCCGCTCCGTGCTCAGCGCCGGCACGTGGGAGCTGGAGGAGGAGATGCTGCAGACCTTCGCCCGGATCTTCTTCGGCACCATGTCGGCCGCCGGCGACGTGGTGGCCACCAGCGACGACGCCGAGATGGCCGCCCGCCGGGTCGAGATCGCCGTGGGCTTCCTCCTCTCCGGCATCCGCTCGCTGGTCGACCAGGGCGTCGGCCTGCCCGAGGTGCTCGCGACCGTCGCCTCCCCCGCCGACGACGACTCCGCCGACTGACCGGTCGGCGGGCGGGGTCAGGGGCTGGGGCTACTTCTGGACGGTGACCGAGCCGCCGTCGGTCGGCACCAGCTCGATCCACACCCGACCCGGGGGCACCCCGAGGTCCTCGCCCTTGGCCGTGAGGTCCAGCGGCGACCCGAGCTCCTTCTTGCGCCACGTGGCGTTGAGCAGCCGCCCGTCGTGGAAGAGCATCGCCTCGCCCCGCCCGACCAGCCGGGTCTCGGGCACGAAGTTGCCCGCGGGGTCGCGGTAGCCGGCGTCGCCGACCGGGACCCGCAGGACCAGGACGCTGTCGGCGTCGAACTCGTCACCGCGCGCCGCGTAGGAGTTCTCGTTGACGTAGCCGCCGCCACGGAAGGTCCACCGCGTGGTGTGGCTGCCGGAGAACGTCGCCGCCAGGCCGCGCGCCTTCTGGCCCGGGGCCAGGTCCTCGGCCGCGCCCCAGGGCAGGTAGTCGGCCGGCCGGGCGCTCTTGGCGCGAGGCTGCTCCATCGCCGAGGTCGCCACGTCGCGCAGGTCGGTGAACAGGTCGTACGGCGCGGCCCGCGAGCTCGAGCGGTAGAACCCCGCGTCGCCCTCGGCGAAGAAGTCGATGCCGGCCGCGGCGATCCGCTCGATCGTGACCGCGGCCGCACCGCTGGTCACCACGTCCGCACCGACCGGCGAGACGATGCCGATGTCGCTGGCGCGCATGGAGCGCACCGGACCGACGTCGGCGGGGATCGCGGAGTAGAAGAACGCGGCCAGCCGGGTGATCCCGCCCTCGACCAGCTCCTCGACCACCAGGTCGGCCGAGCCGAGCCCGACCTGCGGCGCGCTGGAGGGGCTGTTGTCCATCTTCAGCACCAGCACCGGGTAGCGCTGCTCGGCCGACTGGCCCTCGGCCACGTCGAGTCCGGTCAACGGCCAGGTGTCGGGGTCGGCAGGCTGCCCGTTGGGCTGGACCGCGACCGGGTCCCGACCCGCCGCCGCGGGCGCGGACTCCTCGCCGCCTCGGCAGGCAGGCAGCAGCAGCACGCACCCGACGGCGAGCACGCTCAGCGCTCGGGTCGGCCGGGAGGGACGCGCGGATCGCATCGGGGAAGTCTCCGATCCATCGGTTCGAGAGGATCCCAGTGTCGGTCAGGCGGCCCGCCCCCGGGCGGCGACACGCTTGGTTCTCAGCCGATGCTCAGCCGAGCTTGGCCCCACCGTCGACGTACAGGGTCTGACCGGTGATGTAGGAGGCCTCGTCGCTGCACAGGAACGCGGCGGCGGCCGCGATGTCCTCGGGGAAGCCGACCCGGCGCACGGGGTTGGCCTCGGCGTTGAGCGCCCGGAACTCCTCGACGTCCATCTTCAGCCGCGCGGCGGTGGCATCGGTCATCTCGGTGGCGATGAAGCCCGGCGCGATGGCGTTGGCGTTGATGCCGAACGGGCCGAGCTCGATGCCGAGCGTGCGGGTGAAGCCCTGGACGCCCATCTTGGCCGCGGAGTAGTTGGCCTGGCCGCGGTTGCCGAGCGCGGAGACGCTCGAGAGGTTGAGGATCTTGCCGTACTTCTGCTCGACGAAGTGCTTCTGGGCCGCCTTGGTCATCAAGAAGGCACCCTTGAGGTGGACGCCCATGACCAGGTCCCAGTCGTCCTCGGTCATCTTGAACAGCAGGTTGTCGCGAGTGATGCCGGCGTTGTTGACCAGGACGTGGATCCCGCCGAGCTCGCTCACGACGCGCTCGACCGCTGCGTCGACCGCGGCGGCATCCGTCACGTTGGCACCGATGCCGACGGACTTCGCGCCGTCGGTCAGCGGGAGACGGGAGGCGGCCTCGGCGGCGGCGGTCTCGTCGAGGTCGATCACCGCGACGCTGGCGCCCTCCTCGGCGAACCGGGTGGCGGTGCCGTACCCGATCCCCTGTGCGGCGCCGGTGATGACAACGACCCGTCCGTCGAAACGGCCCATGATGAGACTCCTCCTGTACGCCGGCGCGTGCCGGGCGAGCGTGTGGGACCCGGCCACGATAGGGCAGGTCCCGACGGCCTGGACGCGGGGTCTCGCGGTCGTGGTCGGCTCAGCCGGCGAGGTGGGACCAGGCCTGCTCCAGCTCGCTCCACGGGCCCTGCGCGGCGACCCGGCCCTCGACCAGCACGACGACCCGGTCGGCGCGCGCGAGCGCCGCCCGCTTGGTGGTGGCGCCGACGACCGTGCTCCCCCGCCCGCGCAGCGACTCCCACAGCTCCACCTCGGTGGTGGCGTCGAGCGCCGAGGAGACGTCGTCGGCCACGAGCAGCTCGGCGTCAGCGGCCAGGGCGCGCGCCAGGGCCAGCCGCTGCACCTGCCCGCCCGAGAGCCGGACCCCGCGGTGGCCGACCAGCGAGTGGGCGCCGCCGGCGGCAGCGACGTCGCGCTCCAGCCGGGCGTGCTCGACCGAGCGGTCGACCTCGCGCGGGTGGTCGAGGCGGATGTTGTCGGCGAAGGTGCCCGAGAGCACCCGTGGCACCTGCGCGACGTGGGCCACCCGGCCCGGGCGCAGGAAGACCTCGGGGTCGGCCACCTCGGCGCCGTTCCAGCGCAGGCTGCCCTGGTAGGTCACCAGGCCCGCCAGCGCCGAGAGCAGGCTGGACTTGCCGGACCCGATCTGGCCCAGGAGCAGCACGAGCTCGCCCCGGCGCACGACCAGGTCGACGTCGCTGGCCCCGAGCGTGCCGTCGTCGTGGACCGCGGTGAGACCGCGCAGCTCCAGCTCGCGGAGCTCCTCGCGCACCGGCTGGGGCGTCGGCGGGGCCGCGCCGCTGACCAGGTCGAGCCCCGGCGGCAGGTCCACCAGGTCGCGTCCTCCGGCGAAGCGGCTCGTGGCCAGCTGCCAGGCGCGGGTGCCGGGACGCTCGGTGATCACCGCGCCCGCGACCCGGCCGAACCAGTCGAAGCCGGCCACGGCGCCGGACACCAGCAGAGCGGTCGCGAGTCCCCAGCCACCGGCGAGGTGCACCGCCCACGCAGACACGACGGCGACCTGCACCAGGACCACGGGCACGCCGTCGAGCAGCGCCTGCACCCGGTGCTCGCGCACGGCGGCATCGACCCGACCGCCGTCGACGCGGCGCAGGTGGGCGTGGACCGGGCCGGTGGCCGCCGCGAGCTTCACGGTCCGCACCGAGTCGAGCGCCGAGACGAGCGAGCGGCCGAAGCCGGCCCGAGCCGCTGAGGCGGCCGCCGCGGAGCGCCCCGCCACCGGCGACCCCAGCGCCGAGATCACGGCGGTGAGCGCCATGACCGCCAGCAGCAGCAGGCCCGCCAGCGCGCTGCCGCTCACGGCCCCGGTGACCGCGACGACGGTGAGGCCGATGACGACGTCGACCCACCGGTCGGCGTAGCGGGCGAACCGGTCGGCGTCCATCGCGCGGGCGACGACCTCGCCCGGCGGGGTCGGGGGCAGGCGCCGCTGGGCGGTCTGGCCCAGCAGCACCGAGGCCCGGGCCCGGAGCATGACCGCGATCCACCAGTGCGGGTAGCGGGCGATGGCCTCCGCGAGCAGCAGGGGCGCGGCGAGCAGGGAGACCACCAGCCCGACCAGCAGGAGCACCGGGCGGTCGCCGGCCTGCAGGCCGACCACCAGGTGGCCCCACATCCAGCCGGTCACGGCGCCGTAGGCACCGAACAGCGTCGCGCCCAGGAAGAGCAGCACGCTGGCCATGCCCCAGCGGGGGTGGATCCACAGCGCGTGCCAGATGCCGGCGGCCAGCCCCGGCCCGTCGGGCACGTCGATCGGGGGCGGCGCGGTGCCGACCCGACGTACGGAGCCCACCGACTCGGCGACGGTGGCCACCGGGCGTACGTCGAGCGAGGCTCGTCCGTGGCGAGCCGGACCGGCCGGGCCTGCCGGGCCTGCCGGG
Source organism: uncultured Actinomycetota bacterium (assembly GCA_963795135.1). GTDB lineage: Bacteria > Actinomycetota > Actinomycetes > Propionibacteriales > Nocardioidaceae > Nocardioides. The sequence goes on from CAWCGS010000014.1 coordinate 602,236, forward strand.
CGTGCCGGGCCGTCGGGACCCTCCGGGGCCAGCTCGTCGGAGGCCAGCAGCAGGTCGCGGAACCGACCCGGCCGCGCCGCGAGCTCGGCGCGCGGGCCGTGCTGGACCAGGCGGCCGGCGTCGAGCACCGCGACGTGGTCGGCCCGCGCCGTGGTCGTGAGCCGGTGGGCGATGAGCAGACCGGTGCGACCCGCGAGCAGGCGCTGCGAGGCGGCCACCACCCGGGCCTCGGTCACGGGGTCCATGCGGGCGGTGGCCTCGTCGAGGACGACCACCTGGACGTCGCGCACCAGCAGCCGGGCGAACGCGACGAGCTGCTCCTCGCCGGCGGAGAGCGTGGTGCCGCTGGGGCCGAGGAGCGTGTCGAGCCCGTCGGGCAGGCTCGCGACCCAGTCGGCGAGCCCGAGCTCGGTCACGGCGTCCTGGACGCGAGCGCGCGGGAGGTCGGCGAAGAGCGCGATGTTCTGGACGAGGGTGCCGGCCAGGATCTCGGTGCGCTGGGTGACCACGCCCACCGCCGAGCGCAGGGCGTGCAGGTCGAGGTCGCGCACGTCGACCCCGCCGAGGAAGACCGACCCCGGCTCCGGCTCGACGGCGCGGGAGACCAGGGAGGCCAGCGTGGACTTGCCGGAGCCGCTGCGCCCGACCAGGGCGCACGTCGTCCCGGCGGGGACCCGCAGGTGGAGGTCGCGCAGCGCGAAGCTCCCCTCGTCATAGGCGAAGTGCAGCGCGCGCAGGTCGAGCGTCAGCGCCACGTCGGGGAGGTCGGCGCCACCCACCGGCTCCGGCTCGGTCGCCAGCAGCCCGCGCAGGCGGATCAGCGCGCCCATGCCGGCCTGGAGGTCGGGGACGTGGCGGGCCACCATGTCGATCTGGCCGACGAAGCTGGTGGTGACCAGGAAGAGCGTGACGAACGTGGCGGTGGACTCCTGGCCGCCGCTGACCAGCGCGAAGCCGACCACGGCCACCGCCGCCAGGAGCGCGTGCAGCAGGAAGCCGGTGCGGCGGCTGATCCGGGCCTCGAGCGAGACGACCACCAGGAAGCGGGCGTGCACCACGGCGGAGAGCTCGGAGATGCGGCGCAGGAGGTAGGCCTGGCCGAGGCTCGTGCGGAGGTCGTCGCGCGCAGCGACTCCCTCCTCCATGGCGGCGGCGTGGTCGGTCCAGGCGATCTCCTCGACGACCTTGCGCTCGGCCAGCTGCCCCAGGAGCGGCCGGACCGCGAGCAGCACCCCTGCGGCGGAGAGCGGGAAGAGCACCCAGGCGGGCCACCAGGTGAGGCCCGCGACGACGAGCAGCGGACCGGCCCCGAGCGCGAGCCGGATGACCATCCAGGCGTTCTGGCGCAGCAGCGCGCCGAGCTCGTGGGTGTCGTCGTCGACCCGGTCGAGCACCTCGCCGACGGCCTGCTCGGTCAGCGCCGGCAGCGGCTGGTGCATCACGGCGTCGAGGAGGTCGGCGCGCAGCACGCCCTCGGCGCGGTCGACCCCGATCGTCCAGATCGTGCGACCGGCCACGTCGAGCACCGCGGCGCCGACGACGCACGCGGCCAGGACCCCGACCAGCAGCACCGTCGGCCCCTCGGCCAGGCGCCCGATCACCACGGCGCCGAAGGCCTGCCCGAGCGAGGCCAGGCCCGCGGCCAGGAGTGCGACCGCGGCGCCAGGGCCCCGCAGCCGTCGCCAGTCGACCCGCCGCGCCGCCACGGGCCCAGGAGGGTCCGGAGGCGGCGACGTCTCAGCCCGGATCTGCGTCGTCATCACCACGACCTCACGCTAGGTGGCACCACCGACAGGCGCCTCTCCTTTTCCGGCGGGGCCGCTCCTCGCGCCCGGTCGGCGGCGGCCGGGGATCAGGCGAGCGCGGCGCGCAGCCGCGCGGCGACCGTGGCGGCCTCGTCGCCGGCGTACGTCGTGCGGGGCCAGAAGAAGCCGCGCAGCCCGTCGCCCTTGGTGCGCGGCACCACGTGCAGGTGCAGGTGCGGGACCGACTGGCTCACGGTGTTGTTCATCGCCACGAAGCTGCCCTGTGCTCCGAGTCCCTCGACGACCGCGGTGGCGAGCCGTTGCGCGGCCTCGAGGAAGCCGTCGCGCAGCGCGCCCGGCAGGTCGGGGAGCGTGACGACGTGCTCCCGTGGGACGAGCAGCACGTGCCCGTGGAAGACCGGTCGGGTGTCGAGGAAGCCCAGGAAGTCGGGCTCGTCGAGCACGACCTCGGCGGGCGTCTCGGCGGCCACGATGGCGCAGAAGACGCAGGCGGCGCCGCTCACCCCTGGCTGGAGGTGGAGTTGAGCCGGGTCTCGAGCCGACGGATCTGCGAGCGCAGGTCGTCGGTGACCCGACGCAGCGCCGTCACCTCGGCGTGGAAGTCACGATGGACCGCGATCTTGCTCGAGTCGACCACCGCTCCGCAGATCAGACACAGTCTCGACTCGCTCATCATCGCCCCGGGTCCCCAGGCGACCGCGACTCGGCAGCCAGTCGGACGAGCGTACCGCGCCCGAGCAGGAGCACCGGGGGCTCAGACGCCCGAGGTCTTCTTGCCCGCCACGGCCTCGGCCGCACCGACGAGGAGGACCGCCGCGACCACGGCGAGCACGAAGCCGAGGATGTTCAGCTCCCAGATCGAGCCGGTGCCGAGCGCCGAGGCGATCAGCCCGCCGATCAGGGAGCCGACCAGGCCCAGGCCCAGGGTCGCGAGAAGACCCAGGTCCTGCTTGCCGGACTTGAGGAGGCGCGCCAGCGCGCCGATGACGAGGCCAGCCACGAGGAATCCGATCATGGTCCGAGCCTAGTCGGGCAGTGGTCGGCCGTGTCCCCCGCCCGGGGGCGCCCGAGTCCCTACGCTGGTCCCGTGGCGGTGAAGCGGAGTCGCAAGGCGACGTACGCGCGTCGGCGCAAGCGGCGGATGGACCGCGTGGAGCACGACCTGAGCGACGCCCAGTGGGCCGCGCTGCAGGCGGCCTGGGGCGGCTGCGCCTACTGCGGGGCCACCGACCGGCCGCTGCAGCGCGACTGCGTGCTGGCGCTCTCGCGCGGCGGTCGCTACACCCTCGACAACATCGCGCCCGCGTGCGGCTCCTGCAACGCCAGCAAGTGCAACGACGAGGTCACCGCCTGGCTGCGGCGCAAGAAGTACGACGAGCGCGCGTTCCTCGTGCGCCACCACGAGATCGGGTCGCGGCTGGTGGCCGAGGCCTCGACGGGATGAGAGGGCCGCAGCCTGGCGTCGGGGACGACCCGGACGCGGTCCTGCGCTCCCCCGGTCGGTTGGCGGTGCTCACCGCCGCCGGGTTGCTGGTCGCTCTCGGACTCGTGTTCGTGGTCGCCGGAGCGTTCGCTCCCCTCGGCGACGAGGAGACGCGCAGCTGGATCCCGATCGCCGTCGGTGCCTGGATCGCCGCCTTCGGCGGTCTCGGTCTGCTCGCCCTCGCCATGCCGCGAGCGCGGCGGGCCGGCACCACCCTGCCTCCGGCCCGCACCGTCACCCGCGACGGCCGGGCCGGCGTCGAGCTCCCCCTGCGTCCAGCGGGGACGGTCGCCTCGATCACCTCCGCGTTCCTCGCCTCGGCGCTCGGCATCGTCGTCGTGGTGGTCGCCGACGGTCTCGTCCTGGTCGCTCTGGGTGTGGTCGTCACCCTCCGGATGGGTGCGGTGGGGATGATCGGTCTCCGCCGCCGCTCCGCCATCCGGCTCACCCCCGACGGGCTCACGCTCCCCGGCGTCGCGAACCCTCCCACCAGCCTGCCGTGGGCCCACGTCCACGAGGTCGGGGTGGCGGGAGGCTGGCTCCCGCACCTGGTCGTCTCCCACAAGGGCTCAGGGCCGGCGACGATGCGGCTCACGCACCAGGCTTGGCCACCGTCGGCCCTGGTCGAGGTCCTCGAGCACTTCCGCACTCATCCTCGAGACCGGGACACCCTCGTCGACCCGGCATCGCTTGACCGCTTCCGTCACTGAAACCCCCGTGCTTGAGCGGGAAAGTCTTTACCAAACTATTTTCGCCGACCCCTGTGCACAACCCCGTTTTCGGGGGCTGACTGTCGGTGGCCGGTGCTGCAATAGACCTATGACCGAAGCAGCGAAGACGACCACCGAGACCCTCCTCGGTGCGCTGCGCGCCAACCGCCATGCAGCCGCTGAGATCGAGGTCGAGAGCCTGGAGCTAACGGTGGAGTGGGCGGTCGAGAACACCGTCGACGCCGACGGGGAGTGGGCCGCCCACCAGGTCAGCCTGTTCGGCGACCGGGCTATGCCGATCGCCGGCCCTGGGGCTCCGCTGGTCTCGGAGTTCGCACTCATGGAGTACGCCGCCGCGCTGGGCTTGTCCACCGACTCCGGCAAGGGTTACGTCGGCAAGACCCTCGAGCTCCGCTACCGCCTCCCCCGGCTCTGGGAGCAGATGATCACCGGACGCCTGCCGGTGTGGCGGGCGATGCGGGTCGCCGAGCACACCCTCTGCCTGCCGATGATCGCGGCCGCCGAGGTCGACAAGGCGCTCGCCCCGGCCGCTGGGACGTGCTCGTGGGCCCAGATCGGCCGGCTGGTCGAGGAGGCCCTCGCCCGCCACGACCCCGCAGGAGGCCGAGGACCGCCGCAAGCGCGCTGCGGACGGACGACGCTTCGACGTCGAGACCGACCTCATCGACACCGCCGGGACCGTCCTCGTCCAGGGTCGCCTCGACCTGGCCGACGCCCTCGACCTCGAAGCCGCCGTCAGCCGGACCGCCACACAGCTCGCCGAGCTCGGCTCCACCGACTCCCTGGACGTACGCCGTTCCCTCGCCGTCGGTGAGATCGCGCGACAGCAGCTCGCCCTGGACCTGGAGACCGGCGAGATCCAGACCGGCCGGGGTCGGGGCGTGGTGCTCAACGTCCACCTCACCGACGCCGCCATCGAAGGTGTCGGCGGCAACCTCGCGCGCTGCGGCAACACCCGCACCCCGGTCCTGCTCGAACAGGTCCGCGACTGGTGCCAAGCAACGGGCCAGATCACCGTCGTGCCGATCAAGGACCTCGGCGCGCATCACCACGTGGAGGCCTACGAGATCCCGGACCGGATCAAGACCCAGACCGAGCTGCTCAACCACACCTGCGTCTTCCCGCACTGCAATCGCCGCGCCGAGCTCTGCGACCACGACCACATCGACCCCCACCAACCCGACGGCACCGGCGGCGCCACCTGCTCGCACAACATCGCCCCACTCTGCCGACGACACCACCGCGCCAAGACCCACGGCCGATGGCGCTACCGCCGGATCCATCTCAGCGGCTACGAGTGGACGACACCTCACGGCTACCGCATCGTCCGCGACCACCACGGCACCCACCCCGCGGTCCCGCCCGACCACCCACCCCACTCCGAGACCTGACCACCCACCCGAGCCCCGGCGTACCTCCACCGCGCCGGGGCTCTCGACATGGTGTCGAACCCGCCGAGCACGACGCGCCTCGTCGACGGGGCCGAGCGGCAGCACGAGACAGCCGTGGATCGCAGTCACCCGACGACTGAGATCCACGGCTGTATCGCTCAGGACCGACGGTGGCGAGTCCGTCGGCGGGTGGGGTGGTCACCTCACCGCGCGCGAGAGTGCTCCGAGCCCGTGGAGCCGGCGGACGAAGAACGCGGCGTCGACGCTCGCAGCCTCTCCGATGGTCACTCGGGCGATCCTGCGCACGCCGACTGCGACGGCGATGTCGACCACCGTGCGGGCACGCACGAGAGCCGCCGCGACGGTGTCGGGGCGGCTGTCGTCCAAGAGGGCTGGCTCTCGATGGGGTTCGAGACGGTCGCTGCGCGACCTCCTCGACCACCACCATCGGGACCGGCGGTGCTGTGGAGCTGGCGGGAATCGAACCCGCGTCCTCGAGCGTCGAACCAGGTCTTCTCCGGGTGCAGTCAGTGATGTCGATTTTCTCGGCCCCGGCGCTCGCACTGACACGTCGCCGACAGGCCCAGCCAGGTTTGAGTCCCGATCACCCCTCCTGACTGGGGGTGAGCAGCAAGTCTCCTAGATGACGCCAGGGTCCGGGACGGAGACGGGTGCCCGGTCTGACGCTTCGATCACCGCTCAGGCGGCGAGAGCGAAGGAACTGCGCTTAGCGTCGGCAGTTGTTGGTTTCCAGCGATCGTTTACGAGATGACGCTGGCTCCTCGACCCGCTTCCCCTGGAACTAACGTCCCAAGTCGAAACCGATCAGCCCCTCTTGAGTTATGTGGACACTCTACGGCCTCAACGATGCGGCGGCACCAGTGATTCCCGTGGGTCTCGACAAGCTCGACCACCAGGGGTCTCGACAAGCTCGACCACCAGGGGTCTCGACAAGCTCGACCTCCGGGGTTGGTGACTAGCCGCGCACCCAGCCCGCGAGCTGGTCGGAGCCGGGACCGTCGAGGTGCTCCAGGCCGCAGGCCCGCCCGCAGATGGCCAGTGCCAGGGCGGAGGCGGGGCCGCTGACGACCGGGCCGGTGCCGTGGGACCAGTCGAGGTCGGTGGCGGCATAGGTCAGCTCGGGCAGCGGACCGGACACGAAGCCTCGGCGCGCCTTCGGGCTCACCAGGAAGTCCAGGGCGTGCTCCCAGGCCTCGAGCGGGCGTTCGCCGGGCAGGCCGAGCGACACGGTGATGTCCGCCCGGTGCACGAGCAGGTCGGTGAGCGGCGCGTGCCAGTCGAGGGTCGGCGGGGTGAACTGGCTGTCGGCGTGGTCGCGCAGCATGGCGACGACCTGGGCGTGGGTCAGCGAGCGCCGGCGCTCGACCATGATCCGGTTGGCCCGGGTGAAGCTGCCCCGACCGCGGACCATGGCCGAGGCGAACTCCTTGAGGGTGCCGGTCGGTCCCATCATCACGTGGGCCCCGACGTCCTGCACGCTCCAGCCGTCGCACAGGCTCGGCGCGGCCAGCTGCTCGTCGGTGAGCCCCTCGAGCAGGTCGGCGAGGGCACGGCGCTCGGCGGCGATCAGTGCCCAGTGGTCGGTCTCGGTCCCCATGCGGCCAGTGTGGGGGCTAGCCCACCTCGCCGAACAGGCGCACCCCGTTGTCCCAGCACACGGATCGCAGCCAGGCCTCGCCCAGGCCGAGACCCGCGAGGCCCTCGAGCTGGGTGACGTAGGGGTAGGGAATGGTCGGGAAGTCGCTGCCGAGCAGCACCCGGGGCTCGAGGTCGACCAGCCTCTCGACCAGGTCGGGCGGGTAGGCGACGCCGAAGAAGTCGGTGAACATCATCGTGGTGTCGAGGCACACCCGGTCGTAGTGCTCGGCCAGCTCGAGGAACTCCCGGCACTCCGGGGCGCCCATGTGGGCCACGATCGCCGGCAGCCGCGGGTGGCGCTCCAGGACCCGGCGCAGCGGGTCGGGGCCGGTGAAGGCGTTGCCGACCGGGCCGGAGCCGGCATGGATGACGACCGGGGTCTGCGAGTCCGCGAGCAGCCCCCACACCTCGTCGAGGACGGGGTCGTCGAGGTGGAACTCCCCCACCTGGACGTGCACCTTGAAGACCTCGACCCCGTCGGCGACCAGCCCGCCGACGTACGTCGCCGCCTCGGGCTCGGGGAAGAACGTCGCCGACCACAGCACCTCGGGCACCCCCGCGGCGAACTCGCGCGACCAGTCGTTGAGGAAGGTGGCGACGCCGGGCTTGTGGGCGTAGGGCAGCGTCGAGAAGCGGCGTACGCCGAACGAGCGCAGGATCTCGACGCGCTCCTCCAGCGACTGGCGGTAGCGGATCGGCCACTCGCGGCCGATCTTCGGACCGGCGCTGTCGAAGACCCCCCACACCGCCCGCTCGATCGGGGGCGGCAGGAAGTGGCTGTGCACGTCGAAGAGCCCGGGCAGGCCGAGCGCCTGCCAGAAGGCGCGGACGTCGGTGGCCTCCTGGTCGAGCGTCCGGCCGGCCGAGACGGGTGGTTTCGTGGCTCGCTGCGCTCGCACCTCAACCTCCGGGAGGGACGGGTGGTTTCGTGGCTCGCTGCGCTCGCACCTCAACCTCCGGGAGAGACGGGTGGTTTCGTGGCTCGCTGCGCTCGCACCTCAACCTCCGGCCGAGACGGGTGGTTTCGTGGCTCGCTGCGCTCGCACCTCGACCACCGGCTCAGTCGTCCATGCCCTTGAGCCGGCGGCCGAGGGCCTGCTCCTTCTCGCGGTTGGCGGTCCGCTCCGCGAGGGTCTGGCGCTTGTCCCACGACTTCTTGCCGCGCGCCAGGGCGATCTCGACCTTGGCGCGGCCGTCGAGGAAGTAGAGCGCCAGCGGGATGACCGTGAGGCCCTTCTCGTTGACGCGTCGCTCGATCTTGTCGATCTCGTCGCGGTTGAGCAGCAGCTTGCGCTTGCGCCGGGCGGCGTGGTTCGTCCAGGTGCCCTGGGTGTACTCGGGGATGTGCACACCGTGCAGCCAGGCCTCACCGCGGTCGATGTCGACGAAGCCGTCGACCAGCGAGGCCCGCCCCATCCGCAGCGACTTGACCTCGGTGCCCTGCAGGACCAGGCCGGCCTCGTAGGTGTCCTCGATGGCGTACTCGTGTCGCGCCTTCTTGTTCTGCGCGATCATCTTCTGCCCCTGCTCCTTGGCCATCCGGTCAGTCTAGGGACCGGGTCGACGCCGGCACCGGGGCCGGGGCAGGGCCGGGGTCAGAGGTAGGGCGCCGGGTTGACCGGGGAGCCGTTGCGCAGCACGGTGAAGTGCAGGTGGCAGCCCGTCGACCAGCCGGTCTGGCCGACGGTCCCGATGACGTCACCACGGTTGACGCGGGCGCCGGTGCCGATCCGGTAGCCCGTGGCGTGGTTGTAGACCAGGGTGATCGTGGCCCCGTTGACCCGGCCGATGTTGAGGAAGAGCCGGTTGCCGTAGACCTCGTCGTAGTAGCGGGAGACGACGGTGCCGCCCGCGCCGGCGAAGAGCGCCTGCCCGCAGCCGGCCCCGAAGTCGGTGCCGTTGTGCAGGCCGTAGTAGCCGTAGATCGGGTGCGTGCGATAGCCGTAGGGCGAGGTGACCGGGCCCTCGACGGGGGCACGGAGCAGCCCGCCGGCGTCGCCGGAGAAGCTGCGGTTGTCGCGCTGCGCGGCCTTGAGGATCAGCTGACGGATCCGGGCCTCGCGCTGGCGGAGCCGGTCGAGCGCGGCGCGGTCGCGGTTGCGGGCCCGGATCGCGGCCTGCTTGGCGTCGCGGCTGCGGTCGACCATGCTGCGTACGTCGGCGGCGGCCGCCTCGGCGCGGGTCTCCAGACCCTGCACGGTGATCAGGTGACGGGCCGCGGCCCGGCGCTGGCGCTCGGCCTCCTGCCGAGCGAGCTCGACCGCCTCCTCCTGCTCGACCAGACGTGCGCGGGCCAGGGCCAGCTCGGCGAACAGGCCCGACTCGTTGGACACGAGCGTGCGCTCGGCCTCCGACTCCAGCTCGAGGTCCTGCAGCGACTCCGCGTTGACCAGCGCCGAGAGCGCCCGCAGCCGGGGGTCGCCCTGCTCGTACATCGTCACCACGCTGTCGGCGAGCTCGCCGCGCTGCTCGCGGGCGGCGGCGCGACCTGCGGCGAGCTCCTCGCGTGCGGTCACGAGCCGGGCCTCGGCAGTCACCAGGGCCTGCTGCATCGCGGCGTCCAGCGCCATCGCGTCGGACAGCTGCTCGCGTACGCCGGCCAGGCGGGTCTGCGCCCGGCCCAGCTGCGCCTGCGCGGAGCCGAGGCGGCTCGCGGCACGCTGCGCCTGCCGGCTCGCGCCGTCCAGCTCGCGCTGGGTCTTCTTGATCTGCGACTGCACCTGGTTGCGGCGGTCACCGAGGTCGTCGCCGTCACGCGCGAAGGCGTGGGGCATGGCCATTGCGCCGAGCACCACCGCGGCGGCCGTGCCGGCCGCGGCGAGTCGCTGACGGGAGGCGCTGGGGAAGGAGCGCACCGATCTGCCTGTCGTTCGGGGAAGTGAACGTCCCCGACCGTAGTCGCCGCGAATCAGACTTTGCTGTATTTGCGGGTCAGCAGGAGTGTCGGGAGGACGGTGAGCAGCGGACCGAGGATGCCGATGGCCACCAGCGTGAAGGCGTAGTCGTCCCAGCCCACCCAGGGCAGGAACTGCAGCTCCACCGCAGCACGGTCGATGATCCCGAACTTCACGAACGCCGCCAGGGCGCCGCCGCTCAGGGCGACACCGAGCACGGCCATGAAGACCGCCTCGGCGAGGAACGGCAGCGAGATGTAGAGCGAGGAGGCGCCCACGAGCCGCATGATGCCGATCTCCTTGCGGCGCGCCAGCGCCGCCAGGCGCACGGTGTTGGCGACCAGCAGCAGCGCCGCGAGCAGCAGCGCCAGCGCGATGCCGATCGAGCCGTACTTGAGGAAGTCGATCACCGTGTAGACCGGACCCAGCAGCGCGCGCACGTCGCCGATGTAGCTCACCCCGTCGAGCCCCTGGACCGCGCTGGTGATGCCGTCGAACTCGTCGGGGTCCTCGAGCGTGACCCGGTAGGACGCCCGCAGGTCCTCGACCCGCAGCGGCGCCTGCTCGCCCTCGAAGCGCTCGGGGCCGAGCAGCTCCTTGGCCTCCTCGAAGGCCACCGTGGGCGACTTGTAGGAGTAGCCGGCGACCTCGGGGTTGTCCTCGATGGTCTTCTCGACCTGCTTCTGCTGGGCCTCGGTGACCGCGCCGAGGCAGCCCGGGCGGTCGTCGTCGGCCTTGCAGAGCCAGACGGTGATCTGCAGCTCGCTGCCGAGGTAGGCGACGGTCTTGTCGGCCTCGCGCTGGGCCAGCACGCCCACGCCGACCAGGGTCAGGGAGACGAAGAGCGTCAGCACGACGGCGATGTGCATGGACACGTTGCGGGAGAGCCCCTGACGGAGCTCGGTGAACAGGTGACGCACGGCCTCAGACCCCCGTCATCCGGCCGGGGCCGTAGCCGCCGCCGGCCTCGTCGCGGACCAGCCGGCCGTGGTCGAGCTCGATCACCCGCTTGCGCATCCGGTCGACGATGGTCTCGTCGTGGGTGGCCATCAGGATCGTGGTGCCCGTCTCCAGGTTGATCCGCTCGAGCAGCGACATGATGTCCTCGGAGGTGGTCGGGTCGAGGTTGCCGGTCGGCTCGTCCGCGATCAGGATCATCGGGTGGTTGACGAAGGCCCGGGCGATCGCGACGCGCTGCTGCTCCCCGCCGGAGAGCTCGTCGGGCATCCGCAGCGACTTGCCCTGGAGGCCGACCAGCTCGAGGGTCTCAGGGACCACGCGGTCGATCTCCTTGCGTGACTTGCCGGTCACCTGCATGGCGAACGCGACGTTCTCGGCGACGTTCTTGTTGCCCAGCAGCCGGAAGTCCTGGAAGACCGTGCCGATCTGGCGGCGCAGCCGCGGCACCTTCCACCCGGCCAGGCGGTTGATCTCCTTGCCGGCGACGTAGACCCGGCCCGAGGTCGGACGGCTCTCGCGCAGGATCAGCCGCAGCGCCGTGGACTTCCCCGAGCCCGAGCTCCCGACGAGGAAGACGAACTCGCCCTTCTCGACCTCGACGGTCACGGCGTCCAGGGCGGGCTTCCCCGGTCCGGGGTAGGTCTTGGTGACCTTCTCGAAGCGAATCACGTAGGTCGACGTTAGCGGAGGGTGTGCCAGTCCCTCGCGACCGGATCCCTAGAGTGGGGGCGTGTCGAGGGTGGTGCGGGCGTTGCTGGTCGCGATGGTCGCCACGGGGGTCGTGGTCACGACCATGGTGCTCGTGCGCTCCCCCGAGACCCCGCGCACGCGGACGGGGGACGGTCCGGGGCCGAGCGAGCCGGCGTCGACCTCGTTGGCCGACTACGAGACCCGGGCCGTGGCCGTCGGGCGCGCTCCCTTCTGCGAGGCGGTGCCCGCCGACGTCGTGGAGCAGGCGCTCGGTGCGCCCCCCGAGGTGACCCGCACCTGGGACGACGGCCAGCGCACGCTGCTCGCGCCCGGCGTGCGCGACATCGCCCACGAGCACGGCTGCGCCTGGTCGGCCCAGGGAGTGACGGCGCGGGCCTGGGTGTTCGCGCCGCCGGTGACCCTGCCACGGGCCAGTGATCTCGCGGACGCCGCCGGTCGGGCCGAGGGCTGCCGGACGCTCAAGGGCGCGCCGGCGTTCGGGCGGTCCTCGACCGGGCTGTTCTGCGCCGAGGGCTCCCGCACCCCGCAGCTGTCCTACCGCGGCCTGTTCGGCGACGCCTGGCTCACCTGTGCGCTCTCGGTGCCGGACGCGACACCCGACCAGGACCTGCGCGACCGCACCGGGGCGCTCTGCGTCGGCGTGCTCGAGGCCGCCCGGCTGGAGTGACCCGCCGCAGTGACCGGCCGGCTCAGACCGACTCGGTCTGGTCGGAGCCGCGGCGCCAGCGGATCCCGGCCTCGAGGAAGCCGTCGATGTCGCCGTCGAAGACCGCGCTCGGGTTGCCGACCTCGAAGCCCGTCCGCAGGTCCTTGACGACCTGGTAGGGGTTCAGCACGTAGTTGCGCATCTGGTCGCCCCAGCTGGCGGCCACGTCGCCCTTGAGCTCCTTGAGGTGCGCGTCCTCCTCGGCCTTCTTGATCACCAGCAGCCGCGCCTTGAGGATGGCCATCGCGCTGGCCTTGTTCTGCAGCTGGCTCTTCTCGTTCTGGCACGACACGACGGTGCCGGTCGGGATGTGGGTCAGCCGGACCGCGGAGTCGGTGGTGTTGACCGACTGCCCACCCGGACCCGAGGAGCGGTAGACGTCGACACGGACGTCCTCGTCGGGGAGGTCGATCTCGTCGGTCTTCTCCAGCACCGGCACGACCTCGACCGCGGCGAAGCTGGTCTGCCGGCGGCCCTGGTTGTCGAAGGGGCTGATCCGGACCAGGCGGTGGGTGCCGGCCTCGACGCTGAGCGTGCCGTAGGCGTAGGGGGCGTGGACCGCGAACGTGGCCGACTTCAGCCCCGCCTCCTCGGCGTAGGAGGTGTCGAAGACCTCCACGGGGTAGCCGTGCTGCTCGGCCCAGCGGGTGTACATCCGCATCAGCATCTCGGTGAAGTCGGCGGCGTCGACCCCCCCGGCGCCCGAACGGACGGTGACCAGCGCCTCGCGGACGTCGTACTCACCGGAGAGCAGCGTGCGGACCTCGAGGGTCTCCACCGACTTGGCGATCCGGCGCAGCTCGGCCTCGGCGTCGGCGAGCGCCTCGGCGTCGCCCTCCTCCTTGCTCATCTCGACCATGATGCTGACGTCGTCGAGCCGGTCGTGCAGCGCGACGAAGCGGTCGACCTGCCCCTGGAGGTCGGAGAGCCGCCCGGTCACCCGGGTGGCGTTCTCCTGGTCGTCCCACAGGTCGGGGGCCGCCACCTGCTCACCGAGGTCGGCGATCTCGATGCGCATGCCGTCCAGGTCGAGCACCTGCTCGATGGTGTGCATGGTCGCCTGGAGCTGCTTGATCTGGGTCTCGATGTCGGGTCCTGCCACGAGGAACCACCCTACGGGGTCAGCGTCGGCGGCCGAACACCTGCGCGACGTACCACTGTCCCTCGGAGGAACGACGCGCCCCGATCGCCATCAGCCGGTAGCGCCCCTCGAGGATGTTGGCGCGGTGGCCCGAGGAGCCCATCCACGCGTCGACCACGTCGCGGCCGGTCGCGAAGCCGTAGGCGAGGTTCTCCCCCGCGGTCGAGAGGCGGCACGAGCGCATGATCGGGCCGAGCGGCTGGTGGGGCAGGCTGGTGTCGCTGCTCCGAGCCAGGCGGCGCGCCTGCTTGTCGGCGAAGCGCTGCAGGCAGCTGTTGCGCCGCAGCCGGACCAGGTCGCGGTCGGTGCGCTCGGCGTTGGTGGCCCGGAAGGCCTGCTGGGTGTAGCGGGAGGCGGCGCTGCGGGCCGCCTCGGGGACCGACTCGGCCGCCGGGGCGGGCGAGACGCCCAGCACGAGGAGGAGCGGCAGCACAGCGGCGAGCAGCAGGGTGCCGACGCGGCTGGCGACAGGGTGGCGGGAGCGACGAAGGGAGCGGTGGGGGGCCATGGCGCCGAAGGTACTCCGGTCGGACCGGCTACGGTGCCGATCATGAGCAGCGGTCTCGACCACCCCAGCCTCCTCGACACCGCACGCGCGTGGCTGGCCGAGGACCCGGACCCCGCGACCCGGGCCGAGCTGGACGACCTCGTACGCCGCTGCGAGGACGGCGACGCCCGCGCCGAGGCCGACCTCGTGGACCGGTTCGACGGGGCGCTGGAGTTCGGCACCGCCGGCCTGCGCGGGGCCCTGGGCGCCGGCAGCAACCGGATGAACCGGGTCGTGGTCAGCCGGGCCGCCGCGGGCCTGGCGGCCTACCTGCGGGCGGAGGGCACGGTCGGCCCGGTGGTGATCGGCTACGACGCGCGGCACAACTCCGACGTCTTCGCCCGCGACACCGCGGAGGTGATGACCGGGGCCGGTTTCCCCGCCCACGTCCTGCCGCGCCCGCTCCCCACCCCGATCCTGGCCTTCGCGATCCGCGAGCTCGGCTGCGTGGCCGGAGTCATGGTGACCGCGAGCCACAACCCGCCGCAGGACAACGGCTACAAGGTCTACCTCGGCGACGGCAGCCAGATCGTGCCGCCGGCCGACGCCGGCATCGCCGGGCACATCGCGGCGGTCGGCCCGCTGGACGACGTACCTCGCGGTGGCCCGGGACGGGTGCTGAGCGAGAGCATCATCGACCGCTACCTCGACACCGTCGCGGAGCTCGCGCAGGACGGCCCGCGCGACCTGTCCATCGTCTACACCCCGCTGCACGGCGTGGGAGCGATCGCGGTGCAGCAGGTCCTCGAGACCGCCGGCTTCGCGCCGCCGCGGGTGGTCGCCGAGCAGGAGGAACCGGACCCGGACTTCCCGACCGTCGCCTTCCCCAACCCCGAGGAGCCGGGCGCGATGGACCTGGCGATGGCCCTGGCCGCCGCCCACGACGTGGACCTCGTGGTCGCCAACGACCCCGACGCCGACCGCTGCGCCGCCGCCGTGCCGGGCCTCCACGGGTGGCGGATGCTGCGCGGCGACGAGGTGGGGGCGCTCCTGGCCCACCACCTGCTCGCCCGCGGCACCACCGGCACGTTCGCGGCCTCGATCGTGTCGTCCTCGCTGCTCGGCAAGCAGGCGGCCGCCGCCGGCCAGCCGTTCGTGCAGACCCTCACCGGCTTCAAGTGGATCGCGCGGGCCGAGGGCCTGGCCTTCGGCTACGAGGAGGCCCTGGGCTACTGCGTCGACCCCGACCACGTGCGCGACAAGGACGGCGTCTCGGCGCTGCTGATGCTCTGCGAGCTCGCCGCACAGCTCAAGGCGCAGGGACGCGGCCTGACCGACCTGCTCGACGACATCGCCGCCGAGCACGGCCTCCACGCCACCGACCAGCTCTCGGTGCGGGTCGCCGACCTGGCCGACATCGCGACCGCCATGGAGCGCCTGCGCCGCACGCCGCCCACCGTGCTCGGCGGGCTCGCGGTCGAGCGGGTCGAGGACCTGGCCGAGGGCAGCGCCGACCTGCCGCCCACCGAGGGGCTGCGCTACTCCCTGGCGGAGGGTGCGCGGGTGATCGTGCGGCCCAGCGGCACCGAGCCGAAGATCAAGTGCTACCTCGAGGTCGTGCTGGCCGTCGACCCCGAGGACGGGGTGGACGCCGCCCGGATCGCCGCGGCCGGCCGCCTCGACGCGATCCGCGGCGACCTCAAGGTCGCCGCCGGCCTCTGACCGCCGGCGCGGGCCAGGGGCGCGAGCAGACGCGGACGACCCACTCGAGCGGACCCGGAGCCCGCGCGGCCACGAAGGCCGCTCCGGCCCAGAGCAGCACCAGCACGTGCCAGCGGAACGCCTCGACCCCGTGGTCCGCCGGCCAGAGCGCGGGAGTACGCAGCAGCACGTGGAGGCTGTAGAGCGTCAGCGTCATCGTCCCCGCGCCGAAGACCACCGCGACCACCCGCTGCCGGCGCGCGTCGCACGCGCCGACCAGCAGCAGGCAGGCTCCGACGACCGCCACCGCGCTGCCCGAGGTCTGCGCCAGGTCGAGCGGCGTGGCGCTGTGGGGTGACGCCACGAGCAGCCACTGCCAGGCACCGTCGGTGGGGGTGGTCCCGCTGAGACCCTCCTCGGCGTCGCGGAGCGCGTCGGTCCCCAGGACCCGACCGGCGTCGGCGAGGTGGAGCAGTGCCGCCGAGACCACCGTGGCCGTCACTGCGACCACCGCTCCGGCCACGGTGAGCGTGGCGGCGACGCGGCGCGACCGCAGGTCAAGGCGACCCAGCGCCATCCCGACCAGGAGGTAGGCCAGCCACGGCAGCACCGGGTAGTAGCCGGTGAGCGACAGGTCGGCCAGCAGCGCCGCCGGGTCTCCGAGGCCGGCGAACGACGGGCTGTCGAAGGTGCGTGGCGGCAGCGCCGGGCGCACCAGGTGGGAGAGCACCGGCACGGCCACGGCCCACCCGGCCGCCGTGGCCAGCAGCGCCCGCGGGCCCATCGTCACGAAGGGCAGGCCGAGGAGGAACAACAGGCCGTAGTAGGTGAGGATCACCGCCAGCCCCGACCCGACCTCGCCCAGCGCAAGACCGAGGAGGGCCACGAGGACGGCTCGCACGGCGACCCCGCGGAGGACAGCACCACGCCGGCCCGGCCGGCCCGACCGGCCGAGGCGGCCGGTCAGCAGGGCCAGCGTCACCCCCGCCAGCACCGCGAACAGCGCGGAGGCCCGGCCGCCGGCCAACCACTGCGCCGCGGTCAGCCCGCCGTCGGCCGCCCGCTCGGGCAGCGTGTGCACCGCGACCATCCCGACCAGCGCCAGGCACCGAGCCACGTCGAGGCCGACCAGCCGGACCGACCCGGTGGCCGACCCGGTGGCCGACCCGGTGGCCGACCCAGGGGCCGACCGGTCGGGGTCCATCAGAAGCCGAGCCGGGGTGCGCCCGACGCGCGGCGCACCTTCTCACCCTTCTCCTGGGCAGAGGTCTTGAGAGCGGCCTGGAACTCGACCATCCGGCTCTGCAGAGCGGGATCGCCCACGGCGAGGATCCGCACGGCCAGCAGCCCGGCGTTGCGGGCACCGCCGACCGCCACGGTGGCGACCGGTACGCCGGAGGGCATCTGCACGATCGAGAGCAGCGAGTCCATCCCGTCGAGGTGCTTCAGCGGGACCGGCACGCCGATCACCGGCAGCGGCGTCACCGCCGCGAGCATGCCCGGCAGGTGGGCCGCCCCACCGGCGCCGGCGATGATCACCGAGAGCCCGCGAGCGGCGGCTTGCTTGCCGTAGTCGAGCATCTCCTCGGGCATCCGGTGCGCGGAGACCACGTCGGCCTCGTAGCCGATGCCGAACTCGGCCAGCGCCTCGGTCGCCTCCTGCATCACGGGCCAGTCGGAGTCGGAGCCCATGACGACGCCGACGCGGGGGGATTCGCTCACTGCATCACTCTTCTCACTCATCACTTCTCACTCGCTGTGGTCCCCGAGGTCGCCACGGAACCAGGCGGCGGCGTGCCGCGCCCGCTCCAGGCAGTCGTCGAGGTCGTCGCCGTAGGCGTTGACGTGGCCGACCTTGCGCCCGGGACGCAGGGCCTTGCCGTAGAGGTGCACCCGCAGGTGCGGGTCGCGGGCCAGCGCGTGCGGGAGGCCGTCGTACAGCCGGCCCACGTCGGCCCGCTCGCCCCCCAGGATGTTGACCATCACGGTCCACCGCGCGCGGGGCGCCGGGGAGCCGAGCGGCAGGTCCATCACGGCGCGCAGGTGGTTCTCGAACTGCGAGGTCACCGCGCCGTCCTGCGTCCAGTGCCCCGTGTTGTGCGGCCGCATGGCCAGCTCGTTGACCAGGATCTCGCCGGTGGTGGTCTCGAAGAGCTCGACGGCCAGGATGCCGGTCACGTCGAGCGCGCCGGCGATCCGCAGCGCGATCTCCTGGGCGCGGCCGGCGGTCGCGGGCGGCAGGTCGGGAGCCGGCGCCACCACCTCGTGGCAGATGCCGCCGAGCTGGGTGGAGGCCACCACGGGGTAGGCCGCGGCCTGGCCGCTCGGCGACCTGGCCACGAGCGCCGACAGCTCGCGGCGGAAGTCGACGCGCTCCTCGGCCAGCAGCCCGACGCCGGCCTTCTCGGCCGCCCGCAGCGGTGCGTCGACGTCGTCGGGGCCCTCGACGAACCACACCCCCTTGCCGTCGTAGCCGCCGCGCGTCGTCTTCAGCACGCAGGGCAGCCCGAACGCCTCGACCTCGGCCCGGGAGGTGACCAGCGCGTGGCGCGGGCAGGGCACCCCGAGCTCGGTCAGCCGGGCCCGCATCACGCCCTTGTCCTGGGCGTGGACCAGTGCCTCCGGCCCCGGGCGTACGGCGACCCCGTCGGCCGCGAGCGCGTGCAGGTGGGCGGTGGGCACGTGCTCGTGGTCGAAGGTCACGACCGCGCAGCCCGCCGTGACCCGGCGCAGGTCGGCCAGGTCGGTGTGGTCGCCGACGAGCTGGTCGGGGATGACCTGGGCGGCCGAGACCCCCTCGGCCTCGGCGAGCAGCCGCAGCGGCAGCCCGAGCGCGATCGCGGGCTGCGCCATCATCCGCGCGAGCTGACCGCCGCCGACCACGGCCAGCACGGGCGCGAGGCCGGACGCGGGACCGGACGCGGGGACTGACACGGGGCACAGGCTAGTGGTCACGGCCCGACCGGCCCCGGACGGTCCGCTCGGTACAGTCACGCCGTGCCCGACCGCCCCCACCGCCGCGAGGTCCGTGACTTCCTCGAGCGCCTCGACCCCGCCGACGTCGGGGGCCCCATGCAGGCCGCGCTGGTCGGCGCCTTCCGGCGCCTCTACCACCACCAGGCCCGCCGGACCTGGAAGGACACCTGGTTCCGCGGCACCCGGCTGCACGCCTACCCGACCGACCTGTGGGTCCTCCAGGAGCTCGTCGAGGAGCTGGAGCCGGGGCTGGTGCTCCAGACCGGCCCCTTCCGCGGCGGCACCGCGCTGCTGCTCGCCGACCGGCTGCAGGCGATCGGGCGCGGCCACGTGGTCGCCGTCGAGCCCGACGCCGAGGCGCGGCGGCCCCAGCACCCGCGCCTGACCTTCGTCACCGGCCGTCCCGACGAGCCCGAGGTGGTGCGCGAGGTGCGGGCCCGGCTCGACCCCTCCGCCCCGGTGCTGGCCCTGCTCGACGCCGGTCGCACCGAGGAGGAGGTGGCGGTCGAGCTCGCGGCGTACGCCCCCCTGCTGCCCCGCGGGTCGGTGCTCGTGGTCGGGCACACCCACGAGCCGGGCCCGGCCGCCGCGGTCCGGGCCTTCCTGGCCGGCGACCCCGGGAGCGGGGCCGGCTGCGGGGGCGACTACGAGGTCGACGCGCGCAGCGAGCGGCACTTCCTGACCGAGCATCCCGGCGGCTTCCTGCGGCGGGTCGCGGGCCGGTCCGGCACGCCCGAGGGCGACGCCGCGGCCGACGACCCCGGAGCGGGGCGCGCCCGGCCCGCCCCGGCGGAGGCGACCACCGCCGCCCGGCGCGCGCTCACGGGGCTGGCCTTCGACGGCGACCGGGCCCACGTCGTCCTGGTGCTGCAGGCCTTCGAGCCGGGCGAGTTCTTCGCCGGCATCCGCACGGCGGTGCTCGCCGCCGCCCACCTCGCCGCCGAGACGGCGCGGCCGCTGCGGGTCGTGGTGGCGGCCGCCGCGCGGAGCAGCACCCCGGCGGAGGCGCACGCCGCCCTCGCGCGCCTGGTCGCCGACGCGGGCCTGGCGGACGTCGCCGCCGCGCTGCGGCTCAGCACCCCCGCCGAGCCGGACACGACCGGGCACACCGAGCAGGACATCTGGGTGGCGACGTACTGGACGACGGCGGTGGCGCTGCGGGCCCTGGCCCGGGAGGGCCGGACCAGCAGCGACCGGGTCGTCTACCTGATCCAGGACTTCGAGCCGGGCTTCTACCCCTGGGGGCCGGAGTTCGCCGAGGCCTACTCCACCTACGACGCCGGCTTCCGGCCGCTGGTCAACTCCTCCTCGCTGGCCCGCTACGTCGACGACCTCTCCCCCACGACCCCGGAGGCCGTCTTCGCACCGGCGCTCGACACCGGCCCCCTGCACGCGGCGGCGGAGCGGTGGCAGCCGGCCGACGGAGACGTCGTCCGGGTGCTCTTCTACGCCCGCCCCGGCAAGCCCCGCAACATGTACGCCGCGGGGGTCGAGGCACTGAGGTCCTGGGCGGCACGGCTCCCCGAGGGCGTCTCAGGAGTGGTCCGCTTCGCGGGCGAGACGTTGACCGAGGACGTCGACCTCGGCCCCCGCGCGCGGGCCGAGCTGCTCGGCAAGCTCAGCTACGAGGGCTACCACGACCTGCTCGCCGACACCGACCTCGGCCTGGCCCTGATGCTGAGCCCGCACCCCGGCCACCTGGCCCTGGAGCTGCCGCTGGCCGGGATCCCGACGGTGACCAACGACTTCGCGGGATACCGCGCCCCCTGGGTGGGCGGGCTGCGGGTGTGCGGCACCGACCGCGAGTCGATCGCCGACGCCCTGCTCGAGGTCACCGAGGCCGTCCGCGGGCTGACCCGCCACGTGCCGCACGAGCTCGAGATCGACCTCGGGGTCAGCCTCGAGGCTGCTGTGGCCCAGGTGGCGGCCCGGATCGGCTCGACGCCGAGCCGCTGACGGGGTCGCTCGCCTCCGACGACGTGCCTCCGGCAGGCGGTCCGAGCTCGAACCGGAGACCGTGACCGCGGATCGTCGTGATCAGCCGGGGGTGGCGGGTGTCGTCGCCGAGCTTGCGGCGGACCCAGCCCAGGTGCACGTCGATGGTCTTCGAGGAGGTCCAGAACGTCGTGCCCCACACGTCGCGCATCAGCTCGTCGCGGCTGACGATCTCGCCGGCGCGGGCCATCAGGCAGTGGACCAGGTCGAACTCCTTGCGCGACAACGGGACCTCGGACGCCCCCACCCAGGCGCGCCGGGCGACGGGGTCGAGTCGGACCTCCTGCACCTCGAGCACGTGATCACGGTATGGACACCGGCGCCGCGGCGGCACCGGATCGCAGAGATTTAACTCGGGGTCTGGTCCACCCCGGAGTATCGTCCCGCCCTCGCTGGTGCCGAGCAGAGCCGGAGTCGGCGCGCCGGGGCTAGTGGCGACGTACGGCGACCGGCTCGACGAGGCCGAACCCGCGCACCGGTCGTGCGGGCAGCCGGCGGCTCTCGAACTGGTCGTCGGGGAGCAGGGCGGCGGTGTCGGCGTCGACGATGATCCGGTTGCGGCGCGCGACGGCCGTGAGCCGGGCCGCCATGTTGACCGGCGGGCCGAAGACGTCGCCGAGCCGCATCACGACCGGTCCGCTGGCCAGGCCCACCCGCACGTCGGGCATCCGGGGGTCGCGCCCGATGACGTTGATGATCCCCTCGGCGGTGTCGTAGGCGGCGATCGGCTCGTCGTTCACGAACAGCACGGAGTCGCCGATGCTCTTGATCACGCGGCCGCGCTGGCCGGACACCACGTCGGAGCAGCGGGACTCGAACAGCTCGACCAGGTCGCCGATCCGCTCGCGGGAGAGCTCGTTGGAGAGCGCGGTGAAGCTGACGATGTCGGCGAAGCCGACCGTCACCTGCACGGTGTTGCGGTCCTCCTCCTTCGCGCTCAGGGCGACCATCCGGGCAGTGGCGGCCGCGAGGTGGCGGCGCCAGGAGTAGATCAACAGCTCCTCGAAGGGCTCGCTGAGCTCACCGAGCATCTGCGCGGCGTAGTCGGTGGCCCCCAGCCGGCCCACGCCCTTCCCCTCGTCGGCCCGGGCCAGCTCGTCGACCCGGTTGACCAGCGCGGCGACCTCCCAGTCGGCGAGGCGCGCCAGGGTCGTCCCGACCGCCCGGGTCAGCGTGACCGCGAGCTCGAAGTTGATCAGCCCGCCGTCGACGGCGTCGACCATGGTGCCCAGCGCGCGGGCGTCGGAGCTGGTGAACGCCCGGGCGCCGCCGTGCTCGGGGAAGCCGAGCGCGCGCCACAGCCGGCGGGCCTGGTCCAGGCTGACCCCCGCCTCCGCCGCGACCTCGGAGGCGTTGAAGAGCGCCGGCTCCCCGAGGATCGACTCCTCGAGGTCCGGGGCCTCGGCCGCCCCGGCTGCCTCGGAGGACCCAGCGGGCTCGGGGGGCGGCTCGACGTCAGAGTCCTTCATCAGTGCGGGGCGCGGGTTCCTGGATGTCGTTCACGAGGTTGTGGATCAGCAGCTTGGTCTGCTCGACCCGCGGGATGTCGTGCAGGTGGACGTTGCCGTCGGTCGAGGCGTTCGTGATCACCAGGGTGCCGCAGCCGAAGGGGCGGTCGATGAGGTTGATCTCGATCGAGATGTCGCTGACCCGCTTGAGCGGGATGTCGTGGCCGCGCCGGGTGAGGATGCCCCACCGGGTGATGATCCGCCGGTCGGTCACGGCGTGCACCGCGGTCGCCCACAGCAGCACCGGGCGGAGCACCCACCAGGCGACGGCGACCAGCACCAGGACCCAGACCACCCGGGTCACGACCGGCTCGTCGATCAGCGTCTGGGCGGCGACGCCGACGGCGAGCAGGGCGACCAGCGCGAACAGCGCCGGGAACAGGGCCTTCGGGTGCTGGCGCATGCTGACCAGGACGCGCTCGCCCTCGTTGAGCAGCTTCGGAGATATGGCCACCCCCGGATCATGTCACCGTTCGGTGGTCCTCACGTGGCGCACGTCGCCCGCGCCCACCGCCTGCTGCGTGTCGCCGGTCTGGACCACGAGCCGACCGGCGGGGTCGATGGCGACCGCGCGGCCCTCCAGCACGCCTCCGCCGGGCAGGTCGACCCGGACGTCACGGCCGACGGTGAGGCAGGCCTCGGTGTACGACGCCGCGAGCCGCATGCCGGCCTGGTCGCCGCCGGCCTGCCACGCGGCGTACGCCTCGTGGATCGAGCTGAGCACCTCGAGCAGCAGGTCGGTGCGGTCGGGGGCGTCGCCGCTCTCCACCAGCAGCGAGGTGGCCTGCGGCACCGGCAGCTCGTCCTCGGTGGTCGCGGTGTTGAGGCCGATGCCGAGCACCGCGACCGGGCCGGTGGGCGTGTCGACCCGCTCGACCAGGATGCCGGCGACCTTGCGGTCACCGATGAGCACGTCGTTGGGCCACTTCACGCCGCTGCCGTAGCCACGGGCCTTCAGCGTCTTGTCGACGGCGTACCCGGCCAGCAGCGGGAGCCACGGCCAGGAGCGGGTCGGGGCCGTGGGGCGCAGCACCAGCGAGAAGGTCAGCGCCGTGCGGGCCGGGGTCTCCCAGGTGCGGTCGAGCCGGCCGCGCCCGGCCGTCTGGTGCTCGGTGACCACGACGAGCCCCTCCGTGGCGCCGTCCTGCGCGAGCTCGGCGGCCCGGGCGTTGGTCGACCCGAGCTCGTCGTGGATCTCGACGCTCAGGCCGGGCACCAGGTGCGGGTTGGCGTGGAGGCGAGCCTCGTCGAGGGATGGGCGTGCGGCGGGGTCGGTGGTCACGGGCACTACATTGTCGTACCGATCCGCCCAGACCAAGCAGCACGACCACGCACCTACGGGAGAGACGGTTTCAGTGAGCGCACAGCCCGGCGAAGGCACCGAGGTCCCCGAGGACCTCGACATCCACACCACGGCCGGCAAGCTGGCCGACCTGGAGCGTCGACTCGACGAGGCGGTCCACGCCGGCTCGGCCAAGGCGATCGACAAGCAGCACGCCAAGGGTCGCAAGACCGCCCGCGAGCGGATCGAGATCCTCTTCGACGAGGGCTCGTTCGTCGAGCTCGACGAGCTGGCCCGGCACCGCTCGACCGCGTTCGGCCTGGAGAAGAACCGCCCCTACGGCGACGGGGTGGTCACCGGCTACGGCACCGTCGACGGTCGCCAGGTGTGCGTGTTCAGCCAGGACTTCACGGTCTTCGGCGGCTCGCTCGGCGAGGTCTACGGCGAGAAGATCACCAAGGTCATGGACCTGGCGATCAAGACCGGCTGCCCGATCGTCGGCATCAACGAGGGCGCGGGCGCCCGGATCCAGGAGGGCGTGGTCTCGCTCGGCCTCTACGGCGAGATCTTCCGCCGCAACGTGCACGCCTCCGGCGTGATCCCCCAGATCTCGATGATCATGGGCAACTGCGCCGGCGGCCACGTCTACTCCCCCGCGGTCACCGACTTCACCGTGATGGTCGACAAGACCTCGGCGATGTTCATCACCGGCCCCGACGTGATCAAGACCGTCACCGGCGAGGACGTCACGATGGAGGAGCTCGGCGGCGCGCGCACCCACAACACCAAGTCCGGCAACGCCCACTACATGGGCTCCGACGAGGACGACGCGCTCGAGTACGTCAAGGCGCTGCTGTCCTACCTGCCGCAGAACAACCTCGACGAGATCCCGTCCTACGACGACCCGGCGGTCATGGAGGTCACCGACGAGGACCGGGCGCTCGACACGCTGATCCCCGACGGCAACAACCAGCCCTACGACATGCACGACGTGTTCACCGCCGTCCTGGACGACGGGGAGTTCCTCGAGGTCCAGGAGCTGTTCGCGCCCAACCTGATCGTCGGCTTCGGCCGCGTCGAGGGGCGCTCGGTCGGCGTGGTGGCCAACCAGCCGATGCAGTTCGCCGGCACCCTCGACATCGACGCCTCCGAGAAGGCCGCGCGGTTCGTGCGGTTCTGCGACGCGTTCAACATCCCGGTGCTGACCTTCGTCGACGTGCCCGGCTTCCTGCCCGGCACCGACCAGGAGTGGAACGGCATCATCCGCCGCGGCGCCAAGCTGATCTACGCCTACTCCGAGGCGACCGTCCCGCTCGTCACGATCATCACCCGCAAGGCCTACGGCGGCGCCTACGACGTGATGGGGTCCAAGCACCTCGGCGCCGACATCAACGTCGCCTGGCCGACCGCGCAGATCGCCGTGATGGGCGCGCAGGGCGCGGCCAACATCGTGCACCGCAAGACGCTGGCCAAGATCGAGAAGGACGGCGGCGACGTCGAGGCCAAGCGGGCCGAGCTGATCGACGAGTACGAGACCACGCTGGCCAACCCCTACATCGCGGCCGAGCGCGGCTACATCGACGCGGTCATCAGCCCCCACGAGACCCGCCTGGAGATCGTCCGCTCGCTGCGGCTGCTGCGCTCCAAGCGGGTGACGCTGCCGGCCAAGAAGCACGGGAACATCCCGCTGTGACCGTCCGTTCGCCGACGAAGGAGGCCTGAATGGGCGAGACAGAGGACGGCGCGAGCGAAGCGAGCACGGCGCCCTCAGGGCCTTCCCGGCCGCACCTGCGGATCGTGCGGGGCGACCCGACGCCGGAGGAGATCGCGGCGCTGGTGGCCGTCGTCGCGTCGCTGGGCGGCGACGGGGCCCCGGCCGAGCGGCGTACGCCGGAGTGGTCGGCGCACCAGCGCAAGCTGCGCACGACGTACCCGCACGGTCCCGGAGGGTGGCGCGCCAGCGGGCTACCCCGTTGACTGTGCCGGTGACAGTCCCGGAGCCCGGCGCCCCTGACGGTCGACTCGACCGGCCGCCCGGCAGCCCGCTCGTCCTCGGACCGCTGCTGCGCCACGTCGACGAGACCTGCGCGAGCATCTGGGTCGAGGTCGACGAGGCCGCGACGGTGACGGTCACCGCGGGCGAGCACCGGGCGCAGGCCCGCACGTTCGGGGTGCACGGCCACCACTACGCGCTGGTCGAGCTCGAGGACCTGCCGCCGGGCTCGAAGATCCCCTACGAGGTCGAGGTCGACGGGGTCCGGGTCTGGCCCGAGCCGGGGTCCGAGCTCCCACCGTCGCTGATCCCGACGCTCGACCACGCCAAGCCGCTGCGGGTCGCGTTCGGCTCCTGCCGCACCTCCGTCGGCCACGACGAGGAGGGCAACCGGACCCACGGCGTCGACGCGCTGCGCGCCTACGCCCTGCGGATGGCCGGGATCACCGACGCCGGGCACGAGGACGACCCCGACCCCGGCGACGAGGTCCGCTGGCCCGACCTGCTGCTGTTCCTGGGCGACCAGGTCTACGCCGACGAGACGACCGAGGCCATGCAGGAGTTCATCTCCTCCCGGCGCGACATCGAGCAGCCGCCGGGCACCGAGCTGAAGGACTACGAGGAGTACGCCCACCTCTACCGGCTGGCGTGGTCCGAGCCCGTCAACCGCTGGCTGCTGTCGACGCTGCCGTCGGCGATGATCTTCGACGACCACGACATCCGTGACGACTGGAACACCTCGCGGGCGTGGAAGGACGCGATGGAGGCGACCTCGTGGTGGCGCGGACGGATCGTCGCCGGCCTGGCGTCGTACTGGGTCTACCAGCACCTGGGCAACCTCACCTCCGCCGGACGCGCCGCCGACGACCTGTGGGGCACGATCACCGGGCACGAGGGGCCCGAGGAGTACGACGCGAGCCGGCTCCTCGACGACTTCGCCTACCACGCCGACCAGGAGCCCACGTGCTACCGCTGGAGCTACGCGCGCTCCTACGGCGACCAGGCGCGGCTGGTCGTGATCGACTCGCGCGCCGCCCGGGTGCTGGAGCCGGACCGGCGCAGCATCCTCGACGACCAGGAGCTGGCCTGGCTCGACGAGCAGCTCTGCGGCGACGTCGACCACCTGCTGGTCGGGACGTCGCTGCCCTTCCTGCTGGCGCCCGGGCTGCACTACGTCGAGGCCTTCGGCGAGGCGCTGGCCGGCGGCGGCTGGGGTCCTCGCCTGTCCCGGGTGGGCGAGCGGCTGCGCCGGACCGTCGACCTCGAGCACTGGGCGGCGTTCCAGAAGGGCTTCCAGGAGGTGGCGGGCATGGTGCTGGAGGTGGCTCGCGGGCAGCGGGGCCGGGCTCCCGCGACGGTCACGTTCCTCTCCGGCGACGTGCACCACAGCTATGTCTCGACCGCGGCCCCGACCCGTCGCGCCGCCCGGGACGCCGCACCGGTGCGCAGCGCGCTGGTGCAGGCCGTCTGCTCCCCGATCCGCAACCCGCTCCAGCGCCGGTGGCGCTTCGCCACCGCGTTCCTCTCCTACGGCGTCGCCGGACCCATCGGGCACGTGGTGGCGCGCTCCGCGAAGGTGCCGGCGGCACCGCTGCGGTGGCGGCTCGCTCAGGGGCCGTGGTTCGACAACAACCTGGCCACGCTGGAGGTGCACGGCGGACGGCTGCGGATGTGGTGGGCGACCGGGGTGCTCGACGGTGCCGACCACGACCGGCCGCGGCTCTCCACCGTCGCCCGGGTGGAGGTCGGTGCGTAGGGTCTGCGGGTGACCAGCCCCCGCGCCGTCGACGCCCTCGCTGAGGAGTTCGTCGACGCCTCGTGCGCCCTCGACCCGATCCTCGCGACCTACCTCGGGGCCCCGGGTCACGAGCACGAGCTCCCGGACCTCTCCCCGGACGGGTACGCCGCCCGCGAGGACCTGGCGCGGCGGGCCCACGCTGCGGTCGGCGCGGCCTCGCCGGTCGACGCCCGCGAGACCGTGGCCCGCGACGCCTTCCTCGAGCGCGTGGGGCTCCAGCTGGAGATCGCCGACGCCGGGCTGGACCGTGCGGAGGTCAGTGTCATCTCGAGTGCCCTGCACGAGCTGCGGGGCGGCTTCGACCTGATGGCCACCGCGACCGACGACGACTGGTCGGCGATCGGGGCCCGGCTCGCCGGCGTCCCGGTCGCGCTGGAGGGCTGGCGCACCACGCTGCTGGAGGAGGCCGACGCCGGCCGGGTCGTGGCCACCCGGCAGTACGTCGAGGTGGCGGCCCAGGTCCGCAACTGGACCGGGCAGGAGGGCGGCTCGGGCGACGTCCTGGTGAGGCTGGCCGAGCGCGGCCCCGAGCGGCTGCGCGACGGTCTGGTCGAGGCGGCCCGCGCGGCCTCCTCGGCGTTCGCGGAGACGGGGCGCTTCCTGGAGCGCGACCTCGCCCCGCGGGGGCGCGAGCGCGAGGCCGTGGGCCGCGAGCACTACGCCCTGGCGTCGCGCCGCTACCTGGGCGCGACCATCGACCTGGAGGAGACCTACGCCTGGGGCTGGGCCGAGCTCGCGCGGCTGGTCGAGGACATGGAGACGACCGCGGACCGGGTCCTGCCCGGGGCGAGCATCGACGAGGCCGTCGCCCACCTCGACGCGGACCCGACGACGCAGATCGCCACCAAGGAGGAGTTCCGCGACTGGATGCAGGACCTCGCGGACCGCACGATCACGGCGATGGACGGCGTGCACTTCGACGTCCCCGAGGAGATCCGCCGCATCGAGTGCTGCCTGGCCCCCACCAACGACGGGGGGATCTACTACACCGGCCCGTCCGAGGACTTCACCCGCCCGGGCCGGATGTGGTGGTCGGTGCCCGACCGCCAGACGACGTTCAGCCCCTGGCGCGAGGTCACCACCGTCTTCCACGAGGGCGTGCCCGGCCACCACCTCCAGGTCGGCCAGACCGCGGTGCGCCGCGACGTGCTCAACCGGTGGCAGCGCACGATGTGCTGGGTCAGCGGCCACGGCGAGGGCTGGGCGCTCTACGCCGAGCGGCTGATGGACGACCTCGGCTTCCTGGCCGACCCGGCCCACCGGCTGGGCATGCTCGACGGGCAGACGTTGCGCGCGGCCCGGGTCGTCGTCGACCTCGGGATGCACCTCGAGCTCACGATCCCGGCCGACAACCCGTTCGGCTTCCACCCCGGGGCGACCTGGACCCCGGCGCTGGGGCGCGAGTTCATGGGCCAGCACTGCCGGATGGACCCTGCGGTCCTCGACTTCGAGGTCAAGCGCTACCTCGGCTGGCCGGGCCAGGCGCCGTCGTACAAGGTGGGCGAGCGGATCTGGCTGGCGGCGCGCGACGACGCGCGGGCCCGTCACGGCGACGCCTTCGACCTCAAGGCCTTCCACCGCGCCGCGCTCGACCTCGGCTCGCTCGGCCTCGACCCGCTCGTCGCAGCACTGGCCCGCCTGTGACGGCCCGCGTCACGCTGGTGCTCGCCTCGGCCTCGCCCGCCCGGCTGGCGACGCTGCGGGCCGCCGGCGTCGAGCCGAGCGTCATCGTCTCGGGCGTGGACGAGTCGCAGGTCACCGACCTGCCGGCCGCCGACCTGGCGCTGCGGCTGGCCGGGCTCAAGTGCGCCGCGGTCGCGGAGAGGCCCGAGGTGCCGTCCGGTGCGCTGGTGCTCGGCTGCGACTCGGTGCTCGAGCTCGGCGGCGAGGTGCTCGGCAAGCCCGACGACGCCGCCGACGCCGCGGCTCGCTGGCGGCGGATGCGCGGCGGGTCGGGGGTGCTGCACAGCGGCCACAGCCTGCGCGACACCGGCTCCGGCCGGGTCGTCGAGGCCACGGCGTCCACCGTCGTGCACTTCGCCGACGTCAGCGACGAGGAGATCGCGGCGTACGTCGCCACGGGCGAGCCGCTGCACGTCGCCGGCGCCTTCACCGTCGACGGCCTCGGGGGGCCGTTCGTGACCGGCATCGAGGGCGACTACCACGGTGTCGTGGGGGTGAGCCTGCCGCTGCTGCGCCGGCTGGTCCTCGACCTCGGTCACCCCTGGACCGACCTCTGGGACCGATGAGCAGACCCGCCATCCCCGGGGAGCTCCGGGTCCTGATCGGCGCGGCGTTCGTGATCGCGATCGGCTTCGGCCTGGTCTCGCCCGTCCTGCCGGCCTACGCGCGCAGCTTCGACGTCGGTGTCGCCGCGGCCTCGGTCATCGTCTCGGCCTTCGCCTTCTTCCGGCTGGTCTTCGCCCCGGCCGGAGGCGCACTGGTCTCGCGTCTCGGCGAGCGTCCGGTCTACCTGACCGGCCTGCTCGTCGTGGCGGGGTCCTCCCTGGCCACGGCCTTCGCGCAGTCCTACACCCAGCTGCTGGTCTTCCGCGGGCTCGGCGGCATCGGCTCGACGATGTTCACGGTCTCGGCGATGGCCCTGCTGGTCCGGCTCTCCCCGCCCAGCATCCGGGGTCGGGTCTCCTCGGCCTACGCCAGCGCGTTCCTGGTCGGCGGCATGCTCGGACCGGTGCTCGGCGGGCTGCTGGCCTCCTTCGGCCTGCGCCTGCCGTTCCTCGTGTACGCCGGCGCGCTGGTGGTCGCGGCCTCGGTCGTCGGGCTGCGGCTCAGCGGCGCGGCGCTGCGTCCCTCCGAGGACCGCCCGGTCGGGCCGCCGATGCTGCTGCGCGAGGCGCTGGGCCACTCGGCGTACCGCGCGGCGCTGGCCTCGGCCTTCGCCAACGGCTGGTGCAACTTCGGGGTCCGGGTCGCGGTGCTGCCGCAGTTCGCGGTGGCCGTCTACGACCGCACCTGGGTCGCCGGCGTCGCGCTGGCGGTGGCCGCCGTCGGCACGGCGGCCACCCTGCAGGTCGCGGGCCGGGTGGCCGACACGGTCGGTCGGCGCCCGCTGGTGATCACCGGCCTGGTGGTGACCTCGGTCGGACTGGGCCTGATCGGGCTCAGCGGCGACCTGCTGGTGCTGCTGGTGCTCTCCGCCGTGTCCGGTCTCGGGGCAGGGCTGGTCAACCCGGGTCAGCAGGCCACGGTCGCCGACGTCATCGGCGCCGACCGCAGCGGCGGGTCGGTGCTGGCGGCGTTCCAGATGGCCCAGGACTCCGGCGCCATCGTCGGGCCGATCCTGATCGGACTGATCGCCGACCGCGCCGGCTTCGGCTGGGCCTTCGGCGCCACCGCCGCGGTCAGCCTGGTCGCGCTGCTGCCGTGGCTGGTGGCCGCCGAGACCCTGCCCGAGGCCGAGCCGGCCCCCACCTGAGCCGGCCCCCACCTGAGCGGCCCGGCGGCCACCCGGGTCAGCTGGTGAAGAGCGTGACCACCTTGCGCAGCGTCTCGGTGACTCCGTAGGCCAGGGGGACGACGACGACGCCCCAGGCGACCACGATGCGTGCACTCATCGGGCGCTCCTCTCCATCTCGTCGGCGTGACCGTCCCCAGCGGCGCGGGTGTCCTCGTCCGACTGGTGGAAGCGCTCGTCCACGGGCCGGATCAGCAGGTTGGCGACGAACCCGACCGCGAGCACGCCCACCATCGTGAGCAGCGCCGGGCGGTAGTCCGCGGCGGTCAGCTCGCCCGGGGTGCCCTGGGCGTCGAGGAAGGCGTTGACGATCAACGGTCCCACGACCCCCGCCGCGGCCCACGCGGTCAGCAGCCGACCGTGGATCGCACCGACCTGGTAGGTCCCGAAGAGGTCGCGCAGGTAGGCCGGGACGGTGGCGAAGCCCCCGCCGTAGAAGGAGATGATCACCGCCGCGAACAGCACGAACAGTGCGGTCGCGGACGACCCGAACGTCGCGAGCAGGAAGTAGAGCCCGAGCCCCACCCCGAGGTAGATCATGTACATCGGCTTGCGTCCCACCACGTCGGAGGTGGTGGACCACAGGAAGCGCCCGGACATGTTGGCGATCGAGAGCAGGCCGACGAAGCCGCCGGCTGCCGCGGCGCTGACGCTGGAGGTGCTGCCCTCGCGGAAGAAGTCCTGGATCATCGGCGAGGCCTGCTCGAGGATGCCGATGCCGGCCGTGACGTTGCAGAAGAGCACGAGCCACAGGAGGTAGAACTGCGGCGTGCGCACGGCGTTGGCGGCCGAGACGCTCGCGGTGGTGACCATCGACTTGCTCTTGACCTGGGAGGCGTCGAAGCCCTCGGGCTTCCAGCCCTCGGCCGGGACCCGCACCGTGAAGGCGCCGAACATCATGAAGGCCAGGTAGACCAGCCCCAGGGTCACGAAGAGCATCGTGACCGCCTCACCGCTGGCCACGGAGCCGGGGTTGCTCGAGTCGTACGACGAGTCGTAGACCCCCATGAGGCGCGTGCTCACGGGGCTGGCCACGAGCGCGCCGCCGCCGAAGCCCATGATCGCCATGCCGGTGGCCAGGCCGGGCCGGTCGGGGAACCACTTGATCAGCGTCGAGACCGGCGAGATGTAGCCGATGCCGAGACCGATGCCCCCGAGGAAGCCGTAGCCCAGGTAGACCAGCCACAGCTGGTCGGTGCTGATCCCGAGCGCGCCGACCAGGAAGCCGCTGGACCAGAAGAGGGCCGCCACGAACATCGCGGCCCGCGGCCCGTTGCGGTCGACCCACGTGCCCATCACCGCGGCGGACAGCCCGAGCATCACGATCGCGATCGAGAAGATCCACCCGATGGCGGTCAGGCTGGAGTCGAAGTGCGCGACGAGCGCGCTCTTGTAGACGCTGGTCGCGTACACCTGGCCGATGCACAGGTGCACGGCGAGCGCCGCGGGAGGGATCAGCCAGCGGCTGTATCCCGGCCCGGCGACGGTTCTTTCGCGGGCGAGGAAGGACGGGAGCACGAGCACCTCCGGGGTCTCGGTGCTCAGGAGCACCGGGTGACTGGCGTCACCTCGTGACCGATACCCGTCGAGCCGTCAATCATTCAACGTCGGGCCCCACGCGATCACTCGACCGGCAGGCCGAGCCCCCGCGCGATCAGCATCCGCTGGACCTCCGAGGTGCCCTCGCCGATCTCGAGCACCTTGGCGTCGCGGTAGAGCCGGGTGACGGGGTACTCCTCCATGAAGCCGTAGCCGCCGAAGACCTGCGTCGCGATCCGGGTGGCGGTGACGGCCGACTCGGTCGTGTAGAGCTTCGCGACCGCGGCGGCCTGCTTGAAGTCCTTCATCGAGCCGCCCTGGCCGCGGTCCATCGCGTCCTTCATCGAGGCCGCGCGGTAGGTCAGCAGGCGGCTCGCGTGGAGCATCACCTCGAGGTCGGCGATCTGGAACGCGACGCCCTGCTTGCGCCCGATCGGGCCGCCGAAGGTCTGCCGCTCGCCGGCGTACGCCACGCAGTGGTCGACGCAGGCCTGGATGCAGCCCACGGCCAGCGCCGAGATGGCGACCCGGCCGTCGTCGAGCGTGGACAGGAACTGGGCGTAGCCGCGGCCCCGGTCGCCGAGCAGGTTCGCCTCGGGCACCCGGGCGTCCTCGAAGGTCAGGGGGTGGGTGTCGGAGGCGTGCCAACCGAGCTTGTCGTAGGCCTTCTCGGCGGTGAAGCCCGGCGTGCCGCTCGGCACGATGATCGTGGAGATCTCCGGCTTGCCGTCCTCGCGGGCGCCGGTGCGCGCGGTGACGGTGACGCAGGTGGTGATGTCGGAGCCGGAGTTGGTGATGAACTGCTTGGCGCCGTTGACGACCCACTCTCCGTCGTGGAGCTCGGCCTTCGTGGCCGTGGCGCCCGCGTCGGACCCGGCGCCGGGCTCGGTGAGGCCGAAGCCGGCGAGCGCGTCGCCCGCGACCAGCGCGGGGAGCCAGGTCTCCTTCTGCTCCTGGGTCCCGAAGGTCAGGATCGGGTTGATGCCCAGCCCGACCGCGGCCTCGAGCGTGATGCCCATCGACTGGTCGACGCGGCCGATCTCCTCGATCGCCACGCACAGGCTGGTGAAGTCGCCGTCCTCCCCCGCCCCACCGAACTCCTCGGGGGCGGTGAGGCCGAACAGCCCGAGCTTGCCCATCTTCTGGACCACGTCCACCGGGAAGTGGTGCTCGCGGTCCCACTGGGCGGCGTGCGGGGCGATCTCGGTCTCGGCGAAGTCGCGGACGCTGCGTCGGAACTCTTCGTGCTCGCGGGTCAGTTCGAAGCTCATGCCGGCCACGATACCCGCCAGGTTAGCGTTTGTTAACCTGGCGGCGAGAGCGTCCTCAGTCGCAGTTGTCGCAGAGCCCGGTGGCCGGCACCGCCATGAAGCAGCGCGGGCAGACCGTGATCGGGCGGTCGCTCTTGGCCACCCGCTTCGGGGCCGGGGGCGCGGCCTCGCGCGCCGGGCGGGCGGCGCGAGGGGTCGACGTACGCGGCTCCCGCGGGCTGCGCGCGGCCGGCCGGCGGCCGCCGACGGCCACCGCCAGCACGTGCGGCTCTCCCCCGTCCGCGGGTGCGGACCCGGCCCACCGGTAGCAGTCGAGGCGGCGACGGGCCGCCGCGAGGTCGTCGCCGTCGGGTGCCACGACCAGCGAGGTCAACGGCGGCTCGCCCTGCCGCTCGCAGAGCGCCGCGACCGGGACCAGCACCTTGTCGAGCCACCGGCCGTAGGGCCGGGTCGTGTGGATGCCGGTCTCGCTGTGCAGGCGCTCCGCCAGCTCCGCCTCGCGCAGCACCGCGTGATAGCGGCCGGCCGTCTCCACCAGCAGGTCGTGCGTCACCAGCGCCCAGGCGGCCAGCGCGTTGGCCTCGGAGGTCGGGATGCCGTCTGGCTCGTGCCAGAACCCCTTGCGTTCCTGCAGGTACTCATCGGACACCCCGCGAGCATAGGCTCCGGCCATGACTCGGGTCGCACGGCTCCGCAGCCACCGGGCCTGGCTGCCGGCCGCGGGCTGCTCGGTCCTCTTCGCGCTCACCCTGGTCGGGCTCCAGGTGCTCTTCCACGTCCGCTTCGAGGAGAGCCCCGTGCCGGGCCCCGACCCGACGTTCGTCGACTGGTTGCTCCGCCTCCACGTCGGCTTCTGGGGCTCCGGAGCCTTCGACACCGAGCGGACCCAGCTCGTGTCGGCCAACGCCGCCGGCGGCGGCGTCCTGCTCGTCGTCTGCCTGCTGGTCGCGTGGGTCGGGCTGCGCGGCCTGGCCCCGGGGTCCTCGGTCGTCTCGGCGTTCCTGGTCCTGTGGGCGGCGACCCTGGTCGCCGCGCCGATCGCCCGGCTGACCACGACCCTGATCGCCTACTCCGACGACCTGACCAGCAACGCGGCCGGCCAGGTGATCGCCGGAGCGACCCTCGGCTCGGTCTTCGCCCTCAAGTGGGGCTGGGCCGCCGCGCTGCTGGCGGCCCTCGGCTGGCGGATCACCTCGTCCCAGCAAACCGAGGCCGAGGCCGCCGCGCGGCAGGCGGGCGATAACCTGCCGGACGGAACACCGTCCGAGGCCGCCCACGGCGCGCCCATGCAGAGCAGGAGTCTCAGTGCCCCAGACGCCCCAGGTGAAGCCGCTGCAGAAGGTCCTGGTCGCCAACCGCGGTGAGATCGCGGTCCGGGTGATCCGGGCGTGCAAGGACGCCGGCATCGGCAGCGTGGCGGTCTACGCCGACCCCGACCGCGACGCGGTCTTCGTGCGCCTCGCCGACGAGGCCCACTCCCTCGGCGGCGCCACCCCGGCCGACTCCTACCTCGACATCGCCAAGATCATCGCCGTGGCCGAGAAGGCCGGCGCCGACTCGGTGCACCCCGGCTACGGCTTCCTGGCCGAGAACGCCGACTTCGCCCAGGCCGTGATCGACGCCGGGCTGGTCTGGATCGGTCCGCCACCGGCCGCGATCGAGGCGCTCGGCGACAAGGCGAAGGCCAAGCACATCGCCGAGCGTGCGAAGGCCCCCCTGGCCCCGGGCACCAAGGACCCGGTCAAGGACGCGGACGAGGTCGTCGAGTTCGCCGAGGCCAACGGGCTGCCGGTGGCGATCAAGGCGGTCTTCGGCGGCGGTGGGCGTGGTCTCAAGGTCGCCCGCACCATGGAGGAGATCCCCGACGCCTACGAGTCCGCCGTCCGGGAGGCCGTCGGCGCCTTCGGCCGCGGGGAGTGCCTGGTCGAGAAGTTCCTCGACAAGCCGCGCCACGTCGAGACCCAGTGCCTGGCCGACCAGCACGGCAACGTGGTCGTGATCTCGACCCGCGACTGCTCGCTGCAGCGCCGCCACCAGAAGCTCGTCGAGGAGGCTCCCGCGCCGTTCCTCACCGACGACCAGGTCGCCAAGCTCTACGAGTCCTCCAAGGCGATCCTCCGCGAGGCCGAGTACGTCGGCGCCGGCACCTGCGAGTTCCTGATCGGCCAGGACGGCACGATCTCCTTCCTCGAGGTCAACACCCGGCTCCAGGTGGAGCACTGCGTGTCCGAGGAGGTCACGGGGATCGACCTGGTGCGTGAGATGTTCCGGATCGCCGCCGGCGAGGAGCTCGGCTACGACGACCCGACCGTCACCGGTCACTCCATCGAGTACCGCATCAACGCCGAGGACGGCGGCGCCAGCTTCATGCCCGCCCCCGGCACCCTGTCGGCCTGGAGCCCGCCGCAGGGCCCGGGCATCCGCCTCGACGGCGGCTACGAGAACGGCGAGACGATCCCGGGCGCCTTCGACTCGCTGATCGCCAAGCTGATCGTCACCGGTCGCGACCGCACCCAGGCGCTGGAGCGCTCGCGCCGCGCGCTCGACGAGTTCGTCGTCGACGGCATGCCGACGGTCATCCCGTTCCACCGGGCCGTGGTCTCCGACCCTGCGTTCGTCGGCGACGGCGAGACCTTCACGGTCTACACGCAGTGGATCGAGACCGACTTCGACAACCAGATCACGCCGTACGGCGGCGACCCGGCCGAGGCCGACGAGCCCGTCGAGACCCAGCAGATCGTGGTCGAGGTCGGCGGCAAGCGGCTCGAGGTCGTCATCCCCTCCGGCCTCGGTGGCCTGGCCGCCGGCGGCGGCGGCTCCAAGAAGCCCAAGCGGGCCGCGGGCAAGAAGTCCGGTGCCGCCGCCAGCGGCGACGCCGTGACCAGCCCGATGCAGGGCACGATCGTCAAGGTCGTGGTCGAGGAGGGCCAGGAGGTCGCCGAGGGCGACGCCATCGTGGTCCTGGAGGCGATGAAGATGGAGCAGCCGCTCAAGGCCCACAAGGCCGGCACCGTCACCGGCCTCGAGGCCGAGGTCGGGGCCACCGTCACCAACGGCGCCGTGATCTGCGAGCTCAAGGACTGAGCCCGACCAGGCTGGGCGGTCGACCTCGGCGCTGACGCCACCGAGGGGCGAGCCGCGGCCGAGCCGTAGGTTTGACCCATGGATGCAGCTGTCGCCCTGCGTGAGCCGAGCCAGCGGGTCGACCCCCGGGCCCGGCTGATGTGGGCCCTGGGCAGCCTGACCGAGGGACTGGTGCTGGTCGCCGGGCTCTGCGGCCTCGCCTTCGCGTTCGACGCCGTCGGACTGCGGTGGTGGATGGTGGTCGGCGGGGTGCTGCTGGTGCTGGTGTACGCCGTCGTGGTCCCGCAGTGGCGCTACCTCGTGCACCGCTGGGAGGTCACCGACACCGCGGTCTACACCCAGACCGGCTGGTGGGCCCGGGAGCGGCGGATCGCCCCCATGTCGCGCATCCAGACCGTCGACTACGCCGAGGGCCCGGTCGCCCGGCTCTTCGGCCTGGCCACGGTCACCGTGACCACGGCCTCCGCGGCCGGCGCCCTGCAGATCGCGGGGCTCGACAAGACCCGGGCCCAGCGGCTGGTCGACGAGCTGACCCTCAAGGCCGACGTCGTCGAGGGCGACGCCACGTGAGCGACGTACCACCGCCCGGCCCGGCGCTGGAGCCACCGCTCGAAGCCGGGTCCGACACCGGTCCCGAGCTGGCGCGCGACGCCGAGTGGCAGCGGCTGGACCCGCGGATGCTGCTGGTCTACCCGGTGCGCGAGCTGGGCCGCTTCCTGCTGCCGCTGGTGGTCCTCGTGGTGGCCGGGACGGCGACGCAGCGGCCGTGGCAGTACCTGTTCGTCGTCGTGCCGGTGGGCCTCGGGCTGCTGCGCTACGTCACCACCGGCTTCCGGGTCGCCGACGGGCGCGTCGAGCTGCGACGCGGGCTGCTCAGCCGGCACGTGCTGTCGGCCCCGGTCGACCGGGTGCGCACCGTGGACCTCACGGCCTCCCCGATCCACCGCCTCCTGGGGCTGACCACCGTCACGGTCGGCACCGGGACCGCCTCGACCGACGGCGACGAGAAGCTCGCCCTCGACGGACTGCCGGTGGCCCGGGCCCACGCCCTGCGGGCCGCGCTGCTCAGGGTCACGCCGAGCGGCTCGGGCCCGGGCGACACCGTCGGGGCACCGCCCGCGCCGTACCGCACCGCGGTGGCCCTGGACCTCGGGTGGCTGCGGTTCGCGCCCTTCACCAGCAGCGGGGTGGTCATCGCCGCGGCGCTGGTGGGAGTGGTCAGCCAGCTGCTGGAGACCATCGACTTCTACTCCCGTCTCGACCCCGCCGACTGGACCCTGGCCGTCCCCCTGTGGGGCACCGTGCTGCTCGCGATCGCCGGCCTCGGGCTCGCGGCCGGGGTGCTCTCGGTGCTCGGCTACGCGGTCACCAACTGGGGCTTCCGGCTCACCCACGGCGACGGCTCCTGGCACGTGACGCGGGGCCTGCTGACCACTCGCGAGACCAGCGTCGACGACGAGCGCGTCGCCGGCGTGAGCATCGGGGAGCCGCTGGGCCTGCGCGTGGCCCGCGGCGCCCGGCTCAGCGCGATCGTCACCGGTCTGCGCACGGCCCAGGGCGGCTCGGGCCTGGTCCCGCCGGCGCCGCGGGGGGTCGTCGACCGGGCGGCCGCCGACGTGCTCGGGACCCGCGGGCCGGTCGCCGGCGAGCTGCGCGGCCACGGGCCGGCCGCGACGCGACGGCGGTACGCCCGCGCCGTGGTGCCCGCGGTCGTCGTCCTCGGCGCCTGCGTGGCCCTGTGGTCGGCCGGGTGGGTGCCGGGCTGGGTGCCCGTGGCCTCGATCGCGGTCGTGATGGCTGCCCTCGGCCTCGCCCACGACCGGGCCCGCGGCCTGGGCCACGACCTCGTCGAGGGTCACCTCGTGGCCCGGTCCGGCAGCCTGATGCGGGCCCGTGAGGCCCTGGCCACCGACCACGTGATCGGCTGGAACCTGCGCGCCACCTGGTTCCAGCGGCGGGCCGGGCTCACCTCGCTGGTCGCCACCACCGCGGGGGGACGGCAGTCGGTGACGGTCGTCGACGTACCCGAGGAGAGCGCGGTCGCGCTGGCCGCGACGGCCACCCCCGCGCTGCTCGCCCAGTTCCGCGCCTGAGGAGCGGCTCAGCGCTCGCAGCCCTGGCGCACCTCGGCCCGGCACACGTCGCGGCCGCCGTTGCCCCGCGCCGTGTCGCGGCCGGCTCCGCCGACCAGGACGTCGTTGCGGTCGCCGCCCTCCAGGTAGTCGTCGCCCGCGTAGGTGTGGGCCACCAGGACCTGCTCAGAGCCCACCGAGGCCACCTGGTCGGCTCGCGAGGTGCCCCGGAAGACCCAGCGGGCCGGACCGAGCAGCGCGTGCTCCTCGAAGCCACGCGCCACACCCCGGCTCGCCGGCCGTCCGACGACCTGCACCCGACCCGGGCCAGCCTGGAGCCGGATGGTGCTGCGCCGCTGTCCGGGCAGCTCGGCGGCCAGCATGAGGTAGTCGCGCCCCGATCCTCCGCGCAGCACCGACCCGCGGCGGCCGGTGATCCGAGCGTTGAAGAAGTCGTCGCCCGCCCGGCCGTGCGCCGTCACGCGCTGCGCACCGTAGGTGACGAACGTGTCCCTGCCCGCGCCGAGGTCGACCCGGTCCGGGCCGGCCCGGCTCTTGACCCGGTCGTCGCCGGCGCCGGTGCTCACGACGTCGGCGTGACCGGTGCCGCGGCCGTCGGACTCGAGCTGCACGTCATCATCACCGTCTCCGGCGTCGATGACGTCCGGGCCACCACCGGAGCGGATCCGGTCGTCGAGGGGCGAGCCGGTGATCCGGTCCCCGTACGACGTCGCCACGACCATGACGCCGGGGTTCAGTGCGAAGGTGTCGTGACCCTGCCCGACGCTCGTGCCGCTGGTGCCGTCGCCCAGGTCGAGGGTGATGGCGTTGCGGGCGTCGCTCCACAGGAGCTGGTCGGGCCGACGGTGGGGCGCCGTGCCGGGGTCGAGGTGGTCGTCGCCCGGGCCCCCGAAGAGCTGGTCGATCCCCGCGTCGCCGCAGAGCACGTCGTCCCCCTCGCCCCCGCGGACCGTGTCGTCGCCGCCGAGCCCGGCGATCACGTCGGGCCCGTCGGTGCCCACGAGGTCGTCGTCGGCCTCGGTCCCGACGATGGTCGCCTCGCGCCCGTCGCACGTCGTCACGAGCGCCCCCGCCGGTGGACCGGGGACCACCACCATCGCCGCGAGCAGCAGCAGGGGCACGGAGGTCGTCGAGGCCCGCCGAAGTCGT
Organism: uncultured Actinomycetota bacterium; assembly: GCA_963795135.1. Taxonomy (GTDB): domain Bacteria; phylum Actinomycetota; class Actinomycetes; order Propionibacteriales; family Nocardioidaceae; genus Nocardioides. The sequence continues at coordinate 642,029 of CAWCGS010000014.1, forward strand.
CGCGAGAGAGGCAGCACGTCGACCACGCTACGCCGGTCGCGCCGGTCGCGCCCCGTTCCACCGCTCGCACCTCGACCACAGCCCAGGGCGATCGCTCATAGGCTGTGCGGCATGTTCTCCAAGGTGCTGGTGGCCAACCGCGGCGAGATCGCCATCCGAGCGTTCCGAGCCGCCTACGAGGTCGGCGCGCGGACCGTTGCGGTGTTCCCCCACGAGGACCGCTGGTCCGAGCACCGGCTGAAGGCCGACGAGGCCTACGAGATCGGCGAGCGGGGGCACCCGGTGCGGGCCTACCTCGACCCGGAGGCGATCGTCGAGGTCGCGGTGCGGGCCGGGGCCGACGCGGTCTACCCCGGCTACGGCTTCCTCTCCGAGAACCCCGAGCTGGCCGAGGCCTGCGCCAACGCCGGCATCACGTTCGTCGGGCCGACCGCCGAGGTGCTGACCCTGACCGGCAACAAGGCCCGCGCGATCGCGGCGGCCAAGGCGGCCGGCGTACCGACGCTGGCCTCCGTCGAGCCGTCGACCGACGTCGACGAGCTGGTCTCCGCAGCCGACGCGCTGCCGTTCCCGCTGTTCGTCAAGGCGGTCGCCGGCGGCGGGGGCCGCGGCATGCGCCGCGTCGACGACCCGGCCAAGCTGCGCGACGCGGTCGAGACGTGCATGCGCGAGGCCGAGGGCGCCTTCGGCGACCCCACGGTCTTCATCGAGCAGGCGGTGGTCGACCCGCGCCACATCGAGGTGCAGATCCTCGCCGACGCCGAGGGCAACGTGATCCACCTCTACGAGCGCGACTGCTCGGTGCAGCGGCGCCACCAGAAGGTCGTCGAGATCGCCCCGGCGCCCCACCTGGACCCCGAGCTGCGCGACCGGATGTGCGCCGACGCGGTGCGCTTCGCCACCGAGATCGGCTACCGCAACGCCGGGACCGTGGAGTTCCTGCTCGACCCCGAGGGCAACTACGTCTTCATCGAGATGAACCCGCGGATCCAGGTCGAGCACACGGTGACCGAGGAGGTCACCGACGTCGACCTCGTGCACTCCCAGCTGCGGATCGCCTCCGGCGAGACCCTCGCCGACCTCGGCCTGACCCAGGACCGGATCTCGGTGCGCGGCGCGGCGCTGCAGTGCCGGATCACGACCGAGGACCCCAGCAACGACTTCCGCCCCGACACCGGCAAGATCACGACCTACCGCTCCCCCGGCGGTGCCGGCGTCCGCATCGACGGCGGTACGACGTACACCGGCGCGGAGGTCTCGGCCCACTTCGACTCGATGCTGGCCAAGCTCACCTGCCGGGGCCGGACCTTCGAGATGGCCCTGGAGCGGGCGCGGCGGGCGGTGGCGGAGTTCCGGATCCGCGGGGTCTCGACCAACATCGCGTTCCTGCAGGCCGTGCTCGACGACCCCGACTTCGCCGAGGGACGGGTCACGACCGCGTTCATCGAGACCCACCCGCAGCTGCTCCAGGCGCGCGGGCAGGGTGACCGTGGCACCAAGCTGCTGCACTACCTGGCCGACATCACCGTCAACCGGCCGCACGGCGAGGCCCCGGTGAGCCTCGACCCGGCCAGCAAGCTGCCGCCGACCAACCTCGAGGTCCCGGCGCCCGACGGCACCCGGCAGGTCCTGCTCGACGTCGGCCCGGAGGAGTTCGCCCGTCGGCTGCGCGCCCAGGACCGGGTCGCGGTCACCGACACGACCTTCCGCGACGCCCACCAGTCGCTGCTGGCGACCCGGGTCCGCACCCGCGACCTGCTGGCGGTCGCCGGCCACGTCGCCCGGACCACCCCCGAGCTGTGGTCGCTCGAGGCGTGGGGCGGGGCGACGTACGACGTCGCGCTGCGCTTCCTCAACGAGGACCCGTGGGAGCGGCTGGCCGCGCTGCGCCAGGAGGTGCCCAACATCTGCCTGCAGATGCTGCTGCGCGGGCGCAACACCGTCGGCTACACGCCCTACCCCACGGCGGTGACCAACGCCTTCGTCGACGAGGCCGCCGACACGGGGATCGACGTCTTCCGGATCTTCGACGCCCTCAACGACGTCGAGCAGATGCGACCCGCGATCGAGGCCGTCCGCGGTCACGGAGGCAGCATCGCCGAGGTCGCGCTCTGCTACACCGGCGACCTGTCCGACCCCGACGAGCGGCTCTACACCCTCGACTACTACCTCGAGCTCGCCGAGCGGATCGTCGACGCGGGCGCCCACGTGCTCGCGATCAAGGACATGGCCGGGCTGCTGCGGGCGCCGGCCGCGCGCACGCTGGTCACCGCCCTGCGCGAGCGCTTCGAGCTGCCCGTGCACCTGCACACCCACGACACCGCCGGGGGCCAGCTGGCCACGCTGGTGGCCGCCATCGAGTCGGGCGTCGACGCCGTCGACGCGGCCTGCGCGTCGATGGCCGGCACCACCTCGCAGCCGGCGCTCTCCGCGCTGGTCTCGGCCACCGACCACTCCCCCCGTGAGACCGGGCTCTCGCTGGCCGCGGTGAACGCTCTGGAGCCCTACTGGGAGGCGACACGGCGCGTCTACGCCCCCTTCGAGTCGGGGCTGCCCTCGCCCACCGGCCGGGTCTACCGCCACGAGATCCCGGGCGGTCAGCTCTCCAACCTGCGGCAGCAGGCGATCGCGCTCGGGCTCGGGGAGAAGTTCGAGCAGGTCGAGGACATGTACGCCGCCGCCAACGACATCCTCGGCAACATCGTCAAGGTGACGCCGTCGTCCAAGGTCGTCGGCGACCTCGCGCTGCAGCTGGTCGGACTCGGGGCCGACCCGGAGGAGTTCGCCGAGAACCCCGGCAAGTTCGACCTCCCCGACTCCGTCGTGGGCTTCCTCAACGGTGAGCTCGGCGACCCGCCCGGAGGCTGGCCGGAGCCGTTCCGCACGAAGGCGCTCGAGGGTCGTGAGTGGACCAAGCCCGCCGAGGAGCTGGCGGCCGACGACGCGGAGGGCCTGGCCGGCAGCTCGGCCACCCGACGTACGACGCTGAACCGGCTGCTGTTCCCCGGGCCGACCAAGGAGTTCCTCGAGGCCCGCGAGCGCTTCGGGGACGTCTCGGTGCTGCCGACTCTCGACTACCTCTACGGGCTGCGGCAGGGCGAGGAGCGCGAGGTCGTGATCGAGGAGGGCAAGACGATCATCCTCGGCGTGCAGGCGATCAGCGAGCCCGACGAGCGCGGCTTCCGCACGGTGATGGCGCTGATCAACGGTCAGCTGCGGCCGATCTCGGTGCGGGACACCAGCGTCTCGTCGGAGGTGACGGCCGCGGAGAAGGCCGACACCAGCAAGCCGGGCCACGTGGCTGCGCCCTTCCAGGGGGTGGTGACCCTCGCGGTCGAGGAGGGCGCGAGCGTCAGCGCCGGCGACACCGTGGCGACGATCGAGGCGATGAAGATGGAGGCCTCGATCACTGCGCCGGTGGACGGGACGGTGGAGCGGGTGGCGATCTCGGCCACGCAGGCCGTCGAGGGGGGCGACCTCGTGGTGGTGCTGGCGTAGGGGTGGGTTGCGGGGTTTCGTGACGCTTGCTTCGCAAGCTCCTCAACCAGCGGTGGTGACGCTTGCTTCGCAAGCTCCTCAACCGGCGGTGGTGACGCTTGCTTCGCAAGCTCCTCAACCAGCGGTGGTGACGCTTGCTTCGCAAGCTCCTCAACCGGCGGTCGTGAGGGTGAAGTAGGTGGACCTGAGGCCGAAGACGCTGCGGAAGGTGTCGCCGGAGATCGTGGTCGAGGTGCGGGAGCCGGTCAGGCGGATCGAGGTGACCCGGCCGCCCCACTGGCCGTGGCCGTCGCGGCCGGTGACCCGGGCCGAGGTGAAGGCGCCGATGGCCGGGTAGGCACGCTGGATCTCGGCGGGGGTCACGGTGTCCTTCCAGCCGCGGTAGGCGGTGTCGAGGGGGTCCTTCTTCGCCGGCAGGTAGGGCACGGAGCCGGCGGAGGTCCAGCCGCCGTTGCTCGCGGAGAACTGGGTGAAGGCCGGACGCCCGCCGACGGCGCGGATCTCCTTGGCGGTGGCCTTGATGGCGGCGTCGGTGGCCGGGTGCTCGGCCGAGGCGCCGCCGTACACCTGGCAGGAGGTGGTGTCGCAGATCTGGTAGTGGCCGGCGAGCGGTTGGCGACGCTCGAACGCGGCGTACGTGCGAGCGGCCACGGCCTGGGCGCGCAGCGCCTCCTGGTGCCACAGCGCCGGGACCTCGCGGGGCACGACGCCGCGCAGGTAGTCCTCGAGCCGGACGATGTTGACGGTGTCGCCGCCGACGGCGCGCAGGCTGCCGCGGTAGGCGACCCGCTGGCGGGAGGTGACGAAGAGGCTGACCGGCTTGTTGGCGGCCGAGAACTCCGCGACGCCGCGCAGGGTGCGCAGCGTGCGCCACGAGGAGCGGTACCACTGGATCTTGCTGCGTCCGCCGGACACCGGGAGGATCCGCCACCTCGTGGCCCGCGGGCGCGCCTGGGCGACCTTGAGCTTCGCCCCGCCGACCTGCTTGACGACCAGGCCGCGGCGCGCGGCCACCACGACGTCGGGGGTGGTGTCGGCGCCGACGAGGACCGAGACGCGGCCACCGGCCCTCCCCCGGTCGAGGCCCGGGTAGTAGAAGCCGAGGATCTCGGTGTGGGTCTGGCCGGCCTGCGCGCGGGACTGGGCGCCGTGCTGGGAGAGACCGTGGCCGTGGCCGTAGCCGTTGCCGGTCAGCGAGAGCACCGCGCCGCGGGCCTGCGCCGGGGACGCGACGTACGCCGTCGCCAGGACCAGGGTCAGGCCCAGAAACAGGATCAGAGACAGGATCAGAGACAGGACAGCACCGAGCAGCTTCACCGGGTCGACCCTACGTGCGATGCGGCTCAGACGCGGTGCATCCGGCGAGCTGCCTCGGCGATGGAGCCGCTGAGCGAGGGGTAGACCGTGAACACCTGGGCCAGCTGGTCGGCGGTCATCGACTCCGCCACCGCGATCGAGACCGGGTGGATCAGCTCGCTGGCCCGCGGACCCACGACGACACCACCGACCACGATGCCGGTGCCGGGGCGGCAGATGAGCTTGACGAACCCGTCACGCACGCCCTGCATCTTGGCCCGCGCGTTGCCCGACAGCGGCAGCATCACGACCTCGGCCTGGATCTCGCCCTCGTCCACGGCCTGCTGCGACCAGCCCACGGTGGCGATCTCCGGTGAGGTGAAGACGTTGGAGGAGACGAGCTTCTGGTCCAGCGGCTTCACGGCGTCGCCGAGCAGGTGCCACATGGCGATCCGGCCCTGCATCGCCGCCACCGAGGCGAGCATGAGGACGCCGGTGCAGTCGCCGGCGGCGTACACCCCGCGCGCCGAGGTGCGCGAGACGCGGTCGACGTTGATGAACCCGCCGTCCTTGAGCAGCACCCCGGCCTCCTCCAGACCCAGGTCCGCGGTCTTGGGCACCGAGCCCAGCGCGAGGATGCAGTGGGAGGCCTCGACGGTGCGTCCGTCGGTGAGCGTCACCGTCACGGTGTCGCCGTCGCGGGTCACCGACTCCATCCGCGAGCGCGACAGCACGGTCATGCCGCGGCGCTTGGAGACCTCCTCCAGCACCAGGGAGGCATCGGCGTCCTCGCCGGGGAGCACGCGGTCGCGGGAGCTGACCAGCGTGACGGGGATGCCGAGGGCGAGGTAGGCGCTGGCGAACTCCGCGCCGGTCACTCCCGAGCCCACGACCACGAGCGAGGTGGGGGTCTCGGTGAGGTCGTAGACCTGTTCCCAGGTGAGGATCCGCTCGCCGTCGGGCTGCGCGGTGGGCAGGGTGCGGGGGGCGGCGCCGGTGGCGATCAGCACCGCGTCGGCGTCGTACGCCGTGTCGCCCACCACCACGCGCCCGGGGCCGTCGAGCCGGCCACGGCCCTGCACGACGCGCACGCCCTCGCGCTCGAGCCGGCCCGCGATGTCGGTGGACTGGTCGGCGGCCAGCTGCTTGACCCGCGTGTTGACCCGCGCGAGGTCGACCCGCAGCGCCGTGGCCGCGTCGCCCTCGCGGTCGTGGAAGTTGACCCCGAGCTCGGCGGCCCCCGCCACGTCGGCCATCAGCTCGGCGGTGGCGATCAGGGTCTTGCTCGGCACGCAGTCGGTGAGCACCGCGGAGCCGCCGATGCCGTCGCTGTCGACGACGGTCACCTCGGCCCCCAGCTGAGCGGCGACCAGCGCCGACTCGTAGCCGCCCGGACCGCCCCCGATGATCACCACGCCTGCCATGCGGATCATTCTTGCAGCGCCCGCAGGACCGCCCCCGAACGGGTCGCGTAGGGGTGCCAGCCGCTCAGGGACCACTCGCGCCCGCGTCCGGTGGGCCAGCGCCGCTCCCGGAAGGCCTCGAACCACTCCCCCGGCTCGACGAGGTCGAGCTCGACCAGCGGCACACCCGTGCTGGCCTGCGTGCCCACCCGCCGGGTGGAGACGATCTCCGCCCCCAGGCTGACGAAGCCGGCCCAGGCGGCCACCACGGGCAGCGAGCCGTGCCGCTTGATGCGCGCGTCGATCACGATCCAGGTGTAGCGCGAGAACGGCCACGCGGCGCTCACCGTCGCCAGCTGCTCGTCCCGGTCGCGGGCCAGGTCGACGCGCCGCCGTGCCGTGAGCAGCCCGCCTCGGCAGACAGCGGCCATCTCCGCGGGGCTGACGGTCGACCGGGCAGCGAGGTCCCAGACACGCTCCTCGTCGTAGAGCAGGGCACCCGCCATCGGCGACGCGGCGCCGGCGAAGCCGTCCGCGAGCAGCTGCCGGGTCTGGTTGCGGGTGACACCGAAGTCGACCAGGAGCCGGGCGGCGGCGCGGGCGGTGAGGGCCATGCCGGGAGACGGTAGGGCCATCCGCGCTGCGCCGCTCGGCCGTCGGGCCGGCCTGTGGACAGCCCCGCGCGGCGAGTCGCCGGGCCTCGATGCTGGCTCGACCGCCCCTCCCGCGCAGTAGGGGTAATGGGTCCAGGTGGACCCTTTACCCCAAGCGTGGCGGGGGTGCCTGGTCCCGGGGCGGGCGCGGGAGCAGCCCGGTCACAGGATCAGCTTCATCCTCGGAGCCCGCGTCGGGCCGAAGCCGACCCGCTCGTAGAGGCGCTGGCCGTCCGGGGTGGCGCTGAGGTCCACGCGGTCCGCGTCGATCGACCGCGCCCACGCGATCACGTCACGCACCAGCAGCGTCCCGTGTCCCCGGCCCCGGTGGTCCGGCCGGGTGATGACGTTGGCGAGTCGCACGGTCCGGCCTTGACAGCAGTGCGGGTTGGGGACGCCGAGCTCCAAGGTGCCGATCGCGGTGGCGACGACCTCGCCGTCGACCTCGACCACGGGGAAGCACGCGACGCTCCGGTCCTCGACAGCACCGGCGAACCACCGTCGGGCGTGCTCCAGCCACGTCGTGCCCGAGCCGGAGTCGGGGTCGGCGTCGGAGTCGGCCTCGTCGTACACCAGGGCCCACAGCGCGAGCAGCTGCGCGGTGTCAGCCGCCGTGGCCGGACGCGTGGCCGGGCGCGTGGCTGGCCGCGTGGCTGGCCGCGCCCACGTCACAGGTTGATCATGTGCCCGGCGATGCCCTCGATGGCTTCCTTCATCGCCTCCGACAGCGTCGGGTGGGCGAAGACGTTGCGGGCGACCTCGTCGGCCGTGAGGTCCCACTGCTGCGCCAGCGTCAGGGCCGGCAGCAGCTCGGTGACCTCGGGGCCGATCAGGTGCGCGCCGAGGAGCTCGTGGTGCTCGGCGTCGGCGACGATCTTCACGAAGCCGACCCCGTCGGCCATGCCCCGGGCCTTGCCGTTGGCCGAGAACGGGAACTGCGAGACCTTGACGTCGTAGCCCTTCTCCTCGGCCTGCTCCTGGGTGTAGCCGAACGAGGCGATCTGCGGCTGGCAGAAGGTGGCGCGCGGGATCATGTCGAAGTTGATCTCGATCGTCTCCGCGCCGGCGATGGTCTCCGCCGCCACGACGCCCATCGCCTCGGCGGTGTGGGCGAGCATGAGCTTGCCGGTCACGTCACCGATGGCCCAGACGCCGTCCACGTTGGTGCGCCCCCGGGCGTCGACCGCGATCGCACCGCGCTCGGTCAGCTCGACCCCGGTGGCGTCCAGGCCGTAGCCCTCGACGCGCGGCGCGAAGCCGATCGCCTGCAGCACCTTGTCGGTCTCGAGGACCTCCTCGGCGCCGTCCTTGGAGACGGTGACCTTCACCTTGTCGCCGGAGTCGTCGATCTTCTCGACCTTGGTCGAGAGCAGCACGGTGACGCCGAGCTTCTTGTACTGCTTGAGCAGCTCCTTGGACACGTCGGGGTCCTCGGTGGGGACCATCCGGTCCAGGAACTCCACGATCGTCACCTCGACCCCGAAGTTCTTCATCACGTAGGCGAACTCGACGCCGATCGCACCCGAGCCCGCGATCACGATCGACCCGGGCAGCTCCTCGTCGAGGATCTGCTCCTCGTAGGTCACCACGCGCTCGCTCAGCGACGTGCCGGGCACCAGGCGGGTCTGGGCGCCGGTGGCGATGATCAGGTCGTCACAGGTGTAGGACGCGGTCTCGCCGTCCTTGTCGGTCACGTCCAGGGCCTTCGGGCCGGTCAGCGTGCCCCGCCCGTCGATCTCGGTGATCTTGTTCTTCTTCATCAGGTAGTGCACGCCCTTGGCGCTGGCCTCGGCCACCTTGCGGCTGCGCTGGTGGGTGGGGGCGTAGGCCATCGTGGCGTCGCCCTCGATCCCGAACGTCTTCTTCTCGTGGGTGATGATGTGGGAGATCTCGGCGTTGCGCAGCAGCGCCTTGGACGGGATGCAGCCGACGTTGAGGCACACCCCTCCCCAGTACTTCTCCTCCACCACGGCAACGGACTTGCCGAGCTGGGCGGCGCGGATCGCGGCGACGTACCCACCGGGGCCGGCACCGAGGACGAGGACATCGAAGTGGCTGCTCACGGGTTCACCCTAAGGCTGCGAGGAAGGTCACCCCAAGACGCGTCCCACGCTGGGCACTACCCTGCTGCCCGTGACGTTGTACGCCGCCTACGGGACCAACCTGGACCCCGCCCGCATGGGAGAGCACGCACCGCACTCGCCGCTGCACACGACCGGGTGGCTCGTGGGCTGGCGCCTCACCTTCGGCGGCGAGGAGCACGGCTGGGACGGATCGCTCGCCACCATCGTGCAGGACCCCCTCGAGCAGGTCTTCGTGGCGGTCTACGACGTCACCCGTGACGACGAGCTCCAGCTCGACGGGTGGGAGGGAGCCGACTCAGGGCTCTACCGCAAGACCAAGGTGCGGGTCTCGACCATGTCCGGGGAGCACGTCGTGTGGACCTACGTGCTCGACGCCTACGAGGGCGGCCTGCCCTCCGCCTCCTACCTCGGGGTGCTGGCCGAGGCCGCCGAGGCCAGCGACGCGCCGGACGACTACGTCGCAGGGCTGCGCCGCAGGCCGTGCCGCTCGACCGGCCTCTGAGGGGCTCCCCACTCTGACGGGCTCCCGGACGCGGCCCGACGGTGGCCTAGGGTGCCCGTGTGACCACCACCGCCACGCCGTACGCCGCCGCCGACGAGGCCGCCGCACGGCTCGCCGAGCTCACGGGGGTCGAGCGCCACGACCTCGCCCTGGTGCTCGGATCCGGCTGGCTTCCGGCGGTCGACGCCCTGGTCGAGGAAGCGGGCGGCGAGCTCGTCGCGGAGATCGCGACCACCGACCTGCCCGGCTTCAGCGCCGCCGCCGTCGCAGGGCACTCCGGGCGGATCCGCTCCGTCCGGGCCGGTGACCGCCACCTGCTGATCTTCCTGAGCCGCACCCACTTCTACGAGGGCAAGGGTGTGGCCGCCGTCGTCCACGGCGTACGCACCGCGGCCGCGGCCGGCTGCCGGACCGTCCTGCTCACCAACGGCTGCGGCGGGCTCAAGGAGACCTGGTCGCCCGGCACACCGGTGCTGATCAGCGACCACATCAACCTGACCGGGTGCTCCCCCATCGAGGGGGCGAACTTCGTCGACCTGACCGACCTCTACTCCTCGCGGCTGCGCGCGCTGTGCCGCGAGGTCGACCCGAGCCTCGACGAGGGCGTCTACGTGCAGTTCCCCGGGCCCCACTACGAGACCCCGGCGGAGATCGGGATGGTCCGCGCCATGGGCGGCCACCTCGTGGGCATGAGCACCACCCTGGAGGCCATCGCCGCGCGTGAGGCCGGCATGGAGGTGCTCGGCATCAGCCTGGTCACCAACCTCGCCGCGGGCATCAGCGGTCAACCGCTGAACCACGAGGAGGTCCTCGAGGCCGGCCGGACCGCGGCCGCCCGGATGGGCGACCTGCTCGGCCGGATCGTCCCCAGGATCTGACCCGAGGGACGCAACACACGTGACGAGCCAGGCCGAGGAGACCCGCACCCGCCTCATCGAGGCGGCGACGCGCGAGTTCGCGGCGCACGGCATCCACGCGGCTTCTCTGCTGGAGATCACCCGGCGGGCCGGGCAGCGCAACCGTGGGGCGGTGCACTACCACTTCGGGTCGCGCGAGGGGATGCTCGTGGCCGTCCTCGAGCAGCAGGTCGAGTTCCTGGCCGCCCGCGAGACCGAGCTGCTGGCGCGGGCCCGTGCCGGGGCCGCGGACGACCTGGCCCCGGTGGTCGAGGCCTTCGTGCGTCCCTCGCTCGAGCTCGCCGACCGCGGCTGGCAGGGCCGCTGCTACCTGGTCATCCTGGCCGAGCTCGTGGAGGACGACCCCGGCTCGTTGGACCCCGACGTCGTCCAGGTCCTGGAGCGCACCGGTGGGTACGCCGCGCTGACCCTGCTCGAGCAGCGCGTCCCCCCGATGCCCGACGACATCCGGGCCGAGCGGCTCTCGCTGGTGATCAGCTTCCTGCTGCGGGCCGTGGCCGACCGCGCCCGGACCGGCGAGCGCGACGCACCGCGCCGTGCCCACCTGGAGACGGAGGCGTTCGTCGCCAACCTGGTGGCCATGGTGATCGGCATGCTCACCGCTCCCGTCCCGGACGCCGTCCCCGGAGCACCACACGCCGCTGAACATCACCGAGGAGGAACATGAGGGTCCTGGTCACCGGCGCCGCCGGCAGCATCGGGCAGGTCGTCACGACAGGTCTCTGCGACCGGGGTCACGAGGTGGTCGGCCTCGACCGCTCGCCCGCCCCGGGCGGGCACGAGGGGTCCTGGCACGTCGCGGACTGCGCGGACCCCGACGCCGTGCACGCGGTCTTCGAGGAGGACCGCGTCGACGCCGTGGTCCACCTCGCCGGGCACCCCGGCGAGGCCTCGCTCACCGACTCGCTGACCTCCCACGTCGTCACCACCGCCGCCCTGCTCGACGCCTGCGTGGCGCACGGGGTGACCCGGCTCGTCTACGCCGGCTCCAACCACGCGGTGGGGCGCACGCCGCGCACCGACCGGCTCACCGTCGACGTACGCCCGCGACCGGACACCTTCTACGGCGTCGGCAAGGTCGCCGCGGAGGCGTTGCTGAGCCTCTACACCGACCGCTACGACCTCGACACGGTCTCCTGCCGCATCGGCTCCTTCCTCCCGGAGCCGTCGACGCTCCGCCACCTCTCGACCTGGCTGTCCCACGACGACGCGGTGCGCATGGTCGAGGCGACCCTCACCGTCCCGGCCCCCGGCCATCGCGTGCTCTACGGCATCTCGGCCAACACCCGGGCGTGGTGGGACCTCGAGCCCGGCCGTGCCCTGGGCTACGAGCCGCTCGACGACGCGGAGACGTTCGCCGCGCGGATCGAGGAGCGCGCGGCGGACGCCGAGGAGGCGGCGTACGTCGGCGGTCCGTTCGCGGGGGCCGAGCCCGAGCGCCCGGCGCTCGACCGCACCCCGGCGCCGCACTGAGCGCGGACGAGCGCTGGACGCTCCGTGATTGACCGTGGTTGGGTCGGGGAACCCTGCTGTAGACCACCCGTCACTCGGAGGGACCCGCCATGACGCACACGGACGACGACCAGGAGCAGAAGGTCGAGGAGCAGGACCAGAAGGACTACAAGCGCGACGACGACGACATCGGCGGCTACCGCAGCGTCGACGAGAAGCCGCCCGAGGACGAGATCCAGGAGATCGAGGAGGAGCGCGAGCGTCGCCTCGACCCGGACAACCGTCCCGAGGGTGCCGAGGTCGACAACACCCAGCGCACCTTCGAGGACGGCGAGTTCAAGGACTGAGCCCGCCGGGCCGGCTGTGGCTCAGACGCGGAGCGCCTCGCCGACCTCGTCGAGGCGCTTCATCACCGGCGTGGAGGTCACCCCGTGCACCAGCACGGAGGCCACCACCGTGAAGCCGACCGTCGACCACAGCCAGGCCTCCTCGGCCAGGTCGAGGTGGCCGAGCGCGTAGGCCAGGTAGTACAGCGAGCCGACCCCGCGGACGCCGAAGAACGCCACGGCGGCCCGCTCCCCGCGGCGCAGTCCGCCCGGGCTGTCGCTCGGCCGCGCCCGGACGGCCAGCGAGGCGTAGCCCACGATGGGGCGCACGAGCAGGATCAGACCCAGGCCGATCGCCACGCCCCGCCAGTCGAGCGCCGCCAGCAGCCCGCGGGTGACCGCCACGCCCAGCACCAGCAGCACGATCAGCGTGAACAGCCGCTCCAACCGCTCGACGACCTCGTGCATCGACCGGTGGTAGTGGTGATGACGCTCCGCGGACCGGAAGGTCATCGCGCACGCGAAGACCGCGAGGAAGCCGTAGCCGCCGACCACCTCGGCGACGCCGTACGCCGTGACGAGCGCCGCCAGCGCCAGCAGCGGCTCGCCTCGCTCGGCCAGGCGCAGCGAGGGGCTGCGCGACCAGAACGCCACCCGCGCGAGCACGGCGCCGACCGCGACGCCGAGCACGGCGCCGAGCACGACCTTGCCGACGAGGTACCAGCCGAGCCACTGCGCCGCCCAGCCCGAGAACGCACCCTCGGCACCGAGCAGGATCGCGGCGTAGACGAACGGGAAGGCCAGCGCGTCGTTGAGACCGGCCTCGGAGGTGAGCGTGAAGCGGACCTCGTCGGTCTCCCCCGGGGCCTCGCTCGTGTCGCCGGGCGCCCTGCTGTCGGCGGACCGCTCGTCGGGGTCGAGGGTCTGCGGGCCGGAGACCTGGACGTCGGAGGCGAGGACCGGGTCGGTGGGCGCCAGCGCCGCGCCCAGGAGCAGGGCCGCGGCCGGCGCCAGGCCCGCCCACCAGCCCAGCAGCGCCACGGTGGCGATGCACAGCGGCATGGCCAGCCCGAGCAGGCGCCAGGTGGTGGCCCAGCAGGTCCAGGTGCGCCACCAGCCGGCGCCGCGCAGCCGCAGCGGCCGGTCGAGCGCGAGCCCGACCCCCATCAGCGCGACCAGCACGGTGAGCTCGGTGACGTGCTCGATCGTGGCCCGGTTCTCGCGCGGGTCCAGCGGGAAGCCGTCGGGCAGCGGGGTCAGGCCGATCAGCATGCCGGCGCCGATCAGCACCATCGGGGCGGAGACCGCCCACCGGCTGAGGAGGTCGGGCAGCACCACCGCGAGGATCAGGCCGCCCCCGAAGACCAGGTAGACCAGGTCGCTGCTCACCGCGTGCTCCTCACCCGGGGAGGCTAGCGGGGGGCCCCAACGACTCCGCGGGAGCGTCCGTCGGGCCGACGGCGCCCAGGTAAGTGCGCATCCGTGCTTGGGCACGGTCGTGAGGAACTGTCGTCTCCCGCGGTGTTTCAGCCACGTCTGACTGTGAGGCATGCTGAGCTGATGACGGAACCGCAACCGGCACAGGTCGCGCGAAGCATTCTGGACGCTCTCCAAACGGCCTTCGCGGGCCACGACCTAGCCGCGGTCACGCGGCTCTTGGACGACGAGGTGGTGCTGTTCGGCACAGCGGTGGCGAACCTCGACCGGGCTCAGACCGACGCCTACGTCGAGCGCGTCCTGGACCACGAGGGCACGCTGCGCTGGGGGTGGGACCAGGTCCTCCCGGTGCTGAGCGAGCCTGGTGTGCTGGCGTTCGCCGTTGTCGGCACCGTCGGGTTCGAGGACACTCGAGGACAATCCGTCGGCGAGCGTGATGCGTTCCGCCTCACCTGCGTCGCCGTCCTGCGAGACGGTCAGTGGCGACTCCGGCACTTCCACGGGTCCGTGCCGCAGCAGGATTGAGCTCCGCTCAGGCATGATGAGCCGGTGAGCACCACGATCGCGATGAAGGGCCTCGGCCGCGCCGGCAAGAGCTCCCTCGGCGGCACTCGGCGCCAGCTCGGGCCGAGGTCGGGCGGTCAGGGTCAGTCGGGGTCGACGTACGCCGAGCCGGTCGCGGCCACCGAGGCCGAGCCCGGTGAGCCGGGGATCGCCAGCGGCAGGTCGACCGGGGCGTGCAGGCGCACCACGACGCGGTCGGCACCAGCGACCGTGACCTCGTAGCGCAGACCCGGGTAGCGGCGGTGGGCGCCGACCGAGGCGAGGTAGTCGGCGACGGCGGCCCGGGCCCGGGCACGGGAGACCTCCAGCGGCGCGTCGGTGATCCCCTCGGTGTAGACGTCGCGGCCGGCGACGCCGAGGTCGGAGCCGTGCAACGCAGCACCGTCGGCGAGGTTGTCGAGCGCCTGCCGCTGGACGTAGGCCGCGGTCGCGTCCACGACCACGCCGATCAGCAGCAGCACGATCGCCGCGAAACCGACGATCAGCACGGTGACCTGGCCGCGCTCGTCGCGGTGGCCAAGACGGGGGCGCGACGGGGGCGAGACGGGGCGCAGACGGGGCTGGGCTCATCGGATCTCCACGTACTGCCCGATCGGCACGGTGTGCGAGGCGTCGAGCGCGAAGCCCGGCCGGCCGCCGCCGAGGATGTCGGGCAGCAGCGGCAGGTCGACGCGCGAGTCGACCCGGACCGTGATCACCGCGCCCCCGCTGTGGCACGTGGACCCCGGTGACTCGCACGAGACCCGCACCGCCAGCGGGACGTCGGCCGCCAACCCCTGGTCGACCAGCACCTGCCGGGCCGCGGCCCGGGCCCGCCGCTCCCCCTCGGCGTCGCTCGGCGCGAGCGCGTACGCCCGACCCGCGGCCCGCGCCGCCCCGCTCACCCCGAACGCCCCGCGCTGCACCTCGAACACCGACAGCACCACCCACACCAGCGGCACGAGCAGGATCAGCCCCAACCACACGAACTCCACGATCGCGCTCCCCCGCTCGTCGAGCCCGCTCCCCTGGTCGAGCCCGCTCCCCTGGTCGAGCCCGCTCCCCTGGTCGAGCCCGCTCCCCTGGTCGAGCCCGCTCCGCTGGTCGAGCCTGCCGAGACCCCTCACCTCGTCTCCTCCACAGCCCGCCCGCTCCGCTGGTCGAGCCCGCTCCGGTGGTCGAGCCTGCCGAGACCCCTCACCTCGTCTCCTCCACAGCCCGCCCGCTGACCTCCAGCGGCACCGCAGGCCCGAAGAGCCCCAACGCCGGCACCTCCGCGCGCACCGTCACCCGCACCCCAGGGGCCCCGCCGACCAGCGCCGGCCCCGCGGTGACCTGCCGGGCGTAGCGCCCCGAGATCGCGCCCGCGATCTGCTCACGCGTGGCCGCGACCCCGTCCGCGGGCCCCCGGTCGACCGTCGCCGCGACCCGGGCACCCTCGGAGGCCGCCGAGGCCAACGTGTTGCGGACCAGCAGCACCAGCCCGACCTGGACGATCCCGAGGAACAGCGGGACGAGCACGATGGTGACCAGCACGAAGTCCACCACCGCCGCCCCGCGCTCGCTGCGGGGAGTGCGTCTCACTGCACCGAGTTGAGCGCGTCTCGCAGCATCTGCTTCAGCTCGGGCCCGGCGACGGTCGTGAGGATTGCCACGATGCCCGCCGACATCACCGTGATCATCACCCACCCCGGCACGTCGCCGCGCTCGTCGCGGCGCCGCCCCGGCCGCACCAGCACCAGAGCCCCGCGCAGCAGCAACAGCGTCAGGACCTCGATCAGCTTCCTCATGGACTTCCACCTTTCCGAGACATCCGGGCAACGCGTACGGGCAACTGGGACAGGGCAGCGGCTAGGGCGTGGACAGCGAGAGACCGACGACGCCGGGCCAGAAGGCGAACATGATCGTGACGGGCAGGACGAGGAACACCACCGGCACCATCATCAGCACCTCGCGCCGGGCGGCGACCTCGATCAGCTCGCGGCGTCCGGCCTCGCGCACGTCACCGGCCTGCGCGTGCAGGACGTCGGCCAGAGGGGTCCCGCGCTCGATCGCGACCGCGATGCCCTGGGCGAAGCGCGAGACAAGCGGCAGCCCGGTGGCGGCGGCCATCCGGTCGAAGGCGGCGCCCACCGGCTCTCCGGTGCGGACGGCGGCCAGCACCCGGCCCAGGTCCCGGGAGAGCTCACCGCCGCTGCGGCGTACGACGCGGTCCAGGGCCGCCACCGGGCTCTCGCCCGCGGCGACGGCCAGCGCGAGCAGCTCGGCGACCGCCGGGAACTCCGCGGTGATCCGGCGCTCCCGGTCGCGGGCCTGGCCGCTCAACCGCTGGTCGCGCCACACGACCCCGCCCGCGAGGCCGACGACGCAGAGCACCAGCGACGTGGCGACGCTGCCGGGGTCGGACCACGCGCGGAGGAGGCCCCAGGCCGCGGCGAGCGCGAAGCCGGCCAGCCCCCAGAGCACCTGCTCCACCCGGAAGTCCGGCACGCTCTTGTCGATCGCCGCCCGCTCCAGGCGTCGCTCGACCGAGGCGGCCCCGCCCAGGACTCGCTCGACGAGCCCCGCGAGCATCCGCAGCGGTGGGGCGACGACCTTGCCGGTCATGCCCCCGGGCAGGCCGCTGACCGACACCGGGACCCGGAGCGAGGCGACGCGACCGCCCTGCGGCAGGTCGCGCAAGTAGGGCAGGACGCGCAGCGCCAGCTGGGGACGACGTACGGCCTGCACCCGGGCGACCACGAGGAGCAGGCCCAGCCCGGCGCCCAGCCCGAGGACGGCGCCCCACGCCCCCGGGCTCACGCGGTCACGTCCGTCCCGGCCAGGATGCGCCGCTCCACGGGGAGCCGGCCGATCCGCATCATCATCCGGTAGGCCACGACGCACAGGACGGCGCCCACCGCGAGGATGACGGTGCCGACCGG
Organism: uncultured Actinomycetota bacterium; assembly: GCA_963795135.1. GTDB lineage: Bacteria > Actinomycetota > Actinomycetes > Propionibacteriales > Nocardioidaceae > Nocardioides. The sequence goes on from CAWCGS010000014.1 coordinate 659,064, forward strand.
GGTGGCGAACCGCCGGACGGCCTCGGACTGCAGCGACATCAGCAGCAGCACCACCCACGGCGAGGCGACCGCCAGCCTCGCCCCGTTGACCGCCCAGGCCTGACGGGCCTCGAGCTCGGAGCGGGTGCGGACGTCGTCGCGCAGGTAGCCCGAGAGGTTGCGCAGCAGCCGGCCCAGGTCGCCGCCGCCGACCTCACGCGCCACCCGGAGCCCCTCGACGACGCGGTCGCCCACCGGGTCGGCCAGCCGGTCCTTGAGCCGGTCGAGGCTCTCGGAGAACCGTCCCGTGACCTGGTAGTCGAGCGCGAAGGCCTCGAACGCGGGCCGCAGCGGCTCCGGCCCGCGGACCGAGAGCCCCGCGAGGGCGTCGGGGAGCGAGAGCCCGGCACGTACGCCGGACGCCAGGTTGTCGACGGCCTCCGGCCACACCTCGGCGAGCTCGCGCTGGCGGCGGCGCGCACGGCCGGAGACCACCGCGACCGGGAGGTAGGCCCCGAGCAGACCGAAGACGACCGCGACCGGGGGCGTGCGCGAGACCAGCTGCATGGCGACCGCGGACAGCACGCCGGTCACCCCGCAGACCACGATGAAGGAGGACGTCGAGACCTCCTCGAGCCCGGCGCGGTGCAGGAGCCGGACGGAGCGCCTGGCCAGCGGCTCCGCCCGACTCGGCCTGCGGGGCAGGGCGAACGCCGACCAGACCAGCATCAGGCCGACGCCCACACCCAGTCCGACCAGCGCGCCCACGACGGCGTACCTCAGCGACCCTCGGTGAGGAGGGCGCGGACGTCGATGCCGGCCCGGTCGAAGAGCTCCAGGCGTGGCGGCATCCCGTGCCCGCGGCGCAGGTCGCTGCCACCGGACCCGGGGGCGCCGTGCCGCTCGAAGATCGACTCGGTCTCGATCACGTCGCTCTCCACCCGTCCCGGCACGCCCACGATCTCGTTGACGCGGCGGACGCCCTGGCCGTCGACGCCGAGGTGGACGACGAGGTCGACCGACGCGGCCACCGTCGGCACCACGAACCGCGCGGAGATGTTCTCACCCGCCAGCAGCGGCAAGGTGCAGACCTTGACCAACGCCTCGCGGGCGCTGTTGGCGTGCAGCGTGCACATGCCGGGCAGCCCGGCGTTGAGCGCCAGCAGCAGGTCGAGGCACTCCTCGGCGCGGACCTCCCCGACGATGATCCGGCTCGGGCGCATCCGCAGCGCCTCCTTGACCAGGTCGCGCAACCGGATCTCCCCGGTGCCCTCCAGCCCGGCCTGCCGGGTCTGCATCGGCACCCAGTCGGGGTGGGGGAAGCGCAGCTCGAAGACCTCCTCCGCGCTGACCACCCGCTCCCCGCCGGGGATCGCGGCGGCCAGGCAGTTGAGCATCGTCGTCTTGCCGGCCTGGGTGCCACCGGCGACGAGGATGTTGAGCCCGGCCCGCACCGAGGCCTCCAGGAACGTCGCCGCCCGCGGAGTCAGGCTGCCCAGCTCGACCAGGTCGGAGAGCCGGCCCGCGCGCAGCACGAACTTGCGGATGTTGACCGCGCTGAAGCCGCGGCTGATCCCCTCCAGCACCACGTGCAGCCGGTGGCCCTCGGGGAGCATCGCGTCGACGAACGGCTGGCTGACGTCGATCCGGCGGCCGCTGCTCTTGAGCATCCGCTCGACCAGCTCGGTCACCTGCGCCTGGGTCAGCATGAGGTTGGTCAGCTCGTGACGGCCGTGGCGGGCAATGAAGACCCGGCTCGGGTCGTTGATCCAGATCTCCTCCACCGCCGGGTCGTCGAGGAACGGCTGCAGCGGCCCGAACCCCGAGACCCGCGCCACCAGCTCACCGACCACCCGCTCGGCGTCGACCAGCGGCGCGACCCTCCCGGTCAGGCTGTGCTCGTCGTGGTCACGCACCACGCCCTGTGCGATCCGGCGTACGACGGCCGCGTCGCGCTGCGGGTCGACGCCCTCACGTCGCACCAGCGCGCGCACCCGCTCGTCGAGCTCGTCGACCACTCCGGGCGACGATCCCGGCTCCACCCCCGAGGGGAGCCACGGCTGCCGCGCCGGCGCATGAGTAGGCGTCACCGCCATCCAGACCTCCCGAGATCGAGGTGTTGCACGCTGAACCCCGAAACTAGGCCACCCGCCACACACAGGACCACCCCCGAGACCCATCCTGTGGACAAAGCTCCGCACCCCAGGTCACGCGCACCCCACGAACCCCAGCAGCCACCTGGTTCAGGCTTGCTCGCCTGCTCGAGGGCGTCGTGCGGGGCGGCATGCGCCGCTACGAGCGCGACGCCGACGGCGTCGGTGGCACGACGGCCTGCTCAGGGACCTGCTCGCCGAAGAGCTCGACCAGCCCCTCGACCGGCTCTGAAGCTAGTCAGCGAGACTGACCGCCGCGGCGAAGCCCTCGTCGAACGCGAGGTCGCACTCCGTCCTCGGCGTGCCGGGCGGGCAGTTGACGATCGCCGCTGGATGGTCCTGGTAGTAGTGCTGGTCTCCGACGGAGTAGTGGACGCGGAGCCCGGTGCGCGAGCCGATGCCCTCCCGTGTGACTCGCAGTCCCACGAGGAGCAGCGATCCAGCGCTCTCCGTGTTCAGTGGCGCGCCGGCACCGTCCGCGAGCGGGCCGAGGACGCGCGGCTGCCTCGGTGGGTAGCTCTCCGCGAACGTGATGTGGCCGAACTTGCGATCCGCCCCGGCCACCTTCACACCGACCAGCTCGAAGTAGTCGTCACCGCCGAGGATCTGAACGCGGTCCAGGACGCCGGGCGTCCGACCCGACAGCACGACCCGGGAGTAGGCGTCCGAGAAGGTGTGCCCTTGCTCGAACTCGGTGAGGTAGACCGCCGGCGGGGGCAGACGGTCGGGGCCGCCCCGGACCGCACGGGAGCCCTGCGGCCCGACCGAGCCGGCCAACGCCGCCAGCGTGACGACCACGGCACCGAGCGCGACGCCCGGGCGCCTACGGCCCTGACCGACCACGCGTGCACCCCCGCGATCCACGTCGACCTCCCGGACGGTCCGTCGTCTCCGCAGATCCTCGCAGGCTCGGCGTTGGTAGTGGTGCCCTCGCAGGCACGGGGTCACCGTCCCATGGCCCTCGGCCACGTGACACGGTCGATCATGCCCCGTCATGTCCGGCCTCAACCGCTGAGGCGTACGAAGGACCTGGGAGGAGTTCAGCTAGACGGTGCGAGCGACGCCGAGGGAGGCCGTCCTCCCGGACGATGGGGTCGCCGATGCAGTGACCGTCGCGGTGCTCATCCCGCGACCTCGGTGATCCCCCACGGGCTGCCGTAGGCGGTGAGCAGGTCCAGGAACGGCACCGCGTCGAAGGCCTCCGGGCCGAGCACGCCGGCCCCCGACCACGCACCCGTCGCCAGCAGCTCCAGGGCCACGACCGGGTTGACGGCGGTCTGCCACACGACGCACTGGTGGCCGTACTCCTGCATCGACCAGGCGTTGTCGACCACGTGGTAGAGGTACGTCGACCGTGGCTCGCCGTCCTTGCCTCGTCCGGTGACCCACACCCCCGCACAGGTCTTGCCGCTCATCAGCGGCCCGAGCCCTGCGGGGTTGGGCAGCACCGCCGCCACCACGTCGCGCGGGCTGACCTCGACGCCCTTGACGCTGACCGGGTCGGTGCGGTCGAGACCGAGCTTGTGCAGGGTCTTGAGCACCTCGATGAACTCGTTGCCCAGGCCGTACTTGAAGGTGGCGCGCTTGGTCTCGAGCCAGCGCGGCATCAGCAGCACCTCCTCGTGCTCCACGTTGACGCACTCCACCGGGCCGATGCCCTCGGGGAAGTCGAAGACCTCCGGCTCCGAGAACGGCGCCGTGGTGTGCCAGGCACCGTCCTCCCACACCACCGGCGGGTTGAGGCACTCCTCGATCGTGGTCCAGATCGAGAACGACGGCGCGAAGTCGTAGCCCTCCACCGTCAGGTTGGCACCGTCGCGCACCCCGAGCTCGTCGATCTCGGAGAACAGGTGGTCGGCGGCGTAGCGGGCCAGGACGTCCGAGAGCCCCGGCTCCACGCCGATGCCGACCAGGGCCAGGCGACCGGCGGACTCCCACTGGTCGGCGACCGCGAACTGCTCGTCGCCCAGCTTGACCCCGCACTGCTCGTACGGCGCCTCCGGGTGCGGGCGCGAGAGCGACATCGCCATGTCGAGGTAGTCGGCCCCGGCCTCGCCGGCCCCGGTGAAGATCGGCATCACGAACCGCGGGTCGACCGCGTTCATCACGTGGGTGATCGTGTGCTCGCGGCACAGCGCCGTGACGGAGGCCGCGTCCGAGGCGTCGACGCGGGCGGCGACGTACCGCGCGTCGGTGGCCGCCGCCCGCTCGGCGCTGGCCAGGTCGTAGTCGGCGACGACCATCGCCTCGAAGAAGTCGCGACGGGCGGCGATCGCCGCGAACGCGGCGCCGACACCACCGGCTCCGACCAGCAGGATCCGCATCGCGCTCACTCCCTCACTCCTGGCCGATGTAGGACATCACGTGCTTGATCCTGGTGTAGTCCTCCAAGCCGTACATCGACAGGTCCTTGCCGTAGCCCGAGTGCTTGAAGCCGCCGTGCGGCATCTCGGAGACGAACGGGATGTGGGTGTTGATCCACACCGCACCGAAGTCGAGGCGCCGCGAGACCCGCATCGCGCGCGCGTGGTCGGTGGTCCAGACGCTGGAGGCCAGGCCGTACTGGACGTCGTTGGCCCACCGCAGCGCCTCGGCCTCGTCGGTGAACCTCTGCACCGTCAGCACCGGGCCGAAGATCTCGGTCTGCACCTGCTCGTCGTCCTGACGCAGCCCGGAGACGACGGTGGGCTCGTAGAAGTAGCCGGTCGTGCCCTGGCGGCTCCCGCCGGTGTCGATCGTGGCGTGGTCGGGGAGCCGCTCGACCATGCCGGTCACGTGCGCGAGCTGGTTCGCGTTGTTGAGCGGGCCGTAGTAGACACCCTCGGCGTCCGGCATGCCGGTCGGCATCCCGCGGGCCGCCTCGGCGAGCGCGGCGACGAACTCGTCGTGGATGCCGGGGGCGACCAGCACGCGGGTGGCAGCGGTGCAGTCCTGCCCCGCGTTGAAGAGCCCGGCGCCGGCGATCCCCTCGGCGGCCTTGGCGATGTCGGCGTCGTCGAACACGATCACCGGGGCCTTGCCGCCCAGCTCGAGGTGGACCTTCTTCAGGTCGGCGGCCGCGGTGCCCGCGACCTCCATGCCGGCGCGCACCGACCCGGTGATCGCCACCATCTGCGGCGTCGGGTGCGCGACGAGCGCGCGACCGGTGTCGCGGTCCCCGCACACGACGTTGAGCACGCCCGGCGGCAGGAACTCCTGGCAGATCTCCGCCAGCAGCGTCGAGGACGCCGGCGTGGTGTCGCTCGGCTTCAGGACCACCGTGTTGCCGGCGGCCAGCGCGGGGGCGATCTTCCAGATCATCATCATCAGCGGGTAGTTCCACGGCGTCACCTGGCCCACGACCCCGATCGGCTCGCGGCGCACCCACGAGGTGTGGTCGGCGAGGTACTCCCCCGCCGAGCGCCCCTCGAGCACCCGGGCGGCACCGGCGAAGAACCGGAAGTGGTCCGAGGCGTAGGGCATCTCCTCGTCCATGGTCACGGCCCGCGGCTTGCCGGTGTCGCGGCACTCCACCGCGTTGATCTCCTCGACCCTCGCCTCGATGGCGTCGGCGACGCGCAGCAGGGCGCGCGCCCGGTCCTGCGGGGTGCTCTCCCAGCCCCAGCCCTCGAAGGCGGCGTCGGCGGCGGCGTACGCACGGTCGACGTCCTCGGCGCTCGAGGCCGGCGCCTGCGCGTAGACCTCACCGGTCGTGGGGTCGAGGACGTCGTACGTCGCCCCCGACGCGGCGGGGACGAGCTCGCCGTCGATGACATTGCTGAAGCTGGTGTCGGCCATGCCGGGAGACTAGCGAGAGGACTGCGGAATCTGTAGGGCTGAGGCGAATTGGGGAGGGAATCCGTCGTCGTGACGATCGCCCGCGGAAGTTATGGACACTCACTCACTTGCGGAACGCCCGTCCCTCGGAGCACGATGGCGTCATGGACTACGACCACCTGCAGCAGGCCGCCAAGGACCACCTGTGGATGCACTTCACCCGCCACGGGCAGTACGCCGACTCCGACGTGCCGGTGATCGTGAAGGGCGAGGGCGCCTACCTCTGGGACGCGAGGGGCCGCCGCTACCTCGACGGTCTCGCCGGGCTGTTCGTGAGCCAGCTCGGCCACGGCCGCACCGACCTCGCCCAGACGGCGGCCAAGCAGGCCTCCGAGCTGGCCTTCCACCCGCTGTGGTCCTACGCCCACCCCACGGCCATCGAGCTGGCGCAGAAGATCGCCGGCTACGCCCCCGGCGACCTCAACCGGGTCTTCTTCACCAGTGGCGGAGGCGAGGCCGTCGAGACCGCGTGGAAGCTGGCCAAGAACTACTTCAAGCTCACCGGCAAGCCGTTGAAGCACAAGGTCATCAGCCGGACGATCGCCTACCACGGCACCACGCAGGGCGCGCTGTCGATCACCGGGCTGCCGGGGCTCAAGGCGCAGTTCGAGCCGTTGGTGCCCTCGACCTTCCGGGTGCCGAACACCAACGCCTACCGGGCCGAGGAGATGACCGGCGGCTTCCTCGACGGGAGCGACCCGGAGGCCTTCGGCCGCTGGGCCGCCGACCAGATCGGCATCGCGATCGAGAACGAGGGTGCCGACACGGTCGCCGCCGTCTTCCTCGAGCCGGTGCAGAACGCCGGCGGCTGCTTCCCGCCGCCCCCCGGCTACTTCCAGCGGGTCCGCGAGATCTGCGACGAGCACGACGTGCTGCTGGTCTCCGACGAGGTGATCTGCGCCTTCGGCCGCCTGGGCCACATGTTCGGCGCCGAGCGCTACGGCTACCAGCCCGACATGATCACCTGCGCCAAGGGGCTCACGTCCGGCTACTCGCCGCTGGGCGCCATGATCGCCACCGACCGGCTGATGGAGCCGTTCCTGCACGGCAGCACGTCCTTCGCCCACGGCTACACCTTCGGTGGCCACCCGGTCTCGACCGCGGTGGGGCTGCGCAACCTCGAGATCTTCGAGGAGGAGCACGTCCTCGAGCACGTCCGCGACCAGGAGGGGGCCCTGCGCGCCACCCTCGAGCGCCTGAAGGACCTGCCGATCGTCGGCGACGTACGCGGCGACGGGTTCTTCTACGGCATCGAGCTGGTCAAGGACCAGGCCACCAAGGAGTCCTTCACCCACGAGGAGTGCGAGCGGCTGCTCTACGGCTTCGTCTCCAAGCAGCTCTTCGCGGAGGGCCTCTACTGCCGGGCCGACGACCGCGGCGACCCGGTCGTCCAGCTCGCCCCGCCGCTGATCTGCGACCAGTCGCACTTCGACGAGATGGAGCAGATCCTGCGCGTCGTCCTCGACAAGGCCGGCACCCTGGTCTGACGCGCCGTGACCTGGCCGGCCCCGGTCAGGAGTCGAAGCCGAGCCCGGCGGCGTCGAGGCCGCGCAGCCACAGGTTGCGGCGCCCGCCGCGGCGGTCGGCGCGGTCGAGGGACCAGCGGGTCAGGTTGATGCCGACCGACCGCAACGGCTCGGGCGGGAAGGGCAGCGGCCGTTCGCGGACCATCCGCAGCCGCGTGCGCTCGGTCTCGGCGCCGTCGAGCAGGTCGAGCACCACCTGGGCGCCGAAGCGCGAGGCGGCGACCCCGAGGCCGGTGTAGCCCAGCGCATAGCCGACCCGCCCGGAGACCGCCGTCCCGAAGAACGCCGTGAAGCGGGTGCAGGTGTCGATCACGCCACCCCAGCGGTGGGTGAACCGGAGGCCGTGCAGCTGCGGGAACGTCTCCAGGAAGTGCTCGGCCAGCAGGCGGTGGGTGCGCTCGCGCTGCTCCAGCGAGACCTCGATGCGGCTGCCCCAGTGGTAGACGGCGTCGTACCCTCCCCAGAGGATGCGGTCGTCCCGGGTCAGCCGGTAGTAGTGGAACTGGTGGGCGGCGTCGCCGACCCCCTGCCGTCCCGACCACCCGACGGCCGCCTTCTGCTCGGCGCTCAGCGGCTCGGTCATCAGCACGTGGTCGTAGACCGGCACGGACATCAGCCGGAGCCGGCGCAGCAGCGGCGGGAATGCGTTGGTGGCCAGCGCGACCCGGGCGGCGCGCACGCGCCCGCGCCCGTGCGGCCCGTCGGTCGCCAGGTCGACACCGCTGCCCGAGCGGGTCAGGCCGACGGCCTGCGTCTGCTCGTGCACCACCACCCCGGCGTCCAGGCAGGCCTGCCGCAGCCCCCACGCCAGCCGCGCCGGCTCGACCAGCGCGGTGCCGTGCGGCTCGCTCAGCGCACCGAGGTACGTCGGCGACGCGACCTCGGCGCGGGCCTCGTCGGCGTCCAGCCAGGTGGCTGGGCTGCCGTGCTCGACCAGGGCGGCCGCGAGCTCGCGCAGCTCGGCCACGTGGTGGGGACGCGTCGCGACCGTCAGCTCGCCGGTGGCCTGCCAGTCGCAGTCGATCCCCAGCCGGTCGACCGTCGTCCCGATCTCGGCGAGGTTGTCGGCGCCGAGACGGTCGAGCAGCGCCAGCTCCTCGGGCCAGCGCTCCAGGCCGTTGCCGAAGCCGTGGGTGAGGCTGGCCGAGGCGAACCCGCCGTTGCGACCGCTGGCCTGACCCCCGCACTCCCCCGCCTCGAGCAGCACCACCGACGCGGACGGGTCGCGCTCGCGGGCCAGCAGCGCCGTCCACAGCCCGGTGTAGCCGCCACCGACGACCACGAGGTCGGCGCTCGAGGCGCCGACGAGGGGCGGGCGCCGCTCCGGACGCTGCGGGTCGTCGAGCCAGTACGTCCGGGGGACGGCGTCGGCCAGCGCCCGGTCGACCGCCGTCGCCGGCACGCTGCTCACACGAGCGCCCTGGTCCGGCGCCGGTTGTTCAGCTCGACGCCGACCACGATGACGACCGAGACCGCGAACATCAGGGTGCCGACGACGTTGACCTGCATCGGGACGCCGCGCTGGGCGGCGCCCCACACGTACATCGGGAACGTCGTCGTGGTGCCGGCGTTGAGGTTGGTGATGATGAAGTCGTCGAAGGAGAGCGAGAAGCTCAGCAGCGCGGCGCCCAGGATGCCGGGGAAGACCAGCGGGAAGGTGACCCGCCAGAAGGTCTGCTGCGGGGAGGCGTAGAGGTCCATGGCGGCCTGCTCGAGGGTGTCGTCCATGCCGGCCAGGCGCGAGCGGATGGTGACCACCACGAAGGACAGGCAGAACATGATGTGGGCGATCAGGATCGTCCAGAAGCCCAGCTGCCCGGCGAAGCCCGAGGCCACGAACAGCGCGAGCAGCGAGGAGCCGAGCACGATCTCGGGGGCGGCCATCGGCAGGAAGATCAGCAGGTTCGAGGCCGAACGACCGGCGAAGTCGTGCCGGACGAGCGCGAAGCCGGCCAGCGTGCCCAGCACGGTCGCGGCCAGGGTGGCCAGCAGGCCGATCTCGACCGAGCGCACCAGGGCCGAGCACATCCCCTCCGCGCCGCACGGGTCGGCCCAGTTGTCGAGCGTGAAGGCGTCGAACCGGTAGACGTTGCGGCTGTCCGGGTCGTTGAAGCTCATCAGGACCACCACCGCGATCGGCACGAAGGTGTAGACGAGCACGAGCAGCCCGAGGATCAGCACCAGCCGCTCGCGGACCCAGCGGCCGATCACAGCAGCTCCTCGGTGCCGGCGCGTCGCACGTAGAACAGCACCATCACCACGATGATCACCATCAGCAGCATCGAGAGCGCCGCGGCCGAGGGGTAGTCGTTGGCGTCGGTGAACTGGCTCTGGATGACGCTGCCGATCATCCGCTGGTTGGGGCTGCCCAGGAGCTGGGCGTTGATGTAGTCGCCGACCGCCGGGATGAAGGTCAGCAGCGTGCCCGAGACCACCCCCGGCAGCGACAGCGGCCAGGTGACCTTGAAGAAGCCGACCGCCGGGTGGGCGTAGAGGTCGGAGGAGGCCTCGATCAGCCGGGGATCGATCTTGTCGATGCTGGCGAAGAGCGGCAGCACCATGAACGGCAGGAAGTTGTAGGTCAGGCCCGCGACGACCGCGACCGGCGTGGCGAGCAGCCGTCCGTCGTCCCCCAGCAGGTGGACCGTCTGGAGCACGTCGACCACGAAGCCGTCGTCGGCCAGGATCAGCTTCCACGACAGGGTGCGCAGCAGGAAGCTGGTGAAGAACGGCGCGATCACCAGCACCAGCATCAGGTGCTTCCAGCGCCCGGCCTTGAAGGCGATCGCGTAGGCCAGCACGTAGCCGAGCACGAGGCAGAGCAGGGTCGCGACCGCACCGTAGGCCAGCGAGCGGGCGAACGGCTGCCAGTACGACCGGATCGCGTCGACGTAGTTGCCGACGTGGTAGGTCATCTCGTAGCCGCGGAAGTCCGAGCCCGCCGGGTCGTAGAGGCTGGTGGCGACCAGGGAGTAGAACGGGACCACGAAGAACAGCGCCAACCAGACCACGGCCGGCGCCAGCAGGACGTAGCCGGTGACCCCTCGCCGTCTCCCGGTCGCCGCGACCTCGGGAGCGGCGGCCATCAGGTGTCGCCTCTCTGCGCGCCCGCGCCGGCGTCCTGGGAGGCGTCGAGCAGGAAGGCGTACTCGGGGCGCCACGACAGCTCCACGGGCTCGCCGGTGCCGAAGATCCGGGTGCGACCGGTGTTCTGGGAGAACACCTGGAGCTCCTGGCCCCACGGCATCCGCACGAGGTACTGCGTCGAGACGCCGTTGAAGCTGACGTCGCTGACCACGCCGCCGGGGATGGTGTTGCCCGGCGCGTCCAGGGCGTGACCCGGGTCGCCGATCAGCACCTTCTCCGGGCGGATGCCGATCCATCCGCGCCCACCGTCGGTGTGGCTGCGCCCGGTCGGGATCGAGACCTCGATGCCGTGCATGTCGACGGTGGTCAGGTCTGCGTCGCGGCGTACGACGCTGCCCTCGATGAGGTTGGACTGGCCCAGGAAGTTGGCCACGAAGGTCGAGCGCGGGTTCTCGTAGAGCTCAGCGGGCGCGCCGAGCTGGTCGATGAGGCCGGCGTTCATCACCGCGACCGTGTCGGCCATCGTCATGGCCTCCTCCTGGTCGTGGGTGACGTGCACGAAGGTGAGCCCCACCTCGGTCTGGATGCGCTTGAGCTCGATCTGCATGCCGCGGCGCAGCTTGAGGTCGAGCGCACCGAGCGGCTCGTCGAGCAGCAGCACCTCGGGCTTGTTGATCAGCGCCCGGGCGAGCGCGACCCGCTGCTGCTGGCCTCCGGAGAGCTGCACCGGCTTCTTGCGGGCCTGGTTGCCGAGCTCGACGAGCTCGAGCATGTCGCGGACCTGCTGGTCGACGTCCTTGGCCTTGCGCCGGCGCAGCCCGAAGGCGACGTTCTCGTAGATGTCGAGGTGCGGGAAGAGCGCGTAGCTCTGGAAGACCGTGTTGACCGGTCGCCGGTAGGGCTTGGCGTGCGTGATGTCGTCGCCGGCCAGGGTGATGGTGCCCGAGGTGGGCCGTTCGAGCCCGGCGACCATCCGCAGCGTCGTGGTCTTGCCGCACCCGGACGGGCCGAGGAGTGCGAAGAAGGAGCCGCGGGGCACGTCGAGGTCGAGGGCGCGCACGGCCGTGAAGGTCGCGAACTCCTTGGTCACCGCGCGCAGCCTGAGCCCGTCGTACGTCGCGTCCTCACCCTCGCGCCCCCCGGAGCCGGCGGGTCGGTGGTCAGCCACCTGTGACATCGGCGAACTCCCCTTCGTACTGCGTGGTCTGGCGGTCGTCGAGCGGCATGAAGTCGAAGGCCGCTGCGAGCGTGTCGTCATCGGGGAAGATCAGCGGGTTGTCGACCAGCGAGGGATCGATCTTCTCCATCGCCTCCCGGGCACCCTTGACGGGACAGATGTAGTTGACCCAGGCGGCCAGCTTCGCGGCCACCTCGGGCTCGTAGTAGTAGTCGATCCACTGCTCGGCGTTGCGGGTGTGGGTGGCGAGGTTGGGGACCAGCATGTTGTCGCTCCACAGCACCAGCCCCTCCTCCGGCGTCACGAACTTGATGTCGGGGTTCTCGAACTGCAGCTGGATGACGTCGCCGGACCAGGCCTCGCACGCGTAGATGTTCCCGGCCGCGAGGTCCTGGGTGTAGTCGTTGCCGGTGAAGGCCCGGATCTGGCCGCTCGCGACGACCTCGCGCAGCCGGTCGATGGCGACCCCCCACTCGTCGTCGGAGAAGTCGCGGGGATCGGCGCCGGACACCGCGAGCAGGAACGACATCGTGTCGCGCATCTCGGTGAGCAGGGTGACGCGGCCCTGGAGGTCGGGGCGGGTCAGCAGCTCCTCGAAGCTGCCGACCTCGCTGGTCTTGGACGCGTTGTAGGCGATGCCGGTCAGTCCGGTCTGCCACGGGGCGTGGTAGGTCAGGTCGGGGTCCCACTGCAGGTTGCGCAGGGGGTCGATGAGGTTGGCGTGCAGGTTCGGGACCTGGTCGGGATCCAGGGGCTGGATCCAGCCCAGTCCGATCATCCGCGCGGCCATCCAGTCGGTGAGCATCACCAGGTCGCGCTCGATCGGCTGGCAGGTCCCGAGCTGGTTGCGGACCTTGGCGTAGAACTCCGCGTTGTCGTTGACGTCGTCGGAGTAGGACACGCTGAGGCCGCTCTGGCGCTGGAAGGTCTGGAAGGTGCCGTTCTTCTTGCGCCGCGGGTCGATGTACTGCGGCCAGTTGGAGATGACGAGCTCGGGCTGCGAGGCGGAGAGGTCGCGCGCGGTGCAGGTCGCCGGGTCCTGCTGCGCCCCGCCCACCTCGAAGAACGGCAGCTTGAGCGAGGCTGCGCTCAGCCCGGCGAACGCCACTGCCCCGCCTCCCCGGAGCAGACGTCGGCGCGAGACCGGGGACCATCGCGGTGCTGGCTCGCCTGGCATTGCCCTCCTCGAGTCCGACTGCACGGATCGTGCCACGGCGCGGGGGTGACGACAAGCGATTCAGTCGAGCTTAACCATGCTGACAACTGAATCCATCGAGAACCGCTGGGCTGGGAAGTGTTCTGGTCGTCGAGCGTCGCGGGTAGATTCCCGTCCCATGACGCCCCGCAGCGACCGCCACGCGACACAGCTCGACGACACCTCCAAGGCGATCATCGAGCAGCTGCAGCAGGACGGACGTCGCTCGTACGCCGCGATCGGCAAGCACGTGGGCCTGTCCGAGGCCGCCGTACGTCAGCGGGTGCAGCGCCTCGTGGAGGGCGGGGTGATGCAGGTCGTGGCCGTCACCGACCCGGTCGAGATGGGGTTCGCCCGTCAGGCGATGGTCGGCGTGCGCTGCACCGGGCCCCTCGAGCCGGTCGCCGACGCGCTCGCCGAGATCGAGGCGGTGGACTACGTCGTCATCACCGCCGGCTCGTTCGACCTGCTCGTCGAGGTGGTCTGCGAGAGCGACGAGCACCTGCTCGAGCTCCTCTCCGAGCGGATCCGCACGATCGACGGCGTGGTGGCCACCGAGACCTTCATGTACCTCCAGCTGCGCAAGCAGACCTACTCCTGGGGAGTCCGCTGAGCGCTCAGGGCCGCGCGGGCACGACAGCCACCGCGCAGCGGGCGTGCTCGACCACCGACGCCGCGACGGAGCCCCGGGTGAGGTAGGCCAGCGGGCTGCCCTGGTGGGCACCGACGACGACCAGGTCCACCCGCTGCGCGGCGCGGATCAGGCAGCCGTCAGCCGGACCGTGCGCGAGCTCGGTCCGGACCCGGACCTCGGGGAACTTCTCACCCATCCCCGCCACGGACTCGGCCAGCAGACGCAGCTCCTCCTCGTAGGAGGTGTCTGCGGACAGGTCCGACGGCACGCCCTCGACGAGCGGCACCGGAGTCGACCAGCTGTGCAGGACGGTGAGCGGGAGGTCGCGGGCGGCCGCGACCCGGTAGGCGAACTCCAGCACGTCGCGGGACCGCTCGGTGCCGTCGCACCCCACGAGGACGCCGTTGCGGACCAGCCCCGGCTGCGCGGGGCGGAGCACGACGACCGGACAGTGCGCGTGCTTCATGACCGCGACGCCCACGGAGCCGAGCAGCAGGCTGCGCACGGGGCCGCGCCCACGAGACCCCAGCACCACCATGTTCGCCTGCTCCGACAGCTCGAGCAGCACCTCGCGGGGGTCCGAGACGTGCAGGACGTCGTGCACCTCGACATCGGGACCCTTGACGAGCACCTGGCGCCGAGCCGCGTCCAGGAGCGCGTTCCCGCCCAGGCGGAGCGCGTCGAGCAGTGCCTCGTGGTCGAGCCCGACCTGCCCGGCCCAGGCCGTCCCGGCGGGCCCCAGCCCGTGGACGAGCACGATCGGCCGGCGCTCGAGCACCGCCTGCGCGGTGGCCCAGTCGAGCGCCCGGTTGCCGGACTCCGAGCCGTCGACCCCGACGACGATGCTGCCGGGCGGCACGTGGGAGAGCGATGTGGTCATGGTGGTTCCTCCTGCTCGGTGACGCCGGGTGGGCGTCTGGTCGCGGGTCCGCGGCCTCACCCCGACTCTCGTCCCGGCGCGCCCGGCCCGGCAGGGCGCAACGGGCCCCGCGACGGGACCATCGGCCCTGCCGAGGAGGGGGCAGACGGCAGCCAGGATCGAGGGACAGACCAAGGACCGGAGGTACGTCGTGCACGAGTCACTCGAGCTGTCCAGGGCGGAGTGCGAGACCCTGCTGCGCTCCGGGGTGGTGGGGCGCCTGGCCCTGTCGACCCCGGGCGGGCCGCACGTCCTCCCGATCAACTACTCCGTGGTCGACGACGCGATCATCGTGCGCACCTCGCCCTACAGCCTGCTCGGCACCTACGGACCTGACGGTCGGCTGGCCTTCGAGATCGACCAGTTCGACCACGAGTACCACCGCGGCTGGAGCGTCGTGGCCCGAGGTCGGGCGGAGTTCGTCACCGACGCCGCCGAGCTCGAGCACATCCGCGCCGTCTGGCAGCCGCACCCCTGGGCGGGAGGCGCCCGCCAGATGCACCTGCGGCTGAAGTGGGACGAGGTCAGCGGACGTCGGCTCGGCTCGCAGACCGACCCCCTCGCCGACCTGCCCGTCCGACGCATCGTGTGACGTGACGCCGATCGCACGGGTCTCGGCGGGCGGGTCGGCGGACGGGTCTCGGCGGGCGGGTCCCGGCGGGCGCGACCGCCGAGCACCTCCTCGAGGGCCCGCATGCCCCACACTGGCCCGGTGACCGCTGAACCGCCTCCTGAGCTGCCCGGCACCGCGCAGGCCCTGCTCGACGCGGTGATCGCGATCTCCTCCGACCTCGACCAGCGCAGCGTGCTCACCCGCATCGTCGAGGCCGCGTGCGAGCTGACCGGGGCGCGGTACGCCGCATTGGGGGTGATCGGCCACGACGGCTCGCTGGTCGAGTTCGTGACCACCGGCATCGACGCCGAGCAGCACGCTCGGATCGGCGACCTGCCGCGGGGCCGGGGCATCCTGGGCCTGCTCATCGAGCAGCCCCGAGCGATCCGGCTCCCCGTGCTCAGCGACCACCCGCACTCCGTGGGCTTCCCGCCCAACCACCCACCCATGACGACCTTCCTCGGCGTACCGGTCCGCATCCGAGGGACCGTCTTCGGCAACCTCTACCTGACCGAGAAGGACACGGGCGCCGAGTTCACCGCTCAGGACGAGGTGCTCGTCGGCGCACTTGCGACCGCTGCCGGCTTCGTGATCGAGAACGCCCGCGCCTACGGCCGCAGCGAGCGCCGCCGTCAGTGGCTCGAGGCGTCCGCCTCGCTGGCCGACGCCCTCCAACCGCCGGTCGACGTCGAGCGGGCGCTGGAGCTCATCACGCAGGCCGCCCGCTCCGTGTCGGACGCCCGAGCCACCGCGGTGCTGGGCTACCGCCACGACGCGGCCCGCACCGTCACCGCCCATCCCGACGACGCCGAGCGCGTCACCTCCGCGCTCGACGAGCTGCTGCTGACCACGCGCACCGGCCACGACATCACCGTGGTCGAGCTCGACTCGATGACCGCCCTGGTCATCCCCCTGCGCGCCCACCTGGCCGAGCGCGCCGCACTCATCGCTGTCTTCGACGCAGGCCAGGCCCCCCACGACGTGGAGGAGCGCGAGCTGCTGGCGTCGTTCGCCGACCAGGCTGCCCTGGCCCTGGACCGCGCCCAGGCGCTGGCCGACCGCGAGCAGCTGGCCGTCGTCTCCGACCGTGCGCGGATCGCGCGCGACCTCCACGACGTGGTGATCCAGCGCCTGTTCGCCACCGGGCTCCACCTCCAGGGGGTCGCCCTGCTCGCCGGCGGCGCCGAGATCGCGGAGCGTCTCGACGACGCGGTCAACGACCTCGACCTGACCATCAAGGACATCCGCGGCACGATCTTCGACCTCGAGCGCGACCGGGTGGGCTCGCTGCGCACCGAGCTGCGCGGTCTGGTCAAGGAGTACGCCACGGTCCTGGGCCACGCACCCGACTTCCGGACGAGCGGGCCCGTGGACACCGCTGTCCCCGACGCGGTCCGCGAGCACCTGCTGCCGGTGCTGCGTGAGGCCCTCTCGAACATCGCCCGGCACGCGCACGCGACGCACTCCGAGGTGGTGGTCCACGCCACCGCGCACGAGCTCAGCCTCACGGTGCTCGACGACGGGGTGGGCCCGGCCCCGGCGGCCGACGAGAGCGGCCTGCGCAACGCCCGGCTCCGCGCCGAGGGGCTCGGCGGCACCCTCGAGCTGGTGGCCCGCGAGCCGCAGGGCACGTCGTTCACCTGGCGCGTCCAGCTCGTCTGAGCCCGTCACGCGCGACGGCCACCCGGCGATCCGGGTGGCCGTAGGTGCGGGACGTCGCCCGGGCTCACCGCAGGACGGGGTGCTCCTGGACGATCGTGGTGCCGCTCCACCAACGACCGAGGCCCCAGGTGTTGCCGGCGCTCAGCAGGGCGAGCGCGACCAGGGTCAGCGCACCGAGGATGTGGTCGTCGATCACCGGGTTGGTCTCCGGCGGCAGGGCCACGGTCCACATCAGCACGTACATCGTGGCGCCGCCGATGGCGGCGATGCGCATCCCGACCCCGAGGCTCAGCGCCAGCCCGATGCCGAGGAGACCGAGCATGAAGCCGGTGTCGGCCCACACGGTGCCTCCGATGCTGTTGTAGAAGGCCTGGAACGGCCCGTCGGCCCCGAACGTCAAGAAGCCCTCGGTGGGGCTGCCCCCGTTGACCCAGGCGGCCGGTCCGAAGCGGTCGAGCGTGGCCCCGGTCGAGTCGTAGCCCGTGTGGAAGCCCAGCGCGAGCAGCTTGTCGAAGAACGCCCACAGGAACGTGACGCCGAAGCCGATGCGCAGGGCGGCCAGGACGCGGCGGGTGGCCGTGGTGGCGGCGACGGTGGGTGAGGCGGCGCCGTCAGCGACACCCTCGACGTTCGGGTTCTGGTGGATGACAGCCATGGTGGCGACCTTCTCGAGTAGCGGTGGTGCTTCGTGACCCGAGCATCCCCGCCGGGAGGGTCCCCCCTACAGAGGCGGACGGTCCCGTGGGGGTGCTGTTGGTCCCCCGCTGGGCCCCCCGCTAGACGGGCCGAGCAGCTGGGAGGCCAGCACGGCTGCCTGGGTGCGACGCTCCAGCCCCAGCTTCGACAGGATGCTGGAGACGTAGTTCTTGACCGTCTTCTCGGCCAGGTACATCCGCTCGCCGATCTGACGGTTGGTCAGGCCCTCGGCGATGAGGCCGAGCATCTCGAGCTCCCGCTCGGTCAGGTCCGCGAGCTCGGGCGCTGTGGTGGGACCGTGTCGGATCCGGTCGAGCAGGCGCTCGGTGAGCGACGGGTCGATCAGGGAGCTGCCGGCGGCCACGAGGCGGATCGCGCCGACGAGGTCGGCACCCTTCGCCTCCTTGAGCACGTAGCCGGACGCCCCCGCCATGATGGCGGCGAACAACGCCTCGTCGTCGTCGTACGAGGTGAGGATCAACGCGCGGATCGAGGGGTCGACGGCGCGGACCTGCCGGCACACCTCGACCCCCGACCCGTCCGGCAGCCGGCCGTCGAGCACCGCCACGTGCGGGTGCAGCGCAGGGATCCGCGCCGTCGCCTCCTCAGCCGACCCCGACTCGCCGACCACCTCGATCCCGCCGGCGGCCTCGAGCAGGAAGCGCAGTCCCTGCCTCACGACCTCGTGGTCGTCGAGCAGGTAGACCCGGATCGGTGAGGGCGGCGTCATGGGTCCACTGTCCCACCGATCCGGCTCCCGGCGGGTCGCGTCCCCCTCGGGTCGGGTCGAGTCGGGGGCCTACGGGGTGAAGACCACCTTGACCATGCCGTCCTCCTTGGCCCGGAAGGAGGCGTAGGCCTCCGGCGCCCGGTCGAGCGGCAGCCGGTGGGTGGCGAAGTCCTCCGTGCCGAGCGGGTCGTCGTCGCCCAGGAGCTGGAGCAGGTCGTCGGTCCAGGCCCGGACGTTGGCCTGCCCCATCCGCAGCTGGAGCTGCTTGTCGAACATCTGCATCAGCGGCATCGGGTCGGCGGCGCCGCCGTACACCCCGAGCAGGGAGACCGTGCCGCCGCGCCGGACCGCCTCGATCGCGCCGTGCAGGGCCGCGAGACGGTCGAAGCCCATCGAGGTCATCAGCGGCTTCGCCACGGCATCGGGCAGCAGGCCCACCGCCTTGATCATCTTCTCGGCCACGGGATTGCCGTGCGCCTCCATGCCCACCGCGTCGATCACCGAGTCCGCACCGCGACCCCCGGTGCGGTCCCGGACCTCGGCCGCGAGGTCGTCGACGGCGTCGAGGTCGATCGTCTCGGCCCCGCGCGCCCGCACCCGCTCCAGCCGTTCGGGCACCCGGTCCACGACGATGACGCGGTGGCCCTCGTGCAAGGCCATCCGGGCCGCCATGTCACCGATCGGCCCGGCGCCCATGACGAGCAGCACCCCGTCGTCGGGCAGGTCGGCGTAACGCAGCCCCTGCCACGCGGTGGGGAGGACGTCGGAGAGGTAGACGAACCGGTCGTCGGGCGGACCCTGCGGCACCGTGATCGGCAGGAAGTCGGCGAACTGCACCCGGAGCAGCTCGGCCTGCCCGCCGGGCACGGCACCGTAGAGGCTGCTGAAGCCCAGCAGGCTCGCACCGGTGCCCTGGTCACGGTTCTGGGTCGTCTCGCACTGGCTGTGCAGGCCGCGCGAGCAGGTCCAGCACGACCCACAGCTGATGTTGAAGGGCACCACGACCCGGTCGCCGACGGCGAGGTCATGCACCTCGGGCCCCACCTCCTCGACGATCCCCATCGGCTCGTGTCCGATGATGTCGCCCGGCGTCATGAACGGCGCGAGCGGGTCGTAGAGGTGCAGGTCCGAGCCGCAGAGCCCGGTGGTCGTGACCCGGATGATCGCGTCGGTACCGTCGATGATCCTCGGGTCCGGCACCTCCTCGACCCGGACGTCCTTCGGCCCCTGCCACGTCACTGCCTTCATGCGGATCCCCTGCTCCCTGCGTCTGCGACCGATCGACTCCCGATCGAGCACGGAGGTACCCACGCCCTCGCGAGGCATGCCCAGCGACCGGCCGGGCGTCGACAACGGGCCCCACGTCTCCCCGCACGACAGGACAGCCCTGGATCCTGGTCACCCGGTGACTGCAGCCCGCGGCTGTCTCGGCTCGGCGGTCCGTGTCGCCCCGCGCGCCCGGCCGTCCAGCCGTAGAGTGGCGAGCCGGGCGGGGGAGGTCGGTGGCATGCCGGATCCACAGGTGGACTCTCCCCTCCTGCGCGCCGCGATCCAGGAACGGGACCTGCGGGCCCAGCCCACGCAGGCACGGGTCGGACGGCTGCGCACGGTCTCCGGCTGGGCCGGGCTGGTCGTCACGGTGGTCGGGCTGGCCGTGGTCGCCGGGTGGGCCCTCGACATCGACCGGCTGAAGCGCGTGGCTCCCGGCCTGGTCACGATGAAGCTCAACACCGCGGTCTGCCTCGCCCTCCTGGGCGTGGGCGTGTGGGTGCTCAGCCGCCCGGCGGTCGGCCCGAGGGCCTCACGCGCCGTGGGCGTGCTCGCCGCAGTGGTGGCGCTGCTGGGCGCAGCGACCCTCGTCGAGTACGTCACCGGGTCGGACCTGCGCATCGACGACCCGTTCGGGTTGGACCGCGTCGACGCCATCGACACCAGCGAGCCCGGCCGCATGTCACCGATGACGGCCGTGGCGGTCTGCGCTGTCGCCGGAGCGCTGCTCGCGCTGCAGGGCCGACGCGTCCGGGTCGGTCAGTCCCTGGCCTGGGCCACCCTCGTCGTGAGTGCCACCGCCGTCGTCGGCTACCTGTTCGCCATCGAGTCGCTCTACGGGGTGCACGTCTACACCTCGATGGCGCTCCACACCGCCCTCGTGTTGACGCTCCTGAGCGTCGCTGTCCTCGGGCTCCGGGCCGGCGACGGCTTCATGCTGCTCGCGACCGGCGACTCCGCGGGCGGTGTCGTGGTCCGCCGGCTGCTCCCGTGGGTGCTGCTCGTGCCCTCGACGGTCGGCGGGTTCCTGGTGGTCGGGCTCGAGCAGGGCTGGTACGACGACCGGTTCGCGCTGGCCGTGCTCGTCTCGGTGACGACCGTGGCCGGGGCGGCGGGGGTCTGGATCCAGGGCCGCCGGCTGCGCAACGTCGACCTGCGGCGCGCCGGCGCCGAGGACGTCCTGCACCAGCTCGAGGAGAGCCTGCTGGAGCGCGACCGGCTGACCCTCAAGCTGACCGGCAGCGAGCGGCACGCCCGGGAGGTGGTGGCGAACTCCGCGGACGCCTACATCGCGCTGTCGTCCGAGGGACTGGTCGAGGACTGGAACGACACAGCGGCGCGCCTGTTCGGGTGGTCGCGGGAGGAGGCGAGCGGGCGGTCGCTCGACCAGCTCATCATCCCGGCCGAGCTCGCCGCGGCCCACCGTGCGGGTCTGCGCCGGGCAGCGCAGGCCGGTCACGGGCCGCTGCTCGGACGACCGGTCGAGGTGGAGGCCGTGCACCGCGCCGGCCACCGGCTGCACATCGAGCTCACGATCTGGGCGGTCCCCGACGAGGAGCGGCTGGGCTTCCACGCCTTCCTGCGCGACGTCACCCTCCGGAAGGCCGCGGAGGCCGAGCTGCGGCGGGCCAACGACGACCTGGGCCAGTTCGCCGGTGTCGTCGCTCACGACCTCCGGAGCCCACTGACCGTGATCACGGGCTTCGCGCAGCTGCTGGACGCCCACACCGTCGGCACCGAGACCGACGCCCGGGCGCGCGAGTGGATCGCGCGGATGGACGCCGCGGCCCAGCGCGGGCAGGACCTGATCACCGACCTGCTCGCCTTCACCCAGGTGGGCCAGGCCGACCTCGTCACCACGCGGGTGGACCTCGACACCCTGGTCGGCGAGGTCGTGGAGGAGCAACGAGCCCTGGGGCACGAGCGGGCGAGGATCGAGGTCTCCCCGCTGCCCACGATCGAGGGCGACCCCGGGCTGCTGCGCCTGCTGTTCGCCAACCTCGTCGGCAACGCGCTGAAGTACGCCGGAGCCGACGCGACGCCGACGCTGTGCGTCGATGTCTCCCCCGAGAGGACCCCGGGCCGGGTCGTCCTCCGGGTGAGCGACGACGGCCCCGGGGTCGCGGTGGTGGACCGTGACCGGATCTTCGACATGTTCCAGCGCGGGAGCGAGGTCGGCTCGGTCACGGGCAACGGCATCGGCCTGGCCATCAGCCGCCGGGTGGTCGAGCGGCACCAGGGTCGGATCTGGGTCGAGGACGGAGACCTCGGCGGATCGGCCTTCCTCGTCGAGCTCCCCCTGGTCCTGCTCCCCCGCTGAGCGAGGCGCACCGGCGGCCGAAGCTGTCGGCTACCCGACGAGCGGCACCAGGTCGGCGATCGAGTCGACGACCCGGGTGGGCCGGTAGGGGTAGGTCTCGACCTGCTCGGGCTGCGTCGACCCGGTCATCACGAGCACCGTGCGCAGACCTGCCTCGAGCCCGCTCTTGATGTCGGTGTCCATCCGGTCGCCGACCATCACCGTGGTCTCCGAGTGCGCCTCGAGCCGGTTGAGGGCGCTGCGCATCATCAGCGGGTTGGGCTTGCCCACGTAGTAGGGCTCGCGGTTCGTCGCGGTGCTGATCAGCGCGGCCACCGAGCCGCACGCGGGCAGCTTGCCCTGCGGGCTCGGTCCGCTCGGGTCGGGGTTGGTGGCGATGAACCGGGCGCCGGCGTCGATCAGCCGGATCGCGCGGGTGATCGCCTCGAAGGAGTAGGTGCGGGTCTCGCCCAGCACGACGTAGTCGGGGTCGTGGTCGGTCATCACGTAGCCGATGTCGTGCAGCGCCGTGGTCAGCCCCGCCTCCCCCACGACGTACGCCGAACCGCCGGGCCGCTGGTCGTGCAGGAAGTCGGCGGTGGCCATCGCCGAGGTCCAGATCGACTCCTCCGGGACGTCGATGCCGCTGCGCAGCAGCCGGACGCGCAGGTCGCGCGGGGTGAAGATCGAGTTGTTGGTCAGCACGAGGAACGGGACGCCGGCCGCCTTCAGCGCCCCGATGAACTCCTGGGCGCCGGCGATGGGCTCCTCCTCGTGCACCAGCACGCCGTCCATGTCGGTCAGCCAGGTCTCGACGGGTCGCTTCTCGCTCATGGGCCCATCATGGGTCACGGCCGGCGGGGACCGGTCAGCGGCGCGGGAGCAGGACCGTCATCTTGTTGTCCTCGTCGTGCCGGTCCTCCAGCCAGCCACCCAGCCCCTCCACGATCAACCGGGCCCGTCGTAGGTAGGGGTCCTCGTCGTCGCGGCCGGCGACAGGCTGGTAGGCGTCGTGGGCCCCGAAGACGTCGATGCGGAGCGTGGTCGTGTCGCCCTCGAGGACCAGGCGTACGTCGCCCACGCCGTGGGCCAGGGCGTCCTCCAGCAGCATGTCGAGCACGGTCTCGACGGGCCCGGGGGTGAACAGCAGGTCGTGCTCGCCCTCGACCGCGGCCGAGAACCCGCGGCCACGGTGGTCCAGCGCGTCGGCCCAGCGCTGGGCCGAGATCGTGGCCAGGTCGCGCAGCGGGATCTCGGCACCGGCCATGATCGCCGAGGCCCGGGCCAGGTCGACCAGCTCGCCGGCCGCCCGGTCGAGCTCGGCCACCGCCTGCAGCCCGCGGGCCGCCGCCTCCCGGGCATCGGCCGAGACGTCGTCGCTGACGACCAGCTCGTCGAGCTGGAGGCGCAGGCCGGTCAGCGGCGTGCGGAGCACGTGCGAGGCGTGCAGGGCGAAGCGCTGCTCGCGCTCCAGGCGGTCGCGCAGCTGACCGGCGCTGTTGCCCAGAGCCCGGGCGATGGCCTGGGCCTCGGGGTTGGCCGAGGTCGGCAGGTCCAGGTCGAACCGCCCGCGGCCGAGCGCGGCGGCGGCGTCGGCCAGCTGCCTGAACGGCTGCGACAGCGAGCGC
The DNA here is from genome assembly GCA_963795135.1 of uncultured Actinomycetota bacterium. GTDB lineage: Bacteria > Actinomycetota > Actinomycetes > Propionibacteriales > Nocardioidaceae > Nocardioides. Next base: position 682,447 of record CAWCGS010000014.1, read on the forward strand.
GCGATGAGGTAGCCGGCGACGCCCGAGAGCAGGGTCACCGCCGCGACGAGCAACAGCTTGGTCGTGACCGGCCCGCCGACGAACTCGAGCGGCGTCGGCGCCGCCCGGTCCATCTGCACGTAGCCGTTCTGGACCGGCATCGTCGACGACACCGCTCCGTTGGAGTCGAACCTCGAGCCGGAGACGACGATCGGGGGGGCCGACTGGAAGTCGACCTGGAGCCGGTCCTCGTCGGTGATCAGGGTGCCGAGCAGGTCGGCGTCGACCGGGCGGCCGTCTGCCAGGCGCTGGTTGAGGAGCCCGGCGATGGCGTTGGTCTGGCTGGTGAGGTGGGCGCTCTCGCGCTCGCGGCGCTGGCCCTCCTGGGCGTAGCCGGCGATGAGTGCGGCCCCGAACACGAGGCACAGCGTCATCAGGACGAAGGCGGCCGTCAGCCGCTCACGCATCGGGACCTTCCAAGCGGAAGCCGACCCCCCGGACCGCCACGACGCGCTCGGTGACACCGACGCTGTCGAGCTTCTGACGCAGGCGCCCGATGGTGACGTCGAGGGTCTTGGTCGAGCCGTACCAGTTCTCGTCCCACACGTCGGCCATCAGCTTGCCGCGGGAGACGACCTTGTCGCGGTTGGCGGCGAGGATGCTGAGGACGTCGAACTCCTTGCCGGTCAGCGGCACCTCGTCGTCGCCGGAGTAGACCCGGCGGGCCGCCACGTCGATGCGCAGCCCGCCCTCCGGGACCTCCTCGGTGCCGGGGGCCCCGCTGCCGGTGCGGCGCAGCAGCGCCCGCACCCGGGCCTGCAGCTCCGCCAGCCCGAAGGGCTTGGCGAGGTAGTCGTCGGCGCCGTAGTCGAGCCCGACGACCCGGTCGAGCTCGCCCGCGCGGGCGGTCACGATCATGATCGCGCCGTCGAAGCCGAGCTCACGGGCCTTGCGGCACACGTCGAGCCCGTCCATGTCAGGGAGACCGAGGTCGAGGATGACGACCTCGACGTTGCCGAGCCCCATCTCCTCGAGGGCCTTCTCGCCGGTCTCGACCCACAGGACGTCGTAGCCCTCGCGCTCCAACGTGCGCACCAACGGGAAGGCAATGTCCTCCTCGTCCTCGACGACCATGACCCGGTGCACCATGACAGGAGCATAGGGTGTCGCGCTCGCCGTCAACGGACGAACTCCCCCAGGGCGACACGCGGACGGACGGTGTGTGACGACCGTCCGAGGTCGCGGCCCCCCGCGGCGACCAGCGCGGCGGCGGCCACCACGACCAGCACCCCCCAGGCCCACCAGCCGAGGTCGATCAGCATCGGGTGACCGACGAAGGGGATGGCGAAGACCACCCGGGGCAGCGTCGGGGCCGTGCGGGTGTCGATCGACCAGGCGTCGGGCATCGCCCGCCGGTCGGCCTGCGTGCGCACGAAGCCGGGCCCGACGTCCACCACGCGGTGGGTGACCAGGTCTCCGTCGCCTGCGCGCGGGACGGTCACCACGTCGCCGATCACGATGTCTCCGACCGGGACGCGCTCCTCGAAGACCATGGTGCCCCGGGCGAGGTCGCCGCCCATGCTGTCGTTGGCCACGACGTACCGCTCCAGGCCGAGCATGGTCGGGAGGACGGCCAGCACCGTCACCGGGGTGACCAGAGCCAGGGCGAGCAGGGCCCACGGCCGTGGTGCGCGCGCGCGTCGCGCAGGCACCGCTGTGATTTCCATCGTTGCTCCAGTGTCCCGTGGTGCCCCATGTGAAACGCCCGGAGGCGCTCACCCGCAGGACCGCCCGCCCGGCGTTCCCGAAGGTCCGCCGGCCGGGCTGCCACTCCGTCCGAGACAGAGCCCCGTCCGGACCCTGGACCACGGTCGTCGTCCCCCCACGACACCGCGGCGCAGAAGCCCGGCAGAGACCACTCCGGGGTAGACCCGATGTGGCGGTCTTGCGATGGGACCAAACCTAGACCGGCCGCCGCCACGCGCGCGACACGTCGCCACCACGCTGGGTCAACCGTTCGGTAACAAGGTCAGGCGAAGAGGTCGCCGTGCTCCTCCACGCGTCGTAGCACGTCCTCGAAGCGCAGCTGCTCGAGCCCCCACGGGTCCTCCGCGCCCGCAGCGACCTCGTCCCAGGACACGGGCGCCGCGACGTAGGGACGCTCCTTGCCCCGCAGCGAGTACGGCGCGATCGTCGTCTTCGACCCGGCGTTCTGCGACCAGTCGAGGAAGACCTTCCCACCCCGCTTGCTCTTGGTCATCGTCGCCGTCACCTCGCTGGGATGGGCCCGCTGCAGGTCCTCCGCGACCGTGCGCGCCAGCGCCGTCGAGTCGTCGCTGGGCAGCCGCTTCGGCAGGTCGGCGTAGAGGTGCAGGCCCTTGCTCCCGCTGGTCACCGGCTTGGCGTCCAGGCCGCGCTCGGCGAGCGACTCGCGCACCCGCAGCGCGACCTGGCAGCACTCGTGCAGGCCGGCCGGCTCACCCGGGTCGAGGTCGATCACGACCCGGTCGGCATTGCGGGGGCGACCGTTGCGGCCCACCGTCCACTGGTGCACGTGCAGCTCGAGCGCAGCGAGGTTGACCAGCCAGGTGAGGGTGGCGAGGTCCTCGACCACGGGGAAGGTCAGCTCGCTGTCGCCCTTCCCCGACCGGCTCCCGGTCGTCGGGACCGTCACCGTGCGCACCCACGACGGAGTTCCGCCGGGCACGTTCTTCTCGAAGAAGCTCATGTCCTCGACACCGTGCGGCCAGCGGATCCGCGTGACCGCCCGATCCGCGAGGTGCGGCAGCATCGTGGGGGCGATCTGCGCGTAGTAGCTCAGCACCTCCCCCTTCGTGGTGCCGGTGCGCGGGTAGAGCACCTTGTCGAGGCTGCTGATCCTGAGCGTGCGACCGTCGACGTCGACGAGCACCTCCTGCTTGTCGTGCTGCTCCCGCTTCGGCGGAGCCATCAGAGGTCCTCGGGCGCCAGGTCGTCGCGCACCCCGCGGTACGACGGCTGGCGCAGCCGGTCGTAGCCGGTGCCGTGGGTGTCGACGTCGACGACCACCGTCGGCTCGACCCAGCGGGTGCCGCGGGCGTCGACCCGGGGGACCTCGTCGGCGAAGGGGCTGTCGGACCGCGCCAGCGGTCCGACCAGGTCGGTGAGCAGCCGGGACGCCCGGGCACCGATGCCGCTGCCGACGCGGCCCCGGTAGGCCAGGCCGTCGGGGGTGGGCTGCCCCACGAGGAGGGCGGCGAGCCGGTCGGAGGTGCCCTCCTGCGGGCGCCAGCCGCCCACGACGTAGGACAGGCGGTGCCGGTGGGCCATCTTGCGCCAGTGGGGGCTGCGCTGGTCGAAGGCGTAGCGGCTGTCGAGACGCTTGCTGACGATGCCCTCCAGCCCCTGCTGGCGGGTCGCGTCCCACAGCATCGCCCCGTCGTCGTACGCCGGCGGCACTTGCCAGGGCCCGTCGTCGAGGAGTCCGGTGAGCAGCGCCCGACGCCGCTCCAAGGGCTCGCCGGTGAGGTCACGGCCGTCGAGGCGGAGCAGGTCGAAGACCATGAACGTCACCGGCACCGTGGTGACCAGGCGCGCCACCGAGGTCGCCCGGCGCACGTGCATCCGCTCCTGCAGCACGCGGAAGTCCGGCCGGCCGGCCTCGTTGAGCGCGATCACCTCGCCGTCGACCAACAGGTCGCGCGCCCCGCACGGCGAGGTGGCGACGTCGGGCCACGCGGCCGTGACGTCGTTGTCGTTGCGGCTGGTGAGCCGGATCCGTCCGTCGCGGGTCTCGGCGAGGATCCGCATGCCGTCCCACTTGACCTCGTGGGCCCAGCCCGCACCGGCCGGCACGTCGGTGGCGGGAGTGGCGAGCATCGGACGCATGCACCCATCATGCCGGGCGTCCCCCGCCACCTCTGCCCGGCGACGCCCGCGCCGCGTACCCTCGGGGGATGCGGGCAATCTGGAAGGGCGCGGTGTCGTTCGGACTGGTCAGCGTGCCGGTCAAGCTGTACGCCGCCACCGAGAGCCATGACGTGTCGTTCCGGCAGGTGCACGCCAAGGACGGCGGCCGGATCAAGTACCAACGGGTCTGCTCGATCGACGGCGAGGAGGTCCCCTACGCCGACATCGCCAAGGGCTACGAGACCGAGGACGGCGAGATGGTCGTCCTCAGCGACGACGACCTGGCCGAGCTGCCCACCACGTCCTCGCGCGAGATCGCGGTCGAGAAGTTCGTGCCCTCGGACCAGATCGACCCGATGCTGCTCGAGAAGTCCTACTACCTCGAGCCCGAGAAGACCGGCGCCAAGCCCTACGCCCTGCTGCGCCAGGCCCTGCTCGACGCCGACCGGATGGCGGTCGTGACCGTCGCGCTGCGCCAGCGCACGACGATCGCGGTGCTCCGGGTCAAGGACGACGTGATCGTGCTGCAGACGATGATGTGGCCCGACGAGATCCGCACCCCCGACTTCTCCGTCGAGACCGGCGAGGTCAAGGACGCCGAGGTCAAGATGGCCACGATGCTGGTCGAGACCCTGGCCGGCGACTTCGACGCCAGCGAGTTCGAGGACGACTACGCCGGGGCCGTCGAGGCCCTGGTCAAGGCCAAGATCGAGGGCGGCGAGATCAAGCGCACGCCGACCTCGACGAAGTCCTCCGGCGAGGTGGTCGACCTGCTGGCCGCGCTGCAGCGCTCGGTCGAGGCGGCCAAGACCGCGCGGGGCGAGGACACCGACGACAGCACCGGCGAGACCTCGGGCGGCGGCAAGAAGACCGCCAAGAAGGCGGCCGCCAAGAAGGCGGGCACGGGCTCGGGCTCGAAGAAGACGGCGACGAAGAAGTCGACCGCCAAGAAGAGCACGACCAAGAAGACGGCGGCCAAGAAGGCCAGCTGACCGCCCGGGCCCGCAGCGTCGACCAGCCGCCCATGGACTCGCCGTACGGCCGGATGACCCGGCTCGGCGATCCGTCCGGGGTCCCCTTCATGGTGCTGGGTCCGACCACCGCGGGCTGAGGCTCAGGCTCCCCCGGCGGCCCGGAGCGCGTGACCCACCTCGGCGGCCACCGCCACCGCGAGGTCGCGCGCCGACTCGCCGTCGACCTCGGGCACGAGCCGGTGGACCACGCCGTCGGCCAGCAGGTCGATGGCGCGCACGCGCTGGGACGCGGCCAGCTCGGCCGCGTGCGCGGTGTCTCCGTGCACGATCATCGAGGCACCCTCGGGTGGGAGCGGTGAGAGCCAGGAGTGCTCGGTGGCCACGATCGTGTCCGCCGGCAGGAGGGCCAGTGCCCCGCCGCCGCAGCCCTCGCCGAGCACCACCGAGACCGTCGGCACGGACATCGTCGTGAGCGTGGCGATGCAGCGAGCGATCTCGCCGGCGATCGCCCCCTCCTCGGCCCGAGCCGAGAGCTCGGCACCGGGGGTGTCGATCACGGTGACCAGCGGCAGGCGCAGCTCGTCGGCCAGCCGCATGGCGCGGCGGGCCTCGCGCAGGGCGCCCGGACCCATCGGGTGCGCGGCGTCCTGCCGGCTGCGGTCCTGGCCGACGACGACGCACGGCTGGCCGTCGAGCCGGGTCAGGGCCACGATCACGGTCTCGTCGCGCTCGCCCTCGTCGGTGCCGCGCAGCCGGACCGTGCTCTCGCAGCCGTGCCGGAGCAGGTGGCGTACGCCGGCCCGCCCGGGCTCCCGGCTGCGCTGGATCGTCGTCCAGACCGGGGTGGGTGGCCCGGACGGCTCGGAGGGTCCGGGCCGGCGCGGCAGCCGCCCGGCGGAGGGCGGGTCGACGAGCACGGCGAGCGCGTGGTCGACCAGCTCGGGCAGCTCCTCGGCCGGGACCACGGCGTCGATGACGCCCTTGGCGGCGAGGTTCTCGGCCGTCTGCACCCCCCGGGGGAAGGGCTCGCCGTTGAGCCCCTCGTAGACCTTCGGGCCCAGGAAGCCCACCAGGGCCTCGGGCTCGGCGACGGTGAGGTGGCCCAGGGAGCCCCACGAGGCGTAGACCCCGCCCGTGGTGGGGTGGCGCAGGTGGACCAGGTAGGGCAGGCCCGCGGCCCGGTGGGCCATCAGCACCCGTGAGATCTCCACCATCCGCACGAACGCCGGGGTGCCCTCCTGCATGCGGGTGCCGCCCGAGGCGGTCGAGGCCAGCACCGGCAGCCCCTCGGCGGTGGCCCGGCGCACGGCCGCCACGATCCGGTCGGCGGCGGCGCGGCCGATGGAGCCGGCGAGGAAGCCGAACTCGTTGACCACGAACGCCACCGGGCGTCCGCGCACCTCACCGCGGCCGGTCAGCACCGACTCGTCGGTGCCGGCCTTCTCGCGGGCGGCGACCAGGACGGCGCGGTAGTCCTCGTCGAGGTCCGAGAGGTCGATCGGCTCGTCCCACGACGTGAGGCTGCCGGGGTCGAGGACCAGGTCGAGCAGCTCGGTCGCCGACCAGCGACGGCGTGGACTGCTCACTCCTGCCCCGAGTCGGGCTCCGCGTCCAGCCAGGCCCGGATCGCCGCGCCGTGCTGGTCGAGGACGGGCGGGGCGGCGTGGTCCCGCGGGGTCGTCTCGTCGCCACCGGCGTCGAAGAAGCGCAGCGGCGGGCCGGGCAGCCGCACCGGTCCGAGCGTCGGGTGCTCGACATCGACGAGCAGCCCCTGGCTCAGCGTCTGGTCCCAGGCGTAGACCTCGTCGAGGGTCCGCACCTTGCCGGCCGGGACGCCGACCTCGGCGAGGCGGGCCAGCAGCGGCTCGGCGTCCCAGCCGGCGAACGCGTCCTCGAGCAGCGCGATCACCCGCTCGCGGGCGCCGACGCGCTCGGAGTTGGTGGCGATGCCCTCGGCGTCGGGGTCGAGCCCGAAGCCGGCGCAGAATCGTCGCCACAGGCCCTCGCTGCCCAGCGCGATCTGCACCGCGCCGTCGCGACAGTGGAACAGGCCGTAGGGCACGATCGAGGGGTGGTGGTTGCCCTGTGCGCGGCCGACCTCGCCGGCCACCGTCCACCGGGTCCCCTGGAAGGCGTGGACGCCGACGACCGAGGCCAGGAGCGAGGTCCGGACCACGGTGCCGCGGCCGGTGCGCTCCCGCTCGTGGAGCGCGGCGAGCACCCCGGAGGCGCCGTACATGCCCGAGAGCAGGTCGGCGATCGGGACCCCGACGCGCTGGGGGTCCTCGGGGCCGGACCCGGTCAGCGACATCAGCCCGGCCTCGCCCTGGGCGATCTGGTCGTAGCCGGCCCGGCCGCCCTCGGGCCCGTCGTGCCCGAAGCCCGTGATCGAGAGCACGACCAGGCGCGGGTTGCGCGCCATCAGCGTCTCGAGGCCCAGACCGAGACGCTCCAGGACGCCGGTGCGGAAGTTCTCGACCAGCACGTCGGCCCGGTCGACCAGCCGCAGCAGCACCTCGCGGTCACCGCCCTCGGCAGTGTCCTTGAGGTCGAGCGCGATGGACTCCTTGTTGCGGTTGGCCGAGAGGAAGTACGTCGACTCCCGGTGCTCGGGCTCGCCCACGAACGGCGGACCCCAGCCCCGGGTGTCGTCGCCCTGGCCGGGGGCCTCGACCTTGACCACCCGGGCGCCGAGGTCGCCCAGCATCATCGTGGCGTGGGGGCCGGCGAGCGCCCGGGTCAGGTCGACGACGAGGACGTCGGACAGCGGGGCGGTCGCTCGGGGGGTGTCGTCGGCAGCAGTCACTGCGTCACCATCCTGGCAGCACGAGCGCGGCCCACACGAGCAGCGGAGCGCCGAGGGTGACGATCACGCCGTAGGTCAGGATCTGCTTGTAGTAGACCGGCTCCTCGATGCTGTCCGGGCGGTTGGCCAGCATCAGCGCCCCGTTGGTCGAGAACGGGCTCACGTCGACGACCGTCGAGCTCACGGCCAGGGCGGCGACGAAGAAGGCCGCACTGATCCCGCCGTCGGCGATCAGGGGCAGCCCGATCGGAATGATGACCGGCAGCAGCGCCGTGGACGAGGCGAACGCGGAGACGATGCCGCCGACGTAGCAGAGGATCAGCGCACCGAGGGCGGCCGCGCCCAGGCCGGCGGCGAACTCGCCGACGTACTCCGGCGAGCCGGCGGTCGTGAGGATCGTCGCGTAGGTGCTGACGCCGGCGACGAGCAGCACGGTCGGCCAGGCGACCTGCTTGACCGCGTCGCGGTGCTGGTTGGGCGAGCCGATCGAGAGCAGCACGGCGGCGGTGATGGCCACGAAGCCGATGTTCTTGTCGAAGAGCAGCGCCACGCAGGCCACGGCCACGAAGGCGACCAGGGTCAGCCCGTGGTCCAGGCGCGAGCCGCGGACCTCGTCGAGGGAGACCCCGGCGGCGGCGGGGGCCACGGTGGTGACGGGAGCGGCGCCGGTGCCGCCGGCCACCCGGGCCGTCGTACCGCCCGGAAGAGCAGCCGTGCCGGCGTCGCCGCGGCCGAGCGCGACGTCGTCGGGGTCGATCCGCTGACCGATGAGCTTGCGGCCGCCGAGGACGATGAACAGGACGACGGCCAGGACGGTGTTGACGACCAGGCTGGCCAGGAAGATCGTGATCTCGCTGCTGGGCAGGCCGGCGTCGCGGACCACGCCGTTGGTCAGCGAGCCGTAGATGCTGATCGGCGAGAAGCCTCCGGCCTGCGCGCCGTGGACCACGAACATGCCCATCATCAGCGGGCTGATGCCGTAGCGCCCGGCGAAGCCGAGCGCGATCGGACCGATGATCGCGCAGGCCGCGGGGCTGACCGCGCCGACGGCGGTGAGGACGCCGGTGACCGCGAACATCACCCACGGGATGAGCGCGACGCGACCGCCGACGCTGCGCACCCCGGCCCGGACGATCATGTCGATCGTGCCGTTGTTGCGGGCGATCGCGAACAGGTAGGTGACCCCGATGATCGTGAGGACCAGGTCACCGCTGACTCCGGAGACGATCGTCTTCTCGTCGAGGTCCAGGGCGTACATCCCGACCAGCCAGGCGGCCACGTAGGCCAGTGCTCCCATGTTGATCGGGATCACCGTGCCGATCACGAACAGCGCCACCAGGGCGACGATCGCTACTAGTTCCGGTCCCATCAGAGTTCCTCCTGTACCCGAGACGGCAGTGTGACCGTCCTCACCTGTGTGGATCAGTGGCCTAGCCAATAGGTCAATGGGCCGAATGTCAATAGCATGGAGGTCATGACCGACTACCCGCAGCGACTGATGCGGACCCGGCTCTACGAGCAGGTCGCCGAGCAGATCACCACCTGGATCTCCGACAACGGCCTGCAGGCCGGCGACCGCCTGCCCCCCGAGCGCGAGCTCGCCGGCCGGCTCGGGGTCAGCCGGGCGACGCTCAGCCAGGCGCTGGTGGCGCTCGAGGTGATCGGCGTCGTCGCCGTGCGTCACGGCGACGGCACGGTGATCGCCGCGTCCGCCGGCCAGGCCCGGATCGTCGACGCGATCCGCGCCCACGCCGACCGGCTGCCGGAGATCATCGAGACCCGCGACGCGCTGGAGACCAAGATCGCCGCGCTCGCCGCCCACCGGCGCACGACGGAGGACCTGGCCCGGATCGACGACGCGCTGGCGGCGATGGAGGCCGACGTGGAGGCCGGCGGACGCGGCGTCGAGGGCGACGAGCGGTTCCACGGCGCGGTGACCACCGCCTCCCACTCGCTGCTGCTGGCCCGGCTGATGGACGAGATCGGCGACCTGATCCGCGAGACCCGCATCGAGTCGCTCTCCCAGCCCGACCGTCCGCGCAGCTCGCTCGCCGGTCACCGCTCGATCGCGGACGCCATCCGCGCCGGCGACGCCGACGCCGCCGCCGCCGCCATGCACGCGCACGTGGAGATGGTCAGCGACGTGGCGCTGCTCCGCGAGCCCGCGCAGGGGTGACGCCGCTCGAGCAGGTCGCGGTGCTCGCCGCGGGGCTCGGCGCCGGGGTGCTCACCTCGACCGTCGGCGTGGCCTCGCTGCTCAGCTTCCCGGTGCTGCTGGCCGTGGGCCTGCCCCCGGTGACCGCCAACGCCTCCAACACCGTCGGCATGACCCCCGCGGGGCTGAGCGGGTCGTGGGGCTACCGGCGGGAGCTGCGCGAGCACCCCGCCGTGACGGCCGCCGTGGTCGTCACCTGCGTGGCCGGTGGCGTGGTGGGGGCGCTGCTCCTGCTCCGGCTCCCCCCGGGGGTCTTCGAGGCCGTCGTCCCGTGGCTGATCCTGTTCACCTGCCTGCTCGTGGGCGCCCAGCCCTGGATCTCCGCCCGGTTGCGGGCCCGGCACGGCGACCGACCACCCGCGCCGCGCACGAGCATGTCGCCGGTGACCACCGGCTTCGCCACGCTGACCGGCGTCTACGGCGGCTACTTCGGCGCCGGGTCGGGCGTGATGATGATGGCCGTCCTCGGGCTGGGGCTCGACCTCGACCTCCGGGTCGTCAACGCCCTCAAGACCCTGGCCGTCCTGTCGGCCAACGCCGTGGCCGCGGTCATCTTCCTGGTCCTCGCCGACCTCGACTGGCCGGCGATCGGCCTGCTGGCCTCGGGCTCGGTCGTCGGCGGCTACGTCGGCTCGCTGATCGGGCGCGTGCTCCCGGCCGTGCTGCTGCGGTCCCTGGTCGTCACCGCCGGCCTCATCGCCGCGGTCAGCCTGCTGCGCTGATGTCCGCCCCCCGCGCAGCCGCCGAGTCCGGGACCGAGCGCCCGTAGCGCGCCATCACCGCATCGCTCAGCCGTGGCGCGACGTAGGAGAACGCCTCGCCGAGGTAGGCGGCCACCGGCCCCCAGGTCACCGGTCGGTCCTCGAGCGCGCGGACGACCCGGGCCCCGGCCTGCTCGGCGCTCATCGCCCGCCGGTCCTCGACCGAGCCGGTCGGCACCACCATGGGGGTGCGGACCAGGCCGAACCTGAGGTTGGTGAACGTGACGTTGTCGTCCCAGGTCTCGCGCCCCGCGATCCGCGACCAGGTGTCGAGCGCCGACTTGGAGGCGAGGTAGGCGGTGAACTTCGGCGCCTTGAGCTGCACCCCCCAGCTCAGCACGTTGACCACGTGGCCGAAGCCCTGCGCGCGCATCGCCGGCAGCAGGCCCATGGTCAGCCGCACCGGCCCGAAGAAGTTGATCGCCATCGTGCGCTCGACGTCGTGGAAGCGCCCCTGGCTCAGCGAGAGCGAGCGCCGGATCGAGCGGCCGGCGTTGTTGACCAGGTAGTCGACGGCTCCGTGCTCGGCCAGCACCCGCTCGACCAGCCCGTCGACCGCCGGCAGGTCGGTCAGGTCGCACGGGTACGTCGCCGCCCGGCCTCCCGCCACCTCGATCTCGGCCCGCACCCGCTCCAGGTCCTCGACCCGGCGAGCGACGAGCAGCACCGTCGCTCCGGCGCGCGCCACCGCCAGCGCCGTCGCCTCGCCGATGCCGGACGACGCCCCGGTGACCAGGACGACCCGGTCGGTCAACGGGCTCGGCGGCCGCTGACCTCGAACCCGCCCCAGCACGCCTCCCCCGACCCGACGCAGCCGCGCCCGCGGCGTCTGCCAGAGCAGCGACGGCATCAGGCCGGGGCCAGCAGGGGCCAGGACCGGGCCTGCTCGAGCTGGGCCGACAGGCTCAGCAGCGACTCCTCGCCGTCGGTGCGGCCGACCAGCTGCACGCCCACCGGCAGCCCGTCGACGGCCGTCCCGACGGGCACCGAGGCGGCCGGGTTGCCGGCGACGTTCCACAGGGCGACGTAGGCGATGGCCGGCATCGCGAGCAGCGAGGAGGCGAGCGCACCGCGCCCGTCGAGGATGCCGACCCGCGGCGGCCGGTGCGCGATCGTGGGGGTGAGCAGCACGTCGACGTCGTCGAAGACGCGGTTGGCCCTGGCACCGACCTTCTCGCTGGCCCGGATCGCCCACTCCCGCACCCGCGGGGTCACCCACGCGCCGAGCCGGTAGTTCTCGCGGGTGCGTCGCTCGAGGCGCTCGAAGTGCTCGACCTCGTCGGCCTCGGCGCGCAGCCCGGCGAAGAACTGCGGCACGAACGCCGCGGTCGGGTCGGGGTAGTGGGGGTCGATCTCGCGCACGTCGTGGCCGAGCTCGGCGAGCAGTCGCGCGGTGTCCTCGACCGCGCGCACGTGGATCGGGTCGGGCCGCACCCCGCGCGTGACCGGCTTGACCGACCACCCCACCCGCAGCCGCCCCGGCTCTCGCCGTGCGGCGTCCACGAAGGAGCCCACGTCGCCGGCCCGGAAGCGGTCGGTGGGCGTGCTCCCACGGATCACGTCGTAGACGATCGCGCTGTCGAGCACGGTGCGGGTCAGCGGGCCGACGGTCCCGAGCGACCACCACAGGTGCTCGTGGGGCGCGGTGGTCACCCGTCCGCGCTGCGGCTTGAGCCCGAACAGCCCGCAGCAGGCCGCGGGGATCCGGATCGAGCCGCCGCCGTCGCCACCGATCGCGACGGGCACCATGCCGGACGAGACCGCCGCCGCCGTACCGCCGCTGGAGCCGCCGGGCGTGCGGGTCGGGTCCCACGGGTTGCGGGTGAGGCCACGCGAGCTCGACTCCGTGTAGGGGTAGGCGCCGAACTCCGGCATCGTGGTCTTGCCGACGACGACCGCGCCCGCGGCGCGCAGCCGCCGGACGACCTCGCCGTCGGCGGCGGCGGCCGTGCTGTTGGCCTCGCCGCCGAACGTCGTCACGCAGCCGGCGAGGTCGAGCTCCTCCTTGACCGCCACGGGTACGCCGTGCAGGGCACCGCGCTCGGTCTCGGGAAGGGCGTCGCGCTCGGCCGCCTCGCGCCGCGCCCGGTCGCCGAGGACCACCGAGAAGGCGTTGAGGGCTCCGTCGCGCTGGGCGATCCGGGCCAGGGCCTGCTCGACCACCTCGACGGCAGTGGCGCGTCCGGCGGTGATCTCGGCGTGGGTCTCCTGCGCGGTGGCCGCGCGGGCCGTCTGCTGGTCCATCCGGGCACCCTAGCCAGCGCTCAGGCGAGCGAGTCGAGCCAGGCCTGGTGGAGGTCGGAGAACCGTCCGGAGCCGGCGCCCACCAGCTCGGCCGGCGAGCCGTCCTCGACGATCCGCCCGTGCTCCATCACCAGCACCCGGTCGGCGATCTCGACCGTCGAGAGTCGGTGGGCGATGATCACCGCGGTCCGCCCGGCGAGCACCGTGCGCAGCGCCTGCTGGACCAGCCGCTCGGACGGGACGTCGAGCGAGGACGTCGCCTCGTCGAGGATCAGCACCGCCGGATCGGCGAGGAACGCCCGGGCGAAGGCCACGAGCTGGCGCTGACCGGCGCTGAGCCGACCGCCGCGGTTGGCCACGTCGGTCTCGTAGCCGTGCGGCAGCGCGCTGATGAACTCGTGCGCGCCCAAGGCCCGCGCCGCACGCTCGACGTCCTCCAGCGAGGCCGAGGGGCGGCCGAAGCGGATGTTGTCGGCGATGGTGCCGCTGAACAGGTAGTTCTCCTGCGTGACCATGACCACCGCCGCGTGCAGGTCGTCGGAGGTCAGCTCGCGCAGGTCGACCTCGTCGAGCAGCACCCGGCCGGCAGCCGGGTCGTAGAAGCGGGTGGCCAGCTTGGCCAGCGTGGTCTTGCCGGCCCCGGTGGTCCCGACCAGCGCCACGGTCTGCCCGGCCGGGACCGTCAGGTCGAGACCGGGCAGCACCAGGCGGTCGGGCACGTAGCCGAAGCGCACCCCGTCGAAGCGCACGTCGCCCCGCGCCGAGTCCAGGCGTCGCGGGTGCTTCGGCTCGGGCACCCCCGGCTCCTCGCGCAGCACCCCGGCGAGCTTGTCGAGCGCCGCGGAGGCCGACTGGAAGGTGTTGTAGAACTGCGAGATCTCCATCATCGGCTCGAAGAACTGCCGCAGGTAGAGCAGGAAGGCGGCGAGCACGCCGACGGTGACCTCGCCCTCGTAGGCCAGGAACCCGCCGTAGAGCAGGACGACCGCGATCGTGACGTTGCCGATCAGGCGGATGCCCGGCATGAACCACGCGACCAGCCGGAAAGCGACCAGGTTGGCCCGGCGGTACTGGTGGTTGATGTCGTCGAAGATCTCCTGGTTGCGCGGCTCGCGACGGAACGCCTGGACCGCGCGGATGCCGCCCATCGACTCGACGAACTGGACGATCACCAGCGCGACCTTCTCGCGGGTGACGCGATAGCTGGACGCCGACTCTCGACGGAACCAGTGGGTGATCCAGAACAGGAACGGTCCGCACAGCAGGGCCACCAGTCCGAGCTCGACGTCGAGGAAGAGCAGCAGTCCGGCCGTCCCGACGAGGGTCAGCGCGGCGGTGACCAGACCGTCGAAACCGGTCTCGAGCATCTCGTAGATCGCGTCGACGTCGGAGGTCTGCCGCGAGATCACCCGACCGGAGGTGTAGTCGTCGTGGAAGGCGGGGCTGAGCACCTGGAAGTGGCGGAAGACCCGGCGCCGGACCTGGTGGAGCATGTCCTGGCCGATCCGCCCGGAGCGGACCAGGAAGATCTGCCGTGCGACGGCCTGGACGATCGTGGCGCCCAGCACGATGCCCACGATGAGCAGGAGCGGGTCGAGGTCGCCCGAGGCGCGGATCGGCGGGATGCCGGTGTCGATGCCCTCCTTGACGAGGTAGGGGATGGAGAGCCGGGCGGCGTTCTCGACGACCACGACCGCGACCAGCAACCACAGCGCGCGACGGTAGGGCGCGAGCAGCTCGCGCAGCAGCTGGCTCGAGCCGCCGGTGAAGCGGCCGGCGCCCTCGCGCTCGGTCGCCTCCTGCACGTCGACGTCGGCCACGCCCCGCCAGCCGGTGCTGGTGCCGGTGCTCATCGACTCACCGCCGGCTCCGCGTCGGCGGCCAGCAGCTCGCGGTAGGCCGGCACCGTGGCCAGCAGCTCGCGGTGGTCGCCGACGTGGGTGATCGTGCCGTCCTGGAGCAACGCCACGCGGTCGGCGAGCAGGACCGTGGACGCACGGTGGGCCACGACCAGCCCGGTGGTCGCCGAGAGCACCTCGCGCAGCGCGTCCTCGACCAGCGCCTCGGTGTGCACGTCGAGCGCGGAGAGGGTGTCGTCGAGCACCAGCACCCGCGGCTGGGCCAGCACGGCGCGGGCCAGGGCGAGCCGCTGCCGCTGGCCGCCCGACAGCGCCATGCCCTGCTCACCGATGCGGGTCTCGAGCCCCCAGGGCAGGTCGTGGACGAAACCGGCCTGGGCGATGCCGATCGCCTGGTCGATCTCGGCCCCGGTCGCCTCGGCCCGCCCGAGGGTGAGGTTCTCGCGGGCACTCATCGAGAACAGCGTCGGCTCCTCGAAGGCGGTGGCGACCAGCGAGCGCAGGTGGGCCAGGTCGAGGTCGCGGACGTCGATCCCGTCGATCGTCACCCGGCCGCCGGTCACGTCGTGGAGCCGCGGCACCAGGGCGGTGAGGCTGGTCTTGCCGGATCCCGTGGCCCCGACCAGCGCGACGGTCTCGCCGGGGGCGAGGTCGAGGTTGACGTCGCGGAGCACCGGCTCGTCCGGGCTGTCGGGGAAGGCGAAGTCGACGTGCTCGAAGCGCAGGTGGCCCCGCGGCTCCCCCACGACTCGGGTGCCGCCCTGGATGGCGGGGGTGGTGTCGAAGATCTCCAGGATCCGAGCGGCCGAGGTCATCGCCTCCTGCGCCATGGCCAGGATGACGCCCAGCGTCGCGACCGGCCAGACCAGGGAGAGCATCAGGGTGATGAACGCGACCAGCTCACCGGGCGTGAGCGAGCCCCGCCCCACGCCGATCGAGCCGAGGAGCAGGACCACGACGACGGCCAGGTTGGGGATGACCTCGAGGAAGGTCCAGAACCTCGCCGACAGCCGGACCTTGTCCATGCTGGTGGCGTGGAGCCGCCGGGCGGCCTGCTCGTAGTGCTGCGAGACGTGCTCGCTGCGCCCGAAGGACTTGATCACGCGGATGCCGACCGCGCCCTCCTCGGCGAGGGTCGCCAGGTCGCCCTGCTCGTCCTGGACCCGGCGGGAGACCACGACGTAGGCCCGCTCGAACCGCATCGAGAGCCACACGATCGGGGCGGCCGTGGCGGCGACGACCAGGCCGAGCGGCCAGTACATGTGCAGCAGCACCACGGTGACGACGACGACCTGGAGGACGTTGATCACCAGGAACAGCAGGCCGAACCCGCTGAACCGTCGGATGGCCGAGAGGTCGGTGGTGGCGCGCGAGAGCAGCTGCCCGGACTGCCAGCGGGAGTGGAAGCTCATCGGCAGCCGCTGGAGGTGGGCGTAGAGGTCGTGGCGCATCGCGGTCTCGATCGAGAGCACCGCGCTGGACTGCACCCAGCGCCGCCAGAAGACCAGGACCGCCTCGAGCACCCCGAGCGCCAGCGCGAGCAGGCCCAGCGGCAGCACGGGGGCGAGCTCGCCGTCGGTGATGGGGCCGTCGATCAGGGCCTTGGTGACCAGCGGGATCGCGACGCTCAGCCCCACCCCGGCCAGGGCGGTGCCGAGCATGACCGCCAGCGCCGGCAGGTGGGGTCGGAGGTAGCCGCGCAGGCGCCACAAGGAGTGGACCCCGGCGGGTGGCTGGGCGTCGGGGTCGGGCCCGAGAGAGGGAGCTGACATCGCCACCTCACTCTAGGTCGCACCACCGACAGGCAGCGACCTGGTTTGCCTCCCGGCGCCGGCCGCCCGGTCACCTCACATGTCGTTGCCCAGGAACATCGGGTCGCCGCCCTTGAACTCCTGCGACGCCAGCTCCGTGCACTCCCCCGACGGGACCTCGCAGTCGTAGACCGTGAACGTCGGGTAGCGCACACCGCTCGCCACCAGCACGGACCCGTCGGTGTCGATCGTCAGGAAGGCCAGGTCCTTCCGCCCGGCGCCCGGGACGTCGAGGAGCAGCGCGCTGTCGTCGGGATCGGTGGGCAGCAGCCGGGTCGACCAGGCCTGGACGTGCCGTCCGTCGAAGGTCAGCTGGGAGTCGATCGCACCTTCGACCAGGTCCCAGCCCGCGGCGGTGGGATCCGGGCCGTCGTACAGGACGACGCCGTTGCGCACGTCGGCGACGCGGGTCCGCGGTCCCGCGAAGTCGGACCACTCCCCCGTCGCGCTGTCCCAGGTGCGGGTCCCGTCACCGTCGCGCACGAAGACCACGCCGTCGTCGAGCGCGTCGATGACCAGGTCGCTGCACGCGCCACAGGCGATCTCGGTCGAGGCGACGTCCTCGCCCGCGTCGAGGTCGCGCACGGTCAGCGTGGCCTGCCCGCCGTCGAGCGTGGCGTAGGCGACCCGGGCTGCGGCGCTGTCGGCCTTGGCGGTGGGGTGGAAGTCCTCGGAGAAGGTCACCGGTCCGTCCACGAGGGCGGTGCTCTCGCCGCTCTCGGTGAGCAGGTGGGGCCGTCCGGCGTCGAAGAAGACCACGCCGGCCGGAGTGGCCGCCGCGTCGGTGTCGAGGAAGTCGAACGTCCGTGCCGACAGCTCCCGCCCGCCCACGTGCAGGGTGCGGCCGGGGTCCGCCCAGGCCCGGAGCCCCTCACTGAGGTCCAGCGGCCCCGCGACGGCGAAGTCGGTGGCGCGCGGCGCCTCGCCAGGTCCGCGCAGCGCCGGGACGGCGACCGCACCGACCGCGACCACGGCCGCCGCCACGCCGACCCCGACGGCCGTACGTCGACGACGGCGTCGGGCCCGGCCGGACCGCACCACGGCGGCCAGGTCGCCCGGGGGTGCGTCGAGGGCGTCGAGCCGTGTGCTCAGCAGGTCCTGCAGGGTCTCGGTCATGACTGGCTCCCGTCGTGGTCGGTGAAGTCGGCGCCGCGGGCCCGGAGGGAGGCGAGCGCGGCCGAGGCCTGTGACTTCACCGTGCCCTGCGAGCAGCCGAGCGTCGCGGCGATCTCCCGCTCGCTGAGGTCCTCGTAGTAGCGCAGCACGACGACCGCGCGCTGGCGGACCGGCAGGGCCCGGACCGCCGCCCAGACGACGTCGCGCCGGACCACGTCCGGCTCGGGCGAGGGTGAGGTGCCGGGTGGCTCGACCGTCTCCTGGGGTCGCTCGCGACGACGCCACCCGTGACGGCGGGAGCCCAGGATGTCGTTGACGACCATCCGGCGCACGTAGGCGTGCGGGTGGTCGGTGCGCTGGATCCGTGGCCACGTGCTGTAGGCCTTGGCGAACGCGTTCTGCAGCGCGTCCTCGGCTGCGCCGCGGTCGCCGGCGACGGCCAGGGCGGTGCGGTAGAGGCGGGGCCAGGCCGCGGTGAAGAAGTCGCTGAACTCGGCCTCGGGGTCGCTGCTCACCTCGGCCCAGAACCTCGTGCCGTCCGCGGTCCCCGTCGTCGTCTCCACACCTCTCTGACGCGACCGGGGGCCCGTGGGGTTGGGCCGGGGACCGAGCGGGTCCTGGGTGCGCGGTTCAGCGCAGGAGCCCGCGCACGACCCGCAGGCCGACCGACATCCGGGCCAGGTCTCCCTGCTCGTCCGCGCAGATCTGCTGCAGCGTGGCCGCAGCCCGGGCGACGACCACCGTGTCGCCCTCCTCCCAGGTGGCGATCCGGGCCGGCGCAGGCTCCTCGGGCGAGGTGCTCGCCAGCACCTGACCGGTGAGCTGGGCGTGCACGGAGTGCAGGTCGTCGCGCAGCGCGGCGCGGGCCATCGTCTGCCACTGGTCGTCACGAGGCAGGGCCAGGATCCGCTGCACCAGCGACGGCAGGCCGAGCCGCTCGCCCAGCGCGAAGTGCACGCGGGCGACGTTGTCGGGATCGCGCGACTCCTGCTGGGCGATCTCGATGACGTTGAGCAGCATGTACGACGTGGGCAGCACCGCCACGCGCGAGGCGAGGTCCTCGGGCACCCCGCCGTCGACCAGCCGGGCGCGACGGGCCTCGTAGGCCACCAGCTCGCGCCCGGTCATCAGCTCGGGCAGCTTGGCCATCGTCGTCTGCACCGGACCGGCGAAGTAGTCGATCGTCGCCCGGCTGTCGAGCGGCGGGCGCCGGTTGGTCACCAGCCACCGCGAGGCCCGTTCGACCAGCGTGCGCATCTCCACCCGCATCCGCGTCTGCACGGCGGCGTCGAGCTTGTTGTCCAGGGAGGCCAGCTCCTGGCGCAGGGGCAGCGACCCGAAGATCTCCCGGGCCACGAAGTTGGCCCGGGTGAGCTCGGCGGCCGAGGCCCCGGTCTCCGCGGCCAGTCGCGGCCAGTAGGTCATGCCGGCGCCGTTGACCAGGTCGTTGACCACCTGGGTCACGATGATCTCGCGGCGCAGCGGGTGGTCGCTGATCTGCTCGTCGAAGCCCTCCCGGATCTGCGTGGGGAAGTAGGCCTTGAGGTCCTGGTCGAGGTAGGGGTCGTCGGGCAGGTCCGAGGCGATCAGCTCCTCGGCCAGGACGATCTTCGTGAACGACATCAGGGTCGCGGCCTCGGGGGTGGTCAGCGCCTCGTTGCGCTCGAGACGTCGGCGTACCTCCCGGCTGGTCGGCAGGCTCTCGAGCTCACGGTTGAGGACGCCGTCGGCCTCGAGCTTCTTCATCCAGGTCTCCTGCACGTGCAGCAGCGTGCGCTTGTTCTGGGCGGCGTTGGCGAGGGCGAGGTTCTGCTCGTAGTTGTCGGCCAGCACCAGCTCGGCTACCTCGTCGGTCATCGCGGCGAGCACCTTGTTGCGCTGCTTCTCGGTGAGGTCACCGTCGAGCACCACGCGATCGAGGAGGATCTTGATGTTCACCTCGTGGTCGGAGGTGTCGACGCCGGCGGAGTTGTCGATGAAGTCGGTGTTGATCCGCCCGGGCTCCCCGTCGCGGCCGCCCCGCTGGGCGTACTCGATCCGCCCGAGCATGGTCAGCCCGAGGTTGCCCCCCTCGCCGACGCACTTCACCCGCAGGTCCTTGCCGTCGATGCGGATCGCGTCGTTGGCCTTGTCACCGGCGTCGGCGTGGGTCTCGGCCGCCGACTTCACGTAGGTGCCGATGCCGCCGTTCCACAGCAGGTCGACCGGGGCGCGCAGGATCGCCTTCATCAGCTCGGCGGGCGTCATCTTGGTCACCGTGTCGTCGAGGCCGAGCGCCGCGCGGACCGCGTCGTTGATCGCGATCGACTTCAGCGAGCGGGAGAAGACGCCGCCGCCCTGGGAGATCAGCGAGGTGTCGTAGTCCTGCCAGCTCGACCGCGGCAGCTCGAAGAGCCGTCGCCGCTCGGCGTACGACGTCGCCGCGTCGGGGTCGGGGTCGAGGAAGATGTCGCGGTGGTCGAAGGCGGCCACGAGGCGGGTGTGCTCGGAGCACAGCAGCCCGTTGCCGAACACGTCGCCGGACATGTCGCCGATGCCGACGCAGGTGAAGTCCTCGGTCTGGCAGTCGATGCCCCGCTCGCGGAAGTGCCGCTGCACCGAGACCCACGCCCCGCGCGCGGTGATCCCCATCGCCTTGTGGTCGTAGCCGACCGAGCCGCCGCTGGCGAACGCGTCGCCGAGCCAGTAGCCGTAGTCCTTGGCGACGCCGTTGGCGAGGTCGGAGAAGGTCGCGGTGCCCTTGTCGGCCGCCACCACCAGGTAGGTGTCGTCGCCGTCGTGGCGCACGACGTGCTGCGGCGGGGCCGTCTCGCCGTCGACCAGGTTGTCGGTGATGTCGAGCAGCCCGGAGATGAAGGTCTTGTAGCAGTCGACCCCCTCGGCGAGCCAGGCCTCCCGGTCGGAGGAGTCGGGCAGCTGCTTGCAGAAGAAGCCGCCCTTCGCGCCGACCGGCACGATCACGGTGTTCTTCACCATCTGGGCCTTGACCAGCCCGAGGACCTCGGTCCGGAAGTCGTCGCGTCGGTCGGACCAGCGCAGACCGCCGCGGGCGACCGCGCCGAAGCGCAGGTGCACGCCCTCGATCCTCGGGCTGTACACGAAGATCTCGTAGCGCGGCCGCGGCTCGGGCAGGTCGGGGATCGAGGAGGGCTCCAGCTTCAAGGAGATGTAGGGGCGCGGCCCTCCCCCGTCGACCTCGTCGCGGGGCTGGAAGTAGTTGGTGCGCAGGGTCGCCCTGACGTGGGTCAGGTAGGAGCGCAGGATGCGGTCGTGGTCGAGGCTCACCACGTCGTCGAGCGCGGCCGTGATCCGCGCCTCGACCTCCCCCGAGCGCTCGTGGCGCGCTTCGAGGTCGAGGTCGAGGCCCGGGTCGAAGCGGGTCTCGAAGAGCTGGACGAGCAGTCGCGTGATCTCCACGTTGCCGCGCAGCGCACCCTCGATGTAGTCGAGCGCGAACGGCGAGTTGCCCTGGCGCATGTACTTCGCGTAGGCGCGCAGCACCGTGGCCTGGCGCCAGGTCAGGCTGGCGGCCAGCACCAGGCCGTTGAACCCGTCGATCTCGTTGTAGCCGTCCCAGACCGAGCGCACGGCGTCCTGGAAGAGCACCCGCGCGTCCTCGCGCAGCGCGCCGGGGTAGCGCAGGCCGAACTCGTAGATGTGCGAGGGACGCTCCAGCCCGACGAGGGTGTAGGGCCGCTCGTCGACCACCTCGACCCCCATCGAGGTCAGCATCGGCAGGATCTGCGAGAGCGACAGCGACGCACCGATCCGGTAGACCTTCAGCCGTGCCTCGCCGCTGCCCGCGTCGAGCTCCTGGTAGAGCGAGTGGTCGATGCCCTCCTCGCCCTGGATGGCCTCGAGGCGGCCGAGGTCGACCGAGGCCGTGCGTGCCGCGAAGTCCTCCTTGTAGGCCTCGGGGAAGGAGTCGGCGTAGCGCCGCCCGAGGATGGCGCCCACCTGCTCGCCGTACTCGGAGACGACCGCGGCGGAGAAGTCGTCGCGCCACGAGCGCGAGGCCTCGGCGAGCCGGCGCTCCAGGTCGGGGATGTCGATCTCGGGGATCGACTCGCCCTTCGGGAGCCGCACCACGAAGTGGACGCGGGCCGTGGTCGACTCGTTGATCCGGACCGTGAACTCCACCGAGTCGGCGCCGAGCCGGTCCTGCAGGATCTCGGCGAAGCGCTCGCGGACGGTGGTGTTGTAGCGGTCGCGCGGGAGGTAGACCAGCACCGAGACGTAGCGGAGGTAGGTGTCGCGGCGGATGAACATCCGCACCGCGCGTCGCTCGCGAGCCTGCATGGCGGCCTCGACGACCGGGGCGAGCTCCTCGACCGGGGTGTGGAACAGCTCGTCGCGCGGATAGGTCTCCAGGGTGTCCATCAACGCCTTGCCCGCGTGGCTGCGCGGGTCGAAGCCGCTGTGGGCCAGCACGGCCTGGGACTTCTCGCGGACCAGGGGGATGCGCAGCAGCGACTCGGTGTAGGCCGCGCTGGAGAAGAGACCGAGGAACCGTCGCTCGCCGGTGACCTCGCCGTCGTCGCCGAACGTCTTGACGCCGACGTAGTCGAGGTACGCCGGGCGGTGCACGGTGGCCCGGGAGTTGGCCTTCGCCAGGACCAGCAGCGTCTTCTCCCGCGCCTTGGCCTTCACGGGGTCCGGCAGCCGGCCGAAGGACTCCGACATCTCCTGGTCGGCGCGCAGGATCCCGAGACCCGTGCCGGGGACGGCGCGCAGGAAGTCGTCACCGTCCTGCTGCTCCAGGACGTACTCGCGGTAGCCGAGGAACGTGAAGTGCTCGTCGGCCAGCCACTCGAGCAGGTCGGCCGACTGCCGGACCTCGTCGGCGTCGAGCGGCGGCGGCTCCTCGCGCAGACCGGCGACGATGTCGATGACGCGCTCGTGCATCTTGTCCCAGTCCTCGACGGACTCGCGCACGTCGCGCAGCACCCGCTGCACGGACTCGACGATCTCCTCCGGGTCGTCGCCGTCGCGCAGCCGGTCGATCTCCACGTGCATCCAGGACTCGCGCACGGCGTCGTCGACCGGCTCGCTGGCGCCGTCGGCGACCGGCTCGACCTGCTGCAGCTCACCGGTGATGTCGCGCCGCACGTCGAAGTTGGGGTGGATGACGAGGTGCACCTCGCGCTTCTGGCGCGAGAGCTCCATGGTCAGCGAGTCGACCAGGAACGGCATGTCGTCGCCGACGACCTCGACGACCGAGTGCCCCCCGGCCGACCAGCCGTGCTCGCGCAGCGTGGGCGTGAAGACCCGCACCCGCGCGGTGCCCTGCGGCCGGTTGCCGGCCAGCTTGTAGTGCGAGGCCAGGGTCCCGTAGACGTCGACGTCGGAGCGGTCGACGACGTCCTCCGGAGCGACGTGGCGGTAGTAGGACCGCAGCAACGCCGCGACCTGGTCGTGCGGAGGTCCCCCGGAGCCCTTCCCGTGCTTGGCCACCTCGATGGCCCGGCCGAGGAGCTCTGACTTGTCGCGATCCTGCGTCGTCGTTGACACCCTCTGACACTAGGACCCCGTGAGGAAGCGCGCCAACACCACTCCGTTACCCCCTGGTACGACGTGCGCGGTCCGCCGGCGCGCGGCCGGCCGGTCGCTCAGAGCTCGGAGCGCAGGTCCCACAGGAGCGGGTAGTACTGCAGCGGCAGCCGGCTGCGCAGGTAGGTCGAGCCGCTGGACCCGCCGGTGCCGGACTTGCTCCCGATCATCCGCTCCACCATCACCACGTGGCGGGCCCGCCAGCTCGCGGCCAGCTCGTCGTGCTGGAGCAGCGCCTCGGCCAGCGCCCACACCGCGGCGTGGCTGGACCGGTCGTGGGCGGCGCCGCGCAGCGACGCCGAGACCTCCGCCTCGGTGGCGGCCGGCAGCCCCTCGGAGACCAGGACGTCCAGGAAGGCGTCCCACAGGGTCGGCTCCGCGAGGCGGCGGTCGAGCCGCGCCCTCTCCTCGTCGGTGAGCCCCCGGAAGCGGTCGACGTACGACGGGTCCTGGGCGCCGGAGAGGAACTCCAGCTCGCGGAACTGCACGGACTGGAAGCCGCTGGCCGGAGCGAGCCGCTGCCGGAACTCCAGGAAGTCCTGCGGGGTCATCGTCTCGAGCACGTCGACCTGCTGCACCAGGACCCGCTCGATCACGTGCACCCGCTGGAGCAGGTGCTGGGCCCACCACAGCCGGCCCGCGGTCATCGCGTCGCGCGCCGCCGTGACCTCGTGCAGCAGCTGCTTGAACCACAGCTCGTAGACCTGGTGGATGGTGATGAACAGCAGCTCGTCGTGGGCCGGCGGGTCGGACTCCAGGTGCTGGGAGTCGAGCAGCTGCGGCAGCCGCAGGTAGCTGCCGTAGGTGAGCTGGGCTCCCTGCTCACCGAAGGACACGAAGCGTTCGGCGGAGGCACTCACGGTCGACCACTCAACCACGGTGGGCGCTCGATGGACCATCATGGTGCGCGATGAGCCTCCCTCACGCCCTCCGCTGCGCTGCCCCCGTGCTCCTGCTGGCCCTGGTGCCGGCCCTCGTGGGCTGCGGCGACGACGACACCGGCAGCGCGCCCGCGGGCAGCGACTCCCCCACCTCGGTCACCGACGTCACCGCGGACGCCGCCACCGCCCAGGCCGTCACCGACGCGATCACGACCCTGCGGGTGGCCAACACCGGCACCTTCTCGGCGCACCTCGAGTACGCCGACCAGGTCTTCGACCGCAGCGGCAGCTACCGCCTCGACCCTCCCCGGCAGCGGTCCACCCTGAGCGTCGACACCGGCGACGGGCTCGTGGAGTCGGAGTCCATCGGCGTGGCCGGCGACTTCTTCGTCCGGATGCCCGCCGACGGACCGGTGTCCTCGCCCTGCTGGGTGCGTGGCAGCCCGGCTCGGATCGCGGAGGTGGTCGGCCTGGAGACCAACCCCGCCTTCGACCGGCTCCCGGGCGTGATCGTGCTGGTCTCCACCGCCATCGGCCTCGCCCCCGACCCGGCCCGCTCGGGCGACGTCCTGGGCAGCGTCGACCTGGCCGTCGCCACCGGGCTGATCAGCCCGCGCCTGCCCTCGCTGCTGGGCCTCGGCGACGGCGAGCGGGTCCTGGCCCACCTCGAGCTCACCGACGGTGTGCTCACCGGCATCGAGATCGAGGGCGCCGCCCTCCTGGCCGCGCTCGAGGAGATCGGCACCGAGGCCGACCCCGACGAGCTCGCCCGGGTCTTCGGCAGCGACGTGCCGATCGACGTCGCGCTGGAGAACGCGGGGTCCAAGGTGGTCATCGAGGCCAGGCGCCCGACCAACGTCATCGACCTGGACTCCCCGCAGGCCGAGCGCAGGCTGGCCGCCTGCTGACGGAGACCGTCGACCAGGTGGGCCACCGGTCGGTCAGTCCCGGAGAAGCTGGCCGATCAGGGTGCCTGCGAGCCACGTCTCGTAGCGCTGGAGGTCCCACCCCCGCTCGGCGACGAGCAGGTGGAAGACCTCGGGCAGGGTCAGCGCCAGCGTCAGGTCGAGGGCCGAGTCGACCGTGAGGTCCGAGCGGAGCCGAGGGGCGAGCCGCTCGAGGAGCTTGCGGATCTCACGCTCGCGCGCGGCCAGCACGTTGCGCAGGGTCTCCGCCATCTGCGGGTCCGAGGCCGCCGCCTCCTGGTAGATCACGACGACGTCGGAGCCGGCGTGCATCTGGCGCCGGTTGAGCTCGGCGAGCATGCTGAGCTGTCGGGCCGGGTCCGGCTCCTGCAGGTAGGCGGCGGCCCGTGACACCGTCTGGGCCTCGGCCATCCAGAGCTCGGTGATCTTGTCGAGGATCCTCGCCTTGGACCCGAAGGCCGAGTAGATCGTCTGCAGCGGGATGTCCGCCTCCTCGGAGATGGCGCTGATCGTGGTCGCGACGTACCCGCGCTCGGCGAACAGGGCGCGGGCGACGCGGGCGACCTCGTGCTTGGTCGCCTCGGCCTGGCGCTGACGATGTCCGCTCGACCTCTTGACAGCCACGCGGCACAGTATCACTATGTTGACCATAGTTTCACTATGGTGAAAGTCTGGGCACAGGAGGCCCCGCATGAACGAGCCCGTCGTGTACTACAAGCCCGGTTGTCCCTTCGGCATCCGGCTGCGGACCGCCCTGACCCTGCGCCGGGTGCCCCACCGCTCCGTACGGTTCCGCACCGACGAGGCCGGCGCTGCCCTGGTGCGGGAGGTCAACGGAGGGCACGAGATCTCGCCGACCGTCCACGTCGCCGGACGATGGCTCACGAACCCCGCCTGGCGCGAGGTCCGGGACGCGACGGTGGGTGGTCGAGCATGACCACTTCGCCGGGGTAGGGCCGACGGCGAGGCGGACGGCGAGGTAGCGACGGTCTGACCCGGCTCTGCGGTGGGCATGCGCGCCGTTCGTCGGTCACGGCTCCCGGCACCGGGCATGATGTCGCCCATGAAGTTCCGCAAAGAGCTGCCCTACGACGCCGACCCCGACGCGGTCTTCGCCATGCTGGCCGATCCCGCCTTCCGCGAGAGGGTCGCCGCGGCGCAGGAGGTGATCTCGGCCGACGTCCGGCTGACGACGTCCGGCAACGGCTTCTCCCTGGTCTCGACCCAGGAGCAGAACACCTCGGGCCTCCCGGCGATCGCCAAGAAGATCGCCGGAGACAGCACGACGGCGGTGATCACCGAGGAGTGGGCCGACGCCTCCGGCGGCACGGTCTCCATCACCGCTCCCGGCAAGCCCACCAAGGCCGACGGCACGGTGAGCCTGCGCGCCGCGGGGGCCGGGACGACCCAGGTGGTCGAGCTCGACGTGAAGGTGAAGGTCCCGCTGCTCGGCGGCAAGCTGGAGCAGCTGATGGTCGACACGATCGGTGAGGGCTACGACGTCGAGCACCGCGTCGGCGTCGCGTGGCTGGAGGGCGAGCGATGAGCAAGCGACTGGTCCACGAGCTGACCTACGACGCCCCGGCCGAGGCCGTCTCCGCGATGCTGGCCGACCCGGCGTTCCGCGAGGAGGTCTGCGACTACCAGCGTGTGCTGCGCCGGACCGTCTCGATCGAGCCGGTCGGCGAGGGCATGCACGTCACGGTCGACCAGTGGCAGGAGACCAAGGGCGTCCCCTCGTTCGCCAAGAAGGTCGTGGGCGACGAGACCAACATCGTGCAGCGCGAGATCTGGTCGACGCCGCTGCTCGGCGACCTCACCGTCACCATCCCCGGCAAGCCGGGCGACATGAGCGGCACGATCAAGGTCGTCGAGAGCGGCGGCACCACCACCGAGACCGTCGACCTGACGATCAAGGTCGGCATCCCCCTGCTCGGCGGCAAGCTCGAGGGCCTGATCAGCGACCTGCTGCGCAAGGCCCTGGTGGCCGAGAACAAGGTCGGGCGCGACTACCTGTCCCGGTGATCCTCGGCGCCGGCGTCCTGGCGCCGGCGTACCCAGACCACCACGCCCAGCAGCAGGAACGGCCCGAACGCGAGCACCAGGGTGAGCGTGGCCTCGACGGGGTGCAGCGCACCCAGGTGCTGGGGCAGGACGAGGGCGACCACGCCCCGATTGTGCCGCACCGCACCCGGGCCCGCCGCCGGTCACCCCATGTGCGGGTAGCGGTGGTCGATCGGGGGCACGAAGGTCTCCTTGATCGAGCGCGGGGAGGTCCAGCGCATCAGGTTCGACGGCGCGCCGGCCTTGTCGTTGGTGCCCGACGCACGAGCCCCGCCGAAGGGCTGCTGGCCCACGACCGCCCCGGTGGGCTTGTCGTTGACGTAGAAGTTGCCGGCCGCGAAGCGCAGCGCCTCCTGGGCCCAGGTGATCGCTCCCCGGTCCTGGGCGATGATCGCGCCGGTCAGCGCGTACGGCGCGAACGACTCCATCTGCGCCACGACCTGCTCGAAGCGGTCGTCGTCGTAGACGTGCACCGCCAGGATCGGCCCGAAGTACTCGGTGGCGAACATCTGGTCGGCGGGGTCGGTCGACTCGATGAGCGTCGGCCGGACGAACCACCCCACCGAGTCGTCGGTCTGCCCGCCGGCCAGCACCGTGAGGTTCTTCTGGCGCTTGGCGCGGGCGATGGCCGCCTTGTGCTTGGCGAACGCCCGGTCGTCGATGACCGCACCCATGAAGTGCGACAGGTCGGTCACGTCGCCCACCGAGATGTTCTCGACGTCGGAGACCAGCTGGTCCTTGATCTTGTCCCACACCGACCGGGCGACGTAGGCCCGTGACGCGGCCGAGCACTTCTGGCCCTGGTACTCGAAGGCGCCACGGATCATCGCGACGCGGACCACGTCGGGGTCGGCGGAGGGGTGGGCGACGATGAAGTCCTTGCCGCCGGTCTCGCCGACGATCCGCGGGTAGGACCGGTACGACGCGATGTTGCGACCGACCTCGCCCCACAGGTGCTGGAAGGTCGGCGTCGAGCCGGTGAAGTGGATGCCGGCCAGGTCGGGGTGGGCCAGGGCGACCTTCGAGACGTCGATCCCGTCGCCGGGCAGCATGTTGATGACACCGGGAGGCATCCCCGCCTCCTCGAGCAGCTCCATGGTCAGCGACGCGGCCAGCTGCTGCGTGGGCGACGGCTTCCAGATCACGGTGTTGCCCATCAGCGCCGGCGCCGTCGGCAGGTTGCCGGCGATGGCGGTGAAGTTGAACGGGGTGATCGCGTAGACGAAGCCCTCGAGCGGACGGTGGTCGGAGCGGTTCCAGACGCCGGGGCTGTTGGCGATCGGCTGCTCGGTGAGGATCTGCTTGGCGAAGTGCACGTTGAAGCGCCAGAAGTCGATCAGCTCGCAGGCGGCGTCGATCTCGGCCTGGAAGGCGGTCTTGGACTGCCCGAGCATCGTGGCGGCGTTGATCCGCTGCCGCCACGGGCCGGCGAGCAGGTCGGCGGCCTTCAGCAGCACCGCGCAGCGCTCGTCGACGGGCATCGCGCGCCACGCGGGCGCGGCGTCGCCCGCGGCCCGGACCGCGGCCTCGGCGTCCTTGGTCGTGGAGTTCTTCATGGTGCCCAGCACGTGCTGGTGGTCGTGCGGCTGCACCACGTTGATCTCGGGCCCGCCACCGGACCGCTTGCGGCCGTTGACGTGGGCGCGCAGGGTCAGCTGCTTGCGCTCGAGCCGCTCGAGCTCCACCACGAGGGCCGCCCGTTCGGGGCTTCCCGGCGCGTAGGTGAGGTTCGGCTCGTTGATGGGGGCCGGCGGGAAGGAGATCGCGTCCATCCTGCGACCCTAGCCACCCGTGTCCCCGCGGGCCGAGCCGCCGTCGGCCGGTGCGGGCGGTCTGCGGGGCTCAGCCGCCGAGCAGGGCCGGGATCTCCTGCGTGGCGAACCACGCCAGGTCGTCGTCGGGGGCGGCACCGTCGTCGGTGTCGGCGTGGACGGCCTCGACCTGCCCCATCGCCACCGCCGCGTCGACGTCGTCGACCTCGGCCACCAGCACCACCCGCCGGCCCGGTCCGTCGAGCAGCGCCGCAGCGCTCTCGCCCGCCGTGACCAGGGCGGCGTACTCGGACTCCTCGTCGTCGCCCGGGGCCACGAAGCGCTCGACCTCCTGGGGGACGTAGCCGAGCTCGACGTAGCGGGCCAGGGCCTCGAGGGTGGTGGGCAGGTAGACGCGGGTCATCGCGACTCGGACGACGCGCCGTCGCCCGTGCTGCGTCGCGAGGACGAGGTCTTCTTGGCAGCGCCCTTCGCGGCGCTCGCCGCCGGCTTCGTGGAGGACCCGGAGGTGGCGCTCCTGCGCCGCCCGCGGGGGGCCCGCTGCCGGCCACTGCCGGAGGCCTCGACGAGCTCGTCGAGGGCCTCGGTCAGGCACGTGCCGAGCAGGTCGGCGTCGGGCAGCCAGTCGCGGTCGGCGGTGAGGCCGTAGAACACCTTGCCGTGGTAGGACGTGACCGCCACGGCGAGCGGGTGACCGGGCAGCAGTGGCGGCACGGGATAGCTGCCGACCATCCGGGCTCCGGCCGCGTACAGCGGTGACTGGGGGCCGGGGACGTTGGTCACGCTGAGCAGGAACCCGCGTCGCAGCTCCTCCGCGGCGACCCGGGAGCCGATCGCGTGGAACGTGGTGGGGGCGAAGCCGGCGATCCCTGCGAGCCGGTTGGCCGCCACGGCGCGGCCGCCGTCCTTGTGGGCCTGGAAGGAGTAGCTGACCTGGTGGAGCCGCACCAGCGGGCTCGTCTCGCCCACCGGCAGGTCGACGAAGTGCGCGGCGATCATGCTGCCCAGCGAGGTCGCCTCCAGCTCCTGGTCGATCACCGACACCGGGACCACCGCACGGATCTGGCGCAGCCCGCCCAGCGACTCGGCGCGGGTCATCAGCCAGGCGCGGAGCGCGCCGGTGATCGTGGCCAGGATGACGTCGTTGACCGTGCCGCCGTGCTGCTGGCGCACCCGTTGGTAGGCCGCGAGGTCGGTGTCGACGGTGATGACCCGCCGCTGTTGGGACAGGGGCCCGCTGATCGCCGAGGTGCGCTCGGGGCGGCGCCCCGTCAGGGCGTTGGCCACCCGGCGCACCCGCTTGCGGCTGGCCTCGGCCGCAGAGACCGCGGCCCCGGTCGTGGTGCGCACCGTGTCGACCAGCGTCGCGGGCTCGGTGAGGGAGTCCCTCAGCGCAGAGGCGACGAGACCCGCGGGCGACGGCGCCCGGACCGGACGCCACTCCTCGCCGTCCACCGTCTTGGGCTCCGGCGTCGCGTCGAGCAGCAGCTGCCCGAGGTCGACGGTCTGCACGCCGTCGACGAGCGCCTGGTGCGACTTGGACAGCATCGCGACCCGGCCACCCTCCAGCCCCTCCACGAGGTACATCTCCCACAGGGGGCGGCCGCGGTCGAGCGGGCGCGACACGATCCGCGCCACCAGCTCGCGGAGCTGCTCGGGGGTGCCGGGACGCGGCAGTGCGGAGCGACGTACGTGGTACTGCAGGTCGAACTGCTCGTCGTCCACCCACACCGGGTTGGCCAACCGGCCGGGCACCACCCGGACCCGCTGGCGGTAGCGCGGGACGAACGAGATCCGGTCACGGATCAGGTCCAGGAGCCGGTCGTAGTCGAGACCGCCCTCCCCGGGCTCGAAGATCTCCACGGTGCAGTTGTGCGTGGGGGCCTCCGGCGTCTCGGCGAGCAGGAAGGCCAGGTCGCGCGGGCGCATCCGGTCGCTCATGCGCGGTCCTTTCGTCCTGCGGGGCCCCCGTCGGCCCGGCTCGTCACACATGGGATTCTGACAGGGCTTTCCCGAGTCACGCACACGTCCCACGTCAGCCGAGGAGACACCACCCATGCAGCGTTCCCCGACCGACGTGAGCGTACAGCGACGAGAGGTGCGCTGAACGGTGCCGCACCCACTCCTCGACGAGCTCGTGCGGGCGCACGGGGTCGGTGGTCAGAAGGACCTGCCCATCTCGCTCTCCCTGGCCATCGCCGGCGCGATGGCGGCCCTGGTCGTCTCCTTCACCGTCCTCGCGGTGGCCTGGCGCACCCCGCGGTACGACGCGGCGACGAGCGGGCGCCCGGCTCCGGCGTGGCTGGACCGTGTCGTCGCCTCCGCGGCGTTCCGTGGGGGGCTGCGCGGCGTGGGGCTGGTGCTGCTGGGCTACACCGCGTTCGCCGCGGTGTTCGGGCAGAACCTCTTCACCAACCCCGTGATCGGCATCTTCTACGTCCTGCTGTGGGTGGGAGTGGTCTTCGCCTCGGTCCTGCTCGGCCCCGTGTGGAAGGCGATCAGCCCGGTCCGCACCCTCAACCTCGCCCTGGCCGCGCTGGCGCGCAGCGACCCGGAGCGCGGTCTGCGCGACTACCCCGAGCGCCTCGGCTACTGGCCCGCGGCGCTGGGGCTGTACGCGTTCGTCTGGATGGAGCTGGTCTACCCGTTCACGACCGAGATCCCCTCGATCCGGTTCTGGGGGGCGATCTACCTGGCCGTGATGCTCGTCGGTGGCGCGGTGTTCGGCTCCACGTTCTACGCCCGCGCCGACCCCTTCGAGGTGTTCTCCTCCCTCGTCGCCAAGATCTCGCCGTGGGCCACCCGCGAGGGTCACCTGATCGTCCGCAGCCCGCTGGCCAACCTCGACAGCATCCAGGCCCGACCGGGCCTGATCGCGGTCGTCGCGGTGCTCTTCGGCAGCACGGGCTTCGACTCCTTCCGCGAGTCGAGCCGCTGGGTGCAGTACGTGCAGGGCTCCTCCCTGTCCGAGAACCTGCTGATGAACCTGGCGCTGCTCACCTTCTGCGTCGGTGCCGGGCTGGTGTTCACGCTCGGATGCACCCTCACCGGGGTGGAGCCCGGGACGCCGCGGCTCGGGCTCCCCGACCGTCTCGCCCACTCCGTGGTGCCGATCATCTTCGGCTACTTCGTGGCTCACTACCTGACCTACTTCGTCGACGTGGGCCAGCAGACGCTGATCTACGCCAGCGACCCGCTGCAGAACGGCAGCGACCTCCTCGGCACCGGTGACTGGCGGGTCGACTACTGGTTCTCCTACCACCAGACGCTGGTCGCGAACATCAAGGTCCTCGCCGTCGTGACCGGTCACGTGGTCGGCGCGATGGTGGCCCACGACCGCGCCATCGCGATCCTGCCCCGCCGGCACCAGCTGACCGGCCAGCTGCCCCTGCTCGCGGCGATGGTGGCCTTCACCGCAGGCGGGCTCTACCTGCTCTTCGCGGCCTGAGCCCGCCGCCCGGCGGACCACCCGGAGGCCGACGACGGGCCCGGCGCGCGGACCGTCGGTCCGAGCGCGAGGGCGTCGGCCAGCCCCGAGAGCGCCCGGGTCAGCGGCGACTCGCCGCACTCCACCAGCAGCCGCCCGGTGACCAGGGCCCGGTCGACGGCCGGCCGGTCGTCGGGCAGGAAGTGCAGGCTGGTGGGGCGCGCGAAGCCGGCGATCATCGTGGCGACGTCGCCCTCGGACCAGCCCAGGCTGGGGCGCATCCGGTTGACCACGACGCGCAGCGGCCGGCCGGGGTGGAGCTCGCCCAGCTCGACGATCGCCCGGGCCAGCCGGGACAGGCCGACGGGGTCGGCCGCGCCGACGACCACGACCTCGTCGGCGGCCTCGAGCGCGCCGAGGGTCATCTGGTTGCGGCCGGGGCGCGCCGCGTGGTCGGGTCCGGTCTCCTCGAGGCCGAAGCCGGTGTCGACCACGACCTGCGCCTGCGTCGAGGCGACCTGCAGGAGGTGCTCGACCACCCCGCTGCGCACCTCCACGTAGCGGTCGGGGCGCGGCAGACCGGTGATGACCGAGAGCGCCGCGTCGACGCCGCGCTGCACGGAGGTGAACCGCTGCTCGAGCGTGCCGCCGGTGGAGAGTCGGGCCGCGGCCAGGATGCCCGACACCTCGTCCATGATCCCGAGGTGCTGGGCCACCGCCCCGCCGTAGGGGTCGGCGTCGACCAGGATCGTGCGCAGCCGCCGGCGCGCGAGCTCGCCGGCCAGGCCCGCGGCCACCGTCGTACGCCCGGGTGCGCCGGTGGCGCCCCAGACGGCGACGACACGCCCGCCGCTCCCCGGAGCCGGCACCGGTGGCACGGCCCCGAGGGGCACCGGCGGAGACGCGGGTGCGGGCGTGGGATCGGCGGCGACCAGGTCGGGCAGGGCCTCGAGCCGGTCGTCGCCGAGGAGCGTGTGGATGCCGACCCGTGCCGCTCGCGCCCGGCCCGCCTCCATCAGCGCCGCGGGCACGACGGCGAGGGGGCGGACGCCGTGCTGGCGGAGCAGGTCGACCGCCGCGGCGTCCAGGCCCGGCGCCTCCAGCCCGAGCACGGCCACCTGTGCCTGGCCCGCCGAGGCGGAGGCGAGCAGGTCGTCGACGTCGACGCAGCGCTTGAGCACCACGATGCCGGGGTGCTGACCCAGCGCGGTCAAGGCGGCCGACTCCCACGCGGCTCCGGAGGCGACGACCAGGACGACGATCATCGGTCTGCCTGCACCACGGTCACCGTCGGGGACTCCAGCGCGGCTCGACCGGCGAAGTAGCCCCGCGCCTGCTCCTCGGTCACGACGACGTCGATCGTCCGGTTGCCGGTGGCCGCGAGGTTGTCGGCCAGGGGCGGGGCGTCGACGACGGTCACGTCGGCCAGCGCGGGCTCACCGGCCTCCTGGTCCCCGCCCGACCGGTCCCCTCCGCCAGCGGGGACGCCGCCCCCGGTGCCGGTGAGGAACACGTGCACGCTCGATCCCCGGGTGACCCCGGCGGGGATCTGCTCGTCCTCGACGGCGATCCGCACCACCACGGTGTCGCTGTCAGCGGCGTCGCCCAGGGCGCCGCGCGGCAGCAGCTCTCCGGCACCGAGACCGCGGGTCAGCTCGAGGTCGGCCGGCAGCGTCTGGTCGACGGTGACGTAGCGCTCGAGGTCCTCCCTGCTGGCGAACCGGACCTGGCGGGCCTCCAGGTCCTCGGTGGTGACGGTGTCGCCGACGCCCATGTCAGAGGTCACGCTCCACACCGAGACGGTGTCGTCGGCGGCCGCGAGCAGCCGGGAGCCGGCCACCACCGAGACGGCGACGATGGCCACGCCGAGCCACAGCCGGGGGTCTCGCCAGCCGGGGCTCGAGGAGCGCAGCGCGGGCGGCGGCGCGGCGGATCGGGACGCACCGGGGTGGGCGCTGCCGTTGGCGGTGGCGGTGGGGCCGGTCGGCGCGGGGGTCGGCGCGCCGGGGATCCCGAGATCTCTGGACACCCTCACATCATGCAGCGAAGAAGCCTGCTGGTCACCTGGTCCTCCACAGGCCGCGAGCCGACATCCGATCCCAGGGTCCCGAGGTGCGACGATGGGGGCATGGCTGCCACTCCGCGCTTCCTGACCCTCGCCGACGTCGCCGAGGTGCTCAACACCTCGAGCGCCCAGGTCTACGCGATGGTGCGCCGCGGCGAGCTCACCGCGATCAAGATCGGCGGCCGGGGCCAGTGGCGGGTCGAGTCCACCAAGCTGGAGGAGTACATCCAGCGGATGTACTCCGAGGCCGCGACCTACGTCACCGAGCACCCGTTCGTGGAGGCCTCCGCCTCCGACGAGGACCCCGCCCGCTAGCCCGTCTCGCCGCCGAGGGTCACCTGGGCCGTCTCCTCGCGTCCCTTGCGGGTGTAGGTGAACTCGATCGTCTCGCCCGGCTGGTGGCTGCGGATGGCCACGATCAGTCCCTTGCCGTCGGTGACCCGCTCGCCGTCCACGGCGACGACGACGTCGCCCTTCTCGAGCCCGGCCTGCTCGGCCGGGGTGTCGGAGAGGACCTCGTCGATCAGCGCACCCTCGCCACCGGGCCCCCCGGTCTGCACCTGGGCCCCGATCACGGGGAAGCGGGCCTCGCCGTTCCTCAGGATCTGGTCGGAGGTGATGATCACCTGCTCGATCGGGATCGCGAAGCCCACCCCGATGTTGCCGGCCTCGCCGCTGAACGTGCCGCCGCCCGTCGTCGCGATGGCGGAGTTGACTCCCACCACCTGGCCGCGCAGGTTGACCAACGGCCCCCCGGAGTTGCCGGGGTTGATGGCCGCGTCGGTCTGCACGGCGTTGATGTACGACGAGTCGTCGGCCGTCTCGCCGGTGGTCACCGGCCGGTTGAGTGCGCTGACGATGCCCGAGGTGACCGTCGAGCTGAGTCCGAGCGGCGAGCCGATCGCGACGACGCCCTCGCCCACCCGGAGCCGCTTGGAGGCGCCGAGCGACGCCGGGCGCAGGTCGGTGGCGTCCTCGGCGTAGAGCACCGCGAGGTCGTAGACCGGGCTGCGGCCCACCACGGTGGCGTCGTAGCGGTTGCCCTGCACGTCGACGATCTGGATCGGACCGTCGTTCTCGGCGGCGTCGGCCACCACGTGGTTGTTGGTGACGACGTGACCCTGACGGTCCAGCACGAAGCCGGAGCCCGTGGCGCCGCCGTCCTGGTCCTCGAACTCGGCGGAGATCTGCACCGTGCTCGGCAGCAGCTCCTGGGCCACCGAGGCGACGCTGCCGTCGTCGACCTCCAGCGGCGGCAGCGACTCGGTGTCGACGGCCTCGATCCCGCCGTCGACCGTGCCGAGCAGCTCGTCGGGTCCGCTCAGCTCCTGGTAGGCGATCGAGCCGCCGACCCCGCCCGCCACGCCGACGACCAGGGCCATCAGGGCCACCGCCGGCCACATCCAGCCGCTGACCCGGGCCCGCGGTCGCCCTGCGTGGCGCGCTGCGCCGGCGGGCATCGGCTGGGTGCCGGGCGGCGGGAACGCCGGCCAGGGCCCCGGGGCCGGCGGGACCCACGAGGGGGCCGGGCCCAGGTCGGGGCGGCCCGGCGCGCCCGGAGGCGGACCGGCGTGCGCCGGGGAGCCGGCAGCACTGTCAGTGCTGTCGGTGCTGTCGGTGCTGCTGGGAGCCGGTGCGTCGTAGGCGAAGCGCCCGACCGACAACGGCTGGGTCGGGTCGCCGACCTCGTCGCGCTCGGGGGGCCTCGACTCGTGCTCCTGGTCAGTCACGGCACCATCATCCCCTGCTCCGCAAAACCCCACACCTCAGCGGGTGCACCGCACGACGACCGGCGCCAGGGGCCGCGGTCAGCGACCCTGGCGGCGTCCGGGCGACGGCGAGGCGACCGGAGCCGGGGTGGGGGTCACGAGCTGGGTGACGGGGACGCGGCGTTCGAACGACGGCGCGTCGGCCGGCGCCGTGCCGAGAGCGAGCACCCCGAGCACGGCGGCGCCGACCGCGCCCCCGCCGAGCGCCACCAGTCCCAGGGCCGGTCGGCGCGGGACCGGGAGCCCGTCACCGAGCCCGGCCCCGTGGCCGAGGGGACCCAGCCGGGCCACGTCGGACGGTTGGCGCGGCGGGAGGCCCAGCAACGACCCCACGAGGTGGGGTGGGGGCTGGACCGGCTGCTGCGGCGACAGGCCGGCGAGGCGGGTCTTGATCCAGCCCTCCCGCTCGACCAGGTCGCGGCACGCGTGGCAGGAGTGCACGTGGGCCCAGGCGCGGTCCTCCTCCTCCGAGGACAGCCGGCCGTCGAGCAACGCGCTCACCCGCGGACCGAGGTGACCGATCGGCGGCGGTCCCATCAGACCCCCTCCGCGGCAGGGGCGGACGCCGCGACCAGCGGACCGGCGTAGCGGGTGCGGCCGGAGGGGGGCGCGCGGTGGGCCAGCGCGGCGCGCAGCATCGCGCGACCACGGTGGATCCGGGACCGGACCGTGCCGAGCTTGGCCCCCAGGATGTCGGCGATCTCCTCATAGCTGAGGCCCTCGACGTCGCAGAGCACCACCGCGGCGCGGAAGTCGGGCGGGAGCGTGGCCAGCGCCCGCTCGATGTCGTCGTCGAAGGTGCGGTCGGCGTACGCCGCATCGGGAGTCGGTCCGCTGCTGCTGAGCCGGTCGGCGCGCTCGTCGGACAGCGCGTCGAAGCGGATCCGCTGCTTGCGACGGGCCTGGTCGAGGAACAGGTTCGTCGTGATCCGGTGCAGCCAGCCCGCGAACGTGCCGGGCGTGTAGGTGTCGAGGGAGCGGAAGACCCGGACGAAGACCTCCTGCGTGAGGTCCTCGGCGTCGTGGGGGTTGCCGGTCAGGCGGTAGGCCAGCCGGTAGACCCGCGCCGAGTGCTGCGCCACGATCTCGTCCCAGGTCGGGACCGGGTCGGCGCCCTCGGGCAGCAGGGAACGGTCCGGCTCGCGGCTGGTCGGCTCCATGGTGGCCCCTTCGGGACGCGTGCGGCGGTGTGCTCCCCTCACGGTAGGCACCGCTGCTGAGAGGAGCCTGTGAGCACGCCGGCAGCCGCGTACGGGACAGCAGGTCGGCGGGTCATGACCGGTCAACGAACGGGATCCGCGGCGTGTTCCGGGTGGCGGCGGCCGGGTCGCGGCGGCGGGGCTGCGCCAGCGTGGGGCTCGGAGGCGCTAGGGTCCGAAGCGTTCGCCCGTCGCCCAGGAGGCTCGTCATCAGCACCCCGACCGCACCGCTGGCCGCGACCAGCTGGACCTATGCCGAGCAGTACGTCGAGGAGGACGCCGTCCTGACCGCCGGGCGCGCCCGCGCCGAGGAGGTCGGCGTCGTCGCCATCGGCTCCGGAGGCGGGGCAGCGCTGCGCTTCCTGGCCTCGGTGCTCGAGGCCCGCGCGGTCGTGGAGGTCGGCACCGGCTCCGGCGTCTCCGGGCTGTGGCTGCTGCGCGGCATGCGCGCCGACGGCGTGCTGACCACCGTCGACGTGGAGGCCGAGCACCAGCGCCTGGCCCGCGAGACCTTCGCCGAGGGCGGCTTCGCCTCACCGCGGGTCCGCACCATCGCCGGCGCTGCGCTGGAGGTGCTGCCGCGGCTCACCGACGGCCACTACGACCTGGTCTTCTGCGACGGCGACAAGACCGAGTACGCCGCCTACCTCACCGAGGCGCTGCGGCTGCTGCGCCCCGGCGGCGTCGTCGCCTTCGACAACGCCCTGTGGCACGACCGGGTCGCCGACCCCGCCCAGCGCGACGAGGAGACCACCGCCATCCGCGACCTCGGTCGCCTGGTCAGCGAGCACGAGGGCCTCGTCGAGGTGCTCCTCCCCGTCGGCGACGGCCTCCTCATGGCCAAGAAGGTCTGGCTCCCAGAAGAACCGTGAGCTCGGTCCTCAGCCCCGAGCAGACGCCGAGAACCCGTCCCAGCCCTCGGCGATCGCCACGACCTCGCAGGCCTCGACCAGCACCGGCGCACTGCCGATGATCATCGAGCCCGGTGCAGTCGCGGCCTCGGCGGTGAAGGCCGCCTGGAAGTCGGCCCGCGCCTGGTCGGTGGCGAAGACGTAGCTGCCCTCGAACCACTCGCCGCGGCGCGCCCGCCAGGTCTTGAAGCAGAGCCCGGACATCCCGGTGAAGCGCGCGTGGGAGGTCTCCTCGACGTACGCCGCCAACCGGTCCAGGACGTCCTCGGACGCCTCGGCGAGCGACCAGCGCACGGTCAGCCCGCGCAGGCCGGTCGTCCGGCCGGCCGACGTGCCGGTCATCGCGAGCCCACACCGGCCAGGGGATCCGGGGACCCCAGCCAGGTCAGCAGCACCCGGGACCCGAAGCCCGACGGGCCGGCGGTCCACTCGTGGCGGTCCTCGGGCACGTCGCCGACCGAGGCGATGTCGAGGTGCGCCCACGGGACGTCGCCCACGAACGCCTGCAGGAACAGCGCGGCCATGATCGCGCCCGGGCCGCCCGAGGCGTTGTCGGCGTCGGCGACCTTGGAGGAGAGCTTGTCGGCATAGGCGCGGTGCAGCGGCAGTCGCCACAGCTGCTCGCCCGAGCTCTGGCCCGCGGCGAGCAGCGACTCGGCGAGGTGGTCGTCGGTGGCGAAGAGACCGCCCAGGTCCTGGCCCAGCGCGACCTTGACGCCGCCGGTGAGGGTGGCGACGTCGACGATCGCGTCGGGCTCCACCTCGGCCACGGCGTACGCCAGCGCGTCGGCCAGCACCAGACGGCCCTCGGCGTCGGTGTTGGTGACCTCGCTGGTGCGACCGCCGTAGTGGCGCACGACGTCACCGGGTCGCAGCGCGTTGCCGGAGACGGCGTTCTCGGCCGCCGGGACGAGCCCCACCACCCGCACCGGGCAGTCGACGGCCGCGAGCGCGGCCATCGTGGAGAGGACCACGCCGCCGCCGGTCATGTCGCGCTTCATCGTCGACATCGCCTCGCCGGGCTTGATCGAGAGCCCGCCGGAGTCGAACGTGATCCCCTTGCCGACCAGCACGACCGTCGGCGTGGAGCGACCGGCGCCCCGGGGGGCGTAGTCGAGACGGATCAGCCGGGGCGGGGTGGCCGAGGCCCGCCCCACCCCGAGGAGCCCGCCGAAGCCACCCTCGGCGAGCGCCGGCTCGTCCCAGACGCGGACCCGGAGCCCGGCCTCGGCGGCCAGATCCTCGGCCTGCTCGGCAAGCCAGGGCGGGTTCTTGAGGTTGGAGGGCACCGTGGCCAGCATCCGCGAGCGCCACCCGGCACCACCCACGGCCACCGCGCGCCGCAGCGCCGCGCGGTGCTCCTGCTCGTCGAGCCCCGACAGCACCACCCGACCCACGGGCGGGTGCTCGGGCGGGCGCGAGCGCCAGTGGAACGCGAACGAGCCGAGCATCAGCCCCACGACGAGGGGTTCGAGCGCGTCCTCGAGGTAGCCGAGGGTGGTGGCCACGGCGTTCCGCGACCTCACCCGCCGCGCGAGCGCGGCCCCGGCGCGCCGGAGGTCGGTCGGAGCGGCCGCGCCCACCCCCACGAGCAGCACCAGGCGCAGGTCGGGGTTGTCGGCGGTGCCGAGCGGCACGGGCACGGCCAGCACCTCGCCGGTGGCGCCCGAGGCCCGTCCGGCCTCGAGCACGGCGAGGAGGTCGACGCCGATCGCCTCGCCCGCCTCGGCCCCGCCGGGGCCGAGCAGCACCGTCGTACCGGCCTCGTCGGGCAGGACGGGCACGGCGACCACGTCGACGCCCACGATGGCGTGGGCCCCGAGGGGACTGAGCGCGATCTCCGGAGGAGAAACCTGACTGGGAAGGACGGGGCGGGTCACCCTACGACGTTCTTGAGGGCCTCACCGAGCGCGCCGGCCTCCTCGGCGTTCAGCTCGACGACCAGCCGGCCACCACCTTCGAGCGGGACTCGCATGACGATGCCCCTGCCCTCCTTGGTGACCTCGAGCGGGCCGTCGCCGGTCCGCGGCTTCATTGCCGCCATGCGGCACCTCTTCCCTATGGCTCAAGAGACCGAGAGCAGACAGGCCAGTCCAGACCAGTCGCTCGCACCTGCAGCGTCCATTATCCCCCATGCAGCGGGTGTCCTGCACCACGGGCACCCCCAGGTCCCCGGGCCTGGCAGACTCGGCCCATGAACGACGCCTCCTCCGCCCCGGTCCTGCTCGACGTCTCCGAGGGCATCGCGACCATCACCTTCAACCGTCCCGACGCGATGAACAGCCTCGACGTCGCGACCAAGGAGCTGCTGCTCGACACCGTGCGCTCGGTGGGCGAGGACCCCGCGGTGCGTTGTGTGGTGCTCACCGGCACCGGTCGCGCCTTCTGCACCGGGCAGGACCTCAAGGAGCACATCGAGCTGCTGGACAACGGCGGGAGCGACCAGCTGTTCAACACCGTCGACGCGCACTACAACCCGATCGTCTCCGCCCTGGTGGCGATGGAGAAGCCGGTCGTGGCCGCCGTCAACGGGGTCGCCGCGGGCGCGGGCGCCAGCCTGGCCTTCGCGTGCGACCTGCGGATCATGGCCGACACGGCCGGCTTCAACCTCGCGTTCGCCAACGTCGCGCTGTCGTGCGACACCGGGGCGAGCTACCACCTCCCGCTGCTGGTCGGGCGGGCCAAGGCGATGGAGCTGCTCTACTTCCCGCGCACGATCAAGGCCGAGGAGGCGCTCGAGCTCGGTCTGGCCACCCACGTGGTCCCGGCCGACGCCCTGGTGACGGAGGTGACCGCCCTGGCCCGTCGCCTGGCCGACGGTCCGACGGTCGCGCTCGGCTCGATGCGCCGCTCGGTCGCCTACGCGGCCGGTCACACCTTCGAGGAGGCCGTCGCCTTCGAGAGCTCGATGATGCAGCGCACCGGCGCGACCAGCGACCACTCCGCCGCCGTCGCCGCGTTCGTCGCCAAGGAGAAGCCGGTCTTCGAGGGCCGCTGACTAGGAGGGGTCGGCGTCCGGGACCGACTCGGCGGTGAGCTCGGCGTAGCGGGCACGGAAGATCCGCAGCACCTGCTCCGGCGCGACGCGCGTCATCCGCCGCCGGCCGGGCCGGGCGCCGTACTCGACCGTCAGGGCGACCCCGGGGAAGGTGTGGTTGAACCAGCCGGTCATCGTCCCGTGGCACACCCCGCCGCAGTCGAGCGTGCGGGTCGGCAGGTGCAGCGTGCGGGCCACGCGCCGGGCGAAGCGCGGTGACTTGGTGTCGGTGTCGACGCTGTTGAGCGGCTGGTGGAAGCTCAGCACGAAGTCGGGGCGCACATCGGTCAGGAACCGCATCATCGCGCGGGTCTCGGGCTCCGAGCTCGGCCGGGGCCCGGACTCGTAGTTGCCGTCGAGGTCGGCCCAGTCGTAGGGGTAGTTGCGGTTGAGGTCGACTCCGCGAGCGTTCTTGCGCGTACGTCGGGCGAGGCCGTCGGGGTTGTAGGTCGGGACGACCCACAGGTCGACCCCGCGGATCGGCGGACCGTCGCGGAGCGACTCCAGGATCCGCCGCGTGTGCGGCTCGTTGCCGTGCATCGTGGAGATCAGCACGACCGTGGGCGTGGCCCGCGCGTCGCCGAGGTGCCAGGCGGTGAGCCGCCGTCCCCTGGCCGACCGACCCAGGACCCGACGTCCGATCACGGCCTCGGAGTCCGCGGCGGCGAGCCGGGCGCCGGGCGCCGCTTCGACGGTCGCTGCTCCGCTGCTCGTCACGGGCAGCGCGAGGCCGGTGGCGAGCAGCGACGCGAGCAGAGCGCCTGCGGTCCCGGTGACGCGCCGGCCCGACGTCGTACGGCGCGACCTCACCCGGCTGCGCCTCACACGGCCGCCACGAGGTAGGCCCAGGTGAACACGATGACCCCGACCAGCATGCCGACGTGGGCGAGCACGGAGAGCCCCGGTCCCTCGGACCAGGTGTCGGACGTGGCGTCGGCGGCGTGCCGGCCCCGGCTGGGCAGCCACCGTCCCAGGATCAGCAGCCCGGCTCCGGCGACGACCCACCAGCAGGCCAACGAGGCGATGCCGACGAGCCCGGCCGCGCCCTCACCGAGGGGGCCGGCGGCGACCAGGTAGACCAGCCAGCCGGCGAGCGCCAGCCCTCCCGCGACGGTGTGCACCGCGAGCAGCCGGGAGCCGACGTCCACGCGTCCGGCCGCACTGCCGGAGAGGCGCAGACGGGTCAGCACGATCGCGACCGCGGCCAGCGCGGTCAGGACGTAGACGATCACCTGGGTCGGCACGGGGCCGATCCTGTCAGACCGGAGGCCCGTCGGGGCCCGGAGCGGTCTCCGGGCGCGCCCGGTCCAGACGGCTCTCCTGCGCCCGCTCCTGATCCTGCTCCTGATCCTGCTCCCGCTCCCGCTCCTCCTCCTGGCGGGCCAGCCGGTCGAGCAGCGCGTCGACCTCGCCCATCCGGTAGCCGCGGAAGGCCAGCGAGAAGCGCACCCGGCGCAGGTCCTCGGCCCGCACCGGGCCGGTCGCCGGGACGATCGCGTCGGGTCGGTCGTCGTACGCCGCAGCGAGCGGGCCGCCGCGCCCCGCCGCCACCGCCGCGATCCCGCCCATGGCGAGCACGATCAGGATCGCGAAGAGCCAGATCACCGCGAGCCCCGGGCCGCGACCATCAGGGCCACGGCCTCGTCGACGTCGTCGGTGAGC
Source organism: uncultured Actinomycetota bacterium (assembly GCA_963795135.1). Lineage (GTDB taxonomy): Bacteria > Actinomycetota > Actinomycetes > Propionibacteriales > Nocardioidaceae > Nocardioides. The sequence goes on from CAWCGS010000014.1 coordinate 725,363, forward strand.
ACGAGCCGGTCGAGGTCCTCCTCGGCGATCTTGCCGTCGGCGAGCACGGTGTCACGCAGCCAGGCGATCAGGCCCGACCAGTAGTCCGTGCCGAGCAGCACGATCGGGAAGGCGGTGATCTTCTGGGTCTGGGCCAGCGTCAGCGCCTCGAACATCTCATCGAGGGTGCCGAGGCCACCGGGCAGGACGACGAAGCCCTGGGAGTACTTCACGAACATCGTCTTGCGCGCGAAGAAGTAGCGGAAGTTGATGCCGACGTCGACCCACTCGTTGAGCCCCAGCTCGAAGGGCAGCTCGATGCCGAGCCCCACGCTGACGCCGCCGGCCTCGCAGGCGCCCTTGTTGGCGGCCTCCATCGCGCCGGGTCCGCCGCCGGTGATCACCGCGAAGCCGGCCTCCACCAGCGCCCGGCCCACCTCTTCGCCCTGGGCGTACGACGGGTGGTCGGTCGCGGTGCGCGCCGAGCCGAAGACCCCCACGGCCGGCCCGAGCTCGGCCAGCGCGCCGAAGCCCTCGACGAACTCCGCCTGGATGCGCAGCACCCGCCACGGGTCGGTGTGCACCCAGTCGCTGGCACCGCGGGAGTCCAGCAGCCGCTGGTCGGTGGTGGTGCCGTCGACCTGGTCACGCCGCTGCAGCACCGGTCCCTTGTGCTTGGACTTCACCCCTCGCCCTCCAGCCAGGCCCGCAGGACCGCCTCGCACCGGTGCAGGTGCTCGACCGGCACGTGCTCGTCCTGCTTGTGGGCGAACATCGGGTCGCCGGGGCCGAAGTTGACCGCGGGCACCCCGAGCAGGGTGAAGCGGGCGACGTCGGTCCAGCCGAACTTCGGGTTGACCACGCCGCCGACGGCCTCGACGAAGGCCGCGGCCGCCGGACGCTCGAGCCCCGGCAGGGCGCCCGGGGAGGTGTCGGTGAGGGTGACGTCGTACCCCTGGAAGACCTCGCGGACGTAGGCCTCGGCCTCGGCCTCGCTGCGGTCGGGCGCGAAGCGGTAGTTGACCGAGACCACGCACTCGTCCGGGAGCACGTTGGTCGCGACCCCGCCGCGGATGCCGACGGCGTTGAGGCCCTCGTGGTACTCCAGCCCGTCGATCACCGGGCGGCGCGGCTCGTAGGCGTTGAGCCGCTCGAGCACCGGCGCCGCGCGGTGGATGGCGTTGACGCCCTTCCAGGCCCGCGCGGAGTGCGAGCGCTCCCCCGGCACGCTGACGTCGACGTGGAGCGAGCCCTGGCAGCCCGCCTCGACGACCGCGTCGGAGGGCTCCATCAGGATCGCGAAGTCGGCGGCCAGCAGGTCGGGATCGCTCTGGCTGAGCTTGAAGAGACCGTTGTGGTGGGCCTCGATCTCCTCGCAGTCGTAGAGGACCAGCGTCAGGTCGCGCACCGGCGCGGCGATCGTGGCGGCGAGCCGCAGGATCACCGCGTCGCCGCCCTTCATGTCGCAGGTGCCGAGGCCGTGCAGGATCCCGTCGTCGTCGAGCCGCGCGGGCAGGTTGGCGTTGACCGGGACGGTGTCGAGGTGACCGGCGAGCACCACCCGCTCCGCCCGGCCGAGGTCGGTGCGGGCCACGACCGTGTTGCCGTGCCGGGTGACTCTGAGGTGGCCGAGCGTGCGCAGGGCGGCCTCGACCGCGTCGGCGATGGCCTGCTCGTCGTGGCTGACCGACTCGATGCCGACCAGCTGCTGGGTCAGCGCGAGCACGTCGGCGGACAGGTCGAGCACGGGGGGTGCGGCAGGCTCAGCGACAGGCTGGTCGGCAGGGGGCGCGGTCATGGCCGTTAGTCAACCAGCCGAGGAGTCACCGGCCGACCGGGGATTCAGGGAGCGGCCGACAAGTCCCCCCGACCCCTCCCACAAAACTGGAACACGTTCTACTCTGAGTCATGCGCAACGGTGTCGTCCTCTTCTCCTCCGACCGCGGGATCACCCCCGCCGAGCTGGCCGTCGCCGCGGAGGAGCGGGGCTTCGACACCCTTTACGTGCCCGAGCACACCCACATCCCGGTCCGTCGCGACGCCGCCCACCCCGGCACCGGCGACGAGTCGCTGCCCGACGACCGCTACCTGCGCACGCTCGACCCCTGGGTCTCGCTGGCCACCGCGGCCGCCGTCACCACGCGCCTCCGCCTGGCCACCGCGGTGGCGCTGCCCGTCGAGTCCGACCCGATCACGCTGGCCAAGACCATCGCCACCCTCGACCACCTCTCCGGCGGCCGGGTGACCATCGGCGCCGGGTTCGGCTGGAACACCGACGAGCTCGCCGACCACCACGTCCCGGCAGCCAAGCGGCGTACCGTCCTGCGCGAGTACGTCGAGGCGATGCGCGCGCTGTGGACGCAGGAGGAGGCGTCCTACGACGGCGAGTTCGTCTCGTTCGGGCCGTCGTGGGCCTTCCCGAAGCCGGTCCAGGCCCACGTCCCGCTGATCATCGGGGCCGGTGGCGGGCCGAAGACCTTCGCCTGGATCGCCCGCAGCGCCGACGGCTGGATGACCACCCCCCGCGAGACCGGCATCGGCGAGAAGGCCGCCGCCCTCACCCGTGCGTGGGCCGCTGCCGGCCGCGACGGCGCACCCGACATCCGGGTGCTGATCGCGGCCAGGCCCACCCCGCAGGACTTCGCGGAGTGGGCCGAGGCCGGGGTCAGCGAGCTGATCTGGGGCGTGCCGGACCGGTCACCCGACGAGGTCCGTGCGTCCCTCGACCGGATGGCCGGCCGGCTCGGCCTCAGCGGCGCGCCCGCTTGACCCGCAGGCGCACCCGGTCGGTCGAGGGAGCGACCCGGGAGTCGCCCACGTAGACGACGTCGAGCACGTGCCGTCCGCGGCCGAGCTCCGGCAGCCGCAGCCACCGGTGGGTCGCGCCGCGGCGCCGCAGTGACTTCTCGACCAGGACCCGGTCGCCCTTCATCACCTGCACGAGGCCGCTCGGTCGCACACCGGACACCTGGACCAGGGCCTTGACCCGGCCGCGCTGGCCCTCGCGCACCATCTTCCTGGCCAGCGACGCGGAGGTGACCGAGGCGAGCCGCGGCACCGAGACCGGGGCGGCGCTCGCCGAGCTCGACTCGTAGCCGTCGAGCGCGGCGGTCACCAGGACGTCGAGCGAGCGCCCGAGGTCACTGGCCCCGACGCCGTACGTCGCGGACGTCGCGCCCGGGATGGCGGCACCGTTGCGACGCCACTGGTAGCCGAACGTGGCGCCCGGCTGGGACCACCCGCCCGGCGACGCCGTCAACGTCCGGCCCAGGCCGGGAGTGCCGCTGATGGACGGCAGCACCGTGTTGGTCAGGTCACCGTTGCGCACGATGGTGACCGCGCCGCTGCGCGCCACCCCGTCGTCGTACCCGAGCTGGGTGGCGGTCACCTCGACCGAGATCTCCTTGCCCAGGTCGGCCAGCACGACGTCGTACGTCGCCCCGGTCTCACCGGGCAGGGCGACCCCGTCCCGCAGCCACTGCCGGCTCAGCGTGGCGCCGGCCCGGCTCCAGGTCCCGTCGACCGCAGTGAGCGTCTCCCCCACGGCACCGTCGCCGGTGATGGACGGAGGCGTCGTCGCGGTCGGCGCGGCACCCGGGGCCACCGTCTGGTCGTCGGTGAAGAGGACCTTCGGGTCGAAGCCGTCCTTGGTCACGGTGACCCGCGCCTGCACCGCCTTGCCCACGTCGGCGGGCGCCGGCGTGAAGGTCGCGCCCGTCGCACCCGGGACCGGGACGCCGTCGAGCAGCCACAGGTAGGCGAACGTCGGCGACGGCACGTCGTAGGCGCCGGGGCTCACGCTGATCGGCGACCCCACGCGAGCGGCCCCGATGATCGAGGGCGGCGTCAGCACTCCGATCGTCCCCGGTGCCGGAGGAGGGCCGCCCCCGCCGAGCACGACCGTCGAGAGGTTGAACGTCGCGGTGCCCCCCGGCACCGAGTCGCCGGTCACGGTCGCCTTCCAGAGCCCGGGGGCCGGACCGGTGACGGTGAAGCTCTCGTAGGTCTGACCCACCGACGCGAAGAAGTCCGGCGAGACCGTGTTGCGGTCGTAGCTGACGTTGGTGGGCGACAGCAGGCTCAGGGACAGGGCCGTGCCGTCGGGCGCGGCGTTCGCTGAAGCACCGCCCGGTGCGAGCGGTGTGGACCCCCCGTAGCTCAGGGTGAACGTCGTCTGGCCCGTCCCGGCCGGGACGTCGACGTCCTGGGTGAAGGCCCCGCCCTGGCCCACCGAACCGGTGGGCGCACAGCTGCCCGGGACCTGCCCGCCGATCTCGGCGCGGATCTGCTGGAACTCGCAGATCAGGTTGGTGGCGTCGTCGATCGCCAGATAGCGACCGCCCGTGCTGGTGGCGATGTCCTGGAGCAGGGCCGCGTCGACCCCGGAGCCCAGCCCGATGCTGTAGACCGGCCAGCCCTTCTGCACGTAGCAGTCCGCCTCACCGTTGTAGGAGCCGACACCGTCCGTGAGGAAGATGGCCGCCCGCACGGGCGCGGTCGCCCGGTCGAGGGAGTCGCAGCCGGTGCCGAGCCCGAGGCCGAGGTCCGTGCCTCCGGAGGAGTCGATCGTGGAGATGGCGTTGGTGAGGAAGGCCCGGTTGGTGCCGACGTCGACGGGGTCGGACAGCAGGCGCACCGAGTCGTCGAAGTCGACCACGCCGACCTCGTCGGTCTCCTGCGAGGCGGTCAGGTAGGCCACGCCGGCGTCCTTGCGCTGGTCGTTCGGGTCCTCACTGCTCATGCTGCCCGAGGAGTCGATGATCAGCGTCGTGGAGACCTCTGCCGGCCCCGAGGGCACGGCACAGGTCGGCTCGCTGGGAGTGGCGGCGACGTCCACGCCGCCCCACGCGGCGGCGGTGGCACCGAAGTTGGTGCAGTCGGTGTTGCCGTAGAGCGCGCGAGCGGCGAACAGCGTGGCGTTGCGGGCGTCGGCGTGCGTCCAGAACGAGGTCTTCATCAACAGCGCGTTGTAGAAGATCTCCGCGGCCCGCTGCATGCCGATGCCGGTCACGGTGGATCCGTCACAGGTGGGCGAGGCGGGCCCGGACCCTTCGGCGAGCAGGTAGAACCAGTGGTTCAGGGGGCCGGCCGCGTCGTGCACCTCCACCTGGTTGGGGTCGGCCACCGCGGCCGAGTAGCAGTCGACGGCGGTGCCGATGGACGAGGGGTGGGCCATGTTGCGGATGGGGCCCGAGCCGTCGAGGTCCACCTCTTCACCCACGAGGTAGTCGGCCGGGTCGGACGGGTTGGCGGCGTACGCCTCGGTCAGCGCGCCGAAGATGTCGCCGGTCGCCTCGTTCAGGCCGCCGGTCTCGTTGTCGCCGGTGCTGCTGCCGGGGGTGTAGTCGAAGATCTGGTGGCCGTACTCGTGCGCCACGATGTCGATGCTGGTGAGAGGCCGCAGCCCGTCAGCGGTGTGGCCGTAGGACGTGATCGACCCGTCGTAGTAGGCGTTGACGTCGTTGAGCCCGACCCACGCGGGGACGGACCCCCCGAAACCGTCGATGCCGTCGCGCCCGAACCAGTCGTCGAGCATCGCGATCTCGCGGTCCAGGCCGTACAGCACGTCGACGCAGGCGCGTTCGAGCGCCAACGCGGCCGAGCCGCCCGGCCCACCCCACTGGTCGTCGTTGCCGGTGAGGACCGAGCCCGACTGGTCGGCGCACTCCACGCCGAAGCGGCTCGGGTCGCGCATGCTGAACGCGCCGCCCCCGTCGTCGGTGGTCGGGAACGAGACGTTCGGGTAGTAGTGGCCCGACCCCTGTCCCGCCACCACCTCGTCCATGGTCTCCAGGACCGCGCCGGTGGTCGCATCGCTCAGCACCCGCACGCGGGCCCGGTCACCGTCGGACCGTCCGGCCGCCGTGGTGTCCCAGGCCAGGCGGGCCGGGCCACGGGCCAGGACCACCAGGCGCGGGCGCGTGACGCTCTGCACGTTGTCGAGGTTCTGACGGGCAGCAGTCCGGGCCTGGGCCCGGCTGCGCGTGGCCTCGGTGCTGTCGAGCTGGATCGCGCGGGTCTGCTGCACGTTGGCCCTCAGTGCGTTCCCGTGGCGATCGACGAGCACGACCAGGTCGCCACCGACGACTGGGAGCCCCCGGTGGGTCCTCTCGAAGGCGACGTACCAGAGGCCCTGCGTGCCCCGGGTCGCCGTGGTCCGACGGAAGGTGTCGCCCTTGGCTCGGTGCACCTCCCGGGCGTGCGCGGCGAGGTAGCTGCTCGCCGCCTCGATCGCGCGGCCCTCGGCCGTGCGGGGCCGGTTGGACGGCGTCTCCTGCGTGCTGACCGACGACCCGTCGCCGTCCTTCTCGGCCGACACGGCCGGGCTCACGCCCAGACCGAGCGCGAGCATCGCCGTTGCGGCGACCGCGATGGCGGTTCGAGACCGGCTCCTGATGGTTCGTCTGACCTGCTGATCACGCATTTTCTTGCCCATGGCCGGTATCCTTCGTCGTCGTCGCGCGGGACGTTCGCAACGTACGAAGGTCGGAGCACCAGGGCACTAGCGGGACCGACAAATGACCCCGGGATGGTCCGGGTGGCCCATCCGGCCATGGCACAACCGGCCCGTACGGACCACTGTCACTGGCCCGTTCAGACCATTTCCTGACCCATTCGTGCGTATCCACGACCTCGAGGCACGAATTGCCCTGCTGGCCCCCCGCCTGGCCCTTGCCTTCCTGACCCCCTCCCGCCGGACCGCCCGGGGTCAGGCTCGAGCCACCGTGATCCGGGCCGGCTCACCGTCTCCCACCTGGACGTCGGCCGTCTGCTCGGCGCCCCCCTCGCCCACGACGTACGTCGTCGCCAGCGTCTCGCCGGCGATCAGCTTCTCGTGGGTGCGCGCCGCGTCCTGCACGGCGCTCGACCCGCCGATGCTCAGCGCGATCCGGTCGGAGACGGCGAGACCGGCGTCGCGGCGGGCCTGCTGCACCGCGCGGACCAGGTCGCGGGCCAGACCCTCGGCGGCCAGCTCGGGGGTCACGGCGGTGTCGAGGACGACGAAGCCCGAGCCGGGGAGCATCCCGAGGGCGGTGTCGTCACCGGCGGCCCCGGCGACGGTCTCGAGGACGAACTCCCCCTCGACCAGCGCCAGGCCCCCGGCGGTGACGGTGCCGTCGTCGGCCACCGACCAGTCGCCGGACTTCGAGCCCTTGATGGCGTGCTGGACGTCGCGACCCAGGCGCGGCCCGGCGGCACGGGCGTTGACCGTCAACCGCCGCGAGACGCCGTACGCCGCCGCCTCGCTGGCGTCGGAGGCCAGCAGGCGCACCGCCTTGACGTTGAGCTCGTCGGCGATGATCCCCTCGAAGCCGCTCAGCGCGGCCGGGTCCTCCACGACGACCGTCAGCGTCGACAGCGGTAGGCGGTTGCGCAGCTGGCCGGCCTTGCGCAGGGCCGAGGTGGCCGAGCACACCTCACGCACCTGGTCCATGGCGGCCACCAGCGCGTCGTCGGCCGGCAGCGCGTCGGGACCGTCCAGCGCCGGCCAGTCGGTCAGGTGCACCGAGCGCTCCCCGGTGAGGCCGCGCCACACCTCCTCGGTGGTCAGCGGCAGCAGCGGCGCGGTCACCCGGCAGACCGTCTCGAGCACCGTCCACAGCGTGTCGAACGCCTCCGGCCGACCGTCCCAGAAGCGCTCGCGGGAGCGGCGGACGTACCAGTTGGTGAGCACGTCGAGGAAGGTGCGGGTCGCGTCGCAGGCGTCAGCGACCGCGTAGTCGTCGAGCGTCGTGGTCATCTCGGCGACGTACTGCCGGCACTTGGCCAGCAGGTAGCGGTCGAGCGGGTCGGTCGAGGTCGTCGAGCGGTGCGCCTCGTAGCCACCGCCCTCGACACCCTGGCCGGCGGCGTTGGCGTAGAGCGAGAAGAAGTACCAGGTGCTCCACAGCGGCATCATCACCTGCCGCACGGAGTCGCGGATGCCCTGCTCGGTGACGACCAGGTTGCCGCCACGCAGGATCGGCGAGGACATCAGGAACCACCGCATCGCGTCGGCGCCGTCACGGTCGAAGACCTCGCGCACGTCGGGGTAGTTGCGCAGCGACTTCGACATCTTGTTGCCGTCGGAGCCGAGGACGATCCCGTGGCTGATGCACGAGGAGAACGCCGGCCGGTCGAAGATCGCCGTGGCCAGGACGTGCAGCGTGTAGAACCAGCCGCGGGTCTGGCCGATGTACTCGACGATGAAGTCGCCGGGGAAGTGGTGGTCGAACCAGTCGGCGTTCTCGAACGGGTAGTGCACCTGGGCGAAGCTCATCGAGCCCGAGTCGAACCACACGTCGAGCACGTCGGTGACCCGGCGCATCATCGAGCGCCCGGTCGGGTCGTCGGGGTTGGCCCGGACCAGGTCGTCGACGAACGGGCGGTGCAGGTCGGGCTCGCCGTCGCCGTTGAGCGGCAGCCGGCCGAAGTCACGCTCGATCTCCTCGAAGGAGCCGTAGACGTCCAGGCGCGGGTAGGCCTCGTCGTCGCTCTTCCACACCGGCACCGGGCTGCCCCAGAAGCGGTTGCGGGTGATCGACCAGTCGCGGGCGTTCTCCAGCCACCGGCCGAACTGCCCGTCCTGGATGTGGTCGGGCACCCAGCGGATGTCCTGGTTGAGCTCCAGCATCCGCTGCTTGATCGCCGTCACCTCGACGAACCACGACGAGACGCCCTTGTAGATCAGGGGCTCGCGGCAGCGCCAGCAGTGCGGGTAGGAGTGGTCGTAGGTCTCGCGGCGCAGCAGGATCGTCCCCGGCGTCACCGACCCGGTGCCCTCGGTGGTCGAGCTTGCCGAGACCCGTGTCATCGCCTTGAGGTGGTCGATGATCTGCAGGTTCGCGTCGAAGACCTGGAGCCCGGCGTAGTCGTCGACCGGTGCGGTGAACTTCCCGTCCTTGCCGACCGGCATCACCGCCTCGATGCCCTCCCGGTCGGTGACCTCCTTGTCGATCTCACCGAAGGCGCCGGCGGTGTGCACCAGCCCCGTGCCGTCGGTGGTCGTGACGGCGTCGTCGGCCGCGACCACGCGGAAGGCCCGCTCGTGACCGAGGTAGTAGGAGAACGGCGGGGTGTAGGTGCGCCCGACCAGCTCGGCGCCGCGGTAGCGGCCCACGACCTGGAAGTCGTCGGTGGTCGAGCCTGTCGAGACCCCCAGCTCCTTGGCGTACGCCGGCAGCCGGGCCTCGGCGAGCAGGTAGCGGGCCGTGGACTCGGTGCCGGGCACGCCGGCCTCGACGACGACGTACTCGATCTCGGAGCCGACCATCACCGCGAGGTTGGCGGTCAGGGTCCACGGCGTCGTGGTCCAGATCAGCAGGTGGGCACCATCGAGCACCGGGTCCTCGCCGGTCGCGTCGAGCGCGTAGCCGACCGTGACCGCGGGGTCCTGGCGGTTCTGGTAGACGTCGTCGTCCATCCGCAGCTCGTGGTTGGACAGCGGCGTCTCGTCGTTCCAGCAGTAGGGCAGCACCCGGAAGCCCTCGTAGACCAGGCCCTTCTCGTGGAGCTGCTTGAAGGCCCACATCACCGACTCCATGTAGTCGGGGTTCATCGTGCGGTAGTCGTGGTCGAAGTCGACCCACCGCGCCTGCCGGGTGACGTAGTCGCGCCACTCGCCGGTGTACTTCATCACCGAGGCCCGGCAGGCCTCGTTGAACTTCTCGATGCCCATGTCGACGATCTCGTCGGTGGTCTTGATGCCGAGCTGGCGCATCGCCTCGAGCTCGGCGGGCAGCCCGTGGGTGTCCCAGCCGAAGCGGCGCTCGACCCGGCGCCCGCGCATCGTCTGGTAGCGCGGGATCAGGTCCTTGACGTAGCCGGTGAGCAGGTGGCCGTAGTGCGGCAGGCCGTTGGCGAACGGCGGCCCGTCGTAGAAGACGAACTCGTTGGCGCCGTCGTCGCCGGCGTCGCGCTGCTCGACGCTGGCCTCGAAGGTGCCGTCGGCGTGCCAGTAGGCCAGGACGCCCTCCTCGACGGAGGGGAAGCGGGCGGCGGACGGCACGCCGCTGCCGGGGGTGGCGTCGGTGTGGGAGACCCGGGGATAGGTCATGGGTGGCACTCCTGCGGTTCGCTGGTCCTGGGGGTCGAGCTCGTCGAAACCCGAGGACGACTCCCGTGGGACGGGGACCGCGGTACCACCTCGCTTGCCCGCCCCGCGCGTGCGGGACGAACCACTCGTTGCCGGCTGTGACGGGCCACCCGTCCGGTTCTACTGGGCCCGCCCTGGCTGCTGAGGGGCTGTTCTTCCGAAGGCTCGCCGCTGATGACGGCTCGAACGCTGTGTGCCCAGCCTACGACGCGGCGCCGACCGCGAGCCAATCCATTGCCGACCGACCTGCGACCGACCGGCCGACCGTCGACCAACCCCGGCGTGCGACGCTGCGGCGTGACCACGCCGACCGATGGTGCGGCCGGGAGCGACGCCCGCTCCCCCGCGCACGCCGCGCACGCCGCGCACGCCGCCAGGCCGTTCCCCTGGCTGGTGGGTGGCGGGTTCGTCCTGGTCTGGTCGTCGGGCTACATCGCCGGACCGGCCGCGGTCGACGCCGTGCAGCCGTTCAGCCTGCTCGCGATCCGGTTCGTCCTCGCGGCCGCCGTCCTGGTGCCGTTGGTCCGGTGGCGGCGCGGGCCGCTGCGGATGGACCGCTCGACGCTGCGGCGGGTCTGCCTGGTGGGGCTGGCCATGAACGGCTTCCAGTTCGCCTTCATGTACCTGGCCTTCGAGGCCGGCCTCGGCGCCACGCTCGGCGCGCTGCTGCACTCGCTGTCGCCGGTGCTGACGGTGGTCCTGGCGGGGCTGCTGCTCGGCGAGCGCGTACGTCGGGTCCAGGTGCTGGGCCTGGCCGTCGGCGTCCTGGGCGTGCTGGTCGTGCTCGGCCCCGACATCGAGGGGGCGGGCGGCGCCCTGGGCGTGACGATGGGCATCCTCAGCATGCTCGCGCTCAGCCTCGGGACGATGGGTCAGCGGTGGATCCCGCCCACCGTCGACCCGTGGTGGTCGGCCTCGATCCAGTTCCTGACGGTGATCCCGCCGCTGGTGGCGATGGGTCTGCTGCTCGAGGGCACCTCGCCGGTGAGCGACCCCGCCCAGGCGGCCGTCGCCCTGGGCTACCTCGCCCTGGTCAACTCGATCATCGGCCTGATGCTGCTCGGCTCGCTGGTGCGGCGCGGTGGTGCCGGTGCCTCCTCCAGCGTCTTCTTCCTGATGCCACCGGTCACCGCCGTGCTGGCCTGGCTGCTGCTCGGCGACACCCTGGGGCTGCGCGAGCTGGTCGGCCTGGCCATCGCCGTGGTCGGCGTCGGGGTCGCCACCCACACGCGCGGGCGACGTCCGGCGTACGACGTCACCGAGGGCAACTGAGACTTCTCACGTCTGCCGCGATCTCTCGCACGTGACGACCTACCGGCGCCGGTGGAAGCGGACGTCGCCGTTGGGCAGCCTGGAGTGGAGGTAGCGGTCGTCGTGGGCGCGATGGTGGTGCCAGGAGCAGAGCAGCTCGCCGTCGTCGAGGTCGGTCGCTCCACCCCGGACCCACGGGGACGTCGCGTGGTGCGCCTCGCACCAGGCGGCCGGGATGTCGCAGCCCTCCGCCCGGCACCGCCGGTCTCGCACCGCCATCGCCAGGCGCTGGGGCCGGTTGAAGAGCCGGGCGGACCGGCCGAGGTCGAGGACCTCTGACCGGCCGCCGAGCACCATCGGGAGGATCGTGGCGTGGCACGCCATGCGACGTGCCTCGCCGGCGGAGATCCGGCCCTCGGAGCCGAACGACGCCACGCCGAGCCCGTCGGTGAGCGTCGCGAGGTCGATCGTGACCACCAGCGTCGTGGCGTCTCCGCCGTGGAGCGGCAACCGCTTCGGGTCCACGGCCTCCAGCAGGGAGCAGAAGGCTTGTCCCAGCCGTACGTCGTGCGGGCGCCGGTCGACGTCGCCGCGCCCGCTCGTCTCGCCGCCATGGTCGCGGCGGGGCGAGGTGAACGCGTGCAGGTAGGTCAGCAGCCGGTCGGCGGAGGCGTCGGGCAGTGTCATCCGCACCAGGGTGGTGCCGTCGCCGCGACGATGCGTGACCAGGCTCGTCGTACGTCGCGCCCGTTGCTCCTCGGCCTCGAGCTGCCGGCGCTCGTGGTCCTCACCGAGCTCGGGAGCCACGACGTCGAGGATCCGACGACCCAGCGACCTCAGCTCGCGCGGCCCGAAGTGTGCGGCTTGCTCGACCAGGTGGGCCTCCGCCAGCTCGCGGGTCCGGTCCGGGACGTCGCCCGGGAGCGCGTCGAGTGCCCGAGCGATCACGTCGACCTGCTCGGTGTTGACCGCGCCGTCGGCGAGCGCACGCCCGAGCTGCGACCACCGGGTCGCGAGGGACATCGCGAGCCGCGCCGTACGCCGGCTGGCTCCGCGGTCGACGCGGACCCGGCTGGCCAACCAGGCGGCGACGTCGCGGCAGCCGTCGTCGTCGGCGACGTCGTCGGCGCTCGCGACCAGACGCAGCCGCAGGCTCTCGACCTGCGCCTGCAGGGCGGTGACCGCCACCAGCGCCTCGCGCTTGTCGGAGGTGCCGAGGAAGTCGACGGGCACGTCGGCCACGTCCTTGAGCAGGTCGCTCATCGCGTCGGTGGCGGCCAGCACCGGATGACGATCGATCACGGGCCACCTCCTCGACACAGCAGAACCAATGGGTTCTCACGGTGTCGATGCAGCGTGCCGGTGAGACGGCGACTGCCCCCTGCGGGACTGTCGGACCCAGACCATCAGCATCGACGGTTATTGCCTGGCTCTGTCGTAATCGTACACCTGTTCGATCATCTGCGCCACCCGTCGAGCCAGATCCTTCCGACCTTCTGCCGGCCCACTAGATTGACGCTCTGACTAGTTAGTGCAACCATCTAGTCATGCCAGCAACTACTGACACGGGGGCCGGGACCTGGCCGACCGAGTGGCTGCGCGGTGCCCTCGGGGTGTGCGTCGTCCATGTCATCGCGGCGGGACCGACGTACGGCTACGCCATCGCCACGGCCCTCGCGGAGGCCGGGTTCGGCACGGTCAAGGGCGGGACCCTGTACCCCCTCCTCACCAGGCTCGAGGAGCACGGTCTGGTGGAGGTCGAGTGGCGCGCCGGCGAGGGCGGTCCCGGCCGCAAGTTCTACGCCCTCACCGCGGCGGGCCGCGCCGAGCACACACGTCAGTCGGCGGACTGGCTCGACTTCACCACGCTCACCCACACCTTTCTCGGCCACCCGGCAAGGCCGACCTCCCAGAAGGAGCAGTCATGAAGATCCAGACGAACACCCCCCACATCGAGCCGGCGTGGGCCGAGACGTTCCTCCTCGAGCTCCGGCTGCGTGGTGTCGCAGGAGGACAGATCGGTGCCACGCTCGCCGAGGTGGAGACGCACTGCGCCGAGAGCGGTGAGACGGCGCATGCCGCCTTCGGCGACGCCAGGTCCTACGCCTGCGCACTGCAGCTGCCGTCGTCGACCGCCCAGACCGTGTCACTTCGCGATGAGCTCCCCACGACGGGGTTGGGTCTGGGCGCGATGTTGCTGACTCTCGCTGCAGTCGGCGCCTGGCGCTCCGGCACGAGAGTCGACGTGACCGGAGGTTGGGTTGCGGTGCTGGCGATCCTGCTTCTCGGGACCGCCTTGATCCTCAGGTACGCCGCACCGCTGCTGCGGGCGCTCGCAACCAACCTCTGGGTGGCCATCGTCTTCGCCGTGGCGCCGATGGCGGTCTTCGTGAGCGCGTTCCTGCTGTTCGGCAAGAGCGTGCTCCTCACCTTGCCGGCGGGGCCGTCACTGGCGGTCGGGTTGCTGGCGCTGGCCGCCAGCACGGCCCTGGCACTGCGCCGGGCCAGCTCACTCGAGGACCCGGTAGTCGGGCCCCCACAGGCCGACGGCGCCGGCACCCTCGAGGTCTCCCCGACTGTCGACCGAATCGGCCGCAACCTCACTCCGTGGCTCTTCCCGCTTCTCACCGCATTGATGTGCCTGCCTCTGCTGCTGCTCTGACAAGGGCTACGGGAGCCGCTTCCACGATCCGCACCCGTGGGCTGCTCGCGAGTGCGGGCGAGTTGGCCGGCGTCGACCACACCTGGGTCTTGAGGACGTCTGGAAGCCTCGCGCCGCCTCGCGAGCCGGGAAGGTCAGCCGTCACCTCTGTGAGACAGCCGTGCAGTCGCGACCTCACTGACCATGCTGAGTCCCTCCCCCGAGAGCGCCCCCACGAACATCGCCCGATCGAGGGAGCGCAGCACGACGTCGGACGTGGCGGTGACGGTTGCTGTGCGGCGCACCTGCTGCAGCAGGGCGATCTCGCCGAAGTAGTCGCCCGGCCGTTGCTCGCGCAGAAGTCGACCCTCCTGGGTCACCGCGACCGTGCCCTCCGCTATGACATAGAAGTGGTTCCCTTCATCGCCCTGGGTGATGACCGCGGTGCCGGCGGGCAGACGCACCTCCGTCAGCCCCCGCGCCAACGCCTCGAGAGTCGGCGGCGTCAACAGCGCGAACCAGGGGATGGCTTGGAGCAGCGACAGTCCCGGAGGCGGGGTCAGCTGCGCATCGAGGCGGACCATGCGCCGCCGGCTCATGAGGGCGATCACCAGCACCGGGAGTCCGACGGCGACCAACGTCCAGCGCAGGCCAACCAGGTGCAGCAGGAGCGGAGCGGCCACGGAGCCGAGCGCCTTCGACGCGATGTAGCAAGAGTCCAGGGCGGCGAAGACCCGAGCCATCGTGTGGTCCGGCGTCATGCGCATGACGATCGTGTCGATGCTGACATCGACGATCGGGTTGGCCACACCCAGCATGACGAGCGCGAGCACCACGGAGACCGGGTGCGGCCACAACGCGATCAGACCGAGCGGCGCCGACCAGAGCACGACACCGACGGTCAGGTCTCGTCCGAGCCGCTCGCGCTCGACGCGCGCGAGCGCTACGACCCCGCCGCCGATCGTTCCGACACCGATGATCGCGTCGAGCAGGCCGATGCCCCGCGCGCCTGCGTCCATGATCTCGATCGCCACGATCACCAAGAACACACGTGCGGCGCCGGCGACGAACGTCTGCGCGGCGACCTGACCGGTGACGTTGCGGAGGTCAGCGTCGGCACCGAGGAGCTTGAACCCTGCGATCAGCTGTGCCCATGCGCTCTCGCCGGCCCTCGTCGGGCCATCCGGGTGGCTGCCCGGTTGACGCACCCAGAGCACGAGGAGGGCCGACACCGCGAAGGTGGCGACGTTGACCCAGAAGACCATGCGCACGTCGGCCACGACGAGAACGAGCCCGCCGAGGGCCGGGCCGGTGAACATCGACAGGCTCTCGAAGATGCTGCCGGCTGCGTTCGCCGCGGTGACCTCACGAGGAGTTCTGGCCAGCGACGGCATCCACGCGCGCTGGGCCGCGCGGAAGGGCGCGTTGAAGACGCCTGCCAGGACAGCCAGCACGTAGACGGCGATCGGGCTGGACGAGGTCAGACACACGGCGGCCGAGACGACGAGGACGATCCGGACCCCGTCGCAGACCAGCAGCGTGGCGCGCCGCGAGTACCGGTCGGCGACCGCCCCACCGACGGGTGCCATCACTGCTGACGCGGTCATGAAGGCCGCGGTGAACAACCCGACGGCTTGCGCCCCACCCTGGCCGTAGGCCCAGACGGTGACCGCGGTCAGGTACGCGCCGTCGCCGACGAGCGACACCAGCAGCGCGAGCTGCACCAGGCGCAAGTTGCGGTTGCCCATGACCGCGCCAACCGCACTGAAGGTCTGGCCCAACGCCCCGAGTCTTCGGCTCACGGCGACCTCGGTGCCCATGAGGTGAGGACCTCGGGCGCTCGCCTGCGGCCCGGAGCCTGGAGGCCGCACCTCGTCGCTGCAGGATCCTCAGGAGCCGCACAGATGATGTCGACCTCGACCATCGTGACCCTGCCTCACCCCGGGACCTGTGACGCCAGAGTCGTCGGCACAAGCTGTGGCGGTCCGCACAACTCTACGCGCGATCACGCAAGCGCGAGGGGAGCCGCCTCCACTATTCGCACCCGCGGGCTGCCCACGAGGGCGGGCGAGTTGGCGGGCGTCGACCACACCTGGGTCTCGAGGAACGTCTGGAAGGCGCGTGCCGCCTCGGCGGTGGCGAACTCGAGGTCGACGAGCACGTAGTGCGGATCGTCGACCGGCTGCCTGATCAGCTCGTGCAGCACCCCTCCCTCCCTGCGACGCTCGGCGAACCGCCTGAACGCACCGAGCCAGGTGTCGAAGTCGCTGATGGAGTGCTCGATGAGCAGTGTCGTCATGGTCCCCTCCAGGTCCGGAATGATCTCGTGCCCACGACGCTAGGGGGCACAGGCAGCGCCTGCTATCCCAGCAACCTGGGGCCCCCGCCGGCGTACGCTCGGCCCGTGACAGGTCGTGTCCGCTACGCCCGCCTCGCAGCGACCGTCGAGCGCATCGCCCCCGACGGCGCCGACGATCGGGCGCTGCGGGTGCAGGTCCTGGCCGCCGTACGTCGCTTCGTCCCCTTCGACTTCTACGCCTTTCTGCTCACCGACCCCGTCACCACCGTCGGGGCCTCGCCCGTCGCCGACGTACCGGACCTCGCCTCGCTCCCGGCCCTGATCCGCCGGAAGTACCTCACTCCCGTCAACCGGTGGACCGCGCTGCCCGCGACCGGCTGCGCGACCCTGCAGCAGGCGACCCACGGGAGTCCCGAGCAGAGCCTGGTGTGGCGTGAGCACCTGGCCGGGCTGGGCGTCGTGGACGTCCTCTCCGTGGGCTTCACCGACCGGTTCGGCACCTGGGGGTTCCTCGACCTGTGGCGGCGGGCGAGCCACTTCACCGACCAGGAGGTCGCCGCGGTAGCGGGAGCGCGGCGAATGATCACGTCCCGGCTGCGTGCTGCACAGGCTGCCGGGTTCACCGCCGCGCAGACCTCCCCCGGGCCGCGCGGTCCAGGAGCGCTGGTCCTCTCCCCCGATCTTGCGGTCCGGGCGCAGACCCCGCAGACCGAGGGCTGGCTGGACGCCCTCGTCCCGCCGCAGTCGGGCGGGGTCACGGTGCCGGCCGCCGCCTACAACGTGGCGGCACAGCTCCTCGCCGTCGAGGCCGGCGTCGACGACCACCCGGCGTACCTGCGGGTCCACCTCGGCCACGGCGACTGGCTCACCCTCCGGGCCGACCGGGTGGCCGGCCCGGCACCGGTGCAGGCTCGGGACATCATCGTGACCATGGAGGACAGCTCGCCGGCCGAACGCCGGGACGTCTTCTCCCGTGCGCACAGGCTGACCCCGCGCGAGGACGAGCTGCTGCGACATCTCGCCGAGGGGGTGGACACCCGCGCGGCGGCAGACCTGATGGCGATCAGCGAGCACACCGTCCAGGACCACCTGAAGTCGGTCTTCGCCAAGACCGCCACCTCGAGCCGCCGCGAGCTGCTCGCGACGTCCTCGGGTCCGTGACCCACCACGACCCGCACTTGCCGCACTCCCGACGCGCAGGCAAGGTCCTTCCATGACCACGCGCAGCCACCCCGACATGTGGGTCGATCCTGAGCACGACCCTCGCGACACCTCCAGCACGGCGACCGGCGAGAAGGCCGTGGTGCTGGAGTACCTCGACCGCTACCGGCAGACCCTGGAGATGAAGTGCGAGGGGCTCGACGCCGAGCAGCTGGCGCGCCGGTCGGTGCCGCCCTCGACGATGTCCCTGCTCGGTCTGGTCCGCCACCTGGCCAAGGTCGAGCACCACTGGTTCCGTCGGGTGCTGGAGGGACAGGCCGACCTCGATCGCCTCTACTCGGACGAGGAGGGCGAGGACCCCGTCTTCGACCGTGCCGTCGCCGACGACGCCGTGGTCGACGAGGCGTGGGAGGCCTGGCACCGCGAGGTCGCGCACGCGCGCCAGGTGCAGGCCGGGCTGGCCATGGGCGATGCGCTGCCCTACCGCGGCCAGGCGCTGGAGGTGCGCGACGTCCTGGTCCACCTGGTCGAGGAGTACGCCCGCCACCTCGGTCATGCCGACCTGCTGCGCGAGTGCATCGACGGCCGGACCGGTCAGTAGGCCCGCACCGCGCTCCGTAGACTTTCCCGCCATGACGTCCTCCGCCTGGGGCCACGGCCTCGCCACCCTCGACGCCGACGACACCGTTCTCGACGTGTGGTTCCCCTCCCCCGCGCTCGGTACCGCCGACGGGTCGCCCGCGCCCGACGCGCTCACGGCGCTCGAGGGCTCGGACGAGGCCCGCGGCGTACGCCGTGAGGTGCGGCTGGTCGAGATCGCCGACCTGGGTGCCGCGCCGGCCGACACCGCGGAGGTCTGGCTGCGGCTCCACCTGATCTCCTCGCGCCTGGTCGTCCCGCACGCGATCTCGATGGAGGGCGTCTTCGGGCTGCTCACCAACGTGGTGTGGACCTCCGCCGGACCCTGCGCGGTCGAGGGCTTCGAGCTGACCCGGGCCCGGCTGCGCGCCGCCGGGCAGCACGTCACGGTCTTCGGGGTCGACAAGTTCCCGCGGATGGTCGACTACGTCGTGCCCGGCGGCGTCCGGATCGCCGACGCCGACCGCGTCCGCCTCGGCGCCCACCTGGCGTCCGGCACCACCGTGATGCACGAGGGCTTCGTGAACTTCAACGCCGGCACGCTCGGCGCCTCGATGGTGGAGGGCCGGATCTCGGCCGGCGTCGTGGTCGGTGACGGCTCCGACGTCGGAGGCGGCGCCTCGATCATGGGCACGCTCTCCGGCGGCGGCACCCAGGTCATCTCGATCGGCGAGCGCTGCCTGCTCGGCGCCAACGCCGGCATCGGCATCTCGCTCGGGGACGACTGCGTGGTCGAGGCCGGCTGCTACGTCACGGCCGGGACCAAGGTGACCCTGCTGGAGGCCGACAGCGAGCCCCGGCTGGTGAAGGCCAGCGAGCTGTCGGGGGCCAGCCACGTGCTCTTCCGCCGCAACTCGGTGTCGGGTGCGATCGAGGCGCTGCCCCGCGAGGGTCACGGGATCGCCCTCAACGAAGCGCTGCACAGCAACTGACTCCCCAGCCGCTTGGTCGCTCCCGCAGACTGAAGGCATGAGGAAGGGACTCGCGCCGGCGCTGATCGGGCTGGCGGCGCTGGTCGTGGTGGCGGTGGTCGGCTACGGCGTGCTGCGCGACAGCGGCCTGGTGCCCGACTCGCAGGGGTGCACAGCCACCGTGGCGGGTCACGAGGTCTCGCTCGACCTCGAGCAGGCCGAGAACGCCTCCCTGATCACCGCGCTGGCGGTCCGCCGCGGCCTCCCCGCGCGGGCCGCGTCGATCGCCCTGGCCACGGCGTACCAGGAGTCCGACCTCTACAACCTCGACTACGGCGACCGCGACTCGATCGGGCTCTTCCAGCAGCGCCCCTCGCAGGGCTGGGGCTCGCCCGACCAGGTCCGCGACCCGGTCTACGCGACCAACGCCTTCTACGACGCCCTGGTCCGGGTCGACGGCTACGAGGGCCTGGAGATCACCGTCGCGGCCCAGGAGGTGCAGCGCTCCGGCTTCCCCTCGGCGTACGCCGACCACGAGCAGGACGCCCGCGCGCTGGCCTCGGCGCTCACCGGCAACAGCCCGGCGGCGTTCACCTGCGAGGTCGACACCGACGCCGACGCGGGCGACCCGGCGCTCACGCGCAGCGGTCTGACCGCCCGCGCCGACGACGTACGCCGCGAGGCCGTCGAGCTGTTCACCGACGTCCCGCTGGGCGGCTTCGCCCCCGGCGGCGTCCGGGACGGCCACATCGAGGGCTCGGCCCACTACGACGGCCGCGCGGTCGACCTCTTCGTGCGCCCGGTCAACGCGCGCAACAACGTTCGTGGCTGGGCCATCGCGCAGTACTTCGTGGCGCAGGCGGTGCGGCTCGACGTGCAGACGGTGATCTTCGACGACCGGATCTGGACCGCCCGCCGCTCCGGCGAGGGCTGGCGCGACTACGACGCGCCCTCGCGCTCGGGGGACCCGGCGATCCTGGAGCACCGCGACCACGTGCACGTCGACGTCCTCGCGTAGACCGACCGACGGCGAGTAGGTCGTTCGCCCTATTTCCGATAGCCGATCGTCCACAGATTGCCGGATTGGGCTGCGCGCGTACCGTGGGAGATGTTAGATGAATCTGCAACGACGCAACCCTGGGGAGGGACGACCATGTGTGACCACTCGCCCGAGTGTCCGGCCAACGATCAGACCGACTGCTGCACGGCCCACGTGGTCGCCGACCGCAGCGACCAGGGCTGGTGCCGGCTCTGCAACGGCGTGATCCTCTTCGACGACGGGCACTACCTCACGCCCGACGGCCACGACGAGATCATCCACCCGCTCTCCGCCTGAGCCCGCTCCGCGGCGACCCGCGGCTGACCCGCGCCTGGGCTCAGGGCCGCGGCTCGCCGGGCGACGCGCCGGCCCGCAGGTCCCACGTGATCGGCGCGACCGGGTCGGGCTGATAGCTGCAGTAGACCCCGGTGCGCACCGCACGCGACAGGTGGGCGCCCAGGTCGGGGTGGTGCGCGGCGAGCCGGTCCAGCGCGTAGCGCAGCGACCGGGTGACGCTCGTGCGTGCCCGCTCCGCGCTCCCCCCGCTGGTGCGGACCCGTCCGCCGAGGCCCAACGCCGACCCGAGCTCGGCGAGCAGGTAGTCGCGGTCCCGCTCGGCGAGGTCCAGCCGCCCCAGGTCGTCCATCGCCCGGGCGTCCTCGATGTCCTCCTCGACCTCGCGGAGCCGACGCCGGTACGCCGCCCGTGCCTGGTCGTCGATCATCGGCAGGCCGGCCTCACCGGAGGAGACCGCGAGCCGGTCGTCCGCCGCGTGCGGGACCGCCCCGGCGAGCGTGGGACCCGACGCACCACCGTGCTCGAGCGCGACCAGGTCGAGGGCGTGGAACTCGCGGCCGGGTGCGGCGAGGAGCAGCGCGAGGTAGCGGAACCCCTTGAGGTCCGGCACCACCGCCTCGACGCCGCCGTGCCAGATGCGGCGGCAGCCCCCGACCAGCGCGAAGACCGCGGACACGGGCGCGTCGGGCACCCCCGTGACGACCTCGGACCGGTCCGCCGGCCCGAGCGCCGGTGGCTCGGCAGCCGTGTCCTCGAGCAGCCGGTCGACCTCGGCCACCCGCAGCGCCGCACCGAAGGCCGCGAAGTCGGCGCGCGCCGCCTCCCACTCGGACCGGGCCTGCGCGGGCCTCCCGCTGCGGTGGAGGGCCCGACCCAGCACGATCCGCACGCAGGCGGCCTCGTAGGGGGCGCCGAGCTCGGCCCACGCGGTCGCGGCCGCCGTGCACGCGGCGACCGCCTCGTCGCTGTCTCCGCGCAGCAGGTCGACCCGCCCCCGGGCCAGCGAGGCCGCCGCGCAGAGCCCGGCCGTCTCGGCATGGTCCCGGGCCACCTCCGAGAGCCGCGTCGCTGCGCGGTCGGCCACCGCCACCTCACCGGCGGCCGCGGCGATCTCGACCTGTGCCGCGAGCAGCGGGGCCAGCCGCAGGTCGCCGAACGGCGGCTGCTCCTTCGACGGCGTGGTCGCGGGCCGGGCCACGGCCTCGGTGATCAGCGTGAGCGCCACGCCCACGTGCCCCTGGGCCAGGCGCAGCAGCGCCAGCCCGGGCTCGGGCGACCACACGTGCCGGTGGGCCGCGGCGAACGCCTCCTCGGCACCCTCGAGGTCGCCGCGGTGCAGCCGGATGGTGCCGAGCTCGACGAGCGGCCAGCCGTACTCGCGGCGCAGCCACGGGCGCAGCTCCGCGCACGCCTGGAGCGCCTCCTGCTCGGCGAGGTCGCCGGGGCCGCTCAGCCGCAACAGCTCGGCGCGGTGCACGCGGCAGCGGCCGTGCACTCCCCCGTGCGCGGCGCCGCGCTGCCACCGCTCCATCACCTCGGTCCACTCACGGGCCCGCTCGTGCAGGCCGAGGGCCTGGACCGCGCAGATCAGCTCGCAGTACATGATCCCGGTGGCCAGCGGATCGACCTTGCCGGTCATCAGGTGCGCCGCGACCTCGTCGAGCAGCGCGAGCCCCTCCTCGACCTCCCCGGCGAGGATCCGGAGCCGACCGATCGCGGTCCGACCGACCACCACCGCCGGCGGCACGTCGAAGCGCTCGCCGAGCTCCACCGCCCGTCGTGCGTGCTCCTCGGCACCGGCCGGGTCGCCGCAGAAGAACCGCTCGTAGCCGACCACCATCGCCACGACCGCGTGCGCGGCCACCGGCTCGGGCAGCTCGGCGACCAGCCGCTCCGCCCGCCGCAGCCAGCCCCGCACCGTCGACATCAGGCCGGTGTCCATGAGCAGGTGCAGCGCCACCATGCTCGCCGCCCACGCCGCTCCGGCGCGGTCGTCGTCCGCCAGCCGCAGGTCGTGCAGGGCCTCCCAGGCGCGCAGGGTGGCCTCGAGGTCCCCCGCGCCGTACGCCGCCTTCCCCCGCAGCAGCAGCGTCGCCTCGGAGGACGCGGCCGGCTCGTCGAGCGCGTCCAGGAGCGCGAGCGCGTGGTCGCAGTCGCCGCGGGCCACCGCGGCGTACGCCGCCTCCAGGCTCGCCACTGTCGCATTGTGACATCGCTTCTCACGCCCATGGGGTGACCGATCCCGACGAAAGGAACTCACATGCGACTCCCCAAGAACGACATCCCGGTCCGCCTCGACGCTCCGGGTGCCACCGCCCGCCAGCTGAGCGGCTTCGGCGAAGCCTCCGGAACCATGGGCGCGGAGTACTTCTCCCTCGCCGCCGGGGTCGACATCGCCCCGCTGCTCGTGGGCCTCGAGGACGACGCCTGCCAGTCGCCGCACTGGGGCTACGTCATCAACGGCGACGTCGTCGTGTCCTACACCGACGGCTCCAGCGACCGGTGCGCGACCGGTGACGTCTTCCACTGGCCGGCCGGCCACAGCGTGCGCGTCGAGCAGGACGCCGACCTGATCCTGTTCAGCCCGCAGGACGAGCACGGCGCGGTGATCGACCACCTCAAGGTGGGCATGGGGCTGTGAGGCCTCGACCGACGGGCGGGGTCGGCGGCTAGGGGCCGGTCAGCCGGGCCAGGGCCGCGTCGACCCGCTCGTCGGTCGCCGTGAACGCGACCCGCACGTGCCGGCGTCCGGCGGCTCCGTAGAACGCGCCGGGCGCGACCAGGATGCCGCGGTCGGCCAGCCAGGCCACGGTCTCCCAGCAGTCCTCGTCCCGCGTGGCCCACAGGTACAGCGAGGCCTCGGAGTGGTCGATGCGGAAGCCGGCCGCGACCAGGGCCTCCCGCAGGACGGCCCGCCGGGCGGCGTAGCGGGCGTGCTGCTCGGCGACATGGGCGTCGTCGTCGAGCGCCGCGACCATGGCGCGCTGCTGGGGGCCGGGCATCTGCAGACCGAGGTTCTTGCGGACCGCGAGCAGCTCGCCGATCACAGCGGCGTCACCGGCGACGAACGCACAGCGGTAGCCCGCGAGGTTGGAGCGCTTCGACAGCGAGTGCACCGCCAGCAGTCCCTCGGCCGAGCCGCCACACACGTCGGGGTGGAGCACCGAGACCGGCTCGGCGTCCCAGGCGCACTCGACGTAGCACTCGTCGGAGACCAGCAGGGTGCCGCGCTCGCGGCACCAGTCGACGACCTTGCGCAGGTGGTCGACGGGCAGCACGCGCCCGGTCGGGTTGGACGGGGAGTTCAGCCACAGCAGCGCCGGGACCTCGGGTCCGAGCGAGACCAGCGAGTCGGTGGCCACCGCACGCGCCCCGACCAGGGCCGCGCTCACCTCGTAGGTGGGGTAGGCCAGCTCGGGGTGGACGATCAGGTCGTCGGGGCCCAGCCCCAGGTGCAGCGGCAGCGCCCCGATCAGCTCCTTGGAGCCGATGACCGGCAGCACCTGGTCGAGCCCGAGGTGCGAGACACCGAGCGTGCGGTCGAGCCAGTCCAGGCACGCCTGCCGGGTCTCGGGCCGACCCACCGTCAGCGGGTAGCCCGGCGAGTCCGCAGCCTCACGCAGCGCGTCCTGCGCGACGTCGGGCGTGCGGTCGACGGGCGTGCCGACCGAGAGGTCGACGATCCCGTCGGGGTGGGCGCGCGCCGTCGCGGCGTACGCCGTGAGCTGGTCCCAGGGGAAGTCCGGGAGCCGGGCGGAGACCCGGCCGCGGGTCACTCCTCGTGCTCCTGCGGGGGCAGCGCCGCCACGATCGGGTGGTCCTTGTCGATCTCACCCATCTTGGCCGCACCGCCGGGCGAGCCCAGGTCGTCGAAGAACGCCACGTTGGCCGTGTAGTAGTCCTTCCACTCCTCCGGGGTGTCGTCCTCGTAGAAGATCGCCTCGACCGGGCAGACCGGCTCGCAGGCGCCGCAGTCGACGCACTCGTCCGGGTGGATGTAGAGCATCCGCTTGCCCTCGTAGATGCAGTCGACCGGGCACTCGTCGACACACGCACGGTCCTTGAGGTCGACGCACGGCTGGGCGATGACGTAGGTCACCAGATCCTCCTGAGACTGAGTGGACGAGCAGCGTCAGCCTAGTATCCCGACGTGGCCACCACGCAGGAACCCCACCATGCAGACAGCGCAGGGTCCGGGCACGGCCTGGGGCCGCACGTGGTCGGGCAGCGCGTCGTCGTACGCCGGGTGCTGCGGGGCGAGACCGGCCCGAGCGGGGGGCCCGCGATGACCGACCTGCTGGGGGTCTGCACCTCCTGGGCGGACGGTCGGTGCACCGTCCAGCCCGAGGACGGGCCGCCGGTCGCGATCGCCCTGGCCGACATCGTGTCGGGCAAGCCGGTGCCGCCGCGCCCCTCGCCCCGCCACCGGGTCGCGCCGCAGGAGGCCCAGCGGCGCGCGTTCGCGCTCTTCGACGACCTCGAGACCACCCCCCTGGGCGAGTGGGTGCTGCGCCGCTCCCCCACCCACGGCGCCCGCCGGGCCAACTCGGTGCTGGCCTTCGGTCCCTCCGGCGTGCCGGGCGACGTGGAGGCGGTGGTCGGCTTCTACGATCGCCCGATCGCGGCCGTGCTCCCCGGTTCGGCCGAGGACGCGCGGCTGCGCGAGCAGGGCTGGGGCCTCGAGAGCGGCGACGCCGACACGGTGTTCATGCTCGGCGGCGTCTCGCAGGTCCGGCGGGCCTCCCGGCAGGACCGAGCGCCCGCGCCCGCGGTCGAGGTCACCGAGGTGGGCGGGCTCGCCGTCGCCCGCCTGGGGTCGGCCGCCTCCGGCGTCGCGGCGTACGCCGAGGACTGGGTGGGGTTCCGCAGCATCGAGGTCGACCCCGGCCGGCGCCGCGAGGGACTGGCCCGGGCCGTGATGTCGGCCCTCCTGGAGTGGGGGGCGGAGCAGGGGGCCACCACGGCCTACCTGCAGGTGCTCGGCGACAACGCTCCGGCGCTCGCGCTCTACGAGGGCCTGGGCTTCCGCGAGCACCACCGCTACCGCTACCTCGCGCTCGAGGGGGCCGGGGACTAGCCGAGGACCTTCTCCCACCACGACATCAGCCGCGGCCAGAAGGCTCGTTGGAACATCAGGACCCCGGTCCCGGCGATCAGCAGGCCCGCGACGTTGGTCCCGAGCTGGGCGAGCGAGCCCACGATCTCGCCGGTCTCCCACAGCGCGAGCCCGAGGGCCAGGTTGCCGGCGGCCGGCACCGTGGTGACGCTGATGAAGACCCCGACCATCGTGGAGGTCTTCTCGATCGCCAGCGCCAGTGCACCGGCGGCGCCGGCGACGAGCGCCACGACGAACGACCACAGGTCGGGGTGCCAGATGAAGTCGGTGTTGGGCCGCGGCCTGGTCACCTCCTCGGCGTCCAGCAGACCCACGGTGGACAGGAGCAGCGCCAGCAGGGCGGTCACGATCACCGCGAAGCCGAAGGAGAGCACGAAGAGCTGGACGCTGCGCAGCAGCAGCCCCCATCGACGCAGCGCGATGCCGAGGGAGGCAGCGGCGATCACCGCGAACTCCGGACCCACGACCATCGCCCCCACCACCAGGATCGCGGAGTCGGTGACCACGGCGATGGCCGCGAGCATCACCGCCAGCAGCAGGAAGAGCAGGTAGGACAGCGTGGGCACGGCACCCGCGTGGGCGGTGGCCTCCACGGACTCCCAGATGACCGCGTCGTCGGGGTGGCCGGGGGCCGCCTCGTCCAGCCGGCGCGCCTCCCGGAAGGGGGTGCTCGTCGGTGAGGTGACGACGATCCCGCCACGGTCGTCGAGGCCGAGCTCCTGGAGGCGGCCCAGCACGTCCTCGGTCTGCTCCCGGGCGACGTCGCACTCGACCAGGTCGCCCTCGGGGCGCAGCACCACGCCCTCGTGGAACGTCACGTTGGTGACGCACTCCGCCTCGGCGAGCACGCCGCGGACCGCCTCGCTGAGGTCGGCAGGCGTCGTGAGCCGCAGGTGGACGAGCACGCCGTCAGCGTAGGTGCTGCGGCCGACGCGCGAGGGGGATCAGGGGCAGGGGTCGTAGGACGTGCGCGCCGGGCCTCGGTGGGTCAGTGCGTCGAGCGTCACCGCGATCGTCGTACGACTGGTCGGGATGAACAGGTGCTCGGCCTGGTCGTCCGGGCAGAGGTCCTGGATCGTGACGTTGGTGGTGCGCGGCCCCGGCTTCAGGTAGCCCGAGGTGTGCGGCAGCACGACCTCGTCGTTGCGCGTGGTGATCTGGGTGTAGGCGACCGCGCCGGGCGTCTCGTCGCCGCGGTTGAGGCGCTGCAGGAACGGCGAGCCGGCGCCCTGCTGGAGGCAGGCGGTGCAGCCGAGCCCGAAGAGCACCGTGAGCGGGTTCTGGCCGTCGGTGCGGGACGTGCCGTGGTTGGAGGGGGCGATCCCGACGAGGTCGCGGACGACCTTGCGGCCCCCGAGGAACTTCACGTAGTAGCGCGGCATCATCCCGCCCTGGGAGTGACCGACCATCGACACCTTGCGCGCCCCGGTGGCCCGCAGCACCCGGCCGGTGAACCGCTTGAGCTCGCGCGCGGAGGCCGAGATCTCCCCGGTCGCGCGGTTGCCGTAGTCGAGGGAGAAGACGCAGAAGCCCCGACGGAGCAGGGCCTTCGACAGCGGCTCCAGCAGGTGGCGGCGGTCGCCGAACGTGCCGTGCACCAGGATCACCGGCGTGCTCCGGCGCCCCCGCGGCTGGCACTGCCAGTCGTTGACGCCGGCGACGTCACCCTCCGGCGCCGTCGGGTACGTCGGCGGGTCGGCCTGGGCACCCGTGCCCGCGCCCACCCCGGTGAGCAGGGTCAGGGCGAGCAGCAGGGCCGTCAGGAGGGCGGGGACGGTCGGGACGGTCGGGACGAGGCGGAGCCGGGTGCGCATGGAGGCTCAACGACCCCCGGTCGTCGCGGTCACGGACGCCGGGTCACTGAGCCTGGGGCGGCGGCTTGCAGATGACGGTGTCGGAGGGCGTGTAGACCGTGTGGAACTTCTCGGTCCTCACGACGTCCGACTCGCCCGGCTTCTTGAAGTAGCGGAACACGTCGATCTGGAAGCCGGAGTAGCCGCTGTTGGGGTAGCAGTCGGGCGTGTTCAGCGTGCGCGTCGCGGGCTCGACGTAGGCGTAGCGCTCGCTGGCGTCGGTGGTGATGTCCCAGACCTTCGTCGAGTACATCGCGACCCGCACCACGCCCTGGGACGACGGAGTCGCCGGCGTCACCTTCGACTCGATGAGCACGCCGTAGTCGGTGTCGTTCTCGAAGCGCAGGTCGACCGCACCCCAGGCCACGGTGGCCTCGCGGCCGACCGGGTAGCGGTCGATGTAGAAGGAGTGCGGCTTGTGCTCGACGTCCTTGAGCCCGGCGAAGAACATGCCGTTGAACAAGGTCGTCGCCATCTGCGAGACCCCGCCGCCGTAGTCCTCCTTGAAGATGCCGTTGCTGATGATGAAGCCGGGCACGAAGCCGTTGGCCGCGGTCCGCTCCCCCACGATGTCGTTGAGCGAGAAGACGTCGCCGGGCTTCAGCAGCGTGCCGTCGACGATCTCGGCGGCCCGGCCGATGTTGGTGTTGCGGTACTCGGCGTAGGGGTAGTAGGTCGTGAACTCCGAGACCTTCTCGCGCACCTTCAGGGCGCGCGCGTCCTTGGTGGTGAACTCCGGCGGGTCGACGGTCGCCTTCACGGTGGCCGAGCGCTCGCCCTCGGGAGCGGTCACGAGGTCGAGGAAGAGGTCGGCGACCGCGCCCGGCTCGTAGGTGACGCCGGGCTTGGCCGGGACCACCTGGGGCTTGCCGTTCACGAGCGCGACGGTCGCGTCGACCGGCTGGCCCTCCGCGCTCGTGCGGTCCTCGACCAGGGAGGACAGCGCGTCGGTGTCGAGGGCGGGCTCGAGCACGCCGTCGCGGGCCTCGACGCTGAGCGCTGCGGCGTACTTCTGGGGGCGCAGGAGCACCTCCGACTTGCCGAAGACCAGCGTGACCGGCCCGGACATGGCGGGGTTGACGAAGTCGGCGCGGATCGCGGCGACGTCGTCGGCGTCGATGTCGGGCTGGACGTCGACCAGCGACAGGTCGACCTGCGGCTCGGCGGTGAGGAAGGCCCCCTCGAGCGCCTCAGCGGCCGCGGTCGCGTCGAGGCCACGGCCGACGACGGCGTCGCGGATGCGGGCGCGGCCTCCGCGGAACGTGACGGCACCGTCACGGGCGGGGGTGCCGGTCTGCTCCTCGATCGCGGTCAGCGTCTCGGCCATCGCCGCGTCGTCGACCGTCACGACCGCCGCGAGGTCGTCGCCGCCGGTGTAGTAGTCCCAGAGCCGTCCGGGGGCCCAGCTGGTGCCTCCGCCGGCCTCGGCGACCGAGGCCTCGTGGTCGACCCCGAGGCCTGCCTCCGCGGGATCGACCGGCACCGTGTCGCCGCCGACGCTCACGGCGATCGGCTCCGCGACCCGGTCGGCCAGCCCTTGCTCGAGCGTCGTGGCGGCGTCCGCCGGCGTGAGACCGCCTACCTCGACGCCGCTCACGGTGGTGCCCCGGGGCACCTTGTCGCCGGCGTTGTAGTAGGCGGCGGCGTACGCGCCCCCGAGGAGGAGGCCGAGCCCCAGCACCACCATCAGGACCAGGCGACCGCCCGCGCGCTCGCGGCCGGGAGCGGTGGTGGTCACCGGCGACTGCTCGCTGGTGTCGAAGAGGTTCACGACAACATCCTAGGAAGGGGGGTGGTCAGGACCGGGACGCGCGCGCCGCAGCGGCGGGGGCAACGTGGCGAACCCTGTCACGACGAGCGCGAGTCCCCAACCCAGCAGGACGTAGCCACGGACGTCGGCGGCCACCAGGTAGTCGCCCTCCGCGCGGGGCACGAGGAGCATTCCGACAGTGAGTCCCCAGGCACCGACGAAGGCCAGCCGGGTCCGCCAGCCGCCGGGGAGCGCGTACGTCGTCGCGGCGGTGGCGGCGACCACGAGCGGCAGTCCCCACCAGGCGCCGTGGACCAGCACCGAGGCGACCCCCACCACCGCGCCGAGCGCGACCAGACCCGCCGGCTCCGCCACCGCTGCCGCGCGGTGGGCCCGACGGGTCGTCCCGGTCGGCGCCGGGTCCGCTCCGCTGCTCAGAGCCCGGCGAACAGGTCGGTCTCCAGGCCGTCCTCGCCCAGCGGCCCGAGCTCGCCCTTGGCGATCCGGTAGAACTCCACGCCCCACGCCGGGGCGCCCACGTTGTTGGAGAGGGCGAAGAACGGACCGTCGGTGGTGATCTGGGTGGCGTGGGCGGCGAGGGCGGCCATCTTCGCGTCGACGTGGTCGGTGGCGTCGACGGCGGCGGCGAGGTTCTCGTCGGGGGTGATGAAGTGCGGGAGCGGCCCGTCGGGGTCCATGCCCTCGAAGCTGGTGGTGTCGCCGGCCTCGCGCAGGGCGCGCAGCCCGGCTCGCATCCGGCTCTCCGACATCGCTCCCCAGTAGACCTTGGCGACGTCCCAGGGCTCGCCGAGGTCGCGGCGGTAGGACGGAACCGCGGCCAGCACGACGGCGTACGTCGCGACCCGGTGGGCCTGGATGTGGTCGGGGTGGCCGTAGCCGCCGAACTGGTCGTAGGTGACCAGCACCTGCGGGCGCACCTCGCGGATCACCGCGACCAGGTGGTCGGCGGCCTCGGTGAGGTCGGCGTGCCAGAAGGCGTTGTCGTGGACCTCGTCGGCGGCGATCGCGTGCCCGTCGGCGTGCCACTTCATGCCGGAGTCGCGGTAGGTGCCGAAGCCGCCCAGGAAGCGGTGGTCGGTGACCCCCAGCTCCTTCATGGCTGCGGCCAGCTCCTCCTGCCGGTGCAGGCCCAGGCCGTCCTCCTGGTCGGCCGCCAGGTGCACCAGGCCGGGCACCAGGATCTCGCCCATCTCGCCGGCCGTGCAGGTCACCAGGGTCACGCCGCGCCCCTCGGCGACGTACTTGGCCATGGTGGCGCCCTGACCGATCGACTCGTCGTCGGGGTGGGCGTGCACCAGGAGCAGCCGGTGCTGCGGCGGGTTGGTCATGCGGTCCAGCGTAGTGACGGCCTCCCGGCGAGCCGTCAGCCGTCCGAGCGCGGCGCATGGGTGCGCCGCGGAGCCTGGGGCAGGACCAGCGGCGCGACCGGCGGGGTCTCCGGGTGCGTG
The DNA here is from genome assembly GCA_963795135.1 of uncultured Actinomycetota bacterium. Classification (GTDB taxonomy): domain Bacteria; phylum Actinomycetota; class Actinomycetes; order Propionibacteriales; family Nocardioidaceae; genus Nocardioides. The sequence goes on from CAWCGS010000014.1 coordinate 755,843, forward strand.
GCGGGCTGATCGGTGTCCAACCAGCCGTCGTGCTCGTCGACGAGCAGGTCGAGGACCGCCTCGGGGGCGTCGGTGAGCACCGCCCAGGGGTGGTCCTCCTCGTCGTCCTCACCGGCCAGCCGCTCGCGCACGACCTCGACGTCGTAGCCGTCGGCGCGGAGCCGCCGGGCGACCGCGCTCGCGTCCTGCTCCTCGAAGAAGATGCCTCGCACGCCCTCCAGTATCCCGACCACCCGGGCGAGCTGGTCGAGGAAGGGGCGGTCCGGCTCCAGCCAGTCGACCCCGCCGAGCTCGGCGGCGCCCAGCCAGCGCAGCCGGTCGTGCTCGGTCGCGCGCGGCTCCCCCGGCCCGGGGCGCACCAGCGCGACGCACAGGCGATGGGTCGTGCCGATCGCCGCGCTGCCGGCCAGCCAGCCCGAGACCCGGCCGGTCAGGCCCAGCTCCTCGCCGAGCTCACGGACCACGGCGCCCTCGGGGGTCTCCCCCGGCTCGACCTTGCCGCCGGGCAGCTCCCACCGACCCGCGGCCTCGGGCGGCGCCGTACGCCGGGCGGCCAGGACCCGCGCGTCGCGCACGACCGCGGCACCCACCACCAGCCTCACGCCGCGACCGTAGTCGCACTACCTTGGCGGGCGTGCAGCCTCCCCTCGGCGTCCACCTGACCCGCACCGACGAGAAGACCGACGAGATCGACGCCCTCGCGACACGGCTCGGCGGACGGGTGCCGCTGACCCGGCTGCTGGACGACCTCGACCGGCGCGGACGACGTACGTGGCTGCCGGCGCGGGCCGTGCGCCGGGCCTGGACCTTCGACGCCGCCGACCGGCGCGACCCGCGGTGGTGGCCCCAGGGCATCACCACCTCCGCCGACGCCTCGACCGAGGAGACCGTGGACGGGCGCCGCGTGGTGGCGGTCGCGTGGTACGCCAAGGACCTCCCCGACGACGAGGGCGGCAACCAGGGCTCGCGGATCACCTTCTTCGACCTCGACAACCGGCGCTACCGCCACGTGCTGCTGGTCGTGCCCGTGCTGCGGGACGGGCGGGTGGAGGTCGAGCCGCTGCGCGTGCACGCGGGCGGGATCGTCTGGTCCGGCCCCTACCTGCACGTCGCCGCCACGGCCAAGGGCTTCCACACCTGCCGCGTCGACGACCTGCTCCGGGTCGAGGGCGGCCAGGTCTCCACGTTCGGCTACGACTACGTGCTGCCGGTGCGCTTCGCCTACCGCGCCGACACCGACGAGGGGCACGAGCGCCTGCGCTTCTCGTTCATGTCCCTGGACCGCAGCGCCAGCCCGCCCATGATCGTGGCCGGCGAGTACGCCCGCGGCAAGAAGTCGCGCCGCCTGGCCCGCTTCCCGCTCGATCCCGACACGCTGCTGCTGGCCACCGGCGACGACGGCCGGTCCCGGCCCGTGGCCCTCCACGACGGCGTCGCCGGCATGCAGGGCGCGGTCCTCGCCCGCGACCGCTGGCACGTGACCGTCTCGCACGGCCCGTGGACGTTCGGCTCCGTGTACGCCGGCACCCCGGGCGACCTGCGGCAGCACCGCTGGGCCACCCCGATGGGGCCGGAGGACATCACCTACTGGCCCTCGACCGACGAGCTGTGGTCGGTCAGCGAGCACCCGCGCCGGCGCTGGATCTTCGCGATGCCGCGCTCGGCGTTCGACTGAGGTCCGGTCGGCGCCTCGAGCCCCACCGCGCGTCGGCTAGCCGTTCTTGTTCTTCTTCTTGGTCTTGCCGCAGGTGAACGTGGCGTCGAGCTGGGCCTTCTTGCCGTCGACGTCGTAGACCGTCACCTCCGCGGTGGCTCCGGAGCCGTCGGTGGCCGCTTCGAGACCGTCGAGCTCCTCGGGGTCGGCGGCGAAGTTGCGGCCGGCGACACCGAGGGTGACTGCCGGCTCGAAGCCCGCTCCCTCGCTGTAGATGCTGAGCGAGCTCTTCTTCTGCGTGCTGAGGTAGAGCGCGTCCGGCCCGTCGCCCTCGTCGTCGGCGTTGCGTCCGATCACCTCGGAGCGGCCCTTCCACGACGCCGTGACGGCGCCGGTGACCGCGACGTCCGCGGTGCAGCGACGGCTGGGCGATCCGACCGCTGCCTTCTCCTCGGCCTGAGCCTCGGCCTTCAGCTGCGTCTCGGACTTGCCGTCGGCCTGCCCGTCAGAGGCGGCGGCAGCAGGGTCGTCGGAGGACGTGTCGGACGAGGCGTCGTCCCCGCTGCAGGCGGAGAGCCCGAGCAGGACGGTCACGGCGGCGGCGGCGAGCAGGGACTGGGGGCGGTGGAGCGGTGACATGGTGGGACCTCTGGGCAGCTGGCTGCCCGTGCGTTGGGGACAGGACGTGCGAGACGCCGCACCGGGGAATTGCAGGATCCCGTGCGGCGTGCTCGTTCTCGTGACCTAGGGTAAAGCCAAGCGGTCCGGACCATCCCCTGGCAGCGGCTACAGGGATGGCCCGGACCGCGACTGTGATCGGCCGAGCGTGGTGCTCAGTGCTGTGCTCGTGGGCCCCAGCCGAAGGTGGGACTCACGATCGGACGGCGAGCCCCGGGCCGGTCTTGCGACCGGCCCGGCACTCACGCGTCATGGTGGAGCTGGGAGCTCACGTCACCGCAGGCGGCGGGTGGTGCTCCGGTCGGCCTGCGACCTGGCGGTCTTGGCGACCTTCACGAAGTACTTCGTGACGCCCCGACCGTTGGTGTCGCCCACCCGGAAGCGGGTCTTGCCGGCCGCGTCGAGACGCTTGGAACCGACCAGCTTCTTCGGGCCCTGGCCGATCTTCGAGAACAGCTGGACGCGAGCACCCCTCGCCACCTTGGCCGGCGTGGTCTTCACCATCAGCCGGTCGGCGCGCGGGCCGGTGTTCTTGCCGAGCAGCTCCGCGACGATCTTGACGGGCTGGCGTGGGCTCCGGGTCGGGGTCCGACCCGTTACCGAACGTCACCGAGTCCGCCAGCGTGCGGATCGGCTCAGAGCCGAAGTCCTCGGACACGACCGCGCTGACCTGCGCGGTCCCCGCCTCGGTGCCGACGAAGTTGTAGAACGCCTGACCGTTGCTGTTCGTGTAGTTGCCCGAGTTCGGGTCGCCGTCCTGCTGGTCGCCGGGCCCGGCGCGCAGGAAGGAGACGGCCAGGTCCTCGACCGGGTTGCCCTCCTGGTCCAGGACCGTCACCGTCTCGGTCACCGCACTGCCGACGGGGAGGGTCCCCTCCGGCGTCGAGGTGATCGTGAAGGTGGACGCTGCGAAGTCGATCTCGTAGAAGTCGGTGTCCGCGGTGTCGGTCACCTTCTCGACGGGACCGGCGGCCGGGTCGAGCTCGGTGCCGGCGTCGGCGCCGTCCGCCACGTAGACCGTGGTACCGGTGGTCCAGGTGACCGTGAGCCTCCAGCGTGCCCTCGTCGTACTTGGTGACGGCGAGGTCACCGTCGTCCGCGAAGTCCGCCCCCGAGAAGAAGAATGCGTCCGCCCGGTTGCTGTCCAGCTCGACGTCGAGATCGAACTTCGTCGACCCGGACAGCGTTGTCGAACTGGTCGGTCGCGTCGATGTCGAAGTAGGCGTAGTTGCGCACTCGCGTCGGGTCGACCGGGTTGTCCTGCACCGACTCGGGCGACAGGTTGAGCGTGAGCTCGCCGCCGTTGATCGGGTCGGAGGAGTCGAACACCTGGTTCTTCGTGCCGGAGACGGCGCCCGACGTGGCGGTGACCGCGACGGTCACCTTGCCGTCGTCGTCGAAGCCGGTGTCGCGACCGATCGAGGTCTGGAAGTCGGCCTGACCGAGGGCGTCGGTGACGACCACGATCGACTGACCCAGGTTCTCGAGCTCCGCGTCCCCACCGAGGGTCGCACCGCTGGGCGGCGTGCCGTTGGTGAAGAAGGCAGCCTGGTCGACGGTCAGCGTGACCGCGAGGCCCTCGACCGGCGTGTTCGGCGTGGCCGGGTTGTTGTCGGCGTCCGAGGTCACGGTGACCGTGCCGTCGGTGGCCGTCCCGGGCTTGCCCTGGGCGATCGGCGACACCACGATGGTGGAGCGCGCCGGCGGGGTGCCGTCGACGAAGTCGACGTCCAGGTTGGGCGCGTCCTCCGCGGCGTTGCCGAAGGTGTTCGTCGCCGTCTGGGCGTCGAGGTCACCGTTCAGCTCGGCCTGGTCCGGCGAGGCCGGGTCGGCCAGGGCCACGGAGGCCACGCCGTCGGCGTTCGTCGTGCCCGTGGCGGTGGTGTCACCGTTGCGGGTCGTGCCGGTGGGCTGGGCGCCCTGGGCGGCGACGACCGCGTTGCCGGTGGCGTTCTTCGTGAAGGTGAAGAGCACCGAGCGGCCGACCAGCGGGGTGCCGTCGCTGAGCGCGAGCACGGCGTCGTAGGTGTCCGTGGTGCCGGCGATCGAGGTGGCGGACGGGGCCTCGGAGAACCTCAGGCTCGAGTCGCCGGCCTTGAAGACCAGGTCGGTGCCGGAGAGGTCACCCTCCTGCTGCCCCGGGGTGCCGTTCTGCTCCACGAAGGTGCGCAGCGTGTAGGTGCCGTTGCCCTTGTTCGTGAACGGGATGTTGGCCTTGCCGTCGGCGCCCGTGGTGACCGTGCCGGTGGTCGGCGCGGGGGCCGGGGTCGGCGGGGTGGTCGCGAACGGCACGATCGACAGCGAGTAGGACACCGTCTTGCCGGGGATGCCGGCACCGTTCTGGTCGGCGAGCTTGACCTGGAGGTCGTCGGCGTCGTTCTCGTCGACGTCGAAGGCGAGACCGTCGGCCGAGCTCGGGGTGATGGTGGTCGGCACCTGGGCGAACGAGGTCACGGTGATCGTGCGCTTGAAGTCACGGGCCGGGTCGTAGTCGTCCTCGCCGGAGGTGTTGACGAAGAAGTCGTAGGCCTGGCCGGCGGGGGTGCCCGCGAGACCGGCGAAGCGGGCCTCGCCGTTGGCGTCGGTGTAGCGCGACTCCTCGGTGCCACCAGCGTCGGCACCGTCCCACAGTGCCGTTGCGGTTCTTGTCGAAGATCACCTGGGCGCCGGCGATCGGGCGACCGGCAGCGTCCTTGACCGTGATGATCGCGGTCGACGTGGTGCCGGTGGGCACCGAGGCGGGCGAGGCCACCGCGTCGACGGTGGTGACGCGCTGCGCCTCGAGGTTGACCACCTCGGCGTCGTCGCTGTCCTGCTCGGCGCCGACGATGGCCTCGTTGACGATCGGGGCGGCGGTGTCGAGCGTGTAGTTCTGGAAGTTCACCGTGCCCTTGAAGGGACGGATCCCGCCGGGGCCCGCGGTGCCGGGCGTGACGGCGGGGCGCGGCGCGCTGCCGGTCGACCGATCCTCCAGGGTGACGGGGCCGTTGCCCGAGGTGGTGCCGGTGATGATGCCCTGGGCGGTGCTGTGGTCGACACCGGCGCCGGGCAGACCGGGGCCTCCTCGGACTCCACGCCGTAGGGCTGGGGGTAGATGCCGAGTGCGGAGCCGGGCGCGTTGGCGATGTCGATCGCCGGGGCGTTGGCGCTGACCAGGGTCGGCTGTGCGTCCTCGGCGCCGACGATGGGCGTGCCCACGCTGCTCAGGCCGACGGCCCGGACCAGGACCGTGCTGCCGTAGGTGCTGACCGGGGGGGCCCACTCGGTGGAGAAGACGCCGTTGACGCGCGAGACGGTGTCGATGACCACGGGAGCACCCGCGCCGACGTACTCGAAGCGCACCTGGACGACGTCGGAGCCGCCGCCCGCGAGCAGGTGGACGGTGGTGTTCACGCCGTCGTTCTGCACCGAGGCGACGCCGTTGTCCTGCGTCTTGAGCTCGACGTTGCCGGCGCCGACCTGGTCGTTGATCGAGTCGGCGTGCGCCGACCCGGCGAACAACGGGAGACCCGTCACTGCCAACGCGGAGATGGCGGTGGCCGCCAGTCCTCGCTTCATGCCGCTGCTGCTGTTCATGCTTGTCCCTTCGGAGATACCGATGGCAGGACGGCCGATCCCCCCTGCCTGGGTCATAGGTACCTGGCGCGAAGGCCAAACGTCCCCATGACGACCGCCAGATCATTACCTTTGGGCCTGCTCGTCGTTAGTTTGTTGTAACGCGGATCACGTCAGGCAAGAATTCGCCCCTGCTCCGCGAACCATGGGGAGGCTCGGAGAGTGCAGAAGCAGGCTCGGCTGTCGATCGCAGAGGAGTCGCGTGGGCGACCCCGCGGCCGCCCGCAGCGGCTGCCGGTCGATCCGTTGCCGCCCTCCTCGCCGACGATCGACGTCACCAGCCGGATGGCCTGGCTCCTGGCCACGTCACGCCTGCTCTCCCGCGAGCCCGGGGTCGCGGTCCGCGACGACTTCGTGCGCAGCCTGCAGTCCGAGGGGCACACGCTCGACGCCTCGCGGATCAGCCGCTGGGAGTCCGGCGCCCAGCGACCCAGTCCGGCTGTCCTGGAGGCCTACGAGGGCAAGGTGGGGCTGCCCGGCCAGTCCGTCGCCGCCGCCGAACGCATGCTGCGACGGCTCTCGGACCATCCGCCGACGACGTCCCCGTCCTCCTACGAGACCGACGAGCTGGACTCCCTGTTCGCGCTCGTCGAGTCGGCCGAGGCCACCGGTGGCGACTGGCTGCGCCTGGCCAACGGCGTCGCCCACCACGAACGCGTCTACCTCCACCCCGACACCTGGACCCGGCTCTGCGCCCAGCTGGTCAGCGAGATGACCCGGAGCAGCGGCATCGCACTGCTCCGGCGCTACGAGGCGGCCGCGGTGTTCATGGCCCACCCGCAGGCTCAGGCCCACCTCACGCGCCAGGTCGGGGAGTTCGTGATGCACCCCGACGTCCAGAACGTCGCCCCGGCGATGGCACTGCTGCGCGGCGTGGGGGACGGGGCCGCGGCCGACCTCGTCCTGCGGCTGCTGCGCGGCGACGACCGGCTGCTGCGCCACGGCGCGAGCGCGGTGGCCGGTGGCCTGGCCGCCGACGGCCGCTTCGGTCGCTCGGAGCTGCTCGTCCTCGAGCGGTACGTCGCCCGCGAGCTCTCCAAGGGTGCGCTGGTCAAGCGGCTCGACGTGCTCGACCTCGTGGGTCAGCTCCCCGAGGAGTCCTACGACCGCGTGCTCTCCGGGATCAAGAACAGCCGGACCCGGCGCCACGTCGTCCTGGCCCGGACCTCCCACGAGGTCGCCCCTCCCGACATCAGCCGGATCGTGGCCGAGGGGATGGCGACCTTCGCCGAGTCGGCGCTGCAGCGGCACGCCCACGACCCCGACCAGATGCTGCGCCGGCTCATCCGCGAGGCGCTGTTCCACGCCCAGCGCGACCGCCGGCACGCCTCGGGGGTGCTGCTGGGGCTGAGCCCCTACGGTCGCGCGATCGCCCGGTCGCTGCTCGACCTCACCGGCGACCCCGACGACCTGGTGGCCGGGCTGGCCTGGTCGGCCCTGCGCCGGATGGGACACCTCGTGACGCGCGAGGAGGTCGCGGTGGCGGCTCGCCGGGAGCGGCGTCCGGGACTGCTCGCGCGGGCGCACCTCACGATCGGCCTGTGCCACGGCCCGCTCGACGACCAGACGGCGCACTCGCTCGCCCGCTGCGCCCGCGACGACGAGGCGAAGGAGTCCCAGCGTCACGCCGCCCTGTTCGCCCTGGGGATGGGCGCCCACGACCACCTGCACGACCTGGCCGCGGATCCCGGGTCACGCGCCGGGCGGGCCGCCTCGTGGTGGATCCGGACGGGTCCGTCGCTGCACGACCCCGACGTGGTCGGCTGACCCTCGGCTCGGCCCGCTCGGCCTCGCTCGGCCAGGTCAGCGGGGCAGCATCGCGAGCTGCCGCGACTGCGCGACCAGCCGGCCGGCGGAGTCCCACACCTCGCAGTCCTCCTCGAACATCCCGCCGGCCACGTTGCGGGTGACGTGGCGGACCTTGAGCCAGCCCGGCGCCGGCTTGGCGCGCACGTGCACCGAGAGCTCGAGGGTCGGGGCCCACCCCATCCGCCCGAGGTCGAAGGTCACCGGCGGCAGGGCGTCGACCACCATCAACAGCTGGATCGGATCGGGCTCGCGGCCGTCGACCAACCGGAACCAGGCGCTCAGCTCGCCCTTCCCGCTCGGCTCCCCCACCGCCCACCCGATCTGCTCGGGGTGGAAGAGCATCTCGAAGCGCTGCATCAGCGGCGCGAACGCCCGGACCTCCGCCGGCGCCGCCGTGTTGGGCACGCACTGCTCACGCGGCGGGAGGTCGATGTCGGTCGCCGTCGTCCGGACCTCTTCGCCGCCCCGGTCGAGGTCGCCGTACGTCGCCAGCACGGTGATCCGGGTGTCCTCGCCCTGCTTCAGGTCGGCCGACACCGTGGCCACCCGCCCGCCCTCGCGGCGTACGTCGACCTCGACGGTGGCCGGGCCCGGCACCGAGGGCGAGAGGAAGTAGGCACTCAGCGCCAGCGGGTCGGGCTTGGTCGGCAGCTCGCTGCGCACGGCGTTGCCGAGCACCGCCATCAGGTAGCCGCCGTTGATCCCTCCCCCGACCTGCCAGCCGTCGGAGAGGTCGGCCCCGTAGCGGCCGGACCCCATGCTGGTCACCGCGATCTGGCTGTCGAACTCGGAACCCATGCCCGGCAGCGTAGGGCTCCACACCGGACCCGGGCCGATGTGGGGTCACGGCCTGCTGCCGGACACCGCCGACGCGCGACGAGCCCCTGGCAACCGGCCGCAGGCCGAAGACAACCTTCGGCGCCGGACTCGCGTCTAGTCGGTACGCCCACCCGGGGCGCGACCCCACGCGGAAGTATCAGCACAGAGACGAGAGAGACATGCGTACGACCTCCTTCATCGCCACCGCCGCCACCGCTGCCGTCCTCACCGGCGGCCTCGCGGCCCCTGCGGACGCCGAGAGCATCGGCGTCCGCGACCCTGCCGACGTGCACCACGGTGTCGATCTGCGGGCGGTCCACGTCAACCACGGCGCGCACAACCTCCGGGTCACGCTCCACCACACCAACCTGCGGCGCGACTACCGCAGCGGCTCCGGGGGCGCGGTCTTCATCGACACCGACCCGGACGACAAGGGACCCGAGCTGGTCCTCGTCGGGGGCTACTTCGAGGGCACCGACTACATGCTGCTGCACACCGAGGGCTTCGGGACCAGGACGTGGGGCGAGCCGGTCGAGGGGTCCTACGAGATGACGCCCGACTACGCCGAGGAGCAGACCCGGATGCGGATCTCCCGCGCGGCGCTCGGGCGCCCCGACCGGGTCCGCGTCGCCGTCCGGGTCGGTGGTCAGCGCACCGACGGCACGCAGGTCGTCGACTGGCTGCGCAAGCGCTTCGGCTGGACCCTCTGGGTCGACCGCGGCTGAGCCACCCTGTCACCTGAAGCCGGGCTCGGGGCGTCCGGACTACTCTCCCAGCGTGGAGACTGCATCGGAACGTCCCGAGCCCGAGCTCGAGGAGGCGTTCGACCGCCTGGTCGACGAAGGTGCCGAGCGCCTGGAGCGGCCGTTGCTGGCCCTGACCGCGACCGGGCTGCTGGGCGGGATCGACGTCGGCTTCGGGGTCCTGGCGTTCCTGCTGGTCAAGGAGCACACCGGCGACACCCTGCTCGCCGGGCTGGCCTTCTCGATCGGCTTCGTGGCCCTCCTGCTGGCCCGCAGCGAGCTGTTCACCGAGAACTTCCTGGTGCCGGTCACCGCCGTCGTCGCCCGCAGCGGCACGGTGCTCAACCTGGCGCGCCTGTGGGGCGTCACGCTGGTCGCCAACCTGCTGGGCGGCCTGCTCATCATGTGGATCCTGGTCACCGCCCGCCCCGACCTCAAGACGACGGCGATCGAGACCGGCACCCACTACGCCGAGCTCGGCGCCAACGCCGAGAGCTTCGCGCTGGCCGTGCTCGCCGGCGCGGTGATCACCCTGATGACCCGGATGCAGCACGCCACCGAGAGTCTGGGGGTGCAGCTGGTCCCGGCCATCCTCTTCGGGGCGCTGCTGGCCGGCGGCGAGCTCTTCCACTGCGTCCTGGACTCGCTGTTCATGATGGGCGCCCTCCTCGCCGGCGCCGACTTCACCCTCGGCGCGATGTTCGGTGCCCTCGGCTGGTCGCTGCTCGGCAACCTGGTGGGCGGCATCGGCCTGGTCACGAGCCTGCGGCTGCTGCGGGTGCCGCGGCGGGTCGAGGAGGAGCGGGAGCAGCCGACCGGCGGCGCCGCCTAAGGCCGTTCGGCCGCGGACAGCGCCTGCCGGCAGGCCCGCGCGAGGCGGTGCTGGTCACGCCAGCGGCGCAGCAGCCCGGGCGCCGGCCCGAGCCCCGGCGTACCGACCTCGTGCTCGACCACGAGCCCGCCCTCGCGCCAGACGCCGTGACGGCTCCACTGGTTCCAGCGCTCGAGGTCCGGGAAGGATGCGTCCTGGCCGAAGAGCACGCAGGGGGTGCCGTCCTCCGGCGCCGGGCCGTCGACGACCGGCCGACCGGGGTCACCGTCGCGGACGGCCACGGGCCGCGGTTCGAGCCGACCGTGCCGCTGGCTGACGAGCAGGGGTCGGCCCTCGCCCGCCCCGTCGGGCAGGGGGACCACCTCGGTGGCACGGATCTCGAGCAGGAGACGAGGCAGGTACCACCAGTGCTCGCGGCGCAGCAGGGGCGAGTCGGCCAGGACGCGGGCGGGAGGGAAGCGACGCAGCTCCTGGTCGAGCAGCTCACGGCGGAAGACCGCGCCGTCGGGGTCCTCCACCAGGTGCGGGTGCCCGTGCACGACCAGTGGTCGGAAGGCGCGGCCCGTCGACCGAGTCTCGCGGACCACCAGGGCCACCGCGTCCGCGGCGGCCACCTGCCGCGCCACGCGCTCGGCTGCGTAGGTGAAGGCGACGACCGGCACGTCGTCGCGCACCAGGGCGACCACGCCTCGTACGTCGGGTCCGTCCGGCCCGCTCCAGACGAGCTCGGACAGCGACGAGCCCGAGACCGAGGCGGTCGTCCCGCTCAGGTCCACACGATCACCGTCACGGGGTCACCGTAGGCGCAGCCCTTGTGACCAGGCGCACGGCTGGTGGACAATCGCCGACCAGGCGGCGTTACCCGGGGGCATCGGTCTACGGTGCCGAGCGCTCGCCTCGGAAGGAGCGATCGTGCCCGCCATCATCGTCGCCGCCGTCGTGGGTCTGCTCTTCGCCCTCGGCTACCGCTACTACTCCGTCTACCTCGCCAAGAGCGTCTACGCCCTCGACCCGACGTTGACGACCCCCGCGCACACCTTCGCCGACGGCGTGGACTTCGTGCCGACCAACAAGCACGTCGTGTTCGGTCACCACTTCACGTCGGTCGCGGGGGCAGCGCCGATCGTCGGCCCGGCGATCGCGGTCTTCTGGGGCTGGGGGCCCGCGCTGGCCTGGATCGTGCTCGGCACGGTCTTCGCTGCGGGGGTGCACGACTTCGGCTCGCTGGTCGTCTCGATGCGCCACAAGGCCAAGAACATCGGCACCATCGCGCAGGACGTGATCAGCGCCCGGGCGCGCACGCTGTTCCTGCTGATCATCTTCTTCCTGCTCACGCTGGTGAACGCCGTCTTCGCCGTCGTGATCGGCAACCTCTTCGTCGCCAACCCGGGCGCGGTGATCCCGATCGTCGTCGAGATCCCGCTGGCGATGGTGATCGGCCAGTACATCTACCGGACCCGATCGGCGGCCCTGGTCCCCTCGATCATCGGGGTGATCGGTCTCTACCTGCTGATCTGGGTCGGCCAGCAGCTCCCGGTCGACATCGCCCCGCTGGCGGAGGCCCTCGGCTTCGACAACCCCCGCAACCTGTGGGTCGTGCTCCTGTTCGCCTACACGTTCATCGCCTCGCGGATCCCGATCTGGATGCTGCTCCAGCCGCGGGACTACATCAACTCCCACCAGCTGTTCATCGCCCTCGGCGTCATCGCCCTCGGTGTGCTCGTCGGCTGGAACACCATCGTCGCCCCGGTGGTCAACGACGTGCCCGAGGGGTCGCCGTCGGTCTTCCCGTTCCTGTTCATCACGATCGCCTGCGGGGCGATCTCGGGCTTCCACTCGCTGGTGGCCTCGGGAACCACGGCCAAGCAGGTCGACAAGGACGAGGACGCCCGTTACATCGGCTACATGGGTGCGGTCGGCGAGGGCAGCCTGGCGACCGGCGCGGTCCTCGCCGTCACCGCCGGCGTCGCGGCGACCCAGGCCGACTGGGACGCGCTCTACCCCGACTTCGCCACCGCGTCCGGCGGCGCGGTGGGCAACTTCGTCAACGGGGTGGGGGTCTTCGCCAACAACCTCGGGGTGCCTCTGGACCTGGCGATCATCTTCGCCGCGGTCGTGGTGATCTCCTTCGCCGCCACCACGATGGACACCGGGGTGCGGCTCCAGCGCTACGTCGTCCAGGAGATCGCCGAGCTCGCCGGCTGGCACAAGCTGGCCCGCAACCTGACCCTGGCCGGCATCATCGCCGTCGCGGTCCCGCTCGCGATGGCCCTGCTGCCGGGCGGCGGCGAGGCCGGCTACACCTTCGGGGTCCTCTGGCAGCTCTTCGGGACCACCAACCAGCTCACCGCCGGGCTCGCGCTGTCGGTGATCGCCGTGTGGGTCACCAAGAGCGGTCGCAACCCGATCGCCGTCGTGGTGCCGTTGGTCTTCCTGCTGATCATGACCGCGTGGGCCCTGATCGTGAACCTCAAGAACTTCGTGGTCGCCGACGACTGGGTGCTCGCGCCCCTCGACGCGGTGATCTTCGTCCTCGCCGTGTGGCTGGTCGTCGAGGCGGTCCTCGCGCTGCGTGGCTCGACGGGCCGTCGCAGCGACGCTGCGGGCGCCCCCGACGGCACCGGCCCGGTCGACGAGGAGTCGGGTGCCCCGGGGACACGGCGATGACGGGCCGCGGCCGCGCTGACGGTGCGGCCGTGGCCCCACCGGCGAGGATCGTCCTGGTGCGGCCCTGGACCGACGCCCATGCGGGGGGTGGGTGCTGCAGCGCCGACCCGCACCACGGGGTCACCCTCGAGCGCACCGCCGCGAGCCGCGGACACGTCGATCCCGTGGCCGCGCTGGTGGGTGAGGTCTACCGGCGGCTGCGCGCGGCCCACCCGGAGGCCGACGTGCAGGTGGTCAGCCCGAGCAACACCGCCTACCTGCTGCCGAGCACGTTCCGCGCCGTACGCCGCCGGTCCGGGGTGCTGACGGCGCTGCGCGAGGCCGCGCGCTCGACGACGGCCGGCGCGGTCCTGGTCGACGGCGTCCGGCTCGGAGACATCGAGGCCCTCGGGGTCGACGGCGTGCTGCGATCGGTGGAGGACCGGCTGACCGGTTCCCGGTGAACCGAGGGCCGGCCCCGCAGATCGGCGGGCAGGTCGGCGGGCAGGTCGACGGCAGGTCGCCGAGCGGTGTGGCGGAGCCCACGTCGGGGTGGTGCCCGGGTCTGCAACCTTCCGCGAGCACTTCGCGTCTTGCTCGTACGCCCACCCGGGGCGAGGCCCGCAGGGGCACCATCACAGAGACGAGAAAGTCATGCGCACCACCACCTTCATCGCCGCCGCCGCCACCGCCGCCGCGCTCACCAGCGGCCTCGCTGCTCCGGCCCAGGCCGACAGCATCGGCGTCCGCGACCGGGCCGACGTCCACCACGGCGTGGACCTGCGCGCGGTCCACGTCAACCACGCCGACCGCAACCTGTGGGTCACGCTCAACCACACCAACCTGCGGCGCGACCCGAGCACCGGCTCGGGCGGAGCGGTCTACATCGACACCGACCCGAAGGACAAGGGACCCGAGGCGGTCCTCGTCGGCGGCTTCTTCGAGGGCACCGACTACCAGCTGCTCCACACCGAGGGCTTCGGCGTCGAGCAGTGGGGGCAGCCGATCGAGGGCTCCTACGAGATGAGGCTCGACTACGCCAAGGAGCAGACCAGGATCCGGATCTCCCGCCAGGCCCTCGGCCGTCCGGGCAAGGTCCGCGTCGCGGTGCGGGTCGGCGGCGAGCGGACCGACGGCACCCCCGTCGTCGACTGGCTCCGCAAGCCGTTCTCCTTCACCCAGTGGGTCGAGCGCGGTTGAGCAGGTACGTCGCCCGGCGCGGGTGGGCTCGCCTGTCGAGCACGACCTGCGCCGGGTCCGGCGTACCGTCTGCTCCGAGCCACCGCTGTGCCCGCCCCTGACCACGCCAGGAGACCTGATGACCGACCCCGCCCGCGTCGACTTCGCCAGCGGTGACACCACCATCGCCGCCTACCGCTGGGACCCGGCCGGCGAGCCGACCGCGATCGTGCAGGTCACGCACGGCATGGGCGAGCACGCCCTGCGCTACGGCCACCTGGCCGCGACCCTCACCGACCTGGGGTACGTCGTCTACGCCCAGGACCACCGCGGGCACGGCCGCACCGCGGGGTCGCCCGAGGCGCTGGGACGGGTCGGGGCCGACGGCTGGACCGAGCTGGTGCAGGACATCGGCCGGCTGACGGCCGTGGCCCGCGCGGCGCACCCGGGGCTGCCGGTGGTGCTGCTCGGCCACTCGATGGGCTCGTTCGCGACCCAGCAGCTCCTGCTCGACCACAGCGGCGACGTCGATGCCGTGGCGCTCACCGGCACCGCCGTGCTCGACCTGCTCGAGCCGGCCCTCGACCTCGACCAGCCGCTCGACCTGGCGATGTTCAACGCCCCGTTCGAGCCGGCCCGCACCGACTACGACTGGCTGAGCCGCGACGAGGCGCAGGTCGACCTCTACGTCGAGGACCCGCTCTGCGGCTTCGGCCTCGACGGCGACGCCGGGAAGCAGATGTTCGTCGCCGCCCGCGCGCTGGCCGACGCCGAGCGCGTCGGTGCCATGCGCAGCGACCTTCCGGTCTACGTCGCCGTCGGCGAGCACGACCCGGTCAACGGTCAGCTCGCCCTGTCGCAGGCGCTCGTCGACCGCTACACCGCTGCCGGGCTCGACGTCACCTACCGGGTCTGGCCCGGCGGTCGTCACGAGATCCTCAACGAGACCAACCGCGACGAGGTCGAGGCCGACCTGACCGCCTGGATCGGCAGCCACCTGGCGTAGCGGGTGGACCACCCGACGCCGTCGCCGTCAGCGCGACCAGACCGGGGCAACCTCTCGGGCGTACCGCCGGCCGAAGACACCGGTGAGGACCGCGAGCACGGGCCTCGGGACACTCGCGCGCAGGGCCGCCGCCTGCTCCGGCGTGGCACCGTCCTGCACCCACGCGAAGAAGATCCCGGCCTGTGCGGGGCCGGCGCGGCGGCTGAACTTCTTGCCCATCTCCCTGATCGCCGGGTCTCCCTCGTGCTGGGTCAGCGGAGCCTCGGTCTCCCGCTCCTCGTGGTCGAGGTGGGTGACGGTGGACGTCTGCAGCTGCTCCATCGCCGCAGCGGCAGCATCCGCGTCGGAGCGGCTCGCCGTCTCGCTCAGTCTCTTCATCACCGCCCTCGCGCTCGCCAGGTCGGCGGCCATCGCGGAGTGCTCGGCATCGAAGGTGTCGATGGTCGTGACCGGGATCCCGATCGCCTTCATGGCCGGCCAGGCGATCTCGTGCTCGCCCTCGTGGTGCTCGGTGAGCTGGGCGTCGAAGTTCTCCCAGGCACGGTGCAGCGCGGCCGCACGCCCGCGGTCGCCGTCGGCGAAGGCGTCCAGTGCGCGCCGGAAGCGGTCGAGGTCCCGGCGTACTGCGCAGTGGATGACCTTGTTCATGCTCATGGATGGGGTCGAGGTCGCCATGGGGCCACGCTAGGAGGCGTTCGGGTCGTGTGGGAAGGGAGCCGCCGCGCGAACCTCCGACCCGACCGGTGGACACCACGGTCTACCGTGACCTGATGCCGGCAGGCTCAGCACGACGACATGGCCGAGCCACCGGTGCGCCCTTCGCGCGCTGGGGAGCGCTCGCCCTGCTCGTCCGCCCGACGTACATCGCGACCGAGCTCGTCGTGGCGTCGGCGACCACCGGCGGCTACAGCTTCCTCGCCGACTCGGTCAGCCAGCTCGGTGAGGTCGGCTGCTCGGCCTCCTACTGCTCTCCGCGCCACGCAGTGATGAACGGCTCGTTCATGACCTTCGGCGTGCTGCTGGCCGGAGGTGCGGTGCTGCTCGCCCGACCCTTGGGGCCGTGGGTCACCGGGCTGCTCCTGGTCTCCGGGCTGAGCTCGGTCGCCACCGGCCTCGCGCCGCTCGACCAGGACACCACCCTGCACGCGATCGCCGCGACGCCGCTGTTCGTGGCGCAACCGATCGCGCTGATCGTCCTCGGCGCCCGGCTGCGGGGACGGCAGCCGCGACTGGCCCGGGCGCTCCTGACGACGGGAGTCGTCACTGCTGCCGCGGCCGTGGGCTTCGTGCTCTCCGGCGACGGTCCGACCTCCGGCGCTCTCGAGCGCCTCGCCCTCTGGCCAGTGATCGTGGGGCTGGCCGGATTCGCGTGGACGCAGCTCCCTCCCCGCGGCCCGTGACCGCGGTTCGCCGTACGTCAGGAGCCGACGGCGACTAGGTTGCGGGACCATGCGGATCCCCCCGGTCGTCTACCTGTCCGTGCCGGACGGTCATCTCGGCTGGCAGTCGTGGGGGACGGGTGAGCCGACGATCCTGAGCATCGGTGAGGGCTTCATGTCCGCGGTCGAGGACGTCCCCGAGCAGCCGCGCTACCTGCGCTGGATCGCGGGCCTCGCCGGGATCGGCCGGGTGCTGCGCTTCGATCCCCCGGGGGTCGGCACGTCGGACAGCGGGGCCACGGCTCCGACCCTCGCCGACTGGGCGGACGCCGGCGTCCAGGTCCTCGACGCCGCAGGCGTCGACCGGGTCGCGGTCGTGGCCTCGGGCGCCAGCACGATGACGGCGCTGCGGTTCGTCGAGCGGCACCCGGACCGGGTGTTCGCGCTCGTGCTGATCAACGGCACCGCCCGTGCGTCCCGTGGCGACGACTACCCCCACGGAGTGGACCCAGCGCTCCTGGACGCGATGCTGGCGACCGCCTCCGACCCCTCGGTCGCCGCCGACGACGGCACCGACCTGCTGCTGCAGGGCCCGAGCGTCGCGCAGGACCCGGAGTTCCGCTCGTGGTGGGGCCGCGTGGCCCGCCGCAACGCCCGGCCGCGGATCGCCGGCCCGATCAACGCCGAGATCTTCTCCACCGACCTGCGGCCCGTGCTGCCCGCGATCACGATCCCCACGCTCGTCGTGGCCCGGCGCGACCTCGTGCTCGGCACCGGCATGGCGCGCGCGCTGGCGGACGGCATTGCCGGCGCCCGGTACGTCGAGCTGCCCGGTGCCGACATGCTGCCGTTCCTGGGCGACGTCGACACCCTCCTCGACGAGGTGCGCGAGCACCTGACGGGCGAGCGCCACGCGGCGACCGTCGACCGGGTCTTCGCGGCCGTCCTGTTCACCGACCTGGTGGGCTCGACCTCCGAGGTCGCCAGGCGTGGCGATGGCCCCTGGCGATCCTTGCTCGTCGACCACGGCGACCTGGTGCAGACCGAGCTGGCGAAGCACGGCGGCCGCCTGGTGCAGGACCTCGGCGACGGCACGCTGTGCACCTTCCCCGCTCCCGGCGCGGCCATCCGCTGCGCCCTGGCTCTCGTCCGCCGTTCGTCCACGCACCTCGGCATCGAGATGCGCGCCGGCCTGCACGCCGGCGAGGTGGAGATGCGGGGCGACAACCTGGCCGGCATCAACGTCCACACGGCGGCCCGCGTGTCCGGTCTGGCCCAGGGTGGGGAGGTGCTGGTGTCGACGACGGTCGTCGACCTCGTCGCCGGGTCGCCGTTCGCCTTCGAGGATCGCGGGATCCACGAGCTCAAGGGCGTCCCCGGTGCCCGGCAGGTGTGGGCGGTCCGCGAGACCTGACGATCCCGTGACCTCGAGGCTGCGCACGGCTTACGCTCCGGTCATGAACTCGGTCATGCAGCTGGTGAGCGCGGAGCTGGACGAGCTGGTCGATGTGCTCGAGGACATCCCCGAGAGCGACTGGGACCGACCCAGCGCCTGCGACGGCTTCCGGGTCCGAGACGTCGCGGCGCACCTGTCCCTGGTGCTGATGCCGCTGACCTGGCGGATGGCCAAGGTGCTGCCCCGCAAACCCGAGACGATCGCCGCGCTCGGCGGTGCCTGGTCGATCGAGTACGCCGACGAGCACACGCCCGCCGAGCTGATCGGGCTCCTGCGGCGGCGTGTCGCCAACCCCCGCAAGGGCTTCCTCGGCCGGATCGACCCGGCCGACAACATGCTGTCCGACCACGCCACCCACCTCCAGGACGTCCGGATCGGCCTGGACCGCCGCGCTCCTCATGACCCCGACCGCGGGCGTGCCGTCCTGGACGCCACGGTGCGCGTGTGGCGTCCGGTGACCTGGGGCTCCAAGGAGCGCGCCCAGGACCTGCGCCTGGTCGCCTCGGACATCGGCTGGACCCACGGCTCCGGCCCCGAGGTCAGCGGGCCGTACGACGCGCTGCTCCTCGCGCTGTCCGGCCGCCCGGCCGGCCTGCCGTTCCTCGCCGGGGACGGCCTGGCGACCCTCGCCGGACGGATGCCCGCGACCGTCTGAGCGGGTCGTCGACGGGCCAGGCGGGCCGGTTGTCACTAGAGTCCTTCCGTGAGCAACGACCTCGTGGCCTATCGCTACCCCACCCCTCCTCTGGTGCGGGGCGCGAACGTGATCACCAAGGCCGGGCTCGTCCTCCTGCTGGTGCTGGCCCTGCTGTTCCCCGACGCGGCCAACCTCCGGGACAAGGCCGCGGGACTGCGGGCCGTCGTATATCCGCTGCTGGCGTTCACCGTCCCGTTCCTGTGGTTCCTGCTCTGGCGCGAGCGCGCGTCGTTCCCGTGGCTGGCCGACCTGCTCGTGACGATCACCTGCTTCACCGACATCCTCGGCAACCGGATGGACCTCTACGACTCGATCGTCTGGTTCGACGACTGGATGCACTTCATGAACACCGGCCTGCTCGCCGCCGCCGTCATCCTCCTGACCATGCCCCGCACGGCGGGGCTCCGTGCCGTGCTCGAGCGCGCACTGGCCTTCGGCGCCACCGGCGCCCTGGTCTGGGAGCTCGGCGAGTTCTTCGCCTTCATCAAGTTCTCGCCCGAGCGTCGCAACGCCTACGAGGACACCCTGGGCGACCTGTCGCTCGGCACCCTGGGGGCCCTCGTTGCCGGCGTGGTCATCCACCGGCTGTGGACCCGGGGGCGTCTCGTCTCCGCGGCGCCCCAGCTGGACCGCGACCTCCTCGAGCCGTCTCCCGCCTAGCTCGCGCGCTCAACCCTGCGCTGCGGCCCACCTGGCGACGCGACGAGCGGACTCCTCCTCGGAGAGGTCCTCGACGCGGCTCATCACCGACCAGCGCACGCCGAACGGGTCGCGCAGGCTCGCGAAGCGGTCCCCGGAGACGAAGTCCATGAGCGGCTCGCGCACGACTGCTCCGGCGGCCTCGGCACGTGCGACGACGGCGTCGGCGTCCTCGACGTACAGACCGAGGGAGTAGCACGCCCCGTCGCCGCTCTCGCCCCGCGGCGCTGGCAGGAGTCCGTAGTCGGGACTCGGTTCGCCGAGCTGCAGCTGACCCTCGCCGAGGTCGAGCACAGCATGCGCCACGACGCCACCCATCTCGGTGACGTCGACCACGCGGGCCCCGAACACGTCGCGGTAGAACGCGATCGCGTCTCGTGCACCCTCGACCGCCACGAACGGCGTCAGCGCGGACGCACCGTGGGGCCTGCCCCGGGTGGTGTGCTCGCCGGTCACGCCTCGGTTGCTCTTCGTCTGGTCGTCCCTGGTGCTCGTCATGGCCTCGACGCTAGGCGCGACGCACCGCGGCCGGATTGAAGATTCGCGTCACGGTGGACCGGAGACAGGTGGGGAACCCTAGGCTCCCACCCATGGAAGAAGGCTCGATGTCGCCGGGCGACGAGCTGACCGCAGGACGGAGGCGGGGCGTGCTCTACCCCGCGCTCCTGCCGACGTTCCGCCGGCTCCCGCCGCCCCCGGTGGTGGCCGACCTGGTGCGCTGGTTCTGGATCCCCCAGTGGGACCTGCCCGACGGGCGCGCTTCTCGCCAGCACCTGATCGCCTTCCCAGCGCTGAACCTCGTCGTCGAGCACGGGGACCTCGCACCGCCCGGCATGGTCGGGCTGTCCGGCCCGGCGACGCGGGCGTCGTACCGCGACCTCACCGGTCGCGGCTGGGCCGTCGGGGCACTGCTGAGGCCGGCGGCCGTACCCATGTTCGCGGAGGACCCGCAGGCAATGGCTGACCAGTACGTCGCCCTCGACCTCCCCGACCTGCGGGAACCGGTCGTCGCGGCCATGTCGGACCGAGACTCGGACGAGGAGGGCCACACCCGTGCGGTCGACGCCTTCTCGGCCTGGCTGGCCGGCCGTGGGCCGGTGCCGGACGAGGAGGCGCTGACGGCCAACCGGCTCGTCGATGCCATCGACCTGGACCCGGGGGTCCTGCGCGTGCGCGACGCCGCCGAACGGATCGGGGTCTCGGTTCGGACCGCCCAGCGCCTGGCGCGGCGCTACGTCGGGGTGTCTCCGGGCGCGATGATCCGCCGCCGCCGGCTGCAGGAGACGGCGGAGCGGCTCAGGGACGACCCGACCCTCGACCTCGCGACCCTCGCCGCCGAGCTGGGCTACAGCGACCAGGCCCACCTGACGCGGGACTTCCGCTCCACCCTCGGCTCGACCCCGGACCGCTACCGGCGCGAGGTGCCCGGCTGACCCGACTGCGCGAGACCCCGGTCTCCTCGGGAACCGCGTCCTCGGACCAAGGACACGACGCACATGGAGGGACGACGTCGCGTCACACATCGCGCGGTTCGACCACGTCGGCACCACCGTCGCGGACCTCGACTCGGCGACCGCGTTCTTCGTCGCATCGGGTCTCGAGCTCGAGGGCACCGGATCAGTGCAGGGCGCGTCCGTGGAGAGCGTCTGCGGCATCCCGGGCGGTCGTGGGCGAGCCGACTCCGTCCCGGGTCCGGGCCCCGATAGCGTCCGGGGGTGGCCAGTCCTCGACGATCCGGCGCTCGTCGACGCGGGTCCCCGCGCCGGAGCGGGACGCGACAGCCGTCGCGGCCGGTGCCGACCGCCGGCCCGGGTGAGCGGCTGTGGGTGCTCGAGGTGCCCTACGCGACGCAGGTCGACGGCGCCACCTGGCACCCGGCCGTCAAGACCCACCTGCACGTCGGGCGCGCCCTGCCCGCGCACCTCGCGCCCTACGCCCCAGGTCCCTACACGCTCGGGCGGTTCATCGAGAACGCCCTCAACCCCGACGATCCGACGCCTGGCCCCGAGCCCACCGACGAGCTCGAGCCGCGCAGGATCCAGTTCGAGGCGGCCGATGCGATCGCGGCGCGCGCCGCGGCGGGCGGACGGCAGTTCCTGCTGGCCGACGAGCCTGGCGTGGGCAAGACGATCTCCGCGGTCCTCGGGGCGACGGCGGTGGGCGACCTCCGCGGTGCGCGACGAGTGCTCGTCGTCGCCGACCGACCCGCTGCGATCACGATCGGCCACTGGTGCCGCACCATCGCGGCGCTGGGCGACGGCGGCCTCGAGTGGGTCGTGATCACCTGGGACCGGCTGGAGAAGGTCACGGCCCACACGTGGGACGTGATCATCGCCGACGAGGCCCACGCGCTGCGACGTACGACGACGAAACGGTGGAGGCTCTGGGCGCGGATCTCGGGTCACGGGCGGCCGCACGACTCGGCGCCGTTCGTGATCGCGGTGACCGCGACGCCCGGACACACGCCGCTCGAGCTGCCCTACCTCGCTCCGGCCTACGCCCAGGTGCTCCGCGAGCCCATGAAGGAGTGGACCTCGGCGACGCAGCCCGGGACGGCGTTCGCCGCCGCGCTCGAGCGGCACGGCGTCGGGGTGGAGCAGGGACGCTACGGCGCGACGTGGACCGCCGATCCGGCCCGACGCGCCGCAGACCTCAAGCTGGTCCGCAGCTGGCTCGACGAGGAGCGGCCCTCGGCCATGCTGCACCGGGCCGCGCCGTGGGGGCCGGTGCCGATCTCCGGGATGCCGGTGGCGCTCACGCCGGCGGAGCGTACGGCGTACGAGGCCGACTGGGGAGAGTTCTGTCGTGAGATGGACCTGGCCCGGCGCGGCCGCAACGTCGCGAAGGGCCGGGCCGCGCTGCTGCGCTTCCGGCAGAAGGCCGGCCTGATCCGCGTCGACTCGACGGTCGCGTGGATCCTCCAGCAGGTCGAGGCGGAGCGGCAGGTGGCGTGCTCGGTCGAGTTCGTCGCGACCGCCGCCGACCCCATCGCCGACCGGCTGCGTGACTCCGGCATCGACGTCGCCACGATCTACGGCCGCGACCGGTTCGACCCCGAGGCCGAGCGGCTCCGGTTCCAGACCGGGCTGGCGAAGGTCTGCGTCTTCACCACGGTCGCCTCGATCAGCCTGCACGCCGGCGAGACCCTCACCGAGGGTCGCACCGCGAGCACCGAGCCCCGGGTCGGCGTCTTCCACCAGGCCCGCTTCTCAGGCATCGCCGCCCGGCAGGTGACCGGCCGCACGCACCGTGACCACCAGGTCTCGCCGTGGCACATCGCCTATGCCGAGGGCACCGTCGAGGAGCAGGTCGGCAAGGTGATGGTGGAGCGGATCGCCGCCGCCTCCGACACGGTGGGAGGCGACACCACCGGCCTCACCGACCTCGCCCGGCTCCTCGGGGCCGACTGGCTGCCGTCCGCGACCTTGACCGAGGACGGCGGCTGATCGCCCGCCCCGGTGAGGACTGCGAGAGCTTCGGCGGGCCGCGACCGGAGCGCCGGATCTGGCACGACGGCGCCCGGTCGTCACCCGGAGCCTGACGAGGCGCAACCCTCCGAGGGAAGCCGAGGCGTCGCCGGAACGGGATCGGCTCGCGGAGAGTGTCGGTAAGGGATCGGCTATCGGAACGCGGTGGCAAGGGTTGCGATGAGCTCGACCATCTGCGCGGCCTGGTCTCGGGCGTTGTCCGGGTTCACTTCACACAGGGTGAGGGCCGCGAAGTTCGGTAGGTGGCACAGCCCGTCGAGGAGGTCGTTGAGCTCTCCGAGCGCAAGCCCAGGGACGGTCCGGGTGTTGTCGGCGATCGGGAACTGGGCGCCGTCGAGGACGTCGATGTCGACGTGCACCAGGACTCGCTCGAAGACCTGGGCCCATTCGCTGAGCGATCGAAGAACGGCCTGCAGGTCGTCCCGGCACTCGGCGAGCGGGTACCGGTAGAGGTCGAGCTCGTCGATCACGCGTTGCTCTGCGTCGTTGGCGTTGTCGGCGGCAACGAATCGCAGTGCGCTCGGCTGGAGCATCGGCGATCGTTCCGCAAGGGTGCTCAAGGGGCTTGCGGCCCCCGGTAGTCCCAGCAGGTGCGCGGCTCCCATCCAGTCGAGGATGCCGTCGCCCGTAGCAGGGGTGTTGAGGTCGGTATCCCCGTCGATGTAGATCAACCCGACGCTGTCGGAGCCTTCCAGCGCTCCGGCCACGGCTCCCAGTGCGACGGTGCAGTCGCCGCCGAGCACGAGGACGCAGGCCCCCTGGGCGAGGGCTTCGGCGACGGGGTAGGCGACGGCACGACACACCTCAGCGACGGTCTCGACGTTGCCCGCCTCCGGGTGGGCGGGGTCGCGGCGAAACTCCGCCTGCGCGACGTCGCCCTGGTCGATCACGGTGCGACCGGTGTCCTCGAGTGCTTTCAGCAGGCCGTGGTGGCGAAAGGTCGCTGGCGCCTTCTCCTGGCCAGGACCGTAGGCGCCCGCACTCGTGGCGGCTCCGACGAGGTGGAGAGTCCTAGCGGATGTCATGGAGGTCTCCCTTGGGTTGGTCGTCGGCGGAGTGGACGCGGTCCCCGTGAACCTCACGAGAGTCCTGGGTCGCTTGGCGTGATCGGAACGCTCGGACCTTGGCCCTGTTGAGGCAGGTGGCCGAGCAGTACCGCCGAGGCCCGCGCCGGGCGCGGTCCAGGTAGGTGTCGGCACAGTCGCGGCCACAGCAGATCCCGAGCCGCTCCCACCCGTGATCGGTGATGGCTTCGATCAGGCACACGGTGCACGCGGCGGTGAGGCGACCGACGGCGTGCTCAACAGCACTGCTCCACACCAGGCGTCCCTCTGCGTCGACGTGGGGCTTCAGCCGGCTGGTGGAGATCAGGGCATCGAGCGCATCGGTCCGGGCTTGGGTCGCGTCGCCGAAGACCCGCCACAGCCTCCCGGCCAGGCGCGCCTTCTCGGGACCCCTCACCCGAGACGACACTGCGGGTTGATCCTGGTCGGCCAGCCCGGCCGGCACCGC
Organism: uncultured Actinomycetota bacterium; assembly: GCA_963795135.1. GTDB lineage: Bacteria > Actinomycetota > Actinomycetes > Propionibacteriales > Nocardioidaceae > Nocardioides. Next base: position 780,055 of record CAWCGS010000014.1, read on the forward strand.
GCCGTCCCCGGCAGCGGTCTGGGCTTGCGAGGAATGACCGTTGACGAACAGCACCAGCCACCCCGCGTCGACGGGGACCACGAGACTCATCGCGACATCGTAACCTCAACGTGGTTTATAGGGGTTACTACTGCGCGGAAACTACGACGGACGCAGGTCCCCACGCTGGCCCTGTGCGCAGGCATGACCGCCCTCCTCGAGTGGCCGGTCGGCGTGGTGTCGGGAGCTGTGTCGGGGCAGGCAGTCGAGTTGATCTCGATGTGGGTCGCCCCCAGTCAGCGTGGCACGGGTCTTGCCGGGCGACTGATCGACGAGGTGGTCGGGTGGGCGACGGCTCGCGGGCAGCGGGCATTCCTGATGGTGCGCGACGACAACACCGCCGCGATCCGGGCCTACGCCCGCGCGGGCTTCACCGACCACGGTGTGCCCGAGGATCGGCCGCTCGACGCTCCGCCGGAGCGCCGGATGTGGCACGACGGCGCCCGGTCGTCACCCGGAGCCTGACGAGGGGCAACCCCCACGAGGGAAGCCGAGGCGTCTCCGCAACGGGATCTTCACCCGGTCAAGGAGCTGGCCCCGACGTGGGGGAAGACCGCCAGGAGGCCGTCCCGCTCGCGTGAGATCCTCGGGATGTGACCACGCAGGAGGCGCACCAGCTGACTCAGGACCAGGCACGGCGCATCGCCGTTGAGGCAGCTCTGCTGGCCGACGACCGACCCGACGACCTGCAGGACGCAGCTCGGCGGCTCACGATGCTCCCGCTCGACCAGACGCGTGCGGTGGCACCGGCCGCGGACCTGATCCTCTGGAGCAGGCTCGGGCACGATCACCGGCCCGGCGATCTCGACGACGCGATCGCTGCGCAGCACGTGGTCGAGGTCGCCGGTGCGTTGCGCTCCATCGACGAGGTCGCCCTGTACCGGGCCGAGATGGCCGCTTGGCCCACTCCGGGGCCGTGGAAGGACTGGCACCACAGGCTGAGCGACTGGGTGACGGCCAACGACGCGTGCCGCCGCGACGTGCTCGAGCGACTACGTCAGGAGGGTCCGCTGCCGCTCGGCTCGCTGCCCGACACCTGCGTGCAGCCCTGGCGGTCGTCGGGTTGGAACGATGGGAAGAACACCCGGATGCTGGTGACCCAGCTCCTGCAACGCGGCGAGGTAGCGGTCGCGGGCCGTGCGAGCCGTGAGCGCCTCTACGACCTCGCCGAGCGCGTCTACCCCGACGACCCCGTCCCTGCGCTCGCCGATGCCGAGGCCGAGCTCGACCGCCGACGACTGAGAGCCTTCGGCCTCGCCCGTGCCGGGGCGGTCTACCAGCAGGGAGAACCAGTCGGGGCCGGGATGGCCGGTGAGCCGGTTGCGGTCGAGGGCGTACGAGGTCGGTGGCGCGTCGACCCCTCCGCGCTGGACGCACTCGAGCGTCCCGCCCCCGATCGCACCGAGCTGCTCGCGCCCTTCGACCTCCTGCTGCACGATCGCAAACGGATGACCGACCTGCTCGGCTTCGACTACACACTGGAGATGTACAAGCCCAAGGTGGAGCGTCGCTGGGGCTACTACGCACTGCCCGTCCTGCACGGTGACCAGCTGGTGGGCAAGGTCGACGCGACAGCTGACCACGAGGCCGGTGCATTGCTCGTGCACGCAATCCACCAGGACGAACCCTTCGACGACAGCCTGCGCGCCGCAGTCGAGTCCCGAATCACAGAACTAGCACGCTGGCTCGACCTCACCGTCTCCGAGGCACCGCACGAAACCTGAGCACGGTTGAGTCATCGCAGCCAGCCCGGTCTTCGATCGTCACGCGGAGCGTGCTGGCGCGGTTCGTCAACGGTAGAAGGCGAAGATGTCCTCGCTGGGCCGCAGCGGTTGGGGCGGCCCGATGAGACGGTTGACGCCGACCCGCATCTGCGTGCCCTCGATCCACTCCTCGCAGGACAGCTCCTCCAACCCCGCCTGATCGAACCATCTGCGGATGTCAGGTGAGAGGTCGGGATCCTGCGCGCCACGCGTCCAGATCACCGTGGCGCCCGGTGCGCAGAGCTGACGGGAGGTGTGCACCAGTCGCTCGATGTCGGCAGCAGAGATGTTGCCCATGATCCCGCTCAGGAGAAGGAGGTCGGCGGGTTGGAGCCCGACGTAGGTGTCGGTGGTCCCGGCGTCGGCCTCAACAACGGCCAGTGCGAGATCGAGGTCCGTGATGCGACGCTGAGCGATGGCGACGTTCGTCGGGTCGATCTCGATGAGCGTGCCGGTGACCCGATCACGTTCCGTCCGGTCGCGTTCCTCCAACGCGCCGAGGATGTCATGTCCTTGGCCGGCACACACGCTGAGCACGTGCACCGGGCCGGTGGTGCGGTCCAACCACTCAACGATCGCTCGCTGGACATGGCGCAGCCGCACCGACAGGCTCGAGTCGGCGTCGTCGTAGGCGGCGTGCCAGCCGACGTAGTCGCGCAGGTTCGGGTGGTCTGGGCTCGCATCCGGACGGCGTTCCTCCACGCTGGTCATTGTCCACCAGGGGATCCCGTCGTGGCACAGCTGCTAGTCGGTACGGTGAGCAGTCCGCTCGCCCAGGTCGCACTGGGCGACGGTCGAGATGAGGACGTGGAACGGCACGTCGCGCGGGACCGGGGACTCGGCGATGAACTGGCTCACTTCTCGGTAGTCCAGCGATTCACCGTTGGCCCCTGCGTAGTAGTCGGTCTCGCCCTGCCGTTCTTGGGGCGTCATCTCCTCAAAACCGAGAGTCGACCAGGCCTGCCAGGCAGGCACCGGGTTGAGAGCGACCACGCCAGCGGTCTCTTCGGGGTAAGCGGCGGCATGTGCCTGAACCAGTAGGCCTCCGGCCGAGTGCCCCACAAGCAGGTAGGGGCCGGGCACCTCGGCGACCTTCAGCAGCCCGTTGAGGTCAGAGGCGATGTCCTCGCCGACCATCCCTCTTCCAACGCCGTCCGGTCATGCCGCGATCCAAGGGGTTGACCGACCGCAAGCCGAGCGTCGTACGCCGCCCGCGCACTGCGTGGATCCCATCGTCGCCGAGCTCGTCGTAGGGCATGTCCCGCACCGCCATCGAAGCCGACCGAGAACTCGTGGCCGGTGGACAGTCGCGGACCGGTCTCCCGGTGCAGCCATGGGTCATGGATGCCTACGCACCCGGCGCCGCCGCCGTCTCCACCACCGGCGACCTCGCCAAGCTCGCCACCGCGCTCCTCGACGGAACCGCACCCGGCATGGTCGCCCTGGAGCCCACGACCGCCACCGACCAGTCGAACAGGCGCATCGGTCACTTCTGGTGGGTCTCCACGTGGGACACCGGTCAGACCATCACCTCGCACGCCGGGCAGACCGGCGGCTACGCCTCCTACCTCGGCCTCGACCGTCCCCGGGGCAAGGCCGTCATCGTCCTGTCCGACGTCGCCAACGACGCCAGCGGCCTCGGCGACCAGCTCCTCGCCCACCGCAAGTAGAACCCCAGCTGTGACGTCCGGCGCCCGGCGCCTCGTCGAGGGTGCAGCGCGGTCAGCGATCGAGCGAGGCGGTCACGAGCATCACCGCGTCCACGACCGGTGCGCCGAACATCTCCGGGTCGTTGTGGTCCATCCCGGCCAGGGTCACCACCTCGACCAGCGCGGGCGCCTCGTCGGCCACCTGCCTGCTGAGCTCGGGAGGCACCACCGAGTCGTCGGTGCCGTAGACCACCACCAGGGGCACGTCGCTGCGGCGGACGTGCTCCACGACCGGGAACCGGTCGCGCAGCAGCAGCCGGACCGGCACCCACGGGTAGTGGTGCGCTCCGACCGCGGCCAGGTCGGTGAACGGCGAGCGCAGCACCATCCCGGCCGGCGGCGTTCGCGCTGCCAGCGCCGACACCACGCCGGTGCCGAGCGACTCCCCCAGGTAGACGACCTGCTCGGGCGCGTAGCCGAGGTCGCCCAGGGCAGCCACCGCCGCGTCGGCATCGCGGGCCAGCCCCTCCTCGGAGGGCTCGCCGGGGTTGCCGCCGTACCCCCGGTAGTCCATGAGCAGCACGGCCAGGCCCTCCTCGCGCAGCAGCGCGGCCAAGCCGACGCGGCCGGCCCGGTTGCCGCCGTTGCCGGGGGCCACCAGCACGGCGAGGTCGAGACCACGGTCCGTGGTCGGAGGGGCGAACCACGCCCCGAGGTCCAGTCCGTCGGAGGTGCGCAGCGTGACGTCCCGAGCACCAGGCAGCACCGACCCGGCCGAGGGCACCGCCGAGGTGTCCGGGAAGTAGACGAGCCTGCGCTGCATCGCTGCGAGTCCACCCACCACGACGCCCAGGATGCCGACCAGGACGGCAGCGGTCACCAGGACCCGCCGCCGGGACCGCCGGCGCGAGGACTTCCGAGCAGGACGCGTGCTCCCCACGGAGCCGAGGCTAGCCCGGCAGCTGTCCGGTCCCGAGCGGGGCGGCGTGCCGGACCTCGCTGGCTGCACCGGGAGACCGCGCAGCGTGCCGGCGGTGCACGGCGAGCGCCAGGGCCAGGCCTCCGACCGCCATGACCCAGAGGTTGACCTCGGTCCAGGCCCAGTGGCGTCCGGCGCTCGGCGCCTCGATCGCGTTCACGACCGCGCCGACGACGGAGACGACGGTGATCCCGACGGCGACCGCCAGCAGGCCGACCGCGGCACGCGCCCAGCCAGGAAGGCGGGAGGTCACCGCGACACCGAGCGCGAGCACCGCGACGAGGTAGCAGCCGAGGCCCACGAAGAAGAGCGGCGCCTCGAGGGGGCTCTTGTCGAGTCCACCGGCGGTCCCGATGGCGACCGACTTCAGGGTCCAGCCGATAGCGGCGCCGATGGCGGCGGTCAGGGCGATGCGAGAAGAGTTCATGGCGAGGAGCCTGCCGAGCCAGCCTGGTGCCGGGCGTCCCTCGGCAGAGTGATGTCGGACGACGTGCGGAGTCCCTACCCTGAGGGCGTGTACCGCACCAGCGCCGCAGCCGCGCTGATCACCTCGGCGACCGCGCTGCCGGCGCTCGCCCTGGCCCTCGGCTGGGAGTGGTTCCTCGACGTGGGGCTGATGCCGCTCGCGCTGATCGCCGGGTACGCCGCCGGCGCCTGGCTGCCCAGGGCCCTGGCCGTGGGCTCGGTGCTGGTCTGCGTGATCGTGCTGGTGGTCGTGAACCAGCTGGACGACCAGGGCTACCACTGGCTCGACGACACGGTCTTCTTCCTGGTGGTGGTGGGCGGCGCTGCCGGGGGCGGCTGGGCCGTCACGCTCCGGGCCCGGCAGGTCGAGCGTCTGCAGCGGCTCGCGGCCGAGCTGGACGAGCAGCAGCGGGTCGACGTCGCCGCCGCCCGGCTCGAGGAGCAGACCCGGGTCCAGCAGGAGGTGCACACCCGGCTCGCGGAGCGCATCGCCGCGATCGTCGTACGCTCGCAAGGTGCGCAGCGCGCTCGCGACACCGAGGCCCTGGAGGTCCTGGAGTCGGAGGCGCGGGGCGTGATCGACCAGCTCCGTGCTGCGTTGGGGTCCCTGGCTGTGCCGGTCGAGGAGGAGGTCGACGCGGAGCCCGACCCGGACCCACCGCTGAGGCCCTCGCCGCTGGACCTCGCCCTCGCCGGGAGCCTCGGCCTCGCGCTCGCGATCGAGTCCGTCGTGCATCCGCTCGCCCGCGGCCCGCTCTGGGCGAACGTGCTGGCCTCGCTGGCCGTCGCGGCCACGCTCGTCGTACGTCGGGGTCATCCGGTCGCCGCGACGGCCCTCTCCCTGCTGGGCGCGGTCGCGATGAGCACCTGGCTCACGCCGGTCCCGGCCACGGTCACCGGCGTGGCCCTCCTGGTCATCGTCCTCTACTCGATCGGAGCCTGGTGCCGGGCGTGGTGGTGGGTCCCGGTCTGGGGGTTCGCCGTCGCGATGACCGTCGCCATGGAACACGTGTCGGGACTCGCCGCCGACGGCGTGGACGGCGACCCCGGCTGGGTCGTGCTGCTCTGGACGGTCGCGGCGGTCGGGGCGGGCCGCCTCAGCGCCGGTTGGCAGGAGCGGGTACGCCGTACGGAGCGGGTCGTGGCGGAGCTGGAGCGCGGCCGGGGAGCGGCGACCAGGATGGCGGCCGCCCACGAGCGGCAGGCGCTCGCCAGCGAGCTGCACGACACCGTGGCCCACGCGATGACGGTCGTGTGCCTCCAGGCCGGGGCCCACCGCCGTACCGGAGGCGACGCCGGGTCGGCCCTGCGCACGATCGCCACGACCGCGGCCAGCAGCCTGGCCGAGCTGCGGGAGGGCCTGGATGCGATCGAGACCACGGCGCATCCTCTGGAGAGTGGCCGCCTGACGGCGATCGGGCGCCGGGTCGGCATCGAGGTGACCGTGACGGCGCCGCACCCGGCACCCTCCGGGCCGGCGGCGGCCCTGGCCTTCCGGGTCGTGCGGGAGGCACTGGTGAACGTCGCCCGGCACGCTCCCGGGGCGGAGGCGGAGGTGAACGTCTCGCGGGTCGGCGACACGTTGCGCGTGGAGGTCCTCGACGCCGGCAGCGCGTCTCCTCCGGTCGTGTCCGGGAGCGGCGCCGGCCTCTCCGGGCTGGCGCAGGTCGTCCGGTCCGCCGGCGGCGCGCTCGGCTGGGGGCCCAGGGCCGAGGGTGGCTTCGCCGTCGCCGCCGAGATCCCCGAGGACCGCCGGTGACGCGGGTCCTCCTGGCCGACGACCAGGAGCTCGTGCGCGCCGGGTTGCGGATGATCCTGGCGGCCGAGCCCGACCTGCACGTGGTGGCGGAGGCGTGTGACGGGTCGGAGGCGGTGGACCTGGCCCATGGGCTGGAGCCCGACGTGGTGCTGATGGACATCCGGATGCCCGGCCTCGACGGGATCGAGGCGACGCGACGGATCACGAGGGCGCTCGGGCAGGTGCGGGTGGTGATGCTGACGACGTTCGACCGCTCGCAGCTCGTCTACGACTCGCTGCTCGCCGGCGCGTGTGGCTTCCTGCTCAAGGACGCGCCCAGCGAGCAGCTGGTCAACGGTGTCCGGGCCGCCGCCCGGGGCGAGGAGCTGCTGGCGCCGGCCATCACCCGACGCCTGATCGAGGAGTTCACCAGGGTGGGACGTCAGGGGCCACCTTCGGGATACGAGCTGCTCACCGGCCGGGAGGCCGAGGTGCTCGACCTGGTCGCTCGTGGCCGGTCCAACGCGGAGATCGCCACAGAGCTCTTCGTCAGCGTCCAGACGGTCAAGACGCACGTGGCGCGGGTGCTCGCGAAGCTCGGGCTGCGGGACCGGGTGCAAGCCGTCGTGCTGGCCTACGAGCACGGGCTGGTGCGCCCGGGCGAGTAGGCGAGGGGGCTACCGCGAAGCCGGTTCATCGGCGGCAGCGTCGATGGCTGCACGGACCGCTTCCGCGAAGCGGACATGCGCTCTCGGAGCCCCGAAGTAGCCTGAGCCCACGACATATATCCGGAGCTCCCCCCGCAACAGCGGACGGGGCACGCCCGATTCACACGTTGAAGCGGAACGTTGGCGGCGGATGTGGTCATCTTCGACTGTTGACCGAAAAGTGCCTCTGACCTGCACCAACAGTGCCTGAAGGTCACTCGTCGATTCGCGCTGATCGTGGTCTCTGACGGTTCTGGTGAGGGCAGATTGAGGGCACACGAGGGTCGATGACGACGAAGCCGAGCCGCTCGGACCCTGTCACCTCGCGTCTCCTCGGGCGGATCGACGTCGCGTGGTCACGCCGCGACAGCGCGACCCGCGGCTAATCTGGACTCATGCTGCTGACCGGGGTGAGTGCGCAACGCTTGCGCGAGGTGTGCGAACGCTACGGCGTCGCCTCCCTCGAGGTCTTCGGCTCTATCGCGCGAGGCGATGCAAGACCCGACAGCGACGTGGATCTGCTCTACGACCTCAAGCCAGGCGCGCGACTCGGCTTCCGTTTCTTCGATCTCGAGGACGAGTTGACCGAGCTGTTCGGGCGCCACGTCGACCTCGTTGCCCGCACGGCGATCAACGAGCACCTGCGAGAGCAAGTCCTCACCGACGCGCAGCCGATCTATGCAGCGTGAGCTGCTGCTGTTGCGCGAGATGCGCGACTCGGCAACGGCCATCCGCTACCTGGTCGAAGGACGAACCGTCGATGAGATCGGGGTGGACTCCATGCGTCGGGCCGCGATCCTGTGGCACTTCACCGTCCTCGGAGAGGCTGCCAGCCAGGTTCCGGAGGAGATCAAGTCGCTTCACCAGGGCATCGCGTGGACAGCTGCGACTCGTCTCCGGAATCGCATCGTCCACGGCTACTGGAGCATTGACCTCGCTTTGCTGGTCGACACCGCAGCCGACGACCTGCCCACCATGATCGCTGGTCTGGAGGCTGCGATCAGTCGGTCGGAATCAGGCCGGCCAGGCACGAGCGGTGAATCGACGTGAGCTACTCCGGCTTCGCAATTCAGGCAGACACCAGCACTACTGCCCATCCCACCAGCCGATCGTCACGCGGGACGCGCTCCAGTCAGGATCCCGCACCGGCACGCTGCTCGTGACCATCCTCTGCTGTCAGCTCACCGCGCGGATCGCGGCAGATCGGGCGAGCGTAGCCGCCCTCAACGCGGCATGGTCGGACGGCTCCGCCCCGACAGCGGCAGATCCGGGCGTCCCGAGGTCCTTTGACCTCCCACAGCCTTACCACGAGGATGTTCCGCGTGGAGTCCGTGATCGTGAGGCTGAGGGAGTACCTCAGCGAAGCGAACCCCGGGAACGTGCTGGGCGTGTTCCTCTTCGGCTCGTCGGTAATGGGTGGCCTTCGTCCCGATAGCGACATCGACGTGCTGGTCCTCACCCGACGGTCGCTGTCGGAGGGCGAGCGACGTGACCTCGCCGACTTCCTCCTGCACTTTTCCGGTCGAAGGGCGACCGTCACGCCGGGGCGTCCAGCTTGAGTTGACCTCACTGGTGCTTGAAGACATTGTTCCGTGGACTTAGTCCGCCTGTGTGCGACTTCCTGTACGGAGAGTGGCTGCGGGATCAGTACCTTGACGCGGTACCCGAGCGGCACGTCAACCCCGATCTGACCGTGCTGCTGACTACCGTTCAACAACACGCAGAGTGCCTGCATGGCCCGCTGCCTGGGGACCTGCTGAGTCCTGTGCCTGTTGCAGATCTACTCAGGTCGATCAATGACAGCCTCCCCGCGCTCATGTCGCGACCTGGTGGGAGACGAACGCAATGTGCTGCTCACCCTGGCTCGACATGGTGCTCACCGTCGAGACGGGCCACATCGTCGCGAAGGACGAAGCCGTCGAATGGATTCTGCCGAGCTCTCGAGCCCCACAGGTCGGTGCTGACCTTGGCAGCGATGGGCTACGCAGGGGACCGGAACGACGACTGGACTGGGCGACAGGACGAAGCGCGGAACACCGCTGAGCACCTTGCGGCGCGAATAGGCGGCTCAAGTTCGCACTGAACCGAGGGCGTGCGATGCACTGTCATCGGCAGAGTCGGGCGGATAAGAAAGCCCTATGTGCCCGATGCCATGTAGGCGGCGAGGATGTAGTTCGGGTGCCGGTCGAGGTTGTTACGTGCTCGGTCGTATCGCATGGTCGTTTTCGGGTCTGCGTGGCGAGCGGCGATCTGGACGTCTCGCAGGTCGACGCCGGCATCGAGCATGGTGGTCACGAAGGTGTGGCGCAGCATGTGGGGATGCATCCGAGCTGTGACGACGCGACCCTGCTTGGCGAGGTCGCGGAGGCGGCGGGTGGCGCAGTGTCGGTCCATGCGATGTCCAGTCCGGCTCCGCAAGACTGGGCCGGTGTCGCGCTCACCGACCGCACGGTCGATGGCTCGTGCGACGGCGGGCGGCAGTGGAACTAGCACGACCTTGGTCCCTTTGCCGCACACCTTCAGGACCCGGTGGCCGTGGCTCTCACCGAGCTCCTCGACGTTGGCACCGGTGGCCTCGAAGATCCGCAGACCCAGGAGCCCGAGCATCGCGACGAGTGCGAAGTCATTGGGGTTGCTGGAGTCACGCGCGGCACTGAGCATCGCCTCGAACTGCAGGTGAGTGAGCCCGAGGGTGGGTGACTCGGGAGGGACATGAGGTCGGCGAACGTAGTCGGCAGGCGAGTGCTCGAGGACGCCGTCGATCACGCAGGTGCGAAAGAAGCCGATGACTATCGATAGCCGGCGCGAGACCGTTGAGGGGCGGTAGCGGGCCTGTTCCTGCATCCATCGGACGTAGAGCTCGATGTGTGGCCGCTGCGCCATCAGCGGCTGCAGGCCGCGCTCTTGGCACCAGGAGATGAAGGCCCGCAGGTCGGTGGCGGCGTGCTTGCGTGACAGGTCTTTGTACCGGGCGAGGTAGGCAGCCACGGCTACGTGCAGCCTGTCTTCGACGGGAAGCGCGGTGGGTGACAAGCAGATGGTGTCCATCCCTCATGGCGCCACCAACGCATCACGGGGTCAAGGCGAGTCCGCCCGATCATGCAGCCGATCTGCCCGACTCTGCCGATGAGCGGGCGCGACGTCGTTCCGCGTTGACGGTCCTTCTTCACGACAACGGCTCTGTCGACGCGAGAACTACTTTCGTGCCCTGTGGGCGGCTGCCTTGACCCGGTTCTGGCAGGTCGTGGAGCAGTACCGTCGGCTGCCGTTCTTAGAGGTGTCGATGTAAACGCGGTCACAACGAGCGGCGTCGCAGAGCCCCAGGCGCCCGGCGAGATTGCTGCCGAGGGCGAGGGCAAGGCCTGTGGCGCACCCCGCTGCCCAGCCGGTGACGAGGGTGTCGTCGGTGCCGTGGAAGTGGACGTGCCACCCGCCGCCCAGGGGGTCCAGCTGGGGTCGCGCCCCGGTCTGAGCGAGGAGGGCGTTGATCGTGCTTGCCGCCAGCGCAAGGTCGCCGTCGTGCACGGCTTGGAACGCTCGACGCATGTCGATCGCGTGGTGTGCGAGCGTGTCGGCCTCGGAGGCGGTCACGTCTGGGGTTCGGCGTCCGTTGCTACCTAGGGCGCCCGCGGCCGCGTGGATGCGGTCAACCCCCACTGGAGCGTCGTAGACGTACCCGCCGCGATGCCCGGGCGTGAGGTTGTTGACGAGATGCGTCGAGACCTCCACCAAGGTCAACACATGACTATCAAACAGCACTTGACCAGTCACCAAGCCTCTCGTACGGTTCTCCCACACAGCATCACTGACAAAAAAGACTTTATCAGTGACAGGCGGCTAGGGCTGGGAGCAGGCAGATGACATCGACTAAAGATTCAACCTCCATCAATGGGTGGCGGGGGCTGTCCAGGGCTGTGTGGATTCTCGTGTTCGCTCGCGCGGTCAACCGGCTGGGGGCCTTCACCCTGCCCTTCTTGGCAGTCACCCTCGTTCAGGACTTCGATGCCTCGGTGAGCCAAGCGGGCTACGCACTCGCTGCATTCGGACTGGCGACCATCCCGTCGCGGCTTCTCGGCGGCCGGCTCGCGGACAAGATCGGTGCGAAGGCGACCATCGTGATCGGGTTGATCGGTACCGCAACCGCGCAGCTGTGCGTCGCCGGATCACAGAACCTGACCCAAGCAACAGCGGCAGTGGTGGCGCTTGGCCTGATGTTCGAGATCTACGAGCCGCCCAGCCAGGCGATCATCGCCGACGTGACGCCCGCCGATCATCGCCCGGCGGCGTACGGGCTCCTTGCCGCAGCGATGGCGGCGGCCGGGATGGGTGCCGGTCTCTTGGCTGCGCTGCTCGCGAGCGTGGACTTGCGGTGGTTGTTCGTCGTCGACGCAGTGACGTGCCTGATCTGCGCCACCGTGGTCACCGCGCTGTTGCCCCAAAGGCACGACGACCCGCAGCGGCCGGGCAACGCGGAGAGGGTCAAAGCGTGGGCAGACCAGCGGCTGCTCGCCATGCTTGCTCTCGGCACTGTCTTCGCGGTCGTGTACCTGCAGATCACCATCGCCCTACCGCTGACCCTGACCGAGCGTGGGCACAGCCCCGTTCTGATCGGCATCCTGCTGACCCTGTCGGCCACCACCATGGTTCTGGGGCAACCCCTGCTTGCCCACCCCAGGATGCGAACCCTGGATCACTTCACCGCCATGACCATGGGCTTCATCATCTTGTCCGCAGGCCTCCTCCTGAACGGGTTCGTCACCAGCGTTCCTGGATTCATCGCAGCAACCATCATCTGGAGCATCGGTGACCTGCTCCTCCTAGGCCACGCCTACACCATCGTCGCGAGCATCGCCCCCGACACAGCACGCGGCCAATACATGGCCGTCTACGGGATCAGCTGGGGCCTCGCAGCAGTCGGCGCACCCCTCCTGGGCACCCAGCTACTCCAACACAGCGGGCCCGAGCTCACATGGTCATGCGCTGCCGCTGTGTGTCTGGCCATGGCCCTGGCCCAACCACGACTACGAGCTTCAGTACAGATGCGATCAGAGAGCCACCCATAACGATCACGCGGCGGAAGATCTGCGGTCGCCCATGCCACTCAGCGGGCTCCGCCGACCATCGGCGTGAGGCGTTCTGCGCCGTTGTCGATGCGCCCGACTTTGCCGCTTTCGCGAACGCGTCGAAGTCGCTCGCACTGGGGCGTCGGCAACTACTCTTTCGGCTATGCCTCGTCCCGGCCGCTCGTCCTTCGCCCTGCTCGCCGCGATGGTCACTCTTGGCGCTAGTGGTTGCAGCGCGGACGCCGACGAGGCCCCGCGACCAGATGGCTTACCAGATTTGGCGGCGCTATCTGCATCTGTCGACTGTGCGGACTATCAAGCCGACGAAGTTATCGACGAGGAACTAGTCGCGACTTCCGGAACGTGCACGTTCGCCGCTGATGTGAGCCCCTCCAGCACCGACCCAGCGGCACTTGAAGCACGGATCCTGGGCTTCAAGACCCAGAAGGATCTGGACGACTGGTTCTCCACGAGCTACGTCTTCCAAGGCAGTGGATTGGCGATTGCGGAGGGGCCACGCTGGTTGCTTATTGGTGACCCCGATGTGCTCATCGACGTGGCAGAGAAGGCTGGACTCGACTTCTCCGGGTAGTTCGACACTTCCCGGGTTCGATCCGCCCGACCATCCGCTCTGCGGGCTCCGCCCGACTCTGCCGCTGTCCGCTTGGGGCTCAGACAGCGAGTGAACGCGTTGGTCGTTGGTTCAGACGAAGAACAGGACTATCGCCACGGCGAGGCAGATGCCTGAGAGGGTCATGAGGACAACGGCTGTTCGGGTGAGAGTGCGGACCGCAGGGTGACGGGGCCACTCCCCGGACCGCTCCTTGCGGTCGCGATTGCGCGCCGTGGAAACCATGCCTGCGATGTTGAGACACACTGCGACGAAAATGAGCAGGGACCGGACGGCTTCTTGGGACACGGGGACACCATAATTGCGTGCGTCCTTGGCCGAAGGCGTGCTCCCGAACGCACTTTTCTGCCGCATAGAGTGCGCGCTGGCGCGCGCGGATCTGCCGCCAAGAGGGCTCCGCCCGACCACGCGCCCCCAAGGGCTCCGCCCAACCATGCCAGCAAGAATTCCGGATGAGGGCTATCGGAGCTCAATCAGTTGCTCGCCCGCCTCAAGCATCGCGACGAGTTGACCGATGAGCGGCTCGAACCATGCGAGCAGGTCCGCGCGTCGGGTATTGCCGACGCGAACCCAGACGACCGCCGGCGCCTCGCGGCCGATCGCGATCATGTCGGCGAAGTCCTCGTCCTTGGTCACGATCACCGCTTTGTGATCGAGCGCGTACTGCCAAATATCGCGATCCGACGCGTCCGCCGGGCCGATCTCGATGACGTGCTCGGCGGTGTGGTGATGCTCCCGCAACAGCCGCGCAAGGGCAGGCGGCAGTTGTGCGTCAATCAAGAAGCGCACTGGGTCACGAAGCAATGATGGCGTGGTCGGCTTGCGCCGCGGCGTAGGCAAGGCACGCCTTGATGTCGTCCGACCTCAGATACGGGTAGTCCTCGAGGATCTCGGGCTCGTCAGCTCCAGCGGCGAGCAAGGACAGCACGTCCGAGACCCTCATACGCGTTCCGCGGACTGCAGGACGACCGTGGACGACGTCCGGATCAATCGCGATGCGGTCCAGAAGTGACATGTCTGCATCGTAGCGAGGATCGCCCACATCGAGCCGCTTGTTTCGTCCGCGACAACCCACAAGCCAGCGGCACGCATGCTACGGATCTCCGTCGCCCCGTCTCGCCCGTCCACTCAGCCCGACCGCCCGAGATCACAGCGATCGAGTCGCGCGCCAGGAACGTGCAAGACCCATGCCCCACACACCTCTTGCATTCTCGGTTCGGTTCTGACGGGCGTAATCCTCGTCGGCAGTCTCGCACCGTCGGAAGCCGCAGACGGGCCCATATCAACCCAGTCGAGCTGATCGCCAGGGACACCGTCCTCGCCTTGTCTAAGTGACAGGGGCCAACGCCCAAGCACTTCCAAGGAGACAGCGACATGACGAACAACGAGAAGCAGCTCCAGCCAGCACTGTGGGAGGCAACCGATGACAAGGCCACCGTCCACGGCTCCCCCACTGCCCGTCGCCCCGGCGGTGGCGTGACCACTGGGCCTCGGCCCACGTCACCCATGGAGTTCAGCGAGCTGTGGACGATCGAGGAGGTGGCGAACTACCTCGGCGTGCCGAGGCAGACGATCTACTGCTGGCGCACGTCGGGCTACGGCCCGCAGGGTTTCCGCGTCGGTAAGCATCTACGCTGGCGGGCAGCGACAGTGATCGCCTGGACCGTTGAGATGGAACGAGAGCAGTGATCACCGAGCGGCCATGTCCCCGGTGCGGCTCCTCGATTCATGAGGTGTCACCGAGGCCGGCTGGACGTCCGCGCCGGTGGTGCTCGTCGCGCTGTCGACGGGCCGCGTCCGAGGAGCGACGGGCAGCAGCGAGCGGAGCTATCGCGATCAGGGCCGTCCCCGTCGAGGTCTCGCTCGACGAGCACGTCCGCGCGGTCCTGGACTCGCCCGCGGCCACCCGCCGGGTGCTGCGCGACGTACGGGAACGCTCAGAGGCCGGACTCCTCGACGACGCCCGGTGGAGCAGCGTGCAGTCCGAGATCGAGCGCCTTCATGCCATGCCTCGCAGGCAGCTGGGGTGGGGAGGCAGATGAGCCGACAGCAGGACACACAGCGTGCACGCCGCGACCGAGCAGAAGGCAGGACCGGCCCAGCACGGGCTCGACGTGATCGGGAGCGCCACGCGGAGCTGCTGCTCGCCCAGGTCCTGGACGTGCTCGCGCAGCGCGACATCCTGGCGGACGAGCTCGAGCTCAGGGCCGGTCGACTGCTCGCCGAGATCAAGGAACTGGGATGGCCGTCGGCGCGCGAGACAGCGGCGGCCTGTGGGCTCACGATCCGTGAATCGGCACGGCTCCGCGACCTCGTGCGGCACCCCGTACCCACGCCTATCCTGGGCGGTTCGACGACGGCGAGCGATGCCCGGCGTCGGCAACGGTTCGACGAGGAGTAGCCATGGCCGAAGGCATCACGCGTAGGGGCACGTCGTGGAGGGCTCGCTACCGCCACCCAGAGACGGGGCGGCAGCACGAGCAGTCCTTCGCCAGGCAGGTCGACGCGGTCCGGTGGCGCCGCCAGCAGCTCGACGCCTTCGACCGTGGTCGGTGGGTGGATCCGCAGGCGGGCAAGGTGTCCTTCCTGCGCTACTTCGAGGCGTGGGAGCAGAACCAGGTCTGGACCGACGGCACCCGCAAGGCCATGGCGCTGACAGCCCGGTCGACGACATTCGGTGACCTCGACCTTCGTCAGATCAAGGTGAGCCACCTCGAGGCCTGGGTGAAGTCGATGACTGTCGCGACGAAGGACCGCCCACGACCACTAGCACCAGGAACGATCAAGACCAGGTTCGTCAACGTCCGCACGGTCTTCCGCGCCGCCGTCCGCGACGGGATGATCGCCGCGGACCCGACCGTCACCGTCCGCCTGCCCCGCCAGCGCAAGCGCGAGGCAGCCATGACGATCCCGCCGCCCGATGTCGTACGCCGCATCCTCCAGGCTTCCGATCCCCGTTTCCGGGCGTTCGTCGCGCTGTGCGCATTCGCCGGCCTCCGGCTCGGCGAGGCAGCCGCACTCAAGGTCGGCGACGTCGATTTCCTGCGCCGGCAGGTCCACGTCCGTCGCCAGGTCCAGCGTCTCGGCGCCGGCGAGATCGAGATCCGGCTACCGAAGTACAACTCCGAGCGGATCGTCGCCGTCCCGGACGCCCTGCTCGAGCTCCTCGCCGAGCACGTCGGTCTCGGTCTCGCCAACGAGTGGCTGTTCTCGGGCGTCGAGGACGTCCCGCCGCACCAGAACACCGTCGGGCACCGTTGGCGCACGACGCTGAAGCGGGCTGAGGTCGAGGGCGTCCGGCTCCACGACCTGCGTCACTTCTTCGCGTCCGGTCTGATCGCTTCCGGTTGTGACGTAGTGGCCGTCCAGCGCGCCCTGGGCCACGCGAAGTCGACCACGACGCTGACTACCTACGCCCACCTGTGGCCCTCCGCGGAGGACCGGGTCCGGGACGCCGCAGCGGCGCTGGTTGCCGAAGTCAACCAGTCTACTGAGGGCACTGTGAGGGCAACTCGGCCATAAATAGCCTCTGACCTGCGGCTTTACACGTTGAAGCGGAACTCCACCACGTCGCCGTCGGCCATGACGTACTCCTTGCCCTCCATGCGGACCTTGCCTGCTTCCTTGGCCTTCTGCATGGAGCCGGCGGCCATGAGGTCCTCGAAGGAGACGATCTCGGCCTTGATGAAGCCCTTCTGGAAGTCGGTGTGGATCACGCCGGCGGCCTCGGGGGCGGTGGCGCCCTTGTTGATCGTCCAGGCGCGCGACTCCTTGGGACCGGCGGTGAGGTAGGTCTGGAGGCCGAGGGTGTCGAAGCCGACACGGGCCAGCTTGTCGAGACCGGGCTCCTCGACGCCCATCTCGGCCAGCATCGCGCGGGCCTCCTCGTCGTCGTCGAGCTCGACCAGCTCGGACTCGAACTTCGCGTCGAGGAAGATCGCCTCGGCGGGTGCGACCAGGGCCTGCATCTTGGCCTTGAGGTCGTCGTCGGCGAGCTCGTCGGCGTCGCAGTTGAAGACGAAGATGAAGGGCTTGGCGGTGAGCAGCGACAGCTCACGGACCAGCGAGCGGTCCAGGTTCGTGGAGCTGATCGGCGTACCGGCCTCGAGGTGGCCCAGCGCCTCGCGCGCCGCCTCGAGGTTCGCGTTGACCGCCTTGTTGCCGCGCGCCTCCTTCTCCAGGCGCGGGATCGCCTTCTCGACCGTCTGGAGGTCGGCGAGGATCAGCTCGGTCGCGATGGTGGAGATGTCGCTGCCGGGGTTGACCTCGCCGTCGACGTGGGTGACGTCCTCGTCGCGGAAGACCCGGGTGACCTGGCAGATCGCGGCCGACTCCCTGATGTGGGAGAGGAACTTGTTGCCGAGGCCCTCGCCCTGGGACGCCCCGGCGACGATGCCCGCGATGTCGACGAACTCCACCGTGGCCGGGAGGATCTTGGCCGAGCCGAAGACCTCCGCCAGCCGCGGGAGCCGGTCGTCGGGGACGCCGACCACCCCGACGTTGGGCTCGATCGTGGCGAACGGGTAGTTCGCCGCGAGGACGTCGTTCTTGGTCAGCGCGTTGAAGAGCGTGGACTTGCCCGCATTGGGGAGACCGACGATTCCGATGGTGAGTGCCACGGGCGGGCAGTCTACGGAGCGCGGGCACTCCACCCGAAACCGCGGCCGTCGACAGGCCGACGTACGGCGGGTGCGTTGGTGGCGCGTGTCACAGTCGAAGTTGGGCACCGGAGCCCCGGCCGCGATCCAGCGGCGACCTGCCCAGATCTCGGAGGCCACATGAGCAACGCGACCGACACCGAGCAGCTGCCCGACGACGCGGAGGTCGGCACGCCGCTCGACCTGCTGCTGGCCGACGCCGCGCAGCACCCTCTGCGGCGCTTCCTGCCCGGGATGTCCGGGGTCAAGCTCGCGACCCACCTCGCCCGTCGACCTGCCGCCATCGCCGGGCGCGGCGCGCACCTGGCCGGTGACCTGGCTCGGATCGGGCTGGGCCGCAGCGACCTCGCGCCGCACGAGAAGGACCGGCGCTTCGCCGACGACGGCTGGTCGGACAACCCCCTGCTCCGACGCTGGGTGCAGACCTATCTCGCCGTCGGCCAGGCCGCCCGCGGCCTGGTGGACGACGCCGACCTCGACTGGGGGGACGACCAGCGGATGAGCTTCCTGGTCGACAACCTCGTGGAGATGTCGGCACCCAGCAACAACCCGCTGCTGAACCCGGCGGTCGCGAAGGCCGTGGTCGAGAGCGGGGGCCGCAACCTCGTCGACGGCGGACGTCGACTCGTCCGCGACTTCGCCACTCCGCCGCGGGTGCCGTCGATGGTCGAGCCCGACGCCTTCGAGGTGGGCGCCGACCTGGCCGTCACGCCGGGTGAGGTGGTGCTGCGCACCGAGATGTTCGAGCTGATCCAGTACACGCCCCAGACGCCCCAGGTCCGCTCGGTGCCGCTGCTGATCATCCCGCCGACGATCAACAAGTTCTACGTCATCGACCTCGCCCCCGAGCGGAGCCTGGTCGAGCACCTCGTGGCCAGCGGACAGCAGGTCTTCTGCATCTCCTGGCGCAACCCCGACGCCCGTCACCGCGACTGGGGCCTGGACAGCTACGGCCAGGCCATCATCGACGCGATGGACGCCGTCGAGGAGATCTCCGAGCAGGACAAGGTCGCGCTCTTCGCGCTCTGCTCGGGCGGG
The DNA here is from genome assembly GCA_963795135.1 of uncultured Actinomycetota bacterium. Lineage (GTDB taxonomy): Bacteria > Actinomycetota > Actinomycetes > Propionibacteriales > Nocardioidaceae > Nocardioides. The sequence continues at coordinate 798,785 of CAWCGS010000014.1, forward strand.
ATGATCACCTCGATGGTGCTCGCCCACCTGGCCGCCACCGGCGACCTCGACCGGGTCGCGGCCTTCAGCCTCGCCGTCACCGTGCTCGACCAGGCCCGGGCCGGCATGCCCAGCGCCCTGGTCTCGCGCAAGGTGGCCGCCGCGGCGACGAAGATGTCGGACCGCAAGGGCTATCTCGACGGCCGGATGCTGGCCGAGGTGTTCGCCTGGCTGCGCCCCAACGACCTGATCTGGAACTACTGGGTCAACAACTACCTGCTCGGTCAGAAGCCCCGTGCCTTCGACATCCTCTTCTGGAACGCCGACCCGGTGCGGATGAGTGCCGCCATGCACCGCGACTTCATGGAGCTGGCGGTCGAGAACAGCCTGGTCGAGCCCGGCGCCGCCAGCATGCTCGGGCGTGACGTCGACCTCGGCAAGGTCGACGTCGACTCCTACGTCGTGGCCGGCATCGCCGACCACCTGTGCGCATGGGAGTCCTGCTACCAGACCACGCAGCTGCTCGGCGGTGAGTCGAGGTTCGTGCTCTCCACCAGCGGCCACATCGCCTCGATGGTCAACCCTCCGGGCAACCCCAAGGCCAGCTTCCAGACCGCCGCCCACAACCCACCCTCTTCCGCGGAGTGGCTCGAGTCGGCCGAGAAGGTCGAGGGCACCTGGTGGGACGACTACGTCGAGTGGCTGGCCGAACGCACCGGCCCCGAGCGTGACAAGCCCACCCGGATGGGATCGACCGCCTGCGAGCCGGTGTGCCCGGCGCCGGGGACCTATGTCCACGACCGCTGACATGGCGACCCGGGCGGCCCACGACAAGGTCCGCACCGTCGTCGTACGCCGGATCCCGGTCCGCGTGTCGGTGCGACCCGGCAGCGGCGAGCTGGCCGACGATCCGCCGCTGCTGCTCTGCAACGGCATCGGCGCGAGCTTCGAGGCGTTGCAGCCGCTGGTCGACGCCCTCGACCCGCGCCGCGGCGTCGTGCGCTTCGACGTACCCGGTGTCGGAGGGTCCCCGCCGCCGCCGGTGCCCTACACGATGCCGGCCCTCTCGTCGTGGGTGACCGCGCTGATGGCGCGGCTCGGACACCAGTGCTTCGACGTGCTCGGGCTCTCCTGGGGTGGCGGGCTGGCCCAGCAGCTGGCCTTCCAGTCCCCCCGCCGCGTACGCCGGGTGGTGCTCGTGGCCACCGGGACCGGCTCGCTGATGGTGCCGGCCAAGCCCGAGGTCCTGACCACCATGCTCACCCCGCGCCGCCACCGCGACCCCGAGTACGCCGCCCGTGTGGCGTCACGACTCTACGGCGGCACGATGCGCACCGACCCCGAGCGCGGGGCCCACCTGTTGCACGCCGCCACCCGGGCGGGCGCCAAGCGCGGCTACTACTTCCAGCTCCTGGCCGGTGCGGGGTGGTCCAGCCTGCCCGGGCTCCCGCTCCTGCGGCAGCCGGTGCTGGTCATGGCCGGCGACGACGACCCGATCATCCCGCTCGTCAACGCCCGCATCATCGCCCGGCTCGTCCGCCGGTCGCAGCTGCACGTCTACCACGGCGGCCACCTCGGCATCCTCACCGAGAGCGACGAGCTCGCCCCCGTGATCGAGCAGTTCCTCAACGACCAGGAGCCCGTGTGACCGACCCCGCCGACGAGACCGCCACCCCGTCCTCGCTCGACCCCGACGAGACGCCGTTCTCCGACTTCCTCGGCTTCGAGCTGTTGCTCGAGGACCAGGACCGCGACCTGCTGGCCGGCGTACGGGCCTTCATGCACCGCACGGTCGAGCCGATCATCAACGACTACTGGACGCGCGCGGAGTTCCCGCACGAGATCCTCCCCGAGATGGCCGAGCTCGGGATCGCGGGTCTGACGTACGACGGCCCCGGCTGCCCTGCGCGCGGCGCGCTGGTCAACGGGCTGGTGTCGATGGAGATGAGCCGGATCGACCCCTCGATCGGCACGTTCATGGGCGTGCACGGCGGGCTGGCCATGGGCTCGATCATGCTCTGCGGCTCCGAGGAGCAGCGCGAGCGCTGGCTCCCGGCGATGGCGAGGATGGAGCTGATCGGCGCCTTCGGCCTCACCGAGCCCGACATCGGCTCGGCCATCTCGCAGGGCCTCGGCACCACCGCCACCCGCGACGGCGACAGCTGGGTGCTCAACGGCGAGAAGAAGTGGATCGGCAACGCCGCCTTCGCCGACCTCGTGGTGATCTGGGCCCGCGACACCGAGGACGGCCAGGTGAAGGGCTTCGTGGTCGAGAAGGACACCGACGGGATGACCTTCACCAAGCAGAAGGACAAGATCGCGCTGCGTGTCGTGCAGAACGCCGAGATCCACCTGCACGACGTACGCGTCCCGGAGAGCAACCGGCTCCAGGAGGCCCACTCCTTCGCGGACACCGCGCGGGTCCTGCGGGTCACCCGGATGGACGTCGCCTGGCAGGCCGCCGGCTGCGCCCGTGGAGCCTTCGAGCACGCGGTGCGCTACACCAAGGCCCGTGAGCAGTTCGGGCGGCCGATCGCGTCGTTCCAGATGGTCCAGGACCTGCTGGTCAAGATGCTCTCCAACGTCACCGCCTCCACCGCGATGAACGCCCGTGCCTCGCAGCTGCAGGACGCCGGCAGCCTGCGCGACGAGCACGCCTCGCTGTGCAAGGCCCACAGCACCGTCCGGATGCGCGAGACCGTCGGCTGGGCCCGGGAGGTGCTCGGCGGCAACGGCATCCTGCTCGAGCACCACGTCGGGCGCTTCGTCGCCGACGCCGAGGCGATCTACTCCTACGAGGGGACCCGGGAGATCAACACCCTCATCGTCGGGCGCGCGATCACGGGTGAGAGCGCGTTCGTCTGAGCGGCGGAGGCGTCGATTTCTGCAATTGTCGGCGTGGTGCCCTCCCACGACGCAGATCAGGGCATCACGCCGACAATTGAACTGTTACGGCCCCCGCAGCGGGCCGGCCCGACACACGGGCCCGGACGCGAGCAGGGCGCGGCGCCGGAGGCAGATCCACCACCCGGGTGGCACCATCGCGCCCATGGACGTCGCCGAGATCCGCCAGCACTTCCCTGCGCTCGAGGAGGGGCTGGCCCGCTTCGACTCCCCCGGCGGGTCCTTGGTGCCGCGGATGGTGGCTGACGCCGTGGCCGCGACGATGGCGTCGGGGCTGTGCCAGCGGGGCGAGGGGAGCGCGCCGGAGCGACGTACGGACGAGGTCGTGCTGCAGGCTCGCGCGGCGATGGCGGACCTGGTCGGCGGTGACCCGGGCGGCATCGTCTTCGGGCGCTCGATGACGGCGCTGACCTTCGACCTCGCACGCACCCTGGCGCAGGGGTGGGGTCCCGGCGACGAGGTCGTGGTGTCCCGGCTCGACCACGACGCCAACATCCGGCCCTGGGTGGTCGCGGCCGAGCGCGCCGGGGCGACGGTGCGGTGGCTGGACTTCGACCCGGGGACCACCGACCTCCACGACGTACGCGAGGTGCTGAGCGACCGCACCCGGCTGGTCGCGGTGACCGGCGCGTCGAACCTCTTCGGCACCCGCCCCGACGTCCCGGCCGTCGTGGCCGCCGCCCACGAGGTGGGCGCCCTGGTCCACCTCGACGCCGTGCACCTGACCCCGCACGCGCCGGTCGACCAGGCCGCGCTGGGGGTGGACTTCGTGGCCTGCTCGCCCTACAAGTTCTTCGGGCCGCACTGCGGGGTCCTCTCGGCGGCGCCGGAGCTGCTCGAGACCCTGCACCCCGACAAGCTGCTGCCCTCGACCGAGACCGTGCCCGAGCGGTTCGAGCTCGGCACGCTGCCCTACGACCTGCTGTCCGGGGTCACCGCCGCAGTCGCGTTCATCGAGACGCTCGGGGGCATGGACGCTCTCGAGGAGCAGGAGGACATCCTGCTCGCCCGGCTGCTCGACGAGCTCGAGGCCGTCCCCGGCGTGCAGGTGCACGGCCGACCCGCGCGGCGTACGCCGACGGTGCTGCTGTCGATGGCCGGGCACACCCCGCAGGAGGTCTCGAGCCGCCTGCTCAGCCAGGGAGTGCTGGCCCCCGCGGGTTCGTTCTACGCTCTCGAGGCCTCCCGGCACGCCGGGCTCGGCGACACCGGCGGGGTCCGGGTCGGGCTGTCGGCCTGCACCTCCGAGGAGGACGTCGACCGGCTGCTCACCGGGCTCCGCTCCCTGTGAGGGCCGCGGCCCACCGGTGACCGGGCGGTGCCGCGGACGGTGACCCGGGCCGACGACCTAGCCGATGACCTGGTCGCCGGAGATCAGGAAGCCGCTCCCGTCCTGCTCGAGCTCGATGCGCCGCACCTCGCTCTGGCTGGACCCGTCGGTGGTGTAGGTCAGCGTCACGTCGACCGCTCCCCCATCGCCCTCCGCTGCCTTGTCGACGGTGACGTCGTCGATGGTGGCCCAGAACCCGGCGTAGTCGTCGTAGGACCCGACCTGGTCCTGGAAGGCCGGCGAGAGCAGCGACCAGGCGGTCTCGGGGTCGCCCGGGAGCGAGGCGTAGTAGTCCTGGACGAACTGGGCACCGCCACCGGCGGACTCCGACTCCGACTCCGACTCCGACGGTGTGGGCTCCTCCGAGGGGGCAGGGTCGCCGCCGCCGTCGGAGGTGTCCTCGCTCGCCTGGTCGTCGGCCTGGCGCGAGGCGTCCTGCGACGGGGACGTCCCGGCGGCCGCGGGCTCGTCGCCGTCACTGGTGTCGCGCAGCAGCAGGAACCCACCGAGCACGACGGCCGCGACCAGCAGCACGCCGAGGACGACCAGGAGCCCGCGACGCCCGTCCGGGCTCCCGCCGGGTCCGGACGGCGGGGCCGGTGCCGGAGCCGGGGTCGCCACCGGCGTCGGGGTCGGCTCCGGGGTCGTGTCGGGCTCGGGGGCCAGGACCGGCTCCGGCTCGGTCGCCGCTGCGGTCTCCGGCTCGGAGAGCGGGAGCACCGCGGTGCCGCCGACCGCCGACGACTCGCGCGTCCCGCGGGGGTCGTGCGAGCGGTGCAGCCGCTGGAGGGTCTGCGCGACCTCCGCCATCGACCACCGTGCCTCCGGGTCGGGGTCGAGCATCCGCTCGAGCGGACCGGCGAGGAAGTCGGCCCGCTCGGGCCGCGGCGGGGGGCCGGAGGCGATCGAGCTGAGCATGGCGATCGCGTTGCGCTGCGAGGGGTACGGCGGCTCGCCCTCGACCGCGGCGTACAGCGTCGCGCCGAGCGCCCACACGTCGTCGGCCTCGGTGGGCTCCTCCCCGCGCGCGAGCTGGGGCGAGAAGTACGCCGGCGTGCCGAAGACCATGCCCGTCTGGGTGAGCGTCTGGTCGCCGGTGGTGCGGGCGATGCCGAAGTCGGCGATCTTCGCGTCGTCGCCGTCGGTGACCAGGACGTTGCCGGGCTTCACGTCGCGGTGGACGGTGCCGCGCTCGTGGGCGGCGGCCAGGCCCTCGGCGACCTGCGCGCCGATCCAGGCGACCCGCGCCGGGGGCAGCGGCCCCTCGGCAGACATCATCTCCGAGAGCGTCCGGCCGGGGACGTACTCCATCACCAGCCAGATGTGGTCGTCCTCCTCGATCGCGTCGTAGATCGAGACGACGTTGCGATGGCTGAGCGCCGCCGACGAGCGAGCCTCGCGCAGCGCCCGCTGGAGGTCGGGGGCGGACTCGCCGGGCAGCAGCCCGACCTGCTTGACCGCGACGGTCCGGTCCAGGACCGTGTCGCGGCACAGCCAGACGCTGCCCATGCCTCCGCGGCCGACCTCGCGTTCCACGCGATATCGGCCGGCGATGGTCTCGACGGGCATGGGGATCCTTCCACGATACGACGGCGGTCCCTCTCCCCTACCCAGGAACGGCCTCCGGTACGCCTCCCGGCTCGCTCGTCAGGCCCACCGCGACGCGCCGCGCCCGCTCCAGGACGACGATCCGCCTCGCCTGCTCCGGCGTGAGTACGTCGCACACCCAGTCCCAGTGGAGCGCGACGAGGTCGCCCCGGGCCGGGGCCGCCATCAGGGCCCGACCCTCCACGGACCAGCGGGCCTGCTCCTGGCCGGCGTCGTCCTCGCCGAGGTCGCGACCGTCCCAGACGAGCCGACGCGTGCGCACCGTCACGGTCTCGCCGTCGACCGCCTGCACGACGCCGACGCGGATCCGGCAGCGGTCCAGCACCTCCACCGCAGGACCGGGCGGACGACCGTCGAGGAGCAGGGCGGCCCACGGGTAGACCTCGAAGACCTGGAAGCTGTGGTGGGCCTCGGCCCGGGCGCGCGCCTCGCGCCAGGTGCCACCGGGCTGGCCCGCGAAGGCCCGCTCGAGGCGGGTGACGAGCGTGGCGGGCTCGAGCCGGTCGAGCAGGTCCGCGCCGACCCAGTAGGCCTCGACCACCGCGGCGTCGAGGGGGTCCTCGACCCCCCGGGCCTCGGCGAGCAGCTCCAGGTAGCTCCAGGCCCCTTCGAAGAGCCGGGCCCGGCGGCCGATCTCGGCGACCGCGTCGGGGTCGAGCATCTCGCGGGCGCCGGCCGGACCGCAGTAGCCGAGCTCGTTGGGGGGGTAGGCGTAGCGGGCGAAGAGCACCGCGCCCTCGGCGGACACGAGGTCCCGCTCAGCAGATCCGGGGCAGCTGCTCGCCGATGGGGAGGTCGACCACCCGGGTCCCGCCCAGCCCCGTGCGGGCGACCACCATCCGCGGGTGCTCGGCCACGCAGGTCCCGATCCGGGCCGCCCGCACTCCCAGCGGGTGACGGCGCATGGCCTCCACCACCCGATCGGCATCCTCGGCCGGCACGATCGCCAGCAGCTTGCCCTCGTTGGCCACCTGCAACGGATCGAGCCCCAGGAGCCCGCAGGCGTCCTTGACCTCCGGTGGCACCGGCAGGTCGCGCTCGACCAGCTCGATCCCGACGCCGGACGCCCTCGCGATCTCGTTGAGGGTGGCCGAGACACCACCGCGCGTCGGGTCGCGCAGCACCTTCACGTCCACGCCGGTGGCCAGCATGTCGGCGACCAGCCCGTGCAGCGCCGCGGAGTCGGACTCGATCGTGGTCCCGAACTCCAGGCCCTCGCGGCACGACATCACCGCGACGCCGTGCACCCCGATGTCACCGCTGACCAGGACGACGTCGCCGACCTGGGCCCGCGCGGGGCCGATGTGCACCCCCTCGGGCACCACCCCGATGCCGGCGGTGTTGATGTAGACGCCGTCGCCACTGCCGGAGTCGACGACCTTGGTGTCGCCGGTGACCAGCTGCACCCCGGCGACCTCCGCGGCCTTGCCGACCGCCATCGCCACCCGACCGATGTCGGCCAGCGCCGTGCCCTCCGACAGGATGAACGCCGTCGAGAGGTAGAGCGGTGTGGCCCCCGACATGGCCAGGTCGTTGACCGTCCCGTTGACCGCCAGGTCGCCGATCGACCCGCCGGGGAAGAACATCGGCTTCACCACGAACGAGTCGGTCGAGAACGCCAGCCGCGCCCCGGCGGCCGTCCCGGCCGGGAGCGGCAGCACCGCGGAGTCACCCAGCTCGGCGTGGGCCGCACCTCCGAACGCCGGCAGGAACAACGACTCGATGAGCTCGCCCGACATCGCGCCCCCGCCGCCGTGACCCATCACGATGACCGGGGTGTCGCGCAGCGGGGTGGGGCAGACCCAGCCCTCGAAGTCGAGGTCGTTGCCCGGCACCCGACCGGTCGGGTCGGGTGTCGGGTCGGCGTCCGCCGTCATCAGGCGTCCACCAGCTCGAGGCGTCGGTAGGTGTAGTAGGCCGCGCAGGCCCCCTCGGAGCTCACCATCGTGGCGCCGAGCGGGTTGCGGGGCGTGCACTCCTTGCCGAAGGCGGCGCACTCGTGCGGCTTGATCAGCCCCTGCAGCACCTCACCGGAGCGGCACAGCGCCGACTCCTCGGTGTGCATGTGGCTGACGGAGAAGCGCGTCTCGGCGTCGTAGTCGGCGTACTTGGCGGAGAGCCTCCACCCGCTGCCGGGGATCATCCCGATCCCCCGCCAGGTCCGGTCGGTCACCTCGAAGACGTCGCGCAGCATCTCCATGGCCGGCAGGTTGCCCTCGGGCGGCACCACCCGGGGGTAGGCGTTCTCGAGCTCGTGGCGGCCCTCCTCGAGCTGGATCACCGTGCGCCGGATGCCCTCGAGGATGTCGAGCGGCTCGAAGCCCGTGACCACGATCGGCACCTGGTACTTCTCGGTCAGCGCGGGGTACTCGGAGGTGCCCATCACGCTGCACACGTGGCCCGCGGCCAGGAACGCCTGCACCCGGCAGGTCGGGGACTCCATGATCGCGGCGATCGCCGGCGGGACGAGCACGTGGGAGACCAGCAGCGAGAAGTTCTCGATGCCCCGCTGCTTCGCCTGGTAGACCGTCATCGCGTTGGCCGGTGCGGTGGTCTCGAAGCCGATGCCGAAGAACACCACCTGCCGGTCGGGGTTGGCGACGGCGAGCTTGAGCGCGTCGAGCGGGGAGTAGACCACCCGGACGTCGCCGCCGGCGCTCTTGATCGAGAAGAGGTCCTGGCTGCTGCCCGGCACCCGCAGCATGTCGCCGAAGGAGCAGAAGATCACGCCGGGCTGCGAGGCGATCGCCAGGGCCTTGTCGATCAGCTCCAGGGGCGTGACGCACACCGGGCACCCCGGGCCGTGGATCATCTCCACGCCGTCGGGCAGCAGCTGGTCGATGCCGTGGCGGATGATCGAGTGCGTCTGCCCGCCGCACACCTCCATCATCGCCCACGGCCGCGTGGTCACCGCGTGGATCTGGTCCAGCAGCTTGCGGGCCAGGTCGGGGTCACTGAACTCGTCGAGGTACTTCACTGCACTGCTCCTGCCTGTCGTGCGGCCAGCTCGAAGCCATCGCCGAACTCCTCCTCGAGGATGCCGAGCTTGTCGAAGTTGGCCAGGGTCTCGAGCGCCGACTTCTCGTCGAGCCGCTGGATGGCGAAGCCGACGTGGACGATGACGTACTCGCCCACCTCGACGTCGGGGATGTAGGCCAGACAGACCTCCTTGCGGACGCCGCCGAAGTCGACCTGGGCCATCGTCGTGCCGTCGTCGTCGGTGACGGACACGACCCGACCGGGAACTGCCAGACACATGAGCGGGTCTCCTATCTGTGGGCTGTGGGCGGTGGTCGAGTGCGAAGGGTCAGCCGGACGAGCCGACCAGGATCTGTCCGAGGGCCAGGCCCCCGTCGTGGGGCGGCAGCAGGTGGGGACGCAGGACGCGGAAGCCGCGCTCCTCCAGGGCCACGGTGGTGCCCTCGAGCAGCACGACGTTCTGGAAGACGCCGCCCCCGAGCGCGACGACGTCGAGCCCGGAGTGACGGCGCTCGTGGTCGGCCAGGTCGGCCACCAGCACCGCCACGGCGGTGTGGAACCTGGCGGAGACCGTGGCGGTCCGCGTGCCACGGCGTACGTCGTCGACGACCGCGCGGACGACCGGACCGGGGTCGGCCACCATCGAGCCCCCCGGGATGGGCACGAGGGTGAAGGCGTAGCCGGGCGTGGGCGGCTCGAGCCGGGCCAGCGACTCGAGCTCGATCGCGGCCTCGGCCTCGTAGTCGACGGTGTGCCGCACGCCGAGGAGCGAGGAGATCGCGTCGAAGAGCCGCCCCATGCTGGAGGTCGGCACGCACCCGAAGCCGGTCTGCAGCTGCCGGTCGAGCACCCGGCGCTCCGTGGGCGGGCAGACGGCGACGGCCGGGAGGTCGTCGGTCCAGGGGACACCTGCCGCGCGCAGGTGGGCCAGCGCCATCCGGTAGGGACGCAGCACGCTGGCGTCACCGCCCGCGAGCGGCACGTAGGCCAGGTGGGCGGCGCGCCGGAACGTCTTGTAGCCGGCGACCAGCACCTCGCCACCCCACACCGCACCGTCGCTGCCGTAGCCGGTGCCGTCGAAGGCCACCCCGATCACCGTGTCGTCGGCGCCCAGACCGTGCTCGCCCATCACCGAGGCCACGTGGGCGTGGTGGTGCTGGACCAGCCGGACCGGCCGACCGGCGGCGTGCTCGCGCGCCCAGGCGCTGGAGCGGTAGCCGGGGTGCTCGTCGGCGACCAGCACCTCGGGGTCGATGCCGGTGAGCTGCTCGAGGTGGCGCTCGGAGGCGGTGAGCGCCTGCTGGGTGGCCAGGTCGTCGAGGTCACCGATGTGCTGGCTCAGCCAGGCGTAGCGCCCCGAGGCCAGCGCGCAGGTGTTCTTCAGGTCGGCGCCGACGGCGAGCACCGGCGGCACCTCGACCGGGAGCGCCACCGGCAGCGGCGCGTGACCACGTGATCGCCGCAACGGCAGCTCGGCGCCCCGCACCACCCGGGCCACCGAGTCGTCGCACGGCACCTGGATGCGCCGGTCGTGGCCCAGCCAGGCGTCGGCGATCCGGCCGAGCCGCGAGCGGGCCTCGTCGTCGTCGGTCACGATCGGCTCGCCCGACAGGTTGCCGGACGTCATCACCAGGGCGTCGGGGCCGGGACGCTCGAGCAGCAGCACGTGGAGCGGCGTGTAGGGAAGCATCAGCCCGAGGTCGGGATGGCCCGGCGCGACCGACGGCGCGACCCGGTCGCCCGCGGATCGGGGCACCAGCACGATCGGTCGGCGCGGCCCGGCGAGCAGCCGTCGTACGTCGTCGTCGAGCTCACCGAGCGCCCCGGCCACGTCGAGGTCGCGCACCATGACCGCGAACGGCTTGTCGCCGCGCTGCTTGCGGCGGCGCAGCTCGGCGACCGCCGTCTCGTCGCCGGCGTCGCAGGCCAGGTGGTAGCCGCCGAGCCCCTTGACCGCGACCACGCGTCCGGCCGCGAGCAGCCGACGGGCACCGACGAGCGCCTCCTCCCCGGTGGCTCGGACGCCGTCGCCGACCAGCTCGAGGGTCGGGCCGCAGTCGGGGCAGGCGATGGGCTGGGCGTGGAAGCGGCGGTCGGTGGGGTCGTCGTACTCACGGCGGCAGGCGGCGCACATCGCGAAGTCGGCCATCGTGGTGGAGGGACGGTCGTAGGGCAGCGCGGTGATGATCGTGAAGCGCGGGCCGCAGTTGGTGCAGGTGATGAACGGGTGGCGGTGACGCCGGTCGGCGGGGTCCTCCAGCTCGGCGCGGCAGTCCTCGCACAGCGCGACGTCGGGCGAGGCGAGAGTGCGTCCGGGCCCGCCCTCCGAGGGCTCGATCGTGAAGCCGGTGCCTGGCTGCGTGGGCACCTCCTGCTCGGTGACGTCGACGACCTGGGCCAACGGCGGTGGGTCGGACCGCAGCCGGTCGCCGAACGCCGCGACGGCCTCCGGGGCTCCCTGGACCTCGACCCGCAGGCCGGCGGCGGTGTTGACGACCCGGCCCGCGAGGCCGAGCCTGCTGGCGGTGACGTAGACGAAGGGGCGGAAGCCGACGCCCTGCACCAGCCCGCTCACCTCGAAGCGGCGACGGGTGCGTGCGGCCGGGCCCCGGTCAGCCACCGGAGGCCTCCGGCAGGTCGTCGGGCTCACGCTCGCGCCCCATCATCTCCAGGCCGCTCATCGCCCGCTCCGCGCCGGCCTCGTCGACCAGCTCGACCGCGAAGCCCATGTGGATCAGCAGCCACTGCCCGGGCTGCACCGCCTGCATCGCGTCGTCCTCGAGCATGCCCAGGTTGATCGGACGCCGGGCGCCGAGCACGTCGACCAGCGCGAGCATGCCGGCGTTGCCGGGGAGGACCTCGACGAGCCGACCGGGGATGCCCAGGCACATCTAGCCCACCCCCGCGACCCGGCTGCGCAGCACCGAGCGGACGGCCTCGATCGCGGCGGGGATCGCCGCCGCCACCGGATCGGACAGGCCGATGGTCTCCGAGAGGTCGGCCGGCACGCACCCCACGACGTACGTCGGCGGCAGGGTCCCGCCGAGGCTGTCGAGACTGGCCAGCACCGCCACCGGCGCCATGCCGTGGGGGTCGAAGTCACCCCGGCCGAGGTCGTCGTGGCCCACCTGGAGCACCCGGACCGCCCCCGGGGCGCCGGGGCCGGGCAGGGCGTCGACGATCACGAGCGCGTCGTAGCCGTCGAGCAGGTCGTAGGCCAGGTGGAGCCCGCGGATGCCGTAGTCGACGACGCGGGCCCCGTCGGGGAGGTCGGGCGCAGCGGCCAGCCGCCGGACGACCTCGGGACCGAACCCGTCGTCGCCGCAGAAGAGGTTGCCGATGCCGGCGACCAGGACGCCGCCGCTCAGGGCCCGGCCTCCTTGCGTGAGGCTCGCACGGTGCCCATCAGCCGCCGCCGGACTGGAGGTCCGGCGCCTCGGACTGGGTCTCCTGGGGGTCGACCGCGGTGTCGGCCTGCTCGTCCGACGTGTCCGCCGGGCGGTCGACGGGCCCCCCGCCCGGCTCGTCGGACCCGGTGTCGCGTGAGCCTTCAGGTCCGCGCTCGGACTGCGGCTCCTCCTCGAGATGACTCATCCGTGCTTCCTTCCTGGTCGGGCTCGATGCTCACATCGAGCGGATCTTGAGATAGCGCTTGATGTCGGGGATCGACTTGATCCCGACGCCGGCGGCGACGGCGACGATGCCGGCGGCGACGATCGTGGTCAGCAGTCCGACTGCTCTCATGGGTGGCTCTCCTCTCGTGCTGGGTCTGCGACGCGGTCCAGGGGCTCGAGCTCGTCGGGGGCGAAGTAGAGGTAGCGGCCGTACCAGTCGTGCAGGTCGGCCGCCGGGTCGTCGACCAGGACCAGGGCGACGTGGGAGCCGCCGTCGACGTCGGAGAGCACGGCGGTCACCCGAGCCACCTGGTCGGCGAAGAAGAGGTCCTGGGCATCGGCCCGGCGCGAGGGGTGCACCCGCACCAGGCTCCCCTTGGCGACCCGGACGCCGTCGATGACCACGTGGTCGAGCTCGGGCTTCACGGCCTCGTCGGCAGCGGGGTCCCACCACGGCACGTCGCCGGTCTCGAACGTCGGCGGCTCGAGGTCACGCAGGTCGGCGATCTCGGAGGGCTCGAGGACGCCGTCCGTCGGCGTCCCGACGGCGTGCGGGTCGCGCAGCACGCCGTGGAGCTGCTGCAGCGCCTCGGTCGACAGGGAGTCGCAGCGGTCGATGATCTCGGCGGCCCGGGGGTCGGTGGCGCGCGCCTCGGCCTTCTCGGCGTCGGTCATCGTCATCACCCGCAGGGTGAGGATCTCGTCGATCTCGGTGGAGTCGAACAGCGCACCGGCGCTCTCCTGGGCGATCTCGGGGTGGTCGTAGAGGATGATCGGCGACCCCAGCACCACGTCGTCGCTGCCTGCCGGGCCGGCCAGGACGGGGAAGCACCGCCGCTGCCGGCACCGCTGCGCCGCGTCGGCCGCGTGCTCGGGCGGGTCGAGCAACGAGACGAAGCGCCCGCCACGGACCCGGAGCAGGAGGTGGGCCCCGATGAACGAGGCCCGGATCGCCTCGTCCTTGCCCGCCGCGTGCTCGGGGTGGGCGTTGTCGACCGCCACCGAGATCCGGGCCAGGCCGCCGTCGGGCTCGGCCGCGACCGTCACGAGCGCGCGGAGCGCGACCCGGCTGCGGACGACCCGCCCGACCTCGGCTCCGCTGCGGTCCACCAGGGGCTCCTCGTCGCGGCCTGCGGCGACCTCGACCGTGCTGACCTGCGGGCCCACGGACCCACCGCACCCGATGCGGGTGAGGTCGACGGCATCGAGCACGACCTCCCGCTCGACCGCCTCCTGCCAGCTCAGCAGCGTCGTGCCGTCGACGTCCAGCGACGACACCGAGTGGTACGCCGCGTCGGGGCCGCGCTGCTCGACCAGACGCTCCTGCGCCTGCAGGAAGCGCAGCCGCACCTCGACGCGGGTCTCGCCACCGCCGTCGGGCTCGACCAGGCACTGCACGGCCATGCCGGGGTCCTCGGCGAAGGCGGTGGCTGCAGCGTCGGGAGGGCCCAGCACGCCGAACTGCCAGCGCGACCGGTTCTTCGAGGAGCTCGCGCGGTAGGGGTAGAGCAGGTAGCCCTCGTAGAGCACCGCGTCGGCGACGGCCCGCACCTGGTCCAGGGTCATGGCGCTGCCCCGTTGGTGGGCGCGCCGTCGCGAGCGGCGAGCAGCCGCTGGACGACCTCGTCCCAGCTCGTGAGCCCGTGGCGGGCGCGGTAGTCGGCGAGCATCGAGAGCACGTCCTGGTCCAGCCGCAGCCAGCCGGTGCCGGGGTAGTAGGCCTGGATCATCTGCTGCCAGACCTCGACCGGCAGCCGGTAGTCGGCCTCGCAGTCCCAGGGCACCTGCTCGACCCCGAAGCCGGCGGTGCCGCGGGTGAAGACCGTGCCCGAGAAGAGCAGCACCAGCGGGATCTCACCGGACCCCACAGCGTGGAGGTAGCGGGAGCCGGTGATCTCGAAGTCGTAGGTGCACGGCAGCGGCAGGTCGACCTCGGTGATGCCGGTGAAGCCCTGGACCATGGTGCTGGTCTGCATCCAGAGGAACGGGCGCAGGGTGTCGGCCCAGCGCTCACGCCCGCCGAACAGCGCGCTCAGGCCGGCCTCGTCGGTCTCGTCGTAGCCACGGCGCTGCGGCTCGATCCGGACCTGGCAGCGCAGCGCGATCGCGTGCACCACCTGGCCGGTCGACTCCTCGATCCGCAGCCGCGCCGTCAGCTGCGGCGAGGCGGCGTAGGGCTCGGCGAAGAGGTCGACCACCGAGAAGCGGTAGCTGCTCATGATGCGCCCGGCGCGGGAGCAGGAGCGGGCGGGGCGGGTCGACTGCGCTGCTCGACGGTGGCGAAGAACGCCTCGATCGCCGCCCGGGCCTGCTGGCCGCCGTCGAAGCCGCGCCACAGCCGGCGCAGGGTGCCGACCAGCTCGTAGCAGGTGTCGATCGGCACCAGGTGGCAGGAGTAGCCCTCGTGGTCGCGGTCCTCGCCCCGCAGCAGCAGCGCCTCCACGTCGGGGCGCAGGACCCCGAGCTGAGGGTGGTCGAGCACGACGCGCTGCCAGGACTCCAGCGAGAGCTCGGACTCGGTGGCTCCGGCCGGACCGGGGTAGAACGCCACCAGCCGGTCCTGCACGGAGTTGTGGAAGAGGAAGACCAGGCCGACCGGGATCTGCAGCCGGTCCCACTCAGCGGCACCCAGCGTCACCTCGGGAAAGCGGAGGTAGCGGTCGGGCACCGAGCGGTAGCGCAGCTGGGCCTGCTCGGAGGTGAACAGCAGGTAGCAGCCCCGGCAGGTGCACATCAGCGCGCGGCTCTCCAGGTTGACCACGTGGGCGTGCTCGTCGCTGATCGTCACCGCGCACATCTCGCACCGCTCCCCGACCGGTGGCGGCGGACGGCTGGAGGTGATCCGGCGCAGGGAGGCGAGCGGCATCGGACCCGGCCCGGTCATGGGGTGCTCGTCGGGGCATTCATCGTCGGCCGGCTCATGCCGGGACCTGGGCTGAGACCGCGACCGAGGTGACGCCCGCGTCGGTGAGCAGCGGGACCGGGACCAGCCGCAGGCCCAGGTCGGCGGCGTCGTCGTCGAGCCCGACCCCCGCACGGCGTACGTCGTAGTGGGTGCCGCAGCGCGGGCAGCGCAGCACGGCCTCGCCCACGGCCGCCCCGAGGCGGCGCGCGAGCGCCGCTCCGCCGAGGGAGCTCTCGCACCGGGCGCAGCGGTCGCGGTAGGCGAAGAGCTCGCTGCCGAGCCGGCAGAGCAGGATCGAGGCGGACCCGACACTGACCACCCGGGTCTCCCCGCCGGCCAGGTCGTCGACCTCCGGCAGCGTCTCCCAGCTGGTCTCCCCTGCCGGCGCGTCGAGCCGGGAGCGCAACGAGCTGACCGGGATCAGGGTCTCGGCACCGGACTCGCTCGCGACCTCCTCGACCTCGATGCCGCTCACTTCGGGCGCCGCCGCCTCGATGGCGCTCTCGACGGCCAGGGTGAGCGTCACCGACGAGGACGGGCACCCGTCGCAGCTGCCGAGCAGCCGCAGCCGCACCACCCCCTCGTCGGTGACCTCGAGCAGCTCGACGTCGCCGCCGTGGGAGCCGAGGTAGGGCCGCACCGACTCCAGCGCCTGCTCGACGCGCTGGCCCACGTCGTAGGGGTGCAGCCCGTGCACGAGCAGCAGGCTGGCCACCAGGTCGTCGGCGGCCAGGGCGGCGAGCACGTCGTCACCGAGACCACCGTGGTCGTAGACGAGGTCGAGGATCCGCTCGAGACCGGCGCCGTAGAGGTCGGCGGTGAGCCGCACGAGCTCCTCGGCCCGCTCGCGGGCCACGACCCCGCCGGACCCGCTGGCGTCGAGCAGCGTGTCGATGCGTTCACCGGTGGCCCGCAGCCGATCGGACGTCTCGGGGTCACCCATGGCCGACTACCCGCTGACGGACTGGGTCGGCGAGTGGAGCAGCTCGAGCTCCTTCCCCTCTCCGAGGTACATGTGGACGCCGCAGGGCAGGCAGGGGTCGAAGCTGCGCACGGTGCGCATGATGTCGATCCCCTTGAAGTGCTCGCGGTCGTTCTCCTCGAAGATCGGCTGCCCCTGCACGGCGTCCTCGTAGGGCCCCGGTGTGCCGTAGGAGTCACGGGGGTTGGCGTTCCACGGGGTCGGTGGGTAGGGGTGGTAGTTGGCGATCTTGCCGTCGCGGATCACCAGGTGGTGGCTGAGCACGCCACGCACGGCCTCGGTGAAGCCGCAGCCGAGACCGGTCTCGGGGACCTCGAACTTCTCCCAGGTCTTGGTCCGCCCGGCCCGGATCTCCACCAGCGCCTTCTCGGCGAAGTGCAGCGCGCACGCAGCGGCGTAGGCCTGGAAGTAGGTGCGGGCCCGGTTGCGCTCGATGGTGTTGCTCCACCGCGGGATCTTCCACTCCAGCTCGACCGGGCCCTTGAGCGCCGTCTTGGGCAGGTTGATCCTCACCGAGCTGCCGGTGGACTGGACGTAGCCGATGTCGACCAGGCCGGCGAGCGCCGTGGTCCAGAGCCGGGCCAGCGGACCGCCGCCGGTGTCGAGGGCGAGGTAGTCCGTGCCGTCGAACCATCGCGGCGACATCACCCAGCTGTACTTGTCGTCGAGGTCGCGCTTCTGGGGCCGGGGGTTGGTGTGCTGGTTCCAGGGGTGCCGCCGGTCGACCGGGTTGCCGAGGGGGTCCTTCTGGACGAACATCTCCTGGCCCTCCCAGTCGTCGTAGTAGGACGACCCGAGGAGGATGCGGATGCCGAGGTTGATCTCCACCAGGTCGGTGGTGACCAGCTTGCCGTCGACGACGACGCCCGGGGTGACGTACATCTTGCGGCCCCAGTCGGTCATGTCCTGGTAGTCGAAGTTGCAGTGCTCGGGGTCCTGGAAGGAGCCCCAGCAGCCCAGCAGGATGCGCCGGTTGCCGACCTCCTCGTAGCCGGGCAGCGCCTCGTAGAAGAAGTCGAAGAGGTCGTCGTGCATCGGGACGACCTTCTTCATGAACTCCACGTAGCGCATCAGCCGGGTCATGTAGTCGGTCATCAGCTGGATGGTGGCGACCGTGCCGACCCCGCCGGGGTAGAGCGTGGAGGGGTGGACGTGGCGTCCCTCCATGAGGCAGAACATCTCCCGCGTCCAGCGGCTGACCTGCAGCGCCTCGCGGTAGAACTCGCCGGTGAACGGGTTGAGCGAGCGCATGATGTCGCCGATGGTGCGGTAGCCGTGCTCGTCGGCGTGCGGCGACTCGGTGGAGTTGGCCAGCTCGAGCACACCGGGATTGGTCTCGGCGACCATCTTCTCGCAGTAGTCCACCCCGACGAGGTTCTCCTGGAAGATGTTGTGGTCGAACATGTACTCGGCGGCCTCGCCGAGGTTGACGATCCACTCCCCCAGGTGCGGCGGCTTCACGCCGTAGGCCATGTTCTGGGCGTAGCAGGAGCAGGTGGCGTGGTTGTCGCCGCAGATGCCGCAGATCCGGCTGGTGATGAAGTGGGCGTCGCGCGGGTCCTTGCCCTTCATGAAGATCGAGTAGCCGCGGAAGATCGAGCTGGTGCTCTTGCACTCGGCGACGACCTTCTGCTGGAAGTCGATCTTGGTGTAGATCCCCAGGCTGCCCACGATGCGGGTGATGGGGTCCCACGCCATCTCCACCAGCCCGTCGGCGCCGGTGGAGGTGCTGCTCGGACTCGGGATGGTCGACGTCATCGCGTCGCCTCGACTTCCTGGCTCGATGGTGGTGGCGGTGGTGGTCGCGTGCGTGGGGTGCCGGTGACCGGTCGGGTCACCAGGTGCGGGAGGCGCCGGTGGTGAGCTGCTTGCCCTTGTGGCGCCACTTGGGCTCCTGGTCGAGCGTGTGGGTGGTGAGGCCGCGCAACCGCTTCATCGTGCTGCCGTAGAGGCCGACGGCCGTGGTGGAGAGCTTGCCTCCGGGAGGCTCGTCCATGAACGGCATGAACTTGTCGGGGAACCCCGGCATCGTGCAGCCGATGCAGATGCCCCCCACGTTGGGGCAGCCGCCGATGCCGTTGATCCAGCCCCGCTTGGGGACGTTGCACTTCACCGTCGGTCCCCAGCAGCCCAGCTTGACGATGCACTTCGGCGAGCCGTACTCGGTGGCGAAGTCACCCTGCTCGTAGTAGCCCGCGCGGTCGCAGCCCTCGTGGACGGTCTGGCCGAACAGCCACGCCGGACGCAGCGCGTCGTCGAGCGGGATCATCGGGGCCTGCTCGGTGGCCATGTAGAGCAGGTAGGTCAGGGTCTCGGCCATGTTGTCGGGGTGGGCCGGGCAGCCCGGCACGCAGACGATGGGGATGCCGGCCTTGGACTTCCAGTCCCAGCCGAGGTAGTCGGGCACCCCCATGGCCCCGGTCGGGTTGCCCTCCATGGCGTGGATGCCGCCGTACGTCGCGCAGGTGCCGACCGCGACGATCGCCGTGGCCTTGGGGGCCAGCCGGTCGAGCCACTCGCTGGTGGTCATCGGCTGGTTGGTCTCGGGGTTGTTGCCGAACCCGCACCAGTAGCCCTCGTCGTGCAGCTGCTCGTTGGGGATCGACCCCTCGACGACCAGGACGAAGGGGTCGAGCTCGCCCCGGTCGGCCTTGAAGAACCACTCGAGGAAGTCGTCGGCACCGCCGTTGGGACCGCACTCGAAGTCGATCAACGGCCAGTGCACGGCGATCTGGGGCAACCCCGGGAGAGCGCCGAGCGCGATCTCCTCGATGCTGGGCTGCGTGGCGGCGGTGAGCGCGACGGAGTCTCCGTCGCAGCTGAGCCCCGCATTGATCCACAGCACGTGGATCAGGGTGTCTTCGGCCTTCGTGGCTGCTGCTGTGGGCATCTGCGCCGACTCTCCGGGGCCCCCGGACGGTCCCCATGTGACTGATGCGGGTGGCGGTGTGGTATACGACACATCGCCCCTCCATCTCTACGCGCGCCAGCCGCCCGGTGTCAAGGACGCAGCGGCGTCAATCTCGCGCGCGGCCGGACGCCCAGTCGAGCCAGACGTCGAGTCCCTCGCCGGTCTTGGCCGACAGCGGCAGCACCTCGACGCAGGGGTTGATGCTGCGCGCGTCGCGGGTCAGCCGGTCGACGTCGAAGTCGACGTACGGCAGGAGGTCGGTCTTGTTGACCACGACCAGGTCGGCGGCGGCGAACATGTGGGGGTACTTCAGCGGCTTGTCGTCGCCCTCGGTCACCGAGATGACCACCACCTTGGCGGCCTCACCGAGGTCGAACAGCGAGGGGCAGACGAGGTTGCCGACGTTCTCGATGAACAGCACGCCGCCCGGGGCCGGGTCGAGCCGGGTGAGCGCGCTGCCGACCATCGCCGCGTCGAGGTGGCAGCCGGCCCCGGTGTTGACCTGCACCACGTGGGCTCCGGCACGCCGGATCCGCTCGGCGTCGAAGAGGGTCTCCTGGTCGCCCTCGACCACGTAGACGTCCTGGGGCGACGCGGCGATGGTGCGCTCGAGGAGCGTGGTCTTGCCGGACCCCGGTGAGCTCATCAGGTTGAGCGCGGTGATCCCGCGCTCGGCCAGCCAGGCGCGGTTGCGCCCGGCCAGCTCGTCGTTCTTGGCCAGGACCGCGACCTCGAGCTCGAGGGTGTGCGTGCGCTGCTCGGGCTCCGCAGCCGGGTGCCCGTGCCCGTCTCCGTGTCCGTGTCCGTGTCCGTGTCCATGCCCGGGCCCGTGGTCGTGCCCGTGGTCGAGGTCGTGGCGGCTGCGCCCGCCGGGGTCCAGTGCGGTCAGACGTACGTCGGACTCACCGCACCCGCAGGTGCTGCACACCTCAGACCACCTCCACCGACTGCACGGCGAGGTCGCGGCCGGCCAGCACCTCGACGTCGGCGCTGCCACACCGGCAGAGCAGCACGGCGTCCTCGAGGGCGAAGTCGTCCTGGCACGAGCGGCACCGGGCCCGCCCGGGCGTGACCTCGATCTCGAGGGTCGCGCCCTCGAGGGCGGTGCCTGCGGTGGCCAGCTCGAAGCAGAACGTCATCGCGTCGGGCACGACCCCGACCAGTCGCCCCACCCGGAGCCGCACCACGGTGACCGGGCGGTCAGCCGTGCGAGCGAGCACGGTCGACACCACGCTCTCTGCGATCGCCAGCTCGTGCATGCACGCTCCCGCCTCTCCCGGCCACGGTAGGTCGCCGACCGTCCGGTGGCAACGGGCCCGCGAGCACCGAGGACCACCTGGGTAGGTTGCGCGGGTGCGCCTGGCCACCTGGAACGTCAACTCCCTCCGCAAGCGGATCGACCGCGTGGAGGCCTTCCTCGACCGTCACGACGTCGACGTGCTCGCCCTGCAGGAGACCAAGGCCCGCGAGGAGCAGCTGCCGCTGATGGGGCTGCACTCCCGCGGGTACGAGGTCGCGGCCGCCGGCACCAACCAGTGGAACGGCGTCGCGATCATCAGCCGGGTCGGGCTGGACGACGTGCAGGTCGGCTTCCCGGAGATGCCCGACTTCGGCGACCCGGCGGTCGCCGAGGCCCGCGCGCTGGGGGCCACGTGCGGCGGCGTACGGGTGTGGTCGCTCTACGTGCCCAACGGCCGCAAGGTCGACGACCCGCACTACGCCTACAAGCTCGACTGGCTGGCTCGGCTCCGCAAGGCCGCGGAGGGCTGGGTCGACGGGCCGGCCGCGCTGGTCGGTGACTGGAACATCGCGCCGCAGGACGAGGACGTCTTCGACATCGCCGCGTTCGCGAAGTCCACCCACGTCACCCCCCGGGAGCGCCAGGCGTTCACCGCGTTCCTCGAGGCCGGGTACGTCGACGTGGTGCGGCCGCACACGCCGGGGCCGGAGGTCTACACCTACTGGGACTACTACCGCCAGCGCTTCGAGCGCAACCGCGGCATGCGCATCGACTTCGTCCTCGGCTCGCCGTCCCTCGCGGCCCGCGTGGTGCACGGTTTCGTCGACCGCGACGAGCGGGCCGGCGAGGGCGCCTCGGACCACGCGCCGGTCGTGGTGGACCTCGAGTAGAGCCCGCCTCCGGGCGACTGTCGGTGGTCACCCCCATGATCGGCCGCATGGACATCGTGCTGCTGCTCACCGGTCTCGCGCTCGGCCTCGCTCTCGGCGGGCTCCTCGGGGTGCTGTGGGTGCGGTCCCGCCCGTCCCACGTCGAGGCCGTCGGCCACGGCATGGTCGACCAGGCCGAGGTCATGCAGGGGCTCGACCGGCTCAGCGACCAGCTCCAGGACCTCGACCACCAGCGCGCCAGCTGGCAGGGGCAGCTCAACGAGCAGGTGCTCGACATGCGGATGTCGAGCGAGTCCCTGCGCCGCGAGACCCAGACGCTCTCCACGGCCCTGCGCAAGCCGCAGGTCCGCGGCCGCTGGGGCGAGCTGCACCTGCGCCGCGCGGTCGAGCTGGCCGGGCTGGTCGAGCGGTGCGACTTCACCGAGCAGGTGCGTCTCGCCGACGGGGCCCTGCGTCCCGACCTCGTGGTCCACCTGGCCGGCGGCCGCAGCGTGGTGGTCGACGCCAAGGTGCCGCTCGACGCCTACCTCGACGCCACCGGGTGCGACGACGACGACGAGCGGGCGGCCACCTCGCCCGGCACGCGCGCCAGGTGCGCGCCCACGTGGCGACGCTCGGGGCGAAGTCCTACTGGAGGGCGCTGCCCTCGGCGCCGGAGTTCGTGGTCCTCTTCGTGCCCGCCGAGTCGTTCCTCGCCGCGGCGCTCGAGGCCGACGCCGACCTCATCGAGCACGCCGCCGGCCACCAGGTCGTGCTGGCCACCCCCACCACCCTGATCGCGCTGCTGCGCACGGTCGCCCACGGGTGGACGCACGAGGCCCTCACCGAGCAGGCCGAGGAGATCCACCGCCTCGGCCGCGAGCTGCACGGTCGGCTCGGCACGCTGTCGGGCCACCTCGACGCGGTCGGCCGGTCCCTCAACGCCGCCACCGACCACTACAACCGCGCGATGGGGTCGCTGGAGTCCCGGGTGCTGGTGACGGCTCGCCGGTTCGCCGACCTGGGCGTGCAGGTCGACGACCTGCCGGCGCCCCGGCGGGTGGAGCTGCACGCCGTCGAGCACGGGGTCGCCCGGCGCGCCGCCCCCGACGACCCCGACGAGCGACCTACCGTGGCGTTGTGACCCAGGCCCGCACGCTGTGGGAGGAAGGGCGCGAGACCGGCAACGCCGTGGTCGCGCTCGGGGCGGCGCTTGCCCTCACGGTGGTCGCCCTCGACGTGGCCGTCTCCGGCCAGGTGAGCCTGGTCTTCGACCTGTGCTTCGTGGCGGTCTGCGTGGCGCTGGCGCTGCTGGTGCGCCCGACCGACTTCTTCGTGGTGGGCGTGCTCCCGCCCCTGCTGATGGCGGGGCTGTTCGTCCTGCTGGCCAGCACCGACCCGGCGGTGCTCGCCCGCGCCGACGACGGGCTGCTGCAGGCCACGATCACCGGGCTCTCGCACCACAGCGCCGCTCTGGTCATCGGCTACGCGCTGTGCCTGGTCGTGCTCTGGGTCCGCCAGCGCGTGCTCACCCACCGCGGCTGAGACCCGATCGTTCAGGCGAAGCGCGACGCGTCGCCCGCGCCGTACCTGGTGATCTCGGGGGCACCGGAGGACCAGTCGACGACCGTGGTCGGCTCCGCCGGGGTCTCGCCCGCCTCGAGGACCAGGTCGACCTCGTGGTCGAGGTCCTCCTTGATCTCCCAGCCCATCGTGCGGGGCTCGGTCTCCCCGGGGAGGATCAGCGAGCTCGACAGCAGTGGCTCGCCGAGCTCCTCGAGCAGCGCCTGGACCACGAGGTGGTCGGGGATGCGCACGCCCACCGTGCGCTTCTTCGGGTGCAGCAGCCGGCGCGGCACCTCGGGGGTGCCGGGCAGGATGAACGTGAAGGGGCCGGGCGTGACGGCCCGGATCGCCCGGAACGCCGCGTTGTCGACATGCACCAGCTGGCCCAGCTGGGAGAAGTCGCGGCACACGAGGGTGAAGTGGTGGCGGTCGTCGAGCCCGCGGATCCGCAGGATCCGGTCGCGACCCTCCCGGTTGCCGACCCGGCACCCGAGCGCGTAGCCGGAGTCGGTGGGGTAGGCGATCAGCGCGTCGTCGTCGCGCAGCGCGGCGGTGACCTGCTCGACCAGGCGGGGCTGGGGGTTGTCGGGATGGATGTCGACGTACCTCGCCATGCGGGCGACCTCCTCCGAGCCGAGCCCCACCCACCGTGGGACACTCGGCACGCTACCCCGCTGACGAGCGCGGGGCGGTTGCGGCCGGACTCGGGTCGTGGTCCGACGAAGGGAGGCGGCCGGTGCCCTGGTCCCGCGCGCAGGCAGGTCGACGGCGTACGGCGGCCCTGGTCGCCCTCGTGCTCTGCTCGGCCCCGCTGGTGCTCGGCACCGCGCTGGCCCCGTCTGCGAACGCCGACGAAGCCAC
Source organism: uncultured Actinomycetota bacterium (assembly GCA_963795135.1). Classification (GTDB taxonomy): domain Bacteria; phylum Actinomycetota; class Actinomycetes; order Propionibacteriales; family Nocardioidaceae; genus Nocardioides. The sequence continues at coordinate 822,533 of CAWCGS010000014.1, forward strand.
GCTGCCGACGACGCTGCGGACCTTCGGCGACGACGAGACCCACCTCGAGATCGCCGTGCCCGACGGGGTCACGCCCACATCGTTGCGGGGCACGCTCAGCAGCAGCTCGACGCTGGGTGGTGAGGTCGTCGTCCTCATCGGGGCGCGCGAGGTGGCCCGGGTGGAGCCCGGCCCGGCGCAGGACATCGCGTTCCCGCTGCTGCTGGACGACGTCGGCACCGAGGGGGTCCTCGACGTCCGGGTCCGCTACGACGTCCCGGCGACCGACTCGGGCTGCCCCAGCCTGGAGCCGGTGACCACCCGGCTCCACGACCTGGTGCTGGTCTACGCCGGGGAGGAGGTGCCGGCCACGTCGGTGGCCGACTTCTTCCCGGCTCTCGCCACGCGGATCGACGTCCAGGTCCCGCGCACCGCCGACGACGAGCTGCTGACCGCCGGCTTGACCGCCGTCGCGGCGCTCGGCGCCGTCTACCCCGAGGGCACCCCGATCGTCCTCGGCTCACCGGGCACCGTGCTGCCCCGCACCGGGACCGGTCAGCGGGTGGTGAAGCTCGAGCCCCCGCGGGGCGACGACAAGGCGTCCGAGGACGAGGCGTCGGTGAGCGTCACCGAGAAGTACGGCCTGCAGACCCTCGTGCTCTCCGGGAGCGGCGACGCGCTGGTCGACGCCGCCCGCGCCCTGGGGTCCTCGCTGCTCGACCTCGCCGGGTCCGACCGGGCCAGCGGGCTGTCCGTGCTGCCCGGCGTCCGTGACCCCGACGCGGAGGTGAGCCTCGCCGAGCTGGGTCTGGAGGAGGTCGCGCTCTCCGGGGTGGGGCTCGGCAGCACCTCCATCGCCGTACCGCAGGACGCCTTCGGAGGGCCGGTCGAGCAGCTGCGGCTCCGGGTGGTCGGCACCCACACCGCGGTCGACCCCGATTCGAAGGCCCAGCTCAACACCTACGTCAACGGCTTCCTGGTCGACTCCCAGCTGCTCGGCGAGGAGTCGACCCTCGAGCTCGAGGCGAACGTCCCGGCGGGCCGGCTGCGTCCGGTCAACGACGTCCGGTTCAGCCTCGCCGCCCTCCCCGTCGACGGGGTGTGCCCCGCGCCGGACACCGAGCTGCCGCTCGAGGTCTCGCTGGACGCCACCCAGTCGACGATCACCGGCACCCCCGGGGTCGGCGCCGCCGAGGGGTTCGCGCTCTTCCCGCAGGTGCTGGGGGGCACGCTGCCGGTCGGGATCCGCGGGCGGGGCCGCGCCCGCGTCGTCACGGCCGCCGACGCCGCCCAGCTCGTGCTCGGCCTGCAGCGCTCCGCGTCCGCACCGCTGGAGGTCCAGGTGATGGAGGCCGAGAGCCTGATCGCGGGAGACAGCGGCGGCCTGCTGGTCGGCGCCGACCTGCAGGACGCGCTGGCCCTGCAGGCCCCCGTGCCGTTCAGCTCGTTCCGTCAGGTCGACACCGACGGACGCACGTTCGGCGTCGACAGCGACGACCCCTTCGCCGCGCTCCAGGCCTCGGGACCGCCCGAGCGTCCGGTGCTGGTGCTGGGCTCGTGGGCGCCCCGCAAGAAGGCCGACACCGAGTCGCTGCTGCAGACCCTGCTCGAGCAGACCTCGGGTGAGGGCTGGTCAGCCCTGGAGGGCAACGTGCTGATCGCCCACGGCGAGGGCCGCACCTTCGCGCTCGACGTCGCCCCGACGCTCCCGCCGGGGTCCGAGGCCGAGGAACCCGGCCGGGTCGCCTGGTGGGTGCTGCCCGGGGTCGTCGTGCTGGCGCTCCTGCTCGCGGTGCAGGTGCTCGGCCACGTACGCCGCGACCGCACCCGGGTCGACCGCTCCGCCGACCGCCCCGGGGACATGGCCGGCGCAGCGGCCGGTGGCACCCGGGGCAAGGCTCGCGACAAGGTGCGCGACAAGGTCCGGGACCGGCCCCGCGGGAAGCCCCGGGACCGGGCGACCAAGCGCGGTGCGGTCAGCGGCGGCCGGCGGCCTTGAGGTCGCGGCGCAGCTCGACGGGCAGCGCGAAGATCAGCGACTCCTCGGCGCTGTGCACGGCCTGGGCGTCGGGGTAGCCGCGCTCGGCCAGGAACGACAGCACGCCCTCGACGAGCTCCTCGGGGACGCTCGCCCCCGAGGTCACGCTGACCGTCCGGACCCCCTCGAGCCAGGCCTCGTCGATCTCGGAGGCGTCGTCGACGCGGTAGGACGTCTTCGCGCCTGCCTCCAGCGCGACCTCGACGAGGCGCACCGAGTTGGAGGAGTTGCCCGAGCCCACGACGATCAGCAGGTCGCAGCCGGCGGCGATGTCCTTCACCGCCAGCTGGCGGTTCTGGGTGGCGTAGCAGATGTCGTCGCTGGGCGGGTCGAGCAGGTCGGGGAACCGCTCGCGGATGGCGGCCACCGTCGCGAGCGTCTCGTCGACCGAGAGCGTGGTCTGGGAGAGCCACGCGACCCGCGAGGGATCGCGCACCACGATGCCGGGCACGTCGTCGGGGCCCTCGACCAGCTGGATGTGCTCGGGCGCCTCACCGGCGGTGCCCTCGACCTCCTCGTGACCGGCGTGACCGATCAGCAGGATGTCGTAGTCGTCACTGGCGAACCGCCTCGCCTCGTGGTGCACCTTGGTCACCAGGGGGCAGGTCGCGTCGATGGTCTTCAGCGAGCGCTCCTCGGCCTGCCGGTGCACCTCCGGGGAGACCCCGTGGGCCGAGAAGACGACCGTCTTGCCGGCCGGCACCTCGGCGAGCTCCTCCACGAAGATCGCACCACGCGACTCCAGGTCGGCGACCACGTGCTTGTTGTGGACGATCTGCTTGCGCACGTAGACGGGAGCGCCGTAGAGGTCCAGCGCCTTCTCCACCGTCACGACCGCCCGGTCGACCCCCGCGCAGTAGCCCCGGGGCGCCGCGAGCAGCACGGCCTTCTCGGCCTCGTCCGGACTGAGGACGGACGGGGTGCCGAGGTGGGTGGACATGCCTACGAGTCTACGGACCCCGGCTGAGGTCCCACCGACCACCGTGCCCCGTGCTGTCGGTCCCACGCCCTAGGGTCTGCCCATGGCCCTGGAAACCTCTCTCGAGGCGCCCGCCCCGGTGCGGCAGATCGCGACGGCGATCGCCGGCTGGGTCGACCGCCTGGGCGCGGTGTGGGTGGAGGGCCAGATCGCCCAGATCAGCCGTCGCCCCGGGCTGGGCACGGTGTTCTTGACCCTGCGCGACTCGCTGGCCGACATCTCGGTCCCGGTCACGTGCTCACGGGTGCTCTTCGACGGGCTCAACCCCCCGCTGGTGGAGGGGGCGAGCGTGGTGATGCACGCCAGGCCCAGCTACTACGCCAACCGCGGGACGCTCTCGCTGCAGGCCCGCGAGATCCGGATGGTCGGTCTCGGCGAGCTGCTGGCCCGGCTCGAGCGGCGACGCCAGCTGCTGGCCGCCGAGGGGCTCTTCGCCGGCGAGCTCAAGCGGACGCTGCCGTTCCTGCCCCGCCGGGTCGGGCTGGTCACTGCGGCCCGGTCGGCCGCGGAGCGCGACGTGCTCGACAACGCCCGCCGCCGGTGGCCGGCGGTGGCCTTCGAGGTGGTCCACGCCAGCATGCAGGGGCACCGGTCGGCCGCCGAGGTGATCGAGGCCCTCCAGCGGCTCGAGCGTCACAGCGACGTCGACGTCATCGTGGTCGCCCGGGGCGGAGGGTCGGTCGAGGACCTCCTGCCGTTCTCCGACGAGGGGCTGGTGCGCGCGGTCGCCGCCCTGCGCACACCGGTGGTCTCCGCGATCGGCCACGAGCCCGACACCCCCCTGCTCGACCTGGTCGCCGACGCGCGGGCCTCCACCCCCACCGACGCCGCCAAGCTGGTGGTGCCCGACGTGGCCCACGAGGCCCACAGCGTGGCCCAGGCCCGACTCCGGGCGCGACAGGCCCTCACGGGCTGGCTCGACCGCGAGCAGTCCGGGCTCGACACGCTGCGCAGCCGCCCGGTGCTGGCCGACCCGCGCGTGCTGGTCCAGACCCGGGTCGAGGAGCTCGACCACCTGCTGCAGCGGTCGCGCCGGTGCCTGCGCCATGCCCTCGACCGGGCCGAGGACGACGTCGCCCACCACCGCGCGCGCGCTCGCGCCCTGTCCCCCCTGGCCACGCTGCAGCGGGGCTACGCCGTGCTGCAGGACGCCGAGGGCCACGTGCTCACCAGCATCGCCGGGGCGCCCGCGGGAGCCCATGTGAGCGTCCGCGTCGCCGACGGCCGCGTCCACGCCGAGGTCACCGGCCACGATCCCCTGACCACCGCCGACCACCAGGAGGACCACGATGGCTGAGCGCACCGCTCCCGCCGCCGCCCAGAGCGCCGACAGGGCGGGGAGGGCCGAGCCGGACGAGACCCCCGGGACGCCCAGCTACGAGGAGGCGCGTGAGGAGCTCCTCGACGTGGTCCGCCGGCTCGAGACCGGTGGCACCACCCTCGAGGAGTCGCTGCGCCTGTGGGAGCGCGGCGAGGAGCTCGCCACCCTGTGCCAGACCTGGCTCGACGGGGCCAGGGCGCGGCTCGACGCGGTCACGACCGAGCGGTCGGAGGATCCTGCGGGCTCGGGGCCGTCGTGAGCGCGGCGATCACCGTCTCCAGGTCCTCGCGCCCGGTCGAGCCGTAGACCAGCACCGTCGTCCCCCCGACCTCGGCGGCGTAGGCCACGTCGCCGCCGTCGTCGTCGAAGGTGCGCCACGTCGTGGCCACCGACCCGGTCGTCTCGTAGGGCTCCCCCTCGTCGGCGTTCTCGTCGACGTACTGGTCCAGCAGGTCCTCCACGGAGGCCGGGTCCTGGCGCAGGCCCACGAACTGCTCGTCGGCGGTCAGCAGGTTGAGCCCGAACGACGGCGGGTCGCCGGGCTCCACCTGGACCCGGGTCGCGATCCACCCCTGCGGCAGGTCCGGCGGGTAGACGACCTCGATCCCGGCGTCCTGCGCCTGCTCGACGCGCTCGAGGTAGGGAAGCGAGTCCGGCTCGACCTCCAGGTCGTTGCTGACCAGGCCCTTCAGCAGCGCGAACCCCGCGACCGCGAGCACCGTGACGATCATCGCGGCGACCAGCCCGTTGGCCGAGCGTGCGTAGCGACCGGGGGTCCCCGGTCGGTCGGCGGGATCAGGGGCCTCAGACACCCGCTCATCCTCACAGGTGGTGCCAACGAGGAGCCGCAGGCCCGGAGCGCGAGGCCGGCGTGAGCCGACGTCCGCGAGGGTCGCCGATCCGCAGATGCGGCGCCTTTCGTGTCGATCCACCGCGCATGCGGCACACTGTCGGCGTGACCACCTACCGAGTCGCGGAGGCCGCCGAGCTGCTCGGCGTCAGCGACGACACCGTACGCCGCTGGGTCGACGCCGGGCGGGTGCCCTCGTCGTCCGTCGACGGCCGCACGACCATCGCCGGCCCCGACCTCGCCGCGCTGGCCGAGTCGTTGGCCGACCACCCCGACCGCGACCGGACCCGGGCGGCGGCGGTCAGCGCGCGCAACCGGCTCGCCGGCATCGTCACGCGGGTCAAGCGCGACACCGTGATGGCCCAGGTCGAGCTCATCTGCGGTCCCTACCGCCTGGTGTCGCTGATGAGCGCCGAGGCGGCGCTCGAGCTGGGGCTGGAGCCCGGCGTCCGCGCCCTGGCCTCGGTGAAGTCCACCAACGTCGTCGTGGAGCGACCGTGATGCGCCGTCCGGCCACCCTCCTGCTGGCCGCAGCCGCCCTCGCGCTCGCCGGCTGCGGCTCCGCCCGGGACGACGGCGGCGGTGGACTGACCGTGCTGGCCGCGGCCTCGCTGACCACCGTCTTCGACGACCTGGCCCCGGCCTTCGAGGAGGCCACGGGAGCCGACGTCACGTTCTCCTACGGCTCGAGCACCGACCTGGCCGAGCAGGCCGCCGACGGGGCTCCGGGAGACGTGCTGGCCACGGCCGACCGCACCTCGATGCAGGTCGCCGAGGACGCCGGGGTGACGGGGTCGGTCCAGGTCTTCGCCACCAACGTGCTCGTGATCGTCACCCCGCCCGGCAACCCGGCCGGCATCGGCTCCCTCGAGGACCTCGCGGGCAGCACCTGGGTCCGGTGCGCCGACGAGGTCCCGTGCGGTCGCACCGCGCTGAGCGTGCTGGAGGCCCAGGGCATCGACGCCGAGCCCTCCAGCCTCGAGGAGGACGTGCGCGCCACGCTCGACAAGGTGGTGGCCGGTGAGGCCGACGCCGCACTGGTCTACGCGACCGACGCGGTCTCCGCCGGCGGCGCGGTGGAGACCGTGGACATCCGCGGAGCCGACGAGCAGCCGACCTCCTACGCCGTCACCACCCTCGAGCAGTCCGCCGACGCAGACCTCGCCCAGCAGTGGGTCGACCTCACCACCTCGGAGGAGGGCCGGGCGGCGCTCACCGCGGCCGGCTTCGCGCTGCCGTGAGGTCGTTGCGGACCCGACGTGACCCGCTGGGCCGGGCCCCGGCGCTGCTGCTGGTCCCGGCCGGGGCGGCGGTGCTGCTGCTGCTGGTGCCGCTGGTCGCGCTCGTGGCCCAGACCGACCTCCCGGGCCTCGCCGGCCGGCTGCGCTCCCCCGCCCTGGGGCAGGCGCTGCGGCTCTCGGTGCTCACCTCGACGGCGGCGATGGTCGTCTGCCTCGTGGTCGGGCTGCCGCTGGCCTGGCTGCTGGCCAAGGTCGACTTCGTCGGCCGTGGCCTGCTGCGGGCGCTCGTCACCGTCCCGCTGGTGCTGCCCCCGGTGGTCGCCGGCATCGCCCTGCGCGCCGCCTTCGGTCGCTCGGGCGTGATCGGCGAGCCGGTCCTGGCCGCGACCGGCTTCGCCTTCCCCTACACCACCTGGGGGGTGGTGCTCGCCCACACGTTCGTCTCGCTGCCGTTCGTGGTGATCAGCATCGAGGGTGGGCTGCGCTCCGCCGGGGCCCGGTTCGACGCCGCGGCCGCGACCCTCGGCGCGTCGCGCTGGACGACGTTCCGACGGGTCACCGTGCCGCTCGCCGTCCCCGGCATCGTGGCCGGCATGGTGCTGGGCTGGGCCCGGTCTCTCGGCGAGTTCGGGGCCACGATCACGTTCAACGGCAACTATCCCGGCACCACGCAGACGATGCCGACGCTCATCTACGTCGCGCGCCAGGCCGATGCCGAGACCGCACAGGCCCTCAGCCTGGTGATGCTGGCGATCTCCATCGGGGTCCTGGTCGCGCTGCGCGACCGGTGGCTCGGGACGGGCACCTCGTGAGCGGGGGGCTGCGGCTGGACCTGCAGGTGGCCGGGCGGCTCGAGGTCACCGCGGAGGCAGAGGCCGGCGACGTCGTCGCGGTGATCGGCCCCAACGGCGCCGGCAAGACCACGCTCCTGCACGCGCTCGCCGGCCTGGTCGGCGCCACCGGTCACGCCCGGCTCGACGGGGTCGACCTGCTCGCCCGACCGGTCCAGGACCGACGGATCGGGCTGGTCTTCCAGGACCAGGTGCTCTTCCCCCACCTCAGCGCCCTCGACAACGTCGCCTTCGGCCCCCGGGCGCGCGGCAGCAGCCGCACGCAGGCGCGCGCCCTGGCCGCCTCCTGGCTCGAGCGCGTGGGGCTCGACGGGCTCGCCGGGCGCCGGCCGCACGAGCTGTCCGGTGGCCAGGCGCAGCGGGTCGCGCTGGCCCGGGCGCTGGCGACCGACCCGGCGCTGCTGCTGCTCGACGAGCCGATGGCCGGTCTCGACGTCGGGGTCGCGGCGGGCCTGCGTCTGGAGCTGCGCCGCCACCTCGCGTCGTACGCCGGCATCACGGTGCTGGTCACCCACGACGCGCTCGACGCCCTCACCCTGGCCACCCGCGTCCTGGTCGTCGAGGACGGGCGGGTCGCCCAGGAGGGGACGCCCGAGGAGGTCGCCGCGCGCCCCCGCACCGACCACGTCGCCCGGCTGGTCGGCCTCAACGTGCTCCGCGACGCGCACGCCTTCCGCGCCTTCAGCCCGAGCGCGGTCACGGTCTCGTTGGCCCGGCCCGAGGGCTCGGCGCGCCACCTGTGGCAGGGGGCCGTACGCAGCGTGGCGCCGCACGGGGACGCCGTACGCCTGCAGGTGGGCACCGAACCCGCCCTGATCGCCGACGTGACCCCCCTGGCCGCCCGCGACCTGGGTCTCGAGCCGGGACGTGCGGTGTGGCTGTCGGTGAAGGAGACCGCCGTCTCGACCTATCCCCTCGACGAGCCGGCCCGCGGTGGGTCGGACTGACCGAAGTCGGCATCGCTCAGCAGCCGGAGCGAGCCGGATCCGGGGTTAGCATGTGCGCCATGACCGACAGCGGCGACACCCTGAGCGTCTCTTCCTCGTCCCCCGACCGCAACCTGGCCCTCGAGCTGGTCCGGGTCACCGAGGCCGCGGCCATGGCGGCCGGACGCTGGGTGGGCCGCGGCGACAAGAACGGCGCCGACGGCGTGGCGGTCAACGCGATGCGCGTGATGATCTCCAGCATCGGCATGCGCGGCACCGTGGTCATCGGCGAGGGCGAGAAGGACAACGCGCCGATGCTCTACAACGGTGAGGAGGTCGGCGACGGCACCGGACCCGAGTGCGACGTGGCGGTCGACCCGATCGACGGCACGACGCTGACCGCGAAGGGCATGACCAACGCGGTCTCCGTGCTCGCGGTCGCGCCGCGCGGCACCATGTTCGACCCGTCCGCGGTGTTCTACATGGAGAAGCTGGTCACCGGGCCGGAGGCGGCCGACGTCGTCGACATCCGCTACCCCGTCGCCGAGAACATCCACCAGGTGGCCAAGGCCAAGGGGTCCACCCCCGAGGACGTGACCGTCGTCCTCCTCGACCGGCCCCGTCACGAGCAGCTCGCGGCCGAGATCCGCGCCACCGGGGCGCGGATCAAGTTCATCACCGACGGCGACGTCGCCGGCGCGATCATGGCGGCCCGCCCCGACACCGGCATCGACCTGCTCATGGGCATCGGGGGCACCCCCGAGGGGATCATCACCGCGTGCGCCATGAAGTGCACCGGCGGGGTGATCCAGGGCCGGCTGTGGCCGCACGACGAGGCCGAGCGCGAGCGCGCGCTCCAGGCCGGTCACGACCTCGACGCCGATGCGGTGCTGAGCACCGACGACCTGGTCACCGGCGACGACTGCTTCTTCGTGGCGACGGGCATCACCGACGGCGAGCTGCTCAAGGGGGTGCGCTACGGCGGTGGCGGGGCCATCACCCACTCGCTGGTCATGCGCTCGCGCAGCGGCACCATCCGCGACATCACCTCCGAGCACAAGTTCCAGAAGCTACGCGCCTACGCCGGTGTCGACTTCGAGCACTGAGCTCCATCGCGGCGTGGTGAGCGCCGCGACCACGTGGTCGATCACCCGCGGATCGACGGCCATGCCCACGTGGGAGGCGGTGACCTCGACGGCCGTGGCGGTCGGGTCGACGCACGCCCGCCAGTCGACGATCCCGTCGCGGCGTGAGTAGATGGCGGTGAAGTCGACCCCGGACGGCACCGACTGCCGGCTCTCGTCGAAGCTCTGCCGGGCGCAGGACCCACCGACGCACTCCGCCGACATCACGCCGGGCACGCCGGCGCGGTTGAGTCGCACGAGCACGTCGACACCGGCGGTCAGCGCCCGGTGGTGGGCTCCGGGCGCCAGCATGGGGCTGCCCATGGTGACGATGCGCGAGACCAGGTCGGGTCGGCGGACGACGAGCCCGCGCGCGAGCATGCCGCCGAGGCTGTGTCCCACGATCTGCACCCGGCTCCCGCGGCGGCTCGCGATCGCCTCCAGCCGCGACTCCAGGAGGGCAGCCGCCTCGAGCGTGCAACCGACGTTGGCGTGGATGGTGGAGCGGTAGGTGCGCAGCCCCTCGGCCCGCAGCGCGTGCGACATCAGCCGCAGGGTCGCGTCGCCGGCCAGGAAGCCCGGCACCAGCAGCACCGGGTCGGCGTCCAGCCGTGGGACCCGACCGGAGTACGGCTCGTCGCGCCGGGTCCGCCGCGACCGGCGGCGGGCCAGGGCGTAGCGGCTCGCCTCGGTGACCACCGAGCCCTCGCGCAGCATCGCCACGACTCCTGGCCGGGAGAACCCCTCGGGCAGGAGGAACGACGCCATCGTCGAGTCACTCATCCCATGACGGTACTGGCCCTGGGCCCCTGGCCATGGCCATTTCCCCACCTTCGGCCCGGGCGTTGGTGCCGTGCGCTTCACTTGTGGCCATGTCCCCCCGTCATTCCCCCCTTCCCGACCGGGCCGACGAGATCGCTCCGGGCGCCTCCAGCGTCTCCGAGGAGCTCTTCGCGCCCATCGCCCCCGGGGTCGAGCTCTGCTACCAGACCTTCGGCGACCCCGACGACGAACCGCTGCTGCTCGTGATGGGGCTGGGCGGTCCGATGACCTGGTGGGACCCCGAGCTGTGCCGGATGCTGGCCCAGCGGGGATTCTTCGTCGTCCGCTTCGACAATCGCGACGTCGGCCGCTCCAGCCGGATGCGCGGACGGGTCAGCCGGGGCACGCTGCTGCGCGCCTTCGCCGGCCTGCGGGTGCGGGCGCCGTACTCGCTGCGCGACATGGGCCAGGACGCCGTGGGCCTGATGGACCACCTCGGCTGGGACTCGGCCCACGTGGTGGGGGTGTCGATGGGCGGCATGATCGTGCAGACCCTGGCGATCGAGGCACCCGGACGCGTCCGCTCGCTCACCAGCATCATGTCCACGACCGGTCGTCGGACCGTGGGCTGGCAGCACCCCAGCCTGCTGCCCACCCTGCTCGGCCGCGGGGCCGGCCGCGAGGCCTACGTGGCGGCCAGCGTCAAGACCTGGAGCGTGATCGGCTCACCGCGCTACCCGCTGACCGAGCAGGTCACCCGCGCCCGGGCCGAGGAGACCTTCGAGCGTGGGGTCAGCGCCAGCGGCACGCTGCGCCAGATGGTGGCGATCCTGACCGCCCCCGACCGCGGCCCCCGGCTGCACGGGCTGAAGGTCCCGGCGGCCGTGGTCCACGGGCTGGCCGACAAGATGGTGCACGTCTCGGGCGGACGGGCCACGGCGGCTGCCATCCCAGGCGCTGAGCTGCTGCTGCTCGACGGGATGGGCCACGACCTGCCGGCCCCGCTCTTCGAGACGTTCGTGGACACGATCCGGCGCACGGCCGACCGCGCCTGACCGACCCGCCGCCCCAGCAGGGGCCCGGACGGACGACAGGCCCGCCCCCCGCGGGGGGACGGGCCTGTCGGTTGCTGGTCGGCGACGTCAGTCGCTGAGCCGGTCTCCGGAGTCGGTGTCGAAGACGTGCACGTGGTGCGGGTCGGTGGTGACGTGGATCGTCTCGCCCTTGCGCACGTGGTCACGGCCGGTGACCCGGACGATGATGTTGCTCGGGGTGCCCTCGACACCGCTGGTGCCGTAGACGAACGCGTCGGCGCCGAGCTCCTCGACCACGGTCACCCGGACCGGCATGCCGTTGTCCTCGGCCGAGACCAGCCGCCACGCCTCCGGACGGACACCGACGGTGATCCGGCCCTTCATCCGCTTCGAGGCAGCCTCGTCGACCGGGACGAGGTAGTCGCCGACCTTCGCCTGGCCCTCGGCCGCGACGGCCTCCAGCAGGTTCATCTGCGGGGAGCCGATGAAGCCGGCCACGAAGAGGTTCTTCGGCTTGTCGTAGAGCCGCAACGGGGTGTCGACCTGCTGGAGATGACCGTCCTTCATCACCGCGACGCGGTCGCCCATCGTCATCGCCTCGACCTGGTCGTGGGTCACGTAGACCGTGGTCACCCCGAGGTCGGCCTGCAGCTTGGCGATGTCGGTACGGGTCTGGACGCGCATCTTGGCGTCGAGGTTGGACAGCGGCTCGTCCATGCAGAACACCTGCGGGCTGCGCACGATCGCCCGACCCATCGCGACCCGCTGTCGCTGACCACCCGAGAGCGCCTTGGGCTTGCGCTCCAGGTAGTCGGTGAGCCCGAGGATCTTGGCCGCATCGTCGACGCGCTTCTTGCGCTCCTCCGGGGACACCTTGGCCATCTTCAGCGCGAAGGCCATGTTGTCCGCGACCGTCATGTGCGGGTAGAGCGCGTAGTTCTGGAAGACCATCGCGATGTCGCGGTCCTTGGGCGGCGTCGTGGTGACGTCGCGGTCACCGATGAAGATCTTCCCGTCGGTGACCTCCTCCAGCCCGGCGAGCATCCGCAGGGACGTGGACTTGCCACATCCGGACGGGCCGACGAGAACCATGAACTCGCCGTCGTTGATCTCGAGGTCCAGACCGGGCACCGCGGGCGAGTCCGCCCCTGGATACCAGCGCTGGGCCTTCTCAAAAGTCACTGTGGCCATGTTGACCTAACTCCCTTCACCGGCAGGTACGTGCCGGACGATCCGTAGTGAAGTGACGTGGCTCACCCTAGTCGGCGCGCCGCTCAGCCGGAAACCTGTCACCGGCATGTGGGACGCCGGCCGGCCCCGTCGCGCCCCCCCGGATCTCCAGACCCCGGCCGTCCGCGCGCCAGCCCACGTCGAGGGGGTCGATGACACCTCCGGAGAAGCGGCCCTCGGCGTCGCGGTTCTCGAAGGCCAGGAAGCGGGCCCGACCCTCGTGCTCGACGACCCGACCGACGTAGAGGTCCTCGCCGGTGAGCCGGACGGCACGGTCGAGGTCGACAGGCGCACCGGGGCCCGCCACGGGGACCGACCACACGCCGCCGGCGCCGGGCTCCGCCCCGGGCATCTCCGGGGACAGGCAGGAGAACAGCAGCACCCACCGGCCCTCGACCTCGGCCAACGAGATCACCTCGAGCTGGTCGAAGCGTCCGGTCGGCCGGCTCAGCGGAGGACCGACCTCCCAGCTCGCCAGGTCGGTCGAGGTGGCGTGGCCGGCCACCCCGTTGCCGCGGTCGCCGGGCGTCTTGGCGGTCAGGTAGAGGTGCCACAGGCCGTCGAGCCCGCGGACCACGAACGGGTCGCGCCAGTGCGTCTCGCCGCGGTGGTCCGCCACGGCGTACCACCGCGGGTCGACCTCCAGCACCAGTGCGGTGCGGGTCCAGGTGAGCAGGTCGGGCGACGTCGCCGCGCCGATCCGCTGCACCTGCCCGTCCTCGGTCCGCGACAGACCACTGGTGAACAGCCACCAGGTGCCGCGGTCGTCCTGCACCACGCTGCCCGTCCAGGTCGCCAGGTCGTCGTACGCCGGCTCCGGCTGCGGTGCCAGGGCGTCGGGCAGGCGGGTCCAGGACACGAGGTCCTCGGACACCGCGTGCCCGACGGCGGCGCTGCGGTGGCGGAGGTCGGGATCACCCAGGGCCCGTGGGGCGTGCAGGAAGAAGGCGTGGTGCACCTGCCCGTCGTGCGCGGTCCAGAAGTCCCAGACCCAGTCGTCGGCGAGGTCGAGCATGGTTCCCTCTCGATCGGGATGTCGGTGGACGGCAACGAGGGCGTGGGCCATCGGCCCACGCCCTCGCGCTCGGAGGTCGAGCGGGCCTCAGCCCTTGACCGCCCCGGACGTGAGCCCGCGGACGAAGAAGCGCTGCAGCCCGAAGAACACCACCATCGGCAGGATCATCGAGACGAACGCGCCCGCGGTGAGAAGCTCCTGACCCAGACCGGCGGTGCCGATCAGACCCTGCAGCTCCACGATCACGGTGGCGTTCTCCGAGGAGCCCAGGAAGACCTTGGCGATCAGCAGGTCGTTCCACACCCAGAGGAACTGCAGGATGGCGAACGCAGCCAGCGCCGGCACCGACATCGGCACGATCAGCTTCCAGAAGGTCTGGAAGTGGGTCGCCCCGTCGATCTTGGCCGATTCGATGACGGTCTTCGGCAGCGTCGTCATGTAGTTGCGCAGGGTGTAGATCGCCAGCGGCATGCCGAACCCGGTGTGCAGGATCCAGACCGCGAGGTACTCGTTGAGGATGTCGAGACCACGGGGACCGAACAGGTTCAGCATCGGCTGGATGGCCACCTGGAGCGGCACCACCATGACCGCGACGATCGACACGAACAGGATGTCCTTGCCCCGGAAGGACATGAACGTGAACGCGTAGGCCGCGAACGCCGCGAACATGATCGGGATCACCGTCGCCGGGATGGCGACCACGATGCTGTTGACGAAGCCGATGCCGAGGTCGGTGCCCTCGAAGACCCGCCGGTAGTTGTCGGTGGTCCACCCCGCGTTGCCGGGGTTGAACAGGATCGTCCACCACCCCGTCTCCGAGGCGTCGGTGCGGCCGCGGAACGACGTGACGAGCAGTCCCAGGGTCGGCACGGTCCAGAGCACGACGAGGAACGCCATGGTGAGGATCGAGACGGGGCTGCGAGGACGGCCGTCGGACATCACCCCACGGCCCGCCCTGGGCGGCCTGCGGTGCCCCGACTCGCGGGGCTTCCCCTCGGCCAGGCCGACTGCTGCTGCGGGATCCGTCATGAGTTCGCCTCCTCGGCGCGGAAGTGGCGGACCTGGTAGATCAGCACCGGCGTGACGGCCAGCAGCAGGATCACGACGATGGCCGAGGCGCGGCCGGCCTCCTGGTTCTTGAACAGCTCGAAGAAGAACAGGTTGGCGATCACGTTGGTGTTGAAGGAACCGTTGGTCATCACGTAGACGATGTCGAAGACCTTCAGGACCAGGATGAGCACGGTGATGAACACCGTGATCGTCGTGCCCTTGATCTGCGGGATGATCACCCGCCAGAAGATCTGCCACTCCGTGGCCCCGTCGATCCGGGCGGCCTCGAGGGTGTCCTCGGGCACCCCCTTGATCGCCGAGGACATGAGGATCATCGCGAACCCGGCCTGCAGCCAGACCACGATGATCATCAGCAGGAAGTTGTTGAGCTTGAACGAGTCGTTCTGCAACCAGGTCTGGGGCTCGCCGACGATGCTCCACAGGGCGTTGAGCAGCCCCGTCTGGCTCTCGCCGGTCGAGTAGTCGTAGACCAGGCCCCAGATCGCCGAGGCGCCCACGAACGAGATCGCCATCGGCAGGAAGATGAAGCTCTTGGAGAGGCTCTCCCCGCGCCTGCTCAGCTTGTCGGCCAGCACCGCGACCACGATGCCGATCGCCACGGTGGCCGCCGGCACGAACAGCAGCCACAGCAGGTTGTTGAGCAACGAGTCGCGGAACGCCGGGTCGGCGAAGATGCTGCGGTAGTTGTCGAAGCCGACCCAGGCCGCGCTGTCGGCGTCGGCGAAGGAGAAGACGATGGTCTGCACGGCGGGGTAGAGCAGCATCAGCGCGATGAAGCCGAAGCCGGGCAGCAGGTAGGCGTAGGGGATCAGCCTCGTGGAGGTGCGCTCGGGCAGCCCCTCGACCAGCATGTTGAGGAAGAAGAACAGCACGGCCGCGCCGCCGACGCCCACCACGACCGCGACGACGCCGATGACGACCCGGTTGTCGAGGTAGACCTCGGGCAGGATGCTGAAGGACAGGAAGACCGTCCACATCGCGTAGCCCGTGAGGATCATCCCCACGAAGCCGACGACGATCTTCTTCGCGTTCGCTCGTCCGTGGCCCGACCCGTCGGCGGGACCGGGCCCCAGCGCCGGCGAACCGGTGCTGGGGCCCTCGTTCTCGTCGGTGACGGTCACGACGTCGGCCAGGACGCCTCGATCGCGTCCAGCGTCTCTTGGGTCGACTGGCCGCTCTCCCACTTGACCATCTCGGTCCAGAACGAGCCCGAGCCCACGGCGGCGGGCATCAGGTCGGAGCCGTCGAAGCGGAACACGTCGGCGTCGGCGGCCGACTGGGCGATCGCCCGCGTCGTCTCGTCGGCGTAGTTGGCGGAGTCGAACGTCGCGTGCGGCGAGAGCCACCCGCCGACCCCGGCCCACTCGGCGCCGAACTGGTCGGAGGTCAGGAACTCCATGACCTTCTGGACGTCCTCGTCACCGCCGTTGAAGGTCGCGGCGAGGTCGCCGCCACCGAGCACGGGCTGGCCGTCGTAGCCGCCCTCGTAGGAGGGGAAGTAGAAGGTGCCGACGGTCCCGTCGAGGTCCTCCTGGACCTCGGGCGGGTAGAAGCCGGTGGCGAAGTTGCCCTGGCGGTGCAGGTAGCAGTCAGGCTCGTCCTTGAAGGCCGGGGTCATCGCGTCGGCGAAGCCGGTGTTGAGGATGCCGTTGGCGCCACCGAGGACCAGTCCGTCGCCCTTGGCGATCTCACCGAAGGCGTCGAGCGCCTCGACGATCTGGGGGTCGTTGAACGGGATCTCGTGGCTGACCCACTGGTCGTAGACCTCGGGTCCGCCCACGCGGAGCACCATCTCCTCGAGCCAGTCGGTGCCGACCCAGCCGGTGGCCTGGTCGGACTCCCAGCCCATGCACCACGGGGAGGTGCCGTCACCCTTGATCTCCTCGGCCACCGACAGCAGCTCCTGGAAGGTGGCCGGCTCCGTGCTGTAGCCGGCGTCCTCGTAGGAGGGCTTGGGATACCAGACGATGCTCTTGACGGCCATCCGCATCGGCGCGCCGTAGGCGGTGCCGTCCTGGGAGGCGGCGTCGAGGAAGCCCGGGATGAGCGTCTCCTCGATCGCGGGCAGGTCGATGACGTCCTCGAGCGGGGTGATGTCGTCGCTGAGGTCGAGCAGGCCGCCGGGCTGCGGGAAGAGCCCGATGTCGGGAGCGTCGCCCGCGCCGACCTTCTGGACGATGGTCGTGGTGAAGTCGGTGTCCTCGGTGTACTGGATGTCGATGCCCGACTCGTCCTCGAACGCGGCCAGTGACTCCTCGAACGCGGTCTTCTCGGCGCCGCCGAAGGCCCCCAGGATCGTCACCGTCCCGTCGCCCTGGTCGCCACTGCTGACGCTGCCTTCACTGCCTCCGCCGTCGTCGCTCGACAGGCATCCCGACGTGACCAGGGCCAGCGTGGCTCCCAGTCCGATTGCCGCGAGGCGGCGCCGCTTTCCTGTTGCCATGTCCATCTCCCTGCTCGGTGCGGAGACCTCGGTCCCCCCCTGCTGCAACGGGTGATTGCCGTCACAGTTCGCGCCATCCCGCTGTCTACAGATCGCGCACGATTGTGTATAGACCACCCCGCCAACTGAGGCGTGATCGTTGTGTTCGGCGGCGTGTCGCCAGCGGGCCCGAGCCAGCCGTTGCAAACGTTTACCGCTGTCGAGGCCCCACAGTGACCGACCTCACAGCGGTTCGTCAAGGCCCCTTCGCAAACGTTTGCACTTTCGTTACTGTCCTCACCATGGATGCGCCCCACCCGCTCTGGCCGGCCGAGGTCAACATGGCCGACGTCGCGCGCGAGGCCGGGGTCTCCATCGCCACCGTCTCCCGCGCCCTGCGCGACGTCCCCGGGGTCAGTCCCGAGACCCGCGACCGGATCCGCGCCGTCGCCGAGGAGCTGGCGTACGTCGTCTCACCGGAGGCCTCGCGCCTGGCCCGGCGTCGGACCGGGCGGGTCGCGGTCGTCGTGCCTCGGCTGGACGTCTGGTTCTACGCCGCGATGCTGGCCAGCATCGAGCCCGCCCTGCGCCTCGCGGACCTCGACATGCTCGTCTACCAGGTGGACGGCGAGCAGCAGCGCAGCGACTTCCTGCGCCGGCTGCCCGCTCGACGCAAGGCCGACGCCGTCATCCTGACCGCCCTGCCGATGCAGCAGAGCGAGGTCGACCGACTCGACCTGATCGGGATGCACGTGGCGGTCGCCGGGGGCCGCGTCCGCGACTTCGCGCACGTCGAGGGCGACGACTACTCCTCCGCGCGGACCGCCGTGGCCCACCTGGTCGGGCTCGGCCACCGGCGGATCGCCATGCTCCGCACCAGCGACACCGAGGGCACGGCGTGGTCCTCCGACGTCGAGCGCTGGCGGGGGTGGCGAGACGAGCTGGCGGCCCACGGCCTCACCGACACCGACGACCTCCTGGTGACCGAGACCTACGACCCTCAGGCCGCCTCCCGGGGCCTGGACCGGATGCTGGAGGCGACGGACCCGCCCACGGCGGTGTTCGCCTACTCCGACGAGCTCGCCATGGGCGTCGTCGCAGCCGCGCACCTGCGCGGCCTGCAGGTGCCCCGGGACCTGTCGGTGATCGGGCTCGACGGTCACCCGGACGCGGAGCTGCTGGCCATCACCACGGTCGACCAGGGCGTGGCCGAGCAGGGCAGGCTGGTCGGCGAGATGGTCCTGGGGATGCTCCGCGACGAGGATCCCGACGCGGCCGTCGTCGTCCCCGGTCGCCTGATCGTCCGTGAGAGCACCGGCGCGCCGTCGTCCTGACCCGGTCAGCCGGGGAGCCGCCGCCGGCGTCCGCCGCCGCGCTCCCCCGGCATCGGCTTGCGGGTGACCGTCACGCCCGCCATCAGGGCCAGGCCGCGGACCCGCACCTCGGGTGAGCGCGCGTCGAGCTCGGGCTCGATCCGGTCGCGGGCCTGGTCGAAGCTGCCCATGATGCCGACGCCCTCGACCACCACCCGGGTCCGGGCGTTGACGTAGACGTCGACGCCCCCCATCACGGCGTTGGCGTGGATGACGACCACCGGCGCACCGAACACCGCTTCGCGCAGGTCGAGGGTGATCCCGCCCATCAGCGCGAACGCGGTGTGGGTCGGCCCGACCTCCCAGACGCCCCGGCGGTCCTGGCTGCTCATGATCGCGATGCTCGTGTCGTAGCGGGGACCCGGCGGCAGGGACGCCGACCGCGCCGGCTGCCGCGCGGGCAGCGACCCGTGGGTCAGGTCCAGTCCGCCCGTCGGCAGGTCGCTCACGATCGGCACCAGGTCGCCGTAGACGCGCGCGGCGTACGTCGACTCGAGGCGTTCGTCGAGCTCGTCTAGGTCGAGGCGACCCTCGCCCGCGGCCTCGCGGAGCACCTCGGCCACCCGGTGCCGGTCCGCGTCCGAGATCCGCAGCTCGTGAGGTTCAGTCACCGGCTCAGGATAGTCCTCCACCACTCCGCTCGACGGGTCTGCCGACGCGCGGGTGCCCGGGTCGGGTTCAACGCGCGGCGGCCCGGCACTGGCGGGGTCGGCAGCCGTCGAAGAGCTCCAGACGCCTCATCAGGTCGCGCGCCCACGGCAGGTCGTGGTCGGTCGCGAACACGTTGGTGGCCTCCCAGCCGACGTCGTAGCGGTAGAGCTCGTAGGCCGGCTCGACGCCGGTCCAGGTCATGTCCAGGTCGAGCCGGACCAGCAGCCCGCGGTCGCCGCGGACCGCGACGTAGGAGGGGATGATGTCGATCGTGCCACCGGAGCCCTCGTCGGTGTCGACCTCTCCCGGCTGGGACCTGGCGTAGGTGTGCTCGAAGAACGCGTAGCGGGCTCCGTCGGCCCGCGGCCGCGTGAGCGTCTCGGCGAACGACCGCCCCGAGCGGTAGCGCGGGGTCCTCGCCCCGGCCAGGGCCTCGAACGTGGGGGCCAGGTCGATGTTGTTGACGTACTGGTCGCGGACCCCGGGCTCGAGGCCCGGCCCCACCACGACCAGCGGGACCCGGGTGTCGGAGTCGTAGGGAGCGCCCTTGCCGCCGTTGAGCTGGTGCTGGCCGAGGTGGAAGCCGTTGTCGGAGGTCAGGAAGACGTAGGCGTCGGGGCCCGCAGCCTCCCGAACCCGGCCGACCAGGCGGTCGATGGACTGCGCCATCCGGGCCCGGTCGCGGTAGCGGGTGAGGGCCTGTTCGTCGGTCAGGGTGATCTCGTTGGTCCGCCACGCGGGCGCCGGCGCCGCCGCCCCGTCGGGCAGCAGGTACGTCGGCGCGTTGTCCTCGCGGGGGTCGTCGTAGCCCGCGAGGTCCTCCAGCGTCAGGTCGCCGCAGGCCAGGGTGCCGCAGTTGCCCCCGTCGGGGTCACCGGGCGGTGCCTGGTCGGCGAAGGCTGCGGGGAAGACGCGCTTGCTGTAGGCGGGGTTGAGCGCGGCGTGCGTGCCGTAGGTCGCGACCTCGAGGAAGTAGGGGTCGGCGTCGCCGCGGTGCTCCTCCAGGAAGTCGACGGCGAGGTCGGCCGTGACGGTCGTGGCGTAGTGCCGGTCCTTCTCCGCCGGCGAGGCGCTCCGCGGCGGCTTCGGGTGCTGACGCAGCCGTACGTCGCCCTGGGCGTCGAGGTGGACGCTGCTGAAGTCCCAGCCGTCGTAGCCGCCGCCCATGATGGCGCGCCAGTCGTCCCAGCCGGCCACGTTCGGCGGAGGCTCCCGCCCGTAGGTCGAGGAGGGCTCGTAGCCGTTGAGGAACTTGCCGACGAAGCCCGTCGTGTAGCCGGCGTCCTGCAGGCTGATGCTGAACTGCCGCTGCTCCGCGCCGAGCTCGGCGAAGGCTCGGTAGCCCCCGATCGGGGTGGTGTAGTCGTTGGGGGTGTTGGTCAGGACCCCCGTCTGGCGGGGGGTCTGCCCGGTCAGCAGCGCGGCCCGCGAGGGGCAGCAGAGCGAGTCGATCACGAACGCGTTGTCATAGCTCACGCCTTCGCGCACCATGCGCTGCGCCTGCGGCATCGTGCGGAAGAGCTCGAGCGAGAAGTCGTCCATCAGCACCAGGACGATGTCGGGGCGGGGCTTCAGCGCTCTCACCGGCTGCTCCGGAGCGCCGATCGCCGGACCTCCGCTCCGGTCCCCGGCGTCCTGCCCTCCGCCCCCCGTGGTCGGCGCCGTGGTCGGCGCCGTGGTCGGCCCCGTGGTCGGCCCCGTGGTCGGCCCCGCGGACTCCGGTCGCGTGGCCTCCGCCGGCGTACCCGCGGTGGGGGCGCAGGCACCGGCGACGAGGACGAGGAGCAGGACGGCAGCCGTCCACCGCGCGGGGGCCAGCCGGCGCGCGAGTACGCTCACGTCCCGTGAGCGACACCCCTGCGGGTCCTGAGTTCCGATACTCCGACCTCCTCCCGACCGGCTCCGACGACACGCCTTACCGGCGGCTGACCACCGAGGGTGTCTCCACGACCACCGTAGACGGCCGGACGTTCCTGACGGTGGCACCCGAGGCGATCCGCATGTTGACCGCCGAGGCGATGCACGACATCGCCCACTACCTGCGCCCGGCGCACCTGGCGCAGCTGCGGAAGATCATCGACGACCCGGAGTCCTCGGGCAACGACCGGTTCGTGGCCCTCGACCTGCTCAAGAACGTCAACATCTCCGCGGGCGGGGTGCTGCCGATGTGCCAGGACACCGGCACCGCGATCGTCATGGGCAAGAAGTCCGAGGGCGTGCTCACCGGCGCCGACGACGGCGAGGCCATCAGCCAGGGCGTGTACGACGCCTACACGCTGCTGAACCTGCGCTACTCCCAGCTGGCGCCGCTGACGACGTACGAGGAGAAGAACACCGGCACCAACCTGCCGGCGCAGATCGAGATCTACTCCACGCCGCAGACCAGCGGGAGGCCGGAGTACAAGTTCCTGTTCATGGCCAAGGGCGGCGGGTCGGCCAACAAGTCGTTCCTGTTCCAGGAGACCAAGGCGATCCTCAACCCGACGCGGATGCTGGAGTTCCTCGACGAGAAGATCCGCTCGCTCGGCACGGCGGCCTGCCCGCCGTACCACCTGGCGGTGGTGATCGGCGGTACGTCGGCGGAGGTCGCGCTCAAGACCGCGAAGTACGCCTCGGCGCACTACCTCGACAACCTCCCCACCGAGGGCTCGATGAGCGCGCACGGCTTCCGGGACCTCCAGCTGGAGGAGGAGGTGTTCGAGCTGACCCAGTCCTTCGGGATCGGCGCGCAGTTCGGCGGCAAGTACTTCTGCCACGACGTCCGCGTGGTGCGGCTGCCCCGGCACGGGGCGTCGCTCCCCGTCGCGATCGCCGTCTCGTGCTCCGCCGACCGCCAGGCCCTGGGCAAGATCACGCCCGACGGCGTCTTCCTCGAGCAGCTCGAGACCGACCCGGCGCACTACATGCCTGACGCGGGAGTGGCCGACGACATCGCCGGTGGTGAGGTGGTCGCGATCGACCTGGAGCAGCCGATGTCGGAGATCCTGGCCGAGCTGTCGAAGCACCCGGTCAAGACCCGGCTCTCGTTGACCGGTCCGCTGGTCGTGGCCCGCGACATCGCGCACGCGAAGATCAAGGAGCGCCTCGACGCCGGCGAGGGGATGCCGGACTACCTGCGCGACCACCCCGTCTACTACGCCGGCCCGGCCAAGACTCCCGAGGGGTTCGCCTCCGGGTCCTTCGGCCCGACCACGGCCGGCCGGATGGACTCCTACGTCGAGCAGTTCCAGGCCGCCGGCGGCTCGATGGTGATGCTGGCCAAGGGCAACCGCAGCAAGCAGGTCACCCAGGCCTGCGGCAGCCACGGCGGCTTCTACCTCGGCTCGATCGGCGGGCCCGCCGCGCGGCTGGCCCAGGACTGCATCACCTCGGTCGAGGTGCTCGAGTACGAGGAGCTCGGCATGGAGGCGGTCTGGAAGATCCAGGTCGAGGACTTCCCGGCCTTCATCGTCGTCGACGACAAGGGCAACGACTTCTTCACCGACCCCGGGGGCGCCGTCACCGTGCCGATCACCGGGATCCGGGTGCGCTCGGCGGAGTGAGCCGGGGCCCCCGGGCCGGCGCTAGGTCGGCCGTGGGGCCGAGGCCGGCACCGGGTCCGCGGGGGCGTGCGGGTCGAGCCGCTCGTGCTCGCGCTCACGCACGGCGGCCCGGATCTGCTCGAGGTTGTTGCGCAGGAGGTCGGACACGAGCTCGTCCATGCGGGGATCCCCGAGCATCTCGACCAGCACCCGCATCGAGGTCTCGGTGACCTCGGCGACGATCGTCTCGTAGCCGGGCAGCTTGCTCACGAGCTTGGCGTTGGGGTCCTGGCGCACCTTCTCCGCGATCATGGCCTTGATCTCGTCGTGGTTCTCCAGCAGCGCGTCGCTGATGTTCTTCGTGTAGTGACCGGTCTGGATCACTGCGGCCACCTCCTCGAGGACCACGATCGTGAGCGGTCGCTTGATCAGCTCGAGCAGCTTGATCGAGAGCCGGCTGGCGCGGCGCAGGACCCAGGGGCGACGCATCCCGGCCCGCACCAGCAGCCCGCCCAGCAGCGTCGCCAGCACGGAGCCGCCGACCAGCACTGCGCCCACCAGCAGCAGCACCTGCAGCGTGCTGAGCTCCTCCAGCCACTGCGACATCTGCTCTCCCGTGCTCGAGGGCGCTCACCGCGGCAGCGGCGGAGCGGCGCCATGCTAGTGACCGGGGGGCCCGATCGTCGCTCAGTGGGGGTTGTCGGGGCCGCCGCCGGGGCGGTCGTCGCGCGGGCGGGCGTTGGGGCCGGCGGTGCCCTCCTGGGGCCCGTCGCTCTCGGTGTCGGGGTAGCCGGCGGTGGCCTGGTCGGGGTAGATCGTCTCCGGTCCCCCGGCGAGGTTGCCCACCTCGGAGACCTGGCCGCCCTCGGACGAGTCGTCGGTCTGCTCGGTGGGCTCGGCGGGCTCGGTGGTCTCGGCCGTGTCCTGGGGAGTCGCGTCGTCGCTCATGACCGACCGGTACCCGCGCAGCGTGCGGCCACCCGGGGCACCCACCGCCGGGACCCACGCCGTGACCACGGGTCCCGGCGCGACGTCGGCGGCTCGGGTTAGGGTCGATCGGTGACTGACTGGCGCATCGAACACGACTCCATGGGCGAGGTCCGGGTCCCCCGGGACGCTCTCTGGCAGGCCCAGACCCAGCGGGCGGTCGAGAACTTCCCCATCAGCGGCACCCGCATCGAGCCTCGCCTGGTGCACGCCCTCGGCCAGGTCAAGGCGGCCGCCGCCCGGGCCAACGGCGAGCTCGGCGTGCTCGAGGCCGCGCAGGCCGAGGCGATCGCCGCCGCCGCCGGGGAGGTGGCGGCCGGCGAGCACGACGACCAGTTCCCGATCGACGTCTTCCAGACCGGGTCCGGCACCAGCTCCAACATGAACGCCAACGAGGTCATCGCCACCCTGGCGGGTGAGGGCGTGCACCCCAACGACCACGTCAACGCCAGCCAGTCGAGCAACGACACGTTCCCGACCGCCATCCACGTGGCCGCGAGCCTGGCCGTGGTCGAGGACCTCGAGCCGGCGCTGGAGCAGCTGGCCGCGTCGTTCGAGGCCAAGGCCGCGGAGTTCGCCGACCTGGTGAAGTCCGGTCGCACCCACCTGATGGACGCCACCCCGGTCACGCTGGGGCAGGAGATGGGCGGCTACGCCGCCACCGTGCGCTACGCCGTCGAGCGGCTCGAGAGCGTGCTGCCCCGGGTGCGCGAGCTGCCGTTGGGCGGCACCGCCGTCGGCACCGGGATCAACACCCCCGACGGCTTCGCGGACCGGGCCATCGCCGCCCTGTCGGAGGCGACCGGCCACACGTTCACCGAGGCGCGCAACCACTTCGAGGCCCAGGGCACCCGCGACTCGCTGGTCGAGCTCAGCGGGGTGCTGCGCACGATCGCGGTCGGTCTCACCAAGATCTGCAACGACCTGCGCTGGATGGGCTCGGGGCCCACGACGGGGCTCGCGGAGATCCACCTGCCCGACCTCCAGCCGGGCTCGAGCATCATGCCCGGCAAGGTCAACCCCGTGCTGCCCGAGGCGACGCTCATGGTCTGTGCCCAGGTGATCGGCAACGACGCCACCGTCACCGTGGCCGGGGCCAGCGGCAGCTTCGAGCTCAACGTGGCGATGCCGGTCATCGCCCGCAGCGTGCTGGAGTCCGTGCGGCTGCTGGCCTCCTCCAGCCGGCTGCTGGCCGAGCGGTGCGTCGACGGTGTGACCGCCGATCCCGAGCGGATGCGGCGCTACGCC
The DNA here is from genome assembly GCA_963795135.1 of uncultured Actinomycetota bacterium. GTDB lineage: Bacteria > Actinomycetota > Actinomycetes > Propionibacteriales > Nocardioidaceae > Nocardioides. The sequence continues at coordinate 847,156 of CAWCGS010000014.1, forward strand.
GAGTCCTCGCCGTCGGTGGTGACCCCGCTCAACCGGCACCTCGGCTACGAGGCGGCCGCGAAGATCGCCAAGCGGGCCTTGGCCGAAGGCGCCACCATCCGTGAGACGGTGGTGGCGATGGGCTACCTCGAGCGCGGCGACCTCACCGAGGAGCAGCTCGACGCGGCCCTCGACGTGGACACGATGACGGGACGTGACTGAGCCGGCATGACGATGGACGACGCGACAGCGGTGCGCGAGCAGTACGCCACCGAGACCCACCTCGACCTCCGCCGATCGGTGTGGTTGCCGACGGCCGAGGGACGCCATCCCGGCTGCGAGGCGCTGACCGCGATCCAAGGGGCCGCGCCCTCCCGGGTCCTCGAGGTCGGCTGCGGCACCGGCGAGTTCGCCGCCCGGCTGGTCCAGGCCCTCCCCGAGGCCGAGGTCGTCGCCCTCGACCAGTCACAGCGTCTGGTCGACCTGACCGCCCGGCGCGGCGTCGTGGCCCAGGTCGGCGACGTCCAGGACCTCCCCTTCTCGGACGACTCCGTCGACGTGGTCGCGGCCCTCTGGATGCTCTACCACGTCCCCGACCTCGACCGGGGGCTCGCCGAGATCCGCCGCGTCCTGCGGCCGGGCGGCTCGCTGGTGGCGGTCACCAACGGCAACCACCACCTCGGCGAGCTGCGCCGCGAGGCCGGCGGCCCGCTGATGGTCACCGGCTTCAGCAGCGAGAACGGCGAGGCCGCGCTGCGTGCGCACTTCGACGACGTACGGCGCGAGGACTTCGCCACCCGCGCGGTCTTCCCCGACCACGCCACCGCGGTGGCCTACCTCCGGTCCTCCACCGAGAAGGTCTCCTGGTCGCTGCCGCCGTTCGAGGGCGCCCGCGAGTACGCCGGCCACGCGACCCTCTTCGTCGCCTCGTGACCCCGCTCGCCCCCACTTCCCGCCTTCGGCTCGGGTGCGAGTTACCAGCATCTGCTGGTAACTAGTCGCTTCTGGGGCCCCACACCACCCCAGAAGCGACGGGGCACCAGCGGATGCTGGTATCTCGCGTGAGCGGGGCGATCGAGGGAGTGCGCGCCTACTGGGACACCGAGGCCGCGCGCTTCGACGACGAGCCCGACCACGGGCTGCGCGACCCGGTCGTCCGCGCGGCCTGGGCCGACCTGCTCTCGCTCCACCTGCCGTCGGACCCGAGCGACGTCGTCGACCTCGGCTGCGGCACCGGCACGCTGGCGCTGCTGCTGGCCGAGGCCGGTCACCGGGTGCGAGGGGTCGACGTCTCACCGGCGATGGTCGCCGCGGCCCGGGCCAAGACGGCCGGCACCGCCGTGGAGGTGGTCGAGGGCGACGCGTCCGCGCCGCCGTACGCCCCGGGCTCCTGCGACGTGGTGCTCTGCCGGCACGTGCTGTGGGCCCTGCCCGACCCCTCGGCAGCGCTCGCCCGCTGGGTCGCGCTCCTGCGCCCCGGGGGTCGGCTGCTCCTGGTCGAGGGCCGGTGGCAGACCGGTGCCGGGCTCGCGGCCGCGGAGTGTCGGCGGCTCGTGCTCGAGCACCGGGCGGTCGCCGAGGTGCGCCCGCTGCCCGAGGAGGTCTACTGGGGTGGGCCGATCACCGACGAGCGCTACCTGCTGGTCAGCACCGCGTAGGCACTGAGCGACTGCGAGGTCGGCTCAGTACCAGCCGACGGACTCGCTGTGGGCCCAGGCACCGCAGGGGCTGCCGTAGCGGTCCTGGATGTAGCCCAGCCCCCAGCGGATCTGGGTCACCGGGTTGGTGGCCCAGTCGGCGCCGGCCGAGGCCATCTTGGAGCCGGGCAGCGACTGCGGGATGCCGTAGGCGCTTGAGGTGGGGTTGTCGGCCGTGACGTTCCAGCCCGACTCGCGGGTGTAGAGCGAGTCGAGGCAGCCGAACTGGTCGCTGGAGAAGCCGTACTCGCCCAGCAGCGCCCGCGCGATGTCACGGGGGTCGGAGTCGGAGAGCGTCTCCTCGCCCGACACCGCGGCCACGCGGTCGTCGGCCAGCGCGGCCTCCTTGTCGGGGTCGGCCGCCTGACGACGGTCGGCCGAGCGCGAGACCGGCGCGGTCCGCTCGCCCAGCTCCGCGGCTTGCGGCTCGGTGTCGTCGGGCGCGCTGACCGGCGCCGCCGCGGCGGTGACGTCGCTGCTCAGGACGGCCTCGTCGCCGACCGCGCTGCTCACGGCACCGGGAGCGGCCAGGAGGCCCCCCGAGATCGTGGCCCCGGTCGCGGCCACCGCGACGGAGGACAGCACGACCGTGGTGCGCAGCGCGCTGCGCGGCGCCTCCAGCAAGGGAGACCGGGCGGGCGTGGAGCGGTGGGTGGGGACGTGCTTGACGTGCTTCGACACAGGCGGAGGAACCCCTGGAGTAGGCGACGTTGGCGGTGGGACGGCGACGCGGGCGACCGAAAGCGCCCGAAGGTCACGAACAGGTCTCGGACCAGCGTGCCCGACCGGGGCGGCCGAGACAAATCGAGCCGCTCCGGTCGGGCCACTGGCACCACAGGCGTCACAGGAGGACGCAGGAGGCCCAGCGGCTCCACGAGTCAGACCGTCACGTGCTCCAGCATCTCGGTCACCAGGGCCGCGATCGGCGACCGCTCGGAGCGGGTGAGCGTCACGTGCGCGAAGAGCGGGTGCCCCTTGAGCTTCTCGATCACGGCCACCACCCCGTCGTGGCGTCCCACCCGGAGGTTGTCGCGCTGGGCGACGTCGTGGGTGAGGACCACCTTGGAGTTGGCGCCGATCCTCGAGAGGACCGTGAGCAGCACGTTGCGCTCCAGGGACTGGGCCTCGTCGACGATCACGAACGCGTCGTGCAGGGACCGCCCGCGGATGTGGGTCAGCGGGAGCACCTCGAGCATGCCCCGGTCGAGGACCTCGTCGATGACGTGGCTGGAGGTCATCGCACCCAGGGTGTCGAAGACGGCCTGGCCCCAGGGCGACATCTTCTCCGACTCCGAGCCCGGCAGGTAGCCGAGCTCCTGGCCGCCGACGGCGAAGAGCGGGCGGAAGACCACGACCTTCTTGTGCTGGCGACGCTCGAGCACGGCCTCGAGGCCGGCGCACAGCGCCATCGCCGACTTGCCGGTGCCGGCCCGGCCGCCGAGCGAGACGATGCCGACCTCGGGGTCGAGCAGCAGCTCCAGGGCGATCCGCTGCTCCGCGGACCGGCCGTGGATGCCGAAGGCCTCGCGGTCGCCGCGGACCAGGTGGACGTGCTTGTCCGCCCCGACGCGACCCAGGGCCGTCCCCCGGTCGGAGAGCAGCACGAGCCCCTGGTGGCAGGGCAGGTCGCGCACCGACTCCAGGTCGAGGGTGCCGTCCTCGTAGAGGGCGTCGAGGTCGTCGGCGGCCACCTCCACCTCGGCCATGCCGGAGTAGCCGGTGTCGGAGTCGCCGGTGACCTCACCGCGGTACTCCTGGGCGTCCAGCCCGACCGCCGAGGCCTTGATCCGCAGCGGCAGGTCCTTGGAGACCAGCGTGACGTCGTACCCCTCGTCGGCGAGGTTGCGGGCCACCGCCAGGATCCGGGTGTCGTTGTCGCCGAGCCGGAAGCCCGAGGGCAGCGACGTCGGGTCGGTGTGGTTGAGCTCCACCCGGATGGTCCCGCCGTCCTCACCGACCGGCACCGGCTCGTCGAGGCGGCCGTGGAGGATGCGCAGCTCGTCGAGCATCCGCAACGACGCCCGTGCGAAGAAGCCGAGCTCGGGGTGGTGCCGCTTCCCCTCGAGCTCGCTGATGACCACGACCGGCAGCACGACCTCGTGCTCGTCGAACCGTCGCAGCGCACCGGGATCGGCGAGCAGCACGCTGGTGTCGATGACGTAGGTCCTGACCTGGCTCTCGGGCACGGGAGGCTCCTCAACCGGACCGCGCGCGCACTCCTCGCCGGCCCGTCAGTCGCAACAGATGGACCGGGATCCGACCAGCAGCCGGGCCCGAACGCCGGAGTGCCGGCGCCCTCCCCCGCACCAGGTCGTGACCTGGTCGGTGAGTAGGTCGTGACGTGTCACGAGGGGGCCTCCCGATGACGACGGGCTTCCCCACCCGTCCTTGAAACCGAAACTACGACGCGGATCAGCCCCGGGGTGCGCGACACGCCCGAACGGGGGGTGACGGCTGCGTGACGGTCCGATGACGAACGGCACCGCCTGACGGCGCCGGACCTAGGTGCCGTAGCGCCGCTCCCGCAGGGCGTAGGCCCGGATGGCGCGGAGGAAGTCGACGCGCCGGAAGTCGGGCCAGTAGGCGTCGCAGAAGTAGAACTCCGACTTGGCGCTCTGCCAGAGCAGGAACCCGCCCAGCCGCTGCTCACCGGAGGTGCGGATCACCAGGTCGGGGTCCGGCTGGCCCTTGGTGTAGAGGTGGTCGGAGATGTGCTCGACGTCGAGCACCGCCGCGAGCTCCTCGAGCGTGGTGCCCTTCTCGGCGTGCTCGTAGAGCAGGGAGCGCACGGCGTCGGCGATCTCACGACGTCCGCCGTAGGGCACGGCGATGTTGACCAGCATCCCCTCGACGTCGCTGGTGTCCTCGACGGCCTTCTTGAGCCGCTCGGCCGTCGCCGCCGGCAGCAGGTCGAGCGCGCCGACAGGGTGCAGCCGCCAGCGCCGCTGGTCGGCGAGGGAGGCCACCGCCTCCTCGATGATCTGCAGCAGCGGCGCGAGCTCGCTCTCGGGACGGTTGAGGTTGTCGGTGGACAGCAGCCACAGCGTGACGACCTTGATGCCGACCTCGTCGCACCAGCCGAGCAACGGCTCGATGTTGGCCGCGCCGGCGCGGTGGCCGTGGGCGGTGTCGCGACCGACTGCCCTGGCCCAGCGTCGGTTGCCGTCGAGCATGACCCCGACGTGCTGGGGCAGGTGGTCGGGCAGGCGGCGCAGCAGCCGCTGCTCGTAGGCGGGGTAGAGCACCCGCCGCACGCCACGCTTCCAGTCCGTCACGGCGTTCATGCTACCGAGGTGGGATTCCCCCCACCGGACTTCGCGCCGACCGGATGTCGGCTACCTTCGCAGGATGAGTGACTCGTTGCGTGCCGGCCTGGAGAACCTGGGCGACACCCTGTCCGAGACCCTCGCCGAGGTGAAGCCCCGGTTGCGGGGCTGGTTGCACCTCAGCATCACCCCGCTGACCCTGGCGGCCGGGATCGTGCTGGTCGTGATGTCACCGACCGCGGCCACCCGGGTCGGGTCGGCGCTGTTCGCCGCGTCCGCGCTGCTGCTCTTCGGCGTGTCGGCGGTCTACCACACCGGGACCTGGTCTCCGCGGGCGTGGGCGCTGCTGCGCCGCTTCGACCACGCCAACATCTTCCTGCTCATCGCCGGGTCCTACACGCCCTTCAGCATCATCCTGCTCGAGGGCACCGAGCAGCTCGTGCTGCTCTCGGTGGTCTGGTCCGGGGCGATCCTGGGCGTGCTCTTCCGGGTCTTCTGGACCGGCGCCCCCCGCTGGCTCTACACCCCGATCTACATCGCGCTGGGCTGGGCGGCCGTCTTCTTCATCCCCGGCTTCTTCCGGGGCGCGACCGAGCTCGGGATCGGCGTCGGCACGGCGGTCTTCGTGCTGATCCTGACCGGCGGGGCCCTCTACACCGTCGGTGGCGTGGTCTACGGCTTCCAGCGCCCCGACCCCTGGCCGCGCTGGTTCGGCTTCCACGAGGTCTTCCACACCCTGACGATCCTGGCCTTCGTCTCCCACTACGTCGGCATCTCGCTGGCGACGTACGCGCTGCGCTGACGCCGGTCCCCGGACCCGGCAGGATGGCCGGATGAGCGAGTACTGGACCGACCTGCTGACCGCGGCGGCGGTCGCGGTGGCCGCCGCGACCGCGGTGATCCTCGTGCTGCGGCTGCTGCTCCACCTGGCCGCGCGCCGGTGGCCGCCCGCCGGCCAGTTCCACCGTGCGATGAAGGTGCCGTTCCGGGTCCTGGTGGTGGTCGTGGCGGCCGAGCCCGTGCTCGACCGCGCCCGGCCCGAGTCCGGGAGCTGGGCGTGGGCCGAGCAGGTCGAGCGGGTGCTGGTGATCGTGGCCGTGGGCTGGCTGCTCGTCTCCGCGCTGCTGCTCCTCGTCGACCGGGCGCTCAGCCGCTACGACGTGCAGGTCGCCGACAACCTGCACGCGCGCCGGATGCGCACCCAGGTCGGCATCATCCGGCGCCTGATCGTGACCGTCGCGGTGGTGATCACCCTCGGGGCGGTGCTGCTCAGCTTCCCCGGCGTCGAGGCGGTCGGGGCCAGCATCCTCGCCTCCGCCGGCCTGATCAGCGTGGTGGCGGCGCTGGCCGCGCAGTCGACCCTGGGCAACGTCTTCGCCGGGCTGCAGCTGGCCTTCAACGACGCCATCCGGCTGGACGACGTGGTGATCGTGGAGGAGGAGTGGGGCTGGATCGAGGAGATCACGCTGACCTACGTCGTGGTCCGCACCTGGGACGACCGCCGCCTGGTGCTCCCGTCGACGTACTTCACGACCTCGCCGTTCCAGAACTGGACCCGGCACAGCTCCGAGCTCCTCGGCGCGGTCGAGCTGGACCTGGACTGGGGCGTGGACCCGGAGGCGATGCGGGGCGAGCTCGACCGGGTGCTGGCCCTCACCGACCTCTGGGACGGCCGGGTCAAGGTGCTCCAGGTGACCGACGCGGTGGGTGGCTGGATCCGGGTGCGGGTGCTCGTCACGGCCGTCGACGCCCCCACGCTGTTCGACCTGCGCTGCCACGTCCGGGAGCACCTCGTCGCCTGGGTACGTCGCCACGACAGCGCGAGCCTGCCCCGCCAGCGGGTCGAGCTCCTCGAGCGCCCGGACGAGGCCGCGACGGTGCGTCCCGTCGACCCGCCGACCCCCTCGCGAGGGCTCTTCCACGGCGACCTGGCTGCGGAGGAGCGGCTGGCCCGGATGAGCACCACCGACCCCGAGACGCCGCGCTAGCGCCCGGCGGGTCCAGGGCTTGCCCTACGGCTTGGGGATCGTGGTCCCGCGTCCGTGCAGCATCGTCATCATCGCGCCCAGCTGCTGCTCGTGCTTCTCGGTGCGTCGGAAGGACGTGAGCGGCATCAGCGGCTTGAACCGCTGCCGCGCGATCGCCTTGGCGTAGGTGAACTCGCGCAGGCCGTCGGGCCCGTGGATCCGACCGAAGCCGGAGTCACCGACGCCGCCGAAGGGCAGCGAGGGGACCGCAGCGAACGTGATCACGCCGTTGATCGCCGTCATCCCGGAGCGGATCTGCTCGGCGATCTCCATGCCGCGCTCCTTGGCGAACACCGTCGACCCGAGGCCGTACTTGCCCGCGTTGGTGAGGGCGATCGCCTCGTCCATGTCACGCACCCGCGCCACCGTGACGGTGGGACCGAAGGTCTCCTCGCAGACCGCGTCGGAGTCCTCGGGCACGTCGACCAGCACCGTGGGCTGCACGTAGCGCTCCCCCACCGCGTCGAGGCCGCCGACGACCGCGCGGCCCCCGCGGTCGAGGGCGTCCTGGATGTGGCTGCGGATGATGCCGAGCTGCTTGGGCATCGTGATCGGCCCGAGCTGGGCCCCCGCGGTGCCGTCGGCCCGCAGCTCGCGGGCCCGCTCGGTCAACGAGGCGAGGAACGCGTCGTACACCCGCTCGTGGACGTAGACCCGCTCCACCCCGGTGCAGGTCTGTCCGGCGTTGGCGAGCGCGCCCCACAGCGTGGCGTCGACCGCGGCGTCGAGGTCGGCGTCGGCGTCGACGAGGACGGCGTCCTTGCCGCCGGCCTCGATCACGACCGGGGTCAGCGTCTCGGCACAGGCGGCCATCACCTTCTTGCCGGTCGCGGTGGAGCCCGTGAAGGCGATCTTGTCGACGCCGGCGTGGCAGAGCGCAGCCCCGGTCTCACCCAGCCCCGTGACGACCGAGAACACCGGTCGGCCGACCGACTCCAGGAACGTGCGGGCCAGCCACTCACCGACCCCGGGCGTCAGCTCGGAGGGCTTGAAGACCACCGCGTTGCCCGCGGCCAGCGCATAGGCGATCGAGCCCATGGGGGTGAACACCGGGTAGTTCCACGGACCGATGACTCCCACGACACCGAGAGGGCGGTACTCGACGGTCGAGGCCTGGTTGGCCATCAGCAGCCCCGAGGAGACCTTGCGGCGCTTGAGGTGCTTGCTCGCGTGGCCGGCGGCCCACGCCAGGTGGTCGATCGCCAGCGCGGCCTCCAGCGTCGCGTCGCCGTGCGGCTTGCCGGTCTCGCGGTGCACGACGTCGGCCAGCTGCGCCAGTCGGCGGGTGATCACGCCCTTCCAGGTCGACAGGTGCTCCTCGCGCTCGGCGAAGGAGAGCCCGGACCACCACGCGGCCTCCTCGTGGGCGCGCGCCACGGCCGCGCGGACCTCGGCCTCGCTGTGCACGGGGTGGGTGCCGACCACGTCGCCCGTGGCCGGGTCCAGCGAGTCGAAGGTGCGGGGGCCGGTCTCGCCGGCCGCGTCGCTGGCCCGCTCGTGCATCGTGGTCATCGGTCACTCCTGATCAGGTCGACCGCCTTCTCGGCGATCATGATGGTGGGCGCGTTCGTGTTGCCGCGGGGCACGGCCGGCATGACCGAGGCGTCCACGACGCGCAGCCCCCGGACCCCGCGCACCCGGAGCGCCGGGTCGACCACCGCGTCCTCGCCCGTGCCCATCGCGCAGGTCGCGACGGGGTGGTAGAGCGTCTGCGCCCAGTCGCGGATGTGCTGGACCAGGTCGTCGTCGGTGGGGTTGCTGGGCAGTCGCCAGGGCCGGTCGAGCATCCCGGCCAGCTCACCCTGGGTGCAGATGTCCCAGGTGAGCCGGGCCCCGGACAGCATCGCGTCGAGGTCGGTCTGGTCCTCGAAGTACGCCGCGTCGATGGCCGGGTGCCACGTGGGGTCGGCCGAGCGCAGGCGCACCGAGCCACGGCTCTGCACCGAGACCAGCGTCGGGGCGGCGGTGAACATCTGGCTGGTCGGCTCGCGCAGGCCGTTGTCGTAGAAGCCGGACGGCGCGGCGTGGATCTGGATGTCGGGTGCGGCCAGTCCCTCACGGCTGGCGAAGAACGCCCCCGCCTCGCCGACGTTGGAGGACAGCGGGCCGGTGCCCCGCGCCTTCCAGCGCGCGAAGTTGCGCAGGTTGTTGAGCTGGGCCAGGTCGGTGGTGCCACGGGTGTACCAGAGCATCGGCACGACCGGGTGGTCCTGCAGGTTGCTGCCGACGCCGGGCAGCTCCACCCGCGACTCGACCCCGACCTCGGAGAGGTGGGCGCCCGGGCCGATGCCCGACAGCATCAGCAGCTGGGGGCTGTTGACCGCGCCGCCGGCCAGCAGGACCTCGCGCCGGGCCGTGACGGAGTGCTCGGCACCGCTCTGGCGGAACCTCACCCCGGTGCAGCGGTCACCGCTGAGCTCGAGGCGGGTGGCGAGGGCCCCGGTGGCGACCGTGAGGTTCGACCGACCGCGCGCGGGCTTGAGGTAGGCCTCGTTGGTCGACCAGCGCCGACCGCCCTTGCAGGTCACCTGGTAGAGCCCGGCCCCCTCCTGCTCGCCGCCGTTGAAGTCGTCGGTGGGCTTGTGGCCCGCGCTGACCGCGCTGCGTACGAACGCGTGGGAGAGCTCGTGGGTGTAGGCGCGGTCCTCGACGTGCACCGGGCCGTCCTGGCCGTGCAGCGGGCCGCCCAGTCGGGTGTTGCCCTCGGAGCGGACGAAGTAGGGCAGGACGTCGTCGTGGCCCCAGCCGGTGGCGCCGTGCTGGTCGCGCCAGGTGTCGTAGTCGGCGTGGTTGCCCCGGATGTAGATCATCGCGTTCATCGAGGAGCACCCGCCGAGAGCCTTCATCCGCGGCCAGTAGGCCCGGCGGCCCTCGAGCTGCTTCTGCTCGGTCGTGGAGTAGTTCCAGTCCCACTTGGTCTTGAACAGAGCCGGGAAGGCGGCCGGGATCGAGATCTCGTCGGCCTCGGCCTCCCCGCCGGCCTCGAGCAGGAGCACGCTGGTGCGGGCGTCCTCGCTGAGCCTGGCTGCGAGCACGGCGCCGGCACTGCCGGCTCCGACGATGACGTAGTCGTACGTGTCCTCGGTCACGCCCTGAACCTAGCCTGCGCGACCACACCCGCACCGGGCACCGCGGGACCTTGGTCGGTGGACCGCGTCCGTGCCGCGGGACTACCGTCGAGAGGTTCGTGAGCCCGGGAGGGGGTCAGGACGCGGTGACGACGCAGAGGACACAGACGACCGCACTGGTGCTCGACGAGCGCGAGCAGCTGGCCCTCCACGCCCTGATGGCAGCCGAGCCGGTCCCCGGGCGCCCCCTGCCGACCGACCACGTGCTCGCCCTGGTCGACCGGATCGTGCCCACCGACATCGTCGGCGTCTGCCTCGGCGACGACCTCGGCTACCTGGTCGAGGAGCGCGAGACGCCGCTCGGCTGCTGCGACGACCTGCCCGACACCGACGACCACGACGGCCCCTTGCTCGTGGGCTTCGTGCACTGGCGCCGGGTGCCCGACCTGGCCGCCCAGTGCGGCGCGCTGCCCTATGCCGACGCGGTGTCGATCGGCTTCCGCAACGGCCCCGACCACGTCAGCCAGATCTCCTTCGACCGCCGCGAGGTCCCGTTCTCCGCGCAGGACCTGGCGCGACTGCGCCTGCTCGTCCCGGTCTTCGGGCGACTGATGCGGGAGCGACCCACCCCCCACCTGCCGCCCGGCCTGACGCCCCAGGAACGCGTCGTGCTGGGCGAGGTGGCCGCCGGCAGGTCGAACCCCGAGATCGCGGTGGCCCTGTGCATCGCGCCCGCGACGGTCCGCAAGCACCTCGAGCACGCCTACCGCAAGCTCGGCGTCACCAACCGCCTGGCCGCGGTGGTCCGCCTGCGCGGCGGGCCGTTCGAGGACCCGGACCGCACGGCCCGGGTCCAGGGGTGGGACGAGCGGAGTACGCGCGAACGCGTATAGGCCCCCGGGCGGCTGGTCGGAAGACTCGAGGTCACCACCTCGACCCCGGAAGGTCGCCCATGTCAGGCACCGGACACCCGCTCAGGCTCCTGCTCTCCCTCACCCTCGCCGTGGCGGTCCTCGCCGCCGCGCCCGCCCCGTCGAGGGCTGCCGAGGACGCGCCCGTGGACGGCTCGGGTCACTACCGCGAACCGGCCTCCACCGTCGTCCGGGACTGGCAGCGCACCGCGCTGCGCACGGTCCACGACACGGCGCGTACGCCGCGCTGGCTCGATCGAGCGCTCCTGCTCGGTCTGGTCGCGACGACGGTGGACGCCGCGGTCCGCGACGCCCTGCACCACCCCGCGCCGTCCTCGCCGGTCGCCGCCGCGGCCCAGGCCGCCCACGACGTGCTGGCCAGGCGCTTCCCGGCCGCTGCGCCAGGTCTCGACGCCGACCTGACCCACAGCCTCGCGGCGGTGGTCGACGGCCCGGACAAGGACCGCGGCGTGATCCTGGGCGCGGTCGCGGCGGACCGGACCCCGGCCGGGTCGGCCGGCCCGGGCGACAGCGTGACCACCGGCACCGGGGTCGGCGCGCGCTGGCGGCTCAGCCGCTCGCTCCTGAGGAGCACCGGCCGATGAGCAACCGGTGCGGGCGCGAGGCCCCGGACGCGAGGGCCCTGGCCGCCACCGCGTCGTACCTCACCGACGTGGCCCGCGCCCATCGGGAGGAGTGGATGCGGTACGGCGACGCCGCGAGCTTCGAGCGCTGGGGTGCCTACCAGGACGCGGCGCAGTTCTTCCACGGCCTGCTGGCCGCGCCGGGACCGCCCGGGCCGTCACCACCGCCAGGGGGGCCCGGGAAGCCACGGGCCGGGTCAGCGGGTTCCGGAAGGAGACCCCCCGTACGGTGACCGTGCGTCGCCGCCCCCAACGGACAGGACCAGTGTGAACCGGACGACCGCTCTCAAGGCAGCCGTGCTCGCGACCCTCGTGGTCCTCGCCGTGGTGCTCGCCGTCCGCTTCGGGACCCCGGACGTCGACGCGCTCCGGACCCGGGTCGACGCGGCCGGCGCCTGGGGGCCCGCGGTCTACGTGCTCCTCTACGCGCTGCTCGCGCAGATCCCCTCCCCGATGAGCGTGGTGACCATCGCCGGCGGGGCGCTCTTCGGGCTCGCGACCGGCGCGGCGCTCGTGCTGCTCGGTGCGATGCTCGCGGCCACCGCCTCCTTCGCCCTGGGGCGCGCGCTGGGGCGCGACGCCGTCGACCGGTTCATCCAGGGGCGGCTGGGGCGCGTCGACGCGGTGCTGCGCGACCACGGGCTGGCCGCGGTCCTGGTCGTGCGCCTGGTGCCGCTCTTCCCCTTCTTCGCCGTCAACTACGCCTCCGGGCTCTCGGGGGTGAGGTTCCGGCACTACGTCGTGGGCAGCGCGGTCGGGATGGTTCCCGGCATCGTGGCCTACACCGCGGTCGGCGCCTTCGGCTCCGACCCGCTGGGCCTGCTCGCGGCCGTCTCGGGCCTGGTCCTGCTGGTGCTCGCTGGTGGATGGTGGGGTCGGCGGCTCGAGCGCCGCCACCCCCGGATCGCCCATGCCACCGAAGGAGCCGGCTGATGGCCGCACCCCACCCCTCCCGACACGAGCCGGTGCGCTTCACCGGCTCCTCCGGCGAGGAGCTGGCCGGCACGCTCGACCTGCCCGTGGGTCCGCCGCGCGCCACGGCCCTGTTCGCCCACTGCTTCACCTGCAGCCGCGAGTCGCACGCCGCCTCCCGCATCTCGACCCACCTCGCCGAGCGCGGCATCGCCGTGCTCCGCTTCGACTTCACCGGGCTCGGCTCGTCGGACGGCGACTTCGCCGAGACCACGTTCACCAGCAACCTCGGTGACCTCGAGGCCGCGGCCGCCTGGCTGGCCGAGCACCACGGCGGGCCCGACCTGCTCGTCGGCCACTCGCTGGGCGGGGCCGCGGTGATCGCCGTGGCCGAGCGCCTCGCCCAGGTCCGGGCGGTCGCGGTGCTGGGGGCGCCGGCCACCCCGGCCCACGCCGGTCACCTGCTCGAGGCCGCGACGCCCGCCGACGACGGCCACCTCGAGGTCGAGATCGGCGGCCGGGTGCTCCACGTGGCCGCCGACCTGGCCGAGGACCTCCAGGAGCAGCCCCAGCGGGAGCGCATCGCACGTCTCGGACGGCCGCTGCTGGTGCTCCACTCCCCCGGCGACGAGGTCGTCGGCGTCGAGGAGGCGCGCACGGTCTTCGAGGCCGCCCGGCACCCCAAGTCCTTCGTCTCCCTCGACGGCGCCGACCACCTGCTGTCGCGCCGCGCCGACGCGGAGTTCGCGGCCTCGATGATCGCCGCCTGGGCCACGCGCTACCTCGAGCCGCCCGCACCGCCGGACGACGCCCCGGTCGACAGCGGCACGGTGGTGGTCCGCGAGCAGTCGGCCACGGAGGGCTTCGCCCACCTCGCGACCGCCTCGGGTCACACCTGGGTGCTCGACGAGCCGCCGTCGGTCGGCGGCGGCGACACCGGGCCCAACCCCTACGACAGCCTGGTCGCGGCCCTCGGGGCCTGCACCTCGATGACGATGCGGATGTACGCCCGCCGCAAGGGCTGGGACCTCGGCGCCTCCACGGTCACGCTGACCCACGAGCGGGTGCACGCGAAGGACTGCGCCGACTGCGAGTCCACGGAGGGTCAGGTCGACCGCATCCACCGCGAGATCGTGCTCGACGGCGCCCTCTCGGACGAGCAGCGCAGCTCGCTGCTCCGGATCGCCGACCGGTGCCCGGTGCACCGGACCCTGACCCACGAGGTCGTGATCACCACCACCAGCGGCTGAGCCCGTAGCCGAGGGCGGCGCAGGCCAGCGCCGCGACCGGGGCCAGCAGCGCGTAGACCACGGCGGTGCCGGCCAGCCGACGGCGGCCCAGCCCCACGACCTCCACCGCGAACGCGCTGTACGTCGTGAACGCGCCGCAGAAGCCCGTGCCCGAGCAGCAGCAGCGCGTCGCCGGACACCACGCCGCCGTCGTGGGCGCCCAGCAGACCGCCCAGGAGCAGGCTCCCGAGCAGGTTCACGGTCGCGGTCCCCACCGGGACCGGGCTGGTCCGTCGCGCCTCGACGGCGCGGTCGACCAGGTAGCGCGCCGGCGCGCCCACCGCCGCGCCGAGGCACACCAGCCACCAGGTCATCGGCTCGCGCCCCGGGGTCGCGGCTCGTGCGGCAGCACGGCCTCCACCAGCAGCAGGCCGAGCAGCGCCGCGAGCACGGCGCCCACGACCGTGCCGCCGAGGTAGAGCGCCGCCAGGCCCACCTGCTCACGGTCGACCAGCGAGCGACCCTGGGCGGCGTACGCCGAGAAGGTCGTGAAGCCCCCGAGGACGCCGGTGCCCAGGACGGGACGCAGCAGCGGGTGGGCGGTGCGGGCCAGCACGAGCGCCACGAGCGCCCCGAGCAGGAACGATCCCGCCAGGTTGGTGACGAACGTCGCCGTGGGGAAGCCCGCGCCCAGCGGCCAGAGCAGCTCGAGGGCGTGGCGTCCGGCTCCGCCGAGCGCCCCACCAGCCGCGATCCCGAGCAGCAGCAGGCCCAGCGGTGCGGCCGGCGGACCGGCGGGGGCCAGGTCCGGGTCGATGTCCGCCGGGGTGGGGCGAGGCTCGGGCTCCGACGCGGGCGGAGGCACGGGCACGCCGCTCAACCCGCCGTCCCCGGACCGCGGGGCCGGTCACCCACAGGTGCTGCGGCCGCGGTCCAGGACCCGGCCCGACGTGGCCACGAAGCGCCAGGTGTAGCGCCGAGGGCTGAGCCGGAGCTGGAGGACGCCGAACCGGGTGTTCTGGCGGAAGCGCGAGCTGCGGTCGCGGGAGCCGAAGCCGTAGAAGCTCTTGCCGCCCGTGCCGACGACGAAGGAGCGCATCCCGCTGCCGGTGACGGCGCCCCGCCGTCCGCGCGGGGCGAACCGCTCGTAGTCGTGGTCGTGGCCGGCGAGCGCCACGTCGACCCCGTTGGCGACCGCGGCCCGCCACAGCGGTTGCACGAGGGGCTGGTTGCCGTGGTTGCCGGTCGACCAGCGCGGGTGGTGCTGGGCCACGAGTGCGCAGCGGGTGGGGTTGCGCCGCAGGTCGCGGACCAGCCAGCGGGCCTCGGCCCGGCAGTCGATCAGCTCGCAGTTGGAGTCCAGCAGGTAGATCCGCCAGCCGGCCAGGGTCCGCACGTAGGGCTGGTCGGGCTCGGCGTCGACCCCCGGGCTGCCCTCGAAGTAGTCGGCGTAGCCGGCCGCACCCGAGGTGCGGTAGTCGTGGTTGCCGGGCACCGGCAGCGTCCGGGCGAGCAGCGGTCCCCAGCTCTCGTCGTAGGAGCCGAGGTACTCGGGCAGGGCGCCGGACTCGTACTGCAGGTCGCCCAGCCCGATGATCGCCGCCGGGTCGAGCCGGGTGGTCAGGGCCGCGGTGGCGGCCTGGCGGCAGGTCGTCCGGGTGGGCTTCTGGCCGGGCGCGCAGGCCACGTCGCCGACCGCGACCACCGACGCCGTACGTCGACGGGTCGGCGCTGGTGCCGGGGCGGGGTCCGAGGCGTCCACGGCGTCGGGCTCGGGCTCGGTCGTGGCCGCCGACAGGGCGGCCGACCCGTCGGGCCGGGACTCCGCCGACGGCGCGGAGCCGCACGCCGCGAGGACGAGCGCAGCCGAGACGGCCAGGGTCAGCAGGGACGGCAACGGGGCGGGTCGAGCAGGTCGGGCGGAGCGCGGCATCGTGGTCCCTCGTCGTCGGTGGGTGGCGGTCCGGTCCCCGGGGGCCACCGGGCCCATCGTCGCGGATCACGATCGTCGCCGCCAGGATCACGGGCGCGTGGCGGCCGATCCGGTGGTCTGGCCGGTCGGTCACGCTGGCGAGGTCGCCACGGCAGGCGCCCCGCGCTCCTACGATCTCGGGGGGCGGTCGGGTCAGACCCGGCTCAGCAGCACCTTCGTCGTGAACTCGGCGGCCCGCCGGTCGAACTCCTTGCCGTGCCGCAGCATCGCGTGCTTCGCCCCGGGGATGCGGACGAACTCGACCTCGGTCGACCGGGAGATCCGCGAGGCCACGGCGGCGGCCCGCTCGGGCTTCGCGATCCGGTCCTGCCCGCCGTGCACGACGAGCACCTGGCGGCCGCTGAGGTCGGCGGTGTCGGTGGGGTAGACCCAGGGGTTGAGCGCCACGACCGAGACCACCGGCTCGCTCCCCCCCGCCAGCAACGCGGCCCGTCCGCCGAGCGAGTGCCCGACCAGCCCGACCGGGGCGGCGCCGTACCGCTCGCGCACCTGGCCCAGCGCCCAGGCCACGTCGTCGAGCGGCGTGTGCCCGGCGTCCCAGCCACGGTAGGAGTTGAGCAGCCGGAGCACCGCCACGCGTCGCCGACCGGCACGGGCGATCGCGCGGGCGGTCGGCACCATGCGCAGCACGGACAGCTGGGTGGGGCTGACCGCGACCCGCTCGCCGCGGGAGGCGCCGCCGTGCAGGACGAGCACGACACCGGAGGGATCGGGCGGGGAGGAGACGGTCACCAATCGGGGGGAGGTTGGCATGTCCTCCATTGTCCGGGACGCCTGGTTGACCCTCGGTCGAGGTCAGGTCCGCCGCGTAGTCTCGGGTGATGGCCACCATCGAGCTGACCAGCGACAACTTCGAGACCCACGTGCGGGACGACGCGATCCTGCTCGTCGACTTCTGGGCCGGGTGGTGCGGTCCGTGCCAGCAGTTCGCGCCGACCTACGAGGCCGCGTCCGAGGCCCATCCCGAGATCACCTTCGGCTCGATCGACACCGAGTCGCAGCGCGAGCTCGCCTCCGCCGCCGGCATCTCCTCGATCCCGACGCTGATGGCGTTCCGCGAGGGGATCCTCGTCTTCGCCCAGCCCGGGGCGCTGCCCCCGGCCGGGTTGGAGCAGGTGATCGCCCGGGTGCGCGAGCTCGACATGGACGACGTACGTCGTCAGATCGCCGAGGCCGAGCAGGCCGACGGGTCCGGCGACCAGCAGACCGGCTGACCGGCTGACCGGCTGATCGGCCGGCCGGAGGTCACTCCTCGGGGGGCTGCTGCCGGGGCTGCTCGGGTCGCTGCGGCTGGCCGGGGTCCGGCGCCGAGGGCAGCGTCGTGCGCGGCTTCTTCGTCGAGGGGTCGTAGAGACCCTGGGCCTCGGCCCGCTCGACGTTGCGCAGCCGCTTGGTCAGGCTGAAGCCCAGCACGGCCACGGCCAGGATGAGCAGGCCGAACAGGGCGAACGCGGCCCACCCGGCCTTGACGTCCTCGGGCTCCGGCGTGGGGTCGGCCAGCCGGAGCACCAGCCGGACCACGAGCGTCGAGGCGGTGCTGATCAGGTCGGCGGTGAGCATGGGTCCAGCCTCTCAGGCGGGGTCGGTGATGCCGGCGAAGAGGTCGTCCTCCGGCAGCGTGCTGTCGACGTGGCTCACCACGAGCTCGAAGTCCTCGGTGGGCCAGACCCGCTCCTGCAGCTCGCGCGGCACCGCGAACCAGAAGCCGTCGGGGTCGATCTGGGTGGCGTGCGCCAGCAGCGCCTGGTCGCGCACCCCGAAGTAGTCGCCGCACGGCACCCGGGTGGTGATCCGGGCGTCCCAGTCGGGCTCGGGCTTCCAGTCCTTGAGCCGCTCGGCCCACGGCGACTCGAGTCCGTGCTCGAGCATCGCGTCGTGCAGCGCCTGCATCCGCGGCCGGTTGAACGAGTGGTGGTAGTAGAGCTTCAGCGGCTGCCAGGGCTCGCCGGCGTCGGGGTGGCGCTCGGGGTCGCCCGCGGCCTCGAACGCCGCGACGCTCACCTCGTGGCACTTGACGTGGTCGGGGTGGGGGTAGCCCCCGCGCTCGTCGTACGTCGTGACCACGTGGGGACGGAACGCCCGGATCAGCCGCACCAGGCGCTCGGCGGCCTCCTCGGTGGGCACCAGGCCGAAGCACCCCTCGGGCAGCGGCGGCTTGGGGTCGCCGTCGGGCCAGCCGGAGTCGACGAAGCCCAGCCAGTCCTGGCGGATGCCGAGGATGTCGCGGGCCCGGTCCATCTCCTGACGACGGATCTCGCTGATGTTCGCGAGCACGTCGGGGCGGTCCATCTTGGGGTTGAGGATCGAGCCGCGCTCGCCCCCCGTGCAGGTCGCCACGTGGACGTCGACCCCCTCGGCGACGTACCGCGCGGTGGAGGCGGCGCCCTTGCTGGACTCGTCGTCGGGGTGGGCGTGCACGTGCATCAGCCGGAGGCCGGCCCGGGGCTTGCCCGAGGTGGGGGCGGACGTCGTGGCGGACGGTGAGCTCGAGGAGGGTGCGGGGTGCTGCGACACGGCTTCATCGTAGGTGTCACCCTGGCAGGGTGACCTCACCGGACCACCTCGTCGAGAGGTACGGCGCCCCCTCGCGCGGACGCCGCTACCTGCTGGTCGGCGCGTGCGTGGCGCTGGTGGGGGTCTTCGCGGCCTGGCTGACCTGGACCACGGTCGTGCAGGCCACCCCGCCGGTCAGCTCCACCCTGGTCTCCTTCGCGGTGGTCGACGACCACACCGCCACGGCGGTGGTGCAGGTCCAGCTCAGCGACGACCTCGCCGCCGGGCTGCGCGACGGCACCGCCGAGGCGTCGTGCACCCTGCGGGCCTTCGCCGAGGACCACAGCACGGTCGGGGAGCTCACGTGGACCCCGGGCGCCTCGTCCGGGACCAGTGAGCTGACCGTGCGCACCGAGCGGCTGGCCACCTCGATCGAGGGTCTGGGGTGCACCACGGAGGGCCAGGCCCGACCCCGCTGAACTGGACGTTGCGCGCCCGGTTGGTAAACTGATCGTTCTGACCGTCCCGCAGGGCCGACCAGGAAGGTGCCCCGCGAGGTCTCGACGTACGAGATGTGCCGTTTCCGGGCCCCGACGTCGACCGAGACCACGTTCCATCGCTGTACAGGAGTACGCCCATGACGCAGTCGTCCGAGCAGACCAAGATCTGGCTGACCCCCGACGCCCACCAGAAGCTCCAGGCCGAGCTCGAGCACCTGAAGGGTCCGGCCCGCCACGAGATCATCGCGCGGATCAGTGCGGCGCGTGACGAGGGCGACCTGAAGGAGAACGGCGGCTACCACGCGGCCAAGGACGACCAGGGCAAGCTCGAGGGCCGGATCCGTCAGCTCGAGGACATGCTCCGTCGCGCCGAGGTCGGCGAGACGCCTCCCGACGACGGCATCGTCGAGCCCGGCATGCTGGTGACCTACAAGTTCGTCGGCGACGACGACGACGAGGCCGAGACCTTCCTGCTCGGCGCCCGCGAGATCGAGGACGTCACCGACGACCTCAAGGCCTACTCGCCGCAGTCCCCCATCGGTGCCGCCATCCTCGGCAAGAAGCAGGGCGACCACGCGACCTACGAGGTCAACGGCAAGACCCTCGAGGTCGAGATCCTCGAGGCGCACCCCTACACGGGTTCCTGACCCCTGCGTCGAGTGGGTCAGCCCGGGGTCGGCCCGGGTGGCCTCACTCCGCGACGCGGTAGCCCCGCTCGCGCAGCCGGGCCAGCACCTTCTCGGCGTGCGGGGTGCCGCGGGTCTCCAGCTGCAGCTGCACCTCGACCTCGTCGAGGTGCAGGGTGGGCGAGATCCGCTCGTGCATCACCTCCAGCACGTTGGCGCCCGACTCGCTGATCTCGGCGAGCAGGTGGGCCAGGCCCCCGGGCACGTCGGGGATCGTGACGTGCAGGTTGAGGTAGCGCCCGGCCGCGGCCATGCCGTGCCGGATCACCTTGCCGAGCAGCAGCGGGTCGATGTTGCCACCGGAGAGCACCGCTACGGCGGGGGTCTCGAACGCGTGCGGGTCGTCGAGCAGCGCCGCCACCGCGGCGGCCCCGGCGGGCTCCACGACCACCTTGGCCCGCTCCACCAGGGCCAGCAGAGCGCGTGACAGCGACTCCTCGGAGACGGTGATGATCTCGTCGACGTGGTCGCGCACCAGGCCGAAGGTGATGTCGCCCGGCATCCCCACGGCGATGCCGTCGGCCATCGTCTTCATCTCGGCGAGCCCGACCGGGTGGCCGCTCGCCAGCGACCCCGGGTAGGCCGCCGCGCCCGCAGCCTGGACGCCCACGACCCGGACGTCGGGGTTCTGCGCCTTGACCGCCAGCGCGATGCCGGCGAGCAGGCCGCCGCCGCCGGTCGGGACCAGCACGGTGCGGGTCTCGGGGGCCTGCTCGAGGATCTCCAGGCCGGCCGTGCCCTGTCCCACCACCACGTCGGCGTGGTCGAAGGGGTGGATCAGCACCGCACCGGTGCGCTCGGAGAACGCCCGGGCGGTGACCAGCGCCTGCTCGAGGTAGCGGCCGTCGAAGACCACCTCGGCGCCGTACGCGCGGGTGGCCTTCTCCTTCGGGATCGGGGCGCCCTCGGGCATGAAGACCGTCGAGCGGATGCCCAGCAGCTGGGCCGCGAGCGCGACGCCCTGGGCGTGGTTGCCGGCCGAGGCAGCGACCACGCCGCGGCTGCGCTCCTCCTCGGTGAGCCGCGCCATCCGGACGTAGGCGCCGCGGATCTTGAACGAGCCGGTGCGCTGGAGGTTCTCGCACTTCAGCCGGACGGGGCCCCCGACCAGGGCCGAGAGCCACCGCGACTCCTCCATCGGCGTCTGGATCGCGACCCCCTCGAGCAGCTCGCGGGCCGCGCGGATCTCGGCCAGGGTCAGCTCAGTCATGGCCGGGCTCCGCGGGGTCGGAGGTCAGCGCCGTGTCGGCGTCCTCGGTGCTGACCCTCGCGCCCATCTCTCCGTAGTCCTCGTGCAGCTCCTCGATCGAGTCGTCGCCCGGATCGGTGTTGGCGGCCAGGTGCTGGCCCACGGCGTTGAGGGCGGCGGCGAGCGGTACGGCGACGAGCGCGCCCGCCACTCCCCCGACCAGGACGCCCGCGCCGAGCGCGAAGATCACCCCGAGCGGGTGGACCGAGACCCAGCGCCCCATCAGGAACGGCTGCAGGATGTGGCCCTCGACCTGCTGGACCAGGATCACCCCTCCCAGCATCAACAGGGCGTCGACCGGTCCCTGGTCGACCAGCGCCACCAGGATCGCGACGCTCCCGGCGACCGTGGCGCCGACGAGCGGGATGAACGCGCCGAGGAAGACCAGCACGCCGATCGCGAGCACGAACGGCACCCCGAGCAGGGCGGCGACGACCATGATCCCGATGGCGTCGACCAGGGCCACGATCACCGTGGCCCGCACGAACTGGGTGAGCGAGATCCAGGCGACGCGGCCCGAGCTGTCCACCCGGGGCCGGGCCGCGCGCGGGGTCAGCCGCACCACCCAGGCCCAGATCCGCTCGCCGTCGGCGAGGAAGAAGTAGGTCGAGAACAGCACGATGAAGAAGCCGGCGAAGACGTGGCCCAGCGTGGTGCCGATCTCGGTCACCTGCCGGACCGGGCCACCCTCGCCGGACTGGTTGCTGATCGCGTCCTGGGCCTGCTGGATGTACTGGTTGATCTGCGAGTCGCTGGCGTTGAGCGGACCGTCCTTGAGCCAGTCCTTGATCTCCCCCAGCCCGCTCACGGTCGAGTCGGCCAGGTCCTGGGCCCCGCTGGCGACCTGCTGGCCGGCGAAGGTCAGCAGGGCGCCGAGCACCGCGATGCCCCCGATGACCATCAGGACCGAGGCCAGGCCGCGCGAGAGCCCCACCCGGCTCAGCGCGCTCACGGCGGGGCTGGCCAGCGCCGTGATCAGCAGCGCGATGGCGAGCGGCAGGGTGATGACCGAGAAGAAGCCGACCACGCGGAAGATCAGGTAGCCGGCGGCGGCGATCACCAGGAAGCGCCACCCCCAGGCCGCGGCCAGGTCCACGCCCCACGGCACCTCGGCGCGGCTGACGTTGCTCGGCGCGGGGGTGATCGGCGCGGGCGCGGTGCGCCTCTCGTCGCGGATCTGGGAGAGCTGCGACCACTGGCTCGCCAGGCGCTGGGTGATCGACCCCTCGCGGGCGTCGTCCTCGTGGGCACGGGTACGGCGGAGCAGGAGCCGGCGTCGTGCGTCGACGTCACCCTCCGGAGGGGGCCCCTCCTGCGGCGGGGCGGTCTGGTCGGTCACGCGGTCAGGTTAGTCGCGAGTCGCCGCGCCAACCCGCACGCCGCCTCGGGATGTCCGGAGGAGAGCAGTCCGATCGCGGCGAGCACGTAGTCCGCGTCGATGACCACGGCGGCCCGCTCCGGCAGCTGCCACCCCTCGGCCAGACCGGCGGCGAGACCGTCGTCGAGCACCCGCTGCACGACCCCGGGGGCACCGTGCCGCAGCACCCCGCCCGAGCCGACCAGCAGGCGGACCTCGCGCAGGTCGCGGCCGGTGCGCTCCACGACCCGCCCGTCGGGGCCGAGGACCACCCTGGCCCGGCCGGCGTGCCGGCGCAGGGCGAGGCCGCAGGCCGCCCGGGCGATCGCCTCGTCGTCGGCCCGGTCCTCCTCGGTGTCGGGCAGGAAGCCGGGATCCGTACGGCGCCGCTGCGCCGCGTCGTCCAGGGCGAGACCGGCCGCGGCGACCGTGGTCACGGCCGACCAGCGCATGCCCAGGTCGCCCTCCACGGTGCGGGTGACGCGCGTGGGGGCGACCACGTCACGCGCGAGGGTGGCGTCCTCGGGGTCGATCTCCACGACCGAGTGCACGTCGGTGGTGGCCCCGCCCACGTCGACGACGACGACGTCGCCGACCTGCTGGGCCAGCACCTCGACGCCGCTCAGCACCAGGTCGGGGGTGGCGCCGCGGACCATGGCCGTGAAGTCCGCGCGGGCGCTCAGGTCCTTGCCGCCGATGACGTGGGCCAGGAAGACCTCGCGCAGGGCGGCGCGCGCGCCCTCGGGCTCCAGCACGCCGATCCTCGGCACCACGTTGGGCGCCAGCGCGTGCGGCACGCCCGCGGCGTCCAGGAGGTCGGCGACCTCGCGCTGCGCCTCGATGTTGCCGGCCACCACGACGGGCCCGCGCCATCCGCTGTCGACGAGGTCGCGCGCGGCCCGGAGCAGCACCTCGCTGTTGCCGCCGTCGGTGCCGCCGGTCAGCAGCACGACGTCCGGCCGGGTCGTGCGGGTGAGCGTGCGGTAGGCCGCACCGTCAGGGGCACGACCCTGCGGGGAGGCGGCCAGGACCGTGACCACCGCGCCGCCGCTGGACAGCGCGACCCGCCGGCCGGCCTCCGCCGTCACCAGCTCCTCGTTGCCGACCACGGCGATGCTCAGACCCCCACCGGCGCTGGAGCAGGCCAGCACCTCGGCGTCGTCGGCGCGGGGATCGGCGACGCTCAGCGCGGCCCGGCAGGCGTCGTACCCGTCGAGGACGTCGGTGGCCAGCGTCGTGGGGTGCTCGGCCGTCGCCAGGACGCTCCCCTGCTCGAGGTCGACCAGCAGGGCCTTGGTGTACGTCGAGCCGAAGTCGACGCAGAGCGCGACCGTGACGACCGGGCCGACCGGGCCGACCGGGGGGCCGGCCTCAGCCGAGGGCACGATCGAGGTCCGCGACCAGGTCGTCGGCGGTCTCGATGCCGACGCTGAGGCGGACCAGGTCCGCGGGGACCTCCAGGTCGGTGCCGGCGACGCTGGCGTGGGTCATCCGGCCCGGGTGCTCGATCAGGCTCTCCACCCCGCCGAGCGACTCGCCGAGGGTGAAGACCTCGGTCCCCTCGCAGACCGCCAGCGCCTGGGCCTCGCCGCCGGCGACCTGGAAGGACACCATGCCGCCGAAGCGCTTCATCTGCCGGGCGGCGACCGCGTGGCCGGGGTGGTCGGGCAGCCCGGGGTAGTGGACGTGGGTGACCGCCGGGTGGTTGCCGAGGAACTCCACGACCCGCTCGGCGTTGTCGCAGTGCCGGTCCATCCGGATCGCCAGCGTCTTCAGGCCGCGCAGGGTGAGCCAGGCGTCGAAGGGCCCGGCGATCGCGCCCATGGCGTTGTGGTGGAAGGCGATCTTCTCGGCGATCCCGTGGTCGCGGACGACGACCGCTCCGCCGACGACGTCGGAGTGGCCGCCGCAGTACTTGGTGGTGGAGTGCACCACGATGTCGGCGCCGAGCGTCAGCGGCTGCTGGAGGTAGGGCGAGGCGAAGGTGTTGTCGACCACCAGGAGGGCCCCGGCGTCGTGGGCGGCGCCGGCGATCGCCTCGATGTCGGCGATGTTGAGCAGCGGGTTCGTGGGGGTCTCGACCCAGACCAGCTTGGTCGTGCCGGGTCGGATCGCCGCGCGCACGGTGTCGACGTCGTGGCCGGCCGGGGTGTAGTCGATGCCCCAGACCTTCTCGACCTTGTCGAAGAGCCGGAACGTGCCGCCGTACGCGTCGTTCGGGAAGACCACGTGGTCACCCGGCCGCAGCACGGAGCGGACGATCGTGTCCTCGGCAGCCAGGCCCGAGGCGAAGGCGAAGCCGCGCTCCCCTTCCTCCAGGGCGGCGATGTTGCCCTCGAGCGCGGTGCGGGTCGGGTTGCCGGAGCGGCTGTACTCGTAGCCGCCGCGCAGGCCGCCGACGCCGTCCTGCTTGTACGTCGAGGTGGCGTAGATCGGTGGGATCACCGCGCCCGTGGTGGGGTCGGGCTCGTAGCCGGCGTGGATCGCGCGCGTCTCGAAGCCGGACTTGGACCTGTGCTGCTGCTCGCTCACTCCCCGAGGCTAGCGAGGACCGGTGGCACGCGCCCGCGCACCCTTGTCCGACCGGGGATGATGGAGGCATGTTCTCTCGCAACAAGACAGCGCTCGTCGATGCCGAGCAGGCCCTGCCGGGCCGCCCCGAGCGCACCTTCCCGATCCGCGACCGGCACACCGTCCTCGACGCCCCGATCATCACCGACGAGGTCCCCGAGGGCCACGAGGTCGCGATCTTCGGCCTCGGCTGCTTCTGGGGCGCCGAGGAGATCTACTGGCAGCTGCCCGGGGTCTGGTCGACGTCCGTCGGCTACGCCGGTGGTCACACCCCGCACCCCTCCTACGAGGAGGTGTGCTCGGGCCGCACCGGGCACACCGAGGCCGTCCGCGTGGTCTACGACCCCGCCGCGATCGCCTTCGCCGACCTGGTCAAGGTCTTCTTCGAGGTCCACGACCCGACCCAGGGCATGCGCCAGGGCAACGACATCGGCACCCAGTACCGCTCGGCGATCTACGTCACGACGCCCGAGCAGGAGCAGACCGCGCGCGAGCTGACCCAGGTCTACGACGACGAGCTGGTACGCCGCCGCCTGGGCCGGGTCACCACCGAGGTCGCCCCGGCGCCGACGTACTTCTACGCCGAGGACCAGCACCAGCAGTACCTCGCCAAGAACCCCTTCGGCTACCGCTGCCACGCCAACACCGGCGTGAAGTTCCCGACGACAGCCTGACGCGAGCGCTCGAGGGGTTCCTGGCTCGCCGCGCTCGCACCTCGACGACCGCGGGTGGTCGAGGGTCGAGGTGCGAGGGCCGGCAGGCCTGAGCGACGAAACCCGGTGAGCGGCGTCGTGGGCTGCCATGCTGCGGGGCGTGCACGAGCTGCTCTGGGTCGTCCCCGCGGGTCTGGCCCTCATCGACTGGGTCGCGGTCGCGCGCGGCGACACGCGCACGGAGTCGTGGGCGAAGCCGGCGACGCTGCTGGCCCTGCTGGGCGTCGCGGCCCTGCTCGGAGCCACGGAGGACGCGGCCGGCGTCTGGCTGCTGGTCGCGCTCGCGTTCGGGACCGTGGGGGACGTCGCGCTGCTCAGCGACTCCCAGGCCCGCTTCCGGGCCGGGGTGGCGGCGTTCCTGGTCGGTCACCTGGCGTACGTGGCCTGCTTCACCACGCTCGGCCTGCCTCGTCCGGGGTGGACGTGGCTGGTGCTGGTGGTGCTGCTGGCCACCACCTACGTGACCCGCGGCGTCGTCCCGGGGGCCCACGCAATGGGCGGTGCCGCCTTGTCGGTCCCGGTGGCGGTCTACACGCTCGTGATCGGCGCGATGCTGGTGACCGCGTGGTTCACCGGGGAGCCGTTGATCGCCCTGGGCGCGACGATCTTCGTCGCCAGCGACGCGACGCTCTCGGTCGACCGGTTCGTGCGGGCGCTGCCGTCGGGTCACCTGGTCGTGATGGTGACCTACCACGTCGGTCAGGCGCTGATCGTCCTCGGTGTCCTCCGCCTGCTCGCCGGCTGACGCCATGACCGACGCGTTCCAGTGCAATTGTTGGCGTGGTGCCCCCGATTCCGCCGGCACAGGGCACCACGCCGACAATTGCACTGTTGTGGCCCGGGCGAGCCGCCGAGCCCGGGGGACGCACGGCGTCGCCACGGGCGCCGATTTCGACCGTCGGACACAATGACGCCATGGCCGACCTCCCCCGCAAAGCCGCCGCGCGCACGGCTCGCCTGGCCGCGCTGCCGCTCGGGTACGCCGGCCGCAGCGCGCTCGGCCTCGGCAAGCGGATGGGCGGCGCCCCGGCCGAGGCCGTGATGACCGAGATCCAGCAGCGGACCGCCGAGCAGCTCTTCCGCACGCTGGGCGAGCTCAAGGGCGGCGCGATGAAGTTCGGGCAGGCCCTGTCGATCTTCGAGTCGGCCCTGCCCGAGGAGCTCGCGGCGCCGTACCGCGACCAGCTGACCAAGCTGCAGGACTCCGCTCCCCCGATGCCGACCCAGACGGTCCGCGAGATCCTCGAGCGCGAGCTGGGCATCGACTGGCGCGACCAGCTGGTCTGGCTCGACGGCGGGCCGAGCGCCGCGGCCAGCATCGGCCAGGTGCACAAGGGACGGTGGCACGACGGTCGCGAGGTGGCGGTCAAGGTGCAGTACCCGGGCGCCGGCGAGGCCCTGCGCGCCGACCTGAGGACGCTCTCGCGGCTGGCCCGGACGATCGGACCGGTCTTCCCGGGCATCGACATCAAGCCGCTGGTCGAGGAGGTGCAGGCCCGGGCCGAGGACGAGCTCAACTACAAGCTGGAGGGCGAGGCGCAGGCCGTCTTCGCCGCCGAGTTCGCCGGGGACACCGACTTCGTCATACCCGACGTCGTCGCGGTCGGCGACGCGGTCCTGATCACGGAGTGGCTGGAGTCGCCGGCCTCGCTCGCGTCGGTGATCGCGAACGGCACCCAGGAGGAGCGCGACCACTACGGCGAGCTCTACACCCGCTTCATCTTCTCCTCACCCGGGCGCACCGGCATGCTGCACGCCGACCCGCACCCCGGCAACTACCGCATCATGCCCACCGCGGACGGCTCCCCCGGTCGGCTCGGCATCCTCGACTTCGGGGCGGTCGCGCGGCTGCCGGGGCGCAACCTGCCCGACGCGATGGGCAGCCTGATCCGGATCGCGGCGCTCCAGGACCGCGACCAGCTGCTCGAGGGACTGCGGCGGGAGGGGTTCATCAAGGAGAAGATCAAGATGGACCCCGACCTGCTGATGGACTACCTCTCGCCGTTCATCGAGCCGACCCGGCTGGAGACCTTCCGGTTCAGCCGCGACTGGATGCGCGAGCAGTTCCAGCGGATCAACAACCCCCGCGCCGACGCCTACACGGTGGCGATCAAGCTCAACCTGCCGCCGTCGTACATGCTCATCCACCGCACCTGGGTCGGCGGCATCGGCGTGCTCAGCCAGCTGGAGGCGGAGGCACCGTTCCGCTCGATCCTGGAGGAGCACCTGCCGGGGTTCGCCGAGCCCACCACGCCCTAGCGCCGGCCCGCTGCCGGCCCCGTGCCGGCCCCGTGCCGGCCCTGGCGGGCTACGGACGGGCGAGCCGCTCGAGCATCGCGTCGAGGACCCGCTCGCCCTGGTCGGTGTCGAAGATGTTCTGGGCGTGCGCGGAGCCGGGCAGGATCAACGCCTCGTTGTCGTCACCCGGGGCGGACGCGGCCAGCTCGCGGGAGACCTCGGCCACCGACTCGTCCTCGCTGGCCACGAAGAGCTTCGGCTGGTCGCCGAGCCCCTCGACCGCGGAGTTGGGCGAGAGCAGGATGACCTGGTCGGCGAGGTCGGGCTCCTGGCTGAGCAGCTGCAGGATGCCGTCGGCCCCCGCGCTGCCACCGACCAGCGCCACGTCGGCCACACCGTCGGCCCGGAGCTGCTCGACCGCGGCCGCGATCCCCTCGGGGCTGATGTCCTCCACGGCGACCACGGTGGCGCCCGCGTCGGCGATGGCGGTGGCCTGGTCCTCCCACGAGGCGGCGTCGAAGGCGGCTCCGTGCGCGAGCACGACGCCGTAGTCGCCGTCGCCCCAGGTGCGTACGTCGGCGCCGCCGACCTCGCTCCGCTCGCCGGTGCCGCTCCGGCGCGTCGTCCCCGCACGCGCTCAGGACGGCCAGGGCGAGCACGAGGAGAGGCAGCAGGACGACACGGGCGAGCACGGGCACGCCCCCGACGCTAGCCACTCACTGGGCGAGGTCGAGGTGCATCACGTGCAGCCCGACGTACCCGTGCTCGCGCGAGCGGAAGGCGCGAGGCACCGTGCCGACGATGTCGAAGCCCAGGCTCCGCCACAGGCGCACCGCGCCGGTGTTGGTCTCGACCACGGCGTTGAACTGGATGGCCTGGTACCCCTGGTCGCGGTGCCACTGCACGACGTGCTCGGCGAGCCGGCGGCCGACTCCGCGCCCGCGGACCGACTCCTCGACCATGAACGAGGCCGTGCCGACGTGGTCGCCCCGACCGGGACGGTTGGGTCCCATCTTGGCGGAGCCCAGCAGGCGACCGTCCTCCTCGAGCACGACGCACGCACCGGGCGGCGGCTCGAGCCACAGCGCCCGCGCCTGCTCACGCGTGAGGTCCTCGGGGTAGGCGTAGGTCTCGCCGGCCTCGACGACCCGCGCGAAGAACGGCCAGATCGCCGCCCAGTCGGCCTCGGTGGCGGGCCTGATCGCGTCGCTGGTCATCCTCGACGCGACGTCGGGGTCTCGCCGGGCTCGACGGGTGGGTCCGGCGCCGGCGACCGCTCGGTCACGCAGTAGGGCACGCCGGTGGGGTCGCGCAGCACCGTCCACCCGTCACCGGGCCCGACCTCGGACGCGCCGAGGGCGACGTGGCGAGCGATCTCGGCGGCGCCGTCGTCAGCGGCCAGGTCGAGGTGGGCCCCCGGCGGCTGCTCGCGGTCGAGGCGCTGCAGCAGCAGCTGGAGCGGCTGGTCCGGAGGGCTGAGGAGCCTCAGGAACTCCGGCGACCCGGTCTCGACCAGGTCCCACCCGGTGAGCGACCGCCAGAACTCGCACTCCTGCTCGTACGCCGACGGCGGGATGTCCAGGCACACCTGGTCGACCTGCGATCGGTGCCCGCCGGGCCAGGTGGCGGGGGGCGGACGACCGCTCAGCGACTCGGACACCTCGCACCACGCCAGCCCCGCCGGCGAGCGACGCACCCGGAAGTCGCGGTCGGGACGGTGCACGTCCAGGTGGATGCCGCCCGCTCCCTCCGCGACCCGCTGCACGCGCAGGTAGGGGTCACCCTGCTCCGGCACCAACGTCGCGAGCTCGGCCCGGTCCCCCCGCGGCGCGGAGGGACCGAAGCCGGTCACTGCGCTCCAGAACGCCACGCCGGCGTCGTAGCGCTCGGCCGGGAGGTCGAGGAACGCGGTGACCCAGACCGGCGTCACGGCACCGGCGCGCAGTCGTGACCGCAGCCGTCGCCGGCCCCACCGTCGACCGGCGGGTCGTCGCTGTGGGAGGCCGGACGGTGGAGCACCGCGCCGGTCGGCGTCACCCGGACGTCGTCGCCGTCGACGGCGGCCGTGCCGTCGACCAGCAGCGTGTAGCCGCGCGGCGCCAGCGGCGGGAAGACCAGCGTCACCTGCGGATTGGTGGTGGCGTTGGCCGCACTGCCGCGTCCGGGCCCGGTCGCGACGAGAGTGCCGTCGTCGGCCACGGCCGGCTCGACCGTGACCACCTTGATCCGGCCCTCAGCCGTGGTCAGCAGGTAGCCCGGGCCGTAGTCGGTGAGGGCCTGGCCGAGGTCGCCCACGGCGACGCGAACGCTCATGCGCCGAGACTATCCGGGCCGGCCGGAGCCCCGGGTCACCACAGACCGACCAGATCGCCGCCGATGCGCAGCACGAAGGCGCTCACCACCACGATGAAGAAGACCCGGACGAACCGCGATCCCCGCGCGACCGCGGTGCGGGCGCCGAGGTAGCCACCGACGAGGTTGCCCACGCCGAGCACCAGGCCGACCTTCCAGAGCACCACGCCCAGCGGCGCGAACACGATCAGCGCACCGAGGTTGGTGGCCCAGTTGGCCATCCGGGCCTTGGCCGAGGCCTCCAGGAACGAGTAGCCGAGCAGCCCGACCAGCGTGAAGACGAAGAAGCTGCCGGTGCCGGGGCCCAGCGCGCCGTCGTACACACCGATCGCCAGACCGGTGCCCATCGCGGCGGCCGTGTGCCGGTGCCCGGCGAAGCGCAGCGCGGTGGCGCCGCCGAGGGTCGGCTTGAGCAGCACGTAGGCGCCGACCACCAGCAGCACGACCAGCACGATCGGGTCGAAGGCCTCCTTCGGGATCAGGAAGGCCAGGCCCGCGCCCAGCGCCGACCCGACGAAGGCCAACAGCATCAGCGGCCCGAACGTGCGTGGGTCGGGACGGATCCGGCGGTAGTACGTCGCCGAGCTGGCCGTGGTGCCGCAGAACGACGCCAGCTTGTTGGTGGCCAGCACCTGCACCGGGGAGGCGTCCGGCAGGCCGAGCAGGAGCGCCGGCAGCTGGATCAGTCCTCCGCCTCCGACCACGGCGTCCACGAACCCGGCTGTGATGGCCGCCAGGCCGAGCAGCGCCAGCACGGTCAGGGTCGGGTCCTCCACCGGCGTCACCCTAGGCTGACGGTGTGCGGATCGTGTCGTTGCTCCCGTCCACCACCGAGATCCTCTTCGCGCTCGGGGCGGGGGACGACGTGGTCGGGGTGACCTTCGAGTGCGACTTCCCTGCCGAGGCCCGCCACCGCACGATCGTCTCCACCACCGCGCTTCCCGAGGGGCTGACCCCGGCGCAGATCGACGCCTTCGTCGCCGACGCCGTACGCCGCGGCGAGGACCTCTACCACCTCGACGAGGGCGCGCTCGCGGGTCTCGACGCCGACCTGGTCGTGACCCAGGACCTGTGCGCGGTCTGCGCGGTCGACGTCACGGTCGTCGACGACGCGCTGGCACACCTGGGCTGCACGGCCGAGGTGCTGACCTTCGACCCGCACACGATCGAGGAGGTCCTCGCCTCGGTCCTCGCCCTCGGTCGGGTGACCGGTCGCGAGGCCACGGCGGTGGAGCTCGTGGCCGGGCAGCGCGAACGCCTCGCCGCCGTGCGTGACCGGGTGGCCGGGCGTACGCCGGTGCGGGTGATGTTCCTGGAGTGGACCGACCCGCCGTACTCCCCCGGCCACTGGATCCCCGAGATGATCCAGATCGCGGGCGGCGAGCCGGTGCTCGGGAAGGCCGGAGCGAAGTCGGAGCGGGTGACCTGGGAGCAGGTGCACGACGCCGCGCCCGAGGTGGTGGTCGTGGCTCCCTGCGGGTTCGACCGCCCGACCTGCCAGAGGTACGCCGACGGGCTGGTGGCCGACGGCGTCCTGCCGCCCGACGTACGGGTGCACGCGGTGGACGCCAACGCGAGCTGGGCCCGCCCCGGGACCCGCCTGGTCGACGGGGTCGAGGAGCTGTCGGCGCTGCTGCACCCCTGAGCCGCGAGGGGCCCGCCGGCCTGCGCCCCTGCGCACCCTGGGGGCAGAGGGTCAGTCGCCGACCCAGAAGCCGCGGCCGCCGAACCAGTCACCGTAGGCGCTGCGCACCTGGCCCATCGGGGTCGAGCCCCGCGAGCCGAGGTAGGAGCCGACCACGGCTGCCCCGAGGTCGTCGAGCTCGGGGGCCACCACCCGCCCGTCGACGCGCTTGGCCATCGAGTCGATGAAGCGTCCGAGGCCGGGGTCGTCGCCGAGGCGGAAGAACGTCGTCTGGGCGCCGAGGCGGCCGGCGTTGTCGAGCTCGCGGACGGCGTACGCCACGGTCAGCGGGCTGGGCGGGTAGGCGAAGTAGACCTCGCCGTCGGGCTCGAGGTGCGAGGTCGGCTCGCCGTCGGTGACGATCAGCAGGACGGGCTGGGCGTTGGGGTGCTTGCGGAAGTGGCGGTTGGCGAGCAGCAGCGCGTGGTGCAGGTTGGTGCCCTTGTCCCACATCGCGTCGAGTGCGGTGAGCTCCTCGATGTCCATGACGGAGGCGTGCCGCCCGAAGGCGATCAGCTGCAGCGCGTCGCCGCGGAAGCGGCTCTTGATCAGGGTGTGCAGCGCGAGCGCGGTCCGCTTCATCGGCACCCACCGCCCGTCCATGGCCATCGAGAACGACGTGTCGACCAGCAGGGCCACGCACGCCTGGGTGCGGGCCTCGGTCTCGGTGACCTCGACGTCACCTATCTCCAGCCGCACCCCGGCGACCGGGTCACCGCCCTCGGCGGCGGTGCGGAGGACCGCGTTGGTGACGGTGCGGGTCACGTCCCAGGGCTCGGTGTCGCCGAAGGCCCACTCGCGGGTGGCGCCGGAGCGCTCCCCGGCCGCGCCGGCCTGGCGGAGGTCGCGCTGACCCTGGCGGCCGGACATCTTCTCGGCGACGTCGCGCAGCAGCGCCTTGCCGAGCTGGCGCATGGCCCTGGGGGTGAGCTTGAGCTGGCCCGAGGAGTCGCGGCGCAGGGTGCCGCTCTCGCGCAGCGCCTTCTCGAGCTCCCGCAGGGTGCGCGCGTCGACGGCCGCCCGGTCGCCGAGCTGGCGGGCGAGCTTGTCGAGGTCGACGTCGTCCATCCGGGCGCCGCCGTAGGACTGCGAGAGCTGCTCGCCGAGCTCGTCGAGGTCGGCCAGGTCCTGCAGCACGCCCGTGCCGTCCCCGAGACCCAGGCCCTGCTCGCCGTCGAACCGCTCCGCGCCGTTCCAGTCCTCACCGGGGCGCAGGCTCTGGAGGTTGGCGTCGAGCTGCGCGAGCGACTGCATCAGCTGGGGTGAGCCGAACGCCTGGGCGGAGAGCTCCATCAGCTCCTGGCGCTGCTCGGGGCTCATCGAGTTGAGCATCCGCTGGGCGGCCGCGGCTCGCTGGGCCATCGCGTCGAGCAGCTCGTCGATGTTGCCCGGGTTCTCGGGGAAGAAGTCGCCGTGCTGGTCCATGAACTCGGCGAAGTCCTCGTCGGTGTCCTCGCCACGCTGGTGCTTCTCCAGCAGCTCGTTCAGGTCCTGGAGCATCTCGTTGATCGCCGCGCGGTCCTCGTCGGTGGCCCCCTCGAGCGCCTGCTTCATGCCGGCGAACCGCTGGTCGAGCATCTCCCGCCCGAGCAGGTCCTTGATCTTCTCGTAGTCCTCACGCGCCTCCCGCGAGGCCCAGTCGTAGTCGCCGAGCTCGCTGACCGCGGCCGCGGTGCTGGTCGGGAGGTTCTCCAGCTGCATCTCGCGGAAGGCCCGGTCGGCGTCGTCCATCAGGGCGTCGCGAGCCAGCTGCTTGCGCTCCTCCAGCAACGCCCGGTCCAGCAGCTCCTTGACCTCCTGGAGGGTGCCGTCGAGGTGGTGCTGCTGGAGCAGCTCGCGACGCCGCTCGGCCACCCGGCGGGCCAGGTCGTCGAGGCCGGTCTGGTCACGACCGCCGCGGCGCAGGAACTCCTGCATCGCCCGCTCCGGGCTGTAGCCGGCCATGACGTCCTCGCCGATGGCGTCGAGCGCCTCGGCGATGTCGACCGGGGGCGCCAGCGGGTCGCCGCCGTCGTACCGGTGGAAGCGGGTGCGGTGGCGGCTCATCGGCGGCGGACCCTCGTCCGGCACACCTCAGCCATAGACGGTCTCGCTGCCGTCGGAGTCCTTGCCGACCTTGCGGGCGAGGTAGAGCCCCTCCAGCGCCAGCTCGATCGCGCCGGCCCGCTCGCCGTCGTTGGTGGCCTCGAGCCGGTCGCAGACGTCGTCGTAGAGCTCGGACTCGCCGAGCACGGGCAGGCCGGTGAGGAAGTCGCGGGCGGTGACCTTGTCGCCGGTGGTGATCATGGCGCCGTTCTCGATCGCCTCGACGAGCAGCGCGAAGTCGAGCCCGCGGAAGTGGTGGCGCACGGTCTCCGCCGTGGCGGTGCGGAGCAGGTGGGTGAGGATCTCCTCCTCGCGCCCCTCCTCGCCGCTCTCGAACTCGATCTTGCCGCCGAGGACGTCGACGGCGGTCTCGAGGTCGACCACGCGGGCCACCGCCTCGTCCTCGCCGTGGGACGTCGCCCGGTGCAGCGCCGACGCCGCGATCGTCTCGGCGCCCGCGATGGCGAAGCGGGCGCTGACGCCGCTGCGCTGGTCGACCGAGCTCGAGGAGCGCAGGTTGCGGGTGAAGCGGGCCAGGATCTCGACCAGGTGGTCGGGCACCTCGGCGACCAGCTCGGCCTCCTGCCGGATGACCGCGATCTCGGCCTCCAGCTCGGTGGGGTAGTGGGTGCGGATCTCGGCGCCGAAGCGGTCCTTGAGCGGGGTGATGATCCGACCGCGGTTGGTGTAGTCCTCGGGGTTGGCGCTGGCCACGACCAGTACGTCGAGCGGGAGCCGCAGCACGTAGCCGCGGATCTGGATGTCGCGCTCCTCCATCACGTTGAGCATCGCGACCTGGATCCGCTCGGCGAGGTCGGGCAGCTCGTTGATCGCCACGATGCCGCGGTGGCTGCGTGGGATCAGCCCGAAGTGGATGGTCTCCGGGTCACCGAGCGAGCGCCCCTCGGCGACCTTCATCGGGTCGACGTCGCCGATCAGGTCGGCCACCGAGGTGTCGGGCGTGGCGAGCTTCTCGGCGTACCGCTCGTCGCGGTGGCGCCACGACACCGGCAGGTCGTCGCCCAGCTCGCTCGCGCGACGGCGGGAGCCGTGCGTGATCGGCTCGTAGGGGTGCTCACCGAGGTCGGCCCCGGCGATCACCGGGGTCCACTCGTCGAGCAGGCCGACCATGGTGCGCAGCAGCCGGGTCTTGCCCTGCCCGCGCTCGCCGAGCAGCACCACGTCGTGCCCCGCGATCAGGGCCCGCTCGAGCTGGGGGATGACCGTGGCCTCGAAGCCGTGCAGGCCGGGCCAGGGGTCCTCCCCGGCGCGGAGGCGGTCCAGCAGGTTGTCGCGCAGCTCCTGCCGCAGCGACTTCTGCTCGTGCCCGGAGGCACGCAGCTCGCCGAGAGTGGTCGCGGTCGGGGCGGGGGTCGGAGCAGGAGCAGCAGCCTGGGTCACGTCCTCACGCTATCCCGCGAGACAACACCCCCCACTCGACCGCGACGACTAGGGTCTCGGCGGGGAGTACGACGAACGTGAGGTGTGTGACCGGTGGCGCGCAAGCTGCTCAAGACCAACGACTCGGCGTGGCTGTTCACCGAGAGCCACCGCACGCCGATGCAGGTCGGGATGCTGGCGACCTTCCGGGTGCCGGAGGACCAGCCCACGTTCGTGGCCGACCTCGTCTCCCGCTGGCGTGAGCACCGCGAGTTCGCGGCCCCGTTCAACTACCTCTACCGCTCGCTGCCCGTCCCGAGCTGGGCCGAGCTGGAGCCCGACGACATCGATCTCGACTACCACCTGCGCCACTCCGCCCTCCCCGCACCGGGCTCGCAGCGCGAGCTGGGCGTGCTGGTCTCGCGGTTGCACTCGGCGAAGATGGACCGTCGCTACCCCCTGTGGGAGTGCCACGTCATCGAGGGGCTCGAGAAGGACCGCTGGTCGCTCTACATGAAGGCCCACCACTCCCAGGTCGACGGCGTCGGCGGCATCCGCCTGCTCCAGCGGATCCTCTCGGTCGACCCCGACGCGCGCGGCATGCTGCCGCCCTGGGCGGTCGGCACCCGCGGCCCCGACCAGTCCGGCGTCCTGCGGGCACCGCGGGCCGAGGTCGAGAAGGTCCCCGCCGGCGTACGCAGCCGGGTCGGGAGCGGCGTGCGTGACGTCGCCGCGGTCGCCGGGTCCCTCGGGAGGACCTACGCCGAGAGCCTGACGGGCGTGGGTGCCCAGGAGGGTCGCGGGGTGCCGTTCCGCGCCCCCAAGTCGCTGTTCAACGGACGCATCCACACCCCGCGCCGGTTCGCCACCCAGCACTACTCCATCGACCGGATGAAGACCATCGCGACTGCCGCGGGCGGCAGCCTCAACGACGTCTTCCTGGCCATCAGCGGCGGCGCCCTGCGGCGCTACCTCCAGGAGCAGGGCGCCCTGCCCCGCGAGGACCTGATCGCCAACGTGCCGGTCTCGGTGCGCACCGGCAGCGAGGCGGGCGTCGGCAATGCCATCACGTTCCTCTACGCCCGCCTGGGCGTCGACGTCGCCGACCCGGTCGAGCGGGTGCGTGCGATCCAGGCCTCCACGCGGCTCGGCAAGGAGCGGCTGCCCGCGGTCGGCGGGGCGGCCATGGAGATCTACACGGCGGCGCTGATGCTGCCGTTCATCGGGCAGGCGGTGCTCGGGCTGGGTGGACGTGGGCGTCCCGCCGCCAACCTGGTGATCTCCAACGTCCCGGGCCCGCCCGAGACCCGCTACCTCGACGGGTCACCGATGGAGGAGATCTACCCGGTGAGCCTGCTCTTCAACGGGCAGGCGCTGAACATCACCGCCGTGTCCTACGACGGCGCGTTCAACATCGGCTACACCGGGTGCCGCGACTCGATCCCGAGCCTGCAGCGGATCGCGGTCCACTCCGGTGAGGAGCTGGACCTGCTCGAGTCCATGCTCCTGCCCTGACCGCCTCCCCCGACTGGTCCTAGCCTGTGCCCGTGGTCCCCGTCCTCCTCGTCGTCTGCGCGCTGCTGGCCGGCGCGGTCGTGGTGCTCTCCCTGGTGCTGGCCCAGACCCGGACGAGGCTCGCGGCCAGCAAGGAGGCGACGCTGCGGCTCGAGGCCGACCTGGCCGCGGCGCTGCGGCCACCACGCGCCGTACGCCCGGCGGAGCGTGCCGTACGCCGGGTGGTCCGCACCGTCGACCGGGTGCGGTCGCACGGCGTCGCGGGCCTGCTCCAGGCGTCGCTCGAGGACCTCTCGGCCTGGGCGGCCGACCAGCGCGCCGACATCCTCAACATCGCCGCCTCCGACGGCACCGTCACGCTGTTCTTCTCCGACATCGAGGACTCCACGGCCCTCAACGACAAGCTCGGGGACGCCGCGTGGGTGCGGGTGCTGGCCGGGCACGACTCGCTCGTGCGGGCGCGCGTGGACCAGTACCGCGGGCAGGTGGTCAAGACGGCCGGCGACGGCTTCATGGTCGCCTTCCGCGACGCCGAGGCCGGCTGCCGCGCGGCGCTCGACATCCAGAAGGACCTGCGCCGCAACCGCGACCCCCGTCTGTGGCTCTCGCCGCTGCGGGTCCGGATCGGCATCCACACCGGGACCGTGGTGACCCGCGACGGCGACTACTTCGGCCGCAACGTCGCGATGGCGGCCCGCGTCGCCGCCTGCGCCGACGGGGGCGAGGTGCTGGCCAGCAGTGCCGTGCGCGACGCGCTGGACGAGGACGCCGAGGTCGAGCTGGTCGAGGACGACGAGGTCGAGCTCAAGGGACTGCCCGGGACGCACGTGCTCTGGCGGGTCGAGCGGCCGGGTGATGTGGCAGCCGGCGACTGAGCTAGACCCGTGCGGGTGATGATCAGTGCTCGCGAGGCGGCCTTCACCTTTGTCGGGCGTGGTCGATCCGAGGCTGGCAGCCGTACGCGCGCCGTCGGCTGCCACGATGAACCCCGTGACCCCCACTCCCTGCCCGTGCGGTGCGGGCGCCACCTACGGCGCCTGCTGCCGACGGTTGCACCGGCGCGAGGCCGAGGCGCAGACGCCGGAGGAGCTGATGCGCTCGCGCTACGCGGCGTACGTCGTCGGCGACCTCGACCACGTCTTCCGCACCTGGCACCCGCGCACCCGGCCGCTCGACCCGAGCTCCGACCCGGCACTGCGCTGGACCGGGCTGCGGATCCTGGCCGCGGAGGGCGACGAGGTGGAGTTCGTGGCCTCCTACGAGCGGGGCGGCGAGCCGGGTCGCCTGCACGAGCGCAGCCGCTTCGAGCAGCGCCGCGGCCGCTGGGTCTACGTGGACGGCGACCAGCGATGAGCGACGACCTCGACATCACCAGCCCGAGCAACGCCCGGCTCAAGGCGCTGGTCGCGCTGCACAAGCGGCGGACCCGCGCCCAGGCCGGCGTGACCGTGGTCGAGGGGTACGACGAGCTGGCCCTCGCGCTCGACGCGGGCGCCGTGCCGACGACGCTGTTCTGCTGCCCGGAGCTGGCCACCGGGCCCCGGGCCGCGCTGGTCGACCGGATCACCGCGACCGGTGCCGAGGTCGTCCGCGTGGGCCGCGCGGCGTACGGCTCGGTGTCCTACCGTGACTCCCCCGACGGCCTCCTCGCCGTGGTGCCCGACCCGGCCCGTCGGCTCGACGACCTCGACCTGCCCGACCGTGCGCTCGTCCTCGTCGTGGAGGGGATCGAGAAGCCCGGCAACCTCGGCGCGATGCTGCGCACCGCCGAGGCGGCGGGCGTCGACGCCGTCGTGGCGGCCTCGCCGGTCACCGACTGGGCCAACCCCAACGTCGTGCGCGCGAGCAAGGGCACGCTCTTCGCGGTGCCGGTGGCGCACGCGCCGGCCGACGAGGTCGTCGCCTGGCTGCGGGCCCGCGGGCTGCGGATCGTCGTGGCGACCCCCGATGCGTCCCTGCTGGTCACCGACGTCGACCTCACCGGACCGGCGGCGCTCGTGGTCGGCTCCGAGCACGACGGGGTCACCGAGGTGGTCAAGGCCGCGGCCGACGAGCTGGTCAGGCTCCCGATGGCCGGACGCGTCAACTCGCTCAACGTCGCCACCGCGGCCGCGGTGACCGTCTACGAAGCGGTCCGGCAGCGGCTCAGCGTCGGTCCCTGAAGGTCGGCTCGCGGCCCTCGTGGCGGGCCAGCGTGGCCTCCTCGAAGTTGTCGGTGAGCAGCCGCAGGTAGAGCTGGCCCAGCCCCTCGGAGGTCATGTGCGCCTCCAGGGACGTGGCAGCCAGGCCGGCCTGGAGCGACTTCTTGGTCAGCTCGATCCCGGGCTGCGACAGCCGCGCGATCCGGCGTCCGGTCTCGACCGCCTCGCCCACCACGTCGTCCACCACGCGGGAGACCAGCCCGCTCCGCTCGGCCTCCTCGGCCCCCATGTCGCGGCCGGTGAGCATCAGGTCGGCCGCCCGGGTGCTGCCGATCGCCCGCGGCAGCAGGAAGCTCAGCCCCAGCTCGCTGGCCGTCAGTCCGTTGTTGATCCCGGCTGCCCGGAAGTACGCGGCGGGCGCGGCCAGCCGCAGGTCGCACGCCAGTGCGAGGCAGAGCCCGCCCCCGATCGCCGGGCCGTTGACCGCGGCGACCACCGGCTGCGGCAGCCGCCGCAGCGTCAGCACGACGTCCTCCAGCAGCTGCATCGCCCGCAGCGCGTACGCCGGCGGCGGAAGGCCGTCGAGACCCGGCGGCACGCCCGACGACTCCTGGTCGGCCCCCGAGCAGAACGCGCGACCGGCCCCGGTCACGACCACCGCGCGCACCGAGGTGTCGGCACCGACCTCGAGCAGGGCGTCGCGGAAGGGGACCATCACGTCGAAGGCCATCGCGTTGAGCCGCTCCGGCCGGTTGAGCCGCACCAGCGCGACGGCCGGGTCGGGGCGCTCGAGGTCGACGTACACGGGCGAGTCCTTTCAGACCGAGAGGATGACGGAGGAGCCGTGCCCGAACAGCCCCTGGTTGGCAGTGATCCCGACCCGAGCGCCCTCGACCTGGCGCCCCGTGGCCTGACCCCGCAGCTGCCAGGTGACCTCGCAGACCTGGGCCAGCGCCTGGGCCGGCACCGCCTCGCCGAAGCAGGCGAGGCCACCCGAGGGGTTGACCGGGATCCGGCCGCCGATCGTCGTCTCCCCCGCTCGCAGCAGGGTCTCGGCCTCGCCGGCCTGGCAGAGGCCGAGGTCCTCCATCCAGTCGAGCTCGAGCGCGGTCGAGAGGTCGTAGACCTCGGCCAGGCTGACGTCATCGGGGCCGAGCCCGGCCTCCTCGTAGGCCGCCGCGGCGATCGACTCCTTGAAGCTCTGCTCCGGCTCGCCGGTCAGCGCCGAGGAGTCCGTCGAGAGCAGCGGCATGTCGAGCACCGAGTTGGGGAAGGTCGGCGTGACCGTCGAGACCGCCCGCACCCGCACCGGTCGGTCGGGACCGTGTCGCTTGGCGTAGTCGGCACTGGACACGACCACCGCGGCGGCCCCGTCGGAGGTGGCACAGATGTCGAGCAGGTGCAGCGGGTCGGAGACCATCGCGCTGGCGAGCACGTCGTCGACCGCGACCTCCTTGCGGTAGCGGGCGTGGGGGTTGGCCAGCCCGTGCCGGGAGTTCTTGGCCTTGACCTGGGCGAAGTCCTCGGACGTGGCGCCGTAGAGGTCCATCCGCCGGCGCGCGTAGAGCGCGAAGTACATCGGGTTGGTCATGCCCAGCAGCCGGAAGCGCAGCCAGTCGGGGTCGTCCCAGCGCTCGCCGGCGTTGGGGGCGAGGAACCCCTTCGGGGTGGTGTCGGCCCCGACGACCAGCGCCACGTCGGCGAGGCCGGCCATGATCCGGGCGCGAGCGGTGTCGAGGGCCTGGGCACCGGTCGCGCAGGCGGCGTACGACGTGGCCACGCGGGCGCCGTTCCAGCCCAGCGCCTGGGCGAAGGTGGCGCCGGCGACGTAGCCGCCGTAGCCGTTGCGCACGGTCTCACCGCCGACGACGAGGTCGACGTCCTGCCACGGGACGCCGGCGTCGCTCAGCGCCGCGCGGGCGGCGTGGACCCCGTAGGTCACGAAGCTGCGGCCCCACTTGCCCCACGGGTGCATGCCGACCCCGAGGACGGCGACGTCGTCGCGCTCGGGCGTCACCGGGCCGGCGACGCTCACTGGTCGGCCTCCTGGCCCAGCTCGACCACGGGCTTCCACCGCCAGGTGCTGCGCTCGCCGGACTCGTCGACGTACAGCGTCTCGACCACCAGCTCGACCTCGGCACCGACCCGGAGGTCCGCGACGCCGTAGCCGGCGGCCACCTGCCCCAGCACGACCAGCCCCTCGGGCAGCTCGACCGCGGCCAGCGCGAACGGCTCGTAGGGGTCGCTGCTCGGGATGTACGGCGCGGGCGGCTGGTACTGCGCGTCGGTGTAGGACCACACGCTTCCGCGCCGCGACAGCGGGACCGGCTCGAACGCCTCGCCGTCGCACGCGGGGTTGCGGCAGAAGCTCTCGGTCGCCACCGGCGGGAAGAACACCGTGGTGCACGTGGAGCACCGTGAGCCGAGCAGCGCAGCATCGGTGCCGGTCGTGAACCAGCCCTCGACCGCCGGGGTCGCCTGCGTCATCGCACCTCCGAAGTAGAACGTGTTCTCATTCTTGCACGAGCCGCAGCGATCGAGGAGCGAGATCGCTGCGTGGGCGAGTGCAGGTCGAGCAAGCCTCGCGGCCGAGGAACGAGGCCGCGCCCGCGCGTCGAGACCCGGTGAGCTGCGCGGACCGGGCGGGCGAAGGTGGTTTCGTGGCTCGTCGCCGGCGCTCCTCGCACCTCAACCAACGACGGCGAGGGTGGTTTCGTGGCTCGTCGCCGGCGCTCCTCGCACCTCAACCAACGACGGCGAAGGTGGTTTCGTGGCTCGTCGCCGGCGCTCCTCGCACCTCAACCAACGACGTCGCTGGTTGAGGTGCGAGCGAAGCGAGCCACGAAACCCAGTCACCCCGCAGGCGACCTCAGACGAGCGACAAGAACGCCAGCAGGTCCTGGCGCGTGAGCACGCCGACCGGCTTGCCGTCCTCCTGGACCAGGACCGCGTCGGCCTTCTCCATCAGCGCGACGGCGTCGCGCGGGTCCTCGGTGGAGCCGATCGCGGGCAGGGCCGGCGACATGTGGTCCTCGACGCGGTCGGTGAGCCTGGCGGTCCCGGCGTAGAGGGCGTCCAGCAGCGTCCGCTCGGAGACCGAGCCGGCGACCTCGGCAGCCACGATCGGTGGCTCCGCGCGCACGACCGGCATCTGCGAGACGGCGTACTCCTGGAGGATCGCGACGGCCTGCGCGATGGTCTCGTTGGGGTGGGTGTGCACCAGGTCGGGCAGCTGCCCGGACTTGCCGCGCAGCACCTCACCCACGGTCCGGGTGGGGGCGTCCTGGCCGCTGGCGAAGCCGTACTGCGCCAGCCAGTCGTCGTTGAAGACCTTGGTGAGGTAGCCGCGGCCGGAGTCGGGCAGCAGCACCACGATCACGGCGCCCTCGCCCTCGGGGGTGCCCGCGAGCTCGTGGGCCAGCTGCCGCGCGGCGTACGCCGCCATCCCGCACGAGCCACCGACCAGCAGCGCCTCCTCGCGGGCCAGCCGCCGGGTGAACGCGAACGAGTCGGCGTCGGAGACCTCGATGATCCGGTCCGCGATGTCGCGGTCGTAGGTGTCGGGCCAGAAGTCCTCGCCGACGCCCTCGACGAGGTAGGGCCGGCCGGTGCCGC
Source organism: uncultured Actinomycetota bacterium (assembly GCA_963795135.1). Classification (GTDB taxonomy): domain Bacteria; phylum Actinomycetota; class Actinomycetes; order Propionibacteriales; family Nocardioidaceae; genus Nocardioides. The sequence continues at coordinate 889,461 of CAWCGS010000014.1, forward strand.
CGGAGTAGACCGAGCCGGCCGGGTCGGCGCCGATGACCTGGACGTCGGGGTTCTGCTCCTTGAGGTAGCGCCCGGTGCCGGTGATCGTGCCTCCGGTGCCGACGCCGCAGACGAAGTGGGTGATCCGCCCCTCGGTCTGCGCCCAGATCTCGGGCCCGGTGGTCTCGTAGTGCGAGCGCGGGTTGTGCGGGTTGGCGTACTGGTTGGGCTTCCACGCGCCCGGCTGCGAGGCGAGGCGGTCGGAGACGTTGTAGTAGGAGTCGGGGTGCTCGGGAGCCACGGCGGTCGGGCAGACGACGACCTCCGCGCCGTAGGCCTTGAGCACGTTGCGCTTGTCCTCGCTGACCTTGTCGGGGCACACGAAGACGCAGTGGTAGCCCTTGGCCTGGGCCACCATCGCCAGCCCCACCCCGGTGTTGCCGGACGTGGGCTCGACGATCGTGCCGCCCGGCTGCAGCTCGCCGGACGCCTCCGCGGCCTCGATCATCCGCGTGGCGATGCGGTCCTTCACGGAGCCGCCGGGGTTGAGGTACTCGATCTTCGCGAGCACCATCGGCCCCCCACCGTCCGTGCCGCCGTCCGTGCCGCCGTCGGGCCCGCTCTCTCCCCCCGCCGGGAGGTCCAGGGTGCGCGAGAGGCGCAGGAGCGGGGTGTTGCCGATCAGGTCGATGAGCGAGTTCACGTACTGCACCCGGCCAACATAGGGGCCAACCGCCCGGACCGGCCAACCTGCGCCGGTCCGGGCTTCCTAGACTCAGCTGCGTGAGCAAGGCGAGTGCGGCCCGGAGACTGGCGGCTGCTGCGGCGTACGGCGGCGGCGGGCTGTCGCTCGTGGGCGCCAGCTTGTACGCCGTGCTGGCCGCCGAGGCCAAGGTCGCCCGGCGGATGATCGGCAACGCCAGCGACGAGCCGCCGCCCGACGCGAGCGGCTGGTACGGCCGCGGCCGCCCCGGCCCGGCGATCACCATCGCGCTGCTGGGCGACTCCAGCGCGGCCGGCTACGGCTGCGAGCGGGTCGAGGACACCCCCGGCGCGGTGCTGGCCAGCGGGCTTGCTGCGCACGCCGAGCGCCGGGTCTACCTCAAGGAGTACTGCGTCGTCGGCGCCCAGACCTCGGCGCTGGCCGGCCAGATCGACCGCGCGCTGCTGATCGAGCCCCGGGTCGCGATCGTGCTGATCGGCGCCAACGACGTCACCCACGTCGTCCCGCCCTCGCAGTCGGTCAGCCAGCTCGCCGAGGGCGTACGCCGGCTCCGCGAGGCCGGCGTCAGCGTCGTGGTCGGCACGTGTCCCGACCTGGGCACGATCAAGCCGATCGCGCCGCCGCTGAAGCAGGTGGCGCGCGCCTGGTCCCGGCGCCTGGCCACCGCGCAGACGATCGCGGTGCTGGAGGAGGGCGGGCGCACGGTGTCGCTCGGCTCGATCCTCGGCCCGGAGTTCGCGGCGGCTCCGTCGCTGCTCTTCGGCCCCGACCAGTTCCACCCCTCCCCCGAGGGCTACCTCCAGCTCGCGGCGGTGCTGATCCCCTCGGTGCTGGCCGCGGCGGGTCTGGCGCCCGACGACGAGGCCCTGCCGGAGCCGTTCCGCGGCGAGGGCGTGCTGCCGATCACCCGTGCCGCGCTCCAGGCCGTCAACGAGCCCGGCACCGAGCTCGACGGCACCGACATCACCGGCGCCCGGCGCGGCCTGCGCGGGCGCTGGGTCGAGCTGCGTCACCGCCGTCGGCGTCCGCAGGCCGACGCCGAGGCGCCCGACGCGCACGACACGCAGCCGGACCCGGCTACGGTCGACTGAGGCCCGGCGACCGCCGGGCCCCGGACGCACGACGAGCCCCGGATCGCTCCGGGGCTCGTGCGGTGGTGCGGGTCGGGGCCGAGGCCCCGGAGGTCACTCCTGGCTGAAGATCGCCAGCAGGCGCAGCAGGTTGGTGTAGATCCAGACCAGGCTCACGGTCATCGCGAACGCGGCGCGCCACGACTCACGCTCGGGGATGGCGTTGGCCACGCCCTTCTCCACGAAGTCGAAGTCGAGGATCAGCATGAAGACACCGAGCACCAGGCCGCCGATCGAGAACAGCGCACCCATCGCGCCGAAGCCGAAGAGGCCGAAGCCGTTGCCGAACGCGGCGAGGACCATCTCGAGCAGGCCCAGCGCCACCATGCCGAACATGGCCGCGACCACGAAGGTGCGGAACTTGTTGCCGACCTGGATGTTGAAGAACTTGTAGGCCGCCAACGTCCCGGCGAAGGCCGCGAACGTGCCGAGCACCGCCTGGGTGACGATGCCCTCGGCCTGCGGGAACATCGCCTCGATCAGCTTGCTGAACGCACCGAGGGCAACGCCCTCGAGCACGGCGAAGGCCAGCACCAGGCCGGGGCTGATCACGCGCTTGAACGAGTTGACCATCGAGAGCCCGAAGGCACCGAAGGAACCGACCATCAGCGCGAGGTAGAGCGGCCCGAGGGCGGCCTCGCTGGTGATGTCGGGGGTCATGATCCACGTCACGGCGGCCGCGACGATGACCAGGCCGACGGTCATCGCGGTCTTCTGGACCACCGAGTCGATGGTCATCGGGCCGGTGGTGGTCGGCTGCTGGGTGGGGGTGCCGCTGCCGGGGGCGCCGACGCCCCACTGGGAGGGGTCGTTGCCGTAGCCGGCGGCACGCGAGCTGGTGGCTCCGGAGCGGGTGAACTCCTCGGAACGGCGGAACACCGGGTTGTTGCTCTGCATGGTCTCCTCCTTGGAGGCCGATGGTGGCCGTCAGTCTGACGGCTCGACCGTGTGCGGCTCAGTCTATCGAGCCTGGTACCAGTTCAACGCCCCCCGGGCCGGGAACGTTCCCGACCCGTGACCCTACGGTGGTCGGCCGGTGTGACGTCGGACGCACCCGCGGCGGACCGGCGGCATCGTCGGTCCGCCGGCGATCACGGGCGATCACGGGCGATGACGGGCGATCAACGGCGCACGGCGAGCACCACCGCGTCGCGCACGGTCACCGGCCCCCCGTCGGTGGCCATCTCCCGCGTCGGGGAGTCGGCGTACCGGACGTCCCAGGCGTCGGGGTCGAGCGCCGCGACGACGTCCTCGTGGGTGAAGAGCAGGTCGGGGCCGTGAGGGCGGCGTACGCCGGTGGCCACGTCGTCGGGATGGTGGCCGACGACCAGCAGGGCGCCGCCGGGGCGGACCGCGGCCCCGAGCCGGCGGTGGAAGTCGGCGAACATCGTCCGCGGCACGTGCATGAAGTGGGCACTCACCAGGTCGTGGTCGCCGGGGACGTCCCCGCCGGCCATCAGGTCGTGGTGCAGCGGCGTCACCCGGTCACCGACGCCGGCCTCCGCCGCGTGCGCGACCACCCGGCCCAGCGCCACCGGCGAGACGTCGAGGGCCGTGACCCGCCACCCCTGGCGGGCCAGCCAGACGGAGTCGGCGCCCTCGCCGCTGCCGATGTCGAGCGCGTCGCCGGGGGGCAGGTCGCCCACGTGCGCGACCAGGGTGGGGTTGGGGTTGCCGCTCCAGATCCGGTCGGCGCCGGCGTACCGCTCGTCCCAGGTCTCCTGGCTGTAGCGATCCGCCCAGTCGCCGCCCTGGTCGTGGGCGTGGTCGTCGTGGTGCTCGTGGCTCATGGCTCCAGCCTGCCTGCTCGGTGTTCGTCGCGGCCGTCCGCGGGGCCGGTCCTCGGTGCCCCCGGTGGGGTTCGAACCCACACTGGACCGTGTTTAAGACGGCTTCCTCTGCCGGTTGGGATACGGGGGCGTCCGTGCCCGGTGCGGCGCCGGGACGTCATGCGGAGGGAGCAAGGGGCTGCACCGTCCGCATGACGTCCCGGGAGGCCGGTCGGTCACTCGCGCATTCTGGCAGCCAGGCGTGCCGCGCGGCCGAGCACGTCGTCGAGCATCGGCTCGGTGAGCTTGCCGGTGAAGGTGTTCTGCTGGCTCGGGTGATAGCTGCCGAGCAGCACCACCTCGCCCGCCGACCCACCGAGGCTCGCCTCGGCGCCGTGGCCGAAGCGGGGCTGGGGTCGCGGCACCTCCCAGCCCGCGCGGCGTACGGCGCGCAGCGTGGCGGCCCAGCCGATGCTGCCGAGCGCCACGACGACCCTGACGTCCGGTGCGACCAGCGCCAGCTCCTCGTCGAGCCAGGGCGCGCAGCGCTCCTTCTCGTCCGTGGTCGGCTTGTTCTGCGGCGGGGCGCAGCGCACGGCAGCGACCATCCGGGTGTTGATGAGCTCCAGGCCGTCGGCGGCGTGGACGCTGGTGGGCTGGGTGGCCAGGCCCACGCGGTGCAGCGAGGCGACGAGCCAGTCGCCGGAGCGGTCGCCGGTGAAGATCCGGCCGGTGCGGTTGCCGCCGTGGGCGGCCGGTGCCAGCCCGACGATGAGGACCCCCGGGTGCCGGGCGCCCCATCCGGCGATCGGCCTGCCCCAGTAGGGCTCCCCGGCGTACGCCGCCCGCTTGCCCACCGCGACCTCCTCGCGCCAGGCGACCAGCCGCGGGCAGCGCCGGCAGGTGCTCACGGCGGCCCCGAGCTCGGCCAGCGGGTCGCCACTGCCGGCGCCGACCGCCGGGTCGCCCGGCCAGCCGGAGGCCGGTGGCACCGGCGACGCGAACGGCTGACCCGTGGCGGGGTGCGGGAGCGCACGGTTCATCCGGTCAGCCCCGCGCTGGTGGACGTGCTCACGCTGGTCGAGGTGCGGTCGAGGTGCGAGGTGCGAGGAGCGCCAGCGACGAGCCAGCCCACGATGGTTGAGGTGCGAGGAGCGCCAGCGACGAGCCAGCCCACGATGGTTGAGGTGCGAGGAGCGCCAGCGACGAGCCAGCCCACGATGGTTGAGGTGCGAGGAGCGCCAGCGACGAGCCTCGAAACCACCTCACCGAGGCGTCAGGCGAGCGCTCAACCACCGGAGGCCGCTGCGCTCGCACCTCAACCACCGGAGGCCCCTCCGCTCGCACCTCAACCACCGGAGACCCTGCGCTCGCAGCTCAACCACCGGAGGCCCCTGCGCTCGCACCTCGACCACCGGAGCAGCGGGAGTCAGCGGCTCAGGGGCTGGGCTGGATCGAGGCGTCGCGACGGACCTTGTCGGCGGCACTGGAGGCAGCGTCGCTCACCTTGTGCTTGGCGGTCTCGGCGGCAGCGGACGCCTGGGTGGCGACCGTGTCGGAGGCCTTGTCCTTGGCGGACTGCACCCGTGGGTCGCGGGCGACCTTGCGGGCACCGGCGCGGATCTGCTCGTAGCGCTCGCGTCCGGCGCGGGTGCCGAGGACGTAGCCGGCGGCGCCGGCGAACAGCAGTGGGATCTTCTTCATGGGGTTCTCCTTCCGAGACGTCCACCCTAGGACGTCCCGATCGTGGGGTGCGAGTGGGTGGTCAGGGGTGCGGGGCCGGTCAGCGGCGCCGGCGCCAGAGCAGCAGCCCCACGACCACGACCACGCCGACCCCGGCGGCGAGGAGCTCCGGGCGCGGCTTGCCACCCTCGGTGGTCGCCTTGTCGGCCAGGTCGTGGGCGGCCCCCTGGGCGCGGGTCTTCACGTCGAGCTTGGCCTGGAGGGCGTCGACGGTGTCGGCGAGCTGGTCGCGCTGCCGCTCGATGTCGGCGGCGATCTCCTCGGGCGTCTGGCTGGTCACCGGTGGCCTCCCTTGATCGTGGCGACGTCGTCCTTGAGCCCCGCCACCGCGCGCTCGGGCGTCGGCGGGGAGGCCTGCCCGACCGACTTCCGACCCGCCAGCGCCGCGACCGCGGCCCCGGCCAGGAGCAGCAGACCGACGACGAGCGCGGCGGCCCAGGCCGGCAGCGCGAGCGCCAGCGCGAGCACGACGGCAGCGAGCAGGCAGGCGACGCCGTACAGCGCCAGCAGCCCGGCCGCGCCGAACGCGCCGATGCCCTTGCCGGCGCTGCGGCCCTTCTCGGCGAGCTCGGCCTGGGCCAGTCGCAGCTCGCTGCGGATCAGGTCCGGCACCTGCTCGGTCAGCTGGTGGACGAGCGCGCCGAGAGGCGCATCGCTGCTCGTCGGTGGTGGGGTGGCTGGCTGCGTCATGCCCCGCCGGTAGCCACTCCTCCGTGAGGTAAAACCCGACCGCAGTCAGGCCCCCTCGACCAGGCTCCAGGCGATGCCGTCGAGGATGTCGGCCTCCGAGACGACCACTGAGCCGACGGACGCGCGCCGCAGCACCCGCGACCAGATCAGCGCGCCGGCGCCGATCACGTCGGCGCGGCCGGGGTGCATGTAGGGCAGTGCCCGTCGCTCGGCGACGCTCAGACCGAGCAGCCGCTGCGCCGTCTCGTGGATCGCCTCCACACCCAGCACCTGTCCGTCGAGCGCGTCCCGGTCGTACGCCGGCAGGTCGAGCACCGCGGCCGCGACCGTGGTCACGGTGCCCGCGACCCCGACGACCGTGGCCGCGTCGGCCGGTGTCACCGGGCAGGCCTCGAGCGCGGAGTCGATGTCGGCGACGCACGCCGCCACCTGGTCGGCGGTCGGCGGGTCGTCGTGGAGGTGGCGCTCGTGCAGCCGGACCGAGCCGATGTCCATCGAGTGCGCCGCCGTGGGGGCGTCCTCCCCGAGGATCAGCTCGGTGGAGCCGCCCCCGACGTCGACCACCAGCACCGGCGGCGCGGGCGACCGCGACGTCCGGGTGAGGTGGCGCACCGCACCCGCGTAGGCGAGCGCGGCCTCCTCGGCGCCGGTGAGCACCTCCGGCTGCACCCCGAGCCGAGCCACGACGCCCTCGACGAAGGTGGCGGCGTTGGCGGCGTCACGGGTGGCCGAGGTCGCGCAGAAGCGGACCCGCTCCACGCCGTGCGCCCGCACCAGGTCGGCGTACTCGTCGAGGGCCTCGAACGCGCGCTCCAGCGCTGTGTCGTCGAGCCGCCCGGTGCGGTCGACGCCCTGGCCCAGGCGCACCATCCGGGCCTCGCGCACCGCGACGTCGGGCAGGGTGCCGATCAGCAGCTTGATGGTGTTGGTGCCGCAGTCGATCGCGGCGACGGGCTCCCGACTCATCCCGGGTCGGCCGGCCGGGCCACGCACGGGCCCTCGGCCCACCACTCGCCCAGCAGGTCCAGCACCTCGTCGCCGAGCGGGTTGACGCCGGGGCCGGCGGCCAGCGCATGGCCGGCCAGGACGTGCAGGCACTTGACCCGGTCGGGCATCCCGCCGGCGGAGATGCCGTCGATCTCGGGTACGTCGCCCAGCTCGGCGCGCGCGGCGAGGTAGGCCTCGTGGGCCCCGCGGTAGCCCGCGGCGAGCCCGGGCTCCTCCCCCAGCCGGGCCTGCATCTGCTTCATCAGCCCCGAGCCCTCGAGCGTACCGATCAGCGACGCGGCCCGCGGGCAGGTGAGGTAGAAGGTCGTCGGGAACGGTGCGCCACCGGGGAGCCGGGGCTCGGTGGTCACCACGTCGGGGTTGCCGCACGGGCACCGGTGACCGACCGCGTGGATGGACCGCGGCGGGCGACCGAGCTGGCGGGCGACGACGTCCTCGTCGTCGGGCTCGATCACCGCCCTCACCCCTCGTCGTCCTCGGCGGGCCCGATCCGACTCGCCGGCGGCGGGTCCTGCTCGGGCGGCTTGCCGGCCAGCACCACCGACTCCCACACGTCGGCGTAGATCGCCTCGGGACGCGTGGGGGCCACCGAGTCGGGGTCGCTCAGCTCGGCCTCGGACTCCACGGGTCGCCCCCGCTCGTCGAGCACGACGTACGACGTCTCGCCCGGCAGCAGGTAGCCGAAGCGCTCGCGGGCCTGGGCGCGGACGAACGCGTCGTCGTCCCAGCGCGACTTCTCGCGCTCGAGGTCGTCGATGCTGGCCTGCCGCTCCGCGATCTGCTCCTTGAGGTCGCCGATGTGGGCGCGCTGCTGGAGGTAGGCGCGCAGCGAGGAGGCGTAGGAGACCACGAGCACCGCGAGCACCAGGACCAGGATCGCCGCCCGCCCGGTGAGGCGCGGGCGCCGCCGCTCGCGCAGGGCCGGTCGGCCCGGTCGGCCCCGCCGGCCTCAGTCCCGACCGCGGGGCGCGCCCGCCCGACGTACGGCCCGCCCCGGGTCCGCGCCGGCCTCCCGGGGCAGGGCGCGGCGGATGACGTCGTGGGGCGGGCACGGACCCGAGTCTGCCTGGTTCAGGGCTGGTATCGCGGGAACGCGGCCGCTCCGGCGTAGCGAGCCGCGTCACCCAGCTCGTCCTCGATGCGCAGCAGCTGGTTGTACTTGGCCACGCGGTCCGAGCGCGCGGGCGCCCCGGTCTTGATCTGGCCGCAGTTGGTGGCGACCGCGAGGTCGGCGATGGTGGTGTCCTCGGTCTCGCCCGAGCGGTGGCTCATCATGCAGCGGTAGCCGCTGCGGTGGGCCAGCTCGACGGAGTCGAGGGTCTCGGTGAGCGACCCGATCTGGTTGACCTTGACCAGCAGCGAGTTGGCCTGGCCGCCGGTGATGCCGCGCTGGAGGCGCTCGACGTTGGTGACGAAGAGGTCGTCGCCGACGATCTGGGTCTGGGTGCCGAGCCGGTCGGTGATCGCCTTCCAGCCGTCCCAGTCGTCCTCGTCGAGCGGGTCCTCGATGGAGACGATCGGGTAGGAGGCGACCAGGTCGGCGTAGTAGGAGGTCATCTCGTCGGCGGTCTTGGCGCCGCCCTCGAACGCATAGCTGCCGTCGGTGCAGAACTCCGAGGCGGCCACGTCCATGGCCAGCGCGATGTCGCGGCCCAGCGTGAGACCGGCGGCCTCCACGGCCTCGGCGATCAGGTCGAGCGCAGCGCGGTTGGAGTCCAGGTTGGGGGCGAAGCCGCCCTCGTCGCCGAGCCCGGTCGAGAGGCCCTTCTTCTTCAGCACCGACTTCAGCGCGTGGTAGACCTCCGCGCCGGTGCGCAGCGCCTCGCGGAAGGTGGGGGCGCCGATCGGCGCGATCATGAACTCCTGGATGTCGACGTTGGAGTCGGCGTGCGACCCGCCGTTGAGGATGTTCATCATCGGGACCGGCAGCAGGTGGGCGTTGGGCCCGCCGACGTAGCGGTAGAGCGGGAGCCCGGAGGACTCCGCCGCCGCGCGCGCCACGGCGAGCGAGACACCCAGGATCGCGTTGGCGCCGAGCTCGGCCTTGTTGGGCGTGCCGTCGAGCTCGAGCATGGTCTGGTCGACCAGCCGCTGGTCGTCGGCGGCCAGGCCCTCGACCGCGGGCCCGATCTTCTGGATCACCCCGTCGACGGCCTTGCCGACGCCCTTGCCGAGGTAGCGGTCGCCGCCGTCGCGCAGCTCCACCGCCTCGAAGGCTCCGGTCGAGGCGCCGCTGGGCACCATGGCCCGGGCGAACGCTCCGTCGTCGAGGAGGACCTCGACCTCGACGGTGGGGTTGCCGCGCGAGTCGAGGATCTCGCGGGCGCCGACTGCTTCGATAGATGCCACGGGTTGCTCCTGGTGCGATCTGGGGTCGGACCAGCGCGGCTGCAGCCGCCGTGACCGGGTGCCGACGAAGGTGTCCAGGCACCCTAGCGCTCTCCGGGAGTCCCTCCAGGTGCCGCCCGACCGCCGGAATCATGACGCATACTCACCGGCATGACGGAGCCTTCGGGGACCCCGGTCGACCGGTTCGTCGCGTTCGTGGACCTGCTCGCCGTCGATCTCGACGCGGCGCCGGCGCGGGCGGAGCAGATGGCCGCCGCCGCGCACCTCTCGCGCTTCCACTTCGAGCGCGTGATCGCCGCCGTCGCCGGGGAGACTCCGACCCGCTTCCGGGCTCGCGTGCTGATGGAGAGGGCGGCGCACCGGATGACCACCACCGAGGAGACCCTGCTCGACATCGCGGTGGCGGCCGGCTTCTCCTCGCACGAGGCCTTCACCCGGGCGTTCCGGCGCGCGTACGGCGTCGCGCCCTCGACCTGGAGGCGCCGGCCCGGTCGCTTCCAGATCGAGGCGCCGAGCCACGTGCACTTCCACCCCCCGGCTGGCCTCCGGCTGCCGGGCCGGCACAGGATGGACGGCATGGACCTCGTCGTCGAGATGGTCGAGCACCACGTCTGGTTGGTCGAGCAGCTCGTCGAGCGCGCCGCCCGGCTCGACGACCGGGCCCTCGACGTACCCCTCGCGGCGCCGGTCGACGGCATCGACGGCGAGAGCCTGCGATGGGCGCTGTCGCGACTGATCGGTCAGCTGGCGATGTGGAACGCCGCCATGGACGACCGCACCTACGACTTCGCGGTGGAGCGCGGGGAGTCCGTGGCGGGGATGCGCCGCCGCCTGGACGTCGAGGGGCCGGCGTTCGCCGCGCACGTCACGACGGTGGCGCGCGAGGGGCGCTTCGACGAGACCTTCGTGGACGCGTTCTCCCCGGAAGCGACCGTGATGACCTACGGCGCGATGGTCGCCCACGTGCTGACCTTCGCCGCCCATCACCGACTGCTGGCGGTGGCACGGCTGCGCCAGGAGGGCATCACCGACCTCGGGTTCGGCGACCCCAAGCAGTGGCTCAACCGGAAGGTCGCGCCGAGCTCGCCGCAGTGAGCGAGATGGATCAAGCGGCCCGTCGGCCGGAGGCCGAGGGTGGAGCCATGAGAACACCTTGGGCCGAGCCCCTCGTCCCCGTCGCACCCGGACCCCGGACCCTTCCCGAGCCCCCACGACGCGGCGAGCCCGGTGGCGGCGAGTGCGGGGTCTGCACCGGGCGGGCGCAGGCGCCGGTCTGGGCCGACGAGCACTGGACGCTGCACCCACCGTCGGGCTGCAGCATCCCGGGCACCGTGTGGGCCGCGACCCGGGTGCACGTGGACTCCTTCGCCGACCTGCCGCCCGCGGCCGCCGCCTCGTTCGGCGACCTGTGCGCGCGGGTGGACCGGGCGATCATGGCCCGGGGCGACGCCGCGCGGGTGCACCTGATGCGCTGGGGGGACGGCGGCGCGCACTTCCACGTGTGGTTCATGCCGCGACCCCTGGGCCTGCTCGAGGCCTCCGGCGCGATGCTGCCGCTCTGGGAGGACGTGCTGCCGAACCTCACCGACGAGGCGATCCGGACCGCGGCCGAGGAGGTCGCCGCGCGGTTGGACGCGACATGACACCGGGTCCGGCTGCGCGGACGGGCCGAGGTGCCCCAGGAGGCACGGACCGACGTACGGCGACACGCGGGGGCGTCGTACCGCTGCGCCGATACTGGCGCGATGACCCAGGAGGAGGACCCGTCGGCCCGGATCGCCGCGTTGTTCGACAGCATCGCCGAGGTCTACGACCAGTCCGGAGCCGTGTTCTTCGCGACGATCGCCGGTGGGCTCGTCGAGCGCCTCGCCCCGGTGTCGGGGCAGCGGGCGCTCGACCTCGGGTGCGGGCGGGGGGCGGTGACCTTCCCGCTCGCCGACGCGGTGGGCCCCTCGGGCCGGGTGGACGCGGTCGACCTCGCGCCCGCGATGGTGCGGCTGACCGGCGAGGAGGCCGGCCGCCGCGACCTGGCGCAGGTGCAGGTGGGCGTGGCCGACGTGAGCTCCCCCGAGGAGTGCACGCTGGTCGAGGCGGGCGCCTACGACGTCGTGGCCTCGTCGCTGGTGCTCTTCTTCCTGCCCGATCCCGGGGCAGCCTTGCGGCGGTGGCGTCCGCTGCTCGCCGACGGGGGTCGGTTGGGGTTCTCCACGTTCCGGCCCTGGACGCCCGCGTGGCGCGCGGTCGAGGAGGTCTTCACCGACTACATCGACGTGGCGGCGCAGGCGTCGACCGCGATGCCCCAGGTCTTCCAGGACGACGCCACCGTCGACGACCTCGTGCGGGCGGCCGGGTTCACCGACGTCCGGAGCGAGTCGGTGACCTACGCGATCGGCTTCGCGGACGTCGAGCAGTGGCGCCGCTGGTCGATGGGCACCGGGATGCGCGCCCTGTGGGCGGGCACGCCCCCGGAGGCGCACGACGAGATCCAGGCGCGGGTGGGGGCGCTGCTGGCCGAGCGATCCGGCCCGGACGGGCGACCGAGCCTCGACGTGGACGTGCGCTACACCTTCGGCCGCGGCTGAACCCCAGGTGCGCAAGGCCGATCAGGTGCCGACCCCGGTGGTCGCCCAGGATGGCCGCATGACCACGACTCTCGGGCGGACTCCCCGGTGAGCGCCCCGCAGCCGGCGCTCGACCGTCGCCTCGGCACGGGCGACGCGGTCGTCGTCGGTCTCACCGCCATGATCGGCGCCGGTGTCTTCGCCGCCTTCGCCCCGGCCGCCGAGGCCGCCGGCGCCGGGCTGCTCGTGGCGCTGGCCGTGGCCGCGGTGGTCGCCTTCTGCAACGCCACCGCCTCGGCGCAGCTCGCGTCGACGTACCCCTCCTCGGGCGGCACCTACCTCTTCGGCCGCGAGGTCCTCGGCCCCTGGTGGGGGTTCCTGGCCGGCTGGGGGTTCGTGGTCGGCAAGACCGCGTCGTGCGCCGCGATGGCGATGACGTTCGCCGCGTACGCCGTGCCCGCCGCAGGCCCGTGGGTCCAGCGAGCACTGGGGGTCCTCGCCGTGGTGCTGCTCACCGGCGCCAACCTGCGCGGGGTGACCCGGACCGCCGTGGTCGCCCGCGTCCTGCTCGTCGCCACCCTCCTCACGCTCGGCCTGGTGCTGGTGCTGACCTACGGGGGCGCCACCCGTGCGGCCGACCCCTGGCAGGGCGACGGCGGCGTGCTGGGGATCCTCCAGGCCGCGGGACTGCTGTTCTTCGCCTTCGCCGGCTACGCCCGGATCGCCACCCTCGCCGAGGAGGTGCGCCGGCCCGAGACCCTGGGCCGCGCCATCCTGGTCGCCCTGGGTGTGGCGGTCGTGGTCTACGCGGCCGTCGCCGTCGCGCTGCTGCTGGTGCTCGGCCCCGACCTGGCCTCGACCTCGAGCCCGGTCGCGGACGCCGTCGGGGTCGCCGGAGCGGCGTGGGCGGAGCCGGTGGTCCGGGTGGGAGCCGCCGCCGCGAGCCTCGGTGCGCTGCTGGCCCTGCTCGCCGGTGTCGGCCGCACCTCGTTGGCGATGGCTCGCGAGCGCGACCTGCCGGTGTGGCTGGCCTCGGTGCACCCCGTCCACCGGGTGCCCGACCACGCCCAGCTCGCCGTCGGGGTGGCCATCGTGGCGCTGGTCTGCGTGGCCGACCTGCGCCAGGCCATCGGGTTCAGCTCGCTCGGCGTGCTCGTCTACTACGCCGTGGCCAACCTCTCCGCCCTGCGTCAGCCGGCTGCCGAACGTCGCTGGCCGCGGGCGCTGCACGTGCTGGGGCTCGTGGGCTGCCTGGTGCTCGGCGCGACCCTGCCGCGGGAGTCGGTGGTGGCCGGGGTGGCAGTGCTGGCGGTCGGCGCCGTCGGCCGAGCGGTCGTCCTCCGGCGCCGGGCCGCTGGGGGGCGCTAACAGTTCAATTGTCGGCGTGATGCCCTGCCATCGGCCCTGCGGAGGGCGTCTTGCCGACAATTGCTCGGCCAGTGACCTCGGACCGTGCCGCGCCGGCCGCGGGCTACCGCAGCCGTCGGCGTACGGCGTCGCGCAGCGCCTGCTCCGGGTCGGTGCCGGTCTCGCGCGCCTCGACCACCAGGGCCAGCAGGCGCTCCCCCAGGTCGTCACCGGCGCCGTCCCCCGTGCTCCCGCCCGCACCCGGTACGCCGCCCGCTCGCGCCAGCCGGTCGAGCCGGTCGAGCCGGTCGAGCCGGTCGAGCCGGTCGAGTCGGTCGAGCACCTTGTCGGCGTAGAGCAGGGCCGGCAGCGTGGGGGCGATGCCGTCCTCGACGGAGCTGCGCTGCTTCTCGGTGGCCTTGACCGACTCCCACAGCTCGTTGACCGCCGCGGAGTCGCCGGGGTCGGTGGCGTCGCCGAAGACGTGCGGGTTGCGCCGGACCATCTTCTCGGTGATCCCGCGGGCGACGTCGTCGAGCGTGAAGTCACCGGCCTGCTCGGCGATCACCGCGTGGAAGTAGACCTGCAGCAACAGGTCACCGAGCTCCTCGCGCAGGTCCTCCGGCGTCCCGGTCTCGATCGCCTCGAGCGTCTCGTGGGTCTCCTCGAGCAGGTAGCGCGCCAGCGAGCGGTGGGTCTGCTCGCGCTTCCAGGCGCACTCGGCCCGCAGCCGGCGCATCACGGTCAGGAAGTCGACCAGCGGCTGACCCTGCCCGGGCACGGCTCAGCCGCAGCGCTGCGAGGGCGGGAGGTCGGCGGCGAGCGCGGAGCCCGTCTCGGGTCCGGCCTCGTTGATGTCGGTGGCCGTCTTGGCCGAGGTGGCGAAGTCGCTGACCGCGGTCGAGAGGTCCTCGGTGGTCATCGAGAGCAGCTGGGGGGTGTCGACCAGCTCGATCGAGCCGTAGCGCGGGTTGAGCTCGATCGGGTGGTCGGCCTGCCACGCGGTGGCGACCGCGAGCCCCTCCTGGAGGCCGGCGCCCTGGGCGTCCGAGGCGGGGTCGAGGTCGAGCCGGTCCTGACCGATCTCGGTCACCACGTCGCCGTAGTAGTCGATGGCGGCCAGGTCCGGGGCCACGCGCTCGACGAGAGCGGCGTCGACGCCGATCTCGGTGAGCTGGGTGCGGATGTTGTCGAGGGTCGAGGCGTAGTTGTCGCCGGGCGCGGCGTCGTACTCCTCGCCGAGCTGGTCGGCGACCTCACGCAGCACCAGGGAGCGCAGCGAGTCCTGGCGGACCAGCGACCCCGGCAGCGGCTGGGCCGCCCCCTGCTCCGAGAGCACGGTGAACATCTCGCACAGGTCCTCGGCGGCAGCGTTGGCCTCGGAGATCCTGATCGTGGCCTCGCCGACCTCGGCGGCGACCCCCGGTGCGACCTGCGTGCTGCCCACGCCGCACCCGGAGGACACGAGCCCCACGGTGAGCACGGCGGCGCCGGCGGCGGCGCGGCGCAGGGTCGGTCGGCTGCTCCGGATCACGCTGGCTCCTTGGTCTCACGGGGGTCGATGACGGCGTCGAGGACGCCGCGCGCCCATTCAAGCAGTGCCACCCCGGTCAGCGGGCGACCGGTCGCCCCGGGGATGCCCGGCCGCGGCACCAGCACGGTGCCGGAGCTCTTCACGATCGACTTGGGGTAGAGCCGGTTCAGCCGCACCTGGCGCGACTCGGGCAGGTCCACCGGCGCGAAGCGGACGTTGCGACCGGCGATCGTCAGCTCGCCGACACCGGCGTCGCGGGCCCGGGCCCGCAGCCGGGCCACGAGCTGGAGGGAGAGGACCTCCTGGGGCGGCTCGCCGTAGCGGTCGACCATCTCTTCAGCGATCTGGTCGACGTCGCCGTCGGTGCGCACCTCGGCCAGGCGCTTGTACATCTCCAGCCGCAGCCGCTCGCTGGTGATGTAGTCGTGGGGCAGGTGGGCGTCGATCGGCAGCTCGATGCGGACCTCGTTGAGCTCGGGCTCCTTGTCGCCGCGGAAGTCCTGCACCGCCTCTCCGACCAGGCGGACGTAGAGGTCGAAGCCGACGTCGGCGATGTGGCCCGACTGCTCGCCACCGAGCAGGTTGCCGGCGCCGCGGATCTCGAGGTCCTTCATCGCGATCGCCATGCCGCCCCCGAGGTCGGAGTGCTGGGCCAGCGTGGCCAGCCGCTCGTGGGCGGTCTCGGTGAGCGGCTTCTCGGCGGGGTAGAGGAAGTAGGCGTAGGCGCGCTCCCGGCTGCGCCCCACCCGGCCGCGCAGCTGGTGGAGCTGGCTCAGGCCGAGGGTGTCGGCCCGCTCGATCAGCATGGTGTTGGCGTTGGAGACGTCGAGGCCCGACTCCACGATCGTGGTGCACACGAGCACGTCGAAGCGCTTCTCCCAGAAGTCGAGCATCACCTGCTCGAGGCGGTGCTCGCCCATCTGCCCGTGGGCGGTGGCGACGCGGGCCTCGGGCACCAGCTCCTTGATCCGGGCCGCGGCCTTCTCGATCGAGCTCACGCGGTTGTGGATGTAGAACACCTGGCCGTCGCGCAGCAGCTCACGTCGTACGGCGGCGGTCACCTGCCGGTCCTCGTAGGCGCCGACGTACGTCAGCACGGGGTGCCGCTCCTCCGGCGGGGTGGTGATCGTCGACATCTCGCGGATGCCCGTGACCGCCATCTCCAGGGTGCGCGGGATCGGGGTGGCCGACATCGAGAGCACGTCGACGCTGGTGCGCATCCGCTTCATCTGCTCCTTGTGCTCCACCCCGAAGCGCTGCTCCTCGTCGACGATGATCAGACCGAGGTCCTTCATCTTGATGTCGGGGTTGAGCAGCCGGTGGGTGCCGACGACGATGTCGACGGTGCCCTCGGCCAGACCGGCGGTGACCTCGGCGGCCTCGGCGTCGGTCTGGAAGCGGCTCAGCCCCTTGACCACCACCGGGAATCCGCTCATCCGCTCGCTGAACGTCGAGAGGTGCTGGGTGACCAGCAGCGTCGTCGGCACCAGCACCGCCACCTGCTTGCCGTCCTGCACCGCCTTGAAGGCCGCCCGCACCGCGATCTCGGTCTTGCCGTAGCCGACGTCGCCGCAGACCAGTCGGTCCATCGGCACGGTCTGGCGCATGTCGGACTTGACCTCCTCGACCGTGGTGAGCTGGTCGGGGGTCTCGGTGAACGGGAAGGCGTCCTCCAGCTCGCGCTGCCACGGGGTGTCGGGCCCGAACGCGTGCCCCTTGGTGGCCTGGCGTGCGGCGTAGAGCTTGATCAGCTCGGCGGCGATCTCCCGCACCGCCTTGCGGGCCTTGCCCTTGCGCTTGGCCCAGTCGGCGCCACCGAGCCGGTCGAGGCTCGGCTGCTCGCCGCCGACGTAGCGGGTGACCTGGTCGAGCGCGTCGGCCGGCACGAAGAGCCGGTCCGCCGGCCCGCCGCGCTTGGACGGGCCGTACTCGAGCACGAGGTACTCGCGCACCGCGCCCTGCACCTCGCGCTGCTTCATCTCCACGAAGCGGCCCACGCCGTGCTGCTCGTGGACGACGTGGTCGCCGGCCTTGAGCTCGAGGGGGTCGATCTGCTTCTTGCGGCGCGCCGGCATCGCGCGCATGTCACGGGTCGAGGCGCGCTGGCCCGAGATGTCCTCGGCGGTGAGCAGCGCGAGCCGGTTGACGTCGTCGACGAAGCCCTGCGCCAGCGACCCGCAGGTCACCTCCACCACCCCGGTGGGCTCGCTCCCCAGCTCCTCGACCAGCCGCGCCGGCACGTCGCGCTCGCCCAGCGCCTCGACCATCCGCTGCGCGGGCCCGTGCCCGGGGTAGACCACGACCGTGCGGTAGCCGTCGCCGCGCCACCGCTCCAGGTCGGTGATCGCCTGCTCCACGTCGCCGCGGTAGGGGTCGGTCGCCCGGTGGGGTAGTCCCTGACGATCCCGGGGTGAATCCGGCTCCGGGACCCCGATTTCGTCCGGGACTACGCCGCCGGGGGCGTCGAGATCGAGGCCGAAGGGGCTGAGGGTCCACCAGCCGAGGTCGCGCTCGAGGGAGTGCATGCGGACGTCGCCGAGGGAGCGGTACGACGCCGCGCCGAGGTCGATCGGCGAGGAGCCGCCGCCGGCCGCGGCGGCCCAGCTCGCGTCGAGGAACTCCTCGGAGGTGGCGACCAGGTCGTGGGCGCGGCTGCGCGCGCGCTCGGGGTCGAGCAGCAGCACGTGGGTGCCCGCGGGCAGCAGGTCGACGAGCAGCTCCATCTCGTCGACCAGCACCGGCGCGAGCGACTCCATGCCCTCCACGGCGATGCCGGCGGCGATCTTGTCGGTCAGCTCGAGCAGCGCCGGGTGCTGCTGGCCCAGCGCGGCGGCCCGCCGACGTACCTCGTCGGTGAGCAGGAGCTCGCGGCACGGCGGGGCCCACAGCCGCTCGGCCTTGTCGAGCGTGCGCTGGTCGGCCACGGCGAACCAGCGGATCTCCTCCACGTCGTCGCCCCACAGCTCCACGCGCAGCGGGTGCTCCTCGGTGGGCGGGAAGACGTCGACGATCCCGCCGCGCACCGCGAACTCGCCGCGCTTCTCGACCAGGTCGACCCGCGTGTACGCCGCGTCGGCCAGCCGCCGCACCAGGTCCTCGAGCGGCGCGGTGTCGCCCACGACGAGCTCGACCGGCTCCAGGTCACCGAGCCCCGGCACCTGCGGCTGCAGGATCGAGCGCACGGGGGCGACCACGACCGAGAGCGGACCGTTGGTGCGGTCCGTGCCCGGGTGACGCAGCCGGCGCAGCACCGCGAGCCGCTGGCCCACCGTGTCGCTGCGCGGGCTGAGCCGCTCGTGGGGCAGGGTCTCCCAGCTCGGGTAGTAGCCGACGGTGGTGGGGTCCATCACGTCGCCGAGCGCGGTGACGAGGTCCTCGGCCTCCCGCGACGTCGGGGTGACCGCGAGCACCGTGCGTCCGGCCCGGAGCAGCCCCGCGACCAGGAACGGGCGCAGCGCCGAGGGCCCGGTGAGGTCGCGGGTGCGGGCCGACCCGCGCGGCACGTCCGCCACGGCTGCGGCGAGGGTGGCGTCGGCCAGGACGGCGTCGACGAGACCGGTGAGTGGCACGGGTGCTCCTGGGTCGGACGGCACTGCGGGACAGCACGAAGACCCCCCGGATCAGCGCGACCGGGGGTGGGGATCCCACTCTAGGCTGCCTACGCTGGGACCGATGAACCACCGACGCCGGCCCCGCTCCACCGCCCTCGGACTGGTGCTGGCCGTGCTGGTCGCCGGCACCGGCTGCAGCGGCGACTCCGACAGCGCCAGCCCGGCCGCTCCCCCGGCCGCCACGTCCTCAGCCGCCCCCGACGGCCCCGCGCGCCCCCGGGCGGCCCTGCCCGCACCGCTGGCCCGTTCCCTCGCCGACCGTCCGGCCCGGGCCCGTACGCCGCGCCAGCTGGCCCGTCAGGTCCTCGCCGCCGAGGACGCGATCGCCGACCGCACCAGCGCGCCCGAGGTGCTGGCGGCCGCGGGGCACCTCCAGCAGGTGGCCTACCGCGTCCTGGGCACCCGCCCCGGCTGGGACCAGCGCGTCCTGGCCGAGCTGCCCGGCCGGCTCCGCTCCCGCGTCCGGGCCAACGTCGCCTCGCGCCGGGAGTTCCGCTCGATGCACTACACGCTGAGCGACACCCTGCCCGCGTGGCGCATCGTCGAGCCGGCGCCCGCGCAGGCGCTGCTGAGCCACTACCGCGCGGCGCAGCGCCGCTTCGGCGTCGACTGGGAGTACCTCGCTGCGATCAACCTGGTCGAGACCGGCATGGGCCGGATCCGCGGCACCTCGGTAGCCGGCGCGCAGGGACCGATGCAGTTCATCCCCGCCACGTGGGCCCGCTGGGGGCAGGGCGACATCGACGACCCGCGCGACGCGATCATGGCCGCCGGCCGCTACCTCGCCTCGCGGGGCTTCGCCCGGCCCGGTGGGCGCCCCGGTGCGCTCTACTCCTACAACAACCACCCGGCGTACGTGCGTGGTGTGACCCGCCTCGCCGAGGTCATGCAGGAGCACCCCCGGGCGTTCTTCGGCTACTACCACTGGCAGATCTACTACCTCAGCAGCGCCGGCGACGTGCTGCTGCCGGTCGGCTACGAGCAGCAGGAGGCGGTCCCCGTACGCCGCTGGCTGGCCCGCCACCCCCGGGCCTGAGCGGCCGCCGGGGTCAGCCCACGCCGTGGGCGCGGGTGAAGGCGACGACCTGCTCGGCGATCTCGGGGCGGCAGACGATGAGGTCGGGCAGGTAGACCTCGTCCTGGTTGTACTGCAGCGGGGTGCCGTCGACGCGGCTGGTGAACAGCCCCGCCGCCCGGGCCACCGCCACCGGCGCGGCGGAGTCCCACTCGTACTGGCCGCCGGCGTGGACGTAGGCGTCGGTGAGGTCGCGGGCCACGGAGAGCACCTTGACCCCCGCGGAGCCCATCGGCACCAGCTCGGCGTCGAGCTCGGCGGCCAGCGCCGGCACGAACTCGGGCGGGCGGCTGCGCGAGACGGCGATCCGGAGCCGCTGCGACGTCCGGGCCGGTACGACGGGGGGCCGGCCGGTCGTGAACGTCTGGCCCAGGGCGGGCTGGGCCACGGCCCCGGCCGTGAGCTCGCCGACCCCGCCGGGACCCCTCCCCCCGTCCCGGTGGCGCTCCCACAGCGCCACGTGCACGGCCCAGTCGTCGCGGGGCGGCTCGGAGAACTCGCGGGTGCCGTCGAGCGGGTCGACGATCCAGACCCGGTCGGCACGGAGGCGGGCCTTGTCGTCCTTGCCCTCCTCGCTGAGCACCGCGTCGCCGGGGCGGGTGCGCGCCAGCAGGTCCATCAGCACCTCGTGGGCGGCCGCGTCGCCGGCGTCCTTGAGCTCGCGTCCCTCCAGGCCCTGCCTGCGGACCTCGAGCAGGACCCGGCCGGCCTCCTCGGCGAGCCAGGCGGCCAGCCGGTGGTCGTCGGTCAGGTCGTCGGGGAAGGCCTCGGCGGGCGGTTCGGCGTGCACGGGGTCCAACCTCTCACGTCGACCGTCCGACCTGGGTCCGGGCTCAGGTCAGCCGTCGACCGCGGGCCAGCAGGAGCAGCAGCCCCGCCACCACGAGCGCTGCGGCGATGCCGGCGGCGATGCCCCGGCGCAGCGGCACGGAGTCGGTGACGCCGGCCTCCTGGTTGGTGGCCAGGAAGCTGACCGTCAGGGCGGCAGGACCGCTCTCGGCCTGGGTGATCTCGGTGGTCGAGAGGCTCCTGAGGGTCTGGACCGCGCGTTCGCGGCGGGCCTCGATCTTCTCGAACGCCGCCGCCTTGCGGGCCGCCCGCGGCACCATCGAGGCCAGCGCGTTCTGGAGCTTCTTGTCCTTGTCGCGCTGCGCGTCGATCAGGTTGGCCTGCAGCCGCTCGAGCGTCTCGGTCGGGTCCATCCCCTTGCCGTCGGCGATCGCCTGGTAGTAGGCGTCGATGGCCTGCGCCTCCGCGCGCTGGGCCGCCCTGAAGGCGGGGCTCGGCCCCTGGGGGACGAGGTAGTCCTGGACCGAGGCGAGGAACTCCTGGATGACCTTCTTGCGGAAGTCCTCATCACCCTTGCTGGAGGTCAGCGAGATCCGGGCCAGGGTCGAGGTCTCGATCCGCTCCACCTGGAGGGCCGCCCGCAGCTCGGGACCGCTGAAGCCGTTCTCCCGGGCCACCGGGTTGGTGACCGAGGTCAGCTTCGAGGTCGCCACCAGGTCGTTGATCAGGTCGATCCGCTCGTTGGGCAACGTCGATCCGGCCCGCGTGTTGACCACGGCGCTGGTCGTCTCGTCGGTGGTGGCGTGGGTGAAGGACCCGACGGCCAGGCCGGCGAGGACCCCGATCACGACCGGCAGCCACCACAGGCGCCGAACCGGGTCGAGCCACCCCCACGACCTGCTGAAGAGCTTCATCAACGCTGTCCGTCTCCTCGGCCACTGCCTGGTCTGGGTCTCGTCCGGCGGGTGCGCGGAGGGATTAGGATAGCCAGGTTGCGCGCCGCGCACGGACGGAGACACGGATCCGCACACGACAAGGGCTGACGATGACCACGAAAGTGATCTACGTCGCCGGCACGGGCCGGAGCGGGTCCACGCTGCTGGGCAACGCCGTCGGCTCCTTCCCGGGCGCCCTGTCGGTGGGCGAGGTCAAGCTCGGCTTCCGGCGCGGCCTCGCCGAGGACGGCTTCTGCGGCTGTCGCGAGCCGGTGCGCGAGTGCCCCGTGTGGGTCCCGGCGCTGCACGCCACGTTCGGGGCGCTGCCCACCCGTGCGGAGGCGACCGAATTCGACCGCCGGCTGACCGCCGCCGTCCGCACCCGGCGTACGCCGTGGTGGCTGGCGGGGCGTGAGAGCGCGGAGGTCCGTGACCTCGTCGACGTCCTGGGCCGGCTGCTCACCTACCTCGCCGTCGCCAGCGGGGCCTCGGTGGTGGTCGACTCCTCCAAGCTCCCGGCCTACGGCGCGCTGATCGCCCGCAGCCCCCTGCTCGACGTCCGCACCCTCCACCTGGTCCGCGACCCGCGGGCGGTCGCGTGGTCCTGGCAGCGCGAGTCGGCCTCCCAGCAGGTCTCGGGCTTCGAGGAGACCATGGAGCGCTTCTCCCCGATGAAGTCGAGCCTGATGTGGCTGGAGTCCTCGAGCAGCGTCGCCGCGCTGGCGCGCCGGACCGGGAGGCCCGCGCACGTGGTGCGCTACGAGGACCTGGTCGCCGACCCGGCGCGCGTGCTGAGCGGCGTGGCCCGCTACGCCGACCTCGAGCCGCCCGCCGCTCTCGTCGAGGGCTCCGAGCTGCACCTGCGCCCCTCCCACGCCGTCGCCGGCAACCCCAACCGCGTCCGCTCCGGCCCCGTCCGCCTCCGGCGCGACGACGAGTGGGCCGCGCAGATGCCCCCCGGACACCGCCGACTGGTCTCCACCCTCACCGCACCCCGGAGGCGCGCCCATGGCTACTGACCACGCCGTGACCCCCGCCCAGCCCGCCCCCGACACGCCGGAGGCCGCGCCCACTCCGGTCCGCACCTCGCGGGTGGTGATGGGGTCGGCCGCCCTGGGGCTCGCCGTCATCCTCGCCTCGATCTCCGGCGACTTCGCCGTCATCATCGCCCTGCTCGTCGCCGCGGCCTTCGGCTTCATCGCGCTGTTGACCGGCTTTCGCAACTTCGTGCACTTCTTCGTCGCGGCCTGCGTGCTGCGCCCGGTGGTCGACCTGACCGCGGGTCCGCGCTCCAGCGGCGTCTCCATCACCGAGGCGTTCGGCTTCGTCGTGCTGGCCGTGATGCTGCTGTGGCTCCTGGTCAACCGCCGGATCCTGGTCCGCCGTCTCGACAACGCGCTGGCCCTCTCGCTCATCGGCATCGTGGTCGTCTACGCCCTGGCCACGCTGGGCAGCGCCGACCCCGTCGTCGGCTTCTCCTCGACGCTGCGGATGGCCGCGGGGGTGACGGTCTACTTCGTGGTCGACCTGCTCCTGGTGACCCGACGACTGAGCATGCGCGACCTGGTCGTGCTGATCTTCACGGTCAGCGTCATCCCGCTGCTCTACCCGTTCCTGGCCCCGCTGGGCGTCCAGGTGACCCACCAGAAGGACGGCTTCACCGCCCTGAAGTCGGTCTTCTTCCTCTCCAACAACCTGGCCCACTTCCTGGTCCCCCTGCTGGTCATCGGCGCCGCCTGGGTGCTGCGCACGACCGGCTGGCACCGGGTCGCCGCGCTCGGCTTCTGCTCCGTCGTGGGCATCGAGCTGCTGCTGAGCCAGACCCGCGGGGCGTGGCTCGGGGCCGCGGTCGGC
The DNA here is from genome assembly GCA_963795135.1 of uncultured Actinomycetota bacterium. Taxonomy (GTDB): domain Bacteria; phylum Actinomycetota; class Actinomycetes; order Propionibacteriales; family Nocardioidaceae; genus Nocardioides. Next base: position 912,559 of record CAWCGS010000014.1, read on the forward strand.
GTGCTGATCGTCTGCCTGCTGCTCGACCGCCGGATCGTCGTCCTCGGCATCGCCGCCACGCTCGCCGCCGCCCTCCTCGTCCCGCCGGTCAACAGCCGGATCGTCGACCTGGCCCCCGAGCCCGACAACCCCTACGACTCCAACTCCCTGACCTGGCGGCTCGACCAGTGGCAGCGGGTGCTGCCTGGCGTCGAGACCGCCCCGGTGCTCGGGGGAGGGCCCGGCCAGGCCGTGCGCAAGACCGGCAAGGAGGCGCACAACGACTACGTCAAGGCGCTGGTCGAGACCGGGCTCGTGGGCCTGATCGTCTACGTCTGGTTCGTCGTGGCGTCCATGGTCGCCTCCTGGCAGGCCCTCGCGCGCGTACGTCGGATCTCCCGCGCGCGCCCCCGGGCCCCGGCCGCCGCGCCGTTGGTCGAGGCGACGTTCGCCGGGATCTTCGCCTACTCCGTGGCCGCGGCGGCCGCCGCGTCGGGCGAGAACCTCATCGACAACATCACGTTCCTGTGGAGCGCCCTCCCGCTCTTCGCCCTCGCCCAGTGGGCGCGGAACGCCCGCCCCCGCCGGCTCGGGCTCTGAGCGACCCGTGTCCTCCCCCTCCCTGCTGCCGCCGCTGTCGCGACGGCTCCGTCACGTCGCCGCCCGCCGGCTCCACGCCCTGCGCCGGGGCGAGCGCGAGCTGCCGACGTACTTCATCGTGGGCGCGAAGCGGGCCGGCACGACCTCGCTCGACGAGTACGTCGTGGACCACCCGCTGGTGCTGCGCGGGCTGGTCGAGAAGGGGTGCCGCTACTACGACGTCAACTACGGCCGCGGGCCGGCGTGGTTCCGCACCCACCTGCCGCTGAGCGCCGACGTGGACCGTCTCGAGCGGGACCTCGGCGCCCGTCCGATCCTCGGCGAGTCCAGCCCCTACTACTGCTACCACCCCGAGGCGCCGGCCCGGATCGCCGCCGACGTGCCGCAGGCCCGTCTGCTGCTGGTGCTGCGCGACCCCGTCCAGCGCGCCTGGTCGCACTACCGCTACGAGGTGGCGCGGGGCTTCGAGACCCTCGGTCCCGAGGCCGCCCTCGAGGCCGAGGCCGCGCGGCTGGCCCAGCCCGACGAGGCGGCCCGGTGGTACTCCCACCGCCACCACAGCTACCTCGGCCGCAGCCGCTACGCCGAGGGGCTGCGACGGCTCTGGGCGCACTTCCCCGCCGAGCAGGTCCTGGTCGTGCAGAGCGAGCGGGTCTTCGCCGAGCCCGAGCCCACGATGGCACGGGTCTTCGAGCACCTGGGGCTGCCCCCGCACCGGCAGGGCGACTACCGCGCGCACAAGGCGCTGCGGGCCGAGGCCGTCCCGCCCGCGTTCGCCGCCGCCGTGGGCGCGGCGATCGCCGACGACGTGCGCGACCTGGGCGAGCTCTGCGACCTGCGCTGGCCGTGACCGCCCCGCTGCCGCACGTCAGCGGCCGGAGCGCTCGCCCAGGTCGGTGAGCCCGGCGACCGACGGCCAGGCCCGCACCGGATCGCGGTTCGCGTCGACCTCCAGCAGCCGCAGCATCGCCTCCCACGACGTCACCTGGTCCCGCAGGGGCTCAGGCACCAGGCCGCGGGCCAGGAACTCCAGCACCTCGGGACCGCTGACCCGTCCGCTCTCGAGGAACGCCACGGTGTTGTTGGGCGGCAGCACGCCGACCTCCACGACGTACTCGCCCGCGCGCAGGTGCTTCTCCTCGTCGAGGATCGCCAGGGCGACCCGGTGCCCTCCGTCGAGGAGGACCCACCGGTCCTCCCCCAGCGACCATCCGCCCACGTTGGTCCCGGCCGGCACCGAGACGACCGAGACCTTGCCGAGCGCGTCCCGCCCGTAGCGGTCGTGCCGGTCCATCAGCTGCAGGCTGGCGGTGACGATCGACCGGAAGGTCCGGTCGAGGGTCTGGGGGGTCGCGGCGATCTGCCCGCGGGCGACCAGCACCTGGTCGAACCAGTCTCCGTAGCGGCTGGCGCGCACCAGCCGGAGGAACGCGGCGGGGTCCTCGCGGCGCAGGGTGTCCTCCTCGCGGGCGATCCGGAACAGGTCGGCCCGGGCCAGCACGTCGAGCCGGAACGGGCTGACCAGGGCGTCGATCGAGAGCACCTCGACGCTGGACCCGGCGTGGCGCAGCTGCCACTGCACCCGCCAACGCCGTACGGCGGGCAGGCGCAGCGCGATCTCGCGGCCGACCAGCTCGCGCTCGGCGCGGTCCAGGCCCCAGCCGAGCATGACCAGGGCGTAGACCAGGACGACCAGCGGCGCGGCCACGAGGATCCGCACGAGGCTGCCGTCGGGCAGCGGCGCGGTGGCGAGCCTGGCGATCCCCCAGGCGAGGGCGGCACCGACCGCCGCGGCCGCCAGCTGACGGCTCCAGGGCCAGCGATCGGTCGCGACCCGGCGGACGACGACGATGCGCACGAGCGCGCCCAGGACCAGCGTGATCGCCCACGCGAAGGCCGAGCCCTCGATCCCGAACGGCGGGATCAGCAGCAGGTTGAGCCCGATGTTGAAGACCAGGGCCGAGAGGTTGATGACCATGTTCAGCCGGTTGCGCCCGATCTGGTTGAGGAGCACCGACGACGGGGCGCCGACCGACTCGGCGACCGCGCCCCCGGCCAGCAGGAGCACCACCACCGTCGCAGCGCCGAAGTCGTCGCCGAAGAGCCGCAGCACGGCGACGGGCACCGCGATCAGCCCGGCGAGGACCGGGAAGCTCAGGCGCGCGCTCCACAGCACGATCCCGACGTAGCGGCTGGTCACCAGCTCGCGGTCGTCGTGCGCCCACGCGTAGGCGATCCGAGGGGCCATCGACGAGGTCAGCGGGGTGATCACGAACATCCCGATCAGCACGATGCGGGCCGCGACCTGGTAGGACCCGACCTCCTCGGCGCTGACCAGCACGCCGAGGATGACGATGTCGGCCCACAACAGGCCCTGGGTGGCCATCGAGGCCACCCAGCTGAGCAGGCTGAACGAGGCCAGCTCGCGCGCGGGGGTCGTCGTCCCGTCACCGGGCATCGTCGCGAGCAGCCGGACCAGCGCGACTGCCGCCGCCAGGCTCGAGACCACGCTGCTCACCAGCAGGGCCACCGCCGTGGCGTCGACGCCGTAGCCGGCCACGAGCACCAGCACGGTGAGGCCCAGGCGCAGCACCGGGTCGAGCACCTGGCCGACCCAGACGTAGGCCCGCATGGTCTGGAAGCCCTGGGTGGCGGCCAGGGCCGTGTCGGTGAAGACGAAGAACGGCAGGCTGGCCGCGAAGAGCTGCATCGGCAGCTGCAGCTCCGGCTGGTGGAAGACCCGGTCGGCCATCGGCCCGGCCAACGCGAACCACAGCACCGCCACGCTCGTGGACACCCCGAGCGGGACCAGCATCCCGGCCCGGACCGAGCCGCGCACGGTGTCGTGCTGGGCCCTGGCGAGGTACGCCGCCACGAACCGGGTCATGGCCGTGCGCATGCCGAGCCCGCAGACCAGCAGCAGGATCGCCCGCAGCGCGAAGACGATCGTGTACTGACCGACCGCCTCACCGCCGAGCAGACGGGCGATCGCCAGGATGACCAGCACGTTGGCCGCGTTGCTGACCACCGAGCCGACCACGGCCCGCCCGCTGTCGCGGGCCAGGCTGGGTCGCTCGGTGCTCGTCGTGCCGGTGGCGGCCGCTGGCTTCACCGGGTGATTGTCACCCGAGCGGTCCCCGCCCGGGCGCAGGGATCACCCTGGAGGATCACCGCCTGCGCACCGCGACCCGCAGTCGCTTGGTCTTGCCGAGGTTGACCGACCGGTCGACGGACAGCACCGAGACGACGTACTTGCCCTTGGGCAGGCGCAGCCGGAGCTTCCACCCGGTCCTGCGGGCCCCCGGACGGGTCAGCTTCGCCACGCGGTAGGCCTCGCGGTCACCGAACCGCTGACCGGTCTGCAGCCAGGTCCGGGACGCCGGGGCGCCCTTCTTGCGGACCGAGACCAGCACCTGACGCACCGACCGGTTGTCGGTGGCCGTGCCCTTCAGCGCGACCGAGCGGCCCTTGACCTTGATCGAGCGCGCGGAGGTGCGGGTGGTGGGGGCCGCGGCGTCACCGTCGGGTGCGTTGACGACGAACGGGTGCCAGGTGGAGCCGCTGACGTTGCCGGCCGCGTCGACGCCCTTGACGTCGAAGGCGTAGAGACCGTCGGCCAGCGTCAGCCCGAGGTTCCACGCGCTCGAGGGCGCTCCGGGGTCGGCGAGGGTGGCGGTGCGGAAGGCGTACGACGAGCCGAAGCTGCCGTCGTCCTGCAGCCACGGCCGGGACGGGTTGGCCCGGTCGTAGACCGCGACCCGGACCTGGTCGGCCGCCTGGTTGTCGGTGATCGAGCCGGTCCCGGTGACGGTGCGGGTCGTGACCGTGGAGTTCTTGGCCGGACCGGTCACCCCGACGCTGGGCGCGGCGTTGTCGACCGGGGCCGTGGAGACCGAGAACGGGCGCCAGGGCCGCGGGCTGGTCTCGTTGCGGGCCGCGTCGAGAGCACGTACGTCGAGGGCGTAGTCGCCCTGGGCCAGGGTGACGCCGAGGCTCCACGTGGTGCTGGTGCCACCGGGGGTGCCCAGCGAGGCGTTGCGGAACGTGTAGGCGGCACCCCAGGTGCCGTCGGCCTGCAGCCAGCGGGTCGAGGAGTCGCCGCTGCGGTTGTAGACGCCCACGCGCACCTCGGTCACGCCCCGGTCGTCGGCGGCGGTGCCCGACCCGTTGACCTGGGTGGAGGTCACGGTCTGCAGGTGCGCCGGGGAGGTGATGTCGACGGTCGGCCTCACCGTGTCGGCGTCGGTGGTGCGCACCAGGAACGGGCGCCAGGCCCGGTCGGGGTCCTCGTTGCCGGCGGCGTCGAAGCTGCGGGCGTCGATGGCGTAGTCGCCCACGGGCAGGGTGATGCCGCTCAGGCTCCAGGTCGTGGAGGTGGCGCCCGGCGAGGCCAGGGTGGCGTTGCGGGCGGCGTAGTCGGGACCCCAGGTCCCGTTGGCCTGGAGCCACTTGTTCGTCGTGGCGTTGCGGTCGAAGACCGCCACGTGGACCTCGGTGACCCCGACGTTGTCGGAGGCGTCGCCCGTGGTCGTCAGGGCACCGACGGGCAGCCGCTCGTCGGCCGTGGGCGTGGTGACCGAGGTGTCGCCCGGCAGGTTGTCGGGCTCCGGCTCGGGAGCCGGGGCGGCCACGACCGAGGTCTGCGCCGAGGCCCGGGCGCTGCCGGTCTTCTCGTAGTAGTCGACGCGGACCGCGTGAGCACCCGCCGCGAGCGCTCGGGAGGTGCCGCTGCGGGTGGCGGACCCGTCGACCCAGGCGTCGATGACGCGCTGGCCGTCGACGTAGGCGCGGACGCCGTCGTCGGTGCTGGTGTCGACCTTGATCGCGCCGGGCGCGGAGAGGTCGACCGAGCGGGTCCACGAGACCGAGAAGTTGTCGCTGGGCAGGTTGGTGCCGCTGGGGGCGCCGCTGCCGTAGTTGTAGCTGACGTCGGCCTCGCAGCGGGTGAGGCTGGGCGAGCCGGTGAGCGTCGGGTTGGCGAAGTAGGAGGCCTTCCACGGCGTCGCGCCCGAGCAGCTCACCGGGGCCGGCGGCGTCGGGGGGGTCGCCGCGCCGGTGGTCGGCGTGGCCCAGAAGCCGCGCACGTTGGCCCAGTTGATCGAGGAGCCGTTGTCGACCAGCTGCGAGGAGGAGAGGTCGACCTGCCCGTCCTTGGCGTAGTAGCGGTAGAGGCGGCCGTCCTCCCAGGCGACGTAGAGCCAGTCACCGATCATGTTGATGGCCCGGGCGGCGTTGAAGGAGGAGCTGGAGGCGACGTACTCGCTGGCCTCGACGATGCCGCTCTCGAGGGAGTAGCCGCGGTAGAACAGCCGCGAGTCGCCGGTCTTGAGGTAGTAGATCCGACCAGCGGCGTACGTCGCCGCACGCGTCTCGGCGATGCCGTAGGGCTGGTCGTTGGGGGTCAGGTTGTAGTTGGCGTCGACGTAGCCCACCGAGGTGGACAGGTTGGTCGGCGTGCCGATCACGGAGTCGCTGAAGGGGCGCGAGAAGAAGTTCTGGCTCGCCCCGAAGTAGTGGAGCCGGCCGTTCTGGACGAAGCCGCCGCGGTTGCTGCTCCAGCTCTCGCCGGTCGAGCCCGGGACGGTCGCGGCCGCGCCGACGGTGGCGCCGTCGAAGGAGGCGCGCTTGAGCGTCGAGCCCTCGGTGACGTAGAGGTTGACCGGGAGGTCGACCTTCACCGGCTTGGGGTTCGTGGTGCCCCCGGCGACCGGCAGCTGCGCGAGACGCTGACGGATGATCTGAGAGCTTCCCGTGCCCCACAGGTCGGTGTCGTGGCCGACGAAGAGGTGGTCGTCGGTGGCCACGATGGCCTCCGCGCCGCGACCGCGGTCACGGCCGGGGTTCCACGAGAGCGGGACGCCGGTCAGCGGGTCGAGGGCGACGATGCCGTAGCGCTCGACCGAGCCGGGACCGTCGTTGTCGCCGCCCGGGGAGGGTCGGGGGTTGTTCATCCAGCGCTGGTGTCCGCCGACGTAGACGGCGGCGTCGGTGATCTCGTTGGCCCACAGGGTGTCGCCGCCGGTCTTGGCCCGCCACGTCCAGTCCAGGTTGTCGCCCGACTTGGTCGGCGGGAGCTCCCACCGGGTGGCGGTGTCGCACATCGTCTCGGCGCCGATGTAGGCCCCGGTCGTGGTGACCACGAGGTAGGAGCTGTCCGGCGAGATGGCCAGGCCCCGGATGTAGGAACCGGCGTCGGTGCTCGCGCCGGAGCAGTTGGGGGTGTAGACGTCGGTGGACCAGTTGGCCAGCGAGGGGCGCGGGGTGCTGAGGTCGATCAGGGCGAGCTGCTGGCGTGTCGCGTTGCCGATCTTGCGGAAGCTGCCGGAGACCGCGAGGAACCGGCCGTCGTCGGAGGCGTCGAGCTCGTTGACGTAGGAGGCGTACTGGTTGCGCGACTCGGTGGCCGGGAAGTTGAAGTCGGTCTGGGTGGCACCCGTCGTCGGGTCGAGCGAGGCCAGGCGGGCCACGGGCTGGCCGTTGACCTTGCCGAACTTGCCGCCCACGACCAGCCGCTCGCCGACCAGGGCCATGTCGCTGACGACGTTGTTGAGGTTGGCGGCGAACGACTCGCGCACCGAGCCGTCGAGGTTGATCTGCACGACGCGGTTGCGGCTCTGGCCGTTGACGGAGGTGAACCAGCCGGCGACGTAGAGGGACTGCCCGTCGGGGGCGAACTCGATCGCCTCGACGCCCGGCTGGTCCTTGACGAGCCCGTTGGTCGGGGTCGGGGTCGGGCCACGGAGCTCGGGCACGAAGGTCTGGGAGATCGCCCCGGTGGTGGAGTCGTAGAGGAACAGCCACTGGCGGGCCTGGTCGGCGCCGCTGTTGCCGGGGCGGATGGTGGTGAAGCTGCCGCCGACGGCGACCAGCGGGCCGTAGGTGTCGATCGCGTAGACGCGACCGTTCATCACCCGGGGCGCGGCGGGGTCGGGGGTCGGGCTGACCACGACGTCCTGGTCGGCGGCCGACGCCGACGGGGCCAGGCTCACGGCGGAGAGGCCGGCGAGCGCCAGCGACAGCGCACCGACGAGTGCGCGGGCACCTCGCCGGGCGGGGGGTGCGACGGTGCTGGTCATGCCGAGATCCTCTGCGGGTGGTGGGGGACCGGCACCGGCTTGCCCGCCGGGTCGATGACGGTGCTGCGCTGACGCCGGGGGCGACGCGTGGCGGAGTGGTAGATCTCCTCGAGAGCGTCGACGGCGGCGGCCCAATCGTAGGACCGCAGCGTGCTGCGTCGCAGCAGATCGCCGGCGCCGTCGTCGGCGGTCTGGTCCGCGAGCATCCGGACCAGCGCCGCCTGCAGCGCGGCGGCGTCGCCCTCGGCGAAGACGCGGGCACCGGGGCGGTCGCTGTCGACGACCTCGAGGTGGGGGTCGATGTCACTCACCACGACCGGCAGGTCGGAGCCCATGGCCTCCAGCAGCGTGAGCGGCAGGCCCTCCAGGGCGGAGGGCTGCACGAAGCCGGCGGCGTTGCTGAAGAGCTCGTCGAGCTCGGCGCCGTAGACGTAGCCGGGCATGATCACCCGCGGGTCGCGGTCGGCCATGCGCTGGAGCTCGGCGACGTAGTCGTCGGTGTAGCTCGAGCCCCCGACCATGACCAGCTTCTTGTCGGTGTCGAGACCGGCGAACGCCTCCAGCAGCAGGTCGGGCCGCTTCTCGGGCACCAGGCGACCCACGAAGAGCAGGTAGTCGCCGCCCCGCAGGCCGTGGCGCTGCCGGATCAGCCACGGCTCCCGCCGGGGCTTGGTGTTGATGCCGTTGGGCACGTAGGTGGCCGAGCGGCCGTAGCGGGTGGCGTAGTGGTCGGCCAGCGACTTCGAGACCGTGATCGTGCGGTCGGGGACCCGGGCGCTCATCCAGGTGGCGAGGTTGAGCACCCCGCGGGCGCCGCCGCCCCACTTGGCGCGGTCGGCGTCGAGGCCGTGGACGGTCTGCACGACGGCCGCGCGCGAGCCCCACTTGGCCAGCGGCGAGACCAGGCCGGGGCCGACCGCGTGGTAGTGGAAGACGTCGTGACCGCGGAAGAGCCCGTGCACGGTGGCCATCGCGGAGTGGCTGAGCGCCTCGAGGCTGCGCACCGGGACGGTGGGGAGGGTCACCACGTTCATGCCCTGGTGCTCGGTGATCCGCTCGCCGCGCGAGTAGTGGCTCTGGGAGTAGACGGTGACCTCGTGGCCGCGCTCGACCAGCCGGGCGCCGATCTGCTCGACGTGGTGCTCGACACCGCCGAACGTCGCGGGCACGCCTCGCGTGCCGAGCATGGCGATCCTGAGGCTCATCGGTCTGCCTTTCCGTGCTGGGCTCGCGCCCGATCGTAGACGTCGCCCAGTGCGTGCAGGTGGGCGTCGATGGCGTGGCGCGTCAGCGCCGCCGTCCGTCCGTTCAGTCCCATCGAGTGGGCGGTGGTCGGGTCGCCGGCGAGGCGGATGATCGCCTCGGCCAGGGCCCGGGAGTCGTTGTGGGGCACCAGCGCGCCGGTGACGCCGTCCTGGACCAGCTCGGGGAGCCCGCCCAGGTCGGAGGCGACGACCGCGCGGCCGCAGCCGTAGGCCTCGAGGACCGTCATCGGCTGGTTCTCGTACCAGCGGGAGGGCACGACCAGGACGGCCGCGGCGCGCATCCGCGCGTGCAGCTCCCGGGCAGGGACCCGACCGAGGAAGTCGATCCGGTCGGCGACCCCGAGGTCGGCTGCCTGCTTCTCCAGCGCCTCGCGGTCGGGGCCGTCGCCGGCGACGGTGACGGGCATGCCCAGCGGCAGGCGCTCGACGGCGTCGACCAGCACGTCGACGCCCTTCTCGGAGGAGAGCCGACCGGCGTACAGGACGCCCTCGCCGGGGGCCGTGGCGGCCTCGACCGAGGCCAGGTCGCAGAAGTTGGTGAGGTGCACGAGTCGCTCGGCGGCGATGCCGCCCTGCACCATCTTCTGGCGCAGGAAGTCGCTGGGGCACAGCAGCGTGTCGATGCCGTCGTAGGAGCCGAGCCGGGTGTGCAGCGTGAGCTCGAGGCTGGACAGGGCGCTGCCGAACAGCGAGCCCCCGTTGCAGCGCCGGCGCACGGCCTGGCCGAACTTGCGCGGCAGGCAGGCCTCGCAGATCTCGCCGTCGTCGAGCATCTGGTAGGTCGGGCAGACCAGCTTGTAGTCGTGGAGCGTCATGACGGAGGCGACCCCGCGGCGCGTGATCGGCTTCAGGATCGACGGCGAGAGCTGGTGGTAGATGTTGTGCAGGTGCACGACGTCGGGCCGCACCCGCTCCAGCACCCGCTCCATGCCGGCCCGGGCGTCGGGGCGGTGCAGGATCTGGCCGGCGGTCCGGACCCGGGCGGCGAGACCCTCGGGCGGCGGGTTGAGCTCCATCCGCGACGGGAAGAGGTCGTCGTTGGCGTCGGGCTGGTTGTCGGGGTGCTCCATCGCGAAGAAGGAGACCTCGTGGCCGCTCGCCCGCTGCGCCTCGGCGAGGTCGAGCATGTAGGACTCGGCGCCGCCGCGGCGGTAGAGGAACTTGTTGACGTGGAGGATGCGCATCAGGCACCGGCCAACGGGGGGGCGAAGGGGGCCATCGGCTCGCCGGCACCGCCGATGGTGTCGGCGTCGTTGTCGTCGACGACGTGCATCACGGAGTAGATCAGCGACATGTCCTCGAGGAAGTGCAGCTGGTCGCCGCCGACGTTGCCGATGTGTCCGGCGATCGGGAAGCCCCACTCCTCGGAGAACTCGTCCTTGACGCGACCCTGGGGACCCCACTCGACGGCGATGCCCACCGTGTCCCAGCCGGTGTCGTCGACGACGTAGGCGCCGTAGCTCATCAAGGCCTGGGCCAGGATCCGGGCCGCCTCGGTCTGCACGTTCTCGAGGTTGAACCACGGCGGGAGGGTCAGCAGCGCACCCATCCGGGCCGCCGGGACGACGCCGGCGTAGGTGCCGGCCCAGTACTGGTCGGCGTTCTGGGCGGGCCAGCGGTAGCCGCCGCCGAAGGCGGAGAGCTGGGAGGCGTCGAGGGTGATCTTGAGGGCGTGGCGGATCTGGCCACCGGGCACCCACTCACCGAGACGGATGGTGCCGCCGAACGCGGTCATCCCGGATCCGCCGTGGGCCCCGCTGCCGGGGTCCTCGCCGGTGCCTCCGGTGACGATCGAGTTGTCGCGCCAGTCCGGCTGGGCCTCCTGGGAGACCGCGGTGCCGTCCTGGCACACGTGCAAGGGCTGGGTCTCGAAGACGGTCAGGTCGGGCATCACGATCGCCGCCGCCTGGTTGGGGGTCCGGCCGGTGTAGCCCGGGTCGGTGAACCAGCCCTCGGGGATCGGCAGGTCGGTGGCCAGCACCTCGCCGGTCGCCTCGTCGCACCGGCTGGCCCCGGGCTGCCAGCCCGCGGTGGTGGAGACCAGGTCGCGCCCGGGCGCCTCGGGGTCGATGATGATCAGGTCCTCCTCGGTGCTGAGCGTGCCCGAGCGGGGCGCCAGCGGGAACGGCACCAGGCGGGCTGCGTCGCCGCGCGGGTGGTTCCAGATCGAGTCGGACGGGTAGGGCCAGGTCAGCGGGTCGCGGGTGGTCGGCGCCGCCACGTCGTCGAGGGCACCGCACGACGCAGCCGGTAGCAGCAGTGCTCCGGTGAGCACCGCGGTGGCGAGGCGGGCGGACCGAGTCCGCCCGCGCAGGGAAGCCGGGAGCATCAGTAGGCGCCCTTGCGGGAGACGACGGCACCGAGGGTGCGCAGCAGGATCGCGGCGTCGCCGCGGGTGCGCCAGTTGTCGACGTAGGAGGTGTCGAGCTGCATGGACTGCTCGCGGCTCAGCGAGGAGCGGCCGCTGACCTGCCACAGGCCGGTGATGCCGGGCTTGACCGCCAGCCGGCGGCGCTCCAGGTCGGTGTAGCGGGCGACCTCCTCGGGCAGCGCCGGCCGGGGGCCGACCAGCGACATCTCGCCCTTGAGCACGTTGATCAGCTGCGGCAGCTCGTCGAGGGAGGTGCGGCGCAGGACCCGGCCCAGCCGGGTGACCCGGGGGTCCTCACGGATCTTGAACAGCACGCCGTTGCCCTGGTCGAGGTCCTGGAGCTCGGCCTTGTGGTCCTCGGCGTCGACGGACATCGTGCGGAGCTTGTAGAGGGTGAACAGCCTGCCGTCGCGCCCGACCCGGACCTGGGTGAAGAAGCCGGGGCCGCTCGAGTCGAGGCGGACCGCCAGGGCCAGCAGCCCCACCAGCGGGAGCACGGCGACCGCGATCACCACCGACAGGGTGCGGTCGAGCACGGCCTTGGTGAGCGCCAGCGCGGCGGAGGCCCGCGGCGGGGAGAGGACCGCCATCGTCGAGCCGGCCACCACGTCGAGGTCGATGCGGTGGGGCGAGACGTGCTCGGTGGCCCCGATCAGGGCCAGGCGGGCGTGGGTGGTCTCGAGGGCCCAGGAGAGACGACGTACGTCGTCGGCGGAGACCACGGGGCCCGGGGTGACGACGACGAGGTCGGCGTGCTGGGCCGTGACGTGGTCGACCACGTCGGAGATGGTCCCGACCGAGGAGATGTCGAGGTCGCGCAGCCCGGCCTCGGCCAGCTGGGCTCGGGCCCCGACGACCAGGCCGCCGACCACGTGGACGGACCGGTCGTCCATCCACCGGGCGACCATGCCGCGCACCTGCGGAAGGTCGCCGACCACGACGACCCGCGGGGGCCGCGAGCGGCGCGACACGGCGGCGGCGACCAGGCCGGCCGGGACGGCGGCCAGCAGGCCGAGCAGCAGCGCGTCGTCGACGACCCGGCGCGGCACGTCGAGCACGTGCAGGCCCAGAGCCAGGACGGCGGCGGGCACGAGGACGGCCTGCACCGTGGAGGTGAAGGCGCTGGCGAGGTGGACGCCGGCCGGGCGCACGGCGCGGAAGACCTGGACCAGGGTGACGGCGGCGAGGGCGAGGACCAGGAGGGGTTCGGAGCCTCGGACGGCTGCGGCCGCCACCAGGGCGGTGACCGCGGCGGCCGCGGTCTCGAGGGGGACCCGGCGCAGCAGGCGGAAGGCTCTCGACGGGACGGGCGCCCGAGGACTGGTCACCGGGTGCGCCGGCGCGTCCTGCGCTCCGTCGTGGCTCTCGTCGGTGACGAGCGTGAGACGGTGCGTCGCGTTGCCTTCGACGACCTGTGACATCTGGGTTAGGACCCCCGGTGTTGTTGAATTCCCCATGGCCCCGCAGGCTGACAATCTCACCATGGGGACCCCCAGAGTTTATCGACGTCTCAGACACGCCAGGGGCTGCGGCGGTAGCCCGCTCGTCCACAAGGGGTACAAGCCTCAGTAACGTCCCCCGACGGGGACCCACAACCGGTAACTTCTGGCCCGCCGAGCGGCACTCTCAGCCGTTGAACCTCTGCTGAGTCCTCTCCAGGCCGTGCTCGATCAGCGACTCGACGGCGTCCGCCGCGCTGTCCACCTGGAACGGCAGCTCCTTGCGCTGCACCGAGGAGTAGCCCGAGAGCACGAAGTCGGAGACGTCCTGCCGACCTGGGGGACGGCCGATGCCGGCCCGGACGCGGTAGAAGTCGCCACCGCCCAGCGACGAGCGCAGCGAACGCAGCCCGTTGTGCCCGTTGTCACCGCCCCCGCGCTTGACGCGCAGGGTGCCGAAGTCGATGTCGAGCTCGTCGTGCACGACCACCACCCGCTCCAGCGGGACCCGGTAGAACGTCGCGAGGGCCTTCACCGGCCCGCCGACCTCGTTCATGAACGACTTCGGTCGGGCCAGCACCACCCGTGGGGCGTCGGGCGCCCCCGGAGCGCCCAGCCGACCCTCGACCACGTCGGCGCGCCCGGTCTTGTGGGACCGGAAGCCCGAGCCCAGCCGCGCGGCCAGCTCGTCGAGGACGAGGTAGCCCACGTTGTGGCGGTGGGCGGCGTACGTCGGACCGGGGTTGCCGAGCCCCACGACCAGCCAGACCTCGGCCGTCATCGCATCCTCCTCAGGCGGCACGAGAGCAGCGGGAGCCGGCTCGGTGGAGCCGGCGTCCGCCGGGGAGACCAGTCGACCCAGGAACCACCTGAGCCGGCCGAGGATCACTCCTCGTCGCCGGCCTCGGCGGGCGTCTCGTCGGACTTGTCGGCGGCGGCCGACTCCTCGTCGGACTCCTCGCGCTCGATGCCGGCCTCGGACTCCAGCTCCTCCAGCTCGGCCTCGAGCGCCTCGGCGCTCTGCTGCTGGGTGATGTTGACGATCAGCGTCTCGGGGTCGAGCAGCAGCACGGAGCCCGTGGGCAGGTCGAGGTCGGACGCCAGGATCTGGGTGCCGGCCTCGAGGCCCTCGATGTCGACCTCGACGTACTCGGGGATGTTGGTCGCCTCGGCCTCGAGCTGGATGGTCGAGGTGCCGGTGACGACCAGCGTCTCGGGGGCCGCGTCGCCGTTGAGGTGCACGGGGACCTCGACGGTGACCTTCTCGCCCTTGGTGACCGCGACGAAGTCGATGTGCTCCAGGGTGCGGCGGATCGGGTCGATCTGGACCTGCTTGGTGAGCGCGAGCTGCTTGTCGCCGTCCACGACGTCGAGCTCGAGCAGCGCGTTGGCGCCGCCGTTCTTGAGCGCGATCCAGGTGTCGTGACCGGGCAGGGTCAGGTGGATCGGGTCGTTGCCGTGTCCGTAGACGACCGCGGGCACCTTGTCGGCGCGGCGGATGCGACGCGCCGCACCCTTGCCGAACTCGGTGCGGGTCTCGGCCTTGATCGTGTCGTACGCCATCGTGGCATCTCCTCGGGCTGCGGATCGTGACAAGTCGGTGGCCACCACGACGGAGAGACCCAGCAGCACAGACCCAGCAGCACTGAGGCCAGCCCTGTCGATCACGGAAATCCCAAGCCCTGCTTGGCTTTCCCTCGCCGAGGCAACTTCCCGATCCTAGACCCTGCCGGGCGGCGGTCGCCAATCGAGGTCGCTATCTAGAGTGCGGGGATGTCCCTCACCCTCGACGAAGCCCGCGTCCGAGCCGCCGCCGTCTCGGACGTCGCCTACGACCTCGAGCTGGACCTGACCGCTCCCGCCGCCGACCGGTTCGGCGTCCGCGCGGTCGTCACCTTCGCCTCGAGGGCGAGCGCGACGTTCCTCGAGCTGACGGCCGCCACCGAGGTCACGGTGAGCGTCAACGGGGTCCCCGTCGACCCGGCGTACGACGGTCGCCGGCTGCACCTGGCCGGCCTCGTGGAGCACAACGAGGTGGTGGTCTCGGCGCGGGTGCCCTACGTGACCGACGGCGACGGGATGCACCGGGTGACCGACCCGGTCGACGACGAGACCTACGTGTCGGCCTACCTCGGCATGGACGTGGCCCAGCGCGTCCTCCCGTGCTTCGACCAGAACGACCTCAAGGCGTCGGTCACCCTGAGCGTGCTCGCGGACCCCGGCTGGACCGTGCTGGCCAACGGGCTGCTCGAGGCGCGCGACCAGGGCCAGGACGGGGCGCGGTGGCGCTTCGCGCGCACTCCCCCGATCCCGCTGCCGATGTTCGTGGTGTGCGCCGGACCCTGGCACTCGGTGACCTGGGAGCACGCGGGCCTGCCCTTCGGCTGGCACGCGCGCCGGTCGCTGGCCGCCGAGCTGGACCGTGACGCCGACGAGCTGCGCCGGGTGACCGAGGCCTGCTTCGACCACTACGCCGGGATGTTCACCGAGCCGTACGCGTTCGGCTCCTACGACCAGGCCTTCGTGCCGGGGCAGAACTGGGGCGCGCTGGAGTCCCCCGGCTGCGTGACCTACCGCGACGAGCTGCTCCCCCGCGGCCGGGTGACCGGCCTCCAGCGGACCCGGCGCAACGCGATCATCGCCCACGAGATGGCCCACATGTGGTTCGGCAACCTGGTGACGATGACCTGGTGGGAGGACACCTGGCTCCAGGAGTCGTTCGCCGACTACATGGGCTTCCGGGTCTCCGGCGACGCGGTGGGCGACCCGGCGGCGCTGCTGGCCTTCGAGATCGGCCGCAAGCCCGCGGCGTACGACGCCGACCTGCGCCGCTCGACCCACCCGGTCGCACCGGAGGCGGCCGACGTGCCCGACGTCGACTCGGCCGCCGGCAACTTCGACGCGATCTCCTACGCGAAGGGCAACTCATCGCTGCGCCAGCTCGTCACCTGGCTCGGTGACGAGACGTTCCTCGCGGGCCTCGACGCGTACCTGACCGGCCACCGGCTCGGCAACGCCACCCTCGACGACTTCCTCGCCGCGCTCGACGGCGCCTCCGACCGCGACGTGCGGGCCTGGGCCGAGCTGTGGCTGCGCGAGCCCGGCCACGACACGCTGCGGGTGACCCGCGACGGCGACGGGGTCCCGGTGCTGGCGCGGCTCGGGTGCCGTCCGCACCGGGTCCGGGTGACGTCGTACGACGTGGCTGCGGACGGTGGGCTGGTCGAGGTGGAGAGCCGCGTCGTCGACGTCGACGACGAGCCGGTGCGGCTCGAGGGCTGGGCCGGGCGGGTCGTCGTGCCCAACAGCCACGGCGAGACCTTCGCGGCGCTGAGCCTCGACCCCGGGTCGTGGGCGGCGCTGGTGGGGGGCCTGGGCGGTGTCGAGGACGCGCTGGTCCGGGCGGTGGTGTGGACGCACGCCTTCGGCGCGCTGCGCACCCGGGCGCTCGGCGCCGACGACTTCCTCGACCTGGTCGCCCGGCACCTGCCGGCGGAGCGGGAGCCGAGCGTGGTCGCCGCCGTGCTCGGTCGGGCGCTCGGCGTGCTGGTGCCCCAGCGGTTGCCTGCCGCGCGGGCCGTCGCCGTCCACGACGTGGTCGCCGAGGCGTGCCGACGGGGCCTGGCCGACAGCGACCCGGTGGTCGACGAGCAGGTGCGCGTCGAGCTGGCCCGCGGGTTGGCGGCCACGCATCGCGACCCGGAGGCGCTGCGCGCCTGGCTCGCCGACGACGTCACCGACAGCGGGGTGGAGCTCGACCCGGCGCTGCGCTGGGCCGCGGTGCACCGGCTGGCCGAGCTCGGCGGGCTCGACGCGGCCGGGATCGAGCGCGAGCGGCTGCGCGACGGCACCGTCGAGGGCGAGCTCGGCGCCGCACGGGCGCTGGCGGCCCGGCCGACGGCGGAGGCGAAGGCCGCCGCGTGGTCCTCGGTCGTGGAGGACGAGCAGCTGTCCAACCGGATGCTCGGCGCGATCTCCGCGGGACTGTGGTCCCCCGAGCAGGCCGACCTGCTCGCGCCCTACGTCGCGGCGTACCTCACCGAGGCCCCGCGACTGGCCCGCCGCGGCCAGGCCTTCGCCCAGGAGGTCCACCGCGCCTTCCCCGCCATCGCCCTGACGCCCGAGCAGGTCACCCTGCTCGAGCAGGCGCTCGAGGGGGAGCTCCCGACCGTGCTCCGCCGGGGCTGGGAGGACCGGCTCGACGACCTGCGGTGACTGTCGCAGGCTGACGTCTGCGCTCGGGTCACCGCGTCTCGATACGCCGTTCGCGACGTCGCAGGCTCAGTCGCGACCTGCTACTCGACGACCGTCGACGGGGCCGGACCTCGCGGGCTCGGTCCCTCCCCGGTCAGGCATGCCCGTCGAACATCGAGGTGACCGAGCCGTCCTCGAAGACCTCGCGGATGGCGCGGGCGACGAGGGGGGCGATCGAGAGGCAGGTGAGCTTGTCGAACTCGCGGTCGTCGGTCAGCGGCAGCGTGTTGGTGACGATGACCTCGACGGCCGGGCAGTTCTTGAGCCGGTCGACGGCGGGGTCGGAGAGGATCGCGTGGGTCGCGGCGATGATCACGCCGGCGGCGCCGTCCTCCATGAGCGCCTCGGCGGCCTTCACGATGGTGCCGCCGGTGTCGATCATGTCGTCGACGAGCACGCACATCCGCCCGGCGATGTCACCGACCACGCGGTTGGCGACCGACTCGTTGGGACGGTCGGTGCGTCGGCTCTTGTGGATGAAGGCCAGCGGCGCGCCGCCGAGGCGGGCGGACCAGCGCTCCGCGACCTTGATCCGGCCGGCGTCGGGCGAGACGACGGCGAGGCGCTCGCCGCCGTACTTGCCGCGCACGTAGTCGGCGAGGATCGGCAGCGCCATCAGGTGGTCGACGGGGCCGTCGAAGAAGCCCTGGATCTGGTCGGAGTGCAGGTCGACGGTGATCAGGCGGTCGGCGCCGGCGGTCTTGAAGAGGTCGGCGACCAGGCGTGCGGAGATCGGCTCGCGGCCGCGGTGCTTCTTGTCCTGGCGGGCGTAGCCGTAGAACGGCATGACGACCGTGATCCGCTTGGCGCTGGCCCGCTTGAGGGCGTCGACCATGATCAGGTGCTCCATGATCCACTCGTTGATCGGAGCCGTGTGGCTCTGGATCACGAAGGCGTCGCAGCCGCGGACGGACTCCTCGTAGCGGACGTAGATCTCCGAGTTCGCGAACTCGTAGGCCGACTGGGGCACGAGGTCGGCGCCCAGGATGGTGGTGATCTCCTCGGCGAGGACCGGATGGGCCCTGCCGCTGAAGACCATGAGGTTCTTCTCGGTGGTCTTCTTCATTCCGGTCACGCGGGGCTCCTGGGGGTCGCCTGGTGTCGCTTGCGATTCTGCCCGTCGTGGGCGGCTCAGCCCAACTCGGCGTCCCCGTCCAGGGTCGACTGAGACGCACGCAACGCCTCGTCGGCCGCCGCGGCCTGGGCCGTCCCGGCCCGCCGCCTCTGCGCCCAGCCGGGCAGGTTGCGCTGCGGGCCGCTGCTCACGGCCAGCGCGCCGGGGGGTACGTCGCGGCGTACGACGGTGCCGGCGCCGGTGGCAGCGCCGTCGCCGATCTCGACCGGGGCCACGAAGGTGTTGTTGCTGGCGGTGCGGGCGTGGCGACCGACCTTGGTGCGGTGCTTGGCCACGCCGTCGTAGTTGGCGAAGATCGTGCCGGCGCCGATGTTGGTCCCCTCGCCGATCTCGGCGTCCCCGACGTAGCTGAGGTGGGGCACCTTCGCCCCCACACCGATCTGGGCGTTCTTGGTCTCGACGAAGGCGCCGATCTTGCCGGTGGCGCCGAGGCGGGTCCCGGGCCGCAGGTAGGAGAAGGGCCCGACGACGGCCCCGTCGCCGATCACGGCGAGCTCGGCGTGGCTGCGCACGACCCGCGCTCCGGACCCCACCTCGCAGTCCTTGAGCGTGCTGTCGGGACCGACGACGGCGTCCTCGCCGACGACGGTGGCGCCGAGCAGCTGGACGCCGGGCAGCAGGGTGACGTCGGGCTGGAGGACGACGTCGGCGTCGATCCAGGTGGTGGCGGGATCCATCACGCTGACGCCCTCGAGCATCCAGCGCTCGACGATGCGCTGGTTCATGATCCGGCCGAGCTCGGCGAGCTGCTTGCGGTCGTTGGCGCCCTCGGTCTGCGAGACGTCGTCGATCGGGAACGCGCCGACGGTCAGCCCGGCGTCGCGGGCGAGCTGGACGGTGTCGGTGAGGTAGTACTCGCCCTTGGCGTTGTCGTTGCCGATCTTGCCCAGCGCCTCGGTCAGGAACTCGGCGTCGAAGGCCAGGATCCCGGAGTTGATCTCCCGGATCTCCCGCTCGTCGGCGCCGGCGTCCTTCTCCTCGACGATCGCCACGACGTCGCCGTCGGCGTCACGGACGACCCGGCCGTAGCCGTGGGGGTCGGCGACGATGCCGCTGAGGATGCTCACCGCGCGCTGCGCGGCCTCGTGCTCGGCGGCGAAGGCCCGCAGCGAGTCGCCCTGCAGCAGCGGGGTGTCGCCGTACGCGACGAGGACCGTGCCCTCGAGCGACTCCCCCGCGCCGAGCACCGCCTCGACGGCGATCCGGACCGCGTGGCCGGTGCCGTGCTGCTCCTCCTGGACCGCGAGCAGTGCCGTGGGCGTGAGCTCCTGGATGTGCGGGCCGACCGCCTCGCGCCCGTGACCGACGACGGCCACGATCCGCTGGGGCTCCACCGCCGCGACGGCGGTCAGCACGTGGCCGATCATGCTCCGGCCGCAGACGGCGTGGAGGACCTTCATGGTCTTCGACCTCATCCGGGTGCCGCCGCCCGCGGCGAGGACGATGACGGTCACGTTGCTGGGCACGAGGTGAGATCCTCCGGGGTCGACGACCGCCTCACTCTAAGCCCGGCCGTGCACCACCGCGCGGGCGGAGCGTGACACGGCCACCTCGTGACGGCACGAGGGTCACTCCCAGCAGGCGCACGGCCTCCGGCCGGCCGGCCGGCTCCGGGAGGGCGACGCTCAGCACCTCCCGCACGACCTCCTCGAGCTCGAGCTGGGCGAGCGCGGCGCCCAGGCAGCGACGCGCCCCGCCGCCGAAGGGCGTCGCCGCCCAGGGGTCCCCGCGTCCCTCGAGGTGGCGGCCGGGACGGAACTCGGAGGCGTCGGGCCAGACGGCGTCGTCGACGTGCATGCCGCAGAACATCCCGCTCACGAAGGCGCCCGCCGGCACCGGGCGGCCGGCGAGCTCGGTGTCGCGGGTGGCGATCCGCACCGCGTCGATCACCGGCGACCGCAGCCGCATCGACTCCTTGATCACCGCCCGCAGGACGTCGTCCTCGCCGCGGTCGAGGCTGGCCACGAGGTCCGCTCGCTCGGTGGGGTGGTGGGCCAGCAGGTGCAGCGTCCAGGCGAGCGCGGTGGCGGTCGTCTCGTGGCCGGCCAGCACCAGCCCCTTCAGCTCGTCGTTCAGCTCCTCGTCGCTGAACCCGGACCCGTCGTCGTGCCGGGCGCCGAGCAGGACCGAGAGCACGTCGTCGCGGCTGCCCGTCCCGGGGTCGGCCCGGCGGGCGGCGACCTCGTCGGTGAGGAGCCTGTCCACCGCGGCTCGTCGCCGCGTCAGCACGTTGCCGGGAGAGAGCCGTCCGCGGTCCTGGGCCAGCCAGGCGGGGGCGAACAGCAGCGCCTGGACGCGAGGGTCGAGCAGCCCGTCGAGGGCGTCGCGGAACCGCGCGCGACGCTCCGCGTCGTCGATGCCGAGGACCACGCGCAGGATCACGTCGAGCGTGAGGCGCTGGGCCCAGGGACGGACCGGGTGCGGCCGTCCGTCGAGCAGGTCGGGAAGGTGCTCGTGGGTGAGCCGACCGACCCGCTCCCGCCAGGCCTCGAGCCGGCTGCCGTGGAAGGGCGGCATCAGCAGCTTGCGGTTGCGGGCGTGGCGCGGCGACGGGGTCAGGATCAACGAGCCCGCACCGACCAGCGGCTCGAGAAGCGCCGCGGCGTCCCCCGCCGCGAAGCGTTCGGAGTCGGTCAGCACCGCACGGTTGGTCTCCGGGTCGACCGCGCACACCAGCCCGGCGCGGTACGGGAGGATGCGCAGGGTGAAGACCTCGCCGTGGCGAAGCCGGGCGCGCTGCAGCTCGCCCAACGGGTCGCGGGCGAAGCGGAGCGTCTGCAGCAGCCGGTTGCCTCGCGCAGCGGGTGGGAAGCGCGACGCGTCCCACCGTGGTTCCGTCGCGAGCACGTCGTCGGGGGCCGTGACCATCACTGCACCGGGCCGGTCCTAGAAGAACCAGCGCGCGACGACCCGCTTCCAGCGCGAGTACGGCGGGTTGAGGAGCGGTACGTCGACCAGCCACGAGGGGCGGCGCAGGACCGCCTTGCGGTGGCTGAAGGTGTCGAAGCCCGCCCGCCCGTGGTAGGCGCCGTACCCGCTCTCGCCCACGCCACCGAACGGCAGCTCGGAGACCAGCAGCTGGCTGAGGGCGTCGTTGACGCAGACCCCTCCGGAGGAGGTGCCGCTGACGACCCGGTCGACGGTCTCGTCGGAGGCGGTGAAGAGGTAGAGCGCCAGTGGCTTGTCCCCCGCGTTGATCGTCTCGATCACCTCCGTCAGGTCGTCGAAGGCGAGCACCGGCAGCACAGGTCCGAAGATCTCCTCGCCCATCACCGCCGCGTCGCGGGAGACCCCGCGCAGCACCGTCGGCGCGACGTACCGCGCCTCGACGTCGACCTGGCCGCCGACCGCCACCTCGTATCCCCTGCCGTCCAGCAGGCCGGCCACCCGCTGGGCGTGGCGGCTGGTCACGATCCGGCCGAAGTCCTTGCTGGCGCGCGGGTCCCGGCCGAAGCGCCGGGTGACCTCGGCACTCAGCGCGTCGTGGAAGGCCTGCTCGACCTCGCGGTGGACCCAGACGTGGTCGGACGCGACGCAGGTCTGGCCGGCGTTGAGGAACTTCGAGAACGCCACCCTGCTGGCCGCGAGGCCGAGGTTGGCGTCACGAGCCACGATCACCGGCGACTTGCCGCCGAGCTCGAGGGTGACCGGGGTGAGGTGCCGCGCGGCTGCGGCCGCGACGATCCGGCCGACCGTGCCGTTGCCGGTGTAGAAGATGTGGTCCCAGCGCTGCTCCAGCAGGGCGGTCGTCTCCGGGACACCGCCCTCCACCACCGCGACCGCGTCGGGGTCGAGGTAGAGCGGCAGCAGGCGGGCGATCACCGCCGACGACGCCGGCGTGACCTCGGAGGGCTTCGCGACCACGGCGTTGCCGGCGGCCAGCGCCGCCGCGACCGGGTTCACCAGCAGCTGGAAGGGGTAGTTCCACGGGGCGATGACCAGCACCACCCCGAGCGGCTCGCTGACCACCTGGGCCCGGCCGGGGCGCAGGATCGCGGGCACCCGGCGCTTCTCGGGCGCCGCCCACGACGCGAGGTGGCGGCGCAGGTCCTCGATCTCGCGTCCGCAGGAGCGGATGTCGGCCGCCCACGCCTCGAAGGGTGCCCGACCGAGGTCCTCGACCAGGGCCGCGACGATCTCGTCCTCGCGCTCGGAGAGCATCCGGAGCAGTCCGTCGAGCTGCTCGCGCCGCCACGCCAGCGGCCGCGTCCGGCCCCCGGCGTACGTCGCGCGCAACCGCGTCACGAGCGCGCTCGCGTCGTCCGGCCCGAAGGTGGACTGCAGGGACTCGACCGGGGGGACGTCGACCTGGCTCACGGGGGCTCCTGGGATCGGCGGTGGCGCGCCGCGACGACGGGCGTCGCCGCAAGGTAGCCCCGGCCGGGTCACGGTGACAACCGCCTGCGTCCGCTCAGTACCTGCCCGGGACCTCGACGTCGAGCGCGTTCGGCAGGCCGGCCCGGTAGAGCCCGGCGTCGGCGCGCTTGACCGGCTCCAGCGCCGGGTTCGACCAGAGCCGGAAGATCTCGGCGGGCGCCGCCTTGGAGCCGGAGGCCTCGAGGAGCGCGTTCGTGGCGGCGCGGGCCGACTCGTTGGCGCCCTCCATCGTGGCCAGGTCGATGTTGGTGCGCACGAAGTCGCCGGAGAGGAAGAGGTTGGGGATCCTCGTGGCCGCGTCGGGACGGTCCGCCCACGAGCCGGCGGTGTTGATCAGCAGCGGGGTCGCGTTGCGGTTGCGCTTCGACACCGGGTCCCACGTGACACCGGGGTCCAGGGACCACGAGTGGACGATGTCGTGGGGCAGCTGCTCGGCCGCCGTGTGGTGCTGCTGGATCTGCGCCCACACCTCCTGCGCGACCTGCCGGCGGGTGCACCGCTTGGCGGGCTTGCCGAACAGCACGCCCGGGGCGTCCCAGTTGGAGATGTCGACCGAGAGGCAGTCGACGGCCCGGCCGTCGCCGTAGTCCTTGCGGAAGTCACGGTCCTCCCAGAACTGGGCCTGGGTCAGCGCCGTGAGCGCCCACGGCGAGTCGATGAACGTGATGTGGCCGTGCACGATGTCGACGGGCCGCTTCAGGTAGTACTGGATGCCGACCATCCAGTCGGTACGCAGCTCGCGCAGGCTCTCCAGGGCCGGGGCGGCTCGCAGCACCCCGGCGCTCAGGTGGCTCCGCAGGCGCTCGACGGGCATGGCGCTGACGTACCAGTCCGCCTTCACCCGGCGGCGGTTGCCGCGTCCGTCGGCGACCCAGACGGCCGCGATGCGACCCCGCTTCATCTCGAACCGGGCGAGCCCGTGGCCCTTCACGAACCGGACGCCGCGGGCCCGGAGCAGCCTCATCCAGGGCCGGATCCACGCCTCGTCGGTGGGCAGGTCGAGCACCCGGTCGATCTCGCCGTCGGCCCCGGCACCCGCCATCGTGTGCACGAAGGCCTCACCCATCGTCCCGATCGTGCGGGTGCTGGCCACGGTCTCCTTGGCCGCGACCAGGTTGCGGGTCAGGCCTGCGGCCAGCACGCGCTGGTAGTCCGGCGAGCGGGTCGCCGCACCGACGAAGTCCCACCACGACGTGTTCTCCCACTGACCGAACCGGCGCTCCTTGCTGCTGGTGACGAAGACCAGGAGGCGCTCGACGAAGTAGGCCAGCTCGTCAGGAGGGATCGACTGACCCTTGAGGTTCTCGGTCAGGTAGCGGCGCAGGCCGTCGACGGTGAGCAGCGCCTCCGGGTCGGGCCCGATGCCGAAGATGAAGGCATCGGCCCGATCGCCGGCGCGCAGGAACTTGCCGCTCTGGGCCGGCACCAGGTTGTCCCACACCCCGTGGGCGTTGCGGCCGAACGGGATGCGTCGCATCGTGTCCGGGACGCTCTGGTAGAAGCCCGGGAAGAAGCGGAAGCCGTGCTCGCCGGGGAGGTCCTTGCGGCCCCCACGCGCCGTACGGGGCACCCCGATGCTGCGGGCCTTGCCTCCCCACGCGCTGGGCTCGAAGACCGTGACCGAGAAGCCGCGCTCGACCAGCTCCTGGGCGGCGGTCAGCCCGGCCATGCCGCCACCGAGGACGACGACGCTGCGCCTGCGCCCGGCCGCCAGGGCCGGGGCCGCCCTCGTCGCCCCCAGGGCCGTGGCGCCCGCGGCCACCGCGCTCCCCCGGATCAGCGTGCGTCGGTCGAGCTGGGGTTGCCAAGGAGTGTGGGTCACGGAGCCTCCGGTGGGTGTTGTCACAGAGGCAAAACGAGCCGCGCCACGCCGGGTTACCCGGCGTGGCGCCGCGTGGGCTCCCCGGGATGGAGTCGAACCATCGTCGCTAGTCCTGATTCAAAGTCAGGCGGGCCCTGCCGGCAGACCAACCGGGGATAGGAGGTCAAGGTTAGGGCCCGATGCCGCGGTCAGCACGTCGGCCCGGCCCGCGCGGGTTTCGTGGCTCGCTGCGCTCGCACCTCAACCACCGGGAGCTAGCACTTCGCGGTGGTTGAGGTGCGAGGAGCGCCAGCGACGAGCCACGAAACCACCTGCCGGCAGTCAGGGCGGGTCGGGTGGGACGGCGGGGTGGGTGCCTTGGTGGTCGCGGACGATCCGGTAGCCGTGCGGGGTGGTCCACTCGTAGCCGGTGGGATGGATCCGCCGGTAGCGCCACCGGCCGTGGGTCTTCGCGCGGTGGTGTCGCCGGCAGAGCGGGGCGATGTTGTGCGAGCAGGTCGCGCCGCCGGTGCCGTCGGGTTGGTGGGGGTCGATGTGGTCGTGGTCGCAGGTCTCGGCGCGGCGGGTGCAGTGGGGGAAGACGCAGGTGTGGTTGAGCAGCTCGGTCTGGGTCTTGATCCGGTCGGGGATCTCGTAGGCCTCCACGTGGTGGTGGGCGCCGAGGTCCTTGATCGGGACGACGGTGATCTGCCCCGCTGATTGGCACCACTGCTTGACCTGGTCGAGGAGGACGGGGGTGCGGGTGTTGCCGCACCGCGCGACGTTGCCGCCGACACCTTCGATGGCGGCGTCGGTGAGGTGGACGTGGAGCACCACGCCCCGACCCCGACTGGTCTGGATCTCGCCGGTCTCCAGGTCGAGGGCGAGCTGCTGCCGGGCGATCTCACCGACGGCCATCGAGCGGCGTACGTCGAGGGTCTCGGTGGAGCCGAGCTCGGCGAGCTGGGTCGCGGTCCGGCTGACCGCGGCCTCGAGGTCGAGGGCGTCGGCGAGGTCCAGGCAGCCGCTGACCTGGACGGTGCCGGCGGTGTCGACGAGGTCGGTCTCGACGTCGAACCGCCGTCCGTCCGCGGCGCGCTTGCGGCGGTCCTCGGCTTCGTCGGGGTCGTGGCGGGCCAGGGCCTCCTCGACGAGCCGGCCGATCTGGGCCCACGAGCACGTCCCGGCCGCCGGGGCGAGTGCGCGGTCGACCTCGGCGGCCGCGGCCATCGGCAGGCAGCCGGTGTGCTCGGCGACCCGCATCGCGCGCCACACCGGCACCCGCCCGGTCACCACCTGCTCCCAGAGCCGGGGGAGGCGGTAGCGGAGCTCGAGGGTCTTGCCGACGTAGGCCTTGCCGGAGTCGGTCGACAGGCCCAGCGCGGCGGCGTACTCCATCAGCGCGAACTCCGACACCAGCGGCGCTCCCGGCCCGGCGATCGGCAGGGCCCGGTCGCCGAAGAGGCTGACCTGGTGGGCGGCCCACTCCCCGTCGGCTTCGACGGTGTTCTCGACCGCCCAGTCGACGGTCAGCTCGAGGCGCTCGACCTCGATGTCGGCGGCCGCGTGACGGTTGGCGCGCAGCGCACCGAGGAGGGTCTCGGTGGTGGTCTGCGCTGCTTCGGTCATGGGTCTATTGCAGCACCGGCCACCGACAGTCGGACCCCGAAATCGGGGTTGTGCACAGGGGTTGGCGAAAGTAGTTGGGTAAAGTTTTCCCGCTCAACCGCAGGGGTCCTGGGCACGGCCGGCGCTGGTTGAGGTGCGAGCGCAGCGAGCCACGAAACCACCCTGCACGGCATGCGCGGCGTACGCGGTTTCGTGGCTCGGGCCTGGCGGCCCTCGCGCCTCAACCAGCGTCTGGGGTGCGGCTGCTTGGCGGCGTGCGGGGTCTCGCTACGGTCGGCCCCGGGGGGCCTCCCTACTCGACCAGCGAGGTCGTCCGGTGGTTGAGGTGCGAGCGAAGCGAGCCACGAAACCACCTTCGGCGCGCGCCCGGTTTCGTGGCTCGGGCCTGAGGGCCCTCGCACCTCAACCAGCGTCTGGGGTGCGGCTGCTTCTCGGCGTGCGGGGTCTCGCTACGGTCGGCCCCAGGGGGCCTCCCTACTCGACCAGCGAGGTCGTCCGGTGGTTGAGGTGCGAGCGCAGCGAGCCTCGAAACCACCTTCGGCGCGCGCCCGGTTTCGTGGCTCGGGCCTGAGGGCCCTCGCACCTCAACCAGCGTCTGGGGTGCGGCTGCTTCTTGGCGTGCGGGGTCTCGCTACGGTCGGCCCCAGGGGGCCTCCCTACTCGACCAGCGGGGTGGCCCGGGGGTTGAGGTGCGAGCGCCAGCGAGCCTCGAAACCACCCGTCCCGACGTGCTCCAGCCCGCGACTAGGGTGAGGAGCGTGGACCTGCCTGTCATGCCGCCCGTCCAGCCGATGCTCGCGAAGGCGGTGGCGGGGATGCCGGACCCGGGCAAGCACGGGGGGCTGAGCTTCGAGCCGAAGTGGGACGGGTTCCGGTGCCTGGTCTTCAAGGACGGCGACGAGGTCGAGCTGACCAGCCGCAACACCAAGCCGCTGACCCGCTACTTCCCCGAGCTCGTGGAGGCCGCCCGGGAGCAGCTGCCGGAGCGGTGCGTGCTCGACGGCGAGGTGTTCGTGGCGCTGCGGGGGGACGACGGGTCCGACCGGCTGCAGTTCGAGGTGCTCCAGGAGCGGATCCACCCGGCCGACTCCCGGGTGCGGATGCTGAGCGAGAAGACGCCGGCCGGGTTCGTCGCCTTCGACCTGCTCGCGCTCGGTGACACGTCGTACGTCGACCGCCCGTTCGCCGAGCGGCGAGCCGTGCTCGAGGAGGCGCTGAGCGGTCTCGACGGCCCCTGCTACCTCACCCGCACGACCGAGGACCCGGCCGAGGCGGAGCGGTGGTTCGAGCAGTTCGAGGGGGCGGGGCTCGACGGGGTGATCGCCAAGCCCCTGGGCGGCACCTACGTGCCCAACGGGCGCACGATGATGAAGATCAAGCACGAGCGCACGGCCGACGTCGTCGTCGCGGGCTACCGCGAGCACAAGACCAGCACGCCGGAGCGGCCGCTGCTCGGCAGCCTGCTCCTCGGGCTGTACGCCGACGGCAAGCTCCAGCACGTCGGCGTCAGCGCGAGCTTCACCGAGAAGCGCCGCGCCGAGCTGATCGCGGAGCTCCAACCGCTGGTCTGCCCGGTCGACGAGCACCCCTGGGGCGAGTGGCAGCAGGGCGTGATCGCCAACCCCGACCGGGTGCCCGGCACCCAGAGCCGCTGGAGCGCCGGCAAGGACCTGGGCTTCACCCCGCTGCGCCCCGAGCGCGTGCTCGAGGTCAAGTACGACGCGATGGAGGGCCGCCGCTTCCGGCACACCGCCCACTTCAAGCACTGGCGCGAGGACCGCGACCCGGAGTCGTGCGGCTACGACCAGCTCGAGCAGCCGGTCGGCTACGACCTCGCCGAGGTGCTGAGCGGCGGCACGCACGCCTGAGGACGAGTAGCCTGGCGGCATGGCTGACTATGACGTCGTGGTGCTCATCGAGCAGGAGCTCTCACCCGCCGATGCGGTCCAGGTCCGCTCGCTCCACGAGGGGATCGAGGAGCCGGTGACCTACCACCTGCTGCTGCCGATGGAGGACGCCGCGGCGCAGATCGAGGCGTCGATGGGATCGCTCTCGACGGGCGAGATGATGCCCACGCCCAGCCTCGGCATGAGCGAGGTCGACCTCGAGCAGGTCCGCCAGGACTGCGAGGACCGCTCGCAGCGCGAGCTCGCCGGCACCATCGCCGCCATGGTGGCGGCCGACGCCACGCTCGGGTCGAGCACGCTCGTCACCGGCCCGCCGATCGACGCCCTGGCCACGAAGGTCACCGAGGTCGACGGCCGGGAGGCGATCATCCTCACCCGCCCCCACGTGGTCGCCGAGTTCTTCCACCTCGACTGGACCTCCCGCGCCCGGCGGAGGATCGGCGTGCCGGTGCTGCACCTGCTGGAGCACGAGAACTTCGACGAGCAGGCCGGCGGCGGCGAGGGCATCACGGGGCTCTGACCCGCGGCACTAGGGTCGCCGTGTGAAGCTCGCGCGCCGTCGCCCGACGACCGACACCGACCCGTCCCCCGACCAGCCGTCGGTGCCGCCGGCTCCGCCGACCCCGCCGCGCGGCGCACCGGTCACGACCTTCGCGGGCGTGCTCGACGGACGCAGCCTGTGGCTCGCCGTCGCCGCCACCCCGGGCGCCCTGGCCCTGCGGGAGCCGGAGTCCGGCGACGTCGTCGCGCTGGCCACCGACCTCGTCGAGGACCAGCCCGAGCACCGCTCGATCCGGGTCGACCTCGACGGGCTCGGCCTCACCGGCGAGGCGTCGTACGACGTCGTGCTGGTGCCGGCAGGGGGCCGCACGCCCCGCCGCGTCTGGAGCCCGCCGCTGACCCCGGCCCTCGCGCCGACCCACGACGGCCACCGCTGGGAGGTCGTGCGCGACGACGACGGGATGCTCGGCCTGAGCCGCACCGCCGTGGCCCCCGGCGTCGAGCTGGCCTCGATCAGCGCCGACCCCGACGGCCTGCGCCTCGCCGTCGAGCCCCCGGCCCCGCTGGTCCTGCGCGGCGAGGACGGCGCCGAGGTGGTCCCCCTCCCCGGCGGGCTGCTCAGCGTCGAGGCCGTGCACGGCGTGGCCGACCGGACCACCCACGTCACGACCGACGACGGCCGCCCCGTCGTGCGCCGCGACCACGACCTGCTCAACCCCGGTCGCGGAGCCCCGCTGCCCGAGCTCTACCTGCCCGGCGACGGTGTGCGCGACCCGCTCGGCCTGGTCCGCGTGCGGCTGCGCTGGTCCGAGACCGGCACGCTCGTGGCCCGCGTGGTCGACCCGGAGGTCTCCGCATGAGGATCGCCTACCTGCTCGTCGACGTGGAGGCCACCGACGAGGCCACGCGCTCGGTGCTGACCCAGGCCGCCGCGCTGGCCGAGGACCACGAGGTGCAGGTGGTCAGCCTGCTGCGCACGGCCGACCCGACGGACCGCCCACCGACCGCCGTGCCGCTGCGCCACCTCGTCGACGTCCGCGACGCCCGACGCCCGGTCGTGCCCGGCTCCGTCGCCGACGCACCCACCGCGGCCGCCTGGCACGTCAAGCAGTCGGCGCTGGTCCGGCCCGGCTGGGACCGCAAGTTCACCGCCCTGACCGACGCCGCGCTCGAGGCGACGCTGCCCGACCTCGACGTCGACGTGGTCGTCTCGACCTCTCCGGGTCTGCTCGCCGCCGCCGTCGAGCTGCTGCCCGACCCGGTCGTCGTCGTCCACCAGGACCACCGCCCCTCCACCGGGCGCACCCCCGAGGGGCTGCTGCACCACGCGCCCGCCGCCGACGTGGTCGCCGTCCCCACCCCGGCGTACGCCGCCTGGCTGGCCGACAGCCTGGGCGAGGTGGCGCCCCCGACCGTGGTCGTGCCCGACCCCCTGCCGCTCGGGTTCGCGCCGCGCTCGCGGCTGGACCGTCCGCTGATCCTGGCCGTGGCCCGGCTGGTCCCCGACAAGCAGCTGCCCAAGCTGGTGTCGGCGTTCGCCGAGATCGCCGACCGGATCCCCGACTGGCGGCTGCGGATCGTCGGCGAGGGCCCGCAGCGCGTCGACCTGGTGCGGCAGGTCCGCAAGTGGAACCTCTGGGACCGCGTCGAGATCGTCCCCGCCGTCCCCGACCTGCGGGCGGAGTGGGCCAAGGCCTCGGTCGCCGCGGTGTCCTCGCGCTCCGAGGGCTTCCCGCTCGGCGCGCTCGAGGCGATGGCGGCCGGTGTCCCCGTGGTGAGCTTCGATGCTGCCTCCGGCCCCCGCGAGCTCGTCGAGCACGAGGTCAACGGGCTGCTCGTGGGTCCCGAGTCGGTCTCCGGGCTGGCCGCCGCGCTGCTGCGGGTGGCCACCGACAGCGAGCTGCGCCACCGCCTCGGCGAGGGCGCCCACCGCACCTCGCGCCCGTACGCCGCCCGGGCGCTCGCCGAGCGCTGGGTCGGGGTCTTCGCCGACGCACGCGCCCAGCGCGCCGGCCGGGGCCGCCTCACGGCCCGCGCGGCCGCCCGCACCCCGCGCCCGCCCACCGACCCCGCCGCCACGGTCGACGTGGCGCAGCTGACGCCGGCGCAGGCCCGGCACGACGCGCTGGCCTGGTCGGTCCGGGCCGCCCGCAGTGCCACCGACGGGGTCACCGGCACCTGGCTGGTCATGCCGGCCCACGAACGCGAGAGCTCGGTGCTGGTGCTGCCGATGGAGGCGCGGGCGGGCTTCCTGGAGGCCGTGGCCGCCCCCGGCGCTCCCGCCCACCTGTGCCTGCGCGAGCCCGAGACGCACGGGTGGCCCGAGCGCCGCGGCACCCTCGCCGGCCTCGGCGCCGAGCTGCGCCGTGGGCGCACGCCCGTCGTCTGCGTCGAACCGTGGCCGGTGGGCGTGCTGGCGAGCGGCTGCTCGGTGGAGGTGGAGTTCTGGGAGCGCACGCCCGACGGCGACCTGACCTCGCCGCGCCGCAACCCCTACGCCGACCTCGTCCCCGCCGGCACCCCCACGATCGACCTCGAGGTCGACGGGGTCCTGGTCCCGACCCTGCCGCTGATGGCCGAGCCCACCGTCGGGGAGTGCCGCTTCCCGGTCGACGTGGTCTACACCTGGGTCGACGGCTCCGACCCGGAGTGGAACGCCGCGCGCGAGCAGCGGCTGGCCGGCATCACGGGCAGCTCGCTGACGACGGCGCAGACCCGCGAGTCCAGCGGTCAGGCCCGCTACCTCGACCGCGACGAGCTCCGGTCCTCGCTGCGCAGCCTCCACCTGTTCGCCCCGTGGGTGCGCCGCATCCACCTGGTCACCGCCGGCCAGGTCCCGCCGTGGCTCGACGTCGACCACCCGCAGATCCACCTGGTCGACCACCGCGACATCCTGCCCGCCGACGGGCTGCCGACGTTCAACTCCCACGCCATCGAGACCGCCCTGCACACCATCGAGGGCCTCAGCGAGCAGTTCCTCTACTTCAACGACGACTTCTTCCTGGCCCGGCCGGTCCGGCCGGAGGCGTTCTTCTCCCCCGCCGGGCACAACGCGGTGTTCTTCTCCCCCACGACGATCGGGCTCAGCGACGTGCCCGACGCGCCGCCGTTCCTCAAGGCCGCCTGGAACAACCGCGCGCTGCTCCAGGAGCGCTTCGGCACCGCGATCACCCACAACCTGGCCCACGCGCCGTACGCCCACCGGGTCTCGGTCATCGAGGCGGTCCACGAGGCCTTCCCCGAGGCGCTGGCCGCCACCGCCCGCTCGCCGTTCCGCGACGACACCGACGTGGCCACGCTGAGCTCGCTGGCCCAGCACCACGGGCTGCTGACCGGCGCCTCCTACGTCGCCGAGGCCGACCTCGCCTACGTCAACCTCGCCAACGCCGACGTCGACCGCCAGCTCGACGAGGCCCTCGCGCGCGACCAGGACTTCATCTGCCTCGGCGACCACCACGACCACGCCCTGCGCTCGGGCGTCCTCGACGGGCTGCTGGCCGACTTCTACGCCGCCTACTTCCCGGTGGCGGCACCCTGGGAAGTCGACGGGGAGCGCGACTGATGGTGCTGCGGCGCCGCCGCGGGCCCGCGGTCCGGTCCAGCGCCGAGACCGTCGTCGGCCACTACGCCCGCGTGCTCGACGGCGAGACGCTGTGGCTCGCCGTCGAGGGCGACGTCACCACCGTCACCCTCCGGTACGCCGGCGGCGAGGTCGTGGCGCCCACCGAGCCCGAGCCGGGGGCCGGTGTCGCCGGGCTGGTGGGCGCGCGGGTGCCGCTGGCCGCCCTGGGAGACGTGGGCGTCGGCGGCTCGTCGGCCCAGCCGCTCGCCGTCGCCGTGCTGGCCCACGACGGCTCCGAAGCCGCACCGATCACCTGGACCGAGACCCCGACGCCCGGCCCGGTCCGCGCCGCGATGCCCACCCGCGACCGGCGGTGGCGCTGGCGGGTCGTCGCCCCCGACGGCCGGCTCGGTCTGGAGCGGCACGCGGAGCCGCCCGGGGCACCGGTCGTCCGGCTCGTCCCGCACGACGACGGCCTCGGCGTCCGCATCGAGCCGGCCGCCCCCCACCCGCCGGTCGACGTACGAGCGGACGAGCACGACCCGGCGCCCGGCGCCCCGGCACCGCTCGGCTGCGGCGGCCTGCCGCTGGTGCGGGCCCACGACGACCTGCGCCGCCCCCACCACGCCGTCGAGCTGCCCACGCTGGGCGACGACCTGCGGCTGCGCTGGCTCCCCGACGGTCGGCTCGCGGTCGCCCGGGACCAACGATGAGGATCGCCTACCTCGTCCCGACGCTCTACGACCAGGGCGGCACGGCCAGCGCGGTGACCACCCAGGTCAACGCGCTCGTGGAGCGCGAGGACGTGGAGGAGGTGACGGTCGTGAGCGTCTACCGCTCCGCGGACGAGCCGCACTTCGCGGTCTCGCCGAGGGTGGTCCGCCGCGACCTGGTCGACGCCCGCGGGCTCGAGCCGCAGCGCGACCACCCCGACCGACTCGTGCGCCCCGACTGGGACCCCACCCTCGACGCGACGGGCGACCTGGCCGTCCAGGCCGCGCTGCCCGGCCTGGTGGCCGACGTGCTCGTCACGGTCACCCCGGCGCTGCTCTCGCTCGCAGCCCGGCTGCGGGCGCCCGGCACGGCGCTGGTCCACCAGGAGCACCGGTCGTCCTCGCAGCGCACGTCCGGCCTGGAGCCGCTGCTGACCTACGCCCCCGCCGCCGACGTGGTCGCGCTGCTCACCGAGCCGATGGCCCACTGGCTGCGCGAGCGCCTCGGCGACGCCTGCCCCCACCTCGAGGTGGTGCCCAACGCGCTGCCCCCGGGCTACCGGCCGCGCTCGCTGCTCGACGCCCCGCTCGTGGTCGCCGCGGGGCGCCTGGCCGGGGAGAAGCAGTACCCGCACCTGGTCGAGGCCTTCGCGCTGGTCGCCGACCGGCTGCCCGGCTGGCGCTTGCGGATCTTCGGCGAGGGGCCCGGCCGTCACGAGATCCGTCAGGCGGTACGCCGCCTGGGCCTCTGGGACCGCGTCGAGCTGCCCGGGTCGACCACCGACCTGGCCGCCGAGTGGGCCCGCGCGAGCATCTCGGCCATGACGTCGCGCGCCGAGGGCTTCCCGCTGGTGGTGCAGGAGTCGATGGCCGCCGGCGTGCCCGTCGTCTCCTACGACTGCCCGTCGGGGCCCCGAGCGATCATCGACGACGGCGTCGACGGGCTGCTGGTCCCGCAGGACTCCCCGGTGGCGCTGGCCGCGGCGCTGCTGCGCCTGGCCCAGGACGACGCGCTGCGGGCCGACCTCGGGGCGGCGGCCCGGCGCAAGGCCGCGACCTTCGACAGCGCCACGATCACCGGGCGGTGGGTCGAGGTCTTCGCCGGCGCGGTCGCCTCGGTCCGCGCCGGTGCGGGTGCGGCCGGTGACGTTGACGGTGACGGTGGGAGGGCACCCCACCGCCCGCAGGACCAGGCGCCGCTGGCGGTCGAGGCCGCGTCGGTGACGCCGGCGCACGCCCTGGCGGCGGCGGTGGCGCTGGTCCGGGCAGCGGCGGAGCGGGTCGGGATCGCGCCGGGGGCGCCCGACGCGCACACGCTGGTGGTGCCGATGGCGCGGCGCCGCGACCTGCTCGACGCGCTGGCCGACGCGATGACCGACGTCGGGGCGCCGACGTACCTCTCGCTGCTCGACCCCGAGCGCGCGGGCTGGCCCGAGCGCCGGGGGCCCATCGTCGAGATGGTCGGTCACCTGCGCCGCGGCCGCACCCCGGTCGTGCGGGTGGAGCCCTGGCCGCTGGTCGAGGCAGGCGCCAACCCGTCGTACGCCGAGGGGATCACGGTCGTCTTCGAGCTCCCCGACAGCCCCTCCGCGGGGTCCGACGGGCCGTCGGAGTTCGTTACCCAAACGTGGATGTGATGTGGACCATGTGAGAGGCCGGCGGTCATAGGGTCTTCTTCAACGGAGGCCCCACCTCCTCCGTGCAGGGTCCCGGATCACCGTCGCTGGGGGGCGACACGAGATCCGGGTGGGGAGCTTCATCTGTCACCGCCGGTCCCCGACCGGTCGACGAAGGCCCCGTCCACAGCGCTGGGGGGCGCGCGGGCGGGGCTTAGTCATGTCCTGACCAGGTCGGGACCGGCGGTCAGTCCCCACCCCGCTCCCGGGCCCACGGCGGCGCTCAGGACGGGCGGCGGTTGCCCTGCTCGTCCCAGTGCGCCTCGACCTTCTTGCTCGGCTGCACGCGCGGCGGCTCCCCCGGCATCTTCGGGTGGTCCGGCGGGTAGTTCAGCTCGACCGCGCCCTGCTCCTCCCACAGCGCCAGCAGCGGCTCCAGCGAGTACGCCGTGTCGTCGATCGTGGCCCACGCGTCGCCGTCGGCGTGCCGCTCGGGCACCGTGAACAGGTTGAGCTCCGCCGGGTCCGTGGTCGTGGCCAGCTCGCCCCAGGACAGCGGCGTCGACACCGGGGCGCCGGGCTGCGGACGCAGCGAGTACGCCGAGGCGATCGTGCGGTCGCGGCAGTTCTGGTTGAAGTCGATGAAGATGCGCTCGCCGCGCTCCTCCTTCCACCACTCGACCGTGACCTGGTCGTCGCGGGCCGCGAGCGCGCGACCGAAGGCGATCGCGGCGTGCCGCACGTCGACGAACTCCCACCGTGGCTCGATCCGGACGAAGACGTGGATGCCGCGGTTGCCGCTGGTCTTCGCGTAGCCGACCAGCCCGAGCTCCTCCAGGAGCTCCTTGGCGACTCCCGCGACACGGACGGCGTCGCCGAAGGTGGTGCCCGGCTGGGGATCCAGGTCCAGCCGCAGCTCGTCGGGGTGGTCGACGTCGGAACGGCGGACCGGCCAGGGGTGGAAGGTCAGCGTGCCCATGTGGGCGCACCACACCGGCACCGCGATCTCGGTCGGGCAGATCTCCTCGGCGGTGCGACCGCTGGGGAAGGTGATCTCGACCGACTCGAGGTAGTCGGGCGCCCCCTTCGGCACCCGCTTCTGGTAGAACGCGTCGGCGTCGCGGTCCTGCGGCCCGGTCGCCAGCTTCATGCCCGGACGGACCCCCGAGGTCCACCGCTCGAGCGCGGTCGGCCGGTCGCGCAGGGCTCGCATCAGACCGTCGTCCACGCTGGCGACGTACTGGGCCACCATCAGCTTGGTCACCTCCGGCGTGCGGTCCGTGGCCTCGTAGATCACGCGGTCGGGGCTGGAGACGCGCACCGCGCGCCCACCCGCCTCGACCTCCGCCGCAGGGGTCTTCGCCATGGCGACACGGTATCCGGAGGCGTCGACCGCGACAGGGACGTAGGTTGGTCGCCCGTGAACGAGATTCCGCTGTCGCCCGGGCTCACGGCCGACTCCTTCCGCGCGCCCGGCGAGGGCGAGGACGCCCCCGACCGGCTGCTCGGCTGGTTCGAGGCCGTGTCGCGCGGCTTCCTCCAGGGCCGGGTCAACGACGACTTCCGGACCCACGCGCGACGTCACCTGGTCGCCGACGACGTGCTGGTGCGCGGGGTGTGGCGCGAGCAGCCGACCCTGGGCTCGGCCCGGATACCGGTGGCGACGTTCAGCAGCTGGGACAAGACGATCAACGTCGGCCCCGGGGTGCTGCCGCTGCGCATGATCACCGACGCCACGGTCAGCCCGACCCACCGGCGGCGCGGGCTGCTGCGCCGTCTGATGACCGAGGACCTGCAGGACGCCGCCGACCGCGGCGTGCCGCTGGCCGCGCTCACCGTGTCGGAGGGCTCGATCTACGGCCGCTTCGGCTTCGGCCTGGCCACCCGGGCGCGGCACCTCGAGGTCGACACCACCGCCCGCTTCGCGCTGCGTACGCCGGTCGAGGGCGGCAGCGGCAGCGTGGAGCTGCTGGAGCCGGAGGAGGCGTGGCCGAGCGTCAGCGCGGTCTACGAGGCCTTCCACGCCTCGACCCGCGGCTCGGTCGGGCGCCCGGCCTTCTACCGGTCAGTGCTCACCGGAGCCTTCGACTTCGACGAGGGGCCCGACCGCAGGCTGCGCGCGGCGGTCCACGTCGACGCCGACGGCACGCCGGACGGCTACGTGCTCTACGCCCCCGGCAAGCGCGTGGAGGGCCACCAGGGCGTGGAGGTGCGCGACCTGGTCACCCTGAACCCGACCGCCTACCTGCGTCTGTGGCGCTTCCTCGCCGACATCGACCTCATCGACCAGGTCACCTGGAAGCACGCCCCGGTCGACGATCCGCTGCCCTGGGCCCTGGTCGACCCGTTCGTGGTCCGCACGGTGCTCGACACCGACCTGCTCTGGGTCCGTGTCCTCGACGTCGTCACCGCCCTGCAGGCCCGTGCCTGGGGTGCTGACGGCGAGGTCGTGCTGGAGGTCGAGGACCCTCTCGGCCACGCCGCCGGACGCTGGCACGTCGCCACCGCCGGTGGCCGCGCCACCGTCTCGCGCACGACGGCCGAGCCCGCCCTCCACCTGGCCGCCGACACCCTCGGCGCGCTCTACCTCGGCGGCGTCGGCATCGGCGTGCTGGCCTCGGCGGGCCGGATCGTCGGCGACGCTGCCGCCGTGCGGACCTGGGCCGCGATGGCCGACGTCGGGCCGGCGCCGTACTGCGTGACGAGGTTCTGAGTGACGAGGTTCTGAGCCCGAGGACAGCCTCAGCTGTCGAGCCCCAGCAACGCCATCCGCGCCGCGTGGTTCTCGGTCAGCCGGGTGAACATCCGGCCGATGGCGGTCAGGTCGAGGCCGGGGCGGTCGACACCGCCGGCGAGGAGGGCGGTCAGGGCGTCGCGGTCGGCGGCGACGCGCTGGGCCTGGGTGAGCGCCTCGCCCATCAACCGACGGCCCCAGAGCGCCAGGCGGCCCCCGACGGCCGGGTCGGCGGCGATGGTGGCGCGGACGCGGTCCACGACGAAGGCGGCGTGCTCCTCGCCGTACACCGAGGAGATCACCAGGTCGCGGGTGTCGGCGTCGAGGTAGGCGGCGATCTCGCGGTAGAAGTCGTTGGCGAGCCCGTCGCCGACGTAGGCCTTGACCAGACCCTCGAGCCAGTCGGCGGGGGCGGTGTGGGTGTGGAACTGGTCGATCGGCAGCCGGAAGGGGGCCATCGCGGCGAACGGGTCGGTGCCGAGCTCACGGATCCGCGCGTGCAGCGGCTCGACCTTGCCGAGCTCGGCGCTGGCCATCGTCGCGAGAGCCACCTTGTCCTCGAGCGTGGGCGCGAGCTTGGCGTCCTCGGCCAGCCGCTCGAACGCCGAGATCTCGCCGTAGGCGATCACCCCCAGCAGGTCGACCACGGCGTTGCGGTAGTCAGGGTCCTGGAAAGCCACGAGCAGGTCGTCGTCCTGCTCCTGGGCCGGGACGGGCTCCGCGGGCGTGTCGGACTCCGACAGAGATTCAGCCATGCGCGCATGCTACCGATAGACTCAGCGGGTCTAGCGCCGCCGAACGGCGGCCCGTATGTGCGCGGCTGCGTGTGAATCAGCCGCATCCGAAGCCCCAGTTGACCACGGTGAACGACACCAGCACTGGCTCGGACACACCGGCTGATCCCACGAAAGAGAAGAACACTGACTACCACCTTCCGAGAGCTCGGCGTCCTGCCCGAGATCTGTGACGCGCTCGACCGCGTCGGCATCGCCACCCCGTTCGCCATCCAGGAGATGACCCTCTCGGTCGCCCTGCTCGGCACCGACCTCATCGGCCAGGCCCGCACGGGCACCGGCAAGACCCTCGCCTTCGGCATCCCGGTGCTGCAGCGCAGCGTCACCCCGACCGACCCGGCGTACGCCGACCTGCCGCAGGGCAAGCCGCAGGCACTCATCGTCGCCCCCACCCGCGAGCTCGCGCTCCAGGTCTCGGCCGACCTCCACCTGGCCAGCAAGGACCTCGGTCTGCGCGTCCTCACGGTGTACGGCGGCGTCGGCTACGACACCCAGCTCGACACCCTCACGTCCGGTGTGGACATCGTCGTCGGCACGCCCGGTCGCCTGATCGACCTGTGCAACCGCAAGGCGCTCGACCTCTCCCACGTGCACGCGCTCGTGCTCGACGAGGCCGACGAGATGCTCGACCTGGGCTTCCTGCCCGACGTGGAGCGGATCCTCAGGATGACTCCCGAGACACGGCAGACGATGCTGTTCTCGGCCACGATGCCCGCGGCCATCGTCTCGCTGGCCCGCACCCACATGCGCCACCCGATGAACATCCGGGCCGAGTCGTCCTACGACACCAGCATGGTGCCCGCGACCGCCCAGTTCATCTACCAGGCCCACGACCTCGACAAGCCCGAGATCATCGGCCGGGTCCTCCAGGCCGAGGACGCCGACAAGATCATCGTCTTCACCCGGACCAAGCGCCAGGCGCAGCGGATCGCCGAGGACCTCGCCGAGCGCGGCTTCAGCACCAGCCCGCTGCACGGCGACATGGCCCAGGTGGCGCGCGAGAAGGCGCTGACCAAGTTCCGCGAGGACAAGCTGCGGGTCCTGGTGGCCACCGACGTCGCCGCGCGCGGCATCGACGTGCAGGGCGTCTCGCACGTCATCAACTACACCTGCCCCGAGGACGACAAGACCTACGTCCACCGGATCGGCCGCACCGGCCGGGCCGGCGCCTCGGGCACCGCGATCACCTTCGTGGACTGGGCGGACCTGCACCGCTGGAAGATGATCAACAAGACGCTGGACCTGCCGTTCGACGAGCCGCAGGAGACCTACTCCACCTCCGAGCACCTCTACCACGACCAGGGCATCGCCCCCGGCACCAAGGGTCGCATCGTCGACGCCGCCCCCGTGGAGCGCAAGCCGCGCGAGGACCGTGGCGGCGACCGCGGTGGCCGAGACCGCCGTGAGGGCGGCGACCGCCCCCAGCGCAACCGTGACCGCAGCCGGTCGCGGACCCGCAGCGGCGGGAGCGTCACCGAGGGTGCCGGCTCCGCCGACAGCGCCCCGGCCCAGCAGCAGGGCACGACCTCGGGTGAGGGCGCCCCGCGCAGCCGCAACCGGCGCCGTCGGCGTTCGAGCGGCTCCGGTGGCGGGTCGGGAGCCGGCGCGGCCGCGCCGCAGTCCTCCGACTGACGCGGGCCCAGCTCGCTGATCACCTGCTGAGGGCCCGGTCTCCGGGCCCTCAGGCGGTGACGACGACCTTCGTGCCCATCGGGGCGAAGCGCCACAGCGCGATCGCGTCGCTGCGCCGCTGACGGATGCAGCCGTGCGAGAGCGGCGTGCCGAGCTGGTCGAAGGTCTGCACCCGCGCGCCGTCGTCGACCGGGATGTCGTGGAACCCGATGGCGGCTCCGGAGGTGCCCCGGGTGAACCGGACGAAGAACTTCATCGTCCCGGAGTCGTCGATCCCGATCGCGTCCTCGCTGCGGGAGAAGACCTCGAAGGTGCCGGGCTCGAGATTGTCGTAGATGCTGCCGGAGACGAGGTAGGTGCGCTGCACCGTGCCGTCCTCGTCCACCAGCCACGTGCGCTGGCGGCTCTCGCTGAACACCACCCGGCGGCCGGTGCCGGACGCCGGTGGCAGGCTCACGTCGAGCGCGAAGCCGACGTCCGGGCCGATCGGGACCAGCCCGCCGTCCTCAGCAGCGTCGCCGCCGCCTGCGGTGTCTGCGGCGTCTGGGCGTCCGCGGTGTCCGCGGTGTCCGCGGGACGAGGTGACGGGGCCGTCGACGGCGTGGCCGGACCGAACTGGTCGACCAGCGTGACCCGGGCGGCGGCCCGGGGCTGGTCGGCGGCCGAGGGCAGGGCGCCGGTGCCACCCATCACGGCGATCAGCGTGACCGTGAGCGCGGAGCCGAGCGTGGCCACCCGGCCGTAGCGCGGCCGCACCTCGGCGCGGTGCCGACTGCCCGTCGGGGGTGCCGACCGGTCCGGGCCGCGGTGCCGGGCGCTGGGGATCGACATCGGCTCAGCCGGCTCCGCCGGTGACCCTGGCGGCCAGGTTGACGGCCACCTGGCGGTAGGCCTGGGCGCCCTTGTTGCTGCGGCTGGTGGCCAGGATCGAGCGACCCGCGGCCGGGGCCTCGGCGAACTTGATCGTCTTCGGGATCGGTGGCTCGATGACCGCGAGGTCGTAGGTCTCGGAGATGGTCTCGAGCACCGTGCGCGCGTGGTTGGTGCGGCCGTCGTAGAGCGTCGGGAGCACGCCCCAGACCTCGAGGCCGCGGTTGGTGAAGCGGCGTACGTCGTGGACGGTGTCGAGCAGCTGGCCGACCCCGCGGTGGGAGAGCGTCTCGCACTGCAGCGGGATCAGCACACCGTCGGCGGCGGTCAGCGCGGCGACCGTGAGCACGCCCAGCGACGGCGGGCAGTCGAGCAGCACCCAGTCGTGGTGGGTGCCCTTCTCGCGCAGGTCCTCGACCATGCTGCGGATGACGTGCTCACGGCCGGTGCGGGTGAGCAGGTCGGCCTCGGCGCGGGCCAGCTCGATCGTGGCCGGCAGCAGGTCGACCCCGTCGTCGGTGTGGATCAGCACCTCGGTGGCGTCGAGACCCTTGGTGAGCACGTGGTGGACCGAGAGCTCGAGGTCCTCGGGGTCGATGCCGAGGGAGAAGGTCAGGCAGGCCTGGGGGTCGAGGTCGACCAGCAGGACCGAGTGCCCGAGCTCCGCGAGGGCCGCCCCGAGCGAGGCGACGGTCGTCGTCTTCGCGACGCCACCCTTCTGGTTGGCGATCGCGAGCGTCGTGGGCGACGACGGAGGCGGGACACTCTGCTGGCTCATCAGGGTCCATCATGCCGGACGACACGCCCGACCTGGTTCACTGACGCCCATGTCGACCGCACTTGTCACCGGACCGACCGCCGGCATCGGGCGCTCCTTCGCCCACGCCCTCGCCTCCCGGGGGCACGACCTGGTGCTGGTGGCCCGCGACGAGGCCCGCCTCGAGACGACCGCCGAGGAGCTCCGCACGACGTACGGCGTCGCGGTGGAGGTGCTGCCGGCCGACCTGACCGACCGCGAGCAGCTGCGCTCGGTCGAGGCCCGGCTCGCCGACCCCGACCGGCCGGTGGACCTGCTGGTCAACAACGCCGGCTTCGGGCTCAAGCAGCGCTTCCTCGACAACGACGTCGACGCCGAGACCGCGATGCTCGCGGTGCTCGTCACCGCCGTGCTGCGCCTCACCCACGCCGCACTCGGCCCGATGGCCGAGCGTGGCCACGGCGGGATCATCAACGTCTCGAGCATCGCCGCCTTCCTCCCGCGCGGCACCTACTCCGCCGCGAAGTCGTGGGTCAACAGCTTCAGCAAGTGGGCGGCCACCGAGTACGCCCCGCGCGGCGTCACCGTGACCTGCCTGTGCCCGGGCTTCACGCAGACCGAGTTCCACGAGCGGATGCAGGTCACGCGCGGCAGCGGACCGCTGTGGCTCGACGCCGACCGGCTGGTCGCCACCGCCCTGGCGGACTTCGACAAGGGACGGGCCCTGTCGATCCCGTCCCCGCAGTACAAGGCGATCGTGGCGCTGGCCCGGCTCGTCCCCCACCGCGCGCTGCAGTCGTTGCAGTCGATCGGCCGCAAGTAGCGCCCCCGGGCCCGGCTCCTCGGCAGGTCAGCCGCCCACGACCTCCGGCGTACGTCGGCCCGAGGCCGCGGCCGCGGCGGCCGCCCGTGCCAGCAGCCGGTCGAGCTCCTGCGGCGCGGTGACGTTGCAGCCCAGGTCGTGGCCGGTCTTGCCGAGCCCGTGGTGGTCGCTGGAGCCGGTGGCGACGAGGTCGAGGTCGCGCGCCAGCACGTGCAGCCGGGCCCGCTCCTCGGGGTCGTGGTCCTCGTGGTCGACCTCGATCCCGGAGAGGCCGCGCTCCCGCAGCGTGGCCAGCAGCTCGGCGTCCAGGGCCGTGGTGCCGTGGCGGCCCCACGGGTGGGCGATGACCGACGCGCCCCCGGCTCCGGCCACGATCTCGACCATCTCCTGGAGCGGGGTGGCGTAGCGGTCGACGTAGGCGGGCCGTCCGTTGGCCAGGAAGCGGGCGAAGGCCTCGTCGCGGTCGCGGACCTCGCCGAGCGTGACGAGCGCGTCGGCCACGTGGGGGCGACCGGGCGCCGGGGTGCCGGCGCTGGCCAGCAGCACGTCGTCGACGGTGATGGCACTGCCTCGCTCGCGCAGCCGCTCCACCATCCGCGGGACCCGGTCGGTGCGCCCGGCCCGGATCCGGGTCAGGGCCTCGGCCAGGCGCGGCTCGGCGGGGTCGCACAGGTAGGCCAGCAGGTGCACCGACGCCCCGTCGTGGACGGTGCTGATCTCCATGCCCCGCAGCAGGCTCAGCCCGTGCTGCTCGGCCGCGGCCGCGGCCTCCGACCAGCCGTCGGCGGTGTCGTGGTCGGTGAGCGCGAGCACGTCCAGGCCGGCCGCGACGGCGGCGGCCACCAGCTCGGCCGGGGTCTGCGTCCCGTCGCTGGCGCTGGAGTGGGTGTGCAGGTCGATGCGGAGGCTCACGGGAGCCACCTCACCACAGGGTTTCACCACCGGGTTTCACCACAGGGGCGCCGGGCCGCCGAACGGCAGCTCGACCAGCTGCGGGCCCACGGCGCTCACGTCGCGCAGGAGCCAGTCGTCACGCAGCAGCAGCATCGCCGACGCCGGGCGCAGCACCAGCCACAG
The DNA here is from genome assembly GCA_963795135.1 of uncultured Actinomycetota bacterium. Taxonomy (GTDB): domain Bacteria; phylum Actinomycetota; class Actinomycetes; order Propionibacteriales; family Nocardioidaceae; genus Nocardioides. The sequence continues at coordinate 955,471 of CAWCGS010000014.1, forward strand.
CCAGCGCCCGCGCGCCTCGCCCGCGACCACCGAGCGGTCCCACTCCCCCTCGGACAGGTCGGTCGACACCGGCCAGAGGTTGACCGCCTGTCCCTCGACCCGAACCTTCACAGCCGGCGGCCCCTGCCCGATCTGGCTGCCGGGGTCGTCGTGGAACGTGCCGGCGAGGCGGGCGCCCAGACCGGTGCCGGCCTCCTCGGTGACCACGATGACGTCGACCGGCCCGTCGAGCTCGCTGGTGCCCGAGCAGCAGGTCATCGACGCCCGGGCCTGCTCGGGGCGGGCCCCGACCGCCGCGAAGTCCGTCACGCGCCACCCCGGGCTCATCGGCCACGGCAGGTAGGTCGGGAAGCCGTCGGTGGCGCGCAGGTGGTCGGCGAACGCGTCGTACGTCGACTCCTCGGGTCGCCACAGCGGCTGGATCGCCCCGTGGTCGACGCACACCCATCCCTGCGGGGTCTGCGCGACGGGAGCGGCGCAGCGGGGGCACCCGACCTTCAGCGGCATGCCGCAACCGTGGTGGGTGGCCCCGTCCCCGTCAAGGGGCGGCGGGGTCGAGGACCACGGCCCTCAGGCGTTCCAGCGCAGGACCACGGGCGACTCGCGCTCGTGGCCGAGGGCCGAGACGGTGGCCGTGTCGAGCTTGAGCAGCCGCCCGTCGGCCACCGCGAGACCCAGCCAGCGCGCCGCCAGCACGCGCAGGGCGTGCCCGTGGCCGAAGACCAGCGTGCGCCCGTCGACGCCCTGCGCCCGGGCGACGACCCGGTCGAGGCGAGCCCCGACCTCCTCGGCGGTCTCCCCGCCGGGGGACGGGTGGCTCCACACGGTCCAGCCGGGCACGGTCTCGCGGATCTGGGGCGTGGTGACGCCCTCGTAGTCGCCGTAGGTCCACTCGACCAGGTCCTCGTCGACCTCCGCGTCCGCGAAGCCGGCCAGCTCCGCCGTACGACGGGCCCGCAGCCGCGGGCTGCTGAGCACCTGCGCCACCTCCAGGTCCGCCAGACGCGACCGCAGCGCGCGCGCCTTCTCCTCACCCTCCGGGAGCAGCGGCAGGTCGGTCGTCGACGTGTGCCGACCGTCCTCGCTCCACTCGGTGGGTCCGTGCCTGACCAGCCAGAGCTCCTGCATGCCTCGATCGTACGACCGAACGGCCTCAGGACTCGGCGAGCACCACGACCCGGTCACCGGGCAGCACGGTGAACGTGCGGGACTTGGCCGGGTTGACCTCGACGCCGAAGCTGGTCAGGTCGTCGCCGAGCACCTCCGAGGCGTAGCCGATCGCAGTCTCGCCGCGGCGCGTCGCACCGGCCACGACGGTGGCGAAGGACACCTCGGCGCCCGAGGCGACGTACCAGCCAGCGGGGCGCAGGTAGACCTCGCTGCCGGCGTCGCCGAGGAGCTGGGCGAAGACGTGCTCGAGCCGGCGATCCTCCGAGAGCTGGGTGACCAGGAGGCTGATGATCTCGCCGCTGACGACCACGTCGTCGACATGGGCCACCTGGGCGAGCACGCGGTTGCGGTCGTCGATCATCTCGCTCACGACCTGGGTGGGCTGGTCCAACCGGGCCAGGATGTCGCGCACGTGCAGCAGCGTGACGAGCGTCCGGGCGTCGGCCGACTGCGGGTCGAGGTGGTCGGAGTAGCAGAGCACGATCACCTGGTCGAGCCCTGCCGTCACGTGCTCCTCGAGGGTGGCCCGGTCGGTGGTGGACGCGGTCGCGACAGCCACGGCGAGGTTGGTCAGGTGGGGGACGACCGGGTCGCCGAAGGAGGTGACGACGGTCAGGGTCGAGCCCGGGGCGGCGTACTTGTCGAGCTCGCGGAGCACGATCGGCGCCCGCGCGTTCCACCCCACCAGCACCGCTCGCGTCGGCCGGACCGACACCTCGACCGCCTCGCCCATCAGGTCGAGATCGGGTCGGGTCAGCGCCGCGCCCTGGTCGGTGAGCGAGGAGTCGTCCTCGGCGATGACGACGAGCGTGCGGTTGCCGACGACCGTGCCGGGAGCCGGGTTCAGCGTCGGCAGGCCGTCCTCGACCACCCCGACGACGGTCGCCTGCTCGAACGCCAGCTGCGCCTCGGCGTACGTCGCGCCGCCGAGCGAGTGCTGCTCCAGGAAGTAGATCTCGTCGCCGTCGTAGTCGAACAGCTCGGTGTAGACCGCCGCGGCGCCGGACTGGCGCGAGGTCTGGACGACCAGCTTCGCGACGGTCTCCTGGATGTCGAGCAGGACCGTGCGGTCGGCCCCCACCAGGCGGGCCACCCCGAGGTTGCTGGGGCTGCGGATCTCCGCGACGATCGTCGGGCCGTCCGCTCCCCCGTGGGTGAGCGCCAGGAGGGTCTTGATGACCTCGCTGTCGGGGTCCTCGGTCTCCGGCGCCAGCAGGATCACCGAGCGGGCGTCGCGGTGGCTGCTCAGCGTGAGGTCGGCGATGTCCATCGGTGAGCCGGAGCGGCAGATGACGCGGGTGGTCCGCAGGTCGGGGACCTTCGCGCGGATCGCCTCCTCCATCTCGACCTTGTCGCGGTCGGCGAGGACGACCACCACGGGACGGCGACGGCTCTCGTTGGCGATGCTCAGCTCGCTCACGATCGTGTAGATCGAGTCGGACCAGCCCAGGATCACCGTGTGGTCGCGCTCCAGCACGACCGAGCGGCCGCGGCGCAGGTCCGCGAGCTTTGCGTCGATGCCCGCGGCGATCACGCCGATCAGCGCGCTGACGATGAACAGACCGCCGATCGTCAGCGCGAGCATCGTCAGCAGGAAGCGCCAGGTGCCGGCGTCGCCGCCGATCGTGCCGGGGTCGAGGGCGTGCAGCAGGCTCGAGAAGAGCTCGCGCCAGAAGCCGCCCCCGTCGCCCTGCCTCAGCCGGAAGACGGTGACCACCAGCGAGAAGACGAGGATCAGCACCAGGGTGGCGACCACGAGCCAGGCGATCAGTGCGGGCGTGCCTCGCGACATCGTGTTGTCGAACCGGTAGCGGAGCCGGTCACCCAGCGGTGAGCTGGTCTGCGCGGGCGGCCGGGCGCCGGGCTGCCGCGACATCGCTTGGGCGGTGCGTCGGCGCATCTGCTGTCCGGTCCTGGCCATCTGCTGATCGTGACGCATCCGCACGCGGCGCGGAGGGTTTCGCGGGATGCGCCACCGGGCGCTGGCGGCCGTTCCGGCCGTGCCACGATGAACCCATGCCCGACACCCGCGTAGCGGTCTACATCGACTTCGACAACGTCGTGATCTCTCGCTACGACCAGGTCCACGACGCCAAGCGCGACTCCTGGCGCAGCGACAACGCCCGCGACCACAAGGCGCAGGCCGACAGCGACGACCCGATCGCGGTCAAGCTCGCCGAGGCGACCGTCGACGTCGGGGCGCTGCTCGACTACGCGTCCTCGTTCGGGACCGTGGCCCTGGCCCGGGCGTACGCCGACTGGTCGGTCCCGGCCAACGCGGCGTACCGCCGACAGCTGGTGGACCGCGCCGTCGACCTGATCCAGCTCTTCCCGGTCAGCGGCACCAAGAACGGCGCGGACATCCGGCTCTCCGTCGATGCGATGGAGGACCTGATGATGTACGCCGACCTCACCCACGTGGTGATCGTCGGCGGCGACTCCGACTACATCGCGCTGGCCCAGCGCTGCAAGCAGCTGGGTCGGTTCGTGGTCGGCATCGGCGTCACCGGCTCGACCAGCCGGGCGCTGATCGCCGCCTGCGACGAGTTCAGCAGCTACGACGCGCTCCCCGGCGTGCCACCGCCTCCTCCGCGCGAGGAGCCGCAGGCCAGGGCCTCGGCCAAGGCGGACAGCAAGGCGAAGGGCGACGCCGGGGCCGAGACGGAGCCCCGCAAGACCGCCGCCAAGAAGACGACGGCCAAGAAGACTGCGGCGAAGAAGACCGCTGCGAAGAAGACCGCTGCTGCGGGGGCCGCTGCCGCTGAGACCCCCGAGCCGGAGGCCGAGGCCGCGCCCGTCGCGACGGCCCCGACCACGCGCACCACGACCCGTCGCCGCGGCCAGCGAGCCGAGGAGGCCAAGGAGCCCGAGCCCAAGCGCGAGGGCGAGGAGCTCCTGGTCCGCGCCATGCGCGTGGCGCAGGACAAGGGCGACGGCGAGTGGCTCTACGGCGGCGGCGTGAAGAGCCAGATGCAGCGGATGGACCCCTCCTTCAAGGAGAAGGCGCTGGGCTTCAAGTCCTTCTCCGCCTTCATCGAGTCCCTGGAGGGCACCGTCGAGACCCGCACCGACACCGACGGGCACCTGCGCCTGCGCCTGCTCTGAGGTCGACCCCGGCGGGTCGCGCACGCCGGGCGGCGGTGGCCGGCCGGCCGATGCCCGCTGAGCGGGGCCGGCGCCCCGGGCGCGCGAGCTGCCTGCATCCGGACTCGCGACGCGAGAGGGTTCCCACGTCGACGTGGGAACCCTCTTACCCCCCTGGGGTACGCACTATTGCGCGTCGGGCCCCGGCCAGTTCTTGTCCGCCTGAGGGACGGGGCGGCCGGGCTGCTCGCCGCCCCGCGCCTGGAGGTAGCTGTCCTTGGGCACCATCACCTTGCGGCGGAAGAGGCACACGACCTTGCCGTCCTGGTTGTAGCCGATCGTCTCCACGTGCACGACGCCGCGGTCGTCCTTGGACTTGGACTCCCACTTGTCGAGGACCCGGGTCTCGCCGTAGAGCGTGTCGCCGTGGAAGGTCGGCGCGACGTGACGCAGCGACTCGATCTCGAGGTTGGCGATCGCCTTCCCGGAGATGTCGGGCACCGACATGCCGAGCAGGATCGAGTAGACGTAGTTGCCGACCACGACGTTCTTGCCGAACTGGGTGGTCTCCTCGGCGTAGTTGCTGTCGAGGTGCAGCGGGTGGTGGTTCATCGTGATCAGGCAGAACAGGTGGTCGTCGGACTCGGTCACCGTCTTGCCGGGCCAGTGCTTGTAGGTCGCACCGACCTCGAACTCCTCGTAGCTGCGGCCGAACTGCATGCTGGGCTTCCTTTGCTCACGTCGGGACCGGACCGGCCCATCGTGCCAGGAGCCGGATCAGGAGCCCCCGCCACCGGCCTTGCGGCGATGCATCTTCGGTCCCCCGCCGACGACCTCGGACCCGTGGGCCTTCTCCGGGGTCGGGCCGTCCTGGTGGACGCCCTTCTCCTTGTCGTTCTTCTTGTCCAGGGCCTCGCGCATCTTCTGCTTGAGGTCCTGGTTGTCCTGGGCGTCGGCCATGAGATCCTCCGGGCGGTACGTCGGGTGGTCGGCCTCAGCCTGCCACCCCGGGCCGCCCGGCGTCGACGCCATTGCCGGGCCGGGGCCGCTCAGGACTTGAGCTTGTAGTCCTCGAGCAGCCGTCGACCGATGATCATCCGCTGGATGTCGGCAGTGCCCTCACCGATCAGCAGCATCGGCGCCTCGCGGTAGAGCCGCTCGATCTCGTACTCCTTGGAGAAGCCGTAGCCGCCGTGGATCCGGAAGGAGTCCTCCACGACCTGGGAGCAGTACTCGCTCGCGAGGTACTTGGCCATGCCGGCCTCGAGGTCGTTGCGCTGGCCCTTGTCCTTGATCCGGGCGGCGCGCACCACCATCTGGTGGGCGGCCTCGACCTTGGTGGCCATCTCCGCGAGCCGGAACTGCACGGCCTGGTGCTCGGCGATCATCTTGCCGAAGGTCTCGCGCTGCTGGGCGTAGGCCACCCCCAGCTCGAAGGCGCGGTTCGCGACCCCGACGCCGCGGGCCGCGACGTTCACGCGGCCGACCTCGACGCCGTCCATCATCTGGTAGAAGCCCTTGCCGGGCTCGCCGCCGAGGATCTGGTCGGCCGAGATCTGGTGGCCCTCGAAGATCATCTCCGTGGTGTCGACGCCCTTGTAGCCCATCTTCTCGATCTTGCCGGGCACGGTGACGCCCTGGGCGGTCTCGCCGAAGCCCTCCTCCTTCTCGACCAGGAAGGTGGTCATGTTCTTGTAGACCGAGTCGTTGCCCTCGTCGGTCTTGACCAGCACGGCCACCAGGTTGGAGGAGCCGCCGTTGGTCAGCCACATCTTCTGGCCGGAGATGCTGTAGCCGCCGGCCCCCTCGCCCTCGGTGACCTTGGTCGCCTTGGTCTTGATCGCCGCGACGTCGGAGCCGCAGCCGGGCTCGGACATCGAGAAGGCGCCGCGGACCTCACCGGTGGCCATCCGGGGCAGGTACTTCTGCTTCTGCTCCTCGGTGCCGTGGTGCATCAGCATCCAGGCGACGATGAAGTGGGTGTTGATCACACCGGAGACGCTCATCCAGCCGCGGGCGATCTCCTCGACGGCCAGCGTGTACGTCAGCAGCGACTCGCCCAGGCCGCCGTACTCCTCCGGGATCATCAGCGCGAAGACGCCGAGCTCCTTGAGCCCGTCGACGATCTGCTGCGGGTACTCGTCCTTGTGCTCGAGCTCGGTGGCAACCGGGATGATCTGCTCGTCGACAAAGGTCCGGACGGCCTTGAGGATCTCGATCTGGTCCTCGGTCAGTCCGTCGGTCTCGCAGAGGCGGGCCATCGGGGCTCCTTCGATTAGTGGGTGTCGCGAGCGTATCCGCTCGTTCGCGCCGCGAATCGTGGAGAAGGAGGGAGAAGTGTCACAGTCGGGAGCCGGTGGCGCCGCGCGCGGCCCGCAGCCGCGTCCGGAGCCGCGCCCAGCGCTGCGGGGGCGGGCCCTGCGGCAGACCCGCCTCGGCGAGGAGGCGGTGGACGACCGCGTCGACCTCCTCGGGCGAGGGGGACGGCGCATCGGGCGGCGGCGCCCCCGGAGCGGCGAGCACCGGCGCGAGGTCCTCGGGCTCGCCGTGCACGCGCACTCCTGCCGCAGCGAGCTCCTCCAGCCACCGCTCCGTGACGGGTGTGAAGACCCGGCCGAGCTCCGCGGGGGCCTGCAGCGCGGGGCCCGCGGCGCCGGCGAGCAGCTCCTGCTCGACCCACCTCGCCTTCACGACCCGGTGGTAGGTGCCGGGCGGGATCCGTCCGTCGAGCCGCACGTTGACCGACCGGAGCAGCGCGACCTCAGCCGGGCCGAGGGAGGGGTTGGCAGGCAGGTCGGGGACCTCGATCACGTCGGGGGGCACACCGATCGCCGCGGCGAACCTGCGCCACAGCTCACCCGGTGGAGCCCCGGGCGCGGGCGCGACGACCACGTGCGGCTCGACCCCCGAGCGCCCGCCGCTCCACCGGTCGAGCGCGTCCACGAAGTCCTGCGCGTGCCAGAAGTGGGGTCGTGCGCCCCCCGCGTCGGGGCCCTCGTCCCGACCGGAGTCGGCGTACAGCTGGTCACGCTGGAAGTCGGCGAACGTCATCGTGGCCCCGAGCTTGACCTCCTCCTGCCAGTGCGCCGTCGCCAGGCGTCCGAGATCGCGCACGGTCACCACCACGTGGACCTCGAGTCCCGCGAGGGGCGCCAGCGCCCGCTCGACCTCGGCCCGCGAGGCGCCACCGAGGACCTCGTGGCTGATCACCGTGGTGCCGGTCAGCTCCCGGGCCTCGTCGCACAACCGCTGCCAGCTCCCGGTCACCCGTCCGGCATCCACCCCGAACTTCGCGGCGCTCCCCCGCACGTCCAGCGCCCCGTGGAACATCAGCCCGGGCCGCGTCAACGGGTAGTGCACGCCCACGGCGGCGAGCCGGTCGCGCTGCGCGGCCAGCAGGCGCTGGAGGTACGTGGTCCCGGTCTTGGGCAGTCCCACGTGGAGGACGACGCTCACGGGAGTCCATGGTGCCACCGTTGTGCCACCGCTGATCGGGCGCCGTCGGGCGCTAGCCTCGCGCTGTGAGCACCGCCCCGTCCCGCGTCTACGCGGCCCGCCTGGTCGGCCTGCCGATCTTCGACCCCCAGGGCGACCAGGTGGGCAAGGCCCGCGACCTGGTGGTGGCCATCCGCACCGAGGCCAGCCAGCCGCGGGTGCTGGGCCTGGTGGCCGAGGTGCTGGGGCGGCGGCGGATCTTCGTGCCGATGACGCGGGTGACCAACATCGACAGCGGGCAGGTCTACACGACCGGGCTGCTCAACATGCGGCGCTTCGAGCAGCGCTCCACCGAGACGCTGGTCATCGGCCAGATGCTCGACCGCACGGTCACGATCACCGCCGGCTCGAGCAAGGGCATCAGCGGGACGGTCTACGACATCGGCATGGAGCAGGCCCGCAACCGCGACTGGGTGCTCAGCCGGGTCGCGATCCAGGAGCCCGCCAAGGGCCTGCGCCGGCGGGGCCAGTCGCACATCGTGGAGTGGCGCGACGTCTCCGGCCTGGGCCGGATCGAGGAGACGCAGGGCGCCACCCACCTGGTCGCGGCGCTCAACGAGATGCGCCCGGCCGACGCGGCGCGGATGCTGCACGACCTCCCGCTGGACCGGCGTACGGCGGTGGCGGCCGCGCTCGACGACGAGCGGCTGGCCGACGTGCTGGAGGAGATGTCCGACGAGGACCAGGTCGAGATGCTCGAGCAGCTCGACACCCGGCGGGCCGCCGACATCCTCGAGGAGATGTCGGCCGACGACGCTGCCGACCTGATCTCCGACCTGCCCCCGGCGACGCAGGAGCTGCTGCTGGACCTGATGGAGCCGGGCGAGGCCGAGGACGTCAAGCGGCTGATGTCCTACGTCGAGGACACCGCCGGCGCGATGATGACGCCGGAGCCGGTGATCCTGGGCCCCGACGCCACGATCGCCGACGCGCTGGCCCACGTGCGCAACCCCGACCTGACGCCCTCGCTGGCCGCGCTGGTCTACGTCTGCCGCCCACCGCTGGAGACGCCGACCGGACGGCTGCTCGGCGCCGCCCACATCCAGCGGCTGCTGCGCGAGCCGCCGTCGACACTGGTGGCGGGGGCGCTGGACACCTCGCTGGAGTACCTCCGGCCCGAGGCGACGATCGACGAGGTCGCCGCCCACCTGGCGATGTACAACCTGGTGGCCGCGCCCGTGGTCGACGAGAACAACCACCTGCTGGGGGCGGTCACGGTCGACGACCTGCTCGACCACCTGCTGCCCGACAACTGGCGCGACCGCGCCCTGCACAAGGACGAGAGCCGCCGTGGCTGAGCCGCGGCTGCGCTCCCGGACCCCCCGCGAGCGCCTCGACACCCCGCGCGACCACCGGCGCCAGCTGAAGGTGCCGACCGTGAACGCCGACGCGTTCGGCGTCTTCGCCGAGCAGTTCGCGCGGTTCATGGGCACCGCGACGTTCCTGATCTACATGACGCTGTTCGTCATCGTGTGGTTCGGCTGGAACATCCTGGCCCCGGCCGACCTGCGGTGGGACAACTACCCGTTCATCTTCCTGACCCTGATGCTCAGCCTCCAGGCGTCGTACGCCGCTCCGCTGATCCTGCTGGCCCAGAACCGGCAGGAGAACCGGGACAAGGTGATCGCCGAGCAGGACCGCCAGGCCAACGCCCGCGCCCACGCCGACATGGAGTTCCTCTCCCGCGAGGTGGCCTCGCTGCGGATGTCCGTCGGCGAGGTCGCCACCCGCGACTTCCTGCGCTCGGAGCTGCGCTCCCTGCTCACCGAGATCGAGGACCGCGCCGAGGAGCGGGAGCGCGAACGTGCGGATTCTCACGAGCCCCCTCCCCCCGGGGATGCCCGACCGTCCACCCCGGGCGCCTAGACTCGGGGGTCATGAGCACCCCCACTCTCGAGCAGGTCAACGCCGCACTGGCGACCGTCAACGACCCCGAGATCAAGCGGCCGATCACCGACCTCGGCATGGTGGACTCCGTGGTGATCGACGACGCCGGGTTCGTCAACGTCGTCGTGCTGCTGACGGTGGCAGGCTGTCCCCTCAAGGAGACGATCACCCGCGACGTGACCGGCGCCGTGAGCGGCGTGGCCGGGGTGACCGGCGTCGACCTGCAGCTCGGCGTGATGTCGGCGGAGCAGCGTGCCGGCCTCAAGGAGGTGCTGAGCGGCGGCAAGGCCGAGCGGGAGATCCCGTTCGCCCAGCCCGGCTCCCTCACCAAGGTCTTCGCGATCGCCAGCGGCAAGGGCGGCGTGGGCAAGTCCTCGGTGACGGTCAACCTCGCGCTCGGCCTGGCCAAGCAGGGCCTCAAGGTCGGCATCGTCGACGCCGACATCTACGGCCACTCGGTCCCCGCCATGCTCGGCGTGGCCGACAGCCGCCCCACCCAGGTCGACGACCTGATCATGCCGGTCCCGACCGCCAGCGGCGTCTCGGTGATCTCCATCGGGATGCTCAAGCCCCGTCGCGACCAGGTCGTCGCGTGGCGCGGCCCGATGCTCGACCGGGCACTCGTGCAGATGCTGGCCGACGTCTACTGGGGCGACCTCGACGTGCTGCTGCTCGACCTCCCGCCCGGCACCGGTGACGTCGCGATCTCGCTGGGCCAGCACCTGCCCGGCGCCGAGGTCATCGTGGTCACCACCCCGCAGGAGGCAGCCGCCGAGGTGGCCGAGCGGGCCGGCACGATGGCCTCGATGATGCACCAGCGTGTCGTCGGCGTGATCGAGAACATGAGCTACCTCGCCTGCCCCCACTGCACCCCCGAGGGCATCGAGCACCGCCTGGAGATCTTCGGCAGCGGCGGCGGCGACCGGGTCGCGGCGACCCTGTCCACGCGCTTCGGCTACGACGTGCCGATCCTCGGCCGGATCCCGCTCGACGTCTCGCTCCGCGAGGGTGGCGACGTCGGCAAGCCGATCGTCGAGGCCGACCCGACCGCCCCCGCGGCCGTCGTGCTCCACGACATCGCCGGGCACCTCGGCGGTCGCGGTCGCGGCCTGGCCGGCATGCAGCTGGGCCTCACGCCGTCGAGCAAGTTCTGAGCGGCGCGCGGCTGACCCAGCCGAACGCGGCGGCCGCGACCGCTGCGTTCGTGCGCACCCGATAGGTTTCAGCACGTGATCGGCGACGTGGGCTTCGGTGAGCTCGTCGTCATCGCGTTCATCGCCATCCTGGTCTTCGGCCCCGACAAGATCCCCGAGCTGACCAAGCAGGTCGGCGCGATGCTCCGCAAGGCCCGGGACTTCGCGAACTCCGCGCGCGACGAGCTGCGCACCGAGCTCGGCGACGAGTACGCCGACCTCGAGCTGCGCGATCTCGACCCCCGGGCGATCGTCCGCCGCCACATCGTGGAGGCGATGGAGGACGACGGCGAGAAGGCCTCCTCGCCCAAGCGGCTGGGCCTGCGCCCGCTCGGCGAGGGCGAGCTGCCGCCGTACGACGTCGACGCGACCTGACCCGGGCTCCTGCCCGCCCCTCAGATCTCGCGGCTCTGGGCGGCCGCGAGACCGTCGAAGGCCACCAGGACGCTCCGGCCGCCGGTGTCGAGCAGCTCGGCGAAGTCCTGCCCGACCCGGCTCAGCACCCCGTCGTGGCGGGTGCCGTCGCGAAGGTGCAGGACGCAGCGCTCGCCCGACTCGGCCAGCCGTCGCAGCGCCGAACCGAGCGTGAGGCGGGTCAGCGGTGACCACGCGACCTCCGGCACCGACCGCTCCGAGGCGCCCCGGACGCGGGTCAGCGCCGCCAGCACGATGATCCAGTCATGGGCGCCGGCGGCGCCGCCCACCAGGCACCACCCGGTGGCCACGCGCTCCAGGCGGCCCGACACCGGCCCGACCCCGTGCACGTCGAGGGTCAGCTCGCTGTCGACCGAGGCCATCAGCCGGCTGGCCAGGGTGACCTGCTGGTACTCCGCCCGGGTCCGGTCAGCCAGCTCCGGCGCCCGGTCGCTGTCGTAGAGCGCCTCCGCCTGGTGCTCGAGGTCCTCCAGCAGCGCGAAGAGGTCCTCGTCCCAGCCCATGCGCGCACCCTGCCAGACCTGCCACGCCCGCGGGCGAGACCGGCGAAGCCTGTGGACAAAAGATTGACGATGGATCGAAACCGAGGTTTCCTATCTCAAACAGAAGCAAACGCATAGATCTGAGATGATCCCATGGACCACCGCTCCGCCTCCCGTTGCTGCGCCACCTGGCTGGTCGCCACGCTGGCCACGGCGCTGCTGGTGGCCTGGGTGCTGCCCGACCTGCACGACGCCGCCCGCGGGCTCCTCGACCTCCGGGCCGGGCGGAGCACCGCCCCGTTCGCGGCCTGGCTGACCTGGTGGGCCGCCGTGGCCGTGGCCGGGTGCTCCCTGTGGGGCTGGTGGATCACCACGGTCGTGGTCGCCGAGGCGCTCACCGGGCGCGAGCGGCCCGCCGTGCCGGGGGTGCCGGCCTGGGCCCGTCGGGCGGTCCTCACCGCCTGCGGGGCGCTGGTGGTCGGCGCCGTGGCGCCCGGTGCGGCCGCGGCGGTGCCGGCGCCGGCTGACGCGGGCGGATGGGGGCGGCACGGCGCGGTGGACCCCAGCGGTCGGCCCACCGGTGAGCGCGCCCTCGACGGCCTGCCGCTGCCCGACCGCGCCGAGGGGCCCTCGGCGTCCCAGGCCGTCGCCCGCGCCCTGGCCGAGCAGCGCGCCGCCACCCCTCGGTCCGCCCGCCCGCCCGCACCGCAGCCGGAGCGGCCGTCCGCTCCGCCGGCTGCTGTCCCGGCTGATCCCCCGGCTGATCCGCCCGCTGCTCCCCCGCCGGGCCCGCGGACCCGATCCGGCGCCGCCCCTGCCGCCCACGTGGTGCGACCCGGCGAGTCCCTGTGGTCGATCGCCGAGGCCGCCTGGGCGCGCTCCACCGGGGCGCCGGCCGGCACGGCCGAGGTGGCGGCGTACTGGCCGCAGGTCTACGCCGCCAACCGCGCGGTGCTCGGGCCGGAGCCCGACCTGATCCGCCCCGGCCAGCCCCTACGCATCCCACCCCCACCCGCCCGCGGAGAGGACACCCGATGAGCAGCCCCTTCCACCAGCAGGTCGTGGCCCTGCGCCCCTCGGCGCCGCTGAGCGCCGTCCAGGGCACCCTGGCCCTGGACCTCCAGCCGCACCTGGACCCACCCAGCGCGGAGGTCGTCCCGATCGACCAGCGCAGACGCCGCTCGGTCGAGGCGTGGGCGCACCGGTTCGCCCAGGCCGTGGTCGAGATCGTCGGCGGCGACCGCCCGGTCGCCCAGCTGCTGCGGTGGACCGAGCAGGAGGTCTACGCCGACCTGCACCGCCGGGCCGTGCTGGTCGCCCGCGCGGGAGGTCACGTGCCCGGGCAGGCGCGGGTCCAGCCGGCCCGCCCCCGGGTGCGCAGCGTCCACCTGTCCTTCGTCTCCGAGGCGGTGGTCGAGGCCAGCGCCCACGTGCGGTACGGCGAGCGCTCGCGCGCCGTCGCCTCCCGCTTCGAGCTGCGCGACGGCCGCTGGCTCTGCACCGCCCTCGAGTTCGGCTGAGCCTGCGAAGCCGAACTCATCGGTCGTCGAGTAGCACGGCGGGACTGAGCCTGCGAAGTCCCGGCGGGCGTATCGAGACGGCAGTGAGGTGGGCGCCGACGCCGGGGACAGCGACGGCGACGGCGACAGCGACAGCGACAGCGACAGCGACAGCGACAGCGACTGAGCGTCCCCAGGACCGCTGGCGCCTCACCGCATCTCGATACGCCAGGTCACCGGCCTCGCAGGCTCGGCCGGTGAGCTGGCTACTCGATGACCGAGGAGGAAGTGGCGCTCGTTCCTTCGCGCCTCTTCCTCACCCCATCCGGGCGGTGAGCCCGGTGGGGCCACCGGGAGCGCCGTGGCAGCGCTTGTACTTCTTGCCCGAGCCGCAGGGGCACAGGGAGTTGCGGCCCACGTCGGCGAACTCGTCGTCGACGGGCGCGGTCTCGCCGCGGACCTCGACCTCGCCGTCCTCGGTGGGGGCGGAGTAGGAGAGGTTGACCGGCTGCTTGGGGGCCTCGAGACCCTTGGCGTGGATGTGCGGGACCTCGCGCTCGCCGGGCTCCTGCGAGCGGAGCTGGCGGCGCAGCGGCTCCTCGACCTCGTCCTCCTCGCCCTCGAACTCGACACCCTCGTCGCCGTCCTCGTCGACCTGGACCTCGAGGTTGAACAGGAAGCCGACGGCCTCCTCCTTGATCCCGTCCATCATCGCGGTGAACATGTCGAAGCCTTCGCGCTGGTACTCGACCAGCGGGTCGCGCTGGGAGTAGGCGCGCAGGTAGATGCCCTCGCGCAGGTAGTCCATCTCGTAGAGGTGCTCACGCCACTTGCGGTCCAGCACCGAGAGGAGCACGCGGCGCTCGAGCTCACGCATGACCTCCTCGCCGATCTCCGCCTCGCGCTCGGCGTAGGCCCGCTGCGCGTCCTTCTGGAGGACCTCGATCAGCTCGTCGCGGTCCAGGGCGGCCCGGCCGCCGGCGTCGTCCTCGAGGCTGGCGTGCTTGATCGAGATCGGCCAGAACTGACCGAGGTCGGTCCACAGCTGCTCGAGGTCCCAGGTCTCGGCGAACTCGTCGAGCGAGCCGCGCACGGTGCCGCTGACGACGTCGTCGATGAAGGTGCGGATCTGGTCCTGCAGGTCGGCGCCCTCCAGCACCTCGCGGCGCTCGCCGTAGATGACCTTGCGCTGGCGGTCCATCACGTCGTCGTACTTGAGGACGTTCTTGCGGGACTCGAAGTTCTGCGACTCGACCTGGCCCTGGGCGTTGGCGATGGCGTTGGTGACGCGCTTGTTCTCGATCGGGACGTCGTCGGGGATCTTCAGCATGGTGAGCACGCGGTCGACCCACTCGGACTTGAACAGCCGCATCAGCTCGTCCTGCAGCGAGAGGTAGAACCGGGACTCGCCCGGGTCGCCCTGACGGCCGGAGCGACCGCGCAGCTGGTTGTCGATGCGGCGCGACTCGTGCCGCTCGGTGCCGACGACGTAGAGGCCACCGAGGTCGCGGACCTCGTCGTGCTCGGCGGCGACCTGGGCCTTGATCTCCTCGAGCATGCCGGGCCAGGCGGCCTCGTACTCCTCGGAGGTCTCGCCGAGGGGCTCCAGGCCCCGCTTGCGCAGCTCGGCGTCGGCGAGGAACTCCACGGACCCGCCGAGCATGATGTCGGTGCCTCGGCCGGCCATGTTGGTGGCGACCGTGACCGCACCCTTGTGCCCGGCCATGGCGACGATCTTGGCCTCGTCGGCGTGGACCTTCGCGTTGAGCACCGAGTGCGCGACACCGCGCTTGGTGAGGTGCTCGGAGAGGTACTCGGACTTCTCCACCGACACGGTCCCGACCAGCACCGGCTGGCCCTTGGCGCTGCGCTCGGTGATGTCGTCGATCACCGCGTCGTACTTGGCCTCCTCGGTGCGGTAGACGAGGTCGGGCTGGTCCTGGCGCTGCATCGGCTTGTTGGTCGGGATCATGACCACGCCGAGGTTGTAGGTCTTGTCGAACTCGCTGGCCTCGGTCATGGCCGTGCCGGTCATGCCGGAGAGCTTCTCGTAGAGGCGGAAGTAGTTCTGCAGGGTGACGGTGGCGAGGGTCTGGTACTCCTCGCGGACGGTCACGCCCTCCTTGGCCTCGATGGCCTGGTGCAGGCCGTCGTTGTAGCGGCGCCCCGCGAGCATCCGGCCGGTGTGCTCGTCGACGATGAGCACCTCGCCGTCCATGACGACGTACTCCTTGTCGTTGCGGAACAGCTCCTTGGCCTTGATCGCGTTGTTGAGGAAGGAGATCAGCGGGGTGTTGGCCGACTCGTAGAGGTTCTCGATGCCGAGGTGGTCCTCCACCTTGGTGATGCCGGGCTCGAGCACCGAGATCGTGCGCTTCTTCTCGTCGACCTCGTAGTCCTCGTCCCTGACCAGGCGGGCGACGATCGTGGAGAACTCGTCGTACCACTTCACCTCGTCCTGGGTGGGGCCGCTGATGATGAGCGGGGTCCGGGCCTCGTCGATGAGGATCGAGTCGACCTCGTCGACGACGGCGAAGAAGTGGCTGCGCTGGACGCACTCCTCGATGGAGCCGGCCATGTTGTCGCGCAGGTAGTCGAAGCCGAGCTCGTTGTTGGTGCCGTAGGTGATGTCGCAGTCGTAGGCCTCGCGACGGGCGTCGGGACGCATCGAGGGCAGGATCACGCCGGTCGTGAGCCCGAGGAACTGGTGGATGCGGCCCATCCACTCCGCGTGGTACTTCGCGAGGTAGTCGTTGACGGTGACGACGTGGACGCCCTTGCCGGCGAGCGCGTTGAGGTAGGCCGGCAGCGTGGAGACCAGGGTCTTGCCCTCACCGGTCTTCATCTCCGCGATGTTGCCCATGTGCAGCGCCGCGCCGCCCATGATCTGGACGTCGAAGTGCCGCTGGCCGATGACCCGGTGGGCGGCCTCGCGGACGGTGGCGAAGGCCTCGGGCATCAGGTCGTCGAGGGTCTCGCCGGCGGCCAGGCGCTCGCGGAACTCCACCGTCATGTGCTGCAGCTCGGCGTCGCTCATCTTGACGAAGTCGTCCTCGATGGCGTTGACGGCCTTGGCGACGGTCTCGAGCTGGCGGAGAACCTTGCCTTCTCCGATGCGGAGCAGGCGGTCGAAGATCACGGGCACGGCGGGGAGACTCCTAGACGTCGGGCAGCCGGACAGCGGAGGCGTGCGGCGTCAGCCACTCTACCCAGCGGTCGTGGCGGTCCCTAAGTGTGGCACCAGGGCTGCCAGCGTGGGGGCGAGATCACCACGGGGCCGGACGACGACCGACCGCAGGCCCAGCCAGGAGGCCATCCGGTGCAGCTCGTGGGCGAGCTCCTCGCCGGTCTCCGGCGGCGCACCCGGCTCGGCGTACGCCGCCTGGACCAGCAGGCGCCCCGCCGAGCGGTCGGCCTTGAGGTCCACACGGCCCACGATGCGGTCGCCGAGCAGGAACGGCAGCACGTAGTAGCCGTGCACGCGCTCGGCCGCGGGGACGTAGATCTCGATCCGGTAGCGGAAGTCGAAGAGCCGCTCGGTCCGCTCGCGCTCCCACACCACGGGGTCGAAGGGGCTCAGCAGCGCCCGGGCGCCGACGCGGCGCGGGAGCCGGGCGTCTCGGTGCAGGTACGTCGGCCGCGCCCAGCCCTCGACCTCGACCGGCAGCAGCTCGCCGTCCTCGACCAGCTCGGTGATCGCCGTGCGCGCCGACGGCCGGCCCGGCGCCGGCTGGAGGCGCATCCGGTAGTAGTCGGCCAGGCAGCGGGCCGAGGCCACCCCGTGCGACCGCGCCGCGCGGCGTACGAGCTCGCGACCGGCCTCGTCGACCGTCGGGGTCGGCGCCTCCAGGTGCTCGCGGGGGATGACGCGCTCGGGCAGGTCGTAGCGGACCTCGAAGGCGCCGTTGCGCCCCGCCACCGCGACGTCGCCGACCATGAACAGATAGTCCAGGGCGCGGCGTGTCGCCGACCAGTTCCACCCCCAGTGCTCCTTGGCGCGGGGCAGCCCGTCGTCGAGGTCGCGAGCGGTGGACGCGCCCCGGTCGGCGATCTCGGCGAGCAGGCCGGCGGCGAGCTCGGGGGTGACGGTCGTGCCCCACCACGTGTGCTGCTGGGTGCGGTAGGAGTCCATCCGGTGCCGCATCACCGGCCACAGGTCGACCGGCATGAAGGCCTGGACGTGGGCCCAGTACTCCACCACGCGCCGTGGCGCGGTCTCCGAGGCCCGACGCAGCAGGTCGACGTCGTAGGGCCCCATCCGCGAGTAGAGCGGCATCCGGTGCGCCCGCTGCAGGACGTTGACCGAGTCGACCTGCAGCACCCCGGTGCGCTGCACCGTGCGGGCGAACGTGCGCATCGTGGGGGTGGCGTGGGGCGGGTCCGTGAAGCCCTGCGCCGCCAGCGCCACCCGGCGGGCCTGGGCGAGCGAGAGGGACTGCGGCGTACGCACGGGGCTCACCCAAGCACAGAGAGCCCCTCGACGGCTCGCTCCCCGCTCGACAGCGCTGCCTGGCTCACCGGGTCTCGTGACGCGTCGCTCCCGCGCTCCTTCGTCGCGCGTGAGCCGAGCGCTCCTCGACCTTCGCTCCTCGTCCTGAGGTGAGGACCTGGCGCCTCGCGGGCTCGGCGCCTGGTCCTCACCTCAGGGGAGCTCCAGCAGCTTCTCCCGGACCGCGAACATCACGGCCTCCATGCGCGAGTGCAGCTGGAGCTTCTCGAGGATGTTGCGCACGTGGTTCTTGACGGTGTTCTCGCTGATGAACAGCTCACCGGCGATCGCCCGGTTGTTGTGGCCGCGGGCGACCAGCTTGAGCACGTCGAGCTCGCGGTCGGTGAGCCGGAAGCCGGCGCCGGGCTCCCGCTCGGGCTTGGAGAGCTGCTTGAACTCGTCGATCAGCTTGACCGCCATCGACGGGCTGATCAGCGACTGCCCGTCGGCGACCACCCGGATCGCCTGCGCCACCTCGTCGATCGAGGAGTCCTTGAGGAGGTAGCCCGAGGCCCCGCTCTTGACCGCCTCGTAGAGGTCGGCCTCCTCGTCGGAGACCGTCAGCATGATGATCTTCGCCGACGGCACGGACTCCTTGATCGCGAGGCAGGCGTCGATGCCGGTGCGCTTGGGCATCCGGATGTCGAGCAGCACGATGTCGGGCGCGGCGCTGGCGGCGAGGTCGGTCCCCTCGACGCCGTCGCCGGCCTCGCCCACCACCTCGATGCCGTCCTCGGCTGCCAGCAGCATCGTCAGCCCGCGCCGGAATAGCTCCTGGTCGTCGACCACGAGCACCCGGATGGGCTCGGCCCCAGAACCGCCTACGACGTGCACCACGGAGGCATCATGGCACGACTTGGCTCAGTCACCGCCCAAGTCGAGCGACAGCACGCCGTAGTCGTAGCCCCGGCGGCGGTAGACGACCGAGGGTCGCTCGCTCTCCTTGTCGACGAACAGGTAGAAGTCGTGGCCGACCAGCTCCATCTCGTAGAGGGCCTGGTCGAGGGTCATCGGGCTGGCCGGATGGGTCTTCTCGCGCACGACCAGCGGTCCGTCGCCGGTGACCTCGATGGGCCCCACCCGACGTTCGGTGACCTCGTCGTCGTCGCCGTCGCCGGGCTCGTCGACCGACATGCTGGCCAGGGCCTGGCCGACGGAGACCGGCGCGTGACGGCCCCGATGGACCCGCCGCCGGTCAGCGGCCTTGCGCATCTGCGAGGCCATCTTGTCCAGCGCCAGGTCGAGCGCGCCCATCTGGTGGTCGGCTGCCGCCTCGGCGCGGATCACCGGGCCCTTCGAGAAGGCCGTCAGCTCCACGTGCACCGACTGGTCGTGCTGGCGCGGGTTGGGCTCGCAGTTCACCTCGACATGCACCCGCATGATGTGGTGATCGTGCTTCTCCAGCTTGGCGAGCTTCTCGGCGGCATGCTCTCGGAACCGATCCGTGATCTCGCAGTGACGTCCCGTGACCACAACTTCCATGCGAACCTCCCGTGCAACAGTTGGTCGTACCGGCCAGAGGGCCGGTCAGTCCCCACCCTGCCGCGGGTGCGGGGGGTGGGGGGCATGAGGAGGAGTCCGTCCGGCCGACCTGGTCTTCGACCCCACAACCGCCTGCTGAGGCGTTCGCAGCTTGGATGCCACTACTGGCCTTCTCCCGGCACCGACCGCATCTGACGGTCGGGACGAGGCAGGGCTTACTTCTAAGCCGCACCGTGATCCCACGCGCGGGGCGCAGGGCTCCGCGACGTGGTTACGTGGGCCGTTTCGCCTGCGACTGGCATCGGCTAGCCGCACGGGCGCGAGCGCCCTGACGGCGCAACCACGGACCCGGACGGACTCCATGCACCGACGGTAGTGGGTGCATGGTGGGGACGAAAGGCGTACCCCGATTTAGGGCTCCCTCAGCGCCTGCCGCGGCCGGCGGGGGGTAGCCGCCACGACCGCGACCGCCGCGACCCCCAGCCCGACCCCGGTCAGGGCCCGCTGGGCCTCACGTGCCGTCGAGCCGGTCGTGAGCACGTCGTCGCAGACCACCACGTGGGCCCGCGGGTGCCGGCGGGCGAGCGCCCGCAGCCGCGGCGTGCGACAGGCCATCGAGCCGGCCAGGTTGGCGGCGCGCCCGGCCGCGTCGAGACCGGACTGGTCCACCACCCCGCTGCGCAGCCTCAGCAGCGGCCACACGGTCACCTCCAGACCTGTGGCGCGCAGGCGGGACGCCGCCACCCGGCACAGGGCGTACGTCGGGTCGTGACCCCGGGAGCGCACGGTCACGGCGCGCGAGGGCACCGGCACCAGCACCAGCGGGCCGGCCGCGCCGGTGGCCCCGACGGCCGCCTCCACCGCGCCGGCCAGCAGCCCGCCCAGGGGCCGCCGCAGGGCGTGCAGGCCGTGCTCCTTGTGGCCCAGCACCATCGCTTGGACCACGCCGTCGTAGGCGCCCGCCGCCACCGGCAGCGCCAGACCGGCAGGAGTCGGCCGCGGCCAGGCCACGAAGGGCACGGTGGGCAGCCGTCCCCGGCAGTCGGGGCACAGCAGCCGCCCCGGCCGGGCGCAGCCCACGCAGTGGCTGCCCAGGAGGAGGTCGCCGGCGGCGTCGGACAGCACCCGACGATGTCAGCAGCGGGCTCGCGCCGGGGCAACCGTCGGCGTCACGCCTGTGGAGGACGGCCCCGCGGAGCGCGGCGGAGGCGCTCAGCCGACGTAGGTGAGGTAGCCCAGATCGATCTGGAAGAAGCTCGAGGTCAGGGTGCCGAGGTCGAAGAGACTGGTGCGCGACAGGGCGAGGACGCTCGTCCCGGGCACCGGTGAGCCGACGAGCGCGGTGACCCGCCCGTTGACGCTGGTGGTGTCGGCCTCGGTGGGCGCCCCGTCGACACCGAGGGTGCGCACCTCGTAGCGCTCCTTCGACACCACCGGCGAGAGCGCCGCGAACGTGGTGGTCGAGGTCCACGCCAGGTCGACGATCCGGCGCGGGGGGCGGACCGCGTCGATCTCGATCTGCTGCGTCGGGAGCACCCGCACCACCGAGGGGTCCTCGCGCAGCAGGATCCGGCCCACCCGCACGCGGTCGACCCCGCCGGAGCGCACCACGGCCACGAAGCGGGTGCCGTCGCGCGAGACCAGGAAGGCCCCGACCTGCTCGCCGGAGACGCCCGGCACCTCGACCGTGCGACGTACGCCGCGCATGACGTAGGAGACCTCGACGCCCCCGCCGGTCCGGTCGACCAACCACAACCGGTCGTCGAAGTCCCACACGGGCGGCAGCAGGTTGGTGGCGTCCGGGACCAGGGGGACGACGTCACCCGGCAAGGTGTCGCCCGGCGCGAAGACCGGCCCCAGGAGCAGGCTTCCTCCGTCGAGGCCGACCGCCGCGGCGAGGTCGCCCGTGAGGTTGACCGACACCGAGCGCACGCCGACCGCCTCGGCACCGAAGGGCCCGTCGACCCGGCTCAGGTCCTGGCTGTTGCCGGTGACGAGGTGGCCCTCGCTGAGCCCGAACAGGGCGTTGCTGGACCCGAAGCCGGCGGGGTCCGGGCGCGGGGCGCTGTCGACGTCGAAGTCACCGGGCGCGCCGACCGCCGCGCCCGAGGCCCGCATCTCCTCCCCCGAGATCGTCAGCCGCAGCGAGGTGATGCCCTCCTGCCCGAGCGTCCAGGCCAGCTGGGCCAGCATCCGGTCGATCACGTCCTGCGAGCGGGGCGCCGGCGCCCCCTCGAGCCTGATGTCGGCCACGCCGGCGTCGGAGACGGGCACCGAGAGCTCCACGCTCAGCCCGGTGGGGAACGCCGTCGTGGTGACGCCGTCCTCCGAGGGGCCGGCCAGCAGCCGCTGGACCAGGGTGCTGGCCAGCTGCTCGCCGACCGGCACGAACACCGGCTCGGGCACCAGGATCCGCGAGGTGGGGTCGAAGAAGTAGAGGTTGGCGCTGCGAAAGCGGTCGGCGTACCACTCGTTGGGCACGATCTGCTCGTCGGGCGGGTCGACGATGCGGAACTCCCCGTCCTCCTTGACCATCCGCAACCGCAGCTGCTCGTCGTCCTCGGGGAGCCGGCCGATCCATGCGCCCTTGGCGTCGAGCCGCGCGGGGTCGATCAGGCGCAGCCCGACGGTGCTGCCGATCTCGGTGATCGGTCCGCGGCCGGCGTAGGTGAGCGTCGCCTGGTCGGGGTTCCACGAGGCCTGGTCGTCGCGGGAGAGGTAGTCGCGGGCGACGTCGAAGCTGCGCGGCCAGGCCTTCATGGCGTTGAGGAACCCGTTGGCCACCTCGGCGCGGGAGGCACCCTTCTCGGGCGGGTCGGCGTCGATGCCCATCGGCCGGGGCTGCTCCACCTCGGGGCTGGAGCGGGTCTCCACGATCGGTCCGTCGGTGGGCAGGCCGGTGCACCCGGCAGCGAGGAGCGCGAGCAGCACGACCAGCCCGGCCGCGGCGACGGCCCCGGCGGAGGTACGGCGGCGGGTCGGGGCGCTCACGGGACGACCGCCTTCATCGCCTCGCGCGAGTCCTCGGGCACGAGCGGGAGCGGGCTCGACCGCAGCGGCTCCCCGGCCCGGCGGGGCAGTGTCAGCCGGAACTGCGCCCCCTCCCCCGGGCGGCCCCAGGCCTGGAGCCAGCCGCCGTGCAGC
Organism: uncultured Actinomycetota bacterium; assembly: GCA_963795135.1. Lineage (GTDB taxonomy): Bacteria > Actinomycetota > Actinomycetes > Propionibacteriales > Nocardioidaceae > Nocardioides. The sequence goes on from CAWCGS010000014.1 coordinate 977,831, forward strand.
CGGGTGTCCTCGAGCGAGATCGAGAGCCCCAGCCCGGTGCCGCCGCTGGTCCGGGCGCGGGCCGGGTCGCCGCGCCAGAAGCGGTTGAAGACCAGGGCCGACTCGCCCGGCGCGAGGCCCGAGCCGTAGTCGCGCACCGCCACCGCGGCGGACTGGTCGTCGGCGGCCAGCCGCACCACGACGCGTCCGTCGGGGCCCGCGTGGTCGATGGCGTTGGTGACCAGGTTGCGGACCACACGTTCGACCCGCCGGGCGTCGGCCTCGGCCACGCACGGCCGCGCCGGGAGCTCGACGGCGACGGTGACCCCGCGCCTCTCGGCCAGGTGCCGGGTGGTCTGGGCCACCCGGTGCGCGACGTCGACGAGGTTGACGTCGTCGGCGTCGAGGAGCGCGGCGCCGGCGTCGAAGCGACTGATCTCCAGCAGGTCCTGGAGCAGGGTCTCGAAGCGGTCCAGCTCGGTCTGGAGCAGCTCGGCCGCCCGGGCCGTGGCCGGGTCGAAGGACTCGCGCGCGTCGTGCAGCACGTCACCGGCCATGCGGACCGTGGTGAGCGGCGTACGCAGCTCGTGGGAGACGTCGGAGGCGAACTGGCGCTGGACCCGGCTGAGCTCCTCGAGCTGGCGGATCTGCTTCTGCAGGTTGGTCGCCATCTGGTTGAACGACGTGGCCAGCCGCGCCAGGTCGTCCTCGCCACGCACCCGCAGCCGCTCCTGGAGCCGGCCCGCGGCCAGCCGCTCGGCCACGCGCCGGGCCAGCCGGATCGGGGTGACCACCTGGCGCGTGACCAGCCAGGTGATGGCGGCGACCAGCACGATCATCAGCACCGCGGCGGTGAGCAGGGCCCGGGCGACCAGCGCCAGCGTCTCCTGCTCCTCCTGGAGCGGGAAGACGTAGTAGAGCGTGTAGACGTTGCCGTCGGCCGGGAGCTGGACCTGCGAGCCGACCACGATGCCGGGCTCGCGGGTCACCGCCCCCGAGTCGGGGTCGGTGCGCTCGATCTCGTTGAAGGTCCAGGCAGTCGCGGCCACCTCCTCGAACCGTTCCTCCATCGAGGCCGGCACGCTGGAGGCCTCGAGGCCGGCGGTGTGCTCGGCGCCGCCGTCGGCGAGCCGCTTGCCGCTCCCGACCGGTCCGCCCAGCATCACGCCGAACCCGCGCGTCTCCCCGGCCCGGATGATCGGCCGGGCCAGCTCGGCCTGCTGGCTGACCGCGTCGAACTCGGTGCCCTCGGCCGCCGCGAGCCGGTCGATGGCCTGGTTGGTCTCGCCGGTCGCCTCCGCGACCACGAGCTCGGCACGGTGCTGCAGCAGCCCGTCGCGGGTCTGCTCGATCAGCAGCCACCCCACGGCGGCGACCACCACGGTCGAGAGGGCCACGGTGCTGGCGACGACGCGGGCCAGCACCGACCGGCGCCAGAAGGTCAGCGCCCGCGCGAGTCCGGCCGGCAGTCGGACGGTGGGGATCCCCGCCACCGTGAGCCTCCTCAGACCCTCACGCGTTGCCGGCCTTGTAACCGACGCCGCGCACCGTCACGACGATCTCGGGGTGCTCGGGGTCGTGCTCGACCTTCGACCGCAGCCGCTGCACGTGCACGTTGACCAGCCGGGTGTCCGCGGCGTGGCGGTAGCCCCAGACCTGCTCCAGCAGCGTCTCGCGGCTGAAGACCTGCCACGGCTTGCGGGCCAGGCACAGCAGCAGGTCGAACTCCAGCGGAGTGAGGTTGATCGAGGTGCCGTCGCGGCTCACGGCGTGACCGGGGACGTCGATGGCGAGGTCGCCGATGGTGAGCGACTCGGGCTCGGCGGTGTCGAAGCGGCGTACGCGGGCCCGGATCCGGGCCACGAGCTCCTTGGGCTTGAACGGCTTGACGACGTAGTCGTCGGCGCCCGCCTCGAGCCCCACCACCACGTCGACGGTGTCGCCCTTGGCCGTGAGCATCACGATCGGCACGCCCGACTCGGCGCGGATCTCCTTGCAGACGTCGATGCCGTCCTTGCCGGGCAGCATCACGTCGAGCAGGACCACGTCGGGGCGGTAGTCGCGGAAGTGGCCCATCGCCTCGTCGCCGCGCACGCACATGCGGGAGTCGAAGCCCTCCTGGCGCAGGACGATCGTGAGCATCTCGGCCAGGGCGGCATCGTCGTCGACGACGAGCACGCGACCCTTGGTCGCGAGACTCCCGTTGCTGGTCTGGCTCATGTCCTCAATCTTGCCACTGCAGACCGTCGCCCCGGCTCCTCGTGGAGGAACCGGGGCGCGGCGGGTGCAGGATCAGTAGCGGTACTGGTCGGACTTGTAGGGGCCCTCGACCGCGAGGCCGAGGTAGCCGGCCTGGTCGTCGGTGAGGGTCGTGAGCTTCACGCCGAGCGAGCCGAGGTGGAGCCGGGCGACCTCCTCGTCGAGGTGCTTGGGCAGCACGTAGACGCCGACGGGGTAGTCCTCGGGCTTGGTGAAGATCTCGATCTGCGCGAGCACCTGGTTGGTGAAGGAGTTCGACATCACGAACGACGGGTGGCCGGTGGCGTTGCCGAGGTTCATCAGGCGGCCCTCGGACAGGACGATGATCGCCTTGTCGCCGGGGAAGGTCCACAGGTCGACCTGCGGCTTGACGTTCTTGCGCGTCGCGACGCCCTCGGCCTCGAGGCCGGCCATGTCGATCTCGTTGTCGAAGTGGCCGATGTTGCCGAGGATCGCGTTGTGCTTCATCCGCTTCATCTGGTCGACCGTCACGACGTCCTTGTTGCCGGTCGCGGTGATGATGATGTCGGCGACGTCGAGCACGTCGTCGAGCGTGGTGACCTGGTAGCCGTCCATCGCCGCCTGCAGCGCGCAGATCGGGTCGATCTCGGTGACGATGACCCGGGCGCCCTGACCGCGCAGCGAGTCGGCACAGCCCTTGCCCACGTCGCCGTAGCCGCAGACGACCGCGACCTTGCCGCCGATGAGCACGTCGGTCGCGCGGTTGATGCCGTCGATGAGCGAGTGGCGGCAGCCGTACTTGTTGTCGAACTTCGACTTGGTGACCGAGTCGTTGACGTTGATGGCGGGGAAGAGCAGCGAGCCCTCCTTCATCATGTCGTAGAGCCGCAGCACGCCGGTGGTGGTCTCCTCGGTGACGCCCTTGAGCTCACCGGCCACCTTCGTGTAACGGTCCTTGCTCTCGGCCAGCGACGCGTTCAGCACGTCGAAGACGATCTTCTGCTCGTGGCTCTTCGCGGAGGCCGGGTCGGGCGCCTGGCCGGACTTCTCGGCGTCGACACCGAGGTGGACGAGCATCGTGGCGTCGCCACCGTCGTCGAGGATCATGTTGGCGAAGGAGTCACCGGGCCAGTTGAGGATCTGCTGGGTGCACCACCAGTACTCCTCCAGGGTCTCGCCCTTCCAGGCGAAGACCGGGACGCCGGTGGGGTTCTCGGGAGTGCCCTCGGGGCCCACGACGACCGCCGCGGCAGCGTGGTCCTGGGTCGAGAAGATGTTGCACGAGGCCCAGCGGACCTCGGCACCGAGCGCGGTGAGCGTCTCGATGAGCACCGCGGTCTGGATCGTCATGTGCAGCGAGCCGGCGATCTTGGCGCCGGCGAGCGGCTTCGAGTCGCCGTAGCGCTCGCGCATCGCGATGAGTCCGGGCATCTCGTGCTCGGCGAGCTCGATCTCGGTCCGGCCGTAGTCGGCCTGCGAGAGGTCAGCGACCTTGTAGTCCATGTGGGGCTCCTGAGAGGTGCGAGAGGGCGTGTCCACGAGGTTAGAACGTCCGATCAACGATCACGGAATCCTCGCAACACCCCCTCCCCGCCGCTTTCCACCACCAGGTATAAGCAGCCCGACTCGCTGCGCTCCCACCTCAACCACCGGACCACCACGCCGGTCGAGTAGGGAGGCCCCCCAGGGCCGACCGTAGCGAGACCCCGCACGCCAAGAAGCAGCCGTCCTCGCGCGCTGGTTGAGGTGCGAGGGCCGCCAGGCCCGAGCCACGAAACCGCGTACGCCGCGCATGCCGTGCAGGGTGGTTTCGTGGCTCGCTTCGCTCGCACCTCAACCACCGCGGTCGTCCCCGATGGTCGAGTAGGGAGGCCCCCCAGGGCCGACCGTAGCGAGACCCCGCACGCCGACAAGCAGCCGTCCTCGCGCGCTGGTTGAGGTGCGAGGGCCGCCAGGCCCGAGCCACGAAACCGACGTACGCCGCGCATGCCGGCAGGGTGGTTTCGAGGCTCGCTGCGCTCGCACCTCAACCACCGCGATCGTCTCGCTGGTCGAGTAGGGAGGCCCCCCGGGGCCGACCGTAGCGAGACCCCGCACGCCGAGAAGCAGCCGCCCTCGCGCGCTGGTTGAGGTGCGAGGGCCGCCAGGCCCGAGCCACGAAACCGGACGCCGCGCGCGGAGGGTGGTTTCGAGGCTCGCTGCGCTCGCACCTCAACCACCGCGACCGTCCCCGCTGGTCGAGTAGGGAGGCCCCCCGGGGCCGACCGTAGCGAGACCCCGCACGCCGACAAGCAGCCGTCCTCGCGCGCTGGTTGAGGTGCGAGGGCCGCCAGGCCCGAGCCACGAAACCGGACGCCGCGGCCGGAGGGTGGTTTCGAGGCTCGCTGCGCTCGCACCTCAACCGCCGCGGTCGTCCCCGTTGGTCGAGTAGGGAGGCCCCCCGGGGCCGACCGTAGCGAGACCCCGCACCCCGAGAAGCAGCCGCACCCACGACGCTGGTCGAGGTGCGAGGGCCGCCAGGCCCGAGCCACGAAACCGCGTACGCCGCGCATGCCGTGCAGGGTGGTTTCGTGGCTCGCTTCGCTCGCACCTCAACCGCCGCGGTCGTCCCCGTTGGTCGAGTAGGGAGGCCCCCCGGGGCCGACCGTAGCGAGACCCCGCACGCCGAGAAGCAGCCGACCTCAGCGCGCTGGTCGAGGTGCGAGGGCCGCCAGGCCCGAGCCACGAAACCGCGTACGCCGCGCATGCCGTGCAGGGTGGTTTCGAGGCTCGCTGCGCTCGCACCTCAACCACCGCGATCGTCCCCGCTGGTCGAGTAGGGAGGCCCCCCGGGGCCGACCGTAGCGAGACCCCGCACGCCCGAGAAGCAGCCGACCTCAGCGCGCTGGTTGAGGTGCGAGGGCCGTCAGGCCCGAGCCACGAAACCGCGTACGCCGCGCATGCCGTGCAGGTGGTTTCGTGGCTCGCTGCGCTCGCACCTCAACCAACGCCGGGGGATGCTCAGGACCCCTGCGGTTGAGCGGGAAAACTTTACCCAACTACTTTCGCCAACCCCTGTGCACAACCCCGATTTCGGGGTCCGACTGTCGGTGGCCGGTGCTGCAATAGACCCATGACCGAAGCAGCGCAGACCACCACCGAGACCCTCCTCGGTGCGCTGCGCGCCAACCGCCACGCGGCCGCCGACATCGAGGTCGAACGACTCGAGCTCACCGTCGACTGGGCGGTCGAGAACACCGTCGAAGCCGACGGGGAGTGGGCCGCGCACCAGGTCAGCCTGTTCGGCGACCGGGCCCTGCCGATCGCCGGCCCGGGGGCTCCGTTGGTCTCGGAGTTCGCGCTGATGGAGTACGCCGCCGCGCTGGGCCTGTCGACCGACTCCGGCAAGGCCTACGTCGGCAAGACCCTCGAGCTGCGCTACCGCCTCCCGCGACTCTGGGAGCAGGTGGTGACCGGGCGGGTGCCGGTGTGGCGGGCGATGCGGGTCGCCGAGCACACCCTCTGCCTCCCGATGGCCGCGGCCGCCGAGGTCGACCGGGCACTCGCCCCGGCGGCCGGGACGTGCTCGTGGGCCCAGATCGGCCGGCTGGTCGAGGAGGCCCTGGCCCGCCACGACCCCGACGAGGCCGCGGAGCGCCGCAAGCGCGCCGCGGACGGACGACGCTTCGACGTCGAGACCGACCTCGTCGACACCGCCGGCACCGTCCAGGTCACCGGCTGCCTGGATCTCGCCGACGCGCTGGACCTCGAGGCCGCCGTCAGCCGCACCGCCACCCAGCTGGCCGACCTCGGCTCCACCGAGACCCTCGACGTACGCCGCTCCATTGCCGTCGGCGAGATCGCCCGGCAGCAGCTCGCCCTCGACCTCGACGACCGGCGAGATCCACCCCGGCCGGGGCCGGGCCGTGGTGCTCCACGTCCACCTCACCGACGCCGCCATCGCCGGTGTCGGCGGCAACGTCGCCCGGTGCGGCAACACCCGCACCCCCGTCCTGCTCGACCAGGTCGCGCGACTGGTGCCAGAGCGCCGGTCAGATCACCATCGTCCCGATCAAGGACCTCGCCGCGCACCACCACGTCGAGGCCTACGAGATCCCCGACCGGATCAAGACCCAGACCGAGCTGCTCAACCACACCTGCGTCTTCCCCCACTGCACCCGCCGCGCCGAAACCTGCGACCACGACCACATCGACCCCCACCAACCCGACGGCACCGGCGGCGCCACCTGCTCGCACAACATCGCCCCACTCTGCCGACGACACCACCGCGCCAAGACCCACGGCCGATGGCGCTACCGGCGGATCCATCCCACCGGCTACGAGTGGACGACCCCGCACGGCTACCGGATCCTCCGCGACCACCACGGCACCCACCCAGCCGTCCCGCCCGACCCCGCACCCGGCGAAGCCTGACCACCCCGCCTCCTCACCCGGCGTAGGCACACCGCCGGGGCATGGGCGCGTCCAGGCCCGGGGTCTCGACGAGCTCGACCCCCAGGACGACAGGGGACCGTCCCCGACGACCGGTCACGCCAGCCCTCGCAGCACCTCGCGCGGCAGCGGAGGCTCAGTGCCCAGCGCTGGGAGGTGGCTCGGGGCGGTCGGCGGGCTGGTGGCCGGCGTGGTAGAGGTCGGGCTCGAGGTAGATGTCGGTGGCGAGCGGCTCGGCGGCGCGCACGGCGGCCTCGGCGCTGTTGATGGTGGCCGCGACGTCGGCGGCGCTCACCTCCGCCGGGACCGCGATCTTGACGGCCACGAGCAGCTCCTCGGGGCCCAGGTGGAGGGTCTTCATGTGGATGACGCTGTCCACGCCGTCGGTCCCCTCGAGCGCCGTACGGATCCTGTGCTGGGCGTCGGGCGAGGCCGACTCCCCGAGCAGCAGGCTCTTGGTCTCGATGGCCAGGGTGATGGCGACCACGACCAGCAGGACACCGATCATGGCGGTGCCCGCGACGTCGAAGTACTCGTTCTCGGTCAGCAGGGTGAGGCTGACCGCGACGAACGCGAAGACGAGACCGAGCAGCGCGGCCAGGTCCTCGAGCAGGATGACCGGCAGCTCCGGGGACTTCGCGCGCCGGATGAAGGTCCAGTACGACGCCTGGCCCTTGACCTTGTCGGTCTCCACGATCGCGGTGCGGAAGGAGAAGCTCTCCAGGACGATCGCCACGCCCAGCACCAGCAGCGGGACGTAGCGGCGCCAGCCCTCCGCCAGGCCCCCGTGGCCCTCCACGATCTCGTGGTACTTGTGGTAGGCCTCGTAGAGCGCGAACAGTCCACCGACGCTGAACAGCACGATGGCCACGATGAAGCTGTAGACGTAGCGCTCGCGGCCATAGCCGAACGGGTGCTCCGCGGTCGCCTCGCGCTTGGCCCGCTTGCCGCCGAGCAGGAGGAGCCCCTGGTTGCCGGAGTCGGCCAGCGAGTGGATCCCCTCGGCCAGCATCGAGGAGTTGCCGGCGATGAAGAATGCTGCGAACTTCGTGACCGCAATCCCCAGGTTGGCGATCAGGGCCGCCACGACCGCCTTGGTTCCACCATCCGTCGCCATGCGCGGAGCGTAGTCACTGCCGGTCGCGTCCGCTGCAGGCAGCCCCGGCGAGCGGGGCCTCAGCTGTCGCCGGTGGCCTTCTCGAGCCCGACCGCGAGGTCCTCGACCGGCGTCTCCACGACCACGTCGACCACGTCGCTCAACCGGGCTGCCCGGTGGGTGTGGCGCTCCGCGTAGCCGAACGGGTCCACCACGTCGGTGAGCCGCGACGACACCGGCCGCCACGCCAGGAGCAGCGCGAGCCCGACGCCGGCGACGGTGGTGATCACCAGCGCGAGACCGGCGTGCCCCTCGGCCCAGCCACCGAAGCCGGCGTACGCAGCGCCCTTCACGGCGAAGCCGTGGAAGAGGTAGACCACCAGCGTCGCTGCTCCCATCCGGGCGAACCAGCCGTCGCGGCGCGGGACCAGCGCGAGGAACGCCATCGTGCCCGCCGTCCCGATCAGCAGCAGGACCGACCGGATCAGCACCGCCTCCAGGTCGGAGGAGACCAGCTCGTCGTAGCGGGCGCGGTAGTAGAGCCACTCCGTGGCCGCCAGCCGGTCGGTGAACCGGCTCAGCACCGCCAGCCCGGTGAAGACCACCACGGCCAGCACCCGCGCACCCCGGCCGCGCAGCCGGTCCAGGTGCGCGGGGGTGGCGGCGAGCCCGAGCACGAAGAACGGCAGCAGCCCGAACACGCGTGCGAGGTCGAGGGTGTCGCTGAAGTAGAGGCCTGCCGCGAGACTGATCGCCACTGCGATCGCGACGGCGGGCGCACGGGGCAGGGCCTTGAAGACCGGGGTCATCAGCCGCCAGAAGAACAGCGCGGCGAGGTACCACATCGGCCAGTGCGGGTCGGCGAAGAGGTCCTCGAGCTTCTCGCCGCCGACGTAGATGCGGAAGAGCGCGATCCCGGCCTCGAAGACCAGGTAGGGCACCACCACCAGCCGGACCAGCTGCCACATCCTGGTCCGGGTCCAGGCGAAGCCCTTCGAGAGGTATCCGGTGACGAAGACGAACGCCGGCACGTGCCAGGCGTAGAGGAAGTCGTAGAGCTGGTCGTCGAGCGCCGTCGCGGGCAGCAACGTCCACGCGTGGCCGACCACGACCAGCGTGACCAGGGCCATCTTGGCGTTGTCGAGCCAGGGGTCTCGCGTTGCCATGGTCCGGATCGTAGCGACGCCGGAGGATCGCGTGTCAGTCCTCCACGAGACCGAGACGGAGGTACTCGGCGGCGTAGGTGCCGGTGAGCAGCAGGGAGGCGTAGCGGGCGACCTCGCTGCCGGCGTCCGAGGCCACCGTCTCCACGCGTACGCCGCGCTCGGCCGCGGCGCTCAGCAGCCGGCCGCGGTGCTCGCGCACGACCGGCTCCTCCGCGCCGTCGTCGAGGACCACGAGCACCGGGCGGCGCTCGCCCCCCTCGTCGGCGAAGGGGTCGTCGAAGACGTTGCGCGGGCGAGCGGCCTCGATCACGGGCAGCAGGTGCTCGGCGTCGCCGGCCAGCGCCGTGCGGCCGCTGGTGCGCCGGATCGACTCCGCCACACGGCGCGCCGCGCGGGCCGCCAGGACCGAGCCGCCCCAGACCAGCGGGCTGGCGTCGGCGAGCGCGATCGCCAGCATCTTGGCCGGGTTGACGGCGATGTCGCGGTTGGGCGAGCACGAGACCGCCACGTCGTCGAGGGCCTGCGCCACCCGGTCGGGCTCGGCGTTGGGTCCGAGATCGACCCGGTGGAGGTAGTCGAGGACGGCGACCGCCGTGGCCAGCTGGTCGCGCGTGGCGGTGGGGATGATCGTGCTCCAGCGGCCCGCGGCGTGCTCGGCCACCATCGAGCCGGCCGGGCAGGCCACCACGACCTGGCAGCCGCGGCGCACGGCCTCGGCCACCGCCGAGGCGGTGCCGGTGTCGGAGCCGTCGGGGGCGAGCACGACGACGAGGTCGAGGCTGCCGGACCAGCCGGGCAGGGCCGGGCCCGGCCAGGCCACGAACGGCACCGGGCACCAGGGCTCGAGCACGGCCCGCAGCAGCCGGGAGTCGGGGCCCGCGGCGATCACCGCCCGCGGACGGGCCTGCCAGCTCTCGGCGACGGCCTGGTCGATCACCGCCGCGGCGTCACCGGCCTCGCGACGTACGCGGGAGCCGGACTCGGCCAGCGTGCGCAGCCGCAGGTCGGCCGCCCCCAGGGCGGTCTCGTCGTCGAGACGGGACTCGTCGAACCAGGTGCCCACGGGTGCTCAGCTCGGCTTGCGGGCTTCGTCCACGAGCAGCACCGGGATGTTGTCGCGCACCGGGTAGGCCAGCCCGCAGGACCGGCACACCAGCTCGGCGCCGACCAGGTCGAGGTCGCCGCGGCAGTCGGGGCACACGATGATCTCGAGCAGCGCGGGGTCGAGCTCGGGCGCGGACGCCGCGGGTCGTGGGGACGGGTCACTCATGTCAGCTCCTGATCCTCTGCAGCACCTGGTCGCGGACCCGCGCCATGGTGGTGAAGTCCTTGCCCTCGGCGTTGAGCCGCAGCAACGGCTCGGTGTTGGAGGCCCGGACGTTGAACGTCCAGTCCGCGTGGCTGACGGTGAGCCCGTCGAGCCGGTCGGTGGTGACACCGTCCTGGTCGACGTACGCCGACTCCAGGGCGTCGACGACGGCCTGGCTGTCGGCGACCTCGGAGTTGATCTCACCGCTCAGGGGGTAGCGCTCGTAGTCGGCCAGCAGCTCCGAGAGCGTGAGGTCGGTCTCGGCCAGGGCCGCCAGCGCGTGCAGCGCGGCGAGCATGCCGGAGTCGGCGCGCCAGAAGTCGCGGAAGTAGAAGTGGCCGCTGTGCTCACCACCGAAGATCGCGTCGGTCTCGGCCATCGTGGTCTTGATGAAGGAGTGGCCGACGCGGGTGCGGACGGGGGTGCCACCGAGCTCGGTGACCAGCTCGGGCACGGCCCGGGAGGTGATCAGGTTGTGGATGATCGTCGAGCCCGGCTCCTTGGCCAGCTCGCGGGCCGCGATCAGCGCGGTGAGGGTCGAGGGCGAGACCGCGCGCCCACGCTCGTCGACCAGGAAGCACCGGTCGGCGTCGCCGTCGAAGGCCAGGCCGATGTCGGCGCGCTCGGCGACCACGCGCCGCTGGAGGTCGACCAGGTTGGCCTCGTCGATGGGGTTGGCCTCGTGGTTCGGGAAGCTGCCGTCGAGCTCGAAGTACATCGGCACCAGCTCGGCCTGCTCCTCCCCCAGGCGCCCGAAGACCGCCGGCGCGGTGTGGCCGGCCATGCCGTTGCCGGCGTCGACGACGACCTTGAGCCGGCGTCCGGTCACGGGGGCGAGCGAGAGCAGGTGGGCCGCGTAGGCCTCGAGCACGTCGTGCTCGTCGAGCGAGCCCTCCCGGGTCCCCCGGCGTACGTCGCCCGAGGCGACGAGGTCGCGGATCTCGGCGAGGCCGGTGTCGAGCCCGACCGGCCGGGCCTCCGAGCGGCAGAGCTTGATCCCGTTGTACTGGGCCGGGTTGTGGCTCGCGGTGAACATCGCTCCGGGGCGGCCCAGGTGGCCGGAGGCGAAGTAGAGCTGGTCGGTGGAGGCCAGCCCGATCATCGTCACGTCGGCGCCCGCGGACGCAGCCCCGTCGGCGAAGGCACCGGCCATGCCCGGCGAGCTCGGTCGCATGTCGTAGCCGACCACGATCTCCTGGGTGCCGAGCACCTGCACGAAGGCCGCGCCGGTCGCCCGGGCGAGCTCCTCGTCGATCTGGTCGGGCACGGTGCCGCGCACGTCGTAGGCCTTGAAGACGGCCCGCACGTTCTCGGGCGAGAGCGTGCGCGCGCCGGTGTCGACCATGGCGCAGACCCTAGGGCATCGCAGCGGCGTCCGAGCGCGCGGTTGCCGTGGGAGACCGGTCGGGCTCAGTCGGTGGTGAGGACCCTCAGGTGCCCCCGGCGCGTGGTCTCGCGACCCTGCTCCTCGTCCGGGGCGAGCCGCACGGCCCCGTCGCCGCCAGCGTCTGCGGGGCGTGCGGCCGGGAGGAGCGGGCGACCCGCCTCGCGCACCGCGTCGGCCAGCGCGAGCAGGTCGTCCTGGTTGGGTCCGTGGACGGTGCGGTCGATGGGCAGCCGCAGCACCTCCCACCCGCGGGGGGCCGAGAGACGCTCGCTGTGGGTCTCGCACAGGTCGTAGGCGTGGGGCTCGGCGTAGGTCGCGAGCGGGCCGAGCACCGCGGTCTGGTCGGCGTAGACGTAGGTCAGCGTCGCGACCGCGGGACGACCGCAGGGGGTGCGCGAACAGCGCCGGGCGAGACTCACACGGCGCACGGTACCCGCCGCCCCGACGCCGCCCGATTAGGCTCGCGGTCATGTCCGACGGCGCCGCACCCGAGCCTCCCGCGCCCGAGCGGCGGCGTACGCGTGACCGCCGCGGACGCGGCATGCGGGGGCCCGCGGTGCTGCCCCGTCACCCGGGCGTCAGCGAGCGGCCCACGGCCAAGGACCGCTTCGACGAGGTCGTGCTCGACATCGTGACCGAGGTCGACGACCGGTGGCACGCGCGTCTCGGCCTGGTCGAGTACGCCGTCGAGGAGACCCCGTTCCTGCCCGACGACTGGTCCTCGGAGACCGTGCCGCTCTCCTCGCTCCTGCGCGGGTCCGGGGCGCGGCCCACCCGGCTGGTGCTCTTCCGCCGACCGATCGAGCACCGGGCCGAGACCCGCAGCGACCTCGAGGCCCTGGTGCTGACCGTGGTGGTCGAGCAGGTCGCCGAGCTGCTCGGCATCGACGCCGCCGACGTCGACCCCCGCTACTCCGACTGACGCAGCCGCCTACCGCAGCCCGGGCCGGACCTGCGCCACCAGCCCGCTGCGCTCGAGCTCGACCAGTGGCAGCACCGCGTCGCCGGCGGTGACCAGCACGGCGCCGGTCACCGGCGTGCCCCGCGGGGCCACCTCGACGAGGGCGACCCCCGGTGGCAGCGGCACCGCGTAGCCCCGGTCGGCGATCACGTCGAGGGTCCTGCGGGTCACGACCTCGCCGTCGGAGTCACGGGCGGTCACCTCCACGCTGCCGGCGCCCGTCGCACCCGACAGCAGCAGCCGACCGCCGCCCTCGGGCACGAGGACCGTCGTGGGCGTGGAGACCGGTTCGGCGGCGACGCTCTGGCCCAGGTCGCCGGACAGGAAGGTCCGCAGGCTCGCGGTGACGGGTGCGGTCGTGGACACCCGCAGCCCGATCGCGTCGCGCAGCGCGTCCTTGCCGAGGACCTTGCTCAGCGAGACCCGGGTCACCGACAGCGGGGCGAGCGTGACGTCGTCGATCCCCTCCGGGGTGAACACCGAGGTGTCGGTCACCACCTGCAGCGTCGCCCGGGTCTCGTCGTCGCCGGCGTTCGCCAGCACCAGCGTGCGCTGGCCCTGGCCCTCGGGCAGGCCGAGCAGCTCGGTGTCGGTGAGCGGCGCCGGCTGCGAGGGGAGCCACTCGGTCGAGGAGGCTCCCGCCCCCAGCTGGTCGTAGCGGTCCAGCACGCTGGCACCCACCCGGCCGCGCGCCGTGGTCACCCGCAGCGCGAGGTCGTCGCGGCGGGGGACGACGGTGGCCAGGTCGACCCGGGCACGACCGTTGCCGGCGACCGCCAGGCCCCGCAGGGCGGGCACCTCGACGAGCCCCGACCGCCCGTAGACCAGGACGTCGACCAGGGCCGGTCCGGCGTCGGGGTTGACCAGCTCGAGGGTGGAGAGGTGACGGGCGCCGGCGCCGACGCCGGTGAACCACTGGTCGCTGCGCGGCGCGCGGCAGGTCGTGGCGGAGTCGCGTCCCAGGACGCTGCCGACCAGGCCGGGAGCGAGGTCGCCGTCGCCGACGACCACCACGGGCCGTTCGCCGGCGACCCGGGTCACCGCCTGCGGTGCGAGGCGGAGGCTGCGCTGCTCCTGGCCGACCCGGGCGGCGACCTCCCCGGTCGCGTCGCCGGCGGTGCCGACCAGGGACGCCGTACCGCCGCCGGGGCAGACCAGGGTCGCGCGGGTCAGGTCGTCGGTGGCCGGCGGCAGGGCCGCCGGGCTGGGCGTCGGCGGCTGCACCAGCAGCGCGAGGGCCAGCACGACCACCGGCAGCAGCACGGCCAGGACCACGGTCACGTCGAGCCGGCGCGAGGGAGCAGTCGCGGTACGACGGCCGGGCGCCGCGGGACCGGTCGTCACCGTCATCGTCGACCCCCTCGCACCGTCGGGGCGCAGAGCACGCCGACCACGACGATCGCCAGCGCCTGGACCACGAGCAGCAGCACGCGCCACCAGCGACCGGGTCCGTCGACCGCGGACGGGTCGAGCTCGCGGGTCACCTGCCAGGCCCGGGTCTGCCGGTCCTGGGCGCTGGCCTGGGCCAGGCCGCCCGTGGCGTCGAGCCCGGCCGCCACCGCGCCGTCCGCGGGCGACGGGAGCACGACGTACTGGACGCCGGCCGCGGCGATGTCGCTGACCACCTGGGGGGTGGGGCGGGAGACCAGGTCGCGCACGTCGGCGCTGAACCCGGTGTCCTCGCGGGCCAGGCCGAGGATCTCGTCCTCGCCCAGCGTGACCCCGTCTCCGCGCAGCAGGCTGTAGGTCAGTCCCGTCGCGATGCTGCCGCGCACGACGAGGACGCCGCGCTCGGGAGCGGTCTCGGCGCGCTGGACCATGTAGGCGGGGACGTCGGTCTCCGAGCGGGGCCCGAGGGTGTCGGCGTCGGTCAGCGCGAACCACGCCAGCCCGCCCAGCGGCACCAGCGCCACGGGCACGGCGAGCGCCGCCACCAGCCACCGTCGGGCACCGTCGCGGGAGCGCACCGTGCCGAGGCCCCCGAGGACGGCGGCCGTGACCAGGGTGCCCTGGAGCAGGACGACCAGGACCCCGAGCCCGACCGGGGTCTGCACCGCTGCCAGGTCGACGGTCACGCGAGCCAGCGCTGCCCCGAGCAGGGCGACGACCGCGGCCACGACCCAGCAGACCAGCACCGGGATCCGGCTCATCCGGGGCAGCAGGGCCGCCACCGCCAGGGCCAGCAGGACCAGCCCGAGCCACAGCGGTGCGCCCAGGCCGGCCAGCCGCCCGGCGAGCAGGTCCGCGGCCTCGACGCGCGGACCCGGCAGCCGACCGCTGCCGATCAGCAGCCCCTCGCCCGCTCCGGTGAGCAGCGCCGGCAGCCACCACGGCAGCAGGAGCAGCGGGACCGCGGCCAGCGCGGTGGCCGGCGGCCCCCACACCGAGCGGTCGCGCAGCACCCCGCGCACGACCCCGGCCGCCGCGACCAGCACCACCACCGCCAGCACCACCGAGACGAGCCAGAGCACCGGCGCGAAGGCCACCCCGAGCGCGAGCAGCAGACCGGTGCGCCACGCGGCGCGCCACCGTCGGTCGGCCACCGGGTCGGCGAAGCCGAGGGCGGCGTGGGCCAGCCAGGGCAGCACCATGGTGACCACGACGAGCCCGAGCCGACCGTCGCCCCAGGCCCCGGACACCAGCGGCACCAGCGCGTACGTCGTCGCGCCGGCCAGCAGCAGCCAGCGCGGCGCGCCCAGCGGGCTGACCAGGCGGCCGACGACCCGCAGGAAGCGCCAGGAGCCCCACAGCGCCACCGGGACCGCCAGCACCATCAGCAGCGACACCGCCGCGGTCGTGCCGACCACCGAGCCCAGCAGCGCGAGCGGCAGCAGGTAGGCCGGCGCGGGCACGTCGGTGCCGAGCCCCAGCGGGTGCCAGGCCTCGACGTGCAACCGCCACCAGTCGCCGACACCGTCGGGCACCGGCGACAGGCCGCCGCCGCTGACCGCACCGAGCGCGGGGCGGGCGAGGACCAGGGCGACCACGACGAAGACCGCCAGCAGCAGCGCGACCGGGTTGGTCACGAAGCGTGCCAGCACACCGTCGTCGGCGTAGTCGCCCTCGTCGTCGTCGTCGCCTCCCCCCGGGTTGCCGAACCCGGCGCCGGTGCCCGGCCGGGCGCCGCGGGCCGCCATCGAGGAGGGGTCGTGCTCGGCGGCGGCCGCGCGGCGGCGCTCGGCCACGTCGCTGGCCTGGTCGCTCAGCGCCGAGACCAGGTCGCCCACGACGTCGAGCCCGTGCCGGTAGGGCAGCCACGGCGGCGCCAGCAGCGCCCGCACGCGGGCCTCGTCCTCGGGCGCGGGCGACAGCGCGGCGCGACGCTCCCGCCGCGCCGCACGGATCCGAGCGGGCTGGCCGTACAGCGAGACCAGTGCGGCCAGGTCGTCGAGCGCCTC
Organism: uncultured Actinomycetota bacterium; assembly: GCA_963795135.1. Classification (GTDB taxonomy): domain Bacteria; phylum Actinomycetota; class Actinomycetes; order Propionibacteriales; family Nocardioidaceae; genus Nocardioides. The sequence continues at coordinate 993,778 of CAWCGS010000014.1, forward strand.
ACCGGGCGAGCGCACCAGGAAGAAGCCGAGCATCCGCAGCAGCGTGCCCATCGCCAGCCGGACCACCTGGAAGGGCAGCGAGCGGGCCGGCGCGTTGACCAGCAGCGTGTAGAGCGCGGCCCGGCGCTCCTGGTAGTGGGTGTGACGCCCGGTCAGCGGTGTACTCCGCAGCCCTCGGTGCGCGGCCTCGGCGTGGAAGACGACCGCCTGCGGCACCACCAGGGTGGTGTGGCCGGCGGTCGCGGCGCGCCAGCCGAAGTCGACGTCGTTGCCGAAGATCGGCAGCTGGGGATCGAAGCCGTCGAGGTCGGCCAGCACCCTGCGCCGGACCAGCATGCCGGCGGTGTTGACCGCCAGGACCGGTCGTACGTCGTCGTGCTGGCCCTGGTCGAACTCGCCGCGCTCCAGCCCGAGCTCTCGGTGGCCGGTGCCGGTGATCGTGACTCCGACCTCCAGCAGCCGGCGCAACGAGGGCCACTCGCGCAGCTTGGGTCCGAGCACGTCGACGTCGGGGTGCTGGTGCGCCGCCGCGAGGAGGGCGTCGAGGGCGTCGGGAGCCGGGCTGGCGTCGTCGTGCAGCAGCCACACCCACTCGGCCGCCGGCGCCACCTCGTCGAGACGCTCGAGCCCGATCCGCACCGCGGCCGGGTAGGACGTCGACGACGGCGCCTCGACGACGTCACCGAAGCCGTCCCGGAGCAGGGCGGCGCTCTGGTCCTTGCTGCCGGTGTCGACGGCCACGACCGGCACCCGCCCCTCGACGACCCCGGACTGGGCGCGCAGGCCGTCGATGACCGTCGGCAGCCACCGGGCGCCGTCGTGGCTGACCAGCAGCACGGCGACGGAGGCGTCGGTCAGGGGGCTGGCGGGCACGATCGGCCACCCTATCGGCGGGTCGGCGTCACCCGAAATGGCTCGCAAATGCGAGCGACCCCGGCCACCGGCCGGGGTCGTGCTTCTCTCGCTGCTCTCAGACCGCGCGCTTCTTCAGCTTGCGCCGCTCACGCTCGGAGAGACCACCCCAGATCCCGAAGCGCTCGTCGTTCATGAGCGCGGACTCCAGGCACTCGGTGCGGACGTCGCACGTGAGGCAGACCTTCTTGGCCTCCCGCGTGGATCCGCCCTTCTCCGGAAAGAATGCTTCCGGGTCCGTCTGCGCGCACAGTGCGCGGTCCTGCCATCCTGCATCCTCGGCGTCCGGTTCGAGAAGGAAGAGCTCTCGCATCGGTCCACGCCCCTTTCGACCCTTGTGGTCGGACTCCGTTGTCGTCCGACCCTTGCGACCCGTGCCTTCGACCCTGCTGGTTCGACCCTGCTCCGTCTCGCGCACCCCCGCGAGGCGGGCAAACGGTGAACGACACTGTGGGAATTACATGCCTGTCGTACCGCCTGAGTCAAGCCCTGATCTGGTATGGGGGCCTGTGGTACGGACCGCTCGCCCGGGCCGGCGGGCGTGGGCCGGGTGCCGGGGGGCACCGGCGAAGGCGGCAGAGTACCTCCCATGGCAGGTCAGCACGGGGACCCCACCCCCCACCAGGTCCGACGCGTCACCGTCCTCTGCGGCGGCATGGGCGGCGCCCGCTTCGTCAGCGGCCTGCGCCACGGCATCGCCACGGGCGCGCTCCCCGGGGTGGCCCCGGACGCCGAGATCACCGTCGTCGCCAACACCGCCGACGACCTCTGGGTCCACGGGCTCAAGGTGTGCCCCGACCTCGACACGCTGATGTACACCCTCGGCGACGGCATCGACCTCGAGCGCGGCTGGGGACGCCGCGACGAGACCTGGAGCGTGCGCAGCGAGCTGGCGACGTACGGCGTCGAGCCCACGTGGTTCGGGCTCGGCGACCGCGACATCGCCACCCACCTCGTGCGGACCCAGATGCTGGAGGCCGGCTACCCGCTCTCCGCGGTGACCGAGGCGCTGTGCCGCCGCTGGCGCCCCGGTGTGCGGCTGCTCCCGATGAGCGACGACCGGGTCGAGACGCACGTGGCGATCGCCGACGCCGACGCGCCCAGCGGCCGTCGGGTCGTGCACTTCCAGGAGTACTGGGTGCGGCTGCGCGCGGAGGTGCCGGCCGAGACCGTCGTGGTCGTCGGGCTGCCGGAGGCCACCCCCGGCCCCGGCGTCCTCGAGGCGCTCACCGAGACCGACCTCGTGGTCCTCTCCCCCTCCAACCCGGTCGTGTCGATCGGCACCATCCTGGGCGTCCCGGGGGTCCGGGAGGCGCTGGCGGCGACCTCGGCCCCCGTGGTCGGGCTCTCCCCGATCGTCGGCGGCGCCCACGTGCGCGGGCATGGCCCGGCAGATGCTGGAGTCGATCGGGGTCGAGGTCACGGCCGCCGCCGTGGGGCTCCACTACGGCGCCCGCTCGACCGGCGGGGTCCTCGACGGCTGGCTGGTCGACGAGCGCGACGCCGACGCGGTCCCCGGCCTCGAGTCCGCCGGGCTGACCGCCGCGGCCGTGCCGCTGATGATGACCGACGACGACACCACGGCCGCGATGGCCGCGGCCGCGCTGTCGCTGGTCCGCGGGTGACGCCACCCGTCCCGCGCCCCGGGGCGGCGAGCACCGTCTCCGCGCACGCCCCCGACGGCGTGCCGGAGGTCCGCGTCGGCGACGACCTGGTCGCGCTGCTCCTGCAGCGGGCGACCCTGGACGACGGCGACGTGGTGGTGGTGACCAGCAAGGTCGTGAGCAAGGCCGAGGGGCGAGTGGTCACGGGCGCGCGCGAGGACCTGCTCGCCGGCGAGACCGTGCGGGTGGTGGCCCGGCGGGGCCCGACCACGATCGTGCGCACCCGGCTCGGGCTGACGATGGCCGCCGCCGGCATCGACGGCTCCAACGTCGAGACCGGCTCGTCGGTGCTGCTGCCCGAGGACCCCGACGCCTCCGCGCGCGGGCTCCGGGCCGGCATCCGCGCCCGCACCGGACGCTCGGTCGGGGTCGTCGTCAGCGACACCGCCGGACGCGCCTGGCGCGAGGGCCAGACCGACATCGCGATCGGGGTGGCCGGCCTGCTCCCCCTCGAGTCGTACGCCGGCCGGCTGGACGCCCACGGCAACGAGCTGGCCGTGACCGCCCCCGCCGTCGCCGACGAGGTCGCGGGGCTCGCCGAGCTGGCCTCGGGCAAGCTGGGCGGGCGCCCGTTCACCGTGGTCCGCGGCCTGGCCCACCACGTGCTGACGGCCGAGGACGACGGACCCGGCGCCGCGGCCCTGGTCCGCCCCGAGGGCGGCGACCTCTTCGGCTGGGGCGCGCGCGAGGCCGTCGTCCGCGCGCTCGCCGGCGACCCGGCCGACCAGGCGCCCTTCGGCGCCCCCGTCGAGGCCGCCGAGCTCGTGGCCGCCCTCCTGCGCGTGCCCGGCACCCGGGCGGAGGTCCTGGCCTCCGGCGAGGTCCTGGCTCCCGACGAGCCGCGGGTGCGGGCGGTCGCCTTCGCCCACGGCTGGCGGGCCGTCCCCGCCACGGGCCGCGACGAACCCGCGGCCGACCTCCGGTGGCAGCCGGGCCGTCCGTAGACTCGACCAGGACCTGTCCGGCGTCCCCAGCCGTCGCTTCGACCACACGAGGAACTCGCACCGTGGCCAAACCCGCCAAGACCGACCGCCAGAAGGTCATCGACGACATCCGCAAGAAGCAGAAGGGCGCCGACAAGCGCCGCGGCTTCGTCATCGTCGGCGTCTGCCTCACGATCGCGGTCCTCATCATCGGGGCGGCTGCCTACCAGCCGGTCAAGAACTCCCTGGAGCTGCGCGGCTACGCCGACAAGGCGCTCTCCGACATCGGGGCGCCCGCCGACTCGTGCGAGGAGATCGTCACCAAGAAGGCCGACGGCAACCAGGAGCACGTGCCCGACACCCAGCAGGTGACCTACGACGACGCCCCGCCGGCGTACGGGCCGCACTGGAACAACGACGAGGCGCCGGTGCCGATGGCGCGCAAGTTCTACAGCCCCGACGACCGTCCCGAGCTCGAGCAGCTGGTGCACAACCTCGAGCACGGCTTCACGATCGTCTGGTACGACGAGACCGTCGCCGACGACAGCGACGCCCTCACCGAGCTCGAGGCCGTGGCGAAGAAGTTCCCGGGCTCGACCAACTACCGCTACAAGTTCCTGGCCGTGCCGTGGACCTCCGCGGACGGCGAGGCCTTCCCCGACGGCCAGCACGTCGCGATCACCCACTGGTCGGCCGGCGGCGAGGGCGAGACCGAGGCCGACAAGCAGCAGGGCGCCTGGCAGTACTGCTCGTCGTTCAGCGGAGCGGCGCTCAGCGACTTCATGGACGAGTACCCCTACTTCGACTCCCCCGAGCCCAACGCGCTCAGCCCGATGGACCTCTGAGCGTCACCGTCCGCGGCCCTGCGGGGCCGATCAGGTCAGGTCGCCCCGCCCCTGCTCCTTGAGGGCGGCGACCACGTCCTTGACCTGCTGCGCCCGCGCACGGGTCGTCACCAGCAGCGCGTCGGGGGTGTCGACGACGACCACGTCGTCGAGCCCCAGGACCGTGACCCTGCGTCCGGACCCCGGCACGACCAGCCCCGACGTCTCGATCGCGGTGACGAGGTCGGTGTCCCCCAGGACCGTCGGCCCGGTGGCGATGGCCTCGCCCGTGCCTCCATCGGCCGCGGCGAGCTGGTCGAGGATCGTGGCCAGGGAGTCGAAGTCACCCACGTCGTCCCAGCCGAACGAGGCCGGGACCGTCACGACCCGACCCGCTGCCGCCGCCGGCTCGGCCACGGCGTGGTCGAGGGCGATCTTCGGCAGGTCGGGCCAGCCGGCCTCCAGCGTCGCGGGGTCGGCGGCGATCCGCCGCAGCGCCGCGGCGAAGTCCGGGTCGCGGTCGGCGAGCAGGTCGAGCAGGACGCGCGGCCGGACGACGAACATGCCGGCGTTCCACCGGTAGGCCCCCGTCGCCAGGTAGGTCTCGGCCACCTCGGTCGACGGCTTCTCGACGAACTCCCGCACGGCGAAGGCCCCCGGGTGCCCCGGCAGGTCCTGGCCCAGGTGGACGTAGCCGAACGCCGCCGAGGGGAACGTCGGGTCGATCCCGAGGGTGACCAGCCAGTCGTCGCGCGCCGCGGCCACGGCGAGCCGGACGGCGTCGCGGAAGCCCTCGGGGTCGGCGATCACGTGGTCGGCGGCGAAGGACCCCATCACCGCGTCGGGGTGCTCCCGCTCGAGCACGGCGGCCGCGAGACCGATGGCTGCCATCGAGTCGCGCGCCGACGGCTCGGCGACCACCCGGTCGGGGGCGACCTCCGGCAGCTGGGCCAGGACCGCCTCGCGGTGGGCCCGGCCGGTGACGACCAGGAAGCGGTCCTCGGCCAGCGGGCTCAGCCGGTCGTGGGTCGCCTGCAGCAACGACCGCCCGCTCCCGGTGAGGTCGTGCAGGAACTTGGGCGAGGTCGAGCGGGACAGCGGCCACAGCCGCGTGCCGGCGCCACCGGCGGGGATGACGGCCCAGAAGTTGTCGAGGGAGGACACGGGACGCGAGCCTAGTCCGATGACGGTCTTCTCCGAGGTGATCGCCGCGCGTCTGCGCCGCGACGCCGCCCTGCCCCTGGTCACGTTCTACGACGAGGGCACCGGCGAGCGCGTCGAGCTCTCGACCACGACGTACGCCAACTGGGTGGCCAAGGCCGCCTCGCTGCTCGTCGAGGAGCACGGCCTGGAGCGGGGCGACACCCTGCGGGTCGACCTGCCGCCCCACTGGCTCTCCACGGTCTTCCTGGGCGCGGCCTGGAGCGCGGGGCTCGTGGTGACCGACGCGGACGCCCCCGACGCCGTCGTCTGCGGACCCGACTCGCTCGCGACCTGGGCACCCCGCGCGGAGTCGCTCCCGGTGCTGGCCTGCTCGCTGCGCCCGCTCGGGGTGCGGTTCGCCGAGCCGCTGCCGGGCGGCGTGCACGACGTGGGGCTGGAGATCTGGAGCCAGCCCGACGCGTTCGTCGCGTTCGACCCCCCGGCCGGCGACGACGTCGCCCACGACCTCGGCGGGGTCGCCGTCACCCACGAGGAGCTCTGGTCGGCGGCCGCCACCGGGAGTCTCGTCACCGGCGGCGGCCGCCTCCTGTCGGGGGCGAACCCGGCTTCCCCACCGGGTATCGCCACCCTGAGCGAGCCGCTCGTACGCGGCGGCTCGCTCGTCCTGGTCGTCCGGACCGATCCGGCACGCCTCGAGGCGATCGCTGTCGCCGAGCGCGTGACCGATCGCTTCCCTGCCTGAGCGACCAGACGTCCCCCACGGCGCCGGGCCCCCGCCCGACGCCCTCGCGCGCCGGGCCCCCGCCCGGCGCGCCAGCTCTCAGCCCGCCATGTCGTATCCCCCGAGTCCCCCGCCGAGCAGGACCGGCGCCGCGAATCCCGTGGCCGAGCCCTCCATCACGTAGAGGCGCTTGGTCGAGCGGGCCCGGAGCAGGAGGTCGGGGTGACCGGTCAGCCGGACGTCGCTGACGCCGATCACCCAGTCGAAGGCCTTGGTGTTCAGCGGGAGGGCGCGGGAGCCGACCAGCCCACCTGGACCGTTGCCGGGATAGAGCGTCATCGCACCGCGACGCCGGAAGATGGTGTCCGGTGCACCGTCGCCGTCCCACAGCCCCACGGGGATCTGCTTGCTGGCCGTGATCGCGCTGTAGGCGACGTAGCTGCTGCGGAAGCCGTTGGCGCCCAGCCCCGGGTAGATCCGCATGTCGCCGCCCTTCGGCTTGCCCATCAGGTCGGGCCAGCCGTCGCCGGTCATGTCACCGACCGCGGCCAGCAGCCGCACGGTCTTGAAGCCGGTGCCGATCCGGATCGGGCCGGCCAGGGCCCCGGTGCCGTTGCCGCGGAAGAGGTAGAGCGCCCCGTTGACCTTGTGCCGGAACATCACGTCGCTGTGGCCGTCGCGGTCCCAGTCGCCGGCGTTCATGATCCGGTTGGCCTGGGCCAGGCTGCGGCCGGTGTCGATCGGCGTGCCGATCTTCAGCGACTTGTCCCGCTTGCGCTGCACGGGCAGCACGAAGCCGCGCCCGTCGCTGGCCCGACGTACGACCAGGTCGGGGAGGGGCCCCGAGGCCAGGTTCGACTCCAGCTGCCGGCCGGCGAACCCGGCCTGTGCCTGGCTCGCGAGCTGCCGGATCTGCGGGAGCCGTGCGTAGAGGTAGCGCCCCGGGCAGGCGGTCGAGCCGGCGTCGCGGTGGCCGTTGACCGCCGGGAAGCTCCGTGAGGTGACGTACTGACGGGTCGAGGTGGCGTCGACGCCGTGCAGCGAGAGCTTCCACGCGAAGAGGGCGCCGTAGGCCTGGACCATCTTCCCGGTCGGCTTCTTCACGTCGAAGTTGCCGATCGCCGACATCGCGAACGCGTCGTCGTTGTAGCCCAGGGTGTGCGCGCCGACCACGGGGCGGTCCACGCCGCCGTAGCGACCCTCCCAGATCCGTCCGAAGCGGTCGACCAGGAAGTTGTAGCCGACGTCGCTCCAGCCCCGCGAGCGGGTGTGGTAGGCGTAGATGCCGCGCAGGATCGAGGGCACCTCCGCCCGCGTGTACTCGTTGGCGTTCACGGTGTGGTGGACGAAGCCCGCGTGCACCTCGAAGTAGCGCAGCGAGCCTCCGTCGCGCATCCGCTCGTCGGCGCCCCACTGGGCGCGCGAGAAGATCGTCGGCTTGGGCGTGTACGTCGCCTTCTGCAGCGCGATGCCCTCCTCGCCCTCAGCCGCCTCGCGCTCGGCGACCGCGCCGGGCACGGGCACCAGTGCGTCACCGGCGGCACCGCTGCTGGGCGCCGTGGTCTCGGCGGTGTCGATCGCCGGGGCCTCGAGGGCGGTGGCGTCGGTCTCGCCCGGGTCGATGACCGCGAGCTTGAGGTCCGCGGGTGCGGACCGGTCGGCCACGACCCGGACCTGCACCTCGTCGACGTCGCCGACGAGCAGCGCGTCGGTGCCGGGGCGGGCCCGCCGGCCCTCCTCGCTGTCGGGGTCGGGGCCGTGGTCGTCGTCGTAGGCGATCGACGCCCAGTCCGACCACGCGGCGTCGTCCTGCGTGCGGATCTCGACGTCGATGGTGTCGGCGGGGACGACCTGTCCGTGGCCCCAGGTGACGCCGACGGCGCCGTAGCCGGTGACCGGCTGGGGCTCGCTGACCACGGTGCTGCCACCGCCGCGGGCCACCCGGGTGCGGGCGGCCAGGCTGCCGGCGGCGACCCGGGCGCCGACGGGCGCGGTGAGGGCGTACTCGGAGACCGTCGGGTCGACGACCTCTGCGGGCACGACCGCCTTCTGCTGGGAGGAGCGGGCGTAGGCCGCGAACGCGCTCGGCACGGCACCCGCACCGTCCGCACCGGAGGCCGACCCGGCGGCGGCGTCCGGCCCGGCGGGGACCACGTCGAGGGACACGACGTTGGCCGCCGGCGTGAGCGCGGCGACGATCAGGCCCAACGCCAGCACCTGCTGGGTGAGCGTGACGAACCGGGCCCTGCGGACCGGACGAGAAGGGGGTGTCTGCGACATGTCGGGCTGCTCCTGCGTGCGGGGGAAGAGTCACACGAGAAGCAACTTTCACATGCGTAACAGAGCCTGGGAAGAGAACCTGAGTAACTACAATGTTGTAATTACCAGCCGACACGCCGATGAAACCCAGATTTGTCAAACAAAGGGAAGCGAGCAAGCGAGCAGCCCGGTGCGAGGCACGAGCACCGGGCGTGGGCGAGCGCAGGTTGAGCAAGCGACGCGACCGAGGAACGAGGTCGCGCGAGCGCGACGAAACCCAGTCAGGTCACCAGCAGCACCAGGTCGAAGGCCGGGTGACGAGAGAGGCAGGCCGCAACCACCCGGCCAGTAGCGAACCGGGTTTCGTCGCGCTGACGCGCCTTCGCAGGCTCAGGCGCGCCGCTTGCTCAACCTGCCCTCGCCCACGGCCGGCGCTCGTTCCTCGCGCCGGCCTGCTCGGTCAGATGTCGGCGCCGAGCTCCTCGTCGGAGTCGTCGTCCGACTCCCCGTCAGGGTTGTCGGTCGCCTTGTCGTCCTCGTAGTGCAGGTAGCGGATGCCCTCGTCGACGTCGCCGTCGAACCCGACCCGGCCCTGCTCGAGCACGATCACCCGGTCGCACATCTTGCGCACCGAGCCGGCGGCGTGGCTGACGTAGAACAGCGTGTGCCCGCCCTGGCGGATCTCCTGCATCCGCTCCAGGCACTTGCGCTTGAACGGTCGGTCACCGACCGCGAGCACCTCGTCGGCGAGGAAGATGTCGGAGTCGACGTGGATGGCGACGGCGAAGCCGAGCCGGGCGAACATGCCGCTGGAGTAGGTGCCGACCGGGGTGTCGAGGAACTTGCCCTTGATCTCGCTGAAGTCGACGATCGCGTCGAACTTGGCCTTGGTCTCAGCCTCGCTCATGCCGAGGATCGCGGCGTTGAGGAAGATGTTCTCTCGGCCCGAGAGCTGGGGGTGGAAGCCAGCGCCGGTGGCGATCAGCCCGGCGATCCGGCCGCGGGTGAGGATCCGGCCCTGGTCGGGCGCCATCACGCCGTTGATCATCTTGAGCAGGGTGCTCTTGCCGGAGCCGTTGAGGCCCATCAGCCCGATCGACTCGCCCTGCTCGACGGTGAAGCTGACGTCGTCGACGGCCCGGAAGGTGTCGCTGATGTCGCGGCCCTTGAGCATCGCCACGCTCACCTGCTTGAAGGTGCGGTGGTAGTGGAGCGTGAACTGCTTGCTCACGCCCTCCACGCGGATCGCGTCGGTCACGACAGCCGCTCCGGGATCCGTCGGTCGAAGCGCGTGAAGACCATCTGGGCCACGACCAGCAGCACCAGCGACGCCCCGAAGGCGATCAGGCCACGGGTGAGCAGGTGGTCGGGCAGGCTGCTGGCGGCGGTGGCCGCGGGGTCGTCGGTGGTCCCGACCCAGAAGGCCCGCTGCATCAGCAGCACGGCGTCGGCGATGGGGTTGGCGAGATAGATCTCGGTGTGCCCCCTGAAGCGCTCGGCCACCAGCTCGTAGGGGTAGATCATCGGCACACCGAAGCGGACGAAGTTGGTCAGGATGTTGACCACGCTGGCCACGTCGCGGAAGAACACGTTGGCCACGCTGAACAGCAGGGCCAGCGAGGTCGCCAGGGTCATGATCAGGGCCAGGGCCAGCACCGCTCCCGCCATGCCGACGGCGTCGGGCACCCAGCCGGCGACCAGGCAGCTGACGACGAGGATCAGGATCTGCGGCCCGACGTGGAAGAGCGAGACGAGCATCGAGGCCACCGGGAACATCTCGCGCGGCATCGCCATCCGGCGTACGAGCGCCTTGTTGCGCACGATGGAGCGGGTGCCGGCGTTGAAGGTCTCGGTGAAGAAGTAGACGACGACCAGCGCGGAGAAGACGTGCAGCGCGAAGTTCTCGGAGCCGCGGCCGATGATCTTCTGCATCACGAACCAGAAGATGAACAGCTGCGACAGCGGGTTGATGTAGGACCAGATCAGCCCCAGGAACGAACCGGAGTAGCGGACGTTGATCTCGCGCCGCACCAGCAGCCGCAGGAGGTAGCGCCGCCGGAAGACCTCGAGCAGCCCCTGGTCGGACGTCGGCGGCCGCATCGCCGGCTGGCCGGGGGCATCCTCCGCATCTTGGGCCAGTCTCACGTGTCCTCGCCCGCGAAGGACGCGGTCCAGGCTTCTGCCGACGTCAGCTCGGGCAACGCCTCGAGGTAGCGCTCCCGCAGGCTCGGCCACTCCCGGTAGAGCTTGGCGTGCAGCGCCGCGGACGCCTTGACCTGCCTGGCGAACTCGGCGCGGTCACGGCGGTGCCACGAGGCGGTCGTCCCGTCAGCGGAGGAGACGATGGCGCTGTCGAAGTGCGCCATCCGGTACCACTTCTGCTCCAGGTGGGGCACGAACCCCTCGGGATGCTGGGCGGCGAAGGACCGTGGCCTGGTGGCCTGCCGCACCAGACCCGTCACCGCCATCTTCACCATCCCGGGCATGTTGCTCGGGTTCGCGACCCCACGGTCCCGCCGTCGCGGCTTCTTGAGCTTGGCCACCGGGAAGACGTCGAGGTCGGTCCGGTTCGCGGCGTCGGAGTGCTTCGCGCGCAGCTGGCGGATCTCACCGAGCCTCTCGCGCAGGTCGCGGTGCATCCGCTCGGGACCCTCGAGGACGTCCTCGGTGGCCAGCAGGATGATCTCGCCGGCGCTGTACTGCATCGCCATCAGCCGCTTGACGTGGTTCTCGAAGCTGTCGCGCACCAGGTTGCCCCCGTGCTCGAAGGGCGAGTGGAGCAGCGCGGAGACAAGACGGTTGCGCTGGTGGAAGTACGCCTGCCAGTCGACGGTGTCGTCCTTCTCCGTCCACGGCACGTGCCACACCGCGGCCCCGGGCAGCGAGACCGTCGGGAAGCCGGCAGCACCCGCGCGGAGACCGAACTCGGCGTCGTCCCACTTGATGAACATGGGCAGGGACAGCCCGACCTTGCGGATGACCTCGGTGGGCAGCAGGCACATCCACCACCCGTTGTAGTCGACGTCGATGCGTCGGTGGAGCCACTTGGTGGACCGGAGCGGGATCCGGGCGAAGTCGTGCCCGTGCATCGTGGCCGGCGCCGGACCCCAGAACCACTTCCACTTGCCCATGGTCTCGCCGAACGCGTGCAGGACGGTGCGGTCGTAGAGGCTGAACATGTGACCACCCACGATCGTGGGGGTCTTGGCGAAGTCGGCGAACGCCACGGCCCGCAGGATCCCTTCGGGCTCGACCACCACGTCGTCGTCGAGCAGGAGGACGTAGTCGGCCTTCTCCTTCTGGACCGTCTCCAGCATGGCCCGGGAGAACCCGCCCGACCCTCCGAGGTTGGGCTGCTTGAGCATGGACAGCTTCTCGCCGAGCGTCTCTGCCGCCGCCGCGAACCGCGGGTCGTCGTGGACCTGCTGAGTGCCCTGGTCGACCACGATGATCTCGTCGAGGATCTCCAGCACCTGCGGAGCGCGACCCAGGTTGATCAGCTGGTCGGTGCAGAAGTCGGGACGGTTGAAGGTCGTGATCCCGATGGTCACCGTGCCGACCTCGACGTCCTGACGCTCGACCGACCAGTCGGCTGCGAGCAGCTCCAGCTCCTGCTCGCCGCCCTCGACGTCGAACCAGTACCACCCGCCGTCGATGAAGGGCGACAGGGACAGGTCGAAGTCCAGGAGCTGGGGCTCGTCGGACCCCTGGGTGTCCACGGTGCTCGAGCTCACCCGCAGGACGTGTCCCTTGGAGGTCGACCGGTAGACGATGATCGAGCCCTCGCCGCGGACCCGGACCGAGAGCCGTACGTCGTCGACGACCGACCACCGTCGCCAGTAGCTGGCCGGGAACGCGTTGAAGTAGCTGCCGAACGTGATCCGGCGACCGGGCTCGACCACGGTCGTGTCGTCCTCGGTGATCCGTCCGTAGCCCTGCAGCCCCACGTCGGCGGAGTTGTAGTTGCTGTCCTTGTTGCGGCTCGACGGGGTGAAGCTGTCGGTCGCCAGGGCGTCGGAGGAGGGGTCACCGCTCGAGATCGTGGTGACGGCCCACATGTAGAGCGCGCGCACGTCGAGCTCGAGCTCGGAGCGCATGAGGGTGCGCTGGACCACGCGCCGCCGATCGGATGCGGTCGGGTCGGTGTGGTCGAGGGCGGTCGGCACGTGGTGGATCCTTGGTCTGCTGTGGGGTCAACGACAGCGGTCAAGGTACCAGTCGGACCGTCCCGGCCGTGAGGTGCGGCGCGCCCGCCTGCCCCTGGCTTCACGGGCCGAGCGCGCTGCCGACAGGCGCGGGTCAGCGCGTGCTGGTGGCGTCCATGGCGCTGATGAAGTCGGTGACCTCGGAGCGGATCGACCCCGGGTCCAGGTCCCGGTGCTCGAGGATCGTGTAGCGGTCGGGCCGGGTCCCGGGAGCGGCCACGACGGCCTGGACGAAGTCGTCGACGCCGAGGTCGAGGTCACCGGGCGTCGTCGGCAGCCCGTGGCGCACCAGGCACCTGCGCATCCCCTCCATGCGGGCGAGGTCGTGGCGCAGGTACGTGGCGAACAGCGCACCCAGACCGGCGATCTCGCCGTGGTTGAAGCGGCCCGGGAACGCGGCGTCGAGGGCGTGCAGGATCTCGTGGCAGGCGCCGGAGCACGGGCGGGACGTGCCGGCGACCGACATGGAGAGACCCGACAGGACCAGCGCCTCCGCGAGCACGACCAGGAAGTCGTCGCTCTCGATGGAGTCCGTGCGCGCGACCACTGCTTCGGCCGCGGTGCGGGCGAAGGCCATCGCCAGGCCGTCGATCGGCTCACCCTTCACCCGGTGCGCCAGCAGCCAGTCCTCGATGGCGGAGAGGTTGCTGACCACGTCGCCCACCCCGGCCGCCACCAGGCTCGGCGGCGCTGCGCGCACGTAGTCGAGGTCGACGACGACCGCGAGCGGCATGGCCACCCCGAAGGACCCCTTGCCGTGCGGGTGCTCGAGCGAGGCCACCGGGGAGCAGATGCCGTCGTGCGCCAGGTTGGTCGCCACCGCGATCATCGGCACCGCCCCCCGGGTGGCGGCGTACTTCGCCACGTCGAGGGTCCGCCCTCCCCCGATCGCCACGACGGCGTCGTAGCCACGGCTGCCGAGCCGCTCCTCGACCTGCCGGGCCGACGCCAGGCTCGCCCCCTCGACGACCATCATGTCCGCCTCGGGCAACGACGGCGCGATCCGGTCCCAGATCTCACCCCCCGTGGAGGGTCCGAGCACCACGAGCACCGCGCCGTTGCTGGAGATGCGGCGTTCGTGCAGGAGCGCCGGGAGCTCGGCGATCGCACCGGGTCGGATGTCGACGAACAGCGGGCTGGCCGTCATTCGTGCTAGTAGCGGCACGCAATCTCCTGCGCGCGGGCGAGGTCACGGTGGTCGTCGACCTCGACCCACACGGCGTCCTCGCGGATCGGGACGACGCCGACGTCGCCCCCGTGGTCGCAGAGGTGCTGGTAGCCGTCCTCGTAGTAGAGGTCGGGGTCGCGGTCGAAGGTGGCCTGGAGGGACGCCACGAGGCCCGGCGCCGCGTCGGCGCCGATCAGCGAGGCGCCGATGTACTCGCCCTGGGCGTCGGCGGGGTCCATCAGCTTCGTGATCCGCTGCAGACGACGCTCTGCGTCGAACTGCACCTTCATCTCCTCCTCGGCGAGCACCTTCACGGTGTCGACGGCGAGCAGCACGCCGGAGCCGGCCGCCGAGAGCAGCGTCTCCTCGACCGAGACGGGGTGCAGGGTGTCGCCGTTGACCAGCAGGGCTCCCTGCGCGAGGTGCTCGCGTGCCGTCCACAGCGAGTAGGCGTTGTTCCAGATCTCGGCCTTGTCGTTGTGCACGAGCGTCAGCCGCACGCCGTGGCGACGCTCGAGCTCGGCCTGGCGCTCGTGCACGGCGTCGGCCGCGTAGCCCACGACCACCACGACGTCGCGCAGCTCGACCGCGGCGAAGTTGGCCAGGCTGACGTCGAGGATCGTGCGGTCGTCGTCGATGGACATCAGCGCCTTCGGCAACGTGTCCGTGAGGGGCCGCAGTCGTCTGCCCGCACCTGCCGCCAGCACCAGACCGATCACGGGTCACCACCTCTCGTCGCGCGGGAGGATGACGACCACCACCCCTGCTGCGGCGGTCAGGCTACCGTGCCGGGCGCGTCGTCCCGCGCGACGGCCGAGGCACGCCGCCGTAGTAGTAGCCTGCTTGCGCCGTGACAGTCGACAGGGAAGCCGAAACTATGACCGACACCCAGGGCGGCTGGCGCGAGACGCTGCGCCGGAAGGTCCGCCGCGGCACGCCCGCCGAGGTCCGCACCCTGCGGCGCCGCGTGAGCGACCTCGAGTCCGAGATGCAGGAGTCCCGGCAGCTCAACCGGCGACTCGCCGAGCTGATGGACGTGGTCGAGGAGCTCCTCGTGCCCTTGAGCCAGCAGGACGAGGGACGGGTGCGCGCCTACCTCGACAGCCACCGCCACGTGCTGTGACCCGTCGCGTCTTCCTGCACATCGGCCTGCCCAAGACAGGCACGACGTTCATCCAGACGACCATGTGGCACAACCGGCCGCTGCTGCGGGCCCAGGGCATGCTCTATCCCGGGCGCCGACGGATGGACCACCACGACGCGACCGTCCAGGTCCGTCGTCGGGGTGGACCGACCGCAGGGCCGCAGCGTCCTCGGCTCCAGGCGTGGGACCGGTTGCTCACGGAGTGGCACGAGGACCCGGACGCCTCGTCCCTGCTCATCTCGCACGAGTTCTTCAGCCTCTGCACCGCCGCCCAGGCCCAGCGGGTCGTCGACGACCTGGCCGGTGCCGAGGTCACGGTGGTGATGACCGTGCGGGCCTACGTCCGACAGTTCCCGGCGGTGTGGCAGGAGGCGCTCAAGATGGGCGACGTCCGCTCCCTCGACGACTTCATGGACAGCGCCTTCACCCAGGCCCCGCGGGGCGCCTGGAGCTGGCGGAGCCAGAGCATCCCGGACATCGTGTCGCGATGGGCGTCGGCCGTCCCGCCCGAGCGGCTCCGCGTCGTCACGGTGCCCCCGCCGGGGTCGTCCCCCGACCTGCTGTGGCAGCGCTGGTGCGCCGCCGTCGAGATCGACGACACCGGGTTCGACCGCGACCTCACCTTCAACAACGAGTCGCTCGGCGCCCAGCAGGCGGCCCTGATGCGTCGCGTCCAGGGCCGTGTCGGCAGCCCGCTCCAGGCCAACGGCGAACGCCACCGCTGGGTGCGTGGCTACCTCGGCCACGAGGTGCTCCTGCGCCAGCGGGGCGACCGCTTCGCGGTGCGGCCCCACCACGCGGAGGAGCTCGCGCGGCGTGCCGGCCAGGCGGTCGAGGCGGTGCGGGCCGGCCGCTACCAGGTCTTCGGTGACCTGCAGGACCTGCTCGCCCCGCCCCCGAGGGACACCACCCACCCTGACGACGTCAGCGCCGAGGAGGTGCTGGACGTCGCTGCGGACGCCATCGCCCAGATGGTCGCCGACGTCCGCGAGCTCACGCTCGAGCGCGACGCCCTGCGGCGTCGTCTGGAGCGCAGCGGGACCGGCCGGGCGCGACGACTCGGGGCGCGGGTACGGCGGCGGCTGCTCGCCGGGCGACGGTCGCGCCGCAACGCCGGAGGGGAGCGGTCATGACCACCCAGCCGCACGAGCTCGTCGTCGACGACGAGTCCCTCGGCCTGCCCGCGGACCTCGATCCCCGCCAGGTCTACGACGTGCTGCTCAACGAGGTGCACGCGTGGTCGATCAACCTCGAGCGCGACACCCGGCCCACGGAGGACCTGGTCGTCGCCTCGTGGCCGCCCGCGCTGCACCGGTTCCTCGTGGGCTCGGCCGACGTCGTCGTACGCCGGCACGCCGACGGCGTGGTCGTGGGCCGGGCCCGGCACGTGTTCGGCGCCGACCCCGAGCGCACCGTGAGCGTGACCGACGCCCACGGCAACCCCCTGGTCCTCGACAAGTACGGACGTCTCATCCGCCCCCTCTCCGTGGAGAGCGACGAGGCTCTCGGGGTGTTCGTCGACCAGGTGCTGGAGCTGCTCCGGGTGCTGGACGAGGAGATCGGCGTCCCGGCCTTCATCAGCTACGGCACGCTGCTCGGCGCTGTGCGCAACGCACGTCCCATCGGTCACGACAACGACATCGACATCTCCTACGTCAGCGACGCGACGTACCCGGTCGACGTCGTGCGTGAGAGCTACCGCGTGGAGCGTGAGCTGTCGGCGCGCGGCTGGGAGGTCCGCCGCGGGGCCGGCACCCGGCTCAACGTCCAGTTCGCCCAGGACGACGGGTCGGCCCGCTACGTCGACGTCTTCACCGCCCACTGGGTCGCCGACGTCCTCTACATGCCCTCCGACACCGGCTTCCGGATCCCGCGCGAGGCGATCCTCCCCCTCACCACCGTCGACATGCTGGGTCGCCAGATGCCCGCACCGGCTCGCTACGAGGAGCTGCTCGCTGCCACCTACGGGCCGGCGTGGCGCACCCCCGACCCGTCGTTCCAGTACGACACGCCCCGGTGGCTGGTCCGCCGGCTGAACGGGTGGTTCGGTGGCGTCAGCGTCGACCGCAAGACCTGGGACTCGCTCTACGCCGCGCGGGCCGGTCGCATCCCGCGGCGCGCCTCGGACTTCGCGCGCTGGGTCGCCCGGCAGTACCCCTCCACGCGTCCGCTGGTCGACCTCGGCGCCGGCAACGGTCGCGACTCACGGTTCTTCGCGCGCCGGGGCCGCGAGGTCCTCGCCCTCGACTACAGCGCGGGGGTCATGCGCCGGTGGGCCCGTCGCCGCCCCAAGCCCGTGGTCGCCAAGGAGGCCCTCAACCTCAACGACGCACGTCAGGTGCTGGTGCTGGGCTACCGGCTCGCCCGGTCCGAGCAGCCCGTGGACCTCTACGCCCGCTTCCTGCTGCACGCGCTCGACGACCGCGGTCGCGACCTCCTCTACCGGCTGGCCTCGATGTCCACCCGGCGTGGCGGCCACCTCTTCCTCGAGTTCCGCACGCCCGCGGACCGCGGACGCCCGCACCACTTCAGCCACGACCGCCGGCGCTACGTCGACCCCGACGAGGTGCAGCGTGCGATCGAGTCGCGCGGCGGGAGGATCGTGCACCGCGAGGAGGGTCAGGGCCTGGCGGTCCTGCGCAACGAGGATCCCGTCGTGTGCCGGATCGTCGCGTCCTGGCAGCGGTGACCGCCCGGCTCTGACCACTCAGGGCCGGGTACGCCGCAGCGGCAGTCCTCGCTCGCGCCAACGGCGGGCCACCCCCCGCACGCGCCCCTGCCGCTCCGTGCGGGCCTGCTCGAGCAGCAGCACGGCCAGCGCCTCGGCGTAGGCCTGCTGCCGCTGGGCAGGTCGGGGCTTGCTCAGCTTGAGGCCCTCGGGCCCCTTGTCGGGGACGGCCGGGACCAGGTGCGCCAGGTCGCCGTGCACGCGATAGCCCGCCGCGGTGATCGCGGCGTTGCGCTCGAGCGCGACCTCGCGCAGCCGAGCGGCCAGGGCGGGCGGGCAGCGCAGCGGGTCGCCCGGTTGCGAGGCGAGCACCTCCTCGGCGAACCGCTCCTTGACCACCCGCAGGTAGCTGCCCATCGAGAGGGTGCCGTCGAGGACCTGGTTGACCTCACGGAGGACGGCGATCTGGGCCACCCCCAACGAGGCGTTGAGACGGTCCGAGTCGGGCAGGACCAGGGAGCCGTCGAAACCGGCCGCCGACGCGAACGCGCGCCACAGGACGTGCGGGTCACCGGTGCCGGGCGGCGGGGCCACCACGTGGATCCGCTCGGGCGGCAGGTGAGCCCCCCACCGTCCCAGGACCCCGGTGAGGTCCTGGTTGCGCCAGAACATGGACGCGAACCGACCGGTCTCGATGTCACGCACGATGCGACGGGCGAAGCGCGGGAAGGACCGGGTGCCGCCGTTCTTGATGAGCTCCTGCCACTCGGAGGTCGCCTGCCGGCCCAGGTCGCGGGCGGTCACGACGAGGTGGACCTCGGCGCCCGCCAGCCCGGACAGGGCCCGCTCGACCTGTTCCGCAGTGGCCGCACCCAGCAGCTCGTGGCTCATCAGCGCGGTCCCGGGATGGCGCCGCGCCTGGTCGCAGGCGCGGGCCCAGGTGCCGTCGAGCTCGGCGCGCGTCATCCCCCAGAACTCGTAGGCCTCTCGCACCTCGACCGCCGCACGGAACATCGCGCTCTCGGTGGCCCCCACGCTGATGACCCCATGCCCGGCCAGCTCGTCCCGGTGGCGCCACAGGGCTCGCTGGAGGTAGGTGGTGCCGCTCTTGGGCGTGCCCACGTGGAGCACGACCCGTCGCGGTGCATCTGCGCGTGTCATCCGACCTTCCCCGCTGCGGTGGCACCGTCGTACCGACGGCGCCCGTCAGCCTAGAGGGGGGCTCGGCCGTGGGCCGAGCACTCCTCCCCCGGGGGCAGCGTCACCGGCCGCGCGGGGTGGCCGGGGGCTCCTCCGGCGGCGCAGGAGGAGGCGTCTCGTCGCCGGCCGTCAAGCGGTAGGAGACGAGGAGAGGGCGGTGGTCGGAGTTGAGACCCAACATGATCCGCTGCCACTTGGCCCGCAGGAACGACGTCTCGCCACCGGTCGCCCACACCTGGTCGATGAGGCGCGAGTCGTTGCCGCCCCGCAGGCGGTGCGTGCCCGTGGCCGGCTCACGCAGCTGACCGAAGCTGGCCTCCAGGCCTACGGAGGAGAGCTTGCGGTAGGGGAAGATCCCGGCCCGCGTCACCCGGTCGCGCCGGTAGTTGACGTTGAAGTCACCCGTCACCACGACCGCCCCGACGGTGATCTCGTTGATCATCGTGAGCAGGTTGTTCATGTGGGTCCGGTAGAGCTTGAGCCGGGGAGCCATCCTGCGGTTGGGGCGTCCGTCGTCGCCCTGCACCGAGGCCACCAGGTGGTTGTTCAGCACGTTGATCGTGTGGTTGGCGACGTGGTCGAAGAGCGCCACGTGGTTGACGTACTTGCCGGCCTGCATCGAGGGCCCCGCGCCGCGGGGGCCGACGTAGGTGTCCTCGGTGACCGGCACCGAGCGCGCACCGAGCAGGGTGAAGCGGTCCGACCGGTAGATGATCGGCACCGCGCCCCGACCGTCGCCGATCGGGAGGTAGATGTCGTAGGTGCAGTCCGCGCAGTCGGTGTAGACGTCACGCACCGCCTGCTGGCGCCGGGGGCTCCAGAACTCCTGGAGCGCGACCACGTCCGGCTTGCGTGCGAAGACCGCGGCGAGGTCCTCCATGGCGGACGCGAAGGGCTGGTCCACGGCGGTGTTGAAGGTCACCACCCGCATGTTGATGCCGCCGGCACCGCGCCGCTCGAGCTGTCCCTCGGGTGCGGCCGTCGAGGCGGCGGAGCCCGGCGCAGCCAGCAGGCTGCCGAGGACGACGAGGGGCAGCGCCGTGGTGGCGAGGGCGCGAAGGCCGGTGGACAGAGTTTTCATTGACGCTCCTGGTCAGCTCAGCCGGGGGGCGGGGACGTGGCTACGGCAACGTGCAGGGCACGACCTCCAGCGGCACACTACTCACTACAACCCCACCTGTCACACAAATCCCAGGGGTTTCTTGGCTGACCCGGCGTGTCGTGGGTCAGTCGCCGCGAGATCTGCGGTATAGCCCGCGAACCTTGTCCAGGGCCGGGCGTCCCTCGCCCACGCTGCCGAGGACCGCGCGCACCGGCGCGGTGCGCAGCCGCTCGGCCTGGTGCTCCAGCTCGCGGCGCTGCTCCATCACCCCGGACAGGGTGACCAGGACGTCGGCCAGGGCCCGCACGCTCTCGGCCAGCAGGGCGTCGGTCTCCGGCACCGCGTAGGCGTCCGGGTCGGTGGCGCGGGACACGAGCTCGGCGGAGGGGACCAGGTCGTCCAGCGAGCCCACGACGTCGACCCCGGACTCGGCCAGCCGGGCGACGACCGCGTGGGACTCCTCGACGAGGTGCTCGGCGTCACCCGGGTCCAGCCGCAGGGGCGCGCCGTCGTGCTGGGCCAGGATCCCGTGCGCCAGCACGTCCTTGGCCACGGCGGGATAGGGGCCGGGGATCGGCAGGCGGTCTCCCAGGGCGGCGTTGACCCGCCGCAGCACCTCGGCCTGCTCCCGGCCCAGGGAGGTGTTGCTCCGGGCGGCCTCGAGGTCGAAGGACCCGGGCTGGAGCCCGAGCAGCCCTGCGAACCGCTCCCAGAGCAGCTCACCGCCGGCCCCGGGCGGAGGAACCGTCACGACGTGGACACGGGACGCGGGGAGCCTGCTCCCCCACGAGGTCGCCAGGCGCGCGCCGTCCTGGACGCGCCAGAACCAGGAGGACCGCTGCTCGGCGCTGGTGCGAACCCGGGCCACGAACTCCTCGAGGGTCAGGCTCGAACGGTGCTTGACGTGCTCCTGCCACTCGGCCGTGACCTGGCGCACGAGGTCGCGCGCGGTGATCACGACGTGCAGCTCGGGGGCGACGCCGAACCAGCCCATCGCGTTCTTGGCCTGGGCCGGGGTGGCGGCGGCGAAGAGCTCGTGCGAGATCAACGCCGTCCCCTCGACCGCCAGAGCGGCGTCGACCAGGCGGGACCACGCCCCCGCGGAGTCGGCCGGATGGGGTGGCTTCCCTCCCAGCCCACGGACGTCCAGGCTCCCGAGGAAGTGGTCGTGCATGGAGGCGAGCGGAAGGTGCACCCCCTGGGCGGCTGCCTTGTCACGCTCGGCCCAGAGGACCTGCTGCAGGAAGGTGGTGCCGGTCTTGGGACTGCCGACGTGCACGAAGATGCGGGAGGCCATCGTGCTCACACCTCTCGGGAGCGGGTCAAGGTTGCGGGTAGCGCTTCGAGTGGTCGCGGATGTTCGACCAGTTGCTGCGGTAGGCGGAGTAGGCCCGCGGCAGCTTGACCCGCAGGTAGGCCTCGTCGTGGCTCGCCATGCCGCCGACCCAGTTCTGGGACCCGGTCATCACGACCCGAGCCTTGCGGCTCTTGCCGAAGGTCCCCTTGACCAGGACGTACTTGGCGTGGGTGCGGACCTCGTTGTAGCCGTCCTTGTCCATGTCGAAGCGCGAGTCCCACAGCTTGATCCGCCCGGCGCGCGCAGCGGCGCGCAGACGGTCGCCGAGCTGCTTGGTCGGGGCCCCGTAGATGACGTTCACCGAGCAGCCCTGACCGGCCAGCTCCAGGACGCGGTCGGCCAGGTAGTTGCCTCGGCGCTGACCCCAGAAGAACATCGAGATGTGCACCTCGGTGCGGCCGAGACCACTGCTGCACCTGATCTGACGCAGGTCGGCCAGCACCGGGTCCTTGGCCTTGGAGGCCGCACGCACCGGGAAGAAGCGGGCGGTGAACGGGCCGTCGGTGATGCCGAGGATCTTGCCGTCAGCCGGCGTCTCCCGGGTCATCAGGCGGTGGACCTTGAGGAAGTAGGTGTAGAAGCGCTTGCGGCCCTGGACCGCGACCATGTCGTTCCAGCCGGCTTCCGCGCCCCCGCGGTTGAGGTTCGAGGAGCTGACCATCACGACGTTGCGCCGCGAGCCGGTGTGGGAGAAGAGGAAGAACTTGCTGTGCATGTTGCCCTCGGAGCCGGCGGAGCGGCACGCGCCGGAGCAGCGCTTGACGTAGCTGCGGTCACGACCCCACGACCTGGCGTCCTCGGTGGGGACGTTGAGGCTCGCCCGCGCCGCGCTCCGGCTCATGACCGACACGTCGTCGCCGGAGACCTGGCCGGCCGCCGTACGACCGCTCTGGCGCTTGGGCTTGCCGCACTTGCCGGTGCGGGGCGGCTTGTCGGGCTTGCCGTCGTTGTTGCGGTCCAGGTAGTTGTCGCCGTTGAGGGCGGAGATCAGGCGTCGCGAGTGCGGGTTGTTGATCCCGGAGTCCAGCACGATCCGCACCCCGACGCCGCGCTTGCACGCGGCGATGAGCTGGTCGACGCTCGCTCCCCGGTCGAGCAGGTAGCTGGAGATCGTGATCGTCGGGTGCTTGATCTTCTTCGTCCGTCGCGGGACGGCGCGGATCGCGGCCTCGACCGCGGACACGATGCGGTAGTTGGCACCGGTGTTGCCGAAGGGGTCCGGGACGTTGAAGTAGGCCACCGGCGCGCCGGCACGACGGGCGGCACTCGGCGGTGAGTCCGAGGCAGCACCGGGCGAGGCGCCGCCGGGGAAGACGAGGACGAGCGCCAAGAGGATGGCGAAGCGACGCATGAACACTCCAGGGGAAGTCAGGACGGGCCGGTGGAGGTGACCCCGGCCGACTATACGTGCCGAGAGCCTCGATCCAGGAAAGGCGTGCACGGCGCGACCGGTAGAGTCAGGACCTCTGCCGCTCATCGACACTCGTGAGAACCCTGATGCCCTTCCTGCCTCCCCGCACCTGGCTGCGCGTCGCCGCGCCCGGGCCCCTCCCGACCCCCCGGACGGCCTCCCACCGGGAAGGTCGGCGATGACCCCTCCCCGCCGCAGAGCGGGTGAGACCGACCGCCCCTGGTGGGCCCCCCTCCGGCTCAGGGGGCTGCGGCACTCGCTGGTGGCGCTGCTGGCGGTCACCGTCGTGGCGGTGGCCACCGGGGCCGGCGTGCTCATCTCGCAGTCCGACGACGCGACGCTCGTGTCCGAGGGGGCCCCGGGCGCGGACGAGCCGGACGCCACCACCTCCTCGGCAGGGACGCCGGCCCCCGCCCCCGAGGTGTCGATCGTGCCCGGTCGGACCCTGAAGCGGCTCCCCGAGCGCGACCGCGCCGACCTCGCGGAGCTGGCCCGGCTGGCCGAGGCCGCGGCGGTGCCCGAGCAGCCGCCGGCCGCGGTGTTCCGTCCCGCGACGCTCAACGTCCTGGGTGACTCCCACACCGCGCGCGGTGGCAACAAGCCCGGCTACGGGTCCGGCACGGCGCGGATGAACGGGGCCGTGGGCCTGCTCAACCAGCACGGGGTCGACCTGGTCGCCCTCCAGGAGTTCGAGCTGGTCCAGAAGGGCGCGTTCAACCGGATCACCGGTGCCTCCTGGGACTTCCACTCCGGCTCGGCGCGGGCCCGCGACGCGGTCGCCTGGCGCACCGCCACCTGGGAGCTGGTCGAGGCGGGCGCTCGCAACGTGCCCTACTTCGGCGGCGAGATCATCCCCATGCCCTGGGTGCTGCTGCGCCACCGTGAGACCGGGCGCGAGGTCTACGCGATGAGCCTGCACAACCCCACCAGCAACCCCCGACGCGGCAACAACGCCCGCTTCCGGGCCGCTGCCACCAACATCCAGATCGCGCTGGCGCGCGAGCTGGGGGCGTCGGGACGTCCGGTCCTGGTCATGGGTGACTTCAACGAGACCGGTGTGGCCTTCTGCCGGGTCGCGGGGGCCGGGCTCGTCGCGGCCAACGGCGGGAGCGGCAGCCCCTGCTCGCCTCCGCCCGCCATGGGCATCGACTGGATCTTCGGCCTGGGCGACCTGGTGTTCTCCGGCTACGCCCGGATCGGCGGTGGCCGCGTCAGCGACCACCCGCTCGTGGTGAGCACCGCCACGCACGGCGGCCCGCTCCCCGAGGCGCTGCTCGACTCGGAGTGACCGACCGCGTGGGTCAGTGACCGACCGCGTGGGTCAGTCGGCGTCGACGCCTCCGCTGGCGAGCGGGGTGCCGTCCTCGAAGTGGGGCCGCAGCTTGTTGTCGAACATCGACAGCGCCGAGCCGATCGCCATGTGCATGTCGAGGTACTTGTAGGTCCCGAGCCGCCCGCCGAAGATCACCATCGGCTCGGCCTTCGCCAGCTCGCGGTACTTCAGCAGCTTGGCGCGGTCCTCGGCGGTGTTGATCGGGTAGTAGGGCTCGTCGCCCTCCTCGGCGAAGCGCGAGTACTCGTGCACCACGATCGTCTTGCCGGGCAGGTAGGTGCGCTCGGGGTGCAGGTGCTTGAACTCGAGGGTGCGCGTGAACGGCAGGTCCTCGTCGTTGGCGTTGACCACACCGGTGCCCTGGAAGTCGTCGACGTCGAGGGTCTCCGCCTCGAGGTCGATGGTGCGCCAGGACAGTCGGCCCTCGGAGTTGTCGAAGTACTCGTCGACGGGGCCGGTGTAGACGATCGGGACCTTGCCCTTGTAGTCGTCGGCCACGTCGAAGAAGTCGGTGTCGACCCGGACCTCGATGTTGGGGTGGTCGGCCATCCGGGTCAGCCACGCGGTGTAGCCGTCGACCGGCAGGCCCTCGTAGGTGTCGTTGAAGTAGCGGTTGTCGAAGGTGTAGCGGACCGGGAGGCGCGTGATGATGTCGGCGCTGAGCTCCTTCGGGTCCGTCTGCCACTGCTTCGCGGTGTAGCCCTTCACGAACGCCTCGTAGAGAGGGCGGCCGATCAGGCTGATCGCCTTCTCCTCGAGGTTGGCGGCGTCCTCGGTGGCGATCTCGCTCGACTGCTCCGCGATCAGGGCACGGGCCTCGTCGGGGCTGTGCGCCTTGCCGAAGAACTGGTTGATCAGGCCGAGGTTCATCGGGAACGAGTAGACCTGGCCCTGGTACTTGGCGAAGACCCGGTGCTGGTAGCCGGTGAAGTCCGTGAACCGGTTGACGTACTCCCAGACCCGCGTGTTGGAGGTGTGGAAGAGGTGGGTCCCGTACTTGTGCACCTCGATGCCGGTCTCGGCGTCGATCTCGCTGTAGGCGTTGCCGCCGAGGTGGTAGCGCCGCTCGAGGACCAGGACCTTCAGTCCGAGCTCGGTGGCGCAGCGCTCGGCGATCGTGAGACCGAAGAAGCCGGAGCCGACGACGACGAGATCAGGGGCAGAGTCAGTCTGGGGCACGGGACGTCATTCTACGGATGCCGACGGGAGCGCCCGCATCGCCCGCGCGTCGCGCATGGCGCGGGTCACGTTGCGCGCCTCGGCACGCCCGCCACGCAGCGGGCTGAGCAGCACCACGAGCGCCGTGATCAGCCACGGCTTGAGGCGGACCAGGGGGTTCTCGCCGTAGCGGAGGTGGACCACGAAGAGGTTGCGGTACATGTAGTAGCCCTTCCAGCCGGCCAGGTCGTGCTGCTGGTCGAAGTCGAGCTGGCGCACGAGCACGGCGTCCCGGACCGCCCAGATCCGGAAGCCGGCCCGCCGGGCGCGCAGCGCGAAGTCGACGTCGTCGTAGAAGATGAAGTACGTCGGGTCCGGCAACCCGATCCTGGCCACCACCTCGCGGCGCACCATGAAGCCCTCGAAGGCGACGTTCTGGAGCTCGACCCGCTCGGGCATCGCCGCGCGGGTGCCGTACGTCGTCTCCACCATCGCGGTCTTGGGCTTGACGGCCAGCGGGTTGCTCAGGTCGAAGGTCACGGCGGCCTTCTCGCGCAGCGCCCCGGAGGTGTCCTCGCGCACCGCCATCAGGCACGCCTCGTCCTGGGCCAGCAGCACCGTGAGGCAGTCGGGCGCCGGCACGACGTCGTCGTCCATCAGCCAGATCCGGTCGAAGCCCTGCTCGTACGCCGTGCGCACGGCCAGGTGGAAGCCGCCCGCGCCGCCGAGGTTCTCCTCGCAGCGGATCACCTGGAGGCCGGCCAGCGTGCTGTCCGCCAGCACCTCGGGAGTGTGGTCGGTGGAGGCGTTGTCGACCACGACGACCGCCTCGGCCGGCGTCTCGAGGGCCGCCAGCCCCTCCAGCATCCGTGCCAGCAGGTCGGCCCGGTTGAACGTCACCACCGCGATCGCGACGGTCTCGGGTCTCGTGGCTCGCTCCGCTCGCACCTCAACCACCGTCCTGTCGACCTCGGTGGTCGAGGTGCGAGGAGCGCCAGCGACGAGCCACGAAGCCCCCGCCGCCACCGCCGCCGAGGAACCGCTGATGACCGGTGAAGTCGCCGCGCAGGCCGGCGTACATGGCGCGGGCGCTGAGCACCACCCGACGCGGCTGCGGCCGCGTGAACAGGTAGAACCACAGCGTCTTCACCACGAACGCCAGCGCGTGCGGCCACCCGCGGTAGTCGCGCAGGTTGAGCAGGTTGTTGCGGGCCATGCAGTAGTGCTTGAGGTCGCTGGGGCTGTGGTTGTAGGTCGTGCGGCCGAACATCATCGGGGTGCCGAGGTCGTCGGTGGCCGGGTGCCGGAAGTGCGCGTCGACCACGGTCGCGATCCGGGCTCCGGCGCGCTCGGCGCGCCACAGGTACTCGACGTCGTCGCCCCAGATGAAGAACTCCTCCCGGGGCAGGCCGATCCGCTGGACCAGGTCGCGGGTGACCAGCACCCCGTTGAACGGGATGACGACACCGTCGATGAGCCCGTCGACCGCCGCGCCCTCCACCTGGCCCATCCGGTGGACCACCCGGGTCCCGCCGGGCAGGCGGATCGGGAAGCAGAGCCGCGCCGGGTCGTGCTCGGCGAGGACCGCCGGGCCCCAGAAGTCCAGGCCCTCCCGGTCGAGCAGGGTCGCGAGGCACCCGGGCTCGGGGATGCCGTCGTCGTCCATCAACCAGGCCAGATCGGCTCCGCGCTCCATGGCCCAGGCGAGCCCGTCGTGGAAGCCACCCGCCCCGCCGCGGTTCTCCGTCAGCGTGCGGTGGAGGACCGCTGGCCCGCTGGTCGAGCTGCCCCCGGTGGTCGAGCCGGTCGAGACCAGCCACTCCCCCGTGCCGTCGCTCGAGGCGTTGTCGACGACCAGGACCTCCTCCACCCCGGGCACCTCCCGGAGCCGGGCGACGAGCCGTTGCAGCAGGGGCAGCCGGTTGAAGGTCACCACCACCGCCACGACACGCACGGCCACACCCTAGGGGGCGCGTCTCGTCTGCTCCGCCCGGCTCCTCCGCAGGCCCATCCGCTCGCTAGGTTTGGCGCCGTGGACACCGACGCGATCCTGACCCTCCTCCAGGACGTCGCGGAGCAGGTCATCAACCCGCGCTTCCGGTCCCTGGGCGACCACCAGGTGCACGAGAAGAACCCCGGTGACCTGGTCACCGTGGCCGACCACGAGGCCGAGGTGCTCATCACCGACGCACTGCTGGCCGCCTACCCGGACGCCGTCGTCCTGGGTGAGGAGGCCTACGCGCAGGACGAGTCGTTGCTCGAGCGGTACGCCGCGGCCGAGCATGCCTTCACCGTCGACCCCGTCGACGGCACGAAGAACTTCGTCCACGGCTCGAAGGACCATGCGGTGATGGTCGCCGAGCTGCACAGCGGCGAGGTGACCCGCTCGTGGATCTGGCAGCCGCAGCACGGTCTGGCCTTCGTGGCCGAGCGCGGGGCCGGGGCGACGGTCAACGGCGACCCCCTGCGCGCCGCCGCTCCTGCCGGGTCGTCCGAGCAGTGGCGGGTGGTCACCAGCCGCCGGCGCTGGCTGGGCCGCTCACCCGGCGGGCTGGCCCCGCTGGAGCTGACCTGGGTCTGCTGCGGCGTCGACTACCCCCACCTGATCGGCGGCGACGCCCAGGCGGTCCTCTACGGACGCGCCTACCCG
Organism: uncultured Actinomycetota bacterium; assembly: GCA_963795135.1. Lineage (GTDB taxonomy): Bacteria > Actinomycetota > Actinomycetes > Propionibacteriales > Nocardioidaceae > Nocardioides. Next base: position 1,021,641 of record CAWCGS010000014.1, read on the forward strand.
TGGGACCACGCCCCCGGCTCGCTGCTGCTCAGCGAGGCCGGTGGCCACGTGGGACGCTCCGACGGTCAGCCGTTCGACCCGCGCGTCGAGGGCCCGGGCCTGGTCGCCGCCGCCGACCGGGCGACGTACGACGACGTGGTCGACCGGCTGGCGGTCGACCCGCTCCACTAGCAGGCCGAGCCGAGGTCCTCGGACTCGTTGGCGGCGTACCCCTCGTCGCGGGAGCCGATCGACCCGCCGGTGACCGAGGTCGGTGCCGCGGGCTTGCGGCGCTTGGCCGTGGCCGGTGTCCCCGTGCCCTCGGCCTGGTCGATGGCGGCCTCGACCTTGGCGTGGACCAGGTCGATGTCGGGCTCGGCGGTGTTGATCATCGGCGGCACCAGCGACAGCGTGGAGATCTTCTGGCCCCTGGCCTTGAGCGCGAGCGCGGTGAACGTGTCGAGCTCGGAGGCCGGCAGGTTCGTCGAGATCATCTCGCTCGAGGCCTGGGCGATCGACTCGAAGTTGGTGACCGCGGTCTGGGGGCTGACCTGCTGCAGCATCGCGTTCATCACGCACTTCTGCCGCGCCATCCGCGAGTAGTCGTCGGAGCCCTCGCGGGCCCGGGCGAACCACAGCGTCTCGAAGCCGTCGAGCGTCTGCTCGCCGGGCTCGATGTGGTCGTAGAAGTCGTCGCCGAGGATGCCGATCGGGATCCGGTCGCGCACGTTGAGGGTGATGCCGCCGACGGCGTCGACCAGGCTCTTGAAGCCCTGGAGGTTGACCATCGCCCAGTAGTTGACCTCGAGGTCGGTGATGCCCTCGACGGCCGAGACGGTGGCGGCGATGCCGGGGTTCTTGGCCTTCGGGAAGAGGTCGGTGTGGTCGCCGGCCCAGGTGCTGACGCCGTTGAGGTAGCACCGCTCGTCGCCGCAGTCGAAGCCGTCGGGGTGGTGCCGGTCCATCACGGACCCCTCGGCGAAGGGGAAGTTCTCCATGTTGCGGGGCAGGCTGATCAGCACCGTGCGGCCGGTCACGGCATCGATGGAGGCGACGGTCAGCGAGTCGGGCCGCAGGCCCCAGCGACCGGCGCCGGAGTCGCCGCCCATCAGCAGCACGTTGAAGCGGCCGTCGTGCGCCCCGACCACCTCGCTGTCGCCGAACATCGTGACGATGAAGTCGCGCTGGACACCGACCAGGTGGGCGCCGAAGAGCAGCGAGCCCGCGACGCCGAAGCACAGGAACCCGTTGACACCCACCACGGCGCGACGGTGGCTCAGGCCCAGGGAGAGCGGCTGCCCGAGCCGCCAGGCGTCGACGAACAGGTAGGCCCAGAAGACGGCCCCGCCGATCAGCGCCAGGCGCAGCACCAGCAGCAGCGAGGTGTTGAAGACCAGCGAGAGGATCAGCTGACGGTGGACGAGCACGGCGAGCAGCAGCAGCGTGGTCAGGGCGAGGAAGCCGAGCCAGAGCCGGAACGCGACGCGGCCGACCGAGCGGTTGCCGGCGACGAGCTGGGCCGAGCCGGGCACGAGGAGCGTCATCGCCATCAGCGACAACGCACGGCGGAACCGCACGCGGGCGGCGCGCTCCGATACAGGTGACATCGAGCGCCTTTCTGCTGGGGAAGAAGCAGGGGCCCGCCAAGTATCACCAGTCACAGGCGTCACACGCGGTCGCGACGCGCCGGGACCACCCGACTACTCGCGACCGCTCGTCGTCACGCCTCGCGCAGGCGCTCTCGCAGGCCCGCCGCCAGGCCCGCGATGCTCAGCAGGTCCAGCAGGCCGCCGCCCACCTCGGCCAGCCGCACCCGGCGTACGCCGGCGAGCCTCACGCGCGAGTGGACCCGGGTCGCCGCACCGGCACCGGTCGGGGTCAGCGTGAGCGCCCACGTCATCGACAGCCGCCCGCGCTCGGTGCCGAGGAGCAGCAGCCGGCCCGGGACCAGGTCGAGCACGGTCAGGGTCGCCCGCGACCCGCCCCAGTCCTCGATCACCTGGCCGACCTCGAGCGACTGCAGGTGGGGCACCACGCGACGCACCGCACGTCGCGACCGGGGGACGAACCGCTCGACCCGTCGCGGGAGGTACCAGCCCGCGCGGCCCTTGCCGACCTGCAGCAGCCACGGCCACACCCGGTCGGGACCGGCCGGCAGCGCGAAGCCGCGGTCCATCACGACGTCGGCGACGAGCCGGTCGTCACCGGGAACCCTGACCCGCTCCTCGTGGGCCGTGGCGCGGACCCCCAGCCCCGCCCTCACCCCGCCCTCACCCCCGGCCCGCAGACGTACGTCGGCGCGTGGCCGCTCCGGTGGGGCATGCCCGGCACGGTAGCGTCACCGCCATGGCAGATCGTCCCGGACGCGACGGTTCGGGCGAGGGCCCGGACTTCACCTGGCTCTACGGGGGCAAGGGCATGCCCCCCGGTGACGACCCCGACGCCACCCGGGCCATGCGCGCGCAGCCGCGCGACGCCGACGACGCGACGCAGGTGATGCGCAGCCAGCCCCGCCCCGACCCCACCGCCGAGCGGCCCCGGGCCCAGCGCGCCGCCCAGCCCGCGCCGGCCCCGGCGCCGACCCCCGGCGGCTCGTCCTACCGCTCCCGCGGCTGGCTGCGACGGATCCCGCGGCCCCGCTTCCGGCTGCGCACCCTGCTCTCGCTGCTGCTGCTGTGGGTCGTCTTCCTGGTCGCGGTGCCGATCTTCGCGTGGAACAGCGTCGACAAGGTGGCCTGGGAGCCCAGCGGCGAGCGCCCCGACGACCAGCCGGGCACGACGTACCTGATGGTCGGCAGCGACTCCCGTGAGGGTCTCTCCGCCGCGGAGCGCAAGGAGCTCGGCACCGGCAACGACGCCGGCAACCGCACCGACACGATCATGGTGCTGCACACCGGTGCGGGTCCCAACCTGCTGATGTCGATCCCGCGCGACTCCCCCGCCGACTCCAGCAACGGCAAGATCAACGGCACCTACTCCGCCGACGGCCCCCAGGGGCTGGTCACGGCGGTGGAGGACCTGACCGGCATCCGGATCGACGAGTACGTCGAGATCGGCATGGGCGGCGTGGTCGGCATCGTCGACGCGGTCGGCGGGATCGAGATCTGCCCGAAGAAGCCGATCGACGACCCGAAGGCCAATCTCAAGATCAAGAAGGGCTGCCAGGAGGCCGACGGCAAGACCGCCCTGGGCTACTCCCGCACCCGCGCCTCCGCCCTCAGCGACCTCGACCGCGTGCAGCAGCAGCGCCAGGTCGTCTCGGCGATCGGCGGCAAGGTCGTCTCGCCGTGGTCGGTGCTCAACCCGGTCCGCTACTGGCGCCTCAACAACGCGCTGCCCGACTTCTTCAGCTTCGGCGAGGGGATGAACCCCTTCCGGGCTGCCATGTGGGCCTTCGCGATGACGCGGGTCGACGGCGAGAACGGGCTGACCTGCACGGTGCCGCTCGCCGACGGCTCGGCCACCTGGGACGAGGCGCGCTCGCAGCAGATGTTCGAGGCGATCATCGGCGACGACACCGAGTCGATCGGCAAGGACCTCTGCACCCCCTCGGGGCTGCCCGCAGGCGCCACCGGCTAGGCGAGCCTCGATACTGGGTCCGTGACCGACTACGAGACCCTGACCTGGGACGTCGACGCCGACGGCATCGCGACCCTCACGCTGAACCGTCCCGACGCGCTCAACGCCTTCTCGGTGACCATGGCCCGCGAGCTCGAGCAGGTCTTCCGCACCGACGCCCACCACGACGACGTGCGCGCCGTCGTCGTCACCGGGTCCGGTCGGGCGTTCTGCGCCGGCATGGACCTCTCCGCCGAGGGCAACGTGTTCGGTCTCGACGAGACCGTGACCCCGACGCCCGAGGACCTGCGCGCCCACCTGACCGAGGCGCCGTACGACGCGGGGGTGCGCGACACGGGCGGCAAGGTCACGCTCGCGATCCACGCGCTGCCCAAGCCCGTGGTCGCCGCGATCAACGGTCCCGCCGTCGGCATCGGCGCGACGATGACCCTGGCCATGGACCTGCGGCTGGCCTCCACCCAGGCCAAGATCGGCTTCGTCTTCGGCCGGCTCGGCATCGTGCCCGAGGCCTGCTCGAGCTGGTTCCTGCCGCGCATCGTCGGGATCCAGCAGGCCCTGGAGTGGGTCTACTCGGCTGACGTCCTCACCGCCGACCAGGCGTACGCCGGCCGGCTGGTGCGCTCGGTGCACGAGCCCGAGGACCTGCTGCCGGCGACGTACGACCTGGTGCGGGGCTTCGTGCGGGGCCGGTCGCCGGTGGCCCTGGGCCTGGCCAAGCAGCTGCTCTACCGCAACAGCGCTGCCTCGGAGCCGCTCGAGGCGCACCTGTCGGACTCGCTGGCGATGTTCTGGACCTCGCTCGGCGACGGCAAGGAGGGGGTCGCTGCCTTCCGCGAGAAGCGCGACCCGGAGTTCACGGGGCGGGCCTCGGAGCTGCCGCGGGTGTTCTAGGGTCTCGGCAGGCTCGACCACCGGAGGCAGGGGTCAGGAGGCAGGGGTCAGGCGGCGAGGCTGCGGCGCAGCTTGAGCAGGATCCCGCTCAGCAGGCGGGAGACCTGCTCCTGCGTGACCCCGACCTCCTCGCCGATCTGGGCCTGCGTGCGGCCCTGGAAGAAGCGCAGCTCGATGATCCGACGGTCGCGGTCCGGCAGCGCGCTCATCAGCGGCTGCAGCGCCAGCCGGGCCTCGGTGGTGGCGAAGGCCGGGTCCAGGTCGCCGAGTCGGTCGGAGGTGGCCTCCTCGTCCTCGGCACCGTCGCCGGGCGCGTCGAGGGAGGCCGGGGAGAAGCAGCCGCTGGCGGCCTGGGCGTCGAGCACCAAGGTGAGCGGCACGTCGAGGTGGACCGCGACCTCGGAGGCGCGTGGGGCGCGCCCGAGGCGCTGGCAGAGCTCGGACTCCGCGGCGGTGACCCGAGCCTGCACCTCCTGCACCGACCGGGGCGGGCGCACGGCCCACCCGGCGTCGCGGAAGTAGCGGCGGATCTCACCGCGCAGGGTCGGCACGGCATAGCTGAGGAAGTCGTCACCGCGGGTGGGGTCGAAGCCACGCACCGCCTTGACCAGCCCGAGCAGCGCGACCTGGTCGATGTCCTCGGCCGCGATGCCCCGCCCGTGGTAGCGGCGGGCCACCTCGCCGGCGACCCGCATGTTGATCCGGATCACCTCGTCCTCGTAGCGGCGGCGCTGCGCCCCACGGGTGGCGCGGGCCCGCGAGAGCAGTCGCGCGGTCTCGAGCCGGCGTCGCGACTCGCTCACCACGGGCGCGCGCGGAGGCGCCGCGGGGGCGGTCTCAGCTCGACTGAGGGCCACGGCGTCACCTCCGAGGGCAGACGGGTGCCACGAGCGGCACGGTGTCCGATCGTTGCACGCATCACGAGCGGTCGACAACAGATTGCCGAAACTCCCGATGCGGAGGCTTGCAAGGCCGGCGGCCGCCGAAGTGGGGGGAATTCGGCGACCCCGGCCTTGATGGCGCCGTACCCGGCCCCGGCCGGTGTATGCGGAAGTCGTCCGAGATTCGTGCTCGGTGGTCTAGGCCGCACGGTGAGAGGACAGGCCGCGGCCCGCCGGGCTCAGAGCTCGGCCTGGATCCCGGCGAGCAGCTGGCGGGCGATCACGATCCGCTGCACCTGGTTGGTGCCCTCGTAGATCTGGGTGATCTTGGCGTCGCGCATCATCCGCTCGACCGGGTAGTCGCGGGTGTAGCCGTAGCCGCCGAGCACCTGGACGGCGTTGGTGGTGACCTCCATCGCCACGTCGGAGGCGAAGCACTTGGCCGCGGCGCCGAAGAACGTCAGGTCCGGGTCGTTGCGCTCGGAGCGGCCGGCGGCGGCGTACGTGATCTGGCGGGCCGCCTCGACCTTCATGCCCATGTCGGCCAGGAGGAACTGCAGGCCCTGGAACTCCGCGATGCTCTTGCCGAACTGCTGGCGCTCCTTGGCGTAGCCCAGCGCGAAGTCGAGCGCCCCCTGCGCGACACCGACGGCCTGCGCGGCGATCGTGACCCGGGTGTGGTCGAGCGTGCGCATCGCGATCTCGAAGCCCTCGCCCTCGGCGCCGATGATCCGGTCGCCGGGGATGCGCACCTTGTCGAGGTAGACCTCGCGGGTGGGGCTGCCCTTGATGCCGAGCTTCTTCTCCGGCGCTCCGAAGGAGACGCCCTCGTCGGACTTCTCGACGACGAAGGCCGTGATCCCCTTGGTCCGCTTCTCGGCGTCGGTCACGGCGAGCACGGTGTAGTACTCCGAGACGCCGGCGTTGGTGATCCAGCGCTTGACGCCGTCGAGCACCCAGTCGTCGCCGTCGCGCACGGCCTTGGTCCTCATCGCCGCCGCGTCGGAGCCTGCGTCGGGCTCGGAGAGCGCGTAGGAGAAGCCACCCTCGCCGGCCGCGAGCCTGGTGAGGTACTTCTTCTTGATGTCCTCACCGCCGCCGAGCATCACCGGCAGCGAGCCGAGCTTGTTGACCGCGGGGATCAGCGAGGCCGACACGCACGCGCGGGCGACCTCCTCGATGACCAGGCAGGTGGCCAGCGCGTCGGCCCCGGCGCCGCCGTACTCCTCGGGCACGTGGGGGGCGTGGAAGTCCGCGGCCTGGAGCGCCGCCTGGGCCTCCTCGGGGTAGCGCGCCTGCTCGTCGACCTCCGCGGCGTACGGCGCCACCTTCGCGTCGCAGATCGCCCGCACGGCCTCGCGGATCGCCAGGTGCTCCTCGGACAGGCCGTACATCGGGAAGTCGCTGCTCATGGTCCCCATCGTAGGTTCGTCGGCATGACCCACTGGCAGGACCCCGAAGCCGTGAGCCTGATGCTCGACGACTGCGAGACGTGGGCGGTGGTCGGGCTCTCCGGCGACCCCAGCCGCACGGCGTACGAGATCGCGAGCCTGCTCCAGTCGCGCGGCAAGCGCATCGTCCCGATCCACCCCACAGCACCGACGGTGCTCGGCGAGCAGGGCTACGCGACGCTGGCCGACGTGCCGTTCCCGATCGACGTGGTCGACGTGTTCCGCCGCTCCGAGGCGGCCGGCGAGTTCGCCGACCAGGCCGTCGCCGTGGGCGCCCGGGGCGTGTGGCTCCAGCTCGGCGTCATCGACGAGGCCGCGCTCGAGCGCACCACCGCCGCCGGCGTCCCGATGGTCATGGACACCTGCCCCGCGATCGAGTGGCGGCGCCGCTAGGCCTCGCTGGTCGAGGTGCGAGGGCCGTCAGGCCCGAGCCACGACAGTCACCGACCGCCTCAGCCGAGCGCCAGCCCGACCCCCACCACGAGCCCGCACACCACGACCGCGGCGATCTCGACGTACGCCGGCGTCCGGGTCACCTGCGCGGCGAGCGCCCGCTGCTCCTCGGAGTACTGCGCGACGCCCACCCGCTTGCGATGGTCCTCGGCAGCCGCACGGATGCGCTCCTGCACATAGCTGGGGTAGGCGTGCTGGGCCAGGTCGACCAGCTGCCGCCCGCCGTCGCCGCCGCCGTCGATCCCCGGGGCCCCGCCACCCACGCCGCCCAGCTGCGTGCCGCGCACGACCCTGCGCAGCGGATGACCCACCGCGGGCGAGACGTAGCGACGCTCCCCGACGCGCACGGCCAGCACCTGGCTGACCACGACCTCCTCGACCGCCGCCAGCGGCAGCGCGGTCGTGCTGAACATGCCGCGCAGCACCAGCGCGTCGTCCTCGATGCGGACCCCCGGTCGCAGCAGCGACGCCCACACCAGCAGCCCGACCAGGACGACGGCCCCCAGCACCCAGACGGGGAACCCGCCGAGCACCCCGCTGACCAGCACCACGGCCACCAGCACGAGCCCCACGACGCCGACCAGACGGCCGCTCGTCGGTTGGAACCGCTCGGCCCTCGCCTCGGTCACACGCCCTCCTCGGATCGCCTCGGGTCTCCCCCGGGCTGCTGGTGAGGTCTCCCCCGCAGATTGCCCGGCGGACTGCCGAGAAGCCTATGCTGGCCGGATGTCTTCTCCGTCCTCGACCGCAGCCCCGGCGGACCCCACGACGGGTGCAGGGACCGGCACCGAGGCGGTGGCCGACCACGCCGGCCTCGCCGACGTGACCCGCTCCGACGCCACGCTGCGGCGCTTCCTGCACGGTCTCCCGGGCGTCGACCAGGTCGGCTGCGAGGCCCGTGCGGCCGCTCTCGCCACCCGGTCGATCAAGACCACCGCCAAGGACTACGCGATCGACCTCTCGATCCGGATGGTCGACCTGACCACGCTCGAGGGGCAGGACACCCACGGCAAGGTCCGCGCGCTGTCGGCCAAGGCGATGCGCCCCGACCCGACCGACCCGACCTGTCCACCCGCCGCGGCGGTGTGCGTCTACCCCGACATGGTCGCGACCGCGAAGGAGGCGCTCGGCGACAGCGGGGTCCACGTCGCGGCGGTCGCCACGGCGTTCCCGAGCGGCCGCGCCGCCCTCGACATCAAGCTCGCCGACACCCGCGACGCCGTCGAGGCCGGGGCCGACGAGATCGACATGGTCATCGACCGGGGCGCCTTCCTCTCCGGGCACTACCTCCGGGTCTTCGAGGAGATCGTCGCGGTCCGCGGCGCCTGCCGACGTGCCGACGGCTCGAGCGCCCACCTCAAGGTCATCTTCGAGACCGGCGAGCTCCAGACCTACGACAACGTACGTCGGGTCTCGTGGCTGGCCATGCTGGCCGGCGCCCACTTCATCAAGACCTCCACGGGCAAGGTGCAGCCGGCGGCCACGCTCCCGGTCACGCTGATCATGCTCGAGGCGGTCCGCGACTTCCGCGAGGCCACCGGCCAGATGGTCGGCGTCAAGCCCGCGGGCGGCATCCGCACCACCAAGGACGCCGTGAAGTACCTCGTGATGGTCAACGAGGTCGCCGGGCCCGACTGGCTCGACCCCGACTGGTTCCGCTTCGGGGCCTCCACGCTGCTCAACGACCTGCTGATGCAGCGCTCCAAGATGAAGACCGGTCGCTACTCCGGTCCCGACTACGTCACTCTGGACTGATCATGGTTTCGACAGGCTCAACCACCGGTTCCGGCTCAACCACCGGCTCCCCCTTCGAGTACGCGCCCGCACCCGAGTCCCGCGGCATCGTCGACATCCTGCCCTCCTACGGGCTGTTCATCGACGGTGAGTTCGTGGACGGTCACGGCACCTCCTTCAAGACCATCAGCCCCGCCACCGAGGAGGTCCTCTCCGAGGTCGCGGAGGCCGACGCCACCGACGTCGACGCCGCGGTGCGAGCCGCCCGGCGCGCCTACACGCGGGTCTGGTCGAGGATGCCCGGCAGCGAGCGCGCCAAGTACCTCTACCGGATCGCCCGGATCATCCAGGAGCGCGGCCGCGAGCTCGCGGTGCTGGAGTCGCTCGACAACGGCAAGCCGATCAAGGAGTCGCGCGACGTCGACGTACCGACCGTCGCGGCGTTCTTCTTCTACTACGCCGGCTGGGCCGACAAGCTCGAGCACGCCGGCTACGGCACCACGCCGCTCGGCGTGGCCGGCCAGATCATCCCCTGGAACTTCCCGCTGCTGATGCTGGCCTGGAAGATCGCGCCCGCGCTGGCCTGCGGCAACACCGTGGTCCTCAAGCCGGCGGAGACCACGCCGCTGACCGCGCTGCTGTTCGCCGAGATCTGCCAGCAGGCCGACCTGCCGCCGGGCGTGGTCAACATCGTGACCGGCGCCGGCAGCACCGGCCAGGCCCTGGTCGAGCACCCCGACGTCGACAAGGTCGCGTTCACCGGCTCCACCGGCGTCGGCAAGGCCATCGCCCGGACGATCGCCGGCACCGACAAGCGCGCGACCCTCGAGCTCGGCGGCAAGGCCGCCAACATCGTCTTCGACGACGCCCCGCTCGACCAGGCCGTCGAGGGCATCGTCACCGGCATCTTCTTCAACCAGGGCCACGTGTGCTGCGCCGGCTCGCGGCTCCTGGTCCAGGAGTCGATCGCCGACGAGGTGCTCGAGCGCCTGAAGCGGCGCATGGCGACGCTGCGCGTCGGCGACCCGCTCGACAAGAACACCGACATCGGGGCGATCAACTCCGCGGCCCAGCTGGCCCGGATCCGCGAGCTCTCCGACGTCGGCGAGGCCGAGGGCGCCGAGCGCTGGTCGCCTGCGTGCGACCTGCCCAGCACCGGCTTCTGGTTCGCCCCGACCCTGTTCACCGGCGTCACCCAGGCCCACCGGATCGCCCGCGAGGAGATCTTCGGCCCGGTCCTGTCGGTGCTGACCTTCCGCACGCCCGCCGAGGCGGTCGAGAAGGCCAACAACACGCCGTACGGCCTCTCGGCCGGGGTCTGGTCCGAGAAGGGCTCCCGCATCCTCAAGGTCGCCAGCCAGCTGCGCGCCGGGGTCGTCTGGGCCAACACGTTCAACAAGTTCGACCCCACGAGCCCCTTCGGCGGCTACCAGGAGTCGGGCTACGGCCGCGAGGGCGGCAAGCACGGTCTCGCCGGCTACTTGAAGGGTGGTGAGTGACGCGATGGCACGCCTCGACGTCCGCAAGACCTACAAGCTCTACATCGGTGGTGAGTTCCCGCGCTCGGAGTCCGGGCACTCCTACGTCGTCAACGACGCGAAGGGGAAGTTCGTGGCCAACGCCGCCCTCGCCTCCCGCAAGGACGGCCGCGACGCGGTCGTCGCCGCGCGCAAGGCCTTCGCGGGCTGGTCGGGTCGCACGGCCTACAACCGCGCGCAGGTGCTCTACCGCGTCGCCGAGGTGATGGAGGACCGGCGCGCGCAGTTCGTCGACGCCGTGCGCCAGAGCGAGGGGCTCTCCGCCGCCCGCGCCGCCGCCGTGGTCGACCAGGCGATCGACCGCCTCGTCTGGTACGCCGGGTGGTCCGACAAGCTGACCCAGGTCGTCGGCAACGCCAACCCGGTCGCCGGCCCGTTCTTCAACCTCTCGACCCCCGAGCCGACCGGTGTGGTCGCGGTCCTGGCCCCGCAGGAGTCGTCGCTGCTCGGCCTGGTGAGCGTGGTCGCCCCCGTCGTGGTCAGCGGCAACACCGCCGTGGTCGTCTCCTCCTTCGAGCGCCCGTTGCCCGCGGTCACCCTGGCCGAGGTGCTGGCCACCTCCGACGTGCCCGGCGGCGTGGTCAACATCCTCACCGGCTCGGCCGCCACGGTCGGCCCGTGGCTGGCCGGGCACATGGACGTCAACGCCATCGACCTGGTCGGCGTCGCCGGCGACACCACGCTGGCCACCGACCTCGAGGTCGCCGCCGCCGACAACCTCAAGCGGGTCCGCCGCGCCCCCGCCGCCGAGCCCGACTGGTCGCAGGCCCCGGGCCTGGAGACGATGACGGCGTTCCTGGAGACCAAGACGGTCTGGCACCCGATGGGCGTCTGAGCCCGACCGGCACGAGCACGCCGGACGGCCCGGTCGTCACCCCCAGTCGGCGGCGATCGACTGGGCGACGAGCAGCGCCACCGCCGACCGCACCTGCCCGGTCGGGGTGTCACCGTCATCGGTCAGCTGGGCGTGCACGAGCCAGCCCGAGTCGCTGAGCGTGTAGACCCGGACCAGGCCGCCGGCCCGGTCGGGGCCCAGCCCCCGCACGCAGGCGGTCTCCCCGCCGCGCAGCCCCAGCCACTCCGGATCCTGCTCGGGGACCGGCTCCCCGGCCTCGGACAGCCCGGCGCAGGCCCGCGCGTAGGCGCGCTCGACCCGGTCACGCCCGGCGTCGGGACGCACGGTCGGGTCGGCACCGACGGTCAGCAGCATCCCCTCGCCGCCGCGCTCACAGCGACCGGCACCCGTCACCGCAGCGCCGACGTCGGTCCAGCCCAGCTCGGCCACCACGGCGTCGGTGACGACAGCGGCGCACCGCTCGTCCGGGTCCTCCGGCGCGTCGCTCGCGACGACCTCCCCCGACTCCGTGGCGCCGGTCGCGGCGTCGGCGAGCTCGGTCAGCGCGGTCTGCACCTGGTCGGCGGCCAGCGCCGCGTCGGACTCGAGCCGGAACTCCATCAGCACCGTGGGCGAGACCAGGGCCAGCAGCGAGCTCGTGCCGGGCCGGCCCTCCGCGGGGAGCGCGACGCAGGCGCGGCGGTCCGGCCCCAGCCAGTCGGTCTCCTCCCCCGGCTCGTCGTCGAGGATGCTGCCGAGCTCGGCGCAGCGGGCGTCGAACTGCTCGGTCGCCGACGCCGGCAGCTCGCTCTCCGCGCCGGCCGGGACCGGTCGTCGCTGCGCGGTGACCCGGCCGCCGTCGGCGTCCAGCACGCACGTGGTGTCCTCGACCCGGGGCGCGGCCGACGGCTGCCAGCCCAACGCCTCGACCGCCCCCGCGGGGATCAGCTCGGCACACTCCGCGGGGCCGGTGACCTCGGCCCGCGGCTCGCTCGTGGGCGGGTCGGCCTCGGAGGTGCACCCCCCCAGGACCACCGCCACCGCGCACGCCACGGCGACCGGACGCGCGAGCGGGCGGGCACGTCTCAGCGGGGGCATCACGCCTGCGTCCTACCCGTGACGTGCGCGCCTCAATCATCGGGCCCCCACGTTTCGGCCCTCGGCCACGCGGGCATGAGCCCAGCAGCACGCGCGACGGGACGACGAGAGGACGACCACGTGCAGCGAGCACGCAGCGCACCACCACGGGCCGCGGCCACCGGCGAGGACCCGACTGGATCGGTCAGCGTGCGCGTCGACGCCGACGGTCTGGTGCGTGACGTCGCGCTGCGCCCCCTGACCGAGGAGCTGCGCGACGCGGCGCGGCTCACGCTCGCCTTCGACCAGGCCCTGACCCGGGCCCACGCCAACGCCTACCCGCCCGCGCCGCCTCCTGACGGTGCGGAGGTGGTCCGGGCCAGACGGCCGCAGCGCCCCGACCGCGTGCCGCTGCGCACGCTCGTCGAGGAGGCGCTGCGCCGCGGCCACCAGCCCGTCGCGTCCGGACGGCGTCCGATCGGCGGCGAGCGCGGCGTCTCGCGCAACGACTGCGTGAGCGTCGAGCTCGACCGCACCGGTCCCTCGGGCGCAGCGAGCTTCGACCAGGGCTGGCTCCGGCAGGCCCCCGAGAAGAACATCGCGGCCGCGATCCTCGAAGCCTTCGCCGCCGCCTACGAGACGAGGTCAGCGCGATGAGCTTCGAGGTCGAGACCGACAACCTGCGCACCCAGGCGGAGGAGTGGACCAAGCGGCAGCACTCGGCCGACACGGTGCGCGCCGGGCTCGCCCCCGCCGTGGGGCAGGGCGCCGACTTCGGGTTCCTGGCCGGCGGCGCCGGCGTCAGCGAGGCGTACGACGCGTGGACCCGGGCGATGGAGGCCGCCCTGCACGACTGCGCCTACAGCGCGGCCTACCTCGCCGCCGCCCTGGGCTCGGCGGCCGCCTTCTACGACGAGTCGGACGCCACGGCCGCCACCGACCTGGCCGAGCTGGACCGCAAGCTCGAGGCGAGCGGCTACCAGCAGTGAGCGGCCCGCAGGACTTCTGGGACTTCGTCGACCAGATCGACGACGAGGTGGCCTCGATCATCGACGACATCTTCGAGGCGGCCTGCGACGCCGCCGACGCGCTCGACGACGCAGCGAGCGGCGTCGTGGCCACCCTGGGTCGGCTCGTCCCCGGCGAGTCGGACGCCGAGAAGGCGATCAAGAAGTGGAACGACGAGATCCTGCCCGCGATCGAGCAGGGCATGGACGACATCCGCACCAAGGTGAGCGAGGCGGTCAGCGACTTCTTCGGCAACCCCGCCAACCTGCTCGACCACGCCCACCAGATGGTGGCGGCCAAGGCCACGCTCTACCAGACCAGCACGCTCAACCAGGACATCACGAACCTCGGCAACACCTGGGAGGGCGACGCCTACAGCTCCTACGCGACCGTGGCGACCGAGCAGAGCGACGCCCTGCTGGCGCTGGCCAACAACCTGCAGGCCGGCGGCGAGCTCACGGCCGCGGGGGCCGACAAGATCCTGTCGGTCTGGCTCGAGCTCGTCCGCGACCTGCACAGCTACTCCGCCTCGGCGATCTCCGTCGTCGGCGGCTTCGCCGACGTCGGCAAGGCGCTGGGCGGCTGGATCTCCGCAGCCGCCGACGCGTTCGCACTGATCTGGGGCACCGTGGGCGACGTCGCCCTCGACTTCACCGAGTGGTGGAAGGACCAGATCACCGACTCCGCGATCGGGTGGGAGAAGATCGGCGCCGGCTTCGACGGCATGCCCAACAACCAGTGGCCGCGCATCTCGGAGTCCTCCAGCGACGGCATGAACGATCCAGCGGCCTGGCCTGCCTGAGGCCGTGACAGCATGACCGGATGACATCGCGAGTCATCGTGCTGGCCGGTCCCAGCGGGTCCGGCAAGTCACGGCTCGCCGAGCGGCTCGGTCTCCCGGCCCTGCGCCTCGACGACTTCTACAAGTCAGCGGGCGACCCCGGGCTGCCGCTGGTCGAGCGGGGCGCCAACGCCGGCATGGTCGACTGGGACCACCCCGACTCGTGGTGGCTCGACGAGGCGGTGGCCGCGGTCCGGCTGCTGTGCGAGGAGGGTCGGGCCGACGTACCCGTCTACGACATCGCGCGCGACGGCCGCCAGGGCCACCACGTCCTCGACCTCGCCGGGGCCCCGCTGTTCGTGGCCGAGGGCATCTTCGCCCAGGAGATCGTGCCCGCCTGCCAGCAGGCCGGCCTGCTGGCCGCGGCGTACTGCCTGCGCCAGCAGCCGGTCGTCACCTTCTGGCGCCGTCTGACCCGTGACCTGCGCGAGCACCGCAAGCCGCCGCTGGTGCTGGTCCGTCGCGGCCTCGCCCTGCTGCGCGACCAGCGGCGCGTGGTCGAGCACGCGGTCGCGCTCGGGTGCGAGCCGGTCAGCTCCGACGACGCCGTACGCCGGGTGGCCGCCCTGGCCAAGACCGCTGCGGCATAGGCATCATCGAGGCATGCCCACCGGACCGGCCGCCCGTCTCGCGACGCTGATCCGCAACGCGGGCCCCGGCGGGCTGCGCCAGCCCGACCAGCGCTCGTGCGGCGCGGCCTCTCTCGTGGTGGCCCGGATGCTCCTCGACGTCGACTACGCCGACCGGGTGACCCCGACCTTCCACGACGAGGTGCTCGCCCTGCACCGTCAGGTGACCGGCCCCGTCGACGCCCGCGGCGCGATCCAGCTGCCGTGGCCACGTGCCCTCGGCACCCCGCCCTGGGCGGTCGCCCGCCAGCTCTCGGCGGTGCTGCCCGGCTCCTACGACGACCGCCTCGTGCTCCGCCGGGCGGCCGCCTACGACCGGTTGACCGGCTCGGACCTGCCCGCCGCGCTGTACGTCGGCAGCACCTGGCTGCCGCGCCACGTCGTGCTCGTCGTCGCTGCCGACCCGGAGCTGCTCACCTGCTACGAACCCAGTCGCGGGGTGCGCGTCGAGGTCGAGCGGGCGGCGTTCCTCGAGGCGCGCCTCGGCCTCGCCGGCTGGGCCCGCCCGTGGTTGACGGTCACGACCTGAGCCCTACGCCGTCAGCGCGGCGTAGCCGGGCTTGATCACCTCGTCGATGATCGCCAGCCGCTCGTCGAAGGGCAGGAAGGCCGACTTCATCGCGTTGATCGTGAACCAGCGCAGGTCCTCGAGCCCGTAGCCGAACGCCTCGACCAGCGAGGCCATCTCGTCGGTCATCGAGGTGCCGCTCATCAGCCGGTTGTCGGTGTTGACGGTCACCCGGAAGCGCAGCTCGGTGAGCAGCCCGATCGGGTGCTCGGCGATCGAGGTGGCCGCTCCGGTCTGGATGTTGGAGGCGGGGCACATCTCCAGGGGGATCCGCTGGTCGCGCACGTAGCGCGCCAGCCGGCCCAGCTCGACCGAGCCGTCGTCGCCGACGGTGATGTCGTCGACGATCCGGACGCCGTGACCCAGGCGGTCGGCGCCGCACCACTGGATGGCCTGCCAGATCGAGGGCAGCCCGAAGGCCTCGCCGGCGTGGATCGTGAAGTGGGAGTTCTCGCGCTGGAGGTACTCGAAGGCGTCCAGGTGCCGGGTCGGGGGGTATCCCGCCTCGGCGCCGGCGATGTCGAAGCCCGCGACACCGCGGTCGCGCCAGGCCACGGCGAGCTCGGCGATCTCCATCGAACGGGCCTGGTGGCGCATCGCGGTCAGCAGCTGGCGCACGACGATCCGGCCGCCGGCCGCCTCGGTCGCGGCCTCGAAGCCCTCCTGCACGGCGGCGACCACCTCGTCGAGGGTGAGTCCCGTCGAGACGTGCTGCTCGGGGGCGTAGCGGACCTCGGCGTACACGACGCCGTCGGCGGCCAGGTCCTCCACGCACTCGCGCGCCACCCGGCTCAGGGCGGACCCGGTCTGCATCACGGCGACGGTGTGGTCGAAGGTCTCCAGGTAGCGCTCCAGCGAGCCCGAGTCGGCGGACTCGGCGAACCATCGTCCGAGGCTCTCGGCGTCGTCGGCCGGGAGCGGGTGCCCGACCTCCGCGGCCAGGTCGAGGACGGTCTGCGGACGCAGCCCGCCGTCGAGGTGGTCGTGCAGGAGGACCTTCGGAGCCTGCCGGATCTGGTCTCTCGTCGGGGCGGTAGGTTCCATCCAGTCATCCAACCACCACGGGCACCGGCAGGGGACAGCACATGCGCACCTTCACGACGTTCGAGGAGATCGCCGCGGCCGCCGGCGAGGAGCTCGGCACCAGCGAGTGGGTCGAGATCGACCAGGACCGCGTCAACCTCTTCGCCGACGCCACCGAGGACCACCAGTGGATCCACGTCGACGCCGAGCGCGCCGCCGCGGGCCCGTTCGGCGGGACCATCGCCCACGGCTACCTCACGCTCTCGCTCCTGCCCTGGCTGGGCTCGAAGGTCTTCAGCCTCGAGACGCCGGGCGCCAAGCTGAACTACGGCCTCAACAAGGTCCGCTTCCCCAGCCCGCTGCCGGTCGGCAAGCGCGTGCGGGTCACCGTGACCCTCGGTGAGGTGACCGAGATGCCTGCCGGTCGCCAGGTCGTCATGCGCAGCGTGATCGAGATCGAGGGCGAGTCGAAGCCCGCCTGCGTCGCCGAGAACGTCGTCCTGCTGCTGGCCTGAGAGCCCCGGGGGACTCAGCCGACGCGGTCGATCACCAGCGGCGGCGGCTCGTACGCCGACGTGCCGGGCGTGACGTCGAAGCCGCCGTCGAGCGAGGCGAGCGCGCGCTCGAAGCGGGCCGGCTCGTCGGTGTGCAGGGTCAGCAGCGGCTCGCCCTCGGTGACCGTGTCGCCCGGGCGGGCGTGCCAGACCACGCCGGCACCGGCCTGCACCGGGTCCTCCTTGCGCGCGCGGCCGGCGCCCAGCCGCCAGGCGGCCATGCCGACCGCCATCGCGTCGAGCCGGGTCAGCACGCCGGTGGCCGGAGCGGTCACCACGTGCTGCTCGCGGGCCTGCGGGAGCGGCGCGTCGGGGTCGCCGCCCTGTGCGCGGATCATCGCCTTCCAGGTGTCCATGGCTGATCCGTCGGCGAGCCGGTCGGCCGGGTCGACGTCGTCGCGCCCGGCGCCGGCGAGCATCTCGCGGGCCAGGGCCAGCGTGAGCTCGACGACGTCGGCCGGGCCGCCACCGGCCAGCACCTCGACCGACTCGGCCACCTCCATCCCGTTGCCGGCGGTGAGCCCGAGCGGGGTGCTCATGTCGGTCAGCAGCGCGACGGTGTGCACGCCCGCGTCGAGGCCGAGCGCGACCATCGTCTCGGCGAGCTCACGGGCCCGGTCGAGGTCCTTCATGAACGCCCCCGTGCCGACCTTGACGTCGAGCACCAGCGACCCGGTGCCCTCGGCGATCTTCTTGCTCATGATCGAGGAGGCGATCAGCGGGATCGCCTCCACGGTGCCGGTGACGTCGCGCAGCGCGTAGAGCTTCTTGTCGGCCGGGGCGAGCCCGTCGCCGGCCGCGCAGACGACCGCGCCCACCGACTCCAGCTGCGCCAGCATCTCCTCGTTGGACAGCGCGGCGCGCCACCCGGGGACGGCCTCGAGCTTGTCGAGGGTGCCTCCGGTGTGCCCGAGCCCGCGTCCGGACAGCTGCGGCACCGCGACCCCGCAGGCCGCCACCAGGGGCGCCAGCGGCAGGGTGATCTTGTCGCCGACACCGCCCGTGGAGTGCTTGTCGGCGGTGGGTCGTGAGAGCCCGGAGAAGTCCATCCGCTCCCCCGAGGCGATCATCGCCGCGGTCCAGCGTCCGATCTCCGCCCGGGTCATGCCGTTGAGCAGGATGGCCATGGCCAGCGCCGACATCTGCTCCTCGGCGACCTCGCCGCGGGTGTAGCCGCCGATCACCCAGTCGATCTGGCTCTCGGTGAGCTCTCCGCCGTCGCGCTTGACCAGGATGACCTCGACCGCATCATGAACCGTCACCGGCTCAGGCTAACCAGCACCGCGACGTCACCGGTCTCCGAGGTCGTCGGCACCGAAGGCCTGGGGCAGCACCTCGGTCATCGCCAGCACCCCCGCCGGCGTCTGCACGAGCAGCTCCGGCCCCCCGTGCTCCCACAGCAGCTGTCGGCAGCGCCCGCAGGGCATGATCACCGCGCCCGAGCCGTTGACGCACACGAAGTGCGTCAGCCGCCCCCCACCGCCGGCGACCAGCGCCGAGACCAGGCCGCACTCGGCGCACAGGGTCACGCCGTACGCGGCGTTCTCGACGTTGCAGCCCACCACCAGGCGGCCGTCGTCGACCAGCGCCGCGGCCCCGACCGGGAAGCGGCTGTACGGCGCGTAGGCACGGCGCGCCACCGCGACGGCGGCGTCG
Source organism: uncultured Actinomycetota bacterium (assembly GCA_963795135.1). Taxonomy (GTDB): domain Bacteria; phylum Actinomycetota; class Actinomycetes; order Propionibacteriales; family Nocardioidaceae; genus Nocardioides. The sequence goes on from CAWCGS010000014.1 coordinate 1,040,338, forward strand.
TGCAGGGCGGTCCAGTCCACGGGCGTCTCGGCCACAGGTGGCTCCTCTCGCCGGCCCCAGTCGTGGCCGGTCGTCGGCCCAGCCTCGCCCACGGGGCGCCGCTTCGGCAACGCCCGCGCCCGCTCGCCAACATCCCAACTCGATAACCCTTCTGACACGACGTCTCGCGCCCGTTCCCCGGCGCCGCTTCGTTCGGTACGGTCCGACGGTCGCCCCCGGAGCAGGGGGCACGGACCTGGAGGCAACAGTGAAGAACATGAGGAAGGCCGTCGTCGGCGGCGTCGCGCTGCTCGCGACGTCCCTGACGTTGGCATCGTGCGGCGATGCTCCGGAAGACAGCGCGGGCGACAGCAACGGCGGCTCAGGTGGCGAGGCGAGCGACTTCCTCCCCTGCATCGTCTCCGACGCCGGCGGCTTCGACGACAAGTCGTTCAACCAGCTGGGCTTCGAGGGCGCCACGAAGGCCGCCGACGAGCTCGGCACCGAGCTGAACGCCGTGGAGTCCAACAGCGAGAACGACTACGGCCCCAACCTCGAGAGCCTCGTGGCCGAGGGCTGCGACACGATCGTGACCGTCGGCTTCGCGCTCGCCGCGGCGACCAAGGAGTCGGCAGCCGCCAACCCCGACATCGAGTACGTCCTCATCGACGACTCGGCCGACGGCGGTGACGACGGCGAGACCTTCGACGGCCAGGCCGACGTCGAGAACATCAAGCCGCTGCTCTACAACACCGCCGAGGCCGCCTTCCTGGCCGGCTACGCAGCCGCTGACTACTCCACGACCGGGGTCGTCGGCACCTACGGCGGTCTCGCCTTCCCGACCGTCACGATCTTCATGGACGGCTTCAAGCAGGGCGCCGAGTACTACGCCCAGGAGAAGGGCAAGGACATCAAGGTCGTCGGCTGGGACGGCGAGAACGGTTCGTTCACCGGTGGCTTCGAGGCCAACCAAGCGGCCACCAACACCGCCAAGCAGCTCCTCGACCAGGACGTCGACGTGATCCTTCCCGTCGGCGGCCCGATCTACCAGGGTGCGCTGACGGCGATCTCCGACAAGGGCGGCGACGTGGCGATGATCGGCGTCGACGCCGACGTCTACGAGACCGACCCGAGCACCCAGGACGTCATCCTGACCTCGGTGCTCAAGGGCATGGACGTGTCGACGTACGAGGCGATCATGGCCGCGGGCAACGACGAGTTCGACTTCGCCCCCTACATCGGCACCCTCGAGAACGACGGTGTCGGCATCGCCCCGTTCCACAACTTCGAGGACAAGGTCTCCGACTCGCTCACCGGTGAGCTCGACGAGATCAAGGCCGGCATCATCGACGGCTCCATCACCGTGGAGTCCTACCTCACGCAGTGAGACCACGCAGGGGGAGGCCGACCAGGGTCGGCCTCCCCCTGTGGTCTGCTCAGCCACCCGCCGAGCCGCGCCCCGATCGGCGCTGGACCTCGGAGGGCCCGCCTCTCCTAGGATCACCCTCATGCAGCTCGCCTTGCGCAACGTGACCAAACGCTTCGGCACGCTGGTCGCCAACGACCGCATCTCCCTCACGGTGGAGCCGGGCGAGATCCACTGCCTGCTCGGTGAGAACGGCGCCGGCAAGTCGACGCTGATGAACGTCCTCTACGGCCTCTACCAGGCCGACGAGGGCGAGATCGTGCTCGACGGCCAGGTGCAGCGCTTCTCCGGTCCCGGCGACGCCATCTCGGCGGGCATCGGCATGGTGCACCAGCACTTCATGCTGGTCCCGGTCTTCACCGTCGCCGAGAACGTCATGCTCGGCAACGAGTCCACGGGCTTCGGCGGCTCCCTCGACCTCGAGTCCGCCCGCACCCGGGTGCGCGAGATCTCCGAGCGCTTCGGCCTCGCCGTCGATCCCGACGCGGTCGTGGAGGACCTCCCGGTCGGGGTGCAGCAGCGCGTCGAGATCATCAAGGCGCTGTCGCGCGACGTGGAGGTGCTCGTCTTCGACGAGCCCACGGCGGTGCTGACGCCGCAGGAGACCGATGAGCTGATGCAGATCATGCGTCAGCTGCGCGAGACCGGCACCGCGATCGTCTTCATCACCCACAAGCTCCGCGAGGTGCGCGAGGTGGCCGACCGGATCACCGTGATCCGCCTCGGCAAGGTCGTCGGCGAGGCCGAGCCCACCGCCAGCAACGCCGAGCTCGCCTCGCTCATGGTCGGCCGCCCGGTCGAGCTCACGGTGCAGAAGAACCCGCCACAGCTGGGCGACGACGCCCTGGTGGTCTCGGGTCTCACGGTCGCCGACGCCAGCGGGCTGGTCCACGTCGACGACATCAGCTTCACGATCCGGGCCGGCGAGGTGCTCGCCGTCGCCGGGGTGCAGGGCAACGGCCAGACCGAGCTCACCGAGGCGCTGCTGGGGCTCCAGCACCACGTGCTGGGCTCGGTGAGGCTCGACGGCCACGAGCTCGTCGGACGCAACGTGCGCCAGGTGCTCGACGCGGGTGTCGGCTTCATCCCCGAGGACCGACAGGTCGACGGGCTGGTCGGGAGCTTCTCCATCGCCGAGAACCTCATGCTCGACCGCAGCTTCGGCGCCCCCTTCGTGCGGGGCGGGTCGGTCCAGATGGGCCGCTTGGAGACCTTCGCCCAGGAGAAGCTCGACGAGTACGACATCCGCGCTCCCGGCGTGCACACCGAGGCCGGCAACCTGTCCGGCGGCAACCAGCAGAAGGTGGTCGTGGCCCGTGAGCTCTCCCGTGACCTGCGGCTGCTCGTCGCGGCCCAGCCCACCCGCGGGGTCGACGTCGGCTCCATCGAGTTCATCCACAAGCAGGTGATCGCCACCCGCGACTCCGGGGTGCCCGTGCTCGTCGTCTCCACCGAGCTCGACGAGGTGGAGGCCCTGGCCGACCGGATCATGGTGCTCTACCGCGGCCGCGTCGTCGGCATCGTGCCGGGCGACACCCCGCGCCACGTGCTGGGCCTGATGATGACCGGCGAGCGACCGGCCGGAGCGGTCGCATGACCCCGTCGGACAAGCCCGGCGACAAGCCCGCGGACCAGCCCGCCGACCAGCCCTCGGAGACGCCGTCCGAGCGCTCCGTGGAGCCCCAGGGCTCCCCCCCGCCCGACAGCGACCAGGCTCCGCACCAGCCCGACGACGGCCACTGGCACCACGTCTGGCGCTCGATCACCACCGGCAACGCGACCGTCGCCGTCGGCGCGATCTTCCTCGCGGTCGTGGTCGGCTCGCTGCTGATCCTGCTGACCGACGACGACGTGCGCGCGTCGGCCTCCTACATCACCGCGCGTCCCGCCGACTTCTTCCAGGCCTCCTGGAACGCCATCTCCGGCGCCTACACCGCGCTGTTCCGCGGCTCGATCTACAACACCCGCGTCGACGACTTCGCGACCGCGATCCGGCCCCTCACCGAGACGCTGAAGTTCTCGGGACCGCTGATCGCAGCCGGTCTCGGCGTGGGGCTGGCCTTCCGGGCCGGCATGTTCAACATCGGCGGTCGCGGCCAGATGCTCCTGGCCGGCGCGGCCGCGGGCTGGGTGGCCATCAACGTCGACCTGCCGTTCCCGCTGCACCTCGCGCTGGCGATCCTCGCCGGCATGGTCGCCGGCGCCCTGTGGGCCGGACTCGCGGGGCTGCTCAAGGCCCGCACCGGCGCCCACGAGGTGATCGTCACGATCATGCTCAACTACGTCGGCTTCTACCTCGTCTTCTACGCCCTGACCCGCAAGGGCATCCTGCAGGCGCCCGGGTCGGCCAACCCCAAGTCGCTGCCCATGCAGGACAGCGCCGTGATGCCGAAGATCGTGGGCGAGCGCTACAACCTCCACCTCGGCTTCGTGCTCGCCCTGGTCGCCGTGGCCGTCGTCTGGTGGCTGCTCAACCGGTCGGCCCTGGGCTACCGCTTCCGCGCGGTCGGTGAGAACCCCCACGCGGCCCGCACCGCCGGCATCGACGTGGGCCGCACCTACGTCGTCGCCATGCTGATCGCGGGGGCCCTGGTCGGCCTCGCGGGCACCAACCAGGTCCTCGGCACCGTGACCAACGGCGTGACGGTCGACCTCGACGCCAGCATCGGCTTCGACGCCATCACCGTCGCGCTGCTCGGCCGCTCCCACCCGCTCGGCATCCTGGGCGCCGGGCTGCTCTTCGGGGCGTTCAAGGCGGGCGGCTTCTCGATGCAGGCGTCCGAGGGCATCCCGGTCGACATCGTCCTGGTCATCCAGTCGCTCATCGTGCTCTTCATCGCAGCCCCGCCGCTGATCCGGGCGATCTTCCGGCTGCCCGCCAAGGAGGCGAAGTGACCCAGACGGCGAACCCCACCAGCGGCTCCGCACCGGGAGACCCGAGCACGTACCAGCCGCACCAGATCACGCTCCGCAGCCGGAAGATCCCGATCCTCTTCGGCGTCATCACCGTGGCGCTGGGTGCCGCGATCTCGTTCGGCTCGCAGACCGGTGAGACAACCTTCCGGCTGGCGACCCGCAACGACCTCTTCCAGCTGCCCGCCGTCACGGTCCCCTCGGAGGGCACCGCCTGGGTGGCGGTCGTCGGCCTCGCCCTGTGCACGGCCGAGTCGACCCGCCGCTACCTCGCGCGACGACGTACGCCGCTGTGGCTCTCGGCGGTCTTCGCCCTGGTCGGCCTGCTGGGCTTCCTGAGCTGGGCCGCCGCGGAGGGCACCATCCCCGTCGTCGGTCTCCTGGCCGCCTCCCTGGCACTGGCCGTGCCCCTGGTCTTCGGTGCGCTGGGCGGCGTCCTCGGCGAGCGCGCGGGCGTGGTCAACATCGCCATCGACGGGCAGCTGCTCGCCGGTGCCTTCGCCGCGGCCCTGATCGGGTCCGTGACCGGCTCGCCCTGGGCGGGCGTCCTGGGCGCCATGGTGGCGGGGGCGATGGTCGCGCTCGTGCTGGCCGTCTTCGCGATCACCTACTTCGTCGACCAGGTCATCGTCGGCGTCGTGCTCAACGTGCTGGTCATCGGGCTCACCAGCTTCATGTTCTCGCAGGTGCTGGCCCCCAACGCCGCCGACCTCAACTCCCCGCCGCGGCTCAGCGGCGTGGCGGTGCCCGGGCTCTCGGAGATCCCGCTGATCGGGCCGATCCTGTTCCGGCAGTCCCCCATCGTCTACCTCCTCTACGTCGCGGTCGTCGCCGTCACCTGGGCGCTCTACCGCACCAAGTGGGGGCTGCGGGTCCGCGCCGTCGGCGAGCACCCCAAGGCCGCCGACACGGTCGGCATCAACGTCAACCGCACCCGCTACCGCACCGTGCTGCTCGCGGGCGCCATCGCCGGTGCGGGCGGCGCGTTCTACACGCTGGTCTCGGTGCCGGCGTTCAACCGCGAGATGACCGGCGGCGCCGGCTACATCGCGCTCGCCGCGGTCATCTTCGGCAAGTGGGACCCCGTCCGCGCCACCCTGGCCGCGCTGCTCTTCGGCTTCGCCTCCAGCCTGCAGGGCGTGCTGTCGGTGCTCGGCTCGCCGGTGCCGAGCCAGTTCATGCTGATGCTTCCCTACGTCGTCACGATCTTCGCCGTCGCCGGGCTGGTCGGTGGCTCACGACCACCGGCGGCCGCCGGGATGCCCTACCGCAAGGGCTAGCGGCGGGTCGCGCCCTCGCGCACGGCCACCTCGGCCAGCACCCGCGCGCCGATGCCGATGGCGCGCTCGTCGACGACGAGGTTGCCCTGGTGCAGGTCGTACGTCGGCCCGCCCGGACGCCGCGTGCCCAGGCGCGCCATCGCGCCGGGGACCTGCTCGAGGTACCAGCCGTAGTCCTCGCCGCCCAGGCTCTGCGGCACGCTGACCTGGCCGTGGGCGCCGAGCACCTCGTGGACGGCGGAGGCCAGGACGGCGTTGGCGGCCGGCTCGTTGACCACCGGGGGGACGCCGCGCTGGTAGTCGACGATCGCGTTGACGCCGTAGGGACGCACGATCTCGAGGATCGCCTCGCGGATGATCGGCTCGCACTCGGCCCACGCCACCGCGTCGAGGATGCGCACGGTGCCGGCGACCAGGCCGGTGCCGGGGATGACGTTGACCGCCGAGCCCGCGCGCAGCACCCCCCAGACCACGCTCACCCCGGCGCGGGGGTCCATCCGGCGGCTGATCACGGCGGGGAGCTCGGTGGTGACCTTGGCCAGCGCGAAGGTCAGGTCGCCGGTCAGGTGCGGTCGCGAGGTGTGCCCGCCGGTGCCCTCGAGGCGGACCTCGATCTTGTCGGCCGCGCTGGTGAGCGCCCCCGCCCGCAGGCCGACCCGTCCGACGTCCACACCGGGGTCGCAGTGCAGCGCGAAGATCCGGTCGACGTCGTCGAGCACGTCGTGGGCGACCAGGTGCACCGCTCCCCCGGGCATCACCTCTTCTGCGGGCTGGAACAGCAGGCGTACGCCGCGGCGCAGGTCACCGCGCTCGTGGACCTCCGCCAGGGCCAGCGCCGCTCCGAGCAGCGCCGTGGTGTGCACGTCGTGGCCGCACGCGTGGGCGACGCCGTCGGTCCGGCTGGCCCACGGCTCCCCCGTGACCTCCTGGACCGGCAGCGCGTCCATGTCGGCCCGCAGCGCGACCCGGCCCAGCTCGCCGGCGCGGTCCGGGCCGAGGTCGGCGACCAGCCCGGTGCCGGGGAGTCGACGTACCTGCCAGCCGGCCGCCTCGATCCGGGCCGCGACCAGGTCGGTGGTGCGCGTCTCGGCCCAGGAGAGCTCGGGGTGCTGGTGGATGTCGCGGCGCAGCTCGATGAGCTCGTCGTCGTACTTGTCGACGACCTGGCGGATGAGCTGGGAGGAAGCAGACAGGTCGGACATGAGGACTCCAGCCTATCGCCCTGCCGCTGCAGGTCCGGGGGGCGACGGGGCAGCAGGGGCGGCTCAGCGTCGACGGAGCCGGTCGTTGGCCTGGCGGAGCCGCGCCACCTCGTGCTCCAGCTCGAGGACGCGGGCGATGCCCGCGAGGTTGAGTCCCTCGGCGAGCAGCGTGCGGATGCGGTGCAGCCGCTCGATGTCGTCGGGGCTGTAGCGGCGGCTGCCGCCGGAGCTGCGGTCGGGGTCGACGAGGCCGCGGCGCTCGTAGACGCGGAGGTTCTGGATCTCCATCGAGACCATCTCCGCCGCCACCGAGATGGCGTAGACGCCCCGGGCTTGGCTGCTCATGCCGCCCACGATAGCGCGGACCTGACATCGGTGGTTGCTATTTGCTTTTCCTTCAGTTACAACTAACCTATATCTGCCAATACAGATACGGCGCTGCCGGCGCCGCCACCACGACACCTGAGGAGGACCACGATGCTGCTGCGCACCACTGACCCGTTCCGCGACTTCGACCGACTGACCGCTCAGCTGCTGGGCGGTGGCACGGGCACCACCAACCGTCCTGCCGTGATGCCGATGGACGCCTGGCGCGAGGGCGACCGGTTCGTCATCGAGCTCGACCTGCCGGGCGTGAGCCGCGAGTCCATCGACCTCGACGTCGAGCGCAACGTGCTGACCGTCCGCGCCGAGCGGATGCCCCGCAACGGTGACTGGGAGGCGCTGGCCTCCGAGCGGCCGCGCGGCGTCTTCAGCCGCCAGCTCGTGCTGGGCGACAACCTCGACCTCGAGCGGATCGAGGCCCACTACGACGACGGCGTGCTGCGCCTGACCGTCCCCGTGGCCGAGAAGGCCAAGCCGCGCAAGATCGAGATCGGCAGCCAGTCCAGCGACGACAAGACCGCGATCGAGGCCTGAGCGCGGCCGACCGACTCCGGACTCACGCAGCTCCCGGAGTCAGGGCCCGGGCGACCTGCTGGTCGCCCGGGCCCTTCACGTGTCTGCCCTCCCCGAACGGGCGGGGTCGAGCCTGCCGAGGTCCGCTGGTGCGCGAGCCAGCCGACGTCGCAGGGGCCCCGGGCCCGCTGTCGGAGGTCCGTGCTTCGGTAGAGGCATGCCCAGGGTCGTCGTCGGAGCGCTCGTTCGTGAAGGCCGGCTTCTCCTCGTGCATCGGAGACCGGACAAGCGTGCGTACCCTGACGTCTGGGACCTGCCCGGTGGGGTCATCGAGGCTGGCGAGTCGGAAGTCGGCGCGCTCACCCGGGAGCTGCACGAGGAGCTCGGGGTGCGGATAGCGACCGACTCGGCGTCCCATCTGTGCCGCGTGGCGGCCGGGCCTGCGGAAGAGCCGGCGGTGCTGAGCGCCTGGCTCGTGCGCGACTGGGAGGGCACGCCGGAGAACCTCGCCCCCGAGGAGCACGACGACATCGCCTGGTTCGGTCTCGACGAGCTGCCTCCTCCCGCCCACGAGCTCGTGCGCACGGCGTTGATGGACGCGGTAGAGCGCGGCCGGAGCCTGACCCTGCGGGCACAGCCCGGGGCGGCGGGCATCAGCCGGTCGCCTGCCGTCAGGCACTCTGTCCGGTGAGCAGCGAGGCGGCTTCGCGGGCGCAGCCCCACGACAGCGTCACACCGCTGCCGCCATGCCCGTAGTTGTGCACACACCGGGCATCGCCGATCTGTTCGACCTCCAGCCGGATGCTCGGCCGAGCGGGCCGGAGCCCGACCTGATGGCCGCGTACTCGCGCGTGCGCGAGCCGAGGTTCGACCTCGATGCAGCGGCGCAGGATCTCCTCCGCGAGGGCGAGGTCCGGCTCCAGACGCTCGTCGCCCTCGTCCTGTGTGCTGCCCAGGATCACATGGTCGGAGTAGGGCCAGTACGCAGTCCAGTCCGGCTCGAACGGCGCCGAGATGAAGAACTCCTCCAGCCCCGGGTTGTCGACGACGACCTGTTGGCCACGCACTGCGCGCAGCGACGGGTCGGGGACGAGCTCACGGGCACCCAGCCCCGCGCAGTTGGCGACGAGCGGTGCCTCGTTGGCGACCTCGATCAGCGAGTCGACTCCGGCCTCCACGACCTCACCGCCAGCTGCCAGCAGCCGCCGAGTGAGGTAGGCGAGGTAGGTCGGCATGTCCACCAACGGAAGCACCGCCCAGAACCCGCCGACGAAGCCCTGCGGCAGCTCAGCAGGTGAGCACGGTTGCCACCCGGAGAGCGGCGGTCCGCCCTGCCGGCTCGCCAGCCGCCCACGACGCAGAGCCACCCCGCTGCCCGCCACGTCGGCGAGCGCGGTGAACTCCTCGGTGCCGACACGTTCCCTGAGCTCATTCGGATCGCCAGGCGGAGCGAAGCTCGGCCCGACCATCGCCGAGGCCACCGCGGAGGTGGTCGCCGAAGGTGCGGTGCGTGTCCGCAGCTGCACCCGCAACCCCTGTTCGGCCAGGCAGACACCCAAGGTCAGCCCGATCACACCGGCGCCGACAACAACAACATCCGGTGGTGGGTTCCCCATCGTCCAGGGCTCCTCTCCAGGCCACCGAGATCGTGGCCCGTAGTGCGTCACTGCGACGCTTCACGGTAACCGCTCCGGCCGCGGATCGGACACCGGAGCAGCCCCAGCCGGCAGCGAGGCCGGTGCGCTGCGACTGTCGCTGCAGAACCGGACGATCCGCGGCACTCGCGCCGTCCCGCCAGTGCGGTTGCGGCACCGCCTGAACAGGGAGCGCCCAGCCGCGCCACGTTCTCACGCCTACCGCGACATCCCGGTGTCGTAGATTCACCCCATGCTCGACCCGCACCAGACCTTGGCTTTCGCCGCCGCCGCCGCGATCATCATCGCCATCCCCGGGCCCAGTGTCGTGTTCGCCATCAGCAGGGCACTGGCGCACGGCCGTCGGACGGCCATGGCGAGCGTCGTCGGCAACGCCGTCGGTCTGCTGATGCTCGTCGTCCTGGTCGCCGTCGGTCTGGGCGCCCTGGTGGCCCGATCCGAGATGCTGTTCTGGGTCATCAAGACCCTGGGCGCCGGCTACCTGGTCTACCTCGGCATCCAGGCCATTCGCCACCGGCACGACTTCGTCGCCGACTCGCAGGGACTCGAGCCCGCAAGGATCTCGTGGAGCACGTCTCTGCGCCAGGGGCTCGTGGTGGGCGTCTCGAACCCGAAGTCGTTCATCCTCGTCGCCGCTGTACTGCCTCAGTTCGTCGACCGGGGCGCGGGACAGTTCGGGCTACAGGTGTTTCTGCTCGGCGTGATCCTCGTGTCGATCGCCCTGGCATCCGACACCGTGTGGGCTCTGCTCGCCGCGCGCCTGCGCACGTGGCTCAGCCGCTCCCCGCGACGCGGCAGGCTGCTCGGGACGGTCGGCGGTGTTTCGATGATGGGGCTCGGCGTCTCGGTCGCCTTCACCGGGAACCACTCGAAGTAGCCGTCGGCGGCTGTCCCGCGGGCGGATGGTCTGCTGGGAAAGATCTCGATGAGCTCCAGGTTCAGAAGCGCGGCGAGGGTGTTGCGGATGTGCTGGAGAGCTACCGGGCCGACGTTGCCGATGTGTTTTCCTATCCTGCCGACGGCGACGGCGACGGCTGGCATTGGGCGGCCGATGAGGTACAGGATCGGCTTGCGTCAGTGCACCGCGCGGATCGCAGCAGATCAGTACGGCTGACGGTCGGCAGGTCGAGACGCTTGGATCGCCGTGGCGCGACGCTCCATCGCCGCGAGGCCACGCTTGTGCATCAACCATCCGCCGATCACGAGCAGCGCACCGATGGCCAGGAAGCCGAGGTCCCACGCCAGAGGGGAGCCCAAGTCATCGCGAACATGGTGCACGCCCAAGAGGTGGTGGTCGATGACGCCCTCGGCCAGATTGAAGATGCCCCAGCCCGCTGTGACCAGACCGAAGTGGAAGGACCAACTCGGGGCAAAGCGACCCTCACGCCACGCCTTGATGGCTGCGATCGAGCCAGCCAAGAGCAAGAACCATGTGGCTACGTGAAAGAAGCCGTCAGCCAGCGTGTTCACCTCGAGGCCCGCCACGGTGTCGGTCGGATATCCCTCGACGTGACTCACCATGTGGTGCCACTGAAGTATCTGGTGCAGCACGATGCCGTCTACGAAGCCGCCGAACCCGAGACCGTAGAGCAGTCCAGCTGCCTTCGACGGCATCCTCGGAGTGGGTGTCTCTGCGCGCGGATCCATGTCTGGAACGTACCCTCCACGACTCTTCGACATGCCCGCTCATCGGCAGCTCCGGTCGTCCCGGACGCCGAACCCCCGAGGCCGGCTGACGTCCTCTGGCGACGGTGGACGTGGGGCCGCTTCCCACAGCACCCGCCCGGTGATGTTCCCGGGAAACGGGCCGATCCGGGAGCGTCACCCTGGTTGGCCGGAGAGCCTGATGACGATCTAGGTCCGTAGCGGGTACGTCGCTCCGCTGGCGTGCGCTTGGTGGTGGTGGAAGGGGCAGAGCAGGGCGGCGCGGTCGGTGTCGGTCGGGCCGCCGTGGCTCCAGGGGTCGGTGTGGTGGACGTGGCAGAACGCGCCGAGGACGTCGCAGCCGGGGTGCTGGCAGGTCTTCTGCTCCACGATCAGCGCCAGGCGTTGGGCCTCGGTGTGCAGCCGGGTGCTGCGCCCCAGGTCGAGGACGTGGCTCTTCGTGTCGAGGACCGCGGGGTAGAGCCGGGCCTCGCACGCCCAGCGGCGCAGCTGGCCCGGTGAGATCGCGACACCGGTGTCGAGGTGCGCCGCCTGGTGGACTGCCGGTCAGGGTCTCGTGGTCGACGGTGACGACGATCGAGGCGGTGAGCCCGCCGAGCTGGGGCAGCTGGTCGCGGGGGTAGCGCTCGAGGAGGCTGCAGAACGCCTGCCCGAGCTTCTCCGGGGTCGGCTTCTCATGGTGGTAGGAGCCGGCGCCCTCGGTGGCCCGGACGTGCTTGGGCGCCGAGAACCCGTGGAGCATCTTGCGCAGCATCGAGCCTTGCGCGACCGGGATCGTGAACTGCCCGTGGGTGAGGCCTTCGCCGTCGTCCCACAGCCGCATCGCGGTGCGCTTGCGGGCGCGGGCCTCGTGGGCCTCCAGCAGCCGGGCCTCGTGCTCGTCAGCGCCGTCGGGGTCGACGGTCTCCAGGATCCGGCGGCCCAGCGTGGCCATGGCGTGCGCGTCGTGCTCACCGGCCAGACCGAGCAGGTGCTTCTCGGCCAGGTCGCGGTGGTGGGCGTGCTCGCCGTCCAGTGCGTCGACCGCTCGGCCGATCACAACCGCCTGCTCGGCGTGGACCTCACCGCGGGCCATCGCCTCGCGCGTCTGCTCGTGAGCAGCCACGGCGTGCGCCACGCGCACCTGACGCGCAGCCTCGGGTCGGGTCTGCCGGGTGACGCGCGACAGCCACGCGACCAGCGAGCGCGCGCCGAGGTCGCCGGGCAGGTCGAGGGCCTCGGCCTGACCCAGGGCGCGGGACTCGAGCTCGCCCAGCCTCGCCAGTGCCCCCACGACACGAGTGACCACCTGGGTGGTCTGCGCCTTGTCGAGCGACCAGGTCGGCACCTCGGTCACCTCGTCGAGCCCGGCCTCCAGGTCGTCGAGGAAGGCCAGGATCGGGTGTGCCGATCCGGAGTCCCCCAGGTGCCTGCTCATGGGTCAACCCAAGCACCAGGCGCCGACAGTTCTGGCCGAGTTTCCCGCTCAACCAGGGGGTTTGCAGAAAAAAGTGTCAAACAATAAAACGGGTGCCCACCGACGTCACCGGGCATCGGGACCTCGAGGAAGGGACGCAAGGCCTCAGCCCTCAGAGCTCGAGGTAGACGTCGTCGCCCTCGACCGTCACGCCGTACGTCGGGCACGACCGCCTCGCCGTCCCACCGACCGACCAGCGGAGCGCCCACTGCGTGACAGGGTGCTCCCATGGCGGGTACGACGGTGCCAGGTGGCGACGTGGTGCTCGAGACGCCGCGCCTGCTGCTCCGGCCGTGGCGGGTGGCCGAGGCCGCCGTCCAGCACGAGCTGTGGACCGAGCGTGACCCGCGCGTGCCGCCGCACCGCCGCATCGATGCCGACGGACATCCCACGGTGACCGATCTGGAGGAGTCGATCCGCTGCACTCAGGCGTCGACGCTCGGGTTGCTGGCGGTCGAGCGGAAGGCCCAGGGTGACGTGATCGGCTACTGCGGGCTGGTCGGCAGCGGGGCGGGGGCGGCCGGCGAGCCGGAGCTGGCCTTCGAGCTGCTGCGCCGGGTCCGGGGGCAGGGCTACGCGACCGAGGCGTCCTGGGCGGTGCTCGACCGGGCGAGGTCGTCCGGCTGCGAGCGCGTGTGGGCCACGGTCTGGGACTGGAACACCGCGTCTCGACGGGTGCTGGCCAAGCTCGGGTTCACCGAGACCGGGCAGACGGAGGTGGACCCGGTCCACGGGACCAGCCTGGTCACGGTGCGACCGCTCTGACTACCCGTCGTACGCCGCGAGGATGCGGTCGGCGGCCACGGTGGCGGGGAGGTCACCGGCGAGCACCTCGGCCCGGACGTCGTCGCGGATCGCGCGGACGCCGGGTGAGTGCCGCAGCCGCTGCTCGAGCTCGTCGCGGACCAGGGCCCAGGTGAAGTCGAGCTGCTGCTCCGCGCGCTTGCGCAGCAGGCCCTCGGGACCGAGGTGCTCGCGGTGGTCGAGGACGCGCTGCCACAGGTCGTCGATGCCGAGCTCGTGCAGCGCCGAGCAGGTCACGACCGGCGGCGCCCACTCGCCCTTGCCCCGCACCATCCGCAGCGCGCCGGCCAGGTCGCGGGCGGCGGCGCGAGCCTCGCCCTCGCGGTCGCCGTCGGCCTTGTTGACCGCGATCACGTCGGCGATCTCCAGGATGCCCTTCTTGATGCCTTGGAGCTGGTCACCGGTGCGGGCCAGGGTGAGGAAGAGGAACGTGTCGACCATGCCGGCCACCGTGACCTCGGACTGCCCGACGCCGACCGTCTCGACCAGCACGACGTCGTAGCCGGCGGCCTCGAGCACCGCCATGGCCTGGACCGTGGCCCGGGCGACACCGCCGAGCGTGCCGGCCGACGGGCTGGGGCGGATGTAGGCCTGGGGGTCGGTCGAGAGGCGCGACATCCGGGTCTTGTCGCCGAGCACGGAGCCGCCGGTGCGGACGCTGGACGGGTCGACGGCGAGCACGCCCACCCGGTGGCCGGCTGCGGTGAGCCGGGTGCCGAGCGACTCGATGAAGGTCGACTTGCCGACGCCGGGGACCCCGGAGATGCCGACGCGTACGGCGTTCCCCTCCCCCGCGAGCTCGGTGAGCAGGTCGCGGGCCGCGGTGCGGTGCTCGCGCTTGCTGGACTCGACGAGGGTGATCGCCCGGGAGACGTCGGCTCGGCGGCCGGCGCGGATGCCTGCGGCCAGGGCCTGGACGTCAGGCACGGGTGGTTTCGTGGCTCGTCGCTGGCGCTCCTCGCACCTCAACCACCGGAGCCGTCGCTGGCGCTCCTCGCACCTCAACCACCGGAGCCGTCGCTGGCGCTCCTCGCACCTCAACCACCGGAGCCGTCGCTGGCGCTCCTCGCACCTCAACCACCGGAGCCGTCGCTGGCGCTCCTCGCACCTCAACCACCGGAGCCGTCACGAGCGCTCCTCGCACCTCGACCACCGGGGACTCCGCGCACGTCACGGGCATCAGTGGCCGAGCTGGTCGCGCAGCTTGGCCAGGAGGTCGAGGGCCGACTCGGCGATGACGGTCCCGGGCTGGAAGACCGCGGCGGCGCCCATCTCGAGCAGGGTCGGCACGTCGTCGGGCGGGATCACCCCGCCGATGACCGTCATGATGTCGGGACGTCCCTGCTCCTCCAGCGCGGACTTCAGCGCGGGGAGCAGGGCGAGGTGGCCGGCGGCCAGCGAGCTGACCCCGACGATGTGCACGTCGGCGTCGACCGCCTGCTGCGCGACCTCCTCGGGGGTGGAGAACAGCGGGCCCACGTCGACGTCGAAGCCCATGTCGGCGAAGGCGGAGACGACGACCTTCTGCCCGCGGTCGTGGCCGTCCTGGCCCATCTTCGCGACCAGGATCCGCGGCCGGCGGCCCTCGGCCTCCTCGAACTCGTCGGTGGCGTCGCGGACCTGCTGGACCACGGTGCTGCCGGAGGCGGCGGACTCGTCGCGGAACACGCCGCTGATCGTACGGATCACCGCCTGGTGCCGCCCGTAGACCTTCTCCAGCGCCTCGGAGATCTCGCCCACGGTGGCCTTCGCGTGCGCGGCCCTCACCGCCAGCGCGAGCAGGTTGCCGTCGAGCGAGTCGTTGTCGGCCCCACGCTCGGCCGACGTCGTGAGCGCCTCCAGCGAACGACGTACGTCGTCGTCGTCGCGCTCCTCGCGCAGCCGCTCGAGCTTGGCCATCTGCTGGCGGTAGACGTCGTCGTTGTCGACGCGGAGGACGTCGAGCTTGTCCTCGGCGGCCAGCCGGTAGGTGTTGATGCCGATCACCTTCTGCGCACCGGAGTCGATCCGCGCCTGGGTGCGGGCCGCGGCCTCCTCGATGCGCATCTTCGGGATGCCCTGCTCGATCGCCTGGGCCATCCCGCCGGCGGCCTCGGCCTCCTGGATGTGGCCCCAGGCGCGCTCGGCGAGGTCGTGGGTGAGCCGCTCGACGTAGTAGGAGCCTGCCCACGGGTCGATCGTCCGCGTGGTGCCGCTCTCCTGCTGCAGCAGCAGCTGGGTGTTGCGAGCGATCCGGGCCGAGAAGTCGGTCGGCAGGGCGATCGCCTCGTCGAGGGCGTTGGTGTGCAGCGACTGGGTGTGCCCCTGCGTGGAGGCCATCGCCTCGATGCACGTGCGCCCGACGTTGTTGTAGACGTCCTGCGCGGTGAGCGACCAGCCGCTGGTCTGGCTGTGGGTGCGCAGGCTGAGCGACTTGGGGTTCTTCGGCTCGAACTCCCGCACCATCCGCGCCCACAGCGCCCGGGCCGCGCGCAGCTTGGCGACCTCCATGAAGAAGTTCATCCCGATCGCCCAGAAGAACGACAGCCGCGGCGCGAACGCGTCGATGTCGAGCCCCGCCTCCAGACCCGCGCGGATGTACTCGACACCGTCGGCGAGCGTGTAGGCGAGCTCGAGGTCCTGCGTCGCCCCGGCCTCCTGGATGTGGTAGCCGGAGATCGAGATCGAGTTGAACCGCGGCATCTTCGCTGCGGTGTAGCTGAAGATGTCGGAGATGATCCGCATGCTCGGCGCGGGCGGGTAGATGTAGGTGTTGCGGACCATGAACTCCTTGAGGATGTCGTTCTGGATCGTCCCCGCGAGCAGCTCCGGCTTCACCCCCTGCTCCTCGGCCGCCGCGATGTAGAGCGCCAGCACCGGCAGCACCGCGCCGTTCATCGTCATCGACACCGACATCTCGTCGAGCGGGATCCCGTCGAAGAGCGTGCGCGCGTCGTAGATCGAGTCGATCGCCACGCCGGCCATGCCGACGTCGCCGCGCACCCGCGGGTGGTCGGAGTCGTAGCCGCGGTGGGTGGCGAGGTCGAAGGCGACCGAGAGCCCCTTCTGCCCGGCCGCGAGGTTGCGGCGGTAGAAGGCGTTGGACGCCTCGGCCGTGGAGAAGCCGGCGTACTGCCGGACCGTCCAGGGCTGCGTGGTGTACATCGTCGGGTAGGGCCCGCGCAGGAACGGGCTCAGCCCGGGCCAGGTGTCGAGCGCGTCGAGCCCCTCGAGGTGCTCGGGGCCGTAGACCGGCAGGATGTCGATGCCCTCGGGCGACCCCCACGGCTCCCCGCCCGTGGTCGAGACCGCATCGGTGGTCGAGCCTGTCGAGACCCCGCTCAGCGGCAGCCCTGCGAAGCTCTTCGGGACGGTCATGCCAGCTTCTCCCTCGTCCGGGTCAGGAAGTCCAAGGCGTCGACACCCATCGCGCACGCGTCGTCGCTGTAGTCGGTGGGCTTGCCGGCGACCACCACGTGGGTGGCACCGGCCTCGCGCAGTGCGGCGGCCGCCGCACTCCCCCACTCGGCGTACGTCGGGTCCGAGCCGGCGAGGCAGACGACCGCCTGGCCGTCGTAGGCCGCGACGAGCTCCTCGGCGTCGGCCGTGGCGCCGGCGACGTCGACCGCGATGCCGCCGGCGGCGAGGAGGTTGGTGACGAAGGTCGCCCGCGCCGTGTGGGCGGCGACCGGTCCGAGCGTGGCCAGGAAGACCGGGCGGGGCGCCGGGTCGTCACGCAGCGCCTCGAAGCTCGCGCCGTAGCGACGTACGGTCTCGACGGCGCCCCCGGTCGCCTCTCGCTCGGGCAGCTCTTCGGCGAGGTCGGGGAACTCGGTGAGTCCGGTGATCGGGCGGGTACGGCGGGCCACCTCGCGGTCGCGTCGGGCGACGACCTCGGCGACCCGGTCCTCGAAGCCGGAGCCGACGCCGCCGTCCTCCTCGATCCGGCCGAGCTCGGCCCAGCCGGCGGCGGCGAGGTCGTCGGTGAGCCTCTCCAGTCCGAAGGCGCCGCCGCCGGGGTCGGCCACCTTGGCCAGGTGCGACTCGTGCATCAGCAGTGCGCTGGTGTTGCGGGCCACCCGCCGACCGAGCGTCTCCGGGCGGCCGAGCGGGCTGTCGAACGGCAGCACGGTCACCGCGTCGGCGCCACCGACGCCGGCGGCGAACGAGGCGACGGTGGTGCGCAGCATGTTCACGTAGGGGTCGTACCTGCTCATCATCGGACGGCTGGTCACGACGTGCTGCCGCTGCTCGTGGTCTCCCTCGACCTCGCTGAGCTCGAGCACCCGCCGCCAGAGCCGGCGGGCGGCGCGCAGCTTGGCCATGGTCGGGAACTGCTCGTCGGTGGCGGCGTAGCGGAACTCGACCAGGCCGGCCGCCTCGTCGACGGAGAAGCCGGCGTCGGTCAGCTCGCGCAGGTACGCCGCCGCCACGGCCATCGACCAGCCCAGCTCCTGGGCGTCGGAGGCGCCGAGGTCGTGCGCGGTGGTCGCGTCGACGACGACGCCGAGCACCCCCGCGTCGCGGGCCAGCGTCGCGACCTCGACCAGGCTGTCACCGCGACCGCCGAGGTTGGTGCCGGCAGCCGGGGTCGTGTCGCCCAGCACCTCGAGGAACGCCTCCGCCACCGCCACCTGGTCGTCATCGCCGTCGAGCACGACCGGGGCCAGGTCGAGGAGCACACCCTCGAGGAGGACGGCCAGGTCGGTGTCGCCGTCGACCTCGAGCCACAGCGAGGTCACGCCGCCGTCGAGGTCCACGAGCGCGGCCTCGTGGAGGGCCGGGGCGTCGGCGCCGCCGAGGTGCGCGCGAATGTCCCACTCGCCGGTGCGGGGAGGCCGCCCGTCGGTCTGCAGGTCCTCGAGCAGGTGCGGACCGCCGACAGGTGGGACCTCGATCCCGTCGAGGGTCGTGGTGGTCAGCCTCTCCCAGACCAGGTCGTCGGGGTCCTCGGCACCCATCCGGCGTGCCTTGCGCAGCACGGCGGCGGCGGCGGACTCCCAGTCGGCGCGGGTGTGCTGGTCGTCGGGCGACGCCAGCCGCAGGGTGCCCTGCTCGGGCTCGAGCTCGGTGGGCTCGTCGAGCCCGCCCTCCACGCTGCCGTCAACGGTCATGGAGCGCACCCTAGAAGGCGCGGCCGCCGGTCTCCACCAGGTGTGAGGTTTCGGACTCGCCCGGGGGCAGTGACGACCGTCGGGAGCCGTGGCCCTGGACGATTATCCGAATGACGTTAGAAACTCCTAACTGTGTTAGACGATCGTTCCTCCAGCGAACTCCGCACCGCCCCACCGGCGCCGTGGCCCGTCCCGTTCCAGGGGCGACGCCGCGGTTCCTGGCCCGGCCGAGCGGTGCCTCGGTGTATCAAGTCGGCGGGAGCCTGCTCCTTCTCGCCGTACGGGTCGGTGCCCACCGGGACCGGCGTGATCCGAGAGAGCAGGAGCAGACAATGACCGACACACTCAGCCGCAAGGGCCCTCGCCGACTCAGCAGCGGCCGCCTCGGCGTCACCCTCGGGGTGCTCGCCCTGACGGTCGCCCTGGGCGCGCCCAGCGAGGCCGCCAAGCTGATCAACGGCAACAAGCTGAAGAACAACTCCGTGAGCAGCCAGAAGATCAAGAACAACAACCTCACCGGCAAGGACGTCAAGAACGACTCCTTGAAGGGCGCCGACATCAAGGAGAGCACCCTCACCGGCCTGCTCCGCCCCGGCGACGTCGCCGCCTTCGGTGACGCCTCCGACACGTTCATCGACGACTTCACCGCTGCTGGGTTCACCTCGGTGGTGTCCACCACCTTCGATGCGCCCAGCGCCGGTGTCCTGCACATCACCGGCGCCGTCTCGGCCGAGGACGACGGCTCGCTCGGCGGAGACGGGCGGCTGCTCTACCGGCTCCGGCTGGACGCGACGCCGCTGACCTCCGAGATCTTCGCCCACGAGCTCGACTACCCCGGATCCGGCGCAGGCGCCTCCGGAGCAGCGACCGGCGTCGTGCCCGTCACCGCGGGCAGCCACACCGTGCACCTCGACGGCCAGGAGATCGGGACCGGCAGCTTCATCACCGGCCGCGAGGTCTCGGTGATCTTCCTGCCCACCGGCGCCGGCTTCACCCCGCCGGCCAAGCTGCGCAGGACCCGCCAGTAGCGCGCACCATCCCGAGCGGGGTCGTCTGCCTGGGACCGGTCCACCGACCGTCATCAGGCACACGACCCCGCTGTCGTCGGCGCGGCCGGTGGTCCAGACGCCGTTGCGGCGGGCGGAGAGCAGGTCCACTCTCGATGGAATGCCGGCGCGCCCGCGTCGACGCCCACTCAGAGGAGCGGATGACGATGGCTGAATCCACCAGCAACTCCACCACGCGGCGCCTCACCAGCGGCCGGCTCGGACTGGTCCTCGGTGCCGCGGCGCTCACGGTCTCGCTCGGCGTGCCCAGCGAGGCGGCCAAGCTGATCAACGGCAGCAAGCTGAAGAACAACTCCGTGACCAGCCAGAAGATCAAGAACAACAACCTCACCGGCAAGGACGTCAAGAACGACTCCCTCACGGGCGCCGACATCAAGGAGAGCACCCTCACCGGTCTGCTCCGCCCCGGCGACGTCGCCGCCTTCGGAGACGCCTCCGACACGTTCATCGACGACTTCACGTCGGGCGCGTTCACGCCGCTGCTCTCGACCACCTTCGACGCACCCACCGACGGCGTCCTCCACATCACCGGCGCCGTCTCCGCCGAGGACGACGGCTCGCTCGCCGGCGACGCACGGCTGCTCTACCGGCTCCGCCTCGACGCCACGCCACTGACCTCCGAGATCTTCGCCCACGAGCTCGACTACCCCGGATCCGGCGCAGGCGCCTCCGGCGCAGCGACCGGCGTCGTGCCCGTCACCGCGGGCAGCCACACCGTGCACCTCGACGGCCAGGAGATCGGGACCGGCAGCTTCATCACCGGCCGCGAGGTCTCGGTGATCTTCCTGCCCACCGGCAGCGGCTTCACCCCGCCCGCCAAGATGCGGAGCAACCGCCAGTAGCGCAGCAGCAGCGGCGCCCGGGCTCCGGGCGCCGCTGCCCGCGGTCAGGCAGGCACCAGGGGCCGGATGTTCTGGTTGCCGGCGAAGACGTTGCGCGGGTCGTACTCGCCCTTGATCTGGGCGAGGCGGTGGTACTTCGCCTCGCCGAACGCCGCCTTGATCCGGTCCACCCCTTCCTCCCCGATGAAGTTGAGGTAGACGCCACCGGTCGTGAACGGCGCGTTGGCCTTGCGGTAGTCGCGGACCCACGCGATGTTGGCGGCGTCGTCCGCGGCATCGACCCAGGTGGCGAAGGGGTGGCTCACCCACCGGGCGGCGCGCTGGTTGAGCGGGGTGGCGTCCTCGTCCATCCGGGCGAGCGCCCCGCCCCACGGCACCAGCAGGTGCTGGGTCAGGGGTGAGGCCCGACGTTCGCCGTACTCGAGGAAGACCGCGAGCGCCTCGTCGGTGACGGCGTCGTGGTAGTCGCCGCTCCAGTACTGCCGCATCCCCGGAGGGTCGTCGATCATCGACTGCAGCCCGGCGTAGGGCATCGGCCCGACCAGGTCCACCTCGGGCCCGAGGTCGCGCATCGTCGAGACGAGGTCGGTGCCGGCGTCGTGGTCGCCGTTCCACATGACCGCGACGGCCACGACCGGCTGCTCGCGCAGGTGGGCCGGCACGAACTCCTCGGGCGGGGCGTTCAGGACCACCAGCCCGCTGCCCAGCTCCTCGGGTGCGGACTCCGCCCAGTCCCGGAAGGCCGGCGCGACGTCGGCCGCCCGCGAGGCGGGCCAGATCAGCAGCCCGCCGAGGATCATCGGTCCCACCGGGTGCAGTGCGAACTCCATCGCGGTCACCACCCCGAAGTTGCCGCCCCCGCCCTTGCAGGCCCACAGCAGCTCCTGGTGCTGGCTGTCGTCGGCGCGGACCTCGTGCCCGTCAGCGGTCACCAGCTCGACGGCCAGCAGGTTGTCGCAGGAGAGCCCGTGCTGGCGCTCCAGCCAGCCGGAGCCGCCCCCGAGCGTCAGGCCCGAGACACCGGTCGTCGAGACGCGGCCCCCGGTGGTGGCCAGGCCGTGCTCCTGCGCGGCGGCGTCGAACTCCCCCCACGTGCACCCACCGGCCACCCGGGCCCGCCGGGCGGCGGGGTCGATCTCGACACCCTTCATCGGGCGTACGTCGATCACGAGCCCGTCGTCGTTGCTGGACTGCCCGGCCACCGAGTGCCCACCCGAGCGGACCGCGACGGCCAGCCCGTCGTGCTCCGCCTTCTCGAGAGCCTCCCGCACGTCGGACGGGCTCTCGCACGCCGCGATCAGCCGCGGGTGCTTGTCGATCATCGCGTTGAACAGCGATCGCTGCTCGTCGTACCCGGCGTCTGCCGGCCCTGTCCACTTCATCACCTGTCGCCTCCTGGCACCGATCGAGAGAACTTCACGTTCCTCCTCGAGCCGAGCGGTGACAATGGCCCGGACGCGCCGTTGCGAGATCGTCAGAGAGGTCTAGGCCGAGATCCTCCGGCGCAGCACGCCGGCGGCCCAGGGCCCGAGCACGAACCGGTCGCCGTCGTCCCTCGCACCGACGGCGCCCAGCACCGTCTCGGCACCGCCCCACCCGTCGCCGACGTCCGCCACGACGCCGTCGTCGGAGGACAGGTTGGCCACCACCAGCAGCTCGGTCCCGGCCCACCGGCGGACGAACGCGTGCACCTGCTCGTGGTCGGGCAGCAGCAGCGTGAAGTCGCCGTGGGCCACCACGGGCTCCTCGTGGCGCAGCGCGACCAGCCGGCGGTAGTGGTGCAGCACCGAGTCGGGGTCCTCCCACTGGGTCGCGGCGTTGACCTCGGTGTGGTCGGGGTGCACGCCGATCCACGGGCGACCGGTCGTGAAGCCCGCCGACTCCGTGGCGTCCCACTGCACGGGGGTCCGGGCGTGGTCACGGCTCTTCGCGAGGATCGCGGCCATCGCCTCGTCGGGCGACACCCCCGCGGCCAGCATCTCGCGGTGGGCGTTGAGCGACTCGATGTCACGCAGCTCCTCGATCCGCGCGAACGGCACGTTGCTCATCCCGAGCTCGTCGCCCTGGTAGACGTACGGCGTCCCGCGGTGCAGGTGCAGCACCGTCGCCAGCGCCTTCGCCGAGGCGACCCGGTGGGCCGGCGAGTCGTCCCCGAAGCGGCTCACGCACCGGGGCTGGTCGTGGTTGCCGAGGTAGAGGCTGTTCCAGCCGACGTCCGCGAGACCGTCCTGCCAGCGGGCCAGCGAGCGCTTGAGGTCGCGGGAGGTCGCCGGGACGACGTCCCACTTGCCGCCGGGGCCGGTGTCGAGGTCGACGTGCTCGAACTGGAAGACCATGTCGACCTCGCCGCGGGCGGGGTCGGTGAAGAGCCGCGCCTCCTCGAGCGTGCAGCCCGGCATCTCGCCCACGGTCAGCAATCCGTCCGGCCGCCCGGCGAAGACCTCGCGGTGCATCTCCTGGAGGAACTCGTGGAGCCGCGGGCCGCTGCGCGCCTGCTCGAACGGGTCGGCCGGGTCGGTGGCGTCCCGCAGGCCCGGCTCACCGTCGACGACGGTCTTCGAGATGAGGTTGATGACATCCATCCGGAAGCCGTCGACACCCCGGTCGAGCCACCAGCGCATCATCGCGTAGACCGCCTCGCGGACCTCCGGGTTCTCCCAGTTGAGGTCCGGCTGGCTCGCCGCGAACAGGTGCAGGTAGTACTCCCCCGACGCCGCGTCCCAGGTCCAAGCGGGCCCGGAGAACGCCGAGGTCCAGTTGGTGGGCTCGGCCCCGGGCTCGCCCCCGGTGCGTCCCGGGCGCGGCGCACGCCACCAGTACCAGTCGCGCTTGGTCGAGCCACGGCCCGACCGGGACTCCTCGAACCACGCGTGGGCGCTGCTCGTGTGGTTGACCACGAGGTCCATGACCAGCTTCATGCCGCGCGCGTGCAGGTCGGCGATCAGGCCGTCGAGGTCCGCCAGGGTGCCGAAGAGGGGGTCGACGTCGTGGTAGTCGCTGATGTCGTAGCCGTTGTCGTCCATCGGCGACCGGTAGACCGGGCTGAGCCACACCACGTCGACGCCGAGCCGCTCGAGGTGGTCGAGCCGCTGCCGGACGCCGGCGAGGTCACCCACGCCGTCACCGTCGCTGTCGGCGAAGCTGCGGGGGTAGACCTGGTAGACGACCGCCGACCTCCACCACTCGGCGGGACGGTCGGTCGCGGTGGAGTGGCGCTCAGTCACGCGCCTCACCCTAGGCGGCCGTCGGATGACCAGGTGCGGCTGCCCGATCGGTCAGACTCGGCCGCTTCCGGCCCGAGATTCCCACCGCTGGGTCACCATGGTGGGGTGTCCCCCCACACCTCGCTGGCTGCACCGCGCCCCGACGGCCTCACCGCCGACCTCGTGCTGCGCGCGCTGCCGGACGGTGTGTGGATCTTCGACGACGACGGCTGCACGACGTACGCCAACGACCGGATGGCCGCGCTGCTCGGCATCACCGACGACCAGGTCGTCGGCTACCCGGTCTTCGCAGCGATGGACGAGCAGGGTGCCGTCGACCTCCGGCACCACCTCGCGCACCGCGCGACCAGCACGGAGCCCGGCCACGACCTGGAGGTCCTGCTGCACCGGCCCGACGGCACGCGGGTCTGGGCCCTGGTCAGCCACTCCCCCGTCCACGACGACGTGGGCGACCTCCTGGGCTGGGTCTACCGGGTCAAGGAGCACACCCGGCAGCGTGCGCTGCTCGCGCAGCTCGGCCGCCGCAACGTCCAGCTCGCCGAGGCGCAGACGATCGCTCGGATCGGCAGCTTCGAACGCAACCTGGTGACCGGCGACGTGGAGTGGTCCGCCGAGATCTACCGGCTCTGCGGCATCGACCCCGAGGCCTTGCCGCCAACCGCGGAGAACTTCTTCGGCCTGCTCCACCCCGACGACCGCGGCGCGGTGCAGGAGGCCTATGGGCGCATGATGGACCGGGGCGAGCCGATGGACCTCGAGTCTCGCCTGGAGCGGCGCGACGAGGGCACCGTGTGGCTGCGGATCCGAGCCCTCGTGGTGCACCGCGACGGACGACCGGTCCGGATCAGCGGGACCGTGCAGGACGTCACCGCCGCCAAGGAACGCGCCCAGGGCCTGGAGTTCCTCAGCGCCCTCGCCGGCGCGGCCAACGAGGCACGCGACCTCAGGGAGGTGCTCGTCGCCTTCGAGACCTACGTCCGGCCCCTGGCCCGGTGGCCCGCCACCGTGGTCGCTCTGCCCGGCCCGGGGCCCGGCGACGCCCTGGACTTCCTCGACATCGGCTACGACGGCGCCGGCGACGCGGTGGCCAGCGCCCAGGCGCTGACCCGTCGGGCGGTCGCCGAGCGAGGCATCGTCCACGCGCCCGCACCCGGCGGTGAGGTCCAGGTGGCCGGCCCGGTCTTCGTCGGTGAGCGACTCGTGTGCGTGATCGCCGCCGACACGCTCGCGCGCTCGGCCCCGAGCCCTGCGGACCTGACGATCTTCCGGCAGATGCTCGTCATGCTGGCCCATGTCGCGGAGCGCGCGTGGGCCGCCGAGGTCATCGCCGAGGCCCGCGACGAGGCGCTGCAGGCCTCCCGCGCCAAGTCGGACTTCCTGGCGACGATGAGCCACGAGATCCGGACGCCGCTCAACGGCGTCATCGGCCTGAGCGAGCTGCTGCGGCGTACGACGCTCGACTCCCACCAGCGTCGGCTCGCGACCGGCATCGACGACGCGGGCCGGACCCTGCTGGCGCTCGTCAACGACATCCTGGACCTGTCGAAGATCGAGGCCGGCCACCTCGACCTCGAGCAGGTCGACTTCGACCCGCGGGTCGTCCTCGAGCAGAGCGTGGCGCTGGTGGCCGACACGGCTCGCTCGAAGGGGCTCGAGCTGCTGGTCTCCAGCGCCGCCGACCTGCCGGCGCTCGTGCGAGGGGACCCGGTCCGCTTCGGCCAGGTGATCACCAACCTCGCCTCCAACGCCGTCAAGTTCACCGCCGAGGGAGAGGTGTCGGTCCGGGCGACCGGCGCGCCGTCCGCCGCCGGCTGGCAGGTGCGCGTCGAGGTCTGCGACACCGGCGTCGGGATCGCCCCTGAGGCCCAGGCACGGTTGTTCGAGTCCTTCACCCAGGCCGACAGCTCCACGACCCGCGAGTACGGCGGCACCGGGCTGGGCCTGGCCATCTGCCGGCGCATCGTCACCGCGATGGACGGTGACCTCGGCGTGCACAGCGAGCCCGGCGTCGGCAGCACGTTCTGGTTCGTGGTCGACCTCGTCGAGTCGGTCGGGGAGCGATCCCGCGCGGACCTCGAGCGGGAGAACGCGCTGATCGGCCGGAGGGTGCTGGTCGTCGACGACAGCGCGACCAACCGCTTCATCCTGACCGAGCAGCTCACGAGCTGGGGCGTGGAGGTGACCGCGGTCGACTCCGCCGACGAGGCCGAGCGGGTGCTCGCCGGGGTCGTCGGTCCGGACGGGGAGGAGAACGACCCCTACGACGTGGTGCTGCTCGACTACCTGATGCCCGGGACCGACGGCGCCCAGCTGGCCCGGAGCATCCGTACCGACCCGCGGCACGAGCTCACCCGGATCGCGCTGGTCTCCTCGGCCGCCGAGCCCGCGGCCGACTGGCTGGCCGACGCCGGCATCGACGGCTTCCTCGCCAAGCCGGTGCTGCCTGCAGCGCTGCTGGACCTGCTCGTCGAGCTCGGTGGCGGTCCGGGGGTCGCGCCACGCCGAGCCACGGACCACTGCGGGCGCCACGAGCACAGCGACCATCCCGGCCAGCCTGGCGAGCGCGGCCGGGTGCTGGTGGTCGAGGACAACGACATCAACCAGCTGGTCGCCGAGGGCATCCTGCGTCGGCTCGGCTACGACGTCGTCCTGGCCGAGAACGGCGCCGTCGCCGTCGCGGCCGTGGCCGACGACCCCGAGGGCTTCGCCGCGGTGCTGATGGACTGCCAGATGCCGGTGATGGACGGCTTCGACGCGACCCGGGCGATCCGCGCCGTGCAGAGCGGGGGGCGACGTACGCCGGTGATCGCCATGACCGCCGCGGCCGTCGCCGCCGAGCGGACCCGCTGCCTGGACGCCGGCATGGACGACTTCCTCGCCAAGCCGATCGACGTCCCGCTCCTGGCCTCGACGCTGGCCCGGTGGGTGAGCGGGTCGGCGACCACCGAGCCGGCCGAGGCGCCCCGCGCGCGACCTCCACGGGCGACGTCACCGACGGAGGTCCGGCTGCGCGAGCTCATCGAGGACGGGATCGATGCCGCGGAGGTGGCTCGGTGGGTCGACCGCTTCCGCACCCGGGCCGAGGCGGCGGTGGTCTCCCTGACCGAGGCGGGCGACCAGGCGGCGTCGGCACGGCTGGCCGCGGAGGCCCACGCGCTGCGCGGCAGCGCCGCCAACCTGGGTCTGGTCGAGGTGGCCGAGATCTGCGCGAGGATCGAGAACGGCGCGCGAGCCGACGGGACCCTCGCCGCCGCCGAGCTGAGCGACCTCGAGCAGGCCGTACGCCGGGCCGACGACGAGCTCGCCGGCTACGCGCGCACCTGGCTGTGCGCGTGACCAGCCGAGCCGCTCAGCCCTCGCTGCGCCCGTCGTAGTCCTTGTTGCGCAGGCCGATCTTGGTGCCGAGCCACACGAGCGGGTCGTACTTCTTGTCGACCACCCGCTCCTTCATCGGGATGATGGCGTTGTCGGTGATCTTGATGCCCTCGGGGCACACCTCGGTGCAGCACTTGGTGATGTTGCACATCCCGATCCCCGCCGCGCCCTGAGCGAGCTCACGACGGTCGTGGGTGTCGAGGGGGTGCATGTCGAGCTCGGCGTAGCGCAGGAAGAAGCGCGGCCCGGCGAACGCCGGCTTGTTCTCCTCGTGGTCGCGCACGACGTGGCAGGTGTTCTGGCACAGGAAGCACTCGATGCACTTGCGGAACTCCTGGCCGCGCTCGACGTCCATCTGAGCCATCCGCCGCTTTCCGTCGGCGTCGCGCGGCGGCGGCGAGAACGACGGCAGCTCCTTGGCCTTCTCGTAGTTGTACGAGACGTCGGTGACCAGGTCGCGGATCACCGGGAAGGACCGCATCGGCGTGACCGTGATCGTCTCGGTCTCCGCGAAGTCGGAGAGCCGCGTCATGCACAGCAGCCGCGGCTTCCCGTTGATCTCGGCGCTGCACGAGCCGCACTTGCCGGCCTTGCAGTTCCACCGGATCGCCAGGTCGCCGGCCTGGGTGGCCTGCACCCGGTGGAGGGCGTCGAGGACCACCTCGCCCTCCGACACCTCCACGGTGTAGTCGCCGAGGTCGCCGCCGTCCTGGTCGCCCCGCCAGATGCGCATCTTCAGGTCGTAGCCCATTGCTGTCTCCCTGCCCTCAGTCGAAGTACTTCTTGAGCGCGTCCGGCATGACCGGGATCGGCTTCTCGGACAGGTCGATGCCGGTGCCGGCGGCGTCGCGGTCGCAGACGAGGTTCTTGGTGCCCCACTCGGGATCGGTGGCCGGGAAGTCGTTGCGGGTGTGCCCGCCGCGGGACTCCTGCCGGGCCAGCGCCGCCTTGGCGATGCACTCGCTGACGACCAGCATGTTGCGCAGGTCGAGCGCCAGGTGCCACCCGGGGTTGTACTGCCGGTGGCCCTCGACCAGCAGGTGCTTGGCCCGCTCCTTGAACGCCTCGACCTCGCTCAGCGACCGCTCGAGCTCCGCACCCTCCCGGATGATCCCGACCAGGTCGTTCATCGACTGCTGGAGGTCGGACTGGATCGTGTAGGGGTTCTCGGTGTGGGCCGCGCCGCTCAGCGGGGGGTCGAAGGGGGCGAGCGCGCTCTGCTCGGCCGCCTTCACGTCGGCCTCGTGCACCCGCGGCCGCTCGGCCCCCAGCGCGGCGGCGTACGCCGTCGCCGACTCGCCGGCGCGCTTGCCGAAGACGAGCAGGTCCCCCAGCGAGTTGCCGCCCAGCCGGTTGGAGCCGTGCATGCCGCCGGAGCACTCGCCGACGGCGTACAGGCCGGGGACCGCGCTCTCCTGGGTGTCGGCGTCGACCTCGATGCCGCCCATGACGTAGTGGCAGGTCGGTCCGATCTCCATCGGCTCGGCCGTGATGTCGACGTCGGCGAGCTCCTTGAACTGGTGGTACATCGAGGGCAGCCGCTTGCGGATGAACTCCGCCGAGCGGCGCGAGGCGATGTCGAGGTAGATCCCTCCGTGGGGGGTGCCGCGCCCGGCCTTGATCTCGGAGTTGATCGCGCGCGCGACCTCGTCGCGCGGCAGCAGCTCCGGCGGCCTCCGGTTGTTCGCCTTGTCGTCGTACCACCGGTCGGCCTCCTCGACCGTGTCGGCGGTCTCGGCCTTGAAGAAGTCCGGGATGTAGTCGAACATGAAGCGCTCGCCCTCGGAGTTCTTCAGGACGCCGCCGTCGCCGCGCACCGACTCCGTGACCAGCAGCCCCTTCACCGAGGGCGGCCACACCATGCCGGTGGGGTGGAACTGCACGAACTCCATGTTGATCAGGCTGGCGCCGGCGCGCAGGGCGAGCGCGTGCCCGTCGCCGGTGTACTCCCAGGAGTTGGAGGTGACCTTGAACGACTTGCCGATGCCGCCCGTGGCCAGGATGACGCTGGGCGCCTCGAAGAGCACGAAGCGACCGGTCTCGCGCCAGTAGCCGAAGACCCCGGCGGTGGTGTCGCCGTCCTTCAGCACCTCGGTGATCGTGCACTCCATGAACACGTCGATGCCGAGCTGGACCGCACGCTGCTGCAGGGTGCGGATCATCTCCAGGCCGGTGCGGTCGCCCACGTGGGCCAGCCGGGCGTACTTGTGGCCGCCGAAGTCGCGCTGGCTGATCAGCCCGTCGTCGGTGCGGTCGAAGAGCGCGCCCCAGTCCTCCAGCTCCATGACGCGCTCGGGCGCCTCCTGGGCGTGCAGCTGGGCCATCCGCCAGTTGTTGAGCATCTTCCCGCCACGCATGGTGTCGCGGAAGTGCACCTCCCAGTTGTCCTCGGGCCAGCGGTTGCCCATGGCCGCGGCGATGCCGCCCTCGGCCATCACCGTGTGCGCCTTGCCGAGCAGCGACTTGCAGACCAGTGCGACCCGGGCGCCCGAGTCCTGGGCGGCGATCGCCGCGCGGAGGCCGGCGCCGCCGGCCCCGACCACCACGACGTCGTACTGGTGGCGCTCCATGCCGCCCTCGGACGCGCCGTCCATCTCGTTGCCGGTCATCGGGTGCCGCTCTGCTGTGCTCATCAAAAAAACCTCAGGTCCTCGATCACGTCGGTGGCCAGCAGGAAGATGTAGAGGTCCACCAGGGCCACGGAGAACAGCGAGTACCAGGCGTACTTCGCGTGGCTGCCGTTGAGCCTGGACACCCAGGTCCAGAGCTTGTAGCGCACCGGGTGCTTGGAGAAGTGGCGCAGCCGTCCGCCGACCGCGTGCCGGCAGGAGTGGCACGACAGCGTGTAGAGCCAGATCAGCACCACGTTGACCAGCATCAGCAGCGTGCCGAGGCCCATGTGGCCCCAGTCGCCGGTCTCGTCGCGGAAGGCCAGCACGACGTCGAAGGACAGGATCAGCCCGACCACGATGGCGGCGTACCAGAAGTAGCGGTGCAGGTTCTGCAGGATCAGCGGGAAGCGGGTCTCACCGGAGTAGGCCTGGTGGGGCTCGGCGACGGCGCAGGCGGGCGGCGAGAGCCAGAACGCCCGGTAGTAGGCCTTGCGGTAGTAGTAGCAGGTCATCCGGAAGCCCAGGGGGAAGACCAGGATGATCAGCGCCGCCGACAGCGGCCACCACGCGAACGGCTGGCCGAAGTCGGAGGCGCCCTCGACGCAGTCGCCGAGGCAGGGCGAGTAGAACGGCGAGAGGTAGGGCGAGGCGTAGTAGTCGCGACCCATGAACGCCCGCACGGTCGCGTAGACCACGAAGGCGCTGAACACCACGAACGTGGCCAGCGGGGCGAGCCACCACCGGTCGGCCCGGAGCGTCTTCTCCTCGATCTGCGCCCGGGTCGGGCCGTGCACACCTGTGGACATTCGCACCTCTCCTGGAGCCGAGTCGTGCTGAGTCTGCACATTGAACGCCGGATGTGAAAGGGGCCACACCGGGCGGAGGCGATCTGGCCGCGGTCAGGTGTTCACGAGTCGGACACCTCGGCGTGACCCGGGCGTAGGAGAGGCCGCCCAGTCTGGAGCCATGCGGATCGCCCTGGTCACCGAGACCTTCTTCCCCGCCGTGGACGGCACGACGACGACCGTCAAGGCGGTCGCCGACGGACTGGTCGACGCCGGCCACGAGGTGCTGGTCGTGGCGCCCGCGCCCGGCCTGACGACGTACCGGGGAAGCCGGGTGGTGCGCGTCCAGCCGCTCGAGCCGGTGGGCGGACAGGTGCGCTCGGCCCTCGAGGGGTTCGCCCCCGACCTGGTGCACGTCACCTCGCCCGGCGCCCTGGGGCGCAAGGCGCTCAAGCACGCCGCGCGGGCCGGGGTGCCGAGCGTGGTGGTCGAGCAGTCGGCGGTCCTCGACCAGACCGCGGACTACTGGCGCACCAAGGTGGCCGACCGAGCCGACCGCGTGCTGGTGACCTCCCGGTGGATGCGCGACCGGGTCGCCGGCTTCGGCGTCACCGCCGACCTGTGGACCCCGGGCGTCGACACCACGGCCTTCACCCCCGCCCTGCGCGACCAGTGGCTGCACGACTCCTGGGCCCGCTCCCGCTCCCCGCTGGGCGGGCGGGTCGTGGTCGGGTACGTCGGCAGCCTGGACCAGAGGCACGTCGTACGCCGGCTCGGGGTCCTGGCCTCGGTGCCGGGGATCCGCCCCGTGGTGATCGGCGAGGGGTCGCAGCGTGCCTGGCTCACGGCCCACCTGCCCGAGGCCAAGCTGACCGGCGCGCTGTCCACCGGCGAGCTCACCGTCGCGCTGCCCACCCTCGACGTGCTCGTGCACCCCGGCGAGCACGAGACCTGCTGCCACGTCCTGCGCCAGGCCGCCGCCAGCGGGGTGCCGATCGTCGCCGCCCGGGCCGGCGGCGCCCCCGACGTGGTGCGGCACCTCGAGTCGGGCCTGCTCTACGACCCGGCCGACCCTCACGACCTGCGCCGCGCGGTGGCCGCCGTCGTCGCCGACCGGCACCGCGCGCTGCTCGGGCAGCGTGGCCGCGAGCTGGCCACGCGCACCTGGCGCGACGCGGTCGGCGAGCTCACGGCGACGCTGGAGGAGCTGGTCGGGGCCCGCGCCCGGGCCTGAGTGGCGCCCGCGTCCTCGGACCGCGGCGAGGGAAGGGTCACCTAACCGGACCTATCTCACACACCTCGACGCACCGATCCCTGGACCGCGGCGGTAGCGTTCTGGTTCGTGGCACAAGCAACCCAGCCTCCCCGTCCGACGCAACGCCCTCTGGTCAAGGGGTCCCGCGCAGCGCGCAACACGATCGCCCTGAAGATGCTGATGGCCGTCTCCGGCATCGTCTTCATCGGCTACGTGCTCGCGCACATGTACGGCAACCTCAAGGCGTTCGCCGGGCACGACGCGTTCAACGACTACGCCGAGCACCTGCGTGAGCTGGGTGAACCGATCCTCCCGTACGCGGGTGCGCTCTGGATCATCCGGGTCGTGCTGCTGCTCTCGCTGGTGGTGCACGTCGCCTGCGCCGTGGCCCTGTGGCGCCGCGCCGGCAAGGCCCGCAGCGTCAAGTACGTGGTGAAGAAGAACAAGCACTCGACGTTCGCCTCCCACTGGATGCGCTGGGGCGGCATCGCGCTGCTGCTGTTCATCGTCTGGCACCTGCTGAACTTCACGGTCGGCAAGGTCAACCCCGCGGGCGGGGCGACCAACGACCCCTACAACCTGATGGTCGACTCGTTCGGCGTGTGGTGGATGACCCTGATCTACCTGGCCGCGATGCTCGCGCTGGGCCTGCACCTGCGCCACGGCGTCTGGAGCGCCGCGCAGACGCTGGGCCTGACCAACAACGACCGCGCCCGCCGCAACGCCAACGTCCTGGGCTACGGGCTCGCCGTCCTCATCGCAGGCGGCTTCTCGTTGGTCCCGATCTTCGTCCTCGCCGGCGTCATCGAGAAGTGAGCTGAGGAACCCAGATGACCGACATGCCCGACACCACCAACGCCGCCGACTCCTCCCACACCAGCCACCTCGGCGAGGAGCAGTACGACGACGCGGCCGGCTACTACGTCGACGGTGCCCCCATCAGCGACACCAAGGCCCCCGGCGGTCCGATCGACGACCGCTGGAACACCCGCCAGTTCGAGGCCCGGATCGCCAACCCCGCCAACCGCCGACGCCTGTCGGTGATCGTGGTCGGCACCGGCCTGGCCGGCGCGTCCGCGGCTGCCACGCTCGGCGAGGCCGGCTACGTCGTGAAGTCCTTCTGCTACCAGGACTCCCCCCGCCGGGCGCACTCCATCGCCGCCCAGGGCGGGATCAACGCGGCCAAGAACTACAAGGGCGACGGCGACTCCGTCTACCGCCTGTTCTACGACACGATCAAGGGTGGCGACTACCGCTCGCGGGAGTCCAACGTCTACCGCCTGGCCCAGGTGAGCACCAACATCATCGACCAGTGCGTCGCCCAGGGCGTCCCCTTCGCCCGCGAGTACGGCGGCCTGCTCGACAACCGCTCGTTCGGCGGCGTGCAGGTCTCCCGCACGTTCTACGCCCGCGGCCAGACCGGCCAGCAGCTCCTGATCGGCGCCTACCAGGCCCTCGAGCGCCAGGTCGCAGCCGGGACCGTCAAGACCTACACCCGCCACGAGATGGTCGAGCTGATCGTCGTCGACGGCCGCGCCCGCGGGATCATCGTGCGCGACATGGTCACCGGCGAGATCGAGACCTACTTCGCCGACGTCGTCGTGCTCGCCTCCGGCGGCTACGGCAACGTCTACTACCTCTCCACCAACGCGATGGGCTGCAACGTCACCGCCACCTGGCGGGCCCACCGCAAGGGCGCGTTGATGGCCAACCCCTGCTACACGCAGATCCACCCGACCTGCATCCCCGTCTCGGGCGCCCACCAGTCCAAGCTGACGCTGATGTCGGAGTCGCTGCGCAACGACGGCCGGATCTGGGTGCCGAAGAACAAGGCCGACTGCACCAAGGACCCACGCGACATCCCCGAGGAGGACCGCGACTACTACCTGGAGCGGATCTACCCGGCGTTCGGCAACCTGGTCCCCCGCGACATCGCCTCGCGGCAGGCCAAGAACATGTGCGACGAGGGCCGCGGAGTCGGACCCGAGGTCGAGGGCGTACGCCGCGGGGTCTACCTCGACTTCGCCGAGGCCATCGACCGGCTCGGGCGCGACACGATCGAGTCGAAGTACGGCAACCTCTTCGACATGTACGCCCGGATCACGGGCGAGGACCCCTACACCGCGCCGATGCGGATCTACCCCGCCGTGCACTACGTGATGGGCGGGCTGTGGGTCGACTACGACCTCCAGTCCACGATCCCCGGGCTGTTCGTGACCGGCGAGGCCAACTTCTCCGACCACGGCGCCAACCGCCTCGGCGCCTCGGCGCTGATGCAGGGCCTGGCCGACGGCTACTTCGTGCTGCCGAACACGATCCGCGACTACCTCGCCGAGGGTCCGTTCGACAAGGTGCCCGAGGACCACCCCGCCGTGGTCGAGGCGCAGGAGTCGGTGGCCTCGCGCATCGAGCAGTTCATGAGCACCGGCGGCACCCGCAGCGTCGACTCCTACCACCGCGAGCTCGGCAACATCATGTGGGAGTACTGCGGCATGGAGCGCTCGGCCGAGGGCCTGCGCAAGGCCATCGACCTGATCCGCAGCCTGAAGGAGGACTTCTGGCGCAACGTCAAGGTCCTCGGCAGCGCCGACAGCATGAACCAGTCGCTGGAGAAGGCCGGTCGCGTGGCCGACTTCTTCGAGCTCGGCGAGCTGATGTGCATCGACGCCCTCAACCGGCGCGAGTCCTGCGGCGGCCACTTCCGGGCCGAGTCGCAGACCGAGGACGGCGAGGCCCTGCGCCACGACGACCAGTACGCCTACGTGGCGGCCTGGGAGTGGGGCGGCGGGGACGGCGCCGAGCCGGTCCTGCACAAGGAAGAGCTGACCTATGAGTCCGTCGAGATGAAGCAGCGGAGCTACAAGTGAACCTCACCCTCAACATCTGGCGCCAGGCCGACACGGCCGCCGAGGGCCGGATCCACACCTACGAGCTCGGCGACGTCTCCGAGGACATGTCGTTCCTCGAGATGCTCGACGTGCTCAACGAGCAGCTCAACAGCGCGGGTGAGGAGCCGATCGCCTTCGACTCCGACTGCCGCGAGGGCATCTGCGGCACCTGCGGGCTGATGATCAACGGCGAGGCCCACGGCCCCGAGGTGACCACCACCTGCCAGCTGCACATGCGGTCCTTCAAGGACGGCGACACGATCACCATCGAGCCGTGGCGCGCCGACGCGTTCCCGGTGATCAAGGACCTCGTCGTCGACCGAGGCGCCTTCGACCGGATCATCCAGCAGGGTGGCTTCATCTCGGTCAACACCGGCGCCGCTCCCGACGCCCACGCGACGCCGGTGCCCAAGGACAAGGCCGACCGCGCCTTCGACGTGGCCACCTGCATCGGCTGCGGCGCCTGTGTCGCAGCCTGCCCCAACGGCTCGGCCTCGCTCTTCCTCGGTGCCAAGATCACCCACCTCGGCGAGCTGCCGCAGGGCCAGGCCGAGCGCGACAGCCGCGTGGTCAACATGGTCGGCCAGCACGACGCCGAGGGCTTCGGTGGCTGCACCAACATCGGCGAGTGCACCGCGGCCTGCCCCAAGGAGATCCCGCTCGACGTGATCTCGCGCCTCAACTGGGACCTGCACGCCGCCCTGCGCCACGGTCGCTGACGCCGGGAGGGCGGCCCCGGGGCTGCTAGCTGCGCTTGCGGAGCACCGCGACCGCGGCGAGCATCGCGGCCGCGCCGCCGGCTGCGGGCGCGACCCAGGTACGCCGGCCGCCACCGGGCGCCTCGCCGCCCAGGGCCGGGTGCTCGGCCAGCGAGGGCGACCGCGGACCCTGCACGGGGCGGGCGTCCGTCGGCAGTCGTCCGGCCCGCGCCTCGGCGGTCGACCAGGCCCAGGACGCGGCGTACAGGGTCACCCGCGAGGAGTAGTTGATCCACACGACCAGGACCAGGGCGATCCCGAAGGCCTGGAAGGCCGGCTGGTCCTTCGTGGACTGCAGCAGGTACTGGGACAGCACCTTGAGCAGCTCGAAGCCCACGGCGCCGAGCGCCGCGCCCGCCCACAACGACCGGCGCGGGAGCGCGGGGTTGGCCAGCATCCGGAAGATCAGGAAGAACAGCAGCGCGTTGACGGCCAGGCCGAGCGCGATGGTGGCCAGCTCCACCACCCAGCCCAGGGTGCTGTCGAGGCGCAGGAAGGACAGCACC
This sequence comes from uncultured Actinomycetota bacterium, assembly GCA_963795135.1. Taxonomy (GTDB): domain Bacteria; phylum Actinomycetota; class Actinomycetes; order Propionibacteriales; family Nocardioidaceae; genus Nocardioides. The sequence goes on from CAWCGS010000014.1 coordinate 1,076,020, forward strand.
TCGTCGGAGAACCCGCGGACGAAGCCGGTGGCGGCCACCGAGACCAGCAGGGTCAGCCCGAGCGTGGCCAGGGTGAGCAGGTCGCGCAGCTTGCCGATCACGAAGCTCGGCTGGCGGAAGTCGGGCTTCTCGAAGACCACGAACAGCGCGTCGCGCAGGGCGGACATCCAGGCCAGGCCGCTGTAGAGCACACCCGCGAGGCCGATCACGGCGGCCCAGCCCGAGAAGGTGCGGATGTCGTCGAGCGAGACCTGCCCCTCCTCGGACCCCACGACGCCGGGCAGGACCTCGTTGATGGCCTTGACCAGATCGGCGTTCACGCCGGGGTAGACCTGGGAGATCACCCCGACCACGAAGACCGCCAGCGCCAGGACCGGGAAGAAGGACAAGAAGGCGAAGTAGGTGACGCCCCCGGCCTGCTGGTTGGCCTTCACGCCGGAGTAGTGCTCCTGCATGCACAGCACGTGGTCGAGCGCCGGGTGGCGTTCGCGCGCCGCGGCCAGCCGGTCGGAGATCGAGGCCATGTCAGGCTCCTAGGTGGGCGGCGGGGTCGGCTGTCGGCTCGGCGAGGGGGAACTCCCTGGTCGGTTGCCACCCGAGGTCGGCATCATGCACGTAGAGGTGGAACTCGGTGACCGCGAACTCGCACTCGAAGCCGGCCAGCTCGGCGAAGGCCTGGTCGAGGCGGTCGTCGGCCAGGTGGTGGGCGACGGTCACGTGCGGGTGGTAGGGGAAGTCGAGGTCCACGGCCAGCGGCCCGCGGCGTACGACGTCGGCCAGCTGCTCGCACTGGGAGATCCCCTCGACCAGGCTCACGAAGACCACGGGCGAGGTGGGGCGGAACGTGCCGGTGCCGCGCAGGTGCACCCGGAACGGCGCCACCTGGCGGGCGGCCGCGTCGAGGTGCTGCTCGATGCGGGAGACGTCGCTGTCGATCTGCGTGGGCGGGACGAGCGTGATGTGGGTGGGGATCATCGTCGCCGTGGTGTCGCCCACCGACCGCCGGTAGTCCTGGAGCCGGGTCGCCCACGGCTCCGGGATCGCGACTGCCACTCCGATCGTCGGCACCCGAGGAACCCTACTGACTGCTACCCAACCGGGGCGGTGGGGGTCCGGCGCGCCACGGCGGCCGAGACCCCGATCACTCCGAGCCCGGCGAGGGCCAGCCCGACCCCGGCCAGCGCCGGCGCCCGGAACCCCAGGCCGGAGGCGATGACGACGCCACCGATCCAGGCGCCGAGCGCGTTGGCGACGTTGAGCGAGGCGTGGTTCATGGCGGCGCCGAGGTTCTGGGCGTCACCGGCCACGTCCATCAGCCGCAGCTGGAGGTTCACCACGAGCACGGAGCCGAGGAAGGTGATCGTGAAGGCCACCGGCAGCAGGGCCCATCCGAGCGGCGCGAGCAGCCAGAAGGCGATCAGCGAGACGGCCATGCCGACCGAGCCGATCACCAGCGACCGGAAGATCGACCAGTCGGCCATCTCGCCGGCCGCCCAGGTGCCGGCCACCATGCCGAGCCCGAAGGCGAGCAGGAAGACCGGGACGGCACCCTTGCCCAGGCCACCCACCTCGGTGACGGTCGGGGCGATGTAGGAGAAGACCGCGAACATCCCGCCGAAGCCGATCGCGCCGGCCAGCAGCGTGAGCCACACCTGCGGCTTGCGCAGCGCGGCGAGCTCGCCACGACCCGTCGCCTCGAGATTGCCGGGTCGCGCGGGCACGAAGGCCGTCACGAGCGCGACGGTGACCAGCGCGAGCCCGGCGACGGCCCAGTAGGCCGAGCGCCAGCCCAGCGCCTGACCCATCCAGGTGGCGGCGGGCACGCCCACGACGTTGGCCACCGACAGGCCGAGCATCACCGAGGCGATCGCGCGTCCCTTGCGCCCGGGCGCGGCGAGGTCGGCCGCCACGAGCGAGGCGACGCCGAAGTAGGCGGCGTGGGGCAGCCCGTCGAGGAACCGGGCCAGGACCAGCATCTGCAGGTCGCCCGCCACGGCGGACAGGGCGTTGAACAGCGCGTACGCCGCCATCAGGCCGATCAGGAGCCCGCGCCGGGGCCAGCGGGCCGCGAAGAAGGCCATGATCGGCGCACCCACCACGACCCCGACGGCGTACGCCGAGATCACGTGCCCGGCGGACGGGATCGAGACGCCCACACCCTCGGCCACCTCGGGCAGCAGGCCCATGGTCACGAACTCGGCCGTGCCGATCGCGAAGCCGCCCATGGCCAGCGCGAGCACGGCGAGGGTCACCCGTCGGGCACCGATGTCGGCGAGCGCGGGCTGGGGCGGGGCGGTGACGGTCATGGCGAGGCTTCCGGAAGGAGGATCGGCGTGCTCATCCTCCAACCGGACCCGGGCCGTGACCTATTCCCGGTGCGACCCGCGTGAGGTCAGCCGCTGACCGCCTCCGCCAGCTTGGCCAGCGATCCCTCGAGCGCGTCGGCGGGCACCAGGGGGAAGGGGATCTTGGCCAGCAGGGCCTGGTCGGTGACCTTGCTCCAGTCGTAGGTGAGCCGGACGTCGGTGCTGTCGGGTCCCTGGGCCACGAGCTCCCACACCCACTCCCAGCCGGGAGGCTCCTGCCCGGCAGGCGCCGTCTTCCAGCTGACCAGGCGGTGGGGGTCGTAGCCGGTGACGACGTTGTCGGTCTGGTAGTCGCCGCCCATGTGGTCACCGGCCATGTTCATCCGGAAGGACTGGCCGGTGGCGGTGATCCGGTCGGCCTGGTCGACGCTGCGGACGAAGCCGGACCCGTCGAGCTCGGGATGCCGCTCGGGGTTGGTGAGCACGTCGAAGACCTCGGCTGACGAGGCGTCGATGGAGCGCTGGACGGTGATCTTGGTGTCGGTGGAGTCGGTCATGCCCCCACCATGGACAGGCGACGACCGGTTTCACAAGGGTCCGGCCCGCTCGACCTCCCGGTGGTCGAGCCTGTCGAGACCCCGCCGCCGAGCCTCAGCGCCGGCGCAGCGCCACCCGCGTGCCGTCCTCCAGGACGACGGCGGCCCGCAGGCCCCGTCGCGGACCGGGCGCGGTGAACGGCGCCCGGGTGTCGCGCGCCACGACCCGACCGCCGCGGCGGAAGACCACCCGGTCGACGAACTCGCGGTCCGGTCCGGCCACCACCGCCCCGCGGGGGCGGCTGCGCAGCCGCAGGACCGGGCGGGCCGGCGGCACCCGGGCCGGCGTCGCGTCGGCGACCCGGACGAGGCCGCCGAGGACGCCGACGTACGCCACGCCGGTGCGGGCCAGGCTGACGGGTGCGTAGTTGTTGTTGAAGCCCAGCCCGGTGCCGTAGCGCTGACCCCACACGAGCCGGCCGGTGCGGAAGTCGAGGGCGGAGAGGAACCACACGTCCTGGCCCCGGACGGGGGCCTTGGTGACGGTGTAGACGAGCCCCGTGGCCAGGGAGAGCTTCGGCACCGCCGAGGTCGAGCTCTCGGTGGTGTTGCGCCACACCCGGTGGCAGCCCCGGCCGTCCCGGTCGACGTCGATCCGCTCGAGACCCGGCTCGCTGGTGCCGCCGAGGGCGTCGCGGACCGGGCCGTCGTAGCCGTAGTTGTTGGTCACCACGAGTGCCCGGCCGGCGGCGATCAGGGAGTTGTCGGTGGCGCTCGCACCCCGGCGGAAGACCGGCACCGAGCAGACCTCGCGCCGACCGCGCACCTCGGCGCCGCGGCGGTAGACGACCACCTGCATGGGGTCGGCGTTGTCGGTGATCGCCACCCAGCGGCGACCCATCACCGTCGGGGTCGTGCCGGACCCGGCGGAGACCTGCCCGGGCTTGAGCTCGCCCGTGTTGGCGTAGCCCTGGCGCCACGTCACGCGCAGCCGGCCGCGGCGGTCGTGGTCGAGCCGGTAGAGGGCGCGGGCGGTGACCACGTAGACGCCGCCGTCCTCGTCGACCGCGAACGAGTTGGCGATCTCCTCACCGAGCACCAGCCGGTGGGCCCGCCCGGTGGCCGGGTCGATCGAGCCCACCACGCCGGCCTTGGTGACGAAGACGATCCGGCCGGCCCAGTCGGGCAGAGCCGAGACGATCTTGTCGTCGTCGGCCATCAGCGCGCTGACGTCGTGGTCGCGGACCTGGCGGAAGCCCGGTCCCCCGGGCCCGTCGGTCTGCGCGATGACCACGACGTGCCGCTCGGTGGTCGGGATGACGGCGCGGTCGCGGTCGTCGAGGTAGAAGTAGCCGCCGCCGCTGAAGTCGCTCAGCGTGTCGGCCGCGGGGGTGCGCGGTGGCAGCGGGTGCGTGGCCAGCACCTCCAGCGTGACCGGGTCCATCAGCACCAGTCGCGGCGCCTCGGCCCCCACGCAGACCGTCTCGACGCGGCCGCGACGGTCGAAGGTCAGCGAGGCGCACTCGGCCACCTGGAACGTCGAGGTGGTCTGCGGGTCACGACCCAGCGGACCGGCCCACCGGTTGGTGTCGCTCTGGTAGGCGTCGGAGTGGATGTTGCTCTTCTGGTTGGGCGCCATCGACGGGTGGGAGGGCGCGGCCGGCACCCAGTCCGGCCGCGGCGTCGCCGGCCGCCCGACGTACGCCGGACCGGACAGCGGGGTGGAGTCGTCGGGGATCGGCTCGGCCCCGGCGCTCGGCGCGAGCAGGAGCGCCGCCGAGACCACCGTCACGGCCGCCGCGAGTCGGGACAGGCCGGTGGCACGGATCGTCATGCCCGCTCAACGGACACCCCTGCCCCGGGTTATGCGGTCTCGGCAAGCTCGACCACCAGTGGCGGTCGAGCCGGTGGTCGAGCTTGTCGAGACCCGGTGGTCGAGCCGGTGGTCGAGCTTGTCGAGACCCGGTGGTCGAGCCGGTGGTCGAGCTTGTCGAGACCCGGAGGTCACAGTCCCGCGAGCGCCTCGTTGAGCGTCGCCGAGGGCCGCATGACCTGCTCGGCCTTCTCGGGGTCGGGGTGGAAGTAGCCGCCGATGTCGGCGGGGCTGCCCTGCACGTCGTTGAGCTCGCCGACGATGGTGTCCTCCGCGCCGCGCAGCGTCTCGGCCAGCGAGGCGAAGTCGGTGGCCAGGTCGGCGTCGTCGCTCTGCTTCGCGAGCTCCTCGGCCCAGTAGAGCGCGAGGTAGAAGTGCGAGCCGCGGTTGTCGATGCCGCCGAGCTTGCGGGTCGGCGACTTGTCCTCGTTGAGGAACGTGCCGGTGGCCCGGTCGAGGGTGTCGGCCAGGACCTGCGCGCGGTTGTTGTCGTCGGCCTGCGCGAGGTGCTCGAGGCTGGCGGCCAGGGCGAAGAACTCGCCGAGGCTGTCCCAGCGCAGGTAGTTCTCCTTCACGAGCTGCTGCACGTGCTTGGGTGCCGACCCGCCGGCGCCGGTCTCGAAGAGGCCGCCGCCGTTCATCAGCGGGACGACCGAGAGCATCTTCGCCGACGTGCCGAGCTCGAGGATCGGGAAGAGGTCGGTGTTGTAGTCGCGCAGCACGTTGCCGGTCACCGAGATGGTGTCCTCGCCGCGGCGGATCCGCTCCAGCGAGTACGCCGTGGCCTCGGCCGGCGCCATGATCTCGATCGTCAGCCCCTCGGTGTCGTGCTCGGGGAGGTAGTCACCGATCTTGGCGATCAGCCGCGCGTCGTGGGCGCGTGCCTCGTCGAGCCAGAAGATCGCGGGCGAGCCGGTGGCCCGGGCGCGGGTGACGGCGAGCTTGACCCAGTCGCGGATGGGGGCGTCCTTGGTCTGGCAGGCGCGCCAGATGTCGCCGGGCTGCACGGTGTGCTCCATCAGGACCGAGCCGTCGGAGGCGACGACGCGGACGGTGCCCGCGGCCGGGACCTCGAAGGTCTTGTCGTGGGAGCCGTACTCCTCGGCCGCCTGGGCCATCAGCCCGACGTTGGGGACCGAGCCCATCGTCGAGGGGTCGAACGCGCCGTGGGCGCGGCAGTCGTCGAGGACGGTCTGGTAGACGCCGGCGTAGGAGGAGTCGGGGATGACCGCGAGGCAGTCGGCCTCCTCGCCGTCGGGGCCCCACATGTGGCCCGAGGTGCGGATCATCGCCGGCATCGAGGCGTCGATGATGACGTCGGACGGCACGTGGAGGTTGGTGATCCCCAGGCGGTCGTCGACCATCGCCATCGCCGGCCCCTCGGCCAGGCCCTGGTCGACCGCGGCCTTGATGGCCTCGCCGTCCGGCAGGTCCTTGACGGCGTCGAGGAGGGCGCCGAGGCCGTCGTTGGGCGAGATGCCCGCCGCGGCCAGCTGCTCGCCGTACTGGTCGAAGAGCGTGGGGAAGAAGGCCTGCACCGCGTGGCCGAAGATGATCGGGTCCGAGACCTTCATCATCGTGGCCTTGAGGTGCACCGAGAACAGCACGTCGTCGGCCTTGGCCCGCGCGATCTGCTCGGTGAGGAAGCGGCGCAGCGCCGCGACGTCCATGAACGTGCCGTCGACGACCTCGCCGGCGAGCACCTTCACCTCGTCCTTCAGCACCGTCACGGTGCCGTCGGCGGCCTCGTGCTCGATGCGCAGGGTGTCGTCGGACTCCAGCACCACCGACTGCTCGTTGGAGAAGAAGTCGTGCTCCCCCATGGTGGCCACGTGGGTCCTCGAGTCCGGGCTCCAGGCGCCCATCCGGTGCGGGTGGGCCTTCGCGTAGCCCTTGACCGAGGCGGGGGCCCGGCGGTCGGAGTTGCCCTCGCGCAGCACGGGGTTGACCGCGGAGCCCTTGACCTTGTCGTAGCGGGCCCGGACGTCCTGGTCCTCCTCCGACGTCGCGTCGTCGGGGTAGGCCGGCAGGTCGAAGCCCTGCTGCTGCAGCTCCTTGATCGCGGCCTTGAGCTGCGGGATCGAGGCGGAGATGTTGGGCAGCTTGATGATGTTGGCCTCGGGCGTCTTCGCGAGGTCGCCGAGCTCGGCCAGGGCGTCGTCGACGGCCTGGTCGCCGAGCCGGTCGGGGAACTGGGCCAGGATCCGCGCGGCCAGGGAGATGTCGCGGGTCTCGACCGCGACCCCCGCCTTGGCGGCGTAGGCCGCGATGACCGGCAGGAAGGAGTACGTCGCCAGCAGCGGCGCCTCGTCGGTGAGCGTGTAGATGATCCGGGACGGGTTGGCCATGTGGGCAGCACTCCTGCGGGTGGGTCGCGGAAAGTTCCTTGACGTCAAGATACCTGACCGGGAACCGGCCTGGCGACGCGGTCAGCCTTGCAGCCCCGGGACCACAGTTCAACGAATCCCGGGTCGATGAGCCGGTGCCGCGCAGGAGGGCCCGGGTTTGGGTCTACGCTGCGGGGGCACTCGTGCAGCAGAGAAGTCACCGTCTCGAGGAGTCCCCGACATGATCGACCCCCCCGTCCCCACGCTGGCCCAGAAGCTCAGTGCCGAGGCGATCGGCACCTTCGTGCTCGTCGTCTTCGGAGTCGGCGCCGCCGTCCTCGCCCAGGACTACACCGCAGTGGGCCTGTCCTTCGGCATCGCCATCGTGGCGATGGTCTACGCGTTCGGCCGGATCTCCGGCGGTCACTTCAACCCCGCGGTCACCGTGGGCGCCGCGCTCGGCGGACGGATCGCCTGGCGCGAGGCCGGGGCGTACGTCGGCGCCCAGGTCGGCGGCGCCCTCGTCGGCGGCCTGCTCGTGGTGCTGATGGCGATCGCCGGCGACACCGGCGCCGCCTTCGGCGACGACGTCTTCGGGGCCAACGGCTTCGGCGACCGCGGTGGCTTCGCGCTCGGCGGCGCGCTGATCATCGAGGTCGTGATGACCTTCATCTTCGTGCTGGTCATCCTCGCGGTCACCGACACCCGCAACGAGCACCCGGCGCTCGCTCCCCTGGCGATCGGGCTGACCCTCGCCGCCATCCACTTCGCCTCGATGACCGCGACCGGCACCTCGGTCAACCCGGCCCGCTCGCTCTCCACGGTGTTCTTCTCCGGCGGCGACGCGATCGCCCAGATCTGGCTGTTCCTGCTCGCGCCGGTCGCCGGGGCCGCGATCGCCGGCGCGGCCTACCCCGCGCTGTTCGGCCACGGCACCGACCCGGTGCCCGGCTCGGGCCTGCGCTCGGGCCGGTCCGTGGCGGTGCCCGGCTACGGCGCCCCCGACCAGTACCAGCAGCAGTGGAACCAGCAGGTCGCCGGCTACCCCCAGGGCCAGCAGGTCCTCCAGCCCCAGGACGCCGGCCACGCCGCCGGCCAGGCCGCGACCCCGCAGCCCGCCGTACGCAGCTCCGACCCGATGGCCCGGGCGGCCGACCCGTACCCGGCGCCGCGCACCGAGCAGACCGGTGCCGGCCAGACCGGTGCCGGCCAGGGCGCGACCGGCCAGCCGGCGACCAGCCAGTGGGGGCAGACCCCGCAGCCCGTGCAGCAGCCGATCATCCAGGACGGCTGGCAGTGGGACCCGCAGGCCCAGCAGTGGTTCCCCGCCCCCCAGCCGGCCCAGCCGGGCCAGCACGACGAGCACGGCCAGGGCTGGCCCACCCCCGACTCCGCGAGCGACCGCACGCAGATCCGGCCTCCGAGCGGTCAGTAGCCCGCGGAGGCGGGTGCCTCGGGGGGTCGGCGCGCTGCTAGGTTCGGCGCAGTTCCGTCTCGTGCGCACCCCAAGGAGTCCCCGTGAGCCAAACCCCGCTGAAGGTGGCCGTCACCGGCGCCGCCGGTCAGATCGGCTACAGCCTGCTCTTCCGTCTCGCCAGCGGCGGTCTGCTCGCCGATCGCCCGATCGAGCTGCGCCTGCTCGAGATCACGCCCGCGCTGAAGGCGCTCGAGGGCGTGGTCATGGAGCTCGACGACTGCGCGTTCCCCCACCTGGCCGGGGTCGAGATCGGCGACGACGCCGAGACGATCTTCGACGGCGTCAACCTCGCCCTGCTCGTCGGCGCCCGTCCGCGCGGCCCCGGCATGGAGCGCGGCGACCTGCTGTCCGCCAACGGCGCGATCTTCACCGCGCAGGGCAAGGCGCTCAACAAGGTCGCGGCCGACGACGTCCGCATCGGCGTCACCGGCAACCCGGCCAACACCAACGCGCTCATCGCGCGGAGCAACGCCCCCGACATCCCGGGTGAGCGCTTCTCGGCCCTGACCCGGCTCGACCACAACCGCGCCATCTCGCAGCTGGCCGCCAAGACCGGCGCGTCGGTCACCGACATCACCAAGATGACGATCTGGGGCAACCACTCCGCCACCCAGTACCCCGACCTCTTCCACGCCGAGGTCGGCGGCCGCAACGCCGCCGAGGTCGTCGGCGACCAGGAGTGGCTGGAGAACACCTTCATCCCGACCGTCGCCAAGCGCGGCGCGGCGATCATCGAGGCCCGGGGCTCCTCCTCGGCCGCCTCGGCCGCCTCGGCCACCATCGACGCCGCCCGCGACTGGCTCTTCGGCTCCGCCGACGGTGACTGGGTCTCGATGGCGGTCGCCTCCGACGGCTCCTACGGCGTCCCCGAGGGCCTGGTCTCCTCCTTCCCCGTCACCACCAAGGACGGGGACTGGGAGATCGTCCAGGGCCTGGAGATCGACGACTTCTCCCGCGGCCGGATCGACGCCACGGTCAAGGAGCTCGACGACGAGCGCAACGCCGTCACCGAGCTCGGCCTGATCTGACCTGAGCTGAGCTGATCCCGGTCAGCGAGGTCACCGGGTCTCGGCGAGGCTCGACCACCGACCGGTCTCGGCAGGCTCGACCACCGGGGGTCGAGCCTGTCGAGACCCGTCGGCGCGGCGAGGTGGGTCAGAGGGGCTGGTCGGGGATGTCGCCGGCCAGGAAGAACAGCGCCGCGCCCGTCGCGGCGAGCAGGAGCACGTCGGTGAGGCGGTGGCGTACGGCGAGCATGCCGGCGTCGCGCTCGGGCAGGACCAGGCGCAGGGCCGAGGCCCCCATCAGCCCCCCACCCAGCACCCGGACGCCGAGGCGCCAGTCCTCGACGTACGCCAGGACGAGGCCGGTGGCCGTGACCGTGAGGATCAGCAGGTAGAACAGGCCGCCGACCGTCGAGGGGTAGCGGCGCGGCTCCTCGTCCGGGTCCGGGCCGTCGGCGGGGTCCGGCTCGGCGGGCGGCTCGCCCGCCTCGTCACCCACCGCGTCGGCCGGGCTCACGCGCGGGTCGCCGCCGCGCGGGACGCGTCGGCGGCGACCGACTCCTCGGCCATCGAGACCACGTTGGCCAGCAGCATCGCGCGCGTCATCGGCCCGACCCCGCCGGGGTTCGGGGAGACCCAGCCCGCGGTCTCCCACACGTCGGCGGCGACGTCGCCGGCGATCTTGCCGTCGCGGCGCGAGACGCCGACGTCGAGCACGGCCGCGCCGGGCTTCACCATCGCGGCGGTGATGATGTCGGGGACGCCGGCGGCGGCCACGACGATGTCGGCCGTGCGGGTGTGGGCGGCCAGGTCGCGGGTGCCGGTGTGGCAGAGGGTGACGGTGGCGTTCTCGCTGCGGCGGGTCAGCAGCAGACCGAGCGGACGGCCGACGGTCAGGCCACGTCCGACCACGACCACCTCGGCGCCGGCGATCTCCACGCCGTGGCGCCGCAGCAGCTCGATCACACCGACGGGGGTGCAGGGCAGCGACCCCTTCTCCCCGAGCACGAGGCGGCCCAGGCTGACCGGGTGCAGCCCGTCGACGTCCTTGTCGGGGTCGACCCGCGAGAGCAGGGCGACCTCGTCGAGACCGGTCGGCTGCTGGACCAGGAAGCCGGTGCACGCCGGGTCGGCGTTGAGCTCGTCGATCACGGCCTCGACCTCGGCCTGCGAGGCGGACGCCGGCAGGTCGACGCGGATCGACTCGATGCCGATCTCGGCGCAGTCCTTGTGCTTGGCGCCGACGTACCAGTGCGAGCCGGGGTCGTCGCCGACCAGCACCGTCCCGAGGCCGGGGACCACGCCCTGCTCCCGTAGCGCCGCGACGCGCTCGCTCAGCTCGGCCTTGATCGCCTTGAGCGTGGCGGTGCCGTCGAGCTTCTGTGCGGTCATCCTGGTCATCCTGTCACTCGTGTTCGTGGTCGCCGTGCGGTTTCGGGTCACCGGGTCTCGGCACGCTCCGTCGCGACCTCGTTCCTCGGTCGCGGTCGCTGCTCGACCACCGACGATCGGGTCGGCTTCGCCGACCCGATCAGTGGAAGAAGTGCCGGGTCCCGGTGAAGTACATCGTGACCCCGGCCGCCGCGGCGGCGGCGACCGTCAGCTCGTCGCGCACCGAGCCGCCGGGCTGGACGATCGCGCTGACCCCGGCGTCGATGAGGATCTGCGGCCCGTCCTCGAACGGGAAGAACGCGTCGGAGGCCGCCACCGCACCTCGCGCCCGGTCCCCCGCCCGCGAGACCGCGAGCCGGCAGGAGTCGACCCGGTTGACCTGGCCCATGCCGACGCCGACCGACGCCCCGTCCTTGGCCAGCAGGATCGCGTTGGACTTCGCCGCGCGGCAGGCGGTCCAGGCGAAGACGAGGTCGGCGAGCACCTCGGGCGAGGCCGGCTCGCCCGTCGCGAGCGTCCACGTGGTGGGGTCGTCGCCCTCGGCGTCGACGTGGTCGACACGCTGCACGAGCAGCCCGCCGCTGATCGGACGCGTCTCGACCACCGCACCGGCGTCGACCGGGCAGACCAGGATCCGGATGTTCTTCTTGCCCTGCAGGACCTCCACGGCCCCGTCCTCGTACGCCGGCGCGACGATCACCTCGGTGAAGATCTCGGCCACCTGGGTGGCGAGCTCGACGGAGACCGGGCGGTTGACCGCGATCACGCCTCCGAAGGCCGAGGTCGGGTCGCACGCGTGTGCCCGACGGTGGGCCTCGGCGACGTCGGCGCCGACCGCGATGCCGCACGGGTTGGCGTGCTTGATGATCGCCACCGCCGGCTCGGCGAGGTCACCGGCCGCGCGGCGCGCAGCGTCGGTGTCGACGTAGTTGTTGTAGGACATCTCCTTGCCGTGCAGCTGTACCGCGTCGGCCAACCCGCTCGGCCCGTGACCGCTGCGGTAGAGCGCCGCGGGCTGGTGCGGGTTCTCGCCGTAGCGCAGCACCGCCGCCTGGTCCCAGGTGGCGCCGATCCAGGCCGGGAAGCCCGACCCCTCGGAGGTGTCGGTGAGCACGTTGCCCATCCACGAGGCGACCGCGACGTCGTACGTCGCGGTGTGCACGAAGGCCTCCGCCGCGAGCGCCCGGCGCTGCTCCAGCGTGAACCCGCCCGCGGCCACCGCGGCCAGGACCTCGGCGTAGCGGTCCGGGGAGGTGACGATGGCGACGGACGGATGGTTCTTGGCGGCCGCACGGACCATCGAGGGCCCGCCGATGTCGATCTGCTCGACGCACTCGTCGGGCCCCGCGCCGGAGGCGACGGTGGCCGTGAACGGGTAGAGGTTGGACACGACGAGGTCGAAGGGCTCCACCTCCAGCTCGGCCAGCTGCGCGACGTGGGAGGGCAGCCGCCGGTCGGCGAGGATGCCGGCGTGCACTCGCGGGTGCAGGGTCTTGACCCTGCCGTCGAGGCACTCCGGGAAGCCGGTCAGGTCCTCCACCTTGGTCACCGGCAGGCCGAGGCCCTCGATCAGCGCTGCGGACCCGCCCGTGGACACCAGGACGACCCCGGCGTCGTGCAGGCCCCGGACGAGGTCGTCGAGACCGGTCTTGTCGTAGACCGAGACCAGGGCGCGCCTGATCGGGACCTGGTCGTGCGTCTGCTGCTCAGCCATGTCCGAAACGGACCTTCCTGTCGGTGATGGTGAGGCCCTCGCGGGCGATGCGACCGACGGTGTCGACCAGCATCAGCCGCTCGGCCACCTTGATCCGCTCGTGGAGCGACTCGACGGAGTCGTCGTCCTCGACCGGGACGGCGGTCTGGGCCAGGATCGGTCCGGTGTCGACGCCGAGGTCGACCACGAAGAGGGTGGCGCCGGTGATCTTGACGCCGTGCGTGAGCGCGTCCGCCGCCCCGTGCATGCCCGGGAACGAGGGCAGCAGCGCCGGGTGGGTGTTGACGTAGCGGCCGCCGAAGCGCCGCAGGAACTCCTCGCCGGCCAGCTTCATGAAGCCCGCCGAGACCACGAGGTCGGGGTCGTGGGCGGCGACCGAGTCGGTCATCACCCGGTCCCACTCCTCGCGGGAGGCGTGGTCGGCGACGCGGTGGACGAAGGTCGGGATCCCGGCCGCGCGGGCCCGGTCCAGCCCGACGATGCCGTCGCGGTCGGCCCCGACGGCGACCACGCGAGCGCCGTACGCCGGGTCGGAGCAGGCGTCGAGCAGGGCCTGGAGGTTGGTGCCGGCACCGGAGACGAGCACGACCAGGCGCGCTGGGCTGGGGGAAGGCACGCGCGGCAGTCTAGGAGACCGCGGACCCCCGGGAGACCTGCGGGTCGTCGCCGCCCACGGCTCCGCCCGACTAGTCGCCCGCGTCGCTGCGCGCGCCCCGGCGCTGCCACCAGGTCACCGCAGCCGCTCCCAGGAGCCCGCCGATGCCGAAGGCCGTGACGCCGTGGACCAGGACGTCGGCCGCGAGCGGTCCGACCTCGCGCATCCGGCCCGGGCCGACCGCACCGCCGGCGACGACGGAGAGCAGGGCGAAGGCCACACCGGCCAGGATGCCGCCGGCACATCCCCGCAGCAGACCCTCCTCCCAGCGCTCGGACGGGAGCCGCCACTGGGCGTGCCCGGCCGCCACGAGCGCGACCAGGACGGGCAGGGCGGTGAGCCCCAGCGTCCACCCCGGGGCCGGTCCGTCGTCGGGCAGGGCGGCCAGCATCGGGAACATCGGGAGCGCGCCCACCACGGCCGCCTGGGGGGTCACCAGCGTCCCGACCCCGACCGTGAAGCCGGGTCCCAGGAGGTAGGCGCCCGAGAACGCGAGGGCGTTGGGCACGACCAGCAGCATCAGGGTGCCGAACAGCACGACGTCCCCGGGCCCGGCGCCGAGCTGGCTGAAGATGTTGGCCGCGGTGTCGACGTCGACCACGAGCGCGGCCACGAACGTCACGGCCGAGACCGCGAGCCACGCGATGAGCACGGAGACGGCCAGCCTCAGGGTCGAGCGCACCGGGCGCGGCACCAGCGCGGCCCAGACCGGCATCCGGCCGGACCCCACGGCGATGGCGGGCGCGGCCACGAGCGCGCAGAGCAGCAGCGACCAGACGACGACCCGAGGCGTGCTGGGGTCGGTGTCGGGGGTCGCGGCGACCGCGGCGACCAGCACCGCGGTGACGACGTAGCCGGCGGTGAAGAGACCGGAGGCCACGGGGACGGTCCAGTCGCGCCCGCCGTCCTCGAGGGCGCGTACGTCGGGTCCGTGGCCCGAGACCGAGTCGCCGACGCGCAGGCCCACCCGCCACAGGGTCCAGGCCACCAGGGCGGTCACCCCGAGCGGCACGGCCGTGACGGCCACGCCCTCGATCCGCAGGCCCGACCCGTGACCCACGAGCCAGCCCAGGGCGCCCGAGCGGAGGCCGTCGCGCGGGGTGCCGTGGGCTCCGCCGTCGGTGAGGAACCAGCCGACCACCCCGAGGCCCAGGAACACGACGAGCGTCGCCGAGGCAGCCGCGACCCCACCGGCGGCGGCGAGCAGCGCCAGCGGGCGACGGTGACGGAGGTCCTCGATCGGGCCGGGACCCGGGCGCTGCGCGGCACCGCGGCTGCGGGCGGACGGTGGCAGGAGGGAGGTCATGACCGCCTCATCATCGCTCGCAGGCGAGGACCGATCGGGTCTGCCACGCCGGGCGGCGCCGGTTGCCGGGCCGGTCCGGGGCGCTTCGGGGCGGTGCGGGCCGCTGCGCACGAGTTGGTGGCGGCCGCCTCGGCTCGCGTACCGTGGGCGGTTGCCATGAGGGACCCGAACCTGTTCGACTCGTTCTACAAGGAGACGCGTGAGCGGCTCCTTCTCCAGACCTATGCCCTCACCGGCGACCTGGCCGCCTCGCGGGCCGCCGTCCGTGACTCGTTCATCGTGGCGTGGCACCACTGGCGCAAGGTCTCGCAGCTCGAGGACCCCGAGGAGTCCGTGCGTCCGCACGCCTGGCAGCACGCCCAGCGGCGGCACACGGCACGGATCTGGCACCGCGAGAAGGGCGTCGCGCCCGAGGTCCTCGCGACCCTCGACGCACTCGCCAAGCTGCCGACCATGCAGCGCAAGGCCCTGCTCCTGGTCCAGCTCGCGCGGGTCAGCATGCCCCAGATGGCGCGCGAGATCGGGCTCACGCCCGAGGACGCCGAGCGCGAGCTGCAGAGCGCCACCGCCGGCTTCTCGCTGACCCGCGACGTGCCGGCGTCCGAGGTCCGCAGCCACCTCGAGCCGCTCGCCGCGGTGGTCGCCGAGGTGCAGTGGCCGCGCGCCACGATCATCCGCCGGGCCGGGGCCGCACGCCGCCGCAGCCACACCGCCATCGGCGCCGCCGTCTCGGTGGCCGCGCTGCTGTTCAGCGGCGCCGTGGTCACCGACGCGACCGGCGTACGCCCGACGCTCGACCGCGCCGCCTCGGCCGCGACCTCCGCCCCCGGCTCCCCCGGGGGCGACTCCGGTGACGGGCCGACCGCTGACCCGGAGCCGGCACTCTCACTGACCCCCGAGGTGCTCGTGGGCCAGGAGCAGCTGCGCGCCGCGACCGGACGCCGCCAGTGGCGCACCGTCTCGACCGCGTCCAACGACGAGGTCAACGCGCAGGCCGTGCCGTGCCAGCAGGAGCGCTACGCCGACCCGCGCGGCGAGGCCGCCCTCGCCCGGACGTTCCGCGCGAAGCCGGTCACGGGCCGCGACCTGCCGACGATCGAGGGGGTCCAGACCGCAGAGCTCTCGCGCACCGTGAAGGCGGCCCGCGGCGCCTTCATGACCGCGCTGGAGTGGTACTCCGGGTGCCAGGAGGAGCGCGTCCAGCTGCTGGCGCTCAACCGCGTCTTCTCGGTCGGCGACCAGGCGATGCTCGTCACCCTGCGCTCCTGGGCGCGGCCGGTCACCACCATCACGATCGGCGTCGCCCGCAGCGGGCAGTTCGTCACCACGACGGCCACGAGCACCGGCGACGCGCGGCCGACCGACCTCGGGCGCCAGACCCAGCTGCTCTCGGCGGCGGTGTCGCGCCTGTGCACGCTGCCCGAGGGCGGCGAGTGCTCCGGCGGCGCCCGTCTGCGCCGGATCCCGCCGCTGCCGGCCGGACCGGCGCCGGCGCTGCTCTCCGAGATCGACCTGCCCCCGGTCAGCACCATCCAGCGCCCCTGGGTCGGCACCGAGCCGCGACAGGCCAAGAGCAACGCCGCCGCGACCCGCTGCGACCAGGCCTCGTTCAACGGCAGGTTCGAGAAGGCGCCGTTCAAGGACAGCGCCACCCGCACGTTCTTGATCCCGGAGGCCGACCTGCCCGACGAGTTCGGGCTCACCGAGACCGCCGCGACGCTGCCGCCGGCCCGGGCCCGCGCCTTCGTCGAGGACGTCCGAGGGCGTCTGGCCCGCTGCGAGGACGACGACAAGGGCCTCGGCACCCAGGTCGAGATGATCGCCGACCGCGACAGCGGCTCCACCTCGCTCACCGCCTGGAGGGTCACCGTGGATGTCTCCGACGCACGCTCGGTGCAGTTCACGATGGCGATCCTGCGCCGCGACAGCGCCGTCGCCCAGCTCACCTTCGTCCCCGCCCCCCGGGTCGCGATGGCCCAGCCCGACTTCCTCGCCCTCGCCGACCGGGCCCTGGAGCGGCTCGTGGAGCTGCCTCGGCGCAAGCGCTGAGGGGGGCAGGGACTGGCCCAGAAGCCGCCGCCGGACCGCCGCCGGACCGCCGCCGGACCCGCCGGACCTCGGGTACGCCGCCGCGCCGCCACGCCCGCGGCTCACCCGAATCCGTGGTCGGATGCAACCGGGGTGCTCCCCCAGGCGTCTCCCTGCTGAGAGCGCCACCGATGGCGGGACGCACCGAGGGGAGGCCGGGCCGTGGAGGCACAGGAGTTCGACGAGTTCTACGCAGCATCCTTCCGCCGGATCCAGCACCAGCTCCACGCCATGATCGGCGACCCCGACGAGGCGCAGGAGTGCGTGCAGGAGGCGTTCGTCCGCGCCTGGGCGCACCGCCGTCGGCTCGATCGCGTCGAGCACCCCGAGGCCTGGGTCCGGACGACGGCCTACCGCATCGCCGTGAGCCGCTGGCGGCGTACGACGCGGGGCCGCAGGCCGGCGGACCGCGCGATGTCCGCACCGTCCTCGACCCGCGCGCACGACGAGTCCCACGTGGCTGTGGTCGAGGCGCTGCGCCGGCTGCCCGCCGCCCAGCGGCAGGCCCTCGTGCTGCACCACCTGGCCGACCTCTCGGTGCGCGAGGTGGCGGCCGAGGTCGGGGCCCCCGAGGGCACGGTCAAGGCCCGGCTCAGCCGCGGCCGCACCGCGCTCGCGGTGCTCCTGTCCGACCCCGACCAGCCCGCCCAGCCCGACCAGCCCCAGGGCCCGTCCTGCGGAGGAGTGAGTCATGTCTGACCCCCTCGACCAGCTCGCACGCTTCGACGGGGGCGACGCGCAGCCGCCCCTCCCCGCGGTCGAGGTACGCCGCCTGGGCGACCGCCATCGCCGGCGCCGGACACTGCTGGCCGGTGTCGGGGCCGCGGTGGCCGTGGCGGTGATCGCGACGCCCATCGCCCTGCTCGGCCCCGGCGACGCCGGCTCCTCCCCGGAGCCCGCCCCGGCGCCGCCCGCCCCCTCCCGGACGACCGACGACCTCGCGGGGCGGGTGCTGACCTCGCTCCCCGACGACCTCGACCTCACCACCGGGATGCCCGACAACGAGTCCGGTGAGCCCGTCGAGGCCGGCAGCGGGGCCCCGGGGCTCGAGCCGGCGGGCTTCTGCGGGTTCGACGTCTGGGCGGACGAGGAGACGCTCGACCGGCTGGCCGCGTCGGCGTCGGGACCCGAGTACGGCGAGGTCCGCGAGCTGCGGCTCTACCCCGACCTCGCGTCCGCCTCCGACGCCGTCCAGCGGTTCGGGGACATGGCCGACCTCTGCCCGACCGAGGTCGTCGGGGGCACCACCTGGACCACCGTGGTCGCGGCGTCGCCCTTCGGGCCCGCTGCGATCGACGCCACCCGCACCTACGGGGACGGTCCGGGGGGCACCCTGTGGCAGCTGGTGCGGATCGGCAACGCCGTCCTGGCCACCGAGTCCAGCGCCGAGTACGGCGCCGACCTCACCGAGCCGCTCGCGGAGCACACCCGGGCGATCACCCCGGTGGTCGACCAGCTCTGCGGCCTCCTCGACGAGGCCTGCACCGACCCCCGCGTCGAGGACTACGGGCGGCCCCCCAGGAGCAGCCCGGACCCGGCCGACCAGGCCCTCGCCGACGACGTGCCCCTGGCTGCCGGGTGGCCTGCCGACGGTGGCGACTACTCGCTCGAGGGTCCCGGCACCGATGTCGCGACGCCCACCTACGAGGCGTGCGACGCCCGCCTCCACACCCCCGGCGTCACCGCCCTGCAGCGAGCGACGCTCTCCGGACCCGAGGACTACCGCGGCCGCGAGCTCCTCGTCTTCAGCGAGGCCGACGGCGCTGTCGCGTACGTCGACAGCGTCCGCTCCCTCTTCCAGACCTGCCTCAGGGAGCCCACCGACGGCGGCACGACCCGCTCTACCGAGGTCAGGGACCTCACCCTCGGCGGTCAGTCGCTGGCCGTGGTCCGCAGCTTCGTCGGACCCGACGACGCCCCGGCCATCGGCCTCGAGGCCCTGCTCGTGGTGCGGCTGGGCCGGTCCGTGGTCGTCGACACCGTGTCCAACGAGGGCACCGGCACCGACCCCCGTGTCCGCGACCAGATCGAGGAGCAGAGCGCTGCTCTCGGCGACGTGATCGGGTCGTTGTGCGCCTTCACCGAGGCAGGCTGCTGAGAGCGGTCCCGGCAACGCACGGACGGCCCGCCGGAATTCTCCGACGGGCCGCCGCGGTGGCGCGGGTGGTGCTGGGTGGCTCAGAGGCTCTGCAGGATCTCCCGCATCAGCTCGGCGGTCTCGGACGGCGTCTTGCCGACCTTGACGCCGGCGGCCTCGAGGGCCTCCTGCTTGGCCGCCGCGGTGCCCGAGGAGCCGGAGACGATGGCGCCGGCGTGGCCCATGGTCTTGCCCTCGGGGGCGGTGAAGCCCGCGACGTAGCCGACGACCGGCTTGGTCACGTGGTCCTTGATGTAGGCCGCAGCCCGCTCCTCGGCGTCGCCGCCGATCTCGCCGATCATCACGATCGCCTTGGTGTCGGGGTCCGCCTCGAACGCCTCGAGGGCGTCGATGTGGGTGGTGCCGACGATCGGGTCGCCGCCGATGCCGATGGCGGTCGAGAAGCCGTGGTCACGCAGCTCGAACATCATCTGGTAGGTCAGCGTGCCCGACTTGGAGACCAGGCCGACGGGGCCCGAGCCCGAGATCGACGCGGGCGTGATGCCGGCCAGCGCCTCCCCCGGCGTGATGATGCCCGGGCAGTTGGGCCCGATCATCCGCGTCGACTTGCCGTCGAGGTAGGCGAAGACCTCCGCGGTGTCCTGCACCGGGACGCCCTCGGTGATGACCACGAGCAGGCCGATGCCGGCGTCGATGGCCTCCAGGCACGCGTCCTTGGTGAACGCGGGCGGCACGAAGGCGACCGACACGTCGGCGCCGGTCTCCTTCATCGCCTCCTCGACGGAGCCGAAGACCGGCAGCTCGACGGCGTTGCCGTCGGCGTCGGTGTGGTTGACGGTGGTCCCGGCCTTGCGGGCGTTGACGCCCCCGACGACCTGGGTCCCGGCCTTGAGCATCAGCGCGGTGTGCTTGGTGCCCTCACCGCCGGTGATCCCCTGGACGATGACCTTGGAGTCCTTGTTGAGATAGATCGACATTGCAGTTCTCGTCTTCTTTCCGCGCGTCTCAGGCGTTCGCGAGCTCGGCGGCCTTGTCGGCCGCGCCGTCCATGGTGTCGACCAGCGTCACCAGGGGGTGGTTCTTCTCCTCCAGGATCCGGCGGCCCTCCTCGACGTTGTTGCCGTCCAGGCGTACGACGAGCGGCTTGCTCGCCTCGTCGCCCAGGATGTCGAGGGCTCCGACGATGCCGTTGGCGACGGCGTCGCAGGAGGTGATGCCGCCGAAGACGTTGACGAACACGCTCTTGACCTGCTCGTCGTTGAGGATCACGTCGAGGCCGTTGGCCATCACCTCGGCCGAGGCGCCGCCGCCGATGTCGAGGAAGTTGGCGGGCTTGACGCCGCCGTGCTTCTCGCCGGCGTAGGCGACCACGTCGAGGGTCGACATGACCAGGCCCGCGCCGTTGCCGATGATGCCGACGGCACCGTCGAGCTTGACGTAGTTGAGGCCCTTGGCCGCGGCCTTGAGCTCCAGCGGGTCGGTCTCGTCGGTGATCTCGAAGGCCTTGTGGTCCTCGTGACGGAACTCGGCGTTCTCGTCGAGGGAGACCTTGCCGTCGAGCGCCTCGAGGATGTCGCCCTCGAGCCGCGCCAGCGGGTTGATCTCGACCAGGGTGGCGTCCTCCTCGACGAAGACCGCCCACAGGCGCTGCACGAGCGTCACGGCCTGGTCCACGAGCGCCTCGGGGAAGCCGGCCTCGGCGACGATCTCGCGGGCCTTGGCCTCATCGACTCCCGCGCCGGGGTCGATCGGGATCTGCTTGACCGCGTCGGGGTTGGTCTTCGCGACCTCCTCGATCTCGACACCGCCCTCGATCGAGGCGATGCAGAGGTAGCGGCGGTTGGCGCGGTCGAGCAGGAAGGAGAAGTAGTACTCCTCCTCGATGCTGGCCGCGGGGGCCACGAGGACCCGGTTGACCGTGAGTCCCTTGATCTGCATGCCCAGGATCGCCTCGGCGTGCTGCTCGGCCTCCTCGGGGGTCTTGGCCAGCTTGACGCCGCCGGCCTTGCCCCGGCCGCCGGCCTTGACCTGCGCCTTCACGACGACGACCCCGAGCTCCTCGGCCGCTGCTCGCGCCTCGGCCGGCGTGTTGGCCACCAGGCCCAGCGTCACCGCCACGTCGTGCTTGGCGAAGAGCTCCTTCGCCTGAAACTCCATCAGGTCCACTGATCCACCATGTCCTCTACATGGGCGCGCCGCAGAGCCGCGCGCCGGGGTCGGGTACTCGCCGCACCCTAGTCCCGCCCGGCCACCGCGACGAGAGGCCCCCTCGCGGCGAGACGGACGCCGTACGTCGCCGCGCCGTCAGGCGGGGGTGACGTGGCCGGCGACCCAGTCGGTGATCTCGGTGGTCGCAGCACCCGGCGTGAACACCTTGGCGACGCCGATCTCCTCGAGCAGGGGGATGTCCTCCTCGGGGATGATCCCGCCGCCGAAGACCATGATGTCGCCGGCGTCACGCCCCTGGAGCAGCTCGATGAGCTTCTTGAACAGCGTCATGTGGGCCCCGCTGAGCACCGAGAGGCCGATCAGGTCCGCGTCCTCCTGGATGGCGGTCTCGACGATCTGCTCGGGGGTCTGGTGCAGCCCTGTGTAGATGACCTCGTGTCCCGCGTCGCGCAGCGCCCGCGCGACGATCTTGGCCCCGCGGTCGTGACCGTCGAGGCCGGGCTTGCCGACCACGATCCGGAGGCGGGCGTCAGCCGTGGCAGTCATGACCGACAGCCTAGTGCCGAGAGCATCGGGGAGTGGTGTCCGTCACACCGCACGCCTGCCGTACCCGGCGCCGAGGGGGTTCATGCACAGGTAGGGGTTACCCGATTTCGGGCGCCGTGACATATCCGTTATCGTCCTTGCTCGTTGTGCAAGTGGTTTTTGCACCGTCCACCGACCGGCAACCCGGAGACACCTAGTGCCTCATCATCGCGGAGATCGCCGCGGCCCTCGCCGCAACGAACGGTCGACCCCGCACGACCCGACGTACGTCGGTCGACGTGCCGCTCGTCCGGTCCCTGCCGAGGTCCCTGTACCCACTCCGATCGTGTTCAACCACCGGTCGACGCCGGTCGCCCTCGAGGTCGAGGTCGCACCCGCCCTCGCCGAGGACCTGACCGCCGAGCTCCCCCTGGTGGCGGCCCCCGCGGGCAAGCGCAAGGCGGTCAAGCACGCCGGGTCGCGCGGCCCGCTGTTCCGCGGCCTCCCGTCGCCGCCCCTGCTGGTCGGGGTCACCGTGCTCGCGCTCGCGGTCGGCGGTGCCGTCGCCTCCGCCGACGACCAGCCCGTCGTCGCCGGCGGCGACCAGGTCCGCGCCTTCGCACCGGTGAGCGCCATGACCGGCTCCACCGGCAGCGGCCGGGTCACGTCGGTCTCCGAGCGCAACCGTCCGGTCTCCCGCGACTCCAGCCGCCAGGCCCTGGCCGCAGCCTCGGACGCCGACCTCGTCGCGCAGGCCGAGAAGCAGGCCAAGCAGCGCGACGCCGCGCTCGGCCAGCTCGCCGCCGCCGCCGAGAACCAGGCCGCCAAGCTCGCCTCCAACCAGTGGGTGCTCCCGCTGCGTCCCTCGATCACGACCGCCACCTTCGGCCAGGTCGGCCTGTGGGCCAGCAGCCACACCGGCCTCGACTTCAACGGCGAGAGCGGCGACCCGATCTACTCGGTCGCCCGGGGCACCGTGACCTCGGCGGGCTACGACGGCGCCTACGGCAACAAGACCGTCGTGACCCTCGAGGACGGCACCGAGATCTGGTACTGCCACCAGACCACGATGGACGTCTCCCCCGGCGACACCGTCGCCGCCGACGAGGTCATCGGGACCGTCGGCACCACCGGCAACGTCACCGGCTCGCACCTGCACCTCGAGGTCCGCCCCGGTGGCGGCGACCCGGTCGACCCCTACGCCGCCTTCGTGGTCCACGGCGTCACGCCGTAGCGCCGCAGGCGCCACGGCGTGACATCGGTCGTCGAGCAAGCGACCGTCGACCGAGCCTGCTCACGCCGTCGCGCCGCAGGCGCCACGGCGTGAATCGGTCGTCGAGTAGCACGGCGGGACTGAGCTTGCGAAGTCCCGGCGGGCGTACCGAGACGCGGTGAGATACGCGTCCGCCTGGGGGACGGCGCTCCCCGATGTCGGCGAGGCACCCACCGGGTCTCGATACGCCCGCCGCGCCTTCGTCCCTCAGCCGCGCCGTGCTACTCGACCACCATCAAGCTCCACTGCCCGAGCAAGCTCGGGCACTAGAGCTTCTCCACCGGCGCGTACCGCAGCAGCAACCGCTTGACCCCCTCGGACCCGAAGTCGATCGAGGCGACGGTCTTGTCACCCGCGCCCTCCATGGCCACCACGGTGCCCATGCCGAAGGAGTCGTGGAGCACCCGGTCGCCCGGGTCGAGCGAGGGGATGTCGCGAGCAGGCTTGGCCTTCGAGGCCGCGTCGGCGCGCGCGGCGGCGGCGGAGAAGTTGCGGCGGCCGGCCGTGGTGGGCTCGCCCCAGCGGGCGGCGGGGGATCCGCTGCCCAGGTCGGGGCGCCCCCAGCTGGTCTGCGCGGCCTCGGTGCGGCGCCAGTCGACCAGGTCGATCGGCAGCTCGTCGAGGAACCGGGAGCCGGGATTGTGCGACGGCGCCCCGAAGGCCGAGCGGACCACAGCGCGGGAGATGTAGAGCCGCTCACGGGCGCGGGTCACGCCGACGTACGCGAGGCGGCGCTCCTCCTCGAGCTCGGTCTGGTCGCCGAGCGAGCGGGAGTGCGGGAAGACGCCGTCCTCGAGCCCGGTCAGGAAGACGACCGGGAACTCCAGGCCCTTGGCGGTGTGGAGCGTCATCAGCGTGACGACCCCGGTGTCCTCGGGGCGGTCGGGGTCGGGCTCGTCGGGGATCTGGTCGGTGTCGGCGACCAGCGCGACGCGCTCGAGGAAGTCGCCCAGGCCCGGCGCGACCACCCCGGCGTCGACGTCGGCCGGGTCGGCCGAGGGCCCGGCGACCGGGTCGTCGGAGAACTCGCGGGCGACGGCGACCAGCTCGCCGAGGTTCTCGACGCGGGTGGCGTCCTGGGGGTCGTCGGAGGCCTCGAGCTCCTCGAGGTAGCCCGAGCGCGACAGCACGGACTCGAGGATCACGTCGGCCCGCTCGTCCGCGGCCACCATCGACTGGAGCTCCTCGACCAGGGCGACGAAGCCGCGGATGTTGCTGCGCGAGCGGGTGGCGAGGTCGGGCGACTCGTCGGCGCGGCGCAGCGCCTCCCAGAACGGGATCCGCTCACGCACGGAGAGCGCGTTGACGCACTCGACGGCGCGGTCGCCGATGCCGCGCTTGGGCACGTTGAGGATCCGGCGCAGCGAGACCTGGTCGTCGGGGTTGACCAGCATCCGCAGGTAGGCCAGTGCGTCGCGGACCTCGCGGCGCTCGTAGAAGCGCACCCCGCCGACGACCTTGTAGGGCTGGCCGGTGCGGATGAACACCTCCTCGAAGACCCGGGACTGCGCGTTGGTGCGGTAGAAGACCGCCACGTCGCCGGCCCGGTGGCCGGCGTCGGTGAGCGTGTCGATCTCGGAGGAGACGAACCGCGCCTCGTCGTGCTGGTCGTCGGCGACGTAGCCGACGATCCGCTCGCCCTCGCCGGAGTCGGACCACAGCTTCTTCTCCTTGCGACCCTTGTTGTGACCGATCACCGCGTTGGCCGCGGTGAGGATGGTCTGGGTGGAGCGGTAGTTCTGCTCCAGCAGGATCGAGGTGGCGTCGGGGAAGTCCTGCTCGAAGTCGAGGATGTTGCGGATGTTGGCGCCGCGGAAGGCGTAGATCGACTGGTCGGCGTCGCCGACGACCATCAGCTCGGCGGGCGCCACGCGCTCGGCCTCGGACAGCTCGGGGTCGTCGGCGCACAGCTGGTGGATCAGGGCGTACTGGGCGTGGTTGGTGTCCTGGTACTCGTCGACCAGCACGTGGCGGAAGCGGCGTCGGTAGGTCTCGCGCACCTCGGGGTAGGCCTGGAGCAGGTGGACGGTGCTCATGATCAGGTCGTCGAAGTCGAACGCGTTGGCCTCGGTGAGCCGCCGCTGGTAGAGCGTGTAGGCCTTGGCGTAGGCCTCCTCGAAGCCGTTGGAGGCCCCGGCCGCGGCCTCCTCGTGGTCACGCAGCTCGTTCTTGTGGTTGCTCACCCAGTGGAGCACCGCGCCCGGCTGGTAGCGCCGCGGGTCGAGGTCGAGGTCCTTGAGCACCAGGGCCATCAGGCGCTTCTGGTCGGCGGCGTCGTAGATCGAGAAGCTCGACTTGTAGCCGAGCTTGTCGACCTCCTTGCGCAGGATGCGGACGCAGGCGGAGTGGAAGGTGCTGACCCACATGATCCGGGCCCGCTTGCCGACGAGGTCCTCGACGCGCTCCTTCATCTCGGCGGCGGCCTTGTTGGTGAAGGTGATGGCCAGGATGGACCCGGGATGGGCCTTGCGCTCGGAGATCAGCCAGGCGATGCGTCGGGTGAGCACGCGGGTCTTGCCCGACCCGGCGCCGGCGACCACGAGCAGCGGCGCCCCGGCATGGCGTACGGCGGCCTGCTGCGGCTCGTTGAGCCCCTCGAGCAGCTCGTCGGGCGAGGGGCCGCGGCGGCTGGTGCGGGGTCCGGCAGGGCCGTCCTCGGCACGGTCGGTGGGGACGTGGCCGGCGTCGAAGCCGGGGAGCGGAAGCGGCGTACTCATGCTGCGCCCAGCCTACGGGCCGCCGCCCCCCGCGCTGCCCGGCCGGGGTCGGGGCCCGGGTCAGCTGTGGACGGGGGCCCAGAGGACGGCGACGCAGACGTTCAGCACCGACAGCGCCAGCAGCCCGGCCCAGAGGCCCTGCGGGATCTTGTCCTTGCGGGTGTTGGCCATCACCAGGACCAGCAGGACCAGGCCGACCAGACCCTTGACGGCGACCTTGGCGTGGTTGACCGCGTCGTCGCCGGCCTCCAGCACGCCGACCAGCGCGATGCCGGCCAGGAAGGCCGTGCCGATGCCGTCGCGCATCGCGCTGTTGACCTGCTTCTCCCCCGGGCCGGCCTGCACCAGCAGCCCGCCCAGGAGGGCCGAGAAGCCCAGGACGTGGAGGATGAGCAGGATCAGGCGGAGGGTCTCCATGGCAGGAGGGTAGTGCCCGCGGAGGTCCCGCCCGCGCAGGGCACTCGGAGGGCAGCGCAGCGCCGTGCGGGCCGGCGTCTCAGCGGTCGAGCGCGCTGAAGTGCTGGTAGTCCTTCAGGGTGCTCCAGTCGCCGCCCCACGACCAGCCGATCCGCGCGAACTCCCGCACGACCAGGCCGTCGGCCCCGATCATGCCCGGCCGCTGCCACCCCCGGTCGAGATAGCTGCCGGCCAGCTCGGGCAGGACCAGCCCGTCGCGCTCGTAGGGGTTCTGGAAGGAGTTCAGGTCGAGCGCCAGGCCGTAGGCGTGGGCCGACCACTGCGTCTGGCCCGTCGAGGGGCGGCAGACCAGCGCGGCGGTGTTGTTGCCGTCGCCGGTGGGCGGGGCGTCGAGGTCGGCGGTCGTGGGCAGCCGCATCTCCTCGATCGGGAAGTCGGCGGCGTAGAGCGCCCGGAAGACCGAGACCACGCCACGCGCTGCGCTCGCGGCGACCACCAGCTCACCGGTGTGGGCGGCGCCGTCGAAGCCGCGGAACGAGACCTTCAGGTAGCGCAGGTCGCCCAACGCCACCGGGCAGTCCGGCGCCCAGGTCCGGCCCATCCGTCGGCGCAGCGCCGGGGTGATCGGGCCGATGCTCGCGGCGAACCGCTCCCCCACGGGCGGAGGCAGCAGGTCACGCGTCGGGTAGCGGCGTACGCGCAGGCTCGGCGGCGTACGCCGGACCTCGCCGAACCCGTCGGGACCGACCGGCAGCGGAGAGGCTCCCAGCTCCCAGGTCGAGTACGTCGGCCCCGGCGTCTCGGCCGGCTCGGCCGGCCGGTCGGCCGAGCCCGTGGTCCCACCGGACGGGGACGCGGACGACGCCGGCGACGGCCGGGCGTCGACGCTCACCGGCGCGTCGGCGGCCTCCCGCTCCGACGTCGCAGCGGTGCACCCCGCCAGCACCAGGGAGACCCCGGTGGCGACGAGGAGCAGCGCGGACCGAGGCACCCCTCGATGCTACGGGTGCCGCTCAGATCCCCGAGCCGTCGTGGAGCCGCAGGAACTCCAGGTGCCGCTCGTACTGGTCGAGGACGTCGTCGATCAGCTGGGTGTGGGTGTAGCCCATCACGTCGTAGCCCTGACCGCCGTCGCGCAGGTGCACCTCGAGCCTGCTGTAGACGTCGTCGCCGCGCGGCGCCCACCCGCCGTACGCCGGGATCGGGACCGAGCGGTGCTGCACCTTGTAGCAGAACGGCAGCTCGGCCCCGACGTCCGCGGAGAGCACGATGGCCGGCTGGCCGGTCTCGTCCAGGACGCTGGCGACCTCGGCACCGACCCCCTGCTCGCCCAGCTCGGTGGCCACCTCCTCCAGGGCCGGGGTCACCACGACAGCCAGGAAGTCGTCGGCCTTGTCCCGGTCCGGGAAGTTCATCACCCGTCGGACCCGGGCCTGCCAGGGCACGTGCGGGCGCCCCGGCCCGTCCTCGAAGCTGCGGCCCGACAGCGCCCCGGGCAGCATGCCGGTCCGACTGTCCGCCATGTGCGCCTCGACCGACAGCGCCTTGTAGAGCCCCCACATCACCGCGACCATCACGAAGGCGAACGGCAGACCGATGATGACCGTGGCGTACTGCAGCGCGAAGATGTTGCCGGCGCCCAGGATGGCCAGGGTCAGCGAGCCCGTGGCGATCGCCCAGAAGATGCGCAGCGTGGGGGCGGCGTCGTGGTTGGCGGTCGGCAGCCGGGACGACAGGTTGGCCATCACGAGTGCGCCGGAGTCGGCCGACGTCACGTAGAAGAGCAGCCCGACGATGATCGCGAGGCCCGCGACGAACGTGAACGCGGGATACTCCTGGAGCAGCGCCCACAGACCCTCGGAGGGGTCGACCGACTCAGCGGCGGCGGTGGTGAACCCCTCGTTGCCGGAGCGGATCTCGTCGAGGGCCGCGTTGCCGAAGATCGAGATCCACATGACGATGTAGCTGAACGGGATGACCATCGTCCCGACCACGAACTGCCGGATCGTCCGTCCACGCGAGATCCGCGCCAGGAAGAGTCCGACGAAGGCCGCCCAGGCGATCCACCAGGCCCAGAAGAACAGCGTCCAGAAGCTCATCCAGTCGCCGGTGTCCTGGTAGGCGAAGGTCTGCAGCGTCATGTCCGGGAACAGCCGGACGTAGTCACCGACGTTGAGCACGATCGCGTTGAGGAGGTAGGAGGTCCGTCCGGTGACCAGGATGAAGAGCGCGAGCAGGATCGCGAGGATGACGTTGAGCTGGGAGATTCGCTTGATCCCCTTCTCGACGCCGGAGACCGCGGACAGCGTGGCGATCACGACGGCCAGCACGATCAGCCCGGCCTGCACCGGGAGTCCCACGGACAGACCGAAGACGACGTCGAGCCCGACGTTGAGGCTGACCACCCCGATCCCGAGCGAGGTCGCGACGCCGAAGATCGTCCCGAGCACCGCGGCGGTGTCGGTGGCGTGCCCGATCGGTCCGTCGACCCGCTTGCCGATCAGCGGGTAGAGCGCGGAGCGCACGGCCAGCGGCAGGTTCATCCGGTAGGCGAAGTACGCCAGCGCCATCCCCATCAGCGCATACATCCCCCACCCGCTGATGCCGTAGTGGAACAGCGTCCAGACCGTGGCCTCGCGCGCGGCCTCGACGGTCTCGCCCTCGATCGCGGGCGGGGAGAGGTACTGGGTGACCGGCTCGTAGACGGCGAAGAACATCAGGTCGGTGCCGATGCCGGCCGCGAACAGCATCGCGGCCCACGCACCCGTGCTGAACTCCGGCTGCGAGTGCTCGGGCCCGAGCCGGACCCTCCCGTAGCGTGAGGCGCCGAGGTAGATCACGAAGACGAGCACCGCGGTGGTCAGCGCGACGTAGTACCAGCCGAACCAGGTGGAGACCCAGCCGACCACCCCTTCCAGGGTGCTGTAGGCGTGGTCGGGCGCGATCACGCACCAGAGCGTGACCGCCAGGGTGACCACCGCCGAGGAGATGAAGACCGGCTTGTTGAGCGTGGCCCCCGGCGGCTCGGGGTCGGCCGGGGGTGCGGTGCGTGGCGTCTGCAGGTCGGTCATCGTGGAGTCTCCTGTCTGGTCCGTCCAGGACTACGGGTGGACGGTGCCCGGTGCTGCGTCGTTGCGGGGGTCGCCCTCGGGCCAGAGCGGGAGGTCCTGGCCGTGGCGGTAGTACGGCGCCGCGAGGGGCGCGAGCGGGGTGTTGCCGGCGATCAGGTCGGCGGCCTTCTCGGCCAGCATCATCACCGGGGCGTAGATGTTGCCGTTGGTGACGTAGGGCATCACCGAGGCGTCGACGACCCGCAGCCCCTCGAGCCCGTGCACCCGCATCGTGGTCGGGTCGACGACGCTCTGGGGCCCCGTGCCCATGGCCGCGGTGCACGAGGGGTGCAGCGCGGTCTCGGCGTCCTCGGCGACCCAGTCGAGGATCTCCTGGTCGGTGCCCACCCCGGGTCCGGGCGAGATCTCGCCGTCGGAGAACGCCGCGAACGCCGGCTGCTCGAGGATGGTGCGGGCCGCGCGGACCATCTCGATCCACTCCTGCCGGTCGCGCTCGGTGGAGAGGTAGTTGAACTGGAGCGCCGGGTGCTCGAACGGGTCGGTGCTGCGGATCTGGAGCGTGCCGCGCACGTCGGAGTACATCGGCCCGATGTGCACCTGGTAGCCGTGCTCGGCCGCCGGCTGCGAGCCGTCGTACCGGATCGCGATCGGCAGGAAGTGGAACATCAGGTTGGGGTAGGAGACCTCGTCGTTGCTGCGGATGAACCCGCCGGCCTCGAAGTGGTTGGAGGCGCCGACCCCGCTGCGCAGGAAGAGCCACTCCGCGCCGATCCGCGGCTTGTGGCGGTGCTTGAGCCACGGCGCGATCGACACCGGCTGCTTGGAGGCGTGCTGGATGTAGACCTCGAGGTGGTCCTGCATGTTGGCCCCGACGCCGGGCAGGTCGGCGACGACGTCGATCCCGAGGGAGCCCAGCAGGTCGGGGTCACCGATGCCGGCGAGCTGGAGCAGCTGGGGGGAGTTGATCGCGCCGCCACACAGGACGACCTCGCCGGCCTCGACGCTGCGCTTGGCCCGCCCGGCGCGGGCGTAGTCGACGCCGACCACGCGCCGCCCCCGGAGCCGGAGCCCCGTGACCTGTGCGAGCGTGCGGACGGTCAGGTTGGGCCGCGACCGCACGGGCCTCAGGTAGGCCTGGCTGGCGGAGAGCCGGCGGCCGCGGTGGACGTTGCGGTCGAACTTCGCGAAGCCCTCCTGGCGGTAGCCGTTGACGTCGTCGGTCAGCGGGTGACCGGCCTGCTGCACGGCCTCGAAGAAGGCACCGAACAGCGGCGAGGTGGCCGGCCCGCGCTCGAGGACCAGCGGGCCGGACCCGCCGCGCCAGACGTCCGCGCCGGCGGTGCAGGTCTCCATCCGCTTGAAGTAGGGCAGGCAGTGCGCGTAGTCCCAGGTCTCCATGCCGGGGTCGGCGGCCCACCGCTCGTAGTCGAGCGGGTTGCCGCGCTGGAAGATCATCCCGTTGATGCTCGAGGAGCCGCCGAGCACCTTGCCGCGCGCGTGGTAGACGCGGCGTCCGCCCATGTGGGGCTCGGGCTCCGACTCGTACTTCCAGTCGTAGAGCCGGTTGCCGATCGGGTAGGGCAGGGCGGCGGGCATGTGGATGAACGGGTCGAGCCGGGTGTCGCTGCGCCCGGCCTCGAGCACCAGCACCGACGTGCTCGGGTCGGCCGAGAGCCGGTTGGCGATCGCGCAGCCGGCGGAGCCTCCCCCGACGACGACGTAGTCGAATCGCTCACTCATCTCCACTGCTCCCGTCGCCGAACCAGTGCTGGGCAGCCGGTCGGGTGTTGTGCCACACGTGCTTGGTCTCGCGGTACTCGGCCAGACCGGCCAGCCCGAGCTCGCGCCCGACCCCGCTCTGCTTGTAGCCGCCCCACTCCGCCTGCGGCACGTAGGGGTGGTAGTCGTTGATCCAGATCGTGCCGTGGCGCAGCCGCGCGGCCACCCGCTCGGCCCGGCCCCCGTCGCGGGTCCACACCGCGCCGGCCAGCCCGTAGACGGTGTCGTTGGCCAGTGAGATCGCCGCCTGCTCGCGCCCGTCGGCGTCGGCGCCCGTGAAGGTCTCCACGGTCAGCACCGGGCCGAACGACTCGTCCTGCACGCAGGACATGTCGGCCGCGCAGCCGTCGAGCACGGTGGGCGGGTAGTAGTACCCGTCGTCGTACCCCGGGCCCTCGGGGCGTACGCCGCCCACGCGCAGCTCGGCGCCCTCGGCGATGCCGGCCGCGACGTAGGCCTCCACCTTGTCGCGATGGGCGGCACTGATCAGCGGGCCGGTCTCGGCCTCGTCGTCGAACGGGCCGCCGAGGCGGATCTGCCCCGCGCGGCGTACGAGCTCGTCGACGAAGTCGTCGTGGATGGTGTCCTCGACGATCAACCGCGCCCCGGCCGAGCAGACCTGGCCCGAGTCGAGGAAGATCGCGGTGAGTGCCATGTCGAGCGCGGCCTCGAGGTCGGCGTCGGCGAAGACGATGTTGGGGTTCTTGCCCCCGAGCTCGAGCGCCACCTTCTTCACGGTCGGTGCGGCCGCCGCCATGATCCGCCGACCGGTGACGAGACCGCCGGTGAAGGAGACCAGGTCGACCTCGGGCGCCTCGGTGAGCGTCGGCCCCACCCGGTCTCCGGCGCCGAGCACGAGGTTGGCGACGCCGTCGGGGAGCCCGGCCTCGGTCAGCGCCGTCATCAGCCAGATCGCGGTCGAGGGCGTGAGCTCGCTGGGCTTGAGCACGAACGTGTTGCCGGCCGCGAGGGCCGGGGCGACCTTCCAGGAGGTCTGGAGCAGCGGGAAGTTCCAGGGCGTGATCAGGCTGCACACGCCGACCGGCTCGTGCACCACCCGGCTCACGACGTCGGGCATCCCGGTGTCGACCACCCGTCCGGCGTCGGCCTGGGCCAGCCCGGCGTAGTGCCGGAAGACGTTGACGATGTCGTCGACGTCGATCCGCGACTCCACCATCCGCTTGCCGGTGTCGAGCGACTCCTTCCGCGCGACCTCCTCCTTCTCGACCTCGAGCCGGTCGGCCACCCGGTGCAGCAGTGCCGCCCGCTCGGGAGCGGGCGAGCTCGGCCACGGCCCGTTGTCGAAGGCACTGCGCGCAGCCCGTACGGCGGCGAGAGCGTCCTCCGCCGTCCCCTCCGAGACGGTCGCGACGAGCGTCCCGTCGGCCGGGCAGCGGATCTCGCGGGTCGTACCGTCGGCAGCGTCACGCCACCGTCCGGCGACGAAGAGCTCGGGCACGGGGTCCCCCGTTTCGGGTTCGGCGACTGTTGACCCCTCAACGAACCGGAGTCCGGGCGATCCGTCAACCACACCACGCCGCCCGGACCTCCCGGTGACCCGGCGGCCCAGGCCCCCGCTGGCCGAGGTACGACGACTGCCGCCGCTGGTCGAGATGCGAAATCCGCCAGCCCGCCCCCGCTGGTCGAGGTGCGAGGGCCGCCAGCCCGCCCCCGCCGGTCGAGGCGCGAGGACCGCCAGCCCGCCAGCCCGCCCCGGTCGAGGCGCGAGGACCGCCAGCCCGCCCCCGCCGGTCGAGGCGCGAGGACCGCCAGCCCGCCCCCGCCGGTCGAGGCGCGAGGGCCCCCAGCCCGCCCCCGCTGGTCGAGGTGCGAGGGCCGCCAGGCCCGAGCCACGAGACCCCCATCGTTGAGCGAAAAAGTCGTTACCATCCCGTGACCTCAGACCCCTGTGGAGAACACCGTTTTCGGGGTCGGACTGTCGGTGGCGAGTGCTGGAATGGATCCATGAGCAGGCACCTCGACGGCACCGGATCGGCGCACCCGATCGTCCGGTTCCTCGACGCCGTCGAGCGTGAGCTCGACGAGCTGGTGGATGCTCCGACCTGGTCGTTGGATGCCTCGGACACCACGCAGGTGGTGGGTCGACTGGCCGCCCTGGAGGCCCGGCTCGATGAGCTCGAGGCGCGGGCGGTGCGCCACGCCGAGACCCTCGAGGTCCCGGCCGCCGCCGGCACCCGCTCGACCGCCGCCTGGCTCGCCCGGCTGACCCACGTCACCCGCCCCGAGGCGGCCCGCAAGGTCCGCCTCGCCACGGCGCTCGCCGGCCACGAGCAGACCCGGGAGGCGATGGCGCGCGGTGAGGTGCACGCCGAGCAGGCCCTGGTCATCGACCGGGCCGTCGACGACCTGGGCGAGGAGCACGCCCAGCACCGTGACCTCGCCGAGAAGCACCTCATCGCCCAGGCCGCCGACTTCGACGCCCACGCCCTGAGCACCCTGGGGCGCCGGATCCTGGAGACCATCGACCCCGACCGCGCCGACGAGCACGAGGCCCGGCTGCTGGAGGCCCAGGAGGCCCGCGCCCGCAAGCGCACCGCGATGCGGCTGTGGGACGACGGCGAAGGCCTCACCCACGGGCAGTTCACGATCCCGGTCGCGCAAGGCTCGATGCTGCGCAAGATGCTCCACGGCCTGTCGGCACCCAAGCACGTCCGCGCCACCGAGGGCGCCGGCTCCTACCACCATGAGAAGCCCACCCCGGAGAAGCTCGGGCAGGCGTTCTGCAGCCTCCTCGAGCGCTACCCCCGCGACCAGCTCCCCCAGCTCGGCGGGCTGACGGCCTCGATCGTCGTCACCGCCGACCACGAGACCCTGACCGGCGCCCACAAGGCGGCGCACCTCGACACCGGCGTCGCGATCTCACCGGGCCAGCTGCGCCGATGGGCGTGCGAGGCCCGGCTCTACCCCGCGGTCCTCGACACCAAGAGCCACGTCCTCGACCTGGGGCGCAGCACCCGCCTGCACACCGAGGCCCAACGCCTGGCGCTGATCGTGGAGCAGAAGACCTGCCAGCACCCCGGCTGCGACGTCCTCGGCGCGTTCTGCCACGTCCACCACACCGACCCCTGGAGCCACGGCGGACCGACCGACACCACACGCGCCGCCCTGCTCTGCCCCTTCCACCACCACCAGGCCCACGCCACCGGAGCGACGTACCCCCTGCGCACATAGCGGCTCGTCACTCCAACGTCCGCCGGGCACACCCTCCACGAGGCGGCTCAGTTCCCCACCTTCACCAGGTGTCCAGGGCGCCAGGGCGCCAGCCGACCCCTCAGACCTGCTCGGCCAACCACTCGCTCCAGGTCTGCCGACCGGTGCGCCACGGCTCGTCGGGGACCAGCGCGCCGGAGCGCAGGCTCCGGCCGACCGCACCGGGCAGCGGCACGGGCACGACCGCGGCGCGGACGCCGCGTGCCCGGGCGAGCCGGCCGACCAGGTCGGGCATTGCCAGGCGCTCCGGCCCACCCATCTCCACGGTCTGCTGGTCCGGTGGCTGGTCGACCACGTCGGCCAGGGCGACGGCCACCTCGGCCGCCGCGACCGGGGCCGACAGCATGCGCGGCACGGGCACCAGCGGGCCCCGCCTGAGCTGTTGAAGGAGCTGTCCGGCGAACTCGTGGAACTGGGTGACTCGCAGCACCGTCAGCCCACCCGCTTCCGAGCGGGCCACCTCCTCCTGGGCCAGCTTGGCCCGGTAGTAGGGCAAGGGGGCGCGGTCGATCCCGACGATCGACAGGAGCACGTGGCGCGCCACGTGGGCGGCGCGCTCCGCTGCGACCAGCGACCTGGTCGTCGACGTGAAGAAATCCGTGGCCACCGACCCGCGGGTGGTGACCACGTTGAGGCAGTCGACCACCACCTCGGCTCCGTCGAGGGCGTCCGCCACCCCGTGGCCCCGGCGCACGTCGGTGCCTGCCGAGCGAGCCAGCACAACCGTCGAGTGGCCCCGACGCTCGAGCTCGGCGACCAACCGTCGCCCGACCAGTCCGGTGCCACCGGCGACCACGACCTGCATGACACGCCCCTCTCCTTCTGCGCTCGGCATGCGTCCAGGCCCTGAGGGGCACCGCCCGGGTGCCGGCGATGATCGACGCGATCATGGTCGACTGGTCGGGGGAACGGAAGGATCGGGCATGGCCAAGATCGTGTTCGGGATGAACGTGTCCCTGGACGGCTACATCGACCACACAGCGTTCGCGCCCGGCCCTGAGCTGTTCCGCCACTTCATCGAGGAGGCACAGGGGCAGGCCGGCAGCATCTACGGGCGCCAGATGTACGAGGTCATGCGCTATTGGGACGAGGCCGACCCCGCGTGGGACGCCGACGAGCAGGCCTTCGCGGCGGCCTGGCGGCGCCAGCCGAAGTGGGTCGTCTCGCGCTCGCTGACCTCGGTCGGTCCGAACGCCTCGCTGGTGCAGGGGGACCTCGGGAGCGCCGTACGCGAGCTGAGGGCCGATCACGACGGGGATATCGAGGTGGCCGGTCCCGGCCTGGCGAGAAGCCTCGCCGAGCTCGGGCTGATCGACGAGTACCGCATCTACCTGCATCCGGTCGTGGTCGGCGGCGGCAAGCCCTACTTCGCCGGGGTCCAGCCGGCTCTCCGCCTCCAGGCGCACGACCGGATGGGCGAGGACGTGATCCGGTTGACCTACGTGCCTGGCGACCGCCCATCTGCCTGACGGGGACGTCCGGCAGGAGGAGGACCGGCGCTTGCGGCAGCTAGGCCCGCTGTACCTCGTCGAGCCGGACGGCGAGCTTGTCGAGCGCCATCGCCCACCCGGCTTCGCCGGGAGACCCCGCGGGCACACCGACATGGGTCAGCACCATCGAGGTGCTCCCCTCGACGGGCTCGAGCTCGACCCGGACCTCGGTCGTGGTCGGATGACCCGCGGGCATGCCCATCTGCTCGGCCGACATCACGTTGCCCCGCTCGTCGGACATGGAGTCGGTGTAGACGAGGCGCTGGTGCTCGGCGACCTCGAGATACTCGCCGGTGAACCACATGCGCATCGGGCCGTCCGGCGTCGTCATCTCCAGGCACAGCAGGCGCGAGCCTCCCACGACGACGTCCATCGTGGCGACGGGGACGGTGGCGCCTTCGGGGCCGTACCACGCAGCGTGGTGTTGCGGTTCGGTCCACATCCTCCAGACCAGATCCACTGGTCCGCTCAGGGTCCGCGCTATCACCATGCTCTGGCCGTCGGGGTCATCCGTCATCGCAGATCGCCTGTCTCTCGGTGCTGGTGGACGTGCTGGGGCCTGCCCCGAGACAGCGAGGGTTCTCAGTCAGAGGGTGGCTGAGAACCTCCACTGTCGTCGAGTCGGCCACTCACAGCAACCGGCGGTCGGAGGCCCAGCGCGTGAGCTCGTGGCGCGAGGACAGCTGGAGCTTGCGCAGCACCGAGGACATGTGGGTCTCGACGGTCTTGATGGAGATGAACAGCTCCTTGGCCACCTCCTTGTAGGCGTAGCCGCGGGCGATCAGGCGCATCACCTCGCGCTCGCGCTCGGTGAGGCGGTCGAGGTCCTCGTCGACGGCGGCGACCTGGATCGAGCCCGCGAAGGCGTCGAGGACGAAGCCGGCCAGGCGCGGGGAGAAGACGGCGTCGTCGTCGGCGACGCGGCGGATGGCCGAGACCAGCTCGGGGCCGGTGATCGACTTGGTGACGTAGCCGCGGGCGCCGCCGCGGATCGTGCCGATGACGTCCTCGGCCGCGTCGCTCACCGAGAGCGCGAGGAACTTCGGCGACCCGGTCTGGCCGGCGCCACCTGCGGTCGCGAGGCGCCGCATCACCTCGACCCCGCCGCCGCCCGGGAGGTGGACGTCGAGCAGCACCACGTCGGGGTGGTGGGTGCGGATGGCGGCGACGGCCTCGTCGACGTCGGCCGCCTCCGCGCGTACGTCGACCACGCCGGCGCCCGCTGCGGCCAGCTCGGCGCGCACGCCGCTGCGGAACATCGCGTGGTCATCGACGATCACGAGCGAGATCTCCGTGGCCTCCGCGGACGGGGTGGGGTGGGCGGGCTGGACGGGGTCGGTCACTGGTCCTCCTGGTGGTCGGCCCGCGGCAGCCACAGCCGGACCTCGGTGCCCTCGCCCGGAGCCGAGCGGATCTGGGCGGTGCCGCCGTGGCGCTGCATGCGGTCCATGATGCTGTGCCGCAGGCCGTAGCGGTCCTCGGCGGTGTGCTCGGGGTCGAAGCCGCGACCGCGGTCGCGCACGAAGACCTCGACCGACGCCGGCCCCACCTCGGCGTAGACGTCGACGCGCGGGGTGCCCGCGTGCTTGGCGGCATTCGTGAGCGCCTCGCGGGTCGCGGCCACGGCCGGGCGCAGCTGCTCGGTCATGTCGCAGTCGCCCACGGCGATCACGTCGACCGCGACCCCGTGGGCGTCCTCGACCTCGGCCGCGACCCCGCGCAGGGCGCTGGCGACGCTGCGCTCGTCGGTGGCCTCGCCGGCGTAGAGCCAGCCGCGCAGGTCGCGCTCCTGCGCCCGCGCCAGACGGGCGACCGTCGCCGCGTCGCCGGGGTTCTTCTGGATCAGGGCCAGCGTCTGCAGCACGGAGTCGTGGAGGTGGGCGGCGACGTCGGCTCGCTCCTGGGTGCGCACCCGCTCGGCGCGCTCCTCGGTGAGGTCGGCGGCCAGCCGGAAGATCCACGGTCCCACGACGATGCCGATGCCGATCACGCCGAGCAGCGCCGCGAGCGCCACGTCGCGAGCCTCCGACAACGAGCCGCTGCGCAGCGAGAAGAGGACCAGCGCCAGTCCGACCAGCGCGATGCCCGAGGCGAGCCGCGCGTACGCCGCCCAGCCGCCGTCGCCGAGCACGACCCGCACCGGGTTGATCCGGCCGGTGCTGTCGAGCCACCGCTCCCGCTGGGCCTCGTCGGCCTGGCGCCACAGCAGCGCGACGCCGGCGACCCCGATCACCAGCGGCCACAGCAGGGCTCCCTGGCCGAACATCGCCTCGGCCACGAGCACGAGCCCCAGGCCCAGCACGGCCAGCGTGATCGCCGGCCCGGCGTCGCCGAGCCGCTTGATCCGTCCGGGACGCCGCCCGCCGCGGCGCGCGCTCTCCAGACCGGGTGCCTCGGGCACCGGGCGCGGCTGGGCGGGCAGCATCAGCCACCAGCCGGCGTACAGCATCACGCCGAGCCCCCCGAGGGCCGCGGTGATCACGAACCCGACCCGCACCCACAGCACCGGGACCGCGAGGTGCCGCGCCACCCCGGCGGCCACCCCGCCCACGACGGACGCGTCGAGGTCGCGGGTCGCCCTCCGGTACGTCGGCGGCCCGGCGACCGGGTAGGGGTGGCTGCTCATGTCCGCTCAATCGTCACACAGCGGGCGCCGGCCTCCCATGAGGTGCGACCCTGGTCGCACCCTGACCCGGACGACCCCGAGAAGGCCGCGGCAACCAGGGTCGTCCCCGATGGTGGACGCCGTCCCCGAGGACCAGAGTGGAGCCCATGACCACGACACCTCCTGAGGCCCCGTCCGGCCCCCCTCCCGGTGGAGCACCGGACCCTGCGAACGACCAGGGTCCCCGCGTCTCCGGACCGCAGATGCGCGACCTCGGCCGGCTCCGCCGCAGCCGCTACGACCGCAAGGTCGCCGGCGTCGCCGGCGGGCTGGCCCGGCACCTCGACCTCGACCCGCTGCTGCTGCGGGTGGCCTTCGTGGTGCTCGCCTTCTTCGGCGGAGCGGGGGTGATCATCTACGCCGCCTGCTGGCTGCTGGTGCCCGAGGACGACGCGATGGACGCGCCGCTGCGCCTCGACGAGCGTTCGCGGAGCGTGGCCCTCGTCCTGGCCGGCGCCATCGCCGCGCTGTCCCTGCTCAGCGACGCGCTC
The DNA here is from genome assembly GCA_963795135.1 of uncultured Actinomycetota bacterium. Taxonomy (GTDB): domain Bacteria; phylum Actinomycetota; class Actinomycetes; order Propionibacteriales; family Nocardioidaceae; genus Nocardioides. The sequence continues at coordinate 1,114,624 of CAWCGS010000014.1, forward strand.
GGCGGCGACTGGTGGGCACCCTGGCCGCTGCTCCTGATCGGCCTGGTCGTCTACGTCGTCGTCAGCTCGCGCAGGACGCCGACACCGCCACCACCCGTCACGGGCTACCAGTACGGCACTCCGACCCACCCCTACGCCGGCACCGCCCGGCCTCCCGAGCCCGGCACCGGGCCGCTCCCGTGGCCGCCGGCCGGCCCGCCGACGTACGCCGCCGCGGTGCAGCGCCGGCAACGCGACCCGCGACGCCGCGGGCCCCTGCTCTTCTGGTTCACGATGGCCCTCGTGGCCCTCGGGATCGGCGTCCTGGGCCTCGCCGAGGCGGGCGGGCTCGACCTGGCGGGCTCGACCTACCCGGCACTGGCCCTGGCCACCATCGGGACGATGCTCGTGGTCGGTGCGTTCTACGGCCGGGCCGGCGGGCTCGTCCTGGCCGGCCTGGTGGCCACGATCGCGACCGCCGGGGCGACCGCCGCCGACCAGGTCGACGCCGGCGAGATCGTCGTCACCCCGCAGACCGCGGCGCAGGTCCAGCCCGTCTACGACCAGTGGGCCGGCGAGATCGTCGTCGACCTGAGCGAGGTCTCGGACCTCGAGGAGCTCGACGGCGAGACCATCCGCCTCGACTCCACGTTCGGCCGGATCGAGGTGGTGCTGCCCGACGGGCTGGACGCCGAGGTCGAGGCGATCGTCGACGGGGCGGGAACCACGGTCCTCTTCGGTGACCGCACCGACGGCTCGGCCACCGCCACCGTCGGTGACGGGGTCGGACCGCAGGTCACCATCCAGGCCCGAGTGACCCTCGGGGAGATCGAGATCCACGAGAGGAGCACCCGATGAGCGAGCACACCCCCTACCCGCCGAGCGCGGCCACCACCGAGGGCGCGGACCCGACCACGCTGACCGGTCGGCATCCCGTGAACGTGGCCCACCTGGTGATGGGCATCGCCTTCCTCGGCCTGGTGCTGATCTGGTCGCTGATCGTGAGCGACGCGGTCAACGGGCCCGACATCCGCTGGCTGCTGCCGGTGCCCTGGGTCGCCGCGGGGCTGGCCGGGGTGCTGGCCACGGTCGCGCGGGCGCGACGCTGAGCATGGGCCTGCCGTCGTACTCCGCCTACTGGCAGCGTGGCGCCGCACTCCCCTTGACCTTGGGACCCCGTAGCGCCTGCTTTCCGTAGGAGATGGGAAAGGCTCGCTGCCAGTCCGAGAACACCGAGGTGTTCTGGCCTTCTCCCGCACCGCCGACCAGACCGAACCGCATGGTGAGCGGAACTCCGGGCACGGCAGCCTTGGTCTTGACCACACCCAGGGGCTTTCCGTCCAGGAACCAGGTGACGTGACCCTTGGCCACTTCAACCGCGATCGCGGGAGAGTTGTTCAGGGGCGAGGCGGTCCTGACCCTTTTCTGCCACTGGGTGCGGCCCTTGACCGCTCCGAAACGCAGGGTGTTGTCGACACCGGAGTATTCCCCCATGAGGATGGAGGGGCCGCACTTCTTGGCGCTGCTGGGGACGAGCTCCACGCGAATGGCATAGGGGCTCCCGCCGCCCTCGCCCACGCGCTCCCGGAGCCTTGTCTCCCAGCGACCGTAGGTCAGGGGATTTCCTCGGAGGGTGGCGTAGACCGAGCCCTGGTCGCGACCCCCACTCTTGGTGTTGAGGCCGCTGTCGAGGCGCATTGCTCCGTTGTGTCTGCTCACCCGCCCGAACCCGGTGATGGTCTGTTCCCAACGGCCCCGCAGTCGGCTCCCTCTCTTCGGCGGAGAGTCCAGATCCTCGCCTCGCTCCCACGCGAAGTCCCACAGGGCGTGCGACCAGCCATAGCGGGACTGCGCCGTCGTGGTGGCTCCCTTCACCCCGCCAGGCGGACGCGGCGGCGGCGAGGCGCTCGTGTCGGGTTCGTCGGGCGGGACCTCGTCCGGGCTGAGCACCGACACGGCGAGCGGGAAAGACCCGTGCCACCCGACGACGCTGCCATCCTCCGTCCACCGTTCGGCCCGCACCCGATAGACGTGCAGTCCGGCGGGGACGTCACGGGCGACGAAGGTGTGGGCCCCGTCGGCCCCCACCGAGGAGTTCGCGAGTGTCCGCCATCCTGTCCCGGAAGTCTTCTCCTGCAGGGTGAGCTTGCGACCCGTGAGCACAGGTCCACCCCGCGTGTCCTCGCGGTGGTAGAGATCGGCGTCGGTGTCCGCGGTGAGCTCGAAGTCCTCACCGAGCATCGGATAGGAGGTGGATGCAGTGAGACCGACCTCCTCGGCCTTGGCACGGAAGAGGTAGGAAGGGGTGACGTACTTGCCCCCACGGACCCGGTAGCTGATCCCCATCATGTCCGGCGCCTGGATCGCCAGGCTGAAGCTTCCGTTCGGCTTGGTCTTCCCCTGGTAGAGAGGCTCGTCCGCCTGAGCCCACTGATCACCGGGCCGATTCATGTTGTGCTCCACCCACACGGTGCGGACCCCGCGGACCGCCAGACGTCCGGTGAGCATGACTCCTTGCCCGCCGATGTACGACGGATAACCTCCCCGGATCGTCACCTGCAACGTGGCCTTCTGCCTGGCCGCCACAGCCGTGGCGTCGACTGGCACCAGATAGATGAGAGTCAGGGCGAGAAGGCCCAACATCGGCAGCAACGATCTTCTCACGGCGAACCCCCCGGTTTCCCCTTGCCGCGATCTCGTCGTCGCGATCGGGCGACATGCTGCCACGTCGAGATCGTCCCTGTTCTACCTTTCGTCAACTGCGAGTACTGGTGGACGCGCACCTGCTTCCAGGTCGACTCGGCCGTGATCCGCTCCGGCGTACGTCGCTCCGAGCTGCTGCTGCCCGGGCGACTGCTCGGCGGGGTCCCGGGCGCCGAGGCGGCCGACCGTCCTGCGGGTTGAGCCGACCCCCTGACGCCACGAGAATGGCTCGGTGAGCAGACCGGCCCGGCGACCGCGCGACGTGCAGCCCGCCGCCGCCGTCCTCGCCCTGGTCGCCGTGCTCCTCGGCGGGTGCGCCAGCGCCGCGCCGACGCGCCCGAGCGGGCCGGCCTCCTCTCCCACGACCGGGCCGCCGTCGCTGAGCCCGCTCCCCCAGCCGGAGGAGCCGCCACCGTCCGGCCGGCTGATCGCGGACATGCGGCAGTCCTCGATCGACGCCTCGCTCGGCCAGGTGCAGGTGTGGGTCGACAACGACACGACCCGCGACGTCACCCCCACGCGGATCCGCTACCGCGACCCGCGCTTCCCGCGGCCGGTCCCGGGGCAGCGGCTGCGCACCGACCCCGCCCAGTCCGAGCGCGGCTACCCCCTCCGGCTTCCCCGTCGTCCGCGCTGCGGCTCCTCGGCCCCCGCGGAGAGCGGCACCCTCGAGGTCCGGTACGCCGGTCGGGTCGACCGGGTGCCGGTGACCGACCCGACCGACGTGGTCGGGCGCTACCTCGCCGGCCGCTGCCAGGAGATCGCGCTGGCCGCGGTGGCCGACCTGAGGTGGAGCGACGACGTACCGCCCGACTCCGACGAGGAGGGGGCGAGCGCCACGCTGACCCTCCTCGTCCGTCCGACCGGGGACGCCGGGCACCGCCTGGTCATCGACCGCGTGTCCGGCTCCTACCTGCTCGGGTCGCCCGACGGGCCCGAGGCCTGGGCACCCCACCTGACGCTGGCCGGCGACGACCCGCCGGCCCGCCTCGAGCTGCCGCTCGCCCCGGTCCGCTGCGACGGGCACGCGTTCGCCGACGGCGGCGGTGCCACGGCGTTCCGGGTCTCGCTCGTCCTCGACGGGACGCCCGGTGAGGTGCTGCTGCGGATGAGCCCCGCCGGCACGGGCGCAGCGCTGCGCTACGCCGCCCGCTCCTGCGGCCTCTCCTGATCCGTCTCCGCTCGCCGGCCGACGTAAACCCCGTCGCGCCGCAGGGGGTCGGCTTCGTAGGATCGGGCCAGTGCACACCCTCCCCCACGACCATCCCGGTCACCCCGGTCCGGCGGGGTCCCGCACACCCGGGGCGTTCCTGTGGTGGCTGGCCCGGCGGCAGTGGCCGACCCTCCTCGGCGGGATGGCCTTCGGCATCCTCTGGATGAGCAGCCAGGCCGTGATGCCGTTCGTGATCGGCCGGGCGATCGACCGCGGGGTGGCCGCCCAGGACGGCACGGCCCTGCTGCAGTACGCCGGCCTGATGCTGGCGATCGGGCTCGCCCAGGCGGTGACCGGGATCGTCCGGCACCGGTTCGCGGTCACCAACTGGCTGATCACGGCCTACCGGACCGTGCAGGTCGTGGCCCGCCAGACCGTGCACCTCGGCGGCACCCTGCCGCGCAAGGTCTCCACCGGCGAGGTCGTCACGATCGGGAGCAGCGACATCGCCCACCTCGGTGGGGTCATGGACGTCTCCGCGCGCTTCTCCGGGGCGGTCGTCTCGTTCGTGCTGGTGGCGGTGATCCTGCTCCAGACCTCGGTCACCCTGGGGCTGGTCGTGCTGCTCGGCGTCCCGGCGCTGATGCTGCTCGTCGGCCCGCTGCTCGCGCCCCTCCAGCGGCGCAGCGACCGCCAGCGCGCGCTCATGGGGGCGCTCAGCAACACCGCCACCGACATCGTGTCGGGGCTGCGGGTGCTGCGCGGCATCGGGGGCGAGGAGGTCTTCCACGACCGCTACCGCCGCGAGTCGCAGACCACGCGCCGCGCCGGGGTCGAGGTCGCGCGTGTCCAGTCGGTGCTCGACGCGCTCCAGGTCCTCCTGCCCGGTGTCTTCGTGGTCGTCGTGGTCTGGCTGGGCGCTCGCGCCGCGGTCGCCGGCACGATCACGCCCGGCGAGCTGGTGGCCTTCTACGGCTACTCCGCCTTCCTGATGATCCCGCTGCGCACCGCCACCGAGTTCGCCAACAAGGTCATCCGCGGCCGCGCGTCGGCCAAGCGCGTGGTCCGGCTGATGGCGCTCACCCCCGACTGGACGGGGCCCACCGACCCGGCCCCCTCGCCGCCCGCCGGCGCCGACCTGGTCGACGTACGCACCGGTCTGCACGTGCCGGCCGGGCGGGTCGTGGCCCTGGTCAGCGACGACCCCGACGCCGCGGCCGCGCTGGCCGACCGGCTCGGGCTCGTCGCCCCCGAGATCGACGACGACGTGCGCCTCGGCGGGGTGCCGCTCACCGCGCTCGCGCGTGAGGAGGTACGTCGGCGCATCGTCGTCTCCGACACCGGTGCGGCGCTCTTCTCCGGCCGGCTGGCCGACGGCCTCGACGTCACGCGCAGCGGCGACCTCACGGCGGTCCGGCGCGCACTGGAGACGGCCTCCGCCGCCGACGTGCTCGAGCTGCTGCCCGACGGGCTGGAGTCGGTGGTCGACGAGCGCGGACGCAGCTTCTCCGGCGGTCAGCGGCAGCGCCTGGTCCTGGCCCGGGCCCTGGTCGCCGACCCCGAGGTCCTGGTCCTGGTCGAGCCGACCTCCGCGGTCGACGCCCACACCGAGGCGCGGATCGCGAGCCGGCTGCGCGACCACCGCGCCGGACGCACCACCGTCATCACCTCCACCAGCCCGCTCGTGCTCGACTCGGTCGACGAGGTGGCCTTCCTGCGCGAGGGCCGGGTCGTCGCGACCGGCACCCACGCCGATCTCCTCGCCACCTCCGCGACCTACCGCGCCGTGGTCACCCGCGAGGAGGTCGAGGTCGGATGAGCACCACCGCCCTGCCGATCGCCGACCCGCCCGCGCTGCGCGCCTACGTGCAGCGCCTGGCCCGGCGCCACCCCCGCATGCTCGGCGGCGCCCTCGGCCTGCACATGCTGGCCGCGCTGGCCGCCCTGGCCGCCCCGCGGCTGCTCGGCAACCTCGTCGAGGCCGTCGAGACCGGCACCACCACCGGGTACGTCGACCGGGTCGTCGGGCTGCTCGCGCTCTTCCTGCTGCTGCAGACCGTGCTCACCCGCTACGCGCGCTACCTCAGCCAGGTCCTCGGCGAGACCGTGCTGGCGCAGCTGCGCGAGGACTTCGTCGGCAACGCGCTGGCGCTGCCGGTCGGCGTCGTCGAGTCGGCCGGCTCCGGTGACCTGCTGACCCGCACCAACCGCGACGTCGAGCAGCTCGGGTGGTCGGTGCGCTGGGCCCTGCCCGAGTGGACCACCGCCGTCGTGACCGCGGCGCTGACCCTGGCCGCCGCGGTCAGCGTCGGCTGGTGGGTGCTGCTGCCCTGCCTGCTCGGCCTCCCGCCGCTGGTCGTGGGCCTGCGCTGGTACCTCGCCCGCGCCAAGGACGGCTACCTGCGCGAGTCGGCGTCGTACTCGATGATCAACGCCAGCCTCGCCGAGACCGTCGAAGGTGCGCGCAGCGTCGAGGCCCTCGGCCTGGGCCCGGCGCGGCTCGCGCGGATCGACGAGGACATCGCGGAGTCCTACGCCGCCGAGCGCTACACCCTGCGGCTGCGGACGGTCTTCTTCCCCAGCATGGAGCTCAGCTATCTCGTCCCGACCGTGGGCACGCTGCTCTTCGGCGGCTGGCTGCACACCCAGGGCCAGGTCTCGCTCGGCGACGTCACCGCGGCGACGCTCTACGTGCAGATGCTGATCGACCCGGTCGACCGCATCGTCTCGATCCTCGACGAGCTGCAGCAGGGGGCCGCCTCGCTGGCCCGGCTGCTCGGCGTGGCCGAGGTGCCCGACGACCGGAGGCTCACCGGGGCGACGCCCACGAGCGAGCAGCTCGACGCCACCGACGTCCGGTTCGCCTACGTCGAGGGGCGCGACGTGCTCCACGGCATCGACCTCGACGTCGGTGTCGGCGAGCGGATCGCGATGGTCGGCCCCTCGGGGGCGGGCAAGTCGACGCTGGGCCGGCTGCTGGCCGGCATCCACCCGCCGCGCACCGGCTCGGTCACCGTCGGCGGCGTGGGCCTGGTCGAGCTGCCGCTCGGCGACCTGCGAGGCCACGTCGCGCTGGTCACCCAGGAGCACCACGTCTTCGTCGGCACCCTGCGCGAGAACCTCGCCCTGGCCGCGCCCCCCGGCGCCGGGCAGGAGGAGATCCGCGACGCCCTCGACGCCGTCGACGCCCTCGCCTGGGTCGACGCGCTGCCCGACGGTCTCGAGACCGTCGTCGGCTCCGGGGGGCGGCGGCTCAACGACGCCCAGGCCCAGCAGGTCGCGCTGGCCCGGCTCGTCCTGGCCGACCCCCACACGCTGGTGCTCGACGAGGCGACCTCGCTGATCGACCCCCGGGCGGCCCGCCACCTCGAGCGGTCGCTCGCGGCGGTGCTCCACGGACGCACGGTCATCGCCATCGCCCACCGCCTCTTCTCCGCCCACGACGCCGATCGTGTCGCGGTGGTCGAGGACGGCGTGATCAGCGAGCTCGGCTCCCACGACGAGCTGGTCGCGGCCGGCGGCTCCTACGCCGCGCTGTGGGACAGCTGGAACGGTCGGCACTGACCCGGACCGGCGGCGACCTAGACTCGAGTGGTGCACCGCCTCGTCGCCGCCGTCGCCCTGTGGACCCATGTGGTCTTCGTGGCGTTCACGGTGCTCGGCGGGTTCCTGGCCCTGCTGCTGCCGTGGGTGCTGCTCCCGCACGTCGCCTCGGCCCTGTGGGGCGCGCGGATGGTGCGCTGGCGCACGACCTGCCCGCTGTCGGTGGTCGAGAACTGGGGGCGGTCCGGCTCCGGTCGCCCGCGCCTGCGTGAGGGCGGCTTCATCGAGCACTACTTCGTGGGTCGCCTCTACCCCCGCTCCTGGGCCCGCCGGGTCGAGGTCGTGGTCGGCACGCTGGTGCTGGGCTCCTGGGTCGTCCTCGCCGTGCGCTGAGCCCGTCCCGGGCGCTGGGCTCAGTCGAGGTCGAGCCCTGAGATCCGGATGCCCGAGTGGGTCTTGTACTTGCGGTTGATCGAGATCAGCACCGCGGTGAACGGCTCCAGCTGCCGGGCCAGGCGCAGCTTGCCGGCGTCGATGCCAGGGCGGCCGCTGATGCCGCGGGCGAGCTCGATGGCGACCTGCTTGGCCTCGACGACGTCGCCGACGACCAGGACGTCCTCGTCGAGGGTCTCCTCCTCGCCCCAGAGCAGCACCGCCGAGACGTTGTGGAAGGCACCGACGACGGTGGCCTCGGGAGCCAGCGCCTGGGCCGACTCGGCGGCCGAGCCCTCACCGCCGTCGATCACCTTGCCGTGCGCGCCGCGCTTGTCGAAGGCCAGCGGGTTGACGCACGAGATCACCGTCTTGCCAGCCAGCGGCAGCGAGGCGACCAGCTCGTCGTGGCCGTCCCACGGGACCGCGAGCAGGACGACGTCGGCCTGGGCGCACGCGTCGGCGTTCGCCGCACCCGTGACCTCGCCGGCGCCGCTGACGCCGGCCAGCCGCTCGGTGACCTCCTCGGCCACCGGCACCGCCTTCTCCGCCGAGCGCGACCCCAGCACCACCGAGTGACCCTGTCGGGCGAAGCGGTAGCCGAGGCCCTTGCCCTGCGGGCCGGTGCCCCCCATCACGGCGATGCGGTACGTCGTCACGTGTGCTCCTCGGTCGGCCGCAGCCTCGGAGACGGTGCGGGACAGCTCCCGGCGATGGTGCCAGAGGCCACCCGACCGGGCGGCCGGGGACCCACCCTTTGGTATCTTCGCCTCACGTCACGGGAGCCATATGACCAGTAGTGCGCGAGACCTGCGCGGCGACATCCAGGGACTGCGAGCACTCGCGGTCCTCATGGTGGTCGCCGCTCATGCCGGCGCGCCCTTCCTGCCCGGCGGCTTCGTCGGCGTCGACGTCTTCTTCGTGATCTCGGGCTTCCTCATCTCCGCGCTGCTCTTCCGCGAGGCGGCCACCCACGGCCGGGTCTCGCTGATGGCCTTCTGGTCCCGCCGGGCCCGCCGGATCCTGCCGGCGGCCACGCTGGTGACGATCGTGACCGTGGTGGCCTCGCTGGCCCTGCTCAGCGCGATCGACGCCCGTCAGGTGGTCGTCGACTCGGCCTGGGCGGCGGCGTTCCTGGCCAACCTGCACTTCGCCCGCCAGGACGTCGACTACTTCGCCCAGGAGAGCGCCGCCTCCCCCATGCAGCACTACTGGTCGCTCGCGGTCGAGGAGCAGTTCTACCTCGTCTGGCCGCTGCTGATCGCCCTGTGCCTGGCGATCGCCTGGCTGGTCCGGGGTCGCGGAGCACGCACCGGGCGTCCGGGCGAGCGGGGGCTCCCCCGCGCCACGATCGCGTGGGTGCTCGGCACGCTGACCGTGGCCTCGTTCGCGTGGTCGGTCCTGCAGACCCAGACCACCCCCGAGGCGGCGTACTTCTCCACCTTCACCCGCGCCTGGGAGCTCGGGGCCGGCGCCCTGCTGGCCCTGATGTCGCCGGCCCTGACCGCCCGGGTCACCCGTCGGGGCGCCTCGGTCATGGCCGTCCTCGGCCTGGCCGCGGTCGTCGTGGCCATGGTGCGCTTCCAGCCGGAGACGCCGTTCCCCGGCTACGCGGCTGCGCTGCCGGTGGGCGGCGCCGTGCTGCTGCTGCTGGCCGGCTCGGCCCAGCGGGCGCCGATCACCACCCCGCTGCTCGACAACCCCGTGATGCGCACGATCGGCGACTGGTCGTTCTCGGTCTACCTGTGGCACTGGCCGGTGCTGATCCTCGCCGAGCGCTCGCTGGGCCGCAGCCTGACCGCGCTCGAGACGACGTTCGCGGTGCTCAGCGTGCTGGTCGTCTCGGGCCTGACCTTCCGCTTCGTCGAGGAGCCCTTCCGCGCCGGACGGGTCGCCCGGACGCTGCGCCGCCCCCGGGCCCTGGTGCTCTACCCGGTCTCGCTGGGCCTGGTGGCCGCCACCTGCGTGGGGGGCTGGCAGTGGAGCGACTCGCGGCTGCAGGAGCGCGGCGACAACCCCCCGATCACCGTGGCCGGCGACCACGACGGGACCGTGGCCCTGGTGCGCGCCTCGGTCGACGCAGCCAGCAAGGACCTCGCGGTCCCGAGCGACCTCACCCCCGACCTCGTCCGCCTGCGCGACAGCATCGCCGACGTCGGCAAGTGCGACTACAACGACAACGTCCGCGCGCTGTGCGTGCGCGGCGACCAGGACGCCGACCGCACGGTGGTGGTCATCGGCGACTCCCACGCCCGCGCCTGGATCCCGGCGTTCGACAAGATCACCAGCCAGTCGGGCTGGGCGGCCTACTACCTCGTCAAGTCGCAGTGCACGGCCGCCCACGTGACCGTGGCCCCGCTCAACGAGGACACCCCGTTCACCGACTGCGACAACTTCCAGGACTGGGTCGTGGAGCAGGTCGACGCGCTCGAGCCCGACCTGGTCGTGGTCGCGTCGTCGCCGCCGGTCAACGGGGTCTACAAGGGCAACGAGCGCTACGAGGGGATCGAGGAGGTCGCCACGCTGCTCAGCGGGGGCTACCAGGACCTCTTCAGCGACCTCGGCGCGTCGGCCGACCGCGTCGTGCTGCTGCGCGACGTACCCAAGTCCTCCGACGACCCCGGCACCTGCCTGTCGCAGGCCGACCGGTCGCTGTCGCGCTGCATGTTCCAGCCGGTCGAGCGCTCCCGCTACCTCGGCAGCGTCGCGGTCACCGCGGCGCTGGCGACCGGTGCGGAGGTCGTCGACCCGACCCCGTGGCTCTGCTACGAGGACAAGTGCCCCGTGGTGATCGGCGGCACCCTGTCCTACCGCGACGACAGCCACCTCACCGCCGAGTACGCCGCCAGCCTCGCCGGTCCGCTCGGGCGCGCCCTCTCGATGCTCGAGTGACCCACCCCGTCCCACCCGTGCGACCCCACCGAGGAGAACCATGAAGCTCGCCATGCCCCTGGTCTACGCCGGCAACCCGCGGGAGACCGCCGACCAGGTCGCCGGACTCGAGAAGGCCGGCCTCGACCTGGTCTGGGTCGCCGAGCCCTACGGCTTCGACTCCCCCACGCTGATGGGCTACCTGGCCGCCAAGACCGAGACCGTCGAGATCGGCGCCGGCATCCTCAACGTCTACTCGCGCACCCCGGGCGCGCTGCTGCAGACCGCCGCGGGGCTCGACAACGTCTCCGGCGGCCGCGCCGTCATCGGCCTCGGCGCGTCGGGCCCGCAGGTCATCGAGGGCTTCCACGGGGTGCCCTACGACAAGCCGCTGGGCCGCACCCGCGAGGTGGTCCGGCTGCTGCGCAGCGGCCTGCGCCGCGAGGCCCTGGTCTCCGACAAGATCTTCACCATCCCGCTGCCCGAGGACCAGGGGCTGGGCCTGGGCAAGCCGCTGAAGCTGCTCAACAAGCCCGAGCGCTCCGCCGTACCGCTGTGGGTCGCCTCGCTCGGCGACAAGAACGTCGCGATGACCGCCGAGATCGCCGACGGCTGGCTGCCGTTCCTCTTCCACCCCGAGAAGGCGCACGAGGTGTGGGGCGACGCCCTGGCCCAGGGTGCCGCGAAGCGCTCCGCCGACCTCGGTCCGCTCCAGGTCAGCGCCGGCGGCATGGTGGCGATCGGCGAGGACGTCAAGGGGATGCTCGACTTCATGCGCCCGATGTACGCCCTCTACGTCGGCGGCATGGGCGCGCGCGGCAAGAACTTCTACAACGACCTCGCCTGCCAGTACGGCTACGAGCAGGAGGCCAAGGAGATCCAGGACCTCTACCTCGGCGGCAACAAGCGCGACGCCGAGGCCAAGGTGCCGCTGGCGTGGCTCGAGGCCGGCAACCTCGTGGGCCCCAAGTCGTACGTCGCCGAGCGGATCGAGGCCTTCCGCGAGGCCGGCGTCACCCACCTCCAGATCAACCCCGCCTCCGACGACCCCGCCGCCACCGTGGCCGAGGTCAAGGAGATGGTCGGCTGACCGGCGGGCGACCCTCCGGCCCCTTGAATCGTGACAGTGGAACTGTCACGATGCCCGGGACCGATCGTCCCGTCCCGAGGAGCCCCATGCCCGAGCGCCCGTCCATCTACGAGCAGGAGCACGAGGACTTCCGTCGGACCGTGCGCGCCTTCATGGAGAAGGAGGTCGTCCCGCACCACGACCAGTGGGAGAAGGACGGTCAGGTCAGCCGCGAGGTGTGGCAGCGCGCCGGCGCGCACGGACTGCTCTGCTTCGACGTCGAGGAGCAGTACGGCGGCGCCGGCATCACCGACTTCCGCTACAACGCGATCATCTCCGAGGAGATCAGCAAGGTCGGCGCGAGCGGGCTCGGCTTCCCGGTCCACACCGACATCATCGTCCCCTACATCAGCCAGCTCGGCACCGAGGAGCAGAAGGCCCGCTGGCTGCCGGGGCTGGTCTCCGGCGAGCTGATCTCGGCGATCGCGATGACCGAGCCCGGGGCCGGCAGCGACCTCCAGGGCGTGCGCACCTCCGCGGTCGACAAGGGCGACCACTACGTCCTCAACGGCTCCAAGACCTTCATCAGCAACGGGATCATGGCCGACCTGGTCATCGTCGTGGCACGCACCGACCCCGACGCCGGCCACCAGGGGATCAGCCTGCTGGTCGTCGAGGCCGGCATGGAGGGCTTCGAGCGCGGTCGCAACCTCGACAAGATGGGCCTCAAGGCCCAGGACACCTCCGAGCTCTTCTTCGACAACGTCGCGGTGCCCAAGACCAACCTCCTCGGCGAGGAGGGCTCCGGCTTCGTCTCGCTGATGGTCAACCTCCCGCAGGAGCGCATCTCGATCGCCGCGATCGCGGTCGCGGCCTGCGAGCACGTGCTCGAGCTGTGCCTCGACTACGCCAAGCAGCGCGAGGCGTTCGGCAAGCCGATCGGCTCCTTCCAGCACAACCGCTTCCTGCTCGCCGAGATGGCCACCGAGGTCCACATCGCGCGCGTCTTCGTCAACGACTGCATCCTCAAGCTCAACGCCGGCGAGGTCGACACCGCGCTGGCGTCGATGGCGAAGTGGTGGACGACCGAGCTGCAGAAGAAGCTCGTCGACCAGGGCGTGCAGCTGCACGGCGGCTACGGCTACATGATGGAGTACCCGATCGCCAAGGCCTACGTCGACAGCCGGATCCAGACCATCTACGGCGGCACGACCGAGATCCAGAAGGAGATCATCGGGCGGATGCTCGGGGTCTGACCTCAGACCCTTGTGGCGGGTGGGGCGCTGGGCCACACTGTCGCGCACACCGGATCCTGGAGGAGCCTGCATGACCCACGACGTCCTTGCCCGGCGAGCCGACATCGCCGCCCGCGTGGCCGGCCGCACCCTCATCGACGCGCTGGCCGACACCGCCACCCAGTACGCCGACCGGCCGGCGTACTCCGACAAGCACGAGGTGCCGGAGGGCGAGGCGTGGCGCACGCTGACCTGGGCCGAGGTGCGCGAGCGCGCGCTCGACGTCGCCGCCGGGCTGGTCGAGCTGGGCGTCGCCCCCGGCGACACGATCGCGATCATGGCGACGAACCGGGTCGAGCACTTCCTGGCCGACATGGGCGCGGTGCACGCCGCGGCGACCCCGATGTCGATCTACAACACGCTCTCGCCCGACCAGGTCGCCTTCGTCGCCGACCACGCCCGCCCGCGGCTGGCCGTGCTGGAGACGGCCGACCACCTGTCACGGTGGACCAAGGCGCTCGAGGACGTCCCGAGCATCGAGCGGGTGGTGGTGCTCGACCCGGCGGCCCGCCCCGAGGGCGAGCGCTTCCTGGGCTGGGAGGACCTGCTCGAGATCGGGCGGGCGCGGCGGGCGAGCGGTGCCGACGCCCTCGAGGAGCGCCACCGGGGGCTGAGCCCGGACGACCCGGCGACGATCCTCTACACCTCCGGCACCACCGGCAACCCCAAGGGCGTGGTGCTCACCCACCACAACGTCCTCTACGAGGCGCTCAGCACCCTCGAGGCGGCGGGGCTCGAGGACCTCCAGACCCAGATCAGCTACCTGCCGCTGGCCCACATCGCCGAGCGGGTGCTCGGCCTCTACGGCCCGCAGCTCGTGGGCAGCCACAGCTACGCGATCGGCGACCCGGCCGAGCTGCTGGGTGCGCTCGGCGAGGTGCACCCCACGGCGTTCTTCGGGGTGCCGCGGGTGTGGGAGAAGATCAAGACCGGCATCTCGGCCAAGCTGGCCGCCGACCCCGACCCCGCCAACGTGCGGCTGGTCGAGGAGTCGATGGCGGCGGGGCTGGCCTGGGTGCAGGCCCAGGAGGTCGGCGGCACGATGACGCCCGAGATCGAGGCGGCCTACCGGCAGGCCGACGAGGCGATCCTCGGCTTCCTCAAGCTGCTGCTCGGGCTCGACCAGGTCACCTGGGCCGGCTCGGCTGCCGCCCCGATGCCGCTGGAGGTCGCCAAGTTCATGGCCGGACTCGGGCTGACCGTCTACGACGTCTACGGCATGACCGAGACCTGCGGCGCCGTCACCGCCAACGGCCCGGGGGGCTTCAAGCTCGGCACCGTCGGCCGGGCGACACCGGGCATGGAGGTCTCCCTCGCCGACGACGGCGAGGTCCTGGTGCGCGGACCGGTCGTCACCCCCGGCTACCACCGGCAGGAGGAGGCCACCCGCACGCTGATCGACGAGGACGGCTGGGTGCACACCGGCGACATCGGCACCCTCGACGACGACGGCTTCTTCGCGATCGTCGACCGCAAGAAGGAGCTGATCATCAGCTCCGCGGGCAAGAACATCGCGCCGTCCAACATCGAGAACTACCTCAAGGAGTCGCCGATCATCGGGCACGCCATGGCGATCGGCGACGGACGCCCGTACGTCGTGGCCGTGCTGACCCTCGACTCCGAGATCGCTCCGCTGGTGGCCGCCAAGCTGGGCGTGGAGTTCACCGACCTCGCCGACCTCGCCCGCAAGCCCGAGATCCTGGCCATGGCCCAGGCCGCCGTCGACGCGGCCAACGAGCGGCTCTCGAGGCCCGAGCAGGTCAAGGCCTTCGAGCTGCTCCCGGTCGAGTGGACCGCGGAGTCCGACGAGCTGACGCCGACCCTGAAGCTCAAGCGCCGGGTGGTCAACACCAAGTACGCCGACGTGGTCGACCGGCTCTACGGCTGAGCGTGGGCGGTCCCGGACCCGGTCTAGACCGGATCCGGGAGGGGCGATGACCCCGGGGGCGCCGGGTGGTCAACTCGGGGGAAACCCCGATGCGGACTGTCCCCGCCCAGTGGAAGAGTCGTGGTCATGCACCGTCAGATCGCCGGCCGGCTGACCGGCCCCGTCACGAAGTGGATCGTGCTCGTCGGCACCCTGGTGGTCGTCGCCCTGATGAGCCCGCTCAACAGCAAGCTGATCGACGTCCAGAACAACGAGGCGTCGTCCTGGCTGCCGGGCTCCGCCGAGTCGACCAAGGTCGTCGAGGAGCTCTCCGGCACCGTCGACCCCAACGACATCCCCACGCTCGTCGTCTACGACCGCCCCGACGGCCTGACCGACGCCGACTTCGCGGCGATGGACCAGCAGGCCGAGCAGATCGCCGCGATCGACGGCGTCACCGACCGGGGCGTCGTCTCGCCCACCGTCGCCGAGCAGGCCGGGCTGCCCGTCCAGCTCGTCTCCGACGACGGCGAGGTGGCCTTCCTCGCGCTCACCTTCAACTTCGGCGACGAGGGCTGGAACGCCATCCCGGCCGCGGCCGACCAGATCCGCGAGATCGCGCAGCTCGACGGCGCCACCGTGCACCTGGCGGGCTTCGGCGGGCAGGCGGCCGACGCGGCCGAGGCCTTCGAGGGCATCGACACCAACCTGATCCTGATCACGCTCAGCGTCGTCATCGTGATCCTGCTGCTCACCTACCGCAGCCCGCTGCTGTGGCTGCTCCCGATCATCAGCGCCGTGGTCGCCTACACCGTCTCCGGCGGGGTGGTCTACCTCCTGGCCAAGTACGCCGACCTGACCGTCAACGGGCAGAGCCAGGCGATCCTCGGCATCCTGGTGATCGGCGCCGGCACCGACTACGCCCTGCTGCTGGTGGCCCGCTACCGCGAGGAGCTGCGCCGCCACGAGGACCGTCACGAGGCGATGGCCTTCGCCCTGCACCGCGCCGCCCCGGCGATCCTGGCCAGCGCCGCGACGGTCGTCATCGGGATGCTGTGCCTGTCCTTCGCCGAGCTGAACTCCACGGCCGGGCTGGGCCCGGTGCTCGCGGTCGGCGTCGGGATCACGTTCCTGGTGATGGTCACCCTGCTCCCGGCCCTCCTGGTCATCTGCGGCCGCTGGATCTTCTGGCCCAAGCGCCCGACGTTCGGCTCCCCCGAGCCCACCGGCTCCGGCATGTGGGCCAGGCTCGGCCGACGGATCACGCCCCGTCCGCGGCTGGTGTGGTCGGTCACCGCCGGCCTGCTGCTCATCGCCTGCCTCGGGCTGCTCAAGCTCGACGCGTCCGGGCTGTCGACCGACGAGAGCTACACCAAGGACTTCGACTCGATCCAGGGGCAGGCGGCGCTGGTCGACCACGGGCTCGCCGACACCTCCAACACCGTCCAGGTCGTCGCCGACACCGACCAGGTCCCCGCCGTCCAGGAGTCGATGGCCGGCATCGAGGGCCTGGGCGAGCCGACCGAGGTCCAGGACATCGGGAGCGGTCGGTCCTTCTTCGAGGCCACCATCGCGGCCGACATCTCCTCGACCGAGGCCTTCGACATCGTCTCGGCCACCCGCACGGCCGTGCACGGCGTCGACGGGGCCGAGGGTCTGGTCGGCGGCGGGTCGGCGTTCTACCTCGACACCAAGATCGCCTCCGAGCGCGACAACCGGGTGATCATGCCGATCGTGCTGGTCGTGGTCTTCCTCATCCTGATGCTGCTGCTGCGGGCGCTGCTCGCACCGCTCATCCTGATCGCGACCGTGGTGCTGTCCTTCGGCGCCGCCCTCGGCATCTCGACCGTGCTGTTCACCGAGGTCTTCACCCGACTGCCGCTGTTCGAGAACAACGACGGCTTCGCCCACGCCGACCCGGGCTTCCCGCTCTTCACGTTCGTGTTCCTGGTCGCGCTCGGCATCGACTACAACATCTTCCTGATGACCCGGGTCCGCGAGGAGACCGCGACCCGCGGCACCCGTCGGGGCTCGCTGATCGCGCTCTCCTCCACCGGCGGCGTGATCACCTCCGCCGGGTTGGTGCTGGCCGCGACGTTCCTGGTCCTCGGCTCGCTGCCGCTGGTCTTCCTGGCCCAGCTGGGCGTGGCCGTCGCGCTCGGGGTGCTCCTCGACACGATGATCGTGCGCTCGGTGCTGGTGACCGCGATCAACCTCGACCTCGGGGGTCGGATCTGGTGGCCCAGCAAGCTCGACCGCGACGGTCACCAGGTCGAGCCCGCGACCGCGGCCGACGAGGCGGCCGTCCGGGTCTGACCACCCGCCGACGTACCGGCGGCTGGGACCGGCCGCGCGCACACGCCGAGACGCGCCTATCCTCGATCGGGATGAGCGAGCCACCGACGCCCCAGCAGGTACGCCGCGCGCTGGCCCGCGCCGAGCGGGGTGCCGCGCTCGACCTGGCCGAGGCCGTCGCGCTGCTCGCCGCGCGTGGCGCGGACCTCGACCGGCTGTGCGTGGTCGCGGGCCGGGTGCGCGACGCCGGCCTGCTCGCCGCGGGCCGGCCCGGTGTCGTGACGTACTCGCCGAAGGTCTTCATCCCCGTCACCCGGCTCTGCCGCGACCGTTGCCACTACTGCACGTTCGTCGAGTCGCCCGGTCAGCTGAGCCGGGCGGGGCACGCGATGTTCCTCTCCCCCGACGAGATCCTCGACATCGCCTCGCGCGGCGCCGAGACGGGCTGCCTGGAGGCGCTGTTCACCCTCGGCGACCGGCCCGAGGACCGCTGGCCCGAGGCGCGCGCGTGGCTCGACGAGCAGGGCTACGACTCCACGCTGGCCTACGTGCGGGCGATGGCCGTGCGCGTGCTGGAGGAGACCGGGCTGCTGCCCCACCTCAACCCCGGCGTCATGTCGTGGGAGGAGCTCAACCGGCTCAAGCCGGTCTCGCCCTCGATGGGGATGATGCTCGAGACCACGTCGCGGCGGCTCTTCGAGACCAAGGGCGAGGCCCACCACGGCTCCCCCGACAAGGACCCCCAGGTCCGGCTGCGCGTGCTCGAGGACGCTGGGCGGCTCTCGATCCCCTTCACCACCGGGCTGCTGGTCGGCATCGGCGAGACGCTCACCGAGCGGGCCGAGACGATCTTCGCGCTGCGCGAGACCTCGCGGGCCTACGGCGCGGTGCAGGAGGTGATCGTCCAGAACTTCCGGGCCAAGCCCGACACCGCGATGCGGCACACCGACGACCTCGGGCTCGAGGAGTTCCGCGCCGCGATCGCGGTGACCCGGGTCGTGCTCGGGCCGAAGGCCCGGGTGCAGGCTCCGCCCAACCTGGTCGACCACTCCGAGGGCGCTGCGGAGTGCCGGGCGCTGCTCGACGCCGGGGTCGACGACTGGGGTGGCGTCTCGCCGCTCACCCCCGACCACGTCAATCCCGAGCGGCCCTGGCCCTCGCTGGAGCGGCTGACCGAGATCACGGCCGCGGCCGGCTTCGAGCTGCGCGCGCGGCTGACCGTGCACCCCGAGCACGTCCGCGCCGGCGAGCCGTGGCTCGACCCCCGCGTGTCCGGGCACGTCGCGGCGCTGGCCGCCGACGACGGACTCGCGCGACCCGGCGTACGCGCCGTGGGCCTGCCGTGGCAGGAGCCCGACGGCGGGTTCGCGTCGGTGGGCCGCACCGACCTGCACGAGACGGTCGACACCGAGGGCCGCAGCGAGGACCGCCGCTCCGACTTCGCGGGCGTCTACGGCGACTGGGACTCCGTGAAGGCGGCCGCCTCGACCACGGGCACCCCCGCGGTGCTGCACGCCGAGGGCGGCGCTGCGCTGGCCGCGGCGGAGCGCGACCCGGGCGGACTCTCCGACGAGCACGCGCTGACGCTGGTCACCGCCGAGGGCGACCTGCTCGAGCAGGTCTGCCGGCTGGCCGACGACCTGCGCCGCGAGACCGTGGGCGACGACGTGACCTACGTGGTCAACCGCAACATCAACTTCACCAACGTCTGCTACGTCGGCTGCCGCTTCTGCGCCTTCGCCCAGCGGCGCACCGACGCCGACGCCTACTCGCTCTCGATGGACGAGGTCGCCGAGCGCGCGGCCGAGGCCTGGGCCCTGGGCGCCACCGAGGTCTGCATGCAGGGCGGGATCGACCCCGAGCTGCCCGCATCCGCGTACTTCGACCTGGCCTCGGCGGTCAAGCAGCGCGTGCCCGGCATGCACGTGCACGCCTTCTCGCCGATGGAGGTCGTCAACGGCACCGCCCGCACCGGTCTCTCGATCGAGGACTTCCTGATCAAGGCACGCGAGTCCGGCCTCGGCTCGCTGCCCGGCACGGCCGCCGAGATCCTCGACGACGAGGTCCGCTGGGTGCTGACCAAGGGCAAGCTGCCCACCCGCACCTGGGTCGAGATCGTCTCCACCGCCCACCGCGTGGGGCTGCCGACGACCTCCACGATGATGTACGGGCACGTCGACCACCCGCGGCACTGGGTCGGCCACCTGCGGGTGCTCTCGGGCATCCAGGACGAGTCGCTCGGCGCCGGCGGCGCCGGCTTCACCGAGTTCGTGCCGCTGCCGTTCGTGCACACCTCGGCGCCGATCTACCTCGCCGGCGTCGCCCGCCCGGGCCCGACGATGCGCGACAACCTCGCCGTGCACGCCCTGGCGCGGATCATGCTCCACGGCCGGATCCACAACATCCAGACCAGCTGGGTGAAGCTCGGCGTCGACGGCACCCGCGCGATGCTGCAGGCCGGCGCCAACGACGTGGGCGGCACCCTGATGGAGGAGACGATCTCGCGGATGGCCGGCTCCGAGCACGGCTCCGCCAAGACCGTCGCCGAGCTCTCCGACATCGGCGCCGGCATCGGCCGCCCCGTGCGCGAGCGCACCACGACGTACGGCGTCCCACCGGCTCGCTGACCCGACGGGTCTCGTGGCTCGCTGCGCACCTCAACCAGCGCGAACCGGTGGTTGAGGTGCGAGGAGCCCCGGCGACGAGCCACGAAACCACGGCGCAGGGCGCCGCCGGCCTGGTCAGCGCGGCGAGCGGAGGGCGCCGCTGATCTGGTCGCCGCCGACCCAGACGCCGGCCAGGTCGGCGAGCCCGCCGAGGGCGAAGATCTTGGCCAGCGCCTCCTCGGCGGACGCGGCGTGGCGCAGACAGACGTCGAGCGGGTCGCCGAGCCGCGGACGGACGAGGACGGCGTCGAACTGTCGGCCCACCGAGAAGTCGCCCACCGCATCCAGCCCGAGCGCGAGCGCCCCCGCCCGGGTGGCCAGGTGGAGCAGGTGGGCGGCGGTGAGCGGCAGGCCGGCGTCGCCGAGGAGCCGCTGGCCGAAGTAGGCCTGGAGCCCCTCCTTGAGCAGCGAGAAGCCGGTGCCGGCCCCGACGTCGGAGCCCAGCGCCACCGGCACGCCGGCGTCGACGTGGCGGCGCAGCGGGAAGAGCCCGCTGCCGAGCGCGGCGTTGCTGGTCGGGCAGTGCGCGACCGCCGTACGCCGCTGCGGCCAGCACCGCGAGCTCGGCGTCGGTGGCGTGCACGTTGTGGGCCAGCACCGCGCCCCGGTCGAGCAGCCCGTGGCGGTCGTAGGTGTCGACGTAGGAGTGGCTGTCGGCGAAGAGCCGGGCGACCTCGGCGACCTCGGCGGGGTTCTCGTTGACGTGGGAGGTGAACAGGACGTCGGGCGCCTTCTCGCGCACCGCGGCGCACGCGTCGAGGACCGCCTCGCTGGCCGAGAACGAGAAGCGCGGGGTGACGGCGTAGCGGGTGCGACCCACGCCGTCCCACCGGTCCGCGAGCTCGAGGGCCTCGTCGAAGGCCCGCTGCGGGGTGGTGAGCAGCGGCTCCGGCAGGCTCCGGTCGCTGACCACCAGTCCGCTGGTCACCCGCAGCCCCAGCCGGGTCGCCTCCTCGAACAGCACGTCGACCGCGGAGGCGAAGTGGGACCCGAAGACCAGCGCGGACGTCGTGCCGGCCGAGACCAGGCCGAAGCAGAACTCCGCCGCCACCTCGCGGGCGTAGTCGACCGAGGCGAGCCGGCACTCCTCCGGCAGCGCGCACTGCTCCAGCCACTCCAGCAGCGGCATGCCGAGCGCCCCGATCGCGCGCACCTGCGGGTAGTGCACGTGGGTGTCGACGAAGCCCGGCAGCAGCACGCCGTCGCGCAGGTCGACCACCGCGTGGCCGGGGTGGTCGACGCGCACCGTCGCCAGGTCGCCCCGCGCCGCGATCGTACCGTCGACGACGACCAGCGCGAGGTCGTCGGCAGCGCGCAGGACCCCACCCGCGAACGGGTCGTCGGGGGTGTCCATCGCCCGCGCCCGGAAGATCGTCACGGGCGCTCGGCCCGCTCGTGGTCCTGCGCGAACCGGAGCAGCAGGTCGGCGGCCACCGAGACCGCGATCGCCGCCGGCTCCTTGCCGCCGGCCGCGCCCCGGCCTCCCGCGCCCGGCAGACCGATCGGTGAGCGGATCCGCTCGACCACCGACGGGTCGTGGCCCTCGACCCGCAGCCCCTGGGCGAAGCGCTGCCACTTCGCCGAGGAGCCGATCAGCCCGACCGACCCCAGGTGCGCGCAGCGCAGGGCGGCGTCGCAGAGCGCGAAGTCCTCGGCGTGGTCGTGGGTCAGCACCAGCACGTGGGTGCCGGGCGGCACGGTGCCGAGCACCAGCTCCGGCACCGGCGCGTGGTGGGCGTGCACGCTGGCCGGTCCGTCGAGGCAGGCCAGCCGCTCGGGCGCCACCTGGCCGGCACGCGAGTCGACCAGGTGCAGCTCGAGGTCGTGGCGGACCAGGACCCGGGCCAGCTCGAGCCCGACGTGACCCAGGCCGAAGACGGCCACCGCCGGGACGACGGCCAGCGGCTCGAGCAGCAGCGACACCTCGCCGCCGCAGCACTGCCGGCCGTGGTCGGTGCGGGCCTTGTCGTTGAGCGCCATCGTCATCGACTCGGGCAAGACCTCGCCGCCCATCGAGCATCGCCCGGGCGCGCGCGATCGCGGTCTCCTCGAGGTTGCCGCCGCCGACGCTCCCCCACACCTCGTCGGCCGCGACCACCATCTTGGCCCCGGCGTCGCGCGGCGCATGACCGCGTACGTCGGTCACGGTGACCAGGACTCCGGCCCGCCGCTCGCGCCGCAGCCGCTGCACCGCCTCCACCCAGCTCACGACAGGTCTCCCACCGGGACCGGCCGGGCCGCCCGCTCGGAGCGCGGGTGCAGCGCGGGGGCGTCGCCGTCCGGCTGGGCCGGCTCGACCCCGGGTGTCCCCGCGACGAGGTGGTCGCCGTCACCGCCCGCGCGCGCCCGCTCCAGCGCCCACCAGACCTGCTCGGGCGTGGCCGGCGAGGCGAGGTCGACGCTCGCGCCAGGGGGGCCGAACGCCGCCGCGGCGTGGCGCAGCGCCTCGCGCACCGCGAAGGCCAGCATCAGCGGTGGCTCCCCCACCGCCTTGGAGCCGTAGACCGCTCCGTCCTCGTGGGCGTGCTCGAGCAGCGCGACGTTCAGCTCCGCAGGCAGCTCGCCGATGCTGGGCAGCTTGTAGGTGCTGGCCGCCTGGGTCGCCAGCCGCCCCCGGTGCGGGCCGTCGGACTCGTCCCAGCGCAGGTCCTCCAGCGTCAGCCAGCCGACCCCCTGCGCGAAGCCGCCCTCGATCTGACCGAGGTCGACCAGCGGCGAGAGCGAGTCGCCGACGTCGTGCACGATGTCGACCCGGCGGGTGGTGTAGCCCCCGGTGAACCCGTCGACCTCGACCTCGGCCGCGGCCACCCCGTAGGCGAAGTACTTGAACGGCTCGCCGCGCATCGCGGTGGAGTCCCAGTGCAGCCCCTCGGTGGCGTAGAAGCCGGCCGCCCAGAGCTGCACGCGGCTGAAGTAGGCCTCGCGGACGAGCTCCTCCCAGGTGACGTCGTCGCCGACCACCCGTCCGGCGGCCACGACGTCGAGCCGCTCGCGGATCTGCTCGCAGGCGTGCTTGACCGCCCCGCCGTTGAGGTCCGCCCCGGAGCTCGCAGCGGTGGCCGAGGTGTTGGGCACCTTGTCGGTGCGGGTCGGCGCCAGCCGTACCCTCGCCAGCGGGATGCCGAGCGCCGTGGCGGCCACCTGGAGCATCTTGGTGTGCAGCCCCTGGCCCATCTCGGTGCCCCCGTGGTTGATCAGCACCGAGCCGTCCTTGTAGACGTGGACCAGCGCCCCGGCCTGGTTGAAGGCCGTGAAGTTGAAGGAGATCCCGAACTTCACCGGAGTCATCGCCAGCCCGCGCTTCACGTGCTCGTGCGTGGCGTTGAAGGCCTCGATCTCGGCCTGCCGGGCGGACACGTCGGCCTCGGCGACGACCTGGTCCCACGCCGCGGCGCCGCGGTGGGCGTGCCGCACCGGTTGGCCGTACGGCGTGTCCTGACCGTCGACGTACAGGTTGCGGCGGCGCAGGTCGACCGGGTCGAGGCCGAGCAGCGGCGCGCAGCGGCCGAGCACGTCCTCGATCACCAGCATCCCCTGCGGTCCGCCGAACCCGCGGAAGGCCGTCTGCGAGGTCTTGTGGGTGCGGGCGACCCGGCCGTTGAGCCGCACGTGCGGGACCCAGTAGGCGTTGTCGACGTGGCACAGCGCCCGCGCCAGCACCGGCTCGGAGAGGTCGAGGCTCCAGCCGCCGTCGGAGGTCAGCGTCGCGTCGAGCGCGACCAGGTGGCCCTCGGCGTCGAAGCCCACCCGCCACTGGGCGTGGAAGCCGTGGCGCTTGCCGGTCATCGTGAGGTCCTGGGTGCGGTTGAGCCGCAGCCGCACCGGCCGTCCGGTCAGCGTGGCGCCGAGCGCCGCGATCGCCGCGAAGCCGTGCGGCTGCATCTCCTTGCCGCCGAAGCCGCCGCCCATCCGCAGGCACTGCACGGTGACCTCGTGGTTGGAGCACCCGAGCACGTGGGCGACGATCTCCTGGGTCTCGCTGGGGTGCTGGGTGCTGCACTGCACGAAGACCTGACCGGCCTCGTCGACGTGGGCCAGCGAGCAGTGCGTCTCGAGGTAGAAGTGCTCCTGGCCGGCCATCTCGGTCTCGCCGCTGAAGACGTGGGCGGCGCCCGCGAGACCGTCCTCGACGTCACCGCGCACGACCTGCGGCTGCCCGCCCTGGAAGCTCTCCGCCGCGATCGCCTCGCGCAGCGACACCACCGAGGGCAGCGGCTCGTAGTCGACCTCGACCGCGGCGGCGCCGAGGCGGGCGGCCTCCAGGGTCTCGCCCAGCACCCAGCAGACGGCGTGGCCGTGGAAGCACACCTCGTCAGGGAAGAGCGGCTCGTCGCCCTTGACCCCGCTGTCGTTGACGCCGGGCACGTCGGCGGCGGTGAGCACCCGCACCACCCCTCCCACGTCGTACGCCGCGTCGACGCGCAGCGCGGTGACCCGGGCGTGCGCGTGGGGTGCTTGGACCGGCCAGGCGTGCAGGCAGTCCTTGGTGCGGAAGACCAGGTCGTCGGTGTAGAGCGCCGTGCCGGCCACGTGCTCGGCGGCGCTCTCGTGCGGGACCTCCAGGCCGACCACCGGGTCGGCGGGGCGCTCGGACAGCCGGCTCATGCGGACGCTCCCGTCGTGCGTGCCGCCTCGCGCTCCCAGAGCCGCAGCAGCGTCGTGCCCAGCATCGCCGAGCGGTAGGCCGCACTGGCGCGGTGGTCGTCCATCGGCGTGCCCTCCCCGCGCATCACCTCGGCGGCCTCGCGCACGGCGTCCTCGGTCCAGGGCCGGCCCTCGAGCGCGGCCTCCGTGTCCCGCGCCCGCACCGGGGTGGCGGCCACCCCGCCGAGACCGATCCGGGCCCGGACCACCTCGCCCTCGACCACGTCGAGCGCGACCCCGACCGCCACGCTGGAGATGTCGTCCATCCCCCGCTTCGCGATCTTGTGGAACGACGTCACCCCCGCCAGCGGCAGCGGCACCCGCACCGCGCGGACGAGCTCGTCGGGGCGGCGCAGGGTCTCGCGGTAGCCGGTGAAGAAGTCGGCCAGCGCCACCTCGCGGTCGCCCTCGAGCGAGGTCAGGACCACGGTCGCCTCGAGCGCCAGCAGCGCCGGCGGCAGGTCGCCGATCGGCGAGGCCGTGGCGAGGTTGCCGCCGATGGTGGCGCCGTTGCGGATCAGCCGCGACGCGAAGAGCGGCCACACCTCGTCGAGCAGCGGCACCCGGCCGGCGAGCGCCCGCTCGACCTCGGTCAGGCTCAGCGCGGCCCCGATCTCGATGGCGTCCGCCGTCGCGGCGACCCGCCGCAGCTCCGGCAGCCGCTCGACCGCCACGGCGTACGCCGTCCGCTCGCCGCGCAGGTTGACCTCGACGCCCCAGTCGGTGCAGCCCGCGACCACCCGTGCCTCGGGGTGCTCGCGGAGCAGGTCGAGCGCCTCGGCCAGGTCGGCCGGGCGGGCGAAGCCAGCGGTCCGGGTGGGCACGGCCGCTGGCGCAGGGCGGCCGGAGCGACCGGCGAGCGGGTCGTCGGCCTCGGGAGCGGTGAGCGCCTGCGCCGCGTCGCGGATCGGCCGGTAGCCGGTGCAGCGGCACAGGTTGCCCCCGATCGCGTGCAGGTCGAAGTCGTCGTCGGCGCGCTCGGGCCGGTAGTACTCGGCGGCCATGCTGCACACGAAGCCCGGCGTGCAGTAGCCGCACTGCGACCCGCCGCGCACCGCGAGCTCACGCTGCACGGGGTGGAGGTCGGCGGGGGTGCCGAGGCCCTCGGCGGTCACGACCTCCTGGCCGTCGAGCGCGAGAGCCGGGACCAGGCAGGAGTTGATCGCGGTCCAGCGCGTGCCGGGCTCGCGGCCGTCGGACACACCGCCGCTGTCATCGGCCACGTCGGGGCGGGCGACCAGGACCGAGCAGGCGCCGCACTCACCCTCGGCGCAGCCCTCCTTGGCGCCGGTGAGGCCGATGCTGCGCAGCCAGTCGAGGGCGGTGATCCACGACGGCGCGCCGTCGAGCGACCGAGCGGCGCCGTTGACGATGATCGCGGGGGTGTGGCTCGGGGCGGGACCCGGGCGGTCGCCGGTCGTCTGCTGGGTCATCGGCACTCCCTGCTGGCACGCGCGGTCGTGCATGGTTCGGGGGTCGGACCACCCGTCGGTTGTCCATGCCGAACGACGGGCTGCGACCCACTCTAGTCGCGAGACGCCCGGTGGGCGAGGGAGGCGAGAGCAGCCAGGTCGAGGCCGGCGGCCTCGGTGACCTCGGCGTCGCCCAGCGCGCCGCACTCCTGGCCGCGGAGCAGGAAGTCGGCCAGGGCCCGGGCCGTCGCGGGCTCGTCCTGCACCGACGACGGTCCGCCGTCGGCGTACCGCTGGAGCCGCTCGCCGGCCGCCGCGAGGCCCTCGCGGTAGAAGGAGTACGTCGCGGCGTAGCGCGTGGGCAGCTGGGCGGGGTGGAGGTCCCAGCCCTGGTAGTAGCCGCGCTCGAGCGCGCGCCGGACCAGCCTCAGGTGGAGGGTCCAGGCCTCGCGGATCGCCTCGGGGTCACCGACCGGCAGCACGTTGGTGGAGCCGTCGGAGAGCCGGACGCCGGTGCCGCCCGCGGCCGCCTGCATCACGGCCTTGGCGTGGTCGGCGACCGGGTGCTCGAGGGACTGGTAGGGCGCAGCGATGCCGCAGAAGGCGGAGTAGTCGTAGGTGCCGTAGTGCAGGCCGGTGCAGCGGCCCTGGGCGGCGTGGATCATCCGCGCGACCAGCGCGGTGCCGTCGGGGCCGAGGATCGACTGCGGGGTCTCGATCTGCAGCTCGAAGTGGAGCGCACCCGGTGTCGGCTCGAGCCGCTCGGCGAGCAGGACCATGGCCTCGACCTGGTCGATCGAGGTGAGCTTGGGCAGGGTCACCACGAAGCCGTCGGGCACGTCGCCGAGGTGCTCGAGGAAGAGCGCGAGCGTGCGCACGCCACGGGCCCGGCTCGCGGGGTCGAGGCTCTTGAAGCGCAGGCCGTGGAACGGGCTGGCCGCGCCCTCGTCGATCGCCTCGCGCAGCGCGTTGCCGGCGGCGATGGCGGCGCCGTCCTCCTCCTCGTCGCCGCGGGCGCCGTAGCCGTCCTCGAAGTCGATGCGCAGGTCCTCGACCGGCTCGGTCGCCAGCTTGGCCAGCACCCGGTCGAGGAGGTCCTCGTCGCCGCCGAGGACGTCGAGCAGCAGCTCCCCGTGCTGGAGCACCGTGGTCTCCGCCGTGCGGCCCAGGGCCCGGAAGGTCCCGGCGTCGAACCGGTCGGCCGGGACGTAGACCGTGTGCACCGGCTGCCGCCCGGGCGCCGCCCCCGGGAACTGCTCCTGGAGCGCCGCGTCGGCGTGCGCGAGGTGCTGGTCCAGCTCGGCGACGAGGCCAGCGATATCCACCTGGGCAGACTAGTGCCCCGGCGGGCCCTCGGTCGCCGGCCCCGCCGGTCCGGTCGTCGTGGCGTCCCCGGGCTCGGTCCGGATCCGGCTCAGCGGAGGTCGACCCAGACCAGGCGGTGGTCGGAGGTGGGGAACGGGTAGGCACCGGTCAGCCGGTAGAGCGGGTCACCGGTGGTCGGCCAGAAGACGCCCGCGTCGCGGATCTGCAGGTCGCGTGAGGGCAGCACGTAGTCGGTGCGCAGGTTGCCCGGGTCGCTGTCGGCGAAGTCCGCGGTGTCGTACGCCGGGTCGCTGCGGTGCGTCGCGTTGGCCCCGCCCTGCAGCGCGGCGGCCTCGGGCCCTCCTGCCGAGGTCGGAGCGTGGGTGGCGTCGACCCGGGGGCTGTCGAGCAGCTGCTGGGCGGCCCCGGGCAGGGAGTCGCCGTCGAGGGGGTCGGCGTTCTGGTCGCCGGCGATCACGAAGCTCTTCGGCCCGCGCAGGCCGCCGCGCCGGCCCGCGTCGTCGTACACGTAGCGCGCCTGCCGCCCGCCGGCGACGTAGTCGGCCCAGAAGCGGATCTCGTCGGCGTTGCGGGTGCCGTTGCGGTCCTCGGGTCCGTCGAAGACGGGCGGGGTGGGGTGGGAGACCAGGAAGTGCACCGTGCGCCGGCCGACCCGGATCGGCAGGTCCCAGTGCGACTTCGAGGAGAGACGTACGTCGGCGAGCTCGGCGGGTGAGTACCAGTCGTGCGGCGCGGCGGTCGCCGGGTCGTCGGGCAGCCGGGCCCCGGGCATGTCGGCCCAGCGGAAGGTCTGGAAGGTGCGGACGTGACGGGTGTCGATCGGGTGCTTGGAGTAGACGACCATGCCGTACTGGCCCTCGAAGACGCCGAAGCCGAAGGCGTCTCCCGGCCCGCCGACCGTGCCGTCGTTGTCGAGGTCGTGGCCGCTGGCGATGCCGGTGTTGGAGGGCGCGACGTAGGAGTAGGGGTAGTGCACCGGCGGGGCTCCGCGCTGGCCGACCTCGAGGTAGTTGGTGCGGAAGAGGTCCACGGCGGTCGGGTCGTGGTCGAACTCGTTGACCAGGAGCACGTCGGGGTCGACCCGCTGGATCGTCTCGGCCACGTTGCGGGCCTGGGCGTTGTCGGGGGTGGAGAGGTCCTCGGCCAGCTCGCCGGCGCGGCTGCGGTTGAGCGAGGCGTTGAAGGTCGCGAAGCGCACCTCGGGGCGGGCGTGGTGTCCCCCACCGCCCCGGCCGTTCGCGGGGCCGGCGGCCGCGGGCGTCAGGCCCAGGCCGGCGGCGAGGGCACCCGCGGAGAGGAGGGCGGCCAGGGTGGTGGGGCCGGTCCGGCGGGCCGGGCGGACGGACGACGTACGACGCATGAGGACTCCCGAGACGGAGGTGTGGACCAGCCCAGGCTGGCATGGAACACCCCCGGCGGGGAACCGGGTGCCATGTTGTTCCTTCTGTGGGTCCTCGCTGTCCTGCTCGTCGTCGGCGGCATCTTCCAGCTCTTCAAGGGCGCCGTGCTCTGGGGCGTCGTGCTGATCATCCTGGGCTTCGCCGTCGGCCCCGGCGGCTACAGCATCTTCAGCTAGTCGCCACGCGCCCCAGGGCGCAGCGCACCTCCGGCTTGTCCGCGACCTTCGTCTCGACACCAGTGTCGGGGTCCTTGGTCCACACCGAGCAGCACTTGACGTTGTCACCGAAGAAGAGCGCACCCTGGCCGGGGTCGCTGCCGGTCGGGGCGTCGTAGATGACCTTGCCGTAGTTCTGGTCCCGCACCCAGCCGCAGAAGATCACGTCGACGTCGCCGTCGTTCGGGGCGTTGTAGACGATGTTGGTGCCCTCCTCGCCGTAGATGTGCTTCGGACCGGGGCCGAGGTAGATCGTGTCGTCGCCGGGGTCTCCGGTGACCTGGTCGTCGCCGGCGCCGGTCCAGATCTGGTCGTCGCCCGGACCGCCGTCGAGCTCGTCGTCACCGTCGTCGCCGTAGACCCGGTCGTTGCCGTCGCCACCGGAGACGTGGTCGTTGCCGGGACCGCCGAAGACGATGTCGGTGCCGGTCTGCCCGTCGACCTTGTCGTTGCCGTCCTGGCCGTAGCCGACGTCGTCACCCCCGCCCAGGCCGACGACGTCGTTGCCGGCGCCGCCGATGCCGACGTCGTTGCCGTTGCCGCCGGCGAAGTTGTCGTTGCCCTCCCCGCCGATCCCTCGATCGTTGCCGGCCGCACCGACCAGCTTGTCGTCGCCGCTGCTCCCGTCGAGCAGGTCGTTGCCGCCCTTGCCGAGCAGCGTGTCGTTGCCGCCCTTGCCGTAGACGCGGTCGTTGCCCCCCTTGGCGTTGACCGTGTCAGCCTGGGGCGTGCCGACGATCTTGTTGTTGCCGCCGGTGCCGGTGATGTTGCGAGCCGACGCCACGGCAGGCACCAGCGCGAGCGCGAGCACGGCTGCGCCGGTGACGAGACGGAGCGAGTGCCGGCGCTGGTGACGAGGTCGGCCGGTGACCTGAGGAGAGAGCATGGCTGGATTGTGCTCCTGCTCCAGCGGTTCTGCCCAGGGTTTCGACGTCGTGGATCAGGTTGAGGGGTGCTTGGCGACGCACTTGCTTGTTACGGGCGCTCAGCGAAGTGCTTCATTCCACCGCCAAGGCGCGCCACTTCCCACTTCCGGGGGCCTCAAGACCGGAGGTCTGCATGGCAAATGCGCCTGCAGCCACGACGTTCGGTTGATGCGCGCGCGACCGGCGTCAGTGGGGCGACTTGGGCCACAGGACGTCGGCGCGGCTGTAGTGGCCCGCGGCGTCGAACCAGCGCTTGGCGTGGAGCGTTTGTCGGAGGTCGCAGTCGGCGACAACGATGCCCTCGGCGTCGTAGAACGGCCCCGCGATGACCTCGCCGGAAGCGGGGGCGACTATGGCTGCCCCGCCTCGGCCGAGGACGTCGGTGTCCGGGAGCGGCCAGGGGAAGTCGTCGCCGAATGCAGCGCGCTGAATGAACTGGGGCACAGACACGACGAAGGCGCCGGACTCGATGGCGATGTGCCTGATCGTGGCCTGCCATCCGTCGGAGTCGTCCGCTGTGGGAGCTAGCCATATCTGCGGGCCGCCCTGGTAGACGGCCCACCGGGCCAGCGGCATCCGGTTCTCCCAACAAATCAGCCCACCAAGCCGACCCAGATGTGTCTCGGTGACCCGGAGGTCGTCGCCCGCGCCGAGGCCGTGGAAGAGCCGCTCGTGGTGGGTCGGCATGAGCTTGCGGTGCTTGTTGAGCAGACCGTCCGGACCGACCAACAACAGCGTGTTGTAGAGGCTGCCGGGGCGCTCGAGCTCGCGCTCGTTGACGCCAATGGCGCAGAGGACGCCATGCTCCCGGCACGCGGCGGCGATCCGGTCGACGACGGGGCCAGGGACCTCGACCGAGCTGGCCCAAAGCCGCTCCCACAACGCGTTTCCGTCGCCGCCCGTCAGGTGAGCCCAGGCGTACGACGGGTAGAGCGAGAGGAACGTCTCAGGGAACACCACCAGCTGAGCACCCTGCCCGGCCGCATCCGCAAGGAGGACGAGCGCCTTGTCGAGGCTGGCTTCTAAGTCGAGCACCACCGGCATCGCCTGGACTGCGGCGACCCGGACCGTGGGCATCGCGGACACGGGCTCCATGTGGGCAGAGTACCGCGTGCTCAGGCCGCCGCTGCGACGTTCACCACCAGGGCCGCGCCGGTCAAGGCTCCCCTCCTGCCGTGCGTCTTTCCGCTAATGACCCGCCTCCATACGCGGCGAGGAGAGTCGAGAGACAGACTTCAGCTCAGCACGTCAGGCGGGGACGTACTCGCACTGGACCGCGAGGTAGTAGAGCTCGGTCTCGAGCGGGCACGATCCGATGCTTCGTGCCGGTCTGGGTGGTGCGGGGGCGCGGGAGCGATGTCGGTGGCCGGTCGGGGTGGTGGTCTCCACGGTGTGCCGGGCGCCCGGGACGGTGCGTTGGCTCCAGCCGTCGGCCTGCTTGGTGTGGTTGCAGGCCTCGCAGAGGCCTTGGGTGTTGGTGTCGTCGGTGGCGCCGTGGTCCAGGACCGTGACGATGTGGTCGCGGTGGCGGACCGGGGCGTCGCACCAGGGGGTGCGGCACAGGCCCTGGTCGCGCAGGTGGAGGAAGTCGGCGAGGCCGTCGCAGACCAGGCGCCGTTTGCTGCTCAGGGCGACCAGGCGGCCGGTGGGGTCGGCGTAGAGGGTGCGGACCCAGGAGGCGACGGTGTCGTCGACTGCGGCGGCGGCGAGCTCGCGGGCGATCTGCGCGGGCACCGGGCCGTGGCCGGGGATGAGGGCGGGCTCGTGGCCGGCGCCGAGCAGCGCCTCGTCCGAGATCACCACGTCGAGGCAGACCGGGACCTGCTCGGCACGCGTCTGGCCGGTGAGGCGCTCGACCAGCAGGTCGGCCATCACCTGACCCTGACCACGCTCCCCCGCCTCGCCGGTGGCGCGGAGGGTGTCGGCGTCGCGCTTGATCGCGGCGTAGGCGGCGACGCCCTGACCGACGGGGAGCAACGCGGTGAGGTAGGTCATCGTGTCGGGCGCCGGGCGCAGGCTCACGTGCCGCTCGGTCTCGGCCTTGCGGGCGCGGCGGACGACGGCGGCGGGGTCCGCGGCGCAGACCCGGCGGCGGAGCTCACCGACCAGGGCCTTGGTGCCGAGGCCGGCCAGCAGGTCGGGGTCACCGCAGACCTCCTCATCGATCACCGCGCGGTCCTCCCGGGACAGGCAGCCGGTCTCCCGGGCCACCAGGAGCGCGGCGTACTCATCCAGGCGGCCCTCGCGCAGGGCCTCGCGGGTGCAGGGCAGGTCGGTGGCCAGATCGTGGGCGAGCCCGAGCAGCACCTGCCCCCGGTGGGGTGACACCTGGCGGGCCAGCGCGACCTGGGCGGCGACCCCGCGACCACGCAGCCGCGGGGAGAGCCCCTCAGCTGCTTCACGGGACCGCACCGAGCGGTCGAGGTCGACGGCGAGGTCGGCCTGACGGGCGCACGCTGCGGCCTTGAGCCGCTCCAGCTCGGCGATCTGCTCGACCCGGTCGGCGTCGGCCTCGATCGTGTCACCGACCGGGCGCGGGCCGGAGAGCACGACGTCGCGCGCGCGGCGTACGCGGCGGGTGGTGAGGGACTCCGAGACCATGTCTCGAGTGTATCGAACACGTGTTCGAATGTCGAGTAAAGTCTATGCGCGCCCTCGGGCACATCGGACGCGATTCTCGCCGGCCACCATCGTCTCCTCGCCCGTGCCGGGGTCCCGGGTCCAGACCGTGCAGCACTTCACGTTGTCGCCGAACACCAGCGCGCCCTGACCGGGATCGCTGCCCGTCGGCGCGCTGTAGACGACCCGCCCGTAGTTCTGGTCCCGCACCCAGCCGCAGAAGATCACGTCGACGTCCCCGTCGTCCGGCTGGTTGTAGACGGTGTTGTCGCCCTCCTCGCCGTAGACGTGCTTCAGGCCGGAGCCGAGGTAGATCGTGTCGTCGCCGGGGTCGCCGGTGACCTGGTCGTCGCCGGGCCCGGTCCAGATCAGGTCGTCGCCGGACCCGCCGTCCAGCTCGTCGTCACCGGCGTCGCCGTAGACCCGGTCGTCACCGCCACCACCGGAGACGTGGTCGTTGCCGGGACCACCGATGACGATGTCGGCGCCGGCCTGCCCGTCGAGCCGGTCGTGGCCACCCTGGCCGTAGCCGACGTCGTCGCCGCTGCCGAGACCCACGACGTCGCGGTCCGGCCCGCCGATGCCGAGGTCGTTGCCGCTGCCACCCGAGATGGAGTCTCGGCCGCCGCGGCCGTAGGCGGCGTCGTTGCCGGCAGCCCCCACGATCCTGTCCTTGCTGCCCCCTCCGTCGAGGACGTCGTGGCCGCCCTTGCCGAGCAGCGTGTCGTTGCCGCCCTTGCCGTAGACCCGGTCGTGGCCGGCCTTGGCGTTGATCGTGTCCGCCTTCTTGGTGCCGACGATCGTGTCGTTGCCGCCGGTGCCGGTGATCCTGCGCGCCGAGGCCGCACCCGGCACGAGGACCAGCGCGATCACCACCGCGAGCGCCACGACCCCGGCAGCCACCTCGGGACGACGTCGGCGAGAGGCACGGGGGGCAGCGGAGGGACGGCGCATCAACCGAGTCTCCTCCTGATCGTGCCCGCCCGACAGGGTGCCGGCCGCTTGGTCGCCGGCCCGCTAGCATCGGTCACCCTCGGGCCCCCACCAAAGGAATGGAGCACCCGCTCTCTCATGGGCTTTTTCGACTTCCTGGACGCCACGCCCCGCTACCAGGGGAAGCGCCTGAGCATCAACCGGCTCAACAAGCGGCACGAGTTCCTGGTCGATCCCTACCGAGACGAGCTGCGGGGCGCCCGGGTCCTCGACCTGGCCTCGCACGACGGCCGCTGGTCCTACGCCCTCTCTGCCGCCGGCGCTGCGAGCGTGACCGGCATCGAGGGGCGGGCCGAGATGATCGAGCAGTTCGCGACGTACCCGACGAGCGACATCACCGAGCGGATCAGCTTCATCCACGGAGACGTGTACGAGGAGATGCCGCGGCTCGCCTCAGCCGGGGAGACCTTCGACGTCGTGGCGATCTACGGGCTCTACTACCACCTGACCGACCACTACGGGCTGCTCAAGCTCATCGACCGGTTGCGGCCGAGCCTGGTGATCATCGACAGCGAGTTCCACCTGAGCGAGCACGCCACCATCCGACTGGCGACCGAGAGCACCGAGAGCCACCTCAACTCCCTCGAGCACGTGGCGGGCCAGCGGATGGCTCCGGTCGGGATCCCCAGCGCGCGGGCGGTCGAGGTGATGGCGACGTCCCTCGGCTACGAGGTCGAGTGGGCCGACTGGGAGTCGGTCCCTCGGGGTCAGCGCGGCGGACTCAAGGAGTACTACCGCGAGGCGCCGTCGTGGAAACGACGGGGGACGTGCGCCCTCCGGCCCACCCACGGCCGTGAGGGCGCCCCCGGCGATCAGCGGCGACGTACGACGACCGAGGTGTAGACGACCTTCCGCTGCTTGTCCTCGACGTGGACCGCCTTGAGGCGGTACGTGCCGGGCTTCAGGCCGCGGAGGTTCAGCACGTTGCGGCCGTTGGCGGCGACGCGGGCCTTGTCCGAGGTCCTCGACCCCGGGACCCGGACCAGCACCCGCCCACGGGGACGGCTGCGATCGGTGTGCCTGACCCGGGTGGCGACCTTGACGACCTGGCCGGCCGCGACCTTCCGCTTGACCGGCTTGGCCTTGAAGATCGTCCGCGACGGCTGGGACGGCGGGGTGCCCGGCGGCTCCTCCGGGGTCTCCGGCTCCTCGGGCTGCGGCGTCGCGCCGTAGTCGCCACCGGTGAGCAGCACGGCCGCGTAGGCGTTCTGGCCGAGCCGGTTGGGGTGGTACCAGAGCGAGGTGACGGTGCCGTCGCCCACCTGGTTGACCCACCGCTCGGGGTTGCCGATCGGGGTCGTGGCGTCGGGCTCGTGGTCGGCGAAGACCTCCTTGATCCCGGGCACGAACGTCATCTGCCCGGTGTGGCCCACGTTGGCCGCGTCGGACACGCTGGCCAGCGCCACGGTGCCGTCGTCGATCAGGGCGCGGACCGCGTCGCCGGCCGGGTACGGCGGCACGCCGAGCGCCATGTAGTCGTTGTCCATCTGGAGGTAGGGGTAGCCGAGCTGCACGATCTTGGCGTCCTCGCGCAGGCCGGCGGCGCGGACCCCGGCGATCCCGTCGAGCAGCAGCTGCTTGATCTCCGGCAGCTTCGCGCGGGCGGCGTCGATGGTCTCCTGGCAGCCGCTGCCGGACTTGAGGATGAAGCACTGGGTGACGATGTTGGTGAAGCCGGCGTCGTTGCCGCCCATGGTGAAGAGCACCAGGTCGGTGTCCGCGGTGACGAAGTCGGCCTGCGGCTTGAGCTTGCGGGTGCAGTCGTAGTCGATCTCCGAGGCGTCGACACCGGTCGCCTGGTAGGTCCAGAACTCCTCGTCGGGGAAGGCCCCGGTGTTGCAGAGGTCCTTCTCGGCGAGGTAGACGTCGGCCTGCGCGAGGGTCGTGACCCCCTCCGGGGTGGGCGTGGAGTCGCTCGCGGTGTCCAGCACGCGGGGCTTGATCATGTCGCCGGCACGGCCACCGCTGCAGGCGTGGTTGGCCAGCGTGACGGTCCGGCCCTGGGCGCGCAGAGCGGCGGCGTACTTCTCGGCCCAGTTGACCTTGCTGCGGAAGCAGTTGGCGGGCCCATAGGTGTCCGGCTCCCCCGCGTCGTTGGTCGCACCGTTGCCGGCGGAGTAGGAGTCCCCCAGCAGCACGATGTCGAGCGGCTCCGCGCTCGGCGCGGCCGCCGCGGCGACGGGAGCGGCGGGCGCGGCCGGGGCCAGCAGGACCAGCCCAGCGGCCAGGCCGCCGGACAGCAGCGAGACGGAGGTACGGCGGAGCCTGCGGGACGTGCACGGTGGAGCCTCTCTGAGTGACCGGTGTCTCAGGGGTAACGACCTGCATCGGCGGCGGCTACGGTGGCTCGACCTGTTCCTTGGGGCACCGACCGGGCTCCCGGCCGCTCACGGCGGCCCCTGCCGCAGACGACCCGATCCAGGAGACCCATGACCACCAGCACGACCGGACCCGACCAGACGAGACCCCCGAGCAGCGGGTGGAGCGGCAGGTCCGCGAGTGGTCCGCGACGGCACGGCGCCGACGACGCCGACGTGGCCCACCTGGTCTGCGACCGTCACGACCCCGACGCCGTGGCGTTCACGTTCCTCGACGCCGACCTGACCGCGCACGACCTGACGTACGGCGAGCTCGCGGAGCGCTCCCGCCGGATGGCGACCGTGCTGGCCGAGGAGGGCGTCGAGCGGGGCGACCGCGTCCCGGTCCTGATGGGCAAGCGGCCCGGGCTCCTGGTCACGCTGCTCGCGATCTGGCGTCTCGGCGCGGTGCACGTCCCGCTCTTCACGGCGTTCGCGACGGGCGCGATCCAGGTGCGGGTGAAGGCTCCGGGGCCCGGCTCGACGTCACCGAGCCCGACCAGCGCAGCAAGCTCGACCCGCTCGAGGGCCTGTCGGTGCTCGAGGTCGGGCCCGAGCTCGACGCGCGGCTCGAGGCGGCCTCGCCGTTGAGTCCTCCGTCGCGGTCGGCGGCGAGGGTGCGATGCTCCAGCTCTTCACCTCGGGCACCACCGGCAAGCCGAAGGGGGTCGGCGTCCCGGTCCGGGCGCTGGCGAGCTTCCACTGCTACATGGAGCTCGGCCTCGACGTCTCCGAGGACGACGTCTTCTGGAACGCCGCCGACCCCGGGTGGGCCTACGGCCTCTACTACGGGATCCTCGGGCCGATGGTCGCGCGGCGGCGCAACCTGATGCTCAGCAGCGGCTTCACCCCCGAGTCGACGGTCGCCGTCATGCAGGCCCGAGGCGTCACCAACTTCGCGGGCGCCCCCACGATGTACCGGGCGCTGAGCAAGAGCGGGCTGGTCGACGGGATCACCCTGCGCCGGGCCTCGTCGGCGGGCGAGCCGCTGACCCCCGACGTCGTCTCCTGGGCGGTCGAGCGGCTCGGCACCGAGGTGCGTGACCACTACGGGCAGACCGAGCTCGGCATGGTGATCAACAACCACTGGGGAGCCGACGTACGTCGTCCGCTCCGCGACGGCTCGATGGGCCAGCCGATGCCCGGCTACAGCGCCGGCACGGTCGAGGGACAGATCGCGATCGACGTCCCGGCGAGCCCGCTGCTCTGGTTCACCGGGTACGTCGGGTCCCCGGAGAAGTCCGCCGAGCGGTTCAGCCCCGACGGCCGCTGGTACCTCACCGCAGACACCGGGACCGTCGACGAGGACGGCTACTTCTTCTTCACCGCCCGCGACGACGACGTGATCCTGGCCGCCGGCTACCGGATCGGCCCGTTCGACGTCGAGAGCGTCCTGATCACCCATGCGGCCGTCCAGGACGTCGCCGTCGTCGGCCGACCCGACCCCGAGGGCGTGCGCGGCGAGGTGGTCGAGGCCTTCGTCGTCCTCACTCCCGAGGCCACCGCCTCTCCCGAGCTCGCGACGGAGCTGCAGGCGCTGGTGCGCGACCGCTACTCCAAGCACGCCTACCCGCGCACGGTGCACTTCGTCGATGAGCTCCCCAGGACCCCGAGCGGCAAGGTCCAGCGGTTCCTGCTGCGCCAGCAGCAGTAGCGCGGGGCTGTCGCCTCTGCCGCGGGGGTGCACACCCGCGGCAGAGGGGACAGACCCGCGGTAGGCGGGCCGGTCAGCGGGTCAGCCGGTCAGACCCACCGGCTCACTCCCACTCGATGGTGCCGGGCGGCTTGGAGGTGATGTCGACGGCGACCCGGTTGACCTCGGGGACCTCGTTGGTGATCCGGGTGGAGATCCGCTCCATCACGTCGTAGGGCAGGCGGGCCCAGTCGGCGGTCATCGCGTCCTCGCTGGTGACCGGGCGCAGCACGACGGGGTGTCCGTAGGTGCGGCCGTCGCCCTGGACGCCGACGGAGCGTACGTCGGCCAGCAGCACGACCGGCATCTGCCAGATGTCGCGGTCGAGGCCGGCCCTGGTCATCTCGTCGCGGGCGATGGCGTCGGCGGCGCGGACGATGTCGAGCCGGTCGCGGGTGACCTCGCCGATGATCCGGATGCCGAGGCCGGGGCCCGGGAAGGGCTGGCGCCACACCATGGTGGACGGCAGGCCGAGCTGCTCGCCGACCGCGCGGACCTCGTCCTTGAACAGCGTCCGCAGCGGCTCGACCAGCTCGAACTGGAGGTCGTCGGGCAGACCGCCGACGTTGTGGTGGCTCTTGATGTTGCTGGTGCCGGCGCCGCCGCCGGACTCCACGACGTCGGGGTAGAGCGTGCCCTGCACCAGGTACGCCGTCTCGCCGGCGTCGGCGGAGGCGAAGACGCGCAGCTCGGCGGCCTCGAAGGTGCGGATGAACTCGCGCCCGATGATCTTGCGCTTCTCCTCGGGATCGACCACGCCCTCCAGGGCGTCGACGAACTGGTCGGCCGCGTCGACGACGTCGAGGGCGTCGAAGACCTCCTCGAAGTCGCGACGCACCTGCTCGGTCTCGCCGAGGCGCATCATCCCGTGGTCGACGTACACGCAGGTGAGACGGTCGCCGATCGCGCGCTGCACGATCGCGGCGGCCACGGCGGAGTCGACACCGCCGGACAGCGCACAGATCGCCCGCCCGTCGCCGATCTGGGTGCGGATCGTCTCGACCTGGTCCTCGACGATGTTGAGCATCGTCCAGGTCTGCCGGCAGCCGGCGATGTCGTGCAGGAAGTGCTCGAGCACCTGCTGGCCGTGCTCGGTGTGCATCACCTCGGGGTGCCACTGGACGCCGGCCATCCGGCGCTCCAGCGACTCGAACGCCGCGACCGGTGTGACGCCGGTGGAGGCCAGGACCCGGAAGCCGTCGGGGGCCTCGGTGACCGAGTCGCCGTGCGACATCCAGACGGTGTGCGCGGCCGGGAGGTCGGCCAGCAGGGTGCCGCCGTCGCTGACGGCGACGCCGGTCCGGCCGTACTCACGGGCGCCGGTCTCGGCCACGGTGCCGCCGAGCCCCTGGGCCATCAGCTGGAAGCCGTAGCACATGCCGAAGACCGGGATCCCGGCGTCGAACAGCGCCGGGTCGAGCCCTGGGGCGCCGTCGGCGTAGACCGACGAGGGTCCACCGGAGAGGATCACGGCCTTCGGCTGGCGGGCCAGGATCTCCTCGACGGTCATCGTGTGCGGCACGATCTCGGAGTAGACCCGCGCCTCGCGCACCCGGCGGGCGATCAGCTGGGCGTACTGGGCGCCGAAGTCCACGACGAGGACGAGGTCGTGGTCGGTGACGAGCGACATGCAGGCCCTTTCGACAGGCGGAAGGCCGATCGTATCGGGGCCCGCTCACGCCTCGCAGGGGCGGGACTCCGGCGCGACGCCGACGGGCGCCAGCACCGCGTCGAGCCGCACCCGCACCTTGTCGGCCACCTGGGCGCCGAAGGTGAGCGGGACACCGAACAGCGTGATGTCGGCCAGGGTGTAGCCGCGATCGGGAGGCACCTCGAACCGGGCACGCACGACGTGCCCGGGCTCGCCCCGCAGCGGCGTCCAGAACTCCAGCGCGTCCGCGCCGTCGGGCGTACGCAGCCCGGCGGACTGCAGACCGTCGAGGTAGAGGCCGACCGGATCGGCCAGGGTGACCCCGAGCCCCGTCTGGACGGCGTCGTTGATGATGTCGGCGATCTGCGGGTCGCTGTTGCGCCGTGGGTCGCCGAGGCGGCCGCAGGCGACCAGCTCCTGGCGGTCCTCGACGCGGGTGCCGTCGCGGCGTCGGCGCTGGATCGTGGACTCGGCGGCGATCTGGATCGCGGCCAGCAGGGTGTTGGTCGGCTGGCAGAGGTGGGCGATCCCGGTCGTCGCGACGTCGTTCCACCGGTTGCGGCGCGCGTAGCTGCCGTCGGCGTCGAGGAGGTCGTCGAGGACGACGTCCGGGGAGACCTGCTGGTGGTAGAGGTCGAGCAGCAGCGCGGGATCCTCCTCCGCGACCCGCTCCCAGTAGTCGGGGACCTCGGTGGAGAACGTGACCGACCGCAGGCGCCCGTCGGGGTCCCGCGCCACGACCCACTCGCAGTACTCGTCCTGCTCGTCGCGGCTCGCGTCGGCCTGCCGCCAGCGGTCGACGTCGGGCAGGCCGGCCAGCCGCGCCGGAGCGGCGCTCCAGCCGATCGAGTGCTGCGTGGCGTCGTCGCCGGTGAGGGTGCTCGGGTCGAGGTAGTGGGCGAAGACCGCCGCGAACTGCCCGGTGTGGAAGGCCAGGAAGCGGTGCCACCCGTCACGCCCGGCCTCGTCGAGGTCGCGCACCCGTCCGGGGCAGTCGAAGTGGTGGCTCATCCCGTGACCTCCTCCACCGTCGCGTCGGGCCGCATCCGACGTCGGACGCTCGGGACGTTGCTGCGCGAGAAGAGCAGCTCGCTCTCGGCGATCGGCAGCTCGCGCGTCCGGTCGCGGCGCGACTCGGCGAGTGCGTGGATCGCTGCGAAGCCCTCCGGGGTCGCCAGACGCGCCGCCAGCGCGTCGTAGTAGGCGCTGAGCCGCTGGTCCATCGCCGGGACGAAGTCGTCACCGAGGTCCCACAGCTGGGCGAACTCCTCCTCGGCCGACCCCGGGGTGGTGGCCTCGGCGCTGCCGCGGATCGCGTCGGCGACCCCCTGGCTGTACGCCGCGCCGTCGCCACCGAAGGGCGTCTGGGGCAGGTGCCGCGCGAGGCTGCGCCGGCGCTCGGAGAAGACCGGGTTGGGGAAGTCGACCATCGCCAGGCAGGCGACGAGGCGGCGGGTGAGGAGGCCGGCGTCGATCGCCAGACGCATCGTCTCGACGTCCTCGAAGGCCCGCTCGGGGACGGCAAAGGCGAAGTGGGTGTCGCCGATCCGGTCGAAGGCGCCTCCGTCGGTGAGGTGGACGCCCTGGGCGAGCATGGTGTCGCGGTAGGTCGCGGCGCTGACCGAGAGCGGCGGGGGGACGGCCAGCCCGAGCAGGCCGAGCACTCCGGCGTCGACGAAGAAGACGGCCGGCAGGTCGACCTCCGGCACCGAGCCCGCGATCGCGGCGGCGCTGGAGGTGAAGCTCGAGACCAGCGTGACGGTGAGGGTGTCGAGGAGCTGCTCGAGCATCCGGGCCGGCGTCTCGTCGGCGGTCCCGTCGAGGATCGCCCGGGTCCGCACCCGCGTCCAGCGCTCGACCGCGGGCCGCGCGACGTCGTCCTCGAGGGTGTAGGCCCCGAAGGTCTCCATCGCCGTCGCCTGGGCCCAGGGGTGGGTGTCGAGGCCCTGGTCGGCCAGCACGCTCGCGGTGACGGAGGCGAAGGGCGAGTGCCAGTGGAGCCACGGCTTCTCCAGCTCCTTCATCAGGAAATGACCGTTGACGTGGCTCTCGAACGGCCCGCTGCCGCGCGTGGGTGCGGTCAGTGCGTGCCGGCTGTTGCCGGCGAAGACCCAGGCGTTGCTGCCGGGCATCGTGCGGTAGAAGTTGAAGCCGCCGCGGCCGGTGTCCCAGGCGATCACCTCGACCATGCCCTGGTCGGGATGGAAGCTGCTCACGACGACGTCGGCGCCCTCGGGGCCGCGCCCGCAGGTGACGAGGAAGCGCATGTTGCGGGCGACGGCCAGCCCCGGGGCGGGCTTGATCTGGCTGCCCTCACCCACCAGGAAGAACCGGTGCAGCGCCAGCGGCCCGCCGGGGTCGGCCGCGGCCAGCGCGCTGAGCACCTCGCCGCCCGTCGAGGGGAAGACCCCCGCCGCGAGCAGCCTGGTCGCGAACGGGTCCTGGAGCTCGCGAGCGATCTCCGCGTCGTCGAGCTGGCGGGGCGTGGCATCGAGCCCGTGCACGAAGCTGTGCACGGTCGCGGCGGGCAGGCCCGGGACGTTCAGCTGTGAGCACGCCCGGTGCGGTGCGGACGCCTCGTTCTCGACCGAGCCCTCGACGGTTCCCTGGGCCATGAGTCAACCCTCCCGATCTCCCCTGGCGCTGGTTCCGGATTACCAGGTCGCTCACCGGGCGTCAAGGTTCGATACCCGGGACTGCCCCGGGCGGCGCGGGCGGGAGCGGGCCTCAACCGAGCAATTGCAGCCGTAGTGCCCTCCGCCGGCCATCGGGAGGGCACCACGGCTGCAATTGCAGCCTCGGTGCCCTTCTCGAGCCGGGCCGCGGACACCAGCCGGGCCGGAACCAGGGCCGAAATGAAGATCAGGGCCCGGCCGGGGAGGGAGGGTGGCCGGGCCCTGATCGCCCACGCACCGGATGAACCAGTCGCCTGGACCGGACCCGGCATTCGGGAGGGAGCAATGAATTGCGCCGGATCCGACCTCTCAACGAGCCGCGAAAGGGCGGGTTACGCGCAGGTACGGAAACTTCTCGGATCGGTCCAGACCAGGGGTACCTGCGGCCCGGACCTCCGTCGTACGTCGGGTCAGGAGACGCCGACGATGGGCAGCCGCAGCGCCCCGACGGCCGCCTCCGGCACCGCCGGGCTCGCCGGCGCCACCGGGGCGATCCGCTCGTAGCCGGCGCCCAGCGCGGGTCGCGGGTCGGCCTCCCCCTTGTTGGGCCAGAACGACATCGCCCGCTCGGCCTGGGCGGTGATCGTCAGCGAGGGGTTGACCCCGAGGTTGGCGGTGATCGCGGACCCGTCGGCGACGTGCAGGCCCGGGTGGCCGAAGACGCGCTGGAAGGGGTCGACCACGCCGGTCTCGGGCGACTCGCCGATCGCGCAGCCGCCGATGAAGTGCGCGGTGAGCGGCATGTTGAACGGCTCGCCGACGTTGCCGCCCGGCGTGCCCCCGAGGTCGGCGGCGATCCGGCGCACGGCCTCGTTGGCGACGGGGATCCAGGTCGGGTTGGGGGCACCGTGACCCTGCTTGGAGGTCATCCGCCAGTGCCCGGTGAGCTTGTTGCGCTTGCCGTAGGTGGTGATGGAGTTGTCGAGGCTCTGCATCACCAGGGCGATGACGGTGCGCTCCGACCAGTGCCGGAGGTCGTAGAGCTCGAAGAGGTTCTTCTTCTCCTTCCACATCTGCTTCAGCCAGGTCTGCCAGCGCGGGGCGTCGCCGTCACCGTCGGTGAGCACGGTCTGCATCATCGCCATGGCGTTGAAGCCCTTGCCGTAGCGGACCGGCTCGATGTGGGTGTGCTCGTCGGGGTGGAAGCTCGACGTGATCGCCACGCCCTGCGAGTAGTCGATCGGGTCCGACTTCGGCGCGATCGCGCCCAGGATCGACTCGGAGTTGGTGCGCGAGAGGAAGCCCAGTCGCGACGACAGCCGCGGCAGGTGACCCTCGTCCCTCATCCGGTGCAGCAGCTTCTGGGTGCCGAGCGAGGCGGCTGCGAAGACCACGTGCTCGGCCGTGAGCGTGCGCGTCGTACGGGCGGTGGCGCGGGTGGCCTTGGTGTACTTGATCGTGACGTCGTAGCCGCCGCCGTCGCGCGGGCGGACCCGGGTGACGGTGCTGAGCGGCAGCACCGTCGCGCCCTGCTGCTCGGCGAGGTAGAGGTAGTTCTTCACCAGGGTGTTCTTGGCGTTGTGGCGGCAGCCCGACATGCACTCGCCGCAGTTGAGACAGGCGTTGCGGTCGGGGCCGGCGCCGCCGAAGAACGGGTCCGGCACGGTCTCGCCCGGCTGCTGTCCGGGGCCGCCGAAGAAGACCCCCACCGGGGTGGGGTGGAAGGTGTCGGCCACGCCCATGTCGGTCGCGACCTTCTCCATCACGTCGTCGGCCGGCGTACGGACGGGGTTCTCGACCACGCCGAGCATCCGCTTGGCCTGGTCGTAGTAGGGCGCGAGCTCGTCCTTCCAGTCCGTGATCGAGGCCCACTGCGGGTCGCGGTAGAACTGGTCGAGCGGCTCGTAGAGAGTGTTGGCGTAGACCAGCGAGCCGCCGCCGACACCCGCGCCGGCGACGATCATCGTGTCGCGCACCGCGTCGATGCGCTGGATGCCGTAGCAGCCGAGGGCCGGGGCCCACAGGTAGCGGGTGAGGTCGAAGGTGCCGCTGGCGAAGTCCTTGTCCTCGAAGCGCGCACCGGCCTCGACGACGCCGACCCGGTAGCCCTTCTCGGTCAGCCGCAGGGCGCTGACCGAGCCACCGAAGCCGGAGCCGATGACGAGGACGTCGAAGTCGAGGTCCGGACCGTCCAGGTCGTCGCGCTTGTGCTTGCTCATGCTCTCCCCAGCTTCTTCATCAGCCGCAGGTTGGCGGTCATCAGCCTGGCGTAGGACTCATCGGACATGCCGAACATCGGGGCGAAGCGGATCCCCCGCTGGGTGGCGACCGACTGCGACTCGGTGTAGCGGT
Organism: uncultured Actinomycetota bacterium; assembly: GCA_963795135.1. Taxonomy (GTDB): domain Bacteria; phylum Actinomycetota; class Actinomycetes; order Propionibacteriales; family Nocardioidaceae; genus Nocardioides. The sequence continues at coordinate 1,158,700 of CAWCGS010000014.1, forward strand.
GGATGCCTTCGCTGCCCTGACGGCGTCCCATGCCGGACTCGCGCATCCCGCCCATCGGGGAGTCGATGCTGGCGAAGGTGGCGCCGAAGGCCTCGTTGATGTTGACGGTGCCGCACTTGACCTGGCGAGCGACGGCGCGGGCGCGGGCGCCGTCCTGGCTGTAGATCGAGGCGTTGAGGCCGTAGGTGCCGTCGTTGGCCCGCGCGATCGCGTCGGCCTCGTCGTGGAAGCGGTAGAGCGCGATCACCGGTCCGAAGGTCTCGTGGCCGAAGCAGGTCATCTCGGGACTGACGCCCTCGAGGATCGTGGGCTCGTAGTAGTAGGGCCCGAGGTCGGGGCGGGCCCGCCCGCCGGTGAGCACCCGGGCACCCTTGGCGACCGCGTCGTCGACGTGGGCCACGACGGTGTCGAGCTGGTCCTGGGAGATCAGGCTGCCCATGTCGTTGCCCCAGTCGAGCGTGGCCCCGAGCGTCATCGCCTGGGTGCGGGCCACGAAGCGCTCGACGAACCGGTCGTAGACCTGGTCGGCGACGAACATCCGCTCCATCGAGACGCAGAGCTGGCCGGCGTTGGAGAACGACGCCCGGACGGCGCCCTCGGCGGCCTTCTCGAGGTCGGCGTCGCGCAGCACGAGCAGGGGGTTCTTGCCGCCGAGCTCGAGGGAGCAGCCGATCAGCCGCTCCGCGCACTGGCGGGCGATGATCTTGCCGGTGGCGGTGGAGCCGGTGAAGCAGACGTAGTCGGAGCCGTCGATGATCGAGGGGCCGAGCTCGGAGCCGGGGCCGGCCACGACCTGCCACAGGTCCTTCGGGAAGCCGGCCTCGTCGAGCAGCCGGGCGCCCAGCAGGGCCGAGAGCATGGTCTGGGCGTCGGGCTTGGCGACGACCGCGTTGCCGGCCATCAGGGCCGGCAGGCCGTCGCAGATGGCCATCGTGAAGGGGTAGTTCCAGGGAGAGATGATGCCCACGACACCCTTCGGCACGTGGTTGACCTCGACCCGGGTCAGGCCGGGGACCACCCCGAGCTTGCGCTCGGTGTCCAGGTGCTGGTGGGCGGTGCGGGCGTAGTAGCGCGCAGTCAGCGCGATGTGCAGCGGCTCGTCGAACGCGTGCTTGCGGGCCTTGCCGGACTCCCACACGATCAGGTCGATGATCTCGTCCTGGCGGTCCAGCACCAGGTCGTGCAGCCGCATCATCAGCGCGGCCCGCTCGTCGATCGAGGTGCGCGCCCACGCCGCCTGTGCCCGACGCGCGCGCCGGAACGCCTCGCGGACGTCGTCCTCGCTCGACTGCGGCACCGAGGCCAGCGGCGCCCCGTTGATCGGCGTCTCCACCGGCACCGTGCGCCCGGTGGTGCTCACGAGCCGTGCGGTCAGACCGGCGACGTACTCGGGCTCCAGCGCGTAGGACGCGCGCGGGTCGTGCTCGGGGTCGTGCGGGCCGTCGAGGGCGGCACCACCCGGGGGGACGGGGTCAGGGGTGCTCATCCTCCGAGCGTAGAGGCTGAGCGGCAGCATGCCTACCGTTTGGTAACTCCTGTGGCGCTTTACACAATCCACGCCACTGTCAAGGCAGGCCGCGGGTGCGAGTTACCAGCATCTGCTGGTGTTCTGTCGCTTCTGGGCCGTCCTGACACCCCAGAAGCGACAACGCACCAGCAGATGCTGGTATCTGGCCCCCCTTGCCGCAAGTGATGAACTGCGGTTCACTGCTTGCATGGCCTACCGACGCACGCCCGCGGTGCAGGAGCGGCTGGACGCGACGCGGGAGCGGATCGTCAGGGCGGCGCACGGGCTGGTCGCCGAGCGGGGGTACGTCGGGTGCTCGGTGGCGCAGGTCGCGGCCGCGGCGGGCGTGGCGACCGGCAGCGTCTACCGGCACTTCCCCGACAAGTCGGCCCTGTTCGTCGAGGTCTTCCGCAGCGCCACCCAGCGCGAGGTCGACGCGGTAGCGGCGGCCGGCGCCACGCCGGGCCGCGTCGATGACCGGCTCGCCGGCATGGTCGAGACCTTCGCGCGGCGCGCCCTCGCGAACCCGCGGCTGGCCTACGCGCTGATCGCGGAGCCGGTCGACCCCCAGGTCGAGGCCGAGCGCCTGGTCTACCGCCGCGCCTACCGCGACATCTTCGCCCGGGTCGTGGCCGAGGCGGTCGCGGCCGGCGAGCTCCCTGAGCAGGACCACGAGGTCTCCGCCGCTGCCGTGGTCGGGGCCATGGCCGAGGCGCTCGTCCTTCCCCTCCACTCCGGCGAGGCCGTCGACCGCACCGTCCCCGAGCTCACCGCCTTCGTCCTCCGATCCCTCGGCGCCACCACCAGCACCACGACAGGAGCCACCCGTGCCCACGCATGACGTCACCAACCAGGTCCCGCCGCTCGTCGGCCACGACACCGCGCAGGACCCCGCGCTGCTCGCCGCGGTCGAGCGCGAGGGCGCCGGCTGGGCGACCGAGGAGATCCACGCGCTGGGCCGCCTCGCCGGCACCGCCCACGCGCAGGACCTGGGGCGCCTGGCCGAGAAGCACCCGCCGACGCTGGTCACCCACGACCGCTACGGCCACCGGGTCGACGAGGTCGACTACGTCCCGGCCTACCACGAGCTGATGCAGACCGCCGTGGGCCACGGGCTGCACGGCGCCCCGTGGGCCGACCCGCGCCCCGGCGCCCACGTGGCCCGCGCCGCGAAGTTCGCGGTCTGGAACGTCGACGCCGGCCACGGCTGCCCGATCTCGATGACCTACGCGGTCGTGCCCGCGCTGCGCACCGACGCCGGCCTCGCCGCGACGTACGAGCCGCTGCTGACCTCGACGACGTACGACCCGGGCCTCGGCGTGCCGACCGGCAAGGCCGGCCTGATCGCCGGCATGTCGATGACCGAGAAGCAGGGCGGCTCCGACGTGCGCGCCAACACGACACAGGCGGTGGAGCAGGGCGACGGCAGCTATCGGCTGACCGGGCACAAGTGGTTCACCTCCGCGCCGATGTCCGACCTCTTCCTCGCGCTCGCGCAGGCGCCGGGCGGGCTGACCTGCTATCTGGTGCCGCGGGTGCTGCCCGACGGCTCGCGCAACGCGATGCACCTGATGCGGCTCAAGGACAAGCTCGGCAACCGCTCCAACGCCTCCTCCGAGATCGAGTACGACGGCGCGCTGGCCCACCGGGTCGGCGACGAGGGCCGGGGTGTGCGCACGATCGTGGAGATGGTCAACATGACCCGTCTCGACTGCACGCTCGGCACCGCCGCCGGCATGCGCACCGCCACCGTCGCCGCGGTCCACCACGCCCGCCACCGCAGCGCCTTCGGCCGCACGCTGCTCGACCAGCCGCTGATGCGCAACGTGCTCGCCGACCTCGTGGTGGAGTCGGAGGCCGCGACCACGGTCGCGATGCGGCTGGCCGGCGCCACCGACCGCGCGACCCGCGGCGACGAGGCGGAGTCGTCGTTCCGCCGGCTCGGCCTCGCGGTCAGCAAGTACTGGGTCTGCAAGCGTGGTCCCGCCCACGCGGGCGAGGCGATGGAGTGCCTGGGCGGCAACGGGTACGTCGAGGAGTCCGGCCTGCCGCGCATCTACCGCGAGCTGCCGCTGCTCTCGATCTGGGAGGGCTCGGGCAACGTCGCCGCCCTCGACGCGCTCCGCGCGATGGGCCGCGAGCCCGAGTCGGTCGAGCAGTTCTTCACCGAGGTCGAGCTGGCCGCCGGCGCCGACCACCGCCTCGACGACGCGATCGCCACGGTGAGGAAGGAGCTGTCCGACCTCGACGAGATCGAGCTGCGGGCACGGCGGCTGGTCGAGCAGCTCGCGCTGGTGCTGCAGGGCTCGCTGCTGGTCCGCCACGCTCCGTCCGCCGTCGCCGACGCCTTCTGCGCCACGCGCCTGGCCCGTGACTGGGGCGGCGCGCTCGGCACGCTGCCGAAGGGCCTGGACCTCGACGCGATCCTGGAGCGGGGGATGGTCGACGTCGGGTAGGTGCTGCCCCTGGGCGGGTAGCGTCGGCGGGGTGGACCAGGACGACGGCGCCGTGCTGAGCCTCGAGCTCGCGCTGGCGCTGCGCGCGGTCGGGCTGGGGTGGGAGCCGCGCCCCGGCGACCGGTTCGCGGTGGTGGACCGCGAGCTCGACGACCAGGTCTTCGTGATCAGCGACATGGTCATCTCCTCGGTCGACGTGCCGCACGGTCCGCCGATCCTGGCCTTCAACGGCACCACCGAGTGGGCGCTCGACAGCCTCGAGGTCGACCAGGCCTGCTGGCTGCCGCGTGAGGACCAGCTGCGCGGGCACCTCGGCGAGGCCTTCGCCTCGCTCGAGCGGCTGGACGGGTCGGCGGTCGGCTACGCGGTGGTGCTCACCGACGGCAGCCGCCATGTCGACCTCACCGCCGACGCGGCGTACGCGCGGGCGGTGCTGGCCCGCCTGTCACCGCTCGGCTGATCCGACCGGCGGCGACCAGGGTCTCGACCCGCTCCGGACGCAGCGGCTCCTCGACGACGTGGTGGACCGGTCCCGAGTCCGGCGCGTGCAGCAGCCATCGCTCCCGGGGGTCCGCGCCGGCGTCGCTGACCAGTCCCACGTGGTGCACCGGCTTCCCGGGCCGGGCGAAGAACCACAGGTCGCCCGGTCGCACCGCGTCGAGCGAGACCGGCTCCGCCCACGGCGCCTGGTCGACGGCGTCGCGCGGCACGACGAGCCCGCAGACCCGGGCGACGACGTGCACCAGCCCGGAGCAGTCGATGCCCGCGGCGGTCATCCCTCCCCACGCGTACGGCGTCCCGAGGTAGCCCCGGGCGAGCCTCAGCAGGTCCGGTCCGGACGCTCCCCGGGGCGCCGGCGGCTCGGGCGTCGGGTCCGCCTCGGCCAGGTCCTCTGCCCGGACCCACCCCGGGTAGCCCTCGGCCGCCCGCGACGAGGGCTGCCACGGCGACCGCACCTCGACCCATCCCTCTCGCTGGCCCACTGCCGCGTCGAGCGCCAGCACCGGCTCGCCGGCCAGCACCTGGCTGAGCCGCTCCGCCCCCACCATCGGCGCCGCGAGCAGGTCGGCGGCCTCGACGACGGACACCAGGACCCTGCTCACGACCGCTCCCCCACCAGGCCGCGGATGCCCAGCCCCGGCTCGGCGGGCAGCAGCACGGCCCCGCCGTCGTAGACGATGCCTCCGTCGTAGGGCGAGGCCGTCGCCCACCACGCCGCGTCGAGATCGGCCGAGCACGTCGTCCCCACACCGGCCACCAGCGCAGCCGCCGCCCCGACGCCGACGTGCGACTCCATCATCGACCCGACCATCGTGCCGAGGCCGTGGCGCGCGGCCACGTCGAGCAGCTCCAGCGCCGGGGTGAGACCGCCGCACTTGGCGAGCTTGACGTTGACCAGGTCGACGGCGCGCAGCCGCAGCAGCGACACCAGGTCGTGGAGGTCCAGCAGCGACTCGTCGGCCATCACCGGGGTGACGACGTGGGCGGTCACGTGGGCCAGGCCCTCGAGGTCGCGCGCCGGCACGGGCTGCTCCACCAGCGCGACGTCGAGCCCCGCGTCCTCCATCGCCCGGACGGCGCGCACGGCGGTGACGGCGTCCCAGCCCTGGTTGGCGTCGAGCCGCAGGACCACGTCGGGCCCGACGGCGTCCCGCACCGCCCGCACCCGGTCGACGTCGGTGGCCGCGTCGGTGCCGACCTTGAGCTTCAGCACGCCGAAGCCCTCGGCGACCCGGGCCCGCGCCGCCTCCGCGAGCCCGGTGACCGACCCGGCGGCCAGCGTCACGTCGGTCGGCACCACCCCCGGCGCCCTGCGCCGGCGACCACGCTCCCCACCCCGGCGTACGCCGCCAGGTGCTCGGCCAGGGTGATGCCGGACGTGCGCGCGGCCAGGTCGTGCAGCGCGACGTCGGCGGCCGCCTTGGCGCCACGGTTGCCGACCACCGCGCCCGCCACGAGACCGGTGCTGGCGCGGGGATCGGCCGGCGCGCCGACCAGGACGTCGCTGAGCGGACCGTCGAGGCAGGCCCGGGCCCCGGCCAGCGACTCCCCCGTGACCCGCCAGGCCTGCGGCGCCTCGCCCCAGCCGGTGCGGCCGTCACTGTCGGTGATCCCGACGACCACCGTGTCGATGGTCGAGGTCCGTCGCAGGGCGGTCACGAACGGCGTGTGCAGCGGCACCGACAGCACGGTGGTCCGCAGCCGCACCACGGTGGCGCCGCTCACCGCGCCGCCCGCCCCGCCCAGGCCACCGCCGCGATCTCGGCGATCAGCGCGTCGATCCGCTCCTTCGGCGCAGCCAGACGGGTGAGCACCACGAGCACGAAGGGCTCGGCGTCGGAGGCCCGGACCAGCGCCGCGTCGTGCCCGACCCCCTCGACCCAGCCCGGCTTGTCGGCCACCCACGTGCCCGGCGGCAGCCCGGCCGGCACCCCGTCGCGGTGCACCTGGTGCGCGAGCAGCTCCTCGACCGCGGCGCAGGCCTCGTCCTCGGCCAGCCGCCGGTCGCCGAGCGCCGCGAGCACGAGCCCGAGGTCACGGGCGGTCACCCAGTTGCGCCGCCCCGCCGCCCGGGCCGCTGCGTCGCCGATGCCGCACGGCAGCTCGGTGCTCGGCCCGGTCCCGGCATCGGCCAGCACCTCGGCCACGGCCTCGGTCCCGACGTGCTCGAGCACGAGGTTGGCGGCGAGGTTCGCGGAGTGGTGCAGCGAGCGACGGACCAGCTCGCGCAGGGTGATCGGCTGCCCCATCGCCGCCCAGGTGAGCGCTCTCCTGGTCCTCGCCCTCCTCCAGCACGTACGTCGACCCGTCGACCGCCGACGCGAAGTCCGGGTGCACCGTCACGGCCGTGTCGAGGTCCAGCTCGCCGCGCGCGTGCAGCCGGTGGGCGGCCACGGCCAGGGGCAGCTTGCCGAGGCTGGCGGCGTAGTGCCGCTCGTCGGCGTGCAGGCTCGCGCGGGTGGTCCCGTCGAGGCCACCCAGCCAGACCGAGACGCAGCCGTCGTCGTCACCGCCGGCCAGCGCGGCCGTGGTGGCGATCTCGTCCCAGCGTGCGGCGAGACGAGGAGCGGGACCGCTACTCGACAACGACCTCGACCCGCTGGAACTCCTTGAGCTCGGTGTAGCCGGTGGTGGCCATCGACCGGCGCAGCGCACCGATCAGGTTCATCGTGCCGTCGGCCACGCGGGAGGGACCGAACAGGATCTCCTCCAGGGTGCCGACGGTCTCGAAGCCGACGCGCTGCCCGCGGGGCAGGTCGGCGTGGTGGGCCTCGGCGCCCCAGTGGAAGCCGTGGCCCGGCGCGTCGCTGGCCCGGGCCAGGGGCGATCCGACCATCACGGCGTCGGCGCCGCAGGCGATGGCCTTGGCGATGTCGCCGGACTTGCCGATCGAGCCGTCGGCGATCACGTGGACGTAGCGACCGCCGGACTCGTCGAGGTAGTCGCGGCGCGCGGCGGCCACGTCGGCGACGGCCGAGGCCATCGGCACGGCGATGCCGAGCACGGTCCGGGTGGTGTGGGCGGCACCCCCGCCGAAGCCGACGAGCACCCCGGCCGCACCGGTGCGCATCAGGTGCAGCGCCGCCTGGTGGGTGGCGCAGCCGCCGACGACGACCGGCACGTCGAGCTCGTAGATGAACTCCTTGAGGTTGAGCGGCTCGGCCTGCGAGGAGACGTGCTCGGCGGAGACCGTGGTGCCCCGGATCACGAACATGTCGACGCCGGCGTCGACGACGACCTTGGCGAACTCCTTGGTCCGCTGCGGCGACAGCGCTCCGGCGACGGTGACCCCGGCCTCGCGGATCTCCCGCAGCCGCTCGGTGATCAGCTCGGGCTTGATCGGCTCGGTGTAGATGTCCTGCATGCGCCGGGTCGCGTCGGTGCCCTGCAGCCCGGCGACCTCGGCCAGCAGCGCCTCCGGGTCGTCGTAGCGCGTCCACAGGCCCTCGAGGTTGAGCACGCCCAAGCCGCCGTGGTGGCCCAGGGCGATCGCGGTCGCGGGCGACATCACGGAGTCCATCGGCGCGGCGAGGACGGGCAGCTCGAAACGGTAGGCGTCGATCTGCCAGGCGGTGCTGACCTCCTCGGGGTCACGCGTGCGCCGTGAGGGCACGATCGCGATGTCGTCGAAGGAGTAGGCCCGGCGGCCCCGCTTGGCCTGTCCGATCTGGATCTCGGTCACGGCGACAGTCTTCCATCCGGGTGGCGTGCGCGCAGATTCAAGGGGCAAAGATGGGCGCATGCCCCCGCTGCCCGTCACCGTCTCCATCACCCGCCACCTCGAGCCCGGCCACGACGACGAGATGATCGCCTGGATCCGCGCCGGGACGGCGCTCGCGCAGAGGTTCGAGGGTTTCCTCGGCTCCGGGTGGGTGCGGCCGGCGGCCGGCTCCGAGCAGTGGCACATGCTCTACCGCTTCGCCGACGACGCGTCGTTGACGGCCTGGGAGGACTCCCCGCAGCGCCAGTGGTGGCTCGGCGCCGCCCAGGGCCTGGTGGGCGCGTCGAAGGTCGAGCGCTTCACCGGCATCGAGGGCTGGTTCGACCCGCCGACCTCCTACGACCACCAGGACCTCCGCCCGGCCGCGGCACCCCCGCCGCGCTGGAAGCAGGCGGTGACGATCTTCCTCGTCTTCTTCCCGCTGAGCCTGCTGGTGAACTGGGCCTTCGTCGCGCTCACGCCCGCCCTGGCGCTGCCGTGGCGGGTCCTGCTCGCGGTCGTGGTGATGACGCCGACGATGACGTACGTCGCGCTGCCGTGGATCACGGCGCGGATGTCGTGGTTCCTGCACGGCGAGCCGCCGCCCTGGCGGCGGGCGCGCGCGGCGTCCGCGTCGGACCGTCAGACCGAGTAGTTGGGGGCCTCCACGGTCATCTGCACGTCGTGGGGGTGGCTCTCCTTCAGCGACGCCGAGGTGATCCGCACGAAGCGGCCCTTCTGCTGCAGCTCGGGGATCGTGCGCGCGCCGACGTAGAACATCGACTGGTTGAGCCCGCCGATCAGCTGGTGCGCCACGGCGCCCAGCGGTCCTCGGTAGGCCACCTGGCCCTCGATGCCCTCGGGGACGATCTTGTCGTCGCTGCTGACCTCGGCCTGGAAGTAGCGGTCCTTGGAGTAGGACTTCTTGCCCCGGCTGGACATCGCCGCCAGCGAGCCCATGCCGCGGTAGGCCTTGAACTGCTTGCCGTTGACGAAGATCCGCTCCCCCGGCGACTCCTCGCAGCCCGCGAGGAGCGAGCCGATCATGACGGTGTCGGCGCCGGCGACGATGGCCTTGGCGATGTCGCCGGACTGCTGGAGACCGCCGTCGGCGATGACCGGGACGCCGGCGGGCGCGCAGGCCAGCGACGCCTCGTAGACAGCGGTGACCTGCGGCACGCCGCAGCCGGTCACGACGCGCGTGGTGCAGATCGAGCCCGGACCGAAGCCGACCTTGACGGCGTCGGCGCCGGCGTCGACGAACGCCTGGGCGCCCTCGCGGGTGGCGACGTTGCCGCCGATGACCTGCACGTGCCGGGTCGCGGGGTCGGTCTTGAGCCGGCGCACCATGTCGAGCAGCAGCGTCACGTGGCCGTGGGCGGTGTCGGCGACCAGCACGTCGACGCCGGCCTCGACCAGGGTCGTGGCGCGCTGCCAGGCGTCGCCGAAGTAGCCGACCGCGGCACCGACCATGAGCCGTCCGCTGGCGTCGTTGGAGGCGTGGGGGAACTGCTCGGACTTCACGAAGTCCTTGACCGTGATCAGCCCGCCCAGGCGACCGTCGTCGGCGACCAGCGGCAGCCGCTCGCGCTTGTGCTGGCGCAGCAGCGTCGTCGCGTCGTCGCGGGAGATGCCGACCGGACCGGTGATCAACGGCATCGGCGTCATCACCTCGTCGACCTTGGTCGTGGCCCACTCCGCGACCGGGGTGAAGCGCAGGTCGCGGTTGGTGATGATGCCGAGCAGCCGGTTGTCGAGGTCGACCACGGGCAGGCCGGAGACGCGGTACTCGCCGCAGATCCGGTCGAGGTCCTCCAGGGTCGCGTCGGGCCCGATCGTGACCGGGTTGGAGATGATGCCGGTCTGGGTCCGCTTGACCAGGTCGACCTGGTAGGCCTGGTCCTCGATCGAGAGGTTGCGGTGCAGCACGCCGAGGCCGCCCTCGCGGGCCATGGCGATCGCCATCCGCGACTCGGTGACGGTGTCCATGGCCGCGCTGACCAGCGGCACCTGCAGGCTGATCTCGCGGGTGAGCCGCGACCGGGTGTCGATCTGGTCGGGCGCCAGGTCGGAGTGCCCCGGCAGCAGCAGGACGTCGTCGTAGGTCAGGCCCAGGCTGGCGAACTTCTCGGGGAGCTCCACGCCCTCAGTCTACGAGGCAGGGTCGGTCCCCCTGGGGCGGCCGCACGTCCTGGAGCCCGATCCGCAGCGTCAGCACCTCACCGGCCATCCGGATCCGGCCGCGCAGGCCCGCCGCGAGCACCATCGGCAGCGCGGCCCGGTCGTCGGCCCGCGTCGTGAGCACGATCTCGATCGCCCCCAGACCACGGGCGACCCGGGCCGCGTCGCCCAGCAGGCGCGTCCCGATCCCGCGGCGCTGCCACGCGGGGTCGACCGCGAGCTCGACCCGGCTGGTCCGCGGCTCCTCCGCCGTCGCGGGGCCGACCCGGGCCCGCCCGACCTCGACCCCGTCGATGGCGGCCAGGACCGCGTCCCCCTGCACGGCGTACGTCGGGGTGCTGCCGGTGCCCATCCGGCGTACGCCGCTGGGGGTGACCGGGCGCTGATGGCGACCGAGCACGTCACCCACCAGCTCGGCGAGCGCGGTGCCGCGGGCGTGCTCGGTGGCGGTGAACGGCGCGGCTCGCCGCACCTGGACCGCGACGTCGCCCACGACGAGGTCCATCACGTCGGCGTCCTGGACGCCGACCACGTCGACGTCGGCGTCGAAGAGCCGCGCGACCACGTCGGGGAAGGACTCGGGATGGGCCAGGATCTCGCGGGCCGCCCGCACGTAGCGGGTCGGCTGGTCGACCAGGGCTCCCTCGGTGCACGGCGCGGCCACGACCGAGGTCGCGCCCGCGCGCTCCAGCAGCCCGCGCAGCTGGGGCACCCCCCAGCCGGCGGGCAGGCCGAGCACCAGCTCGTCGGTCACCCGGGCCACGCCGGGGAAGACCTGGAGGGCCAGGATGTTGACGCCGGCCTCGCCGCACTCCTGGGCCAGCAGGGCCAGGGCGCCGGGACGGTCGGGGAGGGTCGCGCGCACGCGCCAGAGCAGGGGGGTCCTCATGGGCCTCAGCCTGGACCCCCCAGGTTGCCACGACGCTTCGCCCACGTGACGGGCGGAAGAAGAAGACGGGCCCGGACGCGGGGCCCGGACGCCGGGCCCGGACGCCGACGACCCGCCCGGACGAGGTCCGGGCGGGTCGTGGGGTGCTACGGGTGCTGCTGGGGAACGAGGTCAGTGACCGTGCCCGTGACCGTGGCCACCGGCCGGGGCCGGCTCCTCGTCCTCGGGCTTCTCGACGATCAGCGTCTCGGTCGTCAGCAGCATGCCGGCGATCGAGGTGGCGTTGACCAGCGCCGAGCGGGTGACCTTGACCGGGTCCAGGACGCCCTGGGCGACCAGGTCGCCGTACTCCTCGGTGGCGGCGTTGTAGCCGTGGCCGAGGCCGAGCTCGCGGACCTTGCTGGTGACGACGTAGCCGTTGACACCACCGTTCTCCGCGATCCAGCGCAGCGGCTCGTCGGCGGCCTTGCGCACGATGCGCACGCCCGCCGCCTCGTCGCCGGTGAAGCCGAGGTCCTTGTCCAGCACGGAGACCGCGTGGATCAGGGCCGAGCCACCGCCGGGGACGATGCCCTCCTCGATGGCCGCACGGGTCGCCGAGACGGCGTCCTCGATGCGGTGCTTCTTCTCCTTCAGCTCCACCTCGGTGGCGGCGCCGACCTTGATCACGCACACACCGCCGGCGAGCTTGGCGAGCCGCTCCTGGAGCTTCTCGCGGTCCCAGTCGGAGTCGGTGTTCTCGATCTCGGCCTTGATCTGGTTGACGCGACCCTCGACCTCGGCGGCGTCGCCGGAGCCGTCGACGATCGTCGTGTTGTCCTTGGTGATGACGACACGACGGGCCTGACCCAGCACCTCGAGGCCGACCTGGTCGAGCTTGAGCCCGACCTCGGGGGCCACGATCTGGCCGCCGGTCAGCGTGGCGATGTCCTGCATCATCGCCTTGCGGCGGTCGCCGAAGGCCGGGGCCTTCACGGCGACGGCGTTGAAGGTGCCGCGGATCTTGTTGACCACCAGGGTCGACAGCGCCTCGCCGTCGACGTCCTCGGCCAGGATGAACAGCGGCTTGCCGGCGGCGATGACCTTCTCCAGCAGCGGGAGCAGGTCGGCGATCGCCGAGATCTTGCCCTGGTGCAGCAGGATGTAGGGGTCCTCGAGGACGGCCTCCATGCGCTCGGGGTCGGTCACGAAGTACTGCGAGATGTAGCCCTTGTCGAACTGCATCCCCTCGGTGAACTCCAGCTCGGTGCCCATGGTGTTGGACTCCTCGACGGTGATCACGCCGTCCTTGCCGACCTTGTCGAAGGCCTGCGCGAGCAGGTCGCCGATGACGCTGTCGCGGCTGGAGATCGTGGCGACCGACGCCATGTCCTCGCGGGTCTCGACCTCGCGGGCCGCCTCGCGCAGCGCCTCGCCGACGGCCTCGGCCGCAGCGTCCATGCCGCGCTTGATGCCCATCGGGTTGAAGCCCGCAGCCACCGAGCGCAGGCCCTCGTGGACCATGGCCTGGGCCAGCACGGTCGCGGTCGTCGTACCGTCACCGGCGACGTCGTTGGTCTTGGTCGCGACCTCCTTGGTGAGCTGGGCACCGAGGTTCTCGAACGGGTCGTCCAGCTCGATCTCACGGGCGACGGTCACGCCGTCGTTCGTGATCGTGGGGGCTCCCCACTTCTTGTCGAGGACGACGTAGCGGCCCTTGGGGCCGAGCGTCACCTTGACCGCGTTGGCGAGGGCGTCCACGCCACGCTCGAGGGCGCGCCGGGCGCCTTCGTCGAACTCCAGGATCTTGGGCATTGTTCTCCTCTAACGAGTTCGGGTCGTGCGGCCCAGCGTGCGCATCAGCGCTCGCTGGACCCCACGACCCGGGGGAAAATCAGGAAACGACGGCGAGCACGTCGCGCGCGGAGAGGATGAGGTACTCCTCGCCGGCGTACTTGACCTCGGTGCCGCCGTACTTGCTGTAGATGACCTTGTCGCCGACGGACACGTCGAGCGGGACGCGGTTGCCGTTGTCGTCGATGCGGCCCGGACCGGTCGCCACGACCTCGCCCTCCTGGGGCTTCTCCTTGGCGGTGTCCGGGATGACCAGGCCGGAAGCCGTGGTCTGCTCGGCCTCGAGGGGCTTCACGACGAGACGGTCCTCGAGAGGCTTGATGTTGACCGACACAGTGTCGACCTCCACTTTCGTAAGCTGGCTCTGACTTCGGATGGAGGACGGATGTCCTCCCACGTTGGGGCTTGCCGGAGGTACGCCGTCGCGGGGGTCGCACTTCTTGCAAGCTCTGGCACCCTCGTGGTGAGAGTGCCAGTCCAAAAACTAGCACTCACCCGCTGCGAGTGCCAGAGGCAGGGTCCTGGGCGGCCCCCGACGGGCGGACCTGACAGGATCCCGAGGTGGACCTCGACGCCTTCAGGTGGCTGCTCTCCGACCCCGGCGCGGCCTTGCTGGCCCGGGCGTCCGAGCTGTCGGGGTCGGGACTGTCGGAGCTGGCAGTCCAGGCCGAGCTGCGCCGACAGGCGGCGCCCGAGCACGTGGCCGCCGCGATCACCCAGGTCGCGTTGAGGCGGCACGCGGTCGCGAAGTTCGGCGACGCCGCCGCCCGCATGTGGTTCACCCGCGACGGACTCGAGCAGGCCACCCGCGCCCCGGTCGCCGCCCACCGGGCCGGGCGGCTGGCCGCCTTCCGGGCCGACTCGATGGTCGACCTCGGGTGCGGCATCGGCGGCGACCTGCTGGCCGCGGCCCGCGTCGGGGTCACCTGCGTGGGCGTCGACCTCGACCCGCTGCGGGTCGCGGTCGCCGAGGCCAACCTGGCCGCGCTCGAGCTGGGCGGGGCGGTCGCCGTGGCGGACGCCGCCGACATCGACACGAGCCCGTTCGCCGTCGCGTTCGCCGACCCGGCCCGACGTACGGGCGCCGGACGCACCTTCGACGTCGACGCCTGGAGCCCGCCGTGGTCGTTCGTCGAGCGGCTGCTGACCCGCGACTCGTGCGTGAAGGTCGCGCCCGGCATCCCCCACGCGCTGGTGCCGGCCGGCGTCGAGGCCGAGTGGGTCAGCGACCACGGCGAGGTCAAGGAGGCCGCGCTGTGGTCCGGCGCCCTGGCCTCGACGGCGCGCCGGGCCACGGTCATCGGCGACGGCGGCCTGGCCACCCTCACCGAGGACGACGATCCCGGCGGTGAGGTCCGGGAGGTCGGCGCGTTCCTCTACGAGCCCGACGGCGCGGTGATCCGGGCCGGGCTCGTGACGGCGGTCGCGGCGGGCGTCGACGGCGGCCTGGTCGACGAGCACATCGCCTACGTCACCTCCGACGCGTCGTTCTCGACGCCGTTCGCGCGGGGCTACCGGGTGCTGGAGCGGCTGCCCTACCGCGAGAAGCCGCTCAAGGCCGCGCTCCGCGAGCGGGGCATCGGCCGGCTGACGATCAAGAAGCGCGGGGTCGACGTCGTCCCGGAGCAGCTGCGCAAGCGGCTCGCGCTGGCCGGCGACGACGAGGCCACGCTGGTGCTGACCCGCGTGGCCGGGCGCGGCACCGCCCTGCTGGTGCAGCCCTTCTGACGCTCGTCCGGGTCTCGCGGACAGCCGTCAGCGCTGGAGCAGCGTCTCCTCGTCGGCGAGGGCCAGGGTGCGTCGCAGCGCGGCGAGCCCGTCGCGGGCGTGCGACTTCACGGTGCCCACCGCCAGGTCGAGGGCCTCGGCGGTCTCCCGCTCGGTGAGGTCCTCGAAGTAGCGCAGCACCAGCACCGCCCGCTGCCGCGGCGACAGCGTCGCCAGCGCGCGACGTACCTCGTCACGCTCGGCCCAGCGCTCGGCCCAGCCCTCGCGCCCGGGGTCGTGCGCCGGGGCGCGGCCCGGTCGCGGCTCGGGGAGCTCGCCGGTGCTGATCTCTCGCCAGCGCCGGCGCCGCCAGCGCGAGATGCTCTCGCGCGACATGATCCGGCGGACGTAGGGCTCGGGCTGGTCGCGGATCCTGCGCCAGTGCGGCACGGCCTTGACCAGCGCCCGCTGGACGAGGTCCTCGGCGTCGGCGTGCTGACCGGTCAGCAGGTACGCCGTGCGCAGCAGCGCGCCCCGGCGGGCCCGCACGAACTCCTCGAACTCCGCGAGGTCGGCGTCCTCCCGCTCAGCGCCGGGCATGCGTCGTCCCCCGCAGCCCTCGGAGCCCCGGAGCCGCCGGAGCCGGCGCAGCCGCCACAGCACCAGCGCGGCGACCAGCGTCGCGGCCACCCCGACACCGAGCCACAGGAGCAGCAGCGGGCTCACGGGTCGGTCGGGCTCGGCCGCGGAGAAGCCCGGCCCGCGCAGTGCGTCGGCGGCCACGACCGTGCCCGGGTCGACCCTGACCTCCGGCAGGACGAGCACCCGCTCGGGGTCACCGGCGAGGAGGTCGACCGCGACGTACTCCTGATAGCTGCGGAGCGCCACGTGCGACTCGTCGCGCCAGCCGACCAGCTCGTCACCCGGCTCGCCCGGCACGGCTCGCGTACGCCCGGCGTCCGGTCCCGCGACCTCGGCCCACCACACCTGCCGCGACGCCCCGCCACCGTCGTCGTCCTTCACCGCCACCCGGCTGCCGTCGGGGCTGAGCGCGGCGCGGCCTCGCAGGCCGCGGTCGAGCTCGACCACCGGGCGCTCCCGACCGAGCGGGTCGACGGTCACGACCTGCCGGCCCCGCAGGAGCACCACCCGGTCGCCCGCGGGCGTGCCCCGCGACACGCGGCTGACCAGGTCGCCGTCCACGTCGGCGACGGAGCCGGTCGTGAGGTCCCAGCGGAAGGGGTCGACCTGCCGCGCGGAGAGACCGTCGGCGTCGCGGCTCTCGACCGCGAAGAAGTCGACGTACAGGCTGTGCCCGACCCAGGCGAGCCCGTCGACCGTCCGGCCCTTCTCCGAGGGCAGCTCGCGCCGCTGCACCTCGCCGGTGGTGCTGTCGTAGACGGCGACGCCGGTGACGCGCTGGGCCTCGACCCCGGGCGTGGGCGAGACGACCGGCTGACCGTCGGTGGTCGGGTAGGCGACGAAGCGACCGTCGGCCGACAGCACCAGCTTGAGGTCGAAGTCGTCGGTGGCCGCCCGGTCGGGCAGGTCCAGGAAGGCGTACTCTCCGGTCGCCGAGACGCCGACGAGCCCGTGGGAGGCCCCCTGGAAGACGGTGCGGCGCTCGGCGCCGACGACGGCCACCAGTCGGCCGAGCGGGCCGGTGGTGGAGGTGTCGTCGAGCCACGGGCTCGGGGTGTGCAGCCGGTCGGGCAGCCCGAGCACCTGCTCGGTGTCGGCCGGGAGGACCCGGCCGCGGGTCTGGTCGACGACCAGGGTGGCCAGCGAGCCCACCAGGAGCAGCACCACCATCGTCAGGGCGGCGACCCCGACCTGGTGACGCCGCTGCCGGCGGCGGCCCCGCGTCCACAGGTCGCGCTCGTAGGTCGACCGCCCGCCGGCCCCGAGGTCGTGCGGCGCGTCCTCGGCCAGGTCGTGCAGCCGCTCGGCCAGCGTCCGCGCCGGCCCTCCTGACGGTGTCATGCCCCTCACCACGCCACCAGCAGGGCGTTCGGAGGGGGCGGCATGACGAGAATCTTCGCGGCAGGGGGCTCCGGCGTCAGCCGATCGTCTCCTGCTCGGCCGCGATCGTCGTGTCGTCGCCGTGGCCGGTGTGCACCACGGTGTCGCCGGGCAGCGAGAACAGGCGGGCCCGGATCGACTCCACGATCAGGTCCTCGTCCGAGTAGGAGCGCCCGGTCGCGCCGGGCCCGCCCTGGAAGAGGGTGTCGCCGGTGAACACGCACCCGAGGTCGTGGACGTAGAGGCAGACGGCCCCCGGCGCGTGGCCCGGGGTGTGCAGCACCTTGACCGACGCCCCGGCGACCTTGAGGCTCTGCTCGTCGTCGAGATCGGCGTCCCAGAGCTCGTCGGAGTGGGTGAGCTCCCACAGGGGCCGGTCGGCCGGGTGCAGCAGGATCGGCGCACCCACCTGCTGCCGCAGCGCCGGCGCGACCCGGACGTGGTCGTCGTGGGCGTGGGTGCAGATGATCGCCTTGACCGTGCGCCCGGCGACGACGGCGAGGATCGCGTCGACGTCGTGCGGGGCGTCGATGACCACGCACTCCTCGTCGTCACCCACGACCCAGATGTTGTTGTCGACGTCGTGGGTCTCCCCGTCGAGGCTGAAGGTGCCGGAGACGACCGCGTGGTCGACCCGCAGGCTGCCGGCGGCCATCAGAGCACCACCACGCTGCGCAGGACGTCGCCGCCGTGCATCCGGTCGAAGGCCGCCTCGACGTCGTCGATGCCGATCTCCTCGGTCACGAACGCGTCGAGGTCGAGGCGACCCTGCTGGTAGAGGTCGACGAGCATCGGGAAGTCGCGCGCGGGCAGGCAGTCGCCGTACCAGCTGGACTTGAGCGACCCGCCGCGACCGAAGACGTCGATCAACGGCAGGTCGGGCACCTTCATGTCCGGGGTCGGCACGCCGACCAGGACGACCGTGCCGGCCAGGTCGCGGGCGTAGAACGCCTGCTTCCAGGTCTCGGGACGGCCGACGGCCTCGATCACCACGTCGGCACCCTCGGCGCCCTCGTAGGTCTCGGCGCAGATCCGCTTGATCTCCTCGACCGGGTCGCTCTGCGACGAGTCGACCGTGTGGGTGGCACCGAGGCGCTTCGCGGTCTCGAGCTTCTTCGGGTCGATGTCGACGGCGATGATCGGGCTGGCCCCCGCCAGCGCCGAGCCCGCGATGGCCGCGACGCCCACCCCGCCGCAGCCGATGACCGCGACGGACCTGCCGCGCGTGACCGCGCCGGTGTTGATCGCGGCGCCGATGCCGGCCATCACGCCGCAGCCCAGCAGCCCCACCGCCGCCGGACGGGCTGACGGGTCGACCTTGGTGCACTGGCCGGCCGCGACCAGCGTCTTCTCCGCGAAGGCGCCGATACCCAGGGCCGGGCTGAGCTCGGTGCCGGCGTCGTCGCCCTCGGCGAGGGTCATCCTCTGGGAGGCGTTGTGGGTGTTGAAGCAGTACTGCAGGTCACCGCGCCTGCACGCCCGGCACTCCCCGCACACGGCGCGCCAGTTGAGCACCACGAAGTCGCCGGGTGCCACCTCGCTGACGCCCTCGCCGACGGCCTCGACCACGCCCGCGGCCTCGTGGCCCAGCAGGAACGGGAACTCGTCGTTGATGCCGCCCTCGCGGTAGTGCAGGTCGGTGTGGCAGACCCCGCACGCCTGGATCGCGACCAGCGCCTCGCCCGGTCCGGGGTCGGGCACGTTGATCGTGGTCACCTCGACCGGCGCGCCCTTGGCCCGCGCCACCACTGCCTTGACCTGCTGCATGCTGCTCCCTCTCGCCGACGTACGTGCCCGTGGGGCTCATGCAACCATCCGGGCCCAAGGTCCTGCCACGGTGGGCGCGTCCGCGACTGCGCGAGGGGCCCTGGCAGTTCAATTGCTGGCCAGGTGCCCTCTGGGCGCCGGAAAAAGGGCCATACGACGACAATTGCACGGCTAGGGCCCCGGCCCCGGCCCCGGCGGAGCGCGAGCCACGCGGTCAGCGTCCCGCGGCGGCAGGCAGGTCGACCACACCGGATGATTGTCGCCGCTCCCCGCTGAAGCCCGGCTGAAAAGGCGCCTCGGAGACCGTCGGCACCCGGTTGCAACCATCCGGGCGCGGTTCGCGTCTTGGTCTCGTGAACGACGCGATGACGATGATGAGCCTCGCGCCCCCGGCCAGGACCCACACTGGGGGCATGGGCGCAGGCGCACGTGCCCGGGAGAACGCCCGGGACGAGGAGTTCACGGCCTACCTGAACGCTCGCCAGCCGAGCCTGCTGCGCACGGCCTACCTCCTCACCGGCGACCGGCACCAGGCCGAGGACATCCTGCAGACGGCGCTGGCCAAGCTCTACCTGTCGTGGGACAAGATCCGCGACCGGGGCTCCCTCGACGGCTACGTACGCCGGATCATGGTCAACGAGAACAACTCCCTGTGGCGCCGCGCGTGGAAGCGGCGCGAGCACGCCAGCGCGGTGCTGCCCGACCACCCGGTCGTCGACGAGTACGACGAGGGCCTCAGCGGCGCGCTGTGGGACCTGGTGAGCTCGCTGCCGCCCAAGGCACGGGCCGTCGTCGTCCTGCGCTACTACGAGCAGCTCAGCGAGGCCGAGACCGCCGACGTGCTCGGCATCTCGGTCGGCACCGTGAAGTCGCAGTGCAGCCGCGCCCTGGCGGCCCTGCGCGACCGGGTCCCCACCGACCTCGACCCCCGCAACGCGGAGGAGGACCGATGAACGACCAGCACCCCGACCAGCACCCCGATCCGCACACCCCCACCACCGACGTCTGGGAGGACGCGATGAGCCGCGGTCTCGACGACCGGGTCCGCGACCTCCACGAGGCTCCGCTCAGCCTGGCCGACGTCCAGGGCACCGCCCGGTCCATCCAGCGCACCAGGCGTCTGGCGGTCGCCGGCGCCGTCCTGGCCACGGCTGCGGTGATCACCCCGGTCGCCGTGCTCGGCACGAACACGCTCCGTGGCGACAGCGACACCGTCCCGCCCGCCACCGCCCCGGTCTCCCCCTCGCAGGGGGTGGACCGCACCACCGACGGACCCGACGAGCCGGTCGCGGGCACGCTCGGCGTCGCCTACCTCGAGGGCACCACGCTGCACCGAGCCGACGGCTCGAGCGTCGAGCTCGACCGGGCCTACGACGGCGGCACCACGGTCGGCAGCACGTTCCTCGGCGTGCGCAACGAGGAGGGCAGCCTGACCATCGACGTGGTCGTCGGCGACGGGCTGGTGACCGACTCGGTCGAGGTGTGGTCCTACCCGGTGGCCAACGCCGACCACACGGTCGCCGCCTACGTCACCCGCGACGGCGGGCTCACCTTCCAGGGCGTCGGCGGTGGCGTGGGCTACTCGGCCGACCTGCGCGACGGCGACACGGTCGTCGCCGTCACCGGCGGGCCGGAGTGTGCCGAGGCCCTCGAGGGGTGCGCGGCGTACGTCGCGCACGGCGACGGCTCGCCCACGGACCTCGTCGAGGACGGCCGGAGCACCCCGGTCCCGGGCACGATCAAGGTCAGCGACGTGTCGGTGGACGGTCTGGTGGCCGCCCAGACCTCCTCGTCCGACACTGGCTCGTGCTCCGCGGTGCTGGACCGCAGCGGTGCCGGCGACCCGACCCCGGTCTTCGAGACCTGCGACGCGACGCTCTTCGACTTCTCGCCCGACGGCGCCCACGTCAACGGGAGCCACGCCTACCTCGACGGGATCGGCCGCGGCTACGTGACCATCCTCGACGCCACCGGCGGCACCGAGGTCGCCCGCTTCACCCCCGACGGGACCGGCTTCGTCCGCGACACGGTGTGGCAGGACGCCGACCACCTGCTGGTCGACGCCTTCGAGGAGGGCGAGTGGCGGATCTACCGGCTCGGAGTCGACGGGTCGCAGGAGCGGGTCCTGGCCAGCTCCGCGGGTGACGAGATGACGCCGCCGTTCAGCCTGCTCGACGGTTCCTGAGACCCCGGTGCTCGAGCGCGCCGAGACCTCCCGCGCTCACGCCTGGACCTCGAGGCCCGCCAGCACGGCCTCGAGCACCGCGTCGCGGTCGACCCCGCGGGGCACCTCGATCCGGAGCGAGAAGTCAGAGCCACCGACCCGCGCGCCGATCTCGTCGAGCACCTGGTCGGGGGTGCTGCCGGCACCTCGGAGGTGGTACATCTCCACGCCGTCGACCTCGACGGACTCGACGATCTCGGGAGGCGGGGTCGTCAGCGAGTTGCGCCGAGCCATCGCCGCCTGCTCGTCCAGCGTCATGGAGCCACCGAAGACGCCCTGCTCCGCGAAGGCGACGAAGGCTCCGGTGGCGGGGTCCTCCGCGTTGGTGGCGATCTGGCCCCGCTCGAAGATGCGGTAGCCCTCCGGCAGCCTCAGCAGCAGGTCGTCGCCCTCGATGACGGGTCCGGACGGCTCGGTGGAGGGCGTGGGGTCGGACTCCTCCGTCCCGGCCGTCGATCCGGCCGTCGATCCCGCAGTCGACGACGCGGACGCCGGCGACGTCGCTCCGGAGGAGGGCCCGTCGTCGGACGAGCAGCCGGCCAGGCCGATCACCGCGACCGGCGCCACGAGCCACGTCGCGGCCAGGCGGCTCGGCAGCGCGGCGGTCCGCACCGGCTTCCGAGCCGCCGCGGGGCTGGGTCCACGCAGCATGAAGATCCTCTCCGAGAGACTGGTCGGGCCTACACTAACGACGTCTCGGGACCGTCCTCCCCGCGCACGCAGATGATGTTTGCCGCGCCGCGATGCCGGGTAGACGCCCTCTCGAGGCCGCACTGGGGCCCACCCCGGACACCGGGCACACCACCGGGCACACCACTGAGCACGACGGCACCGAACGCGCAGGAGCGACAGCGACCATGAACCTCTTCACCGGCATCATCTCCGACCTGCAGGGCGCAGTGGACGTGATCGAGGCGACCGGCGAGTACTTCGTCAGCGAGCAGGAGATCGCCGAGCTGCGCGACACCCTGTCCGGGCTGATCTCCGACCTCGAGAGCGATCCGATGAGCACCACGGCCGGCCGTGTCTTCGGCGAGTCCTGGGGAGGCGGCTACCTCGCCCACCACACGAGCATCGCCGAGCGCCACCTCCGCGACAACGAGCTCGACGTCCTGGAGGGGCTCAACGACTTCCGCGGCGCCGTGGTCTCCGCCGAGCGGCTCGCCGTCGAGACCGACGGCGGCATCGCCGACCGGATGCGAGCCCTCGCCGACGCACCGCTGATCGTCGACACCTCCCGCATGGACGACGGCGCGAGCTGCCTGAGCCAGCCCGACCTGACCGACAACGAGTCCTGCCGAGCCTGACCCGTCCCCGCGAGGGTCGACGGGCACGAACCACGAAGGAGCAGCCATGGCGGACAGTCCCCAGCGACTGCGTCTGGACACCGCGATAGACAGCGCCGACCCGGGCGGCATCGGCAACGCGGCCAACCAGTGGACCCTGCTGAAGTCGAAGCTCACCTACGTCGCCGACACCCTCGAGAAGGCGCAGGGGGTGGACATCCGCGGCCTGACCGGCGCCTCCATGCGAGGTGCCTTCGGCGCCTCCGCCAACGGCGTGCGCGAGAAGGTGACCCGGCTGGAGGTCGGCCGGGGCGCCCTCGAGGACGCGGCCCGGGCCCAGGAGCGCGCGCGAGCTGCGCGCACGGCGCTCGACAGCGACCCGGCCCTGGCCCTCGGCACCGCCCCCACGGCGTTCCAGCCCGATCCCGACAAGACCCCGGCCGAGAACCAGACCGCTCGGGGGCTGCACCAGGGTGAGACCGACGCCTACTGGGACCGGCACGCCCGACGCGAGGCCGAGGCCAAGCGGATCGCCGACCAGCTCGACCGCGACTACGCCGACGCTGCGGAGAAGATGAAGCAGATCCACGGCGAGCCCGACCCCGTCACGACCACCCCCGACAACGGGAGCGCCGGCGGCGGCCGGGGCGGCGGAGTGCCGCGAGGTGGCGGGCGCACGCCCGGTGCGCCCTCCGGGCCGCACGGCGGTCTCGACCCCAGCGGATCCGGCCACCCCACGGGCGAGGGCCGCGACCCCAGCGGACCGCGCGACCCCGGCGACCCGACGCACCCGACGACCGGCGTACCGACGGACCCGACGGGCACCGCACCCGCCTCCCCGCTGGCGGCGAGCGACACCGTCAGCCCGGCCCAGGCCGGCAGCAGCACCACCGGTGGCGGGCTCCCCGGAGGAGCGGCCGGTGGCCTGGCCGCCGGGATCGCGGGAGGTCTCGGCGTCCGCGGCCTCACCAACGCGATCAGGGGCGGCCTGGCCTCCCCCGGTCAGGCGACCCGCGCCGGCTCCGTGCGCCCCATCGGCAGCACGTCGCGCTCCGCGGTCTCCGGCGCCCTGGGCCGCGCCGGCGGGGCCCCTGCCGGCTCCACGGCCCGCTCAGCCACCGGTGGCTCCGGCGCCGGGCGCGGCGCGGCCGGCAGGGCCGGGGCCCCCGGTCAGGCGAGCGGTCAGCGCGGCGGCGGTCGCAGCGGTGGTACGGCGGGTCGTGCCGCAGGCGCCCGCGGAGGCGTCGCAGCCGGTGCTGCCGGGGCCGGCCGAGGTCGCGGGTCGAAGGACCGCGACGAGGAGACCGTCACCGACGACCTCTTCGACGACGGCCAGGACTGGATCGACGACGCCGACGCCGCCAGCGGGGTGCTCGACTAGCAGCCGGCCTAGGTCTGGACGACCGTCACCGGCAGGCTGGAGTCGGCGGGGAGGTCGAGGCGCGACGGTGTGCGGCCGCGGCTGACCATCTCCGTGCCGAGCGCCGCGACCATCGCGCCGTTGTCGGTGCACAGCCCCGGCCGCGGCACCCTGACCCGCACGCCCACCGCCGCCGCCCGCTCCTGGGCCATCGCGCGCAGCCGGGAGTTGGCGGCCACCCCGCCGCCGATCAGCAGGTGCTCGACTCCGTCACGCACCGCCGCGTCCAGTGCCTTGCGCACCAGGACGTCGCAGACGGCCTCCTGGAAGCTCGCCGCCACGTCCGCGACCGGGACCGGCTCACCACTCAGCTCGCGGGCCTCGACCCACCGGGCCACGGCGGTCTTGAGACCGGAGAACGAGAAGTCGAACCGGTGCCGCTCGAGGTCGCGGCGGGCGCTCAGCCCGCGCGGGAAGTCGATCGTCACCTGACCGCCGTCGCGGGCGACGCGATCGATGTGCGGACCGCCCGGGAACGGCAGCCCGAGCAGGCGCGCCACCTTGTCGAAGGCCTCGCCGGCCGCGTCGTCGATGGTCGCGCCCAGCGGCTCGATCACCCCGGTGACGTCCTCCACCCGCAGCAGGCTGGAGTGGCCCCCGCTGACCAGCAGAGCCAGACAGGGCTCGGGCAGCGCACCGTGCTCGAGCTGGTCGACGGCGACGTGGGCGGCGAGGTGGTTGACGCCGTACAGCGGAACGCCCAGCCCCAGCGCCAGCGCCTTGCCGGAGGCGACGCCGACCAGCAGCGCTCCCGCGAGACCCGGGCCGCTGGTGACGGCCAGTGCGTCCAGGTCGGCGAGGCGGACGCCCGCGGTCTCGCAGGCTCGCTCGATCGTCGGCACCATCGCCTCGAGGTGGGCCCGGCTGGCCACCTCGGGCACCACCCCGCCGAAGCGGGCGTGCTCCTCGACGCTGCTCGCCACGGCGTCGGCCAGCAGGGTGTGACCGCGCACGATCCCGACCCCGGTCTCGTCGCACGAGGTCTCGATGCCCAGGACCAGCGGCTCCTCGCTCATGGGCTCATTGTGCCCACCGACCCGGCGCGTGCGCCCAGGGGTCACTCCCAGACGCGGACGTAGTCGATGCTCATCGTGGCCGGCAGCGGCGCCGCGCCGGTGTGGGCGTTGCCGCCGACGCCGAGGGCCTGGGTGAGGGCGAGGATGTAGGACCGCTGGAAGGCCGCGTCGCCCGAGGTGTTGACCAAGCAGGACCGGCCGTCGACGAAGACCTCCAGCCGGCGCGCGGTCCACTCCAACGTGTACGTCGTGTAGACCCCCCGCGCGGCTTCGCAGCTCCACGAGGTGTTGACGCCCGGGACCGGTCCCCCGTTGTCGTTCGCGGTGTAGTGCAGGAACGGGATGGCCAGGTCGGGGTGGGCCGAGTAGGTCTCGGCGATGTCGATCTCGCCCGCCTCGGGCCAGAGCACCGGGATGGCCTGACGGTCGTCGGGCCACAGCCAGAAGGCCTCCTGCAACCCGGGTGCGGAGGTCGCGGTCGAGCGGATGCGCGCCTCGAACCGCCCGTAGCGCTGGCTGAAGCGGTGGTACGTCGTCACCATCCCGGCCGAGTGGGAGGCACTGCCCCAGCCCAGGAGCGCGCACCCGAACGGCACGGCCGACTCGCGCACGGTCAGGTGCAGGGCGCCGCCGGCGACCGCGACGTTGTCGGGGTGGTCGCGGTAGCAGGCGTAGCGGCCGAGGCGCTCCCCCGTGGCGAAGACGGTCTGGGGCAGCCAGACGTCGCGGTCGAGCGTGGTGCCGTCGAAGTCGTCGGCCAGCGTGCACGACCACCAGGTGCCGTCGGCCTTGGCCGGGCGTACGCCGCAGTCGTCGACCGGCGCGGGTGCCGGTGCTGCGGTGGGGGGTGTGCCCTCGACCGGGGCGGGCCGGACGACGCGGACCACGCTGCGGCGGCCCCCGGCGACGACCCGCAGCCGCTGGGTGCGCTGGCCGGTGCGCACCCGCGTGGCGAAGCTCGTGCCCCGCACCGGGACCCGCTTGATGCGCGTCCAGCGTCCCTGGTGCCAACGCTGCACCACGACGTGGCGGGCCGAGCCGACCCGACCGCTGAGGCGCACGACGCCCTCGCCGACCGGCACGGGCGGCCGGAGGGTCGGACCGCCGCGTGCACCCGCTGCCGTCGGTCCGGCGACCACCAGCGCGCACAGCAGACCGCTGACGGCCAGGGCCACGATGGTGGCGCTGCGTCCCACGACGATCTCCCCTCCCCGAGCGGTGCGCGCGCGGGTCCACGCGTCGGCTCCTCCGACGCGTGCTCGTGCGCTCCCTGGTGCGTGCTTGCTCCCGCGTCCCATCGTCGGTGGGCCGGAGCTCGGGGTGCAGCCGGAACGGTCGAGGTCCGGACGTTCGCCGCCGCGGACCGTCCGACCGGGTGGTGCGGGGATGACCGATCGGGGGATGCCGATCGGAGGGTTCCGATCAGGCGTGCGGAGCCCGCGCGGTCGCCTCCGGGTGTGCGAGGTCGCGGAGCATCACGATCGCGGTGGCCCCGTCGCGGTAGTAGCGCGGGCGCCGGTCGATCTCGACGAACTCGTGGCGCAGGTAGAAGGCCTGGGCCGGGGCGTTGTCCTCGCGGACCTCGAGCAGCAGCCGGTCGGCGCGTCCGGCCCGGGCTCGGGTGAGCATGGCGCTCAGCAGGGCCGCCGCGACGCCGGCGCGGCGGTGCTCGGGCGCCACCGCGATCCGCTGCAGCTCGGCGATGTCGGCGACGATGCTGGCCACGGCGTACCCGACGATCGTCCCCTCGACCTCGGCGACCACGTAGTGCACGGTCGGCAGACCGCCGCTGACGCCCTGCTCGATCAGCCAGGTCGACCACGCGTCCGGTCCCAGGCACTCCGCCTCCAGCGCCGCCACGGCGACGACGTCGGCGTGCACGGCGGTGCGGATCACGAGACCCGCTTGGGCGCCGCCGGCGCGACCGCGTCGGGGCGCCGCAGGTAGAGCGGGTCGGGGGCGTGGGGCTCGAGGAGCCCCTCGGCCACGCCGCGGGCCAGCCAGGCTGCCGACGGTCGGTGCGGACCACGGGCGTCGGGGAACTGCTCGGGGTAGAGCCGCGCGCCCTCCCCCACCACCGGCCGCCCGGTCGCGAGGACCGCCGGCTTGTCGACGACCGGGCCGTCGAGGCGGGCGCCCCGGGCGTCGTACGTCGCGAGGTAGACCTCCTTGCGCCGGGCGTCGGTGGCCACCGAGAAGCCGTCGGCCAGGTCGCCCGCGCCGTCTCCCGACCGGGCGGCCTCGAGCGCGAGCACGTCGAGCGAGCAGGCACCGTGGACCGGGACACCGAGCACCAGCCCGAGCGTGCGTGCGGTGACCAGCCCGACCCGCAGGCCGGTGAACGGACCGGGACCCACCCCGACGGCGATCGCCGTGAGGTCCGTCCGGGAGGTGCGCGCAGCGGCCAGCACCTCGGCCACCAACGGCGCCAGCTGCTCGCCGTGACGCATCGGCTGCTCGGAGGACTGCTCGACGACCACGCGTGCGCCGTCGTGGAGCGCGACGCTCACCGTGGAGGAGGAGGTGTCGAAGGCGAGCAGCACAGGTCGAGGTTAGACCGCGCGGACGGAGAGCTCGGCCAGGTGGGCGTCGATGGGTGACAGACCGGCGTGGTCGGAGCCAGGGCTCCACCAGGCCAGCTCGCGCTCGCTCCGCCCCAGGGCCTCGGCCGCCGCCTCGTCGAGCGTGGTCCGGAAGAGCGCGAGCAGCTGGATCTCGCGCGCGTGACCGACCTGGACCGTGGCGATGCCGACGAAGGCCGTGGCCCCGGGCTCCAGGCCGGTCTCCTCGAGGAACCGCCGCTCCGCCGTACGTCGGGGGGTCTCGTCGTCGGCGACCTCGCCGCCCGAGAGCTCCCACTCGCCGGTGCGGGTGTTGCGCACGAGCAGGACACGGTCGTCGGGGAGCCGAGCGGTGAGCAGCGAGAGGCGGAGCGGGATGGGGGGGTCGAGGCCGGCGAGCTCGTCCTCGGCGCAGGGGCGGAAGTCGAGCAGCAGGGTCTCGTTGAGCTTCTCGGCGAGTGGCGGTCGCTGGCTCGAGGGGACGTCGAGGTCGTGCCAGCGCGGGCCGATCGGGGTCATCAGGACCCGGCGAGGGTCGAGCTCGTCGTGCTCGTCCTCGTGGGCCAGGGCCCGGATGATGCGCACCTCCAGCCGCGACTCGGCCAGTCCCTCGGCCACGCCCTCGCCCCACTCCACGACCGTGACCGCGTCGTCGAGCGAGGTGTCGAGGTCGAGGTCGTCGAGCTCGTCGACGCCGCCGAGGCGGTAGGCGTCGACGTGGACCAGCGGGGTGCCGTGGTCGAGCGGCGGGTGCACGCGCGCGATCACGAAGGTCGGCGACGTCACCGGGCCGCGGACGTTGAGGCCGCTGCCGATGCCCTGGGTGAACGTCGTCTTGCCGGCGCCGAGCTCACCGGCGAGGACCACGAGGTCACCGGGCGCCAGCTCGGCCGCCAGCACCTCGCCCAGCCCGCGCATGGCCTCCGCGTCGGGGACGTCGAAGATGAACGTGCGCAGCGGGCGGCGCAGCTCGACGTCGTGGGCCCCGCGCAGGATCTCGCGGAAGCCCTGCCGCTCCCAGAACCGGACCGTGGACGGCAGCTCGGCGCGGGCCACGACCGTGAGGTCCTCGAAGCCGTCGGCCGCGTCGACGGCGGCGTCGATGAGCGCGCGGGCCACGCCGTGGCCCTGGTGACCCGGCGCGACGCCGAACCGGCGCAGGTACATCGTCGACCCCCGCGGGTCGAGCACCAGCGCGCCGACGTCCTCACCCTCGAAGCGGGCGATCAGGCCTCCGTGGTGCGCGAGCAGCGCGGCCAGGTCGGCCTCGCTCTCGCCCAGCGCCGCGGCCGGCGGGTCCAGGGGTTGCCGGGCCTGGAACGCCGGGAGGATCACCGCGCGCACCTCGGACGCCGCTTCGGGTCCGACCGCGCGCACCTCGACGCGCGCCGGCAGCGTCATCCGGTCCTCAGCCGCTGGCTGGCGGCGGTGATCAGCTGGTCGAGCTCGGCGTTGACCCGGTCGTGCCGCTCCAGGGGGACCATGTGGCCGGCGCCCTCGCACTCGAGCAGCCGGGAGCCGGCGATCCGGGCGTGCAGCTTGCGCGAGTGGCCGATCGAGGTGAGCCAGTCCTTGGTGCCGCAGATGACCGAGGTCGGCACCTGTCCCATCACCTCGACGGCCTCGAACTTGTCGAGCCCGCGGAAGCTCGGGAAGAAGTCGGCCACGACCTCGAACGGGGTGGCGGAGAGCATGTCGTCGATGAAGTCGACGTAGCTCTGCGGGACCTTGTCGCCGAAGGCCAGCCGGTCGGTGGCCACGACCGCGATGGCGTGGCCGGCCCGGCGGGCGAGGTCGATCGGCCGGTGGCCGCGGCGCAGCGTGGCGATCGCGCGGTGCGTCACGCTGCCGGTGAGCCGGGTGGGGAACATCGGCAGCAGCAGCCGCCCTGGGTCGAGCCCACCGGCGGTGGTGGAGATCAGCGCGACGCCGGCGACCAGGTCGCCGAAGAGCTCGGGGTGCTCCTCGGCGAGCGCGACGACCGTCATGCCGCCCATCGAGTGGCCCACCAGCACGACCGGGCCGTCGGGGGCGACGGCCTCGATGACGCGCCGCAGGTCGTCGCCGAGCTGCTCGATCGTCGAGTGCTCGCGGTCCGAGCGCCCGGACCGGCCGTGCGAGCGCTGGTCGTAGTAGACGGTGCGGACCAGGCCGCGGTAGGCCGCGCGCTGGAAGTGCCAGGAGTCGAGGCTGAGGCAGTAGCCGTGCGCGAAGACGACCGTCATCTCGGGCTCCAGCGCCCTGCTGATCCGGCGTCGCAGACCGGTCGGCGCGGCCTCGACCTCGTCGATCTCGACGTGGAGGGGGACGCCGTCGGAGGCCAGCACGGTGGTGCCCGGCGACCGCAACGAGCCGAACGCGACGTCCGCCCCGGCCCGGCGGCTGATCGACCGCTGCTGACGGAGCACGCCGACGGCGGTGCCGGCGGCGGCGACGCCGAGCGCGCCGGCGACGGTGCCGAGGACCCGGTTGCGGGTCTGGTGGCCGGTGCGGTTGCCGGTCCGGTTGCGGGGGCGGCCGGGGGTGCTCACGGGGTGCCCTCTCCGAGGTCGACGTGCGTACGGCGCATCCGCCCTCCGATCCTGGTGACGATCTCGTAGTTGATGGTGCCGCAGGCCTCGGCCCAGTCCTGCGCGGTGGGGGTGCCGGCCTCGCCGGTGCCGAAGAGCACGACCTCGTCGCCGGCGGCGGCCTCGTCGCCCCCGAGGTCGATGACGAACTGGTCCATGCAGATCCGGCCGCGGACCGGACGGCGCTTGCCGTCGACGGCCACCTCGGCGACGCCGCTGGCGTGGCGCGGGACCCCGTCGCCGTAGCCGACCGGCACGAGGCCCACCGTCGTGGGCCGGTCGGTGGTGAAGGTGTGACCGTAGGAGACGCCGGCGCCGGCGTCGAGCCGCTTGACCATGCTGAGCCGGGCGCGGACGGTCATCGCCGGCGTCAGCCCGAGCTCGCTGGTGACGCCGGGCGCCGGGTCGAGACCGTAGATCGCGATGCCGCAGCGCACGGCGTCGAAGCGCGCGCTCGGCCGGAGGACGGCGGCGGCGGAGTTGGCCAGGTGGTGCACCTCGGGTCGCAGCCCGGCCCGCTCGGCCTCGGTCAGCGCCTCGCGGAAGGCCTGCTCCTGGCGGTCGTTGCTGGGGTCGGTGGGGTCGTCGCTGCTCGCGAAGTGCGACCACACCCCGGTCACCTGCCACAGCCCCTGGCGCTCGCCGGCGGCGGCGTGCGCGAACAGCGCCGGCCACTCCTCGCGGGGTGCGCCGCCGCGGGAGAGACCCGTGTCGACCTTGAGCTGCAGCCGGGCCGGGCGGGAGCGACGTACGGCGTCGGTGACCTGCTCGAGCTCGGCGACGGAGTAGGCCGTCACGTCGATGCCGCGCTGCAGGGCCGGCGCGAGGTCGTCGTCGGGCACGGTGAGCCAGCACAGCAGCGGGCCGGCGTCACCGGCGTCGCGCAGCGCGACGGCCTCGTCGGGCGTGGCGACCGCGAGCCACTCGGCGCCGCCCTCGCGCGCCGCCCGGGCCGCCTCGACCATGCCGTGGCCGTAGCCGTCGGCCTTCACCACCGCGATCATCTGCACCGGGTGGTCGGTGGAGACCAGCGCGCGCAGGCGGCGCACGTTGCGCCGGATCGCACCCGTGTCGACCACGATCTCGGCTCGGACGCTCGGGGTCATGGGTCCCAGTGTCCCATCACGCTCCGGGCAGGGTGCGCACCACCACCGGGACGGACGCCGCCACGTCGTCGGCCACGATCGGCCCGCCCGCGCTGGCCAAGGTGGCCGCGGCGCCGTGCAGCCACGAGCCGACACTGGCCGCGTCGAGCGGCTCCAGCCCGGCGGCGAGCAGCGCCCCCACCAGGCCGCCGAGCACGTCCCCTGCCCCCGCCGTGGCCAGCCAGGGGGTGCCGGTCGTGGTCACCCGCGCCCGGCCGTCGGGGTCGACCGCGAGCGAGCGCCGGCCCTTGAGCAGCACCGTGGCGGCGTACCGCTCGGCGGCGTGGCGGGCGTGCTCGAGCTGACGCGCCTCGACGTCGGCCCGGTCGGCGCCGAGCATCCGGGCCAGCTCGCCGGCGTGCGGGGTGAGCACGGCCGGGACCGGCAACGGGCCGGTCACGAGGGCCAGGGCATCGGCGTCGACGACGACCGGTACGCCGTCGTCGAGGGCCTCGGCGAGGTGGCGGGCGGCAGCGTCCCCGCTGCCCGAGCCGACCACCCAGGCCTGGACCCGCCCGGCGCCGACGACCTGGGGGTGGTGCTGGCGGACGGTGTCGGCGACCGCGTCGTCGCCGACGTACCGGACCATGCCCACCAGACCGGTGTCGGCGCCGGCGACGCTGAGCAGCGCTGCGCCGGGGTAGGCCGCCGAGCCGGCGCGGACGCCGACGACGCCCCGGGTGTACTTGTGGGCGGACGGGTCGGGCCGCGGCAGCAGGCGCGCCACGTCGGCGGCCTGCAGGGCGGTGACCGGGGCGGGCGGGAGGTCGAGGCCGAGGTCCACCAGGTGCACGACCCCGCACGCGCGGGCCGCCGGGTCGACCAGGTGCGCGGCCTTGTGCGTGCCGAAGGTGACGGTGACGTCGGCGGTCACGTGCTCGCCGGTGATCTCCCCGGTGTCGACGTCGACCCCCGAGGGCGTGTCGACGGCCACGACGGGGATGCCGGTGAGCTGCTCCAGCGCGGCGACGGCGTCGTCCCGCAGCCCGCCGCGACCCCCGATCCCGACGATGCCGTCCACGACGACCTCCGGCCGTGGGTGTGGGGGCGCGCTCCCGCGCACGCCGGGGGGCACGACGCGCCCGCCGGCCACCCGGAGCGCCTCCACTCCCCCCTCGTGCGCGCGGTCGCTCAGCAGCCAGGCCTCCACCGCCGCGCCCCGGCTCGCGAGCAGGGCGCCGGCGTACAGCGCGTCACCGCCGTTGTCGCCCGACCCCACCAGCAGCAGCACCCGGCGCCCGTACGCCGACCCGAGCAGGTCGAGCACGGCGTACCCGAGCCCCTGCGCAGCCCGGCGCATCAACGCCCCCTCGGGCAGCCGCGCCAGCAGCTCCCCCTCCGCGGCCCGGACCTGCTCGACGGTGTGTGCGCTCCTCACCCCTCCAACGTAGTCGCGTCGGTCAGGACTCCAGCACCACGACCGCCGAGGCGATGCCGGCGTCGTGCGAGAGCGAGAGGTGGACGTGGGCCACGCCCAGCTCGTCGGCGCGAGCCGCTACGGTGCCGCGGATCGTCAGCACCGGCCGGCCGGACTCCTCCGAGACCACCTCGGCGTCGTGCCAGCGCATGCCGTACGGCGCGCCCAGCGCCTTGGCCATCGCCTCCTTCGCCGCGAAGCGGGCGGCCAACGAGGCCAACGGTCGCTCGGCCTCGGCCGGGGTGAAGAGCCGCTCGCGCAGGCTGGGCGTGCGCTCGAGGGAGACCCCGAAGCGCTCGATGTCGACGACGTCGATCCCGACCCCGATCACGGCCACGGCCGCACCTCCCCGCCATCGCCGCACATGAGCGGCACTCTAGCCAGCGGACCCGCGGACGGCGCCCCCACTCGTGCTGACAGAATCCCGTTCCATGTCGCCAGGCGGTGGGACCACCGGTGAGGAGCTGGGGCGCGAGTCCACTCCCTACATCGAGCTGGACCGATCCGCCTGGGCCGCACTGGCCCCCGACACCGAGACGCCGCTGAGCGACGAGGAGATCCGCCGGCTCCGCGGGCTGGGCGACTCGCTGGACCTGCGCGAGGTCGAGGAGGTCTACCTCCCGATCTCCCGTCTGCTCAGCCTCTACGTCGCCTCGGCGGGCCGGCTGCACCGGCAGCAGGAGGACTTCCTGCACCGCCGCACTCCCCCGCGCACCCCGTTCGTGATCGGTCTCGCCGGCTCGGTGGCGGTGGGCAAGTCGACCACCGCCCGCGTGCTCCAGGAGATGCTGGCCCACTGGCCCGAGCACCCCCACGTCGCGCTCGTGACCACCGACGGCTTCCTCTACCCCAACGCCGAGCTCGAGCGCCGCGGCATCCTCCAGCGCAAGGGCTTCCCGGAGTCCTACGACCGCCGCGCGCTGCTGCGCTTCGTGGTCGACATCAAGTCCGGCAAGGACGAGGTCGAGGCGCCGACGTACTCCCACCTCGTCTACGACGTGGTGCCCGACGAGAAGGTCGTGATCAACCGTCCCGACATCGTGATCATCGAGGGCCTCAACGTGCTCCAGCCCGCGCGGGTGCGCGACGACGGCAGCAGCGGGCTGACGCTGAGCGACTTCTTCGACTTCTCCGTCTACGTCGACGCGGGTCGCGACAAGATCCGCGAGTGGTACGTCGAGCGGTTCCTGCGGCTGCGCGAGACCGCGTTCCGCGACCCGGGCTCCTACTTCGCGAAGTACGCGAACCTGTCGGAGGACGAGGCCACCCTCGAGGCCGAACGCATCTGGGACCAGATCAACGGCCCCAACCTGGTCGCCAACATCCTGCCCACGCGCTCCCGCGCCACGCTGGTGCTGCGCAAGGACCGCGACCACTCGGTGCGCTACGTGCGGCTGCGCAAGGTCTGAGCGTCCAGCCGGACTGGGGCCCGGGCACAGGGCCGGCCAGCACACCCCCCAGGGGTCAGAGCGCGAGCCGCTCCTGCACGACCGCGGCCAACCGACCGGCCACGTCGCGGGCGAGCTCCTCGGTGGGGGCCTCCACCATCACCCGCACCAGCGCCTCGGTGCCGGAGGGCCGCAGCAGGACCCGGCCGGTGTCGCCGAGTGCGGCCTCCTCCTCGGCGATCGCCGCGGCGAGCACGGCGTCGTCGTCGGCGCGGCTCTTGTCGACGTCGGGCACGTTGATGAGCACCTGCGGGAGGCGGGTCATCACCGCGGCCAACGACTGCAGGCTCTGACCGGTCGTGGCCATCCGCTCCAGCAGGTGCAGGGCGGTGAGGACGCCGTCGCCGGTCGTCGCGTGCTCGCTCATGATCACGTGCCCGGACTGCTCGCCGCCGAGGGAGTAGCCGGAGACCCGCATCGCCTCCAGCACGTAGCGGTCACCGACCTTGGTCTGGCGCACGCCGACCCCGTGGGCCTTCATCGCCTGGACGAAGCCGAGGTTGCTCATCACGGTGGCGACGACGGTGTCCTTGACGAGGTGGCCGGCCTCCTTGAAGCCCAGCGCGAGGACGGCGAGGATCTGGTCGCCGTCGACGACGTGGCCCTCGTGGTCGACCGCCAGGCACCGGTCGGCGTCGCCGTCGAGCGCGAAGCCCACGTGGGCGCCGTGCTCGACCACGGCCTTCTGGAGGGGCTCCAGGTGGGTGGAGCCGCACCCGTCGTTGATGTTGAGCCCGTCGGGCTCGGCGTGCATGGCGATCACGGTCGCCCCGGCGTCGGCCAGCGCCCGCGGGGCCGCGTCGGAGGCGGCTCCCTCGGCGCAGTCCACGACGACCGTCAGCCCCGCCAGCGGGTGGTCGATGGTGCGCACCAGGTGGGCGGCGTACTCCTCGACGGCGGTGTCGTGGGGGCTGACCCGCCCGACGGAGCCGCCGGTGGGCGGCTCCCAGGGCTCGCCCATCCGCCGCTCGATCTCGATCTCGAGCGCGTCGTTGAGCTTGTGCCCCCCGCGCGCCAGGAACTTGATCCCGTTGTCGGGCATGGGGTTGTGCGAGGCCGAGAGCATGACGCCGAGGTCGGCACCCAGGGTCTCGGTCAGGTAGGCGACGCCCGGCGTGGGCAGGACGCCCAGCAGCAGCACGTCGACCCCCGCGGAGGCCAGGCCGGCGACCACGGCGGCTTCGAGGAACTGTCCGCTGATCCGGGTGTCACGGCCCACGACCGCGACCGGACGGTGCCCCTCGAACTCGCCGTGCTCGGAGAGGACGCGGGCTGCAGAGACAGAGAGGTCCAGGGCCAGCGACGCGGTGAGCTCACCGTTCGCCAGACCCCGGACCCCGTCCGTGCCGAAAAGTCGCGAGGACATGTCGGCGGATGCTTCGATCAGCGCTTGCTGAACTGCGGCGCCTTGCGGGCCTTCTTGAGGCCGGCCTTCTTGCGCTCGATGACGCGGGCGTCACGCGTGAGCAGCCCGGCCTTCTTCAGCGAGGGGCGGTTGGCCTCCTCGTCGATGAAGTTGAGGCAGCGGGCCACGCCGAGGCGCAGCGCGCCGGCCTGACCGGTGATGCCGCCGCCGTGGATGCGGGCGACGACGTCGAAGCGACCCTCGAGCTGGAGGTTCGCGAACGGCTCGTTCACGACCTGCTGGTGCAGCTTGTTGGGGAAGTAGGAGTCCAGGGCGCGGCCGTTGACCCTCCACTGACCGGTGCCGGGGACGATCCGGACGCGGGCGACGGCCTCCTTGCGGCGACCGGTGGCCGCTGCGGGGGCGATCGTCGCGGCGCGCTCGGGCGCGTCCGCGGACGGGGCGCTCTCGGAGCTGTAGGCCACGCCACTCTCGTCGGTCTCGAAGGTCTCCTCGACCTCGGTGCTGCTCTCAGCCACGGTGTTCCTCAACTCTGCTTTCGACGTCTGCGGGTCGTGATGACTACTGCGAGATCTGGTTGATCTCGAAGGGAACGGCCTGCTGGGCCGAGTGGGGGTGCTCGGGGCCGGCGTAGACCTTGAGCTTCGTCAGCTGCGCGCGGCTGAGCTTGTTCTTGGGGAGCATGCCCCACACGGCCTTCTCGATGGCCTTGCGCGGGTCCTTGGCGAGGATCTCGCCGATCGGGGTGGCCGAGAGGCCGCCCGGGTAGCCGGAGTGGCGGTAGGCCATCTTCGTGGTCCGCTTGTCGCCGGAGAGGTGGACCTTCTCGGCGTTGACGACGATGACGAAGTCGCCGACGTCCATGTGCGGCGCGTACATCGGCTTGTGCTTGCCGCGCAACAGGGTCGCGGCCTCGACCGCGAGGCGACCGAGGACGACGTCCTCGGCATCGATGACGTGCCACACACGCTGGATGTCAGCGGGCTTCGGGCTGTACGTGCGCACAGGAATTCAGCCTTACTTCGGGATCGGTGTCTTGGACTACGTGATGGAGCTGGTTCGGGTGGAGCTGGAGCGTGCCGCCCACACGGTGTCTCGCACAGGGCGTGATCCGGGGCAGGCCCGACAGAAAAGAGTACGCGCGGCAGGTCGGGAGCGTCAAAACGGTGGACACCCGGTGTGCGTGATGTGGAATCACATATTAGGTTGACCCGCGTGACCGACTCTCTCACCGTCCGTGACAACCGCACCGGACAGGAGTACGACGTACCGATCAGCGACGGCACCATCAAAGCCGCCGACATCGGGCAGATCAAAGCCAGCGACGACACCCCTGGTCTGGCCGTCTACGACCCGGGCTTCGTCAACACCGCCTCGTGTCGCAGCTCGGTGACCTTCATCGACGGGGACGAGGGCATCCTCGAGTACCGCGGCTACCCGATCGAGCAGCTGGCCGAGAAGTCCTCGTTCCTCGAGGTGGCCTACCTGCTGATCCACGGCGCGCTGCCCACCCAGGCGGAGTTCCAGGCCTGGGAGCACGAGATCACCTACCACACGTTCGTGCACGAGAACGTGAAGAGCTTCATGGAGGGCTTCCGCTACGACGCCCACCCCATGGGCATGCTGATGGCCTCGGTGGGCGCCCTGTCGACGTTCTACCCCGACGCGCGCAACATCACCGATGCCGACAACCGGCACATGCAGATCGTCCGGATGATCGCGAAGATGCCGACGCTGGGCGCGTGGTCCTACCGCCACGCCCAGGGCAAGCCGTTCATCTACCCCGACAACGACCTCGGCTACACCGCCAACTTCCTCTCGATGCTCTTCAAGATGAGCGAGCGCAAGTTCGAGGCCGACGAGCGGCTGGTCAAGGCCCTCGACGTGCTGTTCATCCTGCACGCCGACCACGAGCAGAACTGCTCGACCAACGCGGTGCGCTCGGTCGGCTCCTCGCAGGTCGACCCCTACTCCGCGGTCGCCGCCGGCGTCGCCGCCCTCTACGGCCCGCTGCACGGCGGGGCCAACGAGGCGGTGCTGCGGATGCTGCGCCGGATCGGCTCCAAGGAGAACATCCCGGCCTTCATCTCCGGGGTGAAGGAGGGCAACGAGAAGCTCATGGGCTTCGGCCACCGGGTCTACAAGAACCACGACCCGCGCGCCACGATCATCAAGAAGGCCTGCGACGACGTCTTCGAGGTCACGGGGGTCAACCCGCTCCTCGAGATCGCCCAGGAGCTGGAGAAGATCGCGCTGGAGGACGAGTACTTCGTCAAGCGCAAGCTCTACCCCAACGTCGACTTCTACTCCGGGCTGATCTACGAGGCCTTCCAGTTCCCGCCCGAGATGTTCACGGTCCTGTTCGCGATCGGCCGTACGCCGGGCTGGCTGGCCCAGTGGCTCGAGCTGGTCCAGGACAAGGAGCAGAAGATCGCGCGTCCCAAGCAGATCTACACCGGCGACCGGACCCTCGACTTCGTCCCCGCCTCCACTCGCTGGGCCTGAGCAGCAGCGGGCGAGGCACGAGCCCGCTGCGTGGGCGAAGGCCGGTCGAGCAAGCCCACGGCCGAGGCACGAGGCCGTGACGGGCGCGTCGAGACCCTGAGCCTGGGAACTCTTGCCTGGGCCCCAGTGACATCTCAGGGTCGTCACAGGGTCGGACGCCAGGGTGGAGACCATGAGCGACTACCCGAGCTTCCCTCCCCCGTCGAGCCCGCCCCCTCGTCCCTCGGGTGACCGGCCGGCCGACTCCCCCTCCGACGCCCCCGAGCCGACCACGCCGCTGCCGGCCTGGCCCGGCCCGAGCGGCGCGTCCACCGCCACCGCGCCCCCGCGGCGCGGTCGCCGCGGCTTCGCGGCCGGCGTCATCACCGCCTCCCTGCTCGTGGGGGGCGGCGCCGGACTGGGCGGCGCGGCTGCCTGGCAGGCCCTCTCCGACGACGGCGCGACCGGCGGGACCACCCCGTCGGCGTCGACCTCGGCGCAGGTCGCCGACGTGGCGGACCAGCCCGCGGTCGACGGCTCGGTGGAGGCCGTCGCCGCGAAGGTGCTGCCGTCGGTGGTCAAGCTCGACGTCAGCGGCGGTGGGCAGTCGGGGTCCGGCTCCGGCGTGATCCTGACCTCCGACGGCCAGATCCTCACCAACGAGCACGTGGCGTCCGTGGCCGGCGAGGACGGCGAGATCACGGTGCTCTTCAACGACGGCACCAAGGCCCGGGCCACCGTGCTCGGCACCGACCCGCTCACCGACACCGCGCTGGTCCAGGCCGAGGACGTCTCCGGGCTCACCCCGATCACGATCGGCAAGTCCGCCAACCTCGACGTCGGCGAGCAGGTCGTGGCGATCGGCTCACCGTTCGGTCTCGCCGCGACCGTCACCAGCGGCATCGTCAGCGCGCTCGACCGCCCGGTCGACGTGGGCTCCGACGGCCAGGGCAACAGCACGACGTACCCGGCGATCCAGACCGACGCGGCGATCAACCCCGGCAACAGCGGCGGTCCGCTCGTCGACCTGTCCGGCCACCTGGTCGGCATCAACTCCTCGATCCGCAGCACGGGCAGCTCCGCAGGAGCCGAGGCGGGCTCGATCGGCCTCGGCTTCGCGATCCCGATCGACGAGGTCATGCCGATCGTCGAGCAGATCAAGGACGGGGAGACCCCGACCCACGCCCGGCTCGGCATCACGGTCAGCAACGTGGGCGCCGGAGCCGGCCAGTCTCAGGGCGGCCTGGTCACGCCGGGTGCCCCGAGCTCCGGGGCGGAGGTCACCGACGGCGCCGAGGTCCAGGAGGTCACCGACGGCTCCGCGGCCGGCTCCGCCGGGCTGAGGAGCGGTGACGTGATCACCCGGATCGACGACCGGCAGGTCACCTCCGCCGACTCGCTGGTGGCGACGATCCGCAGCTATCGCCCCGGCGACGAGGTCACCGTGACCTACGAGCGCGACGGCCAGGAGGCCACCACCACGCTGACCCTGGAGTCCGACGGCGACGCCTCCAGCTCCTGAGCCGGCGCGCGGGCCCCGCGGCCGGCGGGGTCCTGCGCCGGGGTCAGGCCGGGCCCGGTGGCCCGTCCAGGAGCCCGGTGAGCTCCGGTGACAGGTGGGCGCGGACGGCCTCGCGGTGAGGCTCGTCCAGCTCGTCGCGGACCACGGCGAGCTGCTCGGGGTCGACGGCCCCGGTCAGGTGCGCCAGCACGTCGTGCTCGTGGCGCGCGAGCAGCTCGCGGACCACGGCGCCGATCCGCTCCGGCGAGATCGTCTGCACGACGTGGCGGGAGCGCTCGGGGTCGAGCGCCGCGGCCACGCTGGCGAGGTAGGGCACCGACAGGCGGCGTACGAGGTCGGCGGCGCGGGGCGTCTCGAGCAGCTCGGCGACGCGGGCCGCGATCGACGGGGGCAGGAACTTCTCGGCGAGCCGGGCCGCGACCGGCCCGGGGAGGGCCGAGGACAGTCCGGCGATGCGGGCGAGGCGCTGCTCGGAGCCGGCGAAGATGCTGCGTCCGACCTGCTCGTGCAGGGTCCGCAGATCGGCCGCAGGGACCGCGCCGAGGTCCGGCAGGTCCTCGGGCTCGACCCCGAGGCGCCGGGCCAGCCGGAGGACCTGGGCCGTGTGGGCGGTCTCGGGCCCGGGGGCCGAGCCGGAGTCAGGGGCGCTCATCCGACCAGCGCCTTGCGCACCAGGCCGCGCACCGGTAGCGGCACGCCCTTGAGGGCCCGCTCGACCGACTCGTCGCCCTGCTGCTCCTGCCGCTCACGGGCGGCCACGAGCAGCGCGGCCAGTCGCTGCCGGCTCTCCTCGGGCAGCGCCAGCACGCTCGCGGGCGGAGGATCGGCCAGCAGGTCGGTGAGGGACGGCACGGCGTCGGGGGCAGCCACGCGGCTCAGCGTGGCACACCGGTGGTGATCAGGTGAGCCGCTTCTGGAACTCCCCGAGCCGCTCGACCGGCACGAAGCCGAGCCGCTCGTTGACCCCGATCATGTGCTCGTTGACCTCGGCGTTGTACGTCGTCACGCGGCGCAGGTCGGGCCGCTCGCGCTGCAGCAGCCGGAGGTTGGCCACCTTGACCGCCAGGCCCAGCCGGTGGCCGCGGTCGGCGCGGCGTACGAGCGTGCCCCACTGGTAGGCCCGGCCGGGCTCGTGCACGGTGGTGACGAGGTCGGTGTAGGCCGCGACCCGCCCCGCGGCGTCGAGGGCCACCGTGTAGTAGCGCACCCGCCCCTGCTTCAGCAGCAGCGCCTCGTCCTCGCGCAGCGCGTCGACGTCGGGCGCCTCGGGCTCCAGGTCGAGCTCGCCGGTGGGTGCCTCGGTCATCAGCGCCGCCGAGATGTCCGCGACCTCGGCCACCAGCTCGTCGGGCACCGGGCCCACCCAGGACCGCAGCGTGTACGTCGGGTGGTGCGCCGCCGCCTCGGCCGCCAGGTCGCTCAGCAGCCGCTCGGACACGGGCAGAGCGAGCTCGCGGTGCACGTCGCCGAGAGCGAGGGCGTAGCCGCGGGACCGCGCCCACTCGCGGCCGGGGTTGCCGGTGCCGTCGGGACCCGCGTCGTAGGCCCACGAGCACTCCCCGCCCAGCACGGTGCGGCCCCGTGCGGCGGCCACCTGCTCGAGGTGCGCGAGCATCGCGGTGGCGTGTCCCCGGCACCGGTGGCCGGCGAGCGTGGTCACCGCCAGCTGCGCCCGGTCGGGGTTGTCGAGCAGCGGGGTGCCGAGCCAGCCGGTGGTCACGACCTCACCGTCGACGAGGCCGGACCAACCCGCCATCCACATCCGGCGACCGGGCTCCTGCATCAGCGGCCGCAGCTCCTCGAGCCGCCAGATCGAGGCGTGCTCACCGCGGCTGTGGGCCTCGGCGTCGTGGTAGGCCTGCCACCAGGGGTCGAAGGAGCCGGCGTCGTAGGGGTCGACGGCGACGATCTCGAGGCGGCTCATCGGGCCCGCACCACCCGTCCCTCGTCCCAGACCGGGCCGTCGGACTCGTAGACGTCGCCGTCGGAGCCGTAGACCAGGAACCGGTCGAAGCCGCGGGCGAACCACCGGTCGTGGGTCACCGCGACCACGGTGCCGTCGAAGGCCGCGAGTCCCTCCTCGAGCGCCTCGGCGCTCTGCACGTCGAGGTTGTCGGTGGGCTCGTCGAGCAGCAGCAGCGTGGCGCCGGACAGCTCGAGCAGCAGGATCTGGAAGCGGGCCTGCTGACCGCCGCTGAGGCTCTCGAAGCTGCTGCTCCGAGGAGTCGCTGAGCTCGTAGCGGTCGAGCACCCGGCTGGCCTGCTCGCGCCCCATCCCCTGCCGGCCGCGGCCGTCGGGCTTGGCGTCGCCCCGGTGCAGGATCTCCAGCAGCGTGCGGCCCACCAGCTCGGGGTGCTCGTGGGTCTGCACGAACCACCCGGGTCGCACCCGCGCGCCGAGCTTGGCCCGGCCGGTGTGCGGCACCGGCTGCACCGGCGTCTCGTCCACCGGCTGGTGCTCGAC
Organism: uncultured Actinomycetota bacterium; assembly: GCA_963795135.1. GTDB lineage: Bacteria > Actinomycetota > Actinomycetes > Propionibacteriales > Nocardioidaceae > Nocardioides. The sequence goes on from CAWCGS010000014.1 coordinate 1,200,186, forward strand.
GTCGGGGTCGCTGCCCCCGGCGGCCAGCAGCCGCAGGAAGTGGGACTTGCCGGAGCCGTTGGAGCCGAGCACCGCGACCCGCTCGCCGTACCAGACCTCGAGGTCGAAGGCCCGCATCAGCCCGGTCAGCTCCAGGGACTCGCAGACCACGGCGCGCTTGCCGGTGCGCCCGCCGGTGAGGCGCATCGAGACCTGCTGCTCGCGCGGCTGCTCGGTCGGCGGCCCCAGCTCCTCGAACTTGCGCAGCCGGGTCTGCGCCGCCTTGTACTGGGAGGCCAGGCCGTCGTTGAACTCCGACTTGACGCGGTAGCGCAGCACCAGCGCCTTGAGCTTGGCGTGCTCCTCGTCCCAGCGTCGCCGCAGCTCCTCGAAGCGCAGGAAGCGGTCGGCGCGCGCCTGGTGGTAGGACGTGAAGTCGCCGGGGTGGGTCCACACGGTGTTGCCGGCCGCGCCGAGCTCGACGGTGACGACCCGGGTGGCGGTGTTGGCGAGCAGCTCGCGGTCGTGGCTGATGAACAGGATCGTCTTGGCGGAGGCCCGGATCCTCTGCTCGAGCCACACCTTGCCGGGGACGTCGAGGAAGTTGTCGGGCTCGTCGAGCAGCAGCACCTCGTCGGGGCCGGCCAGGAGGTACTCCAGCACCAGCCGCTTCTGCTCGCCCCCGCTGAGCGTGGACAGCGCGCGGTGCTTGGCCCGGTCGTAGGACAGCGAGAGGGCCTTGACCGTGCAGACGTCCCAGGTCACCTCGAGGTCGTAGCCGCCGGCGTCGGCGTACTCGGCCAGCACCTCGGCGTAGCGCATCTGGGTGCGCTCGTCGTCGGTCTCCATCAGCGCCAGCTCGCAGCGGTCGACCTCCTCCGCGGCCGCGCGGACCCGGGGCGGGGAGACCCCGAGCAGCAGGTCGGCCACCGTGGGGGCGGCACCCAGGCCGGCGCCGACCATCTGCCGCATCACGCCCAGCCCGCCCGTGCGGGTCACCGCCCCGGCGTGCGGCACCAGGTCACCGGTGATGATCTTGAGCAGCGTGGTCTTGCCGGCACCGTTGGCCCCGACCAGCGCGACCTTGGCTCCCTCGCCGACCCGGAACGAGACGTCGTCGAGCAGCACCCGCCCGTCCGGCAGCTCGAAACGCACCCCGGCGACATCCACGTGACCCACGGCCGACCATTGTCCGGTACGTCGGCGCCGGACGCACGTCGGTTTGCTGCCGTCAGCGCAGCACGCCGTACGGCGACCCGAGGGCGTCGAGCAGCCGTGGGGTGACCGTGCGCTCGACGGCGTCGCCGTCGGGGTCGACCGCGAGGGCGGCCTGGTCGCCGCACGTGCCGTTGTAGAGCCACAGCGAGGCCGTCTCGCCGGCGAGGACCAGGAAGAACTCACCAGGACCGGTGCGGCAGTCGCGGAACGCCGAGCTGCGGACCACCGGAGCCGCGGCGAGCGCGGCGCGCACCTCCTCGGAGTCGGCAGCCGTGAGCGGGACCGTCTCGTCCAGCAGGTAGGTGCCGCCCGACTCGCCGTCCCAGTCGCGCTCCATCCGGCACACGGTCATCGGCCCGCCCGGGTCGGGATCGAGGGCGAAGTCGCTGTTGGCGTAGAAGCCGTCGGGGCAGGTGGGCGGCGCCGGTGGCGCCGGGGTGTTCGCCTCCCGCAGGTCGGCGGGCAGCGGGACCCAGCGCTCGACCACGCCCGACCAGCCAGGCGAGAGCGCCCAGTAGAGGACGTCGCTGGTGAGCTGCCGCCGGTCGTCGCCGATGAGGAGACCGCGGTCGGCGCAGGGCAGCCCGGCGTACTGGACCTCGACCCGCACCCCGGTGACACCCAGGACGACGTGCTCGGCCCGCGGGTTGTCGCAGAGGTTGGCCTCCTCGACCGGCGGCGCAGCGTCGACCGCGGCCGGGCCGCCTCGGCCTCCGGGCCGGTCAACCGCTCGCTCTGCTCGAGCCGCGACTCCGCGTCGTACCGGCAGACCGTCACCTCGTCCGGGCCGCCCTCGCCCAGGCCACCGCGGCCGTCGTCCGTCGCCGGGCAGCCGTTGTCGTCGACGTCCTCGATGCGGCGGACCGAGGAGAGCACGTAGCGGGCGTCGTAGGGGGACCGGGTGACCACCTCGACCCGGATCCCGTGCTGCTCGGCCGAGCCGACCCAGGCGTCGACCGGGTACGTCGTGCCGTCGCCGACCTGCTCGACGCCCGACCCGCCCTCGCCCCCGGCGGCTGCAGAGAAGCGGAGACCGTAGCCCTGGGCAGGAGCGCTGCACCCGATCGCCGGCCCTACCCCTCCGGGCCGCTCGACCACGTGCTCCGCCGGCGTCGCTGCGTCATCGAGGCACCACGTCGCGAGGCTGCCGTAGCCCCAGGTGCTCGGCACGTTGACCGAGACGTCGTGCCAGCTCTCGACCCGGAAGCCGCTGGGGAGGCCCTGGTCGCCGGCCGGGTCGCGGGCGGTGGTGCCGTCGGGGCCGGTGCCGTTGGCGTCGCCGGCGAAGCCGGCACCCGGCGCATCGTCGCGCAGCGCCAGCGCACCCACGGGCACCGCCACGGCGACCGCCACGGCCGCGGCCACGACGGAGAGCGTCGTACGCCGCCGGCGCCCGGCCCGCCCCCGCGCAAGGTCGGCCAGGCCCTCGGCGCCGGGCGCGCGCTCGGCACCGGACGCGAGCGCCTCGCCCAGCCGTGACTCGAAGTCGTTCATGACTCCTCCTCCTGATGCTCTCCCAGGTCGGCGCGCAGCGCCGCCAGCCCGCGGGACACCCGCGACCGGGCCGTGCCCTCGGCGACCCGGGTCAGGGCCGCGATCTCGGCGTACTCGAGCTGCTCGTAGTAGCGCAGCACCACCGCGGTGCGCTGCGCCTCGGGAAGCCGGCCGCAGGCCTGCCAGATCGCCTGCCTCTCGTCGGCGGCCGGGCGGTCCGCCGGACCGGGGGCCACCTCGACGACCCGGACCTCCGCGACCGGGGTCTCCTTGCGCCGCCACCGCCGCCACCACGAGGTGTGGGCGTTGACGACCATCCGGCGCACGTAGGCGTCGACGTCGTCGGCGGCGCTGATCCGGTCCCAGCGCGGCAGCGCGCGGGCCAGCGCGTCCTGCACGGCGTCCTCGGCGTCGGTCCTGCTGCCGGTCAGCGTGTAGGCCAGCCGGAGCAGCGCAGGTCCGCGAGCGGCCACCCAGGCGTCGAAGTCCGGCACGTCCTGGGCCACCAGGCTCCTCCCGCTCGCCCCCACCACCGTCTCCATGCACCATGGACGCTCGCCGGCGGGTTTGTGTTGCGACCCGCCGTCACGCAGCGGCGGCCCCGGGGCGAGCGGGGGCCTCCCCGGGGCCCGGCACGGGCCCCGGCGCTGACCTCGGCGTCGACCTCGGGGTGCACGCGGGGGTCAGCCGATGAGCCTCCTCGCCAGCCGGCAGAAGTCGAAGTCCGGGTCGTAGGACGGGAACTTCCCGCGGACCACCCTCAGCACCTCGAAGTCGACCTCCTCGCCCCCGGGCTGGCTGTCGCCCAGGGTGTCGAACACCTGCCGGAGGATGACCTTCCCGTGGTCGGCCAGCACGATCTTCTTGCGAGCGTTCTTGACCACGAAGGGCCGGCCCCGCTCGACCTGGATGAACTCCCAGACGTCGTCCTCGACGTGCTCGGCGGTGCGCTCCCTGAAGCGGCCGTGTCCGGAGACGTACATCTTCTTCCCGTTGCGGGGGTTCGTCAGGACGTCTCGGAAGCGGAAGCGGTTGTCGGCGAGGAAGGCCTCTCCCCCCGAGCCTCTGACGTTGTGGATCACGGAGAGGCCCCGCGCCCGACCCCTGACCTCCATCGGGAACCCGCACTCCTTGTCGGTGTACGCATAGGGGTCGTCGTAGCGGTTGCGCTCGTAGACGCTTCCGCGTCCGTTCGATGCCGCGGGCCCCGCGAGAAGACCGACCAGGGCACCGGTGAGAATCAGCATGAGGATGCGACGCATCATGGATCTGCCCTTCGTTCGGCGGCTGCGTCACGACCTCCCCGGCGGAGAGCATCCCGAGACACCCGCAACCAGTTCCCGGCTTACGCCTCCTGCGCCGGGGGGGCAATAGCCCGGCCGCACTACGGGGGCCGCGTGGTTGCACTACGCACCCCGGCACGTGCGGGGGGAGCAGCCGACCCGTGCTCTGGGAGGCTGCAGATCGCTCGGAGGCGAGGTCGCGCTGCCGGTTCACCGCGGACCCGCCATGATGGGACCTACCAACGAGTAAGGAGCCGGCATGCAGCTGGAGCTGTCCGACGAGATGAAGGCGTTCCGCGAGGAGATGCGCACGTTCTTCACCACCGAGGTCTCCGAGGAGATCCGCACGGCGGTGGCCGAGCAGCGCGAGCTCACCAAGGAGCAGATCGTCGAGAGCATGCGGACGCTCAACGCCGCCGGTCTCGCCGTCCCGCACTGGCCCGTGGAGTGGGGCGGCCGCGACTGGAGCGACCTGCAGCGCCACATCTGGCACGAGGAGATGCAGCGGGCCTGCGTGCCGACGCCGCTGGCCTTCAACGCCAGCATGATCGGCCCGGTGATCGCGCAGTTCGGCACCGAGGAGCAGAAGAAGGAGTTCCTGCCGAAGACCGCCAACGTCGACATCTTCTGGAGCCAGGGCTTCTCCGAGCCCGACGCCGGCTCCGACCTGGCCAGCCTGCGCTGCTCGGCCGTGCGCGACGGCGACGACTTCGTGGTCAACGGGCAGAAGACCTGGACCACCCTCGGCCAGCACGGTGACTGGATCTTCAACCTGGTCCGCACCGACCCCGAGGTCAAGAAGCAGGCCGGCATCTCGATGCTGCTCATCGACATGACCACGCCGGGGGTGACGGTCCGCCCGATCGAGCTGATCGACGGCGGCTTCGAGGTCAACGAGGTGTGGTTCGAGGACGTGCGCGTCCCGGCCGAGAACCTCGTCGGCGAGCTCAACAGCGGCTGGACGATCGCGAAGTTCCTGCTCGGCAACGAGCGCGTCGGCGTCGCCCCGGTCGGCGCCACCAAGCGCGCGCTGGCCCGGTTCAAGGAGCTGGCCCGCGACCAGATCGAGGACGACCCGCTGCTGCGGGCGCGGGTGGTCGAGCTCGAGAACGAGCTGCTCGCCCTCGAGCTCACCGCGCTGCGCGTGGTCGCCCACTCCGCCGACGGCGAGCCGCACCCCGCCTCGTCGGTGCTGAAGCTGAAGGGCACCGAGCTCCAGCAGGCCGTGAGCGAGCTGGCCGTCGACCTGGCCGGACCGGCCTCGATCGCCAGCGGGGCCGGGGACGACTCCGGCCTCGACGGCTGGGCCCGCCGGGTCACGCCGACGTACCTGAACCTGCGCAAGGCCTCGATCTACGGCGGCTCCAACGAGGTGCAGCGCCAGATCATCTCCCGCACGATCCTGGGACTCTGAGGAGACGACGATGGACTTCACCTACGACGACGAGCAGCTCGCCCTCCAGGACGCCGTGCGCGGACTGGTCGGCAAGACCCACGGCGACTACGAGCACCGCCGGCAGACGGTCGGCGAGGCCCCCGGCTTCGACGAGACGCTGTGGGCACGGATGGCCGAGATGGGCCTGCTCGGGCTCCCCTTCGGCGAGGACGACGGCGGGGTGGGCGCGGGCCCGGTCGAGATCGGCATCGTCTGCCGCGAGCTCGGCCGCGCGATCGCCCCCGAGCCCTACCTCGCCTCGGTCGTGCTGGCCGGCGGGCTGGTCTCCGCGGTCGGCACCGCCGAGCAGCGCGGCGAGGTCCTCGGCGCGCTGTCCGAGGGGCGCAGCGTGCTCGCCCTCGCCCACGACGAGCCCGGCCACCGCTGGGGTCCCGACGCTCACGACGTCACCGCCAGTGAGGACGGCGGCTCGTGGACGCTGTCCGGCACCAAGGAGCCGGTCCAGCACGGCGCGCGGGCCGACCTGCTCGTGGTCAGCGCCGTCCTGCCCGGCGGCGGCACCGGTCTCTTCCTGGTCGAGGGCTCGGCCGCCGAGCGCACCGACTACGCGGCGTACGACGGCACCCGGGTCGCCCAGGTCGTGCTCGACGGCACCGCCGCGACCCCGCTCGGCGAGGCCGGCCTCGACGTCACCGCCAGCATCGCGACCGTGCTCGACATCGGCCGCGTGATGGTCGCCAACCAGGCGCTCGGCGCGATGCAGTTCCTGCTGCCGGCGACGACCGACTACCTCAAGAGCCGCAAGCAGTTCGGGGTCACGCTCAACACCTTCCAGGCGCTGACCTTCCGTGCGGCCGACATGTACGTCTCGCTCGAGCTCACCCACAGCCTCGTCGAGTGGGCCACGATGGTCGTCGCGGCCGGCGACCCCGCCGCCGTGGCCGACGCCGCGGCCCGGGTCTCGCTGCAGGTCAGCAAGGCCGGGCGCCACATCGGGCAGGAGGCGATCCAGCTGCACGGCGGCATCGGCATGACCGCCGAGTACGCCGTCGGCAGCTACGTCGCCCACCTCACCGCGCTCGACCACCTGCTCGGCGACGGCGGCTTCCACCTGCGCGGGCTGTCGGCCACCGTGACCGACCACGAGGACGTCGACCCGCTCGCCCGCTGAACCGCGGGGTCGGGCTCAGGCCTCGGCCGACTTGGCCCAGAGGTTGATCCCGGCCTCGACGGCGTGCTCGTCGATCGCGGCAAGCTCGTCGTCGGTCAGGTCCGGGAAGTCGAGGGCGTCGAGGTTGGTGTCGAGCTGCTCGACCGACGAGGCGCCGATCAGCGCCGAGGTCACCCGTCGGTCGCGCAGCACCCACTGCAGGGCCAGCTGCGCGAGCTTCTGCCCGCGGCCGGCGGCGAGGTCGTTGAGCCGACGTACGTGGGTGAGGGTCTGCTCGTCGAAGGACTCGCCGGGCAGCGTGGAGCTGTCGCCGCGGGCGGCGCGCGAGTCCTCGGGCACCCCGTCGAGGTAGCGGTCGGTCAGCAGGCCCTGGGCCAGCGGGCTGAAGGCCATGCAGCCCATCCCCTGCTCCTCGAGCTCGTCGAGCAGGTCCTCCTCGATCCAGCGGTTGAGCATCGAGTACGACGGCTGGTGGATCAGCAGCGGCGTGCCCAGGTCGCGGGCGATCGCGGCCGCCTCGCGCGTCTTGGCCGCCGAGTACGACGAGATGCCGACGTACAGCGCCCGTCCCGAGCGGACCGCGGTGTCGAGGGCCGTCATCGTCTCGGCGAGCGGGGTGTCGGGGTCGAAGCGGTGGCTGTAGAAGATGTCGACGTAGTCCAGGCCCATCCGGGCCAGCGACTGGTCGAGCGAGGCCAGGACGTACTTGCGGGAGCCGCCGCCCTGTCCGTAGGGGCCGGGCCACATGTCGTAGCCGGCCTTGGAGGAGATGACCAGCTCGTCGCGGTAGGGCGCGAAGTCGTCGCGCAGGTAGCGGCCGAAGTTCTCCTCGGCGCGGCCGTAGGGCGGGCCGTAGTTGTTGGCCAGGTCGAAGTGGGTGATGCCGCGGTCGAAGGCCCTGCGCAGGATCGCCCGCTGCGTCTCCTCGGGGCGGTCGGTGCCGAAGTTCTGCCAGAGCCCCAGCGAGAGCGGCGGGAGCTGCAGCCCGCTGCGGCCGGTGGAGCGGTAGGTGGTCGAGTCGTAGCGGTCCGAAGCCGCGTCGTAGGACATGCGACCAGCCTGCCACCGCCGCCCGAGCCGTGCCCTACCCAGCCCCGGCGCCCACCATCCGGAGCGCGAGGTCGACGTAGTGGGCGGCCACGTCGTCGGGTGTCCAACCGCCGTCCTCGTCGTACCAGCGGGCCACGTCGACCCCGAGCGAGAGCAGCGCGGTCGCGGTCATCGCCGGGTCGGGCGTGGTGAACTCGCCGCTGGCGGCGCCCCGCGCCAGCAGGTCGCGCACGACGCGGTCGATCCGGCGCCGCTGCTCGACGATCTCGACCTGGTGCTCCGCGGTGAGGGCGGCCATCTCGTAGTTCACGACCCGGGCGCTCGTGTGGTTGACGGCGTGGTGGCGCACGAAGTCGCCCACCAGCCGCCGCAGCTGCTCGGTCGGGCTGCGCCCGTCGGCGACGGCCGCCTCGCACAGGGCGAGCGTGCGGTCGTGACCCTCGGCGGAGATCAGGTGCAGCAGCTCCTCCTTGGAGCGGTGGTGCACGTAGAGCGCCGCGGGGCTCATGCCGGCCGTGGCCGCGATGTCGCGGGTGGTGGTGCCGTGGAAGCCCTTGGTCGCGAAGGCGTCGATCGCGGCGGCCAGCAGCCGGGCCCGGGCCCCGGGCGGGGCGTTGACGTCGGCGCTCATGACCAGCATAGTAAGCAAGCGCTTAGTCACTGGCAATGCCCGTGGCACAGTCATGGGCAGGGTCCCGGGCACCCGACACGACCACACGACACGGCACGGAGGAACGCATGCAGGGTCTGCACGACAAGGTCGCGATCGTCACCGGCGCCAGCCGCGGGATCGGCCTCGGCATCGCCGAGCGGCTGGTCGCCGAGGGGGCCCGGGTGGTGATCACCGCCCGCAAGCCCGAGGCGCTCGAGGAGGCCGTGGACGCCCTCGGCGGACCCGAGCACGCGCTCGGCATCGCGGGCAACGCCGGCGACGCCGAGCACCGCGCCGACGTCGTCGCCCGCACCGTGCAGACCTTCGGTCGCCTCGACCTGCTGGTCAACAACACCGGCATCAACCCGGCGTACGGACCGCTGGTCGAGCTCGACCTCGACGCCGCTCGCAAGATCGTCGAGGTCAACGCGATCGCCGCGCTGGCCTGGGTCCAGGAGGTCCACCGCGCGTGGATGCGCGAGCACGGCGGCTCGATCGTCAACGTCTCCTCCGTCTCCGGCGTCAAGCCGGCTCCGGGCATCTCGATGTACGGCGCGAGCAAGGCCATGCTGATCAGCCTCACCGAGAGCCTGGCCGTCGAGCTCGGCCCGACGATCCGCGTCAACGCGGTCGCGCCGGCCGTGGTGAAGACCCGCTTCGCGACCGCGCTCTACGAGGGACGCGAGGAGGAGGTCTCCGCGGCCTACCCGCTCAAGCGGCTCGGCGTCCCGGAGGACGTCGGCAGCGTCGTGGCCTTCCTGCTCTCCGACGAGGCCGGGTGGATGACCGGCCAGACCCTCGTGGTCGACGGCGGCGTGACGATGACCGGCGGCGTGTGATGGGCCACGAGCAGCTCGAGGGTCGCGGCGCGGTCGTCACGGGCGCCGGTCACGGCATCGGCCGGGCACTGGCCACCCGGCTCGCCGCCGAGGGCGCCCGCGTCGTGGTCAACGACCTCGACGCCGACGCGGCCTGGGCCGTCGCCGACGAGATCGGCGCCACCGCCGTGCCCGGCGACTGCTCCTCCGCCGTCGGCAGCGCGGCGCTGGTCGAGCAGGCCACCGAGACCCTGGGCCGGATCGACGTCTTCTGCGCCAACGCCGGCATCGACCGCACGCAGCCCGACAGCCTCCAGGCCTCCGACGACGACTGGGCCCGGATGATCGACACCAACGTGATGTCCCACGTGCGGGCCGCGCGCCTGCTGGTCCCGCAGTGGCTCGACGACGGGGGCGGGGGCCGCTTCGTGGTCACCGCCTCGGCCGCCGGCCTGCTGACGATGATCGGCGCGGCCCCCTACTCGGTGACCAAGCACGCGGCCGTCGGCTTCGCGGAGTGGCTCTCGGTCACCTACGGCGCCCGCGGCGTCACCGTGCAGGCCATCTGCCCGCAGGGGGTGCAGACCCGGATGCTCGAGCAGGCCGGCCCGCTCAAGGACCTGCTCTCCCGCGACGAGGCCCTCACCCCCGAGCAGGTCGCCGAGGCGTGGGTCGCCTCGCTCGCCGACGACCACTTCCTGGTGCTGCCGCACCCCGAGGTCGCGGCCTACTACGTCGCGCGGGCGACCGACACCGACGCCTGGTTGGCCGGCATGCGTCGCCTGCAGACCAAGGTGGACACGCACGGGCGCTCCGCCCCCGTGTCCCCCGTGTCCCCCGAGCCAGGGCTCCGCCCCGGACCCCGGAGCCGGCTCGTGACCACCTCCCCGACCCTGGCGAGCGAGGGCGTGCCCGGCCTCGACCTGGCGGTCTTCCGCACCTGGTACGACGCGCAGCGGCCCGGCGACGTCGCCGGCGACCTGCGCGCCCGGGTGATCGCCGGCGGCAAGTCCAACCTGACCTACGAGGTCACCGACGGCACGTCGTGGTGGATCGTGCGACGCCCGCCGCTGGGCCACGTGCAGGCCACGGCCCACGACATGGGCCGCGAGCACACCGTGATGTCGGCGCTCGCCGACACCGACGTACCCGTGCCGCGCACGTTCGCGCGCTGCGCCGACCCCGACGTGCTGGGCGCGCCGTTCTACGTGATGGAGCGGATCGAGGGCACGCCGTTCCGCACCGCCGACCAGCTCGCCGAGATCGGACCCGAGCGCACCCGCGAGCTGGCCGGCGCCATGGTCGACGTGCTCGCGCGGCTGCACGCCGTCCCGCCGGCCGAGGTCGGGCTGGCGGAGTTCGGCCGGCCCGCCGGCTTCCTGGAGCGCCAGGTGCGGCGGTGGGGCCAGCAGCTCGACGGCTCCCGCACCCGCGACCTGCCCGACGCCGACCGGCTCCTGGCCCTGCTGGCGGGGTCGGTGCCGCCCGACGACGCGGGTCGCACCGCTGCCTCCGGGGCCGGGATCGTGCACGGCGACTACCGGCTCGACAACCTGCTCTCGGTGCCCGGCGACCCGGCCCCGGTGAAGGCGGTCGTCGACTGGGAGATGGCCACGCTCGGCGACACGCTGACCGACGTCGCGCTGCTGCTGGTCTACGACCGGCTCGGCACCATCGCGGGCGGCTCCGCCGTCGCCGACGCCAGCGCCGCCCCGGGCTACCCCAGCGCCGAGGAGCAGCTCGAGCGCTACGCCGCGGCGAGCGGGCGCGACCTCGGCACGATGGACTTCCACCTCGGCCTGGCCCACCTCAAGCTCGCGGTGATCCTCGAGGGCATCCACTACCGCTTCCAGCACGGCCAGACCGTCGGCGAGGGCTTCGACACCGTGGGCGAGGCGGTCGAGCCGCTGCTCGCCGCCGGGCTCGCCGCCGTCACCGGCACCACCCGAGAGGACTGAGATGGACTTCGCCTACGACGCCCGATCCGAGGAGCTGCGCAGCGAGCTGCTCGACTTCATGGACACCCACGTCTACCCGCAGGAGCACACCTTCGAGGAGCAGCTCGCGGCGATGGACGACCCGTTCGCCTGGTCGACCGCGCCGGTGATCACGCAGCTGCGCACCGAGGCCCGCTCACGCGGACTGTGGAACCTCTTCCTGCCCGGCGACACCGGCGGCGTCGGCGCGGGCCTGACCAACCTGCAGTACGCCCCGCTCGCCGAGATCACCGGACGCAGCGGCAACCTCGCCCCGGCCGCGCTCAACTGCGCGGCGCCCGACACGGGCAACATGGAGGTGCTGCACATGTTCGGCACCCCCGAGCAGAAGCAGCGGTGGCTCGAGCCCCTGCTCGACGGCACGATCCGCTCGGCGTTCGCGATGACCGAGCCCGACGTGGCCTCCTCCGACGCCACCAACATCGCGACCAGCATCGTGCGCGACGGTGACGAGTACGTCCTCAACGGCCGCAAGTGGTGGATCACCGGGGCGGTCAACCCCGAGTGCGAGATCTTCATCGTGATGGGCAAGACCGACCCCGACGCCTCGCGCCACCGCCAGCAGTCGATGGTGCTGGTCCCGCGCGACACCCCCGGGCTGAGCGTCGTACGCCCCATGCACGTCTTCGGCTACGACGACCACGAGCACGGCGGCCACGCCGAGCTGCTGCTCGAGGACGTGCGCGTGCCGGTGAGCAACCTGATCGGCGAGGAGGGCCACGGCTTCGCCGTCGCGCAGGCGCGGCTCGGCCCGGGCCGGATCCACCACTGCATGCGCTCGATCGGCGTGGCCGAGCGGGCCATCGAGCTGATGTGCCAGCGCGCCGAGAGCCGCGTGGCCTTCGGCCGGCCGCTGTCGCAGCAGGGCGTGGTGAGGGAGTGGATCGCCGAGGCGCGGGTCGCCGTCGAGCAGCTGCGGCTGCTGGTGCTCAAGACCGCGTGGCTGATGGACACCGTCGGCAACCGCGGAGCCCACACCGAGATCCAGGCGATCAAGATCGCCACCCCCCAGGTGGTCCAGCAGATCCTCGACCGGGCGATGCAGGTGCACGGCGCCGGCGGACTCTCGCAGGACTTCCCGCTGGCGGTCTCCTTCGCCGGCATCCGCACCCTGCGACTGGCCGACGGCCCCGACGAGGTGCACAAGAACTCGCTGGCCAAGGCCGAGATCGCCCGGCACTCCACCAGCGAGCAGGCACAGTAGGAGCCATGGACCTGTCCCTCACCGACGAGCAGCAGGCCTTCCGCGCCGCGGCCCGCGACTTCCTCGAGAAGGAAGCCGTGCCGCACCGCACGGAGTGGGACCGGCGCGAGGCGGTCGACCTCGCGATCATCCCGAAGATGGCCGAGCTCGGCTTCTTCGGCCTCACCATCCCCGAGGAGTACGGCGGTCTCGGCGGCGACTACCTCACCTACGTGCTCGGCATGGAGGAGCTCGGCCGCGCCGACTCCGCGCTGCGCGGCATCGTCTCGGTGTCCAACGGGCTCGTGGGCAAGTCCATCCTGGGCTTCGGCTCCGAGGAGCAGAAGCACGAGTGGCTGCCCCGGATCGCCGACGCCACCAGCCTCGGCTGCTTCGGCCTGACCGAGCCCGGCACCGGGTCGGACGCCGGCAACCTCACGGCCAAGGCGGTCAAGGACGGCTCGGACTACCGGATCTCGGGTCAGAAGCTCTTCATCACCAACGGCACCTGGGCCGACCTCGCGCTGGTCTTCGCCCGCACCAGCGACGACGGCCCCCGCGGGGTCAGCGCGTTCCTGGTCCCGACCGACGCCGAGGGCTTCGAGGCCCGTGAGATCAAGGGCAAGCTGGGGCTGCGCGGCCAGGCGACCGCCGAGCTGTTCCTCGACGACGTACGCGTGCCGGCCTCGGCCCTGCTCGGCGAGGAGGGTCAGGGCTTCAAGATCGCGATGACCACCCTCGACAAGGGCCGGGTCTCGGTGGCCGCCGGCTGCGTCGGGCTGGTGCAGGCCTGCCTGGAGAGCGCGGTCGACTACGCCACCAGCCGCACCCAGTTCGGGCGCCCGATCGCCGGGTTCCAGCTGGTCCAGGAGCTGATCGCCGACATCTCCCTCGACGCCGACGCCGCCCGGCTGCTGGTCTGGCGCTGCGCCGACCTGATCGAGCGGGGCGAGACCTTCGGGGTGGCGGCCTCGAAGGCCAAGCTCTTCGCCTCCGAGGCCGCGGTCCGCGCCGCCAACGGCTGCATCCAGGTGCACGGCGGCGCCGGCTACGTCGACGACTACCCCGCCGAGAAGTTCCTCCGCGACGCCCGGGTGATGACGCTCTACGAGGGCACCAGCCAGATCCAGAAGCTGCTGATCGGCCGCGCCGAGACCGGCGTCAACGCCTTCGTCTGAGCGCCGATCTGTCCCGCGCGCCCGGCGGGCCCCCGGCCCTCCGCGGGCGGGCGCGCGGGTGCGGATTACCAGCGTCTGCTGGTACTTCGTCGCTTCTGGGGTGTTGCAGTGGCCCAGAAGCGACAGAACAACAGCAGACGCTGGTACGCCGACGGCACCTCAGCGGCGGCGGACCTCGAGCACGCGGAAGCCCTTGTGGCTGGCCAGCCGCTCGGTCGGGTAGCCCTGCTCGACCAGCCACCGCTGCAGCGAGTCGGCGCCGAGGTTCTTGCCGACCACGAGCACGGCACGGCCGCCGGGCACCAGGCGCGGGAGCCAGCTCAGCAGCAGGGCGTGCAGCGCCGGCTTGCCGATCCGGATCGGGGGGTTCGACCAGATCTCGTCGTACGTCGCGTCGTCCGGTACGCCGTCGGGCGTGGCCGCGGCGAAGCGGTCGGCGAGGCCGAGCGCGGCGGCGTTCTCGCGCGCCAGCAGCAGCGCCCGCTCGTTGACGTCGACGGCGGTGACGACGGCCTCCCCGGCGGCGGCGATCGCCAGCCCGATGACGCCCCACCCGCAGCCCAGGTCGAGGATGCGGCCCGACGTCGGGGGCTCGGTCTCGCGCAGCAGCACCGAGGTCCCCTGGTCGACCCGCCCGCGCGCGAAGACCCCGGAGCCGGTGGTCAGCGCCAGCTCCTGCCCCCACACCTGGACCGTGATCGGCTCGCGCCGGAACGCCACCGAGGGGTCGGCGGTGAAGTAGTGCTCGCCCGCGTCGTCGTTCGTCGGCTCAGACACCGGCCACCCGCTTCGCCCGGGTCTGCTCGGCGCGCGCGGACAGCTCGGAGTCGGGCGCGTAGGCGACCTCCTCGAGAGTCAGCCCGTGGGCGTGCGCCACGGTGACGGCCGGGTCGCGCACGCCGGCCGCGAGCACCTCGCCCGCCCACGCGGCCGGACGCCGCCCGTCGCCGATCGCCAGCAGGCAACCGACCAGCGAGCGCACCATGCTGTGGCAGAAGGCGTCGGCCCGCACGGTCGCCTCGACCACCCCGTCGGCCCCACGGGTCCACGTGAGGTCGAGCAGCGTGCGGATCGTGGTCGCGCCCTCGCGCCGCTTGCAGAACGCCGCGAAGTCGTGGTGCCCCACGAACGCGCGGGAGGCGTCCTCGAGGGCGGCCACGTCGAGCGGCCGCGGCCAGGTCACCACGTGACGCCGGGTCAGCGGGTCGAGGGACCCGGGGCGGTCGGCCAGGCGGTAGGCGTAGCGCCGCCACAGCGCCCCGAAGCGCGCGTCGAAGCCGGGCGGGGCCGGAGCCACGCGACGTACGCGCACGTCGGGAGGGAGCACGCCGTTGAGCCGGCGCAGGAGCTGCGGCTCGGGCTCGGCGGCGACGTCGAGGTGCACGACCTGGCCGCGGGCGTGGACGCCGGCGTCGGTGCGTCCGGCGCAGACCAGCGCGACCTCGGGCAGCCGCAGCACCGTGCTCAGCGCCGTCGACAGCTCGCCCTCCACGGTGCGCAGACCCGGTTGGAGAGCCCACCCGTGGAAGTCGGTCCCGTCGTAGGCGAGGTCGATCCGCAGGCGCACGGCGGACAGTCTCTCAGCCACCCCGATAATGACCGACGTGGACCTGCTCGCCGACGCGCTGATCGCCCTGCCCGGACTCTTCTTCCTCGGCATGGGCCTGCTCGCCCTGGCCCGGCCCGACCGGGTCGTCGACCGGTTCGGGATCGGGGTCGACACCGTGGCCGGCCGCACCGAGATCCGCTCCGTGTACGGCGGCTTCGGCCTCGCCGCCGCCGGCCTGCTGGCCTGGGCGGTCACCACCGACGGCCGCGGCGCGCTGTGGATCCCGAGCGTGCTGGCGGTGCTGGCCTTCGGCATGGCCGTGGGCCGCGCCCTCTCGCTCGTGCTCGACCGCAGCCGCGGCACGGCGGTCGTCTGGGGCTTCGTCGCCCTGGAGCTCGCGCTGGCCGTCTCGCTCTTCGCCTCGCACACCGTGCGCTGACCCGGGCGGCAGCGCCCGCCGCTCAGACCAGCTCGCGGCGCCACGGCGGGTCGGCGCCCGGGCGCGAGACCGTGATGGCGGCGGCGCGGGCGGCGTGGGTGAGCACCTCGGCGCGATCTCGGTCCAGGTCGTCCCACAGCGCGTCGATCAGGGCGGCCGCGAAGGTGTCGCCGGCGCCGATGGTGTCGGCCACCGTCACCGGCTGCGAGGCCACCGACACCTGGTCCTCGGCCGTGATCCAGCTGGCTCCCTCGGCGCCGCGGGTCAGCGCCACCGCGCGCGGACCGAGGCCCAGGACGTGGCGCGCGGCCTCCTCGAGCCCGAGCGTCGGGTAGAGCACCGCGAGGTCCTCGTCGCTCACCTTCACCACGTGGGCCAGGGCCGCGACGCGCTCGGTGGCGGCGACCAGGTCCGGCCCGGTGCCGGTGATCGCGGGCCGGGCGTTGATGTCGTAGACGACCGTCGTGGCGGGCGTCAGCCCCGCCAGGACCTCGACGACGTCGTCGCACCCGGGCGCGGTCACCGCGCTGATCGAGCAGACGTGCACGAACCGCGGCTCCCCCACCTCGACCGGACCCAGGCGCCACTCCAGGTCGAAGGTGTAGGACGCCGACCCGTCGACCGAGATCCGGGCCGCCGCCGTGGCCGTGCGCTCCAGGACGTGGGGGTCTCCGGCCAGCTCGACCCCGGCACCACCCAGGTGCTGGGCCAGCGCGGCGCCCCGCTCGTCGTCGGCGTACGCCGTCGCGAACCGCACCGGGCGATCGAGCCGGGCCAGGGCCACCGCCACGTTGGCGGCGCTCCCCCCCGGTCGCTCGACGACCACCCCGTCCGCCGTGGTCACGATGTCGACCAGCGACTCCCCCAGCACCAGCACCTCAGCAGTCATGCGCCCTATTCAATAGGGTCGGCCCCATGGATGTGCTGCCCCCCGACCCGGAGTCCGCCGAGTCGCCGTTCGAGCAGCTGCGCACGCAGCTGGCCGGCCGGGTCGCCTCGGGCGACCTCGCCCCGGGGAGCAAGCTCCCGACCGTGCGTGGCCTGGCCGAGCAGCTCGGGCTCGCGGCCGGCACGGTGGCCCGGGCCTACCGCGAGCTGGAGGCCGACGGGGTGGTGGTCACCGAGGGCCGGCGGGGCACGTTCGTGGCGTCCCCCGCCGCCTCCCCCGCGGACGCCGGCGACGCGGAGGCCGCCGCGGCGACGTACGCCGCCACCGCCCGCCGGCTCGGGCTGGCCCTCCCGCAGGCCCAGCGCCTGGTCGAGCGGGCCTGGGGTCAGTCGGCCCGGTCGTAGAGGACGATCGCCATCTGGGCGTCGTCACCCACGGTGCCCTGGAGGCCCACCCGGATCCGGGCGCCCGGACCGACCAGCCCGATGCCGCCCGAGGAGACGCCTCCCACCCGGCTGCTGAACGAGGTCGTCGCGACGCCGTCGACCTTCGGCACCACCAGCCCGGTGCGCCCGTCCAGGAGCAGGGTGGCCAGCTGCGGCTCGGTGCCCCGGTCGGCCGTGGTCGTCAGCGAGGTGTCACCGACCCGGCTCTCGACCACGGTGTTCAGCTCCCAGCGGTGACCGGCCTCCTCCACCACGGGCGGGGGTCGCTGCCCCGCCGCCCGGACCCCGCCGGCCGGGACCTGGTAGAGCCCGATCCCGAGCCGGACGTCGGGGTCCTCGACCAGCGGCCCGTCGATCCCCTGGGTCAGCCGCAGCCGGATCGTGCCGGTGCCCGGGGTGGACCGGGTGGTCATCATCGAGCTGCCGGGATCGAAGGTGCTGTCCCCGGTGCAGGAGGTCCCGTAGCCGCCCTCGTCGTCGATGTCGACGGTGAGCCACGCGTCCTCGGGGGCACCCGTGCACAGGTCGGCGTAGCCCAGGATGCCCTCGGGGGACGTGACGTCGAGCGCGATCTCGGCCTGGCCCGGACGGCCGACGGTGGCGTCGACCAGCGTCCGGTCGGCGACCGTGCGCCGGTAGGTGATCCCGTCGACCGTGACGCCGGACGGTACGTCCTCGGTGACGGCGTAGACCGCGAGGCCCACGTCGCCGGCGGCCTGGTCGACCCGGTCGACCACGACCTTGGTGGGCTCGCCCGGAGGCACCATCACGAAGTCGCTGAAGTCGCGGACGTCGTAGGTCAGCGGCTCCCCGTCGAGCGACCGGACCCGGACCCGCTGGTCGTCGCCGGAGGTGGCCCAGGTGACCAGCCGGGGGGTGTCGCTGGGGGTCAGGTCGACCCTGGCCCGGCCGTCCGTGCCGGCGATCGCGCGGTCGAAGGCGTAGGTGTAGCCCAGCGAGGCCAGCTCCGCCGGTGCGGGCTCTCCCGCCACTCGCCGGTCGGCGGGCGGCGGCTCGCTGTCGCCGCCGGGCAGGAGGGCGACGCCGCCG
This sequence comes from uncultured Actinomycetota bacterium, assembly GCA_963795135.1. Taxonomy (GTDB): domain Bacteria; phylum Actinomycetota; class Actinomycetes; order Propionibacteriales; family Nocardioidaceae; genus Nocardioides. The sequence goes on from CAWCGS010000014.1 coordinate 1,217,978, forward strand.
ACCACGGCCAGCACCGAGGCCGCCGCTCCCGCGACGACCGCCCGCCGACGACGACGTACGCCGGCGATGCGGTGGTGCACGGCAGCGACCCGCGTGAGGTTGTCGACCTGCGGCAGGTGGTCGGTGTGGGACTCCAGGGTCGAGCGCAGCTCGTCGATGCTGGTCATGAGGTGGCCTCCTCGTCGGTGGTGGCGAGCGCGGGGTCGATGCGCAGCTTCGCCAGGGCTTTGCTCGCCTGGCTCTTCACGGTCCCGACCGCGCAGCCGAGGACCTCGGCGGTCTGGGCCTCGGTGAGGTCCTCGAAGTAGCGCAGCACCACGACCGCGCGCTGCCGTCGCGGGAGCCGCTCCATCGCCAGCCACAGGTCGTGGCCGGTCTCCACCGAGTCCGTGCCGCTCGCCGCTCTCGGACGTGTCGCCTCCGGCAGCTCCTCGGTCGCGACCTCCCCGTTCCACCGGCGTCGCCACCAGCTCGCGTAGGTGTTGACCAGGATCTTGCGGACGTAGGCCTCGGGGTGGTCCTCGACCCGGCCCCAGGCGAACCACGCCCTGGCCAGCGAGGTCTGGAGCAGGTCCTCGGCCAGGCCGTGGTCGTGGGTCAGCAGGTACGCCGTGCGGAGCAGCGCGGTGGACCGCGCGGCGACGAACTCGTCGAAGTCCGTCCGGGTGTCCACGCCCACGCCTCCCGAGCGTTCGTGCGGCAGGCGCGGATGCGCATCCGTGGTGATCATGTCAGGTAGGACCACCTGGGTCCGCCCGATGGTTGCCCGCGTCGGGGCTTTCCCTCTAGCGGTCGAGCCCGCCGAGACCCCGGTGGTCGAGCTTGCCGAGACCCCGGCGTGGTGGTGGCGCTCGAGGCGGTGGTGGCTTCGGGTTGGTGTGGGGCCCCGCGCGTCACGCACCCGGCGCGAAGATGGCCGTGGAATCTAGCCATCGGCTGACCCAGATCCACGGCCATAGTCCGATCATCGCCGCCGGGGCCCGCGCTTGCTGGCGGCGCGGCGAAGCCGTGCCGCCTGTGCGCCGCTCAGCGGGCCCACAGCAGCCGAGGTCCACACCAACTCGCAGGCCCACACCACGCGAAGCCACCGCCCGCCCACGCGAGCAATTGTTACCGTTTTTGTTACCAAACGCTGACTCGCCCGTGGAGAACGCGTGGAACCACCGTGGGCAGACCGGTCGTAGTGTTCTGGTTGTCAGCAGGAGCCGGGGGGCTTCAGTTGGCAGGGAAGAGCGGTTGGCTGGGGGGTCGACCGCACACTCCACGAACAGAAGTTGACCCGCTTGTTGCGTCGGGGGACGCCACCAGCGGGTCCTTCTGCGTCTAGGGCCGGCTCGAGCCCCGCTCGCCGAGCCTGAGAGGCGCGCGAGCAGGGCGAGAGGGCTCACGAGACCCGAAGAGCGACGCGGAACGCCGGCGCCAGGGGTCTCGTGGCTCGCTGGCGCTCGCACCTCGACCAGCGGGTCTGGGGCAGCACCAGGTCTCGTGGCTCGCTGGCGCTCGCACCTCGACCAGCGGGCCGACCGACGACGACGGCCCGCCACCCCGAGGGGTGGCGGGCCGTCGTACGTGGCAGGCGGTCAGGCCTTGTCGGACTCCTCAGCGGACTCCGCGGCAGGCGCCTCGTCGGTGACGGGCTCCTCCTCGGCGACCACGCTCTCCTCGGTCGAGGCCTCCTCCGTCATCGACGTGGGGGCCTCCTCGACCGTCTCGTCGGCAGTCTCGTCGGCGGTCTCGTCCGTCGCGGGCTCCGCGGCAGGCGCAGCCGGGGCGGCCTGCGACGACGCGGGCTTCGACTTCGGCGCCGAGGGGGTGTACTCCTCGGTGACGAGCTCGATCACGGCCATCGGCGCGTTGTCGCCCTTGCGGGGGCCGATCTTGGTGATCCGGGTGTAGCCGCCGGGACGCTCGGCGAAGGTCGGCGCGATCTCGGTGAACAGCACGTGCACGACACCCTTGTCGCGGACGGTCTTGAGGACCTCGCGACGGTTGTGCAGCGCGTTGACGCCGTTGTGCGCGTTCTTCGCCTTGGTGATCAGCTTCTCGGCGTGCGGGCGCAGGGCCCGGGCCTTGGCCTCGGTGGTGGTGATCCGGCCGTGCTCGAACAGCTGCGTGGCCAGGTTGGCCAGGATCAGCCGCTGGTGGGCCGCACTACCGCCGAGGCGGGGACCCTTGGTGGGCTTGGGCATTGCTCTGCTCTCGATTCTCCCCGGCCGTACCAGGTACCAGGGTTAGAGGGATTCTGCAGCGCCGGTCGGCAGGCGTGCCGTCCGGCTGTGGAGGCGGCGAGACGGCGGACCACAGGGACCACCGCCTACGCCGACTCCGGCGCGGCAGCGAGGCGACGAAGTCGACTCGCTCGCGCAATTGAACTCAGTACTGCTCGTCCTCGACGAACGCGTCGTCGTCGTCGTCGCCGTACGCCGCCAGGGCTGCCTGCGGGTCGAAGCCGGGCGCGCTGTCCTTGAGGGACAGCCCCATCTCGACCAGCTTGGCCTTGACCTCGTCGATCGACTTCGCACCGAAGTTGCGGATGTCGAGCAGGTCCTGCTCCGAGCGGCTGATGAGCTCACCCACGGTGTGGATGCCCTCGCGCTTGAGGCAGTTGTAGGACCGGACCGTCAGCTGCAGGTCCTCGACCGGGAGGGCGAGGTCGGCCGCGAGCTGCTCGTCGACGGGCGAGGGACCGATGTCGATGCCCTCGGCCTCGACGTTGAGCTCACGCGCCAGGCCGAAGAGCTCGACCAGCGTCTTGCCGGCGGACGCGATGGCGTCGCGGGGCAGGATCGAGGGCTTGGTCTCGACGTCGATGACGAGCTTGTCGAAGTCGGTGCGCTGCTCGACTCGCGTGGCCTCGACCTTGTAGGTCACCTTGAGGACCGGGCTGTAGATCGAGTCGACCGGCATCCGGCCGATCTCGTTGTCGGCGCCCTTGTTCTGGACGGCCGAGACGTAGCCACGGCCACGCTCCACGACCAGCTCCATCTCCAGCTTGCCCTTGTCGGACAGCGTGGCGAGCTTCAGGTCGGGGTTGTGCACCTCGACACCGGCCGGGGGCGCGATGTCGGCGGCGGTGACGTCACCGGCACCGGACTTGCGCAGGTACATGGTCACCGGCTCGTCGTGCTCGGAGGAGACGACGAGACCCTTGAGGTTGAGGATGATCTCGGTGACGTCCTCCTTGACGCCCTCGATGGTCGAGAACTCGTGGAGGACGGTGTCGACCTTGATGCTCGTGACCGAGGCACCGGGGATCGACGACAACAGGGTGCGGCGAAGAGAGTTGCCGAGGGTGTAGCCGAAGCCGGGCTCCAGCGGCTCGATGACGAACCGCGAGCGGAACTCGTCGACGGTCTCTTCCGACAGGGTGGGGCGCTGTGCGATGAGCACTTGTTCTGTTCCTTCCCGGGTCGACCGCTATTTGACGACCCAGACTGCTGTGCGAGTGATGAAGGTTCCGCTGGAGGCTCCGACCCCGACCACGGGGGTCGGGAGCGGAGCCCCAGCGGGGGTACCCGGGGGCGGAGCCCCCGGGCGTGCGTCTACTTCTTGGAGTAGTACTCCACGATGAGCTGCTCCTGGATCGGCATGTCGATCTGCTCACGGACCGGGCGCTGGTGCACCAGGATCCGCATGCGGGTCGGCAGGGCCTGCAGCCAGGCCGGGACGATCCGCTCGCCGTGGGTCTCGCGCGCGATGATGAACGGCGTGGTCTCCAGCGACTTCTCGCGCACGTCGATCACGTCGTAGGCGGTGACCTGGAAGGACGGGATGTCGACCTTCTTGCCGTTGACCTTGAAGTGACCGTGCACGACGAGCTGACGCGCGTGGCGACGCGTGCGGGCGAAGCCGCCGCGGTAGACCACGTTGTCGAGGCGGCACTCCAGCAGCTGCAGCAGGTTGTCGCCCGTCTTGCCCTGCCGGCGCGAGGCCTCGGTGTAGTAGTTGTGGAACTGCTTCTCCATCACGCCGTACGTGAAGCGAGCCTTCTGCTTCTCGCGCAGCTGGAGGAGGTACTCACTCTCCTTGATGCGGCCACGACCGTGGGCGCCGGGAGGGTAGGGCCGCTTCTCGAAAGCCGAGTCGCCGCCGACGAGGTCGACACCGAGACGGCGCGACTTCCGGGTCATGGGTCCGGTGTAACGGGCCATGTCAGAACTCCTTAGTCAGTCTCGGGGTCAGACGCGCCGGCGCTTGGGCGGGCGGCATCCGTTGTGAGGGGTGGGGGTGACGTCCTGGATGGTGCCGACCTCGAGGCCGATCGCACCGAGCGAGCGGATCGCGGTCTCGCGACCGGAGCCGGGGCCCTTGACGAAGACGTCGATCTTCTTCATGCCGTGCTCCATCGCGCGCCGACCGGCGGCCTCAGCGGCCATCTGCGCGGCGTACGGGGTGGACTTGCGGGATCCCTTGAAGCCGACGGTGCCGGCGGAGGCCCACGAGATGACCGCACCCGTGGGGTCGGTGATCGTGACGATCGTGTTGTTGAACGTGCTCTTGATGTGGGCTTCGCCCTGAGCGATGTTCTTCTTTTCCTTGCGGCGGACCTTCTTGGCCCCGGCCGCGCGAGCCTTGGGAGG
>CAWCGS010000015.1:0-16826 GCA_963795135.1 uncultured Actinomycetota bacterium
TCGGGGCTCACGCCGGCGGACCTGCCGATGGCGATCCTCTACGACCACTTCACGCCGTACGTGCTGATGCAGCTCGAGGAGCTCGGCTTCTGCGCGCGCGGCGAGGCGCGCGACTTCATCGCCGACGGCGCGATCGAGGTCGGCGGTCGGCTCCCGCTCAACACCCACGGCGGTCAGCTCGGAGAGGCCTACATCCACGGCATGAACGGCATCGCCGAGGCGGTCCGTCAGGTCCGCGGTACGTCGGTCAACCCCGTCGAGGCCGCGGCCTCGGGCCATGTGCTGGTCACCGCCGGCACCGGCGTACCGACCAGCGGGTTGATCCTCTCGGCCTGAGCGGCGCCGGTCCCTGCTGGGACTGTCCTGTCTCGAAGGTCGGTGTCGGAGGCTCGCCGCTCAGGCCTGCGAGCGCTCGGCCGCGTTGCGCAGGATGCAGAACTCGTTGCCCTCCGGATCCGCCAGCACGACCCAGCCGGACCCGGGTCCGTAGATGCCGCGATGGTCCGCGACCTCGGTCGCCCCGAGGGACAGCAGCCGCCCGAGCTCGTCGTCGCGCCGACCCTGCACCGGCTCGAGATCCAGGTGCAGGCGGTTCTTGGTCGCCTTCGGCTCGGGGACCTCGATGAACAGCAACCGGTGGGCGCCGTCCCGGCTGAGGATCAGGCACTCCTCGTGACCGGGCTCGTTCGGGTCGTCGACGAGGTCGACGTAGTCGAGGACCGCCTTCCACCACTCCGAGAGCTCGTAGGCGTTGGTGCAGTCCACGGACGTGTGCGAGACGCGGGAGGTCATGGGCCCAGTGTGGTCAGCGGCCGGTGCGTCGTACAACTACGTACAGACCCAGCGCTTTCACCGGACGCTTGCGCCTGGGACCAGCTCTGGGGCTCGAGATCTGTACGTAGTTCTACGTACGCAGATCAGCTGAGCCCAGTGGGTGGCTGCCGCCGGGTGCCGTCCCGGGTGCGCAGCGGTGACAGCGGCATGGTGCTCGCGCCGTGGAGGAGGCCGCTGGCTAGTGGTCAGTGCGGATCAGTGCCCAGGTCCGGTCGAAGCGCTGTTCGGCGAGGTCACTGCGCCGGATCCAGAACTCGACGTGGCGTCCTCCGTGGAACCAGTCGAGGGGGGCGTCCTCGAACTGGTCGGGGTTGATGTCGGCGAGCAGCAGGTGGGTGTCGCCGGGTTCGAGGGGGAGGTGCTCGCGGACCAGTTGGTCGTAGTCCTCGTTGGCCGGGACGGCGCTGAAGCCCATCAGCCTCGTCGCGGCGGGCAGCGGCTCGAAGCCGGGGTCCCAGGGTGTCAACGGGTTGAGGTGCTCGGGTCGACGTCCCAGGTTGCGGTCGTAGGGATGCTCCTCGATCCACTCGTAGAGCCGGGCGTAGCGCTCCCTGGCCTCGGCGGGCCCCGGCTGGAGGCCAGCCAGATTCGGTACCGACGGCGCCACCTCGTGCCCCAGCGGCACGGGGTCGGCGAATCCCTCGGGGTCCAGATCGGCCGGTCGCGGGGTCGGCTCCCACGAGCCCTTGTCTGCCTCCGCGCTCGCAGCTGCGTCGCGGCGCACCCACCGCACGGTCCAGGCGTCGGCGTCGCCTCCCTCGTCGCCGTAGGTCACGCAGTCGTGGAAGAACTGCAACAGCCCGGTCGCCGGCAGGCCGGTGTCGGCGACGACTCGTTCTCCCTGGTCCAGCCGCAGCCCGTACAGGTCGACCTGCAGCACATGGGTCAGCGGCGTGCCCCGCCCTGCTCTCGGGTCCGGGTGGCGGCGCGGCCAGTCCAGGCCGCTCCCGGCCGGCTTCGACGGGGCACCGGCGAAGAACGTCCACGAAGCGGCGACCCCACCCAGCGGGTGCTGCGGAAGGTCCGGATCGAGGGGGGTGAGCATCACCGCCAGGCGCAAGGGCATGGTCTGGGCGTCCAGCCCGACCTCGGGGTCGCCGTAGAAGGCGGACTGGCGCCAGTAGGCGCTGCGCAACTCCACAGCGGGCATCGACCCCGACGACACCGTACCGTGCGAGGAGTCCCCCGACCCCGGGCTCCCGACCATCTGCCTCACCTCGCGAGTCCCGCACGACTGGGGGCCAGTTTAGTCAGATGCCGGACCCGCTGATCCTGACCCCGCAGGGCTTGAGCAGCCGCAGCCCGAACAGGTCGCACCTACTCGATATCGGCCGCGCGGCCTACGTCCGCACCGGGTGCCGAGCTTGTCCGGGGTCGGCTTCGCGTAGTCGTGGCTGACGGCGCCGTCGGTCGCGCGGACGTGCTCGGGCGCCGCGAACGCCTGGAGGGACGTGCGCAACATGGAGCCCTGCGCAGCGGGGATCGTGAACTGTCCGTGCGTCATGCCGTCCCGGAGTCAGTCGGCGGTCGCGGCGACGTGGGCCGACAACGAGCGACCCAGCCGTGCGACCTCGGCGTCGACCTCGGCGATCACGCGGGGCGCGATCTTCAGCACCTGACGGTCGCCGGCCGCGCTGTTGATCGCGCCCCGCAACCGCGAGATCGTGCCGACCCAGCCGGGGACGAAGACCCGGCGGCGGCGCCGCGCGATGCCGTCGACGAACGCCTCGACGCAGGTGGCGAGGTCGGTGGTCCGGTTGAGCGGCGCGGGGAGCTGCTCGATCATCCGGTCGAAGCCGGAGAGCTCCCGGCGCGCGTCGGCCACCATGGGGGTGTCGATCCAGGACATGTGGGCCGAGCCGACGTCGACGCCGAGGTGCGCGACCTCGAGCCGCAGCGCGTTGGCGAAGTTCTCCGCGCCGGCCTTCGAGGCGTTGTACGACGCCATCCCCGGCGCCGCGGTGAACGCCGCGAGCGAGGAGACCACGAGCACGTAGCCGCGCCGCTCGATCACCGACGTCAGCGCGGCCCGCACGGTGTGGAAGACGCCGAGCAGGTTGACCTCGACCACCCGCGCGAAGGCCTCGGGGTCGACGTGGAGCACCGAGCCGAAGCTGCCGATCCCGGCGTTGGCCACCACCACGTCGATCCCGCCGAAGCGCTCGACCCCCGCTGCGACGACCGCCTGCATCGCCTCCAGCGACCGCACGTCGGCGTGCTGGGCCAGCACCCGCTCCTCGCCGATCCGACCGGCCGTGGCCGCGAGCCCGGCGTCATCGACGTCGCAGAGCACCAGGTGCGCCCCCTGCCCGGCCAGGACCTCGGCCAGGCGCGCGCCGATGCCGCTGCCGGCTCCGGTGACCAGGACGACCTGGCCGTGCAAGGACGGGGGCGGCGTACGGCGGCTTCTCATCCGCGCAGTCTGACCTGTCGGCGTGGACGGGTAAAGGGACTGATCGGCGGGGCTGATTGACAACCACGCCGGTGACGTTGTGGGGTCGGGGGCACTGCACCCTCCCCACCTTCCCCCGATTCGAGGTCCGGCCGTGGCCGACAGCACTGTGACCGTTCCCGACGACACGTCCGACGAGGGCGGGCTCAAGCGCTCCATCAGCACCCGACAGCTCTTCTTCTACACGTTGGGCGACGTCCTGGGCTCGGGGATCTACGTGCTCATCGGTCTCGTCGCCGCTGCGGTGGGTGGAGCGTTCTGGCTGGCGTTCGGCGCCGGGGTCGCGGTCGCGGCGATCACCGGATCGGCGTACGCCGAGCTGGTGACGAAGTACCCCCAGGCCGCCGGTTCCTCCCTCTACGTCCAGAAGGCCTTCGGCAACAGGGCGCTCACCTTCCTGGTCACCGTGTCGTTCCTCGCCGCCAGCTTCGCGGCCACCGGCTCCCTCGCCGCCGGCTTCTCGTCCTACTTCGGGGAGCTGTGGGGCGCACCGCCTGCGCTGCTCATCTCGCTGGTCTTCGTCGCCGTCCTGGTGCTCGTCAACTACATCGGCATCACCGAGTCGGTGGTCGCGAACATGATGATGACCTTCGTCGAGCTCAGCGGACTGATCATCGTGATCACCATCGCGATCGTCTACATCGCCCAGGGCAACGCCGACTTCGGGACGCTCACCGACATCAGCGTCGCCGGCAACCCGGCGCTGGCCGTCCTCGCCGGCGTCGCGCTCTCCTTCTTCGCCATGACCGGGTTCGAGAACACCGCCAACGTGGCCGAGGAGACCGTCGACCCCTACAAGGCCTTCCCGCGTTCGCTGGTCGGGGGCATGCTCCTGGCGGGTGTCATCTACGTGCTGGTCTCCATGGCGGCGGCGCTGACCGTGCCCACCGATCAGCTCGCCGGCTCCGAGGTGGCCCTGCTCGAGGTCGTCAAGCAGGGCATCCTGCCGTTCTCCACCGACCTGATGACCACCACCTTCACCGTCATCGCGCTCGTCGCGATCACCAACACGGCGCTGGTCACGCTGGTGACGCAGCCGCGCATCCTCTACGGCATGGCCCGCGAGGACGTCGTCCCCGCGGTCTTCGCCACGATCCACCCGACCCGTCGCAGCCCGTGGGTCGGACTGCTCTTCGGCGGTCTCGTGGTGGGATCCCTGCTCGTCGCCGGGACGCTGGTCCTGGAGGCCGGTGGCAAGCTCGACCTGGTCGAGCGGCTCGCCCTGGTGACGGTGGTCTTCCTCCTCGCGATCTACGCGCTGGTCATCGTGACGTGCCTCAAGCTGCGCGGTCGCGACGAGCACGACCGGACGTTCCGGGCCAACACGCCCCTGCTCGTCGTGGGGTTGGTGGGCAACCTGGCGATCCTCTACTACGTCATCTACGACGACCCGCAGTCCCTGATCTGGTGCGCCTCGCTGCTCGCCATCGGCGGGGTGCTCTACCTCGCGGAGAAGCTCTTCGGCAGTCAGGCCGGATCCGCCGGTGCCCCCGACTCAGCCACCACCTCCGACAGGTTGGGAGACCACTGATGCACGTCATCGTCGCCACCGACGGCTCCAAGCAGTCACTGGCTGCCGCACGCCACCTGAAGTCCTTCGCCGACCCCGCCGCCATCACCGACGTCACCGTGGTGGCCGTCATCCGTCCGCTGGCCGCCGTGGCCTTCGCCGACGAGCTCTCCGACAGCGAGCGGAAGGCGTCCTGGGACACGCTGTCCTTCCGGGACGCGGCCGAGAACGCCGTCAGGATCATCGCGGCCGAGTTCGACGGGTGGGGACCCAAGGTGCACAAGCGGGTGCGCTCCGGCTCGCCGGCCAACGAGATCATCAAGGCGGCCAAGCAGTACGACGCCGGGCTGGTGGTCGTCGCCGCAGGAGCCCGAGGGATCAGCGAGGGCGTGCTGATCGGCAGCACCGCACAGCGGGTGCAGCACTACGCGCCCTGCCCCGTCCTCGTCGTCCGCCCGCGACCCACGAGGTCCGCGAGGGCGCAGAAGGCGAAGAAGCCCTGAGCGTGGCCGGAGGTCGACCCGTCCGGCTGGTGATGCCGCACCAGCTCTTCGCTGACCACCTCGACGCCCCGGCGGGCACGACGTTCGTGCTGGTCGAGCACGACCTGCTGTTCCGGCAGTACCGCTTCCACCAGCAGAAGCTCGTGCTCCACCGCGCCTCGATGCGGCGCTTCGGCACCCGCCTGCGCGAGCGCGGGTTCGACGTCGAGGTGCTCGAGACCGACGGCCGGACCACCAGTCGCGCCGCGCTGGCGGGGCTGCTGCGGCGACTGCGGCCCACCGAGGTGTCGGTGTACGACGTCGTCGACGACTGGCTCAGCCAGGAGCTCACGCGGGCCCTCGCCGACGCCGGTCACGAGCTGCAGCCGAGCGAGGTGCTCGAGACCCCCAACTTCCTCACCACCCGCGCGCAGGTCGCCGAGCAGGTCACCGGCGGTCCGGCGCGGATGCAGCACTTCTACGCCTGGCAGCGCCGGCGGCTCGACGTCCTCGTCGAGGAGGACGGCAGCCCGGTGGGAGGGCGGTGGTCCTTCGACGCGGAGAACCGCAAGAAGCTCCCGCGCGGGCACCCGGTCCCGCCGGTGCCCGCCCCCGACCGCCACCCCGAGGTCGACGAGGCCGTCGCGTGGGTGCAGCGCGCCTTCCCCGACAACCCCGGCAACGCCGAGCTCTTCGCCTGGCCGACCTCGCACGCCGAGGCCGAGGCGGCGTACGGGACCTTCCTGGCGGAGCGCCTCGCCGAGTTCGGCCCCTACGAGGACGCGGTCTCGGCCGAGCACCCGTTCGTCTTCCACTCCCTGCTCACGCCGGCGCTCAACATCGGGCTCCTCTCGCCCCGCGACGTGCTCGCCGGGGCCCTCGAGACCGCCGCTGAGGACGACGTACCGCTGGCCTCGCTGGAGGGCTTCGTGCGCCAGGTGATCGGCTGGCGCGAGTACATGCGGGCCACCTACGTGCAGCACGGTCGGGCGATGCGCTCCAGCAACCGCCTGGAGCACTCCCGGTCGCTCGCGGAGGGTTGGTGGACCGCCGAGACCGGCCTGGACCCGGTCGACCTCGTGCTGCGCCGGGTGCTCGACCACGGCTACGCCCACCACATCGAGCGGCTGATGGTGCTCGGCAACGCGATGTGCCTGCTGCGCACCGACCCCGACGCGGCGTACGAGTGGTTCATGGAGATGTTCGTCGACGCCTACGACTGGGTGATGGTCCCCAACGTCTACGCGATGAGCCAGTTCGCGGTCGGTGAGGCGATCACCACCAAGCCCTACGTCTCCGGCTCGAACTACCTCCGCAAGATGTCGGACCTGCCACGGGGGGAGTGGTGCGAGGACTGGGACGGCCTCTACTGGACCTTCGTCCGCGACCACCACGACGTCCTGGCCGCCAACCCGCGCTCGCGGATGGTCACGCGCGGGTACGACGGCCTGGCCCCCGCCACCAAGGCGCGGCACACCCGTCGCGCCGCCCCGTGGCTGGACGACCGGACGGCGTCCTGATGCCGCGGCTGCACGCCCTCGAGCTGGTGCCGGACGCCGCCGGCGAGGAGATCCTCCGCGCGGACTGGCAGGCGCTGCGCGACGCGGGGCTGCCCTCACAGCTCGACCACCGCGGGAGCACCAACACCCCGCACGTGACGGTCATCGCCACCCCGGCCCTGACCCCCGAGGACGAGGATCGCGCCGCCGACGTGCTGGGCGGGCTGCTCCCGATCCGCGTCGTCACGTCGGGTCTGGCCGTGCTCGGCGGCACCTCGGTGACCCTGGCCCGCACGCTGGACGTCACCGACGCGGTGACCCGGGCGGTCCTCGACCTGCGCTCGACCACCCCCGACCACCGCCACTCCGGCTGGCTGCCGCACGTGACGCTCGTACGTCGGCTTCCCCGGGCCGACCTGCAGCGCGCGGTCGACGTCGTGGGGCACTCCTCGTTCGAGGTCGTGCTCACCGGGCTGCGCCGCTGGGACCCGGACCAGGGCGTGGTCCGGACGTTGTCCCCCTGACTGCGCCTCGCCCCGCAGGATCTGTTGAAATCTGGACCAGACCGCCGTCACCTCCGTCCCTGAGCCGCGTTGTCAGCATGTGGAGGGACCGTGGGAGATGGACAGACGTGAGGTCGACGACCTGGACCGGCCACCCCCGCTGCCGACCGCCGCGCTCGCGCTGCCGCATCGGACCGTGCACGAGACGCAGCGGGCCGCGGCCCTCGCGTTCACCGGCTGGTCGCTCGTCCTGGTGTTCGTGGCGCCGGCCCTCGGCCTCCTGGCCGGACCTGCCGTGACCCTGACCGGCCTGGCCGCGCTCGGCTACGTCGGCCTGAACCTGGCGCCCGCGCTGCGCCCCGCCGGGGCGGTGGGCCTCGTGGGGCTGCTGCTGGCGATCCTGCTCATCACCTGAGCACGACGTCGGCGCCCTGGCCTAGGGTCGGGGCGTGACCGAAAGCGCGGACCTGCCCGTCCTCACGACCGAGGAGCAGCGGCTGCTCGGCAGCCTGCTGGAGAAGGAGATCACGGTCCCGGCGTCCTACCCGTTGTCGCTCAACGGCCTGCGCACCGCGTGCAACCAGACCAGCAGCCGCGAGCCCGTCGTCGACTACGACGAGCAGCTGGTCGAGCAGACGGCCCGCACCCTGAAGGACCGTGGCCTGGTGCGCATCGTGTGGTCGGCCACCGGCCGGCGCACGCTGAAGTACCACCAGACGCTGGCCGAGCGCCTCGCCCTGGCGCCCGACGAGCGGGCGCTGCTCACCGTGCTGCTGCTCCGCGGGCCTCAGGCGCCGGGCGCGCTCAAGCCCCGCACGGAGCGGCTGCACGACTTCGGCGACCGCTCGGACGTCGAGGACTGCCTGGCCCGGATGGCGGCCGCCGAGCCGCCGCTGGTCGCGCAGCAGCCGCGGCGCCCGCGCGAGCAGGACCACCGCTGGGTCCACCTGCTCGGCCCGGTCGAGGAGTCGGCCCCGGTCGCTGCCAGCGACCCGGGCAGCGACCGCGACGCCGTGATCGCCGGCGGCGCCGAGGCCCGCGACGCCAAGGTGCGCGCGGCCTACGGCACCGTCGCCGCGTCGTACGCCGAGGCGCTGACCGACGAGCTCGACGGGCTGCCGTTCGAGCGCTGGCTGCTCGACCGGGTCGCCGCCGAGCCCGGTCCGGTCGTCGAGGTGGGCTGCGGCCCGGGCCACGTGACGGCCTACCTCGCGGTCGCGGGCGCCGACGCCTCCGGGATCGACCTGTCGCCCGAGATGGTCGCGCAGGCGCGGCGGCTGTTCCCCGACGGCGACTACCAGGTGGGCGACCTGCGTCGCCTGATGCGGCCCACGGCCGCCGACGGGTGGGGGGCCGTGCTGGGGTGGTACTCCCTCATCCACCTCGCGCCGACCGAGCTGACCGCTGCGGTGGAGGCACTGGTGCGTCCGCTGCGACCCGGGGGTCTGCTCGTGCTCGCGCTCCACGCGGGCTCTGAGGTCCGCACCAGCACGGGGTGGTTCGACCACGAGATCGACCTCGACTTCGTGATGCACGAGCCGGCCGAGATCGTGTCGCTGGTGGAGCGCATCGGCCTCGGCGAGGTCGAGTGGTACCACCGTGGACCGCTCGTCCACCGCGACGAGAGCACCCAGCGGCTCTACGTCCTGGCGCGCAAGCCCGCCTGACGCCCCCGCCCGTGATCCGGTAGCTCCCAGCGCCAATCGTCAGACCAGGTCGAGCACGCAGTCGGCGAGCACGGGCGCGCCGTCGCGCTCGCCCTCGCCGGCGATGCTCGCCGAGGCCACCACGCGACCGTCCTCGCGCCAACCCCGCACGCGGATCGTCTCGCCCGGGAAGACCACGCCGGCGAACCGGGCGCCGAAGCCGGCGACCGCCGAGGCGTCACCGTCGAGCAGCGTCTCGGTCAGCTCACGCAGCACGATCCCGTAGGAGCACAGCCCGTGCAGGATCGGCGCCGGGAAGCCGGCGTGCTCGGCGAAGGCGGGGTCCGCGTGCAGGGGGTTGCGGTCGCCGCACAGGCGGTAGAGCAGCGCCTGTTGCGGGGTGACGACGTACGTCGTCTCGGCGTCGGGGGAGCGGTCGGGCAGCTCGACCGAGGTGCTGCTGCCGCGGTCGCCGCCCCAGCCGCCCTCGCCCTTGACGAAGATCGAGGAGCGCACGGTCCACAGCTCGTCGCCCTCGTCGGAGACCGCGGTGCCCTCCTGCCAGATGACCGCAGCCCGGCCCTTGTCCCAGACGTCGGTGAGCGTGGTGGTGAGCGTGGCGGTGCCGGACGTCGGCAGCGGCGCGTGCACGCGGATCGACTGGGCGCCGTGCACCACCTGCGCCAGGTCGATGTCGCAGCCGGGGAGGTCGAGCGGCGGCGGGTCGGTCTCGTGGAAGGTCGGGGCCACCACGCCGAAGGACGGCAGGACCTGCAGCGACGGACCGTCGTAGGTGTAGCGCAGGGCCGCCGGATCGAGGTTGTCGCCGGCGCGCGACCCGGCTCCGATGGCCAGGTGGTAGAGCAGCACGTCGCTCTGCGACCACGAGAACGTGCGCGCTCCGAGGTCGGCCCCGATGGCCACGGACGGGTCGATCGGCATCAGGCGCTCTCCTCGGTGGTGGTCGAGCCTGTCCCGGTGGTCGAGCTTGTCGAGACCCCAGTGAGGTCCTCGGCCGCGAGGTAGCCGAAGACCAGCGCCGGCCCGATCGTGCCCCCCGGTCCGGGGTAGGTGTGGCCCATGACCGCGGACGAGACGTTGCCCGCGGCGTACAGCCCCTCGATCACCGACCCGTCGGCGCGCAGCACCCGCGCGCGCTCGTCGGTGACCAGCCCGCCCTTGGTGCCGAGGTCGCCCGGCACGATCTTGACGGCGTAGAACGGCCCCTGGTCGATGGCGTGCAGGGAGGAGTTCGGCTTGACGGTGGGGTCGGCGTAGTACTGGTCGTAGGCGCTCTCGCCGCGGTGGAAGTCCTCGTCGGTGCCCCCGGACGCGAAGCCGTTGAAGCGCGCGACGGTGCCCTCCAGCACGTCGGCCGGCACCCCGATCTCGGCGGCCAGGCCCGCGAGGGTGTCGGCCTTCTTGATCACGCCGTGCTTGAGCCAGCGGCCCGGGAAGGGCTGGCGCGGCATCAGGCCGGCGAAGACGTAGCGGTTGCGGTAGCGCTGGTCGATGACCATCCACGACGGCACGTGGCCGACGCCGGTCTCCTCGCCGCGGTAGATCTCGTGCACGGCCTCGACGTAGGGCAGCGCCTCGTTCATGTAGCGACGCCCGGCCTGGTTGACGATGATCGAGCCCGGCAGGTTGCGCTCGGCCAGGCAGAACCACGGACCGCCCGGCAGCGGGATCGTCGGCCCCCACCAGGCGTCGTCGAGCAGGTCGGTGGCGGCGCCCGTGGTGATGCCGGCGGTCAGCCCGCCGCCGGTGTTGAACTCCGAGCCGGTGGTCCACTGCGCCGAGGTCGGCTGGGGCAGGTACTTCTCGCGGAGCTCCTCGTTGCGCTCGAAGCCGCCGCTGCCCAGCACCACGCCGCGCCGGGCGCGCACCACGTGCTCGGTGCCCCCGTGCCGGACCCGGACGCCGACCACGCGACCGCCCTCCTCGACCAGGCTCACCAGCTCGGTGTCGTGGTGCACCGGCACGCGAGCGTCGATCAGGCCCTGGCGCAGGCCGATCGCGATCGCGTTGCCCATCGCGTACATCCGGCGGCCGCGCAGCCCGGACAGGAGCCTGTTGAGGAGCACCTTGGCCAGGGTCAGGGGGCCGCGCAGCGTGCGCAGGCCCAGGCTGATCCTGCGGTAGTCCGCCTGGGTGACGATGAGGTTCGCCGGTGCCTTCGTGTACGCCGGGTGGAGCCGCTCGATCTCCTCGCCCAGGAAGCGGGCGTCCAGCGGGACGGGCTCGACCGTGCGGCCGCGGGCCCGTCCGCCGGGTCGCTCGGGGTGGTAGTCGGCGTACTCGGGCACCCAGGTGAAGCGCACCGGCGTCCGCTCCCGGATGAAGTCCATCACCTCAGGCCCGCGCTCGAGGTAGGTGTCGCGGCGGACCTTGGGCACGACGTCGCCGACGATCGTGTCGAGGTAGGTCTTGGCGTGGGCGAGGTCGTCGTCCTCGCCGGCCGCCTTCAGCGCGTAGTTGCCGGGGATCCAGACCCCGCCGCCGCTGCGTGCGGTCGAGCCGCCGAAGTAGCCGCTCTTCTCGAGCAGGACCGTGTCGAGACCCGCCACCCCGGCCCGCAGCGCGGCCGACATCCCGGCGGCTCCGGCCCCGACCACGACGACGTCCACCTCGCGCGGGAGGGGGCCCGGCTGCTGACCGCTCATGGCGCAAAACTGTAACAGGTTCTAGAATCGCGTCCATGCTCGACGACACCCTCCGCCGCGACGCGGCCCAGGCCCTGGCGACCGCCGAACGCGACCGGGTCCCGATCGCTCCGCTGCGCGAGACCTACCCCGGGCTCGACGTGGTCGACGCCTACGAGATCGCCCTGGCCAACATCCGCGGGCGACTGGCCGGGGGCGCGACCGTGCACGGCCACAAGGTGGGGCTGTCGTCCGCGGCGATGCAGCAGATGATGGGCGTCGACGAGCCCGACTACGGCCACCTGCTGTCCGACATGGCGCTCCGTGAGGACGAGCCGGTCAGCGCCGGGCGCTACTGCTTCCCCCGCGTCGAGGTCGAGGTCGGCTTCATCCTCGGCGCGACCCTGCCCGGCGAGGACTGCACCGAGGACGACGTGCTGGCCGCCACCGAGGCCGTCGCCCCCGCGATCGAGCTCATCGACAGCCGGGTCCGCGACTGGGACATCCGGATCGGCGACACCATCGCCGACAACGCCTCCTCGGCCGGCTACGTGCTCGGTCGCGAGCGGGTCGCGCCGGGCGACCTCGACCTGCGCGGCATCGAGGCGCGGCTGACCAGGAACGGCGCGCAGGTCGCGGCCGGGCGCTCCGACGCCGTGCTCGGCAACCCCGTGACCGCGGTGGCCTGGCTGGCGCGCACGGTGGCGTCGTACGGCGTCACCCTCGAGGCCGGCCACGTGATCCTGCCCGGCAGCGTGCACCGCGCGATCGACGTCGCCCCGGGCGACGACTTCGAGGCCGTCCTCGACGGCCTCGGCTCCGTCCGGCTGTCGTTCACCGACTGAGCCTCCCAGCCCCTGAGCCCACCCCCTGAGCTCCACCACCGACCGAGAGGGACGCATGTCCACGCTCACCGCCGCCATCATCGGCCCCGGCAACATCGGGACCGACCTGCTCCACAAGCTGCTCCGCTCGGCCCGCAACGGAGGGAGCATCGAGCCGCGCTGGATGATCGGGGTCGACCCCTCCTCCGAGGGGCTCAGGCTGGCCGCCGACGCAGGCGTCGAGGCCAGCCACGAGGGGGTCGACTGGCTGCTCAAGCAGGACGTCCTGCCGGACCTGGTCTTCGAGGCCACCTCGGCCCACGTGCACCGTGAGTACGCCCCGCGCTACGCCGAGGCCGGCATCCGCGCGATCGACCTCACGCCCGCCGCGGTGGGGCCCGCGGTGATCCCGCCGGTCAACGGCGAGGCGCACCTCGAGGCGATGAACGTCAACATGATCACCTGCGGCGGCCAGGCCACGATCCCCATGGTGGCCGCGGTCTCGCGCGCCGCCACCGTGTCGTACGCCGAGATCGTCGCCTCGGTGGCCAGCGTCTCGGCCGGCCCCGGCACCCGCGCCAACATCGACGAGTTCACCCGCACCACCAGCCGCGGGGTGACCGAGATCGGCGGCGCCGAGACCGGCAAGGCGATCATCATCCTCAACCCCGCCGAGCCGCCGATGATCATGCGCGACACGATCTTCTGCGCGGTCCCGCCCGACGCCGACACCGACGCGATCATCGCCTCGGTGGTGGCGATGGAGAAGGCCGTCCAGGAGTACGTGCCGGGCTACCGGCTGCTCCAGGAGCCCCAGGTCGACGGTCCCTCCGACGCCACCCGCGGGCAGGTCAAGATCTCGATCTTCGTCGAGGTCGAGGGCGCCGGCGACTACCTGCCGCCGTACGCCGGCAACCTCGACATCATGACCGCCGCCGCCACCCAGGTGGGCGAGTCCATCGCCCGCGCCATCGGTGGTTGAGGTGCGAGGAGCGCCAGCGACGAGCCACGAGACCCCCACAAGGAGCCCCGCATGAACGCACCGCGACACCCTCACCCGCACCTGGGGCCAGACCCACGGCGGAGACCTCGACCTGCGGCTGACCGACACCTGCCTGCGCGACGGGTCGCACCACAAGCGGCACCAGTTCACCGGGCAGGAGGTGCGCGACATCGTCGAGGCGCTCGACGCCTCGGGCATCCCGGTCATCGAGGTCACCCACGGCGACGGGCTGGGGGGCTCCTCGTTCAACTACGGCTTCTCCCGCACCCCCGAGCAGGAGCTGATCAGGATCGCGGCCGAGACTGCGAAGACCGCCAGGATCGCCTTCCTGATGCTGCCGGGCGTCGGCACCAAGGACGACATCCGCGCCGCCCAGGACAACGGTGGTCAGATCTGCCGGATCGCCACCCACTGCACCGAGGCCGACACCTCCGGACAGCACTTCGGGCTGGCCCGCGAGCTGGGCCTGGAGACCGTGGGCTTCCTGATGATGAGCCACACCCAGCCTCCTGAGGTGCTGGCCCGGCAGGCGCGGATCATGGTCGACGCCGGCTGCCAGTGCGTCTACGTCGTCGACTCCGCCGGCGCGCTCGTCATGGAGCAGACCGCCGACCGCGTCTCCGCGGTCGTCGCGGAGATCGGCGACGTGGCCGACGTCGGCTTCCACGGCCACGAGAACCTCGGCCTCGGCGTCGCCAACACCGTGATCGCGGCCCGCGCGGGCGCCACCCAGATCGACGGCTCCGTACGTCGCTTCGGCGCCGGCGCGGGCAACACGCCGCTGGAGGCGTTCATCGGGGTCTGCGACAAGCTCGGCTGGCGCACCGGCGTCGACTTCCTCCAGGTCGTCGATGCCTCCGAGGACGTGATCAGGCCGGCCATGCCCGAGGAGTGCCGGCTCGACCGGATGACGCTGATGATGGGCTACGCCGGCGTCTACTCCTCGTTCCTCAAGCACGCCGGCAACGCCGCCGACCGCTACGGCGTCAGCGGCGCGAAGATCCTGCTGGAGGCCGGTCGCCGCAAGCTGATCGGCGGCCAGGAGGACCAGCTGATCGACATCGCGCTGATGCTCAGGGCCGAGGCCGACGGAGTCGTCGCCCCCGCCTAGCGGGTCGCTGAGGTCGCCCGCCGCGGGTCCCGGTGACGTTTGCCCTCATCGGGCATCATGGTCAATGATTCAATGACCTGACCGGGCAGCGATGCGGAGCTCTCATGGCCCTCGTGCCGAGGAGACGTACGACAGCAGCGCTGACGGCGGCCCTGGTGGCGGTGGCGGTGGCGGGACTGGGCCTGGGCACAGCCACGGTGCTCAGCGGCGGGTCCGCCGAGGGCACGGGAGCGACCAGCGTCGAGGTCTCGCCGTCGGAGGCAGCCCCGGAGCGCGAGGCAGCCCCGCAGCGACAGGCCGACGTGGTGCTCGCCTTCGCCGGCGAGGTCCACCTGGAGGGTTCGCTCGCCGGGTTGGCCGGCCGACCCCGCTCGACCCTCGGGGAGCTGACCCCGCTCCTGCGCGGCGCCGACGTGGCGATGCTCAACCTGGAGACGGCCATCGCCACCGGGGGTCCCCGGGCCGCCAAGGAGCTGGAGGACCCGGCCCAGCGCTACTGGTTCGCAGCACCGCCCTCGGTCTTCGGGCTGCTGGAGCGCTCGGGGGTCGATGTGGTGACGATGGCCAACAACCACGGCGCCGACTACGGCCGGGCCGGCGTGCGGCGCGCCCTCGCAGCCGCGCGCCGCTCCCAGGTCGGTCTGGTCGGGGTCGGTCGCGGGCCGGCGCAGGCGTTCGCGCCGTACCGCACCAGCGTCCGGGGCACCGACATCGCCGTCCTCGGCGCCGACGCCTCGCCCCGCGAGAGCGACGACACGGTCTGGTCGGTCGCGCCCGGGACGGGGGTGGGCCTCGCCTCGGCGCGCGGCGGGGCGCGCCGGCTGCTGGAGGCGGTGCGCAGCTCAGCCGCTGTCGACGACGTCGTGGTGGTCTACCTGCACTGGGGCGAGGAGGGGCGCGCGGCGTCGACCGCCGGCCAGCGACGGCTGGCCCGTGACCTGGCCGCAGCGGGGGCCGACGTCGTGGTGGGCTCCCACTCCCACGCGCTGGGGGCGGCGGGGATGCGAGGAGGCACCTACGTCGGCTACGGCCTCGGCAACTTCGCGTGGTACCACGCTCGCCAGTCCGAGACCGGGGTGCTGCGGCTGCGGGTCCGCGACGGCGAGGTGGTGCAGGACGCGTGGTGGCCCGGCCGCATCCCGCCGGGGGGCGGGACCCCCGACGCCCTGCCCCGCCGCGAGCAGGTCGCGGCGGTCCGCGCGTGGCGCGACCTGCGGCGCACCACCCCGCTGGAGGCGCCGTCCCGCACGGCGAGGGCGGCCCGCGACGCCGGGGCGGCACGCAGAGCCGAGACCGCCCTGCCGGCGTACGTGGGCCGGGTGCGGCCGGTCGGTGCCGACCTGCGCCGCCGGATGCGCGGCACCAGCCACGACCCGGCGACCTGCCCGGTCGGGTGGGAGCGGTTGCGGCTGCTGAGCATGTCGTACGTCGGCCTGGACGGCGAGACGCACCGCGGGAGGATGGTGGTCCACCGCGACGTGGCCCGCGACGTGGTCGCGATCTTCGAGGATCTCTACGACGCGCGGTTCCCGATCCAGCAGATGCGGCTGATCGACGCCTTCGGCGGCGACGACCTGGCCTCCATGGCGGCCAACAACACCTCGGGCTACAACTGCCGCACGGTGGCGGGCCAGACCTCGTGGTCCGACCACGCCTACGGCCGCGCGGTCGACCTCAACCCCGTGCAGAACCCCTACCTGGCCCCCGACGGGGTGCAACCGCCGGCGGGCCGCCGCTTCGTCGACGTGGACCGCAGCCCCGGGGCCACGGCCCGACCGGGCGTGGTGGTGCGTGGAGACGTCGTCACCCGGGCCTTCGCGCGCCGGGGCTGGACCTGGGGCGGCGACTGGTCGACCCCGGACTACCAGCACCTCTCGGCACCCTAGCTCCGGTCATGCCGGCGGCGGCGCAGCCGTCCCCGCCAGCCGGCCGTCGTCGCCCCCGGCTCGGCGGCGGGGGCCTCCGGGCCGAGCCAGTCCGCGATCGCGGGCGCGGGGTGCGCCATCCGGGTCGTCTCGATGCTGGTCCGGGTGGCCGACCGCGGGCTCCGGTTCAGGGTCAGCAGCCGGGGCCCGAACGCCCGCCTGGCCGCCACCCGCGAGATCACGGCGACGACGTCGGTCGAGGCTCCGTCGGCGTCGTCCCATCCCTGCACCCGGACCACGTCGGCGCGGTCGACCCGCGAGCGGCCGCGCTCGGAGTCGTGCACGATCTCCTCGTCGGTCACCCAGAGGGCCTCGCGGCGGCACCGCCCGATCCCGCGGACGACCCACCGACCCGTGAACCAGGCGAAGGGCACCAGTGCGAGCCCCACCAG